>NC_021014.1:3526056-3545606 GCF_000209835.1 Ruminococcus sp. SR1/5 | reverse complement strand
CCGGATCATTATCCCAATGAATGAAATGATGATCAACCTTCAGGGAGACGGGCGTGAAAACGCGGATACCTTAAACCGTCAGGTCCGTATTGCTAACAACATGCTCGGCTGTGATATTGATTTCATCATCAAAGATCTGGATAACAAGAGCCGGAGCGTTGTAGCATCCAGAAAAGATGCAATGCTTAAAAAGAGACAGACTTTTTACCTTGGGGAAGATACAGAAAAACCAATGCTCTATGAAGGCAGGATCGTAGAAGCAAGGGTGATCGCGGTAGCTCCCAAAGCAGTCCGCCTGGAAGTCTTTGGTGTAGAAGTATCTGTCCGGGCCAGAGACATGGCCTGGGAGTGGATGGTAGATGCCGGAGAAAAATTCCAGGTAGGTGATCTGGTGCTGGTCATGGTCAATAAGGTGGAAGCAAGCTCTGTTGACCAGATCATTATAGAAGTGGATGCAAAGAGTCCGACAGCCAATATCAATAAAGATAACCTCCGGAAATGCCATAAACAGGGAAAATATACAGGGATCATTACGGAAGTCTATAAGGGAACCTATTTTATCCGCCTTGATATCGGAGTCAATGCCGTGGCACATTCCTGCAATATGTCCGCACTTCCGGGAAAGAAAGATAAGATCGGATTTGTGGTGACCCGCATCAACGACAACTATGAAGTGGCAGAAGGCATTATCACAAGGCTTATCAAAAGAGCTTCCTGAAATGTTTTTATAATTTTCAAAGAATTCTGTTGACACAGAAAAAGGAATTTCTTTAACATCGGAGATAAAGATGGAAAGGAGTGACGTCAGATGGCAAAAAAGAAGAAAAAACAGATGCGGGAAACCTTGTACTGTCCATATTGCAAAAGACCCGGGGTACTTAGGCCTGCAGCCTATGTCTATGGGGATAACAACCTGGATCCGGAAAAATACCTGTATGTATGCAGCGGCTATCCTTCCTGTGATTCATACATTGGGGCACACAAAAAAGAGTATGCGTCCTATGGGAACCATGGCTGACAGCAATCTGCGTAATAAGCGGATCGAAGCACACAGAGCTTTGGATGCAATCTGGAAAAATGGTTATATGACCAAACACAGCACATATATCTGGCTTCAGAACCGTTTGAATCTCCGGGAAAAGGACACACATATCGGGAAATTTTCTTATTACCTGTGTGAACAGACCATCCGGGAATGTACAGACTATATAAAAAGCCGAGAGGAAAAAAGAAATCCCCGGATAAAATAAGCGTGGCATGACGGAAAGGATGGATGCCCTTGAGACTACAGGCGACAGAAGATGATGTATATCATCTGATGGACCTTAAAGAACAGTATTTTATTATGACAGCAATATGCAGTGTGGCAGAGGGAATCAGCGCATACTTTTTCATTCTTAGCTCAGCTGGGAGAGCATCTGCCTTACAAGCAGAGGGTCATAGGTTCGAGCCCTATAGGCCCCATTTTTGAACAAATTAATTGAATATGCGGGTATGGTGGAATAGGCAGACACAAGAGACTTAAAATCTCTCGGGGGCAACTCCGTGCCGGTTCAAGTCCGGCTACCCGCAGTATCAGTAAGATTCCTTTTTTCAGGGATCTTTTTTTGTATCATAAAATTTATTGATGAAAACGGGAAAATATTCCTAGCTTATTGGTAGGGATATTGACAAGGCTATTTTCCCATGATAGAATCCTGACAGTTGTAAAACAAATCGGACAGATATAAAAAATATATCCGTTGTCAGTATAAATATACATGGAAAGAATATAAGGAGAAGTCAGAAAATGCTGAATCAGTTTTCAAGAACAGAATTATTAATCGGAAAAGAAGGAATGGAAAAGCTGAGAAATTCCAGAGTCGCAGTATTCGGAATTGGCGGTGTTGGCGGATATACGGTGGAAGCACTGGTCAGAAGTGGCGTAGGTACCCTGGATCTCATTGATGATGATAAAGTATGTCTCACCAATATCAATCGCCAGATTTACGCAACAAGAAAGACCGTAGGGAAATATAAAGTTGACGTGGCCAGAGAACGTATTCTTGAAATTAATCCGGATGCAGTTGTAAATATCCACAAAACATTTTATGTGCCGGAGACAGCGGATTCCTTTGATTTTTCCCAGTATGATTATGTAGTCGATGCAATCGACACTGTAACCGGAAAGCTGATGCTCGTAGAGCAGGCAAAGGCTTCAGGAACACCGATCATCAGCTCTATGGGGGCCGGAAATAAGATGGATCCAACAGGTTTTATAGTGACAGATATTTATAAAACGTCCGTCTGTCCCCTTGCAAAGGTCATGCGCCGTGAACTGAAAAAAAGAGGAATCAAAAAACTGAAGGTGGTTTACTCACAGGAGAAGCCAATGACTCCAATTGATGATATGGCGATCAGCTGCAAGTCTCATTGCATCTGTCCTCCGGGAACAGAAAGAAAATGTACTCAGAGACGTCAGGTACCGGGAAGTAATGCCTTTGTGCCTTCCGTAGTGGGACTGATCATTGCCGGTGAGGTTGTAAAGGATCTTATTAAATAAAAATTGGATCATTCTGTGTTACTGAGAACGGAATGAACAGTAACCATTCTGTAAGAACAGATATTGCATGTATACTTATATTGTGCAATATCTGTTTTTTTGTGATAAAATATTTTTTACAGATAGTTTTGTAAATAAAAGAGAAGGACAGATAAAGTATGGGGATCGTTGAAAAATTTATAAAAGAAGGACAGCTGACAAAGGAAGAATATCCGGAACTTCTGCACTTATACCAGGATCCGGATGCGGTTCGTCTGCTTCGGGAAGAGGCTGTCCGTATACAGAAAAAATATTTTGGAAATAAAATATATACAAGAGGTCTGATAGAATTTACCAATTACTGCAGAAATGACTGCTATTACTGCGGGATCCGCCGTTCTAACAGGAATGCCAGCCGTTACCGCCTTACGAAGGAGGAAATCCTGCAGTGCTGCGAGAATGGCTATGAGCTGGGATTTCGGACATTTGTGCTCCAGGGAGGGGAAGACCCATGGTTTAATGATGACCGGATGGTTGACATCATCCGGTCCATCAAACAGGGATATCCGGACTGTGCGATCACGCTGTCCATTGGGGAGAAATCAAAAGAAAGCTATCAGAGATTTAAAGATGCCGGAGCAGACCGCTATTTACTCCGTCATGAGACGGCCAGTGAGGAACATTATCGTTATCTTCATCCGGAGAGTTTAAGTCTTACAAACCGTAAACAGTGTCTTTATACCCTGAAGGAACTGGGATATCAGATAGGTGCCGGATTTATGGTAGGTGCGCCGGGACAGACGCTGGAGTATCTGGCGGAAGACCTTGTTTTTCTTAAAGACCTGAATCCGCATATGGTGGGGATCGGACCATTTGTCCCGCACCATGATACGAAATTTGCAGAGGAACCGGCAGGAAGTGTGGATCTGACACTGTTTCTGCTGTCTGTCATCCGGATCCTGCTTCCACAGGTACTTCTTCCGGCAACCACAGCACTGGGGACCCTGGACCCCAGAGGCAGGGAAAAGGGTTTTCAGGCGGGTGCAAATGTAGTAATGCCCAATCTTTCTCCGGTGAAGAACCGTAAACAGTATGAGCTTTATGATAACAAGATCTGTACAGGCGAGGAAGCAGCAGAGTGCAGAGGGTGCCTTACCAGACGTGTGGAGTCTGTAGGCTATGAAATCGTTACAGACCGTGGAGATTCCCCGATGACAGATTGACACGGGGTACAAAATACTTTCTTTTTTCAGTGATTTAAGGTAAAATACCAGTAAGATCAGATTGCTAAAAAATAACAGCTGGTCAGAAATAAGCGGAATTTTCCTGCAAAGCGGAATGCAGGAAAAATGATGGAGTGCGTAAAATATGGAAAAATCAGAAAATGCTGTGCGGAGCAGACTTCTGGAAGCGGGGAAGGAAGAATTCAGAGACAGGGGATTTCTGAAGGCTTCTCTTCGTGCGATCTGCAAAAAAGCAGATGTGACTACGGGAGCGCTATATTTCTTTTTTGAAAGTAAAGCAGCTCTTTTTGAAGAAATCGTGGAAGAGACGGTAGAGGATCTGAAGCGGATCATGGGAGACTTTACGGATCAGGAAAAACAACTGCATCCGGAAGAATATGACAGGATACTTATGGAATTTATCTGGGAAAACAGGGACATCGCAAAAATCCTCATAGATGGAGCTGAAGGTACCAGATATGTGAATTTCCGTGAGGATGCCTGTACGAAAATGGAGCAGATCCTTAATGAACGCTTTCAAAAGGAATGTGGACAAGAAGTTGATCACGAGCTGGTACATATCCTGGTACAGATGAAATTTCAGGGATATTGTGAACTGCTCCGGGGAAACTGCTCCAGGGAAAAAATCCTGGAAATTTCCAGAATTCTGCAGATATGTTCCAGCCAGTGCCTTCTGGCAATTGAGGCAGAACTAAACAGAAAGCATTAAAAACCATTGCTCATTCTCCTAAAGTATGTTATGATTAACTTGGTTAGTTTTAACAAACCGAGGGAGGTGTAAATAACGTGAGATCAAATGAATCATCTGAAGATTATTTGGAAACGATCCTGATCCTTGGAAACAGGAGTTCTCTTGTAAGAGCTGTGGATATCGCGGCAGAGATGGGCTTTAAGAAACCGAGTGTCAGTGTTGCCATGAAGAATCTTCGCCAGAAAAATCTCATCACAGTAGCTGACAACGGAGATATCCGTCTGACAGAGGACGGACATAAGATTGCCGATAAGGTATATGAACGTCATCAGCTGATCTCTTCCTGGCTGATGATACTGGGAGTCCAGGAAAAAACAGCGATTCATGATGCCTGCAGGATCGAGCACATAATCAGTGAGGAGAGTTTTCAGGCATTGAAAAAGGCAGTTTATGAGCTGAGGGAGCAGCAGGCTGTGCTCCAGGGAGAAACTGCGGATTAGGTTTGATCCCTGCAGCAGAAGCTATCAGGAATTGACAACTGAAAAAATAAGAATATAATGGAAATCCAGGTTATGAAATGGAGGATACCAAAAGATGAAATTACTTTTTATACGACATGGAGACCCGGATTACACAATAGATTCCCTGACCGAAAAGGGCTGGAAGGAAGCGGAATTTCTTTCTGAAAAGATCGCAGCTCTTGATGTCAGGGATTTTTTATGTTTCTCCGCTTGGAAGAGCAAAGGATACCGCATCCTGCACACTGAAGAAAAACGGAAGAACAGCTACAGAATGCAAGTGGCTGAGAGAATTCGACGTAAAGATCAGAAGACCGGATCTTCATGGGGAAAAGATCATTCCCTGGGACTGGCTTCCCCAGGACTGGACGAAGATCGAAAATTTCTACAGCTTTGACCGTTGGTGGGATAATGACATCCTGCGAGAGGGAAAAATGAAAGAAGAGTATGACTGGGTCACACAGAATTTTGATAAAGTTCTGGCAGAGCATGGCTATGTGCGGGAAGGACATTATTACAGAGCAGAAAAAGCCAATGAAGATACGCTTGTGTTTTTCTGCCATTTCGGTGTAAGCTGTGTACTCATCAGCTATCTTCTCAGTATCTCTCCGCTGGTGATGCTGCAGAATTTCTGTGCGGCGCCGTCATCGGTGAGCACCATTGTTACAGAGGAGAGGCGAAAAGGGATCGCGTCCTTCCGTATGAGCTCTTTTGGAGACATTTCTCATCTGTATGCGCATCAGGAGCCGCCGGCTTTTGCTGCCAGATTCTGTGAGACATATGATAACAAAGAGCAGAGACACGACTAAAAAGCGAAAGAAACGGCTGTAATATTTCGGTTTTTTCCGGAAGACCATGGTAAATAATGATCAGCAGGATTATTTTGGAAAATGATTAGACTTCGTTAATAAATTTTATAAATTTATTAGAAATTGTACAAATTTCTCTCACATTTATCCTGTATGATATAAACATCTTAAGAGAACAGAAGCTCTTAAGAAAAACTCTTTCCTTTCCCTAAAATATGTATGAAGATAAACCACCGTTCCATTGGCAAGACAGAGCCGACAGGACGGTGGTTTTGCATTGCAGAAAAAAACTGCCGAATGACAGAGGAGATAAAGATTTCCAATGTGTATCGGCAGCGTTTTTTTGTTGTCTGAGATTTATTGGATATACAGCTTCAGGCACAGCTACGGCCTGCGATAGCGGTTAAAGCAGGAATATATTTCCTGGATCCTGGGCATGGCATAACCGCATGGAATATAAGAGCCTTCCGAGAAGAAGGACAATCCCTGCCTTTTCAGCTGAGTATCCAGATAAGTGATGATCTCCGGCAGAGTACGTTTTCCGTCAATGAGATGTTCGCAGGCATATTTCAGAAGCAACGCCAAGGATGCAGTTTGCTCGGAGTCGATCAGCTGCTCCACATAGCGGAGATCCACTTCGGTTTTTCCAAGAGAAAAGCCATCTTTGCCGTGAACCTTGGTTTTCAGTCTTTCCGGCTGTCCGGGACGGCTGTGGCGGGATGGAGCCACTTTGGCCCTGGTCATGATGCGATGGCTTCCCGGAAGGCGGAATGCAGGGGCCTCAATGTCTGAGAGAGGATATTCCTGACAGAGCTTTTTGGTGACTGCTGTGATGTCCACCGGATGATAATTATCCATCTGGATCACAGTATCCGCAATATGGAAAAAAGCTCCGGAGCTTCCGGTAACCAGGATAGTGGAGATCTCTGCCTTTTCATAGAGATCCCGGGCACGTTCCAGAAATGGAGTGATGGGCTCTTTTTCCCGGCAGATCACCCGCTGCATGAAGGAATCACGGACCATAAAGTTGGTGGCAGAGGTATCCTCGTCAAGGAGAAAGACTTTACTTCCGGCCTCCATACTTTCCACGATACCGGCAGCCTGTGAAGTGCTGCCGCTGGCATCCTCTGTAGAAAAGCAGAGGGTGTCTTTTTTATTTGGAAGATCGTTGATAAAAAGAGAAATGTCCACATCTTTGATAAAACGGCCGTCCTCAGAGCGAAGCTTCTGAGCAGAAGGATCGGTAATGACATACTCCCGGCCATCGCCGGAAATGTGATCGTAAATTCCCAGCTCCAGTGCGTTAAGTAAGGTGGATTTGCCATGGTAGCCGCCACCTACGATCAAGGTGATGCCGCAGGGAATGCCCATGCCTGTGATGGTTCCTCTGTGGGGCAGATCCATGGAAACCCTCAGGCTTTCCGGAGAAATAAAAGGAACAGAATTTTTCATCGGGCGTGAAGAGATGCCGCTTTCCCTGGGGAGGATAGCGCCGTCACTGACAAAGGCAGCCAGAGAACGTTTTTTCAGCTCCTGACGGATAAATGCCTGATCTTCGGCAAGGCAGATGGCTTTTCTCAGCGCTTCCGGGTCAAGATTCCGGTAAAAAAATGCCTTGTGAATACAGACCGGAAGAAAATCGAAGAGGATTTTTTCCAGTTCGGGAGAGTTGATGGTTCTGCCATTGGCCGGGAAACCGATGAAAAAACGGGCAGTGATGCCTTTTTCCGTTATTTCACAGGCGGTACGTGCAAGAACCTCCTGACCACAGTGGCTTACTGAGATCAGGCCGCTTTTTCCGGAGCCTTTTGCACGGAAGGTATAACGGTTTACCTGCTGTTCAAACTGGCGGTTCAGAAAGTCTCCCAGTGTGATGCGGGTCAAGGAATCCTTATAATATTCTGCCGGAAATCCGGTGTCTCGGTGGGAAAGCTTCACACTGATGTGAGAGGGAGAGGCAAAAGGATCCCCCTGCACGTGGTCAATGGACAAAATATAACGGTCAAACTGGTATGCACCCCGCAGAGACTTGTATGCAGGATAGCTTTTGCGGTTGATGCTGTGAAGAAGCTCTTTTAGCTGAGCAGATGCTTGCATGTTGTTTCCTCCTTTGCCCTGTTGGAGCATACAGGTAAAGTCTACGGTGAAACAGAAAGCTTTCCGTGTGTGAGATACCTGAAAATTTTGGATACAGGGCCAATTCTTAAGAACTACTATAACGAATCATAAAGATTTTGTAAAGAATGGGAATTGCGGTGGAAATTCGTAAATGTTTGACCTATAATAGTAGACAGATTGCAGATAATATGATGAGAAACGGCAGCTGCCGGAAGCTATAAAGAAAGGTGGACCACTAAAATGGAAAGAAGAAATGCGTGGCTTTCTTATAAGGAAGCAGAAGAGACAGAAATGGAGAAGCTTGCGAAGGCTTACAGAGAATTTTTGGATAAAGGAAAAACGGAGCGGGAATGTGTTGCAGAAATTGTGAAGGAAGCAGAGGCTGCCGGATATGAATCTCTTGAGTCGAAGCTTGAAAAAGGCGAGAAGATCAAGGCAGGTGACAAGGTTTATGCGGTAGGGATGAAGAAGATCGTTGCTCTGTTTCATGTAGGAACGGAAGAGCTTTCCGGAGGTATGAGCATTCTCTGTGCACATATCGACTCTCCGCGACTGGATATCAAGCAGAATCCTCTGTACGAGGATACGGATCTGGCTTATCTGGATACCCATTATTATGGTGGTGTAAAGAAATACCAGTGGGTGACACTGCCTCTTGCCATGCATGGTGTTGTTGCAAAGAAGGACGGAAGCATTGTGGAGATCAGCATTGGTGAGGATGTGGAAGATCCGGTACTTTACATCACAGATCTTCTGATTCATCTTTCCGGAAAACAGCTCCAGAAAAAGGCAGCAGAGGTTATTGAGGGTGAGATGCTGGATATCCTGATCGGCAGCAGACCTCTTGCAGAGCTTCCGGATGATTCCAAAAAGGATGCGGTAAAACAGAATGTGCTGAAGATTTTAAATGAGAAGTATGGTATTGAGGAAGAGGACTTTCTTTCAGCAGAGCTGGAGATCGTTCCGGCAGGAAAGGCAAGAGACTGTGGACTTGACCGCAGCATGATCGCAGCATATGGACAGGATGACCGTGTATGCGCTTACACATCCCTTGCGGCAATGCTGGAGATGGAGGAGACACCGAAGCGTACCGGCTGCTGTCTCCTTGTAGATAAGGAAGAGATCGGAAGCGTTGGTGCCACAGGCATGCAGTCCAGATTTTTTGAGAACAGCGTGGCAGAGCTTCTGGATGGAATGGGCTGCTATTCCGAGCTTGCATTAAGAAGAGCTCTCCGTAATTCCAGCATGCTTTCTTCCGATGTAAGTGCCGGCTATGATCCGGCCTATGGTGAGGCTTTTGAGAAAAAGAATGCAGCATATCTTGGACGTGGTATTGTTCTTAACAAATTCACCGGGGCAAGAGGAAAATCCGGTTCCAACGATGCCAATGCAGAGTACGTTGCAAGAGTTCGCAGGATTTTTGATGATCACAATGTTGCTTTCCAGACAGCAGAGCTTGGAAAAGTTGATTTTGGTGGAGGCGGAACCATCGCTTATATTGCGGCACTTTACGGAATGGAGGTTATCGACAGTGGCGTGGCAGTGCTGAGTATGCACGCTCCGTGGGAGGTTACCAGCAAGGCAGATGTATATGAGGCATACAAGGCATATAAGGCGTTTTTACTTGATGCATAAACAGATGTATAAATGTGCGTCAGTTCTGAAGACATTCAGGTGAGCTTTTCGTTACAGATCAATGAGCGGGGGTTTCCCGGAAATGACAGAGCAGTCTGCCTGCTGCTGTTTTTGCTTGGAGCGTTCCGACGAGAAACAGCAGTATCCCCTGCAGACTTCGCTCTGTATTTTTTAACCTGATCAGGGAAGCTCTCTGCTTCAATGGCGAAAAGCAATAAGCAGAGGAGAGGCTTGCCTGGGACTGATTTACTTTACAAGGAGTAATTTTATTATGGAAGATGCATTGGTACGGGTAGTAGATCTGTGCAAGGTTTACAATCCCGGAGAAAATGAGGTGCGGGCGCTGGATCATGTGAACCTGGAGATCTATAAGGGGGAATTTGTGGCTATTATCGGACAGTCCGGTTCCGGAAAATCCACCTTTATGAACATGCTGGGCTGTCTGGATGTCCCCACCTCCGGGAAATATTATCTGAATGGAACAGATGTATCCACAATGAAGGATAACGATCTCTCGGTGGTACGAAATAAGGAGATTGGTTTTATCTTTCAGGGCTTTAATCTGATTGCAAATCTTACGGCTCTGGAAAACGTGGAGCTTCCTCTGATCTACCGCGGGATTGACCGGAAAACAAGAAGAAAGCTTGCTGTGGAATCTCTTAAAAAAGTCGGACTTGAGAAACGTATGGATCATAAGCCGAATGAAATGTCAGGGGGACAGCAGCAGCGTGTGGCTATTGCCAGAGCTATCGCAGCCAGGCCGCCGGTGATCCTGGCGGACGAACCAACGGGAAATCTGGACTCTGCATCCAGCAGGGAAATTATGGAGATCCTGAAGGGAATGCACAGATCAGGAGAAACCTTGATCCTGATCACCCATGATAATGGAATCGCGGCTCAGGCCAGACGTGTGGTCCGGATCATGGATGGAAAAATTGAATCAGATACGATCAACGAGGAATTCGTCGAGGAGGCTTAAGAAATGAAAAAAGGGAAAAAGATTGTGATCGGTGTGGCAGCAGTGGCTGTTGTGGCAGGCGGTATTTATGCGGCATCCGGTGCAGGCCGCGGGGAATCACAGACTCCGCAGATTGCTGTTACCAAAGCAGAGACAGGAGATGTGGAGGAGATCGTAGATGCGACCGGAACCGTTGTCAGTGATGAGCAGAAGACCTTTTATTCTCCTGTGAACGCACAGATCAAAAGCGTATCCTTTGCAGAAGGCGATACGGTTTCAAAGGGAACGAAGCTGATAGAGTTTGAAGTGAAGGATCTGGAGAGGGATAATCAGAAAGCAGAGCTGAATGTACAGTCCGGACAGTATGATTACAAAAATTCCATCAATAAATCCAATGAGGCCCAGCAGAAGCAGGACAGCGCAAAAGCAAAGGTTTCCAGTCTGGAACAGCAGGTAAGGGAGCAGCAGAATTATCTGGCTTCCCTGAGATCACAGCTGGCGTCTGTACAGGCTCAGGCTGCGGCAGATGCGCAGGCCCAGGCCCAGGCGGAGACCCAGGCAAAGGCAGAAGCCCAGGCTGCCAGGGATGCAGAGACTCAGAGAGCGTATTCGGAAGCGCTGACTACATATCAGAATGAGACACTTCCGCAGTACCAGCAGGAGCTGGGACAGCTGAATTCCGATTATGTAACGGCACAGAATGCTTATAATCAGGCAGATACCAGTTATAAGATGGCTTTTGCACAGTGGCAGGCAGAGCAGAGCGATGAGAATGCCCAGGCGCTGGATGAAGCGGAAGCAGCAAGAAGTCAGGCAGAGATCACCTGCCAGGAAGCAAAGGAAGCTTATGAGGATAAGAAGGCCAACCAGCCAAAAATGCCGGAGTATTCTGATTACAGCAATAGTGCGGCCGGTGATTTTGTTACCGATGGAGCTTCAGAGGAAACACAGGAGCTGACGGATCAGGCATCTGCGGATGCTTCTTCTGCAGGAAGTACAGTGGATACTTCTGCCATTGAGAATGCGATCGAACAGGCAACCTCTGATCTGGCGGATCTGCAGTCGGATCTTGCTTCCCAGAAATCCATTGCAGAGGCGGATTCTGCCAGCCTTACAGAAGAAGAGAAAGAAAAAATGCGTGTTAGCAACAATCTTACTGAGCTGGATGCAAAATCTGCGAAAGAGCTGGTAGAAGAAGGAAAGAAAGGCATTTCGGCGGATTTTAACGGCGTCATTTCCAAATCAGCAGTCCAGCAGGGCGCATCGGCAACACAGGGAATGGAGCTTTTTACCCTGCAGAATACAGATAAGGTCAGCATTGATATCAATGTGTCCAAGTATGACTACGATAAGGTAAAGGAAGGCCAGAATGCAGACATTACCATCGGTGACAGGAAATATACCGGCAAGGTGACAAAGATCAGTCACATTGCCACAACCAACGAAAAGGGTTCCACATTGATCCCTGCCACAGTGAGCATCGACAAGCCGGACAAGGATATTTTTCTGGGAGTAGATGCGAAGGTAAAGATCTATGCAGAAAAGGCAGAGGATGTGGTAACGCTTCCGGCAGGCGTGGTAAATATCGGCAAGGATGGTTCCTTCTGTTATGTGCTGAAGGATGGTGTGATCACAAAACAGGATGTCACTACAGGAATCAGTTCGGAGGATTCTGTTGAGATCACAGATGGAATTAAAGCCGGAGATAAGGTCATCGAGGATCTGGGCTCCCTGGAAGAGGGAATGAAGGCAGAGGCAGCAGCGGCAGACAGTGACAGTGCAGCAGAGACAGGGGAGACTGCTAATGAGTAATATTTATGAATATATCAAAATGGCGATCCATAATATCATGGCCAATAAGGGAAGATCCTTTCTCACCATGTTAGGGATCATCATCGGTATCGCATCTGTGATCGCCATTGTGTCCATCGGTGAGGGTACGAAGAATCAGATGAACAGCGAGATCAATGATATCGGCGGCGGCCAGATCGCTGTTTACTGCAGTGATGATGCCATAGCAGACCAGGTCTGGATCGAGCCGGAAGATATTGATGCAGTCCGGGAGCTGGATGGCGTGGAAGGTGTTAATGTTTCAGATTCCTATACAGGCGAGACCGTAACCGGAAAGGGTGATTTTAATCTTACAGTGACCGGGGAGGCCCAGGATGCCAAGCTGGTGGACAATGCTTCTGTGAAGTACGGAAGCTATTTCGGGCAGAAGGAGATCGAAGAGGGAAAAAACGTCTGCGTGATCTCCGATGCCGATGCGAAGAGGCTTTTCGGAACGGATGATGTAGTGGGAATGACACTGGACATTACCTGCTATGATCTGACCAAGACATTCCGCATCTGCGGAGTCACCACACAGAAAGAGAACGGAACCTTTGTCAGCTATACTTACGATGGAATGCCGGTGACCATAAATGTGCCTTATACGGCCATGGACGACTTTACCGGAAGCAGCGGAGAATTTTATCAGATTATAGTTCAGGCGGATAAGAGTCTGGATTCCCAGGCGGTCGCAGATAAGATCATAAATCTTCTTGAGAGACGTCACCAGTGTGCCGGAGATGAATATTTCCAGGTACAGAGCTTCCAGGATGTTATGAAATCCATGAATCAGATGCTTGGTATGGTGACTGCGTTTATCTCTTTTGTTGCGGGCATTTCCCTTCTGGTAGGTGGTATCGGTGTTATGAACATCATGCTGGTATCCGTCACAGAGCGTACCAGGGAGATCGGTATCCGGAAATCCCTTGGAGCGAAAACCTCGTCTATTATGTTACAGTTTCTTGCGGAGGCGGCAATCCTGACGATCATAGGCGGGCTGATCGGTATTGTGCTGGGGATTGCAGGCGGCTATGTGATCTGTGCGGTGATCAGCAGCAGTATGGGAATGACCATCACACCTGGGATCAGTGCGGGAACCATCCTGGCGGCTACGCTGTTCTCCTGTGCAGTAGGTGTGTTCTTCGGAATCTATCCGGCGAAAAAGGCAGCGAAACTGAGCCCGATCGAGGCACTTAGACGGAATTAAAAAACTGTTGCTTTTGCATCAAAAATAGCAATAAAAAATATTTTTAAAAAAATACAAAAAAAGTTTCAAAAAACCCTTGACATTTTATTGGTCTTAGAGTATCATACATATTGTTGCAGCGGTGATACGAAATATCACAAAGGAAAAGCAACAAAGATGTGCGTTTAGCTCAGCTGGATAGAGCGTTTGGCTACGGACCAAAAGGTCGGGGGTTCGAATCCTCTAACGCACGTATAAAGCCTCTGGAATTGTTCCGGAGGCTTTTGTTTTGTGTTTCGGAAACAAGCGAAAAATTGTATTGACACTGGTAGTGGGCCAGAGTAGAATAAAAAACAGAAAAGAAAAATTTTTGTAAAGCTGTTTGTTTGATACAAGCAGCTTTTTTCAAAAGAAAAAGTGAACAATAACAAAAATACAGAATACCTGAAACACAGGTGAACCTATCAGGAGGAAAAAACAATGCCAGGATATCTGATCAAAGATACAACAAAAGAGGAACGTAAACAGATCGTGGAGGAATCTCTTGGAAATATTTCCGCGAACTGTGATGGCTGTATGGCGAGACTTGCGGATATGTATCAGGATTATATTGACGGAAAGAAAGAAATCCGTGAGATCAATATGGAGTTCAATGCCAGGTATGTCCATGGAGATATGGATAAAGAGGAAAAACGAAGCTGCCCGATGTAGCGAACGGAGATTAACAGAGGCATGGATCAAAATGAAGTAAAATATGATAAGCTGCTGAAGATCAAAACCACCGGTCGTGACGATTCCAGAGCGGATCAGTACTGTTATCCATACGAGCCAACGCCGTACGGGGTGCTGGAACGGCTGGCTTATTGTGGATATCTGGGGAAAAAGAATCATCTGATCGACTATGGATGTGGAAAAGGCAGAGTGGATTTTTTTCTGGCGTGGCAGGTCAGATGCCGGACTACAGGCGTGGAGTACGATGAACGTATGACAAAAGCCGCAGAAGAAAACAGGCAGCGGGCTGTTTCCGGGACAAAAACATCATTTATACTGGAGAATGCGGCCCTTTTTCAGGTGCCGGAGGCCGCAGACAGATTTTATTTTTTCAATCCCTTTTCTGTGGAAATACTGAGAAGCGTCATCGGACGCATCCGGGAATCCTGGTATGAAAAAACAAGAGAAATGCTACTGTTTTTCTATTATCCATCTGACGAATATATTTCATATCTGATGACCGTAGAGGAACTGGAATTCCTGGACGAGATCGACTGTCAGGATCTTTTCGACGGGAAAAATCAGAGAGAGAGGATATTGGTATTTCAGATGGGAGAGGAGTAAAAACAACATGATAAAACTGATCGCAACAGACGTAGACGGAACTCTTGTAAAAGACGGGACCATGACTATCAATCCGGAATATATGACAGTGATCCGGAAGCTGACTGAGCTGGGAATCACCTTTGTGGTGTGTTCCGGGCGGCAGTATGACAGTGAGAGGAAGCTGTTTGAGCCGGTGAAGGATCTGGTGTATTTTGTGTCAGATGGCGGTACGGTGATCCGGAAGAATGATAAGATCCTGAAGGTACATACACTTCCGGATGAGGTTTGGAAACGCATGCATCATATGGTGAAAGAAAAAATGCCGGAATGTGACTGCTTTATTGCCACACCGGAATGCTGCTATGCGGAGAATGAGAATGGAAGGATGTTCCGGTGGCTGCGGGATTCCTATGGCTATGATATGAGAAAAGTGGATGATCTTTCTTCTCTTCAGGGAAAACAGGTGCTGAAATTCTCTGTCTATCACCCGGAACGGTGCGAGGAGCTTTGTGCACCGTATTTTACACCGGCATGGAGGGATAAGGTAACACTGGCGGCTGCCGGAAAAGAATGGATGGACAGTACTCCGCCGGAGGGCGAAAAAAGTACAGCTGTCGAATTTATCCAGCAACAGTTAGGAATTTCTCCGGAGGAAACCTGTACATTCGGAGATAACCTCAACGATATTGCCATGCTCCAGAAAGCGGGAATGAGCTATGCAGTAGCCAATGCCAGAGCGGAAGTGCAGACAGCAGCCATGGAAGTGTGTCCCTCTTATAGTGAAGATGGAGTCCTACAGATCCTGAAAGGGATTGTTTCTGAAAGCGGAAAATAATAAAGATACATAAAATATGTGCTTTCGGTAAAGAAAAGTCACCGGCCAGGGGTTGACTTTTAAAAACAATTCTGTTAAATTGAAAAAAATTGAAAATTTTAATTCCATGAGGGAGTAGTTCGCACGTAAGTGTGATTTGTCAACAGACCCGGTTTTTTCTGAAAAACCTGGCAAATCTTAAAGAATGAGACTCATGTATGCTTTGTTATATTTTATTGCAGCAGGGCATACATGGGTCTTTTTTATGTAACAAAAGAATGCCGGAAAGAATTTTTTCAGCAGGGCGGGCGACAATGAATCTCCGGGTTATGGGAAATAAAAAAGAAAGTGAGAAGAAAAATGGAAAATCTGGTAAACAGTTCACCGCTGATCCTTGTGTTAGTTTTTCTTGTGATCGGCTTTGTGTTCCTGATGAAGGGTGCGGATTTCTTTGTAGAAGGAAGCTCCAGTATTGCAAAAAGGCTGAAGGTGCCGCCGATCATCATCGGTCTTACTATTGTGGCAATGGGAACATCTCTTCCGGAAACCGCAGTCAGCGTTACAGCGTCACTGGTCAATAACAATGAGCTTGCGGTCAGCAATGTGGTAGGTTCCAATATTTTTAATCTGATGGTAGTTGTTGGAGTCTGTTCCATCCTGACGCCGATCCTGGTACAGAAGGAAACCATCCGGAGGGATATTCCGTTTTCCATGATCTGTGCGCTCCTTCTTCTGGGGCTTGGGATCCTGGCAGCAGGAGATACGATCGGAATGAGACTTGGTCATCTGGATGGAATGATCCTGCTGGGATTTTTTGCAGGCTATATTGTGGTAATGATCCAAAGTGCCATGAAGGCCAGGGCAGCAGGAAAAAATGTGGACATGGAAGGAATGGAAGAGCTGGAAGAAGAAATCGGCATCCTTTCCTGGCCGAAGAGCATCCTTTTTATTGTGGGAGGCGCACTTGCCATTGCCTTTGGCGGAGATCTTACTGTGGATGCTGCCAGCCGCATTGCCATTGATCTTGGAATGAGCCAGACACTGGTGGGACTGACCATTGTTTCTATCGGAACTTCCCTTCCGGAGCTGGTGACTTCCGTGGTTGCAGCCAGAAAGAACGAAGTGGATATGGCTGTGGGAAATGCGGTAGGCTCCAATATTTTTAATATTCTGATGGTTCTCGGAGTTGCATCTGCCATCAATCCGGTGGCACTGATCCGGGAAAATATTATTGATATTGTCATACTTATCGTGTTCTCGCTGATCGTGTGGATCTATGCGGCCACAAAGCAGAGGATCAGCCGGAAAGAGGGAATTTCCATGGTGTGTATGTACCTAGTCTATGCAGGGTATATTATCTGGAGATAGCTGTTGTGGGCATGCAGCTGGTCCGACGTGGATAATAGTATCGGATAGGGTTTATACCAATGCAAAATTTATAAGAAAAGCTCCAACTGTATCAATATCGGGATACAGTTGGAGCTTTTCTGCAATTATGCTCATTTGCACTCAGAAGAGAAAGCTTTTTTTGAGGATTCTTCTGAAGCGTTCTTCTGATGCGGGGTCATATCATCGCTGTCCGTCATCAGATATTTCCGGATGGCAAAAAGAATGGCGATACCGATGATCCCGATCAGTGTCTGTACAGGATCGAGATGTTCCACGACCATCTGCCTTGCTGTTGCAAAAAGCAGGACCTCCACAACAGTCTGGGCGGAATGGCGACAGAGCATTTTTACAAACTCCACACCGACTACAAGAGACAGTGCCTGTGACAGGAAACTGGTAAAAAAGCTGGTGTCCATATCCATGATGGAGGTACCGGCAGTTGTAAGGATCAGACGCAGTCCGGACAGTGCGATCACGATAATGATCACGATGGATAATGCGATCTCTGTGTAACGGGCTGTGTTGTAGATCAGTTCGTTAAAATGCTTGCGGATATTGTGGTTAACGGCGGTTCTGTCTTTCATGGGAAGTTATCCTTTCTTTTTCGCAGAAGCGGGATGATCGATAAAGCGGGTTGCAAAATAGCCGAATACGCAGGTGATGACCACCATACATGGCAAAAACAGCCAGAAGCGCTGCTGGCTCATGGTGTTGAACCATGGCGCATTGGCCTGCAGGATCATGATGATGGGCATATGCCACAGATAGATCCCGTACTGGTTCCGGGCTACGAAGTACAGCGGATGCAGAAACCTGAAATCCATTTCCGGCAGGAGGGGGAATCCCACAAGTAGTATACTGAACAGGCCTGCAAGGATGGAATGTGCCGGATAACCGGAGGGAGCGGTGCCATAAAGCCCGTGACTGTGATAATAAAAGATCCATACCAGGATCAGTGCGGTGCTTGCAATAGAAACCGGAAGTCCAAGCTTCAGCCGGTAATCCTGCATACGATCTCCGGTCTGTTTCCAGAAAGCGGCAGCAGCCATTCCCAGCACGAAATTATCCAGCGCAGAGAATACCTGACGCTCGTATACAAAATATACAGAGTTATCCGAAATCCCGGAATTGTGGAGATAGCGGACAACGGCGAACCGGCAGATAACAGTGAAAACAATGGACACAATGGCAGAGACGAGCCAGTTTTTCCGGACTGCCTTATAAAGGAACGGGGCGATCAGATAAAACTGAAAGATCACGCCCATCGTCCACAGCGCACCATTGATGGAACCATGAGTCACCGGGGAAAAGTTCTCCGTGAACGTATAGTACGCAAGGATGTGACGAAGTCCCTCATTGCTGAACATCTGCGTGGACATAAAGATCAGAAGGACCGTGATACATACATAATACTGGGGCATAATGCGGATGCAGCGCTTTTTCATAAAAGCCCGCCAGCCGGGGAGACAGCCTCGCGCCTCCGAAGAAGAAAGGGAAAGATAAATCCCATATCCGCTTAACAGGAAAAACAGTGTAACTCCTACTTCACCTCCAAGAGTCAGAAGTGTGTGGATGGCTGTATGCGACTGCCATGGCTGCCCGGACAGAACGTAGCAGTGATACAGCATAATGTAGAGGATCGCCCCCGCACGGAGCAGATCGATATTTTTGATACGCTTCATAAATAAATCCTTTCCTGAAAAAAATAAGTCTGCCCCATGACTGAAACGGGCAGACAGAGATAGGTTTAGTATAGCATGAACGTGGGAGATTGGAAAGCTGTCGGAGGGAACCGTAACGAAAAATTTATTATTGCAGAATGATGTCATTGCACTGATTGACGACGCCGGAGAGACTGTAGTAGAATACAAGTATAGCAGCTGGGGAAAAATCTGTCAGAGATAAACTGGATCACTGCCGCTTCCGCAGGACTTGGAACCGCTATGGGATTTTTGGGAATTGGTGGTTCGACAACAGGTGCAGTTGTAAGTGGTGTTACTTCGTTTGTAAGTGATTATTATGAAAATAGAGATTTTACAAGTGCGGTTATAAATGGTGCGGTAAGTGCGGGAATATCATTATTTTGGAGTGCTGTAGATAATATAGGACCAAAGCAAAATCAAAAAGGATATTTGAAATATATGAGAAAAGATTACCATGACGCAAATCGAAGAATTTCAAATATGAACCTTTCATTCGCAGAGGCATTACCGCTACGAAGGGCAGTTAATGAAGAAAAAATGAAAAAATGAGGCAATTAACAGTAACGCGAATAAATGCTTATTCTAGAGATTATTGGAGTAATAGGAAGGTTAATTCTAATATTGCAATACGAAAGTATGGGAGAGTTATTGGCGGGGGATGTGAGTATACTCCGGGAAAAGGAACGCGGTATATGAAGTGTTATAAGTATTTAGGAAAGTTATATTGGGTTTATGTATAAGTTTTGTATGTAAAAATATATGGGAAATGTATTTGACGACTAGGGGGGGGGTCATAATAAACCGAAAAAGAAAAAAT
>NC_021014.1:3520871-3525289 GCF_000209835.1 Ruminococcus sp. SR1/5 | reverse complement strand
TGATATTCGTTTTACATTTGTAATCCAGGTAGATGAAATAAATGATTACCTGCAGGAAACTTTTTATGAAAGCGGGGGAATCTTTATGGATAAGCACAGAAGCCGGCTGCCTGTATTATATGTACGCAAACACGATATCCTGAAAGTAAAATGGGCTGATAATAATTCAAGATATACGAATATCAATAAGGAAATGAGAAAAGAGTTAAAGAAAATATATGATGATTCGGAGATAGAATCCATTAATAGCTGAAGAAAGGAATCATATGGCGAATCTGATATTGAGCATTTTCGAAAGAGTTATAACAATATTAATGTTTATTGCATTGGCGGTTGCTCTCGTATGCAAGAAAAAATCTAAAAAGGTACCGCTTTTTATAATCAGACCAATTTTTTTGGTTGGCTTGTTATTTATCATGTTTCAGGCAGTATTTGTGCAGCGAAATTTTACCTCGCTGGATAAAGCGATTCGGGCATATGATGTTAAGGCGAAGCCAATAGCAACCTTGCAGGATGAGAAATCTACATATGTTATCATGGATGAAGATGGATCTATTGAAGGAAGAATTTTTCCAAAAAATGGAAAGAAATGGAAATTGCCGGATTCAGCATTTTTCAGAAAAAGTATGAGCTATCCTTCAGAAGATGCCAATATTGATATGAGATCAATAGAAATACATGGAGTATGGTATATTGTAATACTCCCACATTATCTTATGGGGGAGAATTCTATAGATGAGGTTCACGATTCGGCTGGAACAGAATTTTTAAAAGCGGAATATGAGAATATAACGGTATATTATGGATATCTGAAAACGAAACCAGACGATTACTGGATTTCTGTAGATGGAGATAAAGTAGAGATCAATCTGTGAAGCGTCAAGATTGTAGGAAAAAGAGGACATAAAAATGAATATTTCACTATCTAACTGGTGGTTGTGGGGAATCTTATTGCTGTTGCTCATGATAGTGGCAGTTGTGGATTCCAGGAAAAGAATCCCACGAAAAATATCCATATTTATACTGGTTCCGCTTTTGTCTGTGGTCATCATATTTATGATGTCCGAAAATAACAAAGAGGCTGAACAAAGTTTCCATACACTTGAGGAAGCAGTAACAGCCTATGATGATCGGTCAGATGTCGTGGCGACATTACGAGGAAAAACTTCAGCATTGGTTATTATGGATGATGGAGATGTGATGGACTCACAGATTTTTGAAAAAACAGAAAGCGGCTGGAAACTTCCGGAAGATTCAGAGTTTCAGGACACAAAGCGTTTTACAGGAGACAGGATTATAGTAGACGTATCTACCGTAGCAGTTGATGGGGAATGGTATGTTGTGGTGTCACCATATCCGGGAATAAAATCTCCCATAACGAATGTATACGATTCGGAAGGAACAGAATTTTCCGAAGCAAAAGGAAGCGAAAACGTTTACTATGGATATCTGAAAAAATACCCAGAGGACTACTGGGTTTCTGCAAATGGACAGAAGATGGTTCCAATCGGGTTTTTGAAGGATTGGGTCAGAACTGGATGGAAAATAATAAGTAGTCATTAAAATAATAGATATCATAAAACAAAAGATTATTGGATTTCTATAAATGGGGAGAAGATATCGCTTGAGTGAAAAAACAAAACGTTTTTTTCTAATAACATTACTTCTGACACCAGCTTGCTACCAGATCATGCCGGAGATCAGAATGGCATTAGTATTGGCGGCAATGGGAGAAGCTGTATTATCGGCAGATAGAATTTGGGCAAGAAATGAAAGTTTTCCTTTTGCAAATTTATATGATGACAGGAATCCTCTGTATGTACGAAAAATGTTGAAAAATAGGAAATGGTTTTCCGGAATAAATGGATATTTTGTAGTACAGATTTTGCTTTTGAGTTATGTTCTTGTGATGACAGCAGGGTTCATTTCTGATCATATAATACATAGAAGATATCAGGAAATCAGACTGGAATTTTTCTGGATTTACTGGGGAATAATAATGAGTCTTGGTGTAGTGGAGGCATATTATATCCATATTTATAAGAAAAGTTTCTGCTATCCGAGAAATAAAAAAGGTATCTGGATGCCATTCAGCTTTATCGGATATGAAATGCAGGGACTGGCAGGAAGGATACTGCCTGATCCAACAGAAGAAACGGAGAAAAATCAGCCTCTGGTGTTTGAAGAATGTCTTTTTAAAAGTGGATATGCTAAAAAAGCAAATTATATATTAAAAGAGAATGACCAAATCTGTTTTTATCAGAAAAGAAAAAATCAACAGGTAAACTTATGGGCGATCATTGATATAGCAGATATGGAAAAAATGCATATCCAGCTTCTGAATGATGCATTTGAGATTTTCTGGTGTAATGAGCTGACCAGAGAAGAAAAAAGAAAGATGTACGTTTTACCTTTGTGATCCAGACTGAGAGAATCAATGATGCTATAAGCAGGATTTTTTATGATGGATCAGGAATACGAATGTATAAACATCGAAGTCGTATGGCTGTTTTGTATGAGAAAAAACATGACATCATAAAAATAAAATGTACGGACCGTAAGTCCAGATATAAAAATATTTACAGAGAAATGAGAGAAGAACTGAAGCGGGTGATCGGAAGACGGGATGTAGATCTGTAGACGGTATGCAAAGGGGATGTGAAAAAGGTATGTTGATCAAAGTGATAGAACCAATTGTATATCTGATAATTATTGTTAATCTGGTGATCGCTATTTCTTATAAAAGAAAATCAAAAAAGACACCAGTTAAGGTTGTTGCGTCAATTGTTATATTAGGAATCGGACTCTTTGTTTGCGATACAGTGTATACTCACCGAAGTTTCAGTTCTGTGGAGAAAGCCGTGGAAGCATATGGTGATAATGCTGAGATCATCCGTATTCTGCAGGGAGAAAATTCTACATATGTTATCATGGATAATGAAGGAACAGTAGAGGGGAAGATCTTTCCGGAAAGTTCTGGAAAATGGAAATTGCCAGATTCTATATTTTATGGTACAGGCAGAGAGTATCAAGATGTAAAGATAAATATCGATATGTCAACGATAGAAATCAATGGGGAATGGTATGTACTGGTAACACCGAATGATGATAATTACGTAGTAGCCGATGTGAAGGATTCTGTAGGAACAGAATTTCTGGAAGCAGAAAATAACAAAAATGAAAAGATATGTTATGGATGCATGGAACACAAACCGAAAGATTACTGGATTTCTGTAAATGGAGAGAAGATATCACTTGATTAAAAGAATATGTATTAGAAAAGAAAGAGACAATTATACAGAAAAATGATCGACATGTTGAGCAAGTCAATTTATTTGTGCGTATATGCCCTGGTATTTGGAGGATTACTGAACTCTTTTTATTTCTATTTGGCGCCGGTAGGTGTAATGGAAATTTTGGCAGTTCTGGTAAGCCTGATGATCTCAAATATTCTATTTATTCCTACGGTTATTATACCGTCAAGATGGAAAACCCCTTATAATGTGGCGGATAGTTATAACTGTCAGAATCCATTTTATGTACACGGTATGTTAAATGACAAAAAGGAATCGAAATATGCTCTTCCTATCAGGAAAAACGGAAAGTTAAAAAGTTTTTTGTTTTTGCGAAAAATAATGATTCTGTGGCTGGGAGTGTATTTTACATATCTGGGGATGCAGTATTTAAATTCAGATATAAATAGTACAGTGATAGAAATCCCTCTGGATATCTCGCTGGCTTTTATGATCATGGCAAGATCATGCATGTGGATATATTATGTGAAATTTTATAAAAAGAATTATAAATGCCCAACAGATAAAGAAGGAAATTGGGCGCCATTCAGTTTTCTGTGCCAGAATATCAATATGTATTATGAAAATCCGGTGTGTTACAGGGATTTACAGACACATTCTGATGTAATGGAAAAAGGTTTTGGAATTTATCAGTATATAAATACGTATAAAGCTCCTCGAAATGGAAAAACTTTTTTCTACAGATATGACAAAACAGATGAGATACATATTCTGGCATATGTAAAAACAGATTTGTTTCAGGAAGCAGATATCGGAAAATTAAATAAAGCTTTTGTAGAATTTTGGAAGCAATATATCAAAACAGAAGAGGAAAAAAGAAAATATATTTTTCCTTTGTGCTGGAAGTAGAAGATGATAATCGTGTTCTGAAGAGCATTGTACGGAATAATTCAGGGATAATGATGTATAAAAGACGATACCGTCTTGGAGCGGTATATAACCGTTATTATAATCGCCTGGAAATCCTTCCGGTATATAGATATTCGAGATATAAAAAACAATATGAGAAAATGAAAAAAGATCTGTTGGATTGTCTGGGCATATCGGATGTTGTATAGGCCTGACGACTAGGGGGGGGATCATAATAAACCGAAAAAGAAAAAA
>NC_021014.1:3405816-3520104 GCF_000209835.1 Ruminococcus sp. SR1/5 | reverse complement strand
GGATATTCGTTTTACATTTGTAATCCAGGTAGATGAAATGAATGATTATCTGCAGGAAATTTTTTATGAAAGCCAGGGAATTTTTATGGATAAGCACAGAAGCCGGCTGCCTGTATTATATATACGCAAACACGATATCCTGAAAGTAAAATGGGCTGATAATGATTCAAAATATATAAGTATCAATAAGGAAATGAGAAAAGAGTTAAAGAAAATATATGATGATTCGGAGATAGAATCCATTAATAGCTGAAGAAAGGAATCATATGGCGAATCTGATATCCTTAGAAGTCCATTACCTTTAGGTGATGGGTAGTTCACTCGGTCACAACCGAGTCAGCCATGACCGAATAAAAAATATGTACATATCTACTTCTCAAACCTGCAAAGCGCCTTCTGCTGTGCTCCATAAATGGAGTGATTTCCATTGATCAGATAAGCGAGGATGCATACCAGGATAAGGGGGAGGGTGTTTCGGGTGCCGAAGACTTCCAGGCCGATGAGGATCGGGGCGATGAGGGTGTTGGTGGCGCTGCCGAATACTGCGGCGTAGCCAAGTGCCCCGCAGATAATGGGAGGGATCCCGAGGATGGAACCTAGGACGACTCCAAGGGAAGCGCCGATGGAGAACAGTGGTGTCACTTCGCCGCCCTGAAAACCGATGGCAAGTGTAAATACAGTAAACAGAAGCTTCAGAATCCAGTCATATCCGTAGATCGTATCTCCGGCAAAGGAAGCAGAGATGAGATTGGTTCCAAGACCTGTGTAGCGTCCGCCGTGGATCACAAACAGCAGAGCTGCCAGTGGAATGGCCATGACAGCGATGCGGATCAGCGGATTTGAAATTTTTTCCCCGAATGATTTCTTTGCTTTCTGAAGAAGTACGGAAAAGCATCGTCCGGCGAGACCAAAGGTAAGTCCGAGGGCAATGAGAGAGATCATGCTTCGGAGATCGGTCACGGTCCAGGTGTCTTGGATATCCACCGCAAATTTTTCAAGTCCCAGGAAATGGGAGGTGAAGGAGGCTGTATATGCGGCAATAAGTGCCGGCAGCAGCGCATCGTACTCAAGATATCCGGCAACGATCACCTCCATGGCAAAAAATACAGCGGCCAGTGGTGTCTGGAACAGACCGCCAAAACCGGCAGCCATACCGGTGATCAGCATGACAGGCGTATTTTCCTGGATATGTAGCCTGCGTCCGGCCTCGTGGGAGAGTGTAGCACCGATCTGCACGGCAACACCTTCACGGCCGGCACTTCCTCCAAAGAGATGAGTGATCCAGGTGCCGAGCATTACCAGAGGGACAAGGGCCAGAGGAATCTGGTCTCTTTTTTTCTGCCCGGTTTCGAAGATCAGGGACATGCCCTTTAAGCTTAAGGTGCTGAAATGATGATACATCCACACAATAAGAAGTCCGGCCAGAGGCAGGAAGGGCAGCAGATATCGCCAGTGTGCGGTGCGAAAAGCAGAGATCGCCAGCAGGCCCCGGCCGAAGATGGTGTCTACGATCCCGACGCAGATTCCCACGACCACTGCAAGGACTGCGTATTTCAGCTGCAGGATCCGATGTTCTTTTTGGATAGTTTCTTTTGTCATAGTAACTCCTTTCAATCTCCCGGATCTTAAAAATTCATCAAAAAAGCTGGTAACCCCGTGCATTGCACAGAAGTCATCAGCTCAGTGGCGGTTTCGATAAAGATCGGGGGAGAACTTCATTCCCTTTCTGCCTGAGAGTATAGCATCCGAGGCTGATATCGTCAATAGTCAGACGGAAATCCGGAGTATCTTATTTGCTACAGGTGTGCTATGATTAAACAAATCGGCAGGTTACGGGTAAAACAGTAAAGCGTAATATGCTGCGGCTAAGACCTGCACATATGAGAATGTAAAAATAACGGAGGAGACACCATGGAAGAACCAAGAATTGACAAAACGATCTATACAGGAAGACCGGAGAACACCGAGGGCCGTCTGGAGAAGGAAATCGCAGTGTACGATTTTCTGGATAGTCTTGGGATTGAATATAAAAGAGCAGATCATGAAGCACTGATGACCATGGAGGCCTGCGAGGCAGTGGATCAGCTTCTGGGAGCGCAGATATGCAAAAATCTTTTTCTCTGCAACCGACAGAAAACGGATTTCTATCTGCTGCTGATGCCGGGAGAGAAGCCGTTTAAAACAAAATTTCTGTCCAAACAGATCGGAACAGCCAGACTTTCCTTTGCAGACGGAGAGCAGATGGAGGAATATCTGAACATTACACCGGGGTCCTTAAGTCTGATGGGACTGGTCTTTGATAAAGAAAAGAAGGTACACCTGGTGATCGATAAAGAAGTTCTGGATGAAGAATATTTCGGATGCCATCCGTGTATCAATACTTCCACTCTGTTGATGAAGACCAGTGATGTAAAAGAAAAAATCCTGCCGGCGCTGGGCCACGAATATCAGGTGGTCGAGCTGCCGACAGAATAGAAAATCAACGTATGGGTGTAAAGTCCTTTTTGTTGGACTCTGCTATGATGTAATGGGGGCGCTGCTTGACCTCCATATAGGTTTTGGCTATGTATTGTCCCATGATACCCAGGCAGAAAAGCTGCAGGCCGCCGATGAAGATGATGACACAGATGGTGGAAGCCCAGCCTGGGACCGGATCATCGAAGATCAGCTTTCGGACGATGATGGCTACCAGGACCAGAAAGGAAAAACCGGTCATGGTCGTTCCGAACCAGGAGGCGATGGTCAGCGGTACCTGAGAAAAATTGATGATGCCGCTGACGGCGTATTTAAACAGCTTCCAGAAGTTCCATTTGGTCTCACCGGCTACGCGTTCGATATTTTTGTAGGGGAGCCAGCAGGTGCGGAAACCGATCCAGCCGAAGATTCCCTTGGAGAAGCGGTTGTACTCACTCATGGAGACGATGGCATCCACCATACTGCGCTTCATCAGACGGAAGTCTCTGGCGCCGTCCACAATATCTGCATCCGAGATCTTATTGATCAGCTGATAAAATTTCCGGGCAAAAAAGCTCCGGATAGGTGGCTCTCCGTCACGGCTGACACGTCTGGTGGCAACGCTGTCATATTCTCCGGATTCCAGCTTCTCCAGCATTTCCGGGAGAAGGGACGGCGGATCCTGAAGATCAGCGTCCATTACTGCTACATAATCGCCGCCGGCATTGCAGAAGCCTGCATACATGGCAGCTTCTTTTCCGAAGTTTCTGGAAAAAGAAAGATAGATCACATGAGGATCCTTTTCGGAAAGCTCTTTTAAAATCTCAAGGGTTCTGTCTCTGGAACCGTCATTCACAAAGATCAGCTCATAATCACAGTTCATTTGCCTGAGGACAGAAGTGGCTTCCGGGTAAAAAAGCGGAAGGGATTCTTCCTCATTGAAGCATGGTATAATTAAAGAAATCATTTTTTGCCTCGTTTTCCAGATCATAAAAAATGATCATTTTGGCGGATATCTGTAGTCCGCCTTGGTTTCAGGTTGCTTTTGGATGGGTACTATCATATCATATTTGTCCGGAATCGGCTATAAAACAGGGGATTTTTTTCTTGCACCGCTGTTTTTTTGTGATAAACTGTAAAAAAAGACAAACAAGAGGTGTGATATGCTGGAAAAATTTAACAGCTTTATTGAGAAATGGATGGCTTTTGTGACGCCGGCCTGTCTGCTTACGGGGGTACTGTTTCCGGATATTGCAAAGCATGGCGTGCCCTATGTGACGTATGCTTTTGCATTTATGACCTTTATCGGTGCGCTGAAATCCAGGTTCCGTGATGTAGCAGATGTGTTTAAGCGGCCGCTTCCGCTGATCCTGATGCTGCTGATCCTTCATGTGCTGGGACCGGTGGCCGCCTGCGGTCTGGGACATCTTCTGTTCCCGGGCAATATGAATTATATCACAGGAATGGTGCTGGAATTTTCCGTACCTGCAGCGGTGATCAGTCTGATGTGGGTGTCCATTTATAATGGAAACAGTCCGCTGTCACTTTCGCTGGTTGTGATCGATACGATCCTGGCTCCCTTTCTGATCCCGGCAGTATTGAAGCTCCTGGTGGGCTCCAGCGTAAAAATGGATACTGTGGGAATGATGAAGGAGCTGGTTTTCATGATCGCTCTGCCGGCAGTCCTTGCCATGTGCCTTAATGAAGTCAGCCATGGAAAGGTTATGGAGACCTGGCCGAAAAAGCTGGCACCTTTTTCAAAAATGTGCCTGATCTTTGTGGTAACCTCCAATTCCTCCAAGGTTTCTCCTTATATGAAGCATCTTAACGGAGAACGGCTGGAGGTAGCAGCAGCGATCCTGGTCCTGGCAGCAGGGGGATATGCCATTGGCTGGATCATTGCCATTCTTACAAGACAGAATAAAGAGGCAACGGTTTCCATGATCTATGGTTCCGGAATGCGGAACATCAGCGCCGGTGCGGTGATCGCGGGAGCGTATTTTCCGGCGGAAACATTATTTCCGGTTATGATCGGAACGTTATTTCAGCAGATCCTGGCGGCTTTTTACGGAAGTATGATGCGCCGGGTCCAGACCGGACAGCAGGAAAGGGAGAAGGAGCATGGAGTTTCAGCATGAATTGATCATTCCCAATGAAGGATTTCCTTTTAAGCTTTTTCTTTTTGAAGGAAGAAACGGAAATTATGTAAGGGAAAAACACTGGCATACTTCGATCGAGATCTTTGCGGTGATGGAGGGGAGCCTTTATTTCTATATCGATGAGAAAGAGTATCCTCTGAAGGCAGGGGAGTTTCTGATCATTAATTCCAATGAAGTACATTCTATTCAGGCGCCAGTACGTAATGAGACCATCGTACTGCAGATCCCGCTGAAGCAGTTTTCGGATTATTTTACCGCTCAGAGGTTCATCCGTTTTCGGAGCAGAAACGAAGAGTCTGAGGAAACAGACAGGCGGATGGTTTCTCTGATCCGGGAGATGTATCGGGTGTACGTATCCGGGGAAACGGGGTACGAATTCCGTATCAGGGCAGTGTTCTATGAAGTCCTTTATCTTATGGTTTCCGCATACAGGGAAACAGAGGTGGAGGAGAATGCGCTGAAGATCAGCCGCAGATTGGATGCTTTGTCAAAAATAACCACTTATATGCGGGAGCATTACAAGGAGGATCTCAGGCTTTCCGGACTTGCAGCCATGTTCGGATATTCCGATGCATATCTGTCAAGGATGTTCCGAAAATATGCGAAGGTCAATTTTAAGACATATTTACAGGATATCCGCATGGCATACGCCTATAAGGAGCTTTTGCATACAGATCATACCATCAGCTCTATCGCACTTGACAACGGGTTTGCAAGCAGCAGGGCTTTTTCCAGGGAATTTGTAAAGCGTTACGGGATCCTGCCGGGAAGAGTGGAGCGTCAGAATCATAAAAATGTCAAAAAAGTGCTATGAATGAGTCAAGAAAAGCGGCGAAAAGCATACCATGATGTGGTATGCTTTTTTCAGTTCAAAACGAAGATACAGAGAAGCTGTGAAACAGTAATTTTGTAAGGAGGGTTAAATCGTGAAAATTCAGAAAGTAACAGATCCGGCTTTCCGCAGATACGGAAAGGTTCTGGAGGGATACAATTTCGGTCCGCTTCTGAAGGAGATGAAGCATACACCGGTTCCGGAGGATGTGGTATATGTTCCGTCAGCAGAGGAGCTGGAAGCTCTCGATGTGGAAAAAGAGCTGAAAAACAGAGCGTTTGGTGGATTACCTGTCCAGATCGGATATTGCAATGGTCACAATAAAAAGCTGAATGCCCTGGAATATCATCGGAATTCCGAGATCAATGTAGCAGTGACAGATCTTGTACTGCTTATCGGACATCAGCAGGATATAGGAGAGGATCTTACATACGATACCTCAAAGGTGGAGGCATTTCTGGTACCGGCAGGAACCGGGATCGAGGTTTATGCCACAACGCTCCACTATGCACCGTGCCATGTGAATGAGAGTGGATTTCAGTGTGTAGTTGTTCTTCCGAGAGGAACCAACACAGAGATTGATTTTTCGATGTCAGAGGACGGAGAGGACGGTCTGATGACAGCCAGAAATAAATGGCTTATCGCTCATGAGGATGCGAAGATCGAAGGCGCATTCAACGGATTGAAGGGTGAAAATATCACACTTGACTGATTTTGGGTGAAGTGAATAGTTACAAACGAACAATAATATCACCGGTGGAAAATCTGCCGGATATAAAAAGGAGAATGAAGATTATGAACAACATGCCAGAAGTTAAGATCGGAATCGTTGCAGTCAGCAGAGATTGTTTTCCGGAAAGCCTTTCCGTAAACAGGAGAAAAGCTCTTGTAGACGCTTACACAAAGAAATACGATGCAAAGGATATCTACGAATGTCCGGTCTGTATCGTAGAGAGTGAGATCCATATGGTCCAGGCTCTGGAGGATATCAAAAAAGCAGGCTGTAACGCACTCTGTGTATATCTTGGAAACTTCGGACCGGAGATTTCTGAGACCCTTCTTGCAAAGCATTTCGAGGGACCGAAGATGTTTATCGCAGCAGCTGAGGAAACACAGGATAATCTCTGCCAGGGACGTGGAGATGCTTACTGCGGTATGCTGAATGCAAGCTACAACCTGCAGCTTCGTAATGTAAAAGCCTATATTCCGGAGTATCCGGTAGGTGATGCAGAGGACTGTGCGGATATGATCCATGAATTCCTTCCTATCGCAAGAGCGATCGAGGGATTGAGCAACCTGAAGATCATCAGCTTCGGACCGCGTCCTACAAACTTCCTTGCCTGCAATGCACCGATCAAACAGCTTTACAACCTTGGCGTTGAGATCGAGGAGAACTCAGAACTGGATCTTTTCGAGGCATTCAACAAGCATGAAGGTGATGAAAGGATCCCGGCGATCGTAAAAGAGATGGAAGAAGAGCTTGGTGCGGGAAACAAGAAACCTGAGATCCTTCCGAAGCTTGCACAGTACGAGCTGACTCTGAAGGACTGGGTAAGAGATCATAAAGGATATCGTAAATATGTAACACTGACAGGAAAATGCTGGCCTGCATTCCAGACACAGTTTGGATTTGTTCCATGTTATGTAAACAGTCGTCTGACAGCACAGGGCATTCCAGTATCCTGTGAGGTTGATATCTATGGTACATTAAGTGAGTTTATTGGACAGGTAGTAAGTGATGATATCGTTACACTTCTTGATATCAACAATTCCGTTCCGAAGGATATGTACAAAGAATCTATTGAAGGAAAATTCAACTATACACTTCAGGATACCTTTATGGGATTCCATTGTGGAAACACAGCATCCAGCAAGCTGTCCTTCTGTGAGATGAAATATCAGATGATCATGGCAAGATCCCTTCCGATCGAGGTTACAAACGGAACTCTTGAGGGAGATATCAAGCCTGGAGATATCACCTTCTATCGTCTGCAGAGTACAGCGGACAACAAGCTTCGTGCATATATCGCACACGGCGAGGTTCTTCCGGTTGCAACACGTTCCTTCGGTGCTATCGGTGTATTTGCAATTCCGGAGATGGGACGTTTCTACCGTCACGTGCTGATCGAGGGAGGATTCCCGCATCACGGTGCTGTAGCATTCGGACATCACGGAAAAGCTCTCTTCGAGGTGTTCAAATACATTGGTGTACCGGTTGAAGAGATCGGTTACAATCAGCCGGCAGGCGTGAGATATCCGACAGAGAATCCTTGGAGATAATTAAAACAGGCAGGTAAGATCATCCGTACGTGCTGCCTGATACAAGCAAGTCCCCACTCACTGCTTATTGCTTTTCGTAACCCCGCAGGGGACGTTCTTGATTTGGTTAAATACGATTCAGAAACCGCGGGCTCTCAGGCGTGCAGGCGTTGCGAACTGAGGGCTGCGGTTTCTGTATTTACAGGAGGAAAAATTACTATGTATTATATTGGCGTTGATCTTGGAACTTCCGCTGTAAAGCTTCTTCTTATGGAAGGATCCGGAAAGATCTGCAACATCGTATCAAAAGAATATCCGCTGTTTTTTCCACATCCGGGCTGGTCTGAGCAGAATCCGGAGGACTGGTTCGCTCAGAGTATGGAAGGGATCAAAGAGCTCACAGAAGGGATTGACCGCAAAGAAGTAGCAGGAATCGGTTTTGGCGGCCAGATGCACGGTCTTGTAACTCTGGATAAAGATGACAATGTGATCCGTCCGGCGATTCTCTGGAATGATGGCCGTACCGGCGAGGAGACAGAATACCTGAATTCAGTCATCGGAAAAGATAAACTTTCTCAGTACACAGCAAACATTGCATTTGCAGGCTTCACTGCACCAAAGATCCTCTGGATGCAGAAGCATGAACCTGAGAATTTTAAAAAGGTTGTAAAGATCATGCTTCCGAAGGATTATCTTGCCTATCGCTTAAGCGGATCCTTCTGCACAGATGTATCCGATGCTTCCGGTATGCTTCTTCTGGATGTGAAGAACCGCTGCTGGTCAAAGGAAATGCTTGAGATCTGCCATATCACAGAGGAACAGCTTCCGAAGCTGTACGAGAGCTGGCAGGTAGTCGGAAACCTGAAAGCGGAAGTTGCAAAAGAGCTTGGCTTCTCAGAGGATGTGAAGGTTGTAGCAGGTGCAGGCGACAATGCTGCGGCAGCTGTCGGAACAGGAACGGTTGGCGATGGCCAGTGCAACATTTCCCTTGGAACATCCGGTACGATCTTTATTTCCAGCAAAGATTTCGGAGTGGATGAAAACAATGCACTGCATTCCTTTGACCATGCAGATGGAAGCTATCATCTGATGGGATGCATGTTAAGCGCTGCTTCCTGCAACAAATGGTGGTCAGAGGAGATCCTTAAGACAAAGGATTTCGCGGCAGAGCAGGCACCGATCCAAAAGCTTGGCGAGAATCAGGTATTCTTCCTTCCATATCTGATGGGAGAGAGATCTCCGCATAACAACCCGGATGCAAGAGGCGTATTTTTCGGAATGTCCATGGATACCACGAGAGCAGATATGACCCAGGCAGTTCTGGAAGGAGTTGCTTTCGGACTTCGTGATTCTCTGGAGGTTGCAAGAAGCCTCGGGATCCATATTGAGCGCACCAAGATCTGCGGCGGCGGAGCCAAGAGCCCTCTTTGGAAAAAGATCATTGCAAATGTGATGAACCTGAAGGTGGATGTGCCGGAGAATGAGGAAGGTCCGTCCATGGGCGGTGCAATGCTGGCAGCAGTAGGCTGCGGTGAATACCCGGATGTGGAAACGATCTGTAATAAGCTGGTCAGGGTAGTAGATACGGTAGAACCGGAACCGGAGCTGGTTGCAAAATATGAAGAAAAATACCGGAAATTCCGCAAACTGTATCCGGCAATGAAAGAGCTGTTCAGATAACAGCCATTTTCACAGATAAATATTGTTCTGCTTTATAGGTATGGAGCACTAAACGGTTAAAGATCAGGAGCATGTCACAGCTCCTGATTTTTTCTGTACTGTCTTGGTGTACAGCCCTTGATTTTCGTAAAGACCTTTGTGTAATAATTAGAGTCCGAAAAACCGGACAGTAGTCCTGATTCCGTAATAGAACAGGAGGGATTTTCCAGATATTCCAGGCTGCGTTCAATGCGGTATTCCTGGATGTATCCGAAGAGAGTGATATTCATACATTTTTTGAAAAGCCGGCTGCATTCGCTGGGACTTAAGTGGATCAGGTCTGCAACATCATTCAGGAGAATCTTTTCAGAGTAGTGTTCTGCGATATAGGACATGATCTGACGGATGCGGCGGTAGTTTTCTTCATCCTGACCGGATGGAAGAGTTGCCTGGGAGATCGTATTTTCATACAAGATTTTCCAGAAGTGCTGCAGTTTGGCGATGATCTCAAATTCATACATGGGTTTCCGGCTACTGTCCAGGTCGATGATGTCACGGATATCTTTTATGGCCTCGGAATGCCATTTACAGGATAGATCAAGCGGTACAGCGGACAGGGAAAAGCTTCGGAGGATCGGTTCTGTATATTTCTGGAAAAGAAGGCTTCCCGAAAATCCGTAGATCAGTTTGGGGTCAAAGGTTATGGGGATATACTGACAGTCCTGATCCTGATACATATATCCGGCATGAAGGGCATTGGCATTGCCAAAGATTGCCTGTCCCTCTTTCAGGTGAAAGGTATTCTGATTGATCTTGTAGAGCATTTCGCCTTTTTTATATAGGTAAGCTCGATCTCCGGATGCCAGTGCCACAGAAAGGAACCGGTCTCATAGCCGGAAAGCCGCTCGTAGCTTACCAGGAATGGGAAGGAGCTGTCTCCGTGTTTTTTCAGTTCTTTTCCGGCGGGATCTGTGATGATCTGCAAGGTGTTACCTCCTTCCTTCTGTGCGCGGATTCTGAAGTGTATATCTGCTTTTCATAGTGGAATTTATTTTATCAGAAAAGGCAGAAAATGCAAAGGGATATTCCGGGATCACCACAAAATAATACGGTTTTTACACAAAATTGTTATGGACAGAAAAGACGGGACTGTTATAATAAAAGTACATGAAGCGTTACTATTCACTGGTGATATTCTGCGCATTGCGAAGTGTGTTGCTGAGAACGGAGTGAACAGTAACCATGAAGCGTGACAGAGCGGAAGATTTTTTCAGGTTCTTCCGGATCTGGGGTGTAAACTATATAACAGGAGGAAGAAAAAATGGGAACAATTAAAATTCCGGCAGCAGAAGTGCTGAAAAAAATCTATGGCGAGACAGAGGAGAGCAGCGCCCGTTATACCAATCTTGCTGTGAATTTCGAGAAGAAATATCATCATGACAAGGCAGAGTTTTTTACTGCTCCGGGCCGTACGGAGATCATTGGCAACCATGTTGATCATAACGGCGGTCAGATCATTGCGGCAAGTATTGATCTGGATACCATCGGTGCTGCTTATCCAAACGGAACCAATGTGATCCATATGATCAGTGAGGGTTACAAACAGGAAGTAGTTGTTGATCTTGACAAGCTCAGCACAGAAACCTATACAAAAGGTACAGATGCTCTTGTTGCAGGTATTATGGAGTATATGCAGAAAAAAGGCTATGCTACCGGTGGATTTGACGCTTATGTTTCCACCAAGGTTATTGCCGCTGCAGGTGTAAGCTCCTCTGCTTCCTTTGAGATGCTTGTATGTGCGATCACCAATTATTTCTTTAATGAAGGTAAGCTGGAGTATGGCGAGTATGCGAGAGCAGGTCAGTATGCTGAGAATGTTTACTGGAAAAAGGCTTCCGGTCTGATGGACCAGATGGCTTGTGCTGCCGGTGGCCCGATCCTTCTGGATTTCTCTGATAAAGAGAATATCAGCTGTGAGAAGATTGCATTTTCCTTTGAGGATATGGGCTGCAGACTTGTGATCGTAAATACCGGTAAGGGCCATGCAGATCTCAGTGAGGAATATTCCTCTATTCCTATGGAGATGCGTGAGGCTGCGAAGGCTATGGGCGTAGAGCTTCTCTGTGAGTCCAGTATGGAGAATCTTCTGGCACATGTGAAGGATATTCCGAATGACCGTGCTGTTCTTCGTGCGATGCATTTTTATGAAGAGAACAGACGTGTTGCAGATGCTGTGAAGGCTGTTGAGAATAAAGACGGTGAGGGATTCCTGCGCCTTCTTGAAGAGTCTGGTAATTCTTCCTGGGAGTGGCTGCAGAACTGTTATTCTCTACAGAATTGCAAGGAGCAGAAGATTACGTTGAGTCTGGCGCTTACCAAGCTGTTTCTGAATAAGATCGGTGCTGGTATCTGCAGAGTTCATGGTGGTGGTTTTGCAGGAGTTATCATGTGCGTGCTTCCAATCGAGAACGCAGATGCGTATGTGGACTATATGGCTCAGTATGTTGGAAGGGAAAATGTCTATCCGATGAATATCAGGAGTACAGGGGCTGTTCATGTTGAGTGATTTTTGACGGCATAACGAACGTCATGGAGGGCGATTCGTTTCCGAATGCGGCTTTGGCGGCATCCGGAAATGAACCGCCCTTTGCGCTGTACTATGATTTTTTATTTTTTAATCAAAATTTTATGATTTGTTTCTGATTTAAATTTATGGGTTATGGTATAATGAGAAAAATTTTAAGAGAGTAATAAAAAAGAATTTGCAGAAGTTTTCAAGGTGATGTTTCTGGAGTTGTTTTGAGTTTTGTTTTTTCATTATATTTCATAAGAAAGGTTTGACATATTTATGAGCAGAAGAGAGTTTCTTGAGGTTTTACGGGGGCAGCTGTCCGGACAGATGACCCAGGGGAGAGCTGCGGCTCATGTGCGGTAATTATGAGGATTACATTCAGTCTCAGGTCCGGAACGGCCGAAGTGAATCAGATGTTCTGGCAGAACTGGGGGATCCCAGGCTGATTGCCAAGACTTTGATTGATACAGATGACAGTGCAGCTGTTTATGATGAGTCCGGTTATTCTGAAGAGAGCTACGGTGCAGATGATTATGCGGATAATGGGACGGAGAGCAGTGCCGGAAAGACAAGAAGCTTTAAACTGGATCTGAGTACATGGTATGGGAAGGCGATCGTGATCGCCATTGCAGCGTTAATTGTGATACTTTTAACAACTGTTTTGGTGGCAGTTGCTCCATTTTTGATAATTTTTGGTATAGTTTTGTATTTAATATCCTGGTACAGGAAGAAAAAAGTGTAATTGTTCCACAACAGCTGTGAGTTAAAGACAATTTCCGTGTAATGAAATGGATTGCTTGTGAAAAAAGTATTTATAAGATTTGCATAAAAAATATGTGTTTGGTCTTGATTTATAGTGGATTTTACTGTATAATCTGGATTAACAAGTTGAGATTGTGTCTGTTTTGTATAAAAACAGATGATGCCATTGAGAAGAGAGAACGGCAGAAGATATACATCGAAGGATGTGTTATTTTCTGCCGATTTTTTTATCTGTTTTTTATGGAAGGTGATCAGAATGGATTGCCTTATTGGGGTGCGGTAAATTGTATAAAATAGATAAAAAAACAATTGTTATTAAATGATAATTGTATAAAATAAATAAAGAAATATTGAAAAATAGAGAAATAGCTGTTGATTATATGTAAGAAATATGTTATCATTTGGTAAAAAAGTTGGTAAAGATAACAAATACGCAAATACAAAGGAGGGTAGTGAGAGGGCATTTTTGACAGCAGAACGTAAATGAGAGTTTTGCTTAATGTATTGGGGTAATTGCTGGAAGATATAACGGAAATGTTTTTCAGCAGAATGTGTAATGAGCAACATGATCAGCACTGTCAGGGGGACAGAGATATCGTGATGATGCAGCTGATCGGTAGTACGTAAATTTATGAAAAGCAGGTGATATACAATGAAAAGTAAAAATCTTTTTTCAGGACAGTGGAGCCTTATCTCTATCTGGTTCCTGTAATGATCCTTTTTATACTGTTTGTATTCTGGCCGTTCGTTAAGACGATCCAGCTGAGCTTTGCCAGAACCACACCTCTTGGTCAGGTGGCACAGTATGTAGGACTTGACAACTATACGAATATTTTTACAGATGGAACGTTCCTTAACAGTTTGGTGACAACACTGAAATTCTCTGTTATGCGAGTTATCCTTTCTATTATGATCGGTTTTATACTGGCGATCATCAGTACAGAGAAAATCAGGGCAAAGGGATTTTTCCGTACTGTATATGCACTTCCGATGGCTATTTCCGCAGCAGCGGCATCTGTAGTGTTCATGTTTATTTTCCACAGCTCTCTGGGTATCCTGAACAGGGCGCTCGGAACTCATATCGGATGGCTGACAGATAAGAAATATGCACTGATCGCAGTTACGATCGTTAGTGTATGGATGGCGATCGGTATGAATTTCATTTACCTTACTGCAGCAATCCAGAGTGTACCGGCTGAGCTTTATGAGAGCGTTGCCCTGGATGGAGCGAATTTCTTCCAGAAGCACCGCCATGTAACGATTCCGTCAATCTCTCCGACACTGTTCTTCCTTCTCATTATCAATGTCATCAACTCCGTACAGGCATACGCAGAGTTCAAGATGATGACCCAGGGCGGACCGGCAGAGAGTACCAACGTTATCGTGTATGAGATTTACCAGGAGGCATTTATCAACAGCCGTTTCGGTGTGGCCTGTTCAGAATCCGTAATTCTGTTTGTTATTTTGATCATCCTGACTGCACTGCAGTTTAGACTGGAAAAGAAGGTGACCTACTGATGAAAGAAAACCATATGTAAAAGTGGCGATGTATGCGCTGAATATTATTTTTGCAATTATTATTATTGTTCCTGTTATCTACTGTTTCAATGTTAGTATGATGGATCTGAAGGAGATCTACGGCGGAAAGTTCTGGCCGTCCCATCTGACTATCGAGAACTACACAAGAGCATTTCAGCTTGCACCGTTCTTTACCTTCATTAAGAACTCACTGATCGTATCCGGTGTTATCACATTTGCTCAGGTCGTTACAGGTGCTCTTGCAGCATATGCTTTTGCAATGATGGAGTTCAAAGGCAAAAAGGTCCTGTTCTATATTATGCTGGCAACCATGATGATCCCGAGCCAGGCGATCATCATCGCAAACTACCTGACTATTGCTGACTGGGGTATCCGTAATACATACGCAGCGCTGATCCTTCCTAATGCAGCAGCAGCTTTTGCGGTATTCAACATGCGTCAGGCATTCCTGACACTGCCGAAGGAGATCCATGAGGCGGCAGAGATTGACGGATGTACAAATTTCAAGTTCTTATATACCATCGGTGTTCCGCTTATCAAACCATCACTGGGTGCTCTGATCATCTATGTATTCCTTCAGAGCTGGAACTACTATCTGTGGCCACTGCTTGTAACAGACAGTGTAAATATGAGAACGGTTCAGATCGGTCTTGGTATGCTTCAGGGGGCTGAGGCAACAGACTTCCGACCGGTTATGGCTGGCGCTATGGTTATCCTGATTCCGTCGATCCTTGTATTTATCATTGGTCAGAAGCAGATGATCAGTGGTCTGACAGCAGGTGCTGTTAAGGGTTGATCCAATCACATAAGAGCAAGTAGCAAAAATGTTAATTTGTCCGACCTGTATTGGGGCGGGTCGGACCATTATAAAAGGAGGGTTTCTATATGAACAACAAAAAATGGATGGCGATTCTTTTAGGAGGAATCATGGCTGCATCTCTGGCAGCTCCGTGCTCAGTAAGTGCAGCTGAGAAAACAACACTTACATTCTGGCATGCAATGGGCGGCACAAACGGTGAGGTGCTTCAGCAGATCGTGGATGATTTCAACGCATCCCAGGATGAGATTGAGATTAAAGCTGAGTATCAGGGAACCTATGATGATACCATCACAAAACTGAAAGCTGCTATGCAGAGTGACTCCGGTCTTCCGGATGTCTGCCAGATGTATGACGTAGGAACAAAGTTCATGTATGACAGTGGTGCTGTCATTCCTGTAGAAGACAAATTTGAGAGCACAGGCTATGATAAGAGCTCTGTTATGGAGGTTATCAGCAGCTACTATACCGTAGACGGCAAGCAGTATGCAATGCCATTTAACGTATCCACACCTATGCTGTATTACAACAAAGACGTATTTGAGGCAGCAGGACTTGATCCTGAAACTCCGCCAACAACTTATGATGAGGTTCTTGAGGATGCCAAGAAGATCGTAGAGAGCGGAGCAGCTCCGGTTGGTTATTCACAGGCTATTTACGGATGGTTCTTTGAGCAGCAGCTTGCAGGACTTGGTGTAACATACGGAAACAATGACAATGGACGTAAAGAGGCAGTTACAGCTGTTGATTTTGATTCCAACGGCGGCGGCCTGAAAGTATTTGATATGTGGAAAAAGCTGTATGATTCCGGATATTTCGAAGATTACGGAACAACAACAGCAGATACTCAGACAGCATTCTTCTCCGGACAGGTTGGTATGATCATCGAGTCTACTGCTATCCTGAAAAATGCAGTTGATTCTTCTCCGTTCGAAGTTGGTACAGGATATCTTCCGAGAATCGAGCAGAATGATGAAGGCGGTGTTATCATCGGTGGTGGATCCCTGTGGCTTACAGATACAGGCAACGAAGCTAACGAAGATGCAGCATGGAAATTCATCGAGTACATCACAACTCCTGATGTACAGGCTAAATGGTCCATGGGTACAGGATACTTTGCGATCAACGAGAAAGCTTATGAGACAGAGGATATGAAGGCTTACCTCAAAGAAAACCCGAACTTCGAGACAGCTATCAACCAGCTGAAGGATTCTCCTGTAAACTGCAATACAGCAGGTGTTCTCTCAGGTGTACAGACAGAAGCCCGTCTTACATTCAACGAGATCATGCCGCAGGTATATGATGGCAAGCTTACAACTCAGGACGCTGTTGATCAGCTTGCAGCTTCTGTAAACAAAGCGATCGAGAACTATAACGAGTCTATTAAATAATCAGAATGCCCTCTGATCAGTAGATAGAGCAACAGATAGGGATACCGCCGCTGGGCGCCGGTATCCCTGCTGTTTTACATGCTGTGAGACTACAGATCATGTATATCCGGGGTATAGGATCATATGAAAAACTGCGTAGTGAGACGGACGGAGTGAGTCCGGCTGACTAGACAGCTTTCGAATGGAGTGAGTGTGGCCTGCGGCGTTCGTGCAAGGCAAAATGAAGTGATGCGCTATTGGCGTTATCACCGGCAGAAAATAATGTTACAACAGGAAAGGAGCAAATTTATGGGCGGAATTCTCGGAGCATGTAATGCAATATCGGATTATTTGCACACTTTAAATATGGGATCGACGCTGTTTCGGCTGATTCTTGCGATGTTTCTTGGATGTCTGATCGGTATTGATCGTGGAATGAAGAAGCGTGTGGCAGGTGTAAAAACACATATGATCGTCTGTATGGGGGCAACTTTGGTTATGATGACGGGCGATTTTATCCATGTATATTCTAATGGGGCAGGAATCGGAGATACTGCACGACTTGGCGCACAGGTTGTCAGCGGGATTGGTTTTCTTGGAGTGGGAACTATCATTGTGACCGGACAGAGACATGTATCCGGTCTTACGACAGCGGCCAGTCTTTGGACTTCTGCGTGTATCGGACTTGCTGTGGGAATCGGCTTTTACAGCGGTGCGATCTTTACCACGCTGGGGCTTATTCTGGTGTTCAAATATGCGAAATATATAGAGGTTTATGTGGAAGAGCATTCCAATACCTATGACGTATATATGGAGTTTGAAAATGAAGACAAGATGAGTATGGTCATAAAGAAGCTCCGGGAAGAGGACATCCTGATCTCCAACGTAGTTATCATCAAAAAGAGATCCAAAACACAGAGTGTGGTGATCCAGGCAACAATGGAGGCTGCCAAATGGAAAGCACGCCATACTGTATTTCGTGAGGTAAGACAGCAGGAAGGAGTTATTTCTGTGGAGGAAATATGATCGGGAATCGGGAATACAATGAAACTTATCATGTTTTTGAGAAAGTTAAGAGCATGTTAAAGAAAAAACGATGTATTTTACGAAAAATGCACTTGAAATATGAAGAATAGTCTGATACAATGAATACAAAGTGAAGAAGGAATCTGATTCAGCTTGCTGAATACAGAGAATGCCATTGAGAACAGAGACCGGCATGAAGACACATGGATAAGTGTGTTTTTATGCCGGCTATTTTTATGCGCAAATGTTAATGTTTCAAAAGGATTACAAGGGTTACAAAGGGTTACGGCATAAAAATAATGGCATATTCACTTGAAAGATTGCTGTTCGTAAGCAGTACTCCTCGCAGAATATATACCTGCGGACGGCAATGCTTGTGTTGCAACGGATATTCTGCTGTTTCCGGCGCAGAGAAAGCCGGGGACAGTTCAGAAGATCCGCAAACAGGAAAGGAGAAACAGATCTATGTATGATGTGATCATTATCGGAGCAGGAGTTTCCGGAGCGGCAGCGGCGAGAGAGCTTTCAAGATATCGGCTGAAAATCTGCGTTCTGGAGCGAGAAGAGGATGTATGCTGTGGAACTTCCAAGGCAAACAGCGGAATCGCTCATTCCGGTTATGATGCAGAACCGGGAAGCCTTATGGCGGAACTGAATGTGAAGGGCAGCAATATGATGGGACAGCTTTCGAAGGAACTGGATTTTCCTTTTAAACAGACTGGTTCACTGACTGTCTGTACGACTGAGAATGGAATCGCCATGCTGCATAAGCTGCGTGAAAGAGGACTGAAAAACGGAGTAGAGGGACTGAGGATCCTTGACAGAGAAGAGGCACTTGCCATGGAGCCGAATCTGTCTGATCAGGTGCTGGCAGCGCTGTATGCACCGACAGCCGGAATTGTCTGTCCCTTTGAGCTGAACATTGCAATGGCAGAGAATGCATATAACAATGGTGTGGAATTTAAATTTGACACAGAAGTAAAGAACATCCGAAAACAGGAAAAAGGTTTTGTTGTGGAAACCTCAAAGGGTGATCTTGAGACAGGCTGTATCGTCAATGCTGCCGGTGTCTATGCGGATGTTTTTCATAATATGGTAAGTGAGAAAAAACTGCATATCACTCCTCGTAAGGGTGAGTATATGCTTCTTGATAAAAGTGCAGGAACACATGTGAATCATACGATCTTTGCACTTCCAAATAAGAACGGAAAAGGAGTTCTGGTAACACAGACTGTTCACGGTAATCTTCTGATCGGGCCTACAGCTACGGATCTGGAGGATCGGGAGGAAACAGCGACTACATCAGAGGGGATGGAGGAAGTAAGTGCCAAATCCCGGAAAACAGTAAAGGATATTCCACTGCGGAAGGTGATCACAAGCTTTGCAGGGCTTCGAGCTATCGAGGACGGTATGGATTTTGTGATCGAAGAGGTGGAGGATGCTCCCGGATTTATCGATTGTGCAGGAATCGCATCCCCGGGACTTACCAGCTCACCGGCCATTGGCTGTATGGTTGCTGACATCGTAAAAGAAAAATTACATCCGGAAGTAAATCCGGATTTTGATCCGGTGAGAAAAGGGATCCTGGATCCGTCAGAGCTTTCTCTGGAAGAAAGAAATGAGCTGATCAAAAGATCACCGGAATATGGAAATATCATCTGCAGATGTGAGATGATCTCTGAGGGAGAGATCCTGGATGCGATCCGAAGACCGCTTGGAGCGAAATCCCTGGACGGAGTAAAACGTCGTACAAGAGCAGGAATGGGAAGATGTCAGTCAGGCTTCTGCTCTCCCAGAACAATGGAAATCCTCAGCCGAGAGCTTGGCATTTCCATGGAGGAGATCACAAAAACAGGCGGAGCTTCCAGACTGATCGAAGGAATCAACAAGAAAATTGCAGAGGAGGGCGAGAACCATGAATGATAAGATTATGGTGAAGAGAGATATCGTGATCATAGGCGGAGGCCCTGCAGGACTGGCAGCAGCCCTGGCTGCAAAGAAAGAGGGAGCAGAGAGTATCCTGATCCTGGAACGTGATAAGGAACTGGGCGGGATCCTGAATCAGTGTATCCATAATGGATTTGGCCTTCATACATTTCAGGAGGAGCTGACAGGACCGGAATATGCGGCACGTTTTATCCGGATGGTAAAAGAGCAGCAGATCGAGTACCGGCTGAACACCATGGTCATGGATATCAGCCAGGATAAGGTGATCACTGCCATGAGCCGCCAGGAGGGAATGTATCAGATCCGGGCAAAAGCTGTGATCCTTGCCATGGGCTGCAGAGAGAGACCGCGAGGTGCACTGAACATTCCGGGATATCGACCGGCAGGCATTTATTCAGCAGGAACAGCACAGCGCCTTGTAAACATGGAAGGATTTATGCCGGGAAAAAAAGTAGTGATCCTGGGATCCGGTGATATCGGACTGATCATGGCTAGACGTATGACGCTGGAAGGTGCAGAGGTTAAGGCAGTGGCAGAATTGATGCCATATTCCGGAGGCCTGAAGCGAAATATCGTGCAGTGCCTGGATGACTTTGGAATCCCGTTGAAGCTTAGCCATACAGTGGTTGACATAAAAGGAAAAGAACGTGTGGAAGGAATCACTCTTGCAGAGGTAGACGAAAACAGACGCCCGATTCCCGGTACAGAGGAATTTTTTGAATGCGATACGCTTCTTCTTTCTGTTGGTCTGATCCCGGAGAATGAGCTTTCCGGACAGGCAGGTGTGAAGCTGAGTAATGTGACTTCTGGACCGGTGGTAAACGAAAGTCTGGAGACAAATGTAGAAGGTATTTTTGCCTGCGGAAATGTTCTTCATGTTCATGATCTGGTGGATTTTGTTTCGGAGGAAGCCGGCAATGCAGGAAGAAATGCGGCTCTCTATATAAACAACAATGGAGAGGACAAAATACCGGAAGAGATAAAAATCACGCTTTCGCCCCAAAACGGAGTCCGCTATACAGTGCCGTCTGAGATCCGTATCGGTCATATGGCGGAGGAGCAGCTGGTCCGCTTCCGTGTGGGAAATGTATATAAAAATTGTTACATCCGTGCATATCTGGATGGAGAACGGATCTTTTCCAGAAAAAAACAGGTGGCAGCACCCGGAGAGATGGAACAGATCAAATTGAAAAAAGAGCAGCTTCTTTCCATTCTGGAAGGAAAACAGAAACAGGATAAACATGAACTTGTGATCCAGGTGGAGGAGTGATGAAAATGGAAAAAAGAAATCTTACTTGTATCGGATGTCCTATGGGATGCGCCCTTCTGGTGGAAATGGATGGAAAAGAGATCATTTCCGTCACAGGAAATACCTGTAAAAAAGGTGCGGAATATGCAGTGAAGGAAGTGACAGATCCGACCAGGATCGTGACAACGACCGTGCGTGTGAAGAATGGAAGCATGCCGGTGGTGTCAGTAAAGACAGCACAGGATATTCCGAAAGGAAAGATTTTTGACTGTGTGGAAGCGCTGCGGGATGTATGTGTGGAAGCGCCGGTTCAGATCGGGGACGTGATCCTGGAGAATGTAGCAGGCACAGGCGTGGATATCGTGGCTACAGGAAATGTGAAGCAGATCATACAGTGATCTGCAAAGGATATATATGGCAAACTGTATGCTTATAATATGTCAGCCCTCCGGCAGACAAAGCGAATAAAATAAACCTGAAAAGGCTTTTTTATCGCTTTGTTTGTCATGAAATAAAATATACAAAATGCACAAAAAATATTAGTGCTTAAAAGAATAATTAATTAAAAAATAACAAAAAATATATAAGAATCGATAAAAAATGTTGAAAATAAATAAACGTTATGATATAATCAGAAATATGAATTAGCAAAAATGCTCATAACGATGTAATGCATTGAATGGAGGATGATTAGAATGAAAGTATTTGGACATCGTGGTTTCAGCGGAGAATATCCGGAGAATACAATGCTGGCGTTTCAGAAGGCTGTGGAGGCTGGCTGCGAGGGAATCGAGCTTGATGTACAGCTGACCAAGGATCTGGTTCCGGTGATCATGCACGATGAGAAGGTTGACCGTACCACAGATGGAAGCGGATATATTTATGATCTTACATATGCTGAGCTGTGTAAACTGGATTGCAGTTATCCGGATAAGTTTGCCGGAAAATTCGGCAGGCTTCAGATTCCGACTCTGAGAGAGTATTTGGAGTGGATGGCAGAGGAGGAAGATCTGATCACAAACATCGAGCTGAAGAACAGTGTTTATTATTATGGTGGTATGGAAGAGAAGGTCATTGATATGATCTGCGAATATGGTCTGGAGGATCGGATCATTCTTTCCTCTTTCAATAACGCATCCATTGTATTGTGCAGACAGAGTGATGAGACTATTGCAGGAGGCTTTCTGGTAGAGAAATATGTGGATAATGCAGGGGTTTATGCAAGAACCTGTGATGTGCAGTATTATCATCCGAATCTGGAATACCTGAAGGAAGAGCATGTACGCAGCTGTTCCCAGAACGGGATCGGAGTGAATGTCTGGACTGTAAACGAGGAAGAGGATATGAGAAGGATGAAGAAATGGGGAGTAAACTCCATCATTACCAATTATCCGGACAGAGGAAGAGCAGTGGCAGACGAGGATTGAAACTGCGATGTAAAGGCGCTTTCTGTGAGGCACATACAGGAGGCAGGCTAAATTTGAAATCTCCGGCAGGAGGGGGTCCTGCTGCAGATCTATATAAGCAAAATAAAAAACTATAATAATGTATATGGAGGAGTTTTACAATGGAGAAAGAAACAAGACCTTTTATTTCCTGGCAGCTTGCAGACGATTTTATGACTGCAGTATTTGAGAAAATGGGAGTTCCGACGGAGGATGCAAGACTTTGCGCTGATGTACTTCTGGAAAGTGACAGACGTGGAATCGAGAGCCATGGCTGCAACCGCTTTAAACCGATCTATATCGACCGTATCAAATCCGGAATCTTAAATCCAGTAACAAAGATCGATATCCTTAAAGAGACACCAACAACTGCAGTTCTCGATGCCAACGATGGTATGGGAATGGTAGCCAGCAAGAAGGCTATGGACATGTGTATTGAAAAAGCACATAAATACGGCATGGGTATGGTTGCAGTCCGTAACTCTTCCCATTATGGAATCGCAGGATATTGGACAGGTCTCGCAGCAAAAGAGAATATGATCGGTATCAGCGGTACCAACGCAAGACCATCCGTTGCACCGACATTTGGTGTTGAGAATATGCTTGGAACCAACCCACTGACATTTAGTATGCCTACAGATGAGCCGTTCCCGTTTACACTGGACTGTGCAACATCTGTTATCCAGAATGGCAAGATCGAATACTACGCACGTATCAACCATGATACTCCTAAGGGTCTTGTTATTTCCAGAGAAGGAGAGGAGCTTACAGATAGTGCAGAGATCCTTAAGAAGATCAGAAGCCAGCAGGCAGCACTTGCTCCTCTCGGTGGATTTGGTGAGACAACCGGAGGATATAAGGGATACGGATACTCTACTGTTGTTGAGATCCTTTCCGCTGCTCTTCAGTCCGGTCTCTTCCTGAAAGCTCTGGATGGTAAGGACGAGGAAGGAAAGATCCGTCCATATCATCTTGGACATTTCTTTATTGCTATCGACACAGAGGCATTTATGGGTGCAGAGGCATTCAAGAAAACATGCGGTGATATCCTGAGAGACCTGAGAGGCTCCGAGAAAGCTCCTGGACAGGAACGTATCTACACAGCAGGCGAGAAGGAATATGATGTATGGATGTATCGTAAGGATAAGGGAGTTCCGGTGACAGAGGCAGTTCAGAAAGAGTTTATCGGACTTCGCGATGAATTCGGACTTACACAGTTCAAATTCCCGTTTGAGAAATAATGTATCTGCAGAAGGGAAGTCCATAGGGGCTTCCCTTCTTTTGCCAGAGAAGAAGATTGTCTGAGAATTGTAATACAGCCGGAAATAAAACAGATATATTTGGCAAATGCGTCTGGTCTTTGAAGCAATAAACTGATACAATAAGAATAATATCTTCAAATAATGCGCGGAGATAAAATGATATTGTGTGAACATTGCGGAGGAAGAGAGAAGATGAACAAAGAATTTCTGGACGCGATCGAGGCGAACCCGATCATAGCGGCTGTAAAGGATGAGCAGGGACTTCAGAACTGTCTGGGCAGGGAGGAGCTTACCGTGATCTTTATCCTGTATGGAGATATCCGTTCTATTGGGGGAATTGTGGAGCGGATCCACCAGGCGGGGAAGATCGCGATGGCACATATAGACCTGATCACAGGTTTAAGCTCAAAAGAGGTTTCTGTGGATTATATTTGTAAAAATATCCATGCAGATGGGATCATTTCAACAAAAGCATCCATGATCAACAGGGCGAAGAAGCTTGGAATGTATACAGTTCTGCGTTTTTTCCTTATTGATTCCATGGCGATCAAGAACATTGAGAATCTGGGAAATCAGCATGAGCAGCTGCCGGATGTGGTAGAGGTTCTGCCGGGGCTGATGCCGAAGATTCTTAAACAGATATGTAAAACAAGCAAGGTGCCTGTGATCGCAGGCGGTTTGATCTCCGATAAGGAGGATGTGATGGGAGCTCTGGGTGCGGGGGCAGCAGCGGTTTCCACTACAAATCAGAAGGTATGGGAATTATGAGGCTGCAGAGGCATTGAGCCGCAGCCAAGAAATGTATTGGAGGATTTTTATATGGCAAAATATGTTATGGCGCTGGATTCCGGAACGACCAGTAACCGCTGTATTCTTTTTGATGAAAGCGGAAGGATCCGCAGTGTGGCGCAGAAGGAGTTTATCCAGCATTTTCCGAAACCGGGATGGGTAGAGCATGATGCAGGTGAGATCTGGTCCACACAGCTTTCTGTTGCCAGAGAGGCTATGAACCAGATTGAGGCAACGGCAGAAGATATTGCAGCAATCGGTATCACCAATCAGAGAGAGACTACTATTGTCTGGGATAAGAATACGGGACAGCCGGTTTATCATGCCATCGTATGGCAGTGCAGAAGAACTTCAGAATACTGCGACAGCCTGAAAGCGAGGGGACTGGAAGAAAAATTCCGTCAGAAAACAGGACTTGTTATTGATGCGTATTTTTCAGCCACCAAGGTAAAATGGATCCTGGATAATGTGGAGGGTGCCCGCGAAAGAGCAGAGAAGGGAGAGCTTCTGTTTGGTACCGTGGAGACCTGGCTGATCTGGAAGCTGACCAAGGGAGCTGTTCATGTAACAGATTATTCCAATGCATCCAGAACGATGATGTTCAATATCAATACACTGGAGTGGGATGATGAGATCCTGGAGGAGCTTGATATTCCGAAATGCATGCTCCCGCAGGTAAAAGAGTCCAGTGAGATTTATGGTGAGACAGATCCGTCCTTTTTCGGTGGAAGGATCCCGGTAGCCGGTGCTGCCGGGGACCAGCAGGCGGCGCTGTTCGGACAGGCCTGCTTTGAGAAAGGTGAAACCAAGAATACATATGGAACCGGTGGCTTTCTTCTGATGAATGCAGGAGATAAACCGGTATTTTCCAATAACGGGCTGGTTACAACCATCGGATGGGGACTTAACGGAGAGATCACTTATGTTCTGGAGGGATCCGTATTTGTGGCTGGTGCTGCGATCCAGTGGCTTCGTGATGAGCTTCATCTGGTGGATTCCGCATCGGATACCGAGTATTTTGCGGGAAAGGTACCGGATGCAAACGGCTGCTACGTCGTGCCTGCATTTACAGGACTTGGAGCTCCTTACTGGGATCAGTATGCCCGTGGCACGATCGTGGGATTGACCCGTGGTGTAAATAAGTATCATATTGTGCGTGCGACTTTGGAATCACTTGCATATCAGGTCAATGATGTGCTGGAGGTTATGAAGGAAGATGCAGGAAGTGACCTTGCAGTTCTTCGTGTAGACGGCGGAGCAAGTGCAAACAACCTTCTTCTGCAGATCCAGGCCAATATCAGTAATGTGGCTGTAGAACGTCCGGAATGTATTGAGACAACTGCTCTTGGTGCCGCATATCTTGCAGGTCTTGCTGTGGGATTCTGGGAAAGCAAGGAGGCAGTACTGGAAAGCCGTGATGTGGAACGTATTTTCCGCACGGAGATCGATGACGAGAAGCGAAATGCCATGGTAAAAGGCTGGAGAGCTGCAGTAGGCTGCTCCAGAGACTGGATCAAAAAGATCCAGTAAAAGATAAAAAAGAAAAGTCATGCAGCGGGACCGGATGAAAATGTCCTGTGCATGGCTTTTTTGCGTTTCCGGAATGTCACAGACAGACCGGCATATAAGCGATCGCGGAACAGATCCGCCGGAGCTTACAGAGTGGTCAGATCGATCCTGTAATCGTCGGAACCCTCTCCGTCAGCAGTGTAGTAAGCTGCTCTTTCTTCTGCATTTACATAGATGTGGAGCTCTTTGCCTTTCAGGCCCTTTGCTTCTGCATCTTTCTTAACAGCTGCCTCAAGGTCGGCAACTGTGATGGATGTCTCAAAAATTTCAAGTGTGATGCCGCTGATCTTATGATTTTTTACAGTGTTCTTAACTTCTTCTACTACTTCTGGTGCCTTGGCTGCTACAGTCTCTGTTGCCTTTTTGACTGCTTTAACGGTTTTTTCAGCTGCAGGTGTTTTTTCAATCTTTTCTACAGTTGATTTCACGGTAGCTTTGGCCTTGGTGGTTGCGCTCTTCAGGTTGCTTGTTCTGCTGTTTCTTCTTTTTTCCATAATGGAACACTCCCTTCCACATATTTCGCTGACAGAACGGATCTGCCGGAATATGTACCTGTTTACAGTAGCATGAATCCGGTGGAAAGTCAAATTTTTGCTTGGGTGTTGCATTTCCGGCAGTTGTCGTATAAACTGGATTACAGAGAAAATCAGACAGGGGTACAGAGATTGAAGAATATTCAGGAAGATATTAAAACAGGAAAATTTAAGCAGGCATATCTCCTTTACGGTGAGGAAGCCTATCTGAAACAACAATATAAAAGAAATCTGGTGAAGGCTCTGAACCCGGACGATGATACCATGAATTTTACCAGATATGAGGGGAAGGGGATCGATGTCCGGGAGCTTTTGAGTCTTTGTGATACCATGCCCTTTTTTGCAGAGCGAAGAGTAGTCCTTCTTGAGGATACGGGATTCTTTAAGAACAAATGCGAGGAACTGGCAGATTATATGAAAGCTCTGCCTGATTATCTGTATCTAGTGTTCTGCGAGTCTGAAGTAGATAAAAGAAGCCGTATGTACAAGGCGGTAAAAGCCTGCGGCAGCATCGGGGAATTTAAACAGCAGGATGAAAAGACTCTTATGCGGTGGGCGGCAGGGATCCTTGGAAAAAATGGCCGCAGGATCACCCAGAGAGATGTGGAGCTTCTGCTGACCATGACGGGAACAGATATGGGAAATATAAGGATGGAGCTGGAAAAGCTGATCTCCTATACGGTCGGAAGAGATGTTGTGACGGCTGCAGATATCCAGGCTGTCTGTACCACGCAGACAACCAATAAGATCTTTGATATGGTGCGTGCGGTGACGGAGAAGAACCAGAAGCGGGCCCTGGATCTGTACTATGACCTTCTGACCCTTCGGGAACCGCCGATGCGGATATTGTTTCTTTTGGCGAAACAGTTTCGTCAGATCTGCCTGACCAAGAAAATGTCACAGGAGGGTCTTTCTCAGACCGAGATCGCTTCCAAACTGGGAGTACCCTCTTTTGTTGTGCGGAATCTGGCATCCTGTGCCAGATCCTACACTGTGGAAGAGCTGGAGAATGCTGTGCGGGATTTTGTGGATGCGGAAGAGGCGGTAAAGACAGGTACACTTGGAGATGTGCTCAGCGTGGAGCTTCTGATCGTGAAGTATAGCTCGGCGAGAGCAGTGAGAGCCTGAGTTTTACGGAGACGGGTTCTGCCACAGGGTCGCTCCGTTGTCCCTGAGCCATTTTTCGCAGGCTTTATACTCTGGCATCACAGATGCCACCACTGCATAAAAGGCAGAGGAATGATTCATTTCTTTTCTGTGGGAAAGTTCGTGTACTACAACATAATCCAGGACTTTTTCCGGGGCGAAGATCAGCCGCCAGTTGAAATTCAGGTTTCCTTCGCTGGTGCAGCTTCCCCAGCGGGTTTTTTGTTCCCGGATCGTGATACGGCCGTAGGTTACGCCCATTTTTCTGGCGTAGGCTGCGGCTTTTCTTTTGAATATTTTTCTGGCGGATTCCATATAATAACCGCGGCGGAATTCCGAAAGAGGCGGGTTTTCAGCCTGGGGCTGTGCCGGCTCAGTGGCAGCGTGTGAGAGATGCTCCAGGATCCAGCTTTCTTTCTGTGAGAGAAAACGATGGATGGTGGAATCTGGCATTGTGTGTGGAGCGCGGACAGTTACCTGACCGGAAACGCTGACCTGGATCGCCAGGGTTTTCCGGCTGCTGCGGATAATGCGGTAGGGAAAGGGATGGGATATCATAAAAAACTCCTTTTGGTCAATGCAGAAATCTATATACAAAAAAGACAGTCGCTGACGGTTCGACTGTCTTTCCTTTTACTTATAAGCTTATAACTAAAATATTCCGTGGTCTATTACGCAATGCTGTTGACAGCTTTGGAAAGACGGGAAATCTTTCTGGCGCAGTTATTTTTGTGATAAACGCCCTTGGATGTAGCTTTGCTGATTGTGGAGATTGCGTCCTTAAGAGCAACCTCTGCAGCTGCCTTATCCTTATTCTCAACTGCTGTCTCAACTTTCTTGATGGAAGTCTTAACTGCAGAACGGATTGCTTTGTTTCTTGCAGCCTTAGTGCTGTTAACTAAGATTCTCTTCTTTGCGGATTTAATGTTAGCCAATTCGTACACCTCCGATTCCTTAAAAATATAATATTAAATTACATTCACAGGAACAGACACGGGCGCTCCTATGAAACATGCTTATATATATTATTATACGTGCACAGGAATGTCAAGATGTTTTTCGCAAAAATTCCAAAAAAATATGCAAAAAATACCAGATGCTGTGTGGAAAAGGGGAAATGATACATATTTATGGGAAAAAGGGGAAATAATAAAAGGGAAAACACCGGAAAAGCTGCAGGCAGCAGCGAAAAAGTCTTTGCAATCTTACAGAAAAAGAGGATGAGAGTATGGCTGGAAGGAGCAGAATCAGAACAGACCTGGCGCTGGAAGCAACGGAACGCTTTCAGGCGGAAAACGTAGAAGTACGTGGAGTAGAGATCAGGGAAAGATACGATGAGGAAAAGGATGTTCGGACTACCGTAGTGCGGATCACAACGGAAAATGGAGCCAGGACCATGGGAAAACCACAGGGGACCTATATTACCATTGAGGCACCGGATCTTTCCGTTCCGGATGAGGATTATCACAGGGAGATCTCGGAAGAGGTGGCACATCATTTGCGGGAGCTGATCGATCTCGGACGGCAGCAGTCGATCCTGGTGGTAGGCCTTGGAAATCAGGAGATTACTGCGGATTCCCTTGGCCCTCGTGCAGTTTCCAATCTTCATATGACAAGGCATGTGATCCGGGAATATGGGCTGAAGAGCAATGAACATATGAAAATGCATCAGATCAGCGGTATCGTTCCGGGTGTGATGGCACAGACCGGAATGGAAACTCTGGAAATTGTTCGGGGTGTTGTTTCGGAGACAAAGCCGGATTTGGTGATCGCCGTAGATGCGCTGGCGGCCAGAAGTACGACAAGACTTAACCGGACGATCCAGATCACGGATACCGGGATTAGTCCGGGCTCCGGCGTGGGGAATCACAGGGAAGGCCTGAATGAAGAGAATCTTTCGGTCCGTGTGATCGGGATCGGTGTTCCGACTGTGGTGGATGCGGCTACTATTGTCCATGATTCCATGGCAGAGCTTCTGGAGGCACTGGAGGAGGATGAGCAGAAGGAGTTTCTGGAAGAAATGATCTCGCCGAAGCTTTACACCATGTTTGTAACACCAAAGGATGTGGATGAAACGGTACGATATTTAAGCTTTACCATTTCCGAGGGACTGAATCTGGCTTTTTCCGATAGTCTAATCGAAGAGGACAGGTCATAAAATACCATAAGAGGTGATCGTGGGTGACGAATATCCAGAGGGCTTTCTGCGTGGTTTTGAGCCTGATCTTCCTGGGTGTGGTGGCTGTCCTTCCGGGAGATTTTTTCAGGCATGGTGAGATCTACAGACAGCTGCCGCTGTATTGCTTTCTGGAAAAGAAAGCTCTGCAGAAGGAAAATGGCAGAGACCGGGAAACAGAGATGCTTTTGCAGGAAAAAAACGCAGAGCATCTGGGTGAAGAAGTGGAAGCAGAGAACCGAAAAGAGCAGGAGACGCTGTTGATGGCCGAGGCGGAAGAAGTGGAGAAGAAAGAAGCCCTTCAGAAGAAAGAAGAGCTTCAAAAGAAAAAAGAAATTCAAAAGAAAGAAGCGGAAGAGGCAGAGAAAAAATCTCCTGACGGCAAAAAAATGAAAAGGAGACTGTTAAGGGAAATGCAGAACAGGAAGTTGCAGAGCCAGAAATTACAGAGCCGGGAGGTTCAGAACAGGAAGCTACGGAGCCGGGGAACACAGAACCGGAGACTCCTCCGTCAGAGGAGAACCAATCCGGTGAAAATACTGCGAAGGAACAGGAGACTGTGGCACTGCCACATCCGCAGATTGACTTGTCTCAGGCGAAACTGGCAGATTTTGACTATGTGATGAATCAGTTTTTTATATTGGATTCCAATACGGAAACGAATGCGCAGCAGATCAGTGCGCCCCGTTTTCTGAAGGAGGATCTGTCCGTTAAAAAGGATTCATCGGTACCCCAGATCCTGATTTATCATACCCATTCCCAGGAGGCTTTTGCAGATTCAAGAGAAGGACAGACTGAGGACACCATCGTAGGAGTGGGAGATCATCTTACTGAACTTCTGGAAAAAACATATGGATACCAGGTCATTCATATAACAGATGCCTTTGATATGATGGGAGGAACACTGGACAGGAGCAAGGCTTATGATTATGCCAGGGCATCCATAGAAAAAGTGCTGGAAGAAAATCCCACCATTGAAGTTGTGATTGATCTTCACAGAGATGGTGTGCCGGATGAGCGTCATCTGGTAACGCAGGTGAATGGAAAACCTACTGCTCAGCTGCTTTTTTATAATGGATTAAGCTATACAGTCAGTCAGGGGGCAGTGAGTTATCTGCCCAATCCTTACATAGAAGAGAATCTGGCATTTTCCTTTCAGCTGGAATATCAGGCGGCACAGTATTACCCCGATCTTTACCGGGGGATCTATCTGGCAGGTCTTCGCTATAATCTGCATCTTAAGCCACGGGCCCTGCTTCTGGAGGCCGGAGCACAGACAAATACCGTGGAGGAAGTCCGAAATGCCATGGAACCTTTTGCAGATATCTTAAACAGAGTTCTGAAAGGCAGTGACAAAGAAGGCTGAAATATGATATGATAAAAAGCAGTATGGAAAAATATGCGTTCTGAACGCTTTATACGAGAGAAATTTAAGGAGGACTTCCTGAATGATAGACCAGAGTAAAATTCGGAATTTTTGTATCATTGCACATATCGACCATGGCAAGTCAACACTTGCGGACCGTATCATCGAGATGACGGGACTTCTTACCGAGAGGGAAATGCAGGCCCAGGTTCTGGATAATATGGACCTTGAGAGAGAACGAGGGATCACCATCAAATCCCAGGCGGTTCGTATTGTATACAAAGCCAAGGACGGAAATGAGTATATTTTTAACCTGATCGATACCCCGGGACATGTGGACTTTAACTATGAAGTTTCCCGAAGCCTTGCTGCCTGTGACGGAGCGATCCTTGTTGTGGATGCAGCACAGGGAATCGAAGCTCAGACACTTGCCAATGTATATATGGCACTGGACCATGATCTGGATGTGGTTCCGGTGATCAACAAGATCGACCTTCCAAGTGCGGATCCGGAGCGTGTTATCAATGAGATCGAGGATGTGATCGGAATTGAAGCGCAGGATGCACCGCAGATCTCCGCAAAAACAGGACTGAATGTAGACCAGGTCCTGGAGCAGATCGTCAATAAGGTCCCGGCGCCGGCGGGGGATGTGGATGCACCTCTGAAGGCTCTGATCTTCGACTCTGTTTATGACCCTTATAAGGGTGTTATCGTATTTTGCAGAGTGAAGGACGGACGTGTGAAAAAGGGCACGAGGATCCATATGATGGCGACCGGATTCACTACGGAGGTTGTGGAGGTTGGATATTTTGGAGCGGGTCAGTTTATCCCATGTGACGAGCTGACAGCAGGTATGGTCGGATATATCACAGCCAGCATCAAGAATGTCCGTGATACCCGCGTGGGTGACACGGTAACGGATGCGGACAACCCCTGTGCAGAGGCGCTTCCGGGATATAAGAAGGTAAACCCTATGGTTTATTGTGGCCTTTATCCGGCAGATGGTGCCAAGTACGGCGATCTCCGTGACGCACTGGAGAAGCTTCAGCTCAACGATGCTTCCCTTTATTATGAACCGGAGACATCGATCGCCCTTGGATTTGGTTTCCGCTGCGGCTTCCTGGGACTTCTTCATCTTGAGATCATCCAGGAGCGTCTGGAGAGAGAGTATAACCTGGATCTTGTAACTACAGCACCGAGTGTTATCTATAAGGTCTATAAAACCAATGGTGAGATCATCGAGCTGACCAATCCCACCAACCTTCCGGATCCTTCAGAGATCGAATACATGGAAGAGCCTATGGTGAAGGCGGAGATCATGGTAACCACAGAGTTCATTGGTGCGATCATGGATCTCTGCCAGGAGAGACGTGGTCAGTATGAAGGCATGGAATATATGGAAGAAACCCGTGCACTCCTGAAATACAGACTGCCGCTGAACGAGATCATTTATGATTTCTTTGATGCACTGAAGTCACGTTCCAGAGGTTATGCATCCCTGGATTACGAACTGGACGGATATGAGAGAAGTGAGCTTGTGAAGCTGGATATCCTTGTGAATAAAGAAGAAGTGGATGCTCTTTCCTTTATCGTGCATGCAGATACTGCTTACGAGCGTGGAAGAAAGATGTGTGAGAAGCTGAAAGACGAGATCCCGAGACAGCTCTTTGAGATCCCGATCCAGGCAGCTATCGGAAGCAAGGTCATTGCCAGAGAGACGGTAAGAGCCATGCGTAAAGACGTACTTGCCAAGTGTTACGGTGGAGATATTTCCCGTAAGAAGAAGCTTCTGGAAAAACAGAAGGAAGGTAAGAAACGTATGCGTCAGGTAGGTAACGTGGAGATCCCGCAGAAGGCATTTATGAGTGTCCTGAAGCTGGATGATAAATAGGAGATGACTTTTTGAAAAAAATATAAAAAAACTGTTTCTGGCAGCAGGACTTCTGGCTATAACAGGAGCTCTGCTTACCGGATGTGGTTCAAAGAAGAAAAATGCAGAAGAGGAAAGTGTGATCAAAATCAGTACAGCGCCGGAACCGACTGCCACTCCTGATCCGAAAACCGTAGATCCGGATGCAGTGACGAGCAATGGAAATCTGACAATGGTCAATGAGTACCTGGCAGAAAACGGCAGTGAGGCATTGGGGATCGATGGCGTGACACCAACACCGGCTGCTTCGAATGGAAGCACGGATAATGCAGATAGTGACGGTGAAGATACAAGCTCCGATGAGGATAATGATACATCAGGTAGTGGTGGAGAGGAAGGAGCCATGGATGGAGAATGAGGCGAAAAAACCGCTGGAGCTCTATATCCATATTCCGTTTTGTGTAAAAAAATGTGATTACTGTGATTTCCTTTCCGGACCTGCCGGAAAAGAGAGGCAGCGTGAATATTTCCAGGCTCTGGAAAGGGAGATTGCCGCTGTTCCGGATTTTTCGGACAGGGAGATCACCACAGTTTTTATCGGCGGAGGAACACCTTCCGTGCCGGATCCGTCTCTTGTTGGAGAGATGTTGGATCAGATCAGAAATAAGTTTTTTGTGGCCCCGGATGCTGAGATCACCATCGAAGCAAATCCGGGGACTTTATATAAAGAAAAACTTCAAATATATCTGGAACACGGAATCAACCGATTAAGTCTGGGACTTCAGTCCCCACAGAATCGGGAATTAAAGATCCTTGGAAGGATCCATACGTGGGAAGAGTTTCAGGAGAGCTTTTTTATGGCAAGGGATGCAGGCTTTTCCAACATCAATATCGATCTGATGAGTGCCATTCCGGAACAGACTTATGCAGACTGGGAAAAAAATCTCCGCACGGTGGCAGGGCTTTCGCCGGAACATATTTCCGCCTACAGTCTGATCATTGAGGAAGGCACTCCTTTCGGGGAGAGAAAGCTGAAATTGCCGGATGAGGATACGGAGTACCGTATGTATGAGAATACGGCAGGGATCCTGGAGGAATATGGGTTTCATCAGTACGAGATCTCCAATTATGCGAAAGGCGGACGGGAATGCCGTCATAATAAGGGATACTGGCAGAGGATCGATTATCTGGGACTGGGACTTGGGGCGTCTTCACTTCTGGAGCATATGCGTTTTTCCAATACTGCGGATATGAAGGAATATATTGGAAACAGTGCGTTTCCGGATAAGATCCGCCAGAATATGGAAAGCCTTACAGAGGCAGATGAGATGGCTGAGTTTATGTTTCTGGGGCTTCGGATGACAGAGGGCGTTTCAATGGAAGCGTTTGCAGAATATTTCGGAAAAAATATGGAAAACGTTTACGGAGAGGTCCTGAAAAAACATCTGGAGATCGGAATGCTGGAACAAAAAGGAGACAGGATATATCTTTCGAGAAAGGGAATCCATGTGAGCAATGGAGTGATGGCGGATTTTCTGTTGTAGAAAAATTTGTCGATTTTTTCACCTTGACGAACGGATGTTCTGGCAGTATACTGATAAAAAATCAGAAGTTTTACAGCGGAATAAGAGAGGTAGATTCTGCTGTTGAGAAGAATACCGGAGTATTTTTTATGACCGGACAGAGTAGGAGGCTTTCATGTCAGCAGAAGCAAACGATAAGAAGCGTTTTATCAGGATACGCGGAGCCAATGAGAATAATCTTAAGAATCTTAGCGTCGATATTCCCAGAGACCAGTTTGTGGTACTTACCGGACTCAGTGGCTCCGGTAAGTCATCTCTTGCATTTGATACCATTTATGCAGAGGGGCAGAGACGTTATATGGAGTCACTTTCTTCCTATGCGAGGCAGTTCCTGGGACAGATGGAGAAACCGGATGTGGAGAGTATCGAGGGCCTTCCGCCGGCAATCTCTATTGATCAGAAGTCAACGAACCGGAATCCCCGTTCTACAGTGGGTACGGTAACGGAGATCTACGATTATTTCCGACTTCTGTATGCCCGTGTGGGAATCCCGCACTGTCCCAAATGTGGAAGGGAAATCCGCAAACAGACGGTAGATCAGATGGTGGATCAGATCATGACGCTTCCGGAACGCCAGAAGATCCAGCTTCTTGCACCGGTAGTGCGGGGCCGCAAGGGAACCCATGTTAAACTTCTGGATCAGGCCAGAAGAAGCGGATATGTGAGAGTGCAGATCGACGGAAATCTCTATGAGCTTTCTGAGGAGATCAAGCTGGATAAGAATATCAAACATAACATTGAGATCGTTGTGGATCGACTTATTGTGAAACCGGGAATAGAGAAGCGTCTTTCCGATTCCATTGAAACCGTGCTGGATCTGGCGGATGGTCTGCTGGTAGTAGACACTATGGACGGGAAGCTTCTGAATTTCAGTCAGAGTTTTTCCTGTCCGGATTGCGGCATCAGCATTGATGAGATCGAACCCAGGAGCTTTTCCTTTAATAATCCGTTTGGTGCTTGCCCCCAGTGTCTGGGTCTTGGATATAAGATGGAATTTGATATCGATCTGATGATCCCGGATAAGAAACGGAGTATCAATGAAGGGGCTATCGCTGTTCTCGGATGGCAGTCCTGTACCACGCAGGGAAGCTTTTCCAGAGCGATCCTGGATGCCCTGGCAAGGGAATATGAATTTTCTCTGGATACACCTTTCTGCGAGTATCCGAAGAAGGTCCAGGATATCCTCATCCATGGTACCGGCGGTCATTCTGTGAAGGTTTATTATAAAGGACAGCGGGGAGAGGGCGTTTACGATGTGGCGTTCCCGGGACTGATCCGCAATGTGGAGCAGAGATACCGTGAAACCGGTTCCGAGGCTATGAAGCAGGAATACGAGAGCTTTATGCGGATTACTCCGTGCACCACATGTAAGGGACAGAGGCTGAAGAAGGAGTCCCTGGCAGTGACCGTGGCGGATAAGAATATTTATGAAGTGACCAATATGCCGGTACAGAAGCTGCAGGGCTTTCTCCGCAATCTGAAGCTTTCAAAGCAGCAGGAGCTTATTGGAAGACAGATCCTGAAGGAAATCCGCGCCAGGGTTGGATTTCTGGCAGAGGTTGGCCTGGAGTATCTTTCACTTGGAAGAGCTACCGGAACCCTTTCCGGCGGAGAAGCTCAGAGGATTCGTCTTGCCACACAGATCGGATCCGGGCTTGTGGGGGTTGCATATATCCTAGATGAGCCGAGTATCGGGCTTCACCAGAGAGATAATGACAAGCTTCTGGGGGCACTGATGCGTCTCCGTGATCTTGGCAACAGTCTGATCGTGGTGGAGCATGATGAAGATACCATGCGTGCTGCAGACTGTGTCATCGATATCGGCCCCGGAGCCGGAGAACATGGCGGACAACTGGTCGCAATGGGGACAGCTGAGGATCTGATGAAAAATGAGCAGTCTGTGACAGGAGCTTATTTAAGCGGAAGGCTGAAGATCCCGGTACCGGAAGTGAGGAAGGAACCAACCGGATTTCTTCATATAAAGGGTGCGGCAGAGAACAACCTGAAGCATATCGACGTAGATATTCCTCTGGGAGTGATGACCTGTATCACAGGTGTTTCCGGCTCCGGTAAGAGCTCTCTGATCAATGAAATCTTGTACAAGAGACTTGCCAGAGACCTGAACCGTGCCAGAGTGATCCCCGGGAAACATGATGACATCCTGGGTATCGATCAGCTGGATAAGGTGATCAATATCGACCAGTCCCCGATCGGAAGAACTCCTCGTTCCAATCCTGCCACATATACCGGAGTTTTTGACCAGATCCGTGATCTTTTTGCAGCCACCGCAGATGCCAAGGCAAAGGGCTACAAGAAAGGCCGTTTCAGTTTTAATGTCAAGGGCGGACGGTGCGAGGCCTGCAGCGGTGACGGAATCATCAAGATCGAGATGCATTTTCTTCCGGATGTATATGTGCCTTGCGAAGTCTGCAAGGGCAAACGTTACAATCGTGAGACTCTGGAAGTGAAGTATAAGGGCAAGAGTATTTATGATGTATTGAATATGACTGTGGAAGAAGCACTGACATTTTTTGAGAATGTACCGTCGATCAGGAGAAAGATCGAGACCTTGTATGATGTAGGGCTTTCCTATATCCGTCTGGGTCAGCCCTCCACCACTCTTTCCGGAGGAGAAGCACAGCGTATCAAGCTTGCCACAGAACTCAGCAAGCGCAGTACCGGAAAGACGATCTATATCCTGGATGAGCCTACCACAGGACTGCACTTTGCGGATGTCCACAAGCTGATCGAGATCCTGCGCCGTCTGTCTGAAGGAGGAAACACCGTTGTGGTCATTGAGCACAATCTGGATGTGATCAAGACGGCGGATCATATTATTGATATCGGACCGGAAGGCGGTGACAGAGGCGGAACGGTAATTGCCAGAGGAACTCCGGAGGAAGTAGCAGAGAATCCGGTTTCCTACACCGGTAAATATGTGAAAAAATATCTGGAACAGAAATAACCGGTAAAAGTTCTTTTCAATTTCTGTGGTTTTGTATATAATGAAGTGCGGGAACGTTCCGGCACAGACCGGAACAGAATAAGTCATAAATGCGTCAGCATATGAACGTGTATGACGCAGGCGGGAGGATTTATGCCGGCAAAGGATATTGGAATCGATCTGGGAACCAGAAACAGTCTGGTGTTTTCCACAGGCAAGGGAATCGTTTTAAGAGAGCCCTCTGTGGTTGTTTATGATAAAGATACAGAGAAGATCAGAGCAATCGGTGAGGAAGCCAGACAGATGGCAAGCCATCTGACTTCCAATATGGAAGTGATCTGGCCAATCCGAAGAGGTGTGATCGTAGATTATAATGTAATGGAAAAGATGCTGAAATATTTTATTTCACAGGCTATGGGACGGAGAGCGTTCCGGAAACCGAGAGTCAGCATCAGTGTTCCGAGTGGGATCACGGAGATTGAGCGTAAAGCAATTGAGGAAGCTGCCTATCAGTCAGGAGCCAGGGAAGTTTTTCTTGTGGACGAGCCCATCGCTGCTGCTATCGGTGCAGGTGTAGATATCACCAAGCCATTTGGTAATCTGATCGTGGATATCGGTGCAGGGACCACGGATGTTGCGGTCATATCGGTAGGGGGAGTGGTTGTTTCCGCTTCTGTGAAGGTTGCAGGAGATAATTTTGATCATGCGATCATGAATTATGTACGTGAGAAGCACAGCCTCTTTATCGGGGAAGATGCAGCGGAGAATATCAAGATCAAGATCGGAACAGCCAGTGAAGAAGCGGATCTTCGCACGATGGAGGTCAAGGGCAGAAATATCATCACAGGACTTCCGAAGGTGGCAACACTGACATCTGAGGAGATCCGGACCGCTTTGCGGGAAACGACCGGACAGATTGTGGAGACAGTCCATGGCGTTCTTGAGAAAACACCGCCAGAGCTGGCGGCAGATATCATGGACAGAGGAATCGTTCTTACAGGCGGAGGTGCCATGCTGCATGGAATGGATGCATTGATCGAGCAGAAAACAGGAGTCAGCACACTGACGGTACAGGATGCAATGCTTGTAGTGGCTGCAGGAACAGGAAAATATGCGGAAATCATGTCAAGGATGTAAACCGTTATGAGTCGTCCGGACGGCACAGGGTCAGAGAAGAGACTGCCGCAGGAAACTCATACAGATAAGGCGCTGCAGCTGCAGTGCCTTTTGCTGTTATCAGAGGTTTACAGATGGAGAAAAAATGAGTGAGACAGTTACAGGATATATAGATCATGTGATCTTCCGAAATGAAGATAATGGATATACGGTCATGGTACTGAAAGGGATGGAAGAGGAACGGGAACTGACCTGTGTGGGGACATTTCCTGCGATCACCCAGGGGGCTGCCATTGAAGCTTCCGGAAATTATACAACACATCCGGTGTATGGCAAGCAGTTTCAGATAGCCTCCTACGTAGAAAAAATGCCGGAGGATGCACTGGCCATGGAGCGTTATCTGGGTTCCGGTGCGATCAAGGGGATCGGAGCGGCACTGGCAGCCAGGATCGTACGTCGTTTCGGTGATGATACTATGCGTATTGTAGAGGAAGAGCCGGAGCGGCTGGCTGAGATCAAGGGAATCAGCGAAAAAAAGGCCATGGAGATCGCAGAACAGATGACGGAGAAAGCAGATATGCGCCGCGCTATGATCTTTCTCCAGAAATACGGGATATCACTGAATCTCGGCGCAAAGATCTATCAGAAATATGGGCAGACTGTATATGGAGTCCTGCAGGAGAATCCGTATCGCCTTGCAGAGGATATCAGTGGTGTGGGATTCCGTATCGCAGATGAGATCGCTTCCCGGATCGGGATCCATACAGATTCAGATTACAGGATAAGAAGCGGAATGTTGTATACTCTCCTACAGGCTTCAGGAGAAGGCCATATCTATCTCCCGAAGGAGGAACTTTTTTCCAGGGCATCCGGACTTTTGGGAGTAGATTCCTCCTACATGGAAAAACATCTCATGGATATGGTAGTAGACCGGAAACTGATCCTGAAAGAAACAGAAGACGGTGCAGTTGTCTATCCCACACGATATTATTATCTTGAGCTGAATTCAGCCAGAATGCTCTGTGAGCTGAACATCCTCTGCCCGGAAGATGAGGAGATGATGGAGAAACGGATCAACAGGATCGAAAAGGAGACAGGAACCCGGTTAGATGAAATGCAGAAACAGGCAGTGGCGGCAGCTGCCAGTCATGGTCTGTTCATTCTGACCGGCGGGCCGGGAACCGGAAAGACTACAACGATCAATGCGATTATCCGTTATTTTGAAGAGGAAGGCGCTGAGCTGCGGCTTGCAGCTCCCACCGGCCGTGCAGCCAAGCGAATGACAGAGGCTACCGGATACGAGGCTCAGACGATCCACAGACTTCTGGAGCTGAATGGAATGCCGGAGGAAGAGCAGGAAGGCCGTGCAGTTCATTTTGACAGGAATTCGGAGAATCCGCTGGAAGCGGATGTGATCATCATTGATGAGATGTCCATGGTAGATATCGCACTGATGCATTCATTGCTTCTTGCAGTGACAGCAGGGACCAGACTGATCCTGGTAGGTGATGAAAATCAGCTTCCCAGTGTAGGCCCGGGAAATGTTCTGAGGGATATTATCCGCAGCGGCTGTTTTCCGGTAGTAGAGTTGAAAAAGATTTTCCGCCAGGCATCTGAAAGTGATATTGTGGTGAATGCACATAAGATCAACCGGGGCGAGCAGGTGACCATCAATAACAAGAGCCGGGATTTCTTTTTTCTGAAAAGATATGACGCGGACATCATTATCCGTGTGGTGATCGCACTGATCCAGGAGAAGCTTCCGCGTTATGTAGATGCAAAGCCCTATGAGATCCAGGTGCTCACGCCTATGCGTAAGGGACTTTTAGGTGTGGAGCGGCTGAACCAGATACTTCAGAGATATCTGAACCCGCCGGATGAAAAGAAAAAGGAGAAAGAGATCGGACAGCGCCTTTTCCGTGAAGGGGATAAGGTGATGCAGGTGAAGAACAATTACCAGCTGGAGTGGGAAATCCTTGGACGATACAAGATTCCTGTGGATAAAGGTGTGGGCGTGTTTAATGGAGATACCGGTATTATGACGGAGATCAATGAATTTGCGGAAACGGCCACCGTGGAATTTGAGGATGGCAGACAGGCAGAATATTCCTTCAAACAGCTTGAGGAACTGGAACTTGCCTATGCAGTGACCATACATAAGTCCCAGGGCTCAGAATATCCGGCAGTGATCCTTCCGATCCTTTCCGGACCAAGGATGCTGATGAATCGGAATCTTCTGTATACAGCAGTGACCAGAGCCAGAAAATGTGTTACCGTAGTAGGCAGCGAGACCACTTTTGCGGAGATGATCCGTAATGAAAAACAGCAGCAGAGATACAGCTCTCTGGACAGACGGATCCGGGAGCTGGATGAATCTGAACAGAAGGAGAGCGCCATCGGGGAGAAAGGACTTTCTTGAAAAAAACAGCAGATTTTTTACTGGACATGCTTTACCCGAAAAAATGCCCGCTGTGTCATCAGATACTGAAAGAAAAAGACCGGCTGATCTGTCCGGAGTGTTCCGGAAAGGTCAGGCCTATATCCGGTCCCAGGTGTATGAAATGCGGAAGACCGGTAAAAATGGAAGAGGAATACTGTGAAGATTGCCGCAAGGGTGCCCATCATTTTACGGAGGGCAGAAGTATTTTCTGGTACGGAGAGGTCTGGAGACAGTCTCTGGTACGATTTAAGTATTACGGATGTCGGGAATATGGGGATTTTTATGCAAAGGCAATGAGCGTCTTCGGAAAAAATATCTGGAACGGTGGAAGCCTGATCTGATCGTTCCCGTTCCTCTGCATCCCAGAAAAAAAGGATGAGAGGTTTTAACCAGGCAGCATATCTGGCAGAAAGGCTCAGTGTTCTTACGGGGATCCCATGGAATGAGCATCTGGTAAAGAAGATACGAAGCACAAGATCTCAGAAAAAACTTAATGCCATACAGAGGCGTCAGAACCTGAAAAATGCATATCAGGTAACCGAAAAGATCCCGGGTTTTTCTGTACTTGTGGTGGATGATGTATACACAACAGGAAGTACGGCAGATGCCATGGCAATGTGTCTTCTTGAGGCCGGTGCAGAGAAAGTTTATTTTCTGACAATATGCGCAGGAAGGGCATGAAACAGCCGAAAAAACACTTTTCATAGGTATGGAACTATGCTACAATAAATTTGATTGCAGTTAAACAGTATAACTGTATGGAAAGCGTAATGCAGATCATATATCGGGGATTTTCCTGATAAAGAAAGCTTATGAGGAGTTATTTTTATGGTAAATGAAGAAAAAGTGAAGATCATGAACCGTCTGGCCATGTATGAGCATGGAGAAGGCAGGAAGTATCTTCCGGTGAGCAGATATTATCGAAGTGATTATATTGGACTTGCACTGATCAGAAACTTTTTTCTGGTAACGATCGGATATATATTGGGACTTGCAGGCGTTGCCGCATATTTCAGCGAATATCTTATGGATAATGTGAATAAGATTAATCTGGTCGAGGTTGGGATCTATATCATCGTCGGTTATCTGATCGTGCTTGTTGTATATTCGATACTGACCTACATCCAGTATTCTGTGAAATATTTCCGGGCAAAAAAAAGTGTCAGGGAATATTATCAGGATCTTACAAGACTGGAAAAAATCTACGGGCGGGAGGAAAAAAGAAATCCGGTCCGGAGAAATGCAGGAGGACATAGAAAATGACAGCTTTACTTGAGATCAAACAGAATATCAAAAGATTTTACGGACAATATGAAGTATATATACTGCCGGTCCTGAAGTTTGTTCTGGCATTTGCCTATTTTCTCTGGATCAACAGCAATATGGGCTACATGAAACAGCTGGATAATATTTTTGTTGTCCTGATCCTGGCGCTTGTATGTTCGATCCTTCCGGTTTCCGTGATGATGTTTATGGGATTTGCGTTGATGATCGGGCACTGTTATGCAGTCGGGATCGAAACGGCAGGATTTATGCTGCTTCTTATTCTGTTTATGCTGATCCTGTTCCTAAGATTCAGCAGGTCACAGAATCTTGCAATGATCCTTACACCACTTTCCTTCGGATTTGGTGTTCCTGCACTTATGCCGATCGGAGCAGGCCTGCTGGGTAGTGCATTGTCAGCGCTTCCGGCCGGATGCGGTGTTGTGATCTATTATTTTATACGGTTTGTACATGCACAGTCGGCGGCACTCAGTGATCCTGCCGCAGAGATCACAGAAAAACTGAAGCTGATCTCTGACGGACTTGTCCACAACTGGGCAATGTGGATCACAGTGATCGCGTTTGTGGTAGTGATCCTGTTTGTGAACCTTCTGAGAACACGGGCGTTTGATTATGCATGGAGGATCGCTGTCATTGCCGGCGGCGTGATCTATATCCTGGTTATCCTTGCCGGAGATTTCTGCATTAGTATTACGGTAGCCATGGTGCCGATGATCCTGTCCACAGTGATCTCCGTACTGGCAGGATTTGTTCTGGAGTTCTTTGTTTTTGGCGGAGATTACAGCAGAACAGAACGTCTGGAATATGAGGATGATGAGTACTATTACTACGTAAAAGCCGTTCCGAAGGCATCAGTCGCCACTTCTGAGAGAAGCATCAAAAAGATCAATGCGGAGCCGGTAAAAGAAGAAAAAAAGAAGACAATGTTGTGTCTTTCAGTGATGATGTATTTCCTGAGAAGAACGAAATGCATACAGTAAAGATGCCGGATATGTTTTCCGAAAATACAGTAAGTGAGAAACCGCAGGGATTGGACAAGATCGATTTCGAAAAACAGCTGGAGGAATCGCTGAAGGATCTTTAAACAGGAACGATTGGAATAGCTCAGGAAGAAAGGAGGAGACTTATGCAGAATGTGCTGACAGTTGTGGCCGGATATCTGGGGAAGATTTCCCTTCCGGGATTTGGCGTGATAGATATCATTGAGATCGGACTGATTTCCTTTTTTGTATATCAGTTTATGGCATGGATTAAATTTACACGTGCATATACCCTTCTGAAGGGCATTTTGATCGTCCTTGGATTTATCCTGGTCGCATATATCTTCAAAATGAATACGATCCTCTGGATCTTCCGGAACCTGGCTAATGTGCTGGTGATCGGTGTGATCGTAATCTTTCAGCCGGAGCTGAGGAAGGCGCTGGAGCAGCTGGGACAGAAGAAGTTTGTTTCCAACATTATTCCCTTTGATTCCGGCAGGGAAGTGCAGGAGCGTTTCAATGACAAGACTATCAACGAACTGGTAAAGGCCTGTTTTGATATGGGTGAAGTTAAGACCGGAGCACTGATCGTGATCGAGGAAGAGATCCGGCTTGACGAATATGTGAGAACCGGTATCAATATTGACGGTATCCTTACCAGTCAGCTGCTGATCAATATTTTTGAGCATAATACACCTCTTCATGACGGAGCGGTGATCGTGCGTGGGAACCGTGTAGTAGCAGCAACCTGCTATCTGCCTCTTTCAGATAATATGGAACTGAGCAAACAGCTGGGAACAAGACACAGAGCAGGTGTGGGTATCAGCGAAGCTACGGATTCTCTTACGATCATTGTTTCGGAAGAGACAGGACAGGTTTCAGTGGCCAGAGGCGGAGAACTGTCCAGAGGGCTTAACAGCAAGCAGCTTCGTGAAGTACTTGTTTCTGCTCAGAATAAAAAGGTTGTTGACAACGGTAAGCTGAGAAATCTGCTGAAAGGGAGAGTGAAACATGAAGAAAAATCTGACTAAGAACATCCCTTTGAAGATCATGTCGATTATTGTGGGAATCCTGGTGTGGCTGATCGTAGTAAATGTTGATGACCCTATCATTACGAAAGGCTTTGTGATCTCAGATGTGCAGATCATCAACGAAGCTTATGTGGATCAGCTGGGTGAGATGGTCATGCAGGATGACCGTGAAAATTCCGTACGTGTTTATATTACAGGTGATCGGAAGACAGTCAACCGTCTCACCTCAAGTGATATTAAGGCAGTTGCGGATCTGCAGCAGGCCCAGTCTACCGATACAGATCCTGTAATGATTCCCATTACAGCGACCTGCTCCGGGATACTGCCGGAAAACATTAGTGTATCACCGCAGAATCTGAGTGTCCATCTGGAAAAAAAGGTGACCAAAGAATTTGCGATCAATGTTACCAGTGATGACAGCAAGCCGGCACAGGGGCTGGAGATTGCTTCGCTCACCGCAAATCCGGAAAAAGTCCGTATTACAGGACCGGAATCTCTGGTTGGTAAAATAGATAGTGTGAGTGTGGATGTAAGTTCAAAACTTGACGGGATCGATCAGGATACGATGATCACGGACGCAGAACTGACTATCACAGATAAGAATCAGGACACTCTTTCATCAAATTCCATGAGCTATCTGAAATTTGACAACAACGGAAAGGTTAATGTCACGGCAAAGCTCTGGAAGGTGCGTTCTGATATACGGATCAGTGCGGGATATACAGGGGAACCAGCAGAAGGCTATGTTGTGGATAGTGTCACAACAGTACCGGAGACTTTCAGCGTAGCCGGAAGTGAGGAAGCACTGAACAATCTGAAACTTCAGGGAAATACCATTTATCTAGACAATGAGAATGTGGATATTTCAGGAAAGAGCAATGACGTGGAAAAGAAAGTAAACCTGTCAGAACTTCTTCCGGATGGCCTTAAGCTGACATCCGGATCCAGTACGGACCTCTGGATCACAGTCAATATCCTGCCGGAGGGCAGTAAGATATACAGCTTCCCGACAGAGGATATCAAAGTAAAGGGTCTGCCTGATGATCTGCAGCTGGCATTTGAAGTTGCGGATATTGAACTGAAGGTGCAGGCGGAAGACGGAGATCTTTCCCAATTTGATCTGAAGTCGGTAGGAGCAGCACTTTCCATGGATGACTGGGAGGAGGGCAGCTACGAAGTACCGATCAAAATCAGCCTTCCGGAAGGCTACAAGCTGCTGGAGGATGTAACCGCCGAGATCAAAATCTCCAAGGTTTCCAATGTAGACAGCAGTAGTCAGTAAGTAATCACAGCTTTGGACAAGGCTTGAAGGATAAGTAATATAAAGGGAGACAGCAGCAATGTTAAGTTATAAGGTAACGGTCAGGAACCCGTCAGGGCTTCATCTTCGTCCCGCAGGGCTTTTATGCGGCGAGGCAATAAAATACAAATCGTCCATAACATTTCAGTATGCCGGAGGTACAGCGAATGCCAAAAGTGTTCTGAGTGTTCTGGGTGCATGTGTTAAAAGCGGGGATGAGATCACACTGGTCTGCGAGGGTGAGGATGAACAGGCTGCGATAGATGCGCTTGTGGCTCTTATCGAAGGCGGACTGGGCGAATGATACGTAACAGATACAATAATTATTTACAGCAGCATGATCAGGAGGGATTATTGTGAAGAGAAGAGTTGTGGCAATTTTTCTCAGTCTGACATTATGCATGGGCGGAACTCTGGAAGCCGGCGCTGCGGCTTTGGGAAGTACAGACGTGCAGATGGCAGCAGAGACAGCCGGCAATCCGGCTGAGGATGTATTCAGTGATGAAGCGGAAACGACTGTACAGCAGCCGGAGACAGAAGAGGATCAGACAGGTAGTACTGACAGTACAGACAGTTCAGAAGAAACACCTGTTGCACCGGAGAACCCCGCAGAGACACCGGATGTTATAGAAACACCGGAGATTACAGAGACACCGGAAACTACAGAAGCACCGGAGGCTACAGAAGCACCGGATGCGACAACAGAAGACAGTACAGATCCGGGCGATGATTTCAGTGCAGGTGATGCACAGGAGCTGGATGCACCGTCAGCAGATACCGCAGTACAGAACAAAGTAGAGAACAACAAGGCAGAGGAAATTTCTGCTACCGGAGCATCACTGGTAAACGGTGTAGTCGTTGCCAAGACAAGTGACTGGGTTTCTGCAAACGGTTTTTACAGACTCCGCAAAAAGAAGGTTGCTGCATCTGCAGCTCCGGAGGGAAAAGCTTCTGAGGATCCTGCAGAAAGCAGCGAAGAAGAGCAGAAAACAACAGTTGATGAAACAGCTGCAGCAGCACAGGAGGTACAGCAGACTGAAGAGCTTCCGGAAGGTGCAGCAGAGAGTGAGCAGGCTCAGGTACTCCAGAATGAGTCAGCAGAAGGAGAGCAGGAGACTGCAGCAGAAGAAGTTTCTACAGAGGAAGTATCCGCAGCAGAAGCTTCTGCAGAGACAGCATCCGCAGATGTAGTGTCTGCAGAGGAGACATCCGAAGAGACAGCACCCGCAGAAACAGAGACGGCAGTCGAAACATCAGAGAGCGTAGATAACGCAGAGACTCTTGCCCAGGATGAAGGGAACGCTTCTCAGGTATCAGAAACAGGTTCCATCGAAGATAATTATTTTACTGCGCAGGATGGTCTTCTTAAGATCAATACCAACGGACATGTGGGATATTATCTTTTTAATGAAGACGGATATCTGGTAACCGGCCGTATGACCCGTGAGCCAGGTGCAGCAGGTTATACCGGAACACAGAAGACAGAATGGTATTTCCTCGAAAACTCCAAAGCTTCCCTGTATTCGGATTCCACCGGAAAAGCAATCACACCGTGGACATCCAATCTTGGCCAGCAGAAGAGAAATTACTGGTTATGGACAGGAACTGTTTTCCGCTATTATAATTCCCAGGGTGATTACAAATCCATAGAGGCTCAGAACCTTGTAGGCAAGATCAAAAAGATCGGAAATGCTTATTATACACTGATGCGTAACGGAAAACCGCGAACAGGAATCCTGAAGCTGACAACCGGTTCCACAACATATCAGTATTACTTCCAGCCGGCATCAAAGGCAGGAGAGATTCCAGGAAAGCTTTTTTATGGCGGATGGACATATGTTTTAAACAGCAAAAATCAAAAACGTTTTATCTATTGTAGTCCGAAGGCTGCCACACGTGGACAGATCATGAAACATGGAGTTTATGTATCACCTGTAATGTCCAAGAAATATCGATATATGCTGAATGCCAGCGGCTATGTTATGACGAATACAATGGCGAAGGCGCAGAATAACGCATATTATGTTTCAGACAGCAAGGGCCGCATCATTACAAAAAAACTTGTGAAGTATAAAGGCAGCAGATATTATTTCGGAGGCAATGGCCAGAGAGTTTCCTGGAAGAACTGCTGGCATGGCTGCCCGGGTGCATCCAACAAGATTTATTATTTCGGAAGCACAGCAGGAAAAGTTGTTGAAAAATATGGCTGGCAGAAGGTGACCGACGCAAAAGGCCAGTTCTTCGGATGGTTTTACTTTGACAAAAACGGAAACCATTATAAGAGCCAGATGATAACAAACAAGTCCTCCAAAAAGAGCTATTACTTTAATAGCACAGGACAGCTTGCAACAGGAAAAACAAAGATCGGCAAAAAATACTATTTCTTTGCAACATCAGATGCCAATGCGCACAGAGGCTGGATGTACAAGAGTACATTGATCCGTTACCAGAATAAGTGGTATTATGCAGGCGGCAACGGTGTTCTGAAAAAGTCAGGCTGGCAGAAGGTAGGTAAATACTGGTACTATCTGCAGAACTATACCGTTGTGACAAATAAATCCATGAAGCGTGGTTCCGTAAATGGTTATCTGGACAGCCAGGGACGTTTTTCCACCGGCTGGGTGATCGTCAGCGATTACTATGATCAGGTCAAATATATCGATCCGGACAGCGGTTCCAAGTATCTGACCAATACAAGCAGATGGATCGATGGAAAACTGTATTACTTTGATAAGGATGGTTACCGCCGCAATGATGTTTCCAGTATTTACGGAGGACCATATTACCTGGAGGTTGATAAGACCAACGGTGTTATGACTGTATACACAAATAGTAGCAAGACGATTCCTGTTAAGACAATCCGTGTTTCTGTAGGTCTCTCCGGAACACCTACATGGGATGGTACATACAGACTGACCCGCAGTCTGAGATGGCAGCCACTGATGGGACCGTCCTGGGGACAGTATGGAACACATGTTGACGGATGCGGACAGGGAGGAATCTTTATCCATTCCGTAGCCGGATCGACCAGGAGTGTTTATAATCTTCCGGCAGGCGAGTACCTGAAGCTTGGTCAGCCTGCATCTCACGGATGTATCCGTACCTGTGTGGCTGATGCGAAGTGGGTATTTGAGAACTGTAACGGTTCTACGATCCACATTTACAGCAGCGGAAATTACGTTAACAATGAATCCTTCAAGGGACCGTTAGGCCGCAGACCGCTGGCAACCTTCCGTGGAGCCGGAAACTTTGATCCTACAGACCCGGAAGTTCCGTGATCTTTACCGAACAGTACCAGAAAGAAATATATAGAATAACTGAAGACCGATGTTCAGCTGTATGAAGCTGACATCGGTCTTTTTCCATATATGGCTTTACTTTCCATTTTTTCATATGTATAATAAAAGTCATGCACAAATAAACAACATAATTTATGGAAGGAAACTAAAATGAAAAACTGGAAGAAATGGCTGGTGGCAGGCTGTATGGCAGCACTGCTGGGAATCGGAACAATGGGAACTACAGCGATGGCCATGGGCGGCGGAGGCGTAGACCGAAGCGAGGCAGTTGCTGAGGAAGAAAAGGTCCCCAGCGGGAAGGCAACACAGAATTCCAGGGTAAGTTCAAAGGCCTGGAAGAAGATCAACGGTGTCTGCTATAACGGAAGCGGCCAGAAGCTGGAAGGTGCTGTCACACGTGGAATCGATGTTTCTGAGTGGCAGGATACCATCAACTGGAGCCAGGTCAAAAAATCTAATGTAGATTTTGCTTTTGTCAGGATCTCCTATGGTCTGAATCATCTGGATAAGACATATGATTACAACATGAAACAGGCAGAGAAGGCAGGAGTTCCGACAGGAACCTATGTGTACAGCCTTGCGCTGAACACACAGCAGGCACTGAAGGAAGCGCAGCTTGCTATCCGTAAAATGGATGGATATAAAGTATCCTATCCGGTGGTTTATGACATTGAATATGATCAGATGCGCAATCTTTCCGCATCACAGATCGCAGATCTGGCAAAGACCTTCTGCAATGAGGTAAAAAAGCCGGATATCATCCAATGATCTACTGCAATACAGACTGGTATGACAACAAGCTTGACTGGAGCAAGATGACAGGTTATGATGTATGGCTTGCGCGGTATGGTGATACGATTCCGGCTCCTGACAAGAAAAAGTACAAATATACCATCTGGCAGTCCACCGATGGTGACGGTGGCGGATATCTGAATACCACCAAGGGTCTGGTTGCGGGAATCCCGTCTTATTCTACTGTAGATATTGACTTCGGTTATGTTGATTATACCAAGATCATCACATCCAGATGGCATGCACAGACCGGATACAAGGCATCCACCAGACCGGATACCAGCAACTATAAAGGAAAAACCGGCTGGGCAACAGAGAACGGAAAGAAATTTTATTATGTCAATGGTGTCAAAAAATACGGCTGGGTTCAGGTGAAAAATAAGAAATATTATATCCATAAGACCGCAGGAATGTGCCGTTCAAAGCTGATCAGGGATTCCAAGAATATTTCCAGATATGTAGACAAAAATGGAGTCCTTGTGAAAAATACTTGGATCACCTATAAGGAGAAAAAATATTATTTTGACAAAAACGGACATGCATTAAAAGGCATGAAAAAGGTTGGAAAGAACTATTATTATTTTCAGGCCAAATACGGATACATGATGAGACATGTGCGGTACATGAACAGCAGGAATGATGTATATTATTTTGGCGGTGACGGCGTTATGGTCAAAAAGGTATTCTATACATGGAGCGGAAACAATGAAAGCCATACCTATTATTTTGGCTCCAATGGAAAGATGCAGAGAGGCTGGCTCAAACTGGACGGAAAGAGATATTATTTTGATCCGGAAACAGGAATCATGTACAAAAACTGTACTATTGAGAAAAACGGAAAGAGCTATACATTCGATGAAGATGGTGTATACACAACTGTATCCGCAGCAAATAAGAAAAAATAAAAAATGCCGGCAGCGAACATAAAGCTGCCGGCATTTTTATGATCATAAGGTATAAACAAGGATTCCCAGGATGATGATCAGATTTCCGATGATCTTTCCGCGGGAAATCTTTTCTTTCAGGATCCGCCAGGAAAACAGCAGGACAAAAACATAGGCGGCAGTATCAATCACCGGTCCGAATTTCATATCCACTTTGGTGTAGCACCAGGTATTCAGGAGCAACACTCCAAAAAAGATACCATAGGCCAGGATCACCCTCCAGTTCAGATATTCCCGGAGGGGATTTTTGTATTCCATATTGGCACTCTGCTTCAGAAGTACCTGGGAAATTGCCGAAAAAAAGGTTCCTGCCAGCATGATCAGCATAAACGTTCTATTCATATCTCTGCACCATCCAGACTCCGATCAGAACGATCAGGATGCCGATGATGTTCTGAAGCGAAAGATTTTCGTGAAAAATGATCACAGCCCATACCTGGGACCACAGAAGATAGACGCTTTTGTTGGCGTAGGCCGTGGAAAGGGAAAATTTTTTGATCACCTGCTGCCATGCAATGGCGTAGATCCCACAGTTTGCGATCATAAGAAAAAGAAATACATAGAGAAGAGGACTATGAAGCCCTTCTTTATTGTAATAAACCGATGCAAGCTTGGAAAAAACGCTGGTAAGAGAAAACAGCAGGATATTCAGATGAAGCTGAATATAATCTTTGATTTTTGTCATGTTTCCTCCATATCATAAATGCGATTATCATAGACTGATAATCAATATATATCATCCGGCAGGTTTATGCAAGAAAATGTTTGAACAATGTAACGGTTTACAACAGGAAATGAAAATGATAAGATTAAACGATAAGTGTCAATTGATACAAAAGAGAGGAAAAACGATATGTGTTTATATTCAGTGGTTGTTCCTGTATACAATTCAGAACATACGCTGCAGGAACTGTACACCCGTCTGGAAAAAGTATTCCGTGAAACGATAAAAGAAGAATTTGAACTGATCCTTGTAGATGACGGGTCCAGGGACCGGTCTTTTGCGGTTATGCAAGAACTCCGGGAAAAAGATCCCCGTGTCAAGATCATCCAGATGGCAAGGAATTTCGGACAGCATCCTGCGCTTCTGTGCGGATTTGCCCACGCAAAGGGAGAGTTCATCGTAACTATGGATGATGACCTTCAGCATCAGCCTGAGGAGCTCCCCAAAATGATCAATGTAATGAAGGAACGTGACGATGTGGATGTGATCATTGCAAGCTATGAAGGACGTAAGCATAATCTGATCCGGAAGCTGGGCACAAAGCTGTCTGTATGGGCAACTTCCAAAATGCTCGGCAAGGATCCGAACCTTCAGATCACCAGTTATCGACTGATCCGCCGGTTTCTGGTGGAAGCCATGCTGAAGACCAATACATATCTTCCGCAGATCGGAAATCTTCTGGTTTTAAGCTCCAACCGTATCATCAATGTTCCGGTGCAGCATGCAGCACGTGCATATGGAAAGAGCGGATATTCTTTTCGCCGTCTTGTGAAGGATCTCATCTATGATATTACTGCCCATACGGCATTTCCGTTGCTTATGGTGCGAAACATCGGCATTGCCAGTTTTCTGGTAAGCTTTTTACTGGGGATCTATTATCTGGTGAGATATTTTCTGTGCGGGATCTCAGTGGAAGGCTGGACATCTCTGATGCTTGTGATGCTGGCATTTTTCGGACTGACATTGCTTTCAATCGGGATCATCGGTATTTATCTCATGAATATTCTCAATGAGGCCAAAAAGATGCCGCACTATGTGATCCGTCAGGAGGAGACAGACTGATGAAAAAAGAGATCGGCGGCTATCTGGAACTGGAAGAACCGGCGGGACAGGAATACTATCCGGATCTCTGCGGCGTGAATCTCGGAAGAACAGCGCTTTTGTGGCTGATGGAAGCACGCAGGTGCAAAAAGATCTACCTGCCATTTTTCTCTGCGATTCCGTAACCGGTGCCTGTGAGAGGTCCGGGGCAGAAATCGAATTTTATCATATGGATGAAGGGTTGCATCCGGTTCTTGAGGAGAGAACTCTTCCGGAAGGAGAATATCTGTATCTGGTAAATTATTATGGCCAGCTTACCGATGATAAGATCCGGAAATATAAAAAAATCTATGGAAATATCATTGTGGATCATACGCATGCGTTTTTTCAGAAGCCGCTGCCGGGTGTGGACACTCTGTACTCCTGCAGAAAATTTCTCGGAGTCAGTGACGGAGCATATCTGTCTACCGATGCGGAACTGGAACCGGAAAAGAAGCCTCTGGACCATTCCATGGGAAGAATGGAGCATATTCTGGGACGTTATGAATATGATGCCGGAACCTTCTATCAGAAAATGCTGGATAATGCAGCAAATTATCATGAGATGGAGATCCGCCGAATGTCCCGTCTGACCGGAAACCTCCTCAGGACTATGGATTATTCCGGTATCAAAGCAAGAAGAGAACAGAACTACCGTCTGCTGTCGCAGCTTCTTCCTTCAAGGAATGCTTTTACAGGGGAGGTGCCGGAGGGACCGTTTGCCTATCCGTATTATCATAAGAACGGATTGGAGCTTCGACACTGGCTGGCAGGCCGGAAGATTTTTGTACCGACAAACTGGCGCAATATCCTGGAAGAATTTGACAGGGATACCATGGAATATGACTGGGCTGCCAATGTGCTGCCGCTTCCCTGTGACCAGAGATACGGGGCAGAAGAAATGCAGTATATCGCGGATTCCATAAGAGAATGGGAGGAAACGGAATCATGAAACACAGATTGCTGATACTGGGAACGTTGGGAGAATTTGAGCAGCTGGTGCAGAAGGCCCGCGAAAAAGGATACTACACCATTGTCTGTGACGGATATCCGGATGGTCCGGCAAGAAAATTTGCAGATGAGGCATTTCAGATCCCGGTAACAGATACGGAACGGATCGCCTGTCTCTGCCGAGAAAAAGAGATCGATGGGATCATCACATCCTTTTCCGACCTTCTTCTGGAATGTATGGTAAAGATCGCGGACCGGGCAGGAATCCCCTGTTATCTGAAACCGGAGCAGCTTCCCTGGTATCGTGATAAATCAGCGACCAGAGCACTGCTTACTGAACTGGGACTTCCCACTCCGGGCTTTCGAAAAATCCCGATCGCATATTTTAAAGACAGGTCCAAAAGAACTCAGCTGAAAGAGCTGCTTGAGGGACTTCGCTATCCGGTGGTCAGCAAGCCACTGGATAAATACGGCTCCCGCGGGATCTATATATCCGAAGATCTGGAGGAGCTGATAAACGGGGCAGAAAAAACAGCAGGATTTTCTGATATGCCGGAGATTTTGGTGGAAGAATATAACGATGGCTATGAATTCAATATGATGACCTGGGTGCGGCATGGAAAAGTCCATGTGATCAGTATTGCAGACCGTGAAAAGACATTTGTTGCCAAAGGTGAGATCCCCATCAGCACAAGAAATGTGTATCCTTCCAGATTATTGTCAAAAGTTGAAAAGCCTGCCACAGAACTTCTTCAGGCATATGCGGACAGAACCGGTCAGAAAGACGGAGCCCTTTCCATGCAGTTTTTCTGGAAGCCGGGAGAAGGTATCCAGGTCTGCGAGATCGCCGCACGATTTTTCGGATATGAGCATGAATTGACCGATATGGTCTATGGCTTTAATATGGAAGAGCTTCTTCTTGCATCTCTCTATGATCCGGATAAACTGGAAAAAATGCTTGCAGAACACGATGTTCATAAACCACAGTGCTGTGGAGCTGTCATTTATTTTCAGGGAAGGCTTCTTACCATCGAAGATCAGTCTGCGGCAGTCCGGCTGGGAGAGAAAGAACAGGTGGAAAAGCCCTGGATCTTTTATCAGGAAGGAGAGAAGGTCATTGAGCATGGCCCTAATCCGTATCTGGCATTATATTATGTAAAAACAGAGAATCGTAAGGAAATGGATCTTCTCACAGAAGAGTTTTATGAGGAAATGCATATTCTGGATCCCAACGGCCAGGAGGTGGCATACCATAATCAGATCCCGGATTATGCACCGGCAGAAAAATAGGCATTGAATTTACAACATGAGTGTGAGAAAATGAAATGTGCAGTTAATGTAGAAAAACCATGAAGAATAAGAAATAAAGAGGAAATACATGATTGATTTTAACAGACCTGCGTTTACAGGTAAGGAATTTGAGTACATCCGTGACGCAGTAGAACGGGGAATGCTCTGCGGCGACGGGATCTACACGAAGAAATGTTCTGCATGGATGGAAGAGCGCTTTCATGTGGGTCATGTGATGCTGACAACCTCCTGTACCCATGCACTGGAGATGGCTGCTTTTCTGGCAGATATCCAGCCTGGCGATGAGGTGATCATGCCGTCTTATACTTTTGTATCAACGGCAGATGCATTTGTGCTTCGCGGTGCAAGGATCGTATTTGTGGATATCCGGCCGGATACCATGAATATTGACGAGAAGCTGATCGAACAGGCGATCACAGATAAGACCCGCGCAATCGTTCCGGTCCATTATGCAGGAGTAGCCTGCGAGATGGATACGATCATGGAGATTGCTGGAAGACATGATCTGAAGGTAGTGGAAGACGCGGCCCAGGGTGTGGATGCCTACTATAAGGGAAAAGCCCTTGGTACCATTGGAGATTTTGGCTGCTACAGCTTCCATGAGACTAAGAACTATACCATGGGAGAGGGCGGTGCGATCCTGTTCAACGGGGATCAGTACCTGGAGAAGGCAGAGATCCTGAGAGAAAAAGGAACGGACCGCAGTAAGTTTTTCCGTGGTCAGGTAGATAAATACCGCTGGATGGATTATGGATCATCCTATCTTCCGAGCGAATTGAATGCGGCATATCTTTATGCCCAGCTGGAGCAGCATAAGAAGATCAGCGATAAGCGGATGCAGATCTATGATTTTTACAATGAGAACCTCAGGTTTCTGGCGGAGGAAGGAAAGATCCAGCAGCCTTATGTACCGGAAGAATGCACACATAATGCACATATGTACTACATTAAGGTACATGATATCCAGGTACGCACAAGGCTTCTGAAATATCTCCGCGAAAAGGATATCTGCAGTGTGTTCCATTATGTACCCCTTCATTCCGCACCGGCAGGAAAAAAATTCGGAAGATTTTCCGGAGAAGATGTTTATACTACAAAAGAAAGCGAGCGTCTTATGCGACTGCCCATGTTCTATAATCTGGATATGGAGGATGCGAAGAGAGTTGTGGATGCGATTGCTTCCTTTGACGGGTTTTGACAGAAGAAGGGGAGAGCTATGAAAAAATAAAAAATTATTGGCAGTTTTCGCAGCAGTCGGTGTGGCGCTGATGCTGCCGTTACAGACCATGGCTGCAGTGGATCTGAATGCGAAATATGATATCAGCACCAACCAGATCCAGGGATGGCCGGCAGGACCGGATATTACCTCAGATACCGGTATCCTGATGGATGCAGACACAGGAGTTGTTCTTTATAACAAGGGCGGAGATGAACAGAGATATCCGGCCAGCATTACCAAGATCATGACCTTGCTGGTGGCAGTGGAGAACTCCACCATGGATGAGAAGGTGACCTTTACAGAGACCGGGGTGCGTAATGTTACGGCAGATTCCAGTAATATCGGCACACAGGTGGGCGAAGTCCTGACTATGGAGGATTGTCTTCATGCTCTGATCATCCAGTCTGCCAATGACGTTGCGGCACAGATCGCAGAGCATATCGGCGGGACAGAGCAGGCATTTATCGATATGATGAACCAGCGCGCCAGTGAGATCGGATGTACCAATACACATTTTGCAAATTCCAGTGGACTTCCGGATGATAATCATTATTCTTCAGCACGGGATATGGCGCTGATCTTCCGAGAAGGCTTGAAAAATGAAACATTCCGTACGGTTGTGGGCACACCGGACTATATCATCCAGCCTACAAATATGAACAGCCAGCAGAGAATCCTGCATACCCATCATCCTATGTTTGCACCGGAAAGCGGATTTTACTATGAAGGCTGCATTGGCGGAAAAACCGGAACTACCGTTGCGGCAGGGCATACACTTGTCACAGGAGTGACCAGAGATAATACCACATATATTGCAGTGACCATGCGTGGAACAGAGCTTTCTAATTCCTGCATGGACAGTACAGCTATGTTCAATTACGCATTTGAGAATTTCACAAAAACAGAAGTAAATGGCGGCTATGTATTCCTTCCAAAAGGGGTGGAGCTGAATTCCCTTACCGAGAAGTCAGAGAATACCAATGGGAAAACAGAAACCGGTTACTATTTCGGAGATTATCTGATCGGTACCGCAAGTGTTGCACAGGCAACTGATACACCGGTACCGGAACCGACCGCTGCGGCAGAGGACAGCCAGGAAGCGGACAGCTCCGGATCGGAAGCTTCCACAGAAGTAGCAGAGGAAGATAACAGCAAAACAACAGAGAAGAGTACAGCCGGAGAGGACACCAGCGAAAAAAAGAGCATTCCCGCCCTGCGTAAGATCCTTCTTATGATCATGGCAGCGATGATCCTGATCCTGATCGCCCTTCTTGCGGCTCTCAGAATAAAAGAAAAGAAACATCACAAATAAATCAAAACAGAAAAGGAGAAAGAAAAAATGGGAAAAATAAAAGTAACACAGTGCGGAGATATTGAAGGACTGAAAGTGATCGAGCCAACTGTATTTGGTGATTCCAGAGGATATTTCATGGAAACATACAATTATAACGATTTCAAGGAAGCAGGCATTGATGTGGAATTCGTTCAGGATAATCAGTCCAGCTCCCGTTACGGTGTTCTCCGCGGACTTCATTTCCAGATCAGCTATCCCCAGGATAAACTGGTACGTGTGGTAAACGGAGAAGTGTTTGATGTTGCGGTTGACCTTCGTGAAGGCTCCAAGACCTTTGGAAAATGGTATGGTGTAGTCCTTTCCGCAGAAAACAAGAAACAGTTCTTTATTCCTAAGGGATTTGCTCATGGCTTCCTGGTACTTTCCGAGAATGCAGAGTTCACTTACAAGTGCTCTGATTTCTATCATCCAAACGATGAGGGCGGACTGATCTGGAATGACAAGGACATTAACGTTGAGTGGCCGATCCCGGAAGGCATGGAGCTTATTTTCTCCGACAAGGATCAGAAGTGGGGAAGCTTCGAGGAATATAAGAATCGATAAGGAATTGCAGAATGAAGAAAATATTAGCTTTGCCGGCAGAGCTGTACCAGAATCGAAAGCTGGTTTTAAGCCTTGCAAAAAATGATTTCAAAACAAAATATGCAGGATCCTATCTTGGCATTGTCTGGGCATTCATCCAGCCTATCGTAACGATCCTGGTCTACTGGTTTGTATTTTCCGTAGGACTGAAGGCCGGAACGGTATCGGATTATCCTTTTGTACTCTATCTGGTATCCGGTATCGTGCCGTGGTTTTTCTTCCAGGATGCATTAAACGGTGGAACCAATGCCCTGATCGAATACAATTATCTTGTGAAGAAGGTTGTATTCAAGATCAGCATCCTTCCTATCGTAAAGATCATCTCCGCACTTTTCGTGCATGTTTTCTTTGTGGCCTTTGCACTGATCTTATGTGCATGCTACGGATATACACCAAGCCTTTATACATTGCAGATCATTTATTACTCTGTCTGCACCTTCCTTTTTGTACTGGGACTTGTGTATGCTACAAGTGCGATCGTCATTTTTTTCCGTGATCTGACCCAGATCATCAGTATTTTTCTTCAGGTGGGTGTATGGCTTACACCGATCATGTGGGATATCAATATGCTTTCTTCACATCCATGGCTGATCAAGCTGTTTAAGCTGAATCCGATGTACTATGTAGTTACGGGCTACCGTGATTCCATGCTTGGTCATATCGGGATCTGGAACCATGCTTCATGGACGATCTATTTCTGGGTAGTTACGATCCTGCTTTTCGGACTGGGATCTGTGATATTCAAACGTCTGAAGCCGCATTTTGCAGATGTGCTTTAATTGAATGCGGATGGCGGATATCCGCCTGATCCGGACCGGACAGTTCCCATGGGGGATTTGCTCTGTAAGGATAAAAAGCAGAACGGCGGCAGATTGTGAGAGTGAACGATTTACACAAAAGTGAGGTTGAAAATGGCAGAAGATATTGCGATTTCAGTAAATGATGTCAGTAAGATGTACAAGCTTTACGATAATCCTATGGATCGTCTTAAGGAGTCCCTGGGATTATCCAGAAAAAAGAAATATAAAGAGCATTATGCGCTCAACCATGTATCCTTTCAGGTGCATAAGGGAGAAACAGTGGGAATTATCGGAACAAATGGTTCCGGTAAATCCACGATCCTGAAGATCATCACCGGCGTACTTTCGCCCACGGCCGGGGAAATAGCCGTAAACGGAAGGATCTCAGCGCTTCTGGAGCTGGGAGCCGGATTTAACGGAGAATATTCCGGACTTGAAAATGTATATCTCAACGGAAGCATGATCGGTTTTTCCAGGGAAGAGATCGATGCCAAGCTGCAGTTTATTCTTGATTTTGCAGATATCGGTGATTTTATCTATCAGCCGGTAAAAACATATTCCAGTGGTATGTTCGTGCGTCTGGCTTTTGCGGTAGCTATCAATATCGATCCGGAGATCCTGATCGTTGATGAGGCTCTTTCCGTGGGAGATGTATTTTTCCAGGCAAAATGTTACCGGAAGTTCGAAGAGTTCAAGGAAATGGGGAAGACTATTCTGTTTGTAAGCCATGACCTGAGCAGCATCGGAAAATACTGTGACCGTGTTGTGCTTTTAAACAAAGGTGAGAAGCTTGCAGAGGGTGGTGCCAAGGAGATGGTCAATCTTTACCGTCGTGTGCTGGTCAATCAGTATGACGATGCAGATCTGGAAGAAAACACAGACGATGCAGAAGAGGGACAGACGACGGAGAACCAGGCAGCCGGAGCAGACGTTTCACTGAAAGCACATACCGGAAGCGGTAAAGCTATGAAGGACAGCCTGAACCTGAATCCCAAGGTCTTGGAATACGGCAGTAAGCTTGGCGAGATCGTGGATTTTGCCATCCGGGATGATACAGGTATGATCACCAATGTGATCGAAAAAGGCAAGGAATTTTCCGTTCAGATGAAAGTGAAGTTCCAGGCAGATGTCAGCGATCCGATCTTTGCATTTACCCTGAAAGATCTGAAAGGCACTGAGATCACAGGAACCAATACCATGTATGAACATACGCCTCTGAAACCGCAGAAGGCAGGCGATGTCCGTGAGATCACCTTCAAACAGGTGATGCCTCTGGAGGCAGGGGAATATATGCTGTGTCTGGGCTGCACCGGATATAAAGACGGCGATTTTACCGTATTTCATCGTCTTTACGATGTGTGTAACCTGACTGTGATCACAGATAAGAAAGCAGTGGGATATTTTGATCTGTTTTCCAAAGTATCTGTGAAATAAGTGGAGGAACGACTATGGCGGAGTTGAATTTAGATTATTATACGGCGAAGGATCATTATTCCGATGGGGATATCGAGGAAACACTTCTGAAAATGGCACAGGAAGGCAAATCTTTTGAAAACCTGCCGGAGGAAGAGGTGAGTTTTCCAATGGTCTACCATTTTTCAGGGCTGCGGGAGAATATCTTAAGCTGGTATCCTCTGAAAAAGGCGGATTCCGTTCTGGAGATCGGAGCCGGATGCGGAGCCATTACCGGAATGCTTTGCCGCAAGGCCGGTCATGTGACTTCCGTGGAGCTTTCCAAACGTCGGGCAGATATCAATTATGCGAGAAACAGGGATAAGGAAAATCTGACGATCATGGTTGGAAACCTGAATGACATGACTTTTCCGGAAAAATTCGACTATGTGGTAGTAAACGGTGTGCTGGAGTATGCCATGAGCTTTACCGAGGGAAAAACTCCTTACGAGACATTTCTTCAGCGTATGGGCGCTTATCTGAAGCCGGAGGGAAGACTTCTGATCGCCATTGAGAACAGACTGGGATTGAAGTACTTTGCCGGAGCACCGGAGGATCACACAGATCTTCATTTTTTCGGGATCAATGGATATCCGGGAAATCAGTCTGTGCGCACCTTTTCCAAGAATGAACTGGGAGAGCTGCTGGAAAACAGCGGCTTTCCTTTTCTGCGCTTTTACTACCCGTATCCGGATTATAAATTTCCGACAGAGATTTTTACAGATGAGAGCCTTTATACCAATTCCTACGGAAGAAGCTATCCTGTATACACAGATAAGACAGCAGATCTTTTTGCAGAAAGTGAAGGCGTAAAGGCCTTCGAAAAAGAGAAGATCCTGGACAGCTTTGTGAATTCTTTTCTTGTGGAGGCAGGACGTACCGAAAACCGGAACCCGGAGGAAATCCTTTATGTGAAGCTGAACCAGGAGCGAAAAGAAAAGTTCCGTCTTCTGACCAGGATCGTCCGGGAGAACGGAGAGGTCCGTGCGGAAAAAGAGGCTATGGTGCCCCAGGCTGAGGAATTTGTGGAAAAACTGGAAAAAACCGGAACAGAGAGTACCGGATCCGATAAATACAAGAATCTTCCCTGCAGGGCAGAAAACGGAAAGATCTCTTATCCGCTCCTTACTGGAAAAACTCTTCATCAGGAAATCGCAGAGCTTGCCTATAAAGAAGATCTTGAAGAGATCAAGGCCCTTCTTAAAAAATTCTATCAGGAATTTTTCGGGGCTCGTCAGGCTGCGGATTACAGGACCGGAGAGTTCCGCGAGGTATTTGGTGATCATCCGGGAAGAGAGGATTACGAATGTGTCTGCCCGGCCAATGTGGACCTGATCTGCAGCAACATCTTTATGGGAGAAAAGGAAAACCAGATCATAGATTATGAGTGGATGTTTGATTTCCCTGTGCCTGTGAATTTTATCATGTGGCGCCTGATCCATGAACTGTATACACATGTTTCTGAGCTGTCGCGGTTATGTCATGAGGATGAGATGATGGCGGAGTTTGACATCAGCTATACAGACTATGAGATATTTATGGATTGGACCATGCATTTCGTCTATGAGTATGTGGGCTGTGGTTCCCTGATCCCGTTTGAACAGAAAAAGGTGCCGGTTTCCGTAACAGAGCTGGTGAACAGAGAAAGAGAAAAGCACCAGATGCACAGCAAGATATACTATGATCTTGGTGAGGGATTCTGTGAAGAGCATACTCTTTATGCAGAGGGAAAACTTTCCGGAAACCGTTTCCGGGTAGAGTTTGCGCTTTCCGGTATCAAAGGAATACGAAATCTCCGCTGGAATCCCGCAAACGGTCATTTCCTGAAAGTGAGGATAGAGCGTCTGGATTGTGGATGCAGCGCGGAGCTTGTGCCTCAGGGTGTCCATATGAAGGTGGATAACAGTACCACTGCGTTTTTTACCACCGATGGCTTTTATCTTATCGATGTTACACACCCGGAAAATGTGGACAGGATCGTAATAGAGGGAAAACTTGACTGCCTTGAGCTTCCGGATGTGGAAAAGCTTCTGGCCTTTGAAAAAGAGCGGGAAGTACGCAGAGAACAGGAGCGTGTCAGAAAAGAGGCTGAACGTGCCGCAAAGCAGGCAGCAGAGGAAGCAACCCGTGCGCAGGAAGAGGCCCTTCGTCATCCAGGCAAAAAAGCGCGGGTAAAGAAACTGGTCAAAAAGGTTCTTCGTTATCATACAGAGCCGGCAGCAGTGATGGGAGTGGAGACAACTCCTACCTGTATGGGCAGTGTTGATTTCTTCCATTATGAGAATGGCACCTTAAATGCCATTGGCTGGGCCTTTGATCCGACGTTTGCGTCTATGGGACAGCCAAGGATCGTATTTTATCAGGGAACACAGAAGCTTCAGGAGGCTTCCTGTACTACGATCTACCGTACGGATGTGGCTAATGCCATTGGAAATCCGGATGCGGAAAGTGCCGGATTTTCTTTCCTGGCAACGGTTCTTGCGCCGGCAGAGACTTCTGTTTTCCTGGAATACGGAACCGCAGCGGATACCGGAAGATTCCTTATCGGAAAGATCCCGGGAACCAGGGATCAGAAAGAGCTTCTGGTATACGCGATCGAAGATCCGAAGAGTATCGGAAATCTCCGTCATTTCAAACAGCGTCATATACGCAGTGCGAGAAAGGCATATCCACAGGCAGTCTATCAGCAGAAGGTGGATGTGATCGTGCCGGTTTACAACGGACTGGAGTATTTTGATGCCCTGTTTTCCGGAATTGAAAAGACAAAGGTTCCATATCGTCTGATCCTTGTAAATGATAAGAGCCCGGATCCTGAGGTAGGAAACTATCTGGAAAAATATGCCGCAGAGCATGACAATGTGGTACTTCTGAATAATGAGACCAATATGGGTTTTCTTCCGTCTGTAAACCGTGGATTAAAGATGGCGGAAAATCATGTGGCTCTTGTAAATACAGATGTGGAGGTTCCGGAAGAGTGGCTGGAGCGCCTGATGCTTCCGATCTTTGCAAAGGAAAACATTGCAACCACTACACCGTTTACCACCTGCGGAACCATCTGCAGCTTCCCGGATTTCTGCCGGGATAACAAACTGTTTGAGGGAATGCCGCTGTGGGAGATCGATGATGAATTCCGCATGATCCGTCCGCAGTATCCGGCTATGCCTACCGGTGTGGGCTTCTGCATGGGTATGAACCTGAAAGCGATCCAGGAGGTTGGCCTTCTGGATGAGGAGAATTTCGGAAAAGGCTACGGTGAGGAGAATGACTGGTGCCAGCGTGCCATAGCTGCAGGCTATGAGAACGTGCATGTGGATAACCTGTTTGTATATCACAAGCATGGTGGAAGCTTCCCGTCTGAGGAAAAGCAGAGACTTCTGAAAGAGCACAGTGAGGCGCTGCTCCGCAAGCATCCGGATTACAACAAGGATACTGCGGATTACTGCAGAAGAGACCCGCTTCGTCCGGTAAGACTCTACGTGGAAATGAAGCTTCTCAACAGGAAGCTGGATGTGCCTACCATTGTGGCCTTTGACCATGATCTTGGCGGCGGTGCAACGGCTTATCTTGTGGAAAAAAGACGTCTGGCTCTGCGGGAAGGATACCGTTTTGTGACCATCCGCTATAATATCGTAAGCAATCGTTTTTACTTTACGTATCAGTATAAGCAGTATGAGATGGAATTTTTTGCAAATGATCTGGAAACTGCCCTTGGTGAGCTGATGCGTGTGGATGAGATCTGGATCAACGAGCTTGTGACCTATCAGAATCTTTACGGAACCCTGGAACGTATCCTGCGTCTTAAGAGAGAGCAGGGTGCGAAGCTCCTTATGCTTCTTCATGATTTCTTTGCCCTTTGCCCGGCAGTGAATCTGATTGATGCAGAAGGAAAATATTGTGGTGTTCCATCCTGTGAGGTCTGCGATAAATGTATTCCGGATAACCGCAGCAATGCCTGCACAGAATACGGAACCGGAACGCTCTGGCGTACAAAATTCCGGGAATTTCTGTCAAACTGTGATGAGATCCGTGCATTTTCCGATGATACGGCAAGGCTGTTCAAGCGTGCTTATCCGGATGTATACAATCTTCATGTGATCCCGCATGCACCCCATTACCTTCCGGCAGTGAAAAAAATAAAAAACCACAGAGACCTTTAACATTGGTCTTATCGGCGTACTCTGCTACAAAAAAGGCCTGGAGGTTGTGAAGGCGCTTGCTGGATATATCGAAGAGAATGGACTGAATATCCGTCTGAGACTGATCGGTACTTCCGACGAAGAAATCGAAAGTCCGGTATTTTCCCAGACAGGAAGATATACAAGAGAGGAGATCCCAAGACTTACCCTGGAGCAGGATATTGATATGTTCCTGATCCCGTCCGTATGGCCGGAGACCTTCTCCTACACAACCTCGGAGATCATTTCCATGGGATTTCCGGTAGCGGTACTTCCGGTAGGTGCACCTGTAGAACGTGTGAAACGCTATGCCAAGGGCCTTGTCCTGAAAGATGAGAAGCCGGAGAATATTGTGGAAGAGATGATTTCTCTGTGGAAAACTCTCGGCGAAAGTGAGCTCCCTGTGGAAAAACGCAGGCTTCTTTTCGTAGGAGAGGAGATTTCCTTTGCTTCCAGATATCGTGTGGAGCATTTCCGGGAGCAGCTGATCCTTAAAGGCTATGCATCGAAGTTTATCCAGATAGACCAGGCAGAGCAGGAAAAGATCGAGGAATATACAGCGATCGTGATGTACCGCTGCAGCAAGCTGATGGAAGCAGAACTGCTTGCCAACCGGGCGAAAGCAGCCGGAATCCCTGTTTACTATGATGTGGATGACCTGGTATTTAATTACGAAAAAATTTCCGGGCTGCATTTCCTGAAGGGAAGCGAGTACAGTGACTTCCGCACAACTACAGACCGTATCCGCGGATGTATGGGATTCTGCGACGGATATTTTACATCTACGGAGACACTGGCAGGAGAGATCCGGGAAGAATTTCCGGAAAAACCGGTGGTGATCAACCGAAACTGTATGAGTATGGAGATGGAGATCTTGTCTCACGAGGCTGTGGAGCAGACAGACAAGGCTAAAGACCGGATCTATATCGGATATTTAAGTGGTTCCAAAACGCATGATCAGGATTTTGCCCAGGTGGAGGCAGCACTTCTGGAGGTGATGGAGCGCCACCCGGAGGTTTACCTGAAGCTGGTGGGTGTATTGGATGAATCCGGAATGGAGCCGGTGCAGAACCGCATCGAGAAGCTTCCGTTTATGGACTGGAGACAGCTGCCTGCCGTGATCGCAGGACTTGATATCAATCTGATGCCACTGGAGAACAGCCTGTTCCACTGGTGCAAATCCGAGAATAAGTGGACAGAGGCTGCCCTTGTAAAGGTTCCGAGTGTCATGAGCCGTAACTGTGAGATGGAATACGTGGTCGAAAACGGAAAAGATGGCTGGATGTGCACCACAAAAGAAGAGTGGGTCAATGCCTTGGAAGCTCTGGTTACTGATGAGAAGGCCAGAAAAGCCATGGGTGAGGCTGCACATCAGAAGGTTATGGAACATTACCTTACAGTAAATACCGGAAAGGATGCAATGGAGGAATTGTTATGCAGCGAGAGCTATACGAAGTAGAAAAGGACAGGTTTGACCTGAAGGACAGTTCTCTGTATCACCTTCAGGGAACCTGGCCGAAGGATCATAAGCCGGAAGCCGTTCTTGACGGGGAAAAGCTTCCGGCAGCCATCAGTGCCCAGGAGCGTGTCAGCGCCCTGGAGCGCTTTAAGGATCTGGATCTGGTAAACGGAGAACGTGTGCAGATGGAAATCTGCCTGCCGGATCTGGAGGGCAAAAAGAAGCTTGTTGTTTATGCGGTAAAGGGTGAAAAACGTATCCGGTGGTTTTCTGTTTCGGCAGCACAGCTTTACAGGAAACAGGGAAAACCGCAGTACTTTATTGAGAGCATCGAGGTGGAAGCCGGGGAAAAGATCTGCCGTGTCCGTGGCTGGGCAGCCTTTAACAGCCCCCTGACCATACGCCTGGAGGATCGCAGCCGGAAGGAAATCCCCTGCGAGATCACCAGACTGAAACGTGTGGATGTACAGAATCAGTACCAGGAAACAGAGATCGATGAGAAGAGCGGTTTTTTCTTTGAATTCCATTATGACAGTGTGAAGGAATTCTACATTGTATTTGAGGCAGGCAATGTGCGGACGCTTCGTCTGGTACATCTGCAGCCACAGAAGCGCCTTGCGGAGAAAGTTGCGGTATATTTCCGTAAGGGAAGCCGTTACATGAAGCTTCACGGGGCAGCAGCCCTTACCGGAAAGGTATTTGGAAAGGTGCTGGACCGTAAAAACCGTCCGGTGGATTATTCCAAATGGATTGTGAAGCATCTGCCGGACAAGGCAGAGCTTGCAGAAGAAAGAAAAACGAAATTTTCTAGGAATCCAAAATTCAGTATTGTGATCCCGCTTTACAAAACACCGGAAAAATATCTCCAGCAGCTGGTAGATTCCATAGAAGCCCAGACCTACGGGAACTGGGAACTCTGTCTTTCCGACGGAAGCGGAGCAGATTCTCCTCTTACCGATTATCTGAACAGGCTGGAAAAAAGTGATGACAGGATCCGTGTGATCCGCAACGACCAGGCACTTCAGATCGCAGAGAATACCAATGCGGCCATGAAAGCGGCAACAGGAGATTTTATCGTGTTTGCAGATCATGATGATGAGCTGACGCCGGACGCTCTGTTCCGGTGTGTGAAAGCGCTGAATGAGGATCCGGAGCTTAAGGTTCTGTATTCCGATGAAGATAAGATGTCCATGGACGGGCACAAATTCTTTCAGCCGCATTTCAAACCGGACTTCAATATTGATCTTTTGTGTACAGTAAACTACATCTGTCATCTTTTTGTCGTAAAAAAAGAGATCGTGGATCAGATCGGAATGCTGAAAAAGGAATTTGACGGTGCACAGGATTATGATTTTGTGTTCCGCTGTGTGGAAGCTGCGGGAAGAGAGCAGATCCATCATATCCCCAGGATCCTTTATCATTGGAGATGCCATGAGGATTCCACAGCAGAGAATCCGGAAAGCAAGATGTATGCCTTTGATGCAGGAGCACGTGCCATCAAGGCTCATTATGACAGGATCGGAGTTCCGGTGGAAATCGAAAAGGGTGAATATCTTGGACTTTACCGTACAAAATTCCTCTGGGAGGAAAAACCGCTGATCTCCATCATCATCCCAAACAAGGATCACATTGATGATCTGAAGAGATGTATTGATTCCATCGAAGAAAAGGCAACTTACCGCAATTATGAGTATGTGATCGTGGAGAACAACAGTACGGAGGATGAGACCTTTGCTTACTATAAAGAGCTGGAAGCATCCAATCCGAAAGCCCATGTGGTGTACTGGGATGGTATTTTCAACTATTCTGCCATCAATAATTTCGGAGCTGCTCATGCTAAGGGTGACTATCTGCTTCTTCTCAACAATGATACGGAGATCATCAGCCCGGACTGTCTGGAGCAGCTTCTGGGATACTGTATGAGACCGGATGTGGGAGCTGTAGGAGCGCGGCTCTATTATGAGGATGATACCGTGCAGCATGCAGGAGTAGTCGTTGGCTTCGGCGGTATTGCGGGACACTGCTTTGTGCAGCAGAAGAGAGACGCTACCGGATACTGCCACAGGATCATCTGTGCCCAGGATTACAGCGCTGTAACCGCAGCCTGCATGATGGTGAAGCGTGAGGCCTTTGATAAGGTTCACGGATTAAGTGAGGAATTTCAGGTTGCCTTTAATGACATAGATTTCTGCCTTCGTCTGGGAAAAGCCGGATATCTGGTTGTATACAATCCTTATGCGGAGCTTTATCACTATGAATCCAAATCCAGAGGTCTTGAGGATACACCGGAGAAGGTGGCAAGATTTAACCGCGAGATCGCTTCCTTTGAGAAGCACTGGCCGGAGATCCTCCGTGACGGAGATCCTTACTATAATCCGAACCTTACACTGGAGAGCCAGGATTTCTCTCTGAAGCGGATATAGGAGGTTATATTTTGGAAAAGAAAAAATCTGGAAGGATGAGAGAGTTCAGGCAGGGGTTCTTGTCCTGGCAGCATTTCTGCTCCTGACTGCATGGGCGTTTATGCAGCCCCTGGGGGCAGGCCCCGATGAAAAAATGCGCTACATGGTGGCACAGTATCTTCATGAGCATCCGGGAAAGCTGCCTCTTGGAGATGAGCCAACCATCCGTGATGCGACATGGGGGATTTCCTATGCCTATTATCCGATCCTTTCCTATATGGTATCTGCTGTATTTATGGGGATCGCAGGTCTGTTCCATGCATCTGCAGACGGATTACTCCATGCGGCGAGGATGGCAGATGTGCTCTTTGTGACTGGAGCGGTATATTTTGTGGTGAAAGCATCCGGAAAGCTTTTTCCGAAAGAGGGAAGATGGCTGTTTGCCGCACTGGCAGGCTTTATGCCGCAGGCATTGTTTCTGGGAACTTATGTAAACACGGATTCCCTGGCGCTTTTATCCATGGCGATGATCCTGTATTCCTGGTCCTGTTATCTGGAAACGGGAGACTGGAGCTTCAGAAATTCGATCCTTCTGGCTGTTGGAATGGCAGTCTGTGCACTGTCCTACTATAATACCTACGGATGGATCTTATGCAGTTTCCTGTTTTTCTGCCTGACAGTCCTTCTGTGCAGGGAAGAGCCGGTAAAACAGAGAGTTGCATTTCTGTTCCGGAGAGGGATCGTGATCGCGGCAGTAACCCTTGCTTTATGCGGCTGGTGGTTTATACGAAATGCCGTTCTCTATGACGGAGATCTTATCGGAAGAAAAGCCTGTGCACAGTGTGCGGAAAAATATGCGGTTGTTGATTACAGACCGTCCAGATACCCTACACCGGAGAAGCTGAACTGGTCATGGAAGGATATCCTTCTGTATCAGGACCCGGGCTGGCAGCATAACTGGCTGCTGACAGTACTGGTAAGCTTTATCGGAACCTTTGGTCTGATGCAGATTTATATGCCTTATAATGTTAGCAAGGCATATTTCCTGTTCTTTGGAATGGGTGGGATCGGTATTTTAACCATGTTGGGAATGTTTTATCCGAAGAAACGTACTGTGGTAAAAGAACGAAAAGCAGCAGGAAGTGAAAAGCTGAAGATAAAAACAATAACCGTGTACGATAAATGGGACAGAAAAGGGATCTTTCATCTGCTGCTGATCATTCTGATCCTGATCCCTGTTGGGCTGTTTATGTATTATGTATATTATAGTGACAACCAGGCACAGGGACGTTATATCATGCCGGCACTGTATCCGGCCATGTATTTTGTGACAGCCGGCTGGAATCGTCTGCTTGAGCGTTTTGTAAAAAAAGAAAATATCAGAATGTGGATATACCGGGTCCTGACAGCACTTCTGGCTGCTTCTCCGTTTTTATGCTATATCTTCCTGGTAGTTCCGTTTTATGGCTGACACCCAGATGGAGAGATGGCAGAAAAAAATCCCTTCTATGTATCCGGATATGACCGGTACATAGGAGGGATTTTTTGATTCTGAAGTATATCCGCCTGGGAACCAAGATCAGGAACGGATGATCCGGATCATGCGCCACAGCAGAAGGATCAGGAGCAGGATGCCCACACCGCCAATGGCAAAATACGGGATCTGGGATCTGGATTCGGAATAAGCTTTTGCAGAATCCATGTTTTCATCATTTTCCAGTACATCGGAAGAGCTTTCCTGGGAGGGATCCTCGACAACTGCAGTTCCCACCTGAGTTCCGCCAAAGGAATAGGTGCGTAAGATCTGACCATCAGATTCCGTATCTTCCGTAGTCAGGTCGTCTGCGGTCGCACCGGATGGAACCATTACAGTGCCGCCGGACAGGATGTGAAAATCATCCTCGCTGAGATCCAGAAGCTGGAAATTGGAAAAACCGTAATCCAGAAGTGAGATCGCTTCGGTAGCTGTCTGACCGGTCGCTCCGTTCATGACTACTGCGATCAGAGTAGTACCGTTTCGCTGTGCAGCTGTGACAAGAACGCTTCCGGAAGCAGTGGTGGTACTTTCACGACCGCCGATACATCCTTCATAATAGGAAGCGGATGCAGGATCTGTCATGGTAAAAGAGCTTGTCAGGTTACGGGTACCGCCGGAAACATTGGTAGCCGGGATCGTATAGGAGGTGGCTCCGGAGATGGTGCGGAAGCTGTCATTACGGATAGCCGCCTGCATGATCAGAGCCAGATCATGTGCTGTGGTATGCTGGTTGTCATCCGGGAGACCGGTAGGATTGGTGAATACCGTATTGGTACATCCCAGCTCCTTGGCACGGTCGTTCATTTTCTGGACAAAGGCATCCACAGATCCGCCGATCTGTTCTGCGACCTGGAGAGCAATGTCATTGGCAGAGGCCAGCATCAGAGCGTAAAGGCACTGCTCCATGGTAAATACCTCTCCGAGCTGTGAGGAAATATGAGCGCCTCCGTCTGTAACACCGGATACACCGGTTTCGGTCATGGTAACCTGATCGTCAAGCTGGCTGTTCTCCAGTGCCAGAAGACAGGTCATGATCTTAACTGCGCCGGCCGGAGAAAGCGTGGTGTCCATATCCTTGGCATAGAGGATCGTATCGGAAATATCTTCCATGATCACGGCAGATGCGGAAGTGATCTCAGGCCCCTGAGGCCATCCGCTGATCCCATTGGTGGTAACACCGGAGGATACAGCAACAGCGGTTTCTTCTGTGGCGAAAACTGGAGTCTGGAACACCATGGAAGCGGAGATCCCAATAGCCAGAAGCGCTGTGGTTATTCTTGATTTTTTCATGATAAATGGTACTCCTGTATAAAAAATAATTCTTATGTAAGCAATACATACGTAAGCTCAGTATAACACATTTCCTCTCTTCCTTGCAAAAAAATGATGGAATGGTAAAATATGTTCATCAAACTGTTACTGAGAACAGAGTGAACAGTAACATCAAACTGAGTAATACGGAGATAATATATGAGTAAAGATGATTCTACAGGAAAGATCCAATGGGACAGACTTATAAAGAAGCTTTCCCCCTATACAGTACAGAAGGGCCTAAGATACCTGAAGCATTATGGTCTGAAAGAGTTCTGGATCCGGCTTCATGAACGTTTTGAACCGGAAGAGGTTCCTTACGGACCATGGTATGAGGCATACAGACCTGACGAGGAAACACTGGAGAAGCAGCGGAAACGCAAATTTCCGGATGGGCCGCTGATCAGCATTGTGGTACCTGCATATCTGACACCGGAGCGTTTTTTAAGACAGATGCTGGACTCTCTCCTTGCACAGACATATGAGAACTGGGAGCTGTGTCTGGCAAACGGAAGCCCGGAGGATCCGGACATGCAGACCGTGCTGAGATCCTATGCAGAGATGGACAGGAGGATCCGCTATCAGGATCTGAAAGAGAATCTTGGCATTGCAGAAAATACAAACGCGGCATTTGCCATGGCAGAGGGTGATTTTATCGCACTTCTGGATCATGATGATCTGCTGGCACCTAATGCATTGTATGAGATCGCGGCGGCACTGGAGGAGCATCCGGAGGCGGATGTGATCTATACAGATGAGGATAAGGTCACGACAGATCTTTCTGAACATTTTCAGCCCCATCTGAAACCGGACTTTAACCTGGATCTTTTAAGATCCAATAATTATATCTGCCATTTTCTGGTGGTAAGACGTTCCGTAGTGCAGACAGTGGGCGGATTCCGCCGGGAATTTGACGGCGCCCAGGATTATGATTTCATTTTCCGCTGTGTGGAGCAGGCCAGGGAAGTGGTCCATGTACCGGAGATCCTTTATCACTGGAGGACCCATAAATCCTCCACAGCAGATAATCCGGCAAGCAAGATGTATGCTTTTGAAGCCGGCAGACGTGCCATTGAGGGGAATCTCAAACGGACCGGAACTCCGGGAACCGTGGAGCATACTCCGGATTTTGGATTTTACCGTGTGAAGTATCCGGTGCAGGGAGAACCTCTGATTTCTGTTATCATTCCGAACCGTGAGGAGAAAGAAACGCTTCAGGCCTGCGTGGAATCCATTTTTGAAAAAACTGCCTACAAAAATTACGAGATCATCATTGTGGAGAATAACAGCAGCTCCGAAGAGATCTTCCGGTATTACAGAAAGCTTTCGGAGGATCCCAGGGTCCATCTGATCCGCTGGAAAAAAGGCTTCAACTATTCTGCCATCAACAATTTCGGGGTGCGCCATGCCAAAGGAGATTACCTGCTTTTTCTGAATAATGACGTAAAGGTCATCGATCCGGACTGGATGTCAGAGATGCTGAGCGTGTGCCAGCGTAAGGAAACAGGTGCAGTTGGCGTCAAGCTGATCTATCCGGACAACACCGTTCAGCATGCAGGCTGCGTGGTAGGAATGGGCGGAATTGCCGGGAACATGTTTGTGAATATGCCGGCAGAGCGTACCGGATATCTCCATAAGGCCTCTCTTCTGCAGGATATGAGCTGTGTGACTGCAGCATGTATGATGATGAAGAAGGAAGTTTTTCTGGAGGCAGGAGGCTTTACGGAAGAGCTTGCAGTTGCGTTTAATGATGTGGATCTCTGTCTGAAGGTGCGAAGCCACGGCCATCTGATCGTCTATGATCCGTATGTGAAGCTCTATCATTACGAATCCAAGTCAAGAGGCACTGAGGACAGCGAGGAAAAGGTCCGCCGTTTCCAGACGGAGATCGAATACATGCGCTGTCACTGGCTGGATATCCTGAAAAAAGGAGATCCATACTATAACAAAAATCTTTCTTTAACCAAATGGAATTATTCCCTGAAGCCCCTTCCGGGAATGGGAAAGAAGAAGGGATAAAGCAATGCAGGAAGTATCAGTAGTCATACCAAACTTTAACGGAATGGCATATCTGGATGGTGTTCTTTCCAGTCTTGAAAGACAGACTATCCGTAATTTTGAGGTTATACTAGTGGATAATGGTTCCACTGATGGCAGCTGTGCGTTTGTTTCGGCGGAATATCCATGGGTACACATGATACAGCTTCCGGAGAATTACGGCTTCAGCAGAGCCGTCAATGAAGGGATCCATGCGGCACGTTCCCCATATGTGCTGCTTCTGAACAATGATACGGAAGCGGAACCGGATTTCCTGGAGGAGATGGTTGCTGCCCTGCGCAGACATAAGAAGGCATTTTCCTGTCAGGCAAAGATGATCCAGCTTCATGACAGGGACAAGATGGATGATGCCGGAAATTATTACTGTGCCCTTGGCTGGGCTTTTGCCAGGGGAAAAGGCAAGGATATCCGCCATTATGACCGAGAGCAGAAGATTTTTTCCACCTGTGCGGGAGCTGCGATCTACCGGAAGAAATTTATTGACAGGATCGGAGATTTTGATGAGGAGCATTTTGCTTATCTGGAGGATCTGGATATCGGCTATCGTGCCAGGATCTGCGGTTATCAGAACTGGTATGCTCCAAAAGCGAAGGTTTATCATGTAGGAAGCGGCACCAGCGGCTCCAGATATAATCAGTTTAAGATCCGGTATTCTTCCAGAAACAATATTTATCTTATCTATAAGAATATGCCGTTTCTCCAGATCGTGCTGAACCTTCCGTTTTTCTGGTGGGATTCGGTGCGAAGATCCTGTTTTTTGCGTCCAAGGGATTCGGACGTGAGTACCTTGCAGGCATCAAAAACGGCTTTCAGATCAGCCGCAAAAACAAAAAAGTCAGATTTTCCATGAGGAATCTTCCGCGTTATATACAGCTCCAGTTTGAACTCTGGATCAACATTTTTAGGCGTTTTGCCGGTTAAGACATCATATTTTCACAGAATTTTTATATTTCGGAGGGAAGATTTTATTGCTTTTGAGTTTCATCTATTATAAGATAAAAGCAATGAACTTAAATGAGGTGGCGGAAATTGATTAAAGACAACCAGAAAAATTTCAGTCGTCTCCATATGCTGATCGATGTATTTGTGATCGCGGCCTCCTATGCCCTGGCCTGGTTGATCCGTTTTCAGGGAATTTTTGAACATTCGGCGGTCCAGTCCAAGACCGTCCAGGAATATATGTTTATGCTGATATTCATTATTCCGGGATATTTACTTCTTTATCAGGCCTTTGATCTTTATACACCGATGCGAATGCAGGGGCGTCGTCTCGTACTTGCCGGAATTGTGAAGGCAAATGCGTTAGGGCTCCTTATCATCATGTTTGCACTTTACAATTTTAAAGAGCTGGACTATTCCCGTCTTACTCTGGTTTCTTTCTGTGTGATCAATATCGTCCTGGAATGGTTTGTGCGTATGGTCATATTTTACATTCTCCGGGATATGCGCAAAAAAGGAATGAACCAGAAACAGGTGCTGCTGGTAGGATACAGCCGTGCTGCCGAGGAATATGTAGACAGGATCCTGCAGAATCCGCAATGGGGATACGTGATCAGGGGCATACTGGATGACAATGTGCCGGCAGGCACTACTTATAAGGGCGTTAAGGTGATCGGTCGAATCGCCAATCTGATGATCATCCTTCCATCCAGTCGTCTGGATGAGATAGCCATTACCCTGGGCTTAAGTGAGTATTATCGTCTGGAAGAGATCGTTGCACTCTGTGAAAAATCCGGCGTGCACACAAAATTTATTCCGGATTATAATAATATTATTCCGACCAAACCATATACAGAAGATATTCTCGGGCTTCCGGTGATCAATATCCGGTATGTGCCCCTGAGCAACACGTTTAATGCACTGATCAAGAGATCTATGGATATTGCAGGCGCGATCGTTGCGATCATTGTGTCCTCACCAGTGATGCTGGTGTTGTGTATGCTGATCAAGCTGACTTCGCCGGGACCGCTGATCTATAAGCAGGAACGTGTCGGGCTTCACAATCAGACTTTCCGGATGTATAAATTCCGTTCCATGGAGATCCAGAAAGAATCAGAAGAAAAAAAGGCGTGGACAGTAAAGAACGATCCAAGAGTTACCGGAATCGGTAAATTTATGCGTCATACCAGTCTGGATGAGCTTCCACAGCTTTTTAACATTCTGAAGGGTGAGATGAGTCTTGTGGGACCAAGACCGGAGCGGCCGTTTTTTGTAGAAAAGTTTAGGGAGGAGATACCACGTTATATGGTCAAGCATCAGGTGCGGCCGGGTCTTACCGGGTGGGCACAGGTAAATGGCTATCGTGGAGATACTTCTATCAGAAAAAGGATAGAGTGTGATCTGTATTATATCGAAAACTGGTCTGTGGGATTTGATATAAAGATCATGTTTCTTACCATATTCAAAGGATTTATTAATAAGAACGCATACTAAAAAGGGGAAAAGGAAAAGATGTCAAAACCTCGGAAAAAAAGCAAGAAGATTTTATTTATCCTGGAGATCGTCGTACTGCTCCTGTTTATCGGAGGTCTGTTCGTTTATGGTCAGATCTCAGCCAAACTGGATAAGATCGACATCCAGGAAACAGATCTTGCAGACCAGGATATTGTAACTAATGATCAGGCACCGCAGATGACGGGATATACCACCTATGCACTGTTCGGACTGGACCACAGAAGCAAGAATGAGAAGCTGAATACAGAGAACAGTGATACCATCATCATTGCGAGTATCAACAATGATACGAAGGCAGTCAAACTTGTGTCTGTCTATAGAGATACCCTTCTCAATGTAAAGGATGATACCTATTCCAAAGCCAATTCGGCATATGCATTTGGCGGACCGACCAACGCGGTTTCCATGCTGAATACGAATCTGGATCTGAATATCACAGATTATGTTGCCATTGATTTTAATGCGCTGGTAACTGTGGTAGACTGCCTCGGAGGATTGGACATCCCTCTTTCCTATGCGGAGATCGTTCATATGAACAATTACTGTGTGGAGACATCAGAGGAAACCGGAAAGAGCTACACACCGATCGAACTGCCGGATCCGAAGCCGGAGGATGAGGAAGCAATCGTAGATACCTATCATCTTAATGGTGTACAGGCTACCTCCTACTGCCGTATCCGTTATACTGCAAGTCTTGATATGGGACGTACCGAGAGACAGAGACGAGTGATCCAGATGATCGTAGATAAGGCGAAAAAGGCAGGACTTTCCACTATCTTTGATATTATGGATCAAGTATTCCCGATGGTCAAAACTTCTGTTTCCAAAACAGAGATCCTGAAGATGATCCCGGCTATGATCGGCTACAGTATTGATGAAACTACAGGCTTCCCCAATGATTATAAATTTGCCCAGGTAAAGGGCAGCGTTATCGTACCTACCACACTGGAATCCAATGTTCTGAAGATGCATCAGTTTCTGTATGGAGACACCAGTTACACTCCGACGCAGGATGTACTCAACAGAAGTGCCCAGATCACAAATATCGCAGGCGGAGGCGACGTGCAGGACACTGCACCTGCGGTGACAGATACACCGAATGACGCAACGGATGATTCGTACACGTGGCAGGGAGATACATCCACAGATTACAGCAGTACGGACACAAGTGATGATGCTGATTACAGCACAGACACAGATTATGATTCGGATTACTCCGGAGACGATTACAGCACAGATACGGATTATTCCGGAGACGATTACAGCACAGATACGGACTATTCCGGAGACGATTCCGATACGGATTATAGCGATTATACCGACGGAGAAGATTATTCGGAGAATGAATAAAACATCAAAATAAGCAACCAGCAGAAGGGACCATCCAGTAACGGGTGGTCCTTTCTGGACAGGAGACAAATATGAAAACATTAAAAACAGACGTGATCATCCCGGCATACCGTCCGGGAGAAGAATTTGAAAAACTGCTGGAAAGACTCAGCGCACAGAAATATCCTATCAATAAGATCCTTGTCATGAATACAGAAAAGAAATTCTGGAAAGAGACCTGGGAACAGGAATATCCGCTTGTGGAAGTCCGGCATCTTACAAAAGAAGAATTTGACCATGGCGGTACCAGAAGGCAGGCGGCAGAGCTTTCGGATGCGGAGATCCTTGTATTTATGACACAGGATGCAATGCCGGCAGACAGGGAACTGATCGGAGCACTGGTAGGAGCTCTTGCAGAGAATCCACAGGCAGGAGCCGCTTATGCGCGTCAGCTTCCAAAAAAGGACTGCAGATTTCTGGAAAAATATACCCGTTCCTTTAATTATCCGGAACAGTCCTGTCTGAAAACGGAAAAAGATGTACAGACCTACGGGATCAAAACATATTTCTGCTCCAACGTCTGTGCTGCTTATGATCACAGGATCTATGATGAGATTGGTGGATTTCCGGAGCATGCTATTTTTAATGAAGATATGATCTATGCAGGCTGGATGGTAAAAAAGGCTATGGAGTTGCCTATGTATCAGAAGCGCGTGTATATCATTCTCACAATTACACCTGTATGCAGCAGTTCCACAGGAATTTTGATCTGGGAGTTTCCCAGGCGGAGCATCCGGAGGTTTTTGAAGGAGTGCCTTCCGAAGGTGAGGGCATCCGGCTGGTAAAAAAAAGCATGGCATATCTTCTGAAAACAGGCCACATATGGCTGATCCCCGGACTGTTTTTGCAAAGTGTCTCCAAATACGCCGGATATTTTCTCGGAAAACGATACAAAAAGCTCCCTGAAAAAATGATCCGCTCCTGCACCATGAATCCGGAATACTGGAAAAAGAACAAATAAGAGCAGGTCACGGTTTTTTAAAAGAGATATCACAGTTTAAACACAATTCCCTGTTAAACTGTCTTTTATAAGAGAAATAAATGTTACTGAGAACGGAGTGAGCAGTAATAGATACATGCATCAGATAACATAGAAGGGAGCACCAGAGGCATGAGTGAAGAGAATAAATGGGGGACAGACTTGCCGGATGAGGATAAGAATGCTTCGGCAGAACAGAAACCGCTGACGCATCCTTATTCTGAGGGACGCAGGATGCAGGAGAGCAGACAGGACAGCGATGCAGGTGCCGGACAGAGTGAAGGCACTTCGCAGGAGAAACCAAAATACGGACATTATGAGGTGCATCAGCCTCAGGCCGGTAATTATGCCGGTGGAAATATACCGCCCAAAAAGCCGCGGAAAAAGAGAGATTTTTCAGGCAACAACAGCTTTGGAAAGAAAGCAGCCACTGCGGTGGCACTGGCTGTGATCTTTGGGCTGGTAGCCGGAGTGGTTTTTCAGGGCGTGAATATTGCAGCAGATAAATACAGAGGAAATGACAGCAGTACAACGATCGGAAAGACAGAAACAGTTACCGGAACAGAGGATAGTACTGACAGTAGCTCTGCGGATTCTACTGTGAAGGATATTGTGGCAGAGAGTGGTACAGTGGCCGGTGTAGCCCAGGCAACCATGTCTTCTATCGTTGCCATTACATCTGTCAGTGTGCAGGAGATCCCAAGCTTTTTCGGATATGAAACGAGGCAGTATCAGAGTGCAGGAAGTGGTTCCGGTATTATTGTAGGAGAAAATGACAGCGAGCTTCTCATTGCGACTAACAACCATGTGGTATCTGGAGCGACTACACTTACTGTGTGCTTTGCAGGCAGTGATGTGGTAGGAGCGGAAGAAGAAACCCAGGCTATGGCAAGCAGCTCCGATGGAGATGCGGATGTGGATAACGCAGTTTCTGCCAAGATCAAAGGCACTGATGAAGAGAATGATCTGGCAGTGGTGGCAGTGGAGAAATCCGATATTCCGGATGAGACCATGGAGGAGATCAAGATCGCACAGATGGGAAGCTCGGACGATCTTGTAGTTGGTGAGCAGGTGGTTGCCATTGGCAATGCACTGGGCTATGGACAGTCAGTTACCTCCGGATGGATAAGTGCCCTTAACAGAAGCATTAGTACAGAGGACGGAGAAGCCAGCGGACTGATCCAGACTGATGCAGCAATCAATCCCGGAAACAGTGGCGGTGCACTTCTGAACATGAACGGTGAAGTGATCGGTATCAATGCGGCCAAGTATGCAGACAGTCAGGTGGAAGGCATGGGATATGCCATTCCAATCTCCAAGGCAGAGCCGATCCTGGAAGAACTGATGAACCGCGAAACCAGGGATAAGGTGGAAGATTCTTCCAAGGTAGGATATATGGGAGTCAAGGCTGCCGATCTTACAACAGAAGCCATCCAGATGTATAATATGCCGGCAGGTGCTTTTATTACTGAGGTAACGGAAGGTGGCGCAGCAGATAATGCAGGGATCAAAAAAGGCGATATCATTGTGAAGCTGGATGGACAGAAGGTAAGCGGCAAGGATGACCTTGTTGATAAGCTGCAGTATTATGAGGCAGGAGAAACCATCGAAGTGGTGATCTCCAGAGCGAACAGCGGAGAATACAAGGAACAGACGGTTGAAGTGACCCTTGGAAGCAAACCCTCTTCTGACAAATAAAAGAAAATACAGGATAACCATTTATAAACCGGGGAGCTGCATAAGAACATGCAGCTCCCCGGTTTATAAAAACTTAATTTGATACAGCGGGATTATGTGCTATAATATGCATAATAAAAACCAGAAAGGAAATGTTATGGCAGATCAGTTTGATAATAATAAAGACAATGACCAGGAGCAGAAATACGAGAAATTCTGTTTTTTATGCCGCAGACCGGAGAGTCAGGCAGGGAAGATGATCGACCTTCCTAATCATATACATATCTGTGCGGATTGCATGCAGAAAAGCTTTGATACTATGAACACCCAGATGAACAATGGAAATTATTCCGATCTTTTTAACATGCCGAATGTGAGCATGATCGATCTGGGCAGTTTCCAGAATCCCGGAAACCAGGCGAAGAAGATCAAGAAAAAATCAGAGACTCCGAAGCCGGTGATCGATCTCAAAGATATTCCTGCACCACATAAGATCAAAGCAACTCTGGATGAATATGTGATCGGACAGGAATATGCCAAGAAGGTAATGTCTGTAGGTGTATACAACCATTATAAAAGAGTTGCCACAGATACCATGGATGATATTGAGATCGAGAAATCCAATATGCTGATGATCGGACCTACAGGCTGCGGTAAGACTTATCTGGTGAAGATGCTTGCCAGACTTCTTCAGGTACCGCTTGCCATTGCAGATGCCACATCTCTTACAGAGGCCGGTTATATCGGTGATGATATCGAGAGCGTAGTATCCAAGCTCCTTGCGGCTGCAGATAATGATGTGGAGAAGGCAGAGCACGGGATCATTTTCATCGATGAGATCGATAAGATCGCAAAGAAGAAGAATACCAACCAGAGAGATGTCAGCGGAGAGGCTGTCCAGCAGGGACTTCTGAAACTTCTGGAGGGAAGTGAAGTGGAAGTTCCGGTAGGTGCTACCAGCAAGAATGCCATGGTACCTATGGTGACTGTAAATACAAGGAACATTCTGTTTATCTGTGGCGGTGCGTTCCCGGATCTTGAGAATATCATCAAAGAAAGACTGAATAAACAGGCGTCTATCGGATTTTATGCAGATCTGAAGGACAAATATGATGATGATCCGCATGTGCTGGAGAAAGTAACGGTAGATGATCTCCGTGCATTTGGAATGATTCCGGAATTTATCGGTCGTCTTCCGATCATCTTTACCCTGAACGGGCTGACGGAAGATATGCTTGTGAAAATCCTCAAGGAGCCGAAGAATGCTATTCTGAAACAGTACAAGAAGCTTCTGGCACTGGATGAAGTAAAACTGGAGTTTGAGGACGGTGCCTTACATGCCATTGCCCGTAAGGCATTGGAACGCCATACAGGAGCCAGAGCTCTCCGGGCTATCCTGGAGGAATATATGCTGGATATCATGTATGAGATCCCGAAGGACGACAATATCGGTGAGGTCGTGATCACAGAGGGATACATTCAGGGCAACGGAGGTCCGAAGATCCTTATGCGTGGACAGGAGATCCCGGCACTGGAAGGATAAGAAACAAGAAGATTCTTTAATATAAAGGAGCGTGACAGATATGGCAAAAAGCAGTTTTTGGGATGATCTGGGAAACACACTGACAAGAAAGGCAAAGGGCTTAAGTTCCAGAGCAGAGAATCTCTATGAGATCCAGAAGATCCGTAACAAGCTCTCTGCACAGGAGCGTATGACCGAAAAGCTGATGATGGATATCGGAAAGATGATCTATACACGTTATGAGCAGGGAGAAGCCGTTGACGGTGAGACGGGAGTTATCTGCGAGGAGATCAGCCAGCACATGCTGGAGGCAGATCACTACAGAGATGCGATCGCTGCCAGTAAAGGGGAGAAGTTCTGCCCGGCCTGCCATAAGGCGGTGATGCGGGAGGCCAGCTTCTGTCCGTATTGCGGAGCGGCGTGTCCTACAGCGGAGCTGGAAGAGAAAGCTGCCGATGTGATCGAGCAGGCAGATGAGGAGCTTGAAGAGGCTGCTGAGGCAGAGGTGACAGAAGTACCGGAGACAGAAGCGGAAGAAAACGCAGAAGCTACAGAAGTGGCAGCAGATCCGGAAGAGACAGTAGAAGCGTCAGAAGTAGTAGAAACAGCAGAAACCGCAGAAGCGTCAGAAACAGAAACATCAGGATCAGATCCGGAATTGGAAGAGGAAAGAACGGAAGTGGGATCTACAGAAACAGAGGAGCCTGCGGCTGATCCGGAAAATACAGAAACAATAGAAGAAAAACAGAATAACCATAAGCATATAAGGCAGGCTTTCCCCAGTGGGAGCCTGCCTGAATATTATGCAGACCACAGAAATAAGGAGGGGGAATAATGTTGTGGAATTTACTGACGGCGGGAATCTTTGGTACAGACTATTATATAAAGAAAAAATCAACACATCGGAAAAGAAAGATCTGAAGGAAAAGTGCCTGGGAGGCAGACTGATCGTAAGAAATTGCCATAATCATGGGATGATGCTTGGAATATTAAAAAACAAAGATAAAGAATTCCTGAGAGATCTTGCATCTATGGTGCTGGGCGGTGCGATCTGGGAGTATATACGTACTTCCGGAGAAAAAGGCACACGCATATCCAAGCTTGGGCTTTCTATGATCCTGGGCGGCGGTCTGAATAATTATACGGAACGTCGCAGAAAGGGATACGTCACGGATTATGTGAGCCTGAATGTGGAAAATCCGAAGCTTAAGAAGGTCGTATTTAATATTTCGGATCTTTTCATATTTACAGGTGCGCTTCTCTGGGGCGGGAGCGAGATCTTTTCTGAAAAAGAAAATAAATAAAAAACAGAAGTGCCGGTGTTGGGCGCTTCTGTTTTTTGATTTTGGATAAAATAAAAAAGAATGCAGGAAATGGGACTTGAACCCACACGATCTTGCGACCACAGGCACCTGAAGCCTGCGCGTCTGCCAATTCCGCCATTCCTGCATTTTTTCAACCGGCTTGCTTTGCTTTGTTTGCTCCGCTCGTCGACTGCTCATTTATAATAACTCAGGAATTGGATAATGTCAATAGAAAAATTCAAAAAAATTAAAAAATTCAAAAAAATATTTTAAGTTAGTTTTATACATTTTTTTTGCATATGGTGTTGAAAAATGACGATTCCTGTGATACAATCTTGAAGATTTAGGATAAAATAAGAGAACAAAGAAAGGGAGATTGTATGAAAGCATTTCTGATATTGGAAGATGGCCATGTATTTACAGGAACTAGCATTGGTTCTGCAAGGGAAGTCATCAGTGAAATTGTCTTTAACACTTCCATGACCGGTTATCTGGAAGTAATGACAGATCCTTCTTACGCAGGACAGGCGGTGTGTATGACATATCCGCTGATCGGAAACTACGGAATCTGTTATGATGACCAGGAATCAAGGAAGCCGTGGATTGACGGATTTATTGTACGCGAATTATCACGAGTTCCCAGCAACTTCAGAAGCGTAGACACCATTCAGCATTTTCTGAGCAAAAACGACATTCCGGGAATCGCAGGAATTGATACCAGAGCACTGACTAAGATCCTTCGTGAGAAGGGAACCATGAACGGAATGATCACAGTTGATGAGAACTATGACCTGGATACAATCATCCCCAGATTAAAAGCATATACAACAGGAAAAGTGGTAGAGAAGGTTTCCTGCCGCGAAAAGGAAGTGCTTAAGGGGAACGGACCGAAGGTTGCCCTTCTTGATCTGGGCGCCAAGAAAAACATTGCACGCTCACTGAATGAGAGAGGATGCCAGGTTACTATTTACCCGGCTCTGACATCTGCAGAAGAGATCCTTGGAGACAATCCGGACGGCATCATGCTCAGCAACGGACCTGGAGATCCGAAGGAATGTACTTCTATTATTAAAGAGATCAAAAAACTTTACGACTCTGATGTACCGATCTTTGCCATCTGTCTTGGACATCAGCTTATGGCTCTTGCAACAGGCGGAGACACCCATAAGATGAAATACGGTCACAGAGGCGGAAATCATCCGGTTAAAGACCTTGAGACAGGAAGAGTATATATTTCCTCCCAGAACCATGGCTACGTTGTAGATGCAGAGGGACTTGAGGAGAAAAATATCGCACATCCTGCATTTGTAAACGTCAACGACGGAACAAACGAGGGTATGGCATATAACGGAAAGAACATCTTTACTGTACAGTTCCATCCGGAAGCATGCCCTGGACCACAGGATTCCAGTTACCTTTTTGACAGATTCATGAAGATGATGGGAGGAGAGAAATAATGCCAAGGAATAAGGACATAAAAAAAGTACTTGTAATCGGCTCAGGCCCGATCATAATCGGCCAGGCAGCAGAGTTTGACTATGCAGGAACCCAGGCATGCCGCTCCCTGAAGGAAGAGGGCATGGAGGTTGTACTTTTAAACTCCAATCCTGCTACCATCATGACAGATAAAGACATCGCAGACAGAGTTTACATCGAGCCTCTGACTGTTGAAGTCGTAGAGCAGCTGATCCTCAAAGAGAAACCGGACAGTGTACTTCCTACACTGGGCGGACAGGCAGGTCTGAACCTTGCCATGGAGCTTGAGGAAAAGGGCTTCCTGAAAGAGCACAATGTACGTCTCATCGGTACCACAGCAGCAACGATCCGTAAAGCTGAGGACCGTCAGGAATTTAAGGATACAATGGAAAAGATCGGCGAGCCGGTTGCAGCATCCAAGGTCGTAACAACTGTAGAAGACGGTGTTGCGTTTACTCAGACTATCGGTTATCCGGTTGTTCTCCGTCCTGCATATACACTTGGCGGAAGCGGCGGTGGTATCGCGCATAATGAGCCGGAGCTTCGTGAAATCCTTGAGAATGGTCTCCGTCTTTCCCGTGTAGGCGAGGTTCTTGTAGAGAGATGTATCGCCGGATGGAAAGAAATCGAGTACGAGGTAATGCGAGACAGCGCAGGAAACTGCATCACAGTCTGCAACATGGAGAACATTGACCCGGTTGGTGTCCATACCGGTGACTCCATCGTAGTTGCTCCTTCCCAGACCTTAGGAGATAAAGAATACCAGATGCTCCGTACATCTGCTCTTAACATTATTACAGAGCTTGGCATCACAGGTGGATGTAACGTACAGTACGCTCTTCATCCGGAGAGCTTTGAGTACTGTGTTATCGAGGTTAACCCTCGTGTAAGCCGTTCTTCCGCACTTGCAAGTAAGGCTACCGGTTATCCGATCGCCAAGGTTGCAGCCAAGATCGCACTGGGTTACACACTGGATGAGATCCCGAACGCCATCACAGGCAAAACATACGCAAGCTTCGAGCCGATGCTGGATTACTGTGTTGTTAAGATCCCGCGTCTGCCATTTGATAAATTCATCACAGCAAAACGTACACTGACTACACAGATGAAGGCTACCGGTGAGGTTATGAGTATCTGCCATAACTTCGAGGGTGCTTTAATGAAGGCTATCCGTTCCCTGGAGCAGCATGTAGACAGTCTGATGTCCTATGATTTCTCACATCTTTCTGATGAAGAACTGATGGACGAGCTGAACATTGTGGATGACCGCCGTATCTGGAAGATCGCAGAAGCCCTGAGACGAAATGTTTCCCAGGAGAAGCTTCATGATATCACAAAGATCGACATCTGGTTCATCGATAAGCTGGCTATCCTTGTTGAGATGGAGCAGGCTCTGAAAACTCAGAAGCTGGACAAAGACCTTCTTCTGGAAGCAAAACGTCTGGAGTTCCCGGACTACATCATCGCAGACCTGACAGGAAAGACAGAAGCTGAGATCAAAGACCTGCGTAAAGAGTACGGCATCCGTGCAGCATACAAGATGGTTGATACCTGTGCAGCAGAGTTTGCGGCAGCGACACCATATTACTATTCTGTATACGGCGATGAGCAGACAGAGAATGAAGCTGTAGAAACAAAAGATAAGAAAAAGATCCTGGTACTTGGTTCCGGCCCGATCCGTATCGGTCAGGGTATCGAGTTCGACTTCTGTTCTGTACACTGTACATGGGCATTTGCGAAAGAAGGATATGAGACGATCATCATCAACAATAACCCGGAGACAGTAAGTACAGACTTCGATATTGCAGATAAGCTGTATTTTGAGCCGCTGACACCGGAAGATGTTGAGAATGTTGTAAATATCGAGAAACCGGACGGAGCTGTTGTTCAGTTCGGTGGACAGACAGCCATCAAGCTTACAGAGGCACTGATCAAGATGGGCGTTAAGATCCTCGGAACATCTGCTGAGAACGTAGATGCTGCAGAGGATAGAGAGCTCTTTGATGCCATCCTTGAGAAATGTGAGATCCCGAGACCGAAGGGACATACCGTATTCACAGCAGAAGAGGCGAAAAAAGCAGCCAATGAGCTGGGTTATCCGGTACTTGTCCGCCCGTCCTATGTACTTGGAGGACAGGGAATGCGTATCGCTGTCAGCGATGAGGACGTGGAAGAGTACATCGGAATCATCAACCAGATCGCACAGGAGCATCCGATCCTTGTTGATAAGTACCTGATGGGTAAAGAAATCGAGGTCGATGCAGTATGCGACGGTGAGGACATCCTGATCCCTGGAATCATGGAGCACATCGAGCGTGCAGGTATCCACTCCGGAGACAGTATTTCTGTATATCCGGCACAGACCATCAGCCAGAAAGCAAAAGATACCATCGCCGAATACACACGTCGTCTTGCACAGGCACTTCATGTTATCGGTATGATCAATATTCAGTTCATCGTTGTAGGCGAGGATGTATATGTGATCGAGGTTAACCCGCGTTCCAGCCGTACAGTACCGTACATCAGCAAGGTAACCGGAATTCCGATCGTTCCTCTTGCAACAAGAGTCATCCTTGGCCGCAAGATCAAAGAGCTGGGTTATACACCGGGACTTCAGAAGGAAGCAGAGTACTTTGCAATCAAGATGCCGGTATTCTCCTTTGAGAAGATCAGGGGCGCAGATATCAGCCTCGGACCTGAGATGAAATCCACAGGTGAGTGCCTTGGTATTGCAAAAACCTTTAACGAGGCTCTTTACAAAGCCTTCATCGGAGCCGGAATCCGTCTTCCGAAGCACAAACAGATGATCATCACTGTAAAAGATGAGGATAAGAAGGACATCATTCCGATCGCAAAACGTTTCGAAGCTCAGGGATACCGTATCTTTGCAACAAGAGGTACTGCAAGCGTACTGACTGAAAACGGAATCAAGGTAACACGTACCAACAAGCTGGAGCAGCCGTCTCCGAACCTGATGGACCTGATCCTTGGCCACAAGATCGATGTTGTTATCGACACACCGCCACAGGGTGTTGAGCATCAGAAGGATGGTTTCGTGATCCGTCGTAATGCTATCGAAACAGGTGTCAATGTGCTTACAAGCCTTGATACTGCAGAGGCTCTGGTCACAAGTCTTGAGAATACAGACCTGAACCACCTGACTCTGGTAGATATCGCCACCATCGACAATCGATAAAAAATTGTAAATTTTGTGAAATAAAAAATTAAAAGTTTACGAATTGTCAAATATGTAATATACTGATAAGGACGGGGCCGTCGTTCACATACCGGCCCTGTCCTTATCTTGCTTTTAGAAAGGAGTTAACATGATTTTTATAGAATTACTGAAGGTTATCCTTCTCGGTATTGTGGAGGGAATCACCGAGTGGCTTCCGATCAGTAGTACCGGACATATGATCCTTGTGGATGAGTTTATCAAGCTGAATGTATCCGAGGCATTTATGGAATTTTTCCTGGTGGTGATCCAGCTTGGCGCGATCCTGGCAGTTGTTGTACTGTACTGGAACAAGCTGTGGCCTTTTTACATAAGAAAAATCCCGAAGAAAACACAGATGGCACTGCGTAAACAGCCGGCAGTACCCAGAACTGTCCTTACTTTTGTAGAAAAATACTGTGATAAGGATAAGTGGATCCTCTGGTTTAAGATCCTGGTAGCATGTCTGCCGACGATCATCATCGCTCTTCCTTTTAATGACATTATTGAAAAGAAATTTTACAACTATGTGGTCGTTGCCATCATGCTGATCGTTTATGGTGTGCTTTTTATCGTTATCGAGAACTACAACAAACGCCGCAGACCAACCTGCACCAGATTGGATGAGCTTTCCTTTAAGACAGCGCTGATCATCGGCTGCTTCCAGGTGCTTTCCGTGATTCCGGGAACATCCCGTTCCGGATCTACCATTATCGGAGGAATCCTTGCAGGAACATCCCGTACAGTTGCAGCAGAATTTACCTTTTTCCTGGCAATTCCGGTTATGTTCGGAGCAAGTCTTCTGAAACTGGTCAAATTCGGTTTTGCCTTCAGCTCCACAGAGCTGATCATCCTGATCGTAGGTGTTGTGGTATCCTTTGTGGTATCTATTCTTGCCATCAAATTCCTGATGGGATATATCAAGAAACACGATTTTAAAGTATTCGGCTGGTACAGGATCATCCTTGGCATCCTGGTACTCGGATACTTCGTTGGAAAAACATTTTTAGCATAAAACTGCAATCTGGAGGTAATCATTATGAAATATAAGAAGCTTTTGATCGTACTGACAGCAGTGACGGCGCTTGGTATTGCCGGCTGTGGAAAATCATCAAAGGAAACAGCAGAGGTGACACCAACACCGGTTCCTACAGCCGCACCTACGGCTGCACCGGCTACATCCACACCGCTTCCCACATCTACACCTGCACCGAAGCTGATCGGTGTAAAGACCAGTACTGCAAAATTTGTTTATCTTACCAACAGCACGAAGGGAGAGATCCGTGAGATCTATCTCCGCGCGGCAGGAGGGGAAGAATGGGGCAAAAGTCTTGTTCCTGCAGAAGCTACCATCAAAGATGCGGAGCAGGTGCAGATGTATTACACCCCGGATTCTGCAAGAGATGCCATCTATGATATGAAGATCGTAGACGGAGACGGAAATGCCTATGAGATCTACAGTGTACAGCTGAGCGATATGGAAAAGGCAAAACTGATGATCGATAACGGAGAAGCATACCTGACCTATACAAGCCTCAGTGACAAGAGTGAGAAGAGCACTATTGGCAATGTGGAAACAGATAACAGTGAGGCGGACAGCAGTGATTCCGCAGACAGCACAGATGCTTCAGATCTGACAGACAGTTCTTCCGGTATCACGGATACTTCTTCCGACAACAGCGATGGAAGCTATGACAACAGTGATGATGGAAGCTATGATAACAGTGATGACGGAAGCTACGACGGCAGCGATGACGGAAGCTACGACAACAGCAGTGATGATGGAAACTATGACAGTAGTGATGATAGCGGCGACTATGTAGATGACAGCGGCAACAGTGGAAGCGGTGACGATTCTCTTGACAACAGTACAGATACAGATGACAGCGGAGACGGAGAGATTGTCTGGGATGATAACGGAGACTGGTCAGAGGAATAAACCGGGATCCTGTAAACAGAGGGAAACATGGAACAGACATTTCTTGAAAAACTGAAACGAGTAAAACCTGGGGATCTGCTTCATATCATCAAGTTTATCCTGGCGTTTCCCATTGCGATGGTCTACAGACTTTTTCGCAGGGATCTCTGGCTTCTCTGTGATACAGAGAATGAATGCCGGGATAACGGATTCTGGCTGTACAAATATCTGAGAGAAAATACCAGTGAGGATGCAGTGTACGCCATCAATAGAAAATCTCCGGATTATGCCCGGGTAAAAGATCTGGGACCTGTGATCCAGTATGGAAGCTTCCGCCACTGGATCTACTATCTGGCTGCATCAAAAAATATCAGCTCCCAGAAAATGGGAAAACCAAACGCAGCCATCTGCTATGTGCTGGAGGTTTACGGAATCCTACGGAACAAGCGGGCGTTCCTGCAGCATGGGATCATTACGGCAGATCTTAGTTTTCTTTACTATCCCCATACAAAAATGAGCCTTTTTGTTACCAGTACCTATGATGAGTGGAAATATGTCAATGACCGGTACGGATATCCGGAAGGCTATGTGCAGGAGCTGGGACTGTGTCGTTTTGACCAGCTTCATGATATGAAGGTAAAAAAGAACCAGATCCTGATCATGCCGACCTGGCGTATGTATATCCGCAATGAGATCTCAGCCTCTGATCACGAGCTGGAAGCACAGAAATTCATGGAAACCGATTATTACCGGTACTGGGATGCACTTCTCAAGGATGAGAGACTGATCCGCTATATTGAGGAGAACGATCTTCAGATCATCTTTTATCCGCACAGGGAAATGCATCGGTTCCTGAAATATTTTCATGTGGATCATCCGAAGATCACAGTGGCGTCCTGGCCTGAGTACGATGTGCAGACACTCCTTAAAGAGTCCGCAGTGCTGGTGACTGATTTTTCCAGTGTGGCCATGGACTTTGCCTACATGAAAAAGCCACTGGTCTACTACCAGTTTGACAATGAAAAATTCCGGCAAAGTCATCATCAGATCGGGTATTTTGATTTCCGGAAAGATGGCTTCGGTCCGGTATGTGTAACGGAACAGGAAGTAACGGACTGGCTGATCCGCCTGCATAAGCAGGGATTTGCCAATGAAGAGATCTATCTGGAAAGACACGGAAAATATTTTGATCTGTGGGATACAAAGAACTGTGAAAGAAATTACAAAGCGATCAAAGAAATGTAACAGGTGGTGAAAAATTGCAGCAGTTAATGGAAGCTCCGGCGGAGATCAAGGTAAAAACCAGGAAATTTTCGCTGACAAAAGGAACCATAAAGATCAGTTTTGAGCTGGAAGGATCCAGAGGAAGGATCCGTTCCCTGAAGCTGAAACAGCGAAATGCAGTGCTGGATACAAGTTTTCCTTTTGAAATGCAGACAGCAAAAAAGGAAATACGATCGTGTATCATGCACAGATCAATGTAGATCAGTATCCGATGGAAACCGCATTCTGGGATGTGGTGGCATCTGTGGATAAAGAAGGAAAAGGAAATTATGAGGATGCGATCCTGGGAGGCTTAAGTTCAAAACTTAAACTTAAGCTGATCCTTTTTCCAAGATGGACCAGAACCGGGGATGGGCATATGGTTTATCCCTTTGTCAACGGAGCAAGGCAGTTTACCATTCAATACCGGAAATATGATCCGAAATATGACAGCTATGCATTTATAGCAAAAGAATTTCTTGCATTATTCTGCTATTTTATCCTGAAACCTTACTGGGATCATAAGAAATTATGGCTGATCTGCGAGAAATACTGTACAATGGCACAGGACAACGGCCTCTATTTTTTCCGGTACTGTATGGAGCATGCATCGGAGAAGGACAGAAGTCGGATTTTTTATGTAATAGATAAAAAATGTCCGGATTATCAGGCTGTAAAAGAGTATGATGCCAATGTGATCCAGTTCATGTCATTTAAGTACATGATCTATCTCAGCGCTGCACGGTATCTGATATCTACCGATGCAATCCGGCATTTTTATATCTGGGATTCGCCCAACAGCATCTACAAGGTTCTGTATCAGGCACGGAAGAACATTGTATTTCTCCAGCATGGAGTGATGGGCTTCAAGCAATGCCACAGGACCTTTCATAAAGGCGGAGGCAATCAGATGGCACTGTTTGTGGTGTCTTCGGGTTATGAACAGAAGATCATCCATGATTATTTCGGATACGATAATGAAGAGATCATCATCACTGGTTTGGCCAGATGGGATGTGCTGGAGGACAAGTCGGATCCGGCTCATAAAGAGATCCTGCTGATGCCTACATGGAGAAGCTGGCTGGAGGATATCAGCGAGGATCAGTTCCAAAAAAGTGAATACTATCAGCGTTATAAAGCATTTCTGCAGGATGAGAGGCTTAAGACTCTTCTGGAAAAGGAAAATATCACGCTGAATTTTTATATCCATCCGAAATTCCGGGAACATATCCGGAGCTTTCAGGTGGAAGACAGGCATATCCGTCTGATCCCATTTGGGACTATGCCGCTGAATCAGCTTCTGATGAGCTGTCATATGCTGATCACCGATTATTCTTCTGTTTCCTGGGATGTCTACTATCAGGAAAAACCGGTGGTATTTTATCCCTTTGATCTGGAAACCTATGAGAAAGTCCAGGGAAGCTATATGGACTACAAAAAAGATGTTTTCGGAGATCTGGCATGGGATCAGAACCAGCTGGTAGACCTTATCGGAGAATATGCGAGGAACGGATTCCGTGAAAAACCGGAATTTTCAGGAAGAAGAGATGAGCTTCTTCCCTACAGGGACAATGACAACAGCAAACGAATTTATGAATATATAGCCAATGCTCAAATACCGGACAAACTGAAAAGAAGGCTGAAAGAGAAAAAATTTTAATGTAAGGATACAAAAGGAGCAATATGAACAGGGAGTATGAATTTTCAGTAGTTGTTTTTGCAAAAGATACCGCAAAGCTTTACAGAACCTTTAAAAATGTACGTGAGGTCACACCGGAAGGAACGGTACAGATCCTTGCAGTATGCATTGCAGGAGATATGGATATTCCTGATGAACGGGACATGCGGGAGCTGGAGGAAGCCGGAGAAAAGGAGAAAGAGCTCAAGGACGAAGAGCTGGATAAGATCTACGGAGAGTTCAATCCGGAGGATCCTCGTTTCCGGGAGATGCTGGATGACCGTGATCTTTTATATATTGACGGACTGGAATGCGGGGATCTTGTGGCGGAGCTGAAGGATAAGATAGCCGGAAGCTATGTTGTTTTTGCAAAAGCCGGAATCCGTTTTTCCCCAAAATCCAGTGCAGAGATCAGACGCTGCTTTGAGGAAGAAAACAGAGATGTTGTCCTAACAAAGATCCGTGGAAAAGGAAATATCTATGTGCGGGAGCATAATAATTACTGTAACCGTTTCACCGAAAAAACAACGCTGGATAACAATGTATATCTTCTGCATCAGCTGTATACCGCTTACACATTTGCCGCAGATCAGGTGAAATGGGTATCCGAGATCCGTCCGGAGATCTGGTATCTGGATGTGATGACCATGGTATATCAGTCCGTTGTAAGCTGCCGGAGTCTGGGAGTGGCTTCAGGGGAAGATATCTATGTGCAGATCCTTGCGGACCATCTCATGGTGGATGATTGGAAGAATATGCTGCAGGATCCGGACCAGCTGGAGGTATTTTATCAGGAATTTTTCCGAAAGATCGCAGACTGCAGAATAAAAGAAAATCCTGTTCATGAAAAAATGCAGATTATGTGCTGCTGTATTACAGCGCAAAAATAGCTGATATCATATTTGATAACGAGAAGCTTGATGAAGAGAAAAAGTGCAGATATGAGGAAGGTATCGAAAGCTTCCTGAAGCAGATGGAGTTTCCGGAGATCGTGATGTCCAATCAGCATATCAGCAGGGCAAACAAAGTATATCTTCTCCGGAAATATTATCCGGATATATGCAAAAAATTTCCGGATCAGGCAGACACGATCCTGAATCCCATATATGACAATCTCCGTGTCAAGATATTCCAGCCGGAAAAAGACCAGCTGCACTGTGAATTTTCCATTGTGGAGCCTGTGAGCAGGACAAACCGTGCATATATGATGACTGTTGGCAACACCTATGAAGCCAGATGGAAATATACACTGGAAAGAACCGGCTGGTGCAGAGAAGAAAGTGCCGTTGAGAAGCTGTATATCGTGGACATTCCGCTTTCCGAGATCCGGGAGTTTATCAGCTGGGGCACAGGCACAGATGGACATATAAATAAAATGTACAATATTTCCTACGGAAAATATGTGCCATTTACAAAGAAGCTGCCGCTTTTCCTGCATATAGAGGATAAGCTTCTGTATCTTAACGAAAAAGTCCGGATGATCCGTGGAGAGGATCAGGAAGATGCAAAGGTTCTGGGCCATCAGTATGAAGTAACGGTAGAGCCATACAGTCAGAGCAGGGAGAAACAGCTGAAGAAAAAACGCACCAAAGCAATATTTTCTCAGGGAAAGGCCGGAAAAAAGGCAGTTCTCGTACGTAAGCTCTACGAGATGCAGAAGGTGAAGCAGAAAAAGCAGATCTGGCTGATCTCCGATCGTACAACACGCGGAGATGACAACGGCGAAGTGATGTTCCGCTATCTCTGCGCCAATCCGGACCCTACGGTGGAGCCGTACTTTGTAGTCAACAAGGATACACAGGATTATGTGGAAATGAAGAAGCTTGGAAAGGTTGTGGAGCCTTTCTCCTGGAAGCATAAGCTTCTGTTCCTGCTGAATGAATTTTCACTGTCCTCCCAGGCTAACAAACCGGTGATCAATCCTTTTGGAAAGCTGGAGTATCTGTACCGCGATATCATCTATGACAAAAAGCTGGTATTTTTACAGCATGGTGTGACCAAAGACAACCAGTCCAAGTGGCTGAACAAATACAACCGTAATCTTTTCGGATTTATCGTCAGCACAAAGCCGGAATATGATTCTGCCTTTACCTATGACTATTTTTATCCGGAAAAAATATCTGGCTTACGGGAATGCCGCGTTATGACCGTCTGGTCCATGATGAGCGTAAGTATGTGACGGTGATGCCTACCTGGCGCAAAAGCCTTTCCTCAGGAACCGATGCCAGAGGGGTATGGCAGCTTGGAAAAGAATTTCAGGAAAGCGAATATTTCCATTTTTATGATGATCTTCTCAACAACGAAAGACTTCTGGGAGCGGCAGAGAAGTACGGATATACCATCTGCTTCATGCCTCACCCAAATACCATTGACGGTCTGCATATGTTCCGTCATGATCCACGGGTAAAATTTATGGATTCGTCTTATTCCTACAAGGACATTTTTGCCCAGACAGATCTGATGATCACGGACTATTCTTCGGTTGCCTTTGATTTTGCATATTTGAGAAAACCCATCGTATACTCCCAGTTTGACAGAGACAGCTTTTTCAGTGGCGCGCATTCCTACACAGAGGGATACTTTGACTATGAGAGAGATGGCTTCGGGGAGGTGGAGCATACACTGGTCGGAACTGTGGACCGGATCATCGAATATATGGCAGACGGCTGTCAGATGAAAGAGGAATATCGGAAACGAATGGATGAGACCTTTGCATTTAATGACCGTAACTGTTCCAAACGAGTTTATGAGAGGATTATCGAGAATCGGTAATATGGAGGTTGGATTTTGGAAGGAAAGCAGGCAATAAAGTTTGATAAATATAATTCTCAGGCGCTAAAGGGCATTGCCATTGTTATGATGCTGTTCCATCATATGTATCTGAGTCAAGACAGATTTGAGGGGCTGAATGTTGTTTTCACTCCGTTTTCAGCAGATCGGATCATGTATCTGTGCAGAACATTTAAGATCTGTGTACCAATCTATGCATTTATTTCCGGATACGGACTGTATCTCAGTTACAGAAAAAATAATTCTACACCTGGCAAGTGGACAGCCAAAAGACTGATAAAAACAATGGGAGGGTTCTGGATCATATGGGGGCTTTCTGTTGTGAGCTCACAGCTTTATAACGGCTATGCCGTGACCAGATATTTCGGAAACGGAAATATTGCCAAAGGTGTTAGTGCAATGGTGCTGGATTTTTTTGGTCTGGCGAAACTTTTCGGAACTTCGACTCTGAACGGAACCTGGTGGTATATGAGTGCGGCGATCATTTTTATCATCTGCGTGCCACTGTTTATGATAAAGGAAGAATATCTGGTATTTATTCTTGTGGCTGTTGCGGCATTTCCACGGATAATTTCCCTGGAGGTTATGGGAATTACGGGTATTTATGCATTTTTACCGGTATTTCTCATGGGAATGTGTGTAGCCAAGTATGATCTGTTTAACCGATGGTTTAAGATATGGAATGCTGGAATGAAGCATGTTTTCAAATTTCTTCTGGAGCTTCTGGCGGTGTTTATTTTGTATAAAGCGTACAGAACTTTGCCGCTGACGGTATACAGTGAGATCCACTGGGGTGTGTATCCAATTGTATTTATGGCATTTTGCTGCGAATTTATTAATGTCATTCCGGGAGTGCGACAGATTTTATTGTTCCTCGGAAAACATTCCATGAATATATTTCTGATACATACATTTATAAGAAAATATTCTTTTGTGTATGTGAGTGGATATTTTCTGACCAATACACTGACGCTTCTGCTGGCTTCACTGGCAGTGTCCATAGCGCTGGAATGGCTGAAAAAGGTAAGCGGATACAACCGCCTGATCCAGAACATCTGTGTGAAAATAGGATAATAAAGATAAAGGAGAAAGACCTGCCATCGTCTGTGGCAGGTCTTGTTAAAGTATGAAAGCAAAAAAACAGTTTGTATATATTGGTTGATATTAGTAGTGGTTTTTGGATGTATTATTGGTGCCAGAAGTACAGAGATAAAGGTCGAGGCTGCTGAAAGAACGGTACGATTTTGGGATAACAGTGGAAATTATCTTCAGAAATCTGGCGGGAACTGGTATTTGAAAGATTCTAATAAGCGAAAACTTACCGGATTACGTTATTTGTCAATCCCAAAGACAGAGTTTTTAAAAACAGGATTTTATATGTTTGATAAAAACGGAAAACTTTTGAGAAAGCAATCCGTTTATTATTTCGATAAAAAGACAGTTTCTGGTGTCCGCTTTGATAAATACCACATCACAGACTCCAATGGAAGAATTTCAAAGGGAGAGCGTGGCTTTGTAAACATAGCTGAACAGAAGGTACGGGGCAAAAAAATTATCGCAGGCATTTATTATGTGGAAGCGTACGGAAAACTGGCTGATCGTGGAACAGTACGCTATATAAGACAGAGAAGATTCGGTGGGCGTAATTTTAAAGGTGGTTATTATTATTTCTATGGAACCGGAAGAATCTGCATGCGTCCGTCTTTTCATAAAGTGAACAAAACAGTTCAGGGAAAAAAGTTTAACGGAATTTATTATTTTGGCAATGATAACGGAAGAATGGTACAGAAGGCAGGGTGGGTAACCTGTGAGGGCCAGCAATATTATGTAGACCAAAATGGAAAAATGCTGGTGAACCGGTGGAAAGATGGTTATTACCTGAAATCGAACGGAACCATTGCGAAAAATATGAAAACACCGGATGGTCAGTATGTGGACTGGCAGGGAAGAAAAAGTACAAGATCAGAGTATGCTTTAAGTGCATTTAAATCGGAATTGGAGAGTTTTGTTTCTGCCTACGGTGGAAACTGGTCTGTTTATATAAAAGATCTGAAAACAGGAAATGTTGTAAACATAAATGATCGGGAAATGTATCCGGCAAGTACGATCAAGGCATTTGTGATGGCGTCGGTCTATGATCAGATCCGTCAGGGAAAAATGCAATACAGCTCCGGTGTGTACAGCTTGCTGTGGGATATGATCACCGTCAGTGATAATGAATGTTATAATGAACTGGTAAGGCGTCAGGGAGGCGGAAGCTTTGTAGGAGGAACGGCTGTAGTGAACCAATATCTTCGAAAGAACGGTTACAAAAATACCGGTTGTCACAGTTCCCTGCATCCGTCTTCTTCTGCCTGGAGCAGTGATGGCTGGCGTAACACGGCATCTGCAAAAGATTGTGGGATACTCTTAGAAAAAATCTATCGAGGTCAGTGTGTTTCTCAACAGTATTCTAGAGAAATGCTAAATCTTTTACTGCATCAGACGAAACGATACAAAATTCCATCAGGTCTTCCGACAGGTATAGTATGCGCGAACAAAACTGGTGAGACAAGCTCAGTTCAGCATGATATGGCAATCGTCTATGGAAAGAAAACAAATTATGTATTATGTATATTTTCAGAAGGCGCTTCCGAAGATCATTTACTGTACGGAATTCGTTCGATTTCTTCAAGAGTATATCAATATCTGAATAAATAAAGATCAGCCAGCAGTCATAGGATCAAGAAACTTCCTTAATTGGGCAAAAATAAGGAGTGATCATTGACGTGCTGGCTGATTTTGTATTATCAAAGAAATGGTTGTGGAAGAATTTTTTACATAAGCGTTTTTCTTAGCCCTAAATATGCCGGATATTTCCGGTGTTAGTAGTATCGTATCCAGTTTGAAGAGCTAAAAACCGGCGGAAAGGTTCGGATGCAATGGTTTCCGCTACGGCCTGAAAGCCGGGGGTGCTCAGATTTTTGGTCTGCATAACCAGGAAGAGTGATTCCTGGCAAACAGGAAGAAAATCCAGCTCCGGGAAGCTTCTCGCTACACAGGCCTCGCCAAGAGCTATGTCTGCCTGTCCGCCAGCCACTGCAGCAGCCGTGGAGTGATCGGTAACAAGCTCATTTCGATATCCGGATATGGAATCCGGTGAAATTTCGGAAGACAGAAGTGTACGGTCAAGAAGGATACGACGGCTGCTTCCTTTTTCGCGGTTCACAAAAATAATATCTGCCCGTGTAAGATCAGAAAATCCCCGGATATTCTTGGGATTTTCTTTTTTTACATAGAAGCCGACAGGATATTGACACAGAGAGATCACAGTCAGTGGGATACCGGGTATAAGGCTATGGATATCTTCTGGTGAGGCGGATGCACAGGCAATGTGGACTTTTTCAAAATAGAGAGAATACAGTCCGTTGTAGGTGTTCATGTGAGACTGCAGAACCGGCAGATTGTCCGGGTGTGTGGGAAGCTGATTCAGGAGAAGATCCAGAGCCGGAGAAGCCTGTCCGCTGATGATCAGTCCACTGGAATGCAGAAGATAATCCCTTTTCAAAAGAGAACTCTCCGGCTGGTGATCATAAGACTGAGCAGAAGACGCAGAACATTCCGAACCCTTAAGATACTGAGACAGCTGTTCCTCGCTGACCCGCAGCTGTTTGCCGACTTTGGAGGAGGAAAGCTCTCCGCGTTTGATCAGGTCATATACTGTGGATTTTTTGATCTTTAGTTTATCTGCAACTTCCTGTGCTGTGTAGACTTTATTCATCGATACCTACCATAACATTGGTTGCCTTAATAACTGCGTAAGCATCAGAGCCTACTTTCAGTCCAAGTTCTTCCACCGCCGCACAGGAGATGGTAGCAGTGATGATATTTCCACCACCGATATCGATGGAAACGATGGAATTTACAGCTCCCTGGTTGATGTTGATGATTTTTCCTTTTAACTGATTACGTGCACTGAGTTTCATAAGTAAGTCTCCTTTTTTTGAATATTGAATGAACCGGATCAGGCAAGTTCTCTGCTTCCGTTGTGCAGAGCAATGAACCTTGTGTGGGATTTGTCTGTATCAGGAGTGCTGTAAGCCACTCATGATAAGAAACGAAGCGGATCGTGAACATCCGCCTGGCTTGTCAACTATGTATTTATGATAGCACTTGCAGAGAAAAACAGCAATGCCTTATAGCTTGACAAGAAACTTTCCTTTCGGTAAAATTAAACAAAACCATTCAAAACTAAACAAAACTGAACGAAACGGAAAAGGAGAGAAACAAAAGATGAAGAAAAAAATCTTAGCAGCCCTTACCGCGGGAATTTTAACAACAGGCCTTATGACCGGAACTGTTTTTGCGGCGGACACAGAAGTGAAAGGTGATGAGAACCTGAAGGGAGAGGTTTATGCATTTATTGCTGCCAGCCTCAGCAATTCCATGGAGGAGATCCAGAAGGATTTCAATGAGCTTTATCCGAATGTAACGATCTATTACAGTGCAGACAGCTCAGGTACACTGCAGACACAGATCGAGGAAGGTGCACGCTGTGATCTTTTCTTTTCAGCAGCAGATAAACAGATGGATGCCCTCACAGAGGAAAAACTGACAAAGGAAGACACCGTTAAGGATCTTCTTGAGAACAAAGTCGTTCTGATCAGACCAAAGGACGGAGAGACAAAGGTAACAGGATTCGAGAATATCACAGACGCTGAAAATATGGCGCTTGCAGGAGAGGATGTTCCGGTGGGACAGTACGCCCGTGAGATCTTTAACAATCTTGGGATCATGGACGATGTAAACAAAATGGAGATCAACGAGTGCAAGAATGTAACGGATGTACTTGCAGCAGTCAGTGAAGGAAGCAATGAGGTTGGTGTTGTATATGCGACAGATGCTGCGTCTGTTACTGATAAAGTAGATATCATCGCAGAGGCGCCGGCAGACAGCCTTAAGACGCCGGTTCTTTATCCTGTGGGACTTATCGAGGACAAGGAAGCATCGGAAGACGATACCAGGGCAGCAGAGGCTTTTCTTGATTATGTAGAGTCTGATGCAGCGATCAAGGTATTTGAGGGCTATGGATTTACAGCATATGAGGCTGAGGATTCCGAGGATGCCACAGAAGCTTCTGCAGACAACACGGAGGCTGAGGACAGCACAGCTTCCGCAGACAGCACATCCAAATGAGTATGATGTAGAAAACCGGCAGGCAGTAAATATTGAAACACAGTAAATGCCGGCACAGGAATGAAATATGACAGAATTTTTGAGAGAAATAAACTGGAGTCCTCTGTGGATTTCCTTAAAAACAGGTCTGGCAGCCACAGTGATCGCTTTTTTTCTGGGAATATTTTGCGCCCGGAAGATCATGAAGCTGAAGCCGGGAGCCAGAGCAGTACTGGACGGGATCCTTACTCTTCCGCTGGTACTTCCTCCTACAGTGGCTGGATTTTTTCTGCTACTGATCTTCAGTCTGAAAAGGCCCTTCGGAAGCTTTCTTCTGGATAATTTTGATATTAAGATCGTGCAGACCTGGAAGGGCTGTGTGGTCGCAGCGGCAGTGATCGCATTTCCGCTGATGTACCGCAATGCTCGGGCTGCTTTTGAACAGGTGGATATAAATCTTATCCATGCAGGCCAGACTCTGGGGATGAGCGACAGCCGGATATTCTGGCGGGTAGTCATGCCGGCGGCAGGACCGGGGATCGCATCCGGAACAGTGCTGGCATTTGCACGTGCGATCGGAGAATATGGCGCAACCTCCATGCTTGCCGGAAATATCCTTGGAAAAACCAGAACAGTTTCTGTTGCCATTGCATCAGAGACAGCAGCCGGAAATTACGGAACTGCAGGATTCTGGGTCGTTGTGATCGTGCTGATCTCCTTTGTGATCGTAGCGCTGATCAATATCGTATCCGGAAAAGGTATGAAAACAAGAAGGTGGATCTGATGGCAGTCAAAGTAAATATCGAAAAAAACTTCCGTGATTTTTCCCTGAAGGTGGATTTTGAAGGCAGTTCGGCAGCCATTGGGCTTCTTGGCGCTTCCGGCAGCGGAAAAAGCATGACCTTACGCTGTATTGCAGGGATCGAAACACCGGATAAGGGAAGGATCGTCATCAATGGAAAAACAGTGTTTGATTCTGAAGCAGGGATCGATCTGAAGCCTCAGAAGCGTCGGATCGGATATCTGTTTCAGAATTATGCGCTGTTCCCAACCATGACAGTGGAACAGAACATCCGCTGCGGTTATCGTGGGGAAAAATCCTCCGCCAGAGAAAAAGTGGCAGATCTGATCCGGCGATATCATCTGGAGGGGCTGGAGAAGCGCCTGCCCTCACAGCTTTCCGGCGGACAGCAGCAGAGAGTGGCACTGGCCAGAATGATGATCGGAGAGCCGGAAGCTATTCTTCTGGATGAGCCGTTTTCCGCACTAGACGGTTACCTGAAGGATGTGCTCCAGCGGGAGATGCAGGATTTCCTCAAGGACTATCCGGGAGATATGATCCTTGTGACACACAGCAGAGATGAGGCCTATAAATTCTGCAGGGAGCTTTCCATTGTACATGAAGGCAGGATCCTTGTGACCGGGGAGACAAAGCAGCTGTTTGAGAGACCGGGACTTCTGGAGGCAGCAAAGCTTACCGGCTGTAAGAATTTTTCCAGAGCGGAGAGGCTGGGACCTCACGAGATCTATGCGGCGGACTGGAAAATGAAGCTCCATACCGAAGAAAACGTAGATATGGATATTACCCATGTAGGGATCCGCGGCCACTGGATCCGCCCGGAATCAGAGCCGGGTGAGAACTGTATGGCAGTGCAGGTAGACCAATACATAGAAACTACATTTGAACATCAGTATATGATCCGGAACAAAGCGGAAGAGAGTGCTTCCGGATTATGGTGGATGCGTCCCAAAAACAGCTTTACGGAAGATCCGGATAAAGATCTTCCGGAATATCTGTATTTTCCACCGGAGCATCTGATGCTGCTGAAATAAAGAAAATCCCGGAAACAGACATTATCTGCTGTTTCCGGGATTTTTTGTGCACCTGCATTTTTGATGGATTTTTGCGGACAGAATCTATTTTCCATGATTTCCGGAATAGGTGATGTAATCGGACACCATCATGGCAAGCTTGAAGGCCAGTGCATCCTCAAAGGTACGGATATCCAGGCCAAAACGCTTCTGCAGCTTTTCAAAACGGTACACCAGAGTATTCCGGTGCACATAGAGCTGTCTGGAGGTTTCAGAAAGGTTCAGGTTATTTTCAAAGAAGGTCCGGATGATATTGAGGGTTTCGTCGTCAATAGATTCCAGGGATTCTTCTCCGAAGATCTCGCCTACGAACATGTTGCAGACCTGAGTGGGAAGCTGATAGATCAGACGTCCGATGCCCAGACGGTTGTAACCGAAAACGTTTTTGTCAGCATAAAAGATCTTGCCGACCTCCAGAGCAGTGCGGGCTTCCTTGTAGGCATCGGAAAGCTCCATGATATCATCTGCAACATTGCTGTAGGAAACCCAGGCAGAGGTCATGGCCTCTGTATTGAGCATATCCACCAGCATGCAGGCGATACCCTCCAGCTCTTCGTAGCTTTCGGTGCTCTGAAGCTCACGTACTACGATGATGCCGGAATCATCCAGTGCAGTGATAAAATCCCGTGTACGGGCAGAAAAGATGTTGCGGATGGTAGCCAGGGCATTTTCGTCCTTGTGCTGCTTGGTTTCCACAAGAAATACCGCACGGCGGGCAGAAGGTGTAATATGAAGACGGGCAGCCTTGTTAAAAGCTTCTACCTGGGAATAACGGTCCAGGAGAAGATTTTGCATAAAGGAGTTCTTGTCTGTTTTTTCCGTATAGGCAGTGAGGAGACTTTCTACCTGGCAGACAGCAAGCTCTCCGATGGTAGAAGCCTGCTCTCCGGAGCCCCATACGATCAGAAGCATATTGCTCTGAGGTATGTTGTTCAGCTTGTACAGACTGCAGCTGCGGTTGGAGATGCATAAGGCAGGATCCTCCCGGAACTGAGCAAGCTTTTCAGAAGAAGGAAGTCGGTGGTCCCCTGTGGAAATGTATATCTGGTCATTTTCATCCAGAATACAGAAATCAAGACCGCTGATCCGGTTCCAGTCATCCAGACATTTTTGAATTGTTTGCTGTATTTTCATAAAAAGCGTCCTTTCTGATGTGAAATAAAACTAGTGAAATAAAAAGAAACCCCGGGAAATCATATCCCCCGGGGTTACATTCTGTTTTTATGATTCGACGAGAATTAGTTTGTGATAGTAAGCTCTGTCTCTTTGTCGAAGAAGTGAGCTTTCTCCATATCGAATGCAAATCTGATCGGATCACCGGTCTTAGCTGTTGTACGAGGATCAACTCGTGCTGTAACCTGAGTTCCGTCAACATCGAAGTACAGGAATACTTCAGCACCAAGAAGCTCGTAAACTTTAACTACGGAGTTCATTGGTTTGCTTGGAGATGTCTCAAGGAACATCTGAGAATCATGGATATCCTCAGGACGGATACCAAGAACAACTTTCTTTCCAACATAGCCTTTGTCTTTCAGGACTTTAGCCTTAGCTGCCGGAACGATAACCTCATGCTCACCACCGATCGTAGCAACTACATTGCCGCCTTTCTCGGAGATAACAGCATCAAGGAAGTTCATCTGCGGAGATCCCATGAATCCTGCAACGAAGAGGTTGCCTGGTTTCTGATACAGGTTCTGTGGTGTATCAACCTGCTGAACAACACCGTCTTTCATAACAACGATTCTGGTACCAAGTGTCATAGCCTCTGTCTGGTCATGTGTTACATAGATGATGGTAGCACCAAGTCTCTGATGGATCTTGGAGATCTCGATACGCATCTGTACACGAAGCTTAGCATCCAGGTTGGAAAGAGGCTCATCCATAAGGAATACCTTAGGATTACGAACGATAGCACGTCCCATAGCAACTCGCTGTCTCTGACCACCGGAAAGAGCCTTCGGTTTACGATCAAGAAGCTTGTCAAGGTCAAGGATTCTTGCTGCTTCACGAACAGCCTTGTCAATCTGGTCCTTCGGAACTTTACGAAGCTTAAGTCCGAATGCCATGTTATCATAAACTGTCATATGAGGATACAGAGCGTAGTTCTGGAATACCATTGCGATATCACGGTCCTTAGGCTCAACATCGTTCATGACTTTGTCACCGATCTTAAGTGTACCACCGCTGATCTCCTCAAGACCTGCGATCATACGAAGTGTTGTAGATTTTCCACATCCGGATGGTCCTACGAAGATGATGAATTCTTTGTCTTCAATCTCCAGGTTGAAATCTTTAACTGCCTGGAAGCCGTTCGGATAAGTTTTATTAATGTGAGATAATGATAAACTTGCCATTGTTGTTTCCCTCCAAAATTAATATATTGTTTTTACGTAATTTCCTTTGCTGGTTAACAGTATATCGAAAATGAGAGAAAAGGGCTAGAGCTGAATCTTACAAAGTTTCCGGCAGTTTCTTGTCATTCTGACGAAAAAACGAAAGGGGATTTTTCGTCATTTTGTCAAAACGACGGTTTCCTATGTACAGGTTCACGAGACATTATACGGTATTCAGGCAGAATCCTCAATATGTAAAAAAGTTCAAATGAGTTATTTACAACTAACCCGAGTTGGAGTATACTAACTTAAGATAAAAGAAAAGTTTTCTCAATAAAGGAGGGATCAGAATGCATATTGCAGAAGCCGAAACAGAAGAGAAAAAACAGGATGCTACCGACATACAGAGATGCAGAGGGATCTTATTATAGAGAAACTGAAGGAGAAGGGGCTCCGCATCACCAGACAGAGAAAGATTCTTCTGGACATTATCCTGGAGGGAGAGTGCTCCTGTTGTAAGGAAATCTATTACAGGGCTTCCGCACTGGATCCGAAGATCGGTGTAGCTACAGTATACCGTATGGTCAATACGCTGGAATCCATTGGTGCTATCAGCCGAAAGAATATGTATCGCGTGGCATGCAGCACAAAAGGCGTCTGCACAGTAGAACTGGATGATGATACGATATGCCATCTGTCCGGACAGAAGCTTAATGAAGTGATCCTTGCAGGACTTCGGGCCTGCGGGGAGATCAGTGAACAGAATATCCGTACCCTGGCGCTGCTGCCTGTTCATGAGGTCGGGTGAGTATGGAAAAGCTATGGCACAATATAATAGGAAAGAAGAGGTTTGTACAGACTAAGAATTAGATAGATTAAACTATTAGTAAAAATTAACTGTTAGGCAAAAATAACTGAAAATTTAACGAATTGTGTTGAATTCACACAAAAACACTGGACTTTTTTTACAGACATTTTATAATAATGAAAATATCGGGGCGGACATGAAAAATCCTCACCGGGAATCAGAAAAAATAAAAATCATATATCAGGAGGAAATTATTATGGCAGACTTTAAATTCAAGAAATCAGGACTTTTTGCAGCAGGCGTTCTTTTCGGTACAGCAGGAATCAAGATCCTCACAAGCAAGGATGCGAAGAAGCTTTACACAGGATGCACAGCAGCCGTTTTAAGAGCTAAGGACTGCATCATGAAAACAGCTACGAATCTTCAGGAGAATGCTGAAGATATTTATGCTGAAGCTAAGGAGATCAATGAGGAAAGAACAGCAGCTGAAGAGGCTGTAGAGGATGTTGAGACAGAAGCAGAGGAAACTGCAGATGAGGATGCATTCAAAGAAACAGCAGAAGAGACAGCTGAGTAAAGAGGCGATTTTCCGTGAAATTTTATATCAAACATGAGACAAGAGGCCGGCTTCGTATCCATCTTGCTCAGAAGAGGATGAGCTACGGGCAGGCAGATACGCTGTTGTATTATCTCGAGAATCTTGATGGAGTGGCTTCTGCCAAGGTATACGAGAGAACCTGTGACGCAGTTGTAAATTATCGGGGCAGCAGAGCTGCGGTTATCCGTGGTATCAGCGAATTTCATTATCAGGATGTAGAGGTTCCTTCACAGGTGCTGCAGAGCTCAGGGAGAGCACTGAATGCAGAATATCAGGAGAAGCTGATCTCCAAGGTGATCTGCCATTACGGAAGAAGGCTTTTTCTGCCATATCCGCTGAATGCCATTTATACAACAGCTACTTCCCTGAAATATATCTGGAAGGGAATCGATACACTTCTTCACCGTAAGATCGAGGTGCCGGTCCTGGATGCCACTGCAATTGGAGTGTCTGTATTACGTCAGGACTTTGGTACTGCAGGCTCTATCATGTTCCTGCTTGGGATCGGAGAGATCCTGGAAGAGTGGACGCATAAGAAATCCGTAGGTGATCTTGCAAGAACCATGTCCTTGAATGTTGGCAGGGTATGGCTGAAGAGAGAGGATCAGGAGATCCTGGTAGAGTCCGGAGAGGTCCAGCCGGGAGATGATGTTGTTGTACGTATGGGTACCGTAATTCCTTTTGACGGAAGTGTTACAGATGGAGAGGCTATGGTCAACCAGGCTTCTCTTACCGGTGAGTCTGTACCTGTATGCAAGAAAGAGGGCAGCGTTGCCTATGCAGGCACTGTTGTGGAAGAAGGTGAGATCACCATCCGCGTAAAGACGGTAGGTGGTTCCAGCCGCTATGACAAGATCGTTACCATGATCGAGGAGTCTGAGAAGCTGAAATCTTCTTTGGAGGGAAAGGCAGAGCATCTGGCAGATAAGCTGGTTCCCTATACTCTTGGAGGAACAGCACTTACATATCTCCTTACCAGAAATGCCACCAAGGCCCTTGCAATCCTGATGGTGGATTTCTCCTGCGCGCTTAAGCTTGCAATGCCGATCTCTGTATTGTCTGCGATCCGTGAGGCCGGTACACATAAGGCTACAGTTAAGGGCGGTAAATATCTGGAAGCAATGGCTGAGGCAGATACCATCGTATTTGATAAGACAGGAACTCTGACAAAGGCGAAGCCAACCGTTGTGGATGTGGTTCCTTTTGACAACAATGATCCGGAGGAGATGCTGCGTATCGCCGCATGTATGGAAGAGCATTTCCCACACTCCATGGCCAAGGCTGTTGTCAGTGCTGCCAGGAAGAAGCATCTGGCCCATGAGGAGATGCATTCAAAGGTTGAATATGTAGTAGCGCATGGAATTTCCACTACGATCGAAGACCATAAGGCCGTGATCGGAAGCTATCACTTTGTATTTGAAGATGAGAAATGTCTGATCCCGGAGGATGGTAAGGAGAAATTCGACAATATTCCGGAAGAGTATTCCCATCTGTATCTTGCCATTGACGGACGTCTTGCAGCCGTGATCTGTATTGAAGATCCTCTTCGTGAGGAGGCGAAAGCTTCTGTAGAAGCACTGCGCGGGGCAGGGATTTCCAAGATCGTTATGATGACAGGGGACAGTGAGCGTACAGCAGCAGCCATTGCCAGACGTGTGGGAGTGGACGAATATTATTCCGAGGTACTTCCGGAGGATAAGGCCAACTTCATCGAAAAAGAAAAGGCAGCCGGAAGAAAGGTTATCATGGTAGGTGACGGAATCAATGATTCTCCGGCACTTTCCGCAGCCAATGTCGGTATCGCCATCAGTGATGGTGCTGAAATTGCTCGGGAGATCGCAGATATTACTGTAGGTGCAGATGATCTTCAGGAGCTTGTTGTTCTGAAAGAGATCAGCAATGCACTGATGAAGCGTATCAGACGCAATTACCGTTTTATTATTACCTTTAACGCAGGTCTTATCGCCTGTGGCGTTGCAGGTATCCTGCAGCCGACTTCATCCGCACTTCTGCATAATACCTCCACACTGGCAATCAGCCTGAAGAGTATGCAGAATCTGCTTCCATAGAAAAATTTTAACCGAATCAAGTAAGTCCCCTGCAGGATTGCGAATATCCGCTTGACAATAAATATAAAAAGCCGGCCAGGTTATCGAAGAGATATGAACTTCGTACCTGGCCGTTTTTTTAGGCTGCTCAGACGTGGATCGCAGGTATCAGCCTGAAAGTGTAGGTGTATGAAGTAAGTTTTATTCCTGAGGAAAGGGTTCGCTTTCCAACATCAGTCCGTCAGTCATATGATAGCGTTTCTTTTGGGTATCCGAACGGAGAGGCCGGGTATGAAGGCTTCGGTACCTGGAGGGGCTCATATGATAAAATTTTTCGAAGGTATGTGCAAAATGCTGCCGGCTGTTGTATCCGGAAGAAAAGGCAATATCCGTAATGTGCAGAGTACTGTTGCACAGAAGAAAGGCGGCCTGTTCCATACGCTTGCGGTTGATATAGGTATTGATGGTGCAGCCGTTTTTTTCTGTAAAGAGCGCCTGCAGGTAGGATTTGTTGATCCCTGCATATGCGGAGATGGCAGGAATATCAATGTCTTCCAGATAATGCTCGTCAATATAGCGGAGCGCTTTTTTCAGATAGACGATTCCCTGGGTGCTCCGGCTGGAGCGGGCGCAGAATGCAAGCTCTGTAAGCATACGGCTGAAAAGAAGAAAGAAGAGAAATTCTTCCTTTTGTATCTGACCGGAATTTTGTTGTAAAAAGGTGAGCAGATCCTTCAGGCTGTATCCGAAGCTGCGGGAATCCGCGCCGGAGCAGAAGCCCTGGGAGGCTTCCATAAAATTCCAGAACTGGGAAAATCCGGGATCCTTTTTCAGGAGAAGCTCCAGAGCAACCGGACTTTTTTCGGGAGTAAGGGAAAATTCCAGATTCAGGATCGAGCAGGGAAAACCATCCGGAATCTCCAGCCTGTGAGGTACATCCGGCCGGATAAAGATAAATTGCCCGGATTTCAGTGGGAATTCCGTGTCCTGTGTGCCATCCAGGCAGAAAACCCGGCAGGAACCGGAGGTGATATACATGATCTCATAGCTGGAATGTGTGTGATGCTCCATATGATAATAAGGCAGGGAGAGAGCATAAAAAGCAGAAATATGGAAATATCGGGAAGAGTCCTGGAAAATATCTGGCATGAAAAAACCTCCTGAGTATGCTGCGAAGCGGAATGTAAATATTTCAGCTGTAAATTGCGAGTCGGACAGATGCAGATATTCGATTAAATCGCCCTACATGTCTGACTGACTGTACTCTTTACTGTCAGCAAACAGTATATCACGCAAAAATAAATACGACAATATATTGCATTTTTACATTCAGGGGATGATACCTGTCACCTTATAAAAAACAGATATTATACTGTGATCAGAATCAGAAAAACGGAGGGTATTTTCTATGAGCTATAAAAATGAAAACATGAAAATGATCGAATTACATGAGAATGGCCTGGATATCCAGTTTCGTATCCGGGAAAACGGCGTGGTAGAGCTGGCAGATTTTTCTTCACAGGAAGTAAAAAAGCAGTCATGGAGCCGAAGGATGATATCTGTTATCCGGCTGTTGAGATCCACAGAAGCGGCACAGGAAGCTTAAACATGCATGCCTACAAAAACAACATCAATCAGTCCTCTGTGGATTTTGTTTATGAGAACCATGAGCTGAAGGCACAGGCCGGCGGAAAAGAGCTAGAGATCGTAATGATTTCCCCGGAAAAGCTGAAGGCAGTATATCATATGCGCCTGTTTGATGGAGTGCCGGCAGTACAGACTTGGACAGAGATCATCAACGAGGGAAGCGAGGATCAGGGGCTGACCTATGTTTCTTCTTTTATGTATCAGGGAATTTCCAGAGGCGGCGAGAAGCCTTATTATAAAAAAACAGATATCTATGTGCCGTTTAACAGCTGGTGCTGTGAGGCACAGTGGCAGAAATACGATGCAGAAACGCTGAATTTAAACGGAATGGTCGTAGATGGCTTCAATCATCAGGGATATGGCCTGAACCGTTATTGTTACAGTGGAAAGGGCACCTGGTCTACCTGTGAGTATCTTCCCATGGGAATTGCCGAGGACAGAGAAACAGGGGAGACGTATATTTTCCAGATTGAAAGCTCCGGACAGTGGCTGGCAGAATATGGCTCTGCACAGGGCGGAAATCTGTATCTTGCCTTAAGCGGCGCCACAGAGCAGGAGCATGGCTGGTATAAGAATCTGAAACCGGGAGAAAGCTTTACAACCGTTCCGGCAGGGGCAGCGGTTGTAAAAGGTGGCCTGAATCCGGCAGCAGCGGCACTGACCAGATATCGGAGAAAAGTACGCAGACCGAATACGGACGATGAGAAGCTGAACGTGGTATTTAATGATTATATGAACTGCCTGATGGGAGACCCTACAACGGAGCGGGAGCTTTCCATCATTGACAAGGCAGCAGAGCTCGGATGCGAATATTACTGCCTGGATGCAGGCTGGTATGACGACGGATTCTGGTGGGACCGTGTCGGGGAATGGAAAGAAGCATCCGGAAGATTCCCCAATGGTCTGAAAGAAGTCTGCGATCATGCACACAGTAAAGGCCTGAAAATGGGACTCTGGCTGGAAATCGAGGTTATGGGAGTTGCCTGCGAACTGGCAAACAAGCTTCCGGATGACTGGTTTGTCTGTCGTCATGGAAAACGCCACATTGACAATAAACGCTATATGCTGGATTTCCGCAATCCGGAGGTACGGAAATATTGCCGTGATGTAGTAGACAGACTGATCAATGATTACGGTGTAGAGTACTTTAAAGTGGACTATAACGTAACCATGGGATATGGAAGTGATCTGAACAGTGACAGCTGTGCAGATGCCATCCGTGAGCATTATGAATGTCTTCACCAGTGGTATGAGGAAATCTTCCGGGATCATCCGGAGCTTGTTGTGGAGAACTGCGGTTCCGGCGGACAGCGTATGGATTATGGTATGCTGAAGATCTTAAGCCTGCAGTCTACCAGTGATCAGACAGATTATCTCTACAATGCCAATATCGCTGCCAATGTAGCCAGTGCGGTAACTCCGGAGCAGGGTGGTATGTGGGTATATCCGTATGAGGATGAAGAAGAGCATGTGATCTACAATGTAGTAAATGGTATGCTTCTCCGCCCATATATCAGCGGTATGGTATGGAAGCTGGGCGAAAATTCCATGAACCGTATGAAGGAGGGAATCTCCCTGTATAAGGAGATCCGTGAGGAAGTCCGTGACGGCGTGCCGTTCTTCCCGCTTGGTTTTGGAACTCTGAAATCTGAAGTTCTTGCTTACGGAGTGAAAGCAGAGAAGAATACCTATCTTTCGGTATGGACACCGGGAACAACAGAAGCAGTGATCCCGCTGGAAAATGCAGAGCAGGTCCGCAGAGTATCCGTGATCTATCCGAAGGAAGAGATGTGCGGATATAAGATCGAAAATGGAAATCTTGTAGTGAAGATGCCACAGGAAAAAGCGGCCAGACTGTTTAAGATCGAGATGAAATAGAAAATCAGGAAAGACCGTAAGTTTGACGAAGAGGCGTGGGCAAAAATAAAAGAGCGCCGGCATTTTTACCAGAAAGCTCATCAGTCTGGATGAAGTTGCAAAGATCCCAGCTGTGTACCTGAATTATAAGAAATACAGATGGGTGAAGGATCTGACAGTGAAAAGCGAATAGAAACAGAAAACAGCAGAGCTGTATGTCCCGGGATTACAGGGAATATACAATTCTGCTGTTTTATTTTATGAGATTATCTGTTTTCCGCAAGATATTCTTCTGTAAGAGCAACCGCATCGGTGATACACTGCGGGCAGCTGCAGAGAACCTTGCCTGTCTCTACACCTTTTAATTCACGGCAGATACAGGAACCGTTTTTTCTTTGAATTTCTGGATATAGGTGCGGAGCTTTTTGTAAGTGTCACCTTTGGAGCCGGAACCTTCTTCGGTATTTCCGCGGCTGTTGGAAAGTCCGATGATCATAGCCATACCGGAAAGAGCACCGCACATTTCCATAACACCCATTCCAAGGCCGAAGCCCTCGGCAATACGGAACATCTCGTTTTCATCGATGCCAAATTCCTGGCAGAAAGAACAGGCAACTGCCTGTGCACAGTTACAGCCATTCTCGTGTAATTTTGTAGCGTGTTCAGCTTTTGTACTCATGATTTCTTATCCTCCTGATTTCAGATCGCAAGCATATTTTTGATCGCTTCCATATAGATCAGTACTGCTTCTTCCATGCCGGAGACCAGGATAAATTCATCGGCTCCGTGGATACGGTAGTCAATTCCCTCTTTTTCAGGTCCGAAGGCTATGATGTTTTTGAGGGATTTTGCGTAAGTGCCGCCTCCGATGACCATTGGTTTGTGTTCGGTATCGCCGGTCACATCTGTGTACGCTTTGTAAAGCGCATTTACCAGCGGAGATTCTCTTGGGAAGAATAACGGGGCAACAATATTTTTGATCTCAATACGGCCGTTTTTATCTTCCAGTCTGTCCTGACACATTTTGCGGATATCGGTCTCATTAAGAGTTACCGGAACACGGATATCGATGGTACAGGAAATGACACCGTTTTCTGTTTTGACGATTCCGTTGCATAATGTCAGATCGCCGTATTCATCTGCAAATTTCAGGCCAATTCCGGAGCCGTCACATGCAGTGCCGATATGGGAGTTATAGAATTCCACAAAGTCATCTTCAAAGCCTGCATTTGCCAGACATTCAAAGGTTACTCCTGCAGCATTGACACCGAGATGGGGAGTGCTGGCATGAGCCGGAACACCTTTGGCGTAGATGGTGAGCTCACCATTATCTTCGGTTACCTTATATTCCTGGAGCTTCGTCTGGGAAAGTGCGGATTCCAGCTTTTCCTTAAGACCGTCTTCAGCGGGAACAACGGTTGTACAGGTGTCACACATTGCATTGGATACAAAACCACCATTCATGGAAATGATCCGGGTGTTTTTTGAGCAGGCGATCATGGCAAGCTGGCCTTTTTCACCGTGGATACACGGGAAGCTGGCATCCGGTGTGAAACCGCAGGAAAGCTCTTCTGCTACCTGATTGTAGTGAGCCATACATCTGGAACCTGTTTCCTCGTTGCAGCCCATGATCAGGCGGACTCTTTTGTTCAGCTTCACGCCGTGGTCGCGGAGAAGCTTCATGGCATAGAGCGCTTCCAGGATAGGGCCTTTATCATCAGTGGTCCCGCGGCCGTATACATGATCGCCTTCACGGGTAAGGCTGAACGGATCGTAGGTCCAGTCTCCGCCTACAGGAACGATATCCAGATGACCGGCGATGCCGACGATCTCATCGCCCTCACCCATTTCGGCATAACCGCAGTAGTTATCCAGGTTTACGGTTTTAAAGCCAAGCTCTTCGGCAATCTTCAGTCCTTCTTTCAGAGCTTTTGCAGGGCCCTCACCGAATGGCTTTCCCTCGGAAGGGGTACCGAGCTGGGAGTCAATGGCAACCAGTCTGCCAAGGTTTGTGAGCATTTCTTCTGATAATGCGTGGATTTCCTCTTTAATATCCATATTAATTTCCTCCTGTTTACAGCGTTCCGAAAAGTGACAGGAGGGAACGCTGATGTTATGAGCTCTATTATAGCATAGATTGTAATGAACGGCAGAGTAGATTTTTACCTGTTGAAGACGTACCGATCCATTCGGCGGAAGGCTTCCTCTATGCGGGAACGGGGGGAAGCCAGATTCATTCTCAGGTGACAGGAACCGAAGAACATCCTGCCGTCCTGGACTGCAACGCCGACATCCCAGCAGGCCTTTTCCACATCTTCGATGGTTTTGCCATGGGCAGTACACCAGTCGGTGCAGTCGACAAAGAGCATGTAGGTGCCTTCCGGCCTGGAAACGTTGACACCCTTAAAGTGCCGGTCAATGTAATCACAGGCAAAGTTTACATTTCCGCTCAGTACTTCACAGAGTTCATCGGTCCACTCATAGCCCTCAGGCTGATAAGCGCCAAGCAGAGCGTGCATGGACAGAACATTCATCATATTATAATGGCTCAGACTGGACTCCTTCAAAATACGATCCCGCCACCAGCTGTTGTATACAATGTGATAGCTGCCAACAAGTCCTGCAAGATTAAAGGTTTTGGATGGAGCGTAGAAGGCCGCTGTACGCTGGCGGGCATCTTCACTGACGGACTGGCTGGGGATATGCTTATGACCCTTCAGGATGAGGTCAGACCAGATCTCGTCTGAGATGACATAGACATCATATTTTCGGTAAAGCTCCATGGCTTTTTCCAGCTCCCAACGCTCCCACACGCGTCCGCAGGGATTATGCGGATTGCAGAGAATGGCAGCGTGGATCTTCTTTTCCGGAGTTGTTTTCCATGTTTGCATAATCCATTCTCCATATGCCGTTTTCATCCCTTACCAGCGGAGAATGTACGGCCTCGTAGCCGTTGTTTTTCAGGCTTGAGGTGAAGCCTATGTATGTCGGGCTGTGGACCAAGACGTTATCACCGCGGGAGCAGATGCAGTTCAGTGCACTGATAACTCCGCCCAGAACGCCATTTTCGTAGCCAATGTGCCTGGGCTTCAGACCGGTGACACCGTGGCGTGTTTCCTGCCAGCGGATGATGGCTTTATAATATTCCGGCGGGGCTTCGAAGTAACCGAAGGCCGGGTGACTGGCCCGTTCGATGATCGCCTGCTGTATGGTAGGTACAGTAGGAAAGTTCATGTCTGCTACCCACATCGGGATGGCATCGAAGCCCTCCTTCGGCGGGGCAGGAGAGAAACCATCGCCCTTCAGGCCGTCTACTGCGATGGAATCTCTGCCATGTCGGTCAATGATGGAAGTGAAGTCGTATTTCATATGAATGCT
>NC_021014.1:3401456-3405255 GCF_000209835.1 Ruminococcus sp. SR1/5 | reverse complement strand
TATTATTTGGTATTAACATTACTTTTATGGCTTTTACCATCTACTTTCTCCTGTATCAATTCCCGGATAAGTTTCTTGGCTTTATTCGCTCGTTTTCCTTGTAATTTGCAACTGAATACTGTGATCATCTGAACCAGATCTTCAACAAGTTCCTGCTGTTCGGATTTTTCAGTATTATCAATAATCTCAATCTCACAATTATAAAGCGAAGCGATATATTCTATCAATTCAAAACCAAATCGCAATAGCCGATCTTTATATAAAACAACAACCTTTTCAACCTGATTTTGAGATATTCGCCTGATCAATTCCTGGAGTCCTTTTTTCTTATAATTAATTCCGGAACCGATATCACTTATCATCTCAAATGGCTGTCCTTTTGCCAGAAGATATGTCTTAACATTATCAATCTGTCGTTCCAGATCATCTTTCTGTTTATGGCTGGAAACGCGACAATATCCAATTGTAATGCGAGTTTTAGGCTTTACATTTATTACCTGGTTGAGTTGCTCGTCAGAATAATATCTATAGCCGCTTACTGTAGTATGATGCGGATGAAGTTTTCCATTGGCATCCCAATTTCGTAATGTCTGGGCGGATACGCTTATAATTTTTGAAAATTCATGTATAGAATAATATTTACTCAAAGCATCAACTCCTTTCAATAATATTCTGTTCTAATATCTTATAAAACTCAACATGTACTTATATGATTTTATAATTTTATAATTTATATTTAACTGTTAATAACCTCCTGAAAAATTCTATTTGCTTCACCTTATCATATTTTGGGGGTGGCGTACATATATTAATGTAAATTATGAGACGATTTGATTTTGCGTAATTGAGTGGATGGGTTGAATAGTGCGAATAATCTATAAAAGAAGTGGCGGAAATACCAGCAATGATATTTCCGCCGTTTTACAACTCCGAATATCCTATCCAGAGCTACTTTGTGATCATAGTATATGTTATAAAATCAAATTTTATGAAATGTAAAAAGGAACTCGTCCAGAGCCCCTTTCCTTTGAATAAGTAATAATATCTTTCTCACTCCGGAAAAAGACTTCTTTGTACTTATATAATACTGGTTCAATTACTCCTTGTCAATATTTATTTTTATCTTTGTAATGTGTTCTGTCAAAGAAATATCATCTGACAATTCAAGAATTTTCCTTAGTTCAGCAAGTTCGTCCTGTGCCTTATTACGTTCTTCTTTTATTTTTGAAATATATTGCAATTTATCATCCATTGAGGTGGTAAATTTCGTTGCAATCACGCACCCTATGGGTTAAAAGAGATGCAGGAGCCGCGACGCCTGCATCTCTTTCATCTATAAATGTGATCTATTGCGAATGAATAGGTTTTTTATTTTGCAATAAACATAAGCAGGATCAATACTTTGCTAATAATTTTTTCCAGGGTTTATAGCCTTTCATATAAGCAAAGTCTTCTTCATTTTGGAAGCCTGCAATCAGTTCTTTTTTCATTTCTTCAGCATATGGATTTTCTACATCTTGGAATTTTATATGTTTATATAATCTTGATTTCTGAAAATCACAGATTGTATCGACATTCTCCAGCAGTTGTTTTATTACCTTAAAAGTATCTTCGACATTTTGTTCTGCCACCACAACATTAAACATGGTTGCACATTCATTGTATTTTCCCATCTCAAAAATACCTGCTAATGCATACATTTTCTCGGCCAGGAATCTTGCGGATTTATGATCTTTATTGTCAAGAGCTTTTGTGATCATCATGCCAAAGGCAAGATTCAAAGTAGTATACTCTGAAAGAATTATATTTTCCAGTTTTTCATATGCTTCTTCTGTTTTTTCCTGTTCCATGTATAATTGCCCAAGTCTTAGTTTTTTCATGGGATCATAGTCGGAAAAATAGTTCAGATATTTTTCTGCCATTTCATAATTCCCTTTTCGCAAGTAGAATCCGAACAGAGAATCTGCCGCATGGTGCTGGATTTTTTCGTCCTTGTCATTTAGTGCCATTTCGTACCAGGAATTAATCTGTTCGTCGTACTTATCGGGATGCTCACACTGACCTATGATTCTTCGCGAGTCAAGCATCACCGCCACCTGCCAGATAAGCATGTTGCAGTTAGGGTAATCTTTTATGATATTTACTGCCCATTGATAGGTCTTTTCGTAACCTTCTGCTGAAAACATTTTGTCCATTTCCTGAATAAGTTCTGTAATTTCAACGTCTGTCAGATTTTCATGAAAAGACAACAGGGTATCAAGGGAAATATGTAGCAGTCTTGCAATTGGTGCTAACAGTTCAATATCTGGATTGGAGTTCCCCGTCTCCCATTTATTCACCGCTGGAGTAGTTACTCCTAAGCGGTTTGCCATTTCCTCCTGGGTGAAACCAGACTCTTTTCTATATTTTTTTATCACATTTCCAATATTCATCCTAATTCTCTCCTGATTGAAATTTCAAAAGCTTTTGTGATTAAATCATAGCAGGATTGGAAATTGAACACAATTGAATTGTTGTTAAATAAAATTCATATTTTTTAACTGATGGGAAAGTTGATCGTGATCAGCAGTTGGTTTTTTGGGCATATCCTAACAAAAGGAATCATGGAGACTGTGTTTTACGATACTTTGTATGTTTCCCTGGTCACCAATTAATTAATTATGCATACTCTAACAGAAGAAGTCTGTAAAGGAGTATCTGCATGAAAAATAAAAAATGGATTGCACTGGCGGCAGCAGTTGTGCTGGCGGTGACGGCGCTGCCAATGGGAGTATTTGCTGCGAAGAAAGACAGCACAGAAGAGAAGCTTACAAAGGTTACACTGAATGAAGTCGCACATTCAATCTTTTACGCACCGCAGTATGTGGCGATTGAGGAGGGATATTTTGCGGAGAAAGGTCTGGATCTGACGCTGGTGACGGGATTCGGAGCAGATAAAACGATGACTGCTGTGATTTCCGGTGAGGCAGATATTGGATTTATGGGCGCAGAGGCATCTGTTTATGCTTATCAGGAGGGCGCCACGGATCCTGTCGTAAATTTTGCACAGTTAACCCAGCGTGCGGGGAATTTTCTAGTGGCAAGAGAAGAGATGCCTGATTTCAAATGGGAGGATCTAAAAGGAGAGAAGGTTCTTGGCGGTCGTAAGGGCGGAATGCCGGAAATGGTATTTGAATATATACTGAAGAAAAACGGCATGGATCCGCAAAAGGATTTGATCATCGACCAGAGTATTGATTTCGGTTCCACAGCAGCAGCTTTTACAGGTGATGATTCCGCGGCATATACAGTAGAATTCGAACCATCTGCGACCATTCTGGAAAAAGAAGGAGCAGGCTATGTAGTTGCATCTCTCGGAGAGGCATCCGGATATGTACCATATACATCCTACAGTGCAAAGGCAAGCTACATGAAAGAAAACCCTGAGATCATCCAGAAATTTACCGATGCACTTCAGAAGGGAATGGACTATGTGCAGAGTCATACGCCGGAGGAAATCGCAGAAGTGATCGCACCGCAGTTCAAAGAAACAGATCTTGAAACCATTACTGCCATTGTAAAACGTTATTATGACCAGGATACCTGGAAAGAAAATCTTATTTTTGAAAAAGACAGCTTTGAGCTTCTGCAGGATATCCTGGAAGATGCAGGTGAGCTGACGGATCGTACAGCGTATGAAAATCTGGTGCAGACAGAGTATGCGCAGAAAGCATGTAAAAATTAAAAATAGTTTAGAAAGTTTAAAAAACATGGGAAAAACCTGCGGCATTTATCCAATGCGTCGTAAAACCCCTTGTTT
>NC_021014.1:3337910-3400902 GCF_000209835.1 Ruminococcus sp. SR1/5 | reverse complement strand
AAAAGGGCTTCCTATTGAAGGGGGCGATTTCCTGTAAATTCAAATCGTTTTCCACATGTAAGATCATTCCGGGGAAGACGGTCAAATAAAATGAAAATACAGATGAGGAGAAAATAAAATGTTATTTTTTGTAAACGATTACTGCGAGGGAGCGCATCCGGCGATCCTCCAGAAGCTTCTGGAAACCAATATGGAGAAGCTTTCTGGCTATGGCACAGACAAATACTGTGATTCTGCAAAGGAGAAGATCCGTAAAGCCTGTGGCTGCCCGGATGCAGATGTGTTTTTCCTGGTGGGAGGAACTCAGACCAATGCCACGATCATAGGTTCTGTCCTGAACCGTTATGAAGGTGTTCTTGCGGCGCAGACCGGACACGTAAGCTGTCATGAGGCCGGAGCAATCGAGTATACAGGACATAAGGTACTGACACTTCCGGCAGAAAACGGAAAGATCAAAGCAGAAAGTATCACAGATTATGTGGAAACTTTTTATGGTGATGAAAGTCACGACCATATGGTATTTCCGGGAATGGTTTATATTTCCCATCCGACAGAGTACGGAACACTTTATACGAAGAAAGAGCTGGAGGAAATTTCCGAGGTATGCCATAAATACGAACTTCCGCTGTTTTTGGACGGAGCAAGACTTGGCTACGGTCTGGTAAGTCCGGAAGCAGATGTGACACTTGAGGATATCGCCAGATGTACAGATGTGTTCTACATCGGCGGAACCAAGGTAGGAGCACTCTGCGGTGAGGCAGTGGTCTTTACGAAAAAAGCTCCGAAGCACTTTATGACTATGGTGAAGCAGCAGGGAGCCCTTCTGGCAAAAGGCCGTCTTCTGGGAATCCAGTTTGACACACTGTTTACCGATGATCTGTATACAAGAATCAGCAAAAATGCTATTGAAACAGCTATGAAGCTGAAAAGAGCCCTTCAGGAAAAAGGATATCAGCTTTTTCTGGATTCTCCCACGAACCAGCAGTTTGTAGTTTTGGAAAATAAAAAGAAAGAAGAACTGGGCAAAGAAGTTCAGTTTGATTTCTGGGAAAAATATGATAAAGATCATACAGTGATCCGTTTTGCCACAAGCTGGGGAACAAAAATGGAAGATATTGACGCGCTGATCGAGTTGCTGTAGGGCTGTCGGCAGACGATAAAAGAGATGAGATGGAAAAACTCCGTGAGGTCCGGGTGAATGCAGACCTCACGGAGTTTTTGTTTTCGAAAATTATAACTTCTTACCCTTCTCAGCAGCTGCGGTAAGCGCTTCGAATACGGCACTGCGGAAGCCGCTCTTTTCCAGGGTGCGGACACCTTCAATGGTAGTTCCTGCCGGTGAGCAGACCATGTCTTTCAGGTCTCCCGGGTGTCTGCCGGTTTCCAGAACCATTTTTGCGCTGCCGAGAACAGTCTGGGAAGCAAATTTATAAGCCTGCTTACGAGGCATTCCCTGGCTGACAGCGGCATCTGCCATGGCTTCGATAAACATAAACACATAAGCCGGTGAACAGCCGCCTACAGCGCCTGCGGCGTCCATCAGACGCTCCGGTACCACTTCGGTACAGCCAAAGCTGTCTGTGATCTTAAGGATTTCTGCCAGTTCGTCTTCCGAAACCCGGTCATTGGTACATACAGCAGTCATTCCGGCCCCAACCTGTGCAGGAGTATTAGGCATAAAACGGACAACTTTCAGAGGAAGACCGGCTTTTTCTTCCAGCCATGCAAGAGTCTTGCCGGGAGCGATTCCGATGATGGTGTGCTCTGTCGTGAGACTGTCGTGGACCTCTGTGAGAACTTCCTCATAAAACTGCGGCTTTACTGCAAGAACGACAGTTTTTGCAGATCTGACTATTTCATTGTTATCCAGAGTGGTGACAACACCAAGAGTTTTTTCACTGCGCGCTCTGCCTTCGTCTGTAAGGTTGGAAACAATGATCTCGTCCTTTGAAAAGATCCCCTGACGGAGAATACCGCCGATCATGGCAGAGGCCATATTTCCACATCCGATAAATCCAATCTTCATAAACAAAAATCCTCCTTGAAATTTATAAAAAAGGACACGCCTGACTGCGTGCCCTCTTTGGCAATGAAAGCAGATAACGGGAATCGAACCCGCCTCCTCAGCTTGGGAAGCTGATGTTCTACCGATGAACTATATCTGCCTGCATTACTAATTATACCACCTGAAATAAGAAATACAAGTGCGATTTCAGATTCGGTCAGCTATTAATCTGCCAGCCCTGGCTCATGGTACTGTTATGATATCTGGTGGAATAAGTTACATCTTCTCCGAACCAGTCCGGCGCAGTGTAGGCATTGGCGGCTTCCTCTGTAGGAAATTCCACCTCAGCCAGAAGAACTCCCTCGTATTCTCCGTGGAACACATCCAGTTCAATAAAAAGTCCGTTTTTTCCGGAATCACATAGCGGTCCTTGGTAATGAGGATACCGTCTGCTTTAGGCTTCAGATGCTCATAGGCTTCAGCGGTGAGCGGAAGATTATATTCTTCACGGCTCATGAGACCCTTGGATTTGTAAGTAAGAAAATAGTCATCATCCTGCCGGCGGATGCGGACGACAGGGGAAGTGCAAAGATACCCCTGCTCGATCCTGTGGCAGGGATAAGAAGCCAGATCCTGCGGAAGGTCATCCTTCCGGATCAGAAATTTACGTTCGATCTCCATATAAAAACCTCCGGATTTGTGAAATGAAAAGATATTATGTTCAGTCTACAGGAAAAAACAGGATTTGCAATGGCATATTTGTTGAAATTTCTTGACATTTTCAGATGGAAAAAGCATTATGGAAGGGAATGGGGAATACAGAAAATATTTATGGATTTTATAAAAGAAAGGATGAACAGGATCATGAGTAAAGTATATATTTTTTTCGCAGATGGTTTTGAAGATATTGAAGGACTGACCGTGGTAGATCTGATGAGAAGAGCCGGGATCGACATCCAGACAGTATCTATCAAAGAGACAAAAGAGATCAGAACCTCTCATGGGATCGATCTTCTTACAGACCGTACCTTTGGAGAATGTGATTTTTCCGATGCGGATATGCTTGTAATTCCGGGAGGAATGCCGGGAACAAAATATCTGGAGGAATATAAACCGCTGACTGAGCTTCTGACAGATTTCTATCAGAATGGCGGCAAGGTAGCAGCTATCTGTGCGGCACCAGGTATATTCGAGAGACTTGGATTCCTGAAAGGCAGAAATGCTACATCGTACCCATCTGTTATGGAACAGCTTAAAAGTGCCAGAACATCTCTGGAGCCTGTAGTGGTAGATGGAAATGTAACTACCAGCAGAGGCCTTGGAACAGCCATCGATTTCAGCCTTTCCCTGATCGGACAGCTGGAGGGAAGCGCAAAGGCAGAAGAGATCGCTGAATCGGTGGTGTATGTAAGAGCATGAAAAAAGAGATGAAACAGGTCCTGTGGGTAGTGGCGCTTTTTGTTATACTGATGACAGCCACAGGAAATTTGGTGTCAGCTGCCGGCTTTGACTGGTCGGATGATACATTCGGGAATGCTTGCAAAAAAGTGTATTCCGTATCTTTCAGGTCAGGTGGAGGAGCCTCCTCTGCTATATATAAAAAATTGGAAAAGAAACAGAAATATGGTTCCATGATCACGATTCCCAAAGTGCCGCAGGTCCCAGCAGGATATCAGGCAGAAGGATGGTCTCTGAAAAAAGGAGGAGCGGAGGCAGGATATAAGCCGGGAAAAAATATTTTGTAAAAAGAAATGTAACGTTTTATGCAGTGATAAAAAGAAGAACAATCCCAAACTGATCCTGCACAGGAATGACGGAGATATCTACAAGATCATCCAGGCTCCAAGCGGAAAACTGAAACTACCGGTGATGGCCAATGAAGAGAATTATACATTCCTTGGATGGTCTACCAGGGCAGGTCAGAAGACCGCACCAAGGTATGAAGCCGGACAGGTGATCACAGTCAGTGGGACCATGCATCTCTATGCGGTGAGATTCTGGCGGTATCAGGAACCGAATCTGGTCAGGAACAGCTTTCATTATCCTGAGAATTACGAAAGGATCATCTTTGTGGGAGATTCCAGGACATATGGTCTTCAGAAGGTATTGTACGAACAGTTTGGAAAGGAGTATGTGGACATCCATGTCAGCTTTGTATGCTGTTCTAATACGGAACTGGGCTGGCTGAAGTCAACGGGCGCACAGGCTCTTTTGAAAGAAATAGAAAAATATCGTAAAAATGAAAAATACGCAAAGATCGCAGTGGTGTTTAATCATGGTATCAATGATCTCAGAGATATTAACGGAAAACAGGATCTGAATGATAGACTCTCACAGTACGTGTCTTATATGAAAAAGCTGGGAACAAAGCTTTCCATGAAAAACTGCAGTCTGTATTATATGTCTGTGAATCCGATCAATGGAGGGGAAAAGGGAAGTACCAAGAATCGTAAATGTGAGGATGTCCGGACTTTTAACAGCGGTCTTGCCGGTGAGCTTGGAAGTCAGTACCACTATATTGATGTTTACAGTTATCTGATGCGGACCGGATATGGTACTGTATCCAATACGGGAGACGGTACAGACGATGGTGTTCATTATACGCCTAAAACTTATAAAAGGATTTTTACATTTTGTCTTAACAACATAAGAAAGACAGAAAATTACTTTAACATTGAGGACGTGGGCAGCTGAGAAATGCCCTGTGGGGGCATATGGAAAACTGAAAAAATACTGGCGTTTTTACAGTGGTTATGCTATACTACAGAAATGACTGTAAATATATAATGCGAGTGTTAACTATTTTATATAAGGTATTTACTCGATATGATTAAGGAGGAACAAGAAACATGAGTTTACAGGTGGAGAAAATGGAGAAAAACATGGCGAAACTTACAATCGAGGTTTCCGCCGAGGATCTTGACAAAGCAATGCAGAATGCATATCAGAAAGCAAAAGGCAGAATTTCTATTCCGGGATTCCGTAAAGGAAAAGCTCCAAGAAAAATGATCGAGCAGATGTACGGAAAGGGAGTATTCCTTGAGGACGCTGCAAACGCTCTGATCCCTGAGCATTACAGCAAAGCACTTGCTGAGTGTGATCTTGAGATCGTTTCCCAGCCTAAGATCGATGTAACACAGGTTGAGCCTGGCAAACCATTTATCTTTACAGCAGAAGTAGCTACTAAACCAGAGGTAACTCTTGGTGACTATAAAGGACTTGAGGTTCCGAAGTCTGAGACAGAGGTAACAGACGAGGAAGTTGAGGCTGAGCTTAAGAAAGAGCAGGAGAAAAACTCCAGAACCATCACAGTTGAGGATCGTGCAGCACAGAACGGCGATACAGCAACTATCGATTTCGAGGGCTTCGTAGACGGTGAGGCATTCGAGGGCGGTAAAGGAACAGACTATCCGCTGACACTTGGTTCCAACACCTTCATCCCGGGATTCGAGGAGCAGCTTGTTGGTGCTAACACAGGTGATCACGTAGAAGTTAAGGTTACATTCCCGGAGGAGTATCAGGCAAAAGAGCTGGCTGGCAAAGAAGCTGTATTCCAGTGCGACGTTAAGAAGATCGAAGCAAAAGAGCTTCCGGAGCTTGACGATGACTTCGCTAAGGATGTATCTGAGTTTGATACACTTGCTGAGTACAAGGAAGACGTTAAGAAGAACCTGACAGAGAAGAAAGCAGAAGATGCACGTCGTGCAAAAGAAGATGCAGCAGTAGATAAAGTGATCGAGAATGCACAGATGGATATTCCGGAGGCAATGATCGAGACACAGACACGTCAGATGCTTGACGATTTCGCAAGAAGAATGCAGTCCCAGGGTCTTTCCATGGAGCAGTACTTCCAGTTCACAGGCCAGAGCGTTGACAAGATGATGGAAGACATGAAGCCACAGGCTCTTAAGAGAATCCAGACAAGACTTGTTCTTGAGAAGATCGCTGAGGTAGAGAACATCCAGCCAACAGAGGAAGAGGTTAACGAAGAGATCTCCAAGATGGCAGAGATGTACAAGATGGAAGCAGACAAATTAAAAGATCTCATCGGTGAGAACGAGATGGAGCAGATGAAGAAAGATATGGCTGTTCAGAAAGCTGTTACATTAGTTGCCGATGCAGCTGTAGAGGCGTAATAAACCTCGGAAATGGAGGGCAAAATGAGTTTAGTACCTTACGTCATTGAGCAGACCAGCAGAGGAGAAAGAAGTTATGATATCTATTCAAGACTTCTTAAGGACCGAATCATTTTCCTTGGAGAAGAGGTAAACGATGTCAGTGCGAACCTGATCGTTGCGCAGCTTCTCTTCCTGGAAGCAGAAGATCCTTCCAAGGATATCCAGCTTTATATTAACAGCCCGGGTGGTTCTGTAACTGCCGGAATGGCAATTTATGATACAATGCAGTATATTAAGTGCGATGTATCTACGATCTGTCTTGGAATGGCAGCCAGCATGGGAGCTTTCCTCCTGTCCTCCGGTGCCAAAGGCAAGAGATATGCACTGCCGAATTCGACGATCATGATCCATCAGCCATCAGGCGGTGCACAGGGGCAGGCTACAGAGATCCAGATCGTAGCTGACCAGATCGCAAAAACCAAAAAGAAGCTGAACGAGATTCTTTCTGCGAATACCGGACAGCCTCTTGAGATTGTGGAAAAAGATACTGACCGTGACAACTATATGACAGCGGAAGAAGCTAAGGCATACGGCCTGATCGACGGTGTTGTGATCCACAAATAATGCGTAAGAAAAGACTCCTGTAAAGACACAGGAGTCTTATCTTGCTTTAAAAAGGAATTTTAAATGTCTGCGAGAGACGGACATTTACGCTTAGAAAGGAAACAAAAAGATATGGCAGATAAAGTAAAAGAAGGAAAGGTAAGATGCTCCTTTTGCCATAAGACTGAAGATCAGGTACGCAAGCTGATCGCAGGTCCGGATGGAGCATATATTTGTGATGAATGTATCGGGATTTGCTCCGAGATCATGGAAGAAGAATTCAGTATGTATGATCATGAGGCAGATTATGAAACAGGGATCAACCTTCTGAAACCGGAAGAGATCCACAGTATCCTGGATGAGTATGTGATCGGACAGGATGATGCCAAGAAGGCACTTTCCGTAGCTGTTTACAATCATTACAAGAGGATTCTTGCTTCAAGAAACCTGGACGTGGAGCTGCAGAAGAGTAATATCCTGATGCTTGGTCCGACCGGTTCCGGTAAGACACTTCTTGCACAGACACTGGCAAGACTGCTGAATGTTCCTTTTGCCATCGCAGATGCCACTACTCTCACAGAGGCAGGTTATGTTGGCGAGGATGTTGAGAACATTCTTCTGAAGATCATTCAGGCAGCCGATTACGATATTGAGCGTGCCCAGTACGGAATCATCTATATCGATGAGATCGATAAGATTACAAGAAAATCCGAGAATACCTCCATCACCAGAGATGTGTCCGGTGAGGGCGTACAGCAGGCACTTCTGAAAATTCTGGAAGGAACCGTTGCAAGCGTACCTCCTCAGGGAGGAAGAAAGCATCCTCATCAGGAATTTATCCAGATCGATACTACAAACATCCTGTTCATTTGCGGTGGTGCTTTTGACGGACTGGAGAAGATCATCGAGGCAAGACAGGATACCAAATCCATTGGTTTCGGAGCAGAGGTTTCCGAGAAGGAAGACCGCAATGTGGGCGAAGTTCTGAAGGAGGTTATGCCGGAGGACTTTATTAAATTCGGTCTGATCCCGGAGTTTATCGGACGAGTTCCGGTCGTGGTAACCTTGGATTCTCTGGATGAGGAAGCACTGATCCGTATTCTGAAGGAGCCTAAGAATTCCCTCACAAAACAGTACGACAAGCTTTTTGAGCTGGATGGCGTGCAGCTTGAGTTCCAGGATGAAGCACTTGAGACAGTTGCCCGGAAATCTCTTGAGAGAAAAACAGGTGCCAGAGGACTTCGTGCCATCATGGAGCATACCCTGATGGATCTGATGTACAAGACACCATCGGACGACACCATCCGTAAGTGTATCGTCACAAAAGAGGCAGTGGAGGGAACCGGAGAGCCGGAGATCATCCACGGGGAGGCCAAGGCTCCTGCAAAAAAAGCAGGACACAAAACATCCCGTTCGAGAAAGAAAGGCAAGCCGGAAACAGCTTGATGAAGGGAATGACATAAATGACAAATCAGGTCAATATATTGCCAATGATCGCTCTCCGTGGGACTACAGTCCTTCCGGATATGATCGTACACTTTGATGTGAGCAGGGAGAAATCCATCCGTGCCGTGGAAGCAGCCATGCTCCATGACCAGAAGATCTTTCTGCTGACACAGAAGGATCCTGAGGTGGAAATACCGGAACTTACGGATCTGTATCAGGTAGGAACCGTCGCTTATATCAAGCAGGTGGTGAAGCTTCCGCAGGATCTTTACCGGGTTCTGGTAGAGGGACTGGACAGGGCAGAGGTTCTGGGCCTGGAGCAGGAGGAACCATATCTGAAGGCGGAATGCGAGATCGTTACGGCACAGGAAGAGGATTACCCGGAACCGGTAAAGGACGCCATGCTTCGCAGCATCCGGGAGCTTTTTCAGAGATATTGCAGAGAAAGCGGAAAAGTAAGCAAGGATCTGGTAACCCAGATCATGAACATCGAAGATGTGCAGGAAACCATCGACCAGATCGCAGTAAATCTTCCGATGGCGTATCAGAACAAGCAGAAGCTTCTGGAAGCAGTGTCTTTGAATGACCGTTATGAGATCCTTGGAGCGCTTCTTGGCAGCGAGATCGAGGTGATCCATATCACTAAAGATCTTCAGCGCAAGGTGAAATCCCATATCGACAAGAATCAGAGAGAGTATATCCTCCGGGAACAGCTGAAAACCATCCGTGAGGAGCTGGGTGAGGAGAATACTGCTGATGATATCGATGAATTTAAAAAACAGCTGAAGGAGCTGGATGCATCTGATGAAGTAAAAGAGAAGATTTCCAAGGAGATCAGCCGTTTTAAAGGAATGGCAGCCAGTGCTGCAGAGGCAACGGTGCAGAGAGGCTATCTGGAAACCGTTCTTGCACTTCCGTGGAATAAGAAATCCGAGGATTCCGAGGATCTTGAGAACGCATGGAAGGTTTTGGAAGAGGGTCATTACGGACTGAAAGAGGTCAAAGAGCGTATCATGGAATTCCTTGCTGTACGTAAGCTGACCCACAAGGGAAAGAGTCCGATCCTCTGTCTGGTGGGACCTCCGGGAACCGGAAAAACTTCCATTGCACGTTCTGTGGCAGAGGCCATGAACAAGAAATACGTCCGTATCTGTCTTGGAGGTGTCCGTGATGAGGCAGAGATCCGTGGCCACAGAAAGACTTACGTCGGTGCCATGCCAGGAAGGATCACAGTCGCACTGAAGGAAGCCGGAGTCAGCAACCCGCTGATGCTTCTTGATGAGATCGACAAGACCAGCAGCGATTATAAAGGAGATACCTCCGCAGCACTTCTGGAGGTTCTGGATCCGGAGCAGAACAGTAAGTTCAATGATCACTATGTGGAGATTCCCCAGGATCTTTCCGAGGTACTGTTTATTGCCACTGCAAATGATGTTCAGGGAATCCCGAGACCTCTTCTTGACCGTATGGAGCTGATGGAAATTCCGGGATATACGGAAAATGAGAAGGAACATATCGCAAGGGAACATCTGATCCCGAAGCAGATGGAGATCAACGGTATTCCGGAAGGCAAGCTGGTAATCCAGCCGGCAGCTCTTGGCAAGCTGATCAACAACTATACCAAGGAAGCAGGAGTCCGTTCTCTGGAGAGAAGCATCGGACGTATCTGCAGAAAAACTGCACGTGCTATCATGGAAGAGGGTAAGGATAAGGTAGTTGTCACATCCAGAAATATTTCCAGATTCCTTGGCAAAGAACGATATAACTATCTGATGGCCAATGAGAAGGATGAGATCGGGATCGCCCGCGGTCTTGCATGGACACAGGTAGGCGGTGATACCCTGCAGATCGAAGTCAATATCATGCCCGGAAAAGGCGAGCTGCTTCTTACCGGACAGCTTGGAGATGTGATGAAGGAATCTGCACAGGCAGGTATCAGTTATATCCGTTCGGTTTCTGACCAATATGAGATCGATCCGGAATTTTTCCAGAAGCATGATATGCATGTACATATTCCGGAGGGTGCTGTTCCGAAGGATGGCCCGTCTGCCGGTATTACAATGGCAACTGCCATGCTGTCTGCAATTATCGAAAAACCGGTACGTGCGGATCTTGCCATGACCGGTGAGATCACCTTAAGAGGCCGTGTGCTTCCGATCGGCGGACTGAAAGAGAAGCTGCTTGCAGCTAAATATGCCAGGATCAAGGAAGTCCTTGTTCCGGAAAAAAATCGTCCGGACATCGAGGAGATGGACAGAGAGATCATCCAGGGACTGGATATCCGGTTTGTGGATAACATGAAAGAAGTTCTCGGTGAAGCTCTTGTATAAACAAAAAACAGAAAAACCCTGCCCTGACCTTCAGGACAGGGCTTTTAAAAGAAAAGGGAGGAATAACGAATGGTAATCAAAAACGTATCGCTGGATATCGTCTGCGGCATCACAAGCAAGATCCCGGACACAGGAAGGCCGGAGGTAGCTTTTGCGGGAAAATCAAATGTAGGGAAATCCTCCCTGATCAATGGTCTGATGAACCGCAAGGCCCTGGCAAGAACCAGCGCACAGCCGGGAAAAACACAGACGATCAATTTTTATAACATTAATGAGGCAATGTATCTCGTAGACCTGCCGGGCTACGGCTACGCCAAGGTTTCTGCAGCAGAGAAGGAAAAATGGGGAAAAATGATCGAGGGCTATCTTCATAATTCCAAAGAGCTCCGTGCGGTTTTTCTCCTGGTGGATATCCGCCACAAGCCTTCCGCCAATGACAAGCAGATGTATGACTGGATCTGTCACAACGGATATGAGCCGGTGATCATCGCGACCAAGCTTGACAAGCTGAAACGCAGCCAGGTGGCAAAAAGCTTGAAGGAGATCCGCATCGGACTGGGCCTTCCGAAAGAGGGAAAGATCCTTCCGTTTTCTGCGGAGACGAAGCAGGGAAGAGACGAGATATGGGCACTGATCGATGAGTTGACCGGCCTTGGTGAACCGGCAGCTACAGAGGATTAAGGAGAGCAGAAAAGATGGGAATTATCAAGGCGCTTAAGCTGGGATTTGACTATCAGAGATACGATGATGACGGCAATGTGGTAGACATGCAGCGTGCAGTCAATGATGTGAACCTGGACATTAAAGCAGGAGAATTTGTGGCAGTTCTGGGACATAACGGATCTGGAAAATCCACACTGGCGAAGCATATGAATGCGCTTCTGATCCCAACAGAGGGAACGATGCTGGTGGACGGGATCGATACCGCCAGAGAGACCAAACTCTGGAAGGTACGCCAGAAGGCAGGAATGGTATTTCAGAATCCGGATAACCAGATCATAGGAACCGTTGTGGAAGAGGATGTAGGCTTTGGTCCGGAAAATATGGGAGTTCCTACAGATGATATCTGGAAACGGGTGAATGACAGCCTGGAAAAAGTCGGTATGACAGCCTATCGTTATCAGTCCCCAAACAAGCTTTCCGGAGGGCAGAAGCAGAGAGTGGCTATTGCAGGCGTGATGGCTATGCGCCCGCGGTGCATCATTCTGGATGAGCCTACCGCCATGCTGGATCCTAACGGAAGAAAGGAAGTCCTGGAGGCAGTGCGGGAGCTGAACCGTAAGGAAAAGGTAACAGTCATTCTGATCACCCATTACATGGAGGAAGTGATCCATGCTGACCGTGTTTATGTCATGGACAGCGGAAATGTTGTGATGCAGGGAAATCCCAAAGAGATTTTTTCCCAGGTGGATACCCTTAAGGCGTATGGACTGGATGTACCACAGGTAACACTTCTTGCATATGAACTGAAGAAATCCGGCGTGGATGTTCCGGATGGAATACTGACTACAGAGGAGCTGGTGAGCGCATTATGTCAATCGAATTAAAAAATGTAACCTATACCTACAGCCCCGGGACAGCCTATGAGAGCCATGCGCTGAAGGATGTCAGCCTTGTGATCCCGGACGGCCAGTTTATCGGGATCATCGGACACACAGGAAGCGGAAAATCCACGCTGATCCAGCATCTGAATGCGCTGGTACAGCCAACATCCGGCCAGGTTCTGTATAACGGAGAAGATGTGTGGGCTGAGAAATATGACCGGAAACAGCTCCGCAGCGAGGTTGGTCTGGTGTTCCAGTACCCGGAGCATCAGCTGTTTGAAAATGATGTGATCTCGGATGTATGCTTCGGACCTATGAATCAGGGACTTTCCAGGGAAGAAGCAGAGAAAGAAGCGAAGCAGGCTCTGACTCAGGTTGGAGTAAAAGAGTCCAATTTCAAGAAATCACCCTTTGAGCTTTCCGGAGGCCAGAAAAAAAGGGTAGCTATTGCAGGGGTTCTTGCCATGAACCCGAAGATCCTGATCCTGGACGAGCCCACAGCAGGGCTTGACCCGAAGGGCAGGGATGATATCCTGGATCAGATCGCAGAGCTTCATAAGGTGCGAGGGATAACCATTGTTCTGGTTTCCCACAGCATGGAGGATATTGCGAAATATGTGGAGCGCCTCATTGTTATGAATCACGGAGAAGCTGTATTTGATGATGAGCCAAAGAAGGTTTTTTCCCATTATAAGGAACTGGAAACCATGGGACTTGCCGCACCGCAGATTACTTATATCATGCATGCGCTGAAGGAACATGGGCTGCATGTGGATGCAGATGCCACAACGGTGGAGGAAGCCAGAGATAGTATCCTTGCCGCACTTGCGCAGGCGAACTCTCCATTACTGAACAAAGGAGGGGCGGAAAAATGATCAGAGATATTACCATTGGCCAGTATTATCCGGCCAAATCCGTTCTTCACAGACTGGACCCACGGACCAAATTTCTGGGAACTCTGGGATTTCTGATCTCTGTGTTCCTGTTCCATACATTTCTCGGATATGCGGTGGCAACAGCATTTCTGGTAGCCATGATCGCAATATCCAAGGTTCCGGTGAAATTCATGTTCAAGGGTCTGAAAGCCATCGTTATGATCCTTCTGATCACGGTTGTGTTCAATATCATCCTGACGCCTGGCGAAGTGCTGTGGCGTTTCGGGATCATCAAGGTCACAAGGGAAGGCCTTGTTCTTGCAGGAAGAATGGCGATCCGTCTTGTTTACCTTGTGATCGGATCTTCCATCATGACATTGACTACCACGCCGAATCAGCTGACAGATGGTCTGGAGAGACTGCTCCGTCCGCTGAACAAGATCCGGGTGCCGGTACATGAGATCGCCATGATGATGTCCATTGCCCTTCGTTTTATCCCGATCCTTCTGGAGGAGACGGATAAGATCATGAAGGCACAGATCGCCAGAGGTGCAGATTTCGAAAACGGAAACCTGATCCAGAAGGCAAAAAATATGGTACCCCTTCTTGTGCCGCTGTTTATTTCGGCGTTCCGCCGCGCCAATGATCTGGCAATGGCCATGGAAGCAAGGTGTTACCATGGTGGAGAGCACAGAACTCAAATGAAGCCGCTGCATTATGAAAAAAGAGATTATGCGGCCTATGGGATCCTTGTGGCATATCTTGCGGTGGGTGTTGCATTCCGTGTGGCGGGACTGTAGCCAAATCCTGCCGGTACTCAGACATGGAACGGTCCGAAGCGTTGCATTTTGCACAGCGGAACTGTAACCGGATCAGGCAGGCATTTTGCAGGACGGTATGTCTGTTTTGGGATAGAAAGTACTGCAGGGATGTCTGTATCAGGAGGGAATATATTTTATGAAACGAGTAGGACTTGTTGTAGCTTATGATGGAACCAAGTACTCAGGCTGGCAGACACAGCCAAATGGAATCACCATTCAGGGCGTTTTAAACGATACCTTAAGTGAGCTGCTTGGGGAAAAAATCGAGACCATCGGTGCCAGCCGTACAGATGCAGGAGTGCACGCTCTTGGAAATGTGGCGGTGTTTGATACCGAATCCAGGATCCCCGGGGAAAAATTTTCCTATGCACTGAACCAGAGACTTCCGGAGGATATCCGTATCCAGCTTTCTGAAGAGGTGGAGCCGGATTTTCATCCCCGTTATTGTGACAGTGAAAAAACATATGAATATCGTATCCTGAACCGGAAGTTTCCGGTGCCAACGGAGCGTTTGTACTCTTATTTTTACCATTATAAACTGGATGTGGATAAGATGAAGGAAGCAACATCTTATCTGATCGGACGCCATGATTTTGCCAGCTTCTGCGGCTCCGGCGCACAGGTGAAGACCACCATCCGTACCGTGACCTCTATGGACGTGTGGAGAGATGGTGACATGGTGACCATTCGCATTTCAGGAACAGGTTTCCTTTACAATATGGTGCGTATCATTTCCGGAACCCTGATCGAGATCGGAAACGGGCAGTATCCGCCGGAACGCATGGACAAGATCCTGAAAGCCTGTGACCGCGGGGCAGCAGGCCCCACAGCTCCGGCTCAGGGGTTGACGCTGATGGGAATCGAGTTTTTCTGAAAACAGGAATTTTGTTGAAAATTACAAGAAAAAACAGTTGACAGGCAAGGTGCCTTATAATATAATAACTCAATGTGACGTAGTGCGAAGATGCTTGAGCCAATAGCCCCGGCGACGGCATTTTATCAGCGGTTTCGGACATTTCCGCGATTTATTTTGCACCCGCGTTTCCATTTACTTTTTTCGCGGAAGTACCGCGGTTTGAGAAACATTATCGTTGATAAATAACAGGAGGTAGGACCATGCAGACTTATATGGCTAATCCGGATAAAATCGAAAGAAAATGGTATGTAGTTGACGCAGAGGGTTGCACTCTGGGACGTCTGGCATCCGGTGTTGCAAGTGTTTTAAGAGGAAAGAACAAACCTCAGTTTACACCGCACGTTGACACAGGAGATTATGTAATCGTTGTAAACGCTGATAAGATCAAAGTTACAGGCAAGAAGCTTGAGCAGAAGATTTATTATAACCACTCCGACTATGTTGGTGGAATGAAAGAAACCACATTAAAAGAAATGTTAGTAAAGAAACCTGAGAAGGTTATCGAGCTCGCAGTTAAGGGAATGCTTCCGAAAGGACCTCTTGGAAGAGCTATGAACAAGAAACTTTTCGTATACGCAGGACCAGAGCACAAACATGAGGCTCAGAAGCCTGAAGTTTTAACATTTTAATAGGAGGTAGAAAACATTGGCTAGCGCAAAATTCTACGGAACAGGAAGAAGAAAGAAATCAATCGCAAGAGTTTACCTGGTACCTGGAACAGGTAAAGTCACTATCAATAAAAGAGACATCGATGAGTACTTCGGACTTGAGACTCTGAAGGTTATCGTTCGTCAGCCACTGGCTTTAACAGAGACAGAGGGTAAATTCGACGTGATCGTTAATGTTCACGGCGGTGGATACACAGGACAGGCTGGAGCAATCCGTCATGGTCTTTCCAGAGCACTCCTTGAGGCAGACAAAGACTACAGACCAGCTCTTAAAGCTGCTGGATTCCTTACACGTGATCCACGTATGAAAGAGCGTAAGAAATACGGTCTCAAAGCAGCTCGTCGCGCTCCGCAGTTCAGCAAGCGATAATTCCAATCGAATACAGAAAACTATTAAAACCTCGGAAAGCCTTGATTTTCCGGGGTTTTTATATCTGAAATTTCTAAAATTTTCTAAAAAAGGGGTCGTTTTTGAAGTGTAGCACACGTAGCGCACAAAACACCTTAAAAAATATATTGAGTATATTGCAAAGAAAAATTGCGTATGATATAATGCCAGTAGGCAAAAGAAATAATAAGTCCATGAGGACAAAAAGAATGAAGCCCCCAGTACCGCGAATACTGAGGGCTTCTTCTTATTTTTTATAGTGGACAAGAAACCACTAGGTCAGTGCTGTCCTTACTTGTCGCCGTCTAACCATTTGATGATGTAGTGGCAGGCTACACCAGCCATGCAGGAGACAAAGAAAGAAATAATAAATTCCATGAGGTTCACCTCCTCCCGTTGCCGGGTTTCGGTTGGACAACAATAGTATTATAGCATAGAACAATACGGACGGGAAGCAAATATATTTGCCCTTTATGGCAGTGTATTTGCAGGAACGGTGTAGCGCCGAAAAAATTGAAAGCAATGTATGAGACACTTTAATAGATATTTGATCAGACAAGGACTCTGATCGGACGAATGGGAGGTATGCTTCATGCCGTTACAGATTATCAGAAACGATATTACAAAAATGCGCGTTGACGCAATCGTCAATGCTGCCAACACTTCTCTTTTGGGCGGCGGTGGTGTGGACGGCTGCATTCATCGTGCCGCCGGACCGGAACTGCTTGCAGAATGCAGTACGCTGCATGGCTGCGAGACTGGCAGCGCAAAAATCACAAAGGGATATCGCCTGCCCTGCAAATATGTGATTCATGCAGTCGGCCCGCGCTGGCGAGATGGCAAGCATCAGGAACAACAGCTTCTGGAATCCTGTTATCGGACATCTTTGAACCTGGCAAAAGAAAATGGCTGTCAGTCGGTGGCCTTTCCGCTGATTTCCTCCGGCATCTACGGCTATCCAAAAGACCAGGCTCTGAAGGTTGCAGTCGATACCATCAGTGCATTCTTGCTGGAAAATGAGATGATGGTCTACATCGTTATCTTTGATAAGAAGGCATATCAGATTAGCGGAAAACTGTTTGTTGATATCGCGGCGTACATAGATGACCGATATGTGGAGGAACATACCGACAGTCGAGTAGAACAGAGACGGCGGCTTGAAGCGTTGTCAGAGGAATCCTGCTTTGAAGTTGCATCTGCCCCGCTGCCGTCCGAAGCAATCTGTAAATCTTGCAGCAGTCAATCTCTGGAGGAGGCACTGGGGCAGATTGATGAGAGTTTTTCAGAAATGCTGCTGCGGAAGATTGACGAAAGCGGCATGACGGATGTCCAGTGTTACAAGAAGGCAAACATTGACCGGAAGCTCTTTTCCAAAATTCGCTCTGATAAATTCTATAGGCCATCCAAACCAACAGTGCTGGCATTTGCTCTTGCTTTGGAACTGCCGCTTGCCCAGATGCAGGAGATGCTCGGTAAGGCAGGGTTTACCCTTTCCCATTCGAGCAAATTCGATATCATTGTAGAATATTTTGTCGAACGGGGAAACTACAATGTGTATGAAATTAACGAGGCATTGTTTGCTTTTGACCAGAGCCTGATCGGGGCATAAGGACAAAGAAATGTCGTTTTCTATGCGACCACTTCACAAAAGAAAATCGCTATATTATGGCTGTAAGGTACGAAACCGAGTAGCCATAATCTTTTGGGAGGACAAGCATATGAGAAAAAATTTAACAGAGATCGTTTTTATCTTAGACCGCAGCGGTTCCATGAGCGGATTGGAACGGGATACCATCGGCGGATTCAATTCCATGATTGAGCAGCAGAAAAAAGCAGAGGGCGAAGCACTGATCTCAACGGTTCTGTTTGACAATGTGAGCGAAGTCCTGCACGACCGTGTAAATGTAAAGGATATCCGACCGATGACTGACCGTGACTACATGGTTCGCGGATGCACAGCACTCTTAGATGCCATCGGCGGTGCGATTCATCACATTGGAAATGTTCATAAGTACGCACGACCGGAAGATGTCCCAGAGCACACCATGTTCGTAATCACTACGGACGGAATGGAAAATGCCAGCCGCCGGTACAACAGCGAAAAAGTGAAGCAGATGATCGAGCGGCAGAAAGCGAAATACGGTTGGGAGTTTTTGTTCCTTGGTGCCAATATTGACGCAGTAGAGACTGCAAGCCAGTTCGGAATCGGTGCAGATCGTGCAGTCAACTATCAGTGCGATAGTGAAGGAACCGCGTTGAATTATGAGGTGGTCAGCGAAGCAATCAGCTCTGTCCGGTGCAGTGCCCCGCTGAGCGCAGACTGGAAAAAGCGTATAGACGAGGACTACAAAAAGCGTGAAGGCCGCAAGCACAAGTAAATACTTTTTGAAGCCGGGGTGATGATTCACTCCGGCGTTTTCTTTGGCAGGAATGCCGTTAAAGCATCCGAAACGGCACAAGACGTCCGGTGGACGTCTGCTTTGCGCGGACCGGAGTGGAACGGAGACGCAGTAGCCCGATGCCGCAGACAGCGTTCACCCGTGTAGATGCTCCGGATCCGGATGCCGATGAGCAGACAAATATCGTTTATCTAAATAAGGGTAAGACTGAAAAATGGCTTCCTGCTGCAGAAGTGCACGGTGAAGGTGTCTTTATTGAGTTTAATAGGGATAGTATTGATGCGTGGTTGAGAGATCCAGAACTGGGAGCACTTTCTCAGAAATATGCGCAGTGTTATAAGGAATTCTGTGAATCTAAAGAATGGATTGTTACCACATTACGAGATGCAAGGTATGTTTTGATGCATACATTTGCACATTTGTTGATTAAGCAGATGTCAATGTCCTCGGGGTATTCTTCATCTGCTATTCGTGAGCGTATTTATTTTGGGGATGATATGTCTGGTGTGTTGCTCTATACCGGAAGTGCCGATAAAGAAGGCTCACTTGGTGGACTTATAGAATTGGGAAATATTGATCAGCTTATTGTTTTAATGAAAGACGCTTTCCAAGAAGCACTGGTTTGCACAAATGATCCGGAATGCTGTTCAGTAAAGATTCTCTGATTGCATCCTCTGGATAATCTCTTCTGTCAGTTCGATCCAGATTTGAAAAGGTTGCATTTCCTTTCTTTTTCTTTCTTTCTTTCTCATTATAAACAAGAAAGAAAGGTCAAGGGGTGTAGAAACAAGCATTTTGTCGACCTGCAACAATTACAAGCCTCGTTGGAAAAGCAATGGGGTGTTTTTAACCGGTTTTTGGTGGATTCGTTTTGAGAGCAACCTTGAAATCAAATTTTGTTGCTTCGGCAATGAGCTGTTCTATCATAGAAATCTCTCTGTTGAGGTTGTAGAAGGTCTTTTGAATGAGGAAAATACAGGTTTATAGCGTTAGTGTAAACCATTCTTCTGAAGGTTAGCGATGACTTGTAACTAAAATAGCGACAAAATAAATTAAAAACTAAGATCAGTCTCTAAATAATTGATATTCTATGTGAAAGAGCGTATAATATAAGTACAAGAACAGGAGGCGATTATATGCTGGATGTAAATATGATAATTGCAAACAACATTCAGGCTGAACTGAAAAAAGAAAACAAAAAGCAGGTTGATCTGGCAGAAGGAATTGGAGTCTCCAAACAGACAATGAGCAAAATTATGAATGGTGCAAGAGCAATCAATGCGATTGAACTTCATAAGATTTCTGAATATCTGCATGTGTCGATGGATTCTCTGATGAAGATGCCAGAAAAGCCGATGGATACGAATGTGATTCATGCGTTTATGGGGCGTGTTAAAACAGAAGAAGCAAGAAAGGGAATCCGGCTTGCGGATGAACTGTCCGACATGATTCTGTTCCACACTAGGGCATGCGAGAATGGCAAAAAGATGGAGCAGCTCTGGGAGGATAAGTGATGAACAATGTTCTGAAAGATAGCCTTTTTGTAAGCCAAAACAGGAAATTTGATGAAATTCAATCTGTTGTCAGGCAGTTTTCGGCAGAGTATGTCGGTAATTCTATTATCAAAGATAATATTTTTGCTGTTATACAGAACTATGCAAGAAAGAAAGAAATTGCACTGGAACTGCTTCGTTTTCCAATTCATGATGATGAATTATGGGCATTGACTTTTTTGAAGCAGGATACGATTTTTGTGTGCGTAAATACGGCACTTCCACTATGTAAGCAGTTTTTCGCTGCGTCGCATGAATTGTATCATATCTACTGTTATGTAGAAAATGCAGACCAGAGCTATATAAAAAATGGTTCTATGCTGGATTCGGCAACAGGTGATGAAACAGGAAGAACACAGGAGGACTTGGAAGCTAATGCCTTCGCAGGTCTGCTTTTGATGCCGGATCAACTTCTCCATGAGCAAATTCTACTGTATGGAATTGATAAAGATTTGGTTTCGGTAGATTCCGTTTTGATACTTATGGATATGTTTGCTATGCCCTACAAGGCAGTTGTACTGCGCTTGTTTGAAAGTGGAAACATATCCCACCAGCAGGCTGAAAAGCTGCTGGAGATAAGTTCTGTGAATGTAATGAAAAGGGCATCACTGATAGGTAAGGCAAAGCGCTGGCAGCTTGATGGCAGGGGAACAGAATCTTTTGGCACACTCCTTGAGAAAGTTGAGTATAATAGACAGCATGAGTATCTGACAGAATCCAGAGAAAATGACGATGTGGCTTACATTACTCAACTGAAAAAAGAGTACGGTTTGGATTGAGGGGTGTAAAAGCGAAGTGAAAAAATATGCACTGCTAGATACCGATTTCATTTCCAAAACGCACTCTGTTCAAGATGGCGTCGATAATCATTTGATTGACCGGGTCATGGAATTGCCGGAATATGTGTTCTTTTGTCATGCGCAAATCGTAACAGAACTTAATCGGTATAATGCTGATGCGCCAATCTGGTTGAGCGAAAAGATTGGCGCGCAAAAGATAAAAAGCTACACGGATCAAGAAATTCTTGAAAGCCTGTCACATGTACGAGGGCCGCTGGCGTGTGCGACTTATACACAGATGTTAAAATTGGCCTGTGATGTTTTTTCTAAAGATTACTTTTCGGAACATTATCGAGCATTGGAAGATGCTGATTACACGGCGATATCGAGAGAGGATTATTTGAAAGAGCTTGAACGACTCGATATCGAAGTGGGCAAGAAAAATAATCTTGGAGAAATCAAGTCTTTTGTGCTGTTGCAGGTCTTGTCGGTGATGCTTGGGGAGCAGATTTATGTGTTCTGCTCCGATGACCGAAATGCTCGGAATGGCGCTACAAATTTTGAAGATGTTCGATGTATTAGTCTGGTATCGGTATTCTCGCGTTTGAAGGAGGAAGCAAACTGGACGTTTGAAGATGCTGAGCCGTATATTGAATCGCTCATTGCATTTTATCAAGATCATCACCAAACTACTTTCCGAGTAATGGAAGCGTCTGAGGTTAGAAGATTGCAACGGATACCATGCAGACAGGTGTTGCAGGAAATCTTTAACGGAAAATTTATTGAATTGAAAAATGGTATGTTGCGGTACAAGCGGTAAGTGAAAACAGGTTAAAGAATACCAACAATCACATGTCTAGTTGGGAAACCAGCGGAGAAAGTTATTGCAATGATAGAAGCAAAGAGTTCAGTAAAAACAGAAACATCTTAAAAAGTATACAGAGTATATTGCGAAGAAAAATCGCATATGCTATAATGCTCGCAGGCAAAAAAGAATTAAATTGTTTATAACAAAAAAATCAAAAGCCCTCGAAGTTGCAGCTTCCAGGGCTTTCTTCTTATTTCATTTTTTATTACAGTGGACAAGGAATCATCAGGTCAGAGCTCCGCTGTTTGTAGTATAGACGATAATTGTTGATTTTATTACGCAACAGGAATATTCAGTTAGGCTTACGCACAACAGAAAATTCTCATTCAATGCAGAAAGGGGCGGTTTTATGAGGCAGGATACACTGGAGGGCAGAGCAAAAACGAAAAACGGTGTCATTCGATTATGCTTTTCGGTGCTTTGTATTTTATTGGAAGCAGCTTTTATCATTATCGTGATCACAAGGCTGAATGAATATGCGGAGATCGTTAATCTGCTGACTAGAGTCTTTGCAGGAATTCTGGTTCTGGCACTATATGCATCCGATCAGACCTCTTCCATGAAAATGCCGTGGATCATTCTGATACTTGTGTTTCCGATCATGGGTGTAGCACTGTATCTGTTGATCGGATTAAATGGCGGAACCCGTAAAATGCGAGAACGATATGCGGATATCGACAGAAAGCTTCTGCCGCTTCTGCCGGACAATCGGGAAAAACTGGAAAATATCAAAAATAAAATCCCCAAAGCAGGAAATATCAGTGAGTATATTTGGAAAAATGCAGGTTATCCCGTATACCAGAATACGGATATTGTTTATTATGATGAGGCGGTAAAGGGATTAGAAGCACAGTTATCAGCACTGTCAAAGGCTGAAAAGTTTATTTTTATGGAATACCATGCGATAGAAGATGCAGAGGCCTGGAAAAAGATCCAGAAAGTGCTGGAGGAGCGTGTACAGGCAGGCGTGGAAGTGCGAGTATTTTATGATGATATGGGCTCTATTGGCTTTATTAATACGGATTTTGTAAAAAAGATGGAGCAGATCGGAATCCACTGCCGGGTATTTAATCCGTTTATGCCGGGTCTGAATGTATTTCTGAACAACCGTGATCATCGAAAAATAACCGTGATCGATGGAAAAGTAGCTTTCACAGGCGGCTATAATCTGGCAAATGAATATTTTAATTACACCAATCCTTACGGACAATGGAAGGATACCGGGATCCGTCTTGAAGGCGATGCAGTTCAGTCGCTGACAGCAACATTCCTTGAAATGTGGAATGCAGCCAATGACAGGAATAATAATGAGGATTTCAGCAAATATTTTATAAGATCAGAATATAAGGCAGCTCAGAACGGATTTGTACAGCCTTATGCAGATAGTCCAATGGATGATGAACAGGTAGGAGAGGAAGTTTATATCAGCATGGTCAACAAAGCTGAAAAATACTGCTGGTTTATAACGCCATATCTGATCATTACGGATGAAATGACACATGCGCTGTGTCTTGCTGCAAAGCGTGGGATTGATGTCAGGATCATTACACCGGGAATCCCGGATAAAAAATGATTTACAGTGTTACACGTTCCTTTTATCATGGACTGGTTAAAAATGGAGTGCGGATCTACGAGTGGACACCTGGCTTCTGTCACGCCAAGATGAGCGTGGCAGATGACTGTATGGCAACATGCGGAACCATAAATCTGGATTACAGAAGTCTTTATCATCATTTTGAAAACGGATGCTTTATGGCAGACAGTCCGGCTGTGTTATCCATAAGAAATGACCTGGAAGAAACAATGAAGGAATGTCGGGAAGTAACAGAACAATACCGTACAGGACGCAGTGCATATCTTCGTCTGGGACAGCTTTTCATGAGATTGTTTGCAGGATTATTGTAAGGAAGAGGTGTAGATCTATGTGTACAGCAGCAACGTATCAGACAAAGGATTTTTATATGGGAAGAACTCTTGACTATGAGTTTTCCTATGGTGAAGAGGTGACCATAACCCCAAGAAATTATGAGTTCGATTTCCGATATGCAGGAAAAGCAAAAACACATTATGCTCTTATAGGAATGGCGTTTGTAGCAGGAGATTATCCGCTTTATTATGATGCGGCTAATGAAAAGGGACTGGGTATGGCAGGACTTAACTTTGTGGGGAATGCGGCATATGCAGATGAAGCGACAGAGGCAGATAAGGATCTTGTCCAGGTGGCGCAATATGAATTTATTCCATGGATCCTTACCCAGTGTGCTTCGGTGGCTGAAGCAAGGAGGATGCTTTCCAATATGAAGCTTATGGGAACACCCTTCAGTGAACAGCTTCCAACGGCACAGCTTCACTGGATGATCGCAGACAAGGAGGAATGCATCGTTGTAGAATCCATGAAAGACGGAATGCACATCTATGACAATCCTGTTGGCGTACTTACAAATAATCCTCCATTCCCCGGTCAGATGTTTGCACTTAACAATTATGCAGGTGTATCCAGAAAGCAGCCGGAAAGTACATTTGCAGGAGTGCTGGAGCTGGATCCATACAGCAGAGGAATGGGCGGAATGGGAATTCCGGGAGATCTTTCAAGCCAGTCAAGATTTGTAAAGGTTGCATTTACAAAATTAAACGCAATATCCGGAGATGGGGAAAACGAAAGTGTCAGCCAGTTTTTCCATATTTTAGGCTCTGTTGATCAGCAGCGGGGATGCTGTGAGGTATCAGAGGGCGCATATGAGATCACGATCTATACTTCATGCTGCAACACGACAAAGGGAATTTATTATTATACCACATATGATAATCAACAGATAACCGCAGTAGATATGTATGCGGAAAACCTTGATTCAGACAAGCTGATCCGTTATCCGATCATATTAAACGGTGAGATCCGATGGCATAATAAATAAGAACAGGATTTTTACAGAAGATAATGAGATAGGAAGATGGAAAATTATTCAATAGTATTCAGCAGCTTAACCGGTAATACAAAAAGCTGCCAGTCAGCCGATCGCAGTGTATACAGAGATTTGACTTTACAGCAGAGAAAAATATCAAGTATAATACTATAGCATTATTAAAAATCCCTTCCGGGAAAACAGAAAAACCACAATGATAAAGGAATATAACAAATGAGTATTTTAAATGTAGAACACCTGACTCACGGGTTTGGAGACAGAGCGATTTTCGAAGATGTATCTTTCCGGCTTCTTAAGGGAGAACACATCGGACTTGTAGGCGCTAATGGCGAAGGAAAGTCCACATTTATGAGTATCGTGACCGGAAAACTGATGCCGGATGAGGGCAAGGTAGAGTGGGCAAAAAATGTCCACGCAGGCTATCTGGATCAGCATGCAGTTCTGGAAAAGGGGATGACCATCGGCCAGGTGCTGAAATCCGCTTTTGATCCTCTTCTCAAAAAAGAAGAACGGATGAACGAGATCTGCGACAAGCTGGGAACTGCAGATCCTGACGAGATGGATGGTCTGATGGAAGAGCTTGGAACGATCCAGGACGAACTGACACTTCACGATTTTTATGCGATCGATGCCAAAGTGGAGGAGGTTGCCAGAGCTCTGGGCCTTCTGGATCTGGGGCTTGACCGTGATGTTACGGATCTAAGCGGCGGACAGAGAACTAAGGTACTTCTTGCGAAGCTTCTTCTTGAGAAGCCAGATATCCTGCTTCTGGATGAGCCTACCAACTATCTGGATGAGGAGCATATTGCATGGCTGAAAAGATATCTTCTGGATTATGAGAATGCATTTATCCTTATTTCCCACGATATTCCGTTCCTGAATTCTGTAGTTAACATTATCTATCATATGGAAAATCAGGAACTGAACCGTTATGTAGGAGATTACGATCATTTTCAGGAGGTCTATGCGGTCAAGAAGGCACAGCTGGAGGCTGCTTACCGCAAACAGCAGCAGGAGATCAGTGAGCTGAAGGATTTCGTAGCAAGGAATAAGGCACGTGTTTCCACAAGAAACATGGCTATGTCCCGCCAGAAAAAGCTGGACAAGATGGATGTGATCGAGCTGGCAGCAGAGAAGCCGAAGCCGGAGTTCAAATTCCGTTATGGCCGAACACCAGGAAAGATGCTTTTTGAGACACATGACCTTGTGATCGGTTATGATGAGCCGCTTTCCAAGCCACTGAATTTTACTATGGAGCGAGGACAGAAGATCGCACTGGTGGGAACCAATGGAATAGGAAAAACAACACTTCTTCGAAGCCTTCTTGGACTGATCAAGCCTCTTTCCGGAAGTGTGGAGCAGGGCGAGAACCTTGAGATCGGATATTTTGAGCAGGAAGTTAAAGGTGATAATCGAACTACCTGTATCGAAGAGCTCTGGCAGGAATTTCCGTCATTTTCCCAGTATGAAGTGCGTTCCGCGCTGGCGAAATGCGGGCTGACGACCAAGCATATTGAGAGCCAGGTACGAGTTTTAAGCGGTGGTGAGCAGGCAAAAGTGCGTCTTTGCAAGCTGGTGAACCGTGACACCAATATTCTTCTTCTGGACGAGCCTACTAATCATCTGGATGTGGATGCAAAAGACGAGCTGAAAAAAGCTCTCCGGGAATACCGCGGAAGTATCCTTCTCATCTGCCATGAACCGGAATTTTACCAGGATGTGGTAAATGAAGTCTGGGATATGAGCAAGTGGACAACCAAGATATTCTGATAATGGATATAGATATATGGCAGAAAAGACCGATATAATTCGAAAAGTACAATAAATGGGACATAAAGATGAAAGCATAAGGGCAGCAGAGTCTGCCAGACAGAATACAGAGGACAAATAAATGGAAGAAACACAATTGAAAAAATTCAGTATCGTTATGGAGGGCGGCGGTATGCGAGGCTTGTATACAGCCGGCGTGATCGATGTTCTGATGGAAAATAAGATTTACGCAGACAGTGCGGTGGGCGTATCGGCTGGAGCTGTTTTTGGATGCAATTATAAGTCCAGGCAGATCGGAAGAGTTCTTCGCTATAACAAAAAGTACTGCAAGGATAAAAGACTTGCAAGCATCCGGAACTGGATCACCACAGGAGATGTATACAGCCGGGAATTCGGATATTACGAACTGCCCTGGAAGCTGGATATTTTTGACCGTCAGACCTACGCAGAAAATCCCATGAAATTTACAGTGGTGTGTACGGACCTGGATACAGGAAAACCGGTGTATCATGAATGTCCCAACGGAGATGTGGAGGATATTGAATGGATGCGTGCGTCTGCATCGATCCCGATAGCCTCCCGACCGGTGAAGCTTGAGGGAAAGAGACTTCTGGACGGTGGTGTGTCTGATCCGATCCCGGTTAAGTGGATGCTTTCCCGGGGATACGAAAAAAACGTAGTGGTGCTTACCAGAGATGTGAAGTACCGAAAAAAAGCGAACCCGAAGATGCAGCTTTTTCTGAAAGCAGTATTACATAAATATCCGGCTTTTCTGAAGGATCTGGAGGAACGGCATATCCATTATAATGAAACACTGGAGGAATTGGCTTCTCTGGAAAAAGAGGGGCGCATTCATATCATCCGTCCGAGCAGTCCCATCCAGGCGGCGATGATCGAGCGTGATGAGAGCAATCTGGAGCGGATCTACCAGACAGGAAGAGCAGATATGAAAAAGGATCTGGAGAAGCTGAAAGCCTACCTGGATTCCTGAATCACAGACTGAAACAAAATTCGACTTATACCCCTTTCTATGTTATGATATTGGATATCATTACAACAGAAAGGGGTATTTTCAATGGGAGAAAAACCTCAGAATATAAAACACAGACATATAAGCCTGGGCGTGCTTGCCCATGTGGATGCAGGAAAGACGACATTATCGGAAGGCCTGCTTTTTAAATGCGGAAGGATCCGGAAAATCGGAAGAGTCGATCACAAGGATGCGTATCTGGATACCTATGAGCTTGAGAGGGAGAGAGGAATCACCATTTTTTCAAAGCAGGCAGTTTTTTCCATGGGGGATATGGAAGTGACACTTCTGGATACGCCGGGGCATGTGGATTTTTCTGCTGAGATGGAGCGTACCCTGCAGGTGCTGGATTATGCAATCCTGGTGATCAACGGAGCAGATGGTGTGCAAGGGCATACACAGACATTGTGGAGACTGCTGACACAGTATAAGATCCCAACATTTCTTTTTGTAAATAAAATGGATCAGGAAGGAACAGACAGGGAAAGACTTCTTGAGGAGCTGAAGAAGAAATTAAGCGGATGCTGTGTGGATTTTAGTGGAGAACTGGAATGCTCCGGTGCAGAAGCAGCAGGGAAAAAGGAGAATCCTGTGGATAACTCCGGGAAATCTCCGTCAGCTGAAGGAATGCAGCTGAAAGATAACGCCAGTGAAGCAGAAAAAGAGAATATATCCGGAACGCAGGGCGCTTCTGATAAAATAAATGGAACTGATGATTTTCTGGAAAATATCGCCATGTGTGAGGAGAACCTTCTGGAAAGCTTCCTGGAAACAGGAACGATCGCAAAAAAGGACGTGGCAGAGCTGATCCTGGAGCGAAAGCTTTTTCCATGCTTTTTTGGATCTGCCCTGAAGATGGAAGGCGTAGATGCTTTTATCCATGGAATGGAGACCTACATGGCAGTACCGTCCTATCCCGCAGAATTCGGAGCCAGGATCTTTAAGATCGCCAGAGATGAGCAGGGAAACCGTCTCACTTATATGAAGATCACCGGCGGCAGCCTGAAGGTTAAGGAGACGCTGACCAATGCAGGAAGAAATGGTATTCCGGCAGAGGAGATCTGGGAGGAAAAGGCAGATCAGATCCGTATCTATTCCGGTGCAAAATTTGAAATGCTCAAAGAGGCAGAGGCAGGAACCGTCTGTGCAGTTACAGGTCTTACCGAAACATATCCGGGAGAGGGACTTGGCATTGAGGCGGATTCTGCCATGCCGGTGCTGGAACCGGTACTGAATTATCAGATCATCCTTCCGGAGGGCTGTGACGCCCACAGGATGCTGAAAAGCCTGAAGGAGCTGGAGGAGGAAGAACCGCAGCTTCATATCATGTGGGATGAGCAGCTGGGAGAGATCCACGCCATGCTGATGGGCGAGGTACAGATCGAGATCCTGAAGCATCTGATCTGGGAGCGCTTTCATGTGGCAGTAGAATTTGGGACCGGTAATATCGTATACAAAGAAACCATTGTCGCACCGGTGGAAGGCGTGGGACATTTTGAACCGCTTCGTCATTATGCAGAGGTGCATCTTCTTCTGGAACCGGGAGAGAGAGGAAGCGGACTGCAGTTTTTTACTGCGGCAAATGAAGATCAGCTGGATCGGAACTGGCAGCGGCTGATCCTGACACATCTGGAGGAAAAAGAGCATCTGGGAGTCCTTACCGGATCACCCATCACCGATATGCAGATCACACTTCTCACCGGGCGGGCACATCAGAAGCATACGGAAGGTGGAGATTTCCGGCAGGCGACCTACCGTGCTGTGCGCCAGGGCCTCAAGAAAGCGGAGACAGTTCTTCTGGAACCCTATTACAGCTTCCGACTTGAGGTTCCGGCAGAAAATGTAGGACGTGCCATGACGGATATCCAGAGGATGCAGGGAACCTTTCAGGGGCCGGAAACCCAGGGAGAGCTGTCGGTGCTCACAGGAAGTGCGCCGGTGGCAAAAATGAGGGATTATCAGAGCCAGGTAGTTTCCTACACAAGAGGCAGAGGTCATATGACCTGTACTCTGAATGGCTATGAACCCTGTCAGGATCAGGAGCAGATCGCAGAGGAGATCGGATATGATTCCGAGAGAGATCTTGAGAATCCTACAGGCTCTGTATTCTGTGCCCATGGAGCAGGCTTCGTGGTTCCCTGGTATGAGGTAGAAGAATATATGCATCTGGAAGGAACTCAGCTTCCGGACAGTAATGATGCCTATGAGGATTCCGACAACAGCTCTGCAGGAGTGCGTTCAGTTCAGGGAACAGCCAAAAACAGTCCGGATCACAGAACAGCCAATGCCGGCCGTGGAAAATATACCTCCATGTATGGAAGCTACGAAGAGGAAAAAGAACTGAAGGCAATCTTTGAGAAAACCTTTGGTCCGGTGAGCTCAAAGAAATACAGCAGTAACAGCCGAAGCTTCGGAAATCCGGAAAGCGGAAGCAGCTTTTCCGGGAAGGGAGGCAAAGGTGCAGCAGATTCCGGACTTCCGGCAAAATCCGGTCACGGCGCCTGGAGAAACAGCAGTCCGGCCATCCACAGAGAGGACTATCTGCTGGTGGACGGCTGCAATATCATATTTGCCTGGGAGGATTTAAGAGATCTGGCACAGGCAGACTTTCATGCGGCACAGTCCAGGTTAATGGACATATTAAGCGATTATCAGGGGATCAAGGGCTGCATCCTGATCCTGGTATTTGATGCCTACCGTGTGGAGGGCCATCCGGAGGAAACCTTCCAGTATCATAACATTCATGTTGTCTATACAAAAGAAGCGGAAACTGCAGACCAGTATATTGAACGCACTGTCCATAAAATCGGACGGAAGCATAACGTGACAGTTGCCACATCAGACGGACTGGAGCAGATCATCATTATGGGACAGGGAGCCGCCAGGATCTCAGCGCGCGGATTCAAAGATGAGATCGCTTCCGCAAAACAGCAGATGAGAGAAGAATGGCAGGAGCGCAGAGACAACAGCAAAACCTATCTCTTTGACAGTATGACACCGGAACTGAAATCTCATATGGAAGACATCCGTCTGGGAAGAAAGAAAAAAGAAGAATTATAACAAAAAATATATGCCCTCATTGTGGGCGTATTTCACAAAAATAAAAAACTTTTTGAATTCTTTTGCAAATAAATGGGAAAAGTAGTAAAATAAGGATAGAATCCTCAGTGAGAAGCTCCTTGTCTGGATATATAACCTGGCAGGGAGCTTTCATTAGAGCACAATAAGCGCCAGGATAACAAAAGAAAAGTAAAAAATGAAAGGAAGTGGAAAAATGTTTGAAACAGGCGAATATGTTGTGTATGGTCGTACCGGCATCTGCCAGGTAACAGGAGTTACCACAATGAGGGTGGATGGTTCCTCCGGCGAGAAGCTTTATTATGTACTGAGGCCCGGAGGAGAAACAGATGGGAAGATATTTACACCGGTGGAAGGTGGAAAGCAGGTGCTTCGCGGAATCATTACGAGGGAAGAAGCGGAGAGGCTTATCGATGAGATCCCATCCATTGAGACACTGAGTATTGAGAATGAGAAATTCCGGGAGGATAGCTACAAGAAATGCATCCGTACCTGTGAATGCAGAGATCTTCTTCGGATCATCAAGACGATCTACGTCAGAAAACAGGCCAGATTATCTCATGGCAAAAAAACAACCGCTACAGACGAGCGGTATCTGAAGCTTGCAGAGGATCATCTCTATTCTGAATTTTCCATGTTACTGGATATCCCCAAAGAACATATGGCAGATTATATTGAACAGCGAGTACACCAGCAGGAGGAAGCCGAAGAACAGGTATGCGCTGTTTGACAAAGCAGAGCGTATCTGCTATGGTATTTCCGGTAACCTTCCAGAAATCCTGTATCTGTGACAGAAGCTTCACAGGAAGTGGAGAACAGATCCAGGATCAGTCTGAATGTTATAAAGAAAAGGAGATGCCAGAGAAATGAGAGAACAGCTTACCCGCAAGGATGTTGAAAAAATAGAGCAGGAGATCGAACACCGTAAACTGGTAGTACGTAAGGAAGCCATTGAGGCGGTCAAGGAGGCACGTGCCCAGGGAGACTTAAGTGAGAACTTTGAGTATTATGCAGCCAAGAAGCATAAGAATCAGAACGAGAGCCGCATCCGTTATCTGGAGAGGATGCTGAAGACGGCATCCATTGTATCCGATGCTTCCAGATCTGACGAAGTGGGAATGGACGATATCGTGGAAGTTCTTTTTGAAGAAGATAATGAGGTGGAGAAGTACAAGCTGGTTACTTCCATCCGCGGAAATTCCATGGAAAACCGTATCAGTATTGAATCGCCTATCGGCAAGGCACTGCGCGGTCATCGTGTAGGAGACCGGGTGGAAGTAAAGGTCAATGATGATTACAGCTATTACCTTGTAATAAAATCCATCGACAAGACCGGATCTGAGGATGAGGAGATCCGCGGATTCTGATCACAGATCGCAGGGCAGCTTTGCTCATGAGCATGCAGCTCAGCGGAATGAGAATATCCGCAGCACAAAACACATCATAAGGATAAAAACCACTGTACGATATATAGGACAGAGAGATCCTGACGGGAAATCGGTTTCCCGTAACAGGATCCTCTGTTTTATTTTTTACACAGATTTTACATTCCAGTGGGGAAAATTTTACAATAGGCCGCTATTATGAAAATCGTTGAAATGAGAAAAAAGGAAATCAAACATATCAAAAAGAGAAAGTGAAGGAGAGTATTATGGACTTTTTCAGCGTACTGGCATTGCTTGGCGGCCTTGCTATTTTCCTTTATGGAATGAACTTAATGGGAGACGGGCTTGCGAAGGTTGCAGGCGGAAAGCTTGAGCGGATCCTGGAGACACTTACCTCCAATCCCATCAGAGCCGTTCTTCTTGGAATGGGTGTGACTGCAGTGATCCAGTCATCCTCGGCAACTACCGTTATGGTCGTTGGTTTTGTAAACTCGGGAATCATGAAGCTGTCCCAGGTTGTGGGAATCATCATGGGTGCCAATATCGGTACTACCGTAACCTCATGGATCTTAAGTCTTACAGGTATCCAGAGTGATAACTTTATTATCCGGCTTTTTAAGCCGACGTCATTTTCACCGATCCTGGCACTGATCGGCGTGGTTCTGATCATGTTTACAAAAAGCCAGAAGAAAAAGGACGTGGGAGCGATCTTTGTAGGCTTTGCGATCCTGATGTATGGAATGAATGCCATGAGCGGAGCTGTGGAACCTCTTGCAGAGGTACCGGAGTTTACCGGAATGCTGGTGAAATTCTCCAATCCGATCCTTGGAGTTGTGGCCGGAGCAGTGCTGACAGCGATCATCCAGTCGTCCTCTGCATCGGTTGGTATCCTCCAGGCACTGTGCCTTACCGGAATGGTACCGTTCAGTGCAGCACTTCCTATTATCATGGGACAGAATATCGGTACCTGTATCACTGCGATCCTTTCAGCCATCGGAGCCAGCAAAAACGCAAAACGTGCGGCTATGGTCCATCTGTATTTCAATCTGATCGGAACCATGCTGTTCATGGCAGTATTTTATGCGATAAATGCAGCAGTACATTTTTCATTTATGGCACAGGCAGCGACTCCGGCCGGGATCGCGATCCTGCACAGTGCCTTCAATATCACGGCAACTCTTGTCCTTCTTCCGTTTGGAAAGGCTCTGGAGAAGCTTGCCTGTCTTACTATCCGCGACAGGAAGGAAGAGGAGGAGAAGGTGGCAGCAGATCCGGATTTCATGATCCTGGAAAGCCGTTTTCTGGAGAAACCTGCATTTGCAGTTGAGCAGAGCAGGAATGCAGCGAAAAAAATGGCAGAGGATTCTCACAGAACTCTGTTTACCGCCCTGGACCTTCTGAAGAATTTCAGCGCAGAAGGAAAGGCTCTGGTGGAAGAAGCAGAGAAAAAGGTAGACCGTTATGAGGATGAACTTGGAACCTATCTTGTAAAACTGAACCAGAAGGATCTTTCCGTTCATGACAGTCACAGTGTTTCCATCATGCTCCACTGTATCGGTGATTTCGAGAGGATTTCCGATCACGGTGTGAACATCATGGAATCCGCACAGGAGCTTTATGAAAAAGGCCTGAAGTTTTCGGATAAGGCGCTGGAAGAGTTACGTGTCATGGAGCATGCGGTGGAAGACATTGTAGATATTGCTTACAAGGTTTACGAAAATCAGGATGTGCAACTTGCGAGAGAGATCGAGCCACTGGAGGAAGTGATCGATGAACTCAGCAAGGAACTGAAGTACCGGCATATCCAGAGACTTCGCGCCGGAGAATGTACCATTGAAATGGGATTCATCCTGTCCGATGTGACTACCAGCCTGGAGCGTGTGGCAGATCACTGTTCCAATATCGGTGTTTGTGTGACACAGGTTCATGAAGATGCTTTTGATACACATCAGCACCTGAAGCAGATCAAACATGGGCCGGACGAAACCTTCTACCGTGCGCTGGAGGTGATCCGGAGTCAGTATCAGCTTCCGGAAATAAAGGATGAGCCGGCGGCAGCCCAGATGGCAGCGGCAGGCAGCCAATAAAAAGATATCGAAATAATGCTATGCCCTGGTTATCTGTATCAGCAGACGGCCAGGGCTTGTGCAGTAAAAAGAAAGCAGTTATACTGAAGGCATGGAACAAAAAAGACCAGACGATTATGAAGTGCCAACGGCAAAAAACGAACAGAGAGGATATAGAATGATCTACTGTGTGGAAGATGAGAGAAATATCAGAGAGCTTCTTGTCTATACCCTGGAGACAACAGGCTTTGAGGCAGAAGGTTTTGAAACCGGGGCAGAACTTGACACAGCCATGAAAAAAAATATGCCGGAACTGATCCTGCTGGATATCATGCTCCCGGGTGAAGATGGGTATAATATTTTGAAACGACTGAAAAGTGATACCAGGACCCGGGATATCCCGGTGATCATGGTCACAGCCAAAGAAGCGGAGTTTGACAAGGTAAAAGGTCTGGAGGGCGGCGCAGATGATTACATCACCAAGCCCTTCGGGATGATGGAATTTGTAGCCAGGGTTAAAGCGGTCCTTCGGCGCTGCGCAAGGCAGAGCGAAGAGAGGGAGCTGCACTGTAAGGGTCTTCGTGTCAATGTGTCCCGTCACGAAGTCAGCTATCAGGGTGAGGTGAAGGAGCTGACCAGAAAGGAATTCGAGCTTCTGGAATATCTTATGGAGAACAAAGGACTGGTCATGTCCAGAAACCAGATCCTGTGCCATGTGTGGGGCTATGATTTTGACGGAGAAACAAGGACTGTAGATGTTCATGTACGGACTCTCCGACAAAAGCTGGGGGAAGCCGGAAATCTGATCGAGACAGTGCGTGGCGTGGGATACCGGATCGGAGATCATGTATGAAAAAGAAAATTCTGCATCATACAAGCATTATGATCATTTTTGCTGTTCTTGTCACGTTTCTGGCAGCAAGTGTGGTCACCTACAATAAATTAAACACATACATGCAGCGGGGAGTCCGTGAGGAAGCGCAGTATATCTGCCTTGCCATGGATGAGTATGGAGATTCCTTTCTCACAAAAAAGCTTCAGACAGTATCATCAAGTCGTGTGACTCTCATCCGTAAAGACGGAACCGTTCTCTACGATTCTGAGGCCTCTCCGAAAAAACTGGCAAATCACAGTGATCGTCCGGAATTTATACAGGCAGAAAAAAATGGAAAAAGCGAAAGTATCCGTTATTCAGAAACCTTTGCAAAAAAGACCTTTTATTATGCGGTGAAGCTGGATGACGGAAACGTGCTCCGTGTAGGAAAAACCGTAGACTCCATATATTCCACATGGATCTCAAGTCTTGCTGTGCTGGGACTTCTGATGCTCCTGGTACTGATCCTGGAGTTTGTTTTTGCACAGAGACAGACCAGAGAGCTGATCCGTCCGGTCAACGATCTGGATTTGGAGCATCCGCTGAACAATGTGTGCTATGAGGAGCTGCGTCCCCTTCTTGTGCGGGTGGATGAACAGAACCGGCAGATCCGGCAGCAGGTAAAAGAACTGAAGGAGGCAGAGGAGATCCGGAAGGAATTTTCTGCAAATGTTTCCCATGAGCTGAAGACCCCGCTGATGTCCATTTCCGGTTATGCGGAGCTTATGATGAACGGCATGGTTCCGGCAGATCATATACGGGAATTTTCCGGAAGGATCTACCATGAATCAATAAGACTTTCCAATCTGGTAGCGGATATCATCCAGCTTTCCAGACTAGATGAAAGCAACAGTGAGGTTCCCTTTGAAGAGGTGGATCTTTATGAGCTTGCGGAAGACGTAAGAAATAATCTCAGACATCCTGCCGGAAAGAAAAATATTTTCCTTGAGCTTGCCGGAAGTGCAGAGAAGATCAAGGGTGTCCGCCATGTACTCTATGAGATGCTTTTTAATATTGCAGACAATGCAGTTCGCTATACAGAACAGAATGGTCATGTGCGGATCATGGTAGGCAACCGGAAAGGGCATCCGTTCTACTGTGTGGCAGATGACGGGATCGGAATCCCGAAAAGTGAACAGGGAAGGATCTTTGAGCGCTTTTACCGGGTAGACAAAAGCCATTCCAGACAGACCGGCGGAACCGGTCTGGGGCTTTCCATTGTGAAGCATGGAGCAACGCTTCATCATGCACAGATCAACGTGGAAAGTGAACAGGGAGTTGGAACCAGGATGGAGATCGTTTTCCCGGAGAATACTTCTGACCGAAAATAAACTGAAAATAATCAGTAGGATTTCACGGTGAAGTGTAGTATAATAAAAAAAGGTTCAAAGGCCGGTCGGATGAGAATCTGACCGGCTTAAACTATGTATGGGAAAAAATCCCTGTATTTCTAAAAATCAGGAGGAACAAAATTATGAAAGAGCCGGTTCTGGTAGTAATGGCAGCAGGAATGGGAAGCCGCTACGGCGGACTGAAACAGATCGATCCTGTAGATCAGGAAGGTCATATCATCATGGATTTTTCCATTTATGATGCCGTACGTGCAGGCTTTAAGAAAGTGATATTCATCATAAAAAAGAGAATGAACAGGATTTCCGCGATGCCATTGGCGACCGCTTAAGTGACAAGGTGGAGATCGTTTATGTGCATCAGGATCTTAACAACATCCCGGAAGGCTTCCAGGTTCCGGAAGGCCGTGTGAAGCCATGGGGAACCGGACATGCGGTATTAAGCTGTGCCGGAGAGATCGACGGACCATTTGTGGTGATCAATGCAGATGATTATTATGGAACCCATGCCTTTAAGATGGCGTATGATTTCCTGATCCAGGCCCAGGAGGACACTGTACCTGCCCAGTATATGATGGTAGGCTACCGTCTTGAGAATACCCTGACAGACAATGGCTACGTTTCCAGAGGTGTCTGTGAGACAGATGAAAATGGATATCTTGCAGATATCAATGAGCGAACACACATTGAGAAACGTGACGGCGGAGCAGCCTACACAGAGGACGATGGAAAAACCTGGACAAGTCTCCCGGGAGAGACTCCGGTATCCATGAATATGTGGGGCTTCACCGGTGGATTTATGAAAGAGCTGGTAAAACGCTTCCCGGTATTCCTTGAAAAGAGCATTCCGGAAAATCCTCTGAAATGCGAATATTTCCTTCCGTTTGTAGTTGACGAGCTCCTTCAGGAAAAAAGGCAGCAGTCAGGGTCCTTACCACACAGGATAAATGGTACGGAGTGACCTATAAAGAGGACAAACCGGTAGTGGTAGCCGCGATCCAGAATCTGAAGGATCAGGGACTTTATCCGCAGGGACTCTGGGATTAAGTAGTAAACCTGGTTTTCTGCTATTGTGGAAACAAAGGAACAGTGCTAAAATAAACAGGAACAGTTAGATCCAATAGAGGAGGAGAAAAACTATGGCAATTTTAGTAACAGGTGGAGCAGGATACATTGGAAGTCATACCGTTGTAGAGCTGCAGAGCGCAGGATATGATGTTGTAGTAGTTGACAATTTATGCAATTCCAGTGAGAAGGCTCTGGACAGAGTATCCAAGATCACAGGCAAACCGGTGAAATTCTATAAAGCAGATATCCTGGACCGCGAAGCATTAAATGAAGTTTTTGACAAAGAAGAGATCGACTCCTGTATTCATTTTGCAGGACTGAAAGCAGTTGGTGAATCTGTTGCCAAGCCGTGGGAGTATTATGAGAACAATATCGCAGGAACCCTTACTCTTGTAGACGTGATGAGAAAACATAATGTTAAAAATATTATTTTCTCTTCCTCAGCAACCGTATACGGAGATCCGGCAATGATCCCGATCACCGAGGAGTGCCCGAAGGGACAGTGTACCAACCCATATGGCTGGACCAAATCCATGCTGGAGCAGATCCTTACAGACATCCAGAAGGCAGACCCGGAGTGGAACGTAGTTCTTCTTCGTTACTTCAACCCGATCGGTGCTCATAAGAGCGGAACCATCGGTGAGAATCCAAATGGTATCCCGAACAACCTGATGCCATATATCACACAGGTAGCAGTAGGCAAGCTGAAAGAGCTTGGCGTATTCGGAAACGATTACGATACACCGGATGGAACAGGTGTCCGTGACTACATCCACGTAGTAGACCTTGCCAAGGGCCATGTAAAAGCCCTTAAGAAGCTGGAAGACAATTCCGGATTAAGCATCTACAACCTTGGAACCGGAAAAGGCTACAGTGTTCTTGATATTGTTAAGAACTTTGAGGCAGCTACCGGCGTTAAGATCCCATATGTGATCAAACCACGCCGCCCAGGCGACATCGCAACCTGCTACTCCGATGCAACCAAAGCTGAGAAAGAGCTTGGCTGGAAGGCAGAGAACGGAATCCGCGAGATGTGTGCAGACTCCTGGAGATGGCAGAGCCAGAACCCTAATGGATATGAGGCTTAAGGAACAGAAAGCTTAATTACATAAAAACATAAAAGCGATATAAAACACGGCAGACAGCCCCGAAGGGGTGTCTGCCGTGTTGCTTTTTTGAGGGTAAAAAGTCGCTTATCATTTCCATAAGCGACAAACAGGCCGGAAACCCGTATAAATGAGGACTTCCGGCCTGCTTTGACCATAATTCTGACTGCTAATAGTTCAGCTTTTCCATGCACTTCTGCTTTTGTTTTATGCTGCTGTGCACATAAATATCCATGGTGATCTTGACGGACGAATGTCCCAGAATTTCAGAAAGTGTCTTGCTGTCAAATCCCATTTCCGTACAACGGGTGGCAAAAGCATGCCGGAGAGAATGAATGTTGATACTGGGGATTTCACATTGCTGAAGGAGCTTCTGGAATTTACGCTGTATATTTCTGGGCTCCATACATTTACGATTCGTACCCGTCAGCAGGTATGAATCAGGTTCAGCAGCAATCCGCTTCATTTTTTCAATAAAAAATCAGGGATTGGAATATCCCTGATGGATGAGACTGATTTAGGAGGACCTATCATTAAAACGGTTTTGGGTTCGTCATCAGATTCACCAGAATAATCAAGATTTTTTATCCGTGAGATCGTTCGCCTTATATGAAGCAGTTTTTTATCAAAATCAATATCTTCCCACCGGATACCGCTGAGCTCGCCAACGCGGATCCCTGTATAAATACATAGCAGGATGCCGATGGGAAATTCTGAGTCCTCAGCAGAGAGAACTGTGATCAGCTTTGTGAGATGTTCATGAGAAATAAGCTGAAAAGGACTGGTATTTATTTTGGGATACCGAAATTCAAGCTGTGAAAGATTCAAATACCCCTGTTTTTCACCATAGCGTAAAATACTGTGGAACAGGATCAGAAGATTTTTGATGGTACGTGGCGAAAGCCCCTGCTGTTTCAGCTTTTCAGAGAAGGTATATACAGAAGCAGAAGAGATGTATCTCAGCGGCGTATCACCAAATTCCGGAAGGATATGTGTATCAAGAAGTGTTTCGTAGCAGGCATAGGTGCTGAGCTTTACAGCATAACGCATGGATAACATCCATTCTTCACTGAGGTTTCGAAATACATAACACTTTCCCGGAGAGTTTTGAAGATTATTCTGACATAAAACAGCCAGCTTTTTCTTTTTTACAGCCTCGTATGTACGACCATACAGATATCCGTACTGGATACGTCCATTCTGGTCACGACATTTTTCATAGCGTGCTTCCCATCGGCCATCTTTTCTTTTCTGATATTTTCCCCTTTTCTAGGCATAATCGTAGTCTCCTTTTCGCACTATTATAGCAAAAGTCTGACCATTTTTGTGACCACTAATAAGCGAAAAAAGGAAAATTTGTCGTATATAAAAAAAATCAACCGAAAAAACCTGCATTTTTGGTCGAAAGTGGTGCATTTTTCGTATCTTGACAGTGACAGTGTGCAATGCTATCATTGATTAAGATTCAAAAACTATGCAATTTGAGAGAAAATCACCTGTCGCTTATGGAAATGATAAGTGACAAAAATAATAATTTAGATAAGTTATATTATAATGATTTTTCTTTGCAAAAAACGGAGAACCAAAATGAAAGAACCGGAAACCGGCAAAAAAGAAAACACCGGAAAAAGCGGCTACAGCATCACAACCTGGCGACTGCATCTCTGGTGCAGACATCCGGAATGGCTGCGGACCACACAGGAATTTTATAACCGGATCGCTGAATTTTATTACAACCTGCTTCTGGATCATACGGATCTCTGGGAAATGGGAAGCCAGCAGACTTTACGCGAGCTGGAGATCATGAGCATTCCGGGACGAGGCGGACGCATACCATCAGATCCCCTCCCCTGGCAAAAGGTTCCACTGTATTTTCGAAGAGCAGCAGCCAATGAAGGAATTGCTTCAGCCAAAAGCTATATCAGCCATTTTGTCCAGGATGAGAAGATTGGCAGAGCAGAGAAACTAAATGCAGCAGTTACTTATTACAAAGGAATGTATCAGGATTTTTCCGCTAAAAAGATCACGTTGCGTGTCTGGACAGGAGACACATGGACCTGGATGCATTGCCGGCTGTCAGGCAGAGACTTTCCGGAAAACGCCAGACTCATGTCCCCATCCGTAGTTTTTGAATACAAATATGACATGCTGCATGTTCCAGTACGTCAGAACAATGAAAATACAGCAACCGTACGTCAGAGGATGCAGGCAGGATGCAGGATACTCTGTATTCAGTTTACAAACAGTGATGCCTTTGCGGTAGGCGTTGTTCTGGACGGAACCGGTCAGGAGATTGCAGTGAAGTTCTGGAAAGGCGGAAAGGAATACAGCCACCATTGCAGAAAGCTTCTGGAAAAGATCCAGAAGTCCCAGGAAGCAACCGGAGGCAGACAGACAGGCAGAGTTGATCAGAAATACTGGATGCATCTGAAACATCTTTCTGAACACTATGGACACCAGGTCACAAGCCAGATCTTACGTTTTGCCGTAGAGCAGGACGTTTCTGTGATCGTACTTCCACGTTATAACCAGGAATATTCCAGAAACGTCATGAAAGGCTCAGGAAACTGGGGCCCGCTCCACTTAAGCACCAGGATCCGCCAGTACCTGGACTACAAAGCCTGGAAAAACGGAATCATCGTTATCGAAGTCCACGCCACCGGCATCAGCACAATCTGTGCCAGATGCGGCGCAGAAATCATTCGGACTGACACCAGAACAGAACTATGCTGCTGCGCCAATGGACATCAGACGAACCGATATCTGAATGCTGTGAGAAATCTCGGGAAAAAGTGCCTGACACAGTTTGGACGTGGGGCATGAAGGGAAGAACAAAAGAAACAGAACAGAATATCAGTATGAAAAGCGAGCAGGTGGATTGACCTTATGGTATGTCAGAAAACAGATGTCATAAGGTCAGTGCATCGGCTTTGCCGTGCTGACAAAAAGAAAGCGAAAGCAAAACACGGTGTATATCAGTGATAAACACCGTAGGGTTGAATACCGCCTGTCGTGTGTGCGCCTGAAGAAGGTGCGGGCACGGCGAAGAATGTGCCGGCTTTTGAGTTGGGGAGTGTATTCGAAGTTATTTTAATAGAACTGTGAGATATGACACAGGAGATTATGAAAATGAAATACCATCCTGAAATACAGGATGTGTACATAGGTGCAAAAATTAGAGGATATGCCCGATGAGGGACGGAGGAGTAAATGACATGAAGAATTACAAAATCGCCGTTGCGGGCACTGGTTATGTTGGTTTGTCGATTGCCACATTGCTTTCCCAGCATCATCATGTGACCGCTGTGGATATCATTCCGGAGAAAGTCGAGATGATCCACAACCGGAAGTCTCCGATTCAGGATGATTATATTGAAAAGTATCTTGCAGAGAAGGAACTGAACTTGACTGTAACTCTGGATGCTAAGACCGCATACGCTGATGCTGACTTTGTAGTAATTGTTGCTCCTACAAATGTCTACTCAACAAACCGTATTGACGTAGCATCGTCGAAAAGAACCCGTTTTGCACACTATATGGGGTACTGAAATTGGTTATATTTCACAGCTGTATGAACTGAAAATGCCAATAACTCATACAAAACGCTGAACTTTTGCCCGCTGCGACACAAAATTGGCACAACTTTTTTGGAAGTTATGAGGAAATGGCGGAAAACAGGATAAAACAACAAAAATCCATGAGTTTATCATTAACGTCTGAAACTGCTGTTGAGTACACTATCTGACCCGCTAATGACACCTACATCATAACGGTTTGTTGAGTCATGAAAATTACGGAAAAACAGATGATTTCTACTTCATAAAACAGCTGTTGAGTAGAGCCTGGATGGTGATGATAAATACATGTTTTATCCGGGGAGAGTGAATGATTTGTTCATAGTGAACAACGAGCTGTAGAAATCAGACTGTGTGATATATACAGTTTTAACAAAACTCATGCACCGACAGGTTTTGATTCAACAATCCAACACTTAGAAAAAACGTCATTGCAGGGTATACGGGGTTCGACTGTATAAAGTAACACTTCAGTTATAGAGGAATAGAGACGAGTGTACTCAACGGATGTTTTATGGAGTAGAAAACATGATTGCTGGGGTAATTGGATACGACAGCATAAGAAAACACTTAGCCGAGTGTGGCTATCACACAGTGGAAATTAGAGAGAAATGCCATCCATATGGATGTGTAGATAGATAAAAAGAATGAGGAATGAACCCAGTAAGGGTGGAGGAGTACATTATGGAAAAATTTGATTATTTAGTAGTAGGTTCTGGCCTTTACGGGGCAATTTTTGCACATGAAGCCAAAGCACATGGTAAGTCTGTTTTGATAGTAGATAAGCGCCCGAACATCGCAGGTAATATTTATACAGAGAATGTTGAAGGCATCAACGTCCATAAATATGGTGCTCACATTTTCCATACTAACAATAAAAAGGTCTGGAACTACATTACACAGTTTGCTGAGTTCAATCGCTTTACGAACTCACCTGTAGCCAATTACAAGGGGGAGTTGTATTCGCTGCCGTTCAATATGTATACGTTCAATAAGATGTGGGGGGTTGTGACACCAGAGGAAGCTACCGCCAAGATCGAAGAACAGCGTAAGGAAATCACCCATGAGCCACAGAACCTTGAGGAACAGGCCATTTCTCTTGTCGGCCGTGATATCTATGGGAAGCTGATCAAGGGCTACACTGAGAAGCAGTGGGGGCGCGATTGTAAGGATCTGCCGCCCTTTATTATTAAAAGACTTCCTGTTCGCCTGACCTTTGATAACAATTACTTTAATGCACTTTATCAGGGGATTCCTGTTGGGGGTTATACCAAGATGATTGCTAATTTGCTGGATGGTATTGAGGTTCGTTTGAACACAGATTATCTGGAAAATAAGGCTGCGCTGGATGCGTTGGCTGATAAAGTTGTATACACTGGACCGATTGATGCTTACTTTGACTATAAGCTGGGTACGCTGGAATATCGTTCTGTCCGATTTGAAACGGAGACTTTGGACAAACCAAACTTCCAGGGTAACGCCGCGGTGAACTATACCGACCGTGAAACTCCGTGGACTCGCATCATTGAGCATAAATGGTTTGAGTTCGGTAAGGACGAGGACGGTAATGATTTGCCGAAGACTATCATCAGCCGCGAGTATAGCAGTGAGTGGAAGCCGGGAGATGAGCCGTATTATCCGGTTAATGATGCTAAGAATGGCTTGCTTTATTCTGAATATAAAAAGCTGGCAGGTGCAGAAGAACATGTGATCTTTGGTGGCCGTCTTGGCGAGTATAAGTACTATGACATGGATGCAGTTATCGCTTCGGCGCTTGAACGAGTTGCAAATGAGTTGGAGGAGAACAAATGAGTAATAGCACAGTGAAGATTGTTGTTGCAACTCACAAGAAATATATAATGCCGACTGATTCAATGTATGTGCCTATACATGTTGGAGCAGAAGGAAAAAAGATTCAAATGGAAATAAACTGAATCTCGGATATATCAAGGATAATACTGGTAATAACATCTCGAAAAAAAATGCTTCTTTTTGTGAACTAACTGGTCTTTATTGGGCATGGAAAAATCTAGATGCGGATTTTGTTGGTTTAGTTCATTATAGAAGGCACTTTTCGATGAATCATAAAAAAGGATTTGAGAATATTCTAACATATGAAGAGTTAAAACCATACCTAGATAAAGTAAAGGTATTTGTTCCCAAAAAACAAAAATATTATATTGAATCTCTTTATAGTCATTACGCTCATACCCACTATGCCAGTCATTTGGATGAGACCCGGATTATTATTGAGGAAAAATATCCAGAGTATCTTGAGGCTTTTGATCGAGTTATAAAGCATACATATGGTTTTATGTTTAATATGATGATAATGCGTAAAGAGCTGTTAGAAGATTATTGTTCATGGCTTTTTGATATTCTATTCGCATTGGAAAAGCGGATAGGTGTTTCTGAATTAAGCACTTTTCAAGGACGCTTTTATGGCAGGGTGAGTGAAATTATTTTTAATGTCTGGATTGATCAAAAACTTCAGATTGGTGAACTTAAGCAAAATGAAATTATGGAGATTCCGTATGTGTATATGGAAAAATTAATTGGAATAAAAAGCTGATTGCTTTTTAAAAGCTAAATTTTTTAAAGTGAAATACAATGGGAGCTTTTAAAGTCATATCAAATTAGATAAATTACTAAATCTTAGCTGTATGGCTTTAACTAATAAGAAGAAATACGTTTGCATAAGGAGCAAATAAATATAAGAATTAAGGAAAATACTATGGAAATAAGATACAGTGAACCATTAATATCGGTGATTGTTCCTGTTTATGGAGTAGAAAAATATGTAGCTAAATGTTTGGATACGATTATCAACCAGACTTATCGAAATTTAGAAATTATTTTAGTGGATGATGGGACAAAAGATCGTTCAGGCATTATTTGCGAAGAATATGCAAAGAGAGATGGCAGAATCAAAGTTTTTCACAAAGAGAATGGAGGATTATCGGATGCTAGAAACTACGGTATAGAGCATTCAACAGGTGAGTATTTAACATTTATCGATTCAGATGACTATCTTGATTTAGATTATGTTGAATTTTTATATAATTTAATAAAAAAGGATATAGAATGTCTCTTTGCTCATTGCATGTGGTTTACACAAGTAATGGACATATTGAAAATAAAGGCAATGGTAAGGAAGTGATTCTTTCCGGTAAACAGTGTATTGAAATGATGTGTTATCATGAAGAGGTTGATACGGCAGCTTATGCTAAATTAATGCATAGAGATCTTTTTGATAAGGTTCGATATCCAAAGGGTAAAATTTTTGAAGATATAGGAACTTCATATTTACTGTTTGATCAATGTGATGAGATTATATGCTCTTTTGTTCCGAAATACTATTATGTGATTCGTAATAATAGTATTGTAACATCAGAATTTAATTTAAGTAAATTAGATCTTATTGAGATGACAAACCAAATGGCAGATTATGTTAATGTAAAATATCCAGATCTAGAAAATGCAACGCTTCGTAGAAGAGGATATGCTTACTTTAGCACATTAAATCAAATGCTTGATGTCAAAGCTCCTGAATATATTCGAAAAAGGATTGAAATTATTAGATTTTTGAAAAAAACAGTTCAAAGATAATTAAAAATCCGAGAACGCCTAAGAGGGATAAAGTTGCTTACTTTTGCTTAAAATTAGGGTTTCCCATTTATAAATATGCTTGGAAACTCTATATAAAGCATCAACGAGGATAAGAGAAAGGAAAATATGAAATCATTTTTAGAACAAGTCAAACTTGTATACATTATTGCGTTAAGAAATATCCGAAAAGTTTTTTTGTTTTTCCAGTAAAAAAGAATCGTGTTATATTTGAATCTTTCTCAGGTGATGGATATAGTTGTAATCCTAAGTACATTTCAGAGTACTTAAAAAAGAGTATGGCAATTCTGTAGAAGTTGTGTGGGCAGTTAAAGACGGAGTGAAAACACCGGAAAATGTTGTTGCATGTAAGTATAGAAGTTTTCAGCATTTTCTATATCGAATTACATCCAAAGTCTATGTATGTAATTTTTTGCAAGCTATTGAGATTCCAAAAAGAAAAGCACAGATTGAAATTCAGACATGGCATGGTGGTGGATGCTATAAAAAATAGGAAATGAAGAAAAATTACGCAACAGTGCTTATGAAAAAAGACGCGATATGCATCTTAAAGAAATTGACTATTTTATTGTAAGTAGTTTGTATTGGGAACAAGAAGTATGCCGAAAGCAATTAGGCTATACGGGAAAAATTTTGGAAATTGGTATGCCTAGAAATGATTGCTTAGTAAAGCAGACTGTGCTAGACAAAAAAAATCCATTCGTAAAAAAATTGGAATTTCAGAAGATTGTTTTGCAGTTCTTTATGCACCGACATGGCGTGAAGGACTTGATCAGTTTGAATTAATCGATTATGAGCAGATAAAAGCGGCATTTGAAAAACGTTTTGATAAAAAATGTGAAATATTATTTCGAGCACACATTTATGGAAAAGAGAAGTTATCAAATGTGATTGACTTGACCCAATATCCTGATATGCAAGAATTGCTTTATACTAGTGATGCATTAATTACAGATTATTCGTCTTCAATGTGGGATTATTCTCTGACCGGCAGACCTTGTTTTTTATATGTTCCGGATCTTCAGCGATATATAAAGCAACGGAGCTTTGATATGGACATTCATACATGGGGATTCCCTGTGTGTTGTTCAAATAGAGAACTCAAACAGGAAATCGAAAATTTTAATGAAAACGAATTTCGTAAAAAGATGATTTGTCACCAAAATACATTGGGATCCTTTGAAAACGGAAAGGCAACTATTGAAGCTGTAAAATTAATTGCGCAATTGTGTGAATTAAAAAAGTAACCATTAATTAAAAAGTCTTATAGTTTAAGAAAAAATGTGTAGGAAGATTGACAAAATTAATCGTGTGTTTTTGTGATTGAGTGTAAGCAAATAATATAGGAATTCAAGAAAATAACGCAAGTAATCCAGCTTATCAGAAAATGAAACTCTACACCAGTTATCTTTGCTGTGCGACAGCATGTCTGCAGATGCTTTCCTTAATCTTTGTATTCTGATGAGCTGTTTTGAATGGATTATTGTATGAAATCTTTATATGGAACTGACTTTTGCTGTTAACTATAACACATATACATATTAGTTAAGGTGCTTGCTTCCTTAAAATATAATGTAGTACAGGAGAAACTTTTAAAAATGTATAGAGAGAAGCACTTTTTTGAAAATCTGCAAGAGCTAAGAGGAATGGCAGCTCTTCTAATTGTAATGAGTCACATTCCACTTTTTAAAAAGATGATAGGACCTTCATTTGGCGGATATGGAGTAGCAATTTTTCCTTTTAAGTGGCTTTTTAGTAGCGTATTCGACACAAAATGGTAATAAGTTGTTTTTGACCAAGCGATCTATAAGAATAATTCCAGTATATTATTTAATGACTGTTCTTACATATATTCTTGTGTCGATAAAACCTTCATTGTTTAATACCACAACGGCAAATCCGATCTACTTGGCCAAATCCTTATTGTTTATACCTTATGTGAATCCTAATGGAATCGTAAGACCAATTTTAGATGTTGCGTGGGCATTATTGCCTGAGGTTTGGCTTTATTTGTTATATTGGATTGTTATGAAGGTGAGCCATAAGTATAGAAATGAAATTGTCGCAATAATTTTATTCCTAATTTTCTTGTTGGGAGAAATTTTTTTAAAAAGCAACCCAATTTATAGCCAGTATAGGTTTTCGTGTTTAACATTCACAATTGGTATTTTGATTTATCTAGTATGGTTGTCGAGTAATAATGAAAAAAAGTAGTTGCGAAATCCAAATGGAAATGGATTTTATGTAGTCTGCTTTTTTGGTCAGCGGGGGTTGCATACAATTATTCTATACAGTTCGGATTAGATGCTATTTCATTACTTTTGCCAGTATTAGTTTTTGTCTGCTATTTGGTAAACGATAGTGCGATATACAATTCTAAAATGATTATGAGAGTAGCGACATTCAGTTATTCGTTGTATTTATCTCATGAGTTTGTGGTAAAGGGGTTTAGTAGATTATTATTTTCACTAAATGAAGTAACTGTGGAAAACGTTCTGTTGAGTGGTATTTGCATATTTATTGCCGTAATTGTAGGATTCGTTTTAAATTGTTTTTTGAAAAACCTGCAACAAATTTTCTGACTAATTTATTTATTAAGAATAGAAAAAATAAGGATTAAGAAGAGAATTAAAAATGATTTAGGCATATGAGGTTTTACTTTTATTTTGTAAAAAATAAAAGGTATAGCATTGTTGATGGCATGATTTTGAAAATGGGAATTGTTGAATATTAAGATCAACAGATATTTGTGTAATAGAGTGTTTTTATTACTCTTTATGCTATCGATGGAATGGAGGTTCAAATGAATATTGAAAAGGTGCGGACATGGCTAAAATTATACGGTATAAAAAATGTTTTTTTAGATTTATTAATGAAAAAAGTCCAATATTGTGCGTAGCCAATAATAATTTACTTAGACGAATGAATTGGCAATTAAAAGTAAAAAAAGAATAGCTAATTATATTGTTTATCCAGAATATAAAGAATTGAAGGATAATGACACTATTAAAAAATATGGTGGTTATGGTTTCAAGGATCTGAGAATGCTCCTTTAATAGTTCAAAGATGTTTGAGTACAGTTAAGTGCTATTCAGCAAAAATGAATTTTGAAGTTATCGAATTGAATGAAAATAACTTGTTTGAATATGTAAAACTGCCGGACAAAATCGTTAATATGTGGAAACAGAAAAAAATCACTAATGCAAATTTTTCAGACTTATGCAGGATTGCTCTTTTAGCTGATTATGGTGGGCTATGGATTGATGCTACTGTCTTTTTAACAGGTAAAATTGATGAAAAAATATTGCAAAGTGATATTTTTTCTATCAAGCATCTTTTTTGGATATGACAGTAACAAAGGTGTCGAATTGGTTTATGTATGCTAAAAATCCGGATAATTATTTCATGTGTTCACTAAAGGAATCGATGATTAATTATTGGCTAAACAATAAGCATATGGACGATTATTTTATTTTTCATATTATGATAGCGGCTATGTGTGAAAAGGACTGTTTTAGAGAAAATTTTGAAAATATGCTTTACTTTTCAAATACATACCCGCATCTCCTATCATTTGAACTCAATAATAAAGTGAATAAAGAGAAACTAAGACATATATTACAAATGAGTAATGTGCATAAATTAACATATAAAAATCTTCCATCTGCATCCGATAGTGAAACTGTTTATAAATATATTTTAAGCAAGAAAGAAGGAGAAAATTTATTATGAATTTAGGACAAAGAGTAACGGTTGTACTCGTTACATTTAACCGATTAGAAAAGTTGAAAATTGCTTTGTCATGTTATGAGAAGCAAACTTATAAGATAGAAAAAATAATAATTGTAGATAATTGTAGTACAGATGGAACAATAGATTTTTTGAAAAAGTGGCTTGATAGTAAAACAAATTTCGATAAAGAAGTTGTATATTTAAGTGAAAATACTGGAGGTGCAGGTGGCTTTGGAGCTGGTATGGAACATGCACTGAATTTAGTAAATTCAATGCAATTAAAAACGGATTGGATACTAGTTTCAGATGATGACGCATTTCCTAATGATGATGCAATTGAGAAAATGATTGCATATTATCAAAAGCAAGAAGTTGAAAAGCAAAATGAGATTGTAGCACTGTCTAGTGCAGTTGTAAATCATGGGCAAATTCATGAATCTCACAGAAGTAGAATTGAAAAAGATTTCTTTAGAATTAGATTCGTAGGTGTAGACAAAAAATATTATAATACAGACGGTTTTGAAATAGATTTATTCTCTTATGTTGGGACCATGATCAAGGTTTCAGCATTAAAGAATGTCGGTACAACTCTTAGAGATTTATTTATCTATGGAGATGATAATGAACACAGTCTTAGACTTGGAAAAATTGGTAAGTTGGTGTGTGTTCCAGCAAGTGTATTTGTTCATGACACGCCTGGCGTAGAAACAAGAAAAATTGGATGGCACAATTATTATAACCGAAGAAATCAGTTATACATTTTAAAAGAATACTTTCCGTTAAGATACTTTATTAATAGATTCTTTAAGAGGTATATCTTAGATATTAGTATATTGTCTAAAAATACGTCAGAAGAAAAGAAATTATTTAAAACAGCTCAAATGGATGCACTAAAAAACAAATTAGGAAAGCATCCTGTATATAAACCGGGTTTTGTTATTAAGGAGAAATAGTTTGCAAATATATATATTAATTTTTACTCTTTTATTAGTGTTATTTGTAGCATATAAGGCTATGGGCAAAGATTTAATGTCACCTGCCTTTTTGTACACAGCTCCTTTTTGCATAGCATTGCTGTGCGGAGCAGTATATGCAGATAAATGGAGTTTAGAGCTGCATTTTAATACATTTGTAACTATACTATGCGGTGCATTTTTGTTTGTTTTAATTTGTACCATTGTTCATTTCTCATATGGAAAGTGGCTATTAAAAACATCGAAAAAAAAGGACAATCGATGTACTGCAATAAATGTAGAAAGCTGGAAGATTGTATTGACAATTATAGTACAATGTATTTCGTTGTATGTAGTTGTTGGCTCTATGCGTGCATCTTTAGCTAAATATGGAATAAGCGGTAATCTTAGCTTACTAATGTATTATTTCAGAAGTTATTCTCTTTTTTCTGAATATAGTGTTGGTATTTCTGGATTGGCAATTAATTTAAGAATTTTTTCTATTGCGGCTTGCTATATTTGGATTTATGTATTCGTGAATAATCGGATTCTAAAGATAAAGGCTAAAAATGAGATTTTATTAATAATTAGTTTTGGACTTGGAATTGCAAACAGCGTGATACTGGGCGCTAGAGGCGAAGCCTTGCAGTTGATATTTGCTTTAGTAGTAATTTGGTTTTTTATCAAGCGAAAAAACAACAATTGGAAATCAAATATAAAATTTAAACAAATAATAGTACTGATGGTCGGTCTGCTTTTTGTATTAGTATTTTTTAAGAGTGCAGGTGATTTATTAGGCAGAAATAGCGTAATTGCCTCAACAACTTCTGCCACAGATGAGATAGCCAAATATTTAGGTGCAGAAATTAAGAATCTAGATTCTTTTTTGAATGAAGAATATTCTAAGCCTGTTGTGTTTGGAGAGCAAACATTTAGTGTTTTGCTAACCTGGATAGATGCAAAGTATGGTATGGGATGGAATATTGATTCTATTTTAGCATTTAGGCGAGTTAATGGTATAAGTCTGGGTAATGTCTATACCTTGTATGCGCCACTTGTTTATGACTTTGGTTATATAGGAGCAATGATAATGATAATGACGATGGCTGTTTTTAGTCAATGCTTGTATGAAAATGTACTAGTTGAAAAAAAGGGAAGATAATAAATGGAAAAATTATATTGAATAGTTATATTTTATTTTTGTTAACTTTCTCGTTTTTTGGTGAGAGAATTTTTTCGTCCATTCTCAATTTTTCATTTTATAAATATATTCTTATTTGGTTATTTATGATGTGGTTTGTTACGAAAGTACACTTTAAAATTAAGACTAATAGAAAGTGAGATGAGTGAATTGAATATTGGAGTTATTTTTGCAGGTGGTGTTGGGAGTCGAATGCATAGTAAAGAGAGGCCAAAACAGTTTCTAGAAATATATAATAAGCCGATTATAGTGCACACAATTGAATATTTTCAAAATTGCGATTTGATTGACTCCATTGTAGTTGTTTGTGTTGAGGATTGGATTGAGTATTTCAAATCTCTGGTTTATAAATATAGACTTGATAAAATAAAAAAATTGTTCCAGGAGGGAAAACTGGTCAATTATCAATTTATAATGGATTATGCGCCGCTGAAGAAATTTCTGATAACGCCGCTGAAGATATCGTGCTAATTCATGATGGCGTGAGGCCATTGATTAATGAAAAATTGCTTTATAGAAATATTGAGGATGTTAGGAAGTATCGCACTTCGATTACTAGTGGTATTGTTAAGGAAACTATAGTGGAAGTGGATGATGTTGGAAATATAAAATTTGTTCCAGATAGAGCGCATTCAAGAGTTGCAAAAGCTCCGCAATGCTTTGTGTTGTCAGATATTTTATATGCTCATGAAAAAGCGTTGAGTGAAGGAATTAATACATTTATTGATTGCTGCACAATGATGCAGCATTATGGATATGCTTTACATATGACTGACGGACCGTATGAAAACATTAAAATAACAACACCGGATGATTTTTATATGATGAGAGCTATTTTGCAAGCAAAAGAAGATGCGCAAATATATGGTATTGATTAATTGAGGAAGGAGCATTGAATGGAGAATAGGCGGAAATCAATAAAACTAAATTTTGTTATGAACGCTGCTTTGACAATGTCATCTATTATTTTTCCTATAATCACATTTCCATATGTGTCTCGAATTCTTATGCCTTCTGGAACAGGGCGTGTGACATTTGCTACATCCTTGATATCTTACTTTAGTATGTTTGCCCAATTGGGAATTCCTACATACGGCATTCGAGCCTGTGCGCAAGTAAGAGATGATAAGGGAAAATTAAGTAAAACGGTGCAAGAACTTTTGATCATTAATTTAATTATGAGTTTTTTTGCGTACGTTTTTCTTGCGATTGCTTTGATTACGGTTCCAAGACTATTTGAAGATAGAATTCTCTATATTATAATTAGTTCTACAATATTGCTCAATGTAGTTGGAATGGAATGGCTATATAAAGGTTTAGAAAAATATAGTTATATTACTATTCGTTCTGTAATCTTCAAGTTTATAGCCTTAATTGCTATGTTTGTTTTTGTACATAAAAAAGAGGATTATGTCATTTATGGCGCAATTAGTATATTTGCAGCGTCAGCTTCTAACATACTGAATATAATTCATGCACGTAGATACATTGATTTTTCATTTGAAGGTCATTATGATTTACGAAAACATTTGAAAGCTGTACTTATATTCTTTGCAATGTCGTGTGCTACAATTATATACACGAATTTAGACACGGTTATGCTTGGATTTATGAAATCAGACATTGATGTTGGTTATTATAACGCAGCAGTAAAGATTAAAGTAATTTTGGTACAAGTTGTGGCTTCGCTTGGTGGGGTACTGCTTCCAAGATGCTCATACTATGTTGAAAAAGGAATGTGGGCTGATTTTAAGCGCATTTGTTCTAAAGCTCTCAATTTCGTTGTTGTAATAGCACTTCCGTTAAGTGTTTATTTTATTATTTACGCACAAGATGCAATCATGTTTTTGTCAGGATCGGAGTACTTAGGTGCTATTTTGCCAATGAAAATAATTATGCCTACTCTTTTGTTTATTGGCATGACGAACATATTGGGATTACAAATATTAGTTCCATTAGGAAAAGAAAAATAGTTTTATATTCAGAAGTGGCTGGTGCTATAACAGACTTGTTGTTGAATGTCGTGTTAATTCCTAGGTTTGGGGCATCAGGTGCGGCTATGGGTACTTTGGTGGCTGAATTTGTAGTTTTGGTTGTGCAATGTGCAGCATTACGAAAATACTTATTTGATATTATTATAAAAATAAAATATTGGAAAATAATTATTGCTACAGTTGTAAGTGCAATTGCCTCGCTACTTGTATTATATTTGAAATTGGATTGCTTTTTTAATCTTATAATTTCTGCGACTATTTTTGGCACATTGTATTTATGCATTTTATTATTGTTTAAAGAAAAAATGGCTAAAGAAATTGTTGTGTCGTTATATGAAATATTCGAGAGGATTCTAAAGAAAAATGACTGAATTAAATAATAAAAAATAATCGAGTATGATATGTTACGTGTCGTAGTGACTATTTTGGTTCTTATCAGTCATTGCATGTACTATCGAATTGTCACAGCTTATGGTGGTATAGATTATTCTGGTTTGTTTTCAAAAAAGACAACAGTTTTCATAATATTAGAACAGATAAAAGAAATGATTTATTCATTTCACATGCCATTATACATGGCATTAAGCGGGGCATTGTTTAGAGTGACTATTTCTAAAAGGAAAATTTGTTTTACAAAATTGATAAAAAATAAAACTACTAGATTGTTAATTCCTTTTTTGTTAGTTTCTATATTTTACAGTTTTCCACTCAAATACATATCAGGTTATTGGAGAGGAACTGAGAGTGTCATAAAAGATTTTTTGTTGGGCAAATATTATTGCAAGGAAACACTTATCTCTGGTTTTTGCCAGCATTATTTATCTTGTTTCTGTTGTTTTATGTCATTATTAAGGCAAATATGTTATCGTCGATTGTTCTAGTTGAAGGAGTTTTTTAAATTTTATATGTGATAATATAACAATATTAATATTAAAAGATGTTTGTATGTACTTTATATGGTTTTATACTGGATATTTGTTTGAAAACTACAGAAATAGAATTAAAGATAAATATATTGTAGTAGGTGGGTTATCGGCGATGATATGTTTTTTACTATCTTTCATAATGAAGAAACATTGTGATGTAAAGATAGTGAATTATATCATAGGACTTCTTTTAACTGTATGTGGAATGTTTACTACATACGCTATCTCCTTTATTTTGGCAAAGTATACCTGTTTTTCAAAAAGTAAGCTATATAATACGGTACTTGAAAATTCCTTTGGATTGTACCTATATTCGGATCCTGTAAATTATGTGGTTATTTTTATCCTGACGGCTATAACGGGAGAATTTGCTTTATCAACGAATTTGGGAGTGGCATTGCTTTTTACTTTGAGATTGTTTCTTTCTTTTGGATTTTCTTTAACAATTTCAAAAGTACTTAAAAAGCATAGAGTCAAATATTTGGCGTAGAGATTCCTTCCCACGCTCAAAAAATAATTAGCGAAACTGGATTTATCCATAAATGAAAAGAGGAAAATAATGAAAAGAGTATTAGTAAGTGGTGCAACAGGGCTTATAGGACAAGCGATAGTTAAATTTTTGTTGAGAGAAAATGAGTATGTAATTGCTTTAGCAAGAAGTATAGAGCGTGCTGAAAGCATATTTGGAAAATCAAATAAAAATTTAGAATATATTATTAGTGATGTATGTGATATAGAGCCCAAGAATATCAATGTGGACTATATAATTCACGGAGCAAGCCAAACATCTAGCAGAGCATTTATTGAAGAACCAATCGAAACAATTACTACAGCTCTGACCGGAACAAAAAATATGTTAGAATTTGCGAGAGTAAATAATGTAAAAGGTTTTGTTTATCTATCTAGTATGGAAGTATATGGATCACCACTAAATGATTTAAAGATAGATGAAAAACATGGAACAAATTTGGATACAATGAAAGTAAGATCGTGCTATCCAGAAAGTAAAAGGATGTGCGAAAGCTTATGTGCATCTTATTCTTCAGAATTTGGTGTTCCAGCCAAGGTTGTTAGACTCACTCAAACCTTTGGACCGGGAGTAAAATATGATGATGGGCGGGTATTTGCAGAATTTGCTAGATGTGCTATAGAGAGAAGAAATATAGTGCTTAAAACTAAGGGTGAAACAAGAAGAAGTTATCTTTATACTGAAGATGCTGTTAACGCTATACTAACTGTATTGTATAATGGAATACCAGGACAGGCATATAATGCAGCAAATGAAGAAACATATTGCTCCATATATGAAATGGCAAAAATGGTAGCAGGTAGATTTGGTGACAATTCGGTAAAGGTTCTGGTAGAAGAAACAAATCCTGAAAAGCTCGGCTATGCGCCAGTACTTTATATGAATCTTGATACAACAAAATTACATAATCTTGGATGGAAAGCTAAATTCAATCTGGAAAGTATGTATCAAAATATGATAGAAGATATGAAAATAAATCAGAAAAGATACTGATTACATATGTTTCGCTAAAATTTTGGATTTTTCATAAAATTCACACTAAATAGCCGGAAAGCATGAAAATAAGCCCATATCACCATTTCTGTATTTAGTGTAACTTTTTTGCAGAGTTCACAAAAGTTATAATATGATTAGAATCGCTTTTGAAAAAATCAGTATAGGTTTGAGCGCATGACAGCAGAGGGAAAAGAAGGCTTTGAATATCCGCAGATAGATGAAAGCAAGTGTGTGCGGTGCTATCAGTGCATTAGAGTATGCCCGATTAAAGCAGCACGGGCACAGTAAGGAGAACATAAAATGAACACAACATTACTTATTATGGCAGCCGGAATCGGCAGCCGATTTGGAACAGGAATAAAACAGTTGGAGCCGGTCGATGATGCTAACCATATCATCATGGACTACTCAATCCATGATGCAATCGAAGCGGGCTTCAATCATGTAGTATTTATTATCCGCAAGGATATCGAGAAGGAGTTCAAAGAGGTCATTGGTGATCGCATTGCTTCAATCTGCAAGTCCCACAATGTAACTGTGGACTACGCATTTCAGGATATCAACGATATTCCGGGAGAACTTCCGGAAGGTCGGACAAAGCCGTGGGGAACCGGTCAGGCTGTACTTGCAGCGAAGAGCGTAATAAAGACCCCATTCATCGTCATCAATGCAGATGATTACTATGGCAAGGAAGGCTTCAAGGCTGTCCATAAGTATCTGGTGAATGGCGGAAAGTCTTGTATGGCGGGCTTTGTGTTGAAGAACACACTGTCTGATAACGGTGGCGTGACTCGCGGTATCTGCAAGATGGACGAGAATGGAAACTTGACCGAGGTTGTAGAAACCAAGAATATTGTAAAGACTGCAACCGGAGCAGAGGTAGACGGAGTGGCCGTTGATGTAAATTCTCTGGTTTCCATGAATATGTGGGGATTGACTCCGGAATTTTTAGATGTACTGGAAGAGGGCTTCAAAGAGTTCTTCGAGAAAGAAGTACCGGGTAATCCTCAGAAAGCCGAGTATCTGATTCCAATCTTTATCGGTGAACTTCTGGCAGAGGATAAGATGTCTGTTAAGGTGCTGCGGACTAATGATACATGGTATGGCATGACCTATAAAGAGGATGTTGCGGTTGTAAAAGAGAGTTTTCGTGGTATGCTGGAGCGTGGTGTTTATAAAGAAGAACTGTTCTGTGATATAAAGTAATATTGGTATTGTAAAATAGCAAAATGCTCAGATCCCCCACAAAGGATCTGAGCATTTCCAATACGAACTATTTCTTCTGTAATTTCAGCACGTCCTCAAGAGAAAGTCCTGAAAATCTGGAGATGTCTTCAGGGGAGAATCTTGGATCCTGAAGCATACGTTGTGCTGTCAGCATAGCTTGTTCCTGATGGCCTTCGGCACGCGCATCATCGCACATTTCCTGAACAGCCTGACACATATTAACCCTCCCTTCTGTTTCTGTGAAACGTAAGTTGATACCGGTTATGGAGTCGATGCCCCGGGCTGCTTTGAGCTCGAGTGACCGGAAGCCGGGACTCTGTGAGGTAAGCTCCTGAAGCTTCTGTTTATCTTTGGAATATTTGATGAAGAGCATGACTTCTTTGAGATTGCTCTGGAGTTTGTCAAGTTCTTCATCCTTTATCTCGGCAGGTGAGAAGAGATTGATCCGGTAATCCGGGACCATGGAAAGAATTTCGGGGTCCTGGACAGAGAGCATTTCGTGGAGGCTTCTTGGAGCGTTCCAGGTGTCGGAACCGAAGTACACGACTGTGGTTATGACCGGGATCAGCCGGTCATCCTTGTAGAAGCCGGTGAGATATTCTCCGGATGTGGAAGGCCATTGCTTTGCTTCTCTGTGGGATCTGGCGGAATTTTCTACCTGCCCTGCGTATTCTAATGCATCATAGACCATGTTTTTGACCGGCATTGCGTAGTGTGTTTCCGATTGATTTTCAATCCCCAGGAGAAGATAGATTCTTGAATCATCATGCATAACATTAAGAGATTTGAATTCGTCCCGGAATTTCTGGACAGGAACTTCTGAAGTGCCGGATCCGTAGGGGACAGCGAGAGCTGTGGTATCCAGTGGATGAAGCGTGTCAGGGTCTATGACGTTTTTTCCTTTGTACAGCATATGGTTGAACACATCCGCAAAAACGCGGTTGTCAGCCATGTAATCTTTGGTGATGGTATCCTTTGTACCCATAGGTTTCACCACATTCGATCTGTTTATGTGATCAGAGTAGTTTATTATCTGATCCAGTTACAGGGTATCATACATTTTGGTGTTTGAGAAGCGGATATCTGATATTTTATCATTTTTGCAGCTTGCGGATATCTGTTTGACAACATTCTTATATAAGATTTACCGGGATTTTACAGTGGCTTCTTGCCAGCTACCCTTTTTCGGTGTTAAAATAACAGTATCAATGAAAGAACAGGGAGAATGAAATCAATGTACGATTATCTTATCGTAGGTGCCGGTCTTTACGGTGCGGTTTTTGCACAGGAGGCGAAGCGTGCCGGGAAGTTAGTGCTTGTGATCGACAAGCGTCCGCATATTGCGGGAAATGTATATACAGAGAAGGTGGAAGGAATCAACGTGCATAAATACGGTGCACATATTTTCCATACCAATAATAAGAAGGTCTGGGATTATATCACCCGGTTTGCCACCTTCAATCGTTTTACCAACAGTCCGGTTGCCAATTATCATGGGGAGCTGTACAGTCTTCCGTTTAATATGTATACCTTTAACAGGATGTGGGGCGTGGTGACTCCGGAGGAGGCTGCGGCAAAGATCGAGGAGCAGCGGCAGGCAGCAGAGATCACGGAACCTTCGAATTTGGAGGAACAGGCTATCAGCCTTGTAGGTACGGATATTTATGAGAAGCTGATCAAGGGCTATACGGAGAAGCAGTGGGGACGTCCATGTACGGAGCTTCCTGCTTTTATCATCAAGAGGCTTCCGGTGCGTCTGACCTTTGACAATAACTATTTCAATGCGTTGTACCAGGGAATCCCGGTGGGTGGTTATACGAAGATGGTTGCCAATCTGCTGGACGGTATCGAGGTACGGCTGAATGAGGATTATCTGGAGAAAAAAGAGCAGTACGATGCAATGGCGGAGAAGGTAATCTACACAGGTGCCATCGACGCGTATTTTGACTATAAGCTGGGAACTCTGGAGTATCGTTCCGTGCGTTTTGAGAATGAAACACTGGATAAACCTAATTTCCAGGGAAATGCAGCAGTGAATTATACGGATGTGGAGACTCCATGGACCCGTATCATCGAGCATAAATGGTTTGAGTTCGGAAAGGATGAGGAGGGGAATGATCTTCCGAAAACGGTGATCAGCCGGGAATACAGTTCCGAGTGGAAGCCTGGAGATGAGCCGTATTATCCGGTCAATGATGAGAAGAACGGAGCGCTTTACGGACAGTATAAGGAGCTTGCAGAGAAGGAACCGAAGGTGATCTTCGGCGGCCGTCTTGGCGAATATAAATATTATGACATGGATGCGGTGATCGCTTCTGCGCTGGATATGTGTGAGCGGGAGCTTGCATAAAAAAGATACTGGATATGACAAATGATAAGATCCTCTTATATTTCGGAGCCAAGGCAAAAGAGAAATATAAGGGGATTTTATGCATAGAATGGCAGTGAGATTTTTGGAGGGAGGAAAGAGCAATGAGAAGGTGCAAAGGTGTGCTTCTGGCAGGAATGCTGGTGCTGAGTATGAGTGTTCCGGTGTATGCGGACAAGTCGGTTGTGGTGAAGGTGGAGGCTCCGGCGGATACCACAGATTATTATATGACTGTGGATTCTGGTGGAGTTGGTGTGGATATCTATCCGTCCACCGACGGAAAAGGTGAAAAGCTCAATGATAAGACGGTAAGGGATGGTACTGTCCTGCATATCGAAGGGGAGACAGAGAAGAATGGTGAGACCTGGGGATATACAGAGTATAATGGCAGATACGGTTATGTGCCGCTGGAGGAGCTGCGGCCCTCAAAGGATGCGGAGCTGGCGAAGGCCGGAATCGCAGGGAGCACGGAGAAAGAGACTTCTGCAGTGAATCAGGGAGACGCATCCGATACGCAGGATTCCGCAGCCGGCGAAGGACAGGGAACGTCTGCAGGGACGGACAATACAGGCAGCTCTCAGGCTCAGAATGGCGAAGGACAGGGAACGTCTGCAGGGATGGCCAGCACAGATGAATCTCAGGCTCAGAGAGGTGAGGTTCAGGGGCCACCTGCGGCGTCGGCCAGCACAGGTAGTTCTCAGGCTCAGAGAGGCGAGGTCCAGGGACCGCCTGCAGCGGATGGAACAACAGAAGGTGGGGAATCTGCGGATGAAGTTGTCACCAAGCCGGTCAATGGCACAGCTGCGACATCCTTTAAAGAAGAAAATTCCTGGTATAAAAGTCCGTTTATCTGGATCGGGATCGCAACAGTACTTGCAGTAATCGGAATTCTGGGTTATCATTTGAAGAAACGTTAACAGATAAACCAGATCAATATAAGAAAAGTGGAGAATTTTGTGAAGAGATTACAGCTTGTCAGGAAGAAATTACTGCCGCTTCTTTTGTGTGTGGCAGTTGCGGGCAGCCAGGTTCCGGTCATGGCAGCCGATGTGGAAGGTTTCAGTAATTCTGCGGAAGGCTTCAATGAAGAATGGTCAGAAGATACACAGACGCAGTCGGCGGAAGCAGAGGATACGACGGAGACCGCAGAAGGGAATACCACGGAGAACACCGGTATCCCGGATGAACAGACAGAGGATATTGCAGAGGCAGCCGATGGGGATACCGAGGATATAGCCTTGCAGAGTTCCGAGGAGGATACAGAGACTCCCGAAACATCAGAAGGATTGTCTTCTGATTCCCAGGAGGATACCTTTGGCGACGGCGAGGAGAGCTTTGGGGATGCCTCAGACAGTGGTGAGTCCGGCATCGAATATATCAAGGGCCGTCCGCTTACGGAGGAAGAGGAGCAGGAACAGTTGGCACCCTTTGATAATCTGACCTCTTATTCCACCGCCGTGGAGATCGGAAATGATGTGGATGAGGTACCGATGGGAAGAGCTGCGGCCTATCCGTCCTATTATAATGCAGCGGATCAGGGATATGTTACTTCCGTAAAGAATCAGGAGCCCTACGGTATGTGCTGGGCATTTGGAATGGCCTCTCTTCTGGAAACTTCGTTTCTGACCCAGGACCTTGGAACTTATGATCTGTCGGAAGAGCATCTGGCGTATTTTTTTGCAAACAGAAAGAATGACCCGCTTGGAAATACCTACGAGGATGTCAATAAGCATATGGGGACAGATGATAAAGGAAACGCAGATTATCATGAGGGCGGAAATGATCTTCTGGCTTCCATGTTTCTGAGCACCTGGTCCGGAATGACAACAGAAGGGGATGTGCCGCTGGCAACAGATTCCACGCATACACAGAAAATCGGTGTGACTCCGGCGGCATCCAAGGCGTACAATGCAGCTGCTTATCTGAAAAATGCCTATTTTTCCGATTATTCCGTAAATGCCATGAAGAAGCTTCTGGTTGCAAATAATTCGGTCACTGTGATGTATAATGCGCAGAATGCCTATTACAATGCAAGTACAGCGGCCTATTCCTATCCTACCAGCACCAAGAACGTGAATCATGTAGTTACAGTGGTGGGTTGGGATGACAATTATTCTGCGAAGAATTTCCGGGCATCTTCCAAGGTAAAGGGAGACGGAGCCTGGATCGTCAAGAACAGCTGGGGTACAGGCTGGGGAAAATCCGGATATTTTTATATGTCCTATGAGGATAAGTCTGTCAGTGAGCTGGTTGCGGCTACGGCTGTCAATACACCGAAATATAGAAACAATTATTTTTATGACGGAACGTCGGGCCTTGGTTCTATCCGCATGTATGCAGGGGAACAGCTGTCTACGGTTTTTCGTGCCAGTGCAGGAAACGGAAAAGCGGAATCGCTTGGCGAGGTGACTCTTAGCTCCATGTCTGCCAATAATTCCTATACTGTGCAGGTATACACAAATCTGAAGGATGCCAGTGATCCTACCAGTGGAACACCGGCATATTCTACACCGGTTTCCTGCAGTCAGCCGATGGCTGGGGTTATGACTTTTCAGATCCCGGAGGTTCTGCTCAGCCAGAACAGTCTGTATTCTATTGTGGTGACAAATGCAGGAAGCACATATATAAAATACTGTGTGGAGGCAGAGGTCAGTTATGGCTGGTGCAGCTTTTCTCCGTCTATCGTATCCGGTCAGAGCTTTCTGCGATATAACGCGGAGGATACCTGGATGGATGCGGTTGAATTTAATCCATCGGTAACTCCGAGGATCAAGGCGCATACCAGGACTCTGAGCAGTGCGGCCAAGATGCAGCTTTCTTCCTCTGAGATAGATCTGTATTCCGGAGATCAGAAAACACTGAATGCCTCGGCTACCAGATCCGAGATGGCTGCTTCCGGCATTGTCTGGGAAAGCTCAGATACCAGTGTGGCTGCTGTAAATGGAAGCGGCGTTGTTACTGCAAAAAATCCGGGAACAGCAACCATAACCTGTTACGGAAAAAATGCCAGGGGAATCCGAGCTACCTGTAAGGTTACGGTGAAGCTTCGTCAGACCACAGGTGTAAAACTGGTTTCCAAGGCATTTAACAGGATACGGATCTCCTGGAAAGCAGTTCCCGGCTGCAATCGTTATGCTATCTATCGCTGGGATGAAAGCGGAAATTCAAAAAAATGGCAACCGTGACAGCAGATGTAGTGACCTGGCAGGATACTGCAGTGAAAACAGGAAGCACTTATACGTATCGGATCCGGGCTTCTTATGTACTTTCCGGAAAGAAGACTGTTTATGGAGCCGCATCTTCGCCGTTATCAGCAAAAGCGGAGCTGGGGAAGGCCCGTGCAGTGGCTGAAGCTGTCAGCGGACCATGTAACAGGGTATCCTGGAAGAAGGTTTCCGGAGCCAGTGGCTATCATATCTACCGGAAGCTCCAGGGGAAAAGCTGGGTTCGGATCGGAACCGTTAACAACAAAGTATTGTCTTGGCAGGACACGAAGATTGAGGGAATCACCTCCTACGCTTATGCTGTAAGGCCTTATAAGAATGTAGACGGGAAAAAAGTTTTCGGAGGATATCAGGCAAGCAGCTATATCCTGTCCTATCCGGAACTTCAGAAGATATCCAGTGTCAGGAAGACCTCCAGGGGGCTGAAGATCTGCTGGAAAGCGCAGAAGAAAGCAGATTGCTATCAGATCTACCGTAAGACCGGAAAGGGTTCATGGAAAAAGATCAGTACAGTTTCCGGAGGCAGCAGCTCCTCCTTTGAGGATAAGACCGCAAAAAAGGGAACAACGTATTACTATGCGGTGCGTGCAGGGATAAAAAACCTCCGGTGGAAAAGTACTCTGCGGAGGATATGCCGCAAAAGCAGCAAAGAGATAAAAGTGTTAAAATATAAAACGCCG
>NC_021014.1:3163506-3337543 GCF_000209835.1 Ruminococcus sp. SR1/5 | reverse complement strand
GCGTTTTATGTTTTGGTTGAATATGTGTATTATATATGATTATATCAGGCAGTTCAAAAGAAAGATCAGTCGTTGTTGATCACAACGCCTTTCTGAAGCATGATGTTGGCATAAAGTGCTTTCTCACTTGTGGAGATGATGCAGTATGCAGTTTTTGCTTCGTCATAGAATGCGAAACGCTCGATGTTTCCGACAGCTTTTTCGCCACGCTCGTCATGCTTGGAAACGATTTCTTTATATGTATCCCAGATCGGTGTCTCCACATTATCGCCAGGCATTACTTCCATCAGGTTTACAGGATGTTCTACATAAGTATCCAGCGGGAAGAGCTTCAGGATGGCATCCAGGATCTCCGGAACGCCATGTCCGTCACAGCGGATGGTGATGGCATTTTTTCCCATGGATTCTACAGGGAAGTTTCCGTCAGCGATAACAAGACGGTCACTGTGTCCCATCTCACATAAAACCTTCAGTAATTCTGGTGATAAGATTTCTGGAATTCCTTTTAACATAGTTCATATCCTCCTAAGATCATTGTGTACTTACAGCATTTCGGAAATTACAGCATCAGGCTCAGGTGATCAGAACAGGATACATGGATTTCCGAAACTGTTATGACGCCGGTAGTATCAGACAGACCTGCCCGGCCACAGGCTTTAGAACTCTTGTTAATTAATCTAACGGTATTTGGTCTTCTTTTCAAGGGAATATTTTCCTGTAAATGATGAAAATTTTATGGTTGACAGAAAACGTATGGAGCGCTATGATGAACTCAAACAGAAACGTTTCGGTTTCTGGACCAAATGAGAAAATAATACAAAACAAACACAATGATTATGATTCCAAGGAGGAGAAGATTATGCCACTGGTTACATCGAAGGAAATGCTGTTAAAGGCACAGAAGGGCGGATATGCAGTAGGAGCATTCAACGCAGAGAATATGGAGATGGTGAAGGCGATCATCCAGGCAGCTGAGGAGCTGAAAGCACCGGTTATGATCCAGACAACACCTTCTACTGTTAAATATGGTACGGTTGAGACTTACGCTGCGATCGTAGCAGCAGAGGCGGCCAAGGCTTCCGTTCCGGTATGCCTTCATCTTGACCACGGCAGCAGCTTTGAGCTTGCGATGCAGGCAATGCATGCAGGCTATACTTCTGTGATGATCGATGGTTCCAAGCTGGATTTTGAGGATAATATCAGAGAGACCAGGAGAGTTGCGGATGTGGCAGCAGCCCTGGATATCCCATGTGAGGCTGAGCTCGGTAAGGTCGGTGGTAAAGAGGATGATCTTGAGGCTGAGGCAGACACTAATACCGACCCGCAGGAGGCGAAGGAATTCGTGGAGCGTACAGGTGTTACTTCCCTGGCAGTTGCCATCGGAACCGCACATGGTTTCTATGTGGGAACACCGGTTCTTGACAAGGAACGCTTAAGCGAGATCCGCGAAGTCGTAGATATCCCTCTTGTTCTTCACGGGGCATCCGGACTCAGTGATGAGGATGTCAGCGACTGTGTAAAACGTGGTATCTGCAAGGTTAACTTTGCAACAGAGCTTCGTGCTGCATATTCCAGGGCAGTGAAGGAGACCTTTGCAGAGAATGAGAACACCATCGATCCGAAGGCCTACGGAAAGAAAGCGATCCAGGCAGTGAAGGAGCTGGTTGAGGCGCGTATGAAGGTTTGCGGCTGTGATGGAAAGGCAGAATGATCTTCTGTAAAAAAACAGAAACGGAGTGATCAGTATGGCAGCAACCATGAAAGATATTGCCAGGCGGACCGGACTTGGGCTCGCAACGATTTCTTCTTATTTTAACGGCGGAAACGTAAGAGAAAAAAACAGAATAAAGATCGAGGAGGCCATTCAGGAGCTGCATTATGAGGTCAATGAGGTGGCCAGAGGGCTTAAGACTAATGCTACCAAGACCATCGGCGTGGTGATCCCGGAGCTTAACAATACCTTTTGCGCGGAGATCATCACAGGAATGGAGGATGTCTTAAGGAGTCACGGATATGCGACTATTGTCTGTGACTGCCGTACCGATAAGAGACTGGAGCGGGATGCAGTGGAGTTTTTAAGCCGGAAGCGTGTGGACGGGATCATCAGCATGCCGGTGGATGCGGAAGGCAATCATCTGAAAAAATTCCAGAAAACCGGAAAGCCCATCGTACTCATTGACCGCAGGATCCGGGAGCTTTCCTGTGACAGTGTTCTTGTAGACAACGAGAAGGCGGCTGAGGACGCAATGAGAGTTTTTTTTCAGGCAGGACACCGTAAGATCGGGATCATTGGCGGACCGGAGGAAATTTCCACAGCTCAGGAACGTCTCCAGGGGTACCGCAATGCATACGAAAAAGAAAATATACCGGTACGGGAATCTCTGATCTATCACGGCGATTATACCATTCAGGGCGGTGTGCAGGGAATTGAGAAGCTTGTTGCGGACAATCCGGATATGACGGCCGTGTTTGTTACCAACTATGAGATGACCATGGGGGCGGTGATCGGGATGAATGAGCTGGGTCTTAAGATCCCGGAACAGCTGTCTATGATCGGTTTTGACAATCTGCAGTTTGCCAGAGCATGCAATCCCAAGCTTACCATTGTGGCACAGCCTACACAGGGGATTGCCGGAGAAGTGGCGGGAATCATGCTGAAACGGCTGGAAGGGGCTGCAAGTGAAGAAACAGAACCGATCACGGAGAAGCTTGGCGCAGAGATCATCATGGGAAAATCCGTCCGTGTGCTGGACGAGAAGGAGAAGCTATAATGAAACCATATTTATTAGGTATTGATATCGGCACCAGTGCCTGTAAGGTTGCGGTTTTTGAAAAATCGGGAACGGTTGTGGCTGCGGCCAACGGCGATTATCCGGTTTACTATCCGAAGGAGGGCTGGGCAGAACAGGATCCGGAAGAATGGTGGAGTGCTGTCTGTCAGGCGGTAAAGAAGGCCATCCAAAAAGCGGGGATAGCACCTGAGGAGATCGCAGGCATCGGTATTGACGGCCAGAGCTGGTCAGCCATTGCCATGGATAAGGACGGAAATGTATTGACAAACACTCCGATCTGGATGGATACCAGAGCACAGTCTATCTGTGACAGATTGAATGAAGAGATCGGGGCAGAGCAGATTTTTGAAGTATCCGGTAATTCCCTTCAGCCGTCCTACACAACTGCAAAGATCCTCTGGTATAAAGAAAATCTCCCGGAGGTGTACCAAAGGATCCACAAGATCCTGCAGTCTAACAGCTACATTGCATATAAGCTGACGGGTGTGATGAGCCAGGATGTTTCCCAGGGCTATGGCCTGCATTGCTTTGACATGAGAAAGGCAGCCTGGGATGAGGATATGTGCAGAAAGCTTGGGATTCCCATGGAATTTCTTCCTGAGATCTGTGCCTGTGATCATGTTGTGGGAACTGTTACAGAGAAGGCGGCGGAGGAATCCGGCCTTGCTGTGGGAACACCGGTTGTTGCCGGTGGTCTGGATGCGGCATGCGGAACACTGGGGGCCGGAGTGATCCATCCGGGTGAGACACAGGAGCAAGGAGGACAGGCCGGCGGAATGAGCATCTGCATGGATGCGTACAAGGCAGATCCCAGACTGATCCTTGGCTATCACGTGGTTCCGGGACAGTGGCTCCTTCAGGGAGGAACCACCGGAGGTGGTGGTGTCATGCGCTGGTTTGAACGTGAGTTTGCAGATTATGAGCGCTCTGTAGCAGGGGAAAAAGGCTCTTCTCTGAACCAGCTCAATGAGATCGCGGAAAGGGTCGCACCAGGCAGTGACGGAGTGGTATTTCTTCCATATATGTCCGGTGAGCGTTCCCCGATCTGGAATCCCAATGCGAAGGGCGTATTTTACGGACTGGATTTTGCCAAGACCAAGGGACATATGGTGCGTGCCTGTATGGAAGGCGTAGCACTTTCTCTGAAACACAACCTTGAGGTGGCAAAGGAAGCAGGAGCAGATGTGGAAGTTCTCCGTGCAATGGGAGGCTCTGCAAATTCTCTTCTCTGGACACAGATCAAATCCGATATCACAGGAAAACCCATCGTAGTGCCATCCTCTGATACGGCAACAACACTTGGTGCAGCGATTCTGGCAGGTGTTGGTGTTGGAATGTATCGGGATTATGATGAGGCCATCCGTCTTACGGTAAAGGAAACAAGAAGACATGAACCGAACCCGGAAAACCGGGACGTTTATGAGAAAACCTATAAAACCTATTTAAATCTCTATAAATCTCTTGAACCTATGATGAGAAATGAGGAGGAAAAGTGATCATGAAAGCAGCAGTAGTAGTAGCAAATGAGGATGTTCAATATCAGGAAGTGGAAGAACCTCAGGTAACACCGGGCCATGTGAAGATCAAGGTAAGATATTCCGGGATCTGCGGATCTGATATCCCGCGTGTATTAAATCACGGCGTACATTTTTATCCCATCGTGCTTGGACATGAATTTTCCGGCGATGTGGTGGAAGTGGGAGAAGGCGTTACCAAGGTGAAGGTCGGAGACCGTGTATCCGGTGCACCACTTCTTCCCTGTATGAAATGTGACGACTGTCAGAAGGGTAATTTCTCTCTCTGCAAGCATTACAGCTTCATCGGTTCCAGAGAGCAGGGAGCAAACGCAGATTATGTAGTGGTTCCTGAGCAGAATGCAGTACCATTCGCAGACAATGTTCCATATGAGCAGGGAGCCATGTTTGAGCCTGCAACCGTAGCTATCCACGGTGTATTCCAGAACGATTACCACGGCGGTGAGTATGTGGCAATCCTTGGCGGCGGTACAGTTGGTATGTTCACCATGCAGTGGACAAAGATCTTCGGCTCCAAGAAGGTAGTGGTCTTTGATATCAGCGATGAGAGACTTGCTCTTGCAAAGCGTCTCGGCGCAGATGAGATCATCAACACAAAGGAAGAGGGATATATGGAAAAAGCCATGGCCATTACAGGTGGAAAGGGCTACGGCTTCGTATTTGAGACAGCCGGACAGGTTCCTACCATGCATATGGCATTTGAGCTTGCAGCAAACAAGGCACATGTATGCTTCATTGGTACTCCTCATGAAAACCTTACCTTTACACCGAAGGAGTGGGAGAACATGAACCGTAAGGAGTTCAAGCTTACCGGTTCCTGGATGTCCTACAGTGCCCCGTATCCGGGACGTGAGTGGGAGCTGACGGCGCATTATTTTGCAACCGGCCAGCTGAAGTTTGACCCGGGCTTCATCTATAAGAAAATCCCGATGAGCCAGGCACAGGAGGCCTTCCAGCTGTTCAAGACACCGGGCCTTGTAAAAGGAAAGATCCTTCTTTCCAATGAGGAAGACTGATATGATCCTGACAGTAACCTTAAACGCTGCCATTGACAAGCGTTATGTAGTGGATGATTTTAAAGTGGGCGAAGTGAACCGTGTGCGTGAATGTACCTACGTTCCCGGCGGAAAGGGACTGAATGTTTCCAAGCCGGCGTCCATTTACGGTGCTGAAGTGGTTGCCACCGGCTTTGTAGGCGGCCACGCAGGCAATTATATAGAAGCTGCCCTGAAACCCTTTGGCATTAAGAGTGCTTTTTACCATGTAGAGGCGGAGAGCCGCTCCTGTATCAACATCTGGGATGAGGTGAATCATGTACAGACCGAATTCCTGGAGCCGGGATTTACACTGACAGAGGCAGATTTTGAGGGCTTTGAGAAAAAATTCCGCCAGCTTGTAAAAGACGCTTCTGTTGTGGCAATGTCCGGCAGCGTGCCGAAGGGACTTGACGGAAGTGCCTACCAGCGCCTTGTGAAGATTGTGAAAGACGCCGGAAAACCGGTGATCCTGGATACCAGCGGCAAGCTTCTGGAAGAGGGGATCAAGGCAGCACCGACACTGATCAAGCCTAACATTGATGAAATCCGTATGCTGACAGGCAAGCATTGTGACGATATCAACGATATCATTGAAGCAGCGAAAGCCATCCATGCCGGTGGTGTGGAGATCGTGGCGGTCTCGCTTGGAGCAGATGGTTCCCTGGCAGTCGGAGAGGAAGGGATTTTCCGTGCGGTGGTTCCGAAGATCGATGCGGTAAATACCGTAGGCTGCGGAGATTCCATGATCGCAGGCTTTGCCCTTGGATTAAGTGAGGGACTTTCCCTAGAAGAGACTCTGCAAAGAGCCAGTGCGATCTCAGCGGCGGCAGCCATGCGCGAGGAAACGGGCTTCTTTGTGATGGAGGATATGGAGGCTCTTCTTCCGAAGATCGAGATCAGGCGTTTATAAGATAAGCTTATAATAAGAAAATTTTTATAAAAAAGGAGATGTAAAGATGGCAGAAGTTATCAATCCGGCAATTGTGCCGAAAGTGACACTTCCTTCCGGCGAGCAGGTTCCGTGTGTCGGAATGGGAACATTCGGTTCCGACCGTGTATCCGCAGAGGATGTATCTGCAGCTGTTGCAGGCGCGATCCGCAGTGGCTACCGTATGTTTGACTGTGCCGCATGCTACGGAAATGAGCATGAGATCGGCCAGGTATTTAAGGACGCTTTTGACGAAGGTGTTGTAGAGCGTAAGGATCTTTTTATCATGACAAAGGTATGGAATGACATGCACAGAAGAGTAGAGGAAGCCTGTGACAAGAGCATTAAGGATCTTCAGTGCGATTATGTGGATATGTATTTTATCCACTGGCCATTCCCAAACTATCATGCACCGGGATGTGATGTGGATTCCAGAAATCCGGATTCCAAACCCTTCAGTGTGGAGGAGTTTATGGATACATACCGCCAGTGTGAGGCGTTGGTAGAAAAAGGAAAGATCCGTTACATTGGTATTTCCAATATGACCATTCCGAAGCTTGAGGCAGTTCTTCCGCTTATGAAGATCAAACCTGCAACCTGTGAGCTTGAGCTTCATGTATGCTTCCAACAGCAGGAGCTTTATGATTATCTGGTAGAGCATAACATCCAGCCGGTAGGCTATATGCCAATCGGTTCTCCACGCAGACCGGAGAGAGATATCTGCCCGGAGGATGTTGCGGATCTGGAGGTTCCGGAGATGCAGGCGATCGCAAAGGCACATGGTGTTCATCCGGCTCTGATCGCTCTGAAGTGGGCACATCAGAGAGGAGAGATCTCCATTCCGTTCTCTGTGCACAACTATGCAAGCAACCTGAAATGTGTCACAGAGGATCCCCTTACAGAGAAAGAAATGGCAACCATCGCAACTCTGGAAAAAGGCAACCGTCTTGTAAAAGGACAGGTATTTCTGTGGCATGGTGCCAGGGACTGGCATGACCTCTGGGACGAGGATGGCGTTATCGTAAAATAATAAAAATATGCAGGAAAATCCCGTGTTCCATATGTTGGATGCGGGATTTCTTTGTATTTAATTTGGACTAAGAAACTCCGTTGTAAATTTTAACCAAACATGTTAACATATAAAAAGAATTAACAGTTATTGTTCACAGAAAGGACAGTAATCTTACCAATGAAAATGACAGAGACGGGGGGAAGGATCTGTCAGGGGGATGTGCAATAAAAACAACAGAAACTGATCAGAGGGGGACAACAGAAATTATGTATCGTATTTTACTGGTAGATGATGAGATACTTGTTCGAGATGCGATCCGGGAGAATATTGACTGGAAAGCAATGGACTGTGAGCTGGTAGGAGACTGTGATAACGGGAAAGCAGCAGCGGAATTTGTGCAGAACCATCCGGTGGATATCGTGCTTACAGATATCCTTATGCCATATATGGATGGTATGGAACTGAGCCGTTTTCTCCATGATAATTATCCGGACATCGTGATCGTGATCTTCAGCGGATTCGGAGAATTCGAGTATGCCAAGAAGGCGATCCAGTATGGTGTCAGTGAATATATGCTGAAGCCGGTGACAGCCATGGAACTCAGAAATGTTATCGGAAAAATGAAAGAGAAGGTGGACCAGCAAAGAAAAGAAAAAGAGAAGCTGGAACGTCTGACACAGACTTCCGAGAATTATCAGAAAAACGCCATTGTGATCCGTTCCAGAGCGCTGCAGGGCTTTGTGGATAATATCAAGACACGGCAGGAAAGTCTGGAAGAGCTTGCAGCACTGGGAATCGATCTTGAGGCAGCATGCTATCGTGTGGCTGTTTTTGATCTGGATCTGTATTCGGATGGCAGTCAGCTTACTGCGGAGAAACGCCAGGAGAGTGCACTGATGTCTTTTGTCCTTTTTAATATCAGTGATGAGATCATCAGCAAAGAAAAAGCAGGAGTGGCATATCAGGCTGGAAATAACAAGGTCGGTGCTCTTTTCATGGGAAACCGTACCAGAGAGTTTGAACAGAAGATCATGGAGATCTGCAGGACGATCCAGGATAAGCTGAAGGAACTGATGTCGCTGGATATTTCTATCGGTGTGGGAAGCTGGGCCAGAACTCAGCAGGAGCTTCGTGCATCCCATGAACTTGCAGAGAAAGCTATTGAATATCGTTATCTTCTTGGAGGAAGCCTTCTTATTGATATGGAAGAACAGCTGGAGGAAAAAAATCTTTCCATTAAAGCTTATGTAGAGAAGCTGCCAGCTGCTCTGAAAGCGGGTAAAAAGGAAAACGCAGAGCATATTCTGGAACAGATCTCTTCTGAGATCAAGGAAGCGCGGGTGGATAAGAGTCGTGCCTGCGTGTATCTTCAGCAGATCATCCGTGCAGCAGATGAGACCTGTGAGGATATGGTTCCGGACAACAGGCTTTTTTCCAAAAGAGAAGCACTTCTGCAGCAGGTTACGGAGCAGAATTCTTTTGACAGTGCTGTTGAACTGGTCAGGAATCATATCGGAGAGATTTTCCAGACACTTTCCGATGCAAACAGCTCCAGCGGACAGCGTCAGGCCAGACTTGCCCTGGATTATATCCAGAAGAATTATATGGATCCGGATTTAAGCCTGAACAGTATCTGTTCCTATCTGAATATCAGTACAAGCTATTTCAGTACGATCTTTAAGGATCTTACGGGAGAGACTTTTACAGAGGTTCTGATCCGTACCCGTATGGAGAAGGCGAAGGAACTTCTGGAGAATACAACTATGAAGAATTATGAAATTGCCGAGAAAGTCGGATTTGCAGATCCCCATTATTTTGGGATCTCCTTCAAAAAAATGACCGGCTGCACACCAACAGAATATGCAAGGGAGAAACGTAAATGAGAGATATCCGGTTTGCGGCAAAGATCATAGGAAAATTTAAGAGTATCCAGAGTGCGATCTTTGCGGTAGTGACGGTGCTGCTTTTAAGTGCGGTGCTGGTCATAACAGGTGTTTCCATGAGATATACCCGCAATTCTATTTTTGAAAATTCTGCTGTCTACACCCAGAATATCGTGCAGCAGATGAATCAGAATATTGATTCCTATATTGATTACATGGAAAATATAGCCTATATGATCTCCAGTAACGAGGATGTACAGCAATATCTTTTTGGCGAAAATGTGGACAATGGAACAAGAGAGCGTCTGATCAATCAGTTCAAGACTATTCTGGATGGACGAAGTGATATCCGAAATCTTGGGATCATTGGAAGTAATGGACGGAAGCTGATCAACGACGGCAAACAGTCTGTGAATCCGGATCTGAAGCTTTCCACCCAGGAGTGGTATCTGGAAGCTTTACAGAAGCCGGAAGGCCCGCTTCTTACATCTTCTCATGTACAGCACATCATCAGCGGAGAGCGTCCGTGGGTGATCACTTTAAGCAGGGGAATCCGTAATTTTTCCAACAGTGGTGAGAAAGAGGGAGTCTTTTTTATTGATCTGAATTACAGTGCCATCAGTGAACTTTGTGATCAGAATACGATCGGGAAAAAGGGATACGCATTCATTCTGGATGAAAGCGGAAATATTGTATACCATCCCCAACAGCAGCAGCTTTACAATGAATTGCAGACTGAGAACATCGACCTGATCGTGAAATCAAAAGAAGATACGGTGCGTACCGAAAAGGGAAACAGAGGAAAGCTGTATTCCATTTCCAGATCAAATAAAACCGGATGGACCGTTGTGGGCTGTATGAGCGTCAGCGAGCTTCTGCGCAAAAGCAATCAGGCACAGAGTATTTATGTGCTTATTTCCGCACTTCTGATGATCGTGGCACTGCTTTTTTCCAGATTTCTGGCAAAGAGTCTTACATATCCTCTTCAGCGTCTCAGAGATTCCATGTCCAGAGTACAGGAAGGGCATTTTGACGGAGCAGATGTGGAGATCGATTCAGAGAATGAGATCGGAAGCCTGACGAAATCTTTCAATGTGATGACACATAGGATACAGGATCTTATGGAGCAGAACGTGAAGGAACAGGAAGCAAAGAGAAAAAGTGAGCTTAAGGCCCTTCAGTCCCAGATCAATCCTCATTTTCTCTACAATACCCTGGATTCGATCATCTGGATGGCAGAGGGCAGAAAGTACGAAGAGGTTGTTCTGATGACAGCATCCCTGGCGCGTCTTCTTCGTCAGAGCATCAGTAATGAAGATGAAGTGGTTCCTCTTGCAAGGGAAGTGGAGTATGCCAAGGGTTATCTTACGATCCAGAAGATGCGTTACAAGGACAAGCTGGAATTCGAGATCGATGTAGAACCTTCTATATTAAATATCCCTCTGATCAAGCTGGTTCTCCAGCCGATCATTGAAAATGCCATCTATCATGGACTGAAATATAAAGAGAGTAAGGGACTTTTGCAGGTAAAAGGCTTTATGAAGGACGGAAATGCAGTTCTTCAGGTGATCGACAATGGTGTAGGTATGGATGAGGAAACATTGTCACATATTTATGATAAGCATAAGGTGAATTATCATTCCAATGGTGTGGGTGTTTACAATGTACAGAAACGTCTGAAGCTTTATTATGGAGAAAATTACGGGATCACCTATGAAAGTGAAAAAGGTGTCGGAACCACTGCCACGATTACCATTCCGGGAATACAGGAGGAATCAATATGAAAAAACATAGAAAACTCCTGACTTTAGGAGTGGTCATCTGCCTTGTGGCGGGGCTTGTAGCCGGAATAGTCTATTATAAACAGGCAGAAGAAGAGAGAAAATTATCGCTGATCTATATTCCGAAGGTTGTGGACGGTACCAACGATTTCTGGACATCACTGATCCAGGGGGCGGAGATGGCTGCAAAGGAATATAATGCAGATATCCGCGTATGGGCACCTGAGGAAGAGAATGATGTGGATGGGCAGAACAAGCTGATCGAAAGGGCAACAGAAGAAAAACCGGACGCGATCCTGATCTCGCCGTCCAGCTTCACTGAATCCGACCAGCTTTTGAAGAAGGCAAAGGAACAGGGAATACATATCGCATTTATTGATTCCTACACACAGGAAGAGGTCCAGGATCTTACCGTTGCGACCGATAATCTGGAAGCGGGACAGATCCTTGGCAGGTTTGCGAAGGAGCTTGTGGGAACGGATGATCAGATTGCGATCGTTTCACATGTAAAGGGTGTATCTACGGCAGTTGAAAGAGAAAAAGGTTTCCGGACAGGACTTGGCAGTCTGAAGGATAATATCGTAGATGTGGTATACTGTGATTCTCAGTATGACAAGTCCTATGAGCTTACAAAAGAGCTGATGAAAAATATCCGGATCTCAAGATGATCGCGGGAATGAATGAATATTCCTCTGTAGGTGCTGCAAGAGCAGTAAAGGCAGCAAAAGCAGAGAATCGGATCAGGGTGGTGGGAGTAGACAGCTCACAGGAGGCCGTCCAGCTGATGGAACACGGAATCTTCCAGGGAATCGTTGTACAGAAGGCATTTAAAATGGGGTATGTGGGTGTTCGGGAAACTGTTAAGATGCTGCGTGGAGAAGACTATAAGAAGAATATTAATTCCGGGTGCCAGCTTGTGACTCCTGACAATATGTATACCAGTGAGATCGAAAAACTGCTTTTTCCGTTTAATACGTTAAAAACATATGGTGATCTTACACCGTAAATAGTCATAAATGTACAAAGAAAAGGGTTAAATATTTACCATACAGTAAATATTTAACCTTTTTTGCAAGATATTCTATTACAATTATTGATTTTTGACGGTATTATAATAACCAAGAAAACACAAGATACGTGCAAAACGTGAGGAGGGTAAAAATTGGAAAACTTAAAACAAAATCCAATCGTTAAGAAGCTCGGATTGAACAGAATACTTCTTGTCTGTGTTCTGATTCTTATGTTCCTGGTTTTTAAAGTAGTTCTTGGAAACAAGTTTCCGGCTGTTGATAGTATCAAGTCTACTTTGAACTATGTGTATTTCCTGGGCTTCTTGTCACTTGGCGTTACATTCGTAATCGCTACAGGAGGAATTGATTTCTCCATCGGACCTGTAATGTTCTGCTGTGCACTGGTATCCGGTTACTGCATGACATCTTACAAGGTTCCCTGTGCAGTTGCCATGATCCTTTGCATTCTGATCGGTCTCTGCTTTGGTATTTTCAATGGCTGGATGGTTTCTTACATGTCAGTGCCACCATTCATTATTTCCATGGCATCCATGAACATTGCAAAAGGTATTGCTTCTGTATTCACAAAAACACAGTCTGTAAGCTGGCCGGCAGCTGGCGATGCAAACGGCTGGTTCCGTAATATCGTTTCCGTAAACGGCTTCCCTGTAGGAATTATTATTTTCCTGGTAATGGCAGTTATCTGCGGTATCGTTCTTTACAACACAAAACCGGGACGTTACATCCTCTGCCTTGGTTCCAACAAAGAGGCTGTCCGCCTTTCCGGTGTTAACACAAAGAAATGGGAAATGCTTGCTTATGTGATCTGCGGATTCCTGGTAGGTATTGGAGCACTCTTCTTTGTAGCTACATACACAACTGTTCAGCCTGGCTATGGCGATCAGTACAACAACGAGGCTATTGCAGGTTGCGTTATGGGTGGTACATCCATGGTTGGTGGACTTGCTTCCATCGGCGGTACTGTAATCGGCGTATTCATCATCTCTCTTCTTCAGCAGGGCATCATGGCATTTGGTCTTGGTAAAGGACAGCAGATGATCATCACAGGTATCATCGTTATCGTTGCAGTTTATATCGACGTTTCTGCAAGACGCAGAAAGAACTGATCTTAGAGGGAGGATGCGACAATGGGTGAAGTTATTTTAACTATGAAGGACATTGATAAGTCCTTTCCTGGAGTTCATGCTCTGGATCACGTTAATTTCGAAGTAAAACGCGGCGAAGTACATGCACTTATGGGAGAAAACGGTGCCGGTAAATCAACACTGATGAAGGTTCTTACCGGTATTTATCAGAAGGATTCAGGTTCCATCGTTTACAAAGGACAGGAAACAGAATTCCACAATACACGTGAGGCACAGGATGCCGGCGTTGTAATCGTACATCAGGAGCTGAACATGGTAGGTGATCTTACCGTTGCTCAGAACATCTTTATCGGACGTGAGCCGAAAAAAGGTTTCCGCATTGATGACAAAAAGATGATCGAGGATTCAAAGAAGCTTTTCCAGGATCTGAACATTGAGATCAATCCGAAGGAAAAGATGAAAAACCTGACAGTCGGAAAACAGCAGATGTGTGAGATCGCAAAAGCAATCTCTCATAAAGCTGAGGTCATCATCTTCGATGAGCCTTCCGCAGCACTTACCGAGAAAGAGATCGCGGATCTGTTCGAGATCATCCGTGACCTTCGTAAGAAAAATCTTGGTATCGTGTATATCTCACACCGTATGGATGAGATCAAAACCATCACAGACCGTGTAACAGTCATGCGAGATGGTGGTTACGTAGGAACCCTCATCACAAAAGACAGTACAAAAGAAGATATCATCAACATGATGGTTGGTCGTGTTATTTATGAGGATCCGAAGCAGGAGAGTGCGGTTCCGGCAGATGCACCGGTAGTTCTTAAGGTTGAGCATCTGAACGCAGGTAAGATGGTCCAGGATGTAAGCTTTGAGCTGAGAAAAGGCGAGATCCTTGGCTTCTCAGGACTGATGGGTGCAGGACGTACCGAGACAGCCAGAGCACTGTTCGGAGCAGATCCGAAGCAGAGTGGTAAAATCTCCGTTATGGGTAAAGACGGTCAGCTTCATGAGGTGACTATCAACAGCCCGCAGGATGCTGTTAAATGTGGTATCGGTTATCTGTCAGAGGACAGAAGAAGATACGGTGTTGTTGTACAGAAATCTGTAACAGAGAATACAACACTTGCTACAATGGAGAACTTTACAAACGGTCTCTTCATTAATAAAGCAAAAGAAAAGAAGTTACTGAGAAATATGTAAAAGAGCTTGCAACAAAGACACCTACAACAGATCAGCTGGTAGTAAACCTTTCCGGTGGTAACCAGCAGAAGGTTGTTATTGCTAAATGGCTGACACGAGACAGTGATATCCTTATTTTCGATGAGCCGACAAGAGGTATCGATGTTGGTGCCAAGAACGAAATCTACAAATTAATGAACAGACTGGCAGCAGAAGGAAAATCCATTATCATGATTTCTTCTGAGATGACGGAAGTTCTCCGAATGAGTGACCGTATCATCATCATGTGTGAGGGTAAAGTTACCGGATGTATTGATATCTCCGAGGCAACCCAGGAAAACATCATGGACAAGGCCACACGGAATATCGATTAAGGAGGAAAGTCATGACTAAGAAGAAAAAAGTATTTTAAGTGATCAGAGATTTATTGTTTTGCTCGTTATCATTGTCCTGTGTGCAATATTCTCAGGCTTGAGTAAAGAATTCAGACAGTACACCACGATCCTGAGTATGCTGGATTTCTCATATTACGATCTTCTTATGGCGATCGGAGTTACATTCCCGCTTATCACTGGTGGTGTTGACCTGTCAATCGGAACTGGTATGGTAGCATACGCACTGATCGCCGGAACACTGATCAGAAACAACAATTGCCCGGTAGCTCTGGCAATGCTGATCTGTATTGTTCTTGGTATCGCAGTCGGTGCACTGAACGGTGTACTGATCGGTGTTATGAACCTGCCGCCATTTTTGGCAACACTTTGTACCTGTATGATTACCCGTGGTGCCGGATCTCTCTGCAGTGCGACACCTTGGCCGGGACTTACACAGGACGGTGGATGGTTCCACACAATCTTTAAAGTAACCGTTGGTACAGGAAGAAGTGCTTCACGTTATCCGCTCGGTTTCCTGTGGATGATCATTCTGGTTCTTCTTATGGAGTACATCCTGAACCACACCAAATTCGGTCGTTACACAATTGCAATCGGTTCCAACAAAGAGGCAGCAGCCCTTTCTGGAATCAATACAAAGTTCTATCACGTAATGGTATACGTTGTCTGCGGTCTGTTTACAGGTCTTGCAGCAATCGCATACGCAGCAGTAACACCTACTGTACAGCCTGGTACTGGTGCCGGACTTGAGATGGATGCTATCGGTGGTGTATTCGTTGGTGGTGTAGCAGCTACCGGTGGATATGGTTCCGTAATCGGTACATTCGTTGGTATCTTCGTCATCATGCTTCTGAAAACAGGTCTTCCATACATCGGCCTGCAGGCAAACTGGCAGCAGATCATCACAGGTATCGTTCTGATCGTAGCCGTTCTGATCGATATCCTGAAAGAGAAAAAAGCAGCACATTGATATTAAGAAGTGTGTATAATAAGTAAGGGTGCTGTTTACAGAGAAATGTGAACAGCACCCGATAATCAAAGATGTGAAACGCCAAGGGGTAGCAACGGCGTATGAACATAAAAAAACTATATAATATATTTTAAGGAGGAAATATTATATGAAAGCAAAAAAGGTTATGGCATTAATGCTCTGTGCAGCAATGGTAACAAGCATGAGCGCAACAGCAGCTTTTGCAGCTGAGGAGAAAGAAGATGCAGCAACAGAGGAATCCGCAGATTCCACAGCAGCTGAGGATCCTACTGCACAGTTCGACGGACTGAAAGCAAACGAAGCTTATGTGTTCCCGATGATGGTTAAATCTTTCCAGTCCACATACTGGGATGCAGCTCAGGAAGGTATGAAGAAAGCATCTAAGGAGCTGGGCGTTGATTATAAACCACAGGGACCGAACAGTGAGTCCGATATCGCTGACCAGGTTAACATGATCAACACAGCTATCGCTTCCAATCCTGTTGGATTAGGACTTGCAGCTTGTGATACATCTTCCGTTACAGATGCACTTAAGACATGTGCAGAAAAAGGAATCCCGGTTGTAACATTCGATACAGGTATCGCTGATGCTCCGGAAGGATCTGTAGTATGCGAGGTTTGTACAGACAACGCACAGGCTGGTGCAGTAGCAGCTGAGAATATGTACAACTCCATTAAAGACGTTGTTAAAGATGCTGACGGACAGGTTATCATCGGTGAGGTTAACCAGGATGCAACAGCTCAGAACATCCAGCAGCGTGGTACAGGATTCATCAACAAGATGATCGAGCTTCTTCAGGCTGATGGCAAGACAGTTGCAGTAAGCGGTAACGAGTTCTATGTAAACGCAGCAGAGGGTGCTGACGCAGACGCTAAAGACGCTGACGTTGTTATCCAGGTAGCTGTTCCGGCACAGACAACTGTAGAGCTCTGCTCCACAGAGGCACAGGCAATCCTTTCCCAGGAGAACTGTATTGCAATCTTCGGTTCCAACCAGGTTTCCGCAGAGGGTGTTCTTGCAGCAAATGCTAACCTTAACGTTCTTGGTTCTGACCCGGCAAACGGTGATGTAGTTGGTGTTGGTTTCGATGCTGGTTCTATCATCAAAGCAGCTGTTAAAGATGGCACATTCGTTGGTGCTGTTACACAGTCTCCTCTTATGATGGGATACTATGCAATCTACGCTCTGACAGCAGCAGCAAACGGCCAGGAGCTTGAGGATGTTCCTACAGACGGTTACTGGTATGATGCAACAAATATGGAAGACGAGGATATCGCTCCTAACCTTTATGACTAATCATATAATTGATAAGATCGTGAAGTTATAATGAACGCGGATTGCGTTCACGGACGTATGAAATAAGAGATCCGCTGGCTGATTCAGTCAGCGGATTTTTTAAACAAATAATGTAGTAGTTCATAAATAATCGCTGTATTATTGGCAAATAAAGACACTTTTTTGACAAAAGAGGTTCTTATCACCGGAAGGATCCTGATGTATGATAAATACAACATCAGATATGAAAGTGATCAGAAGCTTACATATTGAGGAGGATTTAAAAATGGCAACATATTATTTAGCAGTAGATATCGGAGCATCCAGTGGACGTCACATTCTGGGACATATGGAAAACGGAAAAATGATCCTGGAAGAAATCTATCGTTTTGAGAACGGCATGGTTAAGAAGGATGGAGAGCTCTGCTGGGAGTTTGACCGCCTTTTCAACGAGATCGTAAACGGTCTTAAGAAATGTAAAGAGATCGGCAAGATCCCGGTAAGCATGGGTGTTGATACCTGGGGTGTTGACTTTGTGCTTCTTGACAAGGACGACAAGGTTCTTGGCAATACAGTAGGCTACCGTGATCATCGTACAGAGGGAATGGACGAGGAAGTTTACAAGACAATTTCCCTGAAAGATCTGTATGCAAGAACCGGTATCCAGAAAGCAATCTACAATACAGTATATCAGCTGATGGCAGTGAAGAAGAAACATCCTGAGTATCTGGAGCAGGCTGAGACACTTCTTCATGTACCGGACTACTTTCATTTTCTTCTTACAGGCGAAAAAACTTGCGAGTACACAGAGGCAACCACAGGACAGCTTGTATGCCCGACAACCAAGGACTGGGATTATGAGCTGATCGATATGCTGGGATATCCAAGAAAGATATTCCAGAAGCTGATCATGCCTAGCACAAGCATCGGACATTTAACAGACGCAGTGAAGGAAGCAGTTGGCTTTGATCTTGAGGTTGTAGCACCGGCTACACATGATACAGGGTCTGCAGTTCTGGCTGTGCCTGCAAATGATGACGATTTCATTTATATCAGTTCCGGAACATGGTCTCTGATGGGAATCGAGAGAAAAGAAGCAGACTGCTCTGAGAAGAGCTGTGAGATGAACTTCACAAACGAGGGTGGATATGCAGGACGTTTCCGTTATCTGAAGAACATCATGGGTCTCTGGATGATCCAGTCTGTACGTCATGAGTTTGATGATGCGTACAGCTTTGCACAGATCTGCGAGATGGCTGAGGAGGCAAAAGACTTCCCGTCAAGAGTAAACGCAAACGATGAGTGCTTCCTTTCTCCTGAGAACATGACAAAAGAGGTTCAGGACTACTGCCGCAGAACAGGACAGCAGGTTCCGGAAACTCTTGGCGAGATTGCAACCGTTATCTATACAAGCCTTGCAGATTGTTACGCTAAGATCGCAAAAGAAATCGAGGAGATGACAGGAAGAACCTACAGCCGTATCCATATCGTAGGCGGTGGTTCCAATGCAGGATACTTAAATGAGCTGACTGCAAAAGCTACAAAGAAAGAAATCCATGCAGGCCCTGGTGAGGCTACTGCAATCGGTAATATCACAGCACAGATGCTGAAGGCCGAGGAGTTTAAAACGATCGAGGAGGCTCGTACAACCATCCATGAGTCCTTCGGTATCAAAGTATACAAAGCATAAATAATTTGAGGTCTTATTATGTTAGTTAACACAATTTTGAGAAATGGGTAAAAGACGAGCATCTTGGAATGATCGCTTCTCATTATGACGGATTTGCACAGGGTAAAGCAGGTGTCCTTGACAGTATGCTGATCCCGGCATTCTCCATGCTGATCAAACAGGGTACTGCATGTGCGGTAGAGGGTGACATGAAGGTTGCCATGGCAAAACAGGCGGCGGATATCTGACGCAGTTCTATCCGTACACAGGTCCGGTGATCTACCTTGCGATCACTCAGGATAAAGACGGAAACTTCAAATTCGTTGTAGCTGAGGGCGTAAACGAGGAGGGACCGATCCTTTCCTTCGGTGATACAAACATGAGAACACGCTTCACATGCGGAGCAAGAGAGTTCGTTAACCGCTGGAGCGAGGCTGGCCCGACACATCATATGGCAGCTGCTACAGGAAGACACATCGATACGATCCTGAAGGTTGCAAAAAATCTTTAACGTACCGGTAGATATCGTGACAAGATAAATTCTTTCTTATGTATTCAACCTAAAACATATTCAAAAAAGGAGACTGCGCGGAGCGGTCTCCTTTTTCCGTGGGAAAAATAAGATAAAAAAGATCTGCCGGAAATGCAGCAGGCAGATTCGGCAGATTTTGGTTTTGCAGTTATTTTTTATGCATAAGTGTGTGCTCCCTGGAAAGCTCATCGTGCAGCTGGATGGAAGACCAGTGCTGAGTTACCGGTGTGAGCATGGCCTTCAGTGCAACAGGCGGGAGCTGGTTTTCACGGAAAAAAGCAAGAAAACTATCCATCTGTGCACTGGAAAAATCCTTCAGCACGATCATCTCATCACTGAAATTGTTTCCCAGATTAAACTGGGATGAGGGATGAAATCCCGGAATCTCAAAAAGATATCCTAGCGGATGAAGAAATTCCGGCGCAGTGACGATCCGTGTCTTAACCTTCTGACGATTCAGATAGCGGCGGATCTGACGAAGCCGTTCCGGGTCGTTAAAATTATATAAAAGAGCTTCTGGCTGTGTATTCATATAGTGTCATACCTCATTTCTGAATAAAGATTTTTGTGGAACATAAGTTACTTTTCGCGATGTGCAGGGAAGCGGATCTCAACCTCTGTCCCTTCTCCAGGCTTGCTGGAATAAGTGAGTCCGTAATTATTTCCATAGAGAATTTGGAGTCTCCGGTGTGTATTATAAACTGCGATATTGGTGCCGCCGGACTGGCTTTTTCCCTTTCCGGAAAGGATAGTTGACAGGATTTCCGGCGAAATCCCAACACCGTCATCGGAAATCAGAAGAACAATATTCTCAATGTGGAGATGCGTCTGCCCAATCAGTACGAAAATATGATCTCTATGACAACACTGGATTATATTGAACAGAAATACCGGACTGCTACGCTGACGGAGCTTTGTGGTCGTCTGCATCTTCCCATGCATGTCCTCAGTAAGATGATCAAGAAAAGCACAGGGTTTAATTTCAAGGAACTTCTTCAGAGAAAACGTCTGAACAAGGCTGTAGAGCTGATGTGTGAAACTGATCTGCCTGTCAGTGACATCATTGCGGCTGTAGGCGATGAAAATAACAGTTATTTTCATCGGGTATTCAAGGAACATTATCACATGACACCGCGGGCGTTCCGGGTGAAAAACAGTGAGAAAGAACAGTTGAGGCTGTAACAGCCTCAACTGTTTTTTTAAATATCATGGAATTGTCCGATCTTGTTTTTGATCCGCTGCATTTCGTTATCCATATCGATCACAGTGCGGGCGCAGTTCAGCAGTTCATTGCTGACATCCTCATAACCGTCCATTTCTTCGATATTCTGCTTGTAACGCAGCTGATGCTCCAGAGTTGCCCAGAAATCCATACCGTTGGTACGGATCTGGATCTCTGCACGCATGGGAGTTTTTCCCTTGGAGAAGAATACGGGGATTTCCACGATCATGTGATAACTGCGGTAGCCGTTTGGCTTTGGATTTTTGATATAGTCCTTTACCTGGATGACGGTAATGTCATCCTGCCTGGTGATCAGGTCTGCAATAGTGTAGATATCATCGATAAAGGCACAGACAACACGGATGCCTGCCACGTCATTCAGCTGATTCTGAATATTCTCCGCAGTAAACTCATAGCCGAGCTTTTTGAGCTTTTTGTAAATGCTTTCCGGCTTTTTGATCCTTGTTTTGATGAAGGAGATCGGGTTACGTTTATATTCCAATGAAAATTCATCGTTGAGGACTTCCAGCTTGGTGCGTACCTCACGGACCGTACATCGATACATCATCATCAGATCATTAAATTTTGCGGAATTTTTGATAAAAACCTGTGGATCGGGGGTATCCAGCCAGGTGTTTGTATTTCTTTCAGCCATAGTGTTTTTCTGGTGAAACTCCTTTCTTATGTAATATTTATAACAATTACTTTCATACAATTATAGAACAAAATGATATTTTTTCAACATTTGTATTGACATATCAGAAAAGCTGTGCTATTTTATAGAAAAAGTTTAATTAAGTAAACCACTAAACCACTAAACCGTTGAAGCGGAGATAAAGATATTCATGCGCGCACAGAGAGTCCGGGAGGGTGAGAGCCGGGTCGAGAGGCAGTTTATCAAATGGACCGCAGAGGGCACAGGGAAAGATATTTTCGGGTATCAAGTATTCTGTGACGTGAGGGCATACGTCAGTTGCCGGGAATATGAAGGTATTCCGCCAAGTGCACGGGTCAGACCGTGAATCAGGGTGGCACCGCGGGTGATTTTGAATTTAGAGCTCGTCCCTGACAGAACCAGATTCTGTCGGAGACGGGCTTTTCTTGATTTTATGAGCAAGCAGCGAATGCAGATCACGAATGTCCCGTCCTCCGGTAAGGAATGAAAAACTCAGGAGGGCCTGTATATGTATCCAACATTAGAAAAAATCAAAGAACTCGCACAGTCAGGCGAATACCGGCGAATCCCTGTATGCAGAGAGCTGTATTCCGACCGCTATACACCCGTAGAAGTCATGAGGACCTTACGCACAGCCAGCAGACATTGCTATCTTCTGGAAAGTGCCAGCCAGACAGAGGTATGGGGACGCTATTCCTTCCTGGGATATGAGCCATCCATGGAGATCACCTGTACAGACGGAAAGCTTCAGATCCGCAGGATCCATGAGGACGGAACTGAAGAAAAAACCGTACAGCAGGCGAAGCATCCGGGAGATGCTATTCGGGAGATCCTGAAAGAATACAAAAGCCCGGTGCTGGAAAATATGCCGACCTTTACCGGAGGTCTGGTAGGATATTTTTCCTACGATTATATTAAGTACAGCGAGCCGAAGCTGAAGCTTACCGACGAGACAGTACAGGATTTTCGGGACATGGATCTGATGCTTTTTGACCAGGTGATCGCCTTTGACCATTACAGACAGAAGGTGCTTCTGATCACCGGTGTGATGACGGATGATCCGGAAAATTCCTATCAGAAGGCGGAAGCAAAATTAAAAGAGATGGCAGATCTGATCCGAAACGGAAAACAGAAGGAATTTCCGTCTTTGAAACTGAAATCTTCCATTGAGCCGCAGTTCCCGAAAGCAAAATACTGTGAGATGGTTGAGAAAGCGAAGCATTACATACACGAAGGAGATATTTTCCAGGTGGTGCTCTCCAATCCGATGCGAGCGAAAGCAGAGGGAAGTCTGTTTGATACATACCGTGTTCTCAGGGCTACCAATCCTTCGCCGTATATGTTTTATTTTTCCAGTGATGATATTGAGATTGCAGGAGCCTCCCCGGAAACACTTGCCAGGCTTGCAGGAACAGAATTAAGTACCTTCCCGCTTGCAGGAACAAGACCAAGAGGCAAGACAAAAGAAGAAGACCTGGCGCTGGAAAAAGGACTCCTGGCTGATGAGAAGGAACGTGCCGAGCATAACATGCTGGTGGATCTTGGGCGAAATGATATCGGAAAGATCAGTAAGATCGGTACCGTGAACGTAGAAAAATATATGTGCATCGAGCATTTTTCTCATGTGATGCATATTGGTTCCACAGTTACCGGCCAGATCCGGGATGACAGGGATGCGGTGGATGCAGTGGATGCCATCCTTCCGGCAGGAACACTTTCCGGAGCACCGAAATTCCGTGCCTGCCAGATCATCCAGGAACTGGAACAGAGCAAGCGAGGCATTTACGGCGGTGCTATCGGATATCTGGATTTTGCCGGAAACCTGGATACCTGTATTGCCATTCGCCTGGTTTATAAGAAAAACGGTGAGATCTGTATCCGGTCAGGAGCAGGGATCGTAGCAGACAGTATTCCGGAAAGTGAATTTCAGGAGTGCTGCAACAAGGCAAGAGCCGTTGTACAGGCAATCGAAACTGCACAGGAGGGACTGGAATGATAGTACTGATCGATAATTATGATAGCTTTTCCTACAATGTTTACCAGCTGATCGGTTCTGTGGAGCCGGATATCAAGGTGGTAAGAAATGATGAAGTGACCATCAAAGAGCTGGAGGCTATGAAGCCGGAGGCATTGATCCTTTCCCCTGGTCCGGGAAGACCGGAGGATGCGGGAATCTGTATTGAATCCATAAAATATTTCAAAGACAAGCTGCCGATCCTGGGTATCTGCCTTGGACATCAGTCCATCTGTGAAGCCTTCGGAGGGACAGTATCCTACGCAAAAGAGCTGATGCACGGAAAGCAGAAAGAGATACATAAAGTTGGAAAGAGCCTGATGTTTGAAGGACTTCCGGAAACTTTTCCGGCAGCCAGATATCACTCACTGGCAGCTATCCGGGATACCTTACCGGAGGAACTGGTTGTTACCGCTGAGTCTGAGAACGGAGAGGTGATGGCACTGGAGCATAAAGAATATCCGATATTCGGATTACAGTTCCATCCGGAATCTGTTATGACACCGGATGGAAAAACAATGATCGAGAACTTTATGAAGGTTATCAGAGACAGATAAGACAGAGAACAGCAATCCATAAAAGATAGAATCGTTACAGAACAGGAGGAAACAACAATGATCAAAGAAGCAATCATCAAGCTTTCAAAAAAAGAAGATCTTACATATGACGAAGCAGAAGCCGTAATGAATGAGATCATGGACGGAGCGGCAACACCGGTACAGATGGCATCCTACCTTACTGCACTTTCCCTGAAAGGAGAGACTATTGATGAGATCACTGCATCAGCAGCCGGAATGCGTGCACACTGCATCAAGCTTCTCCACGATATGAATGTTCTGGAAATCGTAGGAACCGGTGGTGACGGAGCAAACTCCTTTAACATTTCTACGACATCTTCTCTTGTGATCGCAGCAGGTGGCGTTCCGGTAGCAAAACACGGAAACCGTGCAGCATCTTCCAAGAGCGGTGCAGCAGATGTTCTGGAAGCACTTGGCGTAAAGATCACCATTCCGCCGGAAAAAAGTGCAGAGATCCTGAAAAAGATCAACATCTGTTTCCTGTTCGCCCAGAATTATCATATTGCCATGAAATATGTGGCACCGATCCGTAAAGAGCTGGGAATCCGCACGGTATTTAATATTCTCGGACCATTAAGCAACCCGGCAGGCGCAAACATGGAGCTGATGGGAGTCTTTGACCAGTCTCTGGTAGAGCCGCTGGCACAGGTTATGATGAAGCTTGGCGTGAACCGTGGAATGGTAGTTTTCGGGCAGGATAAGCTGGATGAGATCTCCATGAGCGCACCGACTTCTGTGTGCGAGATCAAGGACGGATGGTTCCAGTCCTATGAGATCACACCGGAGCAGTTCGGCTATACACGCTGCAGCAAAGAAGATCTGGCAGGCGGCACATCGGCAGAGAACGCAGAGATCACAAAAGCCATTGTAAACGGAAACGAAAAAGGCCCGAAGCGTCAGGCGGTCTGCATGAACGTAGGTGCAGCACTTTATATCGCAGGAAAGGCAGAGAGCCTGGAAGCCGGCGTAAGAAAGGCTGAAGATCTGATCGACAGTGGTGCAGCTGCTGCCAAGCTTGAGGAATTTATCAAATTAAGTAACGAGATTTGAAAATAATAGCGGCAGAAGAGAAATCGGCAATCCCTATCGGAAGAGATACGAACGGAAACATTAATCTGTCAGACTTCTTGAAATTGCCGAATGAGAGTTGAACTGAAATATCAAGGAGACAAACAAAGAATGAGCGAAAAAAACATTCTGGAGGAAATCGCAGAAAAAACAAGAGAACGTATCCGGAAGGAAAAACTTCAGTTTCCCCTGGATCAGCTGAAAATCCTGGCAGAAAAAGCACCACAGCAGCCGTCCTTTCTGGAAGCGTTGAAAAAGCCGGGTATGTCCTACATCTGTGAAGTAAAAAAAGCTTCCCCCTCCAAGGGGCTGATCGCACCGGAATTTCCGTATCTGGAAATTGCGAAAGAATACGAGGCAGCAGGTGCATCTGCGATCTCCTGCCTCACAGAGCCATTTTATTTCATGGGAAGTGACACTTATCTCCGTGAGATCACAGAAACAGTGGATATTCCGGTTCTTCGGAAGGACTTCACGGTGGATAAGTACATGATCTATCAGGCAAAAGCATTCGGTGCATCGGCTTTACTTCTGATCTGTGCTATCTTAAATGACCAGGAACTCCTGGAATACCGAGAGCTTGCAGAAACTCTGGGAATGGATGCACTGGTGGAAGCTCATGACGAGAATGAAGTGGCAAGAGCATTAAAGACAGGTGCAAAGATCGTCGGTGTAAACAACCGTGATCTGAAAACCTTTAAGGTTGATATGAATAACAGCATCCGTCTTCGAAACCTGGCATCGGACAATGTGGTATTTGTGTCTGAGAGCGGAATCAAAAACGCAGGTGATATCGCTATCCTGGAAAGAAACCGGGTAGGTGCAGTCCTGATCGGTGAGACCCTGATGCGAAGCCCGGATAAGAAAGCAGCATTGGAAAATCTGAATGGTGGAGCGCTTGTATAAAGGCCAAACGAAAGAATAGAGCAAATAAGTAACAGAGCTGACCAGCAGCAAATAGTAACGAAACAGGAAGGGGCAGGGTCAGACAGAAAGGGCAGGATTGGCTGAATATGAGAGAACAACCGTTGAAACATGGGAGCAGAATCAGGATCAAGATCTGCGGCCTGACCCGCCCGGAAGATATCCAGGCAGTTAACCAGGCTAAACCGGACTTTGCAGGATTCATTGTAGAATTCCCAAAAAGCAGAAGAAACGTCACCGTGGAGCAATTGAAGGCTCTCCGGGAAGAACTGGATGATAGCATTTTGCCGGTAGGCGTATTCGTCAATGCACCGGTGGAGCTTCCCGCACAGCTTTTAAACGAAGAAACCATCGCACTGGCACAGCTTCACGGCCAGGAGGACGAGAATTATATCAGACAGCTTAAGACCATGACAGACCAGATTCTGATAAAGGCTTTTTCCATAAAAACAGAAGCAGATATAAAGAAAGCGGTCCGTTCGGAAGCAGACTATATTCTGCTGGATCAGGGCGCAGGAGGAACAGGAGAAACTTTCGACTGGAGTCTGGTACCGGCGATCAAACGTCCCTGGTTTCTGGCAGGAGGTCTGGGCTGTGAAAATCTGGAATCGGCCATACATCTGCTTCACCCCTGGGCAGTAGATTTAAGCAGCAGTGTAGAAACCGACGGTCACAAAGACCCGGATAAAATATTAGAAGCAGTATACGCAGTAAGGAACATAAAGGAGGAAATATAACATGTCAAAAGGAAGATTCGGCATCCATGGCGGACAGTACATCCCGGAAACACTGATGAACGCCGTTCTGGAGCTTGAGGAAGCATACAACCATTACAAAAACGATCCGGAATTCAACCGTGAGCTCACAGAGCTTCTCAATGAATACGCAGGAAGACCATCCCGTCTTTACTATGCGGCACATATGACCGAGGACCTTGGCGGAGCCAAGATCTATCTGAAAAGAGAAGACTTAAACCACACAGGAGCCCACAAGATCAACAACGTACTTGGTCAGGTGCTCCTGGCAAAAAAAATGGGCAAGACCCGTGTCATCGCAGAGACAGGAGCCGGCCAGCACGGTGTTGCAACTGCAACCGCAGCAGCACTGATGGGAATGGAATGTGAGGTATTCATGGGAAAAGAAGACACGGAACGTCAGGCACTGAATGTTTACAAAATGCGTCTTCTCGGAGCAAAAGTCCATGCAGTCACAAGCGGAACCGCAACCTTAAAGGATGCCGTTTCCGAGACCATGCGTGAGTGGACAAACCGTATTGCAGATACCCATTATGTACTGGGATCTGTTATGGGCCCGCACCCGTTCCCGACCATCGTACGTGATTTCCAGGCCGTGATCTCCAAGGAGATCAAAGAACAGATGCTGGAAAAAGAGGGCAGACTTCCGGATGTTGTCCTGGCCTGTGTGGGCGGCGGCTCCAATGCTATCGGAACTTTCTACAATTTCATTGAGGACAAAGACGTTCGTCTCATCGGCTGTGAGGCAGCAGGACGTGGCGTGAATACTGCGGAGACTGCGGCAACCATCGCAACCGGTCGTCTCGGAATCTTCCATGGTATGAAATCTTACTTCTGCCAGGATGAGTACGGACAGATCGCACCGGTATACTCCATCTCCGCAGGTCTTGATTATCCGGGTGTAGGTCCGGAGCATGCACACCTTTATGATATCGGAAGAGCAGAGTACGTTCCTGTTACAGATGACGAAGCAGTAGAGGCTTTTGAATATCTTTCCAGAACAGAAGGAATCATTCCTGCGATCGAAAGTGCCCACGCAGTGGCCTATGCGAAAAAGATCGCACCGACACTTGGAAAGGACAAGATCATGGTAGTTACCATTTCAGGACGTGGAGATAAGGACTGTGCGGCAATTGCCCGCTACAGAGGGGAGGATATTCATGAATAAGAGAATTACAGAAGCATTTGCAAACGGAAAAGCATTTATTCCTTTTTTAACCTGCGGAGATCCGTCTCTGGAGGTAACAGAGCAGCTGGTTTATGCAATGGAAGAAGTAGGAGCAGATCTGATCGAGCTTGGGATCCCGTTCTCAGATCCTACCGCAGAGGGACCCGTGATCCAGGAAGCTAATGTCCGGGCACTTGCAGGCGGCGTGACTACAGATAAAGTTTTTTCAATGGTAGAAAAAATCCGTAAAAATACAAAAATCCCAATGGTATTCATGACCTACGCAAACGTAGTATTTTCTTACGGAACAGAGCGTTTTATCAAGAAAGCAGCGGAAGTTGGAATGGATGGACTGATCCTTCCGGATGTTCCTTTTGAAGAAAAAGAAGAGTTTGATGTTGTGTGCAAACAGTACGGCCTTGACCTGATCTCCCTGATCGCACCGACCTCCCATGAGCGGATCGCCATGATCGCAAAAGAGGCGGAAGGATTTGTTTACTGCGTATCTTCCCTTGGTGTAACAGGAATGCGTACCAGCATTACCACAGATATCGGAGCTATGGTGAAATTAGTAAAAGCCCAGAAAGACATTCCATGTGCAGTAGGATTCGGAATCTCCACACCGGAGCAGGCAAAAAAAATGGCAGATCAGTCAGACGGTGCCATTGTAGGATCTGCGATCGTGAAGCTTTGTGGTGCCTACGGCAAAGACTGCGTGCCGAAGGTGAAGGCTTATGTGAAAGAGATGAAGGATGCGATCAGATAAGTTCCCGGCTGAAATCGCAACACAGATCACAAAGTGTAATAAAAATCTGCTTTATCCCAAAGAAAGGGTAAAGTAGATTTTTTTTCTGCTCTGAACAGAGGCCGGAAAAATTGCAGGAAATATCTACTTGACAGTCAGAGACCAAATGATAGATGATATAAAAAAAGGTGAGGAGGAAATTGGGGATGAATCGGGAAGAAGCAAAGAAGAAAGCAGAAGCGCTGGTTGCCAGGATGACTCTGGAGGAAAAAGCCAGTCAGTTAAGGTACGATGCACCTGCAATAAAAAGATTGGGAATTCCGGCGTATAACTGGTGGAATGAGGGACTTCACGGTGTTGCCAGAGCAGGGCAGGCAACGGTTTTTCCACAGGCGATCGGAATGGCGGCAGCTTTTGACCGGAAAAGTGTGGCAGAGATGGCCGGTATCGTGGCAACAGAGGGCAGAGCAAAGTATAATGCATATTCCGTAAACGGTGACAGAGATATTTATAAGGGATTGACGTTCTGGTCTCCTAATGTCAATATTTTCCGTGATCCACGATGGGGTAGAGGCCATGAAACTTATGGGGAAGATCCGTATCTTACAAAAGAACTGGGAGTTTCCTTTGTAAAAGCACTTCAGGGAAATGGGGATACAATGAAGGCAGCAGCCTGTGCCAAACATTTTGCAGTACATTCCGGGCCGGAGGCACTCCGTCATGAATTTGATGCGGAAGCATCCGCAAAAGATATGGAAGAAACGTATCTGCCGGCATTCGAAGGTCTGGTAAAAGAAGCGAAAGTAGAAGCGGTTATGGGAGCTTATAACCGGACAAACGGGGAACCCTGCTGCGGAAGTCCCACATTACAGAAAAAACTCAGAGGCGAATGGAAATTTCAGGGGCATTTTGTATCAGACTGCTGGGCGATCCGTGATTTTCATGAACACCATATGGTAACGGATACAGCCGTTGAATCTGCAGCATTGGCGATTAATAATGGCTGTGACCTGAATTGTGGAAATACCTATCTTCACATTATGAAGGCATACGAAAAGGGGCTTGTCACAGAAGAAACCATAACCCGGGCAGCAGTGAGGCTTTTCACCACAAGGTATCTGCTGGGGTTGTTTGATGGAAGCGAATATGACAATCTCTCCTACATGGAGGTGGAATCTCCCAGGCATCTGGATGCAGCGGAGAAAGCAGCGGAAAAAAGCTTTGTTCTGCTGAAAAATAACGGGATTCTTCCGCTTGATAAAGAAAAACTGAAAACAATAGGGATCATCGGACCAAATGCGGACAGCAGGCAGGCGCTGATCGGCAATTATCACGGGACAGCTTCCAGGTATATTACCATACAGGAAGGCATCCAGGATTATGTGGGAGACGATGTAAGGATCCTTACTTCCAGAGGCTGTGATCTGTTCCGAGACCGGACGGAGCACCTTGCGTTTACCAGAGATCGTATTGCGGAAGCAAAGGTGGTTGCGGAAAACAGCGATGTGGTGATCTTATGTATGGGACTGGATGAGACACTGGAAGGAGAAGAGGGAGACACCGGAAACAGCTATGTATCGGGAGATAAAGAAGATATTGAACTTCCCGGAGTACAGCGAGAACTGATGGAAGCAATCGCAGACACCGGAAAACCGGTAGTATTCTGTCTGCTGGCAGGAAGTGACCTTGATCTGAAATATGCGGCAGAGAAATTTGATGCCGTCATGATGCTGTGGTACCCTGGATGCCAGGGCGGGAAGGCAGCGGCAAAGGTACTGTTTGGAGAAATCTCGCCATCAGGAAAACTTCCGGTGACATTTTATGAAAGCCTGGAAGAACTTCCGGATTTTACCGATTATTCCATGAAAGGCAGAACATATCGCTATATGGAACGAAAAGCACAGTTTCCTTTTGGATATGGTCTGACGTACAGTAAGGTGGCAGTAGATAAAGCAGAGGTCAAAACATGTGGACAGAAGATAAACGTGGAGGTAGAAGTGCAGAATAACGGCGCATATGATACAGAGGATGTTGTTCAGATCTATGTAAAAAATATCGACAGCAAAAATGCCATTCCCAATCCGATGCTGGCCGGTTTTCAGCGGATATTCCTGAAGGCGGGAGAATGCCGAAAAATAGAAATCCCAATATGGGAAAAAGCATTCACCGTAGTAGATGAAACAGGGAAACGGATGGAAGAAGGAAAGAAATTTGAAATTTATGCAGGCTGCAGCCAGCCGGATGAAAAAAGCAAAGAACTGACCGGGATCATGCCGGTAAAGATCATCTGGGAAAAATAATAAGAAAATCTAAAGTAACAGGAGGGCGATGCATCAGGCAGCGCCCTCCCTTTATATCTAACGCATAAACAACCGTACCATTTTCTCATAAATCTTCCGATATTTCTGATATCTCATAGGAAGATCGATCCAGGTCTTTTTATCTACAATACTCTTGTAATGAGAGAATGTCCGGAAGCCGTCGATGCCATGATAGGATCCCATGCCGCTTTCCCCAAAGCCGCCGAAGCCCATATTGCTGGTTGCCAGATGTATGAGGACATCGTTGATACAGCCACCGCCGAAACCACATCGGGAAGTAACTTCCCGGGCATTTTTTTCATCTTCGGTGAAGATATAAAGAGCCAGCGGATGTGCCATGGAATTGATCTTTGTTACAGCACCTCCGAGAGAGTCATAGGTGAGGACCGGAAGTACCGGGCCGAAGATTTCCTGCTGCATGACCGGATCTTCGAAGGTTACGTTATCAAGAACTGTCGGATCGATCTGAAGTGTTTCACGGTTGGAACCACCGCCGCAGACAGTTTTGGCAGGATCGATCAGACTGTTGATACGGTCGAAATGCTTTTCGTTGATGATCTTTCCATATTTCCGGTTCTTCAGTGGTTCTTTTCCATACTGGCGTGTGATCTGTCTGCGAAGCTCTGCGACCAGGGCTTCTTTGATCTCCGGATCACAGTAGATGTAGTCCGGAGCCACGCAGGTCTGGCCACAGTTCAGGAACTTGCCGAATACGATACGTTTTGCCGCAAGGCGGAGATTGGCTGTTTTGTCCACGATGCAGGGGCTTTTTCCACCCAGCTCCAGAGTGACTGGTGTGAGGTGTTCGGAAGCCTTTCTCATGACCTCTTTTCCCACAGACTGGCTTCCCGTGAAGAAGATGTAATCAAAGTGCAGACTGAGAAGATGTGTGTTTTCCGCACGTCCGCCTGTGACAGTTGCAACGTATTTTTCATCGAAACATTCATGGATGAGAAGACGGATCACTTCACTTGTTGCCGGTGAGTAGGCACTTGGTTTCAGGATGACTGTGTTTCCGGCTGCAATGGCGTCTACCAGTGGTTCTATGGTGAGAAGAAACGGATAGTTCCACGGACTCATAATGAGAACCACACCGTAGGGGGATGGTTTGCGGAAACTGCGGGAATGGAACTGTGTCAGTGGAGTTGGAACGGTCTGTTCTTTTGCGTAGGAGCGGATATTTTTCAGCATATGTGTGATCTCGGAGAGCACCAGTCCGGTCTCACACATATAGCTTTCGAAATTACTTTTTCCCAGATCCTTTTTCAGCGCGGCGTGGATCTGATCTTCGTGTTTCCGGATGGAAGCGCGGAGACGTTTCAGGGCGCTGATGCGAAAATCAAGGTCAAGAGTTGCGCCGGAGTAGAAGTACTGGCGCTGTTTATCTAAAAGCTGGTTGATCTGTTCTTTTTCCATGGAATTGTAGTCCTTTCTGAAAAAACTGTATTCGAAATATTGAAAAAATCTTTCTATGCCAATGGCTGTTTTAGCAATTGCCTGCCGGAGGCATCAGTCTGTAATACAGTGTTTCAAGTTCGCCGGCATCCATCAGCACAGGAACCGGGTACAGAGGATTGGCTTCTTTATCTGCGTAATGGGCAAGCTCCGGGATGTCTGTTTCCTGGATTTCCGGGATATAGTCTCCGATGCCAAAGCGTTTTTTCATATCTTTTATTGCATCAATAAACATCCGGGCAGCAGTTTTATCGTCCTCATGTTTATCGCAGAGACCGGCAGTTACGGCAAGGTTGCGGAGTTTGTGAGTGATGGAATCTCCGTATGTTTCCAGTACCATAGGAAGGATCACTGCATTGGCAAGCCCATGTGGAACATTATATTTTCCGCCGAGGGAATGTGCAATTGCGTGGATATATCCAACGTAGGATTTGGTGAAGGCACAGCCTGCGAAATAGGAGGCGCGGAGCATATTTCGTCTTGCTTCAATATTATTGCCGTCTGTGTAGGCGGTATCCAGATTTTCAAAGATCAGTCTGACAGCATCCAGGGCATTTTTTCTTGTGCCAGGTGTAGTGGAATTTCCAATGTAGGCTTCCACTGCGTGAGTCAGGGCATCCATGCCGGTGGTAGCTGTGATAAACGGCGGAAGGCTTAAAGTCACTTTCGGGTCAAGGACTGCGTAGCGTGGGATCAGCGGAAAATCGTTGATGGCATATTTGTGCCGTGTTTCTGCATCGGTAATGACAGCAGCAAGTGTTGTTTCACTTCCTGTTCCTGCAGTCGTGGGGATGGCGATGAGAAGAGGAAGCTTTTTGTGGATCTTCAGGATTCCCTTCATCTGAGCAAGAGACTGGTGTGGCTTGGCAATGCGGGCTGCTGTGGCTTTTGCACAGTCCATACTGGAACCTCCGCCGAAGCCGATGATCGCCTGGCAGTCATTGTCCAGATACATGTGAAGGGCTTCGTCCACATTGACGGTTGTTGGATTGGCAACGGTTTTGTCGTAGATGTGGTAAGAGATGCAGCTTCGCTTCAGTGTCTGCTCCAGCCTTTCTGTAAGGCCAAGGCTTCGGATTCCTGCATCTGTGATGATGAGTACATTGTTATAGTTTCTTTTTTCCAGAACTTCCGGAATACCTTTGACGCTTCCGATGATCTTCGGATTGCGGTAAGGAAGCAGTGGAAGGGCGAATTTAAAAACATTCTGGAAAACCCGGCAGTAAGCTTTTTTAATGGATTCATGGTAGTTTTCGTTCCTTTTAAAGTCAAATTATTTTATTCTAAATATTATATATAGCAGTTGGAAGGGGAAAAGTCAAGATTGCCGTTTATGGAAGTGCATCGCGAAGTGTGTTGCTGAGAACAGAGTAACCGTAACGTCATAAAAAGAAAACAGGAAAATATAATATTGTCATGGTTGTAAATATCCTTTACACTAAGGGAGTCAAACAGAATCATCATGCAAGGATTGTATATCCAGCGTAAGGCAAGTGTTCGCAGGATAGATATTGATCACGGAGGAAATCATGCCAGAAACAGACACATCCGCAAAAAATCCTCTTCACGTATCCGAAGTGGATGATAATTTAAAAGAATTAAGCCCTCACGGTTCCTTTGAGCTGCCGGTGGAAACCTATATGGCGAACTGTGAGATCTTTCATGCACTGTATGACCACTGGCACAGTGAGATGGAGATCATGTATATTGAAAAAGGCAGTGGTTTTGCCAGACTGAACCGGGAGAGCATCCGCCTGAAAAAGGGGGATATCCTGATCGTGAACTGCGGAGTTCTCCATAGTATGCGCACGGATCTTAAGAAGCCTCTTTATTATAAGAGTGTGGTTTTCAGCCTGGGTTTCCTTGCAGGTCAGCCGGGAGATATCTGCCAGGAATGTGTGGTATCACCATTAATAGAAAACAAGGCAGAATTCTGCCATCATATAGAAGAAGGAGATTCCGGATATGAGAAGCTACGGGAAATTTTTCTGGAGATCCATGACTGTCATACGGAGAAGAAGCCATATTTTTATGTGAAGCTGAAAATGCTGTTTTTTGATTTCTTTTATGAGATGCTGACGAAGCATTATATTATCCCGGTAAGTACAGAGCAGAACAAGAGCCTTGCAGCAGTAAAGGAAGTGCTGGATCATATCAGCCTTCACTACCAGGAGAATCTTACCGTTTCAGAGCTTTCCGGACTTTCCAATTACAGTGAGTATTATTTTATGAAGCTTTTCCGCCAGTATACGGGAAAAACCCTGGTGGAATACATCAATGACTTCCGTATGGAGAAGGCGAAGTATCTTCTTACGCATTCCGATGCACCTGTGACGGAGATTGCCATGCAGGTGGGATTTAACAGTACAAGTTATTTTATAAAGAAATTTCAGCAGTCCAATAAGGTTTCACCGCATAAGTACAGGAAGAGTATGAGACAGATCTGAGAAAGCTCCCGAAGCAACCGCATATGTATCGGTTACGTTTTTATCCAGAGCTACAGTAAAAAGTGAAAAACAGTCTGACAAATATCTTGCATATCATGACAGGATTGTTATATTTTTGAAAAGAAATGCGTGATATCCTAATATCATCAAAAACAAAGCAAACAACCTTGTAAAAACATATTTCATCCCATCAAGATCCATGAAAGGAGATCAAAATGGAAACATTAAGCAAAGTATTTGAAGACAAATATAACAAAAATGTAAAAGATTGTACAAACGAGGAAATCTATCACGGACTTCTTTCCTGGACAAAGGAGCAGCTGAAGGGCCGTGGCTACCAGGAAGGAAAAAAGAAAATTTATTATATTTCCGCAGAGTTCCTTATCGGTAAGCTTCTTTCCAACAACCTGATCAATCTGGGCGTTTATGATGAAGTTGCGAAATATCTTAAAGAAAACGGAAAAGAGCTTTCCATGATCGAGGAGATCGAGCCGGAGCCATCTCTCGGAAACGGCGGACTTGGCCGTCTGGCAGCATGTTTCCTGGATTCCATTGCAACTCTGGGACTTCCGGGAGAAGGAATCGGACTTAATTATCACCTCGGACTTTTCAAACAGGAGTTTAAGGATCATCTTCAGTTTGAGACACCGAATCCTTGGATCCAGCCGGAGAGCTGGCTTACAGATGCAGGCGTTTCCTATTATGTCCCATTTAAGGGCTTTATGCTGAAATCCACACTGTATGATATTGATGTTGCAGGCTATGAGAACAAAGCGATCAAGCTTCGCCTTTTTGATATTGATATTGCAGATGAGAGCATTGTAGGTGAGGGAATCTCCTTTGATAAGAGGGATCTGCTCCACAACCTGACACTGTTCCTTTATCCGGATGACAGCGATGATGCAGGAAGAAAGCTTCGTATTTATCAGCAGTACTTCATGGTAAGCAATGCGGCACAGCTGATCCTGGATGAGGCAACAGCAAAAGGCTGCAATCTTCATGACCTTGCCGATTACGCAGTGATCCAGATCAACGATACACATCCGAGTATGGTAATTCCGGAGCTTATCCGTCTCCTCACGGAGCGTGGGATCGAGTTCGAGGAGGCATGCGAGATCGTATCTCATGTATGCGCTTATACCAACCATACCATTCTTGCAGAGGCACTTGAGAAATGGCCGATCTCCTATCTTGAGGAGGTTGTTCCGCATCTGATGCCGATCATCCGCAAGCTGGACGAGCGTATCAAAGCAAAATATCCGCAGGAAAATCTTGCCATCATCGACAAGAACGACCTGGTACACATGGCACATATGGACATCCACTACGGATTTTCCATCAACGGTGTTGCATCCCTTCATACCGATATCCTGAAGGAGACAGAGCTTCATCAGTTCTATGAGATCTATCCGGAGAAATTCAATAACAAGACAAACGGAATTACCTTCCGCAGATGGCTCCTTCATTGCAACCATCCGCTGACAGAGTACATTACATCTATGATCGGTGACGGCTTCCGCAAGGATTCCTTTGAGCTTGACAAGATGCTTGGCTTCAAGGAAAATCAGGACGTTCTTGCAAATATCCTTAAGATCAAGCAGGATGCAAAGAAGAGATGTGCGGAGTTTATCAAAGCCAACACAGGTGAAGAGATCAACACACACAGTGTTTATGATATCCAGATCAAACGTCTTCATGAGTACAAACGTCAGCAGCTGAACGCACTTTACATCATTGACCGTTACCTGAAGATCAAAGCAGGCGAGAAGCCGCAGCGCCCGGTAACCTTTATCTTCGGTGCAAAGGCAGCTCCTGCATACGTTATCGCAAAGGATATTATCCACCTGCTTCTCTGCTTACAGGAGCTTATCAACAATGATCCGGAGGTTTTCCCGTACATGAAAGTTGTTATGGTGGAAAACTACAACGTAAGTGCAGCAGAGAAGCTGATCCCTGCCTGCGATATCTCCGAGCAGATTTCTCTTGCTTCCAAGGAGGCCAGCGGAACAGGAAACATGAAGTTCATGCTCAACGGTGCTGTAACACTGGGAACCATGGATGGTGCAAATGTGGAGATCAGCCAGCTGGTAGGCAAGGATAATATCTATATCTTCGGAGAGTCCAGTGAGCAGGTTATCGAACACTATGAAAAGGCTGACTACTGCTCCAGAGATTTTTATGAGAAAGACGAGCGCATCCGTCGTGCAGTAGACTTTATTGTAGGAAATGAGCTTCTTTCTATTGGAAGTGAGGAGCATTTAAGAAGACTGCATCATGAGATCGTAAGCAAAGACTGGTTCATGACTCTTCTTGACTTCGAGGATTATGCGAAGGTGAAAGATCAGGCACTGCTCGATTATGAGGACAGAACCGCATGGGCAGAGAAAATGCTTGTAAATATCGGAAAAGCAGGATACTTCTCTTCAGACAGAACCATCGAAGAGTACAACAGAGATATCTGGCATCTGACACCGGAGAAATAAAACGGTTTTAGGCAGATTGCTCCGGCTCGGAAGAAAAATAGAAAAATAGAAAATAAAAACACCGGCATTCATTGGAATATGTACTGGGGCTGAGATGTCAGAGATGATCTGGCAGCCTGGACAGGACATGGTACAGATGAATGGCCGGTGTTTTTGTGAAATTGGTTACGAAAAATTGTTTACGGAATCAGGCAAGCGATACTTCAGGCTTTTCCATGCTTAAATGCCATCATCATTTCCTTGGTAAGGCTGATATTATCTCCTTCATCCGGAATGTCTTCCCGGTTGAACCAGGAGGCCATGGAAAGCTCATCGTGGTCTACAGTCAGAGTGTCGTCGCCATCCAGATCACAGTAGAAGCCAAACAGAAGGGTTCCGGAGAAGGACCATGGCTGGCTCTTGTAGTAGCGGAGATTTTTGACCTTTACGCCGATCTCTTCCATAACTTCACGGTGAACGGTCTCCTCGATGGTCTCACCAATCTCGGCAAAACCTGCGATCATGGCGTAGCGGGTGTGATTTCGGCCCTCATATTTGGAGAGGATCAGCTTGTTACCGTTGGTAACGCCTACAATCACAGCTGGAGAAAGCACCGGATATTCACCGTTTCCACAGGCAGGGCAGATCATCTTGCGCTCATGTTTATCATGTACCATCGGTTTGCCGCAGCAGCCGCAGAAACGGCGCTTGCTGTACCACTGAAAGAGCTGATATCCGGTGATTCCTGCGAAAGCCAGATACTGTGGCTCCGCTGTGCGGAGAACTCTTGTGATCTCAAACTGATAACCAGGAAGGAGACTGGTGTCAAGATCCGGGATCAGATAAAAATGCTCTTCGTCAATGGAGAAGAGATAGATATAATTCTCATAGAGATTTTCAACTTTTCCTTCCAGCTCTCCAAAGCTTGGAAGAGTCATAGTCTCGCCATCTTTTTTCATAAGGATCTTTCCTTCTTCATAGGCGAGGATGTGGCTTTCTTTATCCGGGGCCACAGGTTTGTATTCATTGTGATAGGTATGTGGTGCGATATCCTGGATCATGATCGATAATTCCTTTCCGAATTTATTGTTTTACAGTGTTTGCTGAGAAGTTTTGCCATATAAAATACAGCATGCTTTCTACAGTATAAGCTTACCTTAAGAAAAAGGCAACTCCAGCAATAACAAAAAAGTTGTATGAGTCAGAAAATCAGTGTAAGATAAATGTATTATATTGTGCAGAAGATGTGAAAGATCTGAAAATTTTTCTGCACAGAAGGAGAAAATCATGCCAACAACAGAAAAGCCGGGACTGACCCGGGATGCCATTAAATATCTGGCAATTTTTACCATGCTTCTGAACCATATCGCCAACGTGCTTCTGCCGGAAAACACGATCCTGTGGGAAGTGTTTATAGACATTGGCTACTTCACAGCCATTACCATGTGCTATTTTCTTGTGGAAGGCTTTTACTATACACATTCCAGGAGAAAATACGGTGAAAGACTTCTGATCTTTGCCGGGATCTCTCAGATTCCCTATATGATAGCCTTTGGAAATTCACAGCTGAATATGATCTTTACTCTGTTTATCTGTTTTATGATCCTGGTTGTTCAGGAAAGGATGATGGCAAGTAAATGGAGAATTCCACTTCTGATCCTGCTTCTTTTACTATCCGTTTGTTCGGACTGGGCAATCCTGGCACCGGTTTTTACCATCTGGTTCCATGAGAGCTGGGGGAACAGGAAGAGGATGATAACAGCGTACGGAGTCGGTGCTGCCCTTTTTGTGCTGTTTAACTACAGCTCCTACGTTGAAAAAATGGCAGCCGGACCGGCAATGATCCATGCTCTGTTTTCGGCAGCAGGGATCGTGGCATCAGGAATCATCATCCTGTGCTTCTATAATGGCAAAAAATCCGAAAAAGCACCGAAGTTTTCCAAGTGGTTTTTCTATATCTTTTATCCGGCACATCTGCTGATCCTGAGCATAGTCCGTGTTATAGTACAGTAATAGATAAAATAAAATCTCTCCAATATTTATAACCGGATAGATTGCCGAAAATAAATTTCATATCCACATAAAACATAGTAATTCTGTAAGAAAACAGAAAAATAGCGAAAAAACTCTTGAAAACCCACAAACTATCTGCTATGCTAACTGACATGACAAAGGCGTCTGGAAATTGAGTTTCCAGGCGCTTTTTTGCGTTGCAGAATAATTGAGGGAATTGAGGAGGAAATGAATGATGAATGCAGGAGATACCGGCTTTATGCTGATCTGTACAGCCTTTGTGTTCTTTATGACACCTGGGCTTGCGTTTTTCTACGGAGGACTGGTCCGCAGGAAAAATGTGGTAAATACCATGATGGCCTGTGGGGCGATCATGGGACTGTCCGTAGTTATGTGGACATTGTTTGGATATTCGCTGGCATTTGGAGGAAATCATGGCGGGATCATCGGAGATTTTCGCTGGTTTGCGCTGAATGGCGTAGGCTGGGAGCCGGGACCTTATGCGGATACGATCCCGCATCTGGTATTTGTGGCGTTCCAGATGATGTTTGCTATGATCACACCAGCACTGATCACCGGTGCCGTGGTTGGAAGAATGCGTTTTAAGGCGCTGTTTTTCTTTATTGCGATCTGGTCTTTGATCGTGTATTATCCAATGGCACATATGGTCTGGGGAGACGGTGGATTTCTGGCAGCCATTGGCTCTGTGGACTTTGCAGGAGGAAATGTGGTACATATCAGTTCCGGTGTCAGTGCACTGGTTCTTGCCATTTATCTTGGACAGAGACGAGGCTATGCAAAAGCAACCTATCGCACACACAATATCCCATTTGTATTTCTCGGAGCAGCTATGCTGTGGTTCGGATGGTTCGGCTTTAATGCAGGAAGTGCGCTGAAGGCAGACGGCCTTGCGGCACATGCCTTTATGACCAGCAGTATTTCTTCTGCCTGCGCACTGCTGACCTGGATGCTGATTGAGGTGATCCGCGAGGGAAAACCGACACTGGTTGGTGCATCCACAGGTCTTGTTATCGGACTGGTAGCCATTACACCGGGAGCTGGTTTCGTACCGGTATGGGCATCCTTTATCATTGGGATCCTGGTAAGCCCGATCTGTTACTTTACTGTGATCCTTCTGAAACAGAAGCTGAAGATCGACGATGCCCTGGATGCTTTTGGCTGCCATGGTATCGGTGGTATCTGGGGAGGAATCGCAACAGGTCTCTTCGGAAAAACTTCCATTAACTCTGTTGCAAAATGGGATGGCCTTGTGTTTGGAGCTCACCGTCTGTTCCTGGCGCAGGTATTGAGTATTGTGATCACTATTGCGGTTGCTATTGTGGGAACGCTGATCTGTATCGGGATCGTGCGGATCTTTACACCGCTTCGTGTAGATCCGAAGGAAGAGATGGTTGGTCTGGATGCGTCCCAGCATGGAGAGAATGCATATCCGTCATTTAATGGATTTGACTGATAAAAGAATTTGTCCGCAATGATCGTGTGAAAATGGAGGAAATCGTATGCTTATAAAGATAGAAGCAATCGTAAGAGAAGAAAAAATGGAAGATGTAAAAGCAGCGTTAAATGAGATCCAGGTTAACGGTTTTACAGTAACCCAGATCATGGGCTGCGGAACACAGCGCGGCTATACAGAATATGTCCGTGGTTCCAAGATCGATGTATTTCTGAAACCGAAGATCAAGTTTGAAATTGTGGTATCATCGGAAGATTGGGAGATCAAAGTTATTGATGCTGTGCAGAAAGCAGCATTTACCGGTGATCCCGGCGATGGAAAGATATTTAGCTATGAGATACGCAACGCTGTTCGTATCCGTACAGGTGAGACAGGATACGATGCGCTGCAGTCGGAGTTCCTGTAAAATAATAAAGATGTAAAAAAGATCCTTCTGGAAAAACTGAGATATTCAGATTTTCAGAAGGATTTTTTGCAGATAATTAACAATAGTCTTACTTTGATTTGATGCAAACTTCTGCAGTTACATATAAGATAGAAAGGTACACAATAGATCAGTTAGAAAGTAAAATTAAAACATACGGAAAAACTATGTCAAAAAAGAAATCAAAGAAGATCAGAAAAGAGCAGGCTCAGGAGTTGAGTTCAGCAGAACCGGAACATCTTAAACTGGCGGCAGAAAAAACAGCAGCCATCGCAAGCTACATCAAGGATCCGGACTACCGCCTCCGCTGTAAGGCGGCCATCGATATCCTTATGGCAAAACTGAAGATGATCAATGCAGAGCTTTCCGGACAGAAAAAGCGTACTGTGATCAGTCAGATCACCAACCGGATAAAAAGTGCTGAAAGTATTTACGCTAAACTTCTGAAAAAAGGACTGGAACCGGATTTTGAGACTGCCAGAAAAAATCTGAAAGATCTCATCGGCATCCGTGTAGTCTGTCCGTTTGAGGATGAGCTTTACCAGGTTGCAGAATCCCTGGAAATGCAGAAGGATATCGAGATCGTCCGGATAAAGGATTACATTAAAAATCCAAAGAAAAACGGCTACAAAAGTCTTCATCTGATCGTGAAAGTACCTATCTACTCTGCGGAAGGTGAACAGAAAGAACTGGTGGAAATACAGCTTCGGACCATTGCGATGGATTACTGGTCTGTGTTAGAATATGAATTGTATTATAAAAAAAGAGACAATGCGGAAATTGAAACAGAATTAAAAAAATATGCAGAAGAAATTGCTAATCTGGATCACAGAATGCTGGGATTACGAAATAAAATCGAAAAAATCTGAGCAATCAGCGAATGCGAGATCAGAATGCCTGTTTTATGACAAACCTGTAAAATTACTGCATCAGAAAAGGAGAATATCCCGGTGCTGGAGAAATAAAAGATATTTACACATGAAATTATAAATTAGGATTTATAAAAAAGAAAACGGAGAATTCCCGAAAGAAAAATTTAAGGAATTCTCCGTTTTATTATCTGACTGAGCAAACTATGAAGTTATTATTCAATATAGAGCTGTGCAACAAATGGGGCATAAGATATCCAACTGCTTTTTCTCTGCCATAGTTGCATTTCAACTGCAAAGATGACACTTTTCACAGGCGGACGGTGTGGCTGCACAACCGCCGAGAGCAGTTTCACGAAGCTCTGCAGGAAGTTTTTTGCCCACAGTATACATGGCATCGATCATCTCATCCAGCGGGATGAACTGGGGGATACCGGCCAGTGACATTTCCGCTGCGATTAGGGCATTGGAAACACCGGCTGCGTTACGGTTCTGGCAGGGATATTCCACCAGGCCGCCTACCGGGTCACATACAAGACCGAGCATATTCATAAGAACGGTGGAAGCAGCATAAGTACACTGAAGAGGTGTACCGCCAAGAAGTTCCACAGCAGCAGAAGCAGCCATTGCAGAAGCGATTCCGACCTCAGCCTGACATCCGCCAACCGCACCTGCAACTGTGGCGTTTCGCATGGCAAGATAGCCGATCGCGCCTGCATTAAATAATGCCTGGCGGATTTTTTTATCGGAAAAGCCGTAGACCTCCTGAAGAGCAAGCATCATTCCGGGAACGATCCCGGCACTGCCGGCAGTAGGAGAGGCAACGATAAGTCCCATGGAAGCGTTGGTCTCAAGGGTTGCCATAGCGTAGGTGATTCCCTTTCCGAGAACATTTCCGCACAGGCTTTTTCCCAGGTCATGAAATTCGCAGAGCTTTCGGGCTTCACCGCCGATCAGTCCGCCCATAGATATCACCGGATCTTTGATGGGGGAAAAAGCAGCATCCTTCATGATCTCCAGAACACGATCCATGCGCTGGTCCACGATTTCAGCAGTGGTTTCACCGAGAAGGATCTCACGCTGGCGCATTACTTCGGAAATCGGAAGCTTTTTTTCCTGGCAGAGAGCAAGAAGTTCCTTGGCATTTTTGAAATCCATAAAACACATCCTCCTTTTCCCTACATCTGAACAACCATGACATCATGGATGTTGGTGTTCCGGTGAATGCTTTCTACGATATCTTCCGGGAGATGACCATCGGATTCCACGATCGTATAGGCTGTGGTTCCTTTGGATTCACGGAAGAGGCGCATGAAGGCAATGTTAATGTTACGTTCACTTAAGCATCTGGTGATGTAGGCCACAACACCGGGAGTATCCTGATGGATCACGATGATGGCACTGTATTCGCCGGTGAAATCCACTTTCACGTGGTTGATCTCCACAATGCGGACCTTGCCGCCGCCCAGCGATTCCCCCCGGACTGTCATTTCCTGTCCCTGTTCATTGACCATATGGATATCTACAGTATTGGGATGGACATCGGTTTCCGCTTCATTTGGAGTAAAGGAAAAGTCGATCCCCTGTTCCCTGGCAATATCAAAAGAATTCCGTATACGCATGTCATCTGTGGAAAAGCCCATGATCCCGCCAAGGAGGGCACGGTCTGTACCGTGTCCCTTGTATGTTCTGGCGAAGGAACCATAAAGGATGAATTCTACTTTTTTCAGGGGCGGCGTGATCATCTTCTGGGCAAGGAAAGCAATGCGTGCAGCCCCTGCGGTATGAGAACTGGAAGGACCGATCATGTTGGGACCCATAACGTCAAATACACTGATAAAAGACATTTTGCTTAATTCTCCTGTGGTGTTTTTGCAATAAATTTCTTATAAATGGTGTCAACGATCACGCCGATGGCGTTGTCACCGGATACATTGCAGGCAGTTCCGAAGGAATCCTGGGTAATGTAAAGGGCAACCATGATAGCACAGATGGCACCGTCCGGATCCCCGGCTTCCGCTCCGAATACCATGTAAAGGAATGGAAGGGCAGTCATGATGGAACCACCGGGAGCACCGGGAGATGCAACCATGGCAACACCGAGAGTCATGATGAACGGAACGATGATCCCAAGACTGATGGGCAGCTGGTTCATAAGGCAGACTGCAGTAGCACAGGCTGTGATGGTGATCATGGAACCGGCCATGTGGATGTTTGCACAGAGCGGTACTACGAAGTTGCGGATCTGCTCGCACACGCCGTCCTTTTTGGCACATTCCAGATTGACCGGGATGGTAGCTGCGGAAGACTGGGTTCCCAGAGCAGTTGTGTATCCCGGGATCTGATTTTTGATCAGAGTGAAAGGATTCTTTTTGCTGACAGTACCTGCGATCACAAACTGGATCGTAATGCAGATCAGGTGCATGATGATAACAACAAGGAATACCTTCCAGAGGATGCTTAAGATGGCAAAGGTTTTTCCGGAAATAGTCATATCTGTGAAGGTTCCGCAGATGTAAAGCGGAAGCAGCGGGATGATAATGGTATGAAGGACCTTGTCAATGATCTTGGAAAAGTCACTCATTCCGTTATAAAGGCTGTTTCCCATTTCTTTTCCACGCATGGAAGAGAGGCACAGTCCCATGACAAAGGCAAGGGCAACAGCAGAAAGAGTATCCATGACCGGCTCCAGTGTGATAGAGAAAAACGGTGTCAGGGATGCGTCTGCGGTAGCTGCGATCTGATCCAGTGCACCTTCACTCATAAAGTGTGGGAACAGGCTGGATGATACCAGATAGGATGCGGAACCTGCGATCAGAGTGGAGCCATAAGCCAGAGCCACTGTGATCAGGAGAAGCTTCCCTGCACCCTGTGAAAGATCCGCAATACCCATGGTCACATAGGCAAGGATCATCAGCGGGATGACGAATTTCAGAAAGGTACTGAAAAATCCGGAAAGGGTTACAACAAAGCGACAGAAGCCTTCCGGAAGGAACTGGCCGAACAGGATACCTACGATGATGGCAATGATCAGCTTCGGCACAAGTCCGATCTTGATTTTTTCTTTTCCATTTGGATTCTTTCCTCCTAAGTATGAATTTATTCATTTTGCACAAAAATACGATTGACGTCCTCGTGATTGTATTGTAACATTGACATAAAAATAAGGCAAATTCACAGATTTCATCATCACGATGAAAAAATTTCATAGTAAAAGGGAGAAAATCATGGAAATCCGTCAGTTGGAGACGTTTGTACATGTAGCACAGCTTCAGAGCTTTTCCAGGGCAGCAGAGGTTCTGGGATACACTCAGTCAGCGATCACTGTCCAGATCCGTCTTCTGGAAAATGAGCTGGAAACAAGACTTTTTGACAGAACCGGAAAGCGTGTGGTGCTTACTCCGTCCGGAAAAGAGTTTATGGGGCATGCAAGCCGGATCTTATATGACGTAAATAAAGCAAAAAAGTCAATGAATGATGATGCGGAACTGAAAAATCCATTACATATCGGGACGATCGAATCTCTCTGCACAGCAAAGCTTCCGGCTGTTCTCAGCAAATTTCGTGAGTTTCACCCGAAAGTAAATATGCAGGTGACTATTGATACACCGGAGCAGCTGATACGGATGATGGAGCATAACGGGCTGGATCTCATTTATATACTGGATACCCCAAGGTGGGACCAGAACTGGGTGAAGGTCATGGAGAAGGCGGAGCCGGTAGTATTTGTGGCCTCTGCAGATTCGGAGTTTGCGGGAAAGACGCTGAAGATGGAGGATATCCTGGAAGAGCCTTTTTTTCTCACGGAAAAGAATGCCAATTATCGCCAGGCCCTGGATCAGCAGCTGGCACTTAAGAAGCAGGCCCTGTCACCGGTACTGGAGATCAGCGATACCGCTTTCATCATCCGCATGCTGGAAAAGAACCACGGACTTTCCTTTCTTCCCTATCTGGCTGTGGAGCGGGATATCCGGAAAGGAAGAATTGCCCTTTTACATGTGGAAGATGTGGAGATATCCATGTACCGGCAGATCTTTTACCATAAAAATAAGTTTAAGACGAGAGAGATGGAGGAGTTTATCCGTCTGGCGGCAGAGTGAAAGTCAGAGCTTGTAAAAACAAATAAAATGTGGCACTATAAAAGAAAAACACAGGAGAGAACAAATGAATCTTATTGAAGAAGCAAAAGCTCTTGGTTTTTCCGACGCAGCGGTCATAAGTACCGATCAGCTTGTATTTGTGCCGGAATACCGGGTTTTCTGCGAGGACAATCTTTGCGGGAATTATGATAAAAACCCGGCATGTCCACCACAGAGCGGCACTGTAGAGGAGATGAAAGAGCATGCGCTGAAATACGAAAAAACGCTGATACTCCAGACAATGCAGGATGGCCTTATGGACTACAAAAAGGCAAAACTTGCTCATAACAAACTGACAGAACAGCTGGCAGAGAAGATGAAAGAAGAGGGAATAACTGATCTTCTGATCATGAGTGCGGGACCTTATAAACATAATTCCTGCATGTCCGCTTACTGTGTGGATGCACAGAAAATGGCAGACGCTGCAGGAATGCTATGCTGGACCAGCGACGGAATGATCCGTTATTTTTCCCAGGTTCTTTTCCATGGGTAAGATGAAGGATTTTGTAAAGGAATATGGGAGAAATAGATGGAGTTTTACAAATGCGAGTATCCGTTGACAGAAACAGAAAAAACGTGTAGAGTTTAAATAAATGTAATTACATAAAAAGAATCAGCAGGAGAAAAAACAGAATGGAAAAATCAACAGTTTATTTCACTGATTTTCGTTGTCCGGTGGGAACCAGCCAGCTGGACAAACTGAAAAAACTCTGCGTTGCCGCAGGAATCAAAGATATCGATATGGATGGAAAATTCGTAGCCATCAAGATGCATTTCGGAGAGCTTGGAAATATGGCATTTCTTCGTCCGAACTATGCAAAGGTAGTCGCAGATCTTTGTAAGGAGCAGGGCGGAATGCCGTTCCTGACAGATTGTAATACCCTTTATCCGGGAAGCAGAAAGAACGCACTGGAGCATCTGGACTGTGCAAATCTTAACGGATTTAACACGATCACAACCGGATGCCAGATCATCATCGGTGACGGAGTTCGAGGAACCGATGAAGTAGAAGTTCCGGTAGTAAACGGAGAATACTGCAAAACTGCCCTGATCGGACATGCTATCATGGACGCAGATATTTTTATCAGTCTCAGCCATTTCAAGGGACATGAGACAACCGGCTTTGGCGGTGCTCTGAAGAATATCGGTATGGGATGCGGAAGCCGTGCCGGAAAAATGCAGCAGCATGCCAGCGGAAAGCCGGCCATCCATGAAGATGTCTGTCGTGGCTGCCGCCGTTGTGCGAAAGAGTGCGGAAGTGATGCGATTACATATGTAAACAAGAAAGCAGTTATCGATTACGATAAATGCAAAGGCTGTGGCCGCTGTATCGGGGCCTGCAGCTATGATGCCGTATACAATCCGAATAGCAGTGCAAACGAGCTTCTTGATCGCAAGATGGCAGAGTATGCACAGGCTGTCTGTCACGGACGTCCCCATTTCCATATTGCACTGGTACAGGATATCAGCCCTAACTGTGACTGCCATGGTGAAAATGATGCGCCGATCCTTCCGGATATCGGAATGTTCGCAAGCTTTGACCCGGTTGCACTGGATCAGGCCTGTGCAGATGCCTGCCTGAAGGCAACACCGATCGCCAACAGCCAGCTTGGAGAGCATCTGGCAGAGCCGGGATGGCACTGTCACCATGACCACTTTAAGGATTCCAATCCGAATATTGAGTGGAAGGCAACTTTGGATCAGGCAGAAAAGATCGGCCTGGGAACCAGGGAATATGAGCTGAAGATAATCAAATAAGCAACAGAAATCATATAAAATCACGAAAGCACGCCTGTTACATGGCGTGCTTTTTTGCGTAAATAAAGAAACATAAAATGAAAAAACGTATAAAGACGGTATCTAAAATAAAAAACATATGCGTGCATATGCGTGCTCGAAATACAGCTATTGTGAATAATATACAAAGAAATAACAGGAAAATTTGGACAAAAACGAGAAAACAGAAAAAGCTGTAAATTTATATTGCATAATCAGACTGCGTGTGATAACATACACACAACATAATTAACACGCATTTAACACGCGAATAGAGAAAAATAGCACGCAAATACGAAAATATCAAAGATAAGCGGAGCTAATGTGCAGGAAAACGTGCAGATCGTGTGTACAGAAACAGGCTGCATTCTGTGAGCAGAGAATATAGAGCAGGCCTGAAATCTTTTTCAGAGGAGGAAATTATGACAGGAATACAGAAAAAACAGCGTCTGCTGACTATGATATTTGGAGCTTTCGCGATCTTTTTTACCGGATATCCCCATGTATGGTCTATTTACCAGCCCTATGTGATGGAGCAGGCAGGCTGGAGTCAGGGACAGGCATCCATGTGCTTTTATCTGGCACTGAGCACCTTTGTATTCGGAAATATCGTAGGCGGAAGGATGCAGAACCGCTTTAAGGAAAAGACGATTGTATGGATCGGAGGCGGGATCTTTGCGGCAGGAATCCTGGCATCCGCATTTCTGATCGTTCCTACACCGCTTCCTATGTATCTGTCCTATGGCGTGATGCAGGGATTTGGACAGGGAATGATCTACACGGTGATCCTGGCAACTGTGCAGAGATGGTTCCCGGACCGTACCGGATTTGCTTCCGGCGTTGTGGTAACTGCCAACGGACTTTGCGGATTTTTCCTGGCGCCGCTGAGTCGAAAGCTGCTGGAGGCAGAGGGTGTGCAGAAAACCTTTCTGATCATTGGGGCAGCCATCGCAGTTTCCTGGATTCTGTGCGGCATCTTTTTTCAGGCACCCGATAAGAGTCTGGTGAACGCAGGTGGCTCTGCGGCAAAGTCCGGAACATCGGAGATGAAGCAGTATACATCCGGAGAGATGATGCGTACAAGAAATTTTTATCTTCTTCTTGCGACCATGTTCTTTGGACTGATTTCTTATTTTATGGTTTCACCGGTATCCCAGACCTACCAGATCGACCTTGGGATCCCGTCTGCAGTGGCAGTCAGCGCCGTTATGCTTGGATCCATTGTCAATGCGGGAGCCAGACTGGTGCTTCCGACACTTGCAGATAAAGTGGGAAGGATCGTCTGCATCAAAGGAGTGCTGATCGTGGCAGTGATCGCTATGGGAGTTCTCGCTGTATCAAGATCCCTGGCAGTAACGGTTGCTGTTGTGCTGATGTACGGCTGCTACGGCGGCATCATGGGAAGCTTTCCGTCCCTGACAAGCGCTATTTTCGGAATGAAGCACACCGGGGAGAATTACGGATTTGTCATGTTCGGCATTGTATTTGCAACCTTTGGCGCACCGGCGATCTCCGGTCTGGTGAGTAGCAAAGGTTATGAGATGAACGTGGTATTTGGGATCGGAGCTGTTTTTGCAGTGATCGCATTGGTATGCCTGACTCTACTTGGACAGAATCTTGTGAAAGAGCATGCCGAAAAATCTGCCGGAGTAAAGAATGATACAGCACAGGTAAGCAAACCACAGGCAGAATAAGTCTGAATGTAACTGGATGCAGAGCTGTATCAGCTGCCGGATCAAAGACAGCTGACTGAGAATCAGAAAACAGAAAAACCTGGAAGAAATAAAATGCCTGTGGCTGATTTCTTCCAGGCTTTTTTTGAGTTGCCGGAATCAGATATTTCTGCTAGGATAACTGAAGGATGAGAAAATCAGATATCGTATTTGCCTGTTTATGGATGAGAGCGTGTGAAATACTGCAATAATAAGGAGTTGATGCATATGATCACCTGTCAGGATATACTGGAACTGCAACTGGACGTAGTGGAGCTGATCGCCGGGGAAAAAGGTCTCACAAGACCTGTCACATGGACCTATATGGTGCAGATCCGGCCTTTTGAGGAGCATATGAACCAGGGGAATTTTGCCCTGTGTGTGGTAGACTATGTCCGGTTTGACCTGGAAGAAGCCGGGAAAGCCATGGAAGAACTGTATGGGCTTGGAATTTCCGGCTTTGGGATTTCAATCACCGATGACAAAGAACCCGTCCCGAAGGAGATGATCGACAAAGCCAATGCGCTTCAGCTCTCGCTGTTTTACATCCGGTGGAAGGGAGCTTCTCTTGTGGATATTGCTCAGAGTGTGGGAAAGATCATCCTGGAATATGAAATGCAGAACAGGTGGATGGGAGATTATTTTGATCTGTCGTTTGAAGAAACCGTGAGACGACATAATACAAGAAACAGAGAATTTGGTGAAAAAGATATGCGCAGATGGTGGAGAGAAAAAGATTTTTCTTCAGTTCTCAGGGAACAGGCTATTACCTGCGAAATGGATACAGACAGTATTGTTGAGAAAATATACTCGGATTTGAACGCAGATCGCAAAGCGATTGCGTTCATGAGCATATAAAGTAAATGTAATACAAACATGTTCAGACTGGCAGCATAATTGCAATTATGCTGCCTTTTTTGCTGCTTTCCAGTACTTTTACCTGTCCGTTATGCTGTCTGACAATTTCACTGACAAGTGCAAGCCCCAGGCCGGCACCTCCCATAGCGCGGCTTCTTGATTTGTCCACACGGAAAAACGGGGTGAAGATTTTTTCCTGATATTCAGGAGGAATGCCGATTCCGGTGTCGGAGACTTCAAGAAAGACATAATTGACAGACGTGGATGTATCTGTTATTTCTTCGGAAAGATGGATATTTACGGTTACTTTTCCACCGGAGTGATTGTATTTGATCGCATTTTCCACAAGATTGTACACAGCGCGATACAGCAGCAGATAGCTTCCGGTAATGATGCAGTCCCCTTCCTGCTGGATCAGTTCAACTTCTTTCTGTTCCGCTACGGAAGCCAGGTCGCAGAAAACCTCATCCGTCAGTGCTGCCAGAGAGATCCTTTCGGAACGTTCAACAGTCTGTACACCGGTCATATCCAGGAGGATTTCAGCCAGATGGGAAAGTCGCCCGGTCTGTTCCTGGAGCATGGAAAAAATCTCCTGATAATCCTTTAAAGCAGGTGTTTCCCTGCGGGCAAAGACCTCCAGATTTGTCTGGATAACGGCAAGAGGAGTCCTAAGCTCATGGGCTGCATTGGCAGAAAACTGCTTCTGTGCAGTAAAGGCCTCATCCAGGCGTGCGAGCATTTTGTTAAATGAAATGGTCAGGCGGGAAATTTCGTCATTGGTAGCAGGAACTTCAAGAGCCTCTGAAAGGTTCTGGACCTCTATTTGGTTTACCTCCTGGCTGAGTCTGCGAAGCGGAAGTAATGCCTGACGGCTGATAAAATAAGTGCAGATACTGCTGAGAAGGATGATGATCCCTGTTACCATGAGTCCTTTGGTGAGAAAAAGTTTTTTGGTTAACTGCAGCTGATCGGAAAGCTCCGGAAATAAGACGGAGGGATTCATATTAAAGGTGATGGGAGCAGAATCTGTGTTATCGATCCGTATCATGTAATCTCCCAGATCCTCCATTCCGGCAACTGCAGACTGACTGATAAAAAAATACATCAGAATGCAGGTGACTGTCATAAGCAGCGCAGTGATCAGTGTCAGACGCCATTGAAGAGATAGCTTTCCGGTTATTTTTTCATTGTATATCCTCCGTTAAAATGTAACCCTGGCCGATCTTATTCTGTATCGGATCAAAGCCGAGAGCCGTGCGCAGCTTTTTTCGAAGAGAAGAAATGTGGACACGAATGGAATTGCTGAGACTGTTGACGCTTCCGTCCCAGATATGCTCGATCATTTCTTCTGGGCTTATGATACGGTTCTGATGAAGAAGGAAATATTCCAGAAGAGAACTTTCCTTTCGGGTCAGAGAAAGAGGAAGTCCATCGATACTGGCCTTTCTTGTACGGGTATCAAAGCTGATACGTCCGCATTGCAGACATACATCCTGCTGGATAAATTTCCTTCGTGTCAGACTTCGGATCCGTGCCTCCAGCTCTTCAAAATGAAAAGGCTTTGTGAGATAGTCATTGGCACCGAGATCAAGCCCTTCAACCTTGTCCTGGATCTGTCCTCTGGCAGAGAGGATCAAAACGGGAGTGGAAGTATCGGATTCCCGAAACTGGCGCAGGATTTCCAGACCATCAACGCCTGGAAGGTTCAGATCAAGAAGGATGAGATCATAATTTTCCACCAGACATAATTCCAGTCCTTCATCCCCGTCAAAACATGTGTCCGCTTCATAGCCATCCATGCGAAGTCCCTCCGCAATAGATTGGCAGAGCTGCTTTTCATCTTCGATTATCAATATATGCATAATAAATTCTCCTAAAAAACAGTTGATTTTGCTTTGTTATCTATCATATCATGTATAGCATAAAATTCCTGTAAATTTTTTCACTTCTTAACAGAGATTTTATACAGGGGATGATATAGTAAGGCTACAGAGAGCAAGATTTACATATAAAATATACGTCGGTTCCGGATATGGGCCGGTGATATCAGAAGGGAGAATATAAACAATGAAATTAAGAACACAGAAAATAACAGCACTTATGGCAGCAGCGGTATTAGGAATATCTGCATTTGGAAGCGTACCGGTAACGGCGGCAGAAAGCACGGAAACAGCAGATATCGGAGAGGCAATGGCGGTGGATGGAGAGGCAGTTTCATCAGATCTGGTAGCAGGTACATTTAAGCCTTCCGACGTAACCTGCAAGGCACAGGATTCTTATGAATATCCGTTTCTGGGACTGAAGCTTTCACTTTCGAAGGAGCTGTTAAATCAGATCAAGGATCAGAGCATTGCAATGCTTACTACGGAAGATTTTGAGAATCAGACCAATGCAGTGACATATGCCTATGTAAGCTGGAGCAAAATGACAGAGGAACAGAAAAATGCCGAAATACAGAAGATGGGAACCGGATATGACGACTGGGTGGCAGGTCTGGACAGAATTGGTACAATTGGCGTTTATGACGAAGCTTCACAGAAAAAACTGGATGAGATCACAGGCTGTACAGAGCATAAAGAGCTTGGAAGCAGCAGTGACGGGAAATACAAATATTATCTGAGCACCAACAAAGATGCAGATGAAAAGCTGACAAAGGAGCTGGAAAAGATCAAAACCGACATTACGGAAATGACACCGTATCAGAATATTTCCGTGTTTGAACAGCCACAGGATACCAGCGTCAACCCGGAGGATGTAAAATCTGTAGGAAAATTTGAAACAACAGGAATAGATGGAAAAACATATACAGAAAAAGTATTCAGTGACTATGACCTGACGCTGGTAAATATTTTTACAACCTGGTGCTCACCATGTGTAAAAGAGATTCCGGAACTTCAGGAGCTTTATAAAGAAATGAAAGAGAAAGGCGTCGGAGTAGCAGGCGTGGTGCTTGATACTACAGATGAAAAGGGAAATCAGGACGAGGAGGCAGTAAAAAAAGCAGGCATTCTTCAGGAAAAAACAAAAGCAGAGTATCCGTTCCTGATACCGGATACTACTATGATGAATGGCCGTCTGCAGGGGATTTCCGCATTTCCTGAAACATTTTTTGTTGACAAAGATGGAAACATTGTAGGTGATACCTATACAGGAAGCCATACACTGGACGAATGGAAGGAAATCGTGGAAAAAGAGCTTAAAAACGTTTCAAAGTAAAAGATGATCATTACGGAGAGTGAAAAAATGATTCGGAAAATAACAGCATCCAGGTGGATCGGACCTGCTCTGGCGGTTTTGGGGATTTTACTGATGATACTGGGAATCTGCAGGGGCGAGGTGTCTGTAGTTTTTACAAAAGCGATCAACATCTGTATGGAGTGTATTGGCATTGGATAATAAGAAGATGAAAATAAATGAATGGCCGCGGCATGGGATCCAGGCATTGTGGGCGGCCCTTACAAACAGTCACATATCAGGGTTTGTGACTGGAAAGATCTATACCGGAAAACTGAAAAATGTCTGTGTTCCGGGGCTGAACTGTTATTCCTGCCCCGGGGCAAGAGGGGCCTGCCCTATTGGTTCCCTTCAGGCTGTGATCGGAAGCTGGAACTTCAAGATGGCATATTATGTAGCTGGATTTCTGATCTTTGTAGGAGCGTTGCTTGGAAGACTGGTGTGCGGATTTCTCTGCCCCTTTGGACTGATCCAGGATCTGTTGAACAAGATTCCTTTTCCAAAGAAGATCCGGACATTTCGGGGAGATAAGCTTCTGCGAAAACTGAAATATGTGATCTTTCTTGTATTTGTGATCATACTTCCCATGTTTGTAGTAGATATCATGGGCCAGGGAGCACCATATTTCTGCAAGCTGATCTGCCCGGCAGGAACACTGGAAGGAGGTATCCCTCTGGTGCTGCTGAACAAATCCATGCGAAGTGCAGTAGGCTGGCTGTACATGTGGAAAAAATACAATCCTGGTGATCACTATTATCTTATCAATTATGATATACCGGCCATTCTGTAAGTATATCTGCCCGTTGGGAGCTTTTTATTCGGTATTTAATAAAGTTTCCGTTTTTCGTTACAGAGTAGATAAAGAAAAATGTGTTCACTGCGGAAAATGCAGAAATATATGCCAGATGGAGGTCGATCCGACGGAAAATCCCAACAGTGCAGAGTGCATCCGATGTGGAAGATGTAAAAAGATATGTCCGACACAGGCAATCCGGTGTGGGTTTGCAGGCAAACCCTGATACAGAAAAATACGAAAACGGTACAGCTTATAAAATATAAGGTGTACCGTTTTTTGCAGAAAACTACTTTTCCATATTATCTATCAGTAACATATTCAGCTGTTCCCAGCGCTTCAGATCTTTTTTTGTAAAAAGCAGCTGGTGGCGGAACGCTTCGGTAAGCTCCTGTGGTTTTAAAGTGATCACACATTTGAATGCGCAGGGCATCAGATCCGCACTGGAAATCCCACACAAAAGTCCTGTTGTAAAATCTCGAAGCTCCAGAGGATTAAAAATGTACAGGAGATCTTCTTCCAGTGGGTTATACTGATTTACAAAGGAAAAACGGATCAGCATATCACTGTAAAGAACTTTTCCGGTGTAAAAAATCTCACTGCTTCTTCCGTTGGCAGAAACAGAACAGATCGTTAAGGTTGCTTCGTATTTTCCAGATTCGCCTTTTTTTTCATAAATATCGATGACGCCATCCTTTGTACGCTGATATCGTCCATCGTAAAAGTAAAAATAGAGCCTCTGTGCCTGAAAAAACGGGCTTTTTTGTCCTTTTCCCGGTGCATTGGACGGTTCAATGGCTGTTTCAGGAAGACCAGTGGTAAGCTGGGACATAGATACCTGGAGAATCTGGCTGATCTCATATAAAGTTTCGATATCAACGGAGATATCTCCGTTTTCATATTTGCATATGGTAGCTCGGCTTTTATGGATGGCATCTGCCAGATCCTGCAGAGTCATCTTTCCGGCTTTTCGGTATTTTCTTATTTGTTCACCTACATAACAGGTAAATTCACTCATTTTGTTTCCTCATACTATCTGTTTTTCTTATTAATTTTCATTGAATACGATTATATCGGAAAAACAGGTGCTTTGTAAAGCAGTAAGAAACTTTTTGAGAATAAAATTTCGTAAAAAGAAACTTCTGCCATTTGCACTTATCTTTATTTAAGGTAAGATATAGCTGTTGGGCTGAAGGTTTCAGCCTATATCAAATATATACTTGAAGAGGGGAAATTGAAATGAAAGAAAAAGGAAGCAGCTTTTCCGGCTCAATAGGCTTTGTCCTGGCGGCAGCCGGAAGTGCAGTAGGAGTTGGAAATATCTGGAGATTTCCATATCTCTGTGCCAAAGATGGCGGAGGACTTTTCCTGCTGGTTTATCTGGTACTGGTACTGACTTTTGGATTTGTACTGCTGACAACGGATGTAGCACTTGGGAGAAAGACAAAGAAAAATGCATTGAGGGCTTTTGAATCTCTTGATCCAAAGTGGAAATTTTTAGGACATTTAACGTTTCTGGTTCCGGCATTGATCATGACCTATTATTCTGTTATCGGTGGATGGATCGCAAAATATTTTTTACTTATATTATTTCTGATGGGAAAGATGCGGCTTCAGATGGATACTTTACATCATTTATTACATCAGATATTGCACCCATTGTATTTATGCTGATCTTTCTGGCACTGACTGCCTGGATCGTATTTCGTGGTGTGGAAAAGGGAATCGAAAAGTTTTCCAGGATCATTATGCCGGGGCTGATTCTTCTGATCGTGATCATTGCCATTTTTTCACTGACACTGTCCCATACTGATACGGATGGAACTGTCCGCACCGGTATGCAGGGGCTGGCTGTTTACCTCAAACCGGATTTTCATGGACTGACGGTAAAACGTTTCTTGGAGATCCTTTTGGATGCGATGAGCCAGTTATTCTTTTCCTTAAGTGTATCTATGGGAATCATGATCACTTATGGTTCTTATGTGAAAAATGAAGTTAATTTAAATAAAGCAACAAATCAGATTGAGATCTTTGATACCGGCGTTGCGTTTCTTGCAGGAATGATGATCATACCGGCTGTTTTTGTATTTCTCGGAAATGATGGAATGGCTTCCGGTCCAAGCCTGATATTTATCTCACTTCCAAAGGTTTTTGACGCCATGGGAGTATTTGGCCGTCCGGTGGCAATTGCATTTTTCCTGATGATGGGATTTGCGGCACTGACTTCCTGCGTGTCTGTCATGGAGACACTGGTTGCAAACTGCATGGAACTTTATCATAAGCCACGTAAGAAAATGTGTGGTGCTGTCGGAATCTATTCTCTTGTTACAGCAGTACTGATCTGCCTTGGTTATAACAAACTGTATTTTGAACTTAAACTGCCAAATGGTTCTGTTGGACAGCTTCTGGATGTGATGGATTATATCAGCAACAGTTTTCTGATGCCGTTTATCTCACTTTTGACAAGTATTCTGATCGGCTGGGTGATCGGCCCTGACTGGATCATAGGAGAAGTGGAACGAAATGGGGAACACTTCAAACGGGCAGGGTTATATCGCTTTATGATCCGTTATGTAGTGCCGGTTGTAATGCTGATATTATTCCTGGTATCTACAGGATTTGCAGATTTGATTTCATAAGTGTGGTAATATGTTTATGGCGTCTGGACAGTCGCATTAACGGATGACCAGTACAAGATACGATTAAACAACAGAGGATTTGATGAAAAAAGATATGTACGAATGTTGGAGAGAAAACTAGTACATAGAACGGAAATGATTCAGAAAATTAGACATAGCTCACTTTAAAAGTGAAAAAATAATTTGATAATTTCTTGACAAGTACTAATAAATATGTTAGTATTCAATCATCAAATTAATAAAGTCTTCGGTGACTGACGGAATTGTGGGATAACCACGAGGGAGCCGGAGATTCGATGAGTCGACCGTCTGGGCAGTATTTGAAGAAATTCAGATACTGCTCTTTTTTATGGGATAAAAAGATCCGGACGGTTGCTGCGGAGAAAGGAGAACATTATGGGATTCAAAAGTGACATCGAGATCGCACAGGAGTGCACAATGGAGCCAATTACCAAGATTGCAGAGAAAGCAGGTATTGATGACAAATATCTGGAGCAGTATGGTAAATACAAAGCAAAGATCGACTATAATCTCCTGAAAGAAACAGACAAAAAAGACGGAAAGCTGATCCTTGTAACAGCCATCAACCCGACACCGGCAGGTGAGGGAAAAACGACTACAACCGTAGGTCTTGCAGATGGAATGCAGAAACTTGGAAAGAATGTTATGGTAGCTCTTCGTGAGCCATCTCTGGGACCGGTATTCGGTGTCAAAGGCGGTGCGGCAGGCGGCGGCTATGCACAGGTAGTTCCGATGGAGGATATAAACCTTCATTTTACCGGTGATTTCCATGCGATCGGTGCGGCAAACAACCTTCTTGCAGCAATGATCGACAACCATATCTTCCAGGGTAATGAGCTGAACATCGATCCGAGAAAGATCACATGGAGACGTTGCGTGGATATGAACGACCGTCAGCTTCGTAATGTAGTAGACGGACTTGGCGGAAGAACAAACGGTATGCCGCGTGAAGACGGATATGACATCACTGTAGCATCTGAGATCATGGCAGTTCTCTGTCTTGCAAGTGATATCAAGGATCTGAAAGAGAGACTTTCCAGAATCATCATCGGATACACTTACGGTAAGGTTGCTGAGCAGAAACCGGTAACAGCAGGAGACCTCCACGCAGAGGGTGCTATGACAGCACTTCTGAAGGACGCTCTGAAACCGAACCTTGTACAGACACTGGAGCATGTTCCGGCGATCGTTCACGGCGGACCATTCGCAAACATTGCTCACGGATGTAACTCCGTAACCGCTACAAAGATGGCTATGAAGCTTGCTGATTATGCCATCACAGAGGCTGGCTTCGGTGCAGACCTTGGAGCAGAGAAATTCCTGGATATCAAGTGCCGTATGGCAGGTCTTACACCAAGTGCAGTTGTTATCGTAGCAACCGTACGTGCCCTGAAATACAACGGTGGCGTTGCAAAAGCGGATCTTAACAATGAGAACCTTGAGGCTCTTGAAAAAGGTATCCCGAACCTTCTGAAGCATGTAAGCAATATCAAAAATGTATACAAGCTTCCATGTGTGGTAGCTATCAACGCATTCCCGACCGACACCAAGGCAGAGCTTGATTTTGTGGAAGCGAAATGTAAGGAGCTTGGCGTAAACGTTGCACTTTCCGAGGTATGGGCAAAAGGCGGCGAAGGCGGAATCAAGCTTGCTGAGGAAGTTCTCCGTCTGGTTGAAGAGCCTAATGATTTCACATATGCATACGAACTGGAAGGTTCCATTGAGGACAAACTGAACCAGATCGTACAGAAGGTTTACGGTGGCAAGAGAGTGGTTCTGACTGCAAATGCCCAGAAGCAGGCGAAACAGCTGGAGGCACTTGGATTTGGCAACTGTCCGATCTGTGTAGCTAAGACTCAGTACAGCTTAACAGACGACCAGACAAAGCTTGGTGCTCCGACAGATTTCGAGGTAACAGTAAGAAATCTTAAGATTTCTGCAGGTGCAGGATTTATTGTTGCACTGACAGGTGAGATCATGACCATGCCAGGTCTTCCGAAAGTACCGGCAGCAACCAAGATCGACGTAGACGAGAGCGGTAAGATCACAGGACTGTTCTAATATAAAGATTTTTTGAGGGGAATTCAGATAGAAAGCGGTAGAGCTTGCAAAAATAGAGGCTCTGCCGCTTTTTATATTGTTGTCTATTGCTCATGGCGGCGGTCCAGCCATTTACAGATGTAGTGGCCAACAATGTTCCCGGCCAGAAGGGTAAAGAACAAAGCAACATATTTCTGCATGGTGTTCACCTCTTTCATTCAGGATTGTATCTGCATTATATCATATTTCGAATGAAAATAATTGACTTTTTGCGGTGAATGGACTATGCTGTGTGTAGCTAAAGAAAGTAATTATGCTTATCATGGGCAAAGCAAAACCCCCGGAAGTGGTCGAGACTTCCGGGGGTTTTTGTTCCGTTTATGTAAGGTGGTTTAATCCTTTAGGCTGTTACTGCCTGTCGTTTCTGCCCAGCCATTTGCAAATGAAGTAGCTAGCCACATTTGCCATAACAGAAACAAAGAAAGTAATTATAGAACTTGTCATGGGACTTCACCTCCTTTCTGCTGGAGGTTCGGCAGCAACAGCATTATAGCATGTTCAAAACAAAAATGGTATAATATTATAAATTGTCAAGAATATCAGAAATCTCCTGCTGCTTGTTGGGATAAAACTCACAATGTCGAGGAAATCGCAGAGGGGACGCGCATGTGACATTTGCGTTAATTAAGAGGAATCCTATAGAAAAAATTGTAGAGATAAATGAATGTGGGGGGAAATATGGTATACACATGCAAATATAAATCGCTAATCGGAGATATTTTACTTGCCGCAGATGAAATCGGACTTACCGGTCTGTGGTTTGAAGGACAGAAATATTTTGCAAATACACTTCCGGAAGATTATGTTCCACAGGAAACGAAAATTCTCACAGAAGCAAAAAAATGGCTGGATGTATATTTCTCCGGTGAAGAACCGAAATTTACTCCGCCACTTCATCCCACCAGTTCAGTATTCAGACAGGAAGTGTGGAAGATTTTATTACAGATTCCCTACGGACAGACGATCACATATGGAGAAATTGCGCGCAGAATTGCAGTGATGAAAAACACTTCCCATATGTCCGCCCAGGCAGTAGGCGGTGCGGTTGGACATAATGAAATTTCCATTATCATTCCCTGCCATCGAGTCGTAGGAACAAATGGAAGCTTGACGGGCTATGCCGGAGGAATTGACAAAAAAATTTCACTTCTCAAGCTGGAATATACAGATATGAGCCGTTTGTTTATTCCAAAGAAAGGAACTGCACTGTAAAACTCAGGCTGAGAGGACGGTCTGGTGCAGGCGTCCACGAAAAGACAGATATTTTATTTATGAAAACATGCTATGAAAATTGCCAGCAGGATTTCGGAGGAATAATTATGGGAAAAATACTGGATGAAGATTTAATCTACGAGATACTGTCCGTGGTGGAAGAGATACCTGAGGGAAAAGTGGCCTCCTACGGGCAGATCGCACGGCTGATCGGGCGGGATAAAAATTCACGTCTTGTAGGAAAAGTCTTAGGTATGGCAGAATTTTACGGGAAGTATCCCTGCCACAGAGTTGTGAACCATGCAGGGCGTACTGCACCAGGCTGGAGAGAGCAGAAGATGCTTCTGGAAGACGAGGGTGTGGAGTTTAAGGCAAATGGATGTGTAGATATGAAGCAGTATCAGTGGGAGGAGTAGTGTTTTATGAATTATAGAAAGTAGAAATATGATGCAGATCCCGGAGCTTACAGAAGTTCTGAAGCTGAAAGCAGGGGAAAACGGTCTGGAGTAGTCTGTACGATGGGGCTATTTTGCAGACTGCCTGCAGTGCATCAAAAGTGAATACAGGATTGAATAACTATATCCATGGAGGAGAATTCGTAGTTCTGATAAATCCCAGTGTCACCAACGACAGCCGGAAACTCGTGCTGGAGGAAAAGGACAGAAACGCCGCAGAGCAGCTGTCTTCCTCTATTCTGGATGCAGAACATTTAAGCCGAGAGCGTGTGATGGCACAGGCCAGATATCTGAACCTTGCACCGCTTACCATGACCGATGAGCAGATGGAGAAAGGACTTGAGATCTTTGAAGCTTCTCTGAAAGAGGCATTAGAAGCATAGATTAATAGAAAGCTACTCTGTAATAGAAAGCTACTCTGTAACAGAAAAATAAAACATGCTTGACAAATCATAAATTTCTCATATAATTATCAGTGGTAATTAACCAAGATAATTATATGAGGAGTTTTTTTATGACAAATGAAAAAATCAAGCGGATGTTTGATGCATTTTATCAGGCAAAGCGGATCCGGGATATGCTTCCGCCACTGCCCCAGGGGGTGATGCCATCCTACATACAGTATCTGGATGTGATCCATTCTCTGCAGCGGGAAAAAAGGATATCCGGCTCTCTGATATCAGTGATGCCATGAACCTTCCGCGTCCGGGTGTTACCAGAACAGTGAAAGAAATGGAGGCAAAGGGATATCTTCAGAAGCTTACGTCTCCAGATGACGGGCGCGTTACTTACATTTCCATAACAGAAAAAGGAGAGAGGCTTTCCAGGAAGTATGATCAGGATTATTTCAGCAGTCTGGCGCCCTATCTTTCAGAGATTTCCGAAGAAGAAGCAGACAATATGATCCGAACCATCGGGAAATTTTATCAGATCATGTGTGACAGGAGGGAACATTATGACAAATGATAAGGCAGATTTTACCCAGGGAAATATCCTGAAGAAGCTGGTTGCATTTATGATGCCGGTACTCGGTGCGCTGATCCTGCAGGCTGCCTATGGTGCGGTCGATCTTCTTGTAGTTGGAAGATTCGGTTCCACATCCGGACTGTCAGCGGTTTCCACCGGAAGTCAGGTACTGAATCTGGTTACCTTTGTAGTGATCCAGTTTGCTATGGGTATCACAGTTCTGATCGCACGTTATCTTGGAGAAAAAAGACCGGAGCAGATCGGCTCCGTTATCGGTGGGGCTGCAATCGTCTTTACCATGATCTCTATCGTGCTGTTTATTGTTATGGTAGGCTTTGCACATCCGATTTCCATGCTGATGCAGGCACCGGAAGAAGCGGTAGCGCTGACTGCATCTTATGTACGGATTTGTGGCAGCGGAATTTTCTTTATTGTTGCGTATAACCTACTGTCTGCTATTTTCCGTGGCCTTGGTGACAGTAAATCTCCGTTGCTGTTTGTGCTGGTAGCATGTATTGTAAATGTGATCGGAGATCTGGTACTGGTAGCCGGGTTACATATGGATGCAGCAGGAGCAGCTATTGCTACGGTTTCTGCTCAGGCCTTAAGTGTTGTATTTGCAGTAGTTCTGCTGATAAAGAAGAAGCTTCCGTTTACCATTACAAAAAAGATTTCCGGCTGAATCCCCAGTGCAGACGTTTTCTAAAGATCGGACTGCCGCTGGCACTTCAGGAATTCCTGACCCAGATTTCATTCCTGGCCTTGTGCGCATTTGTCAATCGCCTGGGTCTGGAAGCATCCTCCGGTTACGGAGTTGCATGTAAGATCGTAAACTTTGCCATGCTGGTTCCAAGCTCCCTAATGCAGTCCATGGCCTCCTTTGTTTCACAGAACGTAGGAGCAGGAAAGCCGAAACGTGCGAGAAAATCCATGCTTACGGGAATTGGAGTTGGCCTGTCTGTGGGATGCCTGGTATTTATCCTGATCCTGCTGAAGGGTGATGTGCTGGCAGGATTCTTTTCAACAGATGCCGGCGTTATCCAAAAGGGCTTTGATTATCTGAAGGGGTTTGCTCCGGAGACACTGGTAACGGCTGTTCTGTTCAGTATGATAGGCTATTTCAACGGAAACAACCAGACCATATGGGTTATGGTCCAGGGCCTGATCCAGACGCTTCTGGTACGACTTCCAATGGCGTACTTTATGAGTATCCAGCCGGATGCCAGCCTGACCAAGATCGGTCTTGCAGCACCGGTATCTACCACAGTGGGAATTATTCTGAACATCGGATTCTTTCTGTACTTCACCCGTGTGAAAAAGAAATTGTTTCGGAAGAATGACCGGATAAAGGGATGTAAATGAGAGGGGTGATATGATATAATCAGAATCACCCCGGCAGAGGTGATGGTACTGACCCCTGAAATAGCTGCCGGAATCTTGACAGCTGTAAAGGAGGAGTACAGGATGATTTGCGGGATGACGTATTTTCAGATATGTCTGTATTTTTTGTTTTATTCTTTTGGAGGATGGGTCGTTGAGGTTATCTTCCATGCAGTAACCTTAGGAAAGGTTATAAACCGGGGATTTCTCAACGGTCCGGTATGCCCGGTGTACGGATTTGGTGTACTTTCCGTGTTTGCGTTGCTTAATACGCTTCAGAGCGGCGGACATCAGATGAGTGAGGGAATGATCTTTCTGTTTGGAATCGTTCTTGCAACTGCGGTAGAGCTGGTTGCCGGATGGCTTTTGGATGTATGCTTTCATGCGAGATGGTGGGATTATTCCAATAAGCCGCTGAATTTTCACGGCTATATTTGCCTTGAGTTTTCCCTGATATGGGGACTTGCCATTGTGATGGTTGTAAAGGTTTTTCAGAAGTATGTGGAGCGTCAGGCTTCTCATACACCTTCCACACTGGAATGGGTTGTTATGGCAATTTTGTATGCGGTGTATCTGGCTGATCTTATTGTAACAGTGGCGGTGATCCGAGGACTGAACAAGAAGCTTACCCGACTGGATAAGGTACGTGCGGATCTGCGGATCGTGAGCGATAAGCTCAGTGATACTCTGGCAACAACTACCATTGATACAGCACAGAAGGTGGGAGAGGGAAAAGTTCAGGTTGCTCTTGCTAAGGCAGAGCTCAGAGATGCGACTGTGGCTCAGAGAGAAAAATCTGCTGAAATGCTTCGGATGAAGAAAGTGGAGCTTCAGGCACAGTTTGATGAGCTGTCAAGCTCTATCACAAACCATACGGTATTCGGACAGGGAAGAATCCTTAAGGCTTTCCCGGAGATGAAGCACAGAGATTATTTTGAACTGATCCAGGAGCTGAAGAAAAAACTCAGATAAGAAAAATGAAATGCGATAAAGAGGCAGCAGGAAATGTTGGAAATTTCCTGCTGCCTCTTTTGGAATATCAGAGTTTCAGCTTATCGGATTCGTTTCTTTATCATTGGTCCGATGATCATGGCGATGATCATTTTTATGAGATCTGCCGGGATAAACGGAATTACACAGATTCCAAGAGCTGCTTTGAAAGTGGAATCTGCAACGATGCAGAACCATACAGTTCCGAAAAGATAGCATACAATTGTTCCTGCGATCATACCAACGAGCTGGATCAGAGGCTTATGGCAGTTGTCAATTACCAGTCCGGCAATAACAGCCATAACGATAAAGCCGATGATGTATCCGCCTGTAGGACCGGCCAGCTTTGCAGGGCCGCCGGTAAATCCGGAAAATACCGGAAGACCTACAAGTCCAAGCAGAAGATAGATCAGATAGCTGATGGTTCCTTTTTTCCATCCGAGAAGATACAGGGACAGATAGATGGCAAGATTGGTAAATGAGATCGGAACCGGACCGATCGGAATGGACAGCGGCGCAAGAATACAGGTGACAGCTGCCATAAGAGCGGTCATGGTGATCTCGTAGGTTTTTGTACGTGGTGCAGAGACAGTATTTGTCTGGTTCATATTGAAAGAGCCTCCTTTGAAAAAGGTAATATATTTACTGGTTCGGGTAAGCAATGAAATGCTGTAAGTGTGTATGACAGGTCATATGTACAGAAGGATGCTTACGCAGATTCAATCTCATAGGTGAATCCTGCATCCGTAATGGTTTTGAGAGTATCTTCGATTCCCTGGCCACCTTCTGTAAGATAACCGGAAGCAAAAATAGAGTCTACAACACTGAGCAGTTTTTTTTCTTCGCCTTTAAAATAAACTTCTCTTCCGGCAGCACATCGGATATCTGCTTTAGGTACAAGAAGTCTTGCCAGGCAGAGGACTTTCATGCAGTATTCTGTTGTCAGCTGGGAAATATCTGCATTTCCGAGAGGAGTTCCCTTGATCGGAAGAAGAAAGTTGATCGGCAGTGCTTCCGGATGGATCTCACGTAATTCCAGAAGCATGTCAACAACGTCTTCCTTACTTTCACCCATGCCAATGATACCGCCGCTGCAGATCTCGAAACCAAGTCCCTGAAGCATATGGATATTCCGGACACGCTGGTCAAAGGTATGTGTACTGCAGATATTATGATAAAAGGAACGGCTGCTGTTCAGGTTATGGTTGATCCGGTCAAGACCAGCCTCTTTGAGCATTTTTGCCTGGTGCTCTGTGAGAAAGCCTATGGAGCAGCAGAGATGAGTTCCGTGTTCTTTCATTTTGCGGATCCTGCGGGCCAGCTCCTCGATCTCTTTATCTGTAAATTTCATACCACTCAGTCCGATACAATGTCTGGATAAATGATAATCATTTACGAAATCATTGTCCTGATATAATTTGTCTTCATCTACCCATTTGTATTTATCAATATCGGCAGTGGAACGACATGACTGGGCACAGTAGGCACAATCCTGGGAACAGTTACCACTGCGGGCATTGGTAAGGATGTGGATGCTTACCCGGTTTCCCTTATATTTGTAACGTAAACTGCTGGCACGGTCAATCAGTGCCTCAAGTTCTTCGTCCGGAGTATCTAAAATTGCAATGGCTTCATCTCTGGAAAGCGATGGAGCTTCTTTTTCGCATGATGCAGTGTTCATGTCAATACCTTCCTTTTGAGTTTTTTTGTACGGGTATCACTTTATCACAGAGAAATATCTATTGTCAACCATAAACATAAAATAAGTTTACAATTAAAAACTGCAGTATTAAGGTATTGCTTAGACTTATCGAAGCAGGGAATTTTCTTGATTCGGTTAAAATAATTCTCACTTCAATATCACATCTTTATAAAATCTTAATACGGAAGCAGAGACTTTTATACTATCTTTGAAAGTAGTTATATATAATAAAATGCATTACGAGGATAGCACTGTTAAAAGTATTGATAAGGAGTTCTGATCATTTATGCCGGAAAAATCATATAAGAAAAAACATATGACATCTTTTCAGCTGATTATCATGGGGTTTGCAGGAGTGATCCTTTTGGGAACCGTTCTGCTGATGCTTCCATTTTCTTCTGCGGAGAAAGTGATCACACCATTTCATGAGGCACTTTTTACAGCCACTTCGGCGGTATGTGTTACAGGTCTTGTGGTAAAGGACACTGGAAGCTACTGGTCCCTGGCAGGCCAGACGATCATTCTTGCACTCATACAAACAGGTGGGCTTGGAGTAGTGACTGTGGCTGCGTCTGTTTCCCTTCTTTCCGGAAAGAAAATATCCCTCATGCAAAGAAGCACCATGCAGAATGCAATTTCAGCTCCAAAAGTCGGAGGAATCGTCAGACTAACAAGGTTTATTTTGAGGGGAACATTTTTGATCGAAGCTGCAGGGACGGTGTTGCTGCTACCGGTTTTTATGGGAGATTATGGAAAAAAGGGAATCTGGATGTCAGTTTTTCATTCAATCTCTGCTTTTTGTAATGCCGGCTTTGATATTCTGGGGACAGATTCCAGTATGTTTCCATCGCTGACCGGGTATTCCGGAAATATACTTATAAATCTGGTAATTATGCTGTTGATCATTACAGGAGGAATCGGTTTTCTCACATGGGATGATATTTATACAAATAAACTGAACTTTAAACGCTACCGCATGCAAAGCAAGATCATTCTCATGACTACCGCATGTCTGATCTTATTTCCGGCAGTCTTTTTCTATATCTGTGATCTGACAAAATTACCCATGGGAAAACGCCTGTTAGCAGCAGCGTTTCAATCGGTAACGACAAGAACTGCCGGATTTAATACTATAAACATTTCAGAGATGAGTGAGGCATCAAAAGCAGTTATGATATTGTTAATGCTGATTGGTGGTTCACCGGGATCTACAGCAGGTGGAATGAAAACAACAACTTTTTCAGTACTTATTTTAAATGCAATTGCGACATTTCGAAGTCAGGAAAATGCAGGAGCTTTTGGGCGAAGACTTGAATATCATGTGATAAAAAATGCAGCGACAATAGCCATGTTATATTTTGCCTTGTTCTTTGGCGGCGGAATAGCGATCAGTGTGTACGAAGGCCTTCCGCTTTTAAATTGTCTGTACGAAGCTGCTTCAGCTGTTGGTACGGTAGGTCTGACTCTGGGAATCACACCGGAACTTCATGTTTTTTCACAAGTCGTGTTGATCATACTGATGTATCTGGGACGTGTGGGTGGTCTGACCCTGATCTATGCGGTATTTTCCGGAAGAAATAAGGGAAATGCAAAGCTCCCTCTGGAAAAAATCACAGTTGGATAAGAAGGAGAAAAATAATATTATGAAAAATGTATTGCTTATTGGACTTGGAAGGTTTGGAAGACATATTGCCATGCAGCTCAATCAGCTGGGACATGAAGTTATGGCAGTTGACTGGAAGGAAGAAAGAGTGGACAAAGTACTGTCATTTGTGACGAATGCTCAGATTGGTGACAGCACCAATGCTGAATTTTTACAGTCCCTTGGAATTGGAAACTATGACATTTGTTTTGTGACCATTGGAGAGAGCTTTCAAAATTCTCTTGAAACAACATCCCTTCTAAAAGAACTGGGTGCAAAATTGGTGATATCCAGAGCTGAACGTGATGTTCAGGAAAAATTTCTTTTACGCAATGGTGCCGATAAGGTAGTTTATCCGGAAAAGCAGGTGGCAAAATGGGCCTCCTTCCGTTATACAGATGATCATATACTGGATTATATGGAGGTGGACGCTTCCCATGCAATTTTTGAAGTGGAAGTGCCGGAAGAATGGGTTGGAAAAACAGTGGGTGGACTTGACATCAGAAAACGCTACAATATTAATATTCTGGCAGTAAAAAATGAAGAGGAATTCAGTATTGCAATTTCACCGGAAACATATTTTGCAGAAAATGATAAATTACTGGTATTAGGAGAATACAGAGCTCTTCAGAAGTGCTTCCGCATATAGCTCATTGCCATGAAGAAAAAATTTTGACCACAGAACAGCTGCGTGATATAATTCCAGAAAACAGCAGTAGAAGGAGAATGACAGAATGAGCTTGAAAATGGAGGATACAGTAAAAAACAGAACCTATCCGAAACGGCCATTTGCATGGTATGTGGAAAAACCGTCTGCAAAAGATTACTTGCTGACGGTTTTTATATTTGCAGTATGCACTTTGATCGGCCTGCTGTTTCAGAAACTGGATCTTACAGATACAAATATTGTAACGATATACATTTTGGGCGTATTGATCACTTCGATCGTGACAGATGGTTATCTTTGCAGTGTAGCCGGCTCCTTTTTAAGTGTATTCTTATTTTGCTTTTTCCTGATGGAGCCAAGGATGTCTTTTGAGACATATGCGGTGGGATATCCGGTGACATTTTTCATAATGCTTATTTCGTCTGTACTTACAGGAACCCTTGCGGCAAAGCTGAAAATGCATGCAAAGCTGTCTTCACAGATTGCCTTTCGCACACAGGTTCTGTTTGATACGGATCGTCTGCTGCAAAAGGCAAAAAGTGAGACAGAAATCCTCGGAGTTACCTGTACACAGCTGATACGCCTGTTAAACCGCAGCATCACGGCATATGTTGTGGAAAATGGAACTTTATCAGAAGGAAAGCTTTTTTCCGGGGAAAAAGAGAGCACAGAGGATTTTCTGACACAGGAAGAACAACAGGCGGCCAGATGGACTTATGAAAACAGACAGCGTGCCGGCGCATCCACACAGTATTTCTCACAGGCAAAATGCTTATATCTGGCAATTCGAAGCGGGAATAATGTTTATGGCGTAATCGGGATCCCTCTGCAGAAAGAAACACTGGACTCTTATGAATACAGCATCCTGCTGTCTGTAATAAATGAATGTGCACTTGCAATGGAGAATGTACAAAATGCCATAGAAAAAGAAAAAATGCGGTTTTAGCAAAAAATGAGCAGCTGCGTGGCGATCTTCTTCGGGCGATCTCCCATGACCTGCGTACTCCGCTTTGTTCTATTTCCGGAAATGCAGATATGCTTCTCAGTAACAGTGACCGTCTGGATGAAGCTACAAGGTATCAGATCTACACGGACATTCATGAGGATTCAGAGTGGCTGATCGGAGTTGTGGAAAATCTGCTTTCCATTACCAGGCTCAATGATGGAAGATTGAAGTTTAAATTTACGGATCAGCTTTTGGATGAGGTAATAGCAGAGTCACTCCGACATATCGGCCGGAAGCATGATGCGTATAAGATCGTGGCGGACTGTGAAGAACTTGTTCTTACACGTATGGACGTGCATCTTATTATACAGGTTCTGGTAAATTTGATCGATAATGCGATAAAATATACGCCGTCAGGCTCTGTCATCAGCATTCGGGGGTTCAAAAAAGCCGGGAAAGCACAGGTAAGCGTGGAAGATAACGGCCCCGGGATCCCGGATGAAATGAAGCCACATATTTTTGAGATGTTTTATACAGGGAAAACAACCGTTGCAGACAGCCAACGGAGTCTGGGGCTTGGCCTGGCACTTTGCCGCTCGATCATAGAAGCTCACGATGGAACACTGGTTCTTTCGGATCATGCTCCGCATGGATGTACTTTTACTTTTACTTTACCATTAAGCGAGGTGACATTAAATGAATAAGACATTAATTCTGGTGGTTGAGGATGACAGACCCATACGGAACCTGATCGTTACCACTTTAAAAACACATGACTATAAATATCTGGCTGCAGAAAATGGGGCTTCGGCCATTTTGGAGGCTTCATCACACAATCCGGATATCGTTCTTCTGGATCTGGGCCTTCCTGATATGGAAGGAGTAGAGGTAATAAAGAAAATCCGTACCTGGTCGAATATGCCGATCATCGTGATCAGTGCCAGAAGTGAAGATATGGACAAAATAGAGGCACTGGATGCGGGTGCAGATGATTATATCACAAAACCATTTTCAGTAGAAGAATTACTTGCGCGTATCCGTGTCAGCCAAAGGCGGCTTGCCATAACGCAGTCAGGAAAACAGCCGGAAACATCTGTTTTTGAAAATGGTGGATTAAAGATAGATTACACGGCTGGCTGCACATTCCTGAAGGACAGAGAACTGCATCTGACGCCCATTGAGTATAAGCTGCTCTGCCTTTTATCCCGTAATGTTGGAAAAGTATTGACACATACATATATTACTCAGCAGATCTGGGGACGCTGCTCGGAAAACGATGTTGCTTCTCTCAGGGTTTTTATGGCAACACTGCGGAAAAAACTGGAGCTTGAAAAAACGGTGTACAATATATCCAGACGCACATAGGAATTGGATATCGCATGCTCAGGATCGAGAAACCTGAGCAGGAAACCAAAAAGATAGCATTAATCCTCAAACGATAATATAATCATCTCATATGATGACAGTTTCTATAGTAAAAAGCATAGAAAAGGACGGAAACAGACGATGAAGATCATGGGGATTGATATCGGCACAACAACAGTCAGTGTCGTAATGACAGACACAGAAACGGGAAAGCTGCTTGCAAAGGAAACAGTGGAGCATAATTCTTTTCTGCGGAGCAGTAAGCCGGAACAGAAGCTGCAGGATCCGGAACGGATCTATGAGATCGTCCGGGAGCTTCTTATAAAGCAGCAGAAGGAGAATGGTTTGCCAGATGGAATAGGGTTTACAGGGCAGATGCATGGAATGCTGTATGTGGATGCTTCCGGCAAGGCAGTGAGTCCTCTCTATACCTGGCAGGATGGAAGCGGAGAGATTCCGCTGGAAAACGGAAAAACCTGTGCAGAGCTTTTGCAGGGAGTAGGTGCGGCGGCGTCCGGATATGGTTTAGTGACACATTTTTATCTTCAGAAGAAAGATCAGATCCCGAAGGATGCTGTAAGGATGACGACGATCAGTGATTATATTGCCATGCGGCTGTGTGAAAATACTGTCCCTGTTATCGGACTTGACATGGCGGCAAGCTGGGGCTGCTTTGACCTGCGAAAACAGGAGTTTCTGTATGAAGCCCTGGAGCAGGCCGGCGTAGATACTTCTTATCTGCCGGAAGTAAGAAAGGGATATTTTTTAGTCGGAGAAACAAGAGCCGGTGTGCCGGTAATGGGATCGATCGGTGACAATCAGGCGAGTCTGTTTGGTTCCGTCCGGAATCTTAAAGATACCGTGCTCCTGAATGTAGGAACCGGCAGCCAGGTTTCCTTAGTGACAGAGAAGTTTATAGAATGCAGCGGCAGTGTGGAGCTTCGCCCCTGTACCGAAAACAGCTATATCCTCGTGGGAGCTTCCCTGTGTGGTGGTCGTGCGTATGCGATGCTGGAACAGTTTTACAGAGAAACTGCAGAAACTGAAGAAAGACTGTATTCCCGGATGCAGGAGCAGGCAGAAAAATTTATTGAAACATACGGAAAAGAAGCTGCATGGAAAGTAGATACAGCTTTTTCAGGGACAAGAAGTGATCCGTCTCACAGGGGCATGATCGCAGGAATCGGTGTAGAGAATTTTCATCCTGGTGCACTGACGGTCGGTGTGATCTGTGGGATCCTTAACGAACTGCATGAGCAGTATGAGCAGATGTGTCAGCTCACCGGAAAAAAGGCCACACGCCTGACTGGCTCCGGAAACGGAATTCGCCGAAACCCGCTGATGAGAAGACTGGCAGAAGAAATGTTCAAAATGCCGATGGAGATTCCTGAATATGAAGAAGAGGCTGCATATGGAGCTGCACTTACTGCGGGAAAGTTGGTTGCGGCAATGTAAGAAAAATTTTGTTTGACTTTTTGAAAAAGAGGCAATATAATTACAAGAAACGAGTAGCAAGTAAGCGTAAATCCAGTTTACCGGCTACTCGTTTTCATTTTGCAAAAATGAATATCGCCATGAAAAAGTGTGTAGCGTGTCAGCGTAAGTCCAGCTTATATGACAAGGTGCGCACTTTTTTTGTGCTAAAAAGAAAGGAGTTAAAACAAAATGGCGGAAAGCAACAAGATGAAGGAGATGCCGGTAAATAAGCTGATGGTCCAAATGGGAATCCCGATGATCCTATCTATGGCATTGCAGGCAGTCTATAACATTGTAGACAGTGCATTTGTGGGAAATATGAAAGCAGGCAGTGAGGTAGCACTAAATGCTTTGACACTGGTATTTCCGGTGCAGATGCTTATGGTGGCAGTGGGGATTGGAACCGGTGTAGGAACCAATGCACTTCTTGCAAGGACACTTGGACAGGGAGACAGTAAAAAAGCTGCAAAGGTAGCAGGAAACAGTCTGTTTCTGGGAGTGATCATTTATGTGGTCTGCTTATTGTTTGGTATCTTTGGGGTGAAAGCATATATTTCATCGCAGACAGTAGATACAGAAGTACTTGAGATGGGGGGTCAGCTATCTGAGGATATGCTGCGTGATTTCTTTTGGTATTATTTTCTTTTCTCTATTTGAAAAGTTACTTCAGGCAACAGGCCGTTCTCTTTATTCCACGATTGGTCAGGTGGTTGGAGCGGTTGTAAATATCATCCTTGATCCGATCATGATCTACGGTATTGGACCTTGTCCGGAATTGGGAGTGAAAGGCGCAGCCTACGCAACTGTAATTGGACAGGTAGCGTCAGCAGTATTACTGTTCATTTTTCATATCAAATTAAATAAGGAATTCGAGCATGGGGCGAAATATATGAAGCCGGATGGCGAAATTATCAAGGAGATCTATGCAATCGGACTTCCGGCAATCATTGCTCAGGCGCTGATGTCCATTATGGTTTATGTAATGAACCTGATCTTGAAGTTCGATCCGTCAGCACAGACGGCCTATGGTCTGTTCTATAAGGTACAGCAGTTTGTTTTGTTTCTTGCTTTTGGTCTGCGAGATGCAATCACCCCAATCATTGCATTTGCTTATGGAATGAGAAGTAAGAAGAGAATTCAGGATGGGATCAAATATGGTCTGATCTATACAATTGTGTTAATGATTCTGGGAATTGCAATCACAGAGATTTTCCCTGGGGCATTTGCAACGCTGTTTAATGCGGGACAGTCGAGAGAATATTTTATCGGAGCAATGAGAGTGATTTCTATAAGTTTCCTGTTCGCAGGAATCAATGTTGCTTATCAGGGCATTTATCAGGCACTGGATGGTGGTGTGGAATCGCTGGTTATTTCACTTTTGAGACAGTTTATTATTATCCTGCCGCTGGCTGGAATCTTTTCTATGTTTGTCAGAAATGATCAGATGGGAGTTTCACTGATCTGGTGGGCATTTCCGATCACGGAAATAGTTTCCTGTTTTGTAGGATATGGGTTTTTTAAAGAGAATCAGAAAAAATAAAGTAGATGTTTTGAATTAAGGAGGAATTGGAAATGGCAAAAAGAATCATTACGATCAGTAGAGAATTTGGAAGCGGCGGACGCTTTATCGGAGAAGAATTAGCGAAAAAATTGGGACTCGCTTATTATGATAAAAACATTATCAATGAGATCGCAGAAAAGTCTGGTTTATCTCCGGAATATATTCAGGAAAGTGCGGAACTGTCTCCGAAAAAAGGCTTATTTGCATATGCATTTGCCGGACGTGATATCACAGGAAAATCAGTAGAAGACATGGTGTATGAGGCACAGAGAAAGGTTATCTTAGAACTGGCTGATAAGGAATCTTGTGTAATTATCGGAAGAAATGCAGATTATATTCTGAAAGATAGGGATGATGTACTGAATGTATTTATCCATGGGAATATGCCGGAAAAAACACAGCGTATTATGGGTTTGTATAATGTAGGAGAGAAGGAAGCTGTCAAAATGATGGCAGATACAGATAAAAGGCGTATGACGAATTATAATTTTTACACCGATCAGAAATGGGGAAAGGCCAGTAATTATACGTTGTGTCTGAATAGTTCACAGCTTGGATATGGCAGATGTGAGAAGCTTGTTATGGAATGTAGTAAATAATGAAATACTCATGGTGAAAGTGGATTAAAGAAAATGTGATGAGAGCATTCATGAGTAAGTAGCGAAAGCGGATTGCGAATGTCCTATTTATATAACGTACACGAATGTAAATGGATATCTGATCCTGAATCTCACCTATAAATCCGGTGAGCAGATGGAGCAACTTGGCAAGTATAGGCCGGAAATATAAAACTGTCGCTGGGGTACTGATCTATCGTGCATAGCGTGTCCAGTTCCGAAAGCGGCAGCGTTTCAAAGGATGTTTCCCAGCCACGCTGACGCTTCCTTTCCCGGAAGTAGTCAACGGCTTCATGGTACAGTACCAGCTTGCAAAAATGGTCAAACTGGCAGCGCCTCCCGTGGGCCGCCATGCCTTTAACTGCTGGGAATGACAGAAAGAAAGCAGCGGCCTTGATTTCTCAAAACCGCCACCAGTGAATATAAATTAAGCGTGAAAATGGGTCTGCCCAGCAGCGTTTTTTTCTTTTCTGCCGCTGGGCAGATGTTTTTTCTTTAGATACATGATAAGAGGAATTTTTGAAGATTCCATAAAGATTTGAAAAATGGACGGACATAAAAGACGTCCATTACACTATCGGAAAATCAGCAAGGAAGTTTCATAGTAACCTTTGCGCCGCCGGTTTCTTTTGAATTTTCTAAAATAAGCTGACCATTATGTTGTTCCATAATCGAATTTGTAATATATAGACCCATACCAAAGTGTAACTTTGAATTGCGGCTTTGATCGCCCATATAGAACCGTTCCTGTGCGTGGCATAATGCCTCTTTAGAAAACCCCGTTCCCTCGTCTGTGACTGAAATTTCCACGAAACCGTTGTTACTCTGAACATCCACATAAAGCGTTCCGCCTTGCGGGGAGTAGTCCAGCCCATTACTGATAACATTCATAATAGCACGTTCTATCAGCACCCTATCAAATTTCAGCATTTGAGGGAGTGAAACAGTATTCATTTGCAGCCGGATTTCTTTTGTCCGGCATAGTGATTCCATATAACCGAACAAGTGCTGCATGAACGCTGGCAAGTCTATACTTTCAATATGGAGCTGATAACCAACCGCCGCCCGTGATATATCAATCAGGGTTTGAATATATGACTGCATCTGGCCGGAGCTTTCCACGACGTAACCAGCGTATAATCGTTGCTCATCATCAAGATTTGTTTCTGTGAGTAAATCAGCATTTCCTTGAATAACCGTCAGAGGCGTTTTCAAATCATGGGCAAGCGCGGCGATTTGCTCTTTCTGTGTCTGTTCGGTGTTCCATTGCCGTTCTAACGAAATTTTCAGATTATCTTTCATATCTGAAAAAGATGCAAGGACATCTTCAAACTCTTTGATTTTGGCGTGTCCTACTTCAAAATCAAGGTTTTGCTTTGAAACCTCCGCAGTTGCTTCAAAAAGCGGGGTCAGTTGTGTACGCAGGTTCTTAGCAAATCTGGCGGTCAGTATGATAATGACCAGCAGCGAATTTACAGCCATCAGGATAAACACAAGCGTGTCAGGAGATGGAAAATATTCCGGTAGCCATGACACTGTAAATTGAGAACCAATATAATACCTTAAAACGCAAAATTCGTTTTCCCGGACAACAAGTGCAAACTGCCTCCCCGTAGCATATTCAATATATTCTCCCTTTGCGTACAGCAGGGCAATTTCTTTTTCATCATCGTCCATATTGCTGTAAAGCTCATTAAAGTTCTTGTCCAGAATTAAGTAGCCGCATCCCTGTGGAATCACAACCTTTGTAATATCCGGGGCAATCGTCAGCGTTGGAATGATCTTTTTTACCTGCAATTCACTTAGATTTGCTCTTGTAGCTAATCCAGCATTTACAGCAAGTCCCTCCAAACCAAAAGGGACAATAATTGCCGCTACCAGCATGACAATGAGGGAGATAGCAAACTGGCGAAACAATATTTTCAATGTAGGTTTCTTTTTCACTCCCATTTATATCCTATCCCCCATACGGTGCTGATCGGACTTATTTTGAAATGCTCCAATTTCGCACGAATATTTTTTATATGCGTTGAGATCGTAGAGTTATCGCCTATTCCATCAAACCCGAAAACGGCTTCATAGATTTGTTCTTTTGTAAAAACCTGTCCCCGGTTTTTCGCAAGGTATTCACAGATTGAATACTCGCTTTTGGTAAGGGGAACCGGCTGTTCTGAAACATACAGTACCTTTGCGGAAAGGTCAAATCTTATATCAGGCTCAAATGAAAGTGTGCTGTGATGCTCCCTTTTTTCTCTGCGTAAATGTGCCGCGACACGGGCGCGAAGCTCCTGAATACGAAAAGGTTTCGTAATATAATCATCCGCACCGATGCCCAATCCAAACAATATATCTTCCTCTAATGTCTTTGCGGTCAGAAAGAGAATCGGGCAGTCTACCATATTCCTGATCTGTTTGCAAAACTCAAACCCGTCTGTGCCAGGCATCATCACATCCAAAAGAATGAGGTCATAGAAATGCAGCTTTTTGATGTCTACATCATCCGCATTTTGACAGACTGTTATCAAATATCCATCTTTCCCCAAACTGTTCTTAATCAATTCCAAGATAGAAACTTCATCGTCAACTACAAGTAAGTGGGTCAAAAAATCACCTCCCGCCCCATTATACCACATTGTCGAGGTTACTCATCATTATTTTTAATGTCAGCTTTCCGATATTCATTGTTGATATTTACAGCTACGGCATTGCTTATATCCACATCCACAATACTGTAAACGTAGCCGAAACTGAAATCTTCCCCCGCCACATTTTTGAAGCGTTTCGATACCTGCCCGATTTCTTCTTGCAGTTCTGACATTTCAAGACATTCATCCGTTATGGTATATGTCAGGCCGTTATATGAAATTTCATCATAGTTTGCGGCGTTCAGCTCATAATACGGCAGAGATTCATTTAACGCCTTATTTTTATCGGCGGTATCGCGGAGCGCACCGCAGGCCGATAAGCATATAAGACTTACAAGCACAATTACCACGGCAAACAGGCACTTTTTATTCACTGTTTTTACCTCCCTCCCAACCATGAAACCAAACCAAACTGGCAATCAGCAGACAAACAGTGCAGCATACAGAAATAATCATACCGCTGAAAAAATCGGTTTTTACCTGTGCATACAGTTGGGGGCTATCCCATGCAAGCACAGTGTAATCCATAGCACGAACGCCCCAGGCCCAGGGAATATATTTCCATGTAGCGTCACCAAGCCCTGTTATCATAAGGGCAGCTATTAAACTCCCTGCAATTCCCAATCCCATAGATGCACCTTTTCCGAAGCTCATTCCCACAAACAAATGAATCAGGTAAATGGGAAGCGTGGTAATCAACAATAGAATCCCTGCTTTCAGGTAAAGGCTTGCCGGAGCATCCCTATATAGTGCAGCGAATGTTCCTAACGCTAAAAATGTTGCGCCAAAAGCACAGATCATCAGAAAACCAAGTTTACCAATATACGTTGCCATGCGAGATGGGATTGTTCCCAACAAAAGCTGATAATGCCCGGCCTGATTTTCAATCTGAACAACCAGGCCCACAATAATGCCGATCAGAAACGGGAACGCAACGGCCAGCACTTCCAGATAGGCACTGATTTTGGTTGCCAGTTCCCATCTGGATATATGATAGTAACCCGCAAAAATCGCCGCACATATAATCGGAATCATGCTGTGCATATAGAGCAAAATGCTATGTTTACACTTCTGATATTCTGCTTTCCAGCAGCGAACCACAGATACCATAGTTACCCCACCTCCTTTTTCTCAAACCATCTTGCAGTTAAAAATGACAGCGCCGCAAACCAGGCCAGCGAAATGACCAATACAAGTATAATCATCCAAAATGCCATTGCCGTACTCTGATCTGCAACCGGCTCACCATTAGGCAAAATACCTAACACGGAAATCATAAGATGCGGCACCCAGCTATACGGGCAGATCATCCACAAAGAGGTTGTAGCCGTGAAAATCCCTAAAACGCTTCCAAGTCCGGCATTAAGAATAACCGTGACAAAGATACCAACTTTTTTTGATAACCATAAGCACAGCGGAACTTCCCATAGGCTTGCAATGACAATACAAGCTGTTCCGGCCGCAGCCTGGCAAATTCCGATTGTCAGGGGAATTTCGTTGATAACTAATATTGCAAAACCGCCCAACAGATTTAGCGCCAGGAAAATGAAATTCCCCACACAGGAGTAAATACCGGCCACTCCAATTTTTGCTTTCCAGACTTTGTTCTGCGAAACAGGCAATGAAGCAACGGCACGATATTTTAGTTTGCCATTATCCCGCTGTTCAATCAAGGCACAGGTGAGCGTAAGGAATCCAGGATAAAGCAGGTTATACCACCAATTATAAGAATTGAGCTGGAACCAAAGAGGGGCAAAAAAGTTCATAAGCGCAGTTACAAACGGGGCCAGAACGATCAGCGTTTTTGTGAAAGTTCTCTTATGCTTTAGGTTCTCTGCCTGAATATATGCCATCTCCATTTAATATCCCTCCTTACCATTTCTGCGAATAACATCCATAAAGAGTTGTTCCAAATCTTCACCGGCGCGAAGCTCTCCCTCATATCCAAGGACGCCGCCAGCAATGATACCCACATGATCTGCAATCTGCTGGACTTCTGACAGAATATGGCTGGACAAAATAACTGTAATCCCTTTGCAGGGAAAAGAGCGAATTAACTCTCGAAGTTCCTCAATCCCTAAAGGGTCAAGGCCGTTAGTCGGTTCATCCAGAATCAAAAGCTGGGGACTGTTCAGCAATGCAATAGCAATACCAAGCCGCTGCTTCATACCAAGAGAAAACTGCCCGGCCCGTTTCTTGCCGGTATTCGTGAGCTGGACAATTTGCAATACCTCGTTAATTCGTGCATCGTCCAGGCCGAGCAATGTAGTTCTGACTTTGAGATTTTCGTATGCAGTCAGATTTTCGTAAAGCGGGGGCATCTCAATCAAAGCAGCGATATGCTCCAGATCATTCCGCTTCCACGGGTGGCCGTCAAACTCGATGCTTCCCGATGTGGGGCGCAAAATGCCGGTGAGCATTTTTAAGATCGTGGATTTGCCAGCCCCATTCGGCCCCAGCAGACCATAAACCGAGTTGCGCCGGATGTTCAGTGACACATTGTTTACCGCCATTTGCCCCTTGAAATTTTTGCAGAGGTCAGTCGTTTTCAAAATCATATCCATATAATCAAGTCCTTTCTTTGATTCTACGGATAGCATACCGGGCAATTTTGAAGATTTCATAAAGATTCCCGAAAACAGAATATGAACAATACACCGTAACCGTGGAGCATATCGCAACAAAGCACCAACCTACGCATTTAGGGCCTTAAAAAGCCCTATATTTCAAGGTTTTTCCCGCATAGTCGGCGGGGTATGTGAGTGTTTTATCCTATCCCCGTCAATACTGGGTTCTAAATGCGTAGGAACAGGCAAAAAGAAAAGACGCCGGACGCAAGCGGCCACATGGCCGCCGCGCCCGGCGTCTGCTGTTATTTATTCGTTCTCGTCTGTGAAATAGAATTTCTGGCTGTCATAGTCAGAATCCGTCATACGTTTCAGCTTGGAAAGGGTCTGCTGGGCCAGCGTCCACATATCCCCGTCCATACCCGGCATGGCTGCGGTGATCTTGCCTATCGTCCTGCGTCGGTCTGCGTTGTGGTACATACAGATCAAATTTTCTTCTTCCACGATAAAGTGCATCATTCCTCATACCTCCAATTCATTTTTCTTGGTTCTGGCCGCCGCCTTTTTCGGGCTGGTGGCCTGTTTGCTGTCGGCAAGCTGCTTGCGGATAGATGGCCGGGGCTTGCGAATACTCACATCACGGCGCTCATCTTTGTTAATCATGGCATATACCCCGTGTCGGTCTTTTATGCTGGTAAAGCACAGGGACTTATAGGGCAGCATGGCAAAGAGCCGGTCATTGTCCTTGGTGGAAGCCAGTGCGTCAAAGTGCGGTGAGATCTCCACCATAAAATGTGTCTTGTTGGGGCTGTTGGGCGCGGACAGATCTTTCAGCTTATCCACGATGCGCCGGGCCTCGGTTTCAATCCAGCTGTCATGCAAAGCCGTAACGTGGGCTTTGAAGTCGCCGGGGACGGCCCGCCCCCGGCTGTGCTGCTCCTGCCGTAAAGCCTCCTGCAGCACAGCCGGGTCATGGGGCTGGGCCTCATACCGCAGGAAATTTCCCAACACCCGGTCAGGGCTTCCGTCAAAATACTGGCCATCCGGGATGTCACGGGTTCCATGCTCATAAAAGAGCCGGTTCACGCTCACCGGCTGGGAGGCTTCAACGACGTGCCGGAAATGCTGCTGATAGTCCAGCTCATAGAGATTACCCCGGATGGTGCCGCCCTGTGTGCCGGTCAACTCCACCGCATGGATGCAGTAGATGCACTTACAAAGGAAAAAACGATTATTATGATTGCCCACAGATTAAAAACAGTCAGACATGCAGACCAGATTGCGGTTGTTGAAAAAGGAAGAATTGCACAGCAGGGAACACATGAGCAATTAATGAAACAGGAAGGTATTTATAAGAGATTTGTGGATGCAAGGCAGCAGGCGGTAAGTTGGAAACTGGTGCACTGAGAAATAATCCACAGTTGGTGAATATCCAAATTGAATTGTCTGAAAGAGATTTAATTTAAGTTTCGCTAAGTTTCACTTATATAGGCAGAATGAGGGATATTCAATAAAGTAATATGAAAAAAGCACTGAAAACCGTTGGATTGATATGCTCCCCATATGGTAGACAATGGAAATATCCAAAAATCTATCATATGAGGAGCATATTTTTATGTCTAGGAAACAGTATAGTAAGGAGTTGAAACTTGAGCTCGTAAAGAAACACCTTCCAATAAAAGAGCATAAAGGGCTAAAGGCGGAAATTAGTTTTTCATTTTACGGTTGCAAAAAATAACACAAAAATTAGCACTCACCTCTTGACAGTGCTAACAAATAGTGTTATAGTTCTCCTAGAACAAGAAAAAAGCACAGCATTTCCGGTATGCGAATATTGGAAATGCTTTTCATAGAATAGGAGGAAAGCCTATGAATATCAGTAAATTTACACAGAAATCCGTACAGGCTGTCCAGGATCTTGAAAAGATTGCTTATGAATATGGCAATCAGGAGATCGAAGAGGAACACCTTCTGTATGCCTTGCTGACACAGGAGGATAGCCTGATCCTCAAGCTGATCGAGAAGATGGAAATCCAGAAGGAATATTTTATTGACACAGTTAAGAGGGCACTGGATGCCAGAGTTAAGGTTTCCGGTGGAGAGCTTCGATTTGGTCAGTATCTGAACAAGGCACTGGTCAGTGCAGAGGACGAAGCGAAGGCTATGGGAGATGAGTATGTATCGGTTGAGCATCTGTTTCTTTCCATGCTGAAGAATCCAAGCCCGAGCATGAAGAAGCTATTCAATGAATTCGGAATCACCAGAGAGCGTTTTCTTCAGGCATTATCTACAGTCAGGGGAAACCAGAGAGTTGTCAGTGACAACCCGGAGGCAACCTATGATACCCTGAATAAATACGGTGAGGATCTTGTGGAGAAGGCGAAGAATCAGAAGCTTGATCCGGTGATCGGCCGTGATATGGAGATCCGGAATATTATCCGTATCCTTTCCCGTAAGACCAAGAACAACCCGGTTCTCATCGGTGAGCCTGGCGTTGGTAAAACAGCAGCCATCGAGGGACTGGCACAGCGTATTGTGGCAGGAGATGTACCGGAAGGTCTTAAGAATAAGAAGATTTTTGCCCTGGATATGGGTGCGCTGGTTGCAGGTGCCAAGTATCGTGGCGAGTTTGAGGAACGTCTGAAAGCGGTACTTGAGGAAGTGAAAAAGAGCGAAGGACAGATCATTCTGTTTATCGATGAGCTTCATCTGATCGTGGGTGCAGGTAAGACAGACGGCGCCATGGACGCAGGAAACATGCTGAAGCCTATGCTTGCCAGAGGTGAGCTGCACTGTATCGGTGCAACAACTCTGGATGAGTACCGCCAGTATATTGAGAAGGATGCTGCACTTGCCCGTCGTTTCCAGCCGGTTATGGTAAATGAGCCGACAGTGGAAGATACCATTTCCATTCTCCGTGGTCTGAAGGAAAGATATGAGGTATTCCACGGTGTTAAGATCACAGACAGTGCATTGGTTGCAGCTGCCACACTTTCACACAGATACATTACAGACCGTTTTCTCCCGGATAAGGCAATCGACCTTGTTGATGAAGCCTGTGCGCTGATCAAGACGGAGCTGGATTCCATGCCGACAGAGCTGGATGAGCAGAGACGTAAGATCATGCAGCTGGAGATTGAAGAGTCTGCCCTGAAAAAAGAAACTGACAACTTAAGTAAAGAGCGTCTGGCTGATCTGCAGAAAGAACTTGCAGAGCTGAGAGATACTTTTAATACCCAGAAAGCTCAGTGGGATAATGAGAAGCATTCCGTAGAGAAGCTTCAGAAATTACGTGAGCAGATCGAGGATATCAATAAACAGATCCAGAAAGCAAAACAGAATTACGATCTGGAGAAAGCAGCAGAGCTGCAGTATGGCGAGCTGCCGAAGCTTCAGCAGCAGCTGGAAGTTGAGGAAAAGCAGGTTAAGGAGAGTGACAGAAGCCTGGTACATGAGGCTGTCACAGATGATGAGATTGCTCGTATCATTTCCAGATGGACCGGTATTCCGGTAACCAAGCTGACAGAAGGTGAGAGAACCAAGCTGCTGGGCCTTGAGGATGAGCTGCACAAACGTGTAGTAGGACAGGATGAGGGTGTTCGTCTTGTAACAGATGCGATCCTTCGTTCCAAAGCCGGAATCAAGGATCCCACAAAGCCAATCGGTTCATTCCTGTTCCTCGGACCAACCGGTGTTGGTAAAACAGAGCTTGCCAAGACTCTGGCTGCCACACTGTTTGACGATGAGCAGAATATGGTCCGTATCGATATGAGTGAGTACATGGAGAAATATTCCGTGTCCCGTCTGATCGGAGCGCCTCCAGGATATGTCGGATATGAGGAAGGCGGACAGCTGACAGAGGCCGTTCGAAGAAAACCGTACAGTGTTGTTCTTTTTGATGAGATCGAGAAGGCTCACCCGGATGTATTCAATGTACTTCTGCAGGTACTGGACGATGGACGTATCACGGATTCACAGGGACGTACGGTTGATTTTAAGAATACGATCCTGATCATGACTTCCAACATTGGTTCTCCGTACCTTCTTGACGGTATCGACGAGAAGGGAGATATCAAACCGGAGGCACAGGAACAGGTTATGAATGATCTTCGTGGTCATTTCCGTCCGGAATTTCTGAACCGTCTGGATGAGATCATCATGTTCAAGCCGCTGACCAAGGATAATGTAGGTAAGATCGTAGATCTTATGGTCAAAGAGCTCAGCGACCGTCTGGCTGACCAGGAGCTTTCTCTGGAGCTTACAGATGCTGCCAAACAGATGGTAGTGGATAACGGTTATGATCCGGTTTACGGCGCACGTCCTCTGAAGCGTTATCTCCAGAATTATGTGGAGACACTGACAGCCAAGAAGATCCTTTCCGGTGATGTACATGCCGGAGATACCATTGTGCTGGATGTGAAGGACGGAGCGTTTACCGTCAGCACGAAGTAAAAATAACTCCATAAAGTTATGATAGATTGACAAGGAAAAGAACTGTCGGTTCTGATAGAAATCCATTTCAGGATGAAAATCGGAACCAGGCAGTTCTTTTTTGGGGACAAGGAATGGAATATTTTTATCAGATACTGAAGAAATAAAAAATCCTGAAAAATTTTTTTACTGGCTCTTGACAAAAAATAGAATTGGTAAGATAGTAAATCTGATATTTCAGATCAGACAGCTATCCAGCAGCATCTGGGATATTGGATAAATATCAGATAAAAGGATGGAAACAGATTATGATACCAAAGGACCCGGTAATGCTTTTAAGTTACGTAAATACACAGCTGCGGGATTTTTACAGATCCCTGGATGCCTTCTGTGAGGACAGAGGACTTAACCGGAAAGAACTGGAGGATAAGCTTGACATGATCGATTATGCTTATGATCCGGCTGTGAATCAGTTTGTATAAGAAAATCAGGAACAGAAAGAAGTACCCGTTTCGAATAAAAAACGAAGCGGGTATTTTTTTTGCGAAAAAATAGGAAAAACAGCAGAAAATAAATTAGCTTGACAAATTAATTAATAGATTTCAGGTGGAAATTAAAGAAGCTGTAAATCTTAAAAAAGTGTAAAATTCACAAAAACCAGTTGCATTTTTTGTGCAGATGTATATTATATATAGTTAGCCGACTAATTAAAAAAGAAGATCACTGCTTCGTATATCATTAACAAAGAGCAGGTGTCTGATCGGATGAGAGAGGAGTGACAGCGTGTTTTGTAAGGAGGAAGATGAGAAAGAAAGGCAGAGCAGCTTTTTATCTCTGTTTATGAAGGTAGACCGTTATTTTATGACGAAATGCTTTGGTCAGATGCAGGAGCTTGGGATTTATCCGGGACAGATACCGGTTCTGGGGCTTGTGTCCGGAAGGGATGGCCTGAGTCAGCGGGAAATTGCAAAGATCCTGCATATCAAGCCGCCTACGGTAAATGTATCGATACAGAGACTGGAGAAAGCAGGCTTTCTTTATAAGAAACCGAATGAAAAGGACCAGCGTGTGACCAGGATCTACATGACAGAAAAGGGAAAGGAAATCAAGGCAAAAGCACTGGAACGGATCCATAAAAATGAGGCTGTGATGATGGAAGGCTTCAGTGAGGCGGAACAGTGCCTGCTTCGGAGATTTCTGGAGCAGATCCTTGTAAATATCGAAAAGATCCAGCCGGAGGAAGCCATAGAAAAGCTTCATCCGGATGAAATGACAGAAAGGAAGGAACAGAAACGTGATTAAACTGATGAAATATCTGAAACGATCTGCAGGTTACATCGTACTCATCATTGCGCTTCTTTTTCTTCAGGCATACTGCGATCTGTCTCTGCCGAATTACACATCAAATATCATTAATGTGGGAATTCAGCAGAACGGTATTGAAGACAGTGTTCCTGAGAAGATCAGAAAGACGTCTATGGACAGTCTGAAGCTGTTTATGGAAGAGGATGATGCGAAAACTGTGGATGGATTTTATGAGGAAGAGGGAGATGATCTGGTATTAAAGGATAAAATCTCCAAAGAAGACAGAGAAGAACTCAACGATATCTTCGGCAAACCGATGGTGATCGTTTCTACTCTGACGTCCGACAGTGAGGAATCAAAGGCAGCTCTTGCAAAAATGGGAATCCCGGAAGGGACGGATCCACTGGCGGCTCTTTCTCAGATGCCGGCAGAGGCTTTGGCTGCTATGAAGGACCAGGTCGGAGAAAAGATCGACAAGATGCAGGAATCCATCATCACACAGGCAGGTGTTTCCTATGTTCGTGTAGAATATGAAGCTATGGGTGAAGATGTGGATGCCATACAGATGGATTACATGAAAGCAACAGGTATCCGCATGGTGCTGATGGCACTGGTCACCATGATGGCTGCAGTATGTGTGGTATTTCTTTCATCCAGAGTTGCTGCATCTATGGGACATGATCTCCGTGGGCTGGTTTATAACAAAGTCATAGGTTTTTCCAGCAGAGAGTACCATAAGTTTTCAACAGCATCCCTGATCACACGATGCACGAACGATATCCAGCAGATCCAGCAGGTAATGGCTATGATGTTCCGTATCGTGCTTTACGCGCCGATCCTTGGAATCGGTGGTGTGATCCGCGTGCTTCAGAGAGATTCCTCCATGACATGGATCCTTGGGGTGGCCATTGTACTGATCATGGCATTTATGGCAATGCTGTTCAGGATCGCAATGCCGAAATTTACAGCCCTGCAGACCATGGTAGATAAGCTGAACCTGGTAACAAGAGAAATCCTTACCGGTATTCCGGTTATCCGTGCATTCAGCCGGGAGAAACACGAGGAGGAGCGTTTTGAGGATGCAAATATCACTCTGACGAAGACAAACCTCTTTGTAAACCGTTGTATGACATTTATGATGCCGGTGATGATGCTGATCATGAACGCAGTTTCCGTACTGACCATCTACAGCGGTTCTTATGCAGTAGACAGCGGAAGCATGCAGGTTGGTGATGTTATGGCGTTTATCCAGTATGCAATGCAGATCATCATGTCATTTTTGATGATCACAGCAATGTCTATCATGCTGCCGAGAGCAAATGTATCTGCACGCCGTATCAACGAGGTGCTTGAGACAGAAGTCAGTGTCCAGGATCCGGAGGATCCGGTACAGCCTTCCCAGGATGTGAAGGGGACTGTAGAATTTGATCATGTAAGCTTCGCATATCCGGAGGCAGGAGAGAATGTTATCACAGACATTTCCTTCAAGGCAGAAAAAGGTGAGACAGTAGCGATCATCGGAAGTACAGGAAGCGGTAAGAGTACACTGATCAATCTGATCCCGCGTTTCTATGATGCAACAGAAGGATCTGTGAAAGTGGATGGCGTGGATGTCCGGAAAATGACACAGAAGGATGTCCGTGACAGGATCGGTTATGTTCCGCAGAAGGGTGTACTTTTCTCAGGAACCATTGATTCCAATATCCGTTACGGAAAGACAGAGATTTCGGAAGATGCAGTGAAAAAAGCAGCAGAGGTTGCACAGGCTACGGAGTTTATCGACACCAAGCCGGAGCGATATAAGACTCCGATCGCACAGGGAGGAAGCAATGTTTCCGGTGGACAGAAGCAGAGGCTTTCCATTGCCAGAGCTATCGCAAAAGATCCGGAGATCTTTATCTTTGATGACAGCTTTTCCGCACTGGATTTCAAAACAGACAGCACACTTCGAAAAGCGCTGAAAGAACATACAAAAGAAGCAACAACCATTATCGTGGCACAGCGTATCAGTACGATCTTAAATGCAGATAAGATCCTTGTACTGGACGATGGACATATGGCAGGGATCGGAAGCCATAAGGAGCTGATGAAGTCCTGCGAGGTATATCGCCAGATTGCCATGAGTCAGTTATCAGAGGAGGAATTGGCATGAGTCAGCAGAGAAGAAGAGGTCCGATGGGCGGACACGGAATGCAGCCAACAGAGAAGGCCAAGGACTTCAAAGACTCCATGAAAAAGCTCTTTGGCTATATGGGCAGATATAAATTTCGTTTTATCCTGATGTTTATCTTTGCAGTGGCAGGTACAGCGTTTAATATTGCAGGCCCGAAGATACTTGGAAAAGCTACCACAGAGCTGTTCAATGGTCTGGTTGCTAAGGTAAACGGTACAGGCGGTATTGATTTCGGTAAGATCGGAATGATCCTTCTGTGGACTTTGGGACTGTATGTGGCAAGTGCATGCTTTTCCCTGATCCAGGGATTTGTCATGACGGGGATCTCCAATGATGTTACATACAATCTCCGAAAGGATATTTCAAAGAAGATCAACCGTCTGCCAATGAATTATTTCGAGAGCAGAACAAACGGTGAGATCCTTTCCAGGGTGACAAATGATGTGGATACCCTGCAGATGAGCATCAACCAGAGCATGACACAGCTGATCACATCCGTAACAACACTGATCGGTGTATTTATCATGATGCTTTCCATCAACGTGTGGATGACACTGGCAGCAGTGCTGATCCTGCCGGTTTCCATGCTTATCATTAATAAAGTAATGAAACACTCCCAGAAATATTTCCAGGCACAGCAGGAGTATCTGGGAAAAGTAAATGGTCAGGTTGAGGAAAATTTCGGCGGCCATGATGTGGTAAGAGTATTCAACAAAGAGCAGGATGCGCTGAAGGAATTTGAGCATGACAACCAGAAGCTTTATGAGTCTGCATGGAAGTCACAGTTCTTTTCCGGAATGATGATGCCGATCATGCAGTTTGTGGGAAATCTGGGATATGTGATGGTGGCACTTCTCGGAGGGATTTTTGCCATCAAAGGAACTATCGAGGTTGGAGATATCCAGTCCTTCTTCCAGTATATCCGTAACTTTACACAGCCGATCCAGCAGATCGCCCAGGTTACAAACCTTCTGCAGTCCTCGGCGGCAGCTTCTGAGCGGGTATTTGAATTTCTTGAGGAGCCGGAGGAAGAACTTCAGCCGGAGAACCCGGATTCCATTGAGGGACTGGAAGGAAATGTACAGTTTGAGCATGTGAAATTCGGTTATAATCCGGATAAGATCATTGTAAATGATTTTTCCGCAGATGTGCATGACGGTCAGAAGATCGCCATTGTAGGACCTACAGGTGCAGGAAAAACGACGATCGTAAAGCTGCTGATGCGTTTTTATGATGTAAATGGCGGAAGCATCAAGGTTGACGGACATGATATCCGGAACTTCAACCGCAGCAATCTCCGTGAGATGTTCGGAATGGTGTTGCAGGACACTTGGCTGTTTTCCGGAACCATTATGGAAAATATCCGCTACGGAAGACTGGACGCAACGGATGAAGAGGTGATCGCAGCAGCAAAAGCGGCCCATATCCACAACTTTATCATGCAGCAGCCCGGCGGCTATCAGATGGTCCTGGATGAGGAGACCAGTAATGTTTCTCAGGGGCAGAAGCAGTTGCTTACCATTGCAAGAGCGATCCTGGCAGACAATAAGATCCTGATTCTGGATGAGGCCACATCTTCCGTTGATACAAGAACAGAAATGCAGATCCAGAAGGCTATGGATAACCTGATGAAGGGCAGAACCAGCTTTGTTATCGCCCACAGACTTTCTACCATTAAGGATGCAGATCTGATCCTGGTGATGAAGGACGGAGATATCATTGAGCAGGGAGATCATGAAGAGCTGCTGGCACGGAAGGGCTTCTATGCGGATCTGTATAACAGTCAGTTTGAACAAAAACAGGCATAATCCTGTTTTTGTTCATGAGGAAGTAGCGAAGCGGATTCCGAATGTCTGCTTTGCTGAAAGAGGCACAGGCATAAGATAACCTGAGTATTGGGCAGGATTACAGCACCGGAAATGTACTTCCATCCGAAAAACGGATCGGCCACGTTTCCGGTGCTTTTTTTGCGGATTTTTTCAGGTTAATGTGGTGAATAAATATTGTATAATTCATATAAAAATGATGGGAATAATAATATAAATTATATGAAAATAGCACAAAATCGTAAGAAAGTACAGTCTGTTCGGAAGAATAAAGAGGAATTCCATGATTCATACAGTATAATAGGATATATCGAGTGTGTGGAAAAACTACAAACTGGAAAATGCGGAATGTTAAAGAGAAGAGAGGTATTTTTATTATGAAACAGAAAGCAATGGATATGAAACTTGTAGTAAAACCGTTGGTTGGATGTCTGACACATACACATTTCTGGGAGGGACCATGTCGTGCCGGACATAAAGAGGATATGACTGTTGAAGCTGAGACAAAAGCAGCTGATGAGGCATTCAAAAATTCAGTTAAGGGATTACAAGGGGTTATTGATGAGGTAGAATTCACGGAGCCTGTGGATGTCCGCTATAATGAGTCTTTTGTTGTAGATAAAGACCTTTTTGCAAAAATCGGAGAGGATGTTGATGAGATCGATTGCTTCCTCTGCATGGGATGGAGAATTCCTAAGCTTGAGCGTTTCGGAAAGCCGGTCGTTATCTGGCAGAACGGAAACGAAGGAATTGATTTTGCAGCATACTGCCGTTCCATCGGAGTAGAGGCATATGTATGTATGGATCTTCAGGATGTGAATGAGATCATGCATATTCTCTGGGTAAGAAAAGCAGTTCGCAATACAAGGGCGCTTGTACTGACAGCAGGATCTCAGCCTACATTCGGAATTCAGAGTCTGATCCGCGATCCGGAGATCCTTCGTCAGCGTTACGGAGTTGAAGTGGTGAAGCTTCCATTTACATCCATTTTCAAATATATGGATGAGATCACAGATGAGGAAGCAAAGCCGATTGCAGATAAGATCATTGCTGGATCTACTGATACACAGGTAAACACAGACTGGTTTATCAATGACGTGAAATATTATCTGGCTGCCAAAAAGATGATGGATATTTATGACTGCAACGCTTTCTCAACCGCATGTCATGAGCTCTGTACAACAGAAATCCCGCAAAACCGTAAATTCACACCATGTATGTGCCATTCCATCATGAAAGACGAGGGAATTCCAAGCGGATGTGAGGAAGATCTTAATGCACTGATGGCCATGCTGATCATGCAGTATGCCGGAAAACGTCCGGCATTCATGGGTAACCCGAACCACGAGACAGACGAGCTTCTCCGCATCCACCATGCAGTACCGGCTCTTCAGATGAACGGTTATGGAACAAAACCGCTGGCATACAAACTCTGGGCATTCACAGGCCAGGGATTCGGTGGAAAACTGCAGGTTGACTTCACAGAGAACGATGATGATTATATCACACTTGGACGTTTCAATCCGGCAGGCGATACCATGTGCATCAAGAAAGGCAAGGTTATCCGTTCTGAATATGCAGATACATACTGCAGTCCGTTCTACTACATCCAGATGGACGATGCAAGAGAATTCATGCACAATCTTGCAGGATTCGGACATCATCAGGTGCTGATCTTCGGTGATTACACAAAGATGATCAAGAAGATTGCAAAAATTATGAACTTCAATATTCTGGAAGGATGATTGGATGATATATCTGAACAACGGGGCAACTTCCTGGCCGAAGCCCCCTGCTGTTTTGGAAGCTGTGCAGGCGTGCCTTAGCGGCACGCCTGCTTCGCAGTTCCGGGGCGGCAGCTCGATCATGAAAAAAGATGTGGAAGTACTTTGCCGGGAAAAACTGGGACAGCTCCTTGGAATCAGGGAAACAGAGAGAATATTTTTTACATCAGGGGCAACAGAAAGCATGAATACAGTCCTTGGGGGGCTGGACTACGGTGAAAAAGGCAGTAGCATCCTGGTAACGCAGACAGAGCATAACAGTGTGCTACGTCCGGTATATAATCTGGAACAGCTGAGAGAACATCCGGTGCTGGTAGTGAAGTGTACGATAAACGGGACAGTGACGGAAGGAGCCCTGGAAACAGCAGTACGACCGGACAGCCGTGTGCTGATCGTGAACCACTGTTCCAACGTGACAGGCTGTGTGCAGGATATGGAGATGATCCGGGAATTTGTAAAGAGACATGGACTGATCCTGATCGTGGATGTGTCGCAGAGTGCTGGCTGTATCCCTGTTGATGCAGATAAATGGGAAGCAGATGCGCTTATTTTTACAGGCCACAAAAGTCTGATGGGAATTCAGGGAACCGGCGGATTTTATGTCAGGAGCGGAATTGAGCTGAAGCCTCTGAAATATGGGGGAACCGGAAGAAACAGCGCACAGCTTACCTACGAGAACAAAGATTATGAGTATGAGGTAGGAACTCAGAACATGCCGGGAATCACAGGACTTCTGGCTGGGGCGGAGTTTATTGAGCAGACAGGACTTGCGGCAATTATGGAAAAAGAAGCTCGTCTGATGGAAATGCTTTATTGTGGTCTGGAACAGATAGAGGGTGTAAGGAGCTACGGAAACCATGACGTATGCAGAGGACCTGTGATGAGCCTGAATTTTCAGGGACTGAAAGCTTCGGATGCCGCGTATATTCTGGAAAGCGGATATGGGATCATTGTCCGTTCAGGGCTTCACTGTTCGCCATTGATCCATAAGGCAATGGGAACAGAAGAGGGCGGAACTGTGAGAGTAAGTGTTTCGTGGTTTACGGAGGAGAAGGATATAAAGGAATTTTTAGGAGCTGCGAAGGAAATAGCAGCATCTGTGGCACGGAATATTTAGCAGGCAAGTTACAGAGCAAATTTATACGGATGTATTACGAAGAACGATCACAGGAATCAGTCATATAGGGCAGACAGCAGATCCACGGGAAATCTGCCTGTAAAGGAAAGGGGAATACACGATTATGAAAATAATAGGAAAACAGCCTTCCAGGGAAAAATGTGCAGAATCCGGCTGGTTTGCCTGGGATTATCTTCTGGATGAACCGGTAGAGCGGGAATTCATTCTGAAGCTGAGACCATTGGGTGGATTCACATATCTTGATATTCTGAAACAGCCGTTTTTTAAGATTGACAGCGATTACTATATGATAAAAGGAATTCAGGGTAATGATTATTTCCGCATTGCTGTCCATGGGAAGCACGAAGATCAGCTGGAAGAGTTAGAACGAACTATCACAGATTGCATGGAAAAATAATATCTGCTATAATATTGTGAGCGTAAGAAGACACTGGAAAGGCTGCCGGTCCTGCCGGAAACAGCTGATGCGATGACAGTGTCTGCGTTTACAGGAGGCAGAATTTGCGATTAGAGAGAGACAACATACCCCTTGACAAAGAATTTCCTTTTCAGATTTCAGAGGTGGAACTGACACCGGAGAACAGTCGGCCTGGAAGTTATCACTGGCACAGCTATTTCGAGATCACCTGTGTGTTGGGGGGCAAGGGAAATTATTTTGTAAACGGGCAGGAATATACAATGGAAGAAGATGACATCATCATCTTCAATAATGTGGAGCCTCATGGATGGAAGCTGATCGGTGGAGACATGAAGCTTCTTGTGATGATCTTTTCACCGGAATTCGTGGCCGAAAAGCTGAGTATTTTTGATACGGAATATCTGAAGCCTTTTGTTGAGAGAGGAAGTAATTTTAAGAACCGTATCGGCAGGGAAGAAGAGGTAAGCGGAGAGATCCGTTCCAGTATCTGGGAGATCTATCACGAATGGCAGCAGAAAAAAGAAGGCTATCCGCTGATGATCAAGGCGAATGTACTTCGCATCCTTACCATGCTGATCCGGGCTTATCAGGATGAGAGCAAGTCAGGGGAAATGCTCCGTGAGAAGAAAAATGCAATGAAGCGTCTTGAGCAGGCTTTTAATTACATAGATGATCATTACTGTGAGAAGATCACTCTGGAAGAAGTTGCTTCTTCCGTATATATGAGTTCCAACTATTTTTCTTCTTATTTCCGTAAGGTGACAAATATCAGTTTCAGCGATTATGTCACAAGGATGAGGATCAACCATGCGCGTGAGCTTCTTCGGGAAACAGATAAAAATGTTACGGAAATCGCCATGGAATGCGGATTTAATAATATTTCCAATTTTTACAGACTTTACAAAAAACACGTGGGGAAACCGCCGAAAGATGAGAAGCAGAAGAAACAGTAAAAATAGTTAAAATTCATGAGCGGATAAGTCATAGACGGAAATCAGGCTTCGATGTTAGGATAAAAGTAAGAAATTTTGTCCTGATATCGGAGCTTTTTATTAGAAAGGCTCCGATATCAGAAACGGAATATTAATGTCTGATTTACCGGACAGATAAGGAGAAGGGAAATTATGGTTAAAACAGATAGCTATGTACAGTTTGAAGCAGGAAAGCTGACATACCGGGTGGTTCCGGTGACAGAGGAGATCATCCGCATGATCGTTTCCGGAAAAGAGATCAAAGAGGCACAGGACTCCCTGATCATTGAGAAAAAAGAATATCCTGAGGTTGATTTTTCAGCAGAGGAAAATGCAGGAAGTATCATTGTGAAAACTGTGAAAGTTTGTGCAGAGATCAACACTGCATCCGGTGATATCATCTGGAAGCATGCAGACGGAAGCAAGTGGCTTTCCCAGAAGAAACCGGAACTGACTGAAACAGATGTGATCCACTATAATACAGGCGATGAGGAGCCGATCATCAACCGTGTAAAGACAGTTGACGGTGAGAGGAATTTTATCCAGAATCTGAAAGCTGAGAAAGTAAGAACAGCATATCGTGGAAAACTGTTCTTCACATGGAAAGAGGATGAGGAAATCCATGGGCTTGGCCAGGCAGAGGAAGGTATTTACAATTACAGAGGTCACTGCCAGTACTTATATCAGCATAACATGCGTATCCCGATGCCGGTTTTGGTTTCCACAGAAGGATATGGAATTCTTGTTGACTGCTGTTCACTTATGACTTTTAATGATGATCTGAAAGATTCCTATCTGTTTCTGGATACTGTAGATCAGATCGATTATTATTTTATGGGCGGTCATACTATGGATGAGATCATCCATGATTACCGTTATCTTACAGGCAAGGCGCAGATGCTGCCGAAATGGGCTTATGGCTATGTACAGTCCAAAGAGCAGTATTACACGGCAAAAGAGCTTCTTGAGATTGTTCGCCACTACCGTAAGATCGGGGTTCCGCTTGACTGTGTGGTACAGGACTGGAATACCTGGGATCCTGGAAACTGGGGCGAGAAGATCCTGGATCAGAAGCGTTACGGAGATATGAAAGAATGTGCGGAGGAAATCCACAAACTGAATGCCCATACCATGGTTTCCGTATGGCCGAATATGAATGCAGGCGGCAAGAACCATACAGAGTTTTTTAAGACTGGTCATCTTCTTTATGATTATGCGACTTATGATGCTTTTAATGAAGAAGCGAGAGAGATGTACTGGAAACAGGCACAGGAAGGACTTTTTGACCAGGGCTTTGATTCCTGGTGGTGCGATTCCACAGAACCGTTTTCCGGTCCTGACTGGAGTGGTGCAGCAAAGAGAGAGCCATGGGAAAGATATGAGCTTGTCGGCGGTGAGCACAAGAAATATCTGGATCCTGCTGTTGCCAATGCTTTTGCACTGATGCATGCAAAGGGAATTTATGAGAATCAGAGAAAAACTACAGAAGAGAAACGAGTTCTTAACCTGACACGTTCCGGCTATGCTTCCGGCCAGAAATATTCTGCAATGCTGTGGTCAGGCGACACCTGTGCATCCTGGGATAATCTTAAGACACAGATCGTGGAAGGCCTGAATATGGGACTCAGCGGATATCCATACTGGACACTGGATATCGGCGCTTTCTTTACAGTTGCTGATAAGTGGCAGAACCGTGGATGCGGCTGCAACACAGATCCGGAGCCGAAATGGTTCTGGCAGGGCAAATATAATGAAGGTGTGAAGGATAAAGGATACTGTGAGCTGTATACAAGATGGCTGGAGATGGGAACCTTCCTTCCGATGTTCCGTTCCCATGGAACTGATACACCAAGAGAAATCTGGAACTTCGGTGAAAAAGGAACCATGTTCTATGATGCCATCGAGAAGTTTATCAAGCTCCGTTATCATCTGATGCCGTATATTTATTCCCTGGCAGGTGCTGTACATTTTAACGATTATACGATTATGAGAAGCCTTCTCTTTGACTTCCCGGAGGATAAAGAAGCACGCAAGGTTGAGAATGAGTTTATGTTCGGACCGTCCCTTCTGATCTGTGCTGTTACAGAGCCGATGTATTACGGACCGGAGAGTACTGAGCTCCATAGAGAGAAAACATGGAAATGCTATCTCCCGGCAGGTACGAAATGGTACGATTACTGGACAAACAAGGAGTATGAAGGCGGCCAGTACGTAACCGTAGATGCTCCGATCGACCGGATGCCGATCTTTGTAAAAGCAGGAGGTATCCTTCCTGTTGCAGAGGGACTTGTATATGCTTCCCAGAAACCTGAGGAGTCGGTGAAACTTATGGTATATCCAGGTGAAGACTGCAAGTTCACTATTTATGAGGATGAGGGAAATAACTACAATTTTGAAAACGGTGCTTATGCAACAACAGAGCTTACCTGGGATGATAAAACAGGAACTCTGACTGTTGGCGGGCGTCAGGGAAGTTATCCGGGAATGGAAGAAGTTTCCTATGTGACTGAAGTTGTAAAATAAATAAGCGATAATAAGGAAAGACTGTCTGAAAAGGTGCCTGGCATCTCTTTGGGCAGCCTTTTTTTACTCTATACATCGTGACGGCTTTCGGGTATAATTCTGTAATAAGGCATTTTTATGCCTGAGAAAAAACAACAGAAACGGGAGGATTTTACCATGATCATAACAACAACGCCATCTGTAGAGGGAAGAGCAATCCGTGAATATAAAGGAATCGCATTCGGAGAAGTGATCACAGGAGTAAATTTCATGAAAGATCTTGGAGCAGGTCTTCGGAATTTCTTTGGCGGCAGAAGCGCCGGTTATGAGGAAGAACTTCAGAAAGCCAGAGGAGAAGCCCTGGCAGAGCTGGAGCAGCGTGCAGGTGCAATGGGAGCTAATGCAGTGATCGGTGTGGATATTGACTACGAAGTGCTTGGTGCAGATAATGGAATGCTGATGGTAACAGCAAGTGGAACTGCTGTAGTGGTGGATTAAGGCTTATGGCAGCGGTAAAAAACGGACGTGAATACCTTTCACATGTGACAGAGACATTGAAGCACAGGATCGCACAGCTGGATGAATCCATAGAGGTCGGGCAGAAAGAAATCGAAGGTATGCATGAGTACTACTGGGAAAACTATACAGAGATGGACCAGTACGGATATGAGAATTTTGATAACCAGCAGGCACTTCTCCATGAGATCAATGCCAGCAATGAGAAGATCGAACTGCGTCGGAGATTCAGGAAGATGATGGATTCACCGTTTTTCGGAAGGGTGGATTTCTGCTATGAAGGAGAAGATGAGCCGGAGATATTTTATATCGGAATTGCGAACCTGGCTGAGGAGAACGGCGGACTTCCGCTGATCTATGACTGGAGAGCACCTGTGTCCGGACTGTTCTATGATTTTGACAAGGGACCGGCTTCCTACCAGGCTCCGCTTGGCGAGATCCACGGGGATATTGTTGCCAAGTGGCAGTACAAGATCCGCGGTGGAAAAATGATCTATGAGTTTGAGAGTGATGTGAAGATCGACGATGAGATCCTGAAGGCAGAGCTTGGAAGCAACGGTGATGTACAGCTGAAGAATATTATCCGCACGATCCAGAAGGAGCAGAATGCGATCATCCGAAACACTTCGGATCGTATCATGGTGATCCAGGGAGCAGCAGGAAGCGGAAAGACTTCCATTGCCCTGCACAGGATCGCTTATCTCCTGTATCATGACAGGAAAATCTGAAATCTTCTTCTGTGCTGGTGCTTTCACCGAATGGGGTGTTCTCGGACTATATTTCCCATATCCTGCCGGAGCTTGGCGAGGAGAATATCCGGGAGATGAGCTTTGACCTTTTTGCATACAAGAGACTGAAAAATGCTGTTTCTGACTGTGAAGACAGATATGATCTGATCGAGCGTCAGATTGCAGGATTATGCGATGAAAAGCTTCTGAAAGAGAAACTGTCACGGGATTTTCTGGATCGTATGGAAGGATATCTGGTGGAGCTTGAGGACAGCCTTATGAACTTCCGTGATGTGGAACACAGAGGCGTGGTCAAAAAAGAGCAGGAGATCATAGAGCTTTTTTACTTTAAATTCATGGATATCCCGCTGCTTTCCAGAATGGATGCAGTAGCAGAATATTTCATTGATGAGGTGGAGACTCTTAAGGGATTCGATCTTCCGGATGAGGAAAGGGAGGCTGTGAAGAACCGTTTCTACAGGATGTATGAGACAAGAGATCTCTATGTGCTGTACAACCGTTTCCTGAGACAGGAGGGTTTTCCTTCTCTTCCACAGGTTCAGTATGAAAAAAGAAAGCTGCGCTATGAGGATGTGTATCCGGTTTTGTATCTGAAATATCGGCTGGAAACTCAGCAGGAGGATTCCGGTGTGCGCCATCTGATCGTGGATGAGATGCAGGATTATTCCATGATCCAGTATTTGATCATTCAGAGACTCTTTAAATGCAGGATGACTATTCTTGGGGACAGAGAACAGACTATGGACGGCGAGCAACAGGATGTGCTGACATTTCTGCCTAAGATCTTTGGAAAAGATATACGCAGGATCGTGATGAACAAGAGCTACCGTAATACTGTTGAGATTGCGTCTTATGCCAATAAACTGGCGGGAATTACGGAAGTGGAGCTTTTTGAACGTCATGGAAAACCTGTTGTGGAAAAAGAATTTCCGGGGCTTGAGGAGGCACTGGAGAGCGTAGTGAGAGAGCTGCGGCTTGAGAAGCAGGCAGTCATAGCTGAGAATGCAGATGAAGGTGTTGAAGATATTATTTCATATGAAACAGCAGCAGTGATCGCAAGAACTGCAGATGAAGCAAGGGAAACTTACTACATTCTGAAGGAGAAGCTGGAAGCAGAAGGCTTTGATACCAAGGAGCGTTTGTCCCTTCTTCACAGAGACAGCACAAACTTCCAAAAAGGCCTGACTGTCACAACATTCTACATGGCAAAGGGTCTGGAGTTTGATCAGGTATTTTCTGTATTTCCTGGGCAAGACCGAAGTCCGATCGTGGAGCGGGCGAGATATATTGCGGCGACGAGAGCTCTTCATGAATTGTATATGTATGAAGTTGTGAAATAAAATATAAAAAGTCATTTCAGAAGCCGGATGCTTTGGGAACAGAGCATAACCGGACGTCGTGAAATGACTTTTTTGTTTATATATACCTGGAAAATTTATTAACTGATCTGCTGGCTCTCTCCCTCATCTTTATATTCCAGAGGGCTTTTCCCTGTATGTTTCTTAAAGATCCTGCTGAAATATCCCTGGTCGTGATAGCCGCACATTTCACCGATCTGTTTTACAGAAAGGGAAGGCTCATGGATCAGCAGCTTCTGTGCATGGCTCATCCGGAGATTGATCAGATATTTGGTAGGGGTGCAGTCATAGACCTGACAGAAGATTTTGGTCAGGTAGCTGGGACTGTAGTTCATGGTTCCTGCAATCAGGTTCAGGTTGATATCCTCTGCATAATTCTGTACCATGAAGTTCTTGAGAAGCTCTGCAATCTGTCCCGGTGACATGCAGGAAGCACCTGGGGCGAATACGGTTTCGTAGTCATCACGTTTGATCTGAAGTTCCTGTTTGATCTTAAGGAGAACATTTTGGAGTTCGTCCGGATCTACAGGCTTCAGAAGGTAATCAGAAACCTTCAGCGTGATGGCTTTTTTGCGTATTCAAAATCAGAAAATCCGCTGGTGATCACAAATTTCGTAAAGGGAAACTGATCACGGATCCTGGTGAGCAGGGTGATTCCGTCCATGACGGGCATCTTGATATCCGTAAATACCACATCCGGGCTCATCTGTTCCACCAGTGAGAGGGCCTGTGCACCTGTCTGTGCTGTGCCGATCACCTGAAAATCAGGATCTGCTTTTTCAATCTTATGTACCAGATTATTCAGAAGAAGTTCTTCATCTTCTGCCACAATAACAGTATAGTTCATAGTATTATTCCTCCGCATCTGTCTGAAAATACCGTCCAATAGAAACAATTCCGTGGCCGTCCGCTGTATTTCCATACCTGAAAATGATGTCATCTTTGCAGAAGAGTTTCCAGCGGAGAAATACATTGACAGTGCCAAGACCGTTGATCTTCAAAGCAGGCATGCCGGGATTTCGAATGGCATTCATGATATCTGAATTTATTTTTTTCTTGGCTTTTTCAGTGAATCCCGGTCCGGTGTCTGTAACATCGATCTGCCAGCTGTTTTGGTTTATTGTACTGCTGATTGTGATAGTCCATGGCGGTTCGCAGTCAGAACCATATTTGATAGCGTTTTCCACAATAGGCTGGATGATCAGCTTCGGAACCGGCTGATCCAGAAGAGATTCATCCACATCAATGGAATAATTCAGACTGGACTGGTAGCGGACCTTCATGCAGTAGAGATATTTCTGGACATAATCAAGCTCTTCGCGGAGTGTTACAGTTGTTTCAGCAGTATTGGTAATATAACGCATGATCCTGGAAAGATTGCGGCACATTTTTTCCACGGTATCCGTATCTCCGTTTTCTGCAAGCACCATAATGCTGGAAAGAGAGTTGTAATAAAAATGAGGATTAATCTGACTCTGCAAAGCCATGCTGCGTGCTTTCATTTCCTGCTCCTTGGCTTCGTTAAGCTGAGTCATGGAATCTTTTAGGTTATCGCTCATCAGCTGGAATGCCTGATACAGTTCTTCCAGTTCATTGACGGAAACCGGATAGGAAGTGACTTTTTCCTGGCCGAGAGTGTCCAATTCCATACGCTGGATAATGTGCTTCAGGTGTTTCACCGGTTTTACTACAGAGCGGGAAAGCCTGTAGGAAACGATTACTGCTGCGGCAAGAAAAGTAGCAACAACAGCCAGAAGGATCTTCAGCATTTTGTATGCAGGGGCAAGGATCACAGATTCCGGTTGGATAGTCAGATAAGTGTAGCCTGTATATGCGGAATTCAGTCTGGAGACATATTCTTTCTGATCTGTGACGGGACTCTGTATGGTAAGGGTATCCTGGTCAGAATCAGTAAGTTTGTAATATTTTGAAATATCATTGGTATCGTCGGCTGTGATATCATAAGGATAGATAAGATCGCCGGACTCATTGAAAACATAGACACTGGCAGCATTTCCGTGATTTTTTTCTCATAGGAAATGATGCTCTTAAAGATGGATTTACATTGTTTGGCGGTTTCGATCACGCCGACACCACGGCCGTACTGGTTGGTGAAGGAGCGGTACAGGGAGATGAACCACTGGGGATAGCGGGCAGATTTGGAATAGACGTAAGTGCTGTAAGGAGCTGTCAGGACTTTTTTCCGTTGGCTTCACGGGCTTTCTGGATCCATTCATTATGAGAGTCGTCGCTTTTTTGACCATGGTGGAAAGGCCGGCCTGGAGCACATATCCGGAGAAATCGTAAAGATTTACCTGATCTGCTTTCAATTCAGTGCCGCTTAAGGAGATAAAAAGATCGGACATGGCAGAAAGCATTTCATCGGAAATATTAAGGTCAAATTTCTGGTCGAGAACGGATTTCGACATGTTGCTGTAATTGATGTTTACAGATACAGTGTCAAGATTCTGGATTGCAGAGTCTACCTGGGACTGAAATGTGGAATTTAAGGTGCTCATGGCACTGATCTGGCTTTTCTTCAGCTGCCCGGATGCAAAAACATAAAAGAATATGGCAAAAGAAAAAAGGATCAGGCAGGCCATGCCAAGATAGGCGATAAAAAGTTTGGACTGCAGACTGCGTGTTTTCATATTGGTAAGCTCCCTGTGTGTGAAATGGTCGTGCAAAACATTGGCTAAAAGTATAGCACATTTGTAAAAAAGTACAAACCGTAAAAATGTAATTCTGAAATAGTGCTTGAAAATGTCAATAGAAACTTGTGTATAGTTACGGAAAATATGAAAAAAGTATAATAAACTGTGAAAAAAGTACAAATACAGGGCAGGAATATCCATGGCTTTTAAAATGATCAGATGATAAACTAATATCATCAAGAGAGAACGAAAAATCAGTTCAAAAAAGGAGGAAACATTAATGAAAAGAAAGAGATTTCTGGCAGTAGCCTGTGCAGCAGCAATGATCGCTTCCATGACGACAGGACTTGCAGTGAACGTATCTGCAGCGGATGAGAAGAGCGATTTCGCAGGCGAGGAGCTCAGCATCCTGGTTTCAGCAGGATGGATGGACAATCGTTACGATGAGACAATTAAACGTTTTGAGGATACCTACGATGTTACCGTAGACCTTCAGACAATTCCGGCTGATCAGTATTCAGATCTTCTTCAGTCCAAACTTGCTACAGATTCCTGTGCAGATATCTTCTGGATCCAGTCCAACCCGTTTGCAATTGAATCTACCATCGTTGATCCTGAGAAATACTGCATCGACTTTACAGGAGCTTCCTGGGAGAATGTTATGCCGGAGACAAGAAAAGAGTCCTGCGTATACAATGACAAACTGTACGGACTTCAGATCTGGAACGCATCTCCGGAGTATGTAATGGTTTACAATAAGACACTGTTCGAAGAGAACGGCTGGGAAGTACCGACAACATATGATGAGCTGAAAGAACTCTGCGGTAAGATCCAGGATGCAGGAATCACACCTTGGTTCATGCCTGGTGCAGATGGATGGCAGCATCAGCTGGCATTTTTCCAGATCGGCGGCGTTTATGAAGAAGCAACACCTGGTCTTTATGACGAATTAAATGAAAACAAAGCAACATTTGCAGATAACGAGAAGATGCTTGAAGTTCTGAATGAGTTCAAAGAACTCTCTGATGCAGGATACTTCGGAGAAGACTGGATCGGAACAGACAGTACAAACATGTCTAACGAATTTGGTGACAGAAACTGTGCAATGGCACTTGCAAATTCCAGTTTCATCAAACAGATCCAGGAAGACACAGGCACATCTGATGAGTTTGGAATGTTCCTTGAGCCACTTGGCGACAATACCTGGTATCCAAGCAGCAACTCCGGCCCGACAATGTTTGGTTACAAGGGAACAGAGCATGAGGATCTTGTAAAAGAGTTCTTCAACTTCGTTACAACAACAGAGAGCCTTCAGGAAATTCTTGACAACTCTCCGGCATACACAAACCTTGACGTTAACGATGACAAGCTTGAGCAGCACTGGCTGCCGGAGGAGCAGGAGTTCCTTAAAACAGTTCCGGATGACAAGAAGGCTGTTGTAACACTTCAGACAGGTACAAAATATACAAACGATTACTGGACACAGTTTGGTCAGGATATGGTTGCATTCTGCCAGGGCGAGATGGAAGCAAATGATGTTCTTAAGAACATGGATACCAACCGTGCTGAGGCAGCAAAAACTGTAGGCGACGAGAACTGGAAATAAATAACAGAACTTAAAACTAGTTGACCCGAAGGCAGAGCCGGTATTTGCCGGCTCTGTTTTAACTTAAAACAGGAGGTGCTTTCTGTGAATAAGAAGAGAATCTATCCACAGTGGTTTCTGATACTGCCGTTGGCATTATATATCATTTTTTTCCTGCTTCCCAGTGTAATGGGTGTTGGTTACTCCTTTACAGACTGGAACTCCAGAAGTGTTCTTAATGGTACTCATTTTGTGGGACTGCAGAATTTTGCTGAGATTTTTACATCAGATAAGTCTTATCTGAGCGGTATTGGCAATACATTGAAGTTTACTATCATTTCCAACATCGTTAAGCTGATCCCGGCTCTTCTGATCGCGATTATGCTTCAGGAGGGACTTAAAGGCAAAGGGCTTTACAGAACATTGCTCTACCTGCCGTCTATTCTGCCTTTTGTAATCATTGGTCTTGTATTTAAATCCATCCTGAATTATAATAACGGACTTTTAAACACACTTCTTGATGCATTCCATCTTGGAATCTTCAAACAGAAATGGCTGTCTGATCTGGCTATTGTATGGAAATCTATCTATGGTGTAGATGCGTGGAGAGGCATTGGTTATGTCATGACTATCTTCCTTGCAGGTCTGAATACGATTCCGAAATCTTATTATGAGGCTGCGCAGATCGATGGTGCAAACTTCTGGCAGAGACTTCGGTATGTAACACTTCCGATGCTGAGTGGTGCTATCATGATCAACCTTGTATTTGGTATTACATATGGTCTGAAAGTATTCGATATTGTTTATGTACTTACAAACGGCGGTCCTGGACATGCAACAGAGGTTCTTACAACTTATGCATTCCAGCTCTATTCCAGAGGCCAGTATGGAATGTCTTCTGCATTGAATACTGTTCTTCTTGTAATTACAGCGATCATAGGTGTATTTATTGTTAAGACATTAAGTAAACAGGAGGTACAGCAGTAATGGCAAAAAAAGAATTCAGAATTTATTAAAACATGTTGTATGTATCCTGCTTTGCTTATGTGTCGTGCTTCCATTTTATATGGTATTGATCAACTCTTTTAAGACAAAAGCAGAGGCAGCCAGAATGAGTCTGGCACTTCCTACAGAGTGGGTATTTTCCAACTACTCTGAGGTTATTGAAAAAGGAAGCCTGATCCAGGGATTCCTGAACAGTTTTGCATATGCGCTGATCGCTACAACACTTGGCGTTGTACTTTGCTCCATGGCTGCATTTGTTATGTGCCGTAAGAGAACAAAATTGAATGTATTCCTGTATTACTTTGTACTTTGCGGACTGTTCTTCCCGGTCAACTATGTAACATTGGTACGTGTACTCAGTACACTGCACCTGAACGATACAAGAGTTGGCATTATCATGGTATTTACCAGTGCAATGATTCCGTTCTGTGTATTTACCATCCGTAACTTCGTAATCTCTGTCCCGGTTGAGTTGGACGAGGCTGCTGTTATCGACGGCGCAGGCCCGTTAAGCCTGTTCTTCAAGATCATCATGCCACTTCTGAAACCAACTATGGTAACATGTTTTATCCTTCAGTTCATGACAGTATGGAGTGATTTCCTCACACCTTTGTATCTGTCAAGCAAGAGCCGTCTCTTCCCGATGACAATGGCTGTATATCAGTTCTTCGGAAAGAACAAGAGTTACTGGAACTATATTTTTGCTGATATCGTACTTACCTGTATCCCGGTTATCATTGTTTACATGATCGGCCAGAAATACATCGTAGGTGGTATGACATCCGGTGCGGTAAAAGAATAAAGAAAAATATTATAAGAATTATAAAAAAGCACTGCGAGATGAAAAGTTGGATTTATCTTACAGTGCTTTTTACTATTGAAATCTCAGAAATTACTGCATGTTTTTGCAGAAGATATCCTCCATGGAAGCCTTAAGCGGAACGCCAAGCCTGCGTAAAGTCCCGTCCAGGGCTGCGAAAACTTCTCTTACATTATAGAATGTAGCGTTGTTTCCCATATGTCCGATGCGGATCACTTTGCCAGCCAGGACATCGAAGGAACCTGCCAGCATAATGTTGTAGTCTTTTTTTACTCCCTCAAGGATCGCTTCGGCTGTTGTGCCCTCCGGTACTTCAAAAACAGTAACTGTACTGGAATATCCGCTGTGCAGGTAAAGGTTCAGGCCTGCGCCTGAGATGGCCTTTCTGGAGGCACTGGCGATCTTTGCGTGGCGGGAGAGGATGGCAGGGTCTGCTGCGATGTTGTCAATGGCAGCGCGGAGTCCGTAGATATCGCTGATCGGCATTGTATATGGAAACCATTTCTCTTCGTAATAATGTGCAAAAGCTGTAAGATTGGCATAGAAAGAAGCAATTGGTGTCTTACGGTCTGCCATGGATTTCTTTGCATCACTGCTGACTACAACAAAGGTAAGTCCCGGAGGTGCAGATACCACCTTCTGTGATCCGCCGCACATGATATCGATCTGGCATGCATCAATGTTCAGAGGCTCGCCGAAGGAAGCGGAGACAGAATCTACAACGGTAAGGATCCCGTATTTTTTAAGAAGCGGGCAGATGGCAGATACATCGTTGAGCATGCCACTTGGAGTATCGCCGTGTACTACGGTTGCATATTTGTAGTCATGGTTATCCGCAAGGAAGGCTTCCAGTTCCTTTACATCGAGAGTGTTCTGATAATCTCTGGTATAAAGCTCCGGTCTGCCTCTGTACATGGAAACAAAATCGGCAAAGCCTTTTCCGTAGATACCATTGTCCAGAACAAGAACCTTATCTCCGGGCTCAGTCATGGAAGCAATGGCAGCCTCCAGTCCAAGGATACCCTCACCGCTTAAGATGAGAGTTTCGTTGGAGGTATGGAGAAGAGAGCTGATCTTCTCGCAGGTTTCTTTATAAAATTCGACAAAATCTTCGTCCAGATCCGGATTTGTGCATTCCATGCTTCTTGCCAGACGGACATTTTCTGCGACCTGTGTAGGTCCCGGTGTCATGATCTTATACATAAGCTCACCTCTTGATCTTTATATTATTTTCGCAAATTACGGCAGCTGTTACAGCTGTTTTTTAATCCGGTTTTTCTTGCTGCAAGGTTTAATGGTGTGATCACTATGAGAACGATGACAGCTGCAACACCGATCTGGACCAGGTTTCCCGGGATGGAAGATACCGGTGCCAGTGGATTTCCATAGATGATAACCTCTGCAATGTAGTATCCTGCAACCTTGATCACGCAGGCTGCGGCAATGGCGATCACATACCATTTCATGTTCTGGTGCCGGGGATCCTCTGTGAGCTTACCTACTGTGAAGCCCATGATCCCTACAATAATAAGAGTAAATGGTGCCCACAGGGTCCATCCGGAGAGAAGGTCAAAGAGACCCATTCCGATTCCACCGGCAATGGCTCCGGTTTTCTTTCCAAATAAAATGGCACCGATGAATAACGGCACATTTCCAAGGTGGATCAGTCCGCCGTTGGCTGCGATCGGAAGCTTAACATTAATAAATGCGGTGAAGATATAAGTCAGTGCAACAAATGCGGCTGTAATGGTGAGAAACTGAACAGATGAAAGCTCCTGGTCAGTTCTCTGAGATGTCTGAACTGCTTTTTCCATAGTGATAGATCCTTTCCTGAAAACATCGATGTATGGATGTCCTCTTTTCATATATTTTTGGTTGGGTATACTTTACAACACGAGTGTGTATGAATAAAGACACAATTATAGAAAAAAAGAAGGGACAGATTCAAGGGGGATATTTGTCATTAAAACAGGAGGCTTACTTGGTGGGGGAATAAACAGAGCTTTCGTAATGAAGACGTAAAACGGGAAATACAGGATCAGCAGAAGAAGAGAATAAGATAGGTATATCCGGGAAGATTATAATGTTAGAAAAATCCTGTACGGAGCAGGATATCTGCTTACAGGATATTCATAAAGTATAGGGAGAAATCAATTGACAAAGCTGTAATAAAATCGTAAACTATAGCAAAGAGTGTGTTCAGAAGTGAATATTCCGGACACACTTTGTGACTGATGATGATTATGAGGAGGATACTATGAAGAATAAAAATTTATTGCACTTTTAGCTATGACTGTTGCTCTTTCTGGTGTCATGACGGCATGTAGTTTCGGAAGAGGAAAAGAGGACAGCGTGGTTGTGGAGTCTACTCCTACTCCGACACCGGCGAAAAAAGCGAAGGTTACACCGACTGTTGCAGCAGACGCACAGAATACAACCTATACATCCAAGGATAAATCCGTAGCGATCAAGCTTCCGGATGCAACTTGGTCCAACAAGTCCGACGAGACAGATATGGTAAGCTTCGAGTCTCCGGACCAGGGCAGGATCCTGATCCTTCACGGATCCGGCGCAGATCTGGAATCCGCAGTGATCCCGAACTCCCAGGATATGGCAGTTTCCATGACACAGGCAGAGAACATGGTAAATGGAACCGATTTTGAGATCCAGGATTACAAGGCAGATCAGAAAGACGGAATCAACATTTATTCTTATACTGTGAAATATAAGGATACGACCAAGAGTGACGGTTATGTATATGCTATCAATAAATACTTTGTAAATGACAGCGAGTATTACAGCCTTGTGGCATCTGTTAAAAAAGAGGATGCTCTGAAAAAGGTTCAGGAGTCTGTCGACAGCTTTGCGATCCTTGGTGATTCCACTCTGAAGAGTGCGGCAAATGGTTCTGCAGCCAAGACTGCCGGTAAAGGTAATGCCGCAGCTTCCTCTGACGGAAGTGCATCTGCAGATGGTAATGCCGCAGCTTCTTCTGACGGAACAGCAGCAGATGGAACTACAGCTGCCGACGGAAGCACATCTACAGACGGAAGTGCAGCATCTGACGGAACATCTACAGACGGAAGCAGTACATCTGACGGTTCTTCCAATGGAACTGCATCCACTGACAGCAGCTCCTCCGGTGCTATCGTAAATGGCGGATTTACAGATGAGCAGCTTGGCAACACAGATGAGACAAGAACTATTTACAGAAACTCCGATGGTAAACCACGTGTTATCGTTCCGGACGGAAACGGTGCATGGATGGATAACGAAGGAAACCGTTTCACCTTCTCTTCTCAGTATGACTGTGATGTATATGAAGAGGATGGAACAAGCTTCTACTGGCACGGTGAGGCTGCAGACGTATACTATATGCCTGTACAGTAAAGCCTGGAGTAGCAGGAGATTCGGTTAGATAAGAATTCCGGGATCACAGCTTTTGTGGCTGCGGTCCCGGATTTTTTGTGTCATATTATGTCAGAGGCGTATACTTATACAGGAAGACATGGTATAATGTGAACGCTGCGGGCGATGGAACGCCCGGAAAATATTTGGAGGTTTTTATGGAAGCATACAGTGATTTCGCCAGAGTTTATGACATTTTCATGGATAATGTGGAATATGAAAAATGGGCGGAATATCTTATAGGAAGTCTTAAAGAATACGGAATTGAAGACGGGATCGTGCTGGAACTTGGCTGTGGGACCGGAGTGATGACAGAGCTTCTGGCTGAGTCCGGTTATGATATGATCGGTGTGGATAACTCTGAGGAAATGCTTGGCGAAGCCATGGAAAAACGTGCAGAATCCGGTCATGAGATCCTTTATCTGGAACAGGATATGCGGGAGTTTGAACTTTATGGAACGGTACGTGCTGTCGTCAGCGTCTGTGACTGTATGAATTACATCACAGAGGAGGATGATCTGCTTACTGTATTTAAACTGGTGAACAATTATCTTGATCCGGATGGAATTTTCATATTTGATATGAACACCCCGTATAAATACCGGGAAATGCTTGGAAATACGACTATTGCAGAGAATCGGGAAGAGGGAAGCTTTATCTGGGAAAATGAATTTGATGAGGAGACCGGGATCAATGTGTATGATCTGACTCTGTTTCTTCCGAGAGAAGATGGTCTTTATGAGAGAGACGAGGAAATTCATTACCAGAAGGCCTATGATCCGAAGAAAGTAAGGGAACTTCTTGAAAAGGCAGGCCTGATCCCGCTGGCGGTTTATGACGCATACACCAGGGAGGTACCGAAGCCGGACAGCGGAAGACTGACTTTTGTGGCCAGAGAACATGGAAAGGAAATTCCGTCAGACGAGAAATAAAGGAGGAAATTTTTATATGAGTGATTATATTGTAAGAGCAACAGCGGCAAACAGCCAGATCCGTGCATTTGCGGCTGTTACAACCGATATGGTGGAGACAGCGAGAAAGAATCATAACACCAGTCCGGTGGCAACAGCGGCACTGGGACGTCTCCTTACCGGCGGTGCCATGATGGGAGCTATGATGAAAGGGGAAAAGGATCTCCTTACACTTCGGATCCATGCAGGAGGACCACTGCAGGGAATTACAGTAACTGCAGATTCTCACGGAAATGTAAAGGGCTATGTGGGGAATCCGGATGTATGTATCCCGGCAAACAGCAAAGGCAAGCTGGATGTTGCGGGAGCTGTCGGCGTAGGCTTTATGGATGTGATCAAGGATATGGGACTGAAAGAGCCATATGTGGGACAGGTTGCTCTTCAGACCAGCGAGATCGCAGAAGATCTCACCTATTATTTTGCAACCAGCGAGCAGGTTCCGTCTGCAGTAGGACTGGGTGTGCTGATGAATAAGGATAATACAGTCCGTCAGGCGGGAGGCTTTATTGTACAGCTGATGCCTTTTGCAGAGGAAGAGGTGATCGCAAAGCTTGAGGAAAACGTATCAAAGATCGATTCTGTTACCAATCTTCTGGAGCAGGGGCACACACCGGAAAGTCTTCTTGAAAAAGTACTGGAAGGCTTTGACATAGAGATCAATGATACACTGCCCACACAGTTCCATTGTAACTGCTGCAGAGAGCGTGTGGAAAAAGCGCTGATCAGCATCGGAAGAAAAGAACTTAACGAGATGATCCAGGAAGGCAAGGACATTGAGATGAACTGCCATTTCTGCAATAAGAATTATAATTTTACCGTGGAAGATCTTAAGAGGATCATAAGAGAGTGCAAGCGATAAAACTCGGGAGGAAGAAAAAATGAAGCATGGTTTTATCAAGGTGGCAGCGGCAACGCCGAGAGTTACCGTTGCAGACTGCAAGGCAAACGGAGAGGAAATCCTGAAGGCCATTCATGAAATGGAAAAGGAACATGTCAAGCTGATGGTATTTCCGGAATTTTGTATCACAGGATATACCTGTCACGATCTTTTTCTCCAGAGATGTCTTCTGGACAGTGCGTGGGATGAGCTTCTGCATATTGCGGAGGAGACAAGGGAGACGGACGCCCTGATCTTTGTGGGACTCCCGCTGCGTCACAGAGGCAAGCTCTATAATGTGGCAGCAGCTCTGAATCATGGCCGTATCGTGGGATTTGTGCCGAAGACGCATATTCCGAATTATAATGAGTTTTATGAGCAGAGACAGTTTGCAGGTGCAGAGGAAGAAGATGTGGAATTTGTGGACTTCCTGAAGTGCGAGAAAAATGAGGAGGATGAGTTCTGGGATGAAATTCCTTTTGGAACAGAGCTTATCTTTGAATGTAAGGAATTTCCGGAATTCACTGTTGCAGCAGAGCTTTGTGAGGATCTCTGGGTCCCTGCGCCGCCAAGTATCCGTCATGCCGTCAACGGTGCGCATATCATCGTTAATCTTTCTGCCAGTGATGAGATGGTAGGTAAGGATTCCTACCGGAGAACCCTGATAAGCGGGCAGTCAGCACGACTGATCTGCGGATATATTTATGCCAGTGCAGGGGAAGGGGAGTCTACCCAGGATCTCGTGTTTGGCGGACAGAATATGATCGCAGAGAACGGTTCCATGCTTGCAGAAAGCAGACGCTTTGAGAACGGCATCATTTACAGTGAGATCGATGTGCAGAGACTGGCTGATGAGAGAAGAAGAATGTCCACGTATCCGGCAGTTTCTACCTGCAGTCATACAAGAGTCGATTTTTCCGTAGCAGAGGAGAAAACAAGACTTACCAGAAAATATCCACAGTATCCCTTCGTTCCGTCTGTGAAGGAAGAGCGTGATGAGCGCTGCGAGGAGATCCTGAACATCCAGGCTATGGGACTTAAGAAACGTATGGAGCATATCCACAGCAGGAGTGCGGTGGTAGGACTTTCCGGAGGACTGGATTCTACCCTGGCGCTTCTTGTAATGGCACGTGCCTTTGACCGGATGGGAATGCCGAGAGAACAGATCCACTGTGTGACCATGCCATGCTTTGGAACCACAGACAGAACCTATCAGAATGCCTGCAAGTTAAGCCGCTGCCTTGGTGCAAGGCTTACCGAGGTAAATATTAAAGAGGCGGTAAATATCCATTTCCGGGATATCGGACATGATCCGGAGATCCACGATGTGACGTATGAGAACAGCCAGGCACGTGAGCGTACTCAGATCCTGATGGATACGGCAAACAAGGAAGGCGGCGTTCTTGTGGGAACCGGAGACCTTTCCGAGCTGGCTCTTGGCTGGGCAACCTATAATGGCGATCACATGTCCATGTATGGTGTAAATGCTTCTGTCCCGAAGACACTGGTACGTCATCTGGTACGTTATTATGCGGATACCTGCGGAGATGAGGAACTGAAGGAGGTTCTTCTGGATATCCTGGATACTCCGGTAAGCCCGGAGCTTCTTCCTCCTAAGGATGGCAAGATCGCCCAGAAGACGGAGGACCTGGTAGGACCTTATGAGCTTCATGATTTTTATCTGTATTACATGCTGCGTGCAGGATTTACACCGGATAAGATCTACAGGCTTGCCTGCCTGACCTTTGATGGGATTTATGATAAAGAGACGATCCTGAAATGGCTGAAAACCTTCTATCGGAGATTTTTTGCCCAGCAGTTCAAGCGTTCCTGTCTGCCGGATGGCCCGAAGGTAGGTAGTGTGGCACTTTCTCCAAGAGGAGATCTCAGAATGCCAAGTGATGCAAGTGCAAGGATCTGGCAGGATGTGCTGGAGAAGATTGAAATCTGAACGTAGATCGCAAAGCGGAGAGCTTAAGTGTTCTCCGCTTTTTTTACTGCATCCGTGATAGCTGAAAGGAGTACCTGGGAGGTATATTTCCGGTCTCCTGCGTACTGAATGTCTTCCAGGGACTGACTGGAATAGATCTGACTTGCCAAAGAATCCAGAACCGGTTCCATAAGAGGATAGGAAGCTTTTGTGGTTTCATTTAAATTCACCAGACGGATGGCCTTGATCCTGTCAGCATTTACAGTAACTTCCACATCGAAGGTATTCTCGTTCAGGGTGATGGAAGAGGTATAGACGCCCGGCTTGTAGCGGGATTTTTCGCTGGCTGTATGACTGGCATTTTTTCCGGGACCGAACATGAAGAAAAGAACGACAGCCAGAACAACAGCGAGAGCCAGAAAGACAGCTGTGTAAATGATCTCTTTCATATGTAGGACGATGATCCTGGTTTTGGAACTCATGGCGCACGCCTCCCAAAGCTTTTTATATAGTTTATTATCGGGAGGGAGGATTTATGCCACAGCTGTGCGCAGGTTATTCGATACTGTGCCTGGAAAAATAAGGAAAAGAGCAGGCAGATATTTCAGAATATAGAGAACGACCGTTCTATAGGAGTAGAATTTGTGGTATGATAGGAATACTTCAGGCGCAGGATGGCGCCGGAATGACTGAAAATCTGCAAGTGATCGGGAGGATGAAGATGTCATTACAGTTTATCATAGGAAGTTCCGGAAGCGGAAAATCCTGTTATGCTTATCAGAATATCATAGAACAGGCGGGGCTGCATCCTGAGAAGCTTTTTTATGTGATCGTGCCGGAGCAGTTTACCATGCAGACCCAGAAGACACTGGTGGAGATGAGTCCGGGCAGGGGAATCTTGAATATTGATATCCTGAGCTTTGAGCGTCTTGCATACCGTGTTCTGGAGGAAGTTGGAGGAGACAGCCGCATCCTTCTGGAAGAAACCGGTAAGAGTATGGTGCTGCAGAAGATGGTACAGCAGCATGGAAAGGAGCTTTCCTATCTGGGAGGTCAGATGCGTAAAGCGGGATACCTGGATGAAGTGAAGTCTATCCTGTCGGAGTTTATGCAGTACGATATCCGGGACAGTGAGATCCAGGAGATGATCGAGGATTCCGGTGACAGAGCGTTACTTCAGATGAAGCTGAAAGACGTAGCTGTTCTTTACCAGGCATTTACCGGATATCTGAAGGATCATTATATGACAGGAGAAGAAGTAATGGATGCGCTGGAAAAAGCTCTTCCGTTTTCTGAAAAAATGAAAAACAGTGTACTCCTTCTGGATGGTTACACCGGTTTTACGCCTATTCAGATGCGTGTTGTGGGAGAACTTCTTGCTGTCTGTGAGAAGGTGATGGTAACGGTGACCATGGATGCGGATGAGAATCTGAGCATGAGAGGAAAACCTTATCAGCTTTTTTATATGAGCCGTCAGATGATCCACGGGCTTTCGGAGCTGACCAGGGAGATCGAGACACCGGTTCTTTTGAAGGATGTGGGAAAATCCCGCTTTTCCCAGGCACCTGCCCTTCATTTCCTTGAAAAAATATCTTCCGTTACCGAAAAAATATATATAAAAAAGCGCAGGATGAGATCTGCATGTTTTCGGCAGTGAACCCGCAGAAGGAAATGGAAGAAGCTGCCCGCCGGATCGCCAGACTTGTAAGGGAAAAGGGCTGCCGTTACGGTGAGATCGCCGTGATCACAGGTAACCTGGAGGAGTATGGAAATCTTGCAAAGCAGGTATTTACAGCAGCAGGGATCCCGTATTTCATTGATGAGAAGCACACGGTCCTGATGAATCCGTTTGTAGAATATTTCCGGGCAGCACTTGAGATGGCAGTGCAGGATTTTTCCTATGAGAGTGTATTCCGGTATCTCCGGTGCGGAATGTCCTGTGTGACCAGGGAGGAAGCAGACCTTCTGGAGAATTATGTGCTGGCTCTTGGTATCCGTGGATTTAAGAAATGGGATGAAGTGTGGGTGCGTATTTACCGGGGAATGCCGCCGGAAAGCATTCAGAGGCTTAATGAGATCCGGCAGCGGTTCGCAGATGAGACCAGAGAGCTTGCGCTAAGCTTTAAAGGTGGGAAAAAGACGGTGCGGGAATACTGTACTTTTCTCTACGAGTTTGCAGTGCGGAGCCAGGTGCAGCAGAAACTGAAGCATCAGGAACTGAAATTCAAGGAACAGGGCGACAAGGCCATGGAAAAGGAATATGCCCAGATCTACGGAATTGTTATGGAACTTCTGGATAATATGGTGGAGATCCTGGGAGAGGAAACCGTGAACCGCCAGGATTTCCGTCAGCTTCTGGAAACAGGACTGAACCAGGCCAAGGTGGCTCTGATCCCGCCAAGTATGGACCAGGTACTTGTGGGAGATATGGAGAGAACCAGGCTGAAGGATATCCGTGCACTGTTTTTTGTGGGAGTAAATGAAGGGAATATTCCGAAGAATACATCCGGTGGAGGAATGCTTACGGAGATTGACAGAGAATTTTTTAAAGATCAGGGGATCCAGCTTGCACCGGGGCCAAAGGAACTGATGAACATGCAGCGATTTTATCTGTATCTGAACATGACCAAGCCAAGAGAACTGCTCTGTCTGTCCTTCTGTCAGTCCGACAGCCAGGGAAAAGCCCTGAGTCCGGCCTTTCTTGTCAGTAATATCCGGGAGATGTTTCCGGAAATGGAGATCCGGCAGTGCGGAGATATGCAGGAACCTATGGAATTACTGGAGCTTCCGGGAATCAGCCTGGATTATTTCCTGAGAGGGCTTGCAGGAGAAGCTTACCAGGATAATGCGGTCTTCCAGGAACTGTACAGCTGGTATCTTCAGAGCCCGGAATACCGGATCCTTGTAAAAAAGCTTACAGAGGCATCTTTTTCAGAACGACCGTCAGATAAGATCGGAAAAACAGTGGCAAAGATCCTCTATGGAGAAATTTCCCCGTACAGTGCTACCCGGCTGGAGCGTTTTGCGGCCTGTGCATTTGCACATTTTCTGCAGTATGGCCTGAAGGTTACAGAACGTGCAGAGTATGAGTTCCGGGCTATGGATATGGGAAATGTCATGCATATGGCACTGGAAAAATTTGCGGCGGAAGTCCGAAAAGAGGGACTGGACTGGGCAGAGCTTACGGAGGAAGAGCGAAACCGTATCATAGACAGCTGTCTGGATCAGGTTTCCGCAGATTACGGAAATACGATCCTTAAAAGCAGTGCGAGAAATGAATATATGATCGAACGGACCAGACGTATTTTGCGGCGTACCGTGTGGGCTTTGCAGGAACAGCTGAAGCATGGAGCATTCCGGCCGGAAGGATTTGAGGTGAGGTTTCAGGGCGGAAGGATCGACCGTGTGGATATCATGGAAGAGCCGGAGAACAACCGGGTCTATGTGAAGGTGATCGACTATAAAACTGGAAATACTTCGTTTGATCTGCTGGCGTTGTATCATGGCCTTCAGCTTCAGCTGATGGTCTATCTGGATGGAGCATTACAGGTGGAAAAACGGAAGTATCCGGATCGCGAGATCGTTCCGGCTGGTGTGTTTTATTATAATGTGAAGGATCCTATGATACAGGAGAAGATCCATGCGGATATGGAAAGCATCAATGAGCAGATGCTGAAGAAAATGAAAATGAACGGGCTTGTACAGGCAGATGATAATATGAGTACCAAAATCGACAGCACTATGGCCTCCATACCGGTATCCCTGAACCGGGACGGAAGCTTCAGCAAAAGATCTTCTGTTGCCTCAAGGAAGCAGTTTGATGCTCTGGGAGCGTATGTGCGGAGAAAGATCTGTGACATCAGGGAATCGATCCTGGATGGAAATGCGGCAGTGGAACCCTATGAACTTGGAAAAAAGAATGCCTGCACATATTGTCCGTATCTTACTGTGTGCGGCTTCGACAGGAAGATACCGGGATATGAGTTTCACAGGCTGTCGTCCATAGAAGAAGATGCACTGTGGAAAAAGATCATGAAGGGAGAGGAAGAGAATGGCAGTGAAATGGACTGAGGAGCAGAAAAAGGTCATCACGCTCCGGGACCGGAATATTCTGGTCAGCGCAGCAGCCGGTTCCGGTAAAACTGCAGTGCTGGTGCAGAGGATCTTAAGTAAGATCATGGATCCTTTGAAACCGGTGGACATTGACCGTCTTCTGATCATGACATTTACAAGGGCGGCAGCGGGAGAGATGCGGGAACGTATCGAACGTGGACTGGATCAGGCACTGGCTGAAGATCCGGATAATGAGCATCTGCAGAGACAGATGACGTTGATCCATACGGCACAGATCACTACCATTGACGGCTTTTGCGCCTATGTGATCCGAAATTATTTTCATCTGATCGGACTGGATCCGGGTTACCGGACTGCAGATGAGGGTGAACTGAAGCTTTTGCAGGAAGATGTGCTGAAGGAGCTTTTTGAAGATCATTATGCAGAAAGAAAGGCAGATTTTACTGCATTTGTGGAATGCTATGCGCCAGGAAAAACGGATGAAGGACTGAAGGAACATGTGCTGGAGCTTTATAATGCTGCGATGAGTAATCCATGGCCCGAAAAATGGCTGGACAGCTGTGTGGAGAATTATCATCTGGATCCGGAAAAAGGTCTTGAGGGAACGCGATGGTTCCGATATCTGTGGGAGGCTGCAGACTGCGCACTGAAAGAAGCGGAAGAGCTTACAGAAACCGCAATGAGGACCTGTCAGCTCCAGGATGGACCGGAGCTTTATCTGGAGGCTCTGGAAAAGGATATGATACTGATCCGGCAGTTAAAACAACTGTCCGTTAAAAGGGATTATGATGAGATAGCGCAGAATCTCCGGAATCTGAAGTTTGCAAGACTTTCCTCAAAAAAATGGAGGGAGTATCGGAGCAGCTGAAAAATCTGGTAAAAGCTCTTCGCGAAGATGCAAAAGATAATCTGAAGGAACTGGGGATCCGATATTTTTACGGAAATCTGGCTGAGCTGACGGAACTGACAGAAGCATCTGCACCACCGCTGGAGATGCTGGTAAAGCTGACAAAGGATTTTGCAGAACGTTTCCAGGCAAAGAAGCGTGAAAAAAATGTTCTGGATTTTTCAGATATGGAACATTTTGCCCTGGACATCCTTCTGAAAAAGGAAGGAGAAACCTATGTGCCCAGCCAGGCGGCAAGAGAGCTTTCTGAAAAATATGATGAGGTCCTGCTGGATGAGTATCAGGACAGTAATCTGGTTCAGGAGATCCTGATGCAGACAGTTTCCGGCTGGGTCAATGAACGCAAAAATATCTTTATGGTAGGAGATGTAAAGCAGAGCATCTACCGTTTTCGTCTGGCCCGTCCGGAACTGTTCATGGAAAAATATAAGAGCTATTCACTGGAAGACAGTCCGGAACAGCGGATCGACCTGCACAAAAATTTCCGAAGCAGACCGGAAGTCCTTGAAAGTGTCAACTTTATTTTCCGGCAGATCATGGGGGAAGATCTGGGAGGAATTGCTTACGACGAGGCGGCAGCTCTGTATCCCGGAGCTTCTTTTCCGGAAGGCCAGGATCCGGAATTTGTAAAAACAGAGATCCTTCTTGTGGATAAATACAGTCCGCTGCTGGAAGAGGAGGATGAAGAAGTAACGGAGAATGAGAGAGAGCTGGAGGCCCTTGCCATTGCAGGAAGAATCCGATCTATGGTAGGGCATGAACGGGTGCTGGATAAGGAAACGGGAGAGTATCGACCTCTTCAATATGGAGATATCGTGATCCTGCTCCGATCTGCTTCAGGCTGGGCTGAAACCTTCGGGGAGGTTTTGAGTGCAAGAGGGATACCGGTATATACGGCCTCCAGAACCGGATATTTTTCTGCAACAGAGGTTGTGACACTGCTGAATTATCTCCGGATCCTGGATAATCCGCTGCAGGATATTCCCATGACCGGCGTACTGCGTTCACCGATCGTTGGATGTACCACAGAAGAGCTGGCTGAGCTTCGGATCGCATATCCGGAAGGAATGATCTATGAATGTGTGTGCAGGTTTGTGGAGGACTATAGAAAGCATGGGAGCTTTGAGGAAAACAAAAAAATCCTCGGAGAGAAGCTGTCCTGTTTTATGGACACCATGAATACACTTCGTGATAAGGCGGCTTACACGCCGGTCCATCAGCTGATCCTAGAGGTACTTGCACGTACCGGATATGGAGACCATGCAAAGGCAATGCCAAATGGTGAACAGAGGAATGCAAACCTGAACATGCTTGTGGAAAAGGCAATGGAATATGAGAAGACAAGCTATCGAGGCCTTTTTAATTTTGTAAGATATATCCAGAAGCTTCAGCAGTATCAGGTGGATTACGGGGAGGTAAATCTTTCCGGAACCGGGGAAAGTGCAGTACAGATCATGACGATCCATAAGAGCAAGGGACTGGAGTTTCCGGTAGTGTTTGCAGCAGGAATGGGAAAACGCTTTAATTTCCGGGATATGAACGCAAGTATCCTGATCCATCCGGAGCTGGGGATCGGTGCGGATGCGATCCTGCCAGAGAAGAGGATCATCGCTCCATCCCTTTGCAGGCAGATCATACGGAGAGCGCTCCTGATGGAAAGCCTCGGAGAGGAGCTGAGGGTACTTTATGTAGCGCTTACACGTGCAAAGGAAAAACTGATCCTCAGTGGAACCATTGGAGCCCTGTATCCGGAATTGGGGGAATTGTCCGCATTAAGGGACAGTGAGGAACCATTGCTTTCTCTGGGAAGAAGGCTTGGCGGGAAGACTTACTGGGATTATGTGCTTCCGGCACTGGCAAGGCATCGCTGCATGGCACCATTATTTCATGAATATGGCATCTTTATGAATACCGCAAATCCTCTGTACAAAGATCCGGCAGAATTCAAAGTTACACGGGTCACAGCACGGGAACTGACAGAAAGTGAGGTTATGGAACAGGCAGAGCGGGAAATGAAGAAGGAAACACTGGAGAACTGGAATCCGGGCAGAGTTTTTGACAGTGAGATCCGGGAGGAGATCCAGAGACGTTTTTCCTTTGTATATCCCTATCAATATCTGGAAGATCTTCCTGTGAAGGTGAGTGTATCAGAACTGAAAAAGCGAAGCTACCACAGTGAGCAGGATCTGGAAGAAACGGTGGATTATGAGACGGAAGAAGAGATCCAGCCGCTGGTTCCCCGATTTATCGAGGAGAAGAAAGAGGAAGGGTATACAGGGGCACTTCGTGGAACGGCTTATCATCGTGTAATGGAATGCCTGGACTATCAGAAGACAGCAAACAGGGATGAGATCCGCAGACAGCTGAGAGAATGGGTTGACGCCAGGAAGATGGAAAGAAAAGAGGCTGAGTCGGTTCGGGTAAAGGATATCTGGAATTTTGTGGAAACACCTCTCGGACAGCGGATGAAAGCAGCTTCAGAGAAGAGACTTCTGTTCCGGGAGCAGCCTTTTGTGATCGCAAGAAAAGCTTCGGAGCTTGATCCGCAGTGGCAGTGTGAGGAAAATGTTCTGGTACAGGGAATCATTGATGCGTATTTTATAGAGGATGAAGAAATCGTTCTGGTGGATTATAAAACGGACTTTGTGAGACGTGGAGAAGAACAGAAGCTGATCGACCGTTATCATGTACAGCTGGAGGATTACGCCCAGGCGCTGGAACGGATGACAGGCCGGAAGGTGAAGGAACGGTATATTTATTCGTTTACTCTTGGAGAAGCGTTCAGTCTCTGATCTGAAAATGAAATGATATGTTAATGTGGGCAGATATCCTGCGGCGGAGAGATTACACTCTCCAGCCAGCAGGATATTTGTTTTTCAGGATCCCGTTTACAAGCTTTCCGAAGCCGAGAGGATAACCGCCCACACAGAGAAGGTGCCAGCCTTTTTTGTGAGCGGCCTCTTCCGGCTCGATCATAAGCGTTTCGCCTTTCAGATAACGGGTAAGCCGCTCGTCGGAAACCGGCAGGGAGATAACTGCTTCCACATCTCCTTTGTGAAGCGCCAGCGCCAGAGGCTGAGACGGCTCAAAACGGTTTTTTTTCAGATCACCCAGGTAGAGGCCGTTTCGAAGAAAGGAGATTCCGCGGAGATCCAGAGGGAAGGGCAGCTGATAGTATACTTTATCTTTGCGGACTTCCACACGGTTCCAGTCAAATTCCTGACCGCCAATGGTTTTCAGGCCGATCTCAGAGAAAAATTCCTCCAGCCATTTCCGGGTATTTTTGTCCGGTCCTTTTGCGGAAAAGCGGAAAACAGGTGGAAGAGAGTCACCTTTTTTGCGGAACAGGGCGAGAAAATGACCTTCGCCATCCATTTTGTGTGGAAAGATTCGGACGCATTTTTGAAGTTCTTCCGGATTAAATGCATTTAAGCTTAACGTGATTTCGGAATCGGAAGTGTCTGCTGTGCCGGCATATTCCGGGCGGCCGCTGGAGAAGCCTTCATATCCTGGCATTTCCATAAGTTCCATATCCGGGCGTTGTCTGAGAAGATAGGCTACCACTTCTTCGTCTTCACATTGGGAAAAAGTGCAGGTGGAATAAAGCAGCATTCCGCCCGGACGGAGCATATCGGCAGCTTTTAAGACCAGGTCTTTCTGGATATCAGAAAGCTCAGCGGATTTTTCCGGTGTCCAGTCGCGGGCAAGGGCTTCCTCTTTTCGGAACATGCCTTCCCCGGAGCATGGAGCGTCCAGAAGGATCTTATTGAAGAAAGCAGGAAAACGCTGGGCAAGTTTGGCGGGCTTTTCGTCGGTGACGAGCATATTTTTCATGCCAAAAAGCTCCAGATTCCTAAGAAGGGCTCTGGCTCTGGAAGTACTGATATCGTTGGCAAGGAGAAATCCGGTGTCATTTAAGGCTGCACCCAGGGCAGTGGCTTTTCCTCCGGGAGCTGCGCAGAGGTCCAGGACAAAATCTCCAGGTTCGATGGGAAGCCTAGAAGCCGGTGTCATGGCACTTGGTTCCTGGAGATAATAAAGACCCGCCTGGTAGTAAGGACATCGTGCAGGGCGGCTTTCCTCCTCGTAGAAGTATCCGGTATTGATCCACGGGATCGGCCGGATAGGGAAAGGGGAAAGCGCCTGAAAATCCTGGCAGGAGAGCTTGGCGGTGTTTACACGTAGACCGTAGGTGCGGGGATTTTTTGTAGCTTTTTCAGGAAAGCATCATAATCATCTCCCAGCATTTCTTTCATACGCTCCAGAAAAGGAAGCGGTAATGTCTGTATTTTATCTGAATCTGTCATAATTTCCTCCATAATATAAACTTGACTCTTTCGGATATTGTGTGAAAAGAGTGGTTTCCGAAAAATATTATAAAGTATAGAGGGATTTTTCTAAATACTATTGACAAAACTATATTATACGATATATAGTATTGTTCACAGAACAATATTACATGACTTATCATGTGAGCGTTGAATCGTGAAGTGATCGCGTTCATCAGCATGTAGTAAGACGGAATGTGAATGTCCGTTTTACAGGTCATAGAGAGGTGAGCAGATGGTATTTAATACAGGAGCAGCCCTCCTGGATGCGATCGTCCTGGCTGTTATTTCCAGAGAGAAGGACGGTACCTACGGGTACAAGATCACCCAGGATGTGCGAAGTGTTCTGGAGGTTTCAGAATCTACGCTGTATCCGGTCCTTCGCAGGCTTCAGAAGGATGAATGTCTGGAAGCCTACAATATGGAATATGCAGGAAGAAACCGGAAATATTATAAGCTGACAGATAAGGGCGCAGCGCAGCTGAATCTTTACAGAAGTGAATGGGAGATCTATTCATCCAAGATCACCAGGATGTTTGAGGAGGGAGTTTGAGCATGAACAGAAAGCAGTTTATGGAACAGCTTGAACGGCTGCTTTCCGATATTTCAGAGGCAGAGAGACAGGAAGCACTGGAATATTATGAAGGATATTTTGATGATGCAGGTCCTGAGAATGAAGGAGAAGTGATCCGGGAACTGGGAAATCCGGGGAAGGTTGCTGCGATCATTAAGGCAGATCTTCAGGAGAACAGTGAAGATTACGGGGAATACACAGAGAACGGATATCAGGATACCCGTGTGAAAGAGAACGGGGAAATGCCGGACCATTATACAGAAGTAACCGTATACGGAAATAGACAGGGAGAGGCCCATCGTGATACGGGAAATACAGAAAATTTCGAAGACCGCAGGAAAAGACGTGCCCAGCGCGGCTATCACGCAGAGAAAAAGCAGAATAAGGCAGGAATCATTCTTGCGCTGATCGTTCTTGTTTTTGCGGCTCCTCTGATAAAAGGATTATTTGGCGGAGTACTGGGGATTTTGGTGACACTGGCATTGCTGCCTTTCCTGCTGACATTTTTTGCAGGAGCGGGATCGATCATCCTTGTGATCGGTGCAGTTGCGTGCATTGTTGTTGGGATTGCCATGACGGTGTCTCTTCCGCCGGCCGGGATCCTGACTATCGGTATCGGATGCCTGATGATGGCATTTGGACTTTTGTTACTGTTACTGACGGTGTGGTTTACAGGTAAGATATTGCCTGCGATCCTGCGGAAATTTACGGGATTCTGCAGCAATCTCCTGAATGGAAGAAAGGCGGAAAAAGTATGAAACGTTTTCTGAAGGTAATTCTGATCCTTGCAGCAGTATTCGGTGTGGCAGGCCTGGGACTTACTGCCGGCGGAGCTGCCATGGGAGCGACTATGGGAGATGTGAGTGTTCTGGATCAAGGAATCACGCAGGTGCTTCGTGTTCTGGATCATGAAGACAGCTGGGAAGTGGAAGATTCCGAGGAAGATATGGATGAGCAGGAGGACGATTTTCAGGCAGCTGCAGAGAGCGCGGCAACTGAGAAGGGCGTTCTGGCAGACAGTGCAGACAGTTCCGCATATACGAAAGTATATGAGGCCTCGGCTGTGTCAGACCTTTTCTGTGATCTGAGATACGAAGAACTGGTTTTGAAAACATGGAATGAGGATAAAGTCCAGGTGAAAGTTTCAGGGAAGGATCACAATCGCATTCAGATCAGCAATAACAACGGTAGTCTGAGAATTGCAAGCAATCAAAAAGTGAGAAACCGTTCCATAGAAATTTTTTGCCCGGAAAACTTAAGCTTTCAGAAGATAAAACTTCAGATGGGAGCCGGAACCATCGAACTGGATGGTGATTTTAAAGCGGAGCAGATGGAAGTAAATGTGGGGGCCGGAACCATTGAAAATTCCAACAGCCTGGATATAAAGGAAGCAGATTTTACAGTCGGAGTGGGAACTGCTGACATCAGTGAACTTCAGGTGGAGAATTTAAAAGGAAGCTGTGGTATGGGAGATATGGAGCTTACACTTACAGGAAAAGCTACTGAGTATAATTATGAGCTGAAATGTGGTCTTGGAAATCTGGAGGTGGATGATTCTCTGGAAACATCCATTACTTCCGGAAATAAACAGATCACAAATGAAGGTGCCACGAAAAATATAAAACTGGATTGCGGAATGGGAAACGTTGAGGTTGAATTTGAAGAAGATTAAAGGAGGAAGCATTATGAGTAACAAAAAACTATACAAATCATCAGTAAACCGTATGTTATGTGGTGTCTGCGGCGGAATTGCGGAATACTTTAATATCGATCCGACTCTTGTCCGGCTGGTATGGGTGATCATCACGCTGATGGGCGGAGCCGGAATCCTGGCGTATATCATTGCGGCGATCATTATCCCGGATTAAAAATGACAGTACCCATAAAGGACGGACATATTTTTCAGAATGCATAATTTATCCGGAAATTGTCCATACTCCATAAAAAAGATGAGGAGTGTGGAAGATGAACAGGGAGAAAGAAGTAAAAGCATATCTTGAGGGAAAGCTTTCCCAGGCGGAAAAACTGAAATACGAGATTGCCGATGAGATGGGAGTTCTGGATAAAGTGATCAAAGACGGGTGGAAAAGCCTTTCTGCAAAAGAAACCGGACGGATCGGTGGTCTTATGACAAAAAAGAAGAAACATAAAAAGTAAAATACAGCCTGAAGGAACAAGGCGAAATGACGCCGGAAAAGTCCTTCGGGCTGTATTGAATTATAAGAATATTTTTCTGGAAAAAAGAAATTTTTTGACGGTTCAGGGTGGACTGACCAGTGGAAAAGAGCTATACTGTTGGAATAACAGAGGAGGTATGAAGGAACATGGGTGAAAAAATCAACAACATTCTAAAGGGTGAGATCATCTCCTCAGTATTTTATATACTGCTGGGACTTTGCCTGATCCTGATCCCCACGCAGACGGTGGACGTGATCTGCAAAGTAGTATTCGGGCTGATCCTCATCGGAGCTGGCATTTATCATATCTATATTTACATACGTGGAAAAGCGAAAGCTACGATCATGGATCTTCTAAGTGGTGTGGTTGTTTTTGTGCTGGGGGTGTTTCTTTTTATGACACCGTCCATTGTGATCAAACTGCTTCCATGGATGCTCAGCGCATTTGTACTGGTTGACAGTCTGTGGAAGTTTAAAGGAGCCTTCCTTCTGAAAAAAGGAGGAAACGGCGCATGGAGCGTGCTTCTGATCGGAAGTCTTGTTTTCATTGCACTTGGAATCGTGATGCTGTTTGGAAGATTTCCGAAGATCATGACTCTGCTGATCTTTTCCGGCTGGGTGCTGGTGTGTGACGGAGCTGCGGATATCGTATTCTATATTATTATGAAGCTGGGGCTTCGAAAGATCGCAAAAAAGGCGGAGACAGAGAAGGAAGATTCTGTTGCAGACAGTTCAGATGCTGTAAATGAAACGGCAGATATGGATGTGCCAAATGATACAAAAACCCAGGATGAAAACGCGCCGAGTGAGCGGCAGAGTGGGAAGGAAACAGAATATCCAACAGAAACTACAGCAGAGACTACAGCGTCTATGCCGGCGCAGGATGCAGACGGATATTCTGCGGACAGAAAAGAGACAGAAGAATCCACAGAACCGGAAGAAGAGCAAAAGCAGAAGAATTCCCGATGGGAAAAAGAACCGGAGAATGTGGAGATGAAGCTCTGGGCTGTAGGCAAAGACCAGGCGGAAACCGGCAGCCTGAAGGATCTTCTGGACGGTTCCGATGAAGAACTGGAAGAGTGGAAGGACTGACCCTTCTCTTGCATCATCTGCCATTCCGTGGTAAGATGTGCACATGAAAAATACAGATAAAAATATAAAGATACTGATGATGGATTTTTCCGGAATATATGAGGATCAGCAGTTCTGGAGGGGAAAAGAAGTATCCCGGGTGGAGGCCAGGGACATTCCCGGAACCAACTGCTACTGTGATGAGGATGCGATGAATGCCATTCGCAGCCGTATTGCCCCTTATTCTTCCGGAGGAATCCATTTTATTGATTCCGGAAACTATCACTATATGACAAGGATCTGGCTGGAAAAGATATCGGAGCCTTTCTCGCTTCTTGTATTTGACAATCATACGGATATGCAGCCGCCGGCATTCGGAGGTCTGCTTTCCTGCGGAGGATGGATCTACGATTCTGTTATGGAACTTCCATTGCTTAAAAGGGTGATCCTGATCGGCCCGGATGAGGAAGCTTTTTCCAGAGTGGAATCGGAGATTCAGGAAAAGGTGGAATTCTTGAGCAGAGAGAAGCTTCTGGAAATGGAAGAGGCGCAGGTGTGTGCGTTTGTAAGCAAGCATGTGGGAAAGCTGCCGCTGTACATTTCTGTGGATAAAGATGTTCTCTGCAAGGATGATGCGGACACGAACTGGAGCCAGGGGGATATGCGCCTGGATACGATGCTGGAATGTCTGAAGAGAGTCAGAGAAATATGTGCAGAGGGAATCCTGGGCGTGGATATCTGTGGTGAATGTGATGTAGCAGAATCTGGAAACAGCGCCTTGAATGACCGGGCCAATGCTACATTGCTGGAGTGTTTTCTGTCCGCATACGGGAGCGAAGATCATGACGGAAATAAGAATGAGATAACAGGAGGAAACCGATGAAAAATGAACTTCTTACCATCGGGCCATTTACGGTATACGGTTATGGTCTGATGATCGCCATTGGAATTTTGGCAGGCTGCCTGACTGCAGAATACAGAGCCGGAAAACAGAAGCTTGACAGTGAACAGATCTTTCCAATGATCCTGTGGTGCCTGGTGGGTGGATTTTTCTGTGCAAAGCTTCTCTTCTGGATCACAGAGTGGAAATCAATTGTTCAGGATCCGGGATTTATAATGGAAACTTTAAGCTCCGGTTTTGTGGTGTTTGGCGGTATCATCGGCGGGATACTGACGGGGCTTCTGTATTGCAGGATCAGAAAGCTTGTATTTTTTAAATACGCGGATGTGATCCTGCCATCTGTGGCACTGGCCCAGGGATTTGGACGGATCGGATGTTTCCTGGCGGGCTGCTGTTATGGAAAAGAGACAGAGAGTGTTTTTTCTGTGATATTTCAGAATTCCGAATATGCGCCCAATCACGTGGCGCTGATCCCGACGCAGTTGTATTCCAGCGGACTGGATTTTCTGCATTTTCTTTTGTTGTTGCTGATCGCACGGAACAAAAAAGAAGATGGTCAGGTTACTGCCTGTTATCTGATCTTTTATAGCATTGGACGGTTTGTGATCGAGTTTTTCCGTGGGGATATTATCCGTGGAAGTGTGGGAATTTTGTCGACTTCCCAGTTTATCAGTATTTTTACAGGGATTGCGGGGATCGTGCTGCTGATACGGATCAGGAAAAAAAGAGATAGCAAGAGCAGTGTTTAAACGGATCAGGGAAGTCCCATGTATCAGGAAAAAGTTGGACAATAGTGGTATAAGGACAGGTTTTCGCTGCATACATCTATGAAAAAGGCGAAAGCAGGCCTGTCATGCTCAGAAAAGAAGATTTTGAACCAAATATGAAAACAGAGGATAAGATCCCCGGAGCGCAGACGGAAAATCCGGCACAGAGTCAGCGCTTCGGGGATTTTATCGTGAAATATATGCAGAATGTCCAGGATACTATGGAACTTTTTCCGGGGGCATCTTTTCGGGCGATCAATGAAATTTTCGGGGTTCTTTATGTTCCGCTGGAAAGTATGGGAGAAATTGAGGTCACGGGAACCTCCTATAATTCGATCCCGAAATGTTATACCTACATGGATATGGAGGCAGCAGGGGAATCAGGGATCAACAGGCTGCACGATCACCCTTATCTGAAGCTGCGTGGAAAAGGTACTGCGGTGGCGGTGATCGATTCGGGGATTGATTATCAGAATGAAGTGTTTCGAAATGCAGGCGGCTCCAGAATCGCTTATTTATGGGATCAGTCCATAGAAGAGGAAGAACAAAATCAGTCTGGACGGGAGTTGGAAGCTGAAAATGGAGATGCAGATAATTTGCCGGGGGATGATATAGCAGATACAGAAGTTCCATATGGCAAATTATTCCGGAAAAAGGATATCGACCGGGCACTGGCTTCCGAGGAGCCGTTTGCCATCGTGCCATCCAGAGATACCAACGGCCATGGCACGGCACTGGCGGGTATTGCTGCCGGAAATATGGTACCCGGAGAAAATTTTACCGGAGCAGCGCCGGAGGCAACCCTGATCATCATCAAGGTAAAGCCGGCAAAGCAATATCTCCGGAATTTTTATCTTTATCCTCCGGAGGCAGAAGCTTTTCAGGAAAATGATGTGATGATGGCCATTGCTTTTGCGATTTCCCAGGCCAAAAAGCTGAAGATGCCACTTTCTATCTGCCTGGGGATCGGAAGCAGCCAGGGCGCGCATCTGGGGACTAATGCGTTAAGCCAGTATGTGGACTATGTGGCAAATTTTTCTCAGGTATCCGTATCTGTGGCAGCAGGAAACGAAGGAAATACAAGAAACCACAGTACGGGGATTTTTTCTCAGGGAAGGGAACAGATCGTGACAGAACTCCGTGTAGCGGAAAGAGAGCAGGGCTTTACCATAGAATTCTGGGGAGAACCGCCGGAAATCTATGAGCTTTCCATCCAGTCACCAACCGGTGAGATACTGGAAGTCAGCAGTTCCATAGGTTCCAGAACCCAGGAGCTGTCATTTGTTTTTGTGGAAACAAAGGTGTATGTGAATTATATCTTGATCGAGCGTCAGACCGGATATTCCCTGGTGTATATCCGATTTTTCCATCCGGCGTCCGGTATCTGGAAAATTTTTACCCAGGCAAGAAATCAACAGAACGTACAGTTCCATATATGGCTTCCTGTGGAAGGGCTGATCTCCCAGGATACCTATTTTCTGGAACCATCCCCCTATACCACGGTGACAGCGCCGGGAGACGCCAGGAACAGCATTACGGCAACTGCCTACCAGCATCGTGACGGAAGCATCTACATTGCAGCAGGCAGAGGCTATACGCCAGATGGCATGATAACTCCACATCTGGCAGCTCCTGGCGTTAACGTAAAAGTGCCGCTGGTACGAGGCGACTTTGGAACCCGCTCCGGAACCAGTATATCCGCCGCACAGACCGCCGGCATCGCGGCACTTCTGTTTGAATGGGCGATCATACGGGATAACCAGCCGTTTTTTACCGGGAGCAGCGTGAAATATTATCTGCAGAGAGGCGCAAGAAGAGAAGAAAACATGCAGTACCCAAACCCGGAGTGGGGGTATGGGAAGGTGGATCTGTATCATACCTTTGAACTGCTGACGTGAGATGATGAGAAGTGGAAAAAATATGAAAAGCAGAAACAGATCATTTCCTTTGGAAAGAGTAGATGCATAGATATTACATTTGGAAAAATAATAAAAGGATACGAAAGTACTAATTTTGGAAAAAATATTCATATAGATAATTCACTTTGTATCGTGTACTATAAATATATGGAAAAATCATATAATGACACAACAGGGAGGAATTTTACTTATGGAGCTTTCAACTTTGGTAAAAATGTCAAACACTTACGGAAGCAATCCGGCCTATGTTCTGGCAGGAGGCGGTAATACTTCTGTAAAAGACGATACAACACTGTATGTAAAGGGATCCGGTACACAGCTTGCTACCATTAAGGCAGAGGAATTTGTCAAAATGGACAGAGCCCGTCTGAATGAGATCATGAAAACGGAATATCCGGCGGATGATGTGAAGCGTGAATCTGCATATCTTGCAGATGTAATGGCGGCAGTGACCGATGAGGATAAAACCAAACGTCCCAGCGTGGAAGCACTGCTCCACAATCTGTTTGCATATACGTATGTCCTGCATGTTCATCCGACAATTATCAATGGACTGACCTGCGGAAAGGGCGCAAAGGTTCTTTGCGAAGAGCTTCTTGGAAAAGATGTACTCTGGATCGATATCTGCAAACCGGGATACACACTTGCCCGTATCTGCTTCGAGAAAATGAATGCCTATAAAGAAGAAACAGGAAAAGACGTGCAGGTTCTTCTGCTTCAGAATCACGGAATTTTTGTTGCGGCTGATACTGTAGAGGAGATCGGCGTTTTATTCGATGGTGTGATCGGAAAGCTGGAAAAGCAGGTAAAGAGAACTGCGGATGTAAGTGATGCAGTTACACCTGAAAAAGAGCAGGCAGCACAGAAGCTTTCCAGTCTGCTTGGACATGCGGTGGAAGTCGTACCGGCTGCGGAGGCGGATAATTTTGTAAAAGATAAAACTGCTGCGGCACCTCTTCTGAAGCCGTTTACTCCGGATCATATTGTATATTGCGGACCTTATCCGTTATTTGTAGAAAATATTGATGAGGCGAAAAATGCGCTGGATGCATTTATGACAGAGCATGATAAAGAGCCAAGACTGATCCTGGTACAGGGTGTTGGCGCATTTATTATGGAAGATGACAAAGGAAAGGCAGCAAAGGCACAGCTTCTGGTAAAGGATGCGATCAAGCTTGCAGTGTATGCAGAGAGCTTTGGCGGCCCGCTGCAGATGACCGATGAGATCACATATTTTATCACACACTGGGAAGCAGAAGCATATCGCAGTAAGAAATAAAAAGAAAAATATATAGAGAGAAATAAAGAAAATGCATCGGGAACTATTAGGAAATTCCCGGTGCATTTTTTATCGAATGACGGATAAACAGTTACTCAGGACAGAGTTACGCAGCAAATGTGGATATTTTTATCCGCATTACCACAAATCTTATTTCCGATACACGAACGCCGGCAGTCCATCCTCGCCAACCGGAACATTTACAGTTCCCTGGATCAGCGGGCGGGCATAGCGGATAAAGTCTTCGGTGACATCGGAGCCGTCTTCTGTGATCCATTCCACAGGGACCGTCTTTTCTTCGTTGCAGATAACGTTGACATCCTCCAGTGTACATTTCATGGAGTACGGAGAATCACTCTGACGTTTAAATGCGATCATCTTTCCGGTTTCGCCGTTCAGGGCAGCCTGTACACCAAATTCACCGGCGAGGATGCCTTCTTGCTGGTCTGTTCCGGCGAGCATAGCTGCAGAGCAGCGCTGGCTTACATTGAGCTCTACGGAGCGGGCTTTGACACCAAGACGGCTGCGTACAAGATTCTCAAGATATTTACCGCAGCCAGCAAGCATCTTGTGACCGAAGGCGTCGGTTCCGGCAGCGCTGTCGTATTCGCAGATGAAAGTGCCGTCTTTATCATGGATTCCCTCAGATACACAGACTACGACGTTGCAGTTTTTCTCGAAGGCAGCATGAACTTTCTGGAGAAATTCTTCTACATCGAAATCGGTTTCCGGAAGATAAATGAGAAGCGGATTGTCTCCAACATATTTCCGGGCAAGGGCAGCAGCTCCGGTGAGCCAGCCTGCGTGACGTCCCATGATCTCGATGATAGTGACAGATTTTTTCTCGTAGACGCAGGCGTCCAGGGTGATCTCACGGACGGTGGAGGCTACGTAGCGGGCAGCACTTCCGAATCCGGGAGTATGGTCGGTGTTTACAAGATCGTTATCAATGGTCTTCGGCTCACCGAGGATACGGATGTCGCTGCCGATCTTTTCAGCATAGCGGGAAAGCTTGCTGACGGTATCCATGGAATCGTTGCCGCCGATATAAAAGAACCAGCCGATATTCATCTCCTCGAATTTCTGAAAAAGCTTCGGATAAACCGGATCCTCCAGGGATTCCGGAAGCTTGTAACGGCAGGAGCCAAGGTAAGCGCCGGGGGTCCAGGTAAGAGCGAGAAGCTGCTCTCCCGGAAGTGCTTCCTGGAAATCAAGGACTGTTCCGTTTAAAAATCCCTCAATGCCGTTGACCATACCATAAACATGGTCAATCTCTTCTGTATGTTTAAGTGCTTCAGATACCACACCGTAAAGACTGCTGTTGATAGCTGCGGTCGGTCCGCCGGATTGTCCTGCGATAAGGTTCTTTTTTGACATTCTGATACCTCCTGGGTGTTGTTTTTTATATTGTAACAGAAATAGGAGAAGATAACATCTAAAAAATCACCTTTTTTATAAAAAAATACTCTATACAAATAATTATATCATAGTAAAATAGTAGTATAGATAGAGAAAAGAGGTGAAAAAAACGATGACAGTAAAAAAAGTACAGTTTGAGAGCATGGATGAAGTGAACCGTTTTCTTGATGTGACGGAGCATTTTCCGTTTGCAGTGGATCTGAAAAGGGGAAGCAGAACAGTAAATGGCAAATCCATTCTTGGAGTTGCATCCATTGGCCTTGGCAGAGAGATGGACTTTTGTGCACATGTGCCGGAGCTTGCGCCGGAGATCACATCCAGTCTTGGTTTTTGCATGAGGTAGGTTTAAGAGGGGAAAAAATAAATAATGGTTGATCGATGGTGAATGAGGATATCGTAAGGTCGCAGAGGCGATGATCGGTATCCTCATTTTTTTATAGATGACAAATGTAAGTATTTAGAAAAAAATCTAAATACTTATTGACTGGGAAATCTGAAAATGATATATTCTATTTAGAAATATTTCTAAATACCATCCAAAAGGAGGAAGACATACACGATGGCGTTTGCGGAAACCTTCAAGGCACTTTCGGATCCTGTGCGGAGAGAAATCCTGCAGCTTCTGAAAAACGGGAAAATGTCAGCCGGTGAGATCGGAGGACATTTTGACATGACAGGCGCAACCATATCCTATCATCTGAAAATTTTGAAGAAAGCAGATCTTGTGTGGGAGACGAAGGTGAAGAATTTCGTGTATTACGAACTGAATACTACAGTTGTAGAGGAGCTGCTTCTGTGGCTCAGTGATCTGAAAGGGGGAAAGAATGATGAAAGGTGAAGAAAGAAAAGAGTTTCTGAAGGAATATAAAATGTCTCTGATCTCCGGGAGTATCCTTACGGTCTCACCGTCACTGGCAGGGATCCTGCTGTGGAACCGTCTGCCGGAGAAGATCGCAACACATTTTGATCAGCATAATCTGGCCAACGGCTGGAGCAGCAAGCCGATGGCAGTTTTTGGAATTCCGTTTCTGCTTTTGCTGATCCATCTGTTTTGCGTGTTTTTTACAGCCAATGATCCAAAGAGAAAAAATATCAACAGGCGTATTTTTACCATGGTCCTGTGGCTGGTTCCGGTGGTGTCTGTGATCACCTGCATGTCAATCTATGGTCTTGCTCTGGGTATGGACATTGATATAGGTGTGATCGTGAATATCATGGTGGGGATCATGTTTATCATTCTCGGAAATTACGTTCATAAGGTGAAACAGAATTATACAGTGGGAATGAAGCTTCCCTGGACCTTGAACAGCGAAGAGAACTGGAACCGTACCAACCGTATGACAGGCTGGATACTGATCCTGTCAGGGCTGCTTTTTCTTATGAACTCGCTGCTTCTGAAAACGGAAATTGTTTTTGCGGTAATTTTGCTGGTCATCCTTGTGCCAATGATCTATTCATTTATTCTTTATAAAAAGGGAATCTGAGAAAAATCTTCAGACCGTCATTGTCGTAAAAAGGCAATGGCGGTTTCTTTTTTATCAAAAAATAATGTTCAAACAAAGCGGTACGTGATATGATAATGTCATACAAAAGCATTTCCTCGAACACTATAAACAGACAGCAGACAGGAGGGATCATTATGACAGAATTAAGCCGTTTTCAAAAAGATGTGGAAGTTGCTGCCACTGCTCTTGAAATGCGGGCAGAGAACGAGGATGCCAAAGAAGAGGCCATTCATCTTTACCGGAAATTCGGAAGTACCAAGCAGGAGCCGCTGCGGCTGGCAGTTGCCCTGCGGGGATATTTTCTGGAGGAAGGTGTGGAGGAAGAGGAACGCGCGCATTATGGAGCATATCTTAAGAAAAGGATCCGTCCGGCTGTGGAACGCCTGATCCTGGAAGATGACTGGGAAAAGATCGAGAAGCTTTATGAGAACGAATGGTTTGGGGAACAGGAGCTGGAGGTGTTCCTGAAACTGGCTGAAGAGTGGAGGAGACCTGCAGCGCTGATGGGACTTCTCCATTTGAAAAAAGCAAATTATGGATTTAAAGAGAAGGAATTTGAATTGTAAATAAATCTGGTGAAAAACTATAGCAATCCAATAAATTATTGCACATAATTACACGAATGAAACCACCCTATGCAGTCCTTTGGACGAATTGTTAAAAATCCTTTTGAAATAGCTGATGGTAATTCCGATGCAATCCGTATCTTTTCTTTCCTTAAAAATGCTTTGAGTTTTGACCACATCTTTTCAATCGGATTCAGATCCGGACTATACGGGGGTAAATACAGATAGGTTACTTTTGAGCTGTCCAGTAGCTGTTTCACCACTTTTGCATGATGGGAACGCATATTATCCATAACGATAATGTCTGCTTCTGAAAGCGTCGGCAGCAACTTTGTTTTCAGGTATTCTGCAAACCGCTCTGCAGTAGTTCCTCCCTGATAGACTGTATAGGCACAGTCTCCATTCAGACGTATGGAAGAAAGAACGGTTGTATTGCAGGGCGTGTTGAGTGGAGTTTTATCTACTGCTCTCCGGTTTTTCCATGCTCTGGCATAATGTCGCGTCATATTGATGTTTACTCCGCTTTCGTCCAGAAAGACCAGATGATTTATGTCTCTCTCCGACATATGTTTTTCCAGTTTCTGCGTTTTTCCCTGACATCGGGGACGCTCCTGCTCTGAGGTATGAAGAGATTTTTTCTTGTAAGAATACCCGAGTTTAATAACTGCCTTGCGGACTGTTTCATTACAAACATGCAGACCAAGTTTATCGATGATTTCATCAATTGTGATATCTGGTTCCTGCTGAACCACCCGGTCAATATTTTGGATATCTTACGGTGTCAGGGCATGTTTACGTCCTCTCTGTGATGTTCTTGTTTTTACAGAACCTGTTTCACGCATTTGTTTTTCCAGGCGGTAAACAGTACTGGTATTCACAGAAAAACACTCTGGGATTTCTTTTGCATTGTGCGTTTTATTCCAAGCTTCAATAAGTAGTTTACGTGTTTCATCATGTAATATAATAATCACCTCTTGACTCTATCATAGTCCTGTTGTCAAGAGTGTGCAGTATTTTTTTGGAGTGCTATAGTTTGATCAGAAGGACAGGAGGCGGATTCGGTGGACCGGAATCAGGAAGAACTGGGAATACATATCCTGGAAAATGTGAGGAACGAACTGTACTACTATTTTCCATATCTGGACGGTGCTTTTGCCTGCATTTCCGGGAAGGGTTCGGAAGAGACCAGAACCATTGGAACAGACGGAGAGTTCTTCCTTTTTTCTCCGGAATATCTGCTGGAACTTTATGTGAAAAAGCCGGAGGCAGTGCGACGAGGGTATTTGCATATGTTGCTGCACTGCCTGTATCTGCATCTTTTTCGGGAAAATCAGGAAGACAGACGTTTATGGAACCTAGCCTGTGATATTGCGGTGGAACAGATCATTTCCAGAGAAAAGATCCCGGTTCTGGAGACAGGTGGAAATGAAAAAAATCCGGAAAAAAGTTTTCCATATGCTTGGAAACGGCGCGGATTCCGCAGAAAAGATCTGCCAGAAACTGAAAGATCAGGTATTTCCATTTCGATTGGAAGAGATGGAAGAAGCGTTCCATTTTGATGATCACTCACTATGGGATGCCTGCACAGGAGAAAAAGGAAAAAGAACAAAGGAAAAATGGAACAAGCTTCTTTCCTATACTGCCGCAAACCGTCAGGATCACCGGAAACGGCGGGGAAGTCAGAAAGGGGACCAGAAGGAAGAGGCAGGAACGGTAAGATCCGGAAGATACGATTACAAAAAATTTCTCCGTCAGTTTTCTGTGCTGCGGGAAGAGGTGGAGCTGGATACGGAAAGCTTTGATTATATTTTTTATATTTACGGGATGGAGCATTATGGAAATCTTCCGCTGATCGAGCCGCTGGAATATAAGGAAGTGAACCGTCTGGAGGAGCTGGTGATCGCCATTGATACTTCCGGCTCCTGTGATGGAGAGACTGTGCGGAGATTCCTTGGAGAAACGTATTCCATTCTCAGTGAAAAAGAGAATTTTTTCCATAAAATGAAGGTGTACCTGATCCAGTGTGACTGCTGTATCCAGGATGTTAAGGTGATCCATTCCGAGGAAGAATGGAAGGAATACAGCAAAAATATCACCATACAGGGCCGGGGCGGAACAGATTTCCGGCCGGTGTTCCGGTATGTGAAGGAGCAGCAGGAGAAAAAAGAAATCCGCAGTCTTAAGGCTCTGATCTATTTTACAGACGGGGATGGGATATATCCCGGAAGCAAACCGGATTATGAAACGGCCTTTGTATTTTTACATAAAACAGAAAAAATGGAGCTTGTTCCGCCCTGGGCGATCCGGCTTGTGGCAGAACAGGAAGGAGTGCGTTACAGAACATGAACATAAAAGAGGCAAAAGAAGAGATCAAACATACCTTACTGGCTTACAACCGGAAGGATGCAGCCGGACGCTACACATTTCCCAAACTCCGGCAGCGTCCCGTCCTGCTTATGGGGCCTCCCGGAATCGGGAAAACAGCGATCATGGAGCAGGTGGCAGAGGAATGTAATGTAGGTCTGGTAGCCTATACCATTACCCATCATACAAGACAGAGTGCGGTAGGACTGCCAAGGATCGTGACCCGGTGCTACAACGGAAAAGAGGTCAGCATCACAGAGTATACCTTAAGCGAGATCATTGCTTCTGTGTATGATTGTATGGAACGTACCGGAAAGAAGGAGGGAATCCTGTTTATCGATGAGATCAACTGTGTCTCCGAGACACTTGCGCCTACCATGCTGCAGTTCCTTCAGAACAAGACCTTCGGAAGCCACAGTGTGCCGGAAGGATGGCTGATCGCGGCAGCAGGAAATCCTCCGGAATATAATAAATCGGTCCGGGAGTTTGATATTGTAACACTGGACCGTGTGCGGAGGATGGATATCGAGGCAGATCTTGAGGTGTGGATGGAGTATGCCTGGAAAAAGGAGATCCACGGATCGATCCTGGCTTATCTCGGCCTGAAAAAGGATCATTTTTATTCTGTGGAGAATACAGTGGACGGGAAATTCTTCGTGACAGCAAGAGGCTGGGAAGACCTGTCTGAGATCCTGAAGGCTTATGAGGAACTGGGCGTGGAGATCACGGAGAATCTGATCGGGGAGTATTTATGCAGAGAGGAGATCGCAAGAAGCTTTTTTGCCAGCTATCAGCTGTACCGGAAGTACGGAGAGGACTATGGCCTGGAACGCCTGCTTTCCGGAGAAATGCCGGAGGAGGAACAGCAGAAAAAGGTAAAAATGGCGAAGGATGCTTCCTTTGAGGAACGCTTCCTTGTGACAGGGATTCTGCTTGACGGTCTGAACGGAAGTTTTCTGACCTATGAGAAGATGGATGGTGAGACAGGTGCTGTTTATCAGGAACTTCTGCATCTGAAAGCTTTTCTTCAGGATAAAAAGGACATGACAGCGCTGGATGAATTTACAGATATGAAGAAGAAAAGTCTGGCTGTCCGTCTGGAGGCGGAGCTTCTTACCGCAGATCAGCAGACTACGGAAGAGCTAGTGATCCGCACTCTGGAGGAATTCAGCCTTACTATCCGAAAGGAGCATATCACAGAAACAGAGGCTGGCTTTGAACGGATCCGGCAGCTGTTTACGGAAATGGCGGAGAAGAGAAAGGCCTGTGCGAAAAAGATCAACGGGGAGCTGGAACAGGCATTTACATTTATGAAGGAATGCTTCGGGGACGGACAGGAAACGGTGCTTTTTGTCACCGGATTGACCAGGAACAGCCATGCGGCGGCCTTTATCCGGGAGTATGGCTGTGATCCTTATTTTGCCTGCAGTGAGAAGCTTCTTTACCGGAAACAGGAGAAAAAAGCTTCAGGAGGAATGTGCATCACTATTAGAAATATGAATGATCCCTTAACGAATACTTATGACTGAAAGGGGCCTGACATCTTGACAGGAGGGCTTGTGAGGTGATACGGTAACGGTGTCGAAAACAAAAATCAAATAACCGAATGATGAGGTGTGAGAACATGCAGGAATTAAAACCAATCAAAGAAGGTAAAGTACGTGAGATCTATGACAATGGAGACAGTCTGATCATGGTTGCAACAGACCGTATCAGCTGCTTTGACGTAATTCTGAATAACGAAGTTACAAAGAAAGGTGCTGTACTGACCCAGATGTCCAAATTCTGGTTTGACATGACTGAGGACATTCTTCCGAACCACATGATCTCTGTAGATACCAAGGATATGCCGGAGTTTTTCCAGCAGGAGAAATTCGAAGGAAAATCCATGATGTGCCGTAAACTGAACATGCTGCCGATCGAGTGTATCGTACGTGGATACATCACAGGAAGCGGCTGGGCAAGCTACAAGGAGAACGGCACTGTATGCGGCATCAAGCTTCCGGAGGGCCTGAAGGAATCTGACAAGCTGCCTGAGCCGATCTACACACCATCTACCAAGGCTGAGATCGGTGATCACGATGAGAATATTTCCTTTGAGCAGAGTATCGATCATCTTGAGAAATACTTCCCAGGAAAAGGACGCGAGTATGCAGAAAAGCTTCGTGACAACACCATTGCTCTTTACAAAAAATGTGCAGAGTATGCACTCAGCAAGGGAATCATCATTGCAGATACAAAATTCGAGTTTGGTCTTGATGAGGACGGAAACATGGTCATCGGTGATGAGATGCTGACACCGGACAGCTCCCGTTTCTGGCCGGCAGAAGGCTATGAACCAGGACATGGTCAGCCATCCTTTGACAAACAGTTTGCACGTGACTGGCTGAAAGCCAATCCGGACAACGACTGGACACTTCCGCAGGAGATCGTTGACAAGACTATTGAGAAATATCTCCAGGCATACAAAATGCTTACAGGAAAAGAACTTGCCTGAAAATAACAGCAGCTTTGAAATAGAACATACCTTACAAGCCGCTTCGGATGCCCATTCCGAGGCGGCTTCTTTCTGTATAAAACAGGACAAAAACAAAACGGTTGCAAGAAAACGGAGGGATATTTATAATAAATACAGAAACCAGATGATCCTGACAGATTTAAAGGAGTGTGATTATGAGCAGGAAAAACAAGGTGAAAAAGAAAAAACAGTTGGAGATCATATTCTGACGATCGTTCTGATCGTGGCAATCTGTATTTTCTGTTATGCAGCTTTTAACCTTTATCATATTTATACAGAATATAAAAAAGGAACCGATGAATATAACAGCATTTCCGAAATGGCAGTGACAGAACGTGATCCGGACCAGGTGGAAGAGATAGATCAGCCAGATGAACAGCCTGTAGCACCTGTGAGCATTGATTTTGATTCTCTCAGGAGTATCAATGAGGATGTGATCGGCTGGATCTATATGGAAGCATTGCCTGAGATCAGTTATCCGGTGGTACAGGGAGAGGATAATAATTTTTATCTGCACCAGACATATGAGAAAAATTATAATTTTGCGGGAACGATCTTTATTGATTATGAGAACAAAAGAGATTTCAGCGATTGTAATACCCTGGTGTACGGACACAACATGAAGAATGGTTCCATGTTTGGAATGCTGAAAAAGTACAGAGCTGATGAGACGCTTTATAATACCAGCAAATATTTCTGGATCCTCACACCGGAAAAAGATTACCGGTATGAGATCATTGCAGCGTATACGACTTCTGTAAACAGCGATACGTATACCTTATTTAAAGGACCTGGCAAAGAGTTTCTGGAATATGAGAAAAAATGTTCCAGAATTCGGAGATCAGAACAGATGCCACTGCAAGTGAAGCCAATGTGAAGGATAAGATCGTTACATTATCAACCTGTACCGGTAATCAGGCAACACGTTTTGTGGTACAGGGAAAAAGAGTGAATGCGGTGAACCCACAGTAGAGCTTTTGCGGATAAGTTTGGGAGGAAATGATATGGGAAATGAGATAGAAAAATTACAAAAGATCATTGATGAGAGCAGAAATATTGTATTTTTCGGCGGTGCAGGTGTTTCAACAGAAAGCGGAATCCCGGATTTTCGAAGCCAGGACGGACTGTATAACCAGAAATATGATTACCCGCCGGAGACGATCTTAAGCCATACATTTTTTATGCGAAAACCTGAGGAATTCTTTAAATTTTACAGAGATAAGATGCTTTGTGATACTGCAAAACCGAATGCGGCACATCTTAAGCTGGCGGAGATGGAGCAAACAGGAAAGTTGAAGGCTGTGATCACTCAGAATATCGATAATCTTCACCAGATGGCAGGAAGTAAAAAGGTCCTGGAGCTTCACGGAAGCGTTTACCGAAATCATTGTGTGAAATGCGGGAAATCCTATGATTTTAAATATATGAAGGAATCGAAAGGTGTTCCGCGGTGCAGCTGCGGTGGCATGATCAAGCCGGATGTGGTCCTTTATGAGGAAGGGCTGGATGACTATACGATCCAGGAATCAGTAAGAGTGATCTCAGAGGCGGAGGTGCTGATCATTGGGGGAACTTCTCTGGCGGTATATCCGGCAGCAGGCCTGATCGATTATTTCCGGGGAAATCATCTGGTGGTGATCAATAAGGCACCGACACCGAGGGATAAATATGCGGATCTTCTTATTAAAGAACCGATCGGGCAGGTGTTTTCTCAGATAAGAGTTTGAAAATATGGGAACCTGGGATGATCTGCAAATTAAAAATGAGGAGTATCAAATGGGATTAAATTATGAAGTTGGAGATATTGTCACACTGAAGAAGGCTCATCCCTGTGGCAGTAAAGAATGGGAGATCCTTCGCGTAGGAGCGGATTTCCGCCTGAAATGCAAGGGCTGTGGACATCAGATCATGGTGGCACGTAAGCTGGTTGAGAAAAATACACGAGATTTGAAAAAATTGAAAAAATTAAATTTATGCTTTACATCACAGGAGAGATGTGCTAGAATTAACAATCGTGATATATTTCATATCCTTGCTCTTTGACAGGCAAAGGGCCAAAAGACCATAAGGAGGTTAAGACAAGCATGAACAAGTACGAGTTAGCATTAGTTGTGAGCGCTAAGCTTGAGGACGAAGCACGTGACGCTGTAGTTGAGAAAGCAAAAGGCTACATCACACGTTACAACGGCGTGATCACAGAAGTTGAAGAATGGGGTAAGAAGAAATTAGCTTACGAGATTCAGAAAATGCATGAAGGCTTCTACTATTTTATTCAGTTTGAAGCAGATTCTCAGTGCCCGGCGGAGATCGAGAGACATGTCCGCATCATGGACAATGTATTAAGATACCTGGTTGTCAAGAAAGAGGCATAATTTTTGCAGCGGATTTTTCGAAAACACCATTAAGAACCTGTTCAGTTAAGTGAAATCATAAGAGAGGTAGAACGATGAACAAAGTAATATTAATGGGACGCTTGACAAGAGATCCTGAGGTAAGATATTCCGCAGGAGAAAATGCCCTGGCAATCGCCAGATATACACTGGCAGTTGATCGCAGATTCCGTCGTGACGGAGAGGCAAGTGCTGATTTTATCAGCTGTGTTTCTTTCGGACGTACAGCAGAATTTGCGGAAAAGTATTTCAGACAGGGACTGAAAATTGCAGTTACGGGACGTATCCAGACAGGAAGCTATACGAACCGTGAGGGACAGAAGGTTTATACGACAGAGGTTGTTGTTGAGGATCAGGAATTTGCTGAGAGCAAAGCATCAAGCGACAGCTATGCAGCAGCTCATCCGAGAACAGAGGCAGCACCTGCAACGTCTATGCCGAGTCCGAGCGCAGCAAGCGCCGACGGCTTCATGAACATTCCAGATGGAATTGATGAGGAGCTGCCGTTCAATTAGAACATCTGATCAAGACAGATGAGACGAATAAGATAGGAGGAAACAATCATGGCTTACAATAGAGGCGAGAGACCAGATTCTCCGATGAAGAGAAGAGGCGGACGCAGAAGAAAAAAGTTTGTGTATTCTGCGGTAAAGAGAATAACGAGATCGATTACAAGGATGTAGCAAAGTTAAGAAAGTATGTTTCCGAGAGAGGTAAAATTCTCCCGAGAAGAATTACAGGTAACTGTGCGAAACATCAGAGAGCACTGACAGTTGCTGTTAAGAGAGCACGTCATATGTCCCTGATGCCATACGTTCAGGACTAATTCTGATCTTATACGGGGTCGTTGCGAAACAGATGAGCAGTCATCTGGAGGCAGCGGCCCTGTTTTTTTATGAGCAAAACAGATTTTATCATTGCTATGGAATTATAATAAGGAATCTGGTATAATGTTAAATAACTTGTGGGTTAAATTACATTAAGAACAGGAAAAAGCAATGAACAACAAAGTTAAATTCAAGGGGCCTATGAAACACTTCATGCGCTGGCCGCTGTACCTTTCGGTCCTGGTCGTGCTGCTGGACCTGCTGGTGTTTATTGTAAGTGTAAAGGCCGGAATTCTGGTGTCTGTAGGTACTGTGATCTATATTTTTATCGCAGTACAGCTTTTTCGATATCACAAACCGCTGATCATCAATGATATGATCGCATTTGCCAATCAGTATGATGTGGTAGAAAAGCGGATGCTGGAAGAGCTGGCGCTTCCTTATGCCATTATGGATATGGAAGGCCGCATGATCTGGTCCAACCGTATTTTTTCAGAGATCACGGGGAGAGATCAGTTTTATAAAAAATATCAGCACAGTTTTCCCGGATATTACTCCGGACAAGCTTCCTGTAGCCGATGAACCGGAAATTTCCGAGATGAGTATACATTTCGGGGATCGGATCTATCGGGTTTCCATGCAGCGGGTGACTATGGGGGAAGTAGTCAGCCATGCGGATATTCTGGAGAATATGTCCCAGAATGTCAGTCTGATCGCCATGTATCTTTATGATGAAACAGAGCTTAAGGAATACATCCAGAAAAATGAGGATAACAAGCTTGTTGTAGCACTGGCGTATCTGGATAATTATGAAGAAGCACTGGAGAGCGTGGAGGATGTGAGAAGATCTCTGCTTATCGCACTGATCGACCGAAAGATCACCAAGTATTTTTCCAACTTTGACGGCCTTGTGAAGAAACTGGAGAAAGATAAATATCTTCTGATCATGCGCCAGAGTTCACTGGAAACACTGAAGGAACAGCGTTTTCATATCCTGGATGAGGTTAAGACGGTTAACATCGGAAATGAAATGGCTGTGACATTAAGTATCGGAATCGGTCTGAATGCTTCTACGTATATCCAGAATTACGAATATGCCAGAATTGCCATTGAGATGGCACTGGGCCGTGGCGGTGATCAGGTAGTGATCAAAAATGAAAATAATATTACCTACATTGGCGGCAAGGCACAGCAGATGGAGAAATCAACCCGAGTGAAGGCACGAGTGAAGGCTCAGGCTCTGAAGGAATTTATGAGCACCAAGGATCGAGTGGTGGTTATGGGACACAAGATCACAGATGTGGATGCTCTGGGAGCCGGGATCGGTATTTACCGTGCCGGTAAGACTCTTGGTAAGCCGGTGCATATTGTGATCAATGATCCGACCACATCCATTCGGCCGCTGATGAGTGGATTTATGGAGAATCCGGATTATGAGCCGTCCATGTTTGTGGACAGTAATCAGGCCAAAGAACTGGTGGATAACAATACGGTAGTAATTGTGGTGGATACCAACAAGCCAAGCTATACCGAATGCCAGGATCTTCTCTATATGACAAAGACCATTGTGGTATTGGATCATCACCGCCGCGGCAGCGAGGTGATCCAGAATGCAGTTCTGTCCTATGTGGAGCCATATGCATCCTCAAGCTGCGAGATGATCGCAGAGATCCTGCAGTATTTTGCAGACGGGCTGAAGCTTCGAAGTATTGAGGCGGACTGTATTTATGCGGGTATCATGATCGATACCAACAACTTTACAACAAGAGCGGGTGTGCGTACCTTTGAGGCAGCAGCATTCCTGCGCAGATGCGGAGCAGATGTGACACGTGTACGTAAGATGCTCCGGGATAATATTGATTCCTATAAGGCGAGAGCGGAGGCAGTTCGTACTGCGGAGATCTACAGAGATTATTTTGCCATTGCAAGATGTCCGAGTGAAGGTCTGGAAAGTCCTACCGTTGTAGGAGCACAGGCGGCCAATGAGCTGCTCAATATCGCAGGAGTCAAGGCATCTTTTGTTCTTACCAGCTATAATAATGAGGTTTACATCAGTGCCAGAGCCATTGATGAAGTGAATGTACAGGTCATGATGGAACGGATGGGCGGCGGCGGACATCTGAATATTGCCGGTGCACAGGTGAAAGACACCATGGATGAGACCGAAAGAATGCTGAAAGAAATTATAGACCAGTTATATCAGGAAGGGGACAAATAGAAATGAAAGTAATTCTTCTGGAAGATGTTAAATCCCTGGGTAAAAAGGGACAGATCGTAAATGTAAGTGACGGATATGCAAGAAACATGATCCTGCCAAAAAAGCTTGGTGTTGAAGCTACATCCAAGAATCTCAATGACCTGAAACTCCGTAAGGCAAATGAAGAAAAGGTTGCACAGGAAAACCTGGACGCTGCCAAGGCATTTGCAGAGGAGCTTTCCACAAAGGAGGTTATCCTTACTCTGAAGGTAGGTGAAGGCGGAAGAACATTCGGTTCTGTATCCTCAAAAGAAATCTCAGAGGCAGCCAAAAAACAGCTGAATCTTGATATCGATAAGAAAAAGCTCCAGCTGGAGAATCCGATCCGTAACCTGGGTGTTACCAATGTTCCGGTACGACTTCATCCGAAGGTAACCGGAAGTCTCAAAGTCTGGGTAAAAGAGGCGTAATCAATGGAAGAAGCACTGATCAAGAGGATTCTGCCTCACAGCATTGAGGCAGAGCAGTCAGTGATCGGATCCATGATCCTGGATCGTGATGCGATCCTGGTGGCTTCCGAGATCCTGACCAGTGATGATTTTTATCAAAAACAATATGGCATCATTTTTGATGCCATGGTGGAGCTCTGTAATGAAGGACAGCCGGTAGATCTGATCACTCTGCAGAATCGTCTCAAGGAGAAAGAGCTTCCGCCGGACATCAGCAGTATGGAATATGTCCGTGATCTGATCGCAGCAGTTCCTACATCAGCCAATGTGAAATACTATGCCAATATCGTAAGCGAAAAGGCAGTTCTCCGTCGGCTGATACGGACTACGGAAGAAGTTGCCAATGCCTGTTATCTGGAAAAGGACAGTACGGAAACCATACTTGAGGAATCCGAGAAAAAGCTGTTTAATATTTTGCAGAGAACAAATGGCAGCGATTATGTGCCGATCCAGCAGGTTGTGTTGAATGCAGTCAGCAATATTGAGAAGGCTTCCAAGCTGAAGGGCTCCGTTACCGGGATTCCGACCGGATTTGTGGATCTGGATTATAAGACTTCCGGTATGCACGCGTCCGATCTTGTACTGATCGCAGCTCGACCTTCCATGGGAAAAACTGCCTTTGTATTGAATATTGCCCAGTATATGGCGTTTCGTAAAGATGTGACCGTGGCTATTTTCAGTCTGGAGATGTCCAAGGAGCAGCTGGTAAACCGTCTTCTTGCTATGGAATCTCACGTGGATTCCCAGAATCTCCGTACCGGAAATCTGAAAGATGAGGACTGGACGAAGCTGGTAGAAGGAGCGGATATTATCGGTGGCTCCAATCTTATTATTGATGATACACCTGGAATCTCCATTGCGGAGCTTCGTTCCAAATGCAGAAAATATAAGCTTGAGCATAATCTGGGGATCATCATGATCGATTATCTTCAGCTGATGAGCGGAAGTGGAAAATCGGATTCCAGACAGCAGGAAATTTCAGATATTTCACGATCGCTGAAAGCGTTGGCAAGAGAGATCGATGTACCGGTAATTGCGTTATCACAGCTTAGCCGTGCAGTGGAACAGAGACCGGATCACAGGCCGATGCTTTCGGATCTTCGAGAGTCCGGAGCTATTGAGCAGGATGCGGATGTGGTCATGTTTATCTATCGAGATGATTATTATCACAAAGATACCGAGAAGAAAGACATTGCGGAAATTATCATAGCCAAGCAGAGAAACGGTCCTATCGGAACTGTGGAGCTGGTATGGCTGCCGAGATATACCCAGTTTGTAAATATGAAAAAATAGAGCCGTGCAGACGGTAAATGAAAGGCTGTCAGGATGAAAGCTTATAGTTATCCTGATGGCCTTTTGTATTTTTGTCTGTGTGATCGTGGAGTTCGGGATGCTATGGATATAGGCAAAGAGTCATATTTGGTAAAATTATGTCAACCGATTATTCTTGCTATTTCCTGATCTCAGGGGTTATACTGTAGACAGCAGCAGTGAATCTCTATATAAGGGGGCGTTCACAATGGAAAAAAGATATACAGTCAGACAGGCCGTAACACTGACCGGAGTGAAATCTTATGTCCTGCGTTACTGGGAGGAAGAACTGGAGCTTCGGATCGGACGCAATGAACTGGGACATCGCTATTATACACCGTTTGATATCCAGCTTTTTCTTAAAATAAATGAGCTGAAAAGTAAAGGACTTCAGTTGAAAGCAATCCGTACACTGATCCCACCGGAGGCAAGAAAGGCAGATACACCGGATTTTTCAGAATCTGGTATCAGGATCCTGGATGGAGAAGCTGTTGAGCTTGAAGATATCCCAATGAAAAAACGGGATCTGAAAAGGAGTTCATGGAAAAAACGGAATCCGGGAATACAGAGAAGTGCGGAGCAGATAACGATAAGATACTGGAGTTTCAGGAAATCATGGAACGCCTGATCCGTGAGGAAATGCAGAGAAAGAAAGAAGGAGAGTACCGGTGTCGTTCTCTGGATGAAGCGATCCGCAGGCAGCAGCAGGCAAGAAGAGAAGCGGCAGCTTCCTGTGAGGGAAAAAGAATAAAAAACAGAAAAGGCTGCCGGTAAACCGGCAGCCTCATTCATTATAGCAGCTTATCAAGCTAATGATGCATTACTCAGCAGAGATAGCACCAACTGGACAGGCCTCAGCGCATGTTCCGCAGTCAACACAAGCGTCTGCGTCGATTACATAATGCTCGTCTCCCTGAGAAATAGCCTCGTTCGGGCACTCACCCTCACATGTTCCACAGCTAACGCACTCGTCAGAAATTACATATGCCATAATTGATATCCTCCTTTTAAATTGTGTATTATATGTATCCCCTACCAGGGATTCTATTCCCATTCTAATATATCTGCATAAAGAATACAAGTATAAATTTATAAACAAAACTGAAAATTCGTAACCCGTTGATTCCATTCCGGATTCGTATTATAATAGCAGAACGGAATGAAAATATTTCGATAAAACAGTAAAGGAGAATACAATCATGGCAAAAGTTACAAAGAGCATGCTGATCGGAGAACTGCTCACTGTAGACCCGAATATCGCACCGATCCTGATGAGAGCAGGAATGCATTGTCTTGGCTGCCCGTCTTCACAGATGGAATCTCTGGAAGAAGCAGCAATGGTCCATGGCCTGGACGCAGATGTCCTCGTAGCTCAGATCAATGATTTTCTTGGTGAGTAATAAACAGAAGCTTTTTTGCTGAAACAAAAGGACCGCTGTCGGGAAATGCAGATCATATGGATCGCATTCCGACAGCGGTTTGTTTGTCTGTAGGATATTTGGTTTGTCAGATATTCAGAAGCTTCTGAAGTGCATGATCAGCGATCAGTGCACAGTGCTCTCTGAGGTAGGCTTCACCGGCTGGTGTGAATGCGCGGCCGATGCCATACTCGGAAAGGATATTGCAGACCTTGTTAAATTCTTCAGGTGTACAGTCTGACTGATGAAGTACCAGCTGATAGACACCGTCTTCTCCTTCACGATAGAGAGTATTATCACCGGTAAAGAAACCATTCATACCATGAGATGCGGCAATAACATCATCCAGCCCCGGGAAAGAGTACAGGCGTATAAGCTTTACAGAACTCTCAGCCGGCTGCTGTGATGCATCCGGAGTTTCTGTTGCCTGAGGGGCGGAAGTTTCCGCCCTTTTTTCTTCCGGTTTCTGTGAAAGATCCTTAAGCTTGGATTCACAGAGCTTCTGGAAGATATCGATGATATTGTCAGCGCCATCGATCTCTACGGTATCGGAAGGTTTGTTGCCCTTGAAGGGTGCAAATTTGGAAAAACGTGTATCCAGTTCTTCAGGATCTTCCACTTTAGTGATAATGAGGATAATACTTTCGGCATTGACAGGAATAGCCTCAATCATCAGAGGAATATTATCTGCTTCAAAACCAAATTGTATCTGTGCCTGCTGCATCATATCACGAAAGAGACGTTTGGCTTTTTCGGTACCGTATGCAAGTTCGCTGATACGGATCTGATGACTGTCCAGATCTTCTTTCGTCAGGGTACAGCGGATCTGATTTTCATTGATTTTTTCTATTTTCATATGATCACATCCTATAGGTAAATAAATTTAATCTTTTACATACTGTATTATATAACAGTTATACACAAGATGTAAAGATGTAGAAACCGGAGAAAAAAGAAAATTTCTGATTCTTTTATAAAAGACTTGCATCTGAAGGGAAATCAGGTATAATGAAAAGCAGAAAAGCTGTCTCCTCCCGGAAGCAAGAAGACAGTAACGATAACTTAAAGTCATATTTTTCTGAAGATAAGGATTCTGTGTGAAATTCATCGGCGAGTCTGTCGGTACACAGAGAAATTTCCCCCATTTTATTATTTATATTTTATTACAAGTATCATCCTAACAGGGAAGTTGCAGCTTTTCGAGAACCATTGCTGGTGTTTTCTGAAAATCTAACCAGGAAAGGAGGTCGGGATACGCCAAATATATCACAGGAAAAAAGAAATCCGCAAAACCCCTTCGAAGGGAGCTGGAGCTTTATCGTGAGAACGGAGTTTCTCTTTATCTCAATGGAGCACCAAGCACTCCGAAAAAAATCGCAAAAGCCTGTCAGATTGCGGAAAACGGGGTCTATATGCGGGATTATACGGAAGATGAAGACGGCCATATCGCCTGTGTAAGCTTTGATCTTATTCGCAAAGAATGACCGTACATAAGAAAAAACGGTTCCCCGGATAACGATCATCCCCTGCACTCATGCATACCATGCGGGGAACCGAAATTCTAAAGAAATTGTGAAAAAATTATTAAAAGTCGATTTTTATAACGAAATGTAGACAAGATATGTTATAATGAAACAAATTATGACATTTTATACCGAAAGGAAAAAACATGATAAAAAACACATACCGGTCCTTGTGGTAGGTCTGCTGATCGTTCTGGTCGCTCTTGCCGGAGGGGCTGTTTACGGGATCAATAAGCTTATACCAAGCAGGAAACAGATGGATCTGACAGAATACTACGGCCAGAATGCAGACGGTGAGGCTGCGTTGATACTTGGAACTGAGAAACTGGAAGAGAAGGCACTTATCTCAGGAGAAGATGTATATCTTCCGCTGGATGTAGTGAACGGATATTTGAATCAGAGATATTACTGGGATAGCGAAAACAAGAAGATACTGTATGCAACACCATCCAGTCTCACAGAGGAAACGGCTTCAGATAAGGCAGACGGAAACGTGTGGCTGAAGGATGACACGGTTTATCTGAAACTGGATTATGTAAAAAAGTATACAGATATCGATTCTTATATAGAGCAGGATCCTGCAAGGGTTGCGATACAGTACAAATTTACCAATGTGGAGACCGTGACCACGAAGAAAGATACCGTGATCCGTTACCGGGGCGGGATCAAGGCGCCGATCCTTTCCAAACTGGCGAAGAATACAGTTCTCCGGCTGATGAATGAAGGAGAGGACTGGGATCAGGTGGCAACCGATGACGGTTACATCGGTTATATTCAGAAGAAAAAGTAAGTGCTGTGGATACAACGGATTATGAAAGGGATTTTAAAACAGAGTCCTATACATATCTTACCATGGATGAGCCGGTGAACCTGGCATGGCACCAGGTTACCAGCACAGATGCAAACAGCTATTTCGCAGATGCGGTACAGAATATGACAGGCGTGAATGTGATCTCTCCAACCTGGTTTTCTGTAACAGATAACTCCGGAAATATTTCAAGTCTTGCATCTGGGGAGTATGTGATGCAGGCACATGAAAAAGGACTGAAGGTATGGGGACTGGTGGATAATTTTAATGAGAACATGAGTACCACAGAAGTTCTTTCAAAAACCAGTTCAAGGCAGAATCTGGAGAATCAGCTGATCACTTATGCACTGAAAGCAGGACTGGATGGAATCAATGTTGATTTTGAATCTTTGAGCGAAGGAGTAGGAATCCATTTCCTTCAGTTTTTAAGAGAACTTTCTATCCAGTGTCACGCCAATAATTTGGTACTGTCTGTAGATAATCCGGTTCCGGAAGATTTTACCAGTCATTATGACCGTGCGGAGCAGGGCAAGGTTGTGGATTATGTGATCATTATGGGCTATGATGAGCATTACGTAGGCTCCGATGCCGGTTCTGTGGCATCTCTGCCATGGGTAGAACAGGGGGTTAAGGATACGCTTTCAGAAGTAGCGGCTCAACGGACGATCCTTGCGATTCCGTTCTACACAAGGCTCTGGAAGACTACAGATGGCGGTGCACTGACAAGTGAGGCCATCGGTATGGATCAGGCACAGCAGACGATCAGTGATAACGGAGCAGAAACATACTGGGACAAGAAGACAAGTCAGAATTATGGAACCTATGAAGGGGACGGTGCCACATACCAGATCTGGCTGGAGGACTCTAAGTCTATTGCGGAAAAGGTTAAACTGATCAAAAAATACAAACTGGCAGGTGTGGCAGAGTGGAAGCTTGGATTCGAGAACAGCGGGATCTGGAGCGTGATCACAGAAAACCTGTCATAAACAGAAGAAAACATTGTGATCTTCACAATGCTAAAAACACTCCCGGCAACATATATTAAAATAAATATGCCGGGGGTGTTTTGTGTTGAAAAAACATTTCATAGAATTGGCAATGGCAGTTCTTATGCTGGTCTGTTTTTATATTCTGTCATGGGAAGCGGCAGAAACTGCAGGCAGACTTATAGATGTATCTGGAAATATAAAAGCAGATCAGGTGATCCTGGTGGATGCCGGTCATGGCGGTGTGGATTCCGGAATGGTGGGAATCGGTGGACTGAAGGAAAAAGGAATCAATCTGGATATTGCCATGAAGCTAAAAACGATCCTGGAAAAAAAGGCCTTGCCGTAGTAATGACCCGGGAAGAAGATAAAGGTCTTTATGAAAATGGTACAAAAAATATGAAAGCACAGGATCTGCAGAATCGTATTGAACAGATCCGGAAATATGAACCGGTGCTTTCTGTGAGTATCCACCAGAACAGCTACAGTGATCCCGGAGTAAAAGGCCCGCAGGTATTTTATTATGAGGATTCGGAAGGCGGAAAAGAACTGGCACTTGCGATCCAGGAAAACATGAACCGGAAGCTTTCCATTGCACGGCCGCGGGTGGCAAAAGGAAACAGAACCTATTATCTTCTGAAGAGAAGTCCGGGTGTGATCAATATCGTAGAATGTGGATTTCTTACAAATCCGGAGGAAGCCGCCCTGCTTCAGACAGAGAAGTATCAGAGAAAGGTAGCAGAGGCTGTGGCTGATGGAATCGTTACATATCTGAAAAAACAGAAGGAAAACGAAAATAATTGAAAAAAATGTGAATAGCCTTTTCATAGGAAGGTGATTCTGCTATACTTTACGTGAATTAAGGAGAATCCTATGCTTGGAATCATTTATCTTATATTATGTATGTTAACAGGAATGGAAATGGCAGGATGTCTGTTTCCGCGTCAAACAACTGAAAGAGGAAACAGGATATGGGTGGTCCTGCCGGCAGCGTTTGGGATGGGAATCCTGATGCTGACCTGGGCAGTCTATATTCTTTCCTGGATGTTCAGCATATGCGCGGGGGCAGAGCATCCTCTTTTTTATGGAAATCTGATCGTATTTCTGGTAGATATCCTGCTGCTTTCGGGAATCTTCCGGTGGAAAAAGAAAAACAGCAAAAAATGTTTGTGATATCTGAACGGATGATCAGCAGAAAATGGATCCTGAAAAAAGAGCTTCTGCTTTTTTGGCATTTTGACGGTTTTTGTGACCTGGATGATGTTTTACGTTTTTCATATGAAAGACGGCATTCTGTACTCCGGCTTTTCGGTATACGGAGATTATGCACCCCACACGGCAATGATGCGATCTTTTTCAAGGGGAAATAATTTTCCTACCCAGTATCCGCATTATGGCGGGCAGGATGTGAAATATCATTTTATGTTCCAGTTCCTTGTGGGAAATCTGGAGTATCTGGGCCTTCGTCTTGATCTGGGATATAATCTGGTAAGCATCCTGTCTCTGGCGGGATTTCTTATGGTGCTTTACGGGATCAGCTACCGGATGTTCAAAAGCTTCTGGGCAGGGGCAGCTGCCATTGTTTTCTTTTTTTTCGCAGCGGAACAGCGCTCTGGCGTTATCTGTGGGAACATCTTCAGGCGAGGGACCTTGTACGGACTCTGGAAGAAAATACGGCGTTTATCGGTTATACTACCAATGAAAACTGGGGATTATGGAATTTCAATGTATATCTGAACCAGCGTCATCTGGCTTTCGGCCTTCTGATGGCAGCTGTAGCGGTATGGATCTTTATGGATTGGGTGGAAGCCGGATGTAGTCACAAGGAGCAGGGCTTTTTGTGGGTCCGTAATCGCTTTTTTACAAAAGAAGCCTGGATCTGCAGAAATGTGGGTACGGCGATCCTTCTGGGGCTGTTTCTGGGATTAACTGCCTTCTGGAACGGGGCTGCGCTGATCGGCGGCCTTCTGATCCTTGCCGGACTGGCAGTGTTTTCTGACGGTAAGCTGGATTATGCGATCTGTGCCGGACTGGCAGTGCTTTTTTCGGAACTGCAGTCGAAGATCTTTGTGTCGGGAAGTGTTATGAGTCCATCCTTTTACTGGGGCTTTCTGGCAGACAATAAAAGCATTTCCGGTGTACTCTGGTATCTGGTGGAGATCAGTGGATTTTTCTTTGTGGGAATGATCGTGGCAGCAGTATTTCTGAAGAGAGGTCAGCGGGCAGTGCTGATGGGCTGTTTGCTTCCAATGGCATTTGCATTTCTGGTATCTCTGACTCCGGACATCAATGTCAATCATAAATATGTGATGATTTCCTATGCCTTTGTGACAGTTTTCTGGGGATGGATCGTAAGATGTGTTTTCCTTGCAGGGAAAAACAGCTGGAAGAAATGGGCCGGTCGCGCAGCGGCAGCGGTCCTTTGTATCTGTCTTAGTGCAACGGGAATCTATGATTACGTGATCATCTTAAGAGACAACGATTCCGCACACAGGATGACTGTAAATATGGAAAGCAGCCTGACGGACTGGCTCAGTGCAAATCTTAAGAAAAATGATCTTCTGCTGACACCGGAATATACCATGAACGAGGTCACTATGTCCGGTGCCATGCTGTATTGCGGATGGCCTTATTATGCATGGTCTGCAGGGTACGATACGGGCTATCGTGCCGGCCAGGCAGTGCTCATGTATACCACGGATGATCCGGAGCTACTGAAAGCTACCGTAAAACAGGAAAAGATCACATATATCCTGTTTGAGGAGGATATGGAATTTGAACAGCAGGAATGTCGTGAGGATATCATCAGGGAGACATATCCACTGGTGTATACCTCAGAGGATGGGAGAATAAGAATCTATGAAACATGACAGCTTATATATCATTATGCCGGCATATAATGAAGAAAAAATATCGGGACCGTGATCGAGCAATGGTATCCGGTAGTGGAGAGGATCGGCGGGGACAGCCGCCTGGTGATCCTGAATGATGGCAGCAAAGATGCGACCTACAAAAAATACAGAATTATCAGAAAAATCATGACCGTCTTATCGGAATCGATAAACCGAATGAAGGACATGGAGGAACAATACTCAGGGGATATCGTTACGCAGTAGAAAAAGGTGCCGATTATATTTTTCAGACGGATTCAGACGGCCAGACACTTCCGGAGGAATTCTGGCAGTTTTGGGAAAAACGCAAAAAGTGCGGGCTTCTTATCGGTTACCGGCAGAAGAGAGAGGACGGGCTTTCCAGGATTTTTGTGACAAGAATACTGCGGCTTGTGCTTTTCCTTATTTTTGGAACCTGGGTAAAAGATGCAAATACGCCATATCGGCTGATGGAGGGAAAACAGCTCGCCAAAGTACTGAAGCGTATCCCAGGCGGATTTTTCCTTTCCAATGTGCTGATGACAGTGATCTATGAAAAACATCATCTTTATGTGGAATATATCCCCATCACATTCCGACCGAGACAGGCCGGAAAAAAATTCTATCAACATGAAACGTATCATAAAGATCGGAAGACAGGCATTTGCGGACTTTATCCGTCTGCGGGGCAGGATCTGATACAGGAGGGACAGAAGGATGAAAAAAAAGATCAGAGAATTATTTCCGGAGCTGACTGCAGCAGTGCTCCTGACAGTACTTTCTGCGTATCTCCTGGGAGGAGATGTATGGACATTCTGGACCTGGTGGCTGCTTGCACTGTTCATGGGAATGGTGGCAATGCCGGTCACAGGAAGGCTTTTTGGTGGTTTTGAAGACCGGGGCTGGCTTTTTTCAAAGGTACTTGCCATTGCAGTTACCGGATTTCTCACCTGGATTCTGGTAGCGGTGGAAATCCTTCCTTTTACAGCTGCAGTGTGTGTAGGGGTATCTGTGGCTGTTGGCATTTTATGTGCTGTACTTTTTCATGTTCAGCTGAAGCATGGCATTGAATGTTATCCGTCAGGAAAGATGCAGCTGATCTTTCGGGAGGAGCTTCTGTTTTTTGGGATCTTTCTGCTGTGGACTTATCTGGCAGGATTCCGGCCACAGGCATATGGAACAGAGAAATTTATGGATTATGGCTTCATGGAGGCCATGATGCGGAGCAAAACTCTTCCTGCACGTGATCTCTGGTATTCACAGGGAACCATCAATTATTACTATGGCGGGCAGTATTTTGCAGTGTTTCTTACGAAGCTTACAGGAAGCAGAGTGGAAGTGACTTATAATCTGATGCGTACCTTTGTGGCAGCGTTTGCCTTTGTGTATCCGTTTTCCCTGGTCCGTCAGATGACGAAGGACAGGCTGTATGGACGACTGGATGGAAAGAAGAAATATATTCCTTCACTGGCAGGAGTTACTGCAGGCATTGCAGTATCTATCGCGGGAAATGTACATTATATCGTCTACCGTTGTGTACTGCCGCTGATCCGGAAGATACAGGGAGTGGCAGAAACAGCCAGCTACTGGTTCCCGGATGCAACTCGTTACATAGGGTATAATCCGGTGAATGACAGTGATAAGACCATACATGAATTCCCATGCTATTCCTTTGTTCTGGGAGATCTTCATGCCCATGTGGTAAATGTGATGTTTGTGACATTTCTGGTGGGAATGCTCTATGCATGGCTGAAAATGATCCGAAAAAGAGGGCCTGAGCCTGAAAAACAGGAACGCAGTGTTTTCTGGCTGAGACAGCTTTTGATGCCGCATATCCTTTTGGCGTCCGTTTTTCTTGGCATGTTCCAGTGGACCAATTACTGGGATTTTGTGATCTATTTTGTAGTGACCGGTGGAGTTGTCCTGATCGCAAATATCATACGATTTGAGGGAAAGATAATCAGGATCCTGGCAGTGACGATCGTACAGGCAGTGGAGATCATAGGTCTCTCTTATCTGGTGATCCTGCCCTTTACATTGAAATTTGATACGATGGTACAGGGGGTGGCACTGGCACAGCATCATTCACTGTGGTATCAGCTTCTGATCCTCTGGGGACTTCCGGTGCTCCTTACTGTTTTGCTGATCCTGTCTGTTATCACAGAAAAAATGAAGGGACTGAAGCATAAAAGTCTTTACAGGCTGCTGGAGGCGATCACAGTTCCGGATCTTTTTGCAGTGATCATGGGCTTATGTGCTATCGGACTGGTTTTGATCCCGGAGCTTGTATATGTGCGGGATATTTATGAAAATGGAAATGCCAGAGCCAATACTATGTTCAAGCTGACGTATCAGGCATATATACTTTTCGGAATGACAATGGGATATGGGATTTATCGTATGCTGGTGATATCCAGACAGAAGATCATCCGGATCCTTTCAGGTGTGGGGCTTTTTGTACTGCTCTGGACCGTGGGCTATTTCGGAAATGCCGTGCATTCCTGGTTTGGGGATGTCTGGAAGGTTTCGGAGTATCAAGGACTGGATGCAACTACATTTCTTGAGCAGGATTTTCCTCAGGATGCGTCGGCGATCCGCTGGCTGAAGCAGAATATCAAGGGCTCTCCTGTGGTGCTCGAGGCTAACGGGGACAGCTATACCGGATATGAGAGAGTTTCTGCATCTACGGGGCTTCCGACCGTACTGGGATGGTATGTGCATGAATGGCTCTGGAGAAATAATGTACCTGACCTCAATGAAAAAAGTGCGGACATCCAGACTATTTATACATCTACAGATGCAGAGACGGTAAAAAAACTGATCAGCCGTTATGATATTTCCTATATCTTTGTAGGAGGACAGGAAAAAGAAAAATACGGAACAGAGCTTAATGACCGTGTTCTTCAGAGTCTGGGAAGCATTGTCTTTGAAGATGATATGTCAGGAACCTACATTGTGAAAGTGGAGCAGGATTGACATTTTTTCCATAATAACGCTATAATGTAACTATTATGTAGCTATCTGTTAACGGATATGCTCAGCAGGAGATTTCTGCTGAGCAGTATACAGAAAAAAGTGACAGTTGCAGGATGGCAGCAGAGAGGAGGATATTATGAACAGAATCGACAGACTTTATATGGAAATGATCCATTATTATCAGGGGGATCCGAAGCATATCCAGCATTTTGTGAAGGTGCATGATCTTTCAAGGCTGATCGGCCAGAGTGAGGGTCTGGATGAAGATACGATGCATGTTCTGGAAGCTGCGGCTCTCGTTCATGATATCGGGATCAAAGTCGGTATGGAAAAATACGGACGCTCTGATGGAAAGACGCAGGAAGCAGAAGGTCCGGCAGCTGCCAGAGAGATGCTTACCGCACTGGGCTTTCAGGAGAGGGTGATCCGCAGAGTGGAATATCTGGTAGGACATCATCATACCTATAAGGATATTGACGGGCTGGATTATCAGATCCTTGTGGAAGCTGATTTTCTGGTTAATTATTTTGAAGATGGACTGGATAAAGAACATATAAAGAAAAGTGCAGAGAAGATCTTTAAAACAGAAACAGGTAAAAAAATAGTAAAAGACATGTTTTTCCCGGAGACTTTTCAGAAATCCGAAACCTGGGCACAGGATGCCCTTCAGGATCTGGAAGATTTTATTGAAGAGCAGGGGATTTATATCAGACAGTAAATGGAGCGTAAAATGAAAGCAGAAATAGCAGTTATGACAGCGGAGAATATAGACAGAAAGGCAATTGCCAGAGGTGGCGAGATTCTGAAAAACGGCGGGCTTGTGGCATTTCCCACAGAGACTGTATACGGCCTTGGAGGAAATGCCCTGGATCCGAAAGCATCGATGAAGATCTATGCAGCCAAGGGAAGACCTTCGGACAATCCGTTGATCGTACATATCGCAGATATCCGTGACCTGGATAAGATCGTTACGGAGGTTCCTGAAAAAGCCAGAATACTGGCTGAGAAATACTGGCCGGGTCCGCTGACAATGATCCTTCCCAAGGCAGATATCGTGCCAAAGGAAACAACCGGAGGACTGGACAGTGTGGCAGTACGTTTTCCAAGTGATCCTATCGCACAGGAGCTGATCCTTGCGGCTGGCGGATATGTGGCAGCGCCAAGTGCCAATACTTCCGGAAGACCAAGTCCTACGACAGCAGGACATGTGGCAGAGGATCTGGGAGAAGCCATTGATATGATCATTGATGGAGGACAGGTAAATATCGGTCTGGAATCTACGATCGTAGATTTTACAGAAGACATACCGGTAGTCCTGCGGCCGGGATATATTTCCCTGGAAATGCTCCGGGAAACACTTGGAGATGTAAGGATGGATAAGGGGCTGATCAAACCGGACAGCAAGGTCCATCCAAAAGCACCGGGAATGAAATACCGTCATTATGCACCAAAGGCAGATCTTGCCATTGTGGAGGGGTCCACAGAGGGTGTGATCGCGGAGATTGAAAAAAGAGCCGGAGAGGCTGAGGAGAAGGGACTGACTGTGGGGATCATCGCAACAGATGAAACAAAAGGCCGATATTCACATGGAATCGTAAAGAGTATCGGAAGCCGGGAGCAGGAAGAAACCATCGCGCATCATCTGTACGAGGTCCTGCGTGATTTTGACAGCTGTAATGTAAGTGCCATTTATTCAGAGGCATTTTTTACACCAAGAATGGGACAGGCGATCATGAACCGCTTACTGAAAGCGGCTGGTCATAAAATTATCAACGTTGAGGAGGAGAAAGAAAATGATAGCACTGGGATGTGATCATGGCGGCTATGAGCTGATGCAGGAGGTAAAGAAGCATCTGGAAGAGAGAGGACTGGAGTACAAAGATTTTGGATGCAATGGTCCGGAATCTGTAGACTATCCTGTTTATGGAAAGAAAGTAGCACAGGCGATCGTGGACGGTGAGTGTGAGAAAGGAATCCTGATCTGCGGAACAGGTATCGGAATTTCCATCACTGCTAATAAATTCAAGGGAATCCGTGCTGCACTTTGTACAGATTGCTTTACTGCAGAGGCAACAAGACTTCATAACGATGCCAACATTCTGGCCATGGGCGGTCGTGTAGTAGGACCGGGACTTGCTCTGAAGATCGTGGATACATTCCTGGATACACCATTTTCCGGGGATGAGCGTCATATCAGAAGAATCAACATGATCGAGGATTGATCGATCAGTAAGAAACCAATAGAAAAAGAGGATTCTGTATGGATAAAAAAGGACAGAAACGACAGGGATATCTTTCCTGGGATGAGTATTTTATGGGTGTTGCCATGCTTTCCGGCATGCGTTCCAAGGATCCGCATTCACAGGTTGGTGCCTGTATCGTAAGTGAAGATAACAAGATCCTGTCAATGGGATACAATGGATTTCCAAAGGGATGCTCCGATGATGAGTTTCCCTGGGGAAGAGAAGGAGATCCGCTGGATACCAAATATCTTTATGTGACACACAGTGAGCTCAATGCCATCCTGAACTACCGGGGAGGAAGTCTGGAAGGTGCCAAGCTTTATGTGTCCCTGTTTCCCTGCAACGAATGTGCCAAGGCTATTATCCAGGCAGGGATCAGGACTATCGTATACGACTGTGATAAATATGCAGATACTCCGTCGGTGATCGCATCCAAAAAAATGCTGGATGCAGCCGGAGTCCGGTATTATAAATATAACCGGACAGACCGTGAGATCACCATTAAAGTGTAAAAGAGAACAAAAATAAGAGAAAAACAGCAGCCTGGCTCCTGATCCATCATATCATCAGGGCTTCCGCTGCTGTTTTTTATGAATGGTTAAGAATGTGCTTCGGAATGAGAATCTTCCGGTGCGGATAAGGCTGTGGGAGAGATCTTTTGTGGAAAACTTAAGCAGACTTTGAAAAGGTCACCGTCCAGATAAAGTTTAAAGGTGCCACCTTGAAGCTGGGTAAGGCTCTGTGCGATGGATAATCCAAGTCCGCTGCCTTCTGTATTTCTGGCAACATCGCCGCGGATGAAACGTTCGGTCAGTTCTTCAGCCGGAATGTTCAGAGGCTGTGCGGAAATATTTTTCAGGGTAAAGATGACTTGATCTTTTTCCAGAAGAACTTCTGCATAGACCCTTGTGTTCTCCATGGCATATTTCAGGATATTGCCGAAAAGATTTTCAAGGATACGCCACATCCGCCTGCCATCGGCATAGATTATGGCAGGAGAATCAGGCAGATGTGTCATCAGGGTCAGATGTCTGTTTTCCATCCGTTCTTCGAATTCACCCATCACCTGGTAAAGCATTTCCACAAAGTTCAGTTCCGTCATTTCCAGAGAAAGATTTCCGGTACTGGCTTTGGAAGCTTCCACTACATCTTCGGTCAGACTTTTCAGACGATGTGCCTTTGAGTCCAGGATCTCAAGATATTTCAGTGCTTCCGGATCTTTGAGGTTCAGCCTTTTCAGCAGATCAATGTAATTGATGATGGAAGTCAGTGGCGTTTTCAGATCATGGGAGACATTGGTGATCAATTCGGTTTTCATACGCTCATCTTTGAGGCTTTTTTCCACGGCAGCGTCCAGCCCGTCACCAATGCGGTTGATATACTGTGCCATTGCTTTCTGATCACCACGGAGTTCCTTTTCCGGGATCTTGTAAGTGAGCTCTCCATCGGTGATCCGTTTCAGGCCATCAAGGAGGAGTTCCCGTCCAAGAGCAATTTTGTAGACGCAGAAAAGCGCACCCAGATCCAGAAGGAATAGAAGCAAAAACATCAGGAACCATCCATCAGATGCCGCGAGCAGGGCACTGAAGAAAAATTCAAGGAACAGAAATACGCCAAGTCCCACTACCATGCGGATTCTGCTGATGGTATTCCTGGAGAAAAAATCGATCAGCTTACCGGCTTTACAAAGACACAGACGGGGAAGCTTCAGGCATTTGCGAAGCAGGCTGTTTTTCCACAGGGTGCGAGCTTTGATCCTGCGGATCAGGCTTAAATAGCCGATCCAGAACAGGCACGTGATCAGGAAAATCGTGATACCCAGGATGATCAGGGAGGAGACAAGGTTATAGGTGGAAGCTTGCATGCTCAGTCCTGCGGTCAATACACCAAGTGCCGGGATACATACGAGTCCGGCTGCTACTTCCGTATAGATCCTGTCAAAAAAGTTCAGTTCTGGCTGAGCCGTGTCTGTATTACCGCTATCGGAATTTCTTCTTCCGGTGTGGACAGTAAGCCAGATAAAATCTATGATAAAGAGCAGAAAACTGATCATGGTGATCACAGCAGCTGGGATAAATAAAGTACGGTAAGTCAGGAAATGCTGTCTGTCAGTTTTAATGGAATCCTGTACAGGAAGGCTGGTATCATCGATCCAGGCAAGAAAACTGCAGTTTTCATCGTATGTGGAATTTCGAAGGAGATCGATCCAGTTTCCTACAGAAGGGTTTGCAGCAGCAGAAAGATTCAGATTCATAAGACCATTCCGGGCATTTTTCTCATCTGTGGCAGCTTCGTTGACACTTAGGAACACGTAAGGCTTTTTGGCTGAAAAACCGGAAATATCAGTCAGGTCGGAAGTATAGGCTGCATCTGTATTTGTGAAGATTTTCTGTGAGGTGTTATCCGTATAGGCATAATGGATATTGGAATTATCACTGCTGTACTCATCCAGTGTCTGAGCAGCTTCTGTCCAGCTGGAAAAAAGATCCCGGGCATTATCCAGCTGCTCAAAGGCATCGTTCAGGTTCCCCTTGAAATTCCTGGTTTTGGATGAGGTGGAATTCATGTAATCCAGGAGGCTGTCGTAACCTTCCGGTGCACAGGGGATATCAAGGATCGGAGTGAGCATATCTGCCACATCTGTGTAAACCACGTTTCCGTTTTTGTCTGTGATGTTTTTCAAAGGTTCCTGTGACTGGATGCCGCCGTCTGCATATTCGGCGCTCAGAGCGGAAAGAATCCTCTCAGTCCAGTCTTTCTGGGAAATTCCCTCGTGTTTCAGGGCACCGGAGTTGGCATTTAGCTGCAGGGTTCCGTCTTCCAGAGCTTTTTTGAAATCGGAATAGTACATATATTTTGTTTCACCCTCCGGGGTGGTAAGGCCCAGGACGATCCAGTCATCATTGGAATGGATACTCTGTGAGCTCCATTCCTTAAGATCATTGAAGGAATAGGCTAGTCCGGAGGTGTTTTTGAAGGAGAGAGAATCTCCGTTATAAAGCTCTCCGAGATCAATGTATGCATCTTCGTTTGTTTTATCCAGGATTTCTCTGGCTGAGATTCCGGACAGGATTGTGGAAGCTTTTGAGTAAAAGCTGTCAGCAAAAGCAGAGGTCTGGAAATAATCCTTTGTTTTAAGATCTTCTGCAGAGTCCATCCGGATACCTGCCTGGATCACCAGTGCCGCTGAAAAGACCATGATCAGAGGCAGGATAAGGGCAAGGACAAGAGCAGGAATGCGCATAAATGAACGGTTTTTTCCGTATGTTTATTTTTATTCATAATACCCCTTTCTGAAGTACAGATACTTCATGGCCGGCTGGCTCACCGGCTCAGTTTTTCGATTTTATAACCCAGGCCCCAGACAACTTTCAGATAGCGGGGATCCCTGGGGTTGATCTCAATCTTTTCGCGAATGTGACGGACGTGGACGGCTACCGTGTTATCCGCGGCCAGAGCATCTTCGTTCCAGATGCTCTCGTAGATCTGTGTGGTGGAAAAAACACGTCCGGGATTTTTCATGAGAAGAAGCAGGATATTATATTCGATGGGCGTCATCCGTACCGCTTCTCCATCTACCAGCACCTCTTTTTGTCATCGTTTACCGTAAGACCTCCGGTTGAGTAGATGTGTTCTGATGCTACCGGTGCAGCGGAGCCAAGCTGTGTGTACCGGCGCAGCTGGGATTTTACCCTGGCGATCAGCTCCAGAGGATTGAAAGGTTTGGTGATATAGTCATCTGCACCGATGTTAAGGCCAAGGATTTTGTCCGTGTCTTCAGATTTTGCGGACAGGATGATGATGGGCAGAGGATTGCATTCCCGGATCTTGACCGTTGCCCGGATCCCGTCGAGACGGGGCATCATCACATCGATGATCAGCAGATCTACAGTTTCGTTGTTCAGGATATCCAGTGCTTCCTGTCCGTCATAGGCTTTCAGAATGTGATAGCCTTCCTGCGTAAGATAGATTTCGATAGCTTCCACGATGTCTTTGTCGTCATCGCAAACAAGTATGTTAGCCACTTTTTTGTACCTCCCTGATGTTATTAGAATAGCAGCCGGAAATTAAGACGAAAGGGGTAAATTCTTAAGATTCCATGAAATCCATTGTACTATATTAAGTATATAGTGTAAACAGAGAAAGCCTTGTTGGCAGCAGACGTGATGTGCTAAACTAGTACTAGATAACAGAAAATAACGATATTGGAAGAAAGATCAGGAGAAAAGTGAAAGTGGAGAATGAAAATAAAATCAGCAGTATGGCAGGGAGCGCGCACTGTACGGAAGAAATTATGTCAGCTTGTGCTCTTTGTCCAAGAGAATGCCTGGCAGACCGGAGTGCAGGGAAAAAAGGCTTCTGTGGCATGGATGAGAGAATTTATCTGGCAAGGGCTGCACTTCATATGTGGGAGGAACCCTGTATCTCCGGAACAAAAGGCTCCGGGGCAGTGTTCTTTTCCGGGTGCGGGCTGCGCTGCTGTTTCTGCCAGAATCATGATATTGCCATCGGGAGCAGGGGACGGGCTGTAAGTGTGGAACGGCTTGGAGAGATTTTTCTGGAACTGAAGGAAAAAGGAGCTGCAAACATCAATCTGGTAACAGGTGCACACTATGTACCACAGATCATAGAGGCACTGGATATGGCCCGAAGGAATGGTCTGGATATTCCGGTGGTGTATAATTCCAGCGGGTATGAAAAAACAGAAACCCTGAAGCTTCTGGAAGGATATGTGGACATTTATCTTCCGGATCTGAAATATCTGGATCCGGAGCTTGCACAGAAATTTTCTTATGCGCCGGATTATGTGCAGGCTGCAAAGGCTGCAATTGGAGAGATGGTGCGTCAGACCGGGAAATGTGAGTTTGGAGAGGATGGATACATCCGGAAAGGAACTATTGTCCGTCATCTGATCCTGCCGGGACATACAGGAAATTCCATAAAGGCTCTGAGGTATCTTCATGAAACCTATGGGGAAGATATTTATATCAGTATTATGAATCAGTATACGCCGGTGAGAAAATTTGTGGAATTTAAGGAATTAAACCGGAAAGTTACAAAAAGAGAGTATGAAAAAGTTCTGGATGCTGCTGTGGATATGGGGATTCAGAATGGATTTATACAGGAAGGAGAAACTGCTTCAGAAAGCTTTATTCCGGATTTCGATTATGAGGGAGTGGAAAAAAATACTCCATAAATGGAAGGAGGCCGGTACTTTCGTACCGGCGCGTATGAAAAAGAAAAATATTATAGAAAGTTCATCACCTTCTATGGTTTATAATATACAGTAAAAATGTGAAGAAAGTGTGTCTAACATTTGAAATAAATGTGAAAAGAACAATTTATGCCACAAACATAGCAAAATATGACGAATATTTATCAGAATTTCTTCCAGGTTTCACGAAGGAAAAGGATCAGGATCGGAAATAGCTCCAGTCGGCCGGCCAGCATATCGAAAGAAAGGACCAGCTTGGACAGCGGAGAAAAGATCCCGAAGTTTCCGGTAGGACCGATCAGGGAAAGACCGGGACCCACATTGTTTAAAGTGGTGACTACGGCTGTGAAATTTGTTACAAGATCAAATTCATCAAAACTGATGATAAAGATAGATGTAGCCACGATCATCAGATAAACGATCATATAAATATTGGTGGCACGCATAACTTCGTGAGACACCGCTTTTCCGTCCATTTTGATCTTTTTTACTGCATTGGGATGCAGATAAAGATGCAGTTCCTTGCGGACGGATTTTGCAAGAAGCAGAAGACGGGAAATCTTGATTCCGCCGCCTGTACTGCCGGCACAGGCACCACAGAAGGTAAGCAGTACCAGGATCGTTCTGGATACCGCAGGCCACTGGTTAAAATCCGTAGTGGCATAACCGGTGGTGGTGATAATAGAACCAACCTGGAAAAATGCCTGTTGAAGTGCTTCCCACACATTGTCAAACAGATGTCGGACATTGAATGTGATCATCAGGGCAGAAGCGATGATCACAAAGAAGTAGCAGCGGACCTCTTCAGATTTCAATGCTTGAGAAAACTTCCTGGTGAGAAGAAGAAAATAGACATTGAAGTTTACGCCAAACAGGATCATAAAGATGGTGATGACGATCTGAATATATAAGCTGTAGCTTCCCATACTGTCGGATTTGATTCCGAACCCACCGGTTCCGGCAGTTCCAAATGCTGCACAGAGACTGTCGTAAAGAGGCATCCCCCCAAGAAGCAGGAGGATGATCAGTGCAACAGTGAGTGCAATGTAGATCTTGTACAGGATCTTGGCAGTTGACTGGACTTTTGGAAGAAGCTTTCCTACGGAAGGACCGGGGCTTTCTGCCTTCATAAGGTTCATATGATAGCCACCTGCAAGCGGAAGCAGTGTCAGGATAAATACCAGAACACCCATACCACCGATCCAGTGGGAAAAGCATCTCCAGATATTGATGCTGTAAGGCATCTGTGATGGATCGGAGAGAATACTGGAACCGGTTGTAGTGAAACCGGAAACAATCTCAAAAAAGCATCAATGGGATTCGGGATAGCCCCGCTGAGCACAAACGGCACAGCACCGACAATACTGAGGACGATCCAGCTTAAAGCAGTAGTCACAAGGCCTTCACGGGCGTAAAACGCTTTCTTGGACGGTTTGCGGCTGACCAGTGGAACACCGATGGCCAGACATGCCAGAATCGTGATCAGGAAGGCAATACCGGATTTTTCGCGGTAGATAAGGGCAGTGATGCCGGGAACCAGCATACAGACAGCCTCCACATTCATGATCCATCCCAGGATATAAATAATAATCGAATAATTCATTTGGCAGTACCTCTATTTTTCAAGTATATCTGTGATGTCGCGAAGCCCCTTGTGAGTGGTTACGATGATCACGGTATCTCCCACCTGGATCATATCCTGACCACGGGGAATGCGGATGCGGCCGTTGCGGTTCAGGCATCCCACCAGAAGATTCTTGCGGAGATTCAGCTCTGCAAGAGGGATATAAGTTACGGCAGATTCCTCACGGATCGCAAATTCCAGTGCTTCTGCATTGCCATCCAGAATATGATAAAGGGTTTCTACATTGCTGCCGATGCTGTTCTGAGTGGCACGGACATACTGCAGGATATAATCAGCAGTGATATTTTTCGGGTAGATGACACTTCCGATATCCAGGGAGTCGATGACATCATCAAATTCCAGACGGTTGACCTTGGCAACCAGCTTGGCATCGGAGATGCTTTTGGCAAAGAGAGCAAGAAATACATTCTCCTCATCCAGATTTGTCAGAGTGACAAAGGATTCGGACTCGGAAAGTCCTTCTTCTAGCAGAAGAGAACGGTTCGTTCCGTCACCATTGATGATAGTCGCATCTGGAAGCAGTTCGCTTAAGTGCTCACAGCGGTTTTTGTTCTGCTCGATGATCTTGACACTGATCTTCATACCCAGAAGTGCATGGGCAAGATAATAGGAAATGGTTCCGCCACCTACGATGATACAGTTTTTGACCTGATTGGTCTTGAGACCGATCTTACGGAAAAATGCCGCTGCATTAAGCGGAGAGGCCAGAATGGAAACCATATCTCCGTCGTGTATAATGTGATCACCACCAGGAATGGATACATTGTCACGGCTCTCGATCGCGCAGACCAGAATATCACTTCGGAAAGCATCTGAGATCTGGGAAACGCTCATTCCGTCCAGCTTGAATTCCGGGAGAACTTTAAACTTGAGAAGTTCTACACGACCACGTGCAAAGGTGTCAATCTTGATCGCAGATGGAAAACGGAGAAGCCGTGAAATTTCCTGGGCAGCGGCAAACTCCGGGTTAATGATCATGGTAACACCAAGACGTTCTTTGATGAATCCGATTTCTTTTTCATAAATGGGGTTACGGACGCGGGCGATGGTCTGACAGTGGTTGGCCTTCTGCGCGATCAGACAGCAGAGAAGGTTCAACTCGTCAGAAGCGGTAACTGCGATCAGAATATCTGCAGTATCAACACCTGCCTCCATTAAAGTATTGATGCTGGCACCATTACCGACGATTCCCATAGCGTCGATATTTTCGCAGAGATCATTGATCTTGTCGGCAATAACGTCGACAAGAGTGATATCAATATCCTCTGCCTGAAGCTGCTCTGCAAGATTTCTACCGACTTTTCCGCAGCCTACAATAATTACCTGCATAATTTCCTCCTTCAATAGCCGGTCAGGGCTACAAATCATAAGTAAAAGCGCCCATCCGTGTAAAGATAGGCAAGGATATTATAGCACTGTATATCTGATTTTTAAACAGTAATATTTTCCTGTATATATAGAAAAAAATGGCAGAAAGATAGATATATATGAAGGAAAGTGAACATTCCTGTTTTCACAAGTTTAAAAAACGGTCATAAAATATAGCGTGATCATGAATGAAAGGATTTCGATTATGGACCGATTTCAGATGAATCGTTCGGGCTGCCGGCCATATCAGTATACCTGTGGGATGAATAGCGGGATGGCAGGCCGGACGGATCGATCATTTTCTGATATGGCAAAACAGGTTCCTGCAATGGCGTATGTGCCATACCAGGAATTTGCGCCTACCTTTGAGCTGAAAAAAGCTCTTCAGGTCGGAACTATTTTCCCTGAGCTTTGCAAGCCGTTCTGCGGCAGGAGAGGAGGAAGTCGATGATGTATGGAAATTGTACTTCCAAAAAAGAACTGCTGCAGTTTATTGACCAGGTAAGCTTTGCCATTGACGATCTTCTCCTTTTTCTGGATACGCATCCAAAAGAAAAAAGAGCTCTTGAATATTACAGTGAGCTTTCAGCAAGAAGAAATGAGCTTCTGGAAAAATATGCAAAATTTTATGGACCGCTGACCATTGATACCGGAAACGACAGCAATCTTAAGTCATGGCAGTGGATGGAACAGCCGTTTCCATGGGAACAGGAAGGAGGGTGCAGATAAGGTATGTGGAATTATGAAAAAAGACTCCAGTATCCTGTAAATATCAAGACGCCTAACGCAAAGCTGGCACAGTTTATATCCAGCCAGTATGGTGGGCCGGACGGAGAAATAGGAGCTTCCATGCGGTATCTTTCCCAGCGTTTTACCGCACCGAACCGGATGGTCGCGGCAGTGCTCAATGATGTGGGAACAGAAGAATTGGCACATTTGGAAATCGTGTCTACCATTGTCCATCAGCTGACAAAGGATCTTTCTATGGAAGAAATCGAGAACAGCGGACTTGGGCCGTATTATATTGACCACACGGTGGGAATCTGGCCGCAGGCTGCAGGTGGAGTGCCATTTAATGCCTGCGAATTTCAGAGTAAGGGTGATCCGATCACGGATCTGTTTGAAGATCTGGCAGCAGAACAGAAGGCACGCTCCACCTACGATAATATCCTCCGGGTGGTGAAAAATATCCCGGAGGTTGCAGATCCCATCCGTTTCCTTCGGGCAAGAGAGGTAGTCCATTTCCAGCGTTTCGGTGAAGCACTGAGATCCGTGCAGGAGCAGCTGGATGCCAAGAATTTCTATGCCTTTAACCCGAGCTTTGATGCTCCGTGCAAAGCCTCCTGTGAAGAGTGATGGATCAGAGAAAAAATCTGTCTGACAGGAATCATATCTGAAATAAAAAGAGCTGCACAGCCGGCAGGGATCCTGCGGCTGTGCAGCTTTGAATTTGTTTTTGGGGAAAAAGATGTTTGTAACCTGCATTTCTTGTTATGCGTCTTTTTTATCGTCTTTATGCAGATTCTTCTGTGCTGTGGAAAGCATAAGCTTGATCCTGTTCAGCTGATTTACTTCGCTGGCACCTGGATCGTAGTCGATGGCAACAATGTTGGCTTCCGGATGCTCACGGCGAACTTCCTTGATGACACCTTTTCCTACGATGTGGTTCGGCAGGCATCCAAAAGGCTGGATGCAGACGATGTTCGGGACACCGCCGTGGATGAGTTCCATCATCTCTCCGGTCAGGAACCATCCTTCACCGGTCTGATTTCCGGCAGAAACGATGGGCGCAGCCATTTTTGCAAGATCACGGATATCTGCGGCCGGTGTAAAGTGGCGGCTCTGCTCCAGGGCCTCATTTGCTGTTTTTCTCAGCCAGTCGATGGCTCTGAGACCAAGATTTGCGATGGTTGCCTTGGATTTCTTGAATCCAAGCTTTTCAACCTTGAAATTCTGGTTGTAGAAGCAGTAGCAGATAAAGTCGATAAGATCCGGAACAACCGGTTCTGCCCCTTCTGCCTCCAGAAGATCTGCCAGGTGGTTGTTGGCAGCAGGCAGGAACTTGACAAGGATCTCACCTACGATACCAACGCGAGGCTTTTTCTCATCAGAGATCGGGATCGTATCAAAATCATGGACCATCTCACGGCACATTTTTTTGAAGGTACCATGGCTGACGCTGCTGCCTGTTACGAAGGCAATGACGCGCTGCTCCCAGATCTTGTGCTTACGGTTTACGATACCCTTTTCCAGCTCGTAAGGACGCATGCGATATACGCATTTCATCAGGATATCACCGAATACGGCACCGTAAACGATACGCTTGATCAGCGGCAGTGTCAGCTTAAAGCCAGGGTTGCTCTCCAGTCCGCTTAAGTTGAGGGAGATAACCGGAATCTGTTCCATGCCGGCTTTTTTCAGAGCACGGCGGATGAATGCGATATAGTTGGAGGCACGGCAGCCGCCGCCTGTCTGAGACATGATGACTGCAGTTTTGTTCAGGTCATATTTGCCGGAAAGAAGAGCATCCATGATCTGTCCCACAACCATCAGGGACGGATAGCAGGCATCGTTGTTTACATATTTAAGGCCCACATCAACAGCATGCTTGTTGTCGTTGGGGAGGACTTCCAGGTTATAGCCGGATGCTTTAAAAGCAGCCTCAAAGATTCCGAAGTGGAATGGAGACATCTGCGGGCAGAGAATGGTGTACTCCTTACGCATCTGCTTGGTAAAGGATATCTTCTCAATGGAAGCCGGCTTGATGTCCCTTTTTTTATTCTGTGCCTGTTTTGCACGGATAGCAGCGATCAGGGAACGGATACGGATCCTTGCCGCACCCAGGTTGTTGACCTCATCGATCTTCAGGCAGGTGTAGATCTTGTCACTTCCATCCAGAATCTCATAAACCTCATCGGTGGTAACGGCATCAAGTCCGCATCCGAAGGAATTCAGCTGGATCAGATCCAGATCCTCTCTTGTTTTTACAAAATTTGCGGCAGAGTAGAGACGGGAGTGATACATCCACTGGTCGTTGACACGGATGGGACGCTCCAGATGTCCAAGGTGTGCAACGGAGTCTTCGGTAAATACGGCGATTCCGTAGCTGTTGATCATATCCGGGATACCGTGGTGGATTTCCGGATCAATATGGTATGGACGGCCTGCAAGAACGATTCCGCGGCGGCCGGTTTCTTTCAGGTACTGTAGGGTTTCCTCACCCTTTTTCTGGATATCCGTATGTACGGCTGCAAGTTCTTCCCAGGCCTTGTGGGCAGCAGCTTTGACCTCGGCAGCAGGAATATCCTGGAATTCTTCCACAAGGCGGTTTGTCAGGATATCCTCGGAAGTAAATGCCAGGAACGGGTTGCGGAAGGTGATGGAGGGATCACTGAGCTCGTCCACATTGTTTTTGATATTTTCCGCATAGGAAGTAACGATCGGGCAGTTATAATGGTTGACCGCATCCGGGAACTCGTTGCGTTCGTAAGGGATGCATGGGTAGAAGATAAATTTCACACCGTTACGGATCAGCCATGTGACATGTCCGTGAGCAAGCTTGGCCGGGTAGCATTCGGATTCACTTGGGATGGATTCGATACCCAGCTCGTAGATCTTACGTGTGGAAGTAGGAGAAAGTACCACCTGGTATTTCAGCTCTGTAAAGAAGGTATACCAGAACGGGTAATTTTCAAACATGTTCAGAACACGTGGGATACCAACCTGTCCACGGGTAGCCTTATCTGCGGAAAGTGGTTCATAGGAAAAGAGCCTCTTATATTTGTAATCGAAAAGGTTCGGGATATGATCCTTGTTCTTTTCTTTTCCAAGTCCGCGCTCACAGCGGTTTCCGCTGATGTATTTACGGCCGCCGGAGAATTTGTTGATGGTCAGACGGCAGTTGTTGGTACATCCGCGGCAGTTTGCCATGGAGGTGGTGTACTGGAGGCTGTTGATCTGATCGATGGAAAGCATGGAAGTTTTTTCACCCTCCTGATAGCGCTCCCTTGCGATCAGAGCAGCACCGAAAGCACCCATGATCCCGGCGATATCCGGGCGGATGGCCTGGCAGTTGGCAATCTTCTCAAAGCTGCGGAGAACTGCGTCATTATAGAAGGTACCACCCTGTACAACGATATGTTTGCCAAGCTCGGAAGCATCGGAAACCTTGATAACCTTGTAGAGGGCGTTTTTGATAACGGAGTAGGCAAGACCAGCGGAGATATCGGAAACCTCAGCGCCTTCCTTCTGGGCCTGCTTAACTTTGGAATTCATAAATACAGTACAGCGTGTTCCAAGATCAATGGGATGTTTTGCAAAAAGAGCTGCTTTTGCAAAGTCCTGTACTGTGTAGTTCAGAGATTTTGCAAAGGTTTCGATAAAGGAACCGCAGCCTGAGGAACATGCTTCGTTGAGCTGTACACTGTCAACAGTCTGGTTACGGATCTTGATACATTTCATATCCTGACCGCCGATATCCAGGATGCAGTCTACTTCAGGATCAAAGAAAGCAGCTGCGTAATAATGGGAAACGGTTTCGACTTCACCTTCGTCAAGAAGAAGTGCCGCTTTGATCAGGGCTTCGCCGTAACCGGTGGAGCAGGAAAAAGCAATTTCTGCATCTTCCGGAAGAAGGCTGTAAATCTCCTTGATGGAGTTGATGGTGGTTTTCAGCGGGTTTCCGTTGTTACTGCTGTAGAAGGAATAAAGAAGAGTTCCGTCTTCGCTTACCAGCGCGGTTTTTGTTGTGGTAGAGCCGGCGTCGATCCCCAGGAAGCATTTTCCCTTATAGGTGGAAAGATCTCCGGTTTTTACCCTGTAGGCACTCTGACGGTCATGGAAAGCCTGGTAGTCGTCCTCTGTGGCAAAAAGCGGCTCCATACGTTCTACCTCAAAATCCAGCTTGATGGTGGTCCGCATGCGTTCCTTCAGTTCAGTCAGGGAAACGGTAACATCCTGCTTTGCATTCAGGGCGGAGCCGATGGCTGCGAACAGATGAGAGTTGTCTGGTGCGATAATATGTTCATCATCCAGCTTCAGGGTTCGGATAAAAGCAGTCTTCAGCTCAGAAAGGAAGTGAAGAGGCCCGCCAAGGAAGGCAACGTGTCCGCGGATCGGTTTACCGCAGGCAAGACCAGAAATGGTCTGGTTGACAACTGCCTGGAAAATGGAGGCAGAAAGGTCTTCCTTGGTTGCTCCGTCGTTGATCAGTGGCTGGATATCTGTTTTTGCGAAAACACCGCAGCGTGCCGCAATGGGATAAAGTGCCTTGTAATGTTTGGCGTATTCATTAAGACCTGGTGCATCGGTCTGGAGCAGAGATGCCATCTGGTCAATGAAGGAACCGGTACCGCCGGCACAGATGCCATTCATACGCTGCTCTACATTTCCGTTTTCGAAATAGATGATCTTGGCATCCTCGCCTCCAAGCTCGATAGCAACATCCGTCTTTGGTGCCAGCTTCTGCAGGGAAGTGGATACGGCGATAACCTCCTGTACAAAAGGTACTTCCAGATGATTGGCAAGTGTCAGTCCGCCGGAACCTGTAATGACCGGACAGAGTGTCAGTTCACCAAGCTGATCCTCAGCTTTCTGAAGAAGATCTGCAAGGGTTTCCTGGATATTTGCAAAATGTCTCTCATAGTCGGAGAAGACAAGCGTATCGTTTTCGTCTAAGATCGCAATCTTAACAGTGGTGGAACCAATGTCAATTCCAAGTGTGTGTTTCTTCATAAAAAATTGATTTCCTCCTCGTTGTATCTATACAGGGGTTGCCCGACTCTGACATTTCTGTCAGATGGGAGTTGTTTCTTCTTATTATAAAGGATTTTTAAGCGAATATTCTATATTATACGATATCGTTTAAAAAATGGCAATGTAAAAGTTTAACAATCAGTAGCCGTAAAGAAAAAATGTGTTATGATATTGACTAAAAGTTTTGAAAGATATTTGCATCGCAGTTGGTTATGGCTGTATCTGCGACGCAGATGCTGGGCAGAGACAACTTTAAAATGTTTTTAGAAGGGAAATGAAATGGCAGAATATAAACTGATCACAACAGAAGGAAGAGCGAAAAGGGGCGAGTTTAAGACGGTCCACGGAACGATCCAGACTCCTGTTTTTATGAATGTAGGAACAATTGCAGCAATTAAAGGTGCAGTTTCCACTGTGGATCTTCATGAGATCGGTACACAGGTAGAGCTGTCCAATACCTATCATCTTCATGTGCGCCCTGGCGACAAGGTGGTAAAACAGCTGGGAGGTCTTCATGAATTTATGAACTGGGACAGACCGATCCTTACCGATTCCGGCGGATTCCAGGTGTTTTCGCTGGCGAAGCTTCGTAAGATCAAGGAAGAGGGCGTGTATTTTAACTCTCATATCGATGGTCATAAGATTTTTATGGGACCGGAGCAGAGCATGCAGATCCAGTCAAATCTGGCTTCTACCATTGCAATGGCTTTTGATGAGTGCCCAAGCAGTGTGGCAGACAGGGATTATGTACAGAAATCGGTAGCGCGTACAACACGCTGGCTTAAAAGATGCAAGGATGAGATGGCTCGTCTGAACAGTCTGCCGGATACCATTAACAAGAACCAGCTTCTTTTTGGCATTAACCAGGGGGCTGTTTATGAAGATATCCGTATTGAGCATGCCCAGGCTATCGCGGAGATGGATCTGGACGGCTATGCAGTGGGCGGCCTTGCAGTTGGTGAAAGTCATGAGGAGATGTACCGGATCCTGGATGAGGTAGTTCCGCATTTGCCGCAGAACAAGCCGACGTATCTTATGGGGGTTGGTACCCCGGCCAATATCCTGGAGGGGGTTGAGCGTGGTATTGACTTTTTTGACTGTGTATATCCCAGCCGTAACGGCCGTCATGGTCACGTGTATACCAACCATGGCAAGATGAATCTTTTTAATGCAAAGTATGAGCTGGATTCCAAACCGATCGATGAGGAGTGCCAGTGCCCGACCTGCCGTCATTACAGCAGAGCGTATATCCGTCATCTTCTGAAGGCGAAGGAGATGCTTGGCATGAGGCTTTGCGTTCTGCATAATCTGTATTTCTATAATCATATGATGGAAGAGATCAGGGATGCGCTGGATGCAGGGAATTTTGCGGCTTATAAGAAGATGCGTCTGGAAGGCTTTGAGGAAGGCAGGATCAACGGGAACCGGTAAGTTTTATTTATAAAATTTGTGTAAATTACTTTGATTTTATAAGAAAACTCTTGAAGGTTTTTTGGTTTTTGTGTATGATAGTACGAAGTGACACTTTTAGAGGTCAGTAACGGCGGGGGTACCGCAGATTATTTGTTTTTAGCAGGAGGAATTTGAAATGATCGCATCATCTACAGCGGCAGCTGGCGGACTTAGCGCGGGTCTTGGTATTGTCTGGATCGTAGTTCTGTTTGGAATTATGTATTTTATGATGATCCGTCCGCAGAAGAAGGAGCAGAAGAGAACTCAGACTATGTTGAACAGCATGGAGGTTGGTGACAGTGTTGTTACTACCAGTGGTTTTTATGGTGTTGTTATTGATATGACTGAGGAAGATGTTATTGTTGAGTTTGGTAATAATAAGAATTGCCGTATTCCTATGAGGAAGCAGGCGATTGCTGAGGTTGAGAAGGCTGATCAGGCTTCTGCTTGATGCTTTTTTCGCAATAACTTGAATATGAGAGAGGCACTGCGTTTTTTGTGACGTGGTGTCTTTTTTTGTGTGGATGAACGGACGCCGGGGAAGGGGATGCTGG
>NC_021014.1:3151993-3163335 GCF_000209835.1 Ruminococcus sp. SR1/5 | reverse complement strand
TCCAGCATCCCCTTCCCCGGCTGGTGCTTCCAGTGAGAAATAGTGTCGTTTGACGGTTGGTTGTGGGTCGTCAGCGCTGCGCTGGACGACTGCAATGGCTGAGTTTGTGTTTGATTGGGGGGACGGCTGAGGCGCTGCGCTGTCAGCCTGGATTGCGGATGTGCCTAGAATTGCGGATGTGATGGGAGAATAGCCTTTGATGCCAGCGCGGATGGACTGTGTGGATATGCCTACAATTGTGGATGTGATGGGAATATGACAATTGTAATATTGTATAGAAATAAGTGGATTTTTGGTAAAATTCGTGTAATAATGATGTTACTATCAGAAATGAGAGTGACGATAGCTTTGGAATATCGTAAAATTGTAAATAAGAATGAATTTTCAGAAAGGGGTTGGATTTATGGGTCTTATCAGAGCGGCTGTGGGTGCAGCGGGTGGTACGTTGGCGGATCAGTGGAAGGAGTTTTTTTACTGTGAGGCTATGGATAAAGAAGTGATGGTTGTGAAGGGGACGAAGAGGTCTTCTTCCAGGTCTTCCAATAAGCATGGGAGTGATAATATTATTTCCAGCGGCAGCGGGATCGCTGTGGCGGATGGTCAGTGTATGATGATCGTGGAGCAGGGAAAGGTTGTTGAGGTTTGTGCGGATCCGGGAGAGTATACGTATGATGCTTCTACGGAGCCGAGTATTTTTTCAGGTAGTCTGGGTGACGGAATCAGGAAGACCTTTGATACGATCGGGAAGAGGTTTGCTTTTGGCGGTGATACGGGTAAGGATCAGAGGGTGTATTATTTTAATACCAAGGAGCTTGTGGATAACAAGTTTGGTACTGCTAATCCGATCCCGTTCCGGGTTGTGGATTCCAGGATCGGGCTGGATGTGGATGTGGCTGTGAGATGTCATGGTGTTTATTCCTATAGGATCGCGGATCCCCTTCTTTTTTATACGAATGTGTGTGGAAATGTGGAGCGGGAGTATACCAGAGAGGAGCTGGACGGACAGCTGAAGGCGGAGTTTATCAGTGCGCTGCAGCCTGCTTTCGGAAGGCTTTCGGAGCTGGAGTTGCGTCCGAATCAGATCGTGACTCATAATACGGAGCTGGAGAATGCCATGAATGAGGTGCTTTCTGCCAAGTGGGAGGAGCTTCGTGGGCTTAAGGTGGTCAGTGTGGCACTTGGTTCTGTGACATTGCCGGATGAGGATGCCGAGATGATCAAGCAGGCTCAGCGTACGGCTATGATGCGTGATCCTGCTATGGCTGCGGCTACTCTGACCGGGGCCCAGGCGGATGCTATGAAGGCTGCGGCTTCTAATTCAGCAGGGGCTATGACTGGTTTTATGGGCATGGGTATGGCTGCTAATGCAGGTGGTCTGAATGCTCAGCAGTTGTTTGAGATGGGCCAGAAGCAGCAGGCGCAGCAGCAGAGTGTACAGCAGCAGGCAGCGCAGCCGGTTTCGCCGGCAGGGAACGGAGCAGGGGCTGCGGCTGGTTCCTGGACCTGCAGTTGTGGTGCGGTTTCTTCAGGGAAATTCTGTCCGGAGTGTGGTGCATCGCGTCCGGTGGAGGACAGCTGGACCTGTTCCTGCGGTACGGTGAATAAAGGCAAGTTCTGTATGAACTGTGGAGCGAAGAAACCGGAGAAGAAGATGCAGTATCGCTGCAGCAGGTGCGGATGGGAACCGGCAGATCCGGAGAATCCACCGAAATTCTGCCCGGAGTGCGGTGATCCGTTCGGACCGGAGGATGCAGTATAGATCAGAAAGAGAGATGGTCAGGAGCAAAATGCAGGGTAACTCCTGCCGGTTGTTGGATACAGAATGATGAAGTGAGGTGAATATATGGCGAAGATGCAGGAGTTTAAGTGTCCGTGCTGTGGTGGCTCCATAGAGTTTGACAGTTCTGTGCAGAAGATGAAGTGTCCGTTTTGTGATACGGAGTTTGATGTCGGGACGTTATCGGAATATGCCCAGACTGTGGAGGAAGAGCAGCCTGAGGATATGAGCTGGTCGGATGAGGCCGGCAGTGAGTGGCAGGACGGGGAGAGTGAGGGGCTGCGTACCTATGTGTGCAAGTCCTGCGGCGGTGAGATCGTGGGAGATGCCAATACGGCAGCAACGGCCTGCCCGTTTTGCGGAAGTCCGGTGGTAATGACCGGGCAGCTGTCCGGTGCACTGAAGCCGGATTATGTGATCCCGTTTAAGCTGGACAAGAAAGCGGCAAAGGAGAGGCTGAAAAAGCATCTTACCGGTAAGAGGCTTCTGCCGAAAGCATTTAAGTCAGAGAATCATATCAGCGAGGTTAAGGGCATCTACGTTCCGTTTTGGCTGTATGACACAGACGCAGATGCAGATATCCGTTACCGTGCAACAAAGACCCGGTTCTGGAGCGATAGTGATTATGATTATACGGAGACTAGCTATTATGCAGTACACAGAAGTGGTTCTCTTGGTTTTGATCATGTACCGGTGGATGGCTCTGCCAGCATGGAAAATGATCTGATGGAGTCTATAGAGCCTTTTGATTTCAAAGAAGCGGTGGATTTTCAGACTGCGTATCTGGCTGGATATTTTGCAGATAAATATGATGTGACAGCCAGCGAGTGTGAGGAACGTGCCAATGAGCGTATCCGCCGCAGCACAGAGGCTGCATTCCGGGATACGGTGAGAGGATACGCCAGTGTGGTACCGGAGAATACCAGTATCCGGCTTCATAACGGGACAACGAAATATGCGTTATATCCCGTATGGATCCTGCAGACGAAGTGGAAGGGTGATAATTACATATTTGCCATGAATGGTCAGACAGGGAAATTTGTGGGAAATCTGCCTACAGACAAGAACGCTTTTGCACGATGGTTCCTGGGAACAACGGGGGTCGTGAGTGTGATCACTTATATTATCCTGTATCTGATCTGGGCTTTGTAGGGAGGTGGATGCCATGAAAAAAGAATATCTGTATTTTTGATATCGATCCTTTTGTATCTGGCATGTGCTTTTCCAGTATGGGCAGGCACCGTAAGCCGTCTGGATGACCAGGCGGGCCTTCTGGATGCAGAGCAGCAGGAGAGCCTGAGCAGTACTCTGGATGAGATCAGTGAGCGGGATCAGGTAGATGTTGTGGTCGTTACCGTTAACAGTCTTGAGGGAAAAACAGCCCAGGCGTATGCGGAGGATTATTTTATTGACCATGGATATGGACAGGGGGAAAATGGTGACGGTATTTTATTCCTGTTGGATATGGGAGACCGTAACTGGGCCATTGCAACACACGGATATGCGATAGAAGTGTTTACGGATGCCGGACAGTCCTACATCATGGATCAGGTGAAGCCTTATTTAAGTGACGGTGATTATAACGAAGCGTTTCATAAGTTTGCCACGGAATGCGATGATTTTATCACGCAGGCAGATGAGGCAGAGCCATACGATGTGGAAAACCTTCCGGATGAGCCTTTTGCGGTTGGGATAAACCTGCTGATCGCTCTTGCTGTGGGGCTTGTGGTAGGATTACTGGTGACCGGAAATATGAGAAGAAAGCTGAAAACTGTGCGAAAACAGGATTGGGCGGCTTCTTATGTGCGGCAGGGCAGTATGAATGTGACCAGAAGTAATGATTTTTACCTCTACAGTACGGTATCAAAATCCGCAAAACCGAAAAATGAGGACAGTAACGGTGGTTCCAGCACCCATACCTCATCTTCCGGTGATACCTTCGGTGGTTCCAGCGGGAAATTCTGAGAAGATCATCAGGAAAAACAGAATATGATAAAAAAGAAAGACTGCTGTACCGGAATGGTAGGGCAGTTTTTCTTTTTTCTGTGTGCGAAAGTATGGCTCTGTGGCGGCAGAAACAGGGAATTGCCGTTTATTTTTTGCATTCCGGAAATAACTTTATCTATTTAATAGGTTGAAATCCGTCGAAAAGTGCGTTATGATAATAACAATTATCCACACCAGTGCGTTAAAATTTTACAGCACAGGGGAAATCGGAGGAGTGAATAAAATGGAGTACAAGATTGCCCTGATTCCGGGAGACGGAATCGGTCCGGAGATTGTTGCCGAGGCCAAAAAAGTTTTAGACAGAGTATGTGAGAAATACAGTCATAAATTTTCATACACAGAGGTTCTTTTAGGAGGGGCATCCATTGATGCTCACGGAGTACCTCTTACAGAGGAAGCCATTGCCCAGGCAAAAGCTTCTGATGCAGTACTGATGGGTTCCATTGGCGGTGATGCCAAGACATCCCCGTGGTATAAGCTGGAGCCGTCCAAACGTCCGGAGGCAGGTCTTCTTGCGATCCGTAAGGCGCTGAACCTGTTTGCAAACCTTCGTCCGGCGTATCTTTACAATGAGCTTCGTGATGCCTGCCCGCTCCGTGATGAGATCATCGGAGATGGTTTTGACATGATCATCGTAAGAGAGCTTACAGGAGGTCTTTACTTCGGAGCAAGAAAGACTACTGAGGAGAACGGAGTCCGCACAGCGGTAGATACTCTTTCTTATAATGAGAATGAGATCCGCCGTATTGCCATTAAGGCATTTGAGATCGCACGTAAGAGAAGAAATAAGGTTACAAGTGTAGATAAAGCCAATGTTCTTGATTCTTCCAGACTCTGGAGAAGTGTAGTGGAGGATGTGGCAAAGGATTATCCGGATGTAACACTGGAGCATATGCTGGTTGATAACTGTGCAATGCAGCTGGTACGTGATCCGAAGCAGTTTGATGTTATCCTTACAGAAAACATGTTTGGAGATATCCTCTCTGATGAGGCAAGTATGGTGACCGGTTCCATCGGAATGCTTTCCTCCGCAAGCTTAAATGAGACAAAGCTTGGTCTCTATGAGCCGAGCCATGGTTCTGCACCGGATATCGCAGGCCAGAACAAGGCAAACCCCATCGCAACCATTCTTTCCGCTGCCATGATGCTGAGATATTCTCTGGATCTTGATAAAGAAGCAGATGCTGTGGAAACAGCAGTACAGAAGGTTCTCACAGAGGGTTACAGAACAGGAGATATCATGTCTGACGGATGCAAGCTTGTCGGAACCAAAGAGATGGGCGATCTGATCGCAGATGCCATTGCATAAATAAAGCGGGACAGAGAGAAGAAAACGAAACAGAACAGAAAAAACCGGTACCTGGAAGAGGAAGTCTATAAACAGATACCGGATCCTATCGTAAAGAATAAAAAGGAGAGACCTTAAAAATGAAAAGTGATACCGTAAGAAAAGGCACACAGCAGGCACCACATCGTTCCCTGTTCAATGCCCTTGGAATGACAAAGGAAGAAATGGACAAACCACTGGTAGGAATCGTAAGCTCTTATAACGAGATCGTACCGGGACATATGAACCTTGACAAAATTGTAAATGCTGTAAAGCTCGGCGTTGCAATGGCTGGCGGCACACCGGTTGTATTTCCGGCGATCGCAGTATGTGACGGAATCGCAATGGGACACGTTGGAATGAAATATTCCCTTGTAACACGTGACCTGATCGCAGATTCCACAGAGGCCATGGCACTGGCTCATCAGTTTGATGCTCTGGTCATGGTTCCCAACTGTGACAAAAACGTACCTGGTCTTCTGATGGCAGCGGCAAGGATCAACGTTCCTACTGTATTCGTAAGCGGCGGTCCGATGCTTGCCGGCCATGTAAAAGGGCACAAAACCAGTCTTTCCAGTATGTTTGAGGCAGTAGGATCCTATGCAGCAGGAACCATCACAGCAGATGATCTGGAAGAATTCGAGAACAAAACCTGCCCGACCTGCGGATCATGTTCCGGTATGTACACTGCGAACAGCATGAACTGCCTGACAGAGGTTCTCGGTATGGGACTGAAAGGAAACGGTACCATCCCGGCAGTATACTCTGAACGTATCCGTCTTGCAAAGCATGCAGGAATGCAGGTAATGGAAATGTACAGAAGGAACATCCGCCCAAGAGACATTATGACAAAAGAGGCAGTTTTAAATGCACTTACAGTAGATATGGCACTTGGATGCTCCACAAACAGTATGCTTCATCTTCCGGCTATCGCACATGAGATCGGAATGGATTTTGATATCAGCTTTGCAAATGAGATCAGTGAGAAGACCCCGAACCTTTGCCACCTTGCACCGGCAGGCCCGACCTACATGGAAGATCTTAATGAGGCCGGTGGTGTCTATGCGGTCATGAATGAGCTGAACAAGCTGGGACTTCTCCATACAGAGTGTATGACAGTAACCGGAAAAACAGTAGGTGAGAATATCAAAAACTGTGTAAACCTGAATCCGGATGTTATCCGCCCGATCGACAATCCGTATACAAAGACAGGCGGACTTGCAGTACTGAAAGGAAACCTTGCACCGGATGGTGGTGTTGTAAAACGTTCTGCAGTTGTACCGGAGATGCTGGTACATGAAGGTCCTGCACGTGTATTTGACAGCGAGGATGACGCAATTGTTGCCATCAAGGGCGGTAAGATCGTAGAGGGAGATGTTGTGGTTATCCGCTACGAGGGACCAAAGGGTGGTCCTGGAATGCGAGAGATGCTGAATCCTACATCTGCTATTGTGGGAATGGGACTTGGTTCTTCCGTAGCCCTGATCACCGACGGACGTTTCAGTGGTGCATCCAGAGGAGCCGCTATCGGACACGTATCACCGGAGGCAGCAGTAGGCGGCCCGATCGCACTGGTTGAGGAAGGCGATATCATCAGCATCAATATTCCGGAGCTGAAACTGGAGATCAAGGTTTCAGATGAAGAGATGCAGGCTAGAAGAGAAAAATGGCAGCCAAGAGAGCCGAAGGTGACAACCGGATATCTGGCAAGATACGCTTCCATGGTAACATCCGGAAACCGTGGTGCGATCCTGGAAGTACCGAAAGCAAAATAAGGAGGAACGAAAGATATGCAGCTTACAGGTGCAGAGATCATCGTAGAATGTCTGAAGGAACAGGGCGTTGATACCGTATTTGGATATCCGGGCGGCGCGATCCTGAATGTTTACGATGCCTTATATGAATACAAAGATGAGATCACACATGTACTGACCTCCCACGAGCAGGGTGCATCCCATGCTGCTGACGGTTATGCAAGAGCGACCGGAAAGGTAGGTGTCTGCCTGGCAACCTCCGGTCCAGGAGCAACTAACCTGGTAACAGGGATCGCGACTGCATACATGGATTCCGTACCGATGGTAGCCATTACTGCAAACGTAGGAAGACCACTCCTGGGAAGAGATTCTTTCCAGGAGGTTGATATCGCAGGTATCGTAATGCCTGTAACAAAATACAGTTTCATCGTAAAGAATATCGAAGATCTTGCAGATACGTTAAGAAGAGCATTTTATATTGCAAAAAGCGGAAGACCCGGCCCGGTGCTTGTGGATGTCCCGAAGGATATCACAGGAATGAAATATGAATATGAGCCATGTCATCCGGCTACGGTTAACCGTGAGATCAAAAGTATCCGTAAAGAAGATATTGATCAGGCACTGGAAATGATCAGAGAGGCAGAGAAACCGTTTATTTTTGTTGGCGGCGGATGTGTGATCTCCGGTGCTGACCAGGAAGTACGTGAGCTGGCTCGCAGGATCCAGGCTCCTGTCTGCGATACTCTGATGGGCAAGGGTACCTTCCCGGGAGAAGATCCTCTCTATACAGGTATGGTAGGTATGCACGGAACCAAGACTTCCGATCTTGGCGTAACAGAGTGCGATCTTCTTATTGTTCTCGGTGCACGCTTCAGTGACCGTGTAACAGGAAATACCAAAACTTTTGCACATAATGCAAAAATCCTTCAGATCGATGTGGATGCTGCGGAGATCAATAAAAATATCAAAGTGGATGCCAGTGTGATCGGTGATGTGAAGGAAGTGCTGAAACGCCTTCTGGAGGAAATTCCGAAGAAAGAACATCCGGAGTGGATCGCACATATCCAGGAATTGAAATCAAAATATCCGCTGAATTATGATCACACACAGCTTACAGGTCCGTATATTATAGAGAAGCTTTATGAGTTGACCAACGGTGATGCGATCATCTCCACAGATGTTGGACAGCATCAGATGTGGGCGGCGCAGTATTATAAATACAAAGAGCCGAGAACTCTTCTTACTTCCGGCGGACTTGGAACCATGGGCTATGGCCTTGGCGCTGCAATTGGCGCGAAGATGGGCAGACCGGAAAAAACAGTTGTAAATATAGCAGGTGACGGATGCTTCCGTATGAATATGAATGAGCTGGCAACAGCTGCACGCTGTGGCAGACAGCTGATCCAGATTGTTATGAACAATCATGTACTGGGAATGGTGCGTCAGTGGCAGACGCTTTTCTATGGAAAGAGATATTCTTCCACAGTACTGGATGACGCCGTTGATTTTGTGAAATTATCAGAGGCGCTGGGTGCAAAAGCCATTCGTGTGACAAAGATGGAGGATGTGGAGCCTGCACTTAAGATGGCACTGGCAGCAGAGGGACCTGTCGTTCTGGATTGCTGGATCGATCAGGATCTGAGTGTGTTCCCGATGGTACCGGCTGGTGCGAACCTTGATGATGTATTTGACGAGGAGGATATGAAGAAACATGAGTAGAGTGTATAATTTTTCTGCCGGACCGGCAGTGCTTCCAGAGGAAGTACTCAAAGAAGTAGCGGATGAGATGATGGATTATAACGGCACAGGAATGTCTGTTATGGAAATGAGCCACAGAAGTGCAGCTTTTCAGGAGATCATTGATACTGCAGAGAAAGATCTTCGCGAGCTTATGAACATTCCGGATAACTACAAGGTACTTTTCCTTCAGGGAGGAGCATCCCAGCAGTTTGCCATGATCCCGATGAACCTTATGAAAAACAAGGTCGCAGATTATATCGTAACAGGACAGTGGGCAAAAAAAGCTTATCAGGAAGCTCAGAAATACGGAAAAGCAAACAAGATCGCCTCTTCTGAAGATAAAACCTTCAGCTATATCCCGGACTGCAGTGATCTGCCGATCAGCCCGGATGCAGACTACGTATACATCTGTGAGAACAACACCATTTACGGCACAAAATTCAAAAAACTTCCAAACACAAAAGGTAAGACTCTGGTAGCAGATGTATCCTCCTGCTTCCTGTCTGAGCCGGTGGATGTAAGCAAATATGGTATTATCTATGGCGGTGTTCAGAAGAACATCGGACCGGCAGGCATGGTTATCGTGATCATCCGTGAGGACCTGATCACAGAGGATGTTCTTCCGGGAACCCCAACCATGCTTACTTATAAGACACATGCAGACGCAGGCTCTCTTTACAATACGCCGAATGCTTACTGCATCTATGTATGCGGAAAAGTATTTAAATGGCTGAAGAAGATGGGCGGTCTGGAAGTGATGAAACAGCGCAATGAGGAAAAAGCAAAAATCCTTTATGATTACCTGGATTCCAGCAAGCTGTTCAAAGGAACTGTAGTTCCGGAAGACAGATCTCTTATGAATGTACCGTTCGTAACCGGTGACAAGGAAATGGATGCCAAGTTTGTCAAAGAGGCAACTGAAGCAGGACTTGTAAACCTGAAAGGACACCGTACTGTTGGCGGAATGCGTGCCAGCATCTACAATGCCATGCCAAAGGCCGGCGTAGAGGCACTGGTTGCATTCATGAAAAAATTCGAGGAGGAGAATGCATAATGTTCCAGTATCATTGCCTGAATCCTATCGCTGAAAAAGGTCTGAAACTTTTTGGCGATAATTATAAAAAACAGAGACCGCTGACCAGTGTGATGCAATCCTTGTAAGAAGTGCAAAAATGCACGACATGGAGCTGCCGAAGAGCGTTTGCGCAGTTGCACGTGCAGGTGCAGGCGTCAATAATATTCCGGTTAAGGAGTATGCAGAGAAGGGTGTTGTTGTATTCAACACGCCTGGAGCTAACGCAAACGGCGTAAAAGAGCTGGTACTTGCAGGTATGCTCCTTGCATCCAGAGATATCGTAGGAGGTATCGAGTGGGTTGCACAGGAGAAAGATAAAGAGCACATCGGCAAGCTTGCCGAGAAGCAGAAAAAACAGTTCGCAGGATGCGAGATCAGCGGCAAAAAGCTTGGTATCATCGGTCTTGGAGCCATTGGAGCCATGGTGGCAAACGCAGCATGCGGTCTTGGCATGGAAGTATATGGCTATGACCCATATCTTTCTATTGATGCGGCATGGAACCTGTCCAGAACCATCAAGCACAGCAAGAGCCTGGATGAGATCTACAGCCAGTGCGATTATATCACCATTCATGTGCCGCTTCTTGACAGCACTAAGAAGATGATCAACAAAGAAGCTTTCGATAAGATGAAGGACGGCGTAGTTCTTCTGAATTTTGCAAGAGATCTTCTTGTTGATGAGGATGCGCTGATCGAGGCTGTTGAGAGTGGCAAGGTTAAGAAGTATGTAACTGACTTTGCAAATGAGACAGTTGCAGGACGCGAGGGTATTCTGGTAACTCCTCATCTTGGTGCGTCTACAGAGGAATCTGAAGAAAACTGTGCAGAGATGGCTGTAAAGGAGATCCGCGATTACCTTGAGAATGGTAATATCAAAAATTCAGTTAATTATCCGAACTGTGATATGGGTACCTGTGTGGCTGTTGGAAGAATCTCTCTTGCGCACAGCAACACACCGAATATGATCAGTCAGGTTACCAAGATCCTTGGATCTGAGGGACTGAATATTGCGGATATGACGAATAAGAGTAAAGGGGAGTTTGCTTATACTCTTATTGATCTTGAGAGTGCGGCGTCTGCTAAGGCGTTGGATGAACTCAAGGAGATTGAGGGAATGTATAGGGTGCGTGTTGTTAAGTAAAGTAACAAGAGGTTAGAAATACTTTTTTTAAATACTGTGTGGCGTTTGCTTTTTTTGGCGAATGGCGCACAGTATTTTTTTGAGGAAAAAAGGAAAACCGCAAAGGGGCCGCAAAGCCGCGGCCCCTCTGCACACCCCTCGGGCTTTTTTTAGGAGTGCTTGGTTGTGGAGGACGGGAGTTTTGTTGACTTGTGTCTGTATGCGACGGTGCTGGGAACGAAAGTCTGAGCCGATGGAGGAGAACGGCCTGAAGGGGTTGTTGAGAGTGAAAAAGTCTTGAGGCCGTTATAGGTATGTGACGGTATTGGATGTGGAAGGTTGAGCTGAGAGTGAGGGTGGGAGGGCGTTGGCAGGTCTCGATGTGCGGGGCACATCTGCGGATTTTTTGGAATAATATAGAAGTGAATTTGAGGGGGAAATATATCAAATGCAGATATATCAAATGATCAAATGTAAATATATCAAATGATCAAATGTAAATATATCAAATGATCAAATGTAAATATATCAAATGATCAAAT
>NC_021014.1:3133789-3151948 GCF_000209835.1 Ruminococcus sp. SR1/5 | reverse complement strand
GTAAATATATCAAATGCGAATATATTAAATGTAAATATATCAAATACAAATATAATGTGCAAATATAATATGCGTAATGATATTGGCTGTAAATTTTTATACGATAAGACATTAATAAAAATATATGATATAACAGGGAAAATATGTAGAACACACAACAATTGGCGGATAGGCGCGAAGCGCTGTTTCCGCGGTACGTGCCCGGAAAGAGGGGGTGCAGGGGGAGAAAAACGGGCTTCGTAACTTTGAGTGCTTTCTCCCCCTGCGGTGTTTTCTCAGCTTTTCAAAGCCAATAAACAAAAAATAATTCAATAAAAGAAAAACATACACTACTTGCGGGATGCAATGAAGTCAAGAACTTCATCTCTTTCAGGCATTACGCGGAGTGCTCCCTTCTTTGTTGTGATGAGAGAAGCTGCTGCATTTGCAAAAGTAAGCAGCTCTGCGAGATTTTCGTCAGTGAGATCCTCAAGACCGTGTTCCAGCACATAATTCAGGGTGCTTGCACAGAAGGTGTCTCCTGCACCGGTGGTTTCAATGGTTTTTTCCTGAAGGAAAGGAGCAGCCTCGACCTTCCGTCCGCGATAATAAGCGCGGCTTCCGTCTTTTCCCATTGTGATCAGCACAAGCGGGATATGATATTTTTCTTCGATAAGGGCAGCACCCTTGTCATAATCTGCTGTGTCAAAAAGAAATTCCACTTCATTATCAGAAATCTTCAGTACATCACAGCGTTCCATGCCGTATTCGATCTCTTTGCGGGCATCGTTCAGATCCTTCCAGAGTGGAGGGCGTAAGTTCGGGTCAAAGGTGATGATGCATCCGGCTTCTTTTGCCACGTCAAGAGCATAGCGGGTTGCTTCACGGACACCCTCATGTGTGGAAGAAAGCGTGCCGAAATGGAAAATCCTGGAATTGCGGATCAGATCGGCATCTACCTCATCCTTTGTCAGCATCATATCTGCACCTGGATTACGGTAGAAAGAAAAATCACGGTCTCCGTCCGGGTAAGTATGTACAAAAGCAAGGGTAGTGTGAATTTCATCGTCCATGACAAGATTTCTGGTATCAATGCCGCATTCTTCTACGGCAGCCTTCAGCTGTTTGCCGAACATGTCGTTTCCGACCTTTCCGATAAATGCAGTTTTTTGCCAAGACGGTTCAGCATGGCAAGAACGTTACAGGGAGCTCCGCCCGGGTTTGCCTCGAAAGTAGGGTTTCCCTGGGAACTGTCACCGTTTTCTGTGAAGTCGATCAGAAGCTCGCCGAGAGCTGTTACATCATACTGTCTGTTTTCCATTGATGATTCCTCCTGATAAGTTATTTGTTTCATATTCTGCTTCATATTATAATCGTTACACATGATTTTGGGAAGAACCAAATCGAATTATTTTCTGTTCTGTTACCGGTTACTTGTGGTGCTTTTTGCGAAGATTAGAACTGTTATCTTTATTTTTCTGTAAAATGGTGGTAAACTTAGTCTATAAAACAACAAATATGATGGAGGAGACGATTATGGCTGATAAAGCGTATGAATATATGGATTGGCCCCGGATCGAGGCGATCGTTTATGGGGAGGAGGCATCACCTCGTGATGTGATGCAGCCAAGGGTAACAGAGGATGGCGTTCTGATCCAGGGATTTTTTCCGGGAGCGGATGCTGCAGAGGTTGTTGTAGGGGAAAAGAGTTATCCGATGATCCTGGAAGATGAGGCTGGTTATTATGCTGTAATGCTTCCACTGAAAAGGATTCCGGAATATCGTTTCCGTGTGATAAGAGGAAGCAGGAAAGAGACTTTTTACGATGCGTATGAATGTCCATGCCAGATCACGGAAGAGGAGGAACGAGCTTTTTGTGCCGGTGTCTATTACAAGGCATATGAGAAGCTGGGAGCGCATCCGGGGACCTGTGGCGAGGTAGAAGGAACATATTTTGCTGTCTGGGCACCCAATGCAATCCGTGTCAGTGTGGTCGGTGATTTTGACAGGTGGGATGGAAGGCGTCTTCCGATGCATCGGATGCCAATGTCCGGAATTTTTGAGATTTTTGTTCCAGGTGTACAGGCAGGGGCCTCTTACCAGTATGAGATCAAGATCAAAGGCGGCAATGTACAGCGGAAGTCTGATCCTTACGGAAATGGAACCCAGGGAGCGCCGTCTGTGATTTCTGTTGTAACAGAGCTGGGGGAGTTTTTATGGCAGGATGAAGCGTGGATGAAGGAACGTGAAAGGTTTGCCAGCCGTGAAGTTCCGGTTTCTATTTATGAAACGGATGTAACAGAGTGGAAAAACAGTGGTGAATTGGTGGAGTTTCTGAAGGAAACCGGTTATACGCATGTAGAATTTCATCCGGTGATGGAGTATCTTGACCGAAGTTCAGGAGGATATTCTACGTCTGTGTATTATGCTGTGACTACCCGTTTTGGGACTGCGGCAGATTTCCGGACACTGGTAGAGGATCTTCATCAGGCAGGGATTGGCGTGATCCTGGACTGGACACCGGCTCAGTTTCCGCGGTTTGATGCAGGGCTTGAGAAATTTGACGGAACTCCTCTTTATGAAGTACAGGATCCGGCTATGGCCGTTCATCCGATGTGGGGCACCATGCTTTATAATTACGGAAGTCCTATGGTCAAAGATTTCCTTATTTCCAATGCGTTTTTCTGGCTGGATGAATTTCATGTGGACGGATTTCGGATGGATGATGTAGATGCGATGCTGTATCTGGATTTTGGAAGAGAGGCGGGCCAGTGGACGGCTAATCTTTATAGTTCCAATGAGAACCTTCAGGCAATGGAGTTTCTGAAGCATCTGAATTCTATTGTGAAGAAGCAGTATCCGGGGATTCTTCTGATCGCACAGGAGGATGGTTTATGGCCGCAGCTTACAGACAGTGTGGAGAATGATCATCTGGGGTTTGACTATAAATGGAGTGGTGGCTGGACAAAGGATCTTCTTTCTTACCTGGAAGCAGAGCCTTTGGACAGACGAAATTATTATGATCAGCTGACGCTTTCCATGATGTATGCATATAGTGAGCATTATGTACTGACTCTGGGGAAGAGAGATGTGGGTACGTTAAAAGAGTTTCAGGAGAAGCTTCCGGGATCTTCAAGGCAGAAGGATGCTCAGCTGCGTGCTGCGTATGGCTATCTGATGCTTCATCCGGGTGTGAAGATGACTGCGCCGGATGGGGATGTGGGGCCGGAAATGAGGGCGTATCTGCATGATCTGAATGAACTTTACAGGAATCATCCGGCGTTGTATGCAATGGATGGTAATTCGGATGGGTTTGAGTGGATCCAGTTTACCAGCTATGATGAGAATGTGGTTGCGTTTCTTCGTAAGACGGAAAAGCCGGAAGAAACGATTCTTGCGGTGTGTAATTTTTCACCGGTATCTTATGACAGTTACCGGGTTGGTGTGCCTTTTGCGGGGAAATATAAGGAAATTTTCAACAGTGACAGTGAAAAGTTTGGCGGACAGGGTGTGGTGAACGCACGGGCGAAAGCGGCTATTCATATGGAGTGTGATAACAGGGAATTTTCTTTGAAGCTGAAGCTTCCGGCTTATGGTGTGGCGGTATTTGGGTGTACACCGGAGAAGGGGGATGTGAAGAAAAACTCTGTGAAGAAAGGAAATGTGAAAAAGACTGTGGGGAAAAGCAGGGGGAAGCGTATGGATAAGGCGAAAATGAAGGTGGTTGAAAAATCTGTGGCTGTAAAGGATGCGGTAAAGGTTGTGAAACGGGTGGCTTCTCGCAGGAAGGGGGCTTCCGGGGATGAGTGATGGTTTGTGAATTAAATGGGAATATGGTTGGGGGTGATTGGAGGGTAAGGATTTGAGTGGATTGTAGGAAAAAGTGCTTGCATTTTTTGTAAAATACGGTATAATATCAGTTGTGTTTAGCACAAGCTGGAATAGCTCAGTCGGTAGAGCACTTCACTCGTAATGAAGGGGTCGTGAGTTCGAGTCTCATTTCCAGCTTATATATGACTGATGGGAGTCCGGCGTCTTTGGAATATGAAGATGCCGGGCTTTTTTTGGTGTGTATGGATGTGGTCGAGGGACGCCAGAGGAAGGTGGCATCGTTCGGTGGATGCAGTCGGGGATGTTTTTGAGGTTTTGTGAGAAGGATGGAGAGGGACGCCAGAGGAAGGTGACATCGCTCCGGGGGTGGATGCAAGCGGGGATGTTTTTGAGGTTTTGAGAGGTGGATGTGGTTGAGGGACACCAGAGGAAGGTGGCATCGCTCCGGGCAGGGACTACGTCGGGGGATACTACTAGGACTCCGTGAGACGGCTAAAAGCATTGCGGCAGGGCCAGAACTCGCCTCCGGCTCAGACAGCAGACCCTGCCGCAATAACGCCGTCTCCCGCAGCCCAAGTAGTAATCACCCCTCCTTCGCAGCAGCCCGGCCCGATGCCACCTTCCTCTGGCTGACGCTTCCAGCCGACAGGAAAAAACATGCGGGGTATGGAAGCGGACTGGGCGTCCTGTCCTGAAATGTTAGACTGGCACAGAATATTCCTATAAGTATCGAAGAATACAGAAACAGGATCGGCCAGGCGAGTTCTGGCCCTGCCGCAATGCTTTTAGCCGTCTCACGGAGCCCTAGTAGTATCCCCCGACGGAGTCCCTGCCTGGAGCGATGCCACCTTCCTCTGGCGTTCCTCTATACATCCACCTCTCAAAACCTCAAAAACATCCCCGACTGCATCCACTCCCGGAGCGATGCCACCTTTCTCTGGCGTCCCTCAACCACATCCACCTCTCAAAATCTCAAAAACATCCCCGACTGCATCCACTCCCGGACCAATGCCACCTTCCTCTAGCGTCCCTCTATACATCCGCCTCACGAGTCCACAAGCCCTTCCCGGACCCGCTCCGTAAGACTGTCTCCACCCTTACGATACCAATCTTCCACAAAAGAGTCAAAAGAGCTCACAGGCATCCTCCCCATAATGATCTGGATAAATGCGTTCTTCTCCAGCAAACGCAAAGTCTGAGGAATCTCCCCGTCACCATCCCCCAGATACTTCTTCTCCGGAGCACGGTAATTCGCATCCACCAGAAGCCCCACCGCCGAGATCCTGGACTTATACGCCGCCCAGGCCTCTACCGAAGGCACCTCCGCCTCAAGATACTCCTTACACGCATCAAAATAAGACGCCTCAATGGCACTGAGATCCTCCCTGGTCTTCTCATCGCCCGGACTGTAAAGAACCTCACGGATATGCTTTGTCACTATATAAGTAGCCTCATTATAGTCCACATTGATCATTAGCGGACGCGCCGTAGGATCCACATTCAAGGCAAAATAAGTGTTCATCTCATCCGCATCCTCTGCCTCATATCTGGAATGGTCAAACAACACACTCAAAATCTTCATTACAATCTCCGGATGCTCATACCCTTTACGCACAACTACATATTTATTATCTCGAAACGTAGAGTATACCTCCACAGTCCTCTTTACATCCGCAGTCAGATAATACGGTTCCCAGTCTGCCTCTTTATTCTTCCGATACTCATCCATAAGAGGATTATTCGGAGTCCACCAGAGCCCGAAAAACGCTCCGCATTTTCCATTCACCACAAGATCACGGATATTATTCTGTGCACGTAAAGCAAAATCCGAATCCAGTATTCCCTGCCTGTAAAGCTCTCTGAGATACCCCAGAGCCTCCTTTGTCTCCTCCGTCAGCGATCCATAGACAATTTCTCCATCTGCATTTTCAATCCACTGCTGCGGATATGCCCCGAACTTTTCAAACACAGAGTCCACCGAATAGCTGGTGCTGACCGTGCCCACAAGTCCCGGATCACAGACAAGTCCCACAGGATCTTCACCATCCTCTGCGCCCATCCGGTTTTCCTGAAACGCACGGATCACTGAAAAAGCCTCTTCCAGTGTCTTCGGTTCTTTCAGTCCCAGCTGCTCCATCCAGTCACGTCTCAGCCATAAAAGCTGCGCCCCATCATCAATGGCAGTCTCCGGAAGTGCATACAGTTTTCCGTCAAAAGTCCCAGATGCCAAAAGTTCCTCTCCATAGCTCTCATACATTTCCTTTATTTTATCGGAAGCGCAGCTTTTGTATACTTCCGTCAGATCCTCGATAAGATCATTTTCAACCAGTTCTTCCAGAGTTTCCCTGTCCGACACCAGAAAAATATCCGGAAGATTCCGATCTTTGACCAGGATGTTCAGGGCTTCGTCATACCGCTCCTCACTCTCCATAAAAACATTCTTATTCTGAATATTCAGTGTTTTTTTCAGATACCGGGTATATGCATTGTCCTCATAATTCTGCCCGTCCGGAAGATTAGAATTATTAGCCCCTTTCATCTGTCCCAGAGTATAAGTTACAAGCTCCGGATATTTCCCCAGAGGCGTGGTTTCTGCCTGTTCCCAGCTCTTACTGTTCTTTTCGGACAGAACATCTATATCTGTTTTTTCCATTTCTGCAGTTCCTAAAGAACACCCCGTCAAAAGTGCCAGGCTCAGTATCGTACTCAGAAATACCACTGTTTTTCCCAGACTAAGTCTCATCTTTTTTACCTCTTTCGGGATCCTCATATCAACGCTTGTCCCCTCACCTACCTTGCTCAGGATCCGGATGGCATATTTTTCTCCATATAAAATGCACATACGGTCATTGACATTTTTAAGGCCATAGCCTTTTGCCTGATATGTGAGCAGCTTTTCTGCCTGCTCCTGCTCCATCCCTATTCCGTTATCTTCAACCCGGATCACTACATCTCCATTCTCTTCAAAGAAATAAAGTTTCAGAAGCTTTTCCCCTTCCTCCTTCACATCCAGGCCATGCTCCAGAGCATTCTCAACGATGGGCTGCAGGGCAAGCTTCGGAACCAACTCCTGCTGCACAGACGGATCGATATTCCACTCCACCTTAAAATCATTGTCATGCATGATCAGCTGGATTTCCAGATAAGCTTCGATATTCCGAATACAGGTTTCCACAGTCACCATATCTGCTCCCTTACTGAGCGCTGTCCGGTAAAATGTAGATAATGCCAGTGTCACACGGCTGATCTCCTTCTGACGGCTCTTAATCGCCATCCAGTTTATAATAGAAAGAGAATTATAAAGAAAATGGGGATTGATCTGGGCAGTCAACGCTTTCAGTTCAAATTCCTTCAGAGCGATCTTATTTTCATACACTTCTTCGATCAGTCGATTAATTTCATCCATCATATGGTGAAAGCTTCTCACCAGCTGTCCTACCTCATCTCCAGAATCACTGTAAACCGTAACTTCACGGCTTCCCTGGTTCACCTGTTCCATATTTCTGGTAAGCTGCTCAATCTTTCTGGTAAACAGCTTAGAAAACGTCATTCCAAGCACAATGATGATCACAACACAGAAGCCGATCAGTGGGATCTCACTGATCAATACTTTTGAAACCGAGCTCTCGATCACAGCCGGAGGTTTGTAAAAATAATAGGTCCATCTTGTTTCATGTCCGCTGCTGCTGACATAGGTATATTCTTCCCTCAGACGATCCAGCTTTTTTGCGGTTTCTTTCTGTGCTGAAATATCACTGGCCGCCAGATTTTCTCCATGATAGACGATATTTTGCTGATCATCCACCACAAAGCCTCCGGAATTCCGTTCAATAATATTAGCCAGAGGCTGGAATACTTTTCCGTAATCCAACAAAATACAGAGCACAGCCTCCCTGATCTTACCATCATATATTTCCCTGACTGCCGCGATCTGACGATTATCCCGGTCCACGATCCACTGAACCGTCACGGTATTATTTAATTTGTCACTCCACCATTCCCCATCAACCTCTGAAAGCGGAGCCAAGGTATATTCATGGCGCACGGGAATGCTTTCTGCAAAAAGATGTATCCCCAGAATTGCTTCGTGGTAGGATTTCGGCACCGTCAACAGCGGATCCACAACTTCCGTATACTGTTCATATGCAGTATAACGATCCATATCTTTGTTGAAGATCACCTCCTGGATTTCAGGAGAATAGGTAAGATAATTCAAAAGGCTGGCATAAATTTCGATCTGCCCGTCAATGTTTTCTCTGGTCTGCTCCAAAATGGAGTACATATCCTCCATCTCATTTTTCCGTACAAGACTACTCATACGACTGTGACTATACAGTGCCAACACAGTCATCGGCACCAGGGATACCACCACAAGAAGATTTGTCAGCTTGTACCGGTATTTCATATTATTATACTTCTTCAGAAGACTCTTCATCCTCATTGTTTCCTTTCCGATAGGACTCCGGGCTGCTTCCGTAATATTCCCGGAAGCTCCGGCAGAAATACGAAGAATTGGCAAATCCTACCTGCTCGCTGACCATGGCTACTTTCATGTTGGTAGTTCGTAGAAGCTCCTTGGCCTTTTCCATGCGGAACACACGGATAAAACGATTCAGGTTCATCCCCGTCTCCTTCTTGAAAATAAAGCTGAGATAGCCGGAAGAAAGATATACTTTTTCTGCCAGTGTTTCCAGATTCAGATCTTCCGCATAGTGATTGTAAATATAATTTTTGACTGCTGCCACCTCATCTCTGGATTCGCTCATGGAACGGTCCAGGAACTCCTCGTACTGGCGGATATTTTTTTCTGTAACCTCAATGATCTCCTGAATGGTAGAACAGCCATACAGATGATCCACCTCCAGATCCAGCCTGTGCTCTCCGGCAAAACGATTCTCCTGAAACAGCTCCCTTATCACATTGGAAAAACAAATTTCACATACATGGCCGAAAACTGGGTATTGGACTGATATTTGGATGCCAGGCTGCGGAAATGGCTCCACAGCTGCTTCACATCCTTTCTGGAAATATCTTCTGAGATTTTTTCCATAAGCCTGGAATCCTGCTCCTCTTCTCCGGTATTTTTTCCTCGTCCTCCTCGCTGGTGTAGACATGGATATCCGGATGATAAAATTTTTCTTCCATCTGCTGCTCCAGCTGTTCCATGATTTCCGGCAATTCCTGATATCCGTCAAAACGCCGGCTTACAGCCAGATGAAAGCGAACAGGATGAAGGCGCTTCAGAAGATTATAGACATTTTTTGCCACAAGGACATAATCACAGTACACATCCTTAAAAAGAAGCAAAGACTGACGGCCATTAAGATTCAAATAGAAGAAAGAACGGCGAAGCTCTTCCCGGATCTCAAGGGGAACCTCATCACTGGCAGAATCAAAAAAAGCTTCATCCGATTCAATAAGAATTGCACAGTGCCACTGCTCCCAGACAGAAAAATCCACAATTCCTTCCGCTTCCTTCAGACGCTCCTGATCTCCGGAATAAATGTAGCCCAGCAGAAAATACTGCTGAAGAAAGCTCTTTTCTTTTATGGACTGCTGCTCTTTATTTTTCCGGGATGCGATCTCCTTCTGGATCTTCTGTATGGTGTCATGAAAGCGGTCCGGATCCACCGGTTTCAGTACATAATCCGTCACACCATAGCGGATCGCCTCCTGAGCAAAAGCAAAATCTCCATAACCGCTGAAAATGATAATTTCCAGATCCGGATATTCCTCTCTTGCTTTTTTTGAAAGCTCCAGACCATCCATATGCGGCATTTTGATATCTGTCAGCATCAGATCCACCGGATGCTTTCTCAGCTCATTTAATGCCAGCTTGCCATTAGCCGCCTCATAAATTTCCCACTCTCCCTCCTCCATAGACAGAAGAAAGCGGATTCCGTCACGTTCCAGTTTTTCATCATCTACCACCAAAACTCTGTACATTCCTCACCTCGCCAAATATGGCCTGATCCACGTAAAAGCACGCAGATCAGGCCGTTTTTCTTTCATTTTAACATTATTCAACTAATTTGTCAGCCCTTAACAGCTCCTGCAACCACACCTTCAATGATATATTTCTGGCATGCAAGATAGAAGGCAATGATCGGAATGATGGAAAGGACAAGAACGCCCATCATCGCTCCCATATCAATGGTTCCGTAACCGCCCTTCAGATACTGGATGGCAATGGAAATGGTTTTATATTTCTTGATATCAAGTACCAGATATGGAAGAAGATAATCATTCCAGATCCACATGGTTTCCAGGATCGCTACAGTTACACAGGTCGGTTTCATAACCGGAAGAACCACTTTAAAAAATGTCTGGATCGGGGTACAGCCATCGATCATGGCAGCTTCCTCGATCTCGATCGGAATGGATTTTACAAAACCGCTGAACATAAATACCGCAAGTCCTGCTCCATATCCAAGATAAATGATGATCAGTCCCCACGGAGTATTCAGTTTCAGGATGTTTGCGATCTTGGAAAGAGTAAACATTACCATCTGGAATGGTACGACCATGGAAAACAGGCACAGCATGTACATGGTTTTTGTCAGCGTGTTGGTAACACGGTTGATGTACCAGGCACACATGGAGGTACAGAGCAGAATTACCGCAACAGAAAATACTGTGATAAATAATGTCCATCCAAATGCCTGGAAAAATCCGGTTTTTGTGAGACCATTTACATAGTTTTCCAGACCTACGAACATTTTATCCGTTGGGATTGCAAAGGGATAACGACTAATGTATGCTTTTTTCTTAAAAGAATTAATCAAAACCAGAAGGATCGGGAAAATATAAGCAACAGATACCACACTCAGGATCGCAGTCCACAGACCGCTGAATTTTACTTTTTATTCATTACTGCTGTACCTCCTTACTTCTTGTGAGACGATTCTGGATCATGGCAATTGCTCCAACCAGGATAAAGAAGATCACGGCCTTCGCCTGTCCTACACCTTCCCATCCGGTACGTCCATAGAAGGTATTGTAAATATTCAGTGCAAGCATTTCTGACATATTGGAAGGCTCACCATTTGTAAGAGCAAGGTTCTGGTCAAAAAGCTTGAAGGAGTTGGTAAGTGTCAGGAAAGTACAGATGGTGATGGACGGCATGACCATAGGAATGATCACATGCTTCAGAAGCTGTCCTTTGTTCGCACCATCGATCTGTGCAGCCTCGATCAGTTCACCCGGGATATTCTGGATACCTGCAATGTAAATGATCATCATATATCCGATCTGCTGCCAGCACATCAGGATCACAAGGCCCCAGAATCCGTAAACAGAAGAATATGTAAGTGTTTTATTGATCTGAAGAAGCAGACCGTTTAACAGAAGCTGCCATACATAACCAAGGATGATTCCACCGATCAGGTTTGGCATAAAAAATACAGTACGGAATATATTGGTTCCTTTGATCTTCTTGGTCAGAAGCAACGCAACTGCAAAACCGATCACATTGATCAGAACTACTGATACAACCGTAAATGCGGTGGTGTACCATAATGCATGTCCAAAGGTTCCATCCTCAGTAAAAATCTTCACATAGTTCTGTAATCCCACGAATTTTGCATCCGTTACTGTGGTAAATTTACAGAAGGAAAGATATACGCCCATGATAAAGGGAACGATAAATCCAATGGTAAATGCCAGCAGGGTAGGCAGGACAAAAACCGGAAAATACTTTTTCATCATCTTATTCTGCATGTTTTCTCTTCCTTTCTCCTGAGGATGCATCCTTCCCTACTTTACACATCCTCTCTTCATTAAAAGAGGCAGGCGGAAACCGCCCACCCCTTCGTGATCACGTTTCAGTTATACCTTATCAGCCTTCATTTGCTGCTTTGTACTCTTTTGCCCATCCGTCAACAAATGCAGTTTTCACAGCATCCCACTCGCCGGTACCCTGTGCATACTCAAGCATTGCACTGCCGACCTGGTTTTTCCACTCTTCAGAAGGCATGGTTGTAAAGTTCCATGAAACCGGAGTTTTACCAGCTTTTACATATTCGTCGGCTGCTTTTACAAGCGGATTTGCAGACTCATAATTCTCATCAAAGGTCTTGAATGGTGTTGTAAATCCCATTTCCTGGCTTATAGATTCTCTTCCTTCATCACTTGTGATAACCCAGCTGAGGAAATCAAGAGTTGCCTGGATATCCTTCTCATCTGCTTTTTTGTTTACGCACCAGTAGTTCTCACTGCCTGTGCAAAGTCCCTGGTCCTCTTCACCATCTACACCAATATAGATTGGAAGCATTCCCATATCCTCGTCTGCTACTTCGTTATCTTTGATGTTATCATAAGCCCAGGTTCCATTCTGATAGAACACAGCCTCTCCAAGACCAAATTCAGCATTTGCATCATCGATAGTCTTGCTGGAAAGAAGGCTTGGCTCACAGGTAGAATCTGTGATATAAAGGTCAAACAGGTTCTTGAAGTTGTCAAGATAGGTCCCTTTGATCGCATCTGTGGATGTGATTCCGTCTTCTTTGTACTCATAATAGATTGGAAGGTTTGCAAGGTGTGTCTTGAAGCGCCAGTCACTGGAAGAATCAAAGCCTGCGGAAGTAAATGCACCGTCAACTCCAAGGTCATCTTTCTTAGCCTGGATATCATCTGCAACCTTCTTTAATGTCTCAAAATTGTTGATCTCATCTGCAGACTTGATCACAGCGCCATCCATCTCACAGTATTTCTTAAGAAGCGCTTTGTTGTAAATAATTCCATATGTTTCAATTACATAGGCGATACCGTCAACTGCACCGCTGTCCTCCTTCAGTACGAAATCGTCACTCTCCACATTTTTGTAAACATCGCTGTCTTTCAGGTCATAGCAATAATCCTTCCAGGATGCAAGTCCAACCGGTCCGTTAACCTGGAACAGTGTCGGAACCTCATCCTTGGCCATCTCTGATTTCAGAGTAGACTCATAAGTTCCGGAAGCAGCTGTAACAACGGTAACCGGTACACCAGTCTCATCGGTGTATTTCTTTGCCAGGTCTGACCACTGATCTGCCTGCTCCGGTTTAAAATTCAGATAATAAACAGAGCCTTCACTGTCATCCCCTTTTGCCATAGCAGGAACTGCCGGGAGCATGGTAGCTGCCATCAAAGCTGCAAGACCAAATGCTGTTGCTTTTTTCATTCTCATAATCGTACCTCTCCTTTACCTTATATGATATTCAATTTGTTTCGCGGATATGCTTAAAACGTCCATTTCGCATATTCCTGACCGATAAGCTTCAAATCAGCTTCTCGATTAACTTGATATTATTGTAAATCGAAGAGGTCATTTTCACTATATAAAAAATCAAGAAACATGTTGATTTTTTATATAGTAAAAATATTGATATTTTACCATGAAAAAAGAAGCCGGAACAGGCTTGCTCCCATTCCGGCTTCTTCCATATATTATTTTCGATTCATCATGCTTTATTGACAGATCCGAAAAGCTCCATTTTCTCTTTAACAGTAGCTTTGATCGCTTCTGCTCCAGGTGCAAGAAGCTTACGTGGGTCATATCCTTTACCCTGCTGATCCTTACCCTCTTCAATGTATTTACGTGTAGCTTCAGCAAATGCAAGCTGGCACTCTGTATTTACATTGATCTTGGAAACGCCAAGGCTGATCGCTTTCTTGATCATGTCTGCCGGGATACCTGTACCACCGTGAAGAACAAGCGGCATATCTCCTGTCAGTTTCTGAATAGCATCCAGAGTCTCAAAGCTTAAGCCCTGCCAGTTAGCCGGATATTTTCCGTGAATGTTACCGATACCAGCTGCAAGGAAGTTGATTCCAAGATCTGCAACTCTCTTGCACTCCTCAGGATCAGCGCACTCGCCCATACCAACAACACCATCTTCCTCGCCACCGATGGAACCAACCTCTGCCTCAAGAGACATGTTGTGCTCAGCAACGATCTTAACCAGCTCTTTAGTCTTAGCTACGTTCTCATCAATCGGATAATGAGATCCGTCGAACATAATGGAAGAGAAACCAGCCTCAACACATTTCAGGCATCCATCATAGCTGCCGTGGTCAAGATGAAGAGCAACCGGAACAGTGATGTTCAGCTCTTCCATCATACCGTTAACCATACCTACAACAGTCTTATAACCTGTCATGTATTTACCGGCACCCTCGGAAACACCAAGGATTACAGGAGAGTTGAGCTCCTGAGCTGTCTGAAGGATAGCTTTTGTCCACTCAAGGTTGTTGATGTTGAACTGACCAACTGCATAATGGCCTGCTTTTGCTTTTTTCAGCATTTCTGTTGCGTTTACTAACATGATAAAATCCTCCTAACCTGTATTAGGATACGGAAAAACCGTGTCCTTTATATCCAACCGTACTCATAATAGCAGATTTCCTTTGGTAAGTCCAGTATTTTACCAAAAATGCTGATGCTGTGGGAATTATTATTTTTTTGAGAAAAAGCTTGCAATTTTATCAAATGTTATATATAATATATTTGTTGTTCACGGATGGATTCCCGAGTGGCCAAAGGGGGCAGACTGTAAATCTGTTGGCACCGCCTTCGAAGGTTCGAATCCTTCTCCATCCAGCGAATTTAGCTCTTACATCTTTGCGATGTAGGAGCTATTTTTTTGTGCAAAAAGAAAACCGCAAAGGGGCCGCAAAGCCGCGGCCCCTCTGCACACCCCTCGGGCTTTTTTTAAGGAGTTCTTGGTTGTGGATGAGGGGAGGGTGTTGACTTGTGTCTGTATGCTTGGATATTGGATGTGGGACGCTGTGCCGATCTGGTTCCTGTATGCTTCGGTGTTGATTGTGGGACACTGTGCCGATCTGGTTCCTGTATTCTTCGGTGTTGGACGTGGAACGCTGTGCCGATCTAGTTTCTGTATGCTTCGGTGTTGGATGCAGGGTGCTGTGCCGATTTATTTTTTTGGGGATACGGCCGGCTGCTTTATTGGTTATGGATTGTTTTGAGGCCGTTTTCTGTATGCTTCGGTGTTGGTTGTGGGATGCTGTGCCGATCTGGTTCCTGTATTCTTCGGTGTTGGACGTGGAACGCTGTGCCGATTTATTTTTATATATTGTGTTTTTTGGGCACTGGGCAGAATGTACATTCGCTTCTATTGTCTGCTCTCTGCGGTTGAATTTTCAGCCGGGGATGTGGCAACGGTATGGGCTGCTGCGAAGGAGGTGTGATACTGCTTAGGCTGCGGGGATCGGCGTTATTGAGACAGGGGCTGCTGTCTGAGCCAGAGGCGAGTTCTGCCCCTGTCTCAATGTTTTTAGCCGATTTCCGGAGCCTTAGCAGTATCCGCCGACGGAGCCCTGCCCGTACCGCTGCCACATCCCCGGCGTACGGTTCATTCAATCCACCACACAAAGAAAAAGACGGCCACCCCCCAAAAAGCGAGACAGCCGTCCTTTCCTCACACATCATACATAGGAAATCGAAACACCGAAAAAAATCTATTTGTTAACTCTGTTAACCGTATTACCATCCAGAAAAGCCTTGATATTATCAACCGTAATATCCATGATCCTCTGTCTGGAAGCCTGAGCAGCCCAGGAGATATGCGGAGTGATGATGCAGTTTTTAGCCTTGAGAAGCGGATTATCCCCCTTGATCGGCTCAGTAGAAACAACATCAAGACCAGCAGCATAAACCTTCCCACTATTCAGAGCATCTGCCAGATCCTGCTCAACAACAAGCTGACCACGGCTGTTGTTGATAAGGATAACTCTATCCTGCTTCCTTTGTTTGCAAGAACGATAACATCTCCCGGCTGAGCCATATCCAGTGCTTTATGGAACAGAAGGTTATCTCCTGCCGGTGCATTTACTGTAAATGCAGTTCCCAGAAGTCTTGCCTTCGGGTTCAGCGGGAAAATACTGGAATCTACGGCAGCGATCTTTCCACAGTTATCATCAATATTTGCAACTGGAATTCCACGGAAGGCTTCTACTAATTCTTTTGACGGTCTTTCAAAGTTTCGTCTGATCCTACATCCTAATGCCATATGAAAACCTCTCTTCTTTTGATTTTCTTTTTAATTGTATTTATCATATCATACAAGCTTACTATTGAATAACGAATAATTTCTCTGTATAATATAAATAATTTTTATATTATCAAAGCTTAAACCATCCTATAGACAACACCAAAGAAAAGGAGCTGTTCATATGAATCTTGCTGAAATCGAAACCTTTCTCACCATTGTAAATACCAAGAGCATCACCCGTACAGCGGATCTTCTTTTTCTTTCCCAGCCTACTGTCAGCCACCGGCTCACATCTCTGGAGAACGAACTGGGTTTTCCCCTTGTGATCCGTCAGAAAGGCCACAAGCAGGTGGAACTGACTGCCAAGGGAACAGATTTTATCATCCTTGCGGAACGCTGGATGTCTCTCTGGAAGGAAACTATGGAGTTGCAGCGCAATCAGGATTCCCTGCTACTTACCATCGGCTGTACAGACAGCCTGAACGTAGCTGTTTTCGCACCACTGTATGACAGGATCTTAAATGAACAGACCAAGCTGGACCTGAACATCGAGTCCCATCACTCTTCAGAGCTCTACGGTCTTCTTGGAGAACACAGCATTGATATCGGATTTGTCTACCACAAATTGCATTACAAGAATATCATAACAGAGAAAATCTTCGAAGAAAAACTTTATCTGATACAATCGGATCAGCCAGTGATTCCGGCTCCGGCAATACATACCGATGAGCTGGATCCATCCCTGGAGCTGTTTTTAAGTTGGGATGACAATTATCAGATCTGGCATGACCGCTGGCTTTCCTCCGCTTCCAGGCCTCACATTGCGGCAGATACCATCACACTTTTGGACCGTCTCTGGAAAAAACCGGGGAACTGGATGGTCGCACCACAGTCTGTGATCCTGGAGCTTTCCCATTACCGGCCTCTTTTTATCAGTGAACTGAAAAACACACCGCCAAACCGTGTCTGCTATAAGATCAAGCATAAATATCCAAAGTCCACTAGCAAACGTGCCGTGGAATTCTTCGAAAATGCACTGGAAGACTTTCTTGCAGAATCCACTCCGTCCTTCCCGATCGGCCAGGTATGGGAACGACAGAAATAAAAAAACGGTAAGCACAAGTCCGTCAGGAAGATTTTCTGCTTTACCGTTTCTTCTTATTATATTATTTATACCAGGATTTTTGATCCACCGCTTTCCGCCACATAAAGCAACAACGGGCTTCGACTTGTTTCATCATATATCAAGAACACTTTGTTTACAAGGATTTTCAGCATTTCCATGAAAAACAATATTTCGTCTGATTGCGTCTATTTTCTTTTATTTGTCACAAAAATTGTCATAAAAGAGCCACGCCCGATAAAGGGAATGGCTCTGATTATTACATTATATTTTCAAGCTTTTTTATTTCATTCTGTACTCTTGCAACATCTACGTGATTGTATATGTTCATTGTAATGCTTATGTCACTATGTCCCATAATCATTTGTAAAACTTTGATATCTAGGCCAGCTTCTGCACATCTGGTGCAAAACGTATGCCTCAGCATATGTGGATGTGTCAAGTATAGGACAAAAAAATTTTATTTTTTTCTGCCGAAGACTATCTGACGTTTCCATCAGGTAGTCCCAGCACCTTTATTATCTTCTGATAAATCATTCTTGTCCTGCTCAAGTTATCTCTGTTCTGAAAAAATATCGTCAAAATTCCATTCGATTTCAATTTCATCCTGAATCAGAGAAACAGCAGCACCCGTCACTGCAATCAGCCCCACTCTCCAGTTCATACAGGTAAGCCACAAAAGAATACAGATAAAATTCAGATGCGCACTGTTCCATGTACATGTCTGAAAAACAAATCATCACACCTGGCATTACTCGGTAAACCGTCATAACGCCCTCTCCTGTCGCATCATTTAACATAAGAACAGCGCAATTCTCATTCTGAATCACAGGCTTCACATTACTTCCAAGACTTGCAATTTCATTTACATTCAAATTTCTTCTCCTTTCACATAGTGGTATTTCTTTGTATTAGTTTCATCTAACTTTTTTTCTATTATCTTAACATGAGAATCGAGCATTATCCAGACCTGAACGGACGACAATAATCCATTTAGACAAAAATAAAGTTCCAGACTTATTATCTGAAACTTTATTATAAATCCAGCATCATTGCATTACTTCACACAACGGAAATATACCATAGAACCGTCAACATGGATATCCGTTTCTTTATATAGTTTTTGAAGGATATCTCTCAGCTCTTTCTCCGTCTGAAACGGTGGAGAAAACCACCCTTTCTTTGCAAGAATATTTTTTACCAGCCAATCTGTCCGTTTCGATTTTCCCCTGATTT
>NC_021014.1:3127806-3132743 GCF_000209835.1 Ruminococcus sp. SR1/5 | reverse complement strand
CAGGCAATGAAATCGCCGCCTGGTTTCAAAACACGCCATATTTCATGAAATGCTTTTTGCTTATCAAGAAATGCATGAAAACCATTCATACTGACAACGGTATCAACAGATTCATTCTCCATTTGCAGGTTCCCCACATCCCCCTGAATACATTTGATATGCGCATGACTACCAAGTCTTTTTCTGGCTTGTTCAAGCATATCCATGCTGTAATCAATACAAGTAATATGTGCATTTTTCAGAGAGCTCCATTTGTTTTCCGTAAATATAGCAGTTCCAACCGGAACATCAAGAAGATTTCCTGAAAAGTCATCTGGAACATATGATAAAACTTTTCGTGCTATATCATTATCATCCGTGCCACTCCAAAATAGCTTAATATACAGTTTGCTGAAAATATTTCTTTGCGTAAGAACATCGTCATATATATTTTTTGATGTTTCATAAGCATTTTGTATTTTGTCTGCCATATTACCCTCCAAATTTAATTTTAATTCTAAAAGCTTAAAACTATCGTTCTCTAATCTTCCTGACATTACGATTCATGAGGTGTCTTCCAATATGTCTATAAGCAAATGCTTTAAAGGCTGAAATTTCTTGATGATGTTCCTTCAACAGTTCATCTGGACAATCATAAACACCAAAATCCTGATTGATTCCCTCGCTCTGAATATAAGTATTGTTCCTATCAAACTCAATAATGAGATTTCTGAAATCCTTGACTGCTACTCCATAACCGCAAAATGCACCTGTACATTCCGAATTTTGTTCCTGTAACTTCTTTATGTAGGTTTTATCCAAAATGAAAGCTTCCAGTTCGTACCACTGATTTTCGAAATTAATTTCTACCCAGCTATGGAAAATACTTTTTGGAGCATTACGGTAAACAAACCCGGTCATAGCCCCTTTCTGCAATCTTTTATCAATCGTAAAACCATGTACTCTGCATGGAATATTGCAGGCACGTAAAAGTGCCATAAATAAAGTTCCTTTTGTATTACATTGTCCATAACCATCTGCAAGTACTTTTGAAGCTGAAATTCCGTCATCAATATTATATCCAAATAAAACATCATCTCTTACATAGTTGTAGATTGCCTTAATCCTTTCAAATTCACCCATTTCCTTCCATTTCATATTTTGAATAAGTTTTTGAATTGCCGGATTAGAAAAATCAACCATTCGTGTTTCCCTAAGATACTTATCTTTCATTTCCTATCGCCTTTCCCATAGGTTTTCTCACAACACAATGCATTCGCATACCTTTACGAATTTCAAATTTTTCTACTTTTAATCCTGCTTTTTTGCAACATTTTATGACCACATCTCTTGTTGGCACTTGGACATCTCCATGTCCGCATATATTTGCCAACGGCATTTCCAATGTATTCATTAGCCATACCAATACTTTATTGTCACTGGTCACATCTCTCAGTATCAATCTTCCATTTGGGCGAAGACATCTTTTCACACTGTCAAAAAATGCCTGTGGATCCGGATAATGATGGAAGCTCATAGAACAAATAATTGCATCAAATGAATCCTTTTCAAAAGGAAAGTTCTCACAGTCTCCTACAACAAATGTTGTATTTGGTATATTTTCTTTTTTGCCTGTTCAATCATGGCAGGAGTCAGATCCAGTCCTGTATAATGCCGGTCTGGATGTTTTTCTGCTAATAAAGAAATCATTGGAGCAGGCCCACAGCCTGCATCTAATAAATCTCTAAATGGCTCCTTCTCTAATTCTTCCAGAATATCCGGATAATCTTTCTTGCACATTTCGTAAATGCCAGCATGGTTACTTTCATATCTTCCTGCTGCTTTTGTAAACTCTTTAATTGACAATTTTTTATATTCTTCATTTTTCATGCTTTTTTCTCCAATCACTGTACCTTTTTCGCCTTGCATCCGCATTTCTTCATTTTTCATATAAGCATAAAACTGCTTATGCAATTCCCTCATTTCATCTGGTGCCTTCATAGCATGTTGATACATAAATTTATCTCCAAAACTGCTTCCAAATGTAACTGCCAGCATAATCGTCAGAAATGACAATGGTAAAAAGCGAAAAATATTCATTTTCCATGGTGACAGTTTACCCTTTTGTTTTCGCAAAAATTAAAATTTCTTTTCAGCCTTTCTGCTGTTTTCCTCATGATTTTCCATTCTTTTCCCACTTTCTCCGGATCGTCTGATTCATAATACGCATCTGCAATCGGTACCACCATAGCAAGATAACAAAGCTGCCATAGATGCATATCCGTTACTTTCTGGTATGGTATATGAGCATGCCTCAATATCTCTGAAAACTGCTTAGTTCTTTCGGATTTATTTCCTGATATTTCTGCAAATGTTGTCGGCTGAATCAACCTTGGAGTAAGTGCTGCATCAAGGATACCATCATCATTTATACTTCCGCCTGCTCCTGGAAAAGCCGGTAATATTCTTCCTTTTCCGACAATGTCTTCCCATTTATTGTAACTGTCCAGTGAATTTATCATTGTAACAATCGTATTACTTTTATTATTTTTCAATTCAGTAAGTGCTTCATACAGCTGGTTTTCCCGGACAGTAAGCAAGACAAAATCATAAATATCATCGTTTGGTAGTTCTCCAAGAATCCTAATCTCTGCCTTTATTACTTCCTGATTTTTCTTATATTTCAATCCATTATTTCTTAAAGCCTCAAGTCTTTTACCTCTGGCATAAATATTTGTATCATAACCGGCTTCTGCAAATAAAGCCGCATACAAGGATCCAATCACACCAGCACCATAAATCAATATTCTCATAAGAATCTTTCCTCTCCTCTTACCCCAGTGCCACATCCAAGATCATCATCAAACTAAATCCAAGTGCAAAGAAAAGCGTACCGATATTCGAGTGCTGTCCCTGAGACATTTCCGGAATTAGTTCTTCAACCACGACATATAACATAGCTCCTGCTGCAAAGCTGAGTAAATATGGTAATGCCGGGATTACCAGCTGTGCGACAAGAATCGTCATTACTGCTCCAATCGGTTCAACGACTCCTGAAAGTACACCTCCCAGAAATGCCTTTCTCTTACTTTCACCCTCTGCCCTAAGCGGCATGGATATAATCGCTCCTTCTGGAAAATTCTGGATAGCAATTCCAAGTGATAAAGCAAGTGCACTTGTTGCTGTAATCTGTGCATTTTCAGCAAGAAATCCTGCATACATTACACCAACTGCCATACCTTCAGGGATATTATGTAATGTAACTGCCAACACCATCATCGTAGTACGGCCAAGTTTGCTTTTCGGTCCCTCTGTCTGATCACTTCCAACATGAAGATGTGGAATCAAATGATCAAGTGCGAGTAAAAACAATATACCAATCCAGAACCCAACAACTGCCGGAACAAACGATAAAGTTCCCATATTCTCAGATTGTTCAATTGCCGGAATCAGAAGACTCCAGATTGAAGCAGCAACCATTATACCTGCTGCAAACCCTGCAAGTGCACGTTGCAGTAACTTGCTAAGTGTTTTTCTCATAAAAAACACGCATGCTGCACCTAGCGTTGTTCCAACAAATGGAATCAGTATACCTTCAAAAACATTCATTAGCATTATGTATTCCTTTCTGTATAGTCAAAAGTACTTTCACATCGCTCTGTTGTTAGCTTCAACTAACTATCATATATAAAAGAAACCGTGCAAAAAGCAAACTGTAATTTCACACGGTTTTCCTTATGTTTAAGTATATCACTTACGAAATCATATAACAATATAATTCTTTTAACAATTTACAAGAGAAAGATCATCCATGTATGCACGATCTGCAAAAATCTCAGATGCTGTGCGAAGTCCCTTGCTCTCAGCGATATCACCAAGAACTGCTCCTGCACAGTAATAAACGATCAGATCTTTGTCATACTCGCAGATTGCCTCACAGATCGCTGTGGAAATATCCTCATCATACTGGCAGGCATTCCCCTCCCCATTGCTCCATGAAGAGCGACATGCTGAAGCTTCATTCCGTAGCTCTTGGTAAATGCAGCCAGTGCTCCGATCTGGTATCTGACGTAATTCTTAACTTCATCATGAGAGAGAACCATCTTTCTTCGTCCAAAGCCAAGAAGATCCGGATATCCAGGATGGGCTCCAACCATAACGCCACGTTCCTTTGCCATGCGGACTACCTTATCCATTACCATCGGATCGCCTGCATGCCAGCCATATGCTACATTTGCTGTTGTGACATATTTGATGATCTCTTCATCGCCGCCAAGCTTATATGCGCCAAAGCTCTCACCCATGTCACTGTTTAAGTCGATACTGTACATGTTGCTACCTTTCTTTACTTGTTGAAAGTATAACATGTTAAATAAAAATAATAAAATAGATTATTTTTTCAGAATATATTAATATTTTCTATATTTCTTTTGCAATAAATTTTACTTTTCTTTGATCCGTTCTTTGAAAAGCTGTTGACAAAGATTTTTATATATGATTAAATAGTCATATGAACATTAATTCATATATTCATATAAAAAACAAACGAATCAGCAAGGAGAGTTCATATGGAAGAAAAATTAAAGAAAGATTCCATGAAGTCCGCAGATTCCTGCGGCTGCGGTCACGAGCATGCGCATCACAGCCATGATGAGCATGAAGAACATCACGATCATGAGCACCATCACCATGATGATCACTGCGTCTGTGGTTGCGAGAATCATGACCATGAAGATCATGAACATGAGCATCATCACCACCATGAGCACTGCGGCTGTGGTTGTGAGGATCATAAACATGAACATCATGAACACGAGCACTGCGGCTGTGGCTGCGGGGATCACGAGCACGAACATCATGAACACGAGCACCTTCACAACCATGACGAACACTGCGGCTGTGGCTGCGGGGATCACGAGCACGAACATCATGCACACGAGCACCAGCACAACCACGAT
>NC_021014.1:3108936-3127763 GCF_000209835.1 Ruminococcus sp. SR1/5 | reverse complement strand
TTGAGCATGAGCATCATCACCACCACGATGAACACTGCGGCTGTGGCTGCGGGGACCATGAGCACCATGGTCACTCCCATAATGCTCTCACCGCAAAGCGTGTCTACATTCTGGAGAACCTCGGCTGCGCTCACTGTGCTTCCAAAATGGAGGAACGGATCCAGGCTCTTGAAGGCGTCGAAAGCGCTACCATTACTTTTGCAACAAAACAGCTTCGCTTAGGGGCTGCAGATCCAGACGCTCTGCTTCCGCAGATCCGCAAGATCTGCACATCCATTGAGTCTGAAGTTAAAGTTGTTCCGAGAAATCCAGCTCCGGCAGCTTCCACTGACACAACAACTAAGACCTATCTTCTGGAGAATCTAGGCTGCGCTCACTGCGCTTCCAAAATGGAGGAACAGATTGCAAACCTTGAAGGTATTTCCGAAGCAACCATCACTTTTGCAACAAAACAGCTTCGCTTAACTGCAAAGAATCCGGATCGATACCTGGATCAGATCCGTAAGATCTGTACATCCATTGAATCCGAAGTTCTTGTAAAAGAAAAGGATCCGAAGCCAAAGGCTCAGTCCCCAAAAACAGTGACTCACCAAACCGCTTCCAAGAAGAAATTTTTCTCCAGGGAAAACATAGATATCATCTGCATTATCATCGGTGCAGTACTCTTCGTTGCCGGAGAGATCATGGAACACAAAGGCTTTGATACCAGTGCCACTCTTCCTGTATTTGTGATCGCATACCTGGCGCTTGGGGGTGTTATCGTTGTAAAAGCTGCCAAAAACATCTCTCACGGACAGATTTTTGACGAAAACTTTCTCATGAGCATTGCAACACTTGCCGCTTTTGCCATCAATGATTCTGCTGAGGCCGTAGGCGTTATGCTCTTCTACCGCATCGGCGAGCTTTTTGAGGAAAAAGCCGTTGAACGAAGCCGCGGGCAGATCATGGATGCCGTAGACCTTCGTCCGGAAGTTGTAAACCTGGTCACAGGCGATGATATCCAGGTAATTCCCTCTGAAGAGGCTCAGATCGGAGACATTCTTCTGGTCCGTCCCGGAGACCGCATCCCTCTTGATGGTATCGTAATTGAGGGAAACAGCCGTATCGACACTTCTCCGATCACAGGAGAACCTGTACCGGTTGCTGTAAATGAAGGTGATGAGATCACTTCTGGTTGCGTCAACACCTCCGGACAGCTTAAGATCCGCGTGGAAAAACCTCTGGAAGAATCCATGGTCACTCGTATTCTGGATTCCGTAGAAAACGCGGCAGCAAGCAAACCGAAGATTGACCGCTTTATCACACGTTTTGCCAGGGTTTATACTCCTTGTGTTGTAGGAATCGCAGTGGCAACTGCCATACTCCCATCCCTTGTTACCGGAAACTGGCATTACTGGATCTACACAGCCATTACTTTCCTGGTAATGAGTTGCCCTTGTGCTCTTGTACTTAGTATCCCGCTGGCCTTCTTCTCCGGGATCGGTGCCGGTTCTAAAAAGGGTATCCTTTTCAAGGGTGGCCTTTCCATCGAAGGATTAAGTAAGCTCGGCGCTGTGATCATGGATAAGACCGGTACTATCACAGAGGGTAACTTCCAGCTTCAGAAGATTGTTGCCACCGGTAAATACACGGAAAATGAACTCCTTTCCATGTGTGCAGGCTGTGAACAGAACTCCACACATCCTATTGCAAACAGCATCGTTGCTGCCGCAAAGGGACGTGAGATCCAATTTGAAAAACCGATCTCCCTGGAAGAAATTTCCGGTCACGGGATCGTTGCGGAAATGCCGGAGGGAAAAGTTCTCTGCGGAAATCGCAAGCTGATGGATAAATTCGGAGTTACAATCGGAGAATTAAAGGAAGCCGCTTACGGTTCTGAAGTATTTATGGCAGTAAACGGAACCTTCGCAGGATATATGCTGATCTCCGATACCATCAAACCTGACGCAAAGGAAGCCATTGCTTCTCTGAAAAAGCTTGGTCTCCACACCGTTATGCTCACTGGAGACTCCGAAGACAGTGCACAGGCTGTAGGAAAAGATGCCGGGATCGATGAGATCTATGCAAAGCTTCTTCCGGAGGATAAGCTCAATGCCCTGAAAAAGGTCCGCCAGGCACATGGAACGGTTATGTTTGTCGGTGACGGTATCAACGACGCTCCTGTTCTTGCAGGTGCTGATGTAGGTGCTGCCATGGGAAGCGGTGCAGACGCTGCCATTGAAGCCGCAGATGCCGTATTTATGAATTCCAATGTAGATGCGATCCCTCAGTCTATCGCCATTGCACGAAGCACAAACCGTATTGCATGGCAGAACGTAATATTTGCCCTGGTGATCAAGATCGCAGTTATGATCCTTGGTCTTGCCGGACATGCCAACATGTGGATGGCCGTATTTGCAGACACTGGCGTTGCCATGATCTGCGTGCTGAATTCCATTCGTATCCTGTATAAAAAATAAGCTCCGTTCTGCAGGGCAGATATCCTGCAGCGGATCCCTGTGCATCCATACAACTCCCCAGTGATGCAGAAAAGAATTTGACCGGTGCGTTTTTTTCAGCTACAATAGAAGTTAACAGTTTGGAGGATGCGCAAATGAAGAAAACACATATAGATTACCCAATCAATGATGATACACTGTACCGGCTTGCCGACCTGTTCAAGGTTTTCGGTGATCCTACCAGGATCCGTATCCTGTACGTACTTTCTGTGGAAGAACTCTGTGTTCAGGATATTGCCGATCGTCTTTTCATGACCCAGAGTGCCATTTCCCATCAGCTCCGGGTACTGAAGCAGATGTCACTAGTCAAATTTCGAAGAGATGGAAAAACCATTTACTACTCCCTGGCAGATAGCCATGTGGCAACCATCATGAATCAGGGTCTGGAACACGTTACAGAAGAATAACTCATAAAACACAATGCAAAAAGCCAATCTGCTTCCTAATGGAAGAACAGATTGGCTTTTTTTCTCTGCCTTACTCGTGCATCATTTGTATTTATCCCTCGCCCTGTGGTGAAGCACCATCGCTCCGTATGCAGGCATCTTCACCTGAAGAATCCCTGCATCTGCAATATATTCTTCCGGCATTTCCGTATAACCCTCTCCGGAAGAAAGCATCAGGCGCTGAAAAGCCGTTGCTTCTTTCCGGCTTACACCGGTTTTCCAGGCTGTTACCCTTATGTCTCTCTCCTGATCCTGATTATTAAGGATCACTATGATCTGTTCAGAATCAGAAAAACGACCATAGCTCAAGCCCTGATGATCGTTCCACAGAAATTCCAGGGAACCCTTTGCAAGAATCGGATATGCCTTGTGTATGCAGATCATACGTTTATGAAAGTCCAGCATCTCCTGGTCTTCTTTTCCCCAGGGATAAGTTCTGCGGTTATCCGGATCTGTAAAGCCGCAGACGCCGGCCTCATCCCCGTAATATACCGTAGGCGCACCAGGCCACGTCATCTGGATCACAACAGCCTCTCTCATGATGGCAGGATTTATGCCCGCAGATGCTGCCTCGGCGCCTGCATAGGAAAGCCTTCCTACTCTGTGATTGGTCCTTGTCAGAAATCTGGAATGGTCATGGTTTGAAAGCTCATTCATGGCTCCATAAAGCGCTCCCATATGCAAAGACTGCATATGATGCTTCATCGCCCCGATAAAGGCCTCACTGTTGCCATAAAGGTCCTCCCGGTACTCATCACTGTGCTTCTCCATTCCGGTCAGGAACCAGGTTACAGGCTCCATAAAAGCGTCATAGTTCATAACCGTATCCCACTCATCGCCGCGAAGCCAGCTTTCCGGATTTCCGTAGTGTTCTGCAAGGATCACTGCATCAGGATTGGCTTCTTTTACTGTCCTCCGGAACTCTTTCCAGAAGTGATGGTTAAAATCATTGCTGTGGCCCAGATCTGCAGCTACATCCAGTCTCCAGCCGTCTACGTTATACGGCGGCGAAACCCATTTTCTGCCCACATCAAGAATCGTCCGGCAAAGCTCCTCAGATTCTTCGTAGTTCAGCTTTGGCAGGGTATCATGGGTCCACCAGCCGTCGTAGGTTGGATTATAGGGCCAGCGGTTCTGATCCTGGAAGCAGAAGAAAGAACGATAAGGGCTGTCCGCCGAAACATAAGCCCCCTTCTCGTAGCCTTCCTGATTTTCGTAGATCCGTTCCCTGTCCATCCATTTATTAAAGGATCCGCAATGGTTAAATACCCCATCCAGGATCACTTTCATCCCTCTTCTGTGAATTTCCTCCACAAGCTCCTGAAAAAGCTTATTACTGGCCTCCAAATTCCGTTTATCGGTCACACGGCGGATATACTTAAGGGCATGACTGTTATCACTGTCTCCGGGACTTAACAGACCATCACAGTCCGCTACGATCCTTCCGATATGCGGATCGATATGATCGTAATCCTGACAGTCATACTTATGGTTGCTGGGAGAGACAAAGACCGGATTCAGATAGATCACATCTACTCCAAGCTCCTGAAGATAATCCAGCTTATCCATAACTCCCTGAAGATCGCCGCCATAAAATTCCCGGACACCCATCACAGCCGGAACCTTTTCCCAGTTATCCACTTTTACGGAAGTGTCCCCGATATAGAAATATTCCCCTGTTTCCACATCATTGGAAGGATCTCCGTTACAGAAACGATCCACATAAATCTGATACATCACAGCACCCTTCAGCCACTCAGGCACATGATATCCGGGATAGATCTCAAATTCTGTCCTTTCCTCATGTCTGGTGCTTACACCATTTGTATCATAATAACAGGTAACAAGTCCTGAATGGATCTCAAAGTAATATCGTACAAGATCTTTTCCCATTACGATCTGTGCAGTATAATAATCAAAGCTTCCGGAAGTTTTTTCCCGCTTCATTTCCAGATATTCTCCGTCATGCACAAGACAGACGTTGTCCACGTTATTTCTCTGGGTACGAAAACGGATCGTAACTGTATCACCTTCCCGCGGCTCCACAGGTGTACGGTAATATTCCGTCCCGTCACTGAACATTGCGTCTTTATTTAATACCGGACTCATATTGAGTATATACCGCATCTTCTTTGCAGTCTCCATGCTTTCATATAACATTCTATCTTCCTCATTCCGTTTTTAGTACCATATTTTTAAATATATTATCTTAATTTTTTCCATCCCGCAAGCATATATATCTGTTTTCTCCGTAATTCGTCTTTATTTTTGGACAGTAAAAAAGGCAGCTGGTTAAGCTGCCTTTTTTGGAGAAGGTATTTCTTCTTATGGGGTGTAGCAAAAACTATATAATGTATTGGGGGGTTTTTACGGTATTTATAGTACCATGTGTCCACCAAAAAGTGTGCACAAAGTTCACAAAATTCAATATTTTTTTGTGCATTTTATTCGTTTGTTTTTGCAACCTCTTCTTTTTCTGTTGTAAAAAGTGCTTCAAACTCTTCACGATGTATCTTTTCCTTCTCGAGAAGAAGGGCCGCACAGCTGTGAAGAACGCCGATATTCTCACGGATAATGCTCTCTGCATTCTCATGGCACTCACGGATGATACGGGAAATCTCCCCATCGATCTCTCTTGCCACTTCCTCACTGTAGCCTCTGGTATGTGCCAGATCACGGCCGATAAATACCTCATCGTCATCGTTGCCGTAAGCGATCAGACCGATTTTTTCAGACATACCGTATTTCATTACCATAGAGCGTGCAGTCTCTGTGGCACGTTTGATATCATTGGAAGCACCGGTGGTGATATCTCCGAAGATGATCTCCTCCGCCACACGTCCGCCAAGAAGCGTGGTGATATCCTCCAGCATTTTGTTCTTTGTATTAAACATCTCATCATTATCCGGCAGCGGCATGGTGTAGCCGGCAGCTCCCATTCCCGTAGGGATAATGGAAATGGTGTATACCGGATCCATATGAGGAAGTACATGGAACAGGATCGCATGGCCTGCTTCATGATAAGCTGTGATCTTTTTCTCTTTATCAGAGATGACCTTGCTCTTCTTTTCTGCACCGATCCCGACCTTGATGAATGCTTTCTTGATATCCTTCTGCATGATATAAGGACGGCCCTCTTTTGCAGCATCAATAGCAGCTTCGTTAAGAAGATTCTCCAGATCTGCGCCTGTAAATCCTGCGGTTGTCTGGGCGATCTGGCGAAGATCCACATCATCTCCCAGCGGTTTGTCCTTGGCATGGACCATAAGGATCTCTTCTCTGCCCTTAACATCCGGGCGTCCCACACCGACTTTACGGTCAAATCGTCCCGGACGGAGAATCGCAGGATCCAGAATATCCACACGGTTGGTCGCTGCCATTACGATGATTCCTTCATTTACTCCAAAACCATCCATCTCTACAAGAAGCTGGTTCAATGTCTGCTCTCTCTCATCGTGGCCGCCGCCCATACCGGTTCCTCTCTGACGGGCTACCGCATCAATCTCATCAATAAAGATGATGCACGGTGCATGACGCTTGCCCTCTTCAAAAAGATCTCGTACACGGGAAGCACCGACACCAACAAACATCTCCACGAAATCGGATCCGGAAATGGAGAAAAACGGAACTCCGGCCTCTCCTGCAACTGCCTTCGCGAGAAGAGTTTTACCTGTTCCTGGAGGGCCCACAAGGATCACGCCTTTCGGGATCCTGGCACCTACCTTGGTATACTTCTGTGGGGATTTCAGGAAATCCACCACTTCCTCCAGATCCTCCTTCTCCTCCTGAAGACCTGCAACATCCTTGAACGTTACTTTCTTATCATCAGGGGACGACATCCTGGCTCTGCTTTTTCCAAAGTTCATCATCTTCGCATTGCTTCCGCCGCCTCCGGACATCTGCCGGTTCATCATCATAAAGAAAAAGAGAAGGATCGCGCCGGTAAGCACTACCGGAAGTACTGTTCCGATCATGGAGCTGTCCTTGGGTACATTGCGGATCGTCGGATCGATATCATGTTCTTCAAGAAGCGCCTCCGCTTCCTTTACATCGGTTACGTAGACTGTCTTCTGACCGTCTGAAACAATGTTTGCTGTTACATAACCGGTGGGCACTTCTCTGTTCTGGTGGATCACCGCATCCGTCACTTTGTCTTCTTCCAGAGCCTTTTCCAGCTGGCCCATTGTGTAGCTGCCCTGGGTAGATACCTGGTCATTGAGATACAGATATCCTGCGATCAGTGCCACAATAAGCAGAAGGTACAGGCCTATCTTACCTGAATGCTTGCTCACTTGGTTAAATCTCCTTTCAGTCCTGAAGCTCCACTACTCCGATGTAAGGAAGGTTTCTGTATTTCTGGGCATAATCAAGTCCGTATCCTACTACAAACTCGTCCGGAATATTGAAGCAGCAGTAATCTACCTCTACATCTGTCACACGTCTCTCCGGTTTGTCAAGAAGTGTACAGAGTCTGATGCTTGCCGGATGTCTGCCCTTCAGGATACGCAGCAGATAGCTTAAGGTTCTGCCTGAATCAATAATATCCTCTACGATCAGAACATCTTTCCCGTCCAGTGGCTGATCCAGATCCTTGACGATCTTTACAACACCGCTGGATTTCGTATCATCACCGTAACTGGACACAGACATGAAATCCAGTGTTACCGGGCGTGTGATCCTCTTGGCAAGCTCACACATAAAGAAAACGCCGCCTTTCAGAACGCAGATCATGTGTACATCTTTTCCGTCATAATCCTTGTTGATCATATCTGCAACTTCCTGGATACGGGCATCTACCTCTTCTTCACTGAGTAAAACCCTGATTTTTTCGCTCATGCTAAAGCTCCTCCTTGGTAATGTAATTCTAACACTCTCCCTGTAGTGGAAGTGATCTTATACTTCTCGTTCATCCGTCCTCCCGGGATCCAGAGTATCTCAGATCCTGCCGCAACAACCGGAAGCCTGTCTCTCATCTCCGCCGGAATCTTCTCATCAATAAAGATCCGGTTCAGCTTCTTTCTTCCGCCTTCACTGTTTACAGTAAGATAATCTCCCTGTCTTCTGGTCCGAACGCATGGACTATTTTTTATTTTATCATAATCAAACCATTTCGTATACTTTTTTTCTTCAATCTTCTGTTTCTTATAAGAAAAAATTTTCGACTCAAAAACTCCGAAAGGACTTTCCAGAATTCCAGGTACCGGAAGCTCCATAGACATTTCTCTGAGACCTGCCGATACTTTTTTTCAGTGGAAGCATCGTTCTCTCTGTCTGATGCAGAGTTCTTTTTCAGACATACCCCTCCGTACTGTCGTATTACCCGCAGCGATTCCGGAAGGTTGATATAACGACCGTTTTCTTTTTTTGAAGCGAAAGGACCTGGTCCACATGAAGAGATGTAAAGTCCTTACGTTTTCCTGACAGTATCTCAAACGCCTCCATCACCGCATATTCCTGAAGGATAGGATCCTGTGCAAAAAATTTTTCATCCAGAAGATAGCCATTTTCTTTCCGGCAGCCTGCCAGAAGCTCCCTTCCCTTTTTCTGAAGATACGAATCTGCCTCTGCCAGAACCCGTGCGGTTTCTGCCATATGCTCCACCGCTTTTGCATTGATCTTCTGTTCCATAGCCGGAAGAATATGGTTACGGATCCGGTTTCTTGTATAGTTATCTGAAAGATTGCTGCTGTCTGTGATATAGGAAATACCTCTCTCTTTCAGATAATTGACGATCTCCTTCCGTTCTAAACACAAAACCGGCCGGATGATCTCACCACTTACCGCCTGTATCCCGGAAAGTCCCCGGATACCGGTTCCCCTTGCCAGATGATGCAGCATAGTCTCTGCCAGATCGTTGCGATTATGTGCCAGCGCAACCCGGAACTGTCCGTTCTTTTTTGACTGTTCTCCGGAAAAACCAAGTCTCTTTTTTTCCTCCTGAAACGCCTGTTTTCGCACGATCCTTCCGGTTTCTTCTTCTCCCAGCTTCCACTTTCCGGAAAGTTCCGGAACCGGATAATGCCTGGACCGGAAAGGGATTCCCCAATCCCGGCAGATTTTTTCCACAAACTGCTCATCCCGGTCCGCCTCCTGGCCCCTGATCCCATGATGGACATGAACCACTTCCATGGAAAAACCGATCTCTTTCTGAAGACTTTTCAAAATATGAAGCATTGCTATGGAATCCGCCCCTCCGGAAACCCCTGCCACAACCATATCCTCTGCTTTCAGCATCCGATTGTCTCTGATATATTTTCTTACACGTGTGATCATTTTTTCTCCTGTAACCAAAAATACTCTATTTTTTCCACAATCCTGCCACAACTACTGTCATATCATCCCTGGCATGATAATCACTGTATCCCAGGACCCTTTCCAGTATTCCCCGTCCCATCTCCCTGGGCTCTTTTTCCCGGACATCCATAATGATCTCCTTCATGGTTTCCTCTTCCCGTTCTGTAGGAAGTGCATCCAGAACTCCATCTGTCATCATGATCAGATAATCTCCATGATAAAGCTTCCTTGAGGCAGTATCAAAATCCAGCTGCTGGACCAAGCCTGCTGCAAGATTTTCCGAAGCAATGGATTCCACCCAGTGATCTCTTTTAATAAATGTGGAAGACGCCCCTGCTTTCAGAAAATCACAGATCCCGGTATAAAGATCCACCGCACAGATATCGACAGTAGAAAACATCCCTTCCCGTCCTTTCAATAGCAGTGCGGAATTCACCATTCTGGCAGCTGTCTCCTGAGAAAAGCCGGATTCCAGAAACTGTTCCAGAAGTTCTACCACGATCTCGCTTTCTTTAAACGCTTCTATTCCGGAACCCATCCCATCAGACAGACAGAGAAAAAACCTGCCATCCTCTTCCTGACGACAGATATAATTGTCTCCGGAAACCTTTTCCGCTTCTCTTGTAAGCCGCGCTACTCCGTAAAGCATCTGATAACTGACATCCTCCACAAAATGGACCATACGAAAATCTCCATTTACAATACTGCGGCTGTCGGCGTCCGGCGTCATGGAGCTTCCGCAGATCCTGGACAGGATCTGTGCAATCTCTGTCATGGAAACACACTGTCCGCTCCTGGCTCTCAGATTCAGAAATATCTGCCGTCTTCCTTCGATCTTATCCATGACCCAGACATTCTTTACAAGTACATGCTTTTTACGAAGAGCCTTTTTCAGATCTTCCTGAAACTGCGGATCTGCCGGCATGATATCATACAGCTCTTCTGCCATGTGATCCATGATCCTCGAGATTTCCGTCAGCTGCTGTGCAACTGCAAGCCGGCTTTCGATCATCCGGTTATCCCACACGAGATTCTGCCTTTCTTCACGAAATCCCTCATTCAGGACCTGAAAATACTGGGCGGAACGGCCACATGCTCCCATCCATTCACTGCGTGCTCTCTGGATACTCTCTTCATTGCCTTCCTCCATGGTACGGATCATATTTTCACTGCCCCGCATGGTTTCCCCGGCACGCTCTCCCCAGCAGATCTCTCTCTGATAACATCTGGAACATACAGCCGCACTGGTGTCCGATATGATACGGTTCAGCTGTCCTCCGCTCAAAAATTCCTTACGGTAAGGCATTCCGTAGAATGTATCCGCAAGCTTCCGGAAGGATGCTGCATACCGTTCCACTTTTTCCTTCTGGGGATGGCTTTCACAAAGCGGCAGCATTTCTTCTTTTTCCTTCGTTTTTCCCGAAAAGACAGTTTTTGCCATGTCCCGGAGTATCAGCAGTATGCTGACTACGAGCATGGCAATGATCCATTCCTGCATATTTTCCCCTCCCCTTATAACCTTCACTGACTGAACATTATAAAGGAAGATCCCTGAAATATCTGTCAAAGCCGCACGAAAATGTCAAAAAAAATTTCGTCGAAACCTTTGATTTTCAGCTATTTTTCTTCCTGAAACACGATCTCGTTGTCTTTCACAAGTCCCAGCTTCTCACGAGCCGCCTCTTCCACATATTCGTCGGTCTTCATATGTTCTTTCTCTGCTTCGATCTCCTTGGTACGTTCCTTCTCACTTTCAATGGACTTCTCCAGTGCTGTAGCTTTGGAATCATAATAATCCCTGCGCCGTTCCAGAGTCTTACTCTGCAGCATAAGGCTTCCCAGCAACACCAGTGCGATCACCATGATCCCCGCCATGCCAAGATAATTATATCCGATCCTTTTTTTTCTTTTCCATTTTTTGGATTTTTCAATCTGCTGCTCCTTTTTTACACAATCTGATCTCTTTACCTTTTACGAGCTTATACATCCAAATTTTACAACTTCTTCAAAAAATATCAACCGGTTTGCTGTCATTTTAGCTTTAATGGAACAGTCTTTTTAAAAGGGATCCTTCTTTTTTGTCCTTTTTCCTGCCAAGATAGGTAAGACTGTCGATTTTTCCCTCCAAGCTAAGCTGCCCTCTTTTCAGATCAAGATGTTTTACATGAAGTCCTTCGCCTTTTATGGATAACTTTCCTTCCTCTGTATGCAGCAGTATTTCTTTTTCATCGAAAGAGATCACCTCCCGGATTCCCGTTATGGTGCCGCCTTTCTGCCGCTCCAGCATCAGACTGTGAAATGCTGCCGGTTTCTTCTCGTCCAATCCATACCTCCCTGGGGATGATTTCTCTTTTATTTTATGAAAAATCCATCCGGAATAGACCATCAAGCCCAAACGGCAGCTGTCCCTGCATCAGATATAGCGGAACATGCTTTCCACCTCATCCTTTTTTACCGTTTCCTTAACTTCCAGGACTTCAACCTTTACATTACGGCTTCCAAATTGGATCTCCACAGTGTCACCGGTCTTTACCTGTACAGAAGCCTTGGCCGGCTTGTCATTGACCAGAACTCTTCCTGCATCGCAGGCTTCATTTGCCACCGTACGGCGTTTGATCAGTCTGGATACTTTCAGATATTTATCAAGACGCATAATTTTTCCTCCTAAAAAAGCAGGGGAAACCAAAAACCGGTTTCCCCTGCCGTTATCACTCTGAACCAACAGATTATTTACCGTTGACAACGTCCTTTAAAGCTTTTCCTGCTTTGAACTTCGGAGACTTGGAAGCCTCGATCGTCATGGTCTCACCAGTCTGAGGATTTCTTCCCTCTCTTGCAGCTCTTGTGCTTACTTCGAAAGTTCCAAATCCAACCAGCTGAATCTTCTCGCCTTTTTTCAGTTCATCTGTTACAACATCGATAAAAGATTTCAGAACAGCTTCTACATCTTTCTTGGAAAGATTGGTGTCTTTCGCCATTGCTGCCACTAACTCTGTTTTATTCATGGTGTTTCCTCCTATAATTGATGTTCTCTTATTTTTGACTTTGCTTTATATATATACCGCTTTTGGCTTATAATGTCAAGGTTTTTCGCATATTACAGGCGGAATGTGACCATTTTATCATTTCATGGAATCAATCATTTCATGGAATCAACCATTTCAAGAACCGCCTTGCCCATTGCATCAGATTTCTCGTCTGCATCTGCAAGAGATGTTCCCTTAACGCCATAATAGAATTTAACCTTAGGCTCTGTTCCGGACGGTCTTACGCAAACCCATGCATCATCGGTAAGCTCATAGTAGAGAACATTGGAATTCGGAAGTCCTGTCGGCTTCTTCTCACCTGTTGCAAGATCTGTGATCTCATCCAGCTTGTAGTCACGTACAGCAGTCACCTTATGTCCGGCAAACTCAGCAGGCGGATTCTGACGAAGTGTTGTCATGATCTCCTGGATCTTCTGAAGTCCCTCGATACCCTTCATGGTAACTGCCTGAATGGCATCCTTATAGTAACCGAACTCCTCATACATATCGATCATTGCATCCCAGAGAGTCTTGCCCTGTGTCTTATAGTAAGCAGCAGCTTCGCAAAGTGCCATGGTAGCAACAATGGCATCCTTGTCTCTTGCATAGGTTCCGATAAGGCAGCCGTAGCTCTCCTCAAATCCGAAAAGATATGTACCCTTGCCACTGTTCTCAAATCCGAGGATCTGCTGTCCGATGTATTTGAATCCGGTAAGTACTTCGATAAGATTCACGTTGTATCCCTTGGCAATGGCATCTGCCAGGTTTGTTGTAACGATAGTCTTTACAAGAGCTCCGTCCTCCGGAAGGCTTCCGTTTACAGCCTTTCTCTGGCTCAGCTCATAGTTTGCAAGAAGGCATCCGGACATGTTACCGGTAAGATCATGGTACTCTCCGTTTTTATCCTTTACGCGGACGCCAAGACGGTCTGCATCCGGGTCTGTGGCAAGTACGATGTCTGCATCCACTTCCTTCGCAAGCTTCAGGCCAAGCTCAAATGCCTCTGCTGCCTCCGGGTTCGGATAGCTGACTGTCGGGAAATCCCCGTTCGGAAGCTCCTGCTCCGGTACTACATATACATTCTCAAATCCAAGCTCTTTAAGGATCCTTCTGGCCGGGATATTGCCGGTTCCGTGAAGAGGTGTGTAAACGATCTTCAGGTTCCTGCCCTCTGCCTGGATCGCATCCATATGGATGATCTGTTTCTTAAGCTCTGCCATGTAAGCATCATCGACAGCCTGTCCGATCACTTCGAAAAGTCCTGCCTTTACTGCGTCTTCCTTATCCATGGTCTTTACGGTATTCCAGTCGGAGATTGCCTTTACCTCGCCCATGATACCGGAATCATGAGGTGGTGTGATCTGCGCGCCGTCCTCCCAGTAAACCTTGTATCCGTTGTATTCCGGAGGATTGTGGCTGGCTGTTACGTTGATACCTGCCACACAGCCCAGATGACGTACTGCAAAGGAAAGCTCCGGTGTCGGACGAAGTGTCTCAAAGATATAAGCCTTGATCCCGTTTGCTGCCAGGCAAAGTGCTGCTTCCTGGGCAAACTCCGGTGACATATGACGGGAATCATATGCGATAGCAACTCCCTGGGATTTCTTGTCAACCTTGGCAATATAGTTGGCAAGCCCCTGGGTTGCTCTTCTTACCACATAAATATTCATACGGTTGGTACCTGCGCCGATGATACCACGCAGGCCTGCCGTACCAAACTCAAGATCCATATAAAAACGCTCTTTGATCTCATTTTCGTCGTCTTTGATCGCTTTCAGTTCTTCTTTCGTCGCCTCATCGAAGTATGGGTTTTCAAGCCACTGATTATAGATTTCTTTATAATCCATGTTTCAAAATACCTCCCTGTTTCTTTATATAAGATACTTAACATTATATAACAATTTTCAGAAAAAGGGAAGTTTTGTTTTTGTCACATTCAGAATCATTACTGCCTGAAGCACTGTTTTGAAAATTCCTCCCACTGTTTTTTCTGATGGATCAAGGTTCTCAGCTTTTCCACATTTTTTCCGGAGATCACAGCCTTGTTATGTGTATAATAATGATTTGCCAGTTTCCAGTATTTTTCCGGATAACAGAACCGGACTCTCAGGTTCTGCCACTCAGACTCCGAGAGCGGCCGTACGGAATCATATGCAGAAAGCATCTTCTGCGCGAGGTGCAGATCCCAACTGTATTTCTCCAGGATTTTCCGCATAAAGCGGTACAGATCTGCCATCTGCACATCAAAGCTCCAGTGACTGAAATTCGTCACCGCTGTGTTTTTCCCAAGTATCAGCACATTATGCTGATTATATTCGCCATGACAGATACTGCCGCTTTGAAGAGACTGCTGCCGCAGATTTTTATAATCCGTGGTTTCCAGCATAGCTGCCGCTTCTTCTCCTTTTTGCAGAAACCATTCCACGCTTTTCAGATAATCCTTCTCAAAAGAATTGACCGCTCCTTTTTTCGGATAAAACGGCGTATTTTTTCATTTCCTGATTATGCCGGATATATTCTTCCTGCAGATTTCTTCCCGCATAATCCATTTCCACAGGAAGCTGCATGATCTTGTGGATCTGTGCCAGAGTCCGGATGCTTTTTAAAATATCGTTTTCGGATCTCGTGTCACATTCCCGTCCCTCAAACCAGATCTGTGCAGTATATGGAACAGAATCTTTGTCCCTGCTTACCAGTACGCCTTCCCTGTTTCTGAGATAGGCGTCCACAAGACAATTCTGTTCTTTCATTTTTTCAAGAAGCTGCTGCTGCATGGAAAGCTTTTTTTCCGAGCCATGAAATTCCCGGAGTATCACCGGACCTTTTTCTGTCCGGCACAGAAGTGCCCCCCGCACCCTGCCAGAGAATGAAGCCGTAAGCCCATACTGCTCCAGCACGCTCAACCCATAATCATACAAAAAAGTTCCCCCCTGCCTTATTTTACGTTCTATTTTATGCAGGGGGGATTTTTGTTATTCTATTCGGTTTTTATGCTGTCTTTTTCTGCTGTTTCAAGAAGTTTTTCTTTTGTATTAAGGGTTGGATCTTTCAGCACACAGTCAAGAAGTCTTTCGAGCAGTGCTCCCAGTGCCGGTCCGGCCGGATGTCCTGCCTTTATAAGATCTTTTCCGGAAACTGCCAGGGTTTTCAGAGATGTACATTCACCTCTTTCAAGAATCCCCTGATAAGCTTCCGTCACACCGCTTAACCGTGCCAGCTTCTCCTCCCTCCTGTAAGTACTCTGGGATAAAAGATCTGCCTTCTGCACTTTCAGATACAACGGAAAAAGCTCTTCTCCGATAAGATTCACAGCTCTCCGCACATCCTCGGCGTCCGGAGTGGGACGAAGATCATGATACCGGATCAGACGACAGGTATTTCGGATCGTTACATTATCAAATTTCAGACGGCGCAGGATCTTTCCTGCCAGCTTTTCGCCTGCCGGTCCGTGAGTCTTAAAGTGGTCTCTTCCATTCTCATCTGTCTTTTTTACAACCGGCTTGGCAATGTCATGAAGAAGCATGGTGATACGGAGAAGCCGGTCATTCTCGATCTCCGTAAGGCTTTTCAGGATGTGCTCGCCTACGCTGCAGCAGTGATGGGGGGTATTCTGCGCTGTTTCCATACAGGCATCAAATTCCGGAAGAAATTCCCGGGTAAGGCCTGTCTCCCAAGCTGTCCGGAGGTAATCCGGATGATCGGATACCAGAAGCTTTACAAGCTCTGTCTGGATACGCTCTGCACTGACATGCTCCAGGTTCCCCGACATCCGCGCCAGTGCCGCTTTCGTATTCTCCTCCACAGTAAAACCAAGCTGTGCGGAAAAACGCACTGCACGGAGCATCCGAAGAGCATCCTCTGTAAAACGTTCCACCGGATCCCCGACACAACGGATGATCTTCCTATTGATATCCTCCATTCCGCCAAACAGATCCACCAGTCCATGCCCCGGATGATAAGCCATGGCGTTAATGGTAAAATCTCTTCGTTTCAGATCTTCCTCAAGACTCCTGGTAAAGGTCACGGCATCCGGGTGACGGCCATCATGATATTCTCCGTCCACACGGTAGGTTGTCACCTCAAAGCCCTCTTTGCCCATCATTACAGTTACTGTTCCATGCTGGATCCCCGTATCTACAGTTCTGTGAAAAAGCTCCTTCACCTGCTCTGGAAGTGCTGAGGTAGTGATATCCCAGTCCCCAGGCACCCGGTCCAGGATGGAATCCCGGACACAGCCGCCAACAACATATGCCTCATAGCCGGCTTCATTGAGAATATGCAGGATCTGTTCTGCTTTTTGTGGTATGTTAATCGTCATAATAACTCCTCTTGATGATCGCTGCTGTCCGTTCAAAACACGTTTACATTTCGCTGTATTATCTCCATGTCAGCAGCCGAATAATATTCTGATATGTTTTCCTTAACGCTATTATAACATAGATTCATAAAAACAGCGGAGCATATTTTGCCCCGCCGTTGTTTCTGCAATATGGTTCCTGTTCACTCCGTTCTCAGTAACACGCTTCGCGATGCACAGAATTTATGCTGATCGCATAAATTCGCGCGGTATGTCTCGGGTTTTCTGTGACCTTCGCTCACACAAAACACCTCGCGGGACATTACCAGTGAACAGTAACGCAATATGATCATCCCACTTTTTTGAAGTGGCCTGCTGTATTTTTTAGTATGCACGTCCCCAGTAAACCATTTTCTTAGCCGGTTTTCCGCAGCATACGCAAACGTCGCTTAACTGCTCCTGCTCAAACGGCATACATCTAGATGTTGCCTGGAAATCTTCCTTGATCTTGTCTTCACATGCACGATCACCGCACCACATAGCTTTGATGAATCCCGGTTTGCTGTTGATGATCTCACCGAACTCCTCATAATTCTTTGCTACGTAAGTATGTGCCTCTCTGTGTGCACGTGCGCGCTCCAGCATATCATGCTGAATGGTATCCAGAAGCTCTTTTACCTTATCTGCAAGTTCCTCGAAGGATACTGTGTATTTCTCGCGGGTATCTCTTCTGCAGAGAACTGCCTGACCGTTCTCGATATCCTTTGGTCCACATTCCACACGAAGCGGGATACCACGCATCTCCTGCTCAGCAAACTTGAATCCCGGGCTCTTGTCTGTCGCGTCAACCTTTGCACGGATACCTGCTGCCTTCAGTGCTGCAAGAAGCTCGTCAGCCTTCTCCATAACCCCTTCTTTACGCTGCTGGATCGGGATGATCACAGTCTGTACCGGAGCGATCCTCGGAGGAAGAACAAGTCCGCTGTTATCACCGTGAACCATGATGATCGCACCGATCATACGGGTTGTCATTCCCCAGGATGTCTGGTGAACATATTTCAGTGTATTATCTTTATCTGTGTACTGGATTCCGAATGCTTTGGCAAAGCCATCTCCAAAGTTATGGCTTGTACCGGACTGGAGAGCCTTACCGTCGTGCATCAGAGATTCGATGGTATAAGTAGCCTCAGCACCTGCAAATTTCTCCTTGTCTGTCTTCTGGCCTTTGATGACCGGAATCGCAAGAACTTCCTCGCAGAAGTCTGCATAGATGTTCAGCATCTGGATGGTACGCTGCTCCGCTTCCTCAGCTGTTGCATGAGCAGTATGTCCCTCCTGCCACAGGAACTCTCTGGAACGAAGGAAGGGACGTGTTGTCTTCTCCCAACGGACAACGGAACACCACTGATTATATACCTTTGGAAGATCTCTGTGGGACTGGATCTCTTTCTGGTAGAAATCGCAGAACAGAGTCTCAGAAGTCGGACGCACGCAAAGTCTCTCCTGCAGCGGATCAAGGCCGCCATGAGTCACCCATGCAACCTCCGGAGCAAAACCTTCTACATGATCTTTCTCTTTATCAAGAAGAGACTCCGGGATAAAGATCGGCATGTAAACGTTCTCTACACCGGTTTCTTTAAATCTGCGGTCAAGCTCATGCTGGATATTCTCCCAGATCGCATAACCTGCAGGTTTGATCGCCATACAGCCCTTAACACTTGTATAGCCACAGAGCTCAGCCTTCTTAACAACGTCTGTATACCACTGAGCAAAATCCTCATCCATAGATGTGATGGCCTGTACTAATTTCTTTTCTTTTGCCATGATAAATCTCCTTTTTCTTGTGATCTGTTACATATTGCCGGCTGTCAGGCAGCCACAGCAATCCGGAATCCTTCCAGCTCACTCTTCTGTCCCATAAACCGTACACTGCATTTACAATCCCGTTTTACGGACAAAAAATAAGCCATCCAAATCCCTCACAAGGGACCGAATGACTTCGGCGGTACCACCCCAGTTAACAGCCTGAAAAGCTGTTCTCTCAACACCCGTTAACGCCGGAAACACACGCCACGCTTCAATCACGCAGAGCTCCGAGGCCGGTTCCACAGTTCACGCACAGGATCCTTCCACCAAAGCAGATCCCTCTCTGAGATAATTCCCTGTGTACTATTCTCATCATCGCCGTATCTTTGATATATTTTAGGCGAAAACCGCCTCAAAGTCAACCCCAAACAAAAAATATAACAAGTCTCCCTGCTATGAG
>NC_021014.1:3059065-3108817 GCF_000209835.1 Ruminococcus sp. SR1/5 | reverse complement strand
TGGGACATTGGCCAGTGAACAGTAACTGCTATGCTCCTATTCCTTCACAGACACAGCCGGCATCTCCAGATACCTGTTCAGATCTTCTGTGAGAATATGGAGCTTAGTTCTGGTATCCTGTTCCTGGTACGTCAGCCGGCCTGCGATCCTGGTGATATAATCCTCTTCTTCGATGATCTCACAGGTCTCAGGAAAATTAATATCATAATACTGTGCAAGATAAGATACCCAGTAATCCACCGGCACATGTCTATCTGCGGATAACACGGATTCTCTTCTGAGACAGGACTCCCACACTGCCGGTGAGATCAGCCCTTCTCCTGCATCTTTCTCAGAGACTCCCAGCATGGCTTCAACAGACGCCTCCAGCTTTACTCTGCAGTTATCCAGCTTATCGGCATCTCGTATCAGTTTTGCATGGAAAAGTGTTCTTGCATCGTGGATTCCTTCCAGTTTGAAATCACTGTGCTTCCGAATTGCTGCATCAATCAGCTCATCAAATTTATCATCCTCCACGAAACGCCGGATCAGCTTCTCCTCCCCGAAGAGAAGTTCTGCACCGAACACGGCATGATCCATGGTTCCCGGCTCAAAGCTGTGAAATCTACGGATCTGCTCAAAACGGCCAATATCATGAAGCAGACCGATCAGCTCCGCAAGTTCCACATCTTCACCGGAACATTCCATTTTTCTGGCAATCTCTCCTGCGTATTTCACCACGCCATAGGTATGTACGATTTTCAGACAGATCTGTTCATCCTCCCGGTCGTATTCATCCAGATATTTTTCGAATTCCTGTTTTGCATGTGCAATGTCGATCATTCTGCCACACCCCCTTCTTCTTTTGTTCATTCTGTAGCTCTGTAAACACTCTGTATTTATTATACCGAAGGTCTCTGACAAATTCTACTGTATTTCCCGGAATTTCAAATCTTCTCTCTGCCGCCGAATGACTTCCCTGCTCAAGGAGCCAATTATACCCTTCGTTTCCGGAAATGATATCCGGAACAACATGGGCAACACCGCCCTCCTCTGTCTGGTCTGCCTCCACATCACGGAGCCATTTTCGGTAGAAGGAATAGGTATTTTCAAGGAAGCATGCCGTACGGCAGAAGATTTCTGCATCACCGGTCCATCCAAGACGCTCATCTCCCTGTGGTGTCTCAAAAATATTTTTTGGTTTTACTTCCTCCATAAGGGAAACCTGTCCGGTAAACCGTTTTTTCCGGTTTCATCTATTCATACTTTACGATTTCTTTCCGCAGCCGCTTCATGATCCGCTTTTCCAGGCGGGAAATGTAGGATTGCGAAATTCCTAAAAGATCCGCTACCTCCTTCTGTGTTTTCTCGCTTCCTTCCCGGTTTCCGATGCCGAATCGCAGACGGATGATCATCTGTTCCCGCTTTGTCAGTTTGCTGATGGCTTTTCCAAGAAGTGCGATCTCCACCTCATCTTCCAGACGTCTGGAAATCACATCGTCATCCGTTCCCAGAATATCCGAAAGTAGCAACTCATTTCCATCCCAGTCCACATTCAGCGGCTCATCAATGGAAACCTCCATCTTTGTTTTGCTGTTTCTCCTCAGATACATCAGGATCTCATTTTCGATACATCGTGATGCATAGGTAGCAAGCTTGATATTTTTTACCGGATCAAAGGTATTGATAGCCTTTATGAGCCCTATGGTTCCGATGGAGATCAGATCCTCCACACCTACCCCTGTATTATCAAATTTCTTTGCAATATAAACCACCAGCCGTAGATTATGCTCGATCAGAACCGACTTTCCCTCTTTTTCCTTTTCTGTTCCCAGCATTTCGATCACTTCAGCCTCCCGTTCCGCTGACAACGGCGCCGGAAGGATATCATTTCCACCAATATAAAAAACCTCTCCCGGACGATTGAACATAAATTTCCGGATCACCTGAAACGGATAGGATCTTGCAGCTGCTCTGTTCATAACATAAGCCCCCTTCTCAATTTAATAGTCTGGAATTCAAAAGTATCTCGTACTCTTCTCCCAAAGCTGAGGGCTCGGATGTTATGGCAAGCACCGGTTTTCCTACATGTACCACCCTTTCGGGAGTCTGGATCAGAAGTTCATCAAGGATCACTGCCAGCAGCAGTCCTTTTTTCCATCTGCGGTATGACAGCTCAGAAAATGCGGCTGCAGACTGACAAATCCTGTATTTTCCAGTGCCTCTGGTTTATCTTTAATATCCATCAGTTTTTTCACCTGCTCTTTCGATATCAGGCTTCCCAAAAGTTCCTGTTTGATGATCGATACCGGCTGTTTTTCACAGGATCCATAAGGAGATTTCCGGTATCATAAAAGCCGTATGTCTGCTGCAGCTTCCCCTGATATTTCAAAGTGACCGGAAAAATATTTCTTCTGCCAAACCGGAAGGTCTCGGTCACACATCCCAGAGTATAAAGTGTGCCATAAATCCCTGCCAGAAAAAGCAGAAATATTTTCACCGTCATGGTTCTTTCCGTTTCCAGTGCCTGATAGATCCCGCCAACCACAAAAGCTGTGAAATACAGAGCCAGAATGGTTTTTACAAGAAGGCCGCCTTTTTTCAGTCGAAAAGCAAACGACGCCATAAAAAAAGCGCAGCCGCCATGGATCAGGACAGCGGCAGGAAAAATGATCTTAAAAGGTACACATACAAGCAGGCAGGATACAAAAGATCCAAAGGCAGCGGATATCACACATCTTCTGCGTTTCCCGTCAAGATGCAGAAATTTTCCCACAAATCTTAAAAGCATGTAATCCATAAGGAAATTCGTCATAAAAACGATATCTATGTATATCCTCTGATACATAAGCCTCCTCCACTGCTGTTTCGTCTGCCATCGATTCTCAGCTTTGGTAAGTGTATTTATTATAGGGCAGGCTCTTTGCATATTTTGTCAAATCCGGATGTCGATTCTTCTAACTTATCGGGTCGTTTCTGTCTGCCTCGACATTTATAGATTTTTTCTATGAATCAGCGACAAAAATGTATAAATTTCCGTACAATATTTGTATTTGTTGATTTTCGCACTTTATAGTGCTAAAATATTTTTTATTATATTTCGTAAAGAAATTCTATTATATGAGATACAGGAGGGAATCGAACAATGATCAATATTACTGGACATACCGGGCTTACCGGCCTTCTGGGAAGCCCCGTGGCACACAGCGTATCACCTTTAATGCACAATGAGGCATTCCGTTATCTTGGACTTGATTATGTGTATCTCTGTTTTGATGTAACAGAGGAGACCCTTCCCCAGGCTGTGGAAGGACTGAAAGCCTGTGGGATCAAGGGCTTTAACCTGACCATGCCAAACAAGAATAAGATCGTAGAGCTTCTGGACGAGCTTTCTCCCACTGCCCAGCTGATCGGAGCGGTAAATACCGTACGCAACGACAATGGAAAATTAAAGGGGTTTAATACGGATGGTTATGGATTTACCCAGTCTGCCAGAGATGCCGGCTGTGATGTAAAAGGGCGCACCATCACCGTTATGGGCGTCGGCGGTGCCGGAATGGCGATCTGCGGCCAGTCCGCCCTGGAGGGTGCAAAAAAGATCCATGTTTTTGCACGTCCTACCAGCCGTTACTGGGAACGTGCTGCTGCCATGGCAGAAAAAATGTCTCATATGACAGAATGTGAGATGATCCTTCATGAGATGGATGATCACACTGCGCTGAAGGACGCACTGGAGGAAAGCAATCTCCTCATCAATGCAACTTCTGTGGGAATGGTTCCGGATGTGACAGGCACCGTGATCTCGGACAAGGCTCTGTTCCATCCGGAGCTTACCGTAGCCGATGTTGTATATGAGCCAAGAGAAACAAGACTTCTCAGGGAAGCCCGGGAAGCCGGATGTCCGACCTTTAACGGAATGTACATGCTGCTCCACCAGGGTGTAAAGGCTTTCCACATCTGGACCGGACTGGACATGCCGGTTGAGCTCGTCAGGGAGAAATATTTTAAATAAAAAATATCCGGCAATACTGACCGCCTCCGCATCACAGCGTGGCCTCAATATTGCCGGATCAAAAATAAAGGCGGCCCGCCTATCACACGGGTCGCCTTTTATTTATCCGTCAATCATCTGTTTTGTTTATTTCTTCTCTTCCTGAACCTCGATCTTACGGATCGTCTTGTTCTTGATCTCTTCTTTGATGAAGTCAATGAACTCACCAAGCTCTTTCATTCCCTCATCGCCAAGATAGCGGCTTCTTACGGAAACCTTACCCTCTTCTTCCTCTTTTGCACCAACGATAAGCATGTAAGGTACTCTCTCAAGACGTGCCTCACGGATCTTGTATCCCATCTTCTCGGAACGTCCGTCCACAGAGCAGCGGATTCCAGCTTCTCTCATCTGAGCTTCAACCTTCTGTGCATAATCGTTGTACTTCTCGGAGATCGGGATCACACGAACCTGCTCCGGGCAGAGCCATGTCGGGAACATTCCTGCGTATTTCTCAATGAGCCATGCCAGTGTTCTCTCATAGCATCCCATGGATGTACGGTGGATGATGTACGGACGCTGTTTGTCGCCATTCTCATCGATATAGTACATATCAAACTGCTCTGCAAGAAGTGCATCCCACTGGATCGTGATCATGGTGTCTTCTTTTCCGTATACGTTCTTTGCGTTGATATCAACCTTCGGTCCGTAGAAAGCAGCCTCGCCCACATCCTCTGTGAATGGAATGTTCAGCTCCTCAAGCATCTGGCGGATATGGCCTTCTGTCTCTTCCCATACCTCCGGCTCACCGATGTATTTCTCTTTGTTTGTCGGATCCCATTTGGAAAGATGATAGGTTACATCTTCCTCAACACCAAGTACCTGCAGACAGTACTGAGCAAGTGCGATACAGTCTTTGAACTCTTTTACCATCTGGTCCGGTCTTACGATCAGATGTCCCTCGGAAATAGTAAACTGACGAACTCGTGTCAGGCCATGCATCTCTCCGGAATCCTCATTACGGAACAGTGTGGAGGTCTCGCCGAGACGGATCGGCAGATCACGGTAGCTGTGCTGCTCTGCTTTGTATACATAGTACTGGAACGGACATGTCATCGGACGAAGTGCATAAACCTCTTTGTCCTTCTCCTCATCACCAAGTACGAACATACCATCTTTGTAATGATCCCAGTGTCCGGAGATCTTGTAGAGATCGCTCTTTGCCATAAGAGGAGTTTTTGTTCTTACATATCCACGCTTTGTCTCCTCATCCTCGATCCAGCGCTGAAGCTCCTGCATTATGATCACACCGTTTGGCATGATAAGCGGAAGTCCCTGTCCGATCACATCTACAGTTGTGAAGATCTTCATCTCACGGCCAAGCTTGTTATGGTCACGTCTCTTTGCTTCTTCCATCTGCTCCAGATGCTCTTTCAGCTCATCCTTTGTAGCATAGGCTGTTCCGTAGATACGTGTGAGCATTGCGTTTTTCTCACTGCCTCTCCAGTATGCGCTGGAAGAAGAAAGAAGCTTGAATGCCTTGATGCCTTTTACACTCATCAGGTGCGGGCCTGCACAGAGGTCTGTCCAGTCTCCCTGTGAATAGAAGGAAATCTCTTCTCCCTCCGGAAGATCCTCGATCAGCTCAACCTTGTATGGCTCATTTTTCTCTTTAAAGTATGCGATGGCATCCTCACGGGATTTTGTAAAACGCTCGATCTTTGCGCCTTTTTTGATGATCTTTTTCATCTCTTTCTCAATGGCGTCAAGATCCTCACGTGAAAATGGCTCGTGGTCGAAATCATAGTAGAAGCCTGTATCAATGGATGGTCCGATGGCAACCTTTGCCTCCGGGTATAAGTTCTGTACAGCCTGTGCCATTACGTGAGATGCTGTATGACGGAGAACTGCAAGGCCCTTCTCGTCTTTCGCTGTAAGGATATTCAGCTCACAGTCGCTGTCAAGAACTGTACGAAGATCTACGACCTCTCCGTTTACTTCTCCTGCACATGCAGCACGTGCAAGGCCTTCGCTGATGTCATATGCGATATCGATCACAGCTTTTGCTTCTGCATATTCTTTTTTGAGCCGTCTTTTAATGTAATGATCATTGTTGTTTCTCCTTTCATTTGAAATGAAGTTTCTATGGTACACAGTATGTGTCTGCTTTTGCAAGAGATTCTGCAATAAAAAATCCCTCACAGTACATCACATACTGTAAGGGACGAGTTCATTCATTCTCGCGGTTCCACCCTGCTTGCTCTGCTGCCCGGTCATGCCAGGATGCAAAGCCTCTCAATTATGATGATAACGGAATCACCGGACCGGATTGGGGCCACTCGGAGGTAGTCTTCGGCTGTTTCCCGATAAGATGTTTCCAGCACTTCACATCTCTCTCTGTAACGTTTCACAGCTTACTCGTCTCGTCAACGTGTTTTTTATTTCTTTTTCTGTGGTTCATTATAAGCGCAGTATTTTTATTTGTCAACGCATGTTGACAAAATTTTTGAGATTTCTCTTCTCGCACAGATCTACAGATTTCCCATGAGTTTGTCTTTGATAATGGCCAAAATCTCACGGGGAATGTAGATAAAAAGACGCCAGCTTCGATACCTGGAAGGTACCATGGCCACTTCCCGGAATCCACATTTTCTTGCAATGGCTGCTCCTCTCCATACATGAAAATTGTTCGTCACCACGCCTACAGAACAGTCTGTGGTTCCGATCTTTCTGCAGCTGAATTCCAAATTCTCTTTCGTACTGGTAGATTCCTCTTCCCGTATCAGTCTGTCCCCGTCTATTCCGTGACAGGTAAGATAACGATACATGGCCTCTGCCTCGGAAATGTTTTCTCCATCGCCTTTTCCTCCAGAGAGCACTGCCTTCGTACCCGGATTTTCTTCAAGATAAAGAAGGGCCCTTCTGGCTCGTTCCAGAAGGGCAAGTGTCATCCGTGTTCCGTCCACATGGGCACCTAACACGATAATGTAATCCAGATTCTTCTTTACGCTCATTATCTTCCGCAGCAGTGTTTGTATTTCTTGCCGCTTCCGCATGGGCACGGATCGTTTCTTCCGACCTTGTGCGGTTTCACAACTGTGCCGGATTTCTTCTGCTCCATGTAGAGGGTTTTCTTTTTCTCTTCTGTGAAGATCTTGTCCCACTGAGGAAGGTTGTAAAGCCAGTCAGCCTTGGCATCTACCATGTTCTTATAGAGTGCCTCTTTATCAAATGCAAGGTTTACCTTGGTATCCTCATCCATAGTCTCGATCGGGTTCGGAACCTTCAGACTGTCATTGATTCCGTCAAGGAAACCAACCATAGTCATAACGTCCTGACCGTATTTCTCAGCAAGCTCTTTTACAGTTCCGGAAACAACCTCATCCGGGTTCTCAAGAAGCTGCTCATAAATATTCTTCTCAATGTTAAAATAATTTGCCCAGAAGCGCTGAAGCTTATTCTTATCTGCATTCTGATTATAAGCAATGGAACGCCACTGCTCAAGAATTGTCATATCGCTCATTGTCTGATCCTCTTTTCCAAAATTTTAGATAAATAAGACGGAGATTTATATTCCGCTTCGCAATTTCTGTTTATTATATCATCTTTTGGCGAAGAAATCAAATACATCTGTTTCATATCCGAGTTATTTTATCACACTGTGATTTAGTTCAAGCAGATATTCGCGCCCCCGCAGGGGACTTACTTGCTTCAGTTAAAATATTTTCTGAGAAGATAAGTCGGAGTGCAGCTCCATGCGTGGCAGTAGCTGTTGACAATGCTGCTTCCATATGGAGATTCTGCAGGATTTTCCGGATTATAAAGCTCCCAGAATGTATCCGCACCGTGGCTTATCATTCCGCCCCAGTAATATTTCATATATTCCATTGCCTGGTCTTTTTTACCACACATCAGAAGTGCTTCCACAAAATGATGGTTCATATACGGAGAAACCATTCCTTTTTCCGGTTTCAGTTCCACCAGACGATTCAGTATTTCTGCTCCTTCTTCGCCGCTGACTGCTTCCGCCAGGATCATCCATACCTGACTTGCTCATGATATAAATGGCAATATCGTGCTTTCCAAGCATTACCGCTATACCCCTGTTTTTCCCCATGAACATGAATTTTTTGAGATTCTCTGTCTGTATGACGGAACTGCCCACACTGCGATACAGGGGATCGAACACACTTTGCATACCGGAGATATCTGTATCATCCCACCGCATACCACTCACAGTGTGGGGATCTTTGATGACAGTGTTGCTTTTAATATTCTGGGCCATGCTGCTGCGTTTTCACGAAAATGATATTGAATCCATCCTTACAAAGGACAGCACCGGAAATTCTGTAACGGAAATCCTCAACTACCTGAACCGTCACTACCAGAGCGTTACCTTACGTGAAGCTGCGAAGCATTTTGGCTATAGTACTTTCCACTTCAGTACCCTGATCAAGGAAAGTACCGGACGGACATTTTTACAGATCATCCGGGATATCAAGCTGAACCAGGCATGTCATGCTCTGCGTGAAACCTCTCTCAGCAATCTTGCGATCTGTGAACTTGTAGGGTATGAAAGTCCGGAGCATTTCATACGTACTTTTAAAAAACATATGGAATGACTCCCGATGAATACCGGAAGAAGAACAGGGAATAAAAGATTACAAGATCTTATATATTTTCTGTATAACAGATGCCGTTCCGGGAGATACTTATCATATCCTCCCCTTTAGAATGCAGAGGGCTTCGCGATGGTGCAGGCCCTCTGCATTTCTCTTTTCACACTGAAGGTCATTTCACACCAAGCTTCTCAAGCGCCTTCGCCGCCTGCTTCAGATTCTCAAACTGGATGGTATGGATACCGGCTTTTCCGGCTCCCTCACAGTTCACGGCACGATCATCCAGAAATACCGATTTCTCCGGTTTCAGGCTGTAACGCTTCAGAAGTGTTTTGTAAATATCCACCTCAGGCTTGATCTGCTGCACATCACAGGAAAATACCACTCCGTCCATATATTTCAGAAAAGACATATCCTGCTTTGTACGATCCAGCATATAAGTTCCGTAGTTGGAAAGGACATAGAGATGATATCCCTGATTTTTGAGATATTTCACCCAGGTTTCCGCATAATCATACAGATGCATACACTCCGGATCACGTCGTACCACCTCACGGATATCTGCTTCATATTCCGGTGCACTTTCCACAAATTTATCTACATACCAGGACTCCTCATGCTGTCCACGGTCCTGTTCCTCCCAGATCGGGTTTCGAAATACTGCATCTGCGATTTTCTGATACTTTTCTTCCGGGAAGTCATAGCTCCGAAGATACTCTTCCCAGTCATAGCCCATCAGCACATTTCCCACATCAAAAATAATATTCTCGATCATACGGTTTTCATCCTCTCTCGGCTTCTTATTTCCCCAGATCCGGTACGCCATCCAGAAAACATACGCTACGATCGGTACCAGAACAGCTGCCGCAAAAGCCCCCCGGAACAAAGCCTGGGCGTTTTCACTGCTTCCCCAGGCAAATGCCATTGGAAGGCAGAATATAAGAAGTAATATGACAACACCTGCAAGTGCCGCTATTCTTTTAAAATTTTTCATTGAGCTTCCTTTCACATGATACATCCGCTATTCTATCTGTTATTTTAACTGAATATCTCTTTGAAACAAAAGGGCGCCGGAGAAATTCTTCCCCGGCGCTTCCTGTTGTCATAATCCTGATACTGTAAAAATAATTATCTGTAAATGATGTCGCTTCTTCCTGGTCCGTTAGAGATCATTGTGATCGGGAATCCAATATGTTTTTCTACGAACTCTACATATTTTCTGCAGTTCTCCGGAAGATCCTCATATTTTTTGATTCCACGGATATCGCATTTCCATCCCGGAAGCTTCTCAATAACCGGTTTTGCTTTCTCAAGCTGCACAGTTGTCGGGAATTCTGTTGTTACCTCTCCGTCGATCTCATAGCCTGTGCAAACCGGGATCTCATCCAGATATCCCAGAACATCCAGTACTGTAAAAGCAACGTCTGTAGCTCCCTGGAGACGGCATCCGTATTTGGATGCAACACAGTCGAACCATCCCATACGTCTCGGACGGCCTGTAGTAGCACCGAACTCACCACCGTCACCGCCACGTTTTCTCAGCTCATCTGCTTCCTCGCCGAAGATCTCAGAAACGAATGCACCTGCTCCAACTGCACTGGAGTAAGCTTTGCATACGGTTACGACCTTCTTGATCTCATATGGAGGCAGGCCTGCACCGATGGCACCATAAGCAGCCAGTGTGGAAGAGGATGTAACCATCGGATAGATTCCGTGATCCGGGTCTTTCAGAGTTCCGAGCTGTCCCTCAAGAAGAACCTGTTTTCCCTCTTTCAGTGCATTCCAGAGATAGAGAGATACGTCGCATACGTATGGCTCAACCATCTTCTTGTATTCCATCAGCTCATTCATGATGTCTTCCGGTTTCAGAAGAGGCTTATGATAGAGATGCTCAAGTGTTACGTTCTTGGTCTCGCAGATACGTACAACCTTCTCTTTCAGTGCTTCCTCATCAAAAAGCTCACTTACCTGGAAGCCGATCTTTGCATATTTGTCAGAATAGAACGGAGCGATTCCGGATTTTGTGGAACCGAAAGCCTTGCCTCCAAGACGCTCCTCTTCATACTGATCGAACAGAATGTGGTAAGACATTACCATCTGTGCTCTGTTGGAGATCAGGATCTTCGGTGCCGGCACTCCACGGCCTACTACTTCGTTGTACTCCTTGAAGAATACCGGAATGTTCAGTGCAACACCGTTTCCGATGACACTGGTCGTATGTCCGTAAAACACACCTGACGGAAGTGTATGAAGTGCGAATTTACCGTAATCATTTACGATGGTGTGGCCCGCATTGGCTCCACCCTGAAATCTTACGATGATATCAGCTTTCTCAGCAAGCATATCTGTGATCTTGCCTTTACCTTCATCTCCCCAGTTTGCTCCTACTACTGCAGTTACCATAACACAGTTCCTCCTTGTGTCTTTCTCTATTATTCGGAACGACATGTTCTCTGCCTGTAATACACAGAGACACGTCATTCCTGTCTGTGTTCATTTCTTAATGTTTATAACATCTTGGAATTATACGTTGATCTCAACCTTAACGCCAAGCAGATCCTTATGTGCATCCAGAACCGGCTGTACCACATTGGCGATAAATGCCTCTGTCTGCTCTTTGGCACGTCCTGTATATCTGGACGGATCCATGGATTTCTGAAGATCCTCAAGAGTCAGGTTAAATGCCGGATCTGCTGCGATCAGCTCAAGAAGATTGTTATCTTTACCCTCTACCTTCACGTTCTTTCCTGCTTCCATGGAAAGCTCACGGATACGCTCATGAAGTTCCTGACGGTCTCCGCCTGCCTTAACTGCATCCATCATGATATTCTCAGTTGCCATAAATGGAAGCTCAGACATCAGTCTCTTCTCGATAACCTTCGGATAAACAACCAGTCCGTCTACAACATTGAGGCAGAGATCCAAGATTCCGTCGATCGCAAGGAATCCTTCCGGAACGCTGAGACGCTTGTTTGCAGAGTCGTCCAGAGTTCTCTCAAACCACTGTGTTGCAGATGTGATCGCCGGGTTCAGTGCATCGATCATCACATATCTGGACAGGGAAGCAATTCTCTCACTTCTCATCGGATTTCTCTTATATGCCATAGCGGAAGATCCGATCTGGGATTTCTCAAATGGCTCCTCTACTTCTTTCAGATGCTGAAGAAGACGGATATCGTTGGACATCTTATGTGCACTTGCAGCGATTCCCGCAAGGATATTCAGCACACGGGTATCAACCTTTCTGGAATAGGTCTGTCCGGAAACCGGATAGCAGGACTTAAATCCCATCTTCTCTGCGATCATCGGATCGATCTTGTCGATGGTCTCCTGATCCCCGTCAAAAAGTTCCAGGAAGCTAGCCTGTGTACCGGTTGTTCCCTTGGAGCCAAGAAGCTTCATAGTGCTTAATACATACTCAAGGTCCTCAAGATCCATCAGGAATTCCTGAGTCCAGAGAGTTGCTCTCTTACCTACGGTTGTCGGCTGTGCCGGCTGGAAATGAGTAAATGCCAGAGTCGGCTGATCCTTATACTGTGCAGCAAACTTGGAAAGCTCAGCGATCACGTTCACAAGTTTCTTGCGGACAAGTTTCAGTGCCTCTGTCATAACGATGATATCCGTATTATCTCCTACATAACAGGAGGTCGCTCCCAGATGGATGATACCTTTTGCCTTCGGGCACTGTACACCAAACGCATACACGTGAGACATTACATCATGGCGAACCTGACGCTCACGCTCCTTAGCCACATCATAGTTGATATCATCCGCATGAGCTTTCATCTCGTCAATCTGCTCCTGGGTGATGTTAAGGCCAAGCTCACGTTCCGTCTCAGCAAGTGCGATCCACAACTTTCTCCATGTGCGGAATTTCATGTCCGGGGAAAAAATGTACTGCATCTCTTTGCTTGCGTACCGCTCTGACAGCGGGCTTACATATCTGTCTGTATTCATTATTATCCTCCTGATTACATACATCCGGGCCGGAATGGCGAATGATCCGTTATCTGCCCGAATCTGGTTAATTCACGCCTCTTGAAATTATATAACATTGCCTCTTTAAAAGCAACCGTTTGTTACTCCATACCCTGATGGAATTTTCCCAAAAATTCCTTCATTCTGCCATTTTCGGAAGAAAATACCTCCTGCGGCGTTCCCTCCACTGCGATCACACCCTTATCCATAAAGATGATACGGTCGGAAATATCTCTTGCAAAATTCATTTCATGAGTAACGATCACCATGGTGATATGCTCCTGAGCAAGATCCTTGATAACCTTCAGGATCTCACCGGTCAGCTCCGGGTCAAGTGCAGATGTAGGTTCATCAAAAAACAGGATCTTCGGATTCATACAGAGCGCACGGGCAATGGAAACTCGCTGCTGCTGTCCTCCGGAAAGCTGAAAAGGATATGCCTTCTCCTTGTCTGCAAGGCCCATTTTCTTAAGAAGGCTTCTTGCCTGGGCGTAAACCTCATCTTTCTTTCTCTTCTGCACCTTCAGAGGTGCATCCACTATATTTTTCAGTACGGAAAAATGCGGAAACAGATTGAACTGCTGGAACACCAGTCCCACATCACCGTTTTTGATGATCTCGCCGCTGTCCGGCGTCTCAAGTCCTGTGGCACAACGCAGGATGGTTGACTTGCCGGAACCGGAAGGACCGATGATACTTAAAACTTCTCCCTCTTCCACGTCAAGAGAGATATCTTTGAGAACTTCCAGTCCGTCAAAGCTTTTTTGATATGTTTCATTTCAAATAATTTCATATTTTATACTCTCCATTCCGGTTAGCGGTAGTAATTCATACTTTTCTCAACCTTCTGCATCACAACAGCCACGATCAGGTTGAACACATAATAAAATATCGCAGCGATCACAAATGGCATCATTGTTGTCTGTGCACTTGCGATCTGCTTGGCAATGGTAAACATCTCCGCAACTGCCACAACAAACGCAAGGGAAGTATCCTTGACCAGCGTAATGACCTCATTTGTAATAGACGGCAAAATCCTCTTGATCACCTGTGGAAGGATGATGCGGAAAAATGTCTGCACCTTATTGTATCCAAGGATCTTTGCAGCTTCATACTGTCCCACCGGCATGGATTCAATGCCGCCGCGATAGATTTCTGCAAAGTAAGCTGCATAGTTGATGGCAAATGCGATAAATACAGCGATCAGACTATATCCCATGGAAATACGGATCCCGAAGATAAAATAAGGGCCGAAATATACCACCATCAGCTGCAGCATCAGCGGCGTTCCTCTCATGATGGATATGTACCCGGATACAATGGTACGGATCACTTTGTTTCTGGACATTCTGCCAAAACAGATCAGAAGTCCCAGCGGCAGAGAAAACAGCAAGGTTACAAAAAAGATCTCAATAGAGACCAGCATTCCTCCTGCCAGCTGCTGGAGCATTACACTAAAACTCATTTTTTTCCTCCTAGTTCGGAGTATCAGTCCCATTTATCGGACTGATACCTGTAATTCCTGTAAACAACAGGAAATGAGCGTGTACGGCAGCTCTTTCTGCGCCGAAGCACCCTCATTTCCTTTTTATGCGGAAGCTTCAAAAGCTTCTGCTATGTTTCTTATTTCTACTGCTGTTGGATAGCTTAAAAAAATATCTTCACAGCTTTTACTGTGCCGGATCTGTACCGGATCATTTGGATTCAGAATCGGTTTCTTTCTCTGTGCTGTCTGCACTTTCTTCTGTGTCAGCTTCTGCTGAATCAGAATTCTCTGTCTTATCCTTGTCCTCGCTGATGCAGAGCATGCTCTTATCCAGTTCATACTTATCTGCAAGCTTGTCAACCTCACCGGACTCGTCAAGCTTCTTGACCTCATCCCATACGAGATCCTTCAGTTCATCATTTCCCTTCTTGAATCCGATGCCATACTGCTCGTTCTGGATTGGCTCGTCAAGGATCACATATTTATCCTTGCCTCTCTGGGAAAGCTGATAGTTAGCAACACCGATATCAACAGCAACAGCGTCTGCAGCTCCGGAATCAATATTCATAAATGCAGTGTTGTAGTCCGGATTCTCTGTAAGAGATGCAAAGCTGTCCTTCAGTTCCTTATTGTCATCGTTGTTCAATGCGTCCAGTGCAGCGGATGCAGCCTGTACAACTACGTTCTTGCCCTTAAGATCCGCAAGCTTCTCAATTTCAGAATCCTTGGCAACTACGATCACCTGCTCATTGTTGATGTATGGATCACTCCATGTATAGTCATCCTCACGTCCGTTGATAGTAAATCCATTCCATATACAGTCGATCGTTCCGGAGTTCAGCTCCATATCCTTGGAATCCCAGTTGATAGGCTTCTTAACAAGTTCCCAGCCAAGATTATCACATACTTCCTGGGCAAGGTCAAGGTCAAATCCTACATATTCTCCGTTATCATCCTTATATCCGAACGGAGGATATTCAGCATCAAATCCTACGATCAGGGTCTTATCCTCAACACCTGCCTGTACACTCACTCCTGTTACCATCATTCCTATCGTCATCGCTGCCGCCATTACTACTGCAACTGTTCTTTTCTTCATGGTCATTCTCCTTTTTTCGGTTATCTCTTTATCACATGGTCACTCTACCACGTGAAAGCGTATGGTTATAGTAACATACCCAAAAGGAGCTGTCAAGAGCAAACCTTCTGCTCTGCCAGATAATCTTTGTATTTCTTTCTGGCCGTTTTCAGATATGTTCTGGAAATTGGGATTTCCGTCTGTCCGACCACAAAACTGTTCTTCTTAAGTGAAGTTACCTTCTCCATGTTGATACAAAAGCTCTGATGACATCTCAGAAAGCTGCTGTCTGACAGCTGTCCCGAAAAATCCCCCAGCCTGGCCCTGCAGCTGATCTTTTTTCCATCGGTAAGATGAAATGTCACACTGTGAAGACTACTGGATATATATGCCAGATGATCGTGCTGCAGTGTATAAACCCGTGTCCTGTAGCGAAAATACAGCGCTCTTCCGCCTTCACGCCTGCACACCTCCAGGATATGTACCAGAACATGTTCCAGTTCTCCACTTTCAACCGGTTTGACCAGATAGTTATAGGCAAACACTTCAAATGCTTCTTTATAGAATTTCTCATTCTCTGCCACCAGCACAACCGGGATATAGTGTCCTTTCAGGCGCATTGTCCGTACAGTTTCCAGACTCCTGCCCTGATCACCATCCAGTCCCAGAAATATCAGATCGCAAATCTTGTGTCCCTCTGCCAGTCCTTTCAGAAGACTCTCTCTGGTCCGATACAGAAGGAGCTCTGCATCAGGGACCAGTGTGGAAAGCTGCCTGTACAGCTTCTGTGCATCCTTTCGTATTTCATCACATATCGCGATCGTCATCACTGCCATTGCCGTGTTTTCCTCCCTCATGCTCTTTCTGATATTAACATTTTATTTTCAAAGAAAGACCTGCGCAATATGTGCTTCTAATTGTGCCTTGTTTTTTACAAATTATTGCAATTCATGATCTGTTTTCGTATAATAATGTCATATAAGCACCAAAAGGAGTACTACTATGTCTGATTTCAGCGACAAATGCCGGGAATACCTAAAGGATACAGGAGAAAACGTTTATCAGTTATCTGCTTCTTCGGGACTTGACCGTACCTCGCTACAACGTATGATCACAGGGAAACGTCTTCCCGGTATTGATTTTGTGCGCCAGTTCTGCGATTCCCTCCGGATCAATCCTTCCCAACGCAGGGAACTGATGGAATTATATAAAATAGAAAAAATCGGAAAAGAAATATATTACAACCGCAAATATATACAGGAGCTTCTGGGTGTTATCAGCTCCCAGCAGGTCATTTCCCGGGAGGGTTTTCTCAGGCTTCCATCCTTTCCCTTTTACCGTGGAACTTTTTCTCTTGATGTGGAAAAGAAGGTCCTGAGCCTTTTTGAGGACATCCTGTCTTCCGGTTCTTCTGAAACGATCCGTACCAACCTTCCGGCCAACTGCCGGCTTCTTGTACAGATCTTTTCCCATCTTTATCCCAAATATGAGAAACTGCCACCGGTGATCCAGATCCTGCCGCTTCACCAGAACCCGTCCGCCTCACCGGATTACAACATGAATCTGGAAACCTTTCTCTGCACACTCCTTCCGATCCTGTCAGGTTTTGTGGGCTACCAGCCATATTATTACTATACTCAGACAGGCCGAGAGTTTTCCAGCTATGAACTGTTTCCTTTTTTCTTACTCACTGAAAAAAAGCTGCTGCTGTTATCCTCGGATATGATGACCTGTATTTTTACTGAAAATCCGGAAGCGATCCACGCATATCAACAGGAATTCCGGCGGGTTCTTGAGAATTCCAGCCAATTCTTCCTGCAGTCGGATTCTCCGGACAGGATCCTTAATATCTTTGGTTCTATCATGCAGACAAAGATCTCAACAAATTTTGCACTGGAATCTCATCCCTGCCTTGCACTGATGTCCTATGGTCAGGGCTTTATTCAGTCATTGTTTGATAACAGGGATATCGATCTTTCCGATCCGGTCTATACCCAGCTGGCAGCGGTTCTGAACCAGACTTCCTTTTCTTTTACAGAAGCTGCCTTTTCCTGCAATTATTTTACACTGAGCGGGATCCGGAAATTTGCCCGTACCGGACTCCTTGACGGACCTTATTCCTACCATCAGACCCCTCTTCCGAAAGAAGAACGAAAAAAGCCCTCAAGCATCTTCTTGACACAGATATGGGACATGAAAAATGCAGGATCCTGAAGCCTTCCGTACTTCCTGAAACCGGGATCCATCTGGAAGTTCTGTCTGACTATTCCGTTTTTCTCTGCTTTCTTTCCGAAAAGGATACTTTTCTCTGTATCTATCTGAAAGAGACCAGTATCGGACAGGCCCTGAATGATTACCTCTGTTCCCTGTCTGAGGAAGAATCCGTATATACAAAAAAAGAAGCCCGGCAGATCCTGCTGGGACTTCTTGAACAGCTTTAAGAGCCGGTACTTCTGTGATATTCTCTTGTGAGATCCTCCAGGATCCTGTCGGTTTCTCCGGATGCGATATGCTGCTCCGGGAGACCGGCAAAGCTTTTCAGAGCCTGGTCTGTTTCCTGCCTTACCATTTCATCTGTCTTCAGATCTTCCTGTCGTTTCCTGTATTCTTCTTCACTGTGAACACTGCGGTAGGCCAGAAGATAAACCTTCAGCGCTTTCTCTGAATGATTCTCCTTCCATGCTTTCCAAAAGCAATCCAGCGCTTTATCCATCTGGAACAGGTAACTGTATGCGCATCCCTGATTATGCAGGATCCTTTCACGCATCTCTCCGGTGATTTCTTTCCCGCCATGCTCCAGAAGCTTCTGATAAACACGGAGTGCATTCACATACATCCGATTCTCCATCAGCGCATCACCTTTGCGTTTCTCCCGTATTTCTTCAGGTTCACGTTTTCTGGCTTCAATGCGCCCGTTTAAGGTCTTAAGCTCTTCATAAGCCAGATAATTGATCTCTTTAAATATCGGATACAGTACTTCTTCAAGTCCGGCCTCTCTTCCAATATAAGGTTTCAGCTTGGCCGCAAGCTTCGGAAGCTCCAGTTCTTCCTCCAGCCAGGTACAGAGCTTACTGCTGATCAATGAGCTGTCCACAAGATAAAGATTGTTATAAAGATAATAGCAGAGTTCTTCTATAGAATAGATATTGGTACTGATATTTTCGATATAAAACGGCTTCTCTGCCTTTTTTACCTGACATAAAATATATCCGCTCATGCCTGCTTCCTTTCTTCCTGCTCATCCCATCGTACCAGTTCCCTCCAGATCTTCCCACTGGAAGGATACATTTCGCCAAAGCCCAGATCCTCTACTGTGATCTCACAGTCTCTCGGCGATACGTATTTCAGCGTGAGGGAAAGCCTTGAAGTCCGATTAGGCCGCTTTGGCAGACCCTCAAGTGCCATGGCCACACGTTTCTTCTCGGTTTCTTCCGGAATACTTACTACAAATACCAGTTCACTGGTATCATCCAGGATCAGCTCGCAGGATGCACTGCATTCATACCAGTTGCTGCCGCTTTCGATCAGCGAATAGTAAGCCGGAGAGCCCATCACCCGCATATCCATTCCTACGTCCGCAGTCACCAGCGAATCACTTAAATAGCGGTAACCTTTGAGTTTTTTATCCTCCAGCCTGTCCTTACCGGCTATACAGGCTCCCTTTGCAAAAAGATTGTTTCCGTAAAAAACCTTCCGTCCCTGATGACACAGAAGCTTTACAGACTGCTGTGCCCACTGCTGGTCAAATCCTTCTCCCGTGATCTGCACACTGGAGAAGAGCTCTTTGCCGAGAGTCTTACTGATAAAACGGTAAAATTCCACATCACGGATCTCTTCTTCCGGTTCAAGCTTTGTACTGACCGGATCCTCCAGTTTTACAAGCACCGGTCTGGAAGAGCCGTTGATGGTCAGCTTCCGGAAAGTTACCGTATCGCCTGCAAAGGCATACCAGCCTACACTTCGATTCCAGGTTTCCCGTTTCTGTCCCAGTGCATAATAATAAAAGCTCTCGCCATAGTCCATAAGCATATATTTCTCACGGGAAAAACCTGCAAGGCTGCAGGCCTTCTGATAATTCCGTACCTGAAGTGTACTAAGCTCCGGCGATGTGATACAAAGGCACCGGGTATTCTTTACGATATCCTGGATTCCCAGAAATTTCAGGATTCCCCTTAGAAAATGTGCCAGAAGCTCTGCCGGCTCTTTTTCCTCTCCTGCCACCTGGATCTTTTCTTCCTTCTGACAGATATCATAAATATTTCCGATCATGATCCCGCCCTTTTCCCTGGCAAAATACTCTGCTTCCAGGCCTACGCAGTAATCACCGTGATCGGTACGATAGCAGATACAGCCCGGAGCTTCGTACTGACTGGCTCCTACTTTCATGGAAAGAGAACGGGCTTCTTCTGCTTTTCTGTCATAATAACAGATCTGTGTGTATTCTTTTCCAATATCAATTCCTATGATCAAGTCACGAATTTCATTCATCTTTCCGGTTCCTTCTCTATGACAAACATTTCATTAACGTACTGTTCCTGCCGGAGATACTGTGCCAGCTTCTCCTTCACTTCCGTGTCTTTCTCCAGTTTCCTTGCACAGAGTATCTGATTGATCAGCTGATATTTGCTGGATGCCTGGTCATTACTCTGGCTCATGGTCAGTATTTTTTCTTCCGTTTTGTGTACACCGGTTTCATCTTCTGTCTGGAAATAATATCGCAGAGTCTCTCCATAAAACAATGTAAATGCTCTGGCAAAAATTCCCTCATAGACATTTTTGAGCGGTTCACTTTTATAGTCCGGTACAGTTCCAAGTCCTGTATCCAGGGAATAATACAGTGTGACCAAAGTCTCCGGTGAAGTATGATACTCTACAAAAGTCTTATCATCCAGCTGATACGGTCGCAGGATACTCTGATCCAGATTCCGGAAAAACTCAAATAGCATTCCTTCCTTTACACAGGAGGAGAGGATTTTTTCCTCCATTTCCAGATTTTCTTCATCAGCAGTTTTTTCTTCGGAAAGCAGTTTCAGAAGGGTCAGGTCACAGATCCGGTCTCCGGGCCACTCCTTTTCTCTGCGATTTTTCAGATACTCCTTAAGTCCAGGCATCTCCGGCATTTCTTTTACAAACATTCCGTAAGACATCAGAGTCAGATACGCACCAATCACACTCTCTTTTCCGGAATGACGGATATATGCTTTCAGGATATCCGCACCCTCTGGCCGGTAATCCCAGTTAAACATCAGAAGAGAAAGGATCCTCTCCTCCAGATTATAGGTATCCATCTCAAACCCACAGGCACTTTTCCAGATATCCAGAAGTTCATCCACAGGTCCAAACCGGAATTTCATCAGATACATGAGGATCACTTCATCATAGATTCCCTGTCGGTATACATGAGAGGAAAGTGCGATCAGCTCTTCGTCTTCCGCACAGTCACAGCGGATGATCATACGGCTTACCAGCTTCAGAAGAGCACGCTCCTCTACTCCTTCAAATCCAAATGCTTCCACCACGCTCATAGCCTGCGGAAACAGTCCCCGCTGGATCAGGATCTCCAGAAGGGTTTTCCGGTCGACCATGGCATATTCCCGATAATCCATCATCTCCAGACAGGCATCCAGATCTTCTCCCTGCACGTGATCCCGATAATAATCCAGGATCTTTTTGCGGATCAGCCTCTTATATTCATCAGTAAACGCCGGTGAAAGGACCAGTTTCTGAAAAATTCCCAGATTCTTACGACTGATCTCCTGACCCTGACAGTAATACAAAAGCACAGCCGGTTCATCCGCCCCTTTTTCCAGCACTGCCGGAACCATCTCACGATCATCAAAAAGTGGTGTCAGATTATAATCTACCGTAGCAGCATAACGTCTCTGTTTTTCATCCTGAAATACAACGGCCGCATCTTCGCTGCAGATCCTTGGGTAAGCGATCCCATGGATACACGGATAGATTTCTTCCTGTTTCATCTGTCTGTGACGGACGATCACACTGCGAACCTTCGGATCATCCGTATACAGCCGGCAGGTAAACATTCTGGAGGCGATCACCTGCGCTTTTTCGCTGTCCGATGGTTCCCGCATGAATTCCTGATAAACAGCGGCATAATTTTCATTCATCCGGCCTTCCCGTAACTTACGGAAAGCAAATTCCTCCATGCTTTCACGATAACTTTCGTATGTCTGTGGATCACGTTCCTTCCCTGCAATGATGCATGCATACAGATAGGCACGCTTGGAATCACCGAGAGTATTGTTGTTATAGGTAAAATACATCAAAAGCGGTTTCGGCAGGACTCTCCGATAAGAAGTATCCAGTGTTTCCACATAATATTCATACAGCCGTGTGATCCGGATCCCGCGGTCCACGGCAGCGGAAAACCACTGAAAATATTCCGGTTTTCTTGGATTTCCCTTCATAATATATTTACAGATAGCTTCCACGGTATCATCCGACGGAAAGGCTTCACATCCCATGGCCATAGCACGGTACAGACTTTCGTTAAAAGCTTTCTCATAACCGGAAAGATATGCCAGGCGCATGACCAGCTCTTCCGTCAGCATCTGTTCTTTTCCTGCAAAAAGGAATACCTGGGCCCAGAACCCATTGATTCGATGCAGCAGAGACATATCTGCACAAATACTGTTCCATGCTTCCAGATACAGAAAAGGACTTGTACATCCCCGCTCAAAAAGTTCCTCCATCAGAAAGATCTTTTTTGACGGAGAAAGCGTATGATCCATTTCAAATACCAGTTTCAGAAGGATAAAGCTGTCTTCCTTCTGCATCTGGAAATTCTGTACCTTGCGGAGGGCCTGTTCCTTATCCCGGTACAGCCCGGTCTGTGTACACAGATACAGATAAATCCCTGCCAGTTCCAGTTCATTGTGATGAAAGGATTTATTCTGATAACGCTCAAGGATTTCTGAAGCCTGGTCATCTTCTCCTTCCAGATGAAGAAGATAGGCTTCCAGAAGCTGATATTCCGGATATTTCAGTCCGTTTTCGCCCATACGGTCAAGCTTCTCATGAGTAGAGGCTGTCCAGGCCTGAAAATCTGTTCTTTTACAGAGATATCCCAGGTATTCCTTCATCAGAGATATCCGGTACTGTTTTTCCAGAAGATCCAGGTTCACGGCACTCTCAGTTCCTCTGGATGCAAGAACGTGATATACCAGTTTCTGGTATGGGGTTTTTACAATGATCTCGCCGTACTGATTTCCTTTTCCAAGTTTTTCCTGGCGGATCACATAGTTTATTTCACAGGTACTTCCGATAAAATCCTCTTCTGTGACCACATGCTTGCCTGCCTCCAGAAAATCCCCGTTTACCTCAATATCTGCCCGCAAGTGTCCCCATCCGCTCCTGTGGATATAAAGGGATTCCTGAACAGATTCACTGACATCATAAAAACCGGCCTCTTCTCTGTTCAGACTCAATGTCACCTTTTCCTTGGCACCGGCTGCGATCAGAAATTCCTCCAGATGCTGATAGGTCACCGGCTGCTGTGACATTCCTGCATAAAGAGAACGGATCTTCTCACTCTGATCACTCAGGATCAGGGAAAAATGTCGTTCTGTAAAGATCCGGTAAGCCTCATGGAAATCTTCCCTTGCAATGTGCAGAAATTCTTCCAGAGAAGATACCTTTCTGCCTGCACTCTTCACCTCTTCCGTCTGTACCTGTACAGTGAACGGCAGCTTATATTCTCCGATACTGGTAGTAAAACACAGCCAGCCTTCAAAGCTCTCTCCCGGCCTCATTCCCTCTGCATCTACCCCATAAGGCATGCGCACTGTGGTTCCGGAAAAGCGGTCAAATCCCGGCACCAGTCTCCGGTCAGATGAAGTCACAAAGCCACTGATCCTGCGGTTGTCATCGGTACCGAAATAAATCTCATCCTTTGTAGTCTCTCCTGCCTTCAGCGTAGCGAAAATACAGTCCTGTGAAAACAGAAGCTCAGGCTGTTCATAAATAAATTTTCCGTTAAGAAGCTGTTCTATCCTCTTTTTCAAAATATATACTCCTCATCAATATACACTGATTGTTGTCACTCGTATTTTATGATTATACACCAGATCAGAATGTGACGCAACAGGTGTTCGCCTCTGTCCTTTTTATAAAGTTTCTGTTGGAAAAGCACGAAAAGCACGTCCGGCTCATAAGCTATAAGGAAATCCCCTTTGAGGTGAACCCTTGAAAACCTTTCTGAAACCGCTTTCTTTTGCGGAAGAGCAGTTCTATCTTCTACAGCTCCAAAGGGGCGATCCGGAAGCAAAAAATATCCTTATCGAACACAATCTCCGCCTCGTAGCACATGTTGCAAAAAAATATCAGGGATGTGACGAGGATCAGGATGATCTGATCTCCATAGGCACCATAGGTCTGATCAAAGCCATTTCCACCTTTGATCCCAGCCGGACTTCCAAGCTTTCCACTTATGCTGCACGGTGCATTGACAATGAGCTTCTCATGATGTTCCGTGCCCGCAGGAAACGTTCCAGAGAAGTTTCTCTCTATGAACCCATCGGCACAGACCGGGAAGGCAACGAGATCAGCCTTCTCGATATCATTGAAAGTCCACCCGTTGATGTTGTGGATGATTGTTTCAAAAGGGACAGCATTTCCTATCTTCTCCGTTGTATCCGGACAGTACTCTCCCCAAAGGAATACCAGGTGATCTGCTGCCGCTACGGTTTGAATGGTCAGGAGCCACTGACCCAGCGAGAGATTGCTGAAAATCTCTCCATCAGCCGCTCCTATGTATCCCGTATCGAAAAGAACGCTCTTCGAAAACTCCGTACTCTTTTTCCTGAAAATCAGTAAAGGGGAGAACGTTCTTTTCGTTCTCCCCTTTACTCTCTTATCCACCCTTTCGGATCATTCACCTCTTCGGAGAATATCAAATACCTCCGGCATCTCAGTCAGTTTCACATAGATCCTCTGCTGAGCATGTGGTGCACTCTCCATAGCTTCGCCCTCTTCATTATAAATGGCTTCCACTGTGACCGGAATATTCCTTCCGTCCGGTTTCATGATTTCGATGGTCTCTCCTACAGAAAACTTGTTTCTCTGTGTCAGTCTTGCCAGACCTCTCTCATCGATCTCTTCTGCAAATCCAAGATATGTGTATTCTCTTACATATGTGTTGCTGTCATAGATCTGGGTATTCTCATCCGGCTTTCCGTAGAAAAATCCGGTGGTAAACTGACGGTAGGTACAGTTTGAGATCTGCTCCTGATACCACGGCATATTTGCATGATATTTTTCCGGACTTTCCATACAGTCATCAATGGCTTTGCGGTAGGTTCTTGCCACTGTTGCCACATAAAGAGCTGTTTTCATACGTCCTTCGATCTTCAGGCTGTCAATACCGCTTGTAAGGATATCTTCCATATGTTCTACCATACAGAGATCCTTGGAATTAAAAATAAAAGTTCCTCTCTCATTTTCAAATACCGGCATGTATTCTCCCGGACGCTTCTCCTCCACAACAGAATATTTCCATCTGCAGGGATGGGTACAGGCTCCCTGATTGGCATCTCTTCCTGCCATAAAGTTACTGAGAAGACATCTTCCGGAATAGGAAATGCACATGGCGCCGTGGATAAACGTTTCAATCTCCATATCCTCCGGAATATGTGCCCGGATCTCCCGGATCTCTTCCAGAGAAAGCTCTCTTGCACTTACCACACGTTTGGCACCAAGGTTATACCAGAAACGGTAAGTCTCATAATTGGTATTATTTGCCTGTGTACTGATGTGACGCTCAATCTCCGGGCAGATTTCCTTTGCATACATAAAGATTCCCGGATCTGCGATGATCAGTGCGTCCGGTCCGATCTCCTTCAGTTCCTGAAGATATTCCCTTACACCCTCAAGATCACGGTTATGCGCCAGGATGTTTACTGTCACATAAACCTTTACACCATGGGAATGGGCAAATGCGATTCCCTCACACATATCTTCTTTTGAAAAATTCTTAGCCTTTGCACGAAGTCCAAAAGCTTCTCCGCCGATGTAAACAGCATCTGCACCATATATGACGGCAACCTTTAAAACCTCAAGGCTGCTCGCCGGAACCAATAGTTCTGGTCGTTTCATAAACCTGTTCTCCTGTTTTTACACTTACAGCCGCTCCGTCTCCAAGAGGAAGCACCGATGTACGAAGCACCGGACTGTGAGTCAGCTGCCAGAGATATTCTCTCATTCTTTTATAGATTGTACGGTTACGCCGTTCCACAAGATAATGAGATTCAATAATATCCCCTTCCTGCAGCACGTTGTCAGATACCAGCACGCTTCCCTCTTTCATCAGTCTCAGCACGTCAGGAAGCCAGTGGATATACTGGCCCTTGGCTGCGTCCATGAAGATCATATCAAAGGTTCCGGTAAGATTCTTCAGGATTTCTCCGGCATCTCCCTCCAGAAGCGTGATCTGTGACTCTCTTCCTGCGCGCCTGAAATTATCCTTTGCGACAGGAATTCTTTTTTCATAATTCTCTATGGTAACAATTTCCATATCTTCCGGCCCATACTCACACATAAGAAGTGTGGAGAAGCCTACGGCAGTCCCCACCTCCAAAATGCGCTTCGGTTGTTTCAGTGCCAGAAGCATCCTCATAAAGCTCTGCATATCTCTCCGGATGATCGGCACCCGGTCTGCAAGTGCCTTTGTCTCCAACTCCTGCAGAAATGGAGTATTCCCCATATCCAGTGAATTGATATAGGTCTGCATGCGTTCTTCTACGATCACTGGCTGTTCGATCCTTCCTTGCTCTCTTCTCCTGACAGCACTGCAATGATCCTGGTCGGTGTATAAGCTGTACTGAGAAGGTATGTACCTGCTTTGATCTGTCCGTGATATGCGGACATTCTTTCCTGTATGGTAAATGCAAGCGCATCCTTGATAAGACCCTTCTGCTCCAGTGTCTTGCCTACTTTATATGCAGAGGCACCTTCTTTTATGACTACCGTGACCTGCTGTCCCTCTCCCGGGCTCATAGCCTGCTGGTTAAACACATCGTAGCCAAACTGATATGCTGATTTTCCAACCCAGATCAGAAATACGATAATAAAGATATATACAGCGGTTTTAAATACCCCTCCAGCCAGAAAAACGCCGGCCCTGCCAACCTTGTCTCTTGTGTCTGCCATAGTCTTTCCTCCTATAAGTCAGGAATCTGTATGTCGATCCCGTCCACCAGCGTCCTGCATATCCGCTGCATCAGTCTGCACAGCGCAAGCTCTGCGTCGAGATAGGCATTTACTTTCAGGTTCTGTCTCAGACTTGCAGACTCCTGATTGAGCTGTTCCGCAATATGGAACAGCTCATCCTTGTCTGAATGATTCTGCAGTCTGAAATTATCTCCACGGAATCTCATCACTCTGGCTTTCAGCTCAGGATCCGCTTCAAGCTGGGCTGCCTGTTTCTGATATTCCTGATATTCATCGCTTCTGTGCACAGCATCGAGAAGCTTCTCAATCTCCATGCTGATCTCATCCATGAACCTACGCCTCCATAATGATAGGCAGGATCATAGGATTTCTCTTGGTCCGTTTCCACAGATACTCTCCAAGGGCATCCTTGACCTCGGTTTTGATCTTGCCCCAGTCCGTGATATTGTTCTCCAGGCAGGAATCCAGTGCAGTTTCCACAACCTGTCTGGCATGCTCCATAAGATCCTCAGATTCTCTTACATACACAAAACCTCTGGAAACGATATCCGGACCTGCGAGAACTACATTACTGTGGCGCTCCAGTGTCATAACTACGATCATGATTCCATCTTCAGACAGGTGCTGACGGTCACGGAGTACGATATTTCCCACATCGCCAACGCCAAGTCCGTCTACGAAGATCGCACCTGTATGAACGCTTCCTGTCACCTTGGCATCCTGTCCGTCCAACTCCAGAACATTTCCGGAAGAAAGGATAAAAATATTCTCCTTCGGGATTCCCAGATCTTCCACAATGTGTTTCTGTGCAGTCAGATGACGGTACTCACCATGGATCGGAATGGCATATTTCGGTTTTACGAGGGAGTAGATCAGCTTGATTTCCTCCTGGCAGGCATGTCCGGAAACATGGACATCCTGGAAAATAACCTTGGCTCCCTTCATAGACAGTTCGTTGATGACCTTGGAAACTGCCTTTTCATTTCCGGGGATCGGATTGGAGCTGAAGATGATGGTATCGTTAGGCTTGATCGTGATCTTCTTATGGATATTGGCTGCCATACGGGAAAGTGCCGCCATGGACTCACCCTGGCTTCCTGTTGTGATCAGAACCACCTTGTCGTCCGGATAATTCTTCACCTGATCGATCTCGATCAGTGTGTTCTCCGGGATCTGCAGATAGCCAAGCTCTGACGCTACGGAAATAACATTGACCATACTGCGGCCCTCCACAGCAACCTTTCTTCCGAACCGGTATGCAGTGTTAATGATCTGCTGCACACGATCCACGTTGGATGCAAAGGTTGCAATGATGATCCTGGATGTACGGTACTCATTAAAAAGATTATCAAATACATGTCCCACTGTACGCTCGGACATTGTAAATCCCGGTCTCTCTGCATTGGTACTCTCACACATCAGTGCAAGCACACCCTTCTTGCCGATCTCTGCAAAACGCTGCAGATCGATGGCATCTCCAAATACCGGTGTATAATCAACTTTAAAGTCTCCTGTGTGTATCACGATTCCCACCGGTGAATAAATAGCAAGTGCGGATGCATCCTGGATACTGTGATTCGTTTTGATAAATTCCACAGCGAAATCCCCAAGATTGATCACCTGCCCGTGTTTTACCTCTTTCAATTTGGTAGAACGCATAAGGTTATGCTCTTTCAGTTTGTTGCGGATCAGTCCCAGTGTCAGCTTGGTAGCATAGATCGGAACATTGATCTCTTTCAACACATACGGAAGAGCTCCGATATGATCCTCATGTCCATGAGTGATCACAAATCCCTTCACCTTGGAAATATTTTCCTTAAGGTATGTTACATCCGGAATGACCAGATCGATTCCCAACATATCGTCCTCAGGGAAAGAAAGACCACAGTCTACAACTACAATACTGTCGCCATACTCAAAAGCGGTAATGTTCATTCCGATCTGCTCCAGACCGCCAAGTGGTATGATCTTAAGCTTGGATGTTGTTCTGCGGCCGGTTTTCCGACCGGATGGCCTGCCGCCGGTCTTTGCCGGCTTCTGTGTGTTTCTGCTGTTTTTTACAGCGCCACCGGCTGCTGTTTTCTTTGCTGTTGGCCGGAAAGGCTTATCCTGACGGTTTTTGCTGCCACCACGATACTGTCTTGTTCTTGATCCGGCATTCTTTTGTCTTGCTGCGGTTCTTCTGGTACCGCCTGCGGAAACTTGTACTCTGCTCTCCGCATTTTTGTTGTCATCGTTGTTCTCGCTTTTCAAAAATCGCTCCTCCATTCAAAATTCACGTCATCCAGCATCTGCTGAAAAACTGCATATACAGCCTGAAGTTCGTCATCATCCTCGACCATCTCATAACAGGCTTCTGTGCTTCCCGGAGCTGAAATATCCTTCAGAATATATGCGTCTGCTTCCTCATCCTGTGAATCGGACACCAAAAGATAAGTCACACCCGCAATATTGGTCTGCTCCTCTACGTAAAACTCAGCAGCTGTGCCGTCGTCTGACTGAAATATTATTTTTTCCATATTTAATTCTTCCTTATCCGTTCTTGTCAAGCGGATATTCACAATCCGCATTTGCTACCTAATCCGCTCAAAATATCTATTTGCGTTTCCGATCATTCTTCCACGCCTTCCTGCTGCTCTCTTCTGTATGCGGCAGCATCCAGATATCCCTGCAGGATAAAGACTGCTGCTACCTGATCCAGATACTGTTTACGGTCTTCCTTATGCACACCGGTCTCCTCCAGAGTACGGTCTGCCGCCATGGTAGTCAGTCTCTCATCCCACATAACAACAGGCAGACCCGTACGTTTCTCCAGCATTTCCTTAAACTCCAGAGATTTCTCGGCCCGCTCTCCTACTGTATTGTTCATGTTTTTCGGGTATCCCAGAACGATCTCCGTAACCTGATACTCCGAAATGATCTCTTCAATACGTGCCAGAGTACGACGAAGCTTGTTTTCCTGCTTGCGCCATACGGTTTCCACACCTTGGGCTGTCAGGCCAAGGGGATCGCTCACTGCAACCCCAACGGTCTTCGAGCCATAGTCCAGTCCCAGTACTCTCATATTACCGTTCCCAGGACTTATTCTTGATATACTCGGTGAGAAGCTCCTCTACCAGCTCATCACGCTCCACCTTCATGATCATGCTTCTCGCACCCTTGTGGCTTGTGATGTAGGTCGGGTCTCCGGACATAATATATCCTACGATCTGATTCACCGGATTGTAGCCCTTCTCATCCATTGCATTGTACACCAGATCCAGGACTTCTTTTACCTGAAGCTCCTGATCCGGTTTTGTTCTGAAATACTGTGTATTTCCCAGATTATTCTCTGCCATTGTCTCTCACGTCCTTAAAATATATTCTTTTTTATTTTAATATAAATTTACATAAATTACAATCTTAAATTTAACGAGGATTGCGAATACAAACTGTCAACGTTACTGTTCACTCCGTTCTCAGTAACACGCTTCGCAAAATATTACCAGTGAACAAACAACCTTTCAACATACGATCCCGTTCTTCACTCCACGGCTTCACCGGTCATGATATGCTCTTCAAGAAAGCCTTCTGCCTTTACGATTACGATATCATTTACGCCATAAGCTTCCGATTTCGGTACAGCAGTTTTTATATACTCCCGGCTGTGTCCCAGATACCAGGTCCGTCCATCCTTTGTATACTCTTCCTCGATCAGTACCTCCAGGTTTTTGCCAAGCATGGATTTCTCATAATCCCCTGCATGACGATGATGCAGCTCGATCATCTTCTCACTGCGGAAGGATTTCTCCGCCTCTGTCAGCTGTCCGTCCATGGCAGCCGCCTTTGTTCCCTGTCTTCTGGAATATTTGAAGATATGAGTCTCGTAAAAACGGATGCTGTCCACAAAATCATAGGATTTCCGGAATTCTTCCTCCGATTCCTGCGGAAAGCCTACGATCACATCCGTTGTCAGTGCCGGATTTCCATACACTTCTCTTAAAAGCTCACAGCGCTCTCTGTATTCCCCGCTTCTGTATCTGCGGTTCATCCTCTCCAGGGTCTCATCACAGCCACTCTGCAGGGAAAGATGGAAATGCGGGCATACCTTCGGCAGCGCCGCGATCCCTTCCGCAAATTCTCTTGTAACGATTCCCGGTTCCAGCGATCCCAGACGGATACGCCTGATTCCTTCGATCTCATGCACAGCACGGATCAGAGAAAGCAGCGTCTCTTTTTTCTCCTCCGGGAAATCCACTCCATAGGAGCTTAAATGGATTCCTGTAAGGACCACTTCCTTATACCCTTTTTCCGCAAGTGCACGGACCTCCTTCAGCACACTTTCAATATTCCGGCTTCTGACACGGCCTCTTGCATAGGGAATGATACAGTACGTACAGAACTGATTGCATCCGTCCTGAACCTTGATATATGCCCTTACATGTTCTGCTGTATGATCAATGGAAAGTTCCTCATACTCTTTTGTCTGATTGATCTTGATCACATGGGAACCATGGCCCGGTTTGTCTTCCGCATATTCGGCCAGTGCCTCCACAATATTGATCTTCTGATTATTTCCCAGAACAAGATCAATGGCTTCGTCTTTTTCCAGTTTCTCGCCACCGGTCTGTACATAACAGCCCGTTGCCACCACGATCGCTTCCGGATTCATTTTTTTGCTTTGTGGAGCATCTGTCTTGATTTTCTGTCTGCAATATTGGTTACTGTGCAGGTATTGATCACATAAATATCCGCTCCCGGCTCAAAAGGCACGATCTCATATCCCGCCTCCTCCAGAAGCTGCTGCATGGCCTCGATCTCATAGGCATTTACTTTGCAGCCCAGGTTGTGTAATGCAACTTTATTTCCCATTTTTCCTCACTTTTTTTACACTTTAACTAATTATTAAAACAATTTTTATCTCTTTTCACCTTGACTTTTTGGGTACTGACAGGTAAGATGAAAGCTGTAAAACAACAAAAATTTATCAAGGGAGGTTATTATAATGAAAACAGCTAAAATCTCACTGAATTCCATCGATAAGGTGAAAGCATTCGTAAACGAGATCAGCAAATTCGACTGCGATTTTGATTTAGTATCCGGAAGATATGTGATCGATGCAAAATCCATCATGGGTATCTTCAGCCTGGATCTTTCCAAGCCGATCGACCTCAACATCCATGCAGATGGCGCTGCTCTGGATAACGTAATGCAGATTATTTCCAAATATACAATCGACTAATCTATACTGTATATTTGAGAGGAACTGTATCGTATACAGTTCCTCTTTTTTCATGCTTTCAGAATCCTTCTGTTCTCAATGAACTCCCTTTTCCTGATATATCGGTAATTCCAGGGAACCTCTGCAGCGAGGTTCCCTGTTTGTTTTTTCTTATCTAAAAACGGATCACTGAATTTCAATGATCTCTGTGGTATTCAGAGCCGTTTCCATAAGCTCATCGATCTTCTCAGAAAGCTTCTGCTCAGAACGGCGGATCACCTTAAGATTCGGCTTTGTTACAGGATGTTTCGCTACAAAGATGGTACAGCAATCCTCAAACGGCTGAATAGAAGTCTCAAAGGTATCGATCTTTCTGGAAATACGGACGATCTCCTCTTTATCAAAGCCGATCACCGGACGATATACCGGAAGTGTGCAGACTTCATTTGTAGAAGCAAGGCTCTGTAAGGTCTGGCTTGCAACCTGTCCGATGCTCTCACCTGTGATAAGTCCGAGACAACGGTCTTTTTTAGCGAAATGCTCGGCAATACGCATCATATATCTTCTCATGATAATAGTAAGCTCATCATGAGGACACTGATCATAAATATAAAGCTGTATATCTGTAAAGTTAACTACATGGAGACGGATCGGTCCGCTGTATTTGGCTACCAGGCGGGCAAGATCCACTACCTTCTGTTTTGCGCGCTCACTGGTGTAGGGCGGTGCATGGAAATATACCGCATCGATCTTAACACCACGTTTTGCGATCATATAGCCGGCAACCGGACTGTCGATCCCACCGGAAAGAAGAAGCATGGCTTTTCCGTTTGTTCCGATGGGCATTCCGCCCGCGCCCGGAATGGTCTGGGAATATACGTAAATCTTGTCACGGATCTCAACAGAAAGATCCAGCTCCGGATGATGAACATCTACACTCGCCTCCGGGAACGCATCCAGGATACGTCCGCCAAGCTCAGCACTGACTTCCATGGAGCTGATCGGATAGGATTTCTTTGCGCGGCGTGTCCAGACCTTGAAGCTTCCGTTAAAGTCCGGATGCCACTGCTTCATATAACCCACAACATCTTCGGCAAGCTTCTCAAAGCCCTGTTCTTCATAGATCATAACCGGGCAGATGCCTACAATACCGAATACATGCTGCAGCGCATCTACAGCCTCATCGTAATCATAATTCTCCGGGCAGAATACATAAACTCTTCCCTGCTCTTTTTTTACTTCAAAATCTCCCTCGATCTTGGAGAGTGCGATCTCCATCTGATGTACGAGAGCATCTTCAAAACGATAGCGGTTTTTTCCCTTAAGGGCAATTTCCGCATATTTGATCAGAAATGCATGTACTAACATAAAAATCCCTTTCTTCTGTATTCTCTATCGACGTGCATACCTGCGCAGCATCGGAATTGTTTTTCCCAGTGCTTCCAGGCAGTAATCTACCTCTTCAAAGGTATTTTCCTCACAGAAGCTGATGCGAACGGTACTCTCCACATCCGCTCTTGAAAGTCCCATAGCTGTCAGTGTTGCACTCGGTTTTCTCTTATGACTGGAGCATGCACTTCCTGCGGAAATATATACTCCGAATTCTTCCAGTGTATGGAGCAGGACTTCGCTTCGGACTCCATGAAAAGTCACGCTCATGATGTGCGGTGCCCCTTCTCTTAAAGGCATTCCGTTGATGGTGATGTCTCCAAGCTTTGAAAGTCCCTCTGCCATCCGTTCTTTCAGGTCATAAAGGTGCTGTATTTTTTTATCAAAATCCGTATATACCATCTCTGCGGCAACGCCAAGGCCTGCGATCCCCGGCACATTGTCTGTTCCGGAACGCATGCCGTTCTGCTGTCCGCCTCCAAGGATCTGCGGCTGTACTCTTACTTTTTCGTTAATATAGAGAAAGCCTACGCCCTTTGGTCCATGGATCTTGTGGCCGCTCACAGAAAGAAGATCGATCCCCAGCTTTTTCGGATAGATACGATACTTTCCGAATGCCTGGATGGCATCTACATGAAAAAGTGCTTTCGGACTTTTTTCATGGACAAGCTTTCCGATCTCTTCTACCGGCATCACGGCTCCCACCTCATTGTTCACGTACATCACAGACACCAGAATGGTATCCGGACGAAGAGCTGCTTCCAGTGCATCCAGCTTTACAACTCCCTGATGATCCACAGGAAGAATGGTCACCTCATAGCCCTGTTCCTTCAGATAAGCAAAAGGCTGGGCCACTGCTGCATGCTCTACTGCAGTTGTGATGATATGGTTTCCCATACGCTTATTGGCTTCCACACCACCGATGATAGCAAGGTTATCCGATTCTGTTCCACCGGAGGTAAAAAGAATCTCTTTTTCATTCACTTTCAGTAATTTTGCAAGGGTCTGGGCACTTCTGCGGACATAATTCTCCGCTTCCATTCCCTTTTTATGCATGGCAGAAGGATTTCCGAAATCTTCTGTCATGGTTTTGCAGACAATATCCTTTACTTCATCGAAGCATCTCGTTGTCGCGGAATTGTCAAAATATGCTTCCATAGTTTATTCATCCTCCAGTTGAAACATCAGAACAGAAAGTACTGCGAGTCCCGCAGTTTCTGTCCGTAAGATCCGGTGTCCCAGGGTGATGGGTTTCGCACCGGCTTCCATGGCATCTGCCACTTCCTGCTCTTCAAAACCACCCTCCGGGCCGATAAAGACACCGATGCTTTTTCCCGGTTCGATCGACCGGATCAGTTCTTTCGTCTCTTTCATTCCCTTTGCAAGCTCATAAGGGATCAATAGAACGTCCAGTTCTTTTGCATAGACAAGGGCTTCTTTAAAGGTCATCACAGAATGTACCTCCGGCACCAGCATACGCTTGGACTGTTTTGCCGCACTTTCTGCGATCTGCTGCCAGCGGGATACTTTTTTTCTGCTTTTTTGTTATCCAGTTTTACCACGCAGCGCCTGGTTGAAACAGGAACTACGGAATATGCTCCAAGCTCTACTGCCTTCTGGATGATCAGCTCCATCTTATCAGCCTTCGGCAGTCCCTGAAAAAGATAAATACGGTTCTGCAGCTCATAATCCGGCTCCTGTACATAGAGGATATGAAGCAGGACTTCATTCTCCCCTGCGTTTTCGATCACACAGTGATATTCTTTTCCTTATCGCTGATCCATAGCTCCTCGTCTTTTTCATACGGAGCACATTGACAATATGATTGACATCATTTCCTGTGATACGGATCTCATGTCTGTCCCTGTCGATCTGATGAGGTTCCACAAAAAATCGCTGCATGAGATCAGTCCTTTCTTGCTGTCACAGATACCCACTCGCCCTGATGAGTCACCTCAACAAGAGTCAGACCGGCGTCTTTTACAGCCTTCACCACGACATCCTCCTTTACATCCAGAATGCCTGATGTAATGTAGTAAGCGCCTTTTTTCATCTGTGCAACGATCACCGGAGTCAACGGTACCAGAACATCTGCCAGGATATTTGCAGTTACGATATCATATTTCTCATATCCGACCTGTTCCTGAACTTCTTTGTCATCGATGATGTTTCCGATCATCATGTCAAAGGATTTCTCCTCGATCTGGTTGGCCTCCTTGTTCTCAGATACTGCCGGAACTGCACAGGGATCAAGGTCTGTACCAACCACATGACCTGCACCAAGCTTCAGTGCAACGATCCCCAGGATTCCACTTCCGGTTCCCACATCAAGGATCTCCATTCCCGGCTTCACAAATTTCTTCAGCTGACGGATCACAAGCTGTGTGGTCTCATGCATTCCTGTACCAAAGGCAGTTCCCGGATCAATGTGGAGGATCATCTTGTCCTTATCTTCTGCCTTCACTTCTTCCCAGGACGGTACGATCAGAATGTCGTCTACATAGAACTGATGGAAGTACTGTTTCCAGTTATTGATCCAGTCCTTGTCCTCTGTCTGGGATTCTGTGATGGTTGCCTCTCCGATATCCACAAAGCTTCTCAGATCCTCCAGTGCAGCCTTCACATCTTTCAGGATTGCCTCGGTATCCGCATCCTCTTCCAGATAGAAGTTCAGATATGCGATCCCGTCATCTGCTGGTCCTTCCGGCATAATATCCACAAACATCTGTGCCTTATCCTCATCGGTCAGCGGCTGCTTGTCCTGGATCTCCACACCTTCAATTCCCACCTCGGCAAGTGTACAGATCACAATATCCTCTGCCTCTGTTTTTGTCTTAAGTGTAAAACGGTTCCATTTCATATTTCTATATCTCCTTATGCTGTATACACATTTACGGATTTCTTTTCCTGTCTGTTGCCTGTTTTCCTGAAAACGGGCACTTCTTTTAATATACACGAATACAGAAAAAAAGAAAGAGGCATTTTGTGCCTCTTTCCTGTTTTCACTTTATTTATTCCTCAAACATTTCCTTAACTTTCTCACGGAAACCTTTTTTCTTCTTTTCGGTTTTTTCGGAAGTCTCGGATGTGCTGTCCTCTGACGGACGGTTTCCACATGCCGCATCAAAAGCTTCCAGAGCTTTCTTTGCTTCCTCATTGAGATTTGTCGGAGTCTGGACTACCAGGGTTACATAGTGGTCACCACGAACATTCTTGTTACGTAATGACGGAACACCTTTGCCCTTCAGGCGGATTCTTGTATCTGTCTGTGTTCCCGGTTTCACCTCATAGGAAACCTCACCGTCAACGGTATTAATACGCATCTCACCGCCAAGTGCAGCCTGTGCAAATGTGATCGGAGCTGTTGAAAAGATATTCATATCCTGTCTCTGGAAGATCGGATGACGGGCTACATTTACCTCAACCAGCAGATCTCCTCTCGGACCGCCGTTGGTTCCCGGCTCACCTTTTTCACGGATACGGATGCACTGGCCATTGTCGATACCGGCCGGTACAGATACCTGGATCTTCTTTCTGGAAGAAGTATATCCGGTTCCACGGCAGGCACTGCATTTGTCCTTGATCACCTTACCGGTTCCGTTACAGTCCGGACAGGTCTGAACATTACGTACCATACCAAACATGGACTGCTGGGTGTAAACGATCTGACCCTGGCCTTTACATTTCGGACATGTGACCGGTGATGTTCCAGGTTTCGCTCCGGTTCCGTGACATGTGGTACACTCATCCTTCAGAACGATCTCCAGCTCTTTCTCGCATCCGAAAACCGCTTCCTCAAAAGTAATGTTCACACGTGCACGAAGGTTGGCACCCTTCATCGGTCCATTGTTGGCCCGTCTGGTTCTGCCTCCGCCGCCGAACAGGTCTCCGAAGATATCTCCGAAGATGTCTCCCATATCCGCACCGTTGAAGTCGAATCCACCAAAGCCGCCGGCTCCGCCTCCGCCGCCGTTTTCGAATGCTGCATGACCAAACTGATCATACTGTCTTCTCTTGTCGGCATCACTTAAAACGGAGTAAGCCTCTGTCGCCTCTTTGAACTTCGCCTCAGCCTCTTTATCACCCGGATTTACATCCGGGTGATATTTCTTGGCCAGCTTACGATATGCTTTTTTAATGTTGCGTCGTCGGCGTTTTTATCCACACCTAAGACTTCATAATAATCTCTTTTATCAGCCATTGTAATTATTTCCTACTTGTCTTAGACTTCCTTGTAATCAGCATCTACAACATCATCGCCGTATCCTGCTTCATTTCCGCCCTGAGCACCAGCGTTTCCGCCCATGTTGCCCATATCCGGTCCCGGACCAGCCTGACCCTGAGCTCCCTGAGTCTGCTCATACATCTTGGAGAACAGCTTCTGAGCGCTCTCCATCATCTTCTCCTGTGCAGCCTTGATGTCTGCAACCTGAGAATCAGTAAGCTCCTGAGCATTTGCTGTCTGTGCAAGAAGATCTTTCAGTGCATTGAGGTCAGCCTCAACACTTGCTTTATCGTTTGCGTCAAGCTTGTCGCCAGCTTCTTTCAGTGCATTCTCAACCTGGAATACCATGGAGTCTGCATTGTTTCTTGTGTCGATAGCCTCTTTACGTTTCTTATCCTGAGCCTCGAACTCAGCTGCTTCTTTGACAGCTTTGTCGATATCGGAATCGGACATATTGGAACCAGCTGTGATTGTGATGTGCTGCTCTTTACCTGTTCCAAGGTCTTTAGCGGATACATTAACGATACCGTTGGCATCAATATCAAATGTTACCTCAATCTGCGGAACTCCACGACGTGCTGGCGGGATTCCATCCAGACGGAACTGGCCGAGGGATTTGTTGTCTTTCGCGAACTGACGCTCACCCTGTACAACGTTGATATCTACAGCTGTCTGGTTATCTGCTGCTGTGGAGAAGATCTGGCTCTTCTTTGTAGGAATTGTAGTATTTCTCTCGATCAGACGAGTTGCGATACCACCCATTGTCTCGATGGACAGTGACAGTGGGGTAACATCCAGAAGAAGGATATCACCGGCACCTGCATCACCTGCAAGTTTACCACCCTGTACGGAAGCACCAAGTGCAACACACTCATCCGGGTTCAGGTTCTTGCTTGGCTCTTTGCCAGTTAACTGTCTTACCTTATCCTGTACAGCCGGGATACGGGAAGAACCACCAACCAGAAGTACCTGGCCAAGCTCGGAAGCTGTGATACCTGCATCAGACAGTGCACGGCGAACCGGCTCTGCAGTCATCTCTACAAGATCATGTGTCAGCTCATCAAATTTAGCTCTTGTAAGGTTCATATCGAAATGCTTCGGTCCCTCAGCTGTAGCTGTGATGAACGGAAGGTTGATGTTTGTTGTTGTTGCAGAAGAAAGCTCTTTCTTAGCCTTCTCAGCTGCCTCTTTCAGTCTCTGAAGAGCCATCTTATCGTTGCTTAAGTCTACGCCCTCTGTTCTCTTGAACTCGGAAAGCATGTAATCTGTGACCTTCTTATCAAAGTCATCTCCACCAAGACGGTTGTTACCAGCTGTGGAAAGAACCTCGATAACACCATCACCGATCTCGATCACGGATACATCGAATGTACCGCCGCCAAGGTCGTATACCATGATCTTCTGCTCTTTCTCATTGTCAAGACCATATGCAAGAGCTGCTGCTGTAGGCTCGTTGATGATACGTTTTACATCAAGACCTGCGATCTTACCTGCATCTTTGGTAGCCTGACGCTGAGCATCGTTGAAGTAAGCCGGAACTGTGATAACTGCCTCTGTTACTTTCTCACCAAGATATGCCTCTGCATCCTTTTTCAGTTTCTGAAGGATCATTGCGGAGATCTCCTGTGGAGAATATTTCTTGTCATCGATGGTTACACGGTAATCGGTACCCATCTCTCTTTTGATAGAGGAGATCGTTCTGTCTGCATTTGTAACTGCCTGACGTTTTGCAGGCTCACCTACCAGACGCTCTCCTGTTTTTGTGAATGCTACAACGGATGGTGTTGTTCTTGCGCCTTCTGTATTTGCGATAACTGTCGGCTGTCCACCTTCCATTACGGCTACACAGCTGTTTGTTGTACCTAAGTCAATACCAATAATCTTTCCCATGATTTTTTCCTCCTGTTTTAGTCTGTATCTGTTAAAATAAAGTTTGTTGTCAGTTAGTTCGCAACCTTTACCATACTGTGGCGTACTACGAAATCCTTGTAGGTGTAACCCTTCTGGAATTCTTCCACCACGATGTTCTCTCCAACCTCTTCATCCTCCACATGCATCACTGCATTATGGAAATCCGGGTTGAATTCCTTTCCCACTGCTTCGATCGGCTTCACACCAAGCTCATCCAGTGTTGTGGTAAGCTGCTTGTAGATCATTTTCATTCCATCTGCAAAAGCATCGCCTTCCTGTGCCTGTGCAAGACCTCTTTCGAAGTTATCCACAACCGGCAGGATCTTTTCAACGATCTCTTTTGCTCCGATGATGTACATACTGGATTTTTCTTTTTCCGTTCTTTTACGGAAATTGTCAAATTCAGCCATGGTACGCTTCAGGCGATCGGTAAGTTCCTCCACCTTCTGCTCAGATTTATCTTTTTTCTTCTTTCCGAAGAAGGAAGTTTTTGATTTTTCTTCTTTTTTATCCTCTGAGGCAGCTTCTTCGCCTGGAGTATTGTTTTCTTCCTCCGGCAGATCTTCTCCCTCCGGTGTCAGGTTTTCTTCTTCCTGATCTCCGTCAGTTACGGGGATTTCCTTCTCCGCTTCCTGCTCTTCGGATGTTTTCTTTGTTTCCTCCGACACTTTTTTTCTACCGCCTTTCTAAGTTTTCTTCTTTTTCAAAACGTCATCCAGATGATTCTTCAGTTCCTTCAGACTGTCCACTACATTCTCATAATCCATTCGTTTGGGACCGATGATCCCGATGGTTCCGTACATTCCGTCTCCCAGTTCATATCTGGCAGTTACAATGCTGCAGTCCTTCATGGTCTGGATTGGCATCTCATCACCGATGTAAACCTGGATTCCTGTATTCTCTCCATCTGACATCTGTTCTTTTACAAGATCGGCAAGTTCATGCTTCTCCTCAAATGCGGAGATCAGCTCCGTTGCCTTCTCTTTATCGGCAAGCTCCGGATACTTGAAGATGTTAGTTGCACCTGAAGTATAGATCTCCATATCTTCCTCTTCCACATGAATGGTGGCTGCCACTGCATCCAGAACCGTTGCCACCACACCGCTGTGGCTGCCTGCCTGTTCCTTCAGTCTGGCGATCATCCCAAGGTTGATATCCTGGATCGGGATCCCATTGAGATTGGTGTTAAGAAGAAGATTCAGTTTCAGGATCGTCTGGTCGTCCATTTCCTCATCCAGATTGATGATCTGGTTCCGGACTGTGTTGTTGTCACTGACAACCACTGCCACAAGCTGAAGCTCGCTCATCCTCGACAGCTGGATGAACTTGATCTTGTTGCCGCTGTACTGCGGAACGGAAACCATGGTAGCATAGTTGGTATTGGAAGCAAGAACCTTCGCAACCTTCTTAAGCACCTTATCCATCTTATCTGTCTTCTCAATGATCAGATCTCGCAGCTCTGCGACCTCCGCTTCCTTCTCCTTCATTAGCTCATTGACGTAAAGTCTGTAGCCCTTATCTGAAGGAATCCTTCCTGCTGAGGTATGAGGCTGGACGATATAGCCCATATCTGTCAGGTCTGACATTTCATTTCGGATCGTTGCGGAACTGACATTGAGATCCGCATACTTGGAAATGGTCCTGGAACCAACCGGTTCTCCGGTTTCCATATAGGTCTTGATGATTGCTTTTAAGATTTTTTGCTTGCGCTCATTCAACACCTCTTCCATGAATCCATCTCCTTTCCTTTTTATTCTTTCCTGACGGATGTTGATTCTTTTTTATATCTGTTAGCACTCATTTTAGTGGAGTGCTAACATCTACAGTCTTTAAGATATCACCATGTAAAATATTTGTCAATATGTTTTGAAAAAAAGTTCTTATTTTTTCGCAACAAAAAAAGCATCAGTACGATGCTTTTTTGTAATACTGGTCTATGCATTTCTGTGCCCCGGCAAAAAATTCCGCTTCTGTTTTCTGTCCCAGCACATATTTCTGAAATTCCGTACCCATAGCCGAAATAGCTTCTATGGAATCGGCACACAGTGGTCTTGCTTTCAGCTTATAATCTTTCAGATATTGCCGGATCATTTCAATGCCATCCAGATCAAAATTCTTATCCTCGATCACATCCAGTCTTGCCGGACACATTTTGGTCAGCTGTCCGTAATTTTTGCTTGCCTCATATCCGGACACATACTGAAGGAACTTCAGAGCTGCTTCTTTATGATCAGAATTTTTATTCAGTACATACTGCCAGGTTGCGATATTGGTCACCTTCTTGGCAAATTCCGGCAATAGTGCCATATGGATCTTATCTTTTCCATATACGCCTGCATTCTGAAAGGTCCTCAACGCACCGGTATACATGAACATACATCCATACTGGCCGTTTATAAATTTTTCATTCAGCTGATCATGCTGGTCGATCAGATTCTCCTCTGATATCATCCCTGTATCCAGCATTCGCTTCATATATTCTGCCGCTTCTCTGGTTTTCGGATTCGTCCAGTCTGTATAATCTCCTCCGAAAAAATTGACATACTCGCTGATACTGTTATATATGTAGGAAATCTCCCATGCATCCCCGTATGCATATTTTCCCGTATTCTGAAGCTTTTTCTGAAGGATCTCAAGATCACTGAGACCGGAGAGTCTGTCCAGACCAGCCTGATCCAGCAATTCCTGATTCACCCAGAATGCCATGATATCCATCCTGAACGGTACCGAAAAAATATGTCCGTCTGACATGCATATTTCTTTCAGGTATTCCTGCAGAAAATTCGCCGCTGTCTCCTCTGTCATAACCGTATCTTCCAGCGGAAGAAGAAATCCCTTATGTTTAAATTCGGATATCATCTCATCATTTACTGTGATCAGATCAACAGAATCATCTCCTGATGTCAGAAGAGTTGCTATTTTGGCCTGGCGATTGTCCGCATTGGCCGGACATTTTTTCAATATGGATCTTTATTCCAAGATCTTTTTCCGCCTGGCTGATAAAAGAATCAAAGCCTTCTGTGCCTGCATCCACATGAAGGATCGTCAGTTCCTGTCTGTTCTCCGGCACAATATCAGATGCAGCCTCCTTCTTCTGGACTCCACATCCTGTCACTGCCAGAGCCAGGGCAAATACCCCGCAAAATACCTGTTTTTTCAATCTCTACCACCCTTTTTATCTGGGCCATCTATCCTCTTTTGACATCAACGGCTGGAACGGTGCATGAGGAAGTGTCTGATACCAGTACGCTACACTTGCCACATCATCCTGTCGTTCAAACAGGCCACGGTATCCGACGCCTATCTGCTGAATCGTAACGCGAAGATCCTCTTCAAAGCAGATTGGATCCTGTAAATGCCATCTGTAAAAGCCTCTCATTGGCGGGCAGTCATCATTATGATAAAAATTGTGGATCAGCTCGTCATGGGCAGAATAATACGGATATCCCAGATACGGCGTGTTATAATTCTGTTCCACGGTTTTTCCATCCACCTGTTTGGCAAAGCTCCAGGAACCACCAAAGTAATCTTCCGTTCCTGTTCCACAGATGGTCGGATACTCCTCATCTCCGTCAATATAAAACTTCATTTCTCCCTCGCCCCACCAGTAACGTTCCAGTGTGGTAAGTGCCATGTAGGTTCCTATATAATGGCCTTTTCCTTTTACTCCATCCAAAATTGTATAATCTTTTGTTTTTCTGTCAACCGTTCCCTTCTCCACTGCGCATGGAAATAAGCAATATCGTCCGGAAGCTCATCATAGAGACAGTAATCTACCTGATAAAAGAAAGCCGGGATTTTATTTGCATGCTGGTTTTCCAGTGTGATCTTTGCTTTCTTCTTAAACGGCATCGGGAAATAGCAGTTAAAGCCCCTGTTTGGAACAACAGCCACCGGAACAGAATTTACAAAACATTCCCTTCCGAATCCGCAGCAGAAGAAATCACCCAGAGGACTTTCCACGGAAGGAGTTTCCTCGTCATCCCAGTACATACGGATTACAAGATCTCTCAGTACAAAGCAATCTGCCTCTGTAGTCTTGTTATCAACGGTGATCCAGATATGATTGATCTGTCCCGGTCCTTCCATTTCTGCCAGAGTTACCACAGTTCCCGGCTCAATATCCCTGAGACACGGGCTTCCTTTTCTGGACGGTCCCAGATGACTTGCAGCCATACCGCCTCTGCCTTTTTCTCCATGAGGATTTTCTGCGTTGATCGCACGGCTTTTTCCATGCTTTGCAAGTGCGATCCCTCCCAGTCCGCCTGTAAATGCCTGATACATATCTGTTTTCTCCTCTCTTTTGGAAATTAAAAATATTATATTTACGCTTTTACTCCACCTGCCATGATACCATCCATGATCTGTTTCTCAAAAACAGCTACAAAGATAATGATCGGAAGAAGGATGATCCATCCCATGGCGCTGACCAGATCCCACGGAACTCCATACATGTTGTCACGTAACGGAAGCTGTACGATGGAAACAGAAAGTACCTGAATACCATTTGAATAAAACAACGGTGTGAAAAAGTTATTCAGACAGGTAATAAAGTTGATAATGCAAACCGTAGCGATTGCCGGCTTCATCAGCGGCAGAACGATCGTAAACAGTCTCTGTGAAAAAGATGCGCCGTCAATAGCAGCTGCCTCCTCCAGTGAGATCGGGATCTCACCGACAAAGTTTCTGAGGATCAGAACCGTAAACGGTATAACGGTACTGATATAAAGAAGGATAAGTCCCGGATATGTATCATACAGCTTTACCTTCTGCATAAACTCATACAGCGGGCGGGCTGTGACAACCTCAGGGATCAGCATGGTAGCCAGAACAAACGCAAATGCAACAGAAACTCCCTTTGAGTTAAATCTTGAGAAGCCATAGGCAGCCATTGCACACAGCACGGTACTGATCACAAGTGTAATGCCTACGATCAGAACTGTATTTCCGATCTTTGAAAGCAGTCCTACATTCTGTATCAGAAATTTATAGCTTTCCAGTGTGGGATGATCCGGAAGATAATCGATCGGTGTTTTAAACAGTTCTCCTGACGGTGTGATCGAAGAAATAAAGATCCAGTAAACCGGGAACAGGATCAGAAAAGCCACAACTGCAAACAGAACCCATCTTCCAACGGCTACCACTCCATGATAAACATTATATTTTCCTGTATTCTTCACGATAATTCCCCCTAACTGTCAAACTTATTCATAACACGTATATTCAGCCAGCTGAAGATCGCCATTACAACAAACAGCAGCATAGCCAGCGCCGAAGCATATCCTACGTTTAGATTTGTAAATGCTTCTGTTGTGATTCTGTATGCGATCAGCGCAGTATCCTCTCCAGGGCCTCCAGATGTCATGGAATAAACCAGATCGAAGGTTGTCAGTCTCCAGAGTGTGAACGGAATACATAAAGTCAGGACATTTTTTGCGATCAGCGGAAGTGTGATCCGGAAAAAGCTCTGGATCCCGTTTGCACCGTCTACCTTTGCTGCCTCATAGATATCGCCGGAAATAAACTGAAGTCCGGAAAGTACAAGAATTGCAAAGAACGGAAGGTCCTTCCACAGGTCCATTGCAATTACCGCTGCTCTTGCAGTACCTGTATTGATCAGCCAGCTGTTCTGGTAACCCGGTACAAACCAGCGGATAAAATCATTGATCAGACCATAATCATTGTTAAATGCCCATTTTGCAGCCATACCGGCTACTACTGCAGGCATAGCCCACGGGATCAGCACGATGGTCCTCAGAAAACGGCGGCCTTTGAATTTCATATTCAGGATCAGTGCCAGGATAACTCCGAGGATCACATGAAAGATCATGGAAGCAACCACAAATATTGCCGTAAAGCTGATCGATGTGAGCACTTTAGGATCAGAAAATACCTTCAGGTAATTCTTGAAGCCTATAAATTCATTGATACCTGCAAGGATACTGATATTAAAGAAGCTGTTTTTCACAGTCATCAGAATGGGATATACTGTTGTAAAACCTCGAATCAGTACAACCGGCAGGATCAAAAGCCATGGTATCCACTTCATATTTTTTTGCTTATTGTCATGGAACTTTCCTCCCTGTTCATCAAGCAATGTAAAGCAGACTTTTACCTCTGCTTTACATTGCTGTTTTTTATATCTTTTACTTATACATATCTACCACATCCTGAGCCTTCTTGCAGAACTCATCAACTGTAATCTCGTCTTTCATACAGGACTGGAAGATTGTTCCCATATCGCTGATAAATTCCATTGTCTGTGCCACCATCGGACGTCCCTGTACATTGCATTCATTTGCATATCTGCTGTACATTTCTTTTGCCGGGTCAGAATCCGGAACTACCTTCTCTGCAACATCCTTTCTTGCAGGATATCTGTCAAATGCTTTATAGGAAGCTTCCATTCCGCCTTCATCAGCCATATACTGGAGGAATTTCACAGCTGCATCTTTATTCTTGGATGCTTTGTTGAGAACATAGCTCCAGGAATCTGTAAAGATCGCACGCTCTCCCTTGCCGCTGAAATCCGGTACCATTTCCATGTGGATCTTATCTGCGCCAAGCATATCTGCCTTTGCATAATCTGTTCCAAGGCCCCACATGAACCAGCATCCGTATTTTCCGTCATTGATCTTCGGATTCATCTGCTCATATTTATCAGCGATCTGCTCGATGGATGTTTCTTTATCAGCAACCAGATCGTGGAGGAACTGAACTGCTTCCTTGTTTTCCTCTTTGGTCCAGTCAAAATAATCGCCGCCGAACATGTTTACAAACTGTGCAAGCTCGTTAAATGCATAAGTTTTCTCCCAGGAACCGCCGTAGCCGAATCTTCCGTCCTTGGAAACAGCCTTCATATACTTCATGAAATCCTCTTTTGTATCAATGGATTTGATTCCGACCTCATCCATGATCTCCTGATTTACCCAGAATGCAAAATATCCTGTATAGCCTGGAACACCGATAATGTTTCCGTCCTTATCTGTGATCATATTCTTTACATATCCCTGGGCAAACTGATCAGCGATATCATCTGTCATTACTGTATCATTCAGTCCTTCCAGCCATCCGGAATTTTTAAATGCCGCACTCATCTCATCGTTGATCTGAATGACATCCACGGAAGCATCTCCTGTGGAAAGCATTGTGGTGATCTTCTGCTGACGGGTATCTGTATCTGTAGGTGCCGCAATTACATTAATGTTCAGGCCCGTAGCATCTTCCACATTTGCAAGCCAGTCCTCAAAATCCGGGTCTGTGGTGTCGATGCTGTATAAGGTAAGATCATATTTCTCCTCTGCGGAAACAGTAACCACGTTACCTGCCATACCCACAACCATCGCTGCTGCCAAAACTGCACTCATTACTTTTTTCTTCATATCTTTCTTCCTTTCTGGACATTTTCGTGTTTGTCCACACCTGTTTTTGATGGTTTAAGGATACCAGAGAGCCCCCTCATTCTAAATACAATATTTTATGATTTCTTTATATTATTTTTCGTTCTCTTGTATTTTTGTTGTTAATTTTTATAATCCTTTTATATAATCTATATTTGTAACGGCTTTTTTCACAGCTGGATTCGGTTTCATTAATTTGTTTTCGACATAAAGGAGAGTATGTACTATGAAATTCCACAAATGTATCCCACCCATTTTTTCCTCATTTCGCTATAAGCTCCTGCTCGCATTTCTGATCGCAACTATGGTACCTCTGATTTCCCTGACCTTCATCAGCTATCACATTTCCTATAACATTGCCAGAGATCGTATCATCGATTCTGCCGTAATGACTGACAAGCAGCTGGTCTCTCAGCTGAACGACCGCCTCGGTCAGGTTGAAAATGTAGCAGATACCATACAGTTTCAAATGTACTCCCTAAATCAGCCTTCCTCTAATAAGGTAGATGCACTGAAAAAATTCACCACTGTAAAAAACAATATTTCGCTGTATAAATCCACATTCGATTTCTTCCATATATATGTTTTTCTGCAGCCCGATCAGCTCGGTTCAAAAGAAAGCCTGTACTTCTTTTCCACAGATGAGCTTTCTGCATATGGTCTGGATAAAAATATTGTTTCCGGTTCAGGCTTTTCCTCTGTCTGGATACCGGTTTCCAATATGCCTCTGCCTAAAATACTGTCCACAAAAAAATCATCTGCCGATGTGATCCTCTGCGTCCGGGCACTGAAAAATCAGGCCACCGGTATTCTGGAATACGCCTACGGCATTGCTCTGGACACCTCAGAGCTTACCACTTATCTGCAGCCTGCTGCTTTGGATTCCCGCATATACAGCTACATTCTCACAGATCACGGAGAGATTGCAGCAAAAAATACATCCTCACTGAATTTATCCGGAATTTCCAAAGCACAGTTTCAGAAACTCAAAGGAAATGCAGATTCTTCTTTTCACAGCGGCGACAAATATTATAACTGCTGCACCTTAAGCAATGGCTGGCTTCATGTTACCGAAATCCCGGAAAGCTATATTCAGGGCAACACGCACATCCTGATCCGTGCCTTACTGATCACTGTCCTTATTTTCTTGCTCCTTACTGTTATCATCGTTATCCTGTTTTCCGAAAATCTTACCCGGAAGATCACTGCACTTTCCTATGCAATGGAAGCCTTTCAGCTGGGATATGACCCGGAACATCTATCTATCGTTACTGTTCCCCACCCGGATGATCCTTCCAGGTATGATGAGATTGACAGACTGGGCATCACCTTTGAAGATATGCAGCACACAATAGCCGGAAACCTGAAGTCCATTGTAAATCTTTCCGTAAACGAAGAACGTCTGAAATACCAGCTGCTCCAGTCACAGATCAATCCGCATTTTCTTTACAATATCCTGGGATCGATCCGTACCTGCCAGTCCCTTGGAAAGCTTGACATTGCTGATCAGATGATTGCAAATCTGACTGCCTTTTACCGTCTTACCCTGCGTAAATCAAAGGAACTTATTCCTATTAAAGATGAATTGGAAATTGCCCGGCTTTATCTGGAAATGGAAAAGCTCTGTCATAAAGATAATCTGGACTGGGAGATCGAAGCAGAAGATGGAATCGAAAATTTCCTGATCTGCAAGTTTACACTTCAGCCATTTCTCGAAAATTCCATTCTGCACGGGATTTCTTCGGGCACACCAGCTGTTTTCATTTCGATCCATGTTCTTTATGGCGATGATACGGTTGTGATCTCCATTGAGGACAACGGTGCCGGCATGGACTCTGAAACCCTTGCACAGCTGCGCCATGCTATTGAGCATAATGTTATTGATTATGAGAAGCATTTTGGAATTTCCAACGTAAGTTCCCGTATTTCCAACCCATTATACGGAAACGGTTCCGTAAGGATCCGCAGCAACCCCGGAAACGGCACATACGTCACCATTGAATTCGAACAGATGGAGGAAGATATCGATGAAAAAATAATGATCGTAGATGATAATTACTTATCTGCAGAAGGTATCGAAAAAACATAGACTGGGAAACACTGAATGCAGAGATCATCCATGTCTGCTACAATGGAACCTCTGCTATCGAAGCCATGAAAAAAGAACCGGCAGATCTGATCATTTCTGACATTGAAATGCCTGATCTTGACGGCATTTCCATGAGCCGTCAAGCTCTTGAGATCAATCCTATGGTGAAGATCATCCTGATCAGTGCCTATGATAAATTTGAATATGCAAGACGTGCTCTGCTCCTCGGTGCTCTGGATTATATCGAAAAGCCTCTGGATTATGCCTATCTTATCCAGAAGGTAAAAAACGCTTTTGCACTGATGGAAAAGGAACAGAAAAATCTCCAGCTTCTGAAGCAAAGCAGGCCTCTTCTTACGGAAAAATTTTTCCGCGAGATCACACACCTTCCGTCTTCTGAAGCAGCCTACCGACTGAAGCCTTATCTTAAGTATCTGAACCTGGAGCTGAATTATGATTTTTATACAGTTGTTATTCTGGAGCTTGAAAATGCTCCGGATCTAAAAGCTGTTTACGGGATTGAAAAGTTTCAGATGGAGCTTTTCAACCTTCAGGATCTGATAACTGAGGAAACCGCTTCTCTTGATTTTGTGTATCTTCTCCCGGATATGGATGGCTATCTGTGCATTCTGGGACACAGCGGCTGTCAGTCCAACAGCTTCCGCCAGCTTACCAGCGGACTTATTTCATCAATCGCAGATGCCTGCCAGCCACTGGGGCTTTCTCTCAACGCAGGTATTGGAACAATTGTCCAGGATTTTTGGAACCTGAACCATTCTTATAAAAGCGCCGTACATGCACTGGAATACAGATTCTTTTTCCCGCATCAGAATATCTTTGACGGAAGAGAGGCCCTGGGTTCCGATCTGTCTGTTGCAGATTTTTCAGATACAAAGGAAGATGAACTGATCCGGCTTCTCTGTAAAAAGGATACCTCTGCCATAGATCTCTGGTTTCAGAATTTTTCCGACTGGCTTACCCAGAAATTTCGCACAAAGAATTTCGCTTTCATACAGATTTATTCTCTTCTTGGCCGGATCCTGAAATTTTTCTATGAATTAAATCTGGATACGCATGACCTTGAAGCTAAAATTTTGTATGTTTACAACCACATAAATGAGTTTCATAATACGGAAGAGCTATGTCAATGGCTGAAGGATCTGTGCCATCTTTTATGCCGGAAGCTTGATTCCTCCATGAATGATTATCACCAGAAGCTCTGT
>NC_021014.1:3044280-3058504 GCF_000209835.1 Ruminococcus sp. SR1/5 | reverse complement strand
CAGATCCTTATGAGATCCTGACACAAAAAGATGCTTCCGAAATTGCAAATGACACTCTGGATATGGCTGTTCCATATTGGGCTGATCTTCTCAAGGGCTCCGGCATCACCCTGCGCTCCCTGGGCTTTTCAACTACAAAATAAGCTTTTCCTAAAAACAGATCGAGCATACCCGGCAACACCCCTGGCTATTACATGCAAATTCTGCTCGAACGGTACGCCTATTCTGAAATCAGCGGTACATTCATTCTAATTTAGCGGTATGCGCTTTCTGCTCAAAGCGGTACGTTTTTCCTTTATTATTGTGATGTAACTATTATTCATCACTGTGCAAAGGAGGAACTATTATGCACGACTACAATACTATTCTTGGAGTCATAGAACTTCGACTCAGTAAAGTCAGTTATGACGCCGTACAAAAACGTTACCGGATTGGACGGAGCGGGATTGCATTGATTATGAACCGCTATAATGATTCAGGATTATCACTGGATGATCTTCGGCAAATGCCACCCGCAAAGGTTGTTGATCTCATCTATCCAAAAGGAAACCTTCGACATAAGGACATTCCACTACCTGATTTTGAAAAAATACATGAGCAAATGATCCAAATGGGAAAGCATGCCGACTTGAGCTTTCTATGGATCGATTATAAAAAAGAGCATCCCAATGGTTACCAGCTTGCCCAGTTTTATAAGCTGTATCGTGATTTTATGGTAGATACTTATGGTACTTCAAAAACATCTATGCCTGTGGAACGGATCCCTGGTGAAAAGCTGTATATTGACTGGGTAGGCGACCAGCCGGAACTGCTACTGGACACAGCAACTGGCGAACTTCGGAAAGTTCACATTTTTACGACTACACTTGGTTTTAGCAGCCTTGTTTATGCAGAAATCTTTCTGGATGAAAAAACTTCCACATTTTATTGCCGGCACAGTACACGCGCTGTCTTATTATGGGGCAGTTCCTAAATATCTTGTCCCGGACAATCTGAAAACAGCTGTTACCATGCATAGCAAAGATGAACTTGTGCTGCAGTCAGCCTTTTCAGATCTGGAGACCTTCTATGATACGGTCATTCTGCCTCCGCCGCCAAGGAAACCGAAAGGCAAACCGACCGTTGAAAATCATGTGCGTTTCTTAGAAACGCATCTGGTAGAAGAATTAAAGAAAGACACTTATACCTCTCTGGAAGCCCTGAATGCTGCGGTCAAAAAGATCGTAGCGGACATCAACCAGCGTCCTTTCCAGAAAAAATCTGACATTCGGAAATCCCGCATGAATGGATTCGAAAAGTATGACAAACCGCGTATGAACCAGCTTCCAGGCGAAAGTTATACACTTTGTGATTATAAATACTTTCTTAAAGTTCCAGATAATTACCACCTTGAGTATGATGCCCACTACTATTCTGTATTGTATACCTATAAGGGGAAGCCTGCAATTCTTAAGGCTACTATGACGGAGATACGGATCTGCGACGAGTATAACCGGCTGATCTGCCGACATCCGAGATCTTATCGTGATTTTCCTCTTTACATTACAGATGACAGTCATATGCCACCAGAACACCTGTATTACAAAGAAGTGAATGCACATGACGGAGCTTATTACAGACGGTGGGCATCTGTCTATGGAGAATCTATGGTAACTCTTATTGACAGGATACTCCGCAGTTCCAAACACGAGGAACAGGCATACAACAGCTGTGCCGGTGTACTCCATTCCTGTAAGGATGTTCCTAACCGACTGGTTCGGGAGGCTGCTGAGAAATGCGTAGAAGCTAATGCCTGCAAGTATTCTTATTTCAAGAAAGTGCTTGGCATGGTCCAGAATAATCATTCCAGCAGCGGTATAAACGGAAAACTTCCTTCCCATACAAACATCCGTGGAAAGGAGGCATACAAATGAGTTCATCCCATGACATTACATTAACACCCCAGGAACAAGCTCTGATCATGCGTCTGAAGAGTTTCCGCGTTCCGGAAATGGCACATATCCTGGAAGAGCAGATGAAAGATCCCAATGCAGATCTGAACACGTTTATGGAACGCATGACAGCAATGGTTGATGCAGAGTGGCAGGCACGGGCAGATAAACGCTTTAATCGTCTGATGAAAGAAGCACATCTGCGATACCCGGTGCAGATCTTGATGAAACCATTTACCGTCCAGAACGTCAGCTTGATACCCAGACAATAGAACGTCTGAGTACCTGCCATTGGATAGAGGAAGGAAAAAATCTCATTGTAACAGGTTCTTCTGCCAGTGGAAAAACGTATCTGATCAATGCTTTTTGCATAACTGCAATGAAGCAGTCCAAGAGTGTAAAGTATATAAAAGCGAACACACTTATGAGTGAAATGGAACAGGCATGCATCAAATCCACAAATCTGGATTACCTGAATAAACTGACCAAGCTGGATCTGCTTGTGATCGATGATTTCGGTCTTATGGATCTCGACCTTGATAAATGCCGGGATCTCTTTGAAGTCCTTGACACCAGAGATGGAAGAAAATCAACTGTAGTCATCTCACAATTTCCAGTCAGCACATGGTTCGATATGTTTGCCGATAACACCTACGCCGATGCGTGTCTTACACGAATCACGGATAAGCACCATACGTATCGTCTGGAGATGAACGGTATAAATATGCGTGAAACAGAATGATGTAATCTAGCGGTACTTCGTACCGTTAAAAATGGAATAGCCGTTCCGCAGTAGCGGAACTGGCATTCCGTTTAAGCATAATTTGCACACAAGTGTAAGGCCGACGATCAGAAAAGCCACGATTGCAAACAGAACCCATCTTCCAACGGATACCACTTTATAATAAACCTGAATTATTCACGGCTGTGCCGTGAAAGTGGCTGAAAGCCACACAGTTACTGTGTTTAAGTTGTTTATTGCATTTCATCTTTTAAGTGAATAGAAAAAGAGACCAAATATGTGGTAAAATTTAGGTGTCGAATCCAAATACATACCACAGAAAGGGGCTCTCTATGAATATTTTAAACACCTTAACACTGAAAAGCAATAGACAAATTAAAATAAATTTTGACGGAGGTGATTATCCTCCGATGCAGGACTTCTTCTGATAAAGGAATTCGCTGCAAAAAATCGGCTTTTCAAAGCTGATAAAAAAGAAATTTAAAGCCAATGATAAGTCTGTCCTCTTTCACAAAGACGATGAAAATCTGATGCAGATGATTTATCGGATCCTCTCTGCTTATTTCGAAGATGACTGTTCTGATGAATTGACTTTGGATCCTGTTTTCAATGCGATCCTTGAAAAAGACCGTCTGGCTTCGCAGCCGACATTGTCAAGATTTTTAACCGTATGGATGAGGATATCCTCCTGCAGTTTGATGACATTGACAAATGTCTCAGGGACATCATCTATTCTATCAAGCGTCCGGAGCATATGCTTCTGGACCTGGACAGCACTTTGTTTGGCACTTATGGTAGTCAAGAAGGGGAAGGCTTCAACTTCCATTATCAGGCACACGGATATCATCCGTTACTGTGCTATGATGGATTGACTGGATATCTGCTCAAAGCAGAACTTCGTGATGGAACACTCCACTGTAGCAACGATGCAGATAAATTTATGGAGCCCCTCTTTCTGGAATACCTGGAAAGAGGGATTAAAACTTATCTTCGTGGAGACAGCGGATTTTCATCTCCTAGGCTTTATAAAATCTGTGAGATGAATGGCTGTTCCTATGCCATCCGTCTAAAACAGAATTCTTCACTCCTTGCCTTGCTTCCGATAAAGAGGAAGACTTGTACAAAGCGACCAAAGAAGATCAGATCCGTTATGCGGTAATTTATGGTGAATTCATGTATCAGGCTGGTCCATGGGACTATCCAAGACGTGTGGTTTTCAAAATCGAGAAACCATACGGTCAGCTGATGCACATGTACACCTTTATTGTTACAAACATGGATATGGAGCCCTATCAGATCATTCAGTTTTACTGTGGTCGTAGCAGAATGGAAAACTTTATCAAGGAAGGCAAAAGCGGATTTGATTTTGCTGCTGTCAGCAGTCATTCCAAAGTAGTAAATGCAAACCGCATGAGGCTTCACATGCTTGCGTACAACTTATTCAATTGGTTCAGACGATTGGTACTTCCTGCAAATATGCGAAAGCAACAGGTGGATACCATTCGTTTAAAGCTGATAAAGATTGCCGCAAGAGCAGTCCGTTCAGCAAGATATATCACTTTCAAACTGTGTAGTAGCTGTCCTTATAAAAAGGAATTTTACAGGCCGCTGGAAAATATCCAGCGGCGACTGTACAATTGGAATAGCAACTATTAACTTACCTTGACAGTTCAAAGTGGTGGAATCAAATTTCACAGGGGGGGTAGTTTACCCATTTTTGTGGATAACGCGGTTGTTTTCAAGGGAACTAGTTTAATGTTTTAGAGTATTGAAGCATTTTTATATGCTCATGAATAATTCAGGCTTATATGCTTTGATGGTTAAGAGATTTCTCCAAATCTTTAGTAACCTCTCCTTCAGAATAAAACAATGAAGTAAGTGTATACATTTATTTAACCGGAATCCCTCTGAATATATTTCTGGAGAAATCCATAGCCGCTTCATTTTCCCTGCATGTATCCAATATTATGTTATCTGTAGATTCTTCATCGATATGTACAACTTCACTTGAAAGTTTCACTAATTCATCCATACTTAACAGAGCATCTACCTGCGCATCAAAGCAGGATTTATTTTCCTCGTTTTCCTTTTTATCTGCCTTTGTTGTTGCCACAATATGATTGTTTGCAATGTAATTTTCTCTTCCGGACACCAAACGAATGATTATCGGTTTTACGCCTGCCGGTTTCAGATATTGCTGTTCAATTGTCTCTGAAATGTGATTAGCAATCAGGGAATTGCTGCTTCCCTGAATATGAATCAACCCAAAATCATCCTCTAATCCATTATCATATGCCAGCATAGGCGGCCATGGTTCATGATCTCTGAGAAAATGATTGGAAGATATGAGATTCTCTCTGCAGCTTTCCATTATCAGCATTCCCGGATAAAAAGAATGAAATCTGTTTGCTGTTACTGATGATCTAAGAACACCTTTAAGATGTACTATACTTTTTCCTCTTGGAAAAATGTTATTGGAAGTAATCAGAAGTCCTCCAAAATTTTCAGCAAAAATAGTATAACCTCTATAACCGGCACCCATAAGATTATCTGTTATTTTAGATGCCTGTCCGGCTCCACGAAGTTCTACACAATTTCCACATTCCGCTATAAAATTATCATGAACAGATAATGCATCAGAATTGTAAAGAGTCACTCCATGCTCCAGATAAATAATACCCATACCTGTAATTCTGAAAGAATCCTGTGCACTGGCTACATAAATTCCTGTTTTTCCATTTAAATATGTATTCTCTGGATCTCCATTTCCGTCATCTACAAAATGTAGTCCATCAATACAGAAATTTTCAAACTCCACGGAACTGATTCTCGGATCTCCCTCTCGTTCCACCAGAAAAGCAGCACCGGATCTTTCATCTCCCTTTAATGGTTCCAGATCTACCAGGATTCTGCTGCCGCCCGGCCAGATGTCATGAAGATCCTTCCACTGTTCTTTTGGCACATTATATCGGATACTTGAAGACACAAATCCATGTCCTGATCCCTGGATTTTCAAGTAACTGATATCGATTTTTACCTGCGTTTTTAAATGATAATCTCCAGACGGAATATAAATTACTGCTCCCGGTTTTCCTCCATCATTTACATTTGTATCCTTTTGTCTGCTCTTGATGTCTACAATGATACTGTTGATCACTTCACCGATATCCGTATATGGGTTACCTACCTGCCAGTCAGTGACATCATAATAATTATTACATTTCATTTCAATACTCCTCCTGCTTTCAGTTCATGTCAATCGGATATTCGCGATCCGCTTCCCTACTTGATCCGATCAAAACACTCCTGCAATCCATATGCTTCATAATCTCTGATTACCGCTCTTCCACCAAACGCAGATATACTTATTTCATCCTGATCATTTCCTGCAAAAATATTATTGGAATGATTATTTCTGTATTGATCTGTAAATATCTCCAAAGAACTCTGATCTGAAAAAATATGTACATCCAGACTTTTTCACTGACCTTAAGTACACTTCTGGATGTTCCTACGCTCCATCCATCTGCACAGCTTCTGTCTACCAGCAATTCACCATTTTTCAGATTAAAAATACAACGGGTTTCTTTTCTTTTCCGCATCTAAGCTTCAATTCTACCCTGTCTGCATCAGTTTCTTCAAGATCCAATATAAATTTCATCTCAAAGCTGATTCCATCTCCTGCTTTTAACTGCTGAGGTGTTTCTGTAACCTGTATTTCCCGTTGCGTAAATTTATTTTCACGGATTTTTCCATTTCCTCTACAGGAACAAACGCCAGCGTTCCATCCTTGCACATCCGAACTTCACGAATCACATTAAAAAATCCGCACCAGCCCTCCTGATAAGTAGGTCCCCAGTCCTTAAAGAGAGGCATCCATTCCCATTCATTCGCCCAGGCAACAATCAGACGTCTTCCATCAGGAGCAACCATGGACTGTGGCGCATAAAAATCAAATCCCCAATCCATTTCACCACTGATATGCCAGTCAAATTTTCCTGTTTTGTAATCAAAATCTCCTGTCAGATATACTGATGTATGATCTCCAGAACCCATTGGAGAGAAAGTGAGAACGTATTTATCACCTAGCTGATAAAAATCCGGACATTCCCACATGAATCCCCATTCTCCTCGGCTTTCTGCCAGCACGTTTAAAAAATTCCAATGATAAAGATCTTCAGATTCATATATCAATGCTAATCCTCTGTTATTACGACTGGCCCCTACAACCATATAATATTTATTTTCATGCTTCCATACCTTTGGATCGCGGAATGAATCCGGCTGAATACCTTCCGGTGCATCAAAGAGAGGATTTCCGTCATACTTTTCAAAATTTATTCCATCTTCACTTATAGCAAGACACTGGCTTTGCTCACTTCCGTTTCCATGATTTGCAGTTGCCGTATAAAATACATATAACTTACCTTCGTGTTCGATTGCACTGCCGGAAAAACATCCACCTTTTTGATAATCATCATACTCTTCACTGGGTGCCAATGCCAGAGGCAAATATTCCCAATGAACTAAATCTTTGCTGACTGCATGTCCCCAATGCATACAATCCCAAAATCCATTATATGGATTAGTCTGATAAAACACATGATACTGTCCGTTAAAAAAGATCAGTCCGTTAGGATCATTCATCCACCCGCTCTGGGGCATAAAATGATAATGCTGACGCATTTTTCCATTTTGAACAATCATCTTTTTACTGTCAATTTCTTTTTGCGCGTTTTCTATTCTTTGTCTCATTAATATTTTATTCACTGGCTTTCTCCATTCTTATTATCCTTTTACAGCTCCTGCTGTCATTCCCTGAACAATGTATCTCTGTGCAAACATTGATAAAATCATTACCGGGAAGCTAAATAAAAATGCTCCTGCACACATCGGTCCAAGGTCAAGATTATACGCTGACAGGAAACCGGCAAGACCTACTGTAAATGTTTTAGCATTCATACTGGTCAGCAACAGAGAAATAAGAAAATCATTCCATGCCAGGAACAATGTAAATATAAAGGCAGTTGCAAGTCCCGGCTTACAAATCGGCAAAATAACCTTTCTGAATGTCTGAAGGCTGGAAGCGCCATCTACATATGCAGCCTCATCCAAAGTAGACGGTACTCCCTCATAAAAACTAAGCATTGTCCACATTACAAAAGGCATGTTTACTGCCGCATAAACAATAATCAATGCAATTCTGGTATCATACAATCCCATATTACAAATAATCTCATAAATAGGTACTGCAATACTGGATGTAGGAATCATTTTCAGACATAAAATCAATACCACCAGCCCTACTGACAGCTTCGCTCCAGATCTCTGAATAGCATATGCAGCCAGTGAACCCAGGATAACTGCAATAATTGTACTGCAAACTGCTGTGATCAAACTGTTCAGCAAATACCCACCTGCATTCATTCTTACAAATAATTGAGTGAAATTTTCAACTGAAAAGCTTTTTGGAAGAAAAGATGGTGGAACAGCAATTACCTCTGATCCGGGTTTAAACGAACAACAAATTACATAAATATATGGAAGCAGCCAGAATATTGTAATAATTATAGAAATAATAACTGCTATTTTTAGTTTGATACTATTACCTTTCTTCATTTTGGTCTCCTTATTGAATCCTTTTTACTACTGTTTTTCTTTGACAGCTTTTACTTTTTCTTTGGATTCCATAAACTCTGCATAAATACTAATGTAAACACTACAAGAACTATGATAAAGATAACAGCCATTGCACTGGCATATCCTGTATTATTATACTTTACAAGTGTCTTATAAATAATAATACTGATTGTCTCCGATGAACTGTTAGGTCCACCTTCTGTCATTGCCCAGATAATATCAAAAGTCTTTGCCGCATCTATAATTCTCACTGACAATGCTGTCAACAGAACCGGTTTAATTCCCGGTATTTTTATGTAAAAAATTTCCTGCAGCTTACTTGCTCCATCCATTCTTGCAGCTTCTGACACGCTGGTATCCAATCCCTGAAGGCCAGCCAGAATCATCAGCATCATAAACGGTGTAGTCAGCCATATATCTGCAATACAACAGGCGATCAATGACCATCGGGAATCTGCAAGCCACAAAATTTCACTTGGACTGGATAAGATCCCTATTCTGGTCAGAAACTCATTGACAATACCAAAGTTTGAACTCATCATCAATTTCCAGATAAGACCTGCAACCAGCGGTGCGATCATAAGTGGTGTCATCATTAATGAACGTACTATTTTACTGCCCTTATAATCAAGTTCAAATAATAATGCAAAAATAAATCCTAAAACTGTTTCCACAGATACCGCAATCAAAATATAAATCAATGTATTTTTCAGCTGCTTCAAAAAACCGCCAGCTGTAAATGCTTTAATATAATTATCAAATCCAATAAAAGTTCTGGTTCCTGTAATTCCAACCTTCAAGAAACTGTCAAATACCATTTTAAAAATAGGATAAATCAAAAAGGCACCCATGAAAATCGCGCCAGGAAGAAAAACAGCAATAGTGTTTTTTTGATATCAATTTCATAATATTTCCCGCTTTCTTATAAAGATCAAGGGCGATTTACTCCCTGCATCATAGATTAGTGTGTTCATAGTTAGTGTGTTCGATGTCCAGGTAAAATCACCCTTGCTTTAATTACATTTTTTATTATTTGGTAGATGTCTGCAATCTGCTTTTTCTTTATTACTTTGTCACTTTACTTCCCAATTGCCTCAATCTCTTCTTTTGCAGATTCAAGGGTTTCTTTCACATCTGCTCCACCCAGACAGGATTCTACAACACCTGTAAGAACCTGCTCTACCTGTGACCAGGTTGAAACCATAGGTCTTGGCTGAGACTGTTTTTCATTCAATGTGTCAAGAACTGCTGTTGTATGCTCATTACCAGCCTCTTTTCCAGCTTCCTCATAAACAGAAGTTCTGCCGGCAATCTTAAGGGTTCCGTTCATATAATCTGCATTATGATCATACATATATTCTACATATTTCAGTGCCATGTCTTTATTCTCAGAATTTTTCATTACAGATTCATACCATGGACCTGTGGTTGCTCCTACTCCTGCACTGCCGGCAATCATTGGTGCACATCCCACCTTATCTGCTCCAAGTGCCTCAACAGCTGCAGGATACTGATGGCTCCAGTTCAACTGCATTGCAACTTTACCATTATTGAAAAGTTCCTGAGACTCTGTAGAAGCAGTAGCCAGAGAATCTGATGGCGTACAATCTTCATTTGCCATTTCAACCATAAAATCAAGCGCATCCACATATGGCTGATCTGTAATATTTACATTTCCATCCTTGTCATATACTAATCCATCTGCACCGGCCTGGCAGGCAAAATCAAGGAAGGAACAAACTGCGTCAGAACCACTTCCAAAAACTGTTGTTCCGTACATATCGTCTGTTTTCATTTCTTTTGCCAGTGCTTTATATTCATCCCAGGTCTTTGGCACTTTATCTTCCGGAATCAGATCTTTTCTGTAAATAAGGATCTTAGCGTTTACCCACATCGGATATCCCAGGAGATTACCATCTATTGTTCCACTTTCTTCCAACGTTGGAAGGAAATCACTGGTATCTGCATCTGTAATTGGTTCGATTGCATCAGCAAAAGATGCCAGCCATACAAAATCCATACATGCAACATCATGAGCAGTCTGTCCTGCTTTAATTTCGGTAGAAAGCTTATCATACATACCAGTATAGGCAACAGCATCAACAACAACCTTACAGCCTGTTTCTTTCTCGAAATCAGCTGCTGTATTATTGGCAAGTGCTTCTGCAGGTGAACCACTTTCTACAAGAACTGTAATACTATTTCCACCGTCCTTTTTCCCACCGGCAAAACAGGGAACTGCCATTCCTGTAAGCATACTTCCAATCACAGTTGCTGTAATTAATGAATTAACAATCTTTTTTCTCATTTTTAATCTCCTATTCTTAAAGATCCTAAATTCCATGATAGTAAATATCATGCCGTTCCATTTACATACTGTTTCAACCGCTTTAGATATTCTCCGGAGTACTCTAATTTTACGGGTTAACATTGTGAAAACAAATTTTGTTTTCACAATGTGGAACGCGTTCCACATTGTTTAAAAAGCATTTTGTTTTCTTCATCTTGTTAATTTCATTATAAACTTTTTGTTGTTTTTGTCAATCTAATTATAGGCTTTTTATTTTTTTATAAATTATATACAAATATTTTGTACTTATCTTTGTTTTTCATCCTTTGTTTTGTAACAAATGCACAACACGTGTATGACATCTGTTCATACTGTTGTTCCGCCTTTACGGAATTCAGGTATTAAAATACTTTTTTATTTTTCACCTTTTTTCCATTAATCAGTTCACAAAGGCTTTTTACAGATTCCTCTGCCATTCTGTCAATGGGCTGAACAATTGTACTTATTTGCGGTTCTACCAATTCTGTAATATACGTTCCATCATAAGAAACTATTTTTACCTCTTCCGGAATTTTTTTGTGTTGTCTGATCAATCCATTCATGCATTCAATAGCCAGTCGGTCTACACCAAACACCCCATCAAATTTCAGTTTTTTTCAATAACTTCTTCTGCAACCTGATGATAATACTGAATATCCAAACGCCGCCAGTCCAGATCATAACAATAGGTTTCTATTCCCTGCTCATCCATAATTTTTTGAAATTCTGCATGACGATCATGATATAAAGACTCTTTTTCCGCAGTACTTCTGAAATGAAGTATTCTTTTGCAGCCATTACGCTGCAACACTTCTGCTGCCAGACGTCCACCCATTTTATGGTCCACAGTTACTACCGGAATTTCTTCTCCCAGATATCTGTCAAGTGCAACAATCGGCTTATGAATTTTAGAATACTCACTTTCATCCAAAGAAGACATTCCCGCAATTATCCCATCTACAATATGTCTGTTCAGCAAATCCAGATATTCAGCTTCAGCCTTTACATCTTTCAATGTGTTACATAACATAATTTTGAAGCCGGCTTTGCGCAGTTCTTCTTCTACACAATCAACAAACTCAGCAAAAAAAGGATTGGATACATTCGGTACAAGTACCGCAATTATACCACTTTTTTTATAATACAGATTTCTGGCAAGTTCATTCGGTGTATAATTCAATTCTTTCATAGCAGCTTCTATTTTGGCCCTCGTATCCAGAGAAACATATCCACTGTCATTAAGCATTCTTGAAACTGTTCCCACACCTACTCCTGCCATTTTTGCAACATCTTTAATCCCTGCCATTTTTTCCACACTTTCATATTATGATATTAAATTCCCAAGTTTAAAATTTATTCAAGCATACACGATGAGATATTTAAACTTAGAACTTGTCAAACATTAAGAAACAACGATTTAAGTAATAAATCAGCAAATTCTAAAATTTAGGATTTCTTAACTCCATTTAAAAGATACCTGAAATTCATCATCTAGAAATATACCTTCTGCAAATAAATTATTTTTGATATTAGCAGACCCCAAAAATCCAATACAAATACTCCAACAAATGTAATAATCCACTAGTGGTTTCACCACCAGTTGACGCTGGGCAAGCCTTTCTTCTGATGAAAGACCTGCTAGTTTTCCTTCTTCCCGGTAAATGGCTTGTATCTGTTTTATAAACAGATGCAGGATGATTCTTTCTGATGCGCTTTCGGGATGACTTCTAACGCATCATAGAAGCGACGTCTGCAGTGAACCCAGCAGCCGGCAATCCTCAGATCTTCACGCTCTTTTTCAAGCGTATGATATACCTGGTATCCATCCATAACACAGATTCCAGTGTAATCCTTTAAAAAATTTCTGGGATGTGATGCCTTACGCGTCTTCTGGTATTCATAGAGGACGATCTGACGCTCCGGATACATAAACCCTGACCGGTAGTCCCACATGTAACTCTTACTTCCGGCAGAACGTCCGTCTTTATTGACGAGGGCCGGAGTTTCATCGGCCTGTATTACATGATAATCATACAGAAGCTTATGTAGATGGTCATACAAAACTCCCAGATATTCTTCCCCCAGCCGGATCATCCAGTTTGCCATGTTCTGTCTGGTGATGGCAAGACCATACCGCTCGAATTCCTTTTCGAGACGATACAAAGGCACCGCATTTACATATTTACCGTTTATGATTGCTGCTGCAAGGGGACGGTGAAACAAGACTTCCACGAAGCAAATTCCGAGAATGAGGAGCTTTTACCATATGTTCATCAAGCTTGCTTGAATACACACCGATATGATGTTCTTCTATCTCGACGCGAGCCGGAACAAATTTATAGCACCTTGAGACAGCATCTGGAAGCTGTTTCCATCCATTCTCACCGAATTCGGCTGTCAGTTCCTCTTTGCTCATGTAATGATCGATACGGTTGACAGGAAGGGATGCTATGTCAGCAGCTTTTTTTCGGACTGTTTTTCTCCTTTGGCATTTTCAGTTCCAGGTCATCTGGTTCTGGTGCATCCAGATCACAGACAGCTTCTGCCTCATTAAAGAACACAATCGTTCCATCAATCTCCATAAAACAGATCTGTTCTGGTTCGGACATCTTTTCACTGGATCTTCCGAAACGGTTCTTTTTGGAAAGGATCAGTTGTTCCATCATCAGCTGCATCTTGTCATTTAATGACTGTGTCTGTCTGGTCAGTTCTTCCATTTGTTCCTGCATGCCCAGGAATAGATGTATCAACAATTCTTTGTCAAGTTTATTCAGTTGTTCTTCTGTGTACTTAAATGCCATAACCGGAACTCCTGTCTTTATACTGGTTCTGATTATAACAGATTTTTGTATTACTGCCAATTCCGGTCATTAGCTTTTTCAGCATAATGACGGTGGATAAACCAGCTCTTTGCTGATGTATCCTGCCTGGTCTGCCTGTTTGTAGACAACCTTTAGATTTGAGTGGACAGCCTCTGTTCAGATATCCTTTTGACTTTTTTATTTTCAGTCCAATAGCTTCCGCCAGCTTACCAGCGAACTTATTTCCTCGATCGCAGATGCCTGCCAGCCACTGGGGCTTTCTCTCAATGCAGGTATCGGAACAATTGTCCAGGATTTCTGGAACCTGAACCAATCCTACAAAAGTGCCGTACATGCGCTGGAATACAGATTCTTTTTCCCGCATCAGAATATCTTTGACGGAAGAGAGGCTCTGGGTTCCGATCTGTCTGTTGCAGATTTTTCAGATACAAAGGAGGATGAACTGATCCGGCTTCTCTGCAAAAAGGATACCGCTGCCATAGATCTCTGGTTTCAGAATTTTTCCGACTGGCTCACTCAGAAATTTCGCACAAAGAATTTCGCTTTCATACAGATTTATTCTCTTCTTGGCCGGATCCTGAAATTTTTCTATGAATTAAATCTGGATACGCATGACCTTGAAGCTAAAATTTTGTATGTTTACAACCACATAAATGAGTTTCATAATACGGAAGAGCTATGTCAATGGCTGAAGGATCTGTGCCATCTTTTATGTCGGAAGCTTGATTCCTCCATGAATGATTATCACCAGAAGCTCTGC
>NC_021014.1:3041594-3043719 GCF_000209835.1 Ruminococcus sp. SR1/5 | reverse complement strand
CCATGATCAAGGGGCAGAGCAGAACACTGAAGATCACCGGTCTCAAAAAAGGGCAGAAAATCACCTGGAAGAGCAGCAGTCCGAAGCTTGTAACGGTATCTGCATCAGGCAAGCTTTCTGCCATCAGGAATGAATCCTCTAATTTATCCTTCCACTTCCAGAAGCTTACAGATCCTTATGAAATCCTGACACAAAAAGATGCTTCCGAGCTTGCCAACGACACTCTGGATATGGCTGTTCCATATTGGACTGATCTTCTCAAGGGCTCCGACATCACCCTGCGCTCCCTGGGCTTTTCAACTACAAAATAAGCTTTTCCCAAAAACAGATCGAGCATACCCGGCAACACCCCTGGCTGTAACAGCCAGGGGTGTTGTACTGTCAGCTGCTTCGCAGCCTATTCCGTTAATTCTTCCAAATTCTTTTTAATTCGAGCATCTTGTCTCTCAGCTCAGCAGCCTGCTCGAAATTCAGGTCTGCTGCCGCAGCGCGCATCTGCTTCTCTACCTGAGCGATCACCTTCGTCAGTTCTTTTCGGTTCATGGATTCCGGATCCTTTTTAAGCTTCACTTCTGTCTCTGCCACCTTCTTCGAAACAGCGATCAGATCACGGACCGCCTTCTTGATCGTGGTTGGAGTGATGCCATGCTCCCTGTTGTAAGCCTCCTGTATCGCTCTCCTTCTTTCTGTCTCCGAGATTGCTTTTTCCATGGATTCTGTCATATTATCTGCATACATGATCACATGGCCTTCGCTGTTCCGGGCAGCACGGCCGATAGTCTGTACCAGGGATGTTTCCGAACGAAGGAAGCCTTCCTTATCTGCATCCAGGATCGCTACCAGCGTGATCTCCGGAATATCCAGTCCTTCTCGCAGAAGGTTGATCCCGACTAGCACATCAAACACATCCAGGCGCATATCGCGAATGATTTCCGCACGTTCCAGAGTGTCAATGTCTGAATGAAGGTATCGGACACGGATTCCCAGATCCTTCATATAATCGGTAAGGTCCTCTGCCATACGTTTGGTCAGGGTCGTGATCAGGACTTTGTTTTTCTTTTCAATTTCCTTATTTACTTCTGCTACAAGATCATCGATCTGTCCTTCGATCGGACGCACCTCCACCTTCGGATCAAGAAGCCCTGTAGGACGGATGATCTGCTCTGCGCGGAGAAGCTCATGGTCATATTCATATTCTCCCGGTGTCGCAGATACAAACATTACCTGGTCAAGCTTGTTCTCGAATTCATCAAAGCTCAATGGACGGTTATCCTTAGCAGACGGAAGTCGGAAGCCGTAATCCACCAGTGTCTGTTTACGGCTCTGATCACCGGCATACATACCGCCAACCTGGGGAACTGTCTTATGGGACTCATCTATAATAAGTAAAAAATCATCTCCGAAGTAATCCATCAGTGTATACGGTGGCTGCCCCGGTGCAAGCCCTGTCAGGTGTCTGGAATAGTTCTCGATCCCGGAGCAGAATCCCGTTTCCTTCATCATTTCCACATCAAAGTTGGTACGCTCCGCAATTCGCTGAGCCTCGATCAGCTTATCCTCACTTTTAAAGTATTCCACCTGCTGCTTCATCTCTTCCAAAATGGCATCTGCTGCACGACGGATCTGCTCCTGAGGCACAACGTAATGAGATGCAGGGAAAATCGCTGCATGGCTTTCCACACTTTTGATTTCTCCGGTAAGCACATCGATATCTGTGATACGCTCGATCTCATCTCCGAAAAACTCCACCCGCACTGCCCGGTCTGTAGAATTCGCCGGAAAAATCTCCAGCACATCACCCCGGACACGAAAGGTTCCACGGTGAAAATCCATCTCATTTCTTGTGTACTGGATATCGGTCAGCTGTTTGATAACCTCGTCACGATCCTTCTCCATCCCCGGCCGAAGTGAGATCATCATATCAAAAAATTCCTGCGGCGCACCCAGGCCATAGATACAGGATACCGACGAAACCACGATCACATCCTTGCGCTCACATAAGGCTGCTGTGGCGGAGAGACGGAGCTTATCGATCTCATCGTTAGTGGATGCATCCTTAGCGATGTAGGTGTCTGTGGAAGGAACGTAAGCCTCCGGCTGGTAGTAGTCGTAGTAGGAGACAAAG
>NC_021014.1:3027935-3041063 GCF_000209835.1 Ruminococcus sp. SR1/5 | reverse complement strand
TGATACCAGGCTCCGGTCCTGTCATATTTTTACTGTTTGTTCTTGTAACAGTCCCTATTATATCAAATAAATTTTTGAAAGTATATAGATTAGCGCAAGAAAAAAGTACAAATGTTCGATTCTTATTTGTACTATTTTTTATCATGCTGCGTTGAAATATTCCTCCAGGATTAAGTCTATTTCAATCACTTCTGAATAATCATAATACTGATTTTTCCGCTCTTTTGGAATAACTTCTTCAATAAATGGTTCCAATACATCCAGACAGTCTTCTATGATTTCCTGCGTATCTCCATAGACATCTACTGATATGATTTCCTTGGCATGTCCCAATAAATGCGAAACACCTTTCTCCCTGACAAGCTGCCGCAGACTGCCAGGCAGGAAACCTGTGTGGCAATCCAAAGGCGTTGCTTGCTGGTATTGTGTATTCTTCTGCACCCGTCTCACTGTTCCGGGTATCAGAAGATTTACTTGCCGAAAAAGCACTTGCTTTTTTTATTCTTTCAGTTCACAAATCCCGCAAGTTTCACACAAGTATTCACACTTTGTGCATCGTACATTTTCATCAGTTGCCATACATTCTTCACTTGCCGGACAATACTTTTGACAGCTTTCACACTGCTCCGTACAGCTTTCTTCTGACACTTTTTCAGCAATAATTCCAAGTAATTCACTCTGTTCTTTTTCCTCTTTCAACTGTGTTTCCAGAAAAATCTTCAACAGATCTTCGCTGTCTATATCGTCTTCCATCATCAAAATCAGTCCTTTCTTATACACAACCTTCAACTCATATCTTGCAATTTTCATATCTTTTTTCACCTTCTATCTCTCATATTTTTCATGACCAGACATATTCTTTTTTGTGCGTTTTTCTCGCTTTGTAATTGCCAGATTTAACTTGATGCAGAGCAGATCGTTGTAATCTTTTCCTTGTTTTGGCGGTACATCTTTTACCTGATATTGCTTTGGAAGCACTGCAGAAATTGCTTTTGTGTCAAGTCTTCCAATACGGTCATTGTCCAAATGCAGAACGATTGTCTTCACCTCTGGATGCATTTTTAATGTCCTGGCCAACGCTGCAGGGACTTTACTTTTTTCAATTTCTTTTGCTGGCTGATAGACACCTGCCAGTGACAATAAATGTTCTCTCCTCCACTCTTTCCCGTCTAATTTCTGCAACGTCGCATAAGATAACAAATCAATGGCTGACTCAAACAGATGCACCGTATCATTGGATTTCTCTGCAAAAATGGAAAAAGAATAATTCTTATTGCTTCCATTTGCTTCTCCTATAAAGCTGGTTCCGATTCCTCTAAGAGCTGCATATTTCGGATTATCTTTCTCATCCATCCCTACAAACACTACGTTATGATGAAATGCACTTTCATAAACTCTTCCGGACTCCAAACAAAACTGAATGATTTCCTTATCAATCCCACGTCCTAAAAGATACGCAATCACTTTCTGATCATCTTGATTTTTCTTTGGAAACAGTAACTGTTTCTTCATCGGAACATTCTCAGATACAAAAAGAGGCGGCTGAATATTTGCCCGTTCTGCAAGCAATTCAACCGCCTCTAAAAAACTGTATCCTCTTACTTTGATCAGATAATCCAGTGCTGATCTGCCTCCGGTTCTCTGACTCCACCACATCCATTTCCCATTTGATATTTTCAAACTATCGTGTGTTCTGGTAGTGTAGGTGTTGCCAGAAAAGTGAACTAATTCGTATGGTTCATAATTTTTCAGGTATGTGAGCAAGTCCATCCGCTTGACCTCTTGCACAACTGATGGTGGTATATATGGCATAATTTTCATCTCCTTTCCTGCCTTGTATTGATATTATTGGAATAATATCCAGGCATGAAAATAGCCAGGTGATTCCTTGAGTTGGAACCATCTGGCTATGTAGATTTTATTTCTATTTTTTACTATTTCTTCGACCAAAACTTCTATTCTATGTCTTGACATATTATCACAATCTTCTTTTATTTTTTCACAATACTGCAAGAATTTTTCAGCATCTGAATGATACAAAACATACATAATATTATAACACGTATGATATCTATCCTCATCCACATTGTCTACTGGAAAAGAATTTTTATTATACAAATTGTCTATCTCTGATATGATAATATCATGATAATAACTACTATCAAAATTATTTCTAAGTTTATATGAATACTCATAAGCCTTTTTCCCATGAGTTGTTTTTTCAAATATCCCACATATGTCTCTATTAAAAATTTCATCATTTCTTTATTTTCTTCTTGATATATTCTTTTTGTCTTTTCCGATGACATGTGAAACAAATCATATGAATACGATAGCATTTCCTCTTTCCCATCTAATACAGTTTTTTCCAGCATTTCTTCTAAAATATTTCTATATTCTGATAAAACACTTTCATTATTTTCCTCTAAAACATCACTCCAAACAACATACGCATCTGCAAATTCATTTAATTCTGCCAAACTCTTTGCTTCAAGCATTTTCTCTCTTAAAATAGGTAATACACTCCTTATTTCCTCATCTGACTTATAATAGTTAGGCTTATCTCCTGAATTAAGAAATAACTTGTATTCAGCCTCCAATTGTTCTTCATTTAGTACCCCTTCCTCATAATATTTCAGTATCATTTCTACCAAATTTGTACTACACTTTATTCCATAAAGATATCTGCCAATTCTATGCTGAAGCATATTTCCAATCGTATTTGTCATTTTTTCTACAGAATCAGTATTATCAGAATCAATTTCTTTATAGTACAAGTTTTCTACACTCTCCACAACAACAGCAAAGCATATTAACTTTAATTCTTCTTTAAATTGCTCACTCATGTCACTATTACAAAACAATTTTACATCTTCAAAAAAACGTTGCGCCTTTTCGAGCGTCCGTAAATTTTTGACTTTATGGATTTCCAAGAATTTTTCAACAAAGTCTGCATGGATATTCATTTTACTCCATGTCACTTTCTCTGCACGTTCTGTAATATGATATATTCTTTCAATGACCTTTTCATTATACTTTTCAAATACAACTTTTTTGTCCGATTGTATTTCATCTGTATTCGCAATCACAATAACTTTTACATAATTACATTGCTTGAGTTCTTCTATAATTCCAAATATATCTTCCAAATTTATGTCATCACTCATTCTTTCCAAGTCATCTATTACAATAATATGAACAGAAGTAAACTCTTTTGACAATAATAGAAACATTTCTCTTTCATTGACTATACTTTGTACTGCTTCCTTTGCCTGACCAACTTTATCCCAGATTTTTTGATGCGCCATCTAAAATATTATTAGCTATTTCACCTATTTTCCCACCAATATTATTCTTTAAAGCCAATTGAAATAAAGCTTCATGATATATTTGCCTAGTGTCTTTCAAACCAAACATTGATATTTTACAAACATTGGGATTTGCTTCTAATGCCTCATTTACCGCATAAGATTTTCCAATTCCCCATGTTCCATCAAATAAAATTGCTCTATACGGTAGATGATCTATGTCACTGATTATATTTTTTATATTATCTGCTTTCATACTGTATCTTTCCACCCCTATTTTTCATCTAACAACTTATCTTCCATCATCCTTCCGAATCTCATCAATAATCCGACCTATATTACACGTAATCTGTCCTTTACACTGATGAATATCCTCATTGATTTTCTTTTCCTGTTCAATAGCAATCTCTATATTTTTCGCCAGTTCTCCAATCGCAGCATTTTTCTTCGGATTGATTCCTGTTCTGGCAAGTAACAACTTATAGATAAATGTCTGATGTCCATCTTTTTCATTCTGGATAATCTGTTCAGCATTTGGCTCAATATCATCTTCGTATGAATTTTCATAATGTAACAGCAGAAATAATTCAAATGCTGGATTACTAACCGCTAATATATTCTTCTTTTCACCTTCAGCTACCAATTCATCATAATCAAGTACCTTCTCTTCAAAAATGTCTCCATCAAATACAACAATCATCTTATCTCGTTCTTTATCAAATGCTATTTCCGGATTTTCTTTCTGATTTTCTGCAAATTCAATCAAACGTCTTGGAAATGAAATGTCCCTGTCTCCCTCTGTTTTTTCAAGTAACCGGATATCGATCAATGGATGAATATTTAACTCTTTTCGGATATCAATTAACTTTTTGAAATACCATGTTTCAGTATTAGCACCCTCACATATGAAGAAATATTTACGATAAGGCTCAATCTGTTCTTCTTCATCTGTAGTTCTGCTATTCCAATTCGTATAACTTCTTACTGGAGCCAAGGCTACTCCTCCTCTCTAAAGTCGAATGTTGAAAATACCGGTATCGCACCATATCTTCCTTCCAGATATGCCTTGCTCAACACTTTATCATACCTCTCCTTGAAACGATCTAAGGAATAAATAGAGCTTGCATTTTCTGCGTTACGTTCTACAAACCAGATTTCATCCCTTCTAAAAATAGCCTGATCCATAATGGATGATTCATGTGTAGTGAACAATAGCTGCATACGCTGCTCATCATGTAGCTGCATAAACAATTGCAAAAATCGTTCTGTCAATTTCGGATGTAAGCTTCTCTCCAATTCATCCACAATATAAAGAACATCTTCTCGTTTATTCAACAGCATATCCATCAAATCGAATAATCTTCTTGTTCCATCAGACTCTTCATCAAAACCGAACTCATAAAATGACTTATTATGATGCAATCGGATTGTTGTGACCTTCGGTTCAGAATGTCCTTCAACTTCGATATTAAAGAAAGTTTCCTTCGACCTCATCGTCATTCTGAATGATGGTTCTTCCTGCTCTTCCATTCTATTTTTTACATGCTGCATCATCTTATCAAATACTGATTTTGGCAATGCATTTGATAACTCATCCAATGTAATTTCTTCTATTTTCACCTGGCTGATACCCGTATCAAATGTTTTGATTAATTTGTTAATCAGCTTCAGCGAATTATCATCATAATAATATTCCAGATCAATCAATGGCGTATCCGGTGTAATGATTGAAATATGATTCTGAATCCAATCATATACATCCCGGAAAAACAATAATTTAGATCGTGTGCTATATTTTTTTCCACGATTCATTTCTGTCAGGAACAAAGATGTTTCATTTCCTTCAAAATCATCTGCATAGGTTTCAAATTTATTTTTTCTGTGTTTGTCAGCGTAATACCATCATTTAACACCGGACGTTTACTTCCTTCTCGTTCAAAGAGACATTTTGCTGAACCATTCTGATATAATTCATATAACCATTCTCCGGTTACTTTTCGTCTGCTTAAAACTGCAGAAAAACCATAGGCATAAAATTTATCACCTACAGTAATCTGAATTTCAAAACTACTTTCTCGTTCCTTATTCTCCTGCCGATTCTTACAAAACATCTGTGTAGCTTCTATCGGAATACCATTGCAGACACTATCTTTAAAAAATTTAAAGAACAATGCCAAATTGGTCTTTCCAGATGCATTTGCTCCATAAACTACTGCATATTTTAATAACTGGGTACTTTTTATCTTTAACCTGTGATTTGCATTTGTTCGTATTTTATTTGAGGAAATCATTGTCAGCTCTGCTGCTTTATCAAAAGATTTAAAATTTTCAACACTTACTTTTACTAACATTCTTATACACCTCCACCTTTATTATATGTTTTACTCTTCTCTCAGTCAATGTAAATTTTCTTATTTAGAGATTTTTTCGTTATATATTGTTTCTTTTTCTATTTTTAACAATTTTATTTTGAGTTATGCATATAATATCAATGTATAAGTCAGCTTTTTGTAGCGACACTATTTTACTAATGCCGCTACATGAAATATTACAATAAATAAAAACTTCTAATTCTTTTTTCTTCTATCTCTCCCAATCCATCCTTCCTGTCACATTCAACATCTTTTCTTCTCGGAAGCTGAGCATCTTTCCATTAGTTCCACCGACAATGATATGATCCAGCAATTCTATCCCCAGTAGCTGTCCGCACTTCTGCAGCTTTCTCGTAACAATCATATCCTCTTTTGACGGTTTCACATTGCCACTGGGATGATTATGAAGTCCAATGATTGCAGAAACATTTGCCAGAATACTGCTCTTAAAGACTTCCCTCGGAATTACCAGTGAGGCATCTCTACTTTCATTTTCTCACTGTCAGCAGTAAAAGTGTAATCACTCTCCACACGTTTTCCATCAATCAGCAGTTCTGCATTTTCCTCTTTCAGCATCTGCCAGCCTTTTAACTGGTATTTTCTTCCTTCTTCCAGACCGTCCAGAGTAACCGTATCTACAATCGTTACTTTCTTTCCTGCAACAATTACTTTTTCGCCCGTTGCCTTATCCGTTGCGGTTGTATGAATGGTAATCTCTTTTTCATACTCATCGGTCAATGTTCCAAGATTGATTGTTACTTTATTTCTGCTTACAACAACTTCAAATACAGGAATCAGCTTCATGCCTTTGTTGGATTCACAAGATAATTCCTCAATCTCATAAGTGTCATAAAGTAAGGCACCTTTGCTGTCATCCGGCTCAGAAGTTCCGAACCAGATACCGTCCTCACTGGATGTTCCGGCATTTGTATTTTTCTTATGAGATGCCCAATCGGAAGCGGTTGAAAACTGACCATTTTTATCTGTCACTACGATGTGGCTCTCTCCGGTTGTTTTGCTTGTAATCTTAAATGGAACATTGGCAAGTCTCTTATGTGTGCCTGCTCCAATCTTTACTCCTTCCAAATCTCCACGTTTAATCTGGTTGTAAATGGAATGGCTTTCATCAGTTAAATCCACAATCTTTCCATTCTCCGTAATGGAAAATTCGATTGCTTTTGCTCCGTTAGTCAAATAACCTTCCGGTGCTTTTGTCTCCTCCAGTTTGTATTTACCATACGGAAGTAAATCTGCCGATGTCGATGCTACTCCGTCAATCCCCGTCTGAATCGTCTTAACTGTCTCGTTCTTTTTGTACAGCTTTCCTTCTACCAGAACCGAATTTTCGTTCAAAGAAATAATTGCAAATGCAGTATCTTTTAATGTGGCACTTCCCTGTGCTTTGGTATCTTTTGTCTCTAAATCACGTTTCTGAATCTTCACATCACCTCGGATTACCTGGTCAGATACGGAATACTGGTTGCTTCCGGAAAGAACTGCAAGTTCTCCGTCCTCTGTGATCTGTGTCAGATACATTCCTTTTATCTGTTCTGTACTGTCTCCTGCCTGCATATAAGCTCCGTCCAGTAAATATCCGTCTGGTGCTTTTGTCTCCTCAACAGTCAGTGTTCCAAGTGGTAATACGCTTTTTTCATTCTGAATGTAAAATGCATCTCCCGATACTTTGTAAGCATCTGACATTTTTTGTCACATAATGAATACTTCCGTCACTGCTCTTTTCTGCCACCGTTTTTGTAACCCAGGTACGTGTTGCTTTCTCTGGTAAATTGTCTTTTGTATAAAGTCCGTCATAATAATGCCAGGTAAATTCTGCTCCTGTCAGTGCTGCATTACCCTGTGCGGTTGCTTTTCCCGTCTCCATATCAATCTTGAACAGGTCTACCAGTGTCTCTGTCACTTTCGGAACATCGGAAACATTTAATACGGCTGTTTTTGCGGCTTCAACCTTCAGACTGTATACTGTCGTATCCAGCTTATATCCCTTCGGTGCAGAAAGCTCTTTGATGTAAACATTCCCTGCAGTCACTTCAACTTCATTCGTATCGCCATTTTCATTTGTTGTAAGTGTTCCAATCTGATTACTACAATTCTGGTCTAAAAATATGCCAAAGGTTGCTCCAACAATGGAATACATCTCATTTCCATTTGTGACAATCTCATTTGCGGTTGTCTTTTTTACTTTTGCATTTCCGACATTCAGTTCTGCCCAAAACTGTCCGAGATCCTGTCCCTCTCCAGTATAGATATATCCTCCACATTTATACCGACCTTTGTTCGCCTGTACAAATGCTCTCGCTCCTGCATACACTTCATTCTGAATATCCTGTGAAATCTCAGAATATGCAGCTCTGACATTATCACACTGCCAGCCTAAATACTCACTCAATCTCTGCCATACCACACACTGTTCCAACAGATATCCCTGATTCGCATTCAGGTTGCTGTGACTGCCCCTATACTGCTTTACATACTCCAGTGACAATGCCACATCTTCGATCTGTGCAGCACTCATACTGGAACTCGCATCGTGTCTGGTTTTATACCCATTTTTAAATCCGGTGTTAATATCTACACAATAGGCGGTTTCGCCCTCTACTCGCATGTGACCTTCATTGAATGTAGAATGAATGGTTCCATCATTCATCACATGTTCAATATATCCGACTCTCTCTGAGGATTCCGTCCAATACTGTGTTTCCGCTGCCTGAACCGATGTGATCGGTAATGCAGTTAAAATCGTGGTCAGGGCAAGAATCCCTGTACACACTCATTTCCATATATTCTTCATTTTCTACAATTCCTTTCTTTTCAATCAAAAAGACGTCCGTCTGGAACGTCTGCTGTTGCTTTATGCTGTTTGTTCCCTGCTGTCATGCAGGGTGTGGGAATCTCTGACCTTCCGAAAGAGAAGATGTTCCCGGCTCCTTATTGTCTTTTCGGCTGGTAATCTGCTGGTAAACCAAAGGGGTAGGGTGTGGGGAGGGGAAACAGAAAAAGACTGATTTCTCATTGACCGCCAACGGATAGACTTCTCCCTTGGTGTCAAAACGCCTATCGTTCCCTGCTTTTTTCCCGTTTCCGGTATAATTCCAGTGCTTTGATAATGGTTTCTTCCATTTTTTGTTGTGAAGTCCCCGATGGAAAATATTTCTTCAGTCGGTTCTTAGGGATTTTCCATTGCTCTACCTGATTTGGCTTTTCCTCTGCCATAATCGACAACAAAACATCTTCATTCAATCTGCCCTCTGCTGAAAATTTGCGGATTTTGATTGCCTGTGCATGACTTGGAGTACAAGCCTCCGACTCCATGGTGTCGTACAATATCTCCTGTTCCTCTTTCGTCAAATAAGACAGCTCTACCGCCGGACGCATAGAAATCTTTTTGTCATCGACCATTTCAAGGATTTCCGGGATAAGTTCTGTAAGACGAATATATCTGCGGATTGTATCTTTACTTTCGCCTACTTGTTCACCTAATAATTCATCAGAACGTTTTCCTCGTAAATGTGTCGCCACTGGCGACATATTTTCTTTACCAGGTCTACCTGCCTGTCGTTTCATTGCCTCCAGTCTCATTTTATAAGCGAATGCCTTTTCGGATGGTAAGATTTCTTCTCGCTGAAGATTGCTGTCAACCATGACAATGACTGCTTGGTCGTCACTAAGATTTCTTACAATACATGGCATTGTCTCTTTTCCTGCCAGTTCACTTGCCATTTTTCTACGGTGTCCGGAAATCATTTCATACCCGCCCGTTGGCTTTTCCCTGACAAGTGCTGGAACTAATACGCCATGATCACGCACGCTTTCGATAGTTTCCAACATCTTATCGTCCATCTTTACCTTAAATGGATGGTTTGGGAAATCTGTAATCTCATAAATAGAAATATCTTTTACATACTCCTGATTCTTCTGGTCTCTTTCTTCCTGCGTTGTAAAAAGGTCAGCTACTGAGGGAAGATTCATGTTTATTTCTCTGCTTTTCGCCACACTGAATCACCTCCCTCGTAAATTCTGCATACGCCTTTGCAACAGTTCCATTCTTGTCATACTCATAAATGCTCTGTCCTGCTGCACTGCTTTCTGCCGCTGTGATAGCCACTGGAATAACCGTTTTGAAAATTCTGATATGCTTTCCATAATTTTCTCTAAGGCTATCCTCTGTTGTTCTTGCAAGTTTTGTCCTCATATCTGCAAGTGTCAGTAAGACTCCATCAATCTTCAGATTGGGATTTAACTGTCTCTGTACCTTACCGATTGTTTTCATTAACTGTGTCATGCCTTTTAGTGGAAGATAATGAGCCTGCACCGGAACAATTACATTGTCTGCGGCAGCTAATGCATTGATCGTCAGCATACCAAGACTAGGCATACAATCAATCAGGATATAATCATAATCCTTTTTCAAATCTGCCAGATACAGCTTTAGTGTCTGCTCTCTGCTCATGGCATTTACCAGTGAGATTTCCATGCCCGATAATTCAATGTTGGTCGGAATAATGTCTACTCCTTCTTTATGGTGTAAAATGCCTTCATTGTACACAAATGGTTCATCTTGTAGTATTTTCTTCATTTGTGTATCCAACGTAATCGGAAGATCATCTGCATCAGTCCATCCTAATGCGGTTGTTAAGTCTCCCTGTGGATCAGCATCGACCAATAATACTTTTCGCCCCTGATGTGCAAGACCGATTCCCAGATTTAATGTCGTTGTGGTCTTAGCTGTTCCTCCCTTCTGATTTGCAAGGGCGATAACTTTACACTTGGTCATATGGTTTCCTCCTTCCTTGAAAATTTAATAGCCAATCCTTTTTACAGGACTGGCTATGTATAAAAATGAGCATGAAAAAGCCGACTGACTTGTAATTTGAATCAATCGGCTATGTATCAATATTTCTAAAGTTTCTTCTTATATTTATCATATAAGTATTCTATAACTTCAAAATTAAATTTTATCATTGTATTCCAATCTGCTGCATCTAACTTAACAGGTTCATGTACCGCCCTATAATGTGCTATAGAATTTCTTTTTTGATAATACCATTTATGGAGCTTCATCCCTTGAACCTCTTTTTCTTTTCCTTTTACCTTTTCCAAATCTCTTGTAAAATCCTGATTTTCTATTTGCTTAAAAATCTCTTCTATTGCATTTTCTTCATTCGGTCTCCAAGATATTTTTTCTTCTATCTGTTTCGAAAATTCAATTAAGGACATTTGTGTTTGTAATCCAGCATGAAATTCATCAAGTTTAATAATCTGAAATAAATGTTCAATACATCTATATGATTCCAAAAAAATATGATTCCATTGGTTAGATAATAACGCTAAAGCAATATTATGATATGGTATTTTATCATTTCCGGTTAACAAAACTCTTTCTACAGCATCTAATGTGTTGTTATCCCATTCTCCAGACTTTTCTTGTAATTTCTTCAAAAGATAATATGCATAAGCTGCATACATATCTTCATCTACCAAACTACTATTCTTTCCAATCTTATATGCAACAATATTTTCAAATGAATCTTGCAAATCTTCCAATTTATGTCCAGTATACTCGTCATCTTCTGGTTGACACAATATGTCATTATATATCGCCATAGGGGATTTTCCATAATTGACTTGTCCATTTAATTCATATATTCCATACAAAAAAATCGGCAAATCAATTTCTATACTAGTTAAGACTTCATCATTAATTTCAATTTCTTGTTCTCCAATAATAATCAAAATTTTATCATCCTTATATTCTCCCATTGAAAATCTAGCATTAGGAATAAACTCTTGTTCTTTAAAATGTTTTATGGTACTGATATATTTTTATCTTCTTCTTGATAATCAATATAACATTTTTGTATATCAAATTGATAATCGCATTCCTTATTGGTAACAAAGTTCTCTAATTTAGAAAAATATTTTTTGTAAATCATTCCTTGAAACGCTCACTTTAAAACGTCCTCCAACAAATTCCTAAATTATCCATTTTACCTTTCTCATCTACTGCAACTTTGAACGCTTCATAGAATAACTCTCTTTCATAATCTCCTACTTTTGTTGTCCTCCGCTCCATTTTTTGATTTAAAGTACTAAAATCAATATACTCAATAAGTTCCTCGGTTTTTTTCTTCTATTGATTCTTTTATAGTTTCAAAAGTCTGTAGAAAATCATTTTTCGCACATTTGATTTTTCAGCAGATCTTTCTTCACCTGGTCTACCAATTATTTTTCACCAGCTGCCGCCACAAATCCTATCCTAGCTGGTTGACTTGCGAATAAATCTTTACCGTTTTTAAATTTATCATTTTGATTGATTTCAATTTCAACTTCTTCTTTAGCTTCACTTATTTTATATTTTTCGTCCAATAAAATATCTATTTCCGCCATACATTTCAAAATTTCACAAAACATATCTATTAAATCTATTTCTCCACTACTTTGTAAAAAATCATGGCGTGTAAATTCATCTGTTAATTTTTCTTTCGTATTAACCTTCCATGTTCTTGCACCAAAAGCTAAAAATAGTTCCACCAATTCGCTAGCCTGATATTGTCCTCCTTTTTTCTTCTAGCAGAATCTTCAATTTGTAAAACAGCAATGCAATCTACTTTATTTTTATTTCTTTAATAATTCCGGAAAAAATAACTTCTATCTGCCTTCTAACATTCCAAGGAACTTGACCGGTATTTAATACTAACATTCTATATAATAAGCTATTATTGTTATCTGATATCCAATATTCTACTCTTAACTCACGCTCACCAACACTGTCATTTTCACTACATGCTTTCATTAAAGCGGTTGTCCTTTGCATTCCATCAATAATACTTAATAACTCTGCATTTTTCTCAATCTCTAACTCTTCAAAATTTATTTCCTTTGATTCTAATTTTTATATTTTACTTCATCAATTACGATCCCGACAACAATAGGCGGCAAAATAGTTCCTTCTTTAATATCTGCAATCATTCTATTTCTTATCGAAATAGCCGTTTTTTGTTTCAGGGCTTCTCTTTGTCCAGATATTCCTCCGCGATTCTTATAAGCATTTTCAACAAGTTTTAAATAATCATCTATTTTGATTTTTTCATAATTGATATACATTTCAACTTTTTATCTATCAATATATCCATCTTTTCATACTCCTTTCTATCTCATTCGATTAGGTATTTCTTTTTTATTATAATCTCCGTTCTTCTTTTCTTCAATCAACATTTTCTCATAATAGTTTGTAAAAATCAGAGAACTATCGTACATCTACACAATTCAACATACAAAAAGCAAGCAATGAAAAGTCACAAAACCTCTTCATCCACCCGCTTTTCACCTATACTCTCACCACTACCACTTCCACAACATCTGGATGTTCAACCACCCACATACCACAAAATACCACCTGTTTTGTGACTTTCTCATGCTAGGAGACAAAA
>NC_021014.1:3018508-3027502 GCF_000209835.1 Ruminococcus sp. SR1/5 | reverse complement strand
AAAATACTAACCTCCGGTCCTGTCATATTTTTACTGTTTGTTCTTGTAACAGTCCCTATTATATCAAATAAATTTTTGAAAGTATATAGATTAACGCAAGAAAAAAGTACAAATGTTCGATTCTTATTTGTACTTTTTTCTATCACTACTATTCTATTTTTTATCATGCTGCGTTGAAATATTCCTCCAGGATTAAGTCTATTTCAATCACTTTCGATACTTCACTCAATATGATAAGTTGGCGTAAACGCAAAGAAACAGCGACTTTGAAAAGTCAAAGCCGCCGTTTTATACGGGCGTGTCAAATGACTGCTGTACGACGGCTTTTTTCTTTTGCCGTCGTGCGGCAGATAATTATTTCTTATTTTTAATTGAAAAAGAATTTTTATAATATCGCTTATTTTTATATTTGAAAAGTTATCCCGCTTTTGCTTACCATATTATTTTCTTAAATTAACATTCATGTAACGCCCAATATTACGCAAATTCATCGAGTCCTCTACAAACTGAAGTTCATCCCAATATGCAGACCTTTGATTATACACGCTTATAAATTATTGGTTCATCATATCCAAAAGTTCTCTTCCCATTAACTTCCATGCTTTCCGATACTTCCAGAAAATTGTTGGAAAACTTTTCCCAAAGTTTGAATGTCATTACCGGAGAGAACTGGCTTGTGCTGCCTCCCTCCCAAATTCCGTCCTTTTCATGATAAAGTGCCGGATTAAATTTTTCAGATTTTTCTAGTTTAGAGTAATCAACATTCTTCATAGAATCATATGAAAATGTATTTTTATCTTCTCCTTTTGGAATTTTATAAGAAGAAAGTAAAATTCCCTGTTCTATTTCCGTGATAAGGAAAAGATGTGGAGATGCATGACGTTTTCCATTAATTTCATAATAACTCTCTTCAACAACAAATTTTCCTTTGAAATCTTCAGGAAGGTTATTTATTTTGTCATTACAGATTGTATTTACATGTTCCGCATATGGATATGTTTTCCCTTCTGCCTGCATCTTATTAAATTGATCCTTATTATCAAAATGTCCTGTCATCATTCCTACAAAATTATCAAGTTTCATCATATACTTTACCTCCTGGTATTTGCCTAATCACACTATTCCTCTTTTGCTTTTGCCATACTGGCGATATCTCCCACTCCATTCAATACCATTGTCGGAAGATAAGCATAAGTTTTGAGTGTATCCTTCGTTGAACATCCAGAGAGAACCAATACAGTAGACATACCACTTTCCATTCCTGAAATCACATCTGTATCCATACGATCCCCAACCATTACAGCTTCTGCTGAATGACATCCAAGCATATTCAATCCTGTTCTCATCATCAGTGGATTCGGTTTCCCACAGAAATATGCCTGTGTACCTGTTGCCATTTCTATAGGTGCAATCAATGCACGACAAGCAGGAGCAATGCCGTTCTCAATCGGTCCAGAAACATCTGAGTTTGCTCCGATCAGCTTTGCACCTTTCAGAACTAAATTCGTTGCTTTCGTTAAAGTATCCAATGAATAGGAGCGTCCCTCTCCCACAACAACATAATCCGGATTTACATCATTCATTGTGATACCTACATCATAAAGTGCATTTAACAGGCCGGCTTCTCCTATCACAAATGCCGAACAGCCTGCCGCCTGTTCTTTTAAAAATGCGGCTGTTGCCAATGCACTGGTATAAAAATGTTCTTCTGGCACATCAAGTCCCATCCTAGCCAGTTTCTGATTTAATTCTCGTGGTGTATATCCACTATTATTTGTCAAAAACAAATATTCTTTCTTTTCATCATGCAACCACTGGATGAATTCTGGAACACCTGGCAATATCTGATTGCCATGATAGATCACACCATCCATATCACAGATGAATCCTTTTTTTCATTAAAATCGATTATGGATTTTATCATGTTCATATGCGCCCTGCCTTTCTTGTTTCTTTAGAATACACCTTACTCTTTTCATAATAAAATAAAGCGCTATTTTCTACAAATATTTTTTATTATATCATCCACACATGAAATCAAATACATAGCACTGTAAAATCAAAGTAAATATTTCGATCAACAGAACCTTTTATGACAACATCTCTTTCACACAAGTACTTCGATAATCACTTGGTGATATTTTATATCTTTCTTTAAATACTCGGTTAAACGTTCTCTGACTTTCAAATCCACTATCCAGACAAATATTTGTAATAGAATCACTCGTATTTTCCAAACGATGGCATGCATAGTTCAGCCTTGCATCATTAAGATATTGATTAAAGTTTCTATGGAATGTCTTGGAAAAGAGTCTGGATAAAACATATTTGCTCACGCCCAGGTCTTTTGCCATCTCTTCCAACGAAAACTTCTTCTTGAAATTTGCTGATATATAGGAAACTGTCTGGTAAATAAGATCGTTGCTCCCCACACTGCTCTTTTCTACCAAATTTAATTTTCCTATGCAGCGTGCCAACACAATTTGAAGATATGCCTGTGCAACAGTAATATCCGACTGTTCTGTCTCTAAAATTGCATTTATAACCCTATATACCTCCGGTTCAACCTTTTCCGCTTTGATGATTGGGTATTCAGGAGCCATGGATTGCATGATATCTGCAAATTTGGCTATCGTAAATGGCGATGCAATCAGATAAGTCGCTTTATTTACACCGGGTGTCAGTACCTGATAGTGATGAATAACATCTGGAAATACAAAGCCTATATCTCCTTTTTCCATATGGTATAGTTCCTGTCCGACACCAAGTTCTAATGATCCACTTGTTACACAAACGATCTCCAGTGCATTATGAAGATGTGGTTCAATATGTTTTGACTTCCTATTTATTGCTATAATCTCCTCTTTTGTGTCAACATATTTTAACTGCATGAAATACTCCCCTTTGCAACATTTGTCTATATCTTCTTTCGATTTGGCAAGCAATCCTTTTACACCTATCTTATAATCAACTTATAAATAAGGAAAGGAGGAATTGCAAATGAGCAACCTAAAAAAATATCTGAATGACCTTTTAGTATTCTACACTGAATATTTTGAGCATCCTTACCATGTATAAATACTAAAAGGACTATTTTGTGAAAACTGAATATTTTCTTAAGGCCATTTCACAAAAATGAAGTGGTCCTTTTTTATTTTCAAAATACAGTTCTATCACTTTATATATAGAAAAAAGCACTGTCTCATCGAGCAACGACCAGACAACGCTTTCTCCTGTCAATTCTAATTTATGTCTAATGCATCTGTTACTTCATCTGCAGCAATTCCTTTTTCTGCTTTCAGTTTTTTATTTGCATCTTCTACATTCATTCTTGAAAGTACAAACATAATCAATACATCAAAGATTAACGGAAGCCAAAGATACATGAACTGCATCATATCAAGTGCAGACTGTGGCTGAGTTGCATTTGTTCCGACATATCCACTGAACTCAAGCATCCATCCAACAACAGCGGTTCCAATACCTCCACCGATTTTTACACCAAGAGAAGTACAAGAGTACATCGTTCCGTCAATTCTCTTTCCCTGCGTAAGATAAGTGTATTCAGAGCAGGATGCGATAACTGCATTCATATCTCCCTGCCATGGTCCCTGACCTAAGGCTGCAAGAGCTGTAAATGCCATCATCAGCGGAACACTGCCCATATATCCGGCAACAACAACAAGTGCTCTACCGATGACTGCTAAGACGTAACCTCTTAAGTTCAGTTTATACATACCTTTCCACTTACCAACTAATGTCGGTGTGAAAATCAGGGCAATGATCAGTGGAATATTTACTGCCCATGCAAATTGTCCAAACAAATTCTTATTTTTCAGTACCCATGTCATGTAATAAATGCCAGCTCCAATCATGGCACCATATAACTGCTGTAAAATATATGTTCCACAAATCATCATGTAATATTTGTTTTTGACAAGAAGCTTGAATGCCTGTACCATTCCATACTTTTCATTATCATTCTTTACTTCTCCTTCATTAAGTTCTTCCTCCGGAAGTTCCTTAACAGAAAGTGCTGAAATCGTATTTACGATCAGACCAATGATTGCATAGATAATAGCAACCGTTCTCCATGCCGCAGCATCTCCACCACATTTATCTACAAATCCAACTGTAATCGCCTGAATCAGAAGACTTGTTGAAAATGCAAAATAAAACGGTAAGATCCCATCTGTACACGCTCTTTGCTGTTCTTTGTAATCAGTGACGTAAGTGCTGAATAAGCAATATTGTTTGCTGTATAAAACACACCATTTAACAGTGTATAAGAGATAAAGAACCATGCATATTTAGCCGTTGTTCCCAAACTGACTGGTATTGCAAAACAGCAGACCAGCGTAATGGCACAACCAATATATCCATATAGCATCCAGGGTTTCGCTTTTCCCATTTTACTGTGTGTTTTGTCAATCATTGATCCAAAAAATATATCCGTAAAACCATCAAATAGTTTTGATACGGCAATCAGGGTACCTACGACACCTGCAGCAAGTCCTACTGAGTCCGTCAGATAGACCATCATAAAAGATGTCAGGAACGCATAGACTACATTACCTGCAATATCGCCTGATCCGTATCCAATTTTGTTATACCATTTCAAATACTTTTTTCTTCCATCGAATTTCTTTGCTCCTCATCTTCATCGCACTTAGAATTTCAAGATGTCTAACAGAGTATGATGTCTAATTCTAGTTTTTTCTCTGTTTTTGTCTGATTGCTCTGTATATCCGGACTTTACATAACAATCAGACTCTCTTTCCTTGTTTACGGGTTACATGAAACTTTATTATCCCTTTACATACGGTATCAGTGTAAACTGGAACCGGAATAATACATCATCAAATCGGTACTGATCCAATACAACTGGACCACAACTATTAGAACCAATGCCATTTAATGCGTAGTCAACGCAAAATACTACACTATCTGATTCTGTCAGTTCATAATTATGCGTTTTCTTCTCAAGTTCTTCCTGCGTATAATAAGAAGCATTGAATGAAAATGCCTTTTCTGCGGATGCCACAATTCCATATCGGCTGTTGTTAAGCTCTACATATTCACAATCATAATGGCTTCCATTTTCCTGTGGGCGAATATAATCCTCATGCAAATCATCTACATTTGCCTGATACAAACCGTGGCTCGCAGCCTGATGTTTGTCACAATAGCTTTCCTGTGGTCCCATTCCAAAGTATCGTGCAGCTGAAAGTTTTTTATCCAGGAACATCCTCACACCAAATCTCGGAAGATCCGGGAATTCATCGTCTTTTGTTACTGCAATATCTGCATCAATCTTTCCAGCAGCTTCTATTTTCCATGTAATCGTCACATCAAGAATCTTCTGTACTGTCTCTGCCACAACGGAAGCATGGCTTGTAATCTTCACACCATGTTTTCCCTGCACAACCTCTGTCGTATAGGCTCTTGTGTAAGCCTTATCATAGTGGGCTTTCTTCCATTCAGACTTGATGTACATATCGTTATCTGTTGGAGCCCTCCAGATATTTAATTCCATCGGATGGTTCAAGTATTCCCGCCCTGCGAATTTCATCTCTGTAAAGAGTGCAGTACGTTTGTCTATGGTATAAGCAAATTCACGCCCCTTGATATGAATCTGTGTATCATTTTCATTTACCTGTAATTCAGAGTCCACTACTGTTTTTGGTATCCATTTCTCTGCAAGTTTACATTTTGTATCCTCTTTACTTACCTCAATTTCATCAAATCCAAGAATATGGTCTTCATCCAACAGTGGCAATTCTTTTTTCAGATGGTAAATAAGTTTTAAATAACATTTCCCATTCTCTGGAACATTGATCTTCAGGTTTGTTTTTCCTTCCCCATGTGGTGCCACAGAAAACTCCGGAAGTATGCCTTTGCTGATCACAAGACCATCCTGTGTCAGCTCATAACTAATCTTCACATAATCTTTCAAGTCATCAAAATCCATGTAGTTATGAAGCACCAGTTCTCCGCTTTCTTTGCTATAGGAAATAACTCTTGCCGGGCGATAAACATTCTTGTATTCCAAAAGTCCTGTATGTACCGTTCTGTCCGGATATACTAATCCATCCATACAGAAGTTGCCATCATGAATTTCTTCGCCATGGTCGCCCCCATAAGCATATATAGTCTTTCCATTCTCAGCAGTTCCATGAGCAATCGCATGGTCACACCATTCCCAGACAAAGCCGCCGCACATTTTATCATTATCCTGAATCATCTGGAAGTAATCTTCAAAATCTCCAGGTCCGTTTCCCATGCTGTGACAGTACTCTACCAAAAGGAAGGGTTTGCTTCCATCTTTATCCAGATATTCCTGAATTTCGGAAAGCGCTGGGTACATCCGGCTGTACACATCCAGATTGCTGTAATCATATGTTTCATCATAATTACGGTATCTTGCACTCTCATATTGTGTGATACGGTCTGGATCAAAATTCTTTGTCCATTCCAGTGCTTTTTCAAAGTTGCAGCCATAAGCACTCTCATTTCCCATTGACCACATAACAATACAGAAACGGTTTTTGTCACGTTCCACCATGAGTTTTACGCGATCAACGATTGCCTCTTCCCATACCGGATCATCTGCAATCTTCTCATTCCATCGTTTGAACCGATTGTAATCAGTGTCTTCTTTTCTGTAGATCATAAATGGACCATGAGCTTCAATATCTGCTTCATCTATTACCATGAATCCATACTTGTCACACATTTCATAGAAAAATGGTGCGTTCGGATAGTGGCTGGAACGGATCGCATTAAAATTATGCTGCTTCATTAACGTAAGATCGGTTGTAATCTGTTCCGGATTGATTGTAAATCCAGTAACCGGATCAGAATCATGTCGATTGACACCACGGAATTTAATCTTCTGTCCATTTAAATAAATAACCTGGTCTTTAATCTCTATCTTTCTTAATGCAATGTGATCTACAATTACTTCATTCTCTGTTTCAAGAATCAGTTTATATAGATATGGATTTTCTGTATTCCAAAGTTCCGGACTTGCGATTTCTAATACAGCTGTTCCTTCTTCAGCAATACTTCCTAGTGCTACAACTGCTCCGTTTCTATCTTCAATCGAAATTTTTACATTTAACGGAGAGTAGAATTTCATTTCAATTTCTACTTTCGCAAGCATATCCTCAATTCTTGTTTTAATATGATAATCACTGATTGCCTGTTTTGGGCGTTTCAAAATGTACACATCCCGGAAAATACCACTCATACGGAATTTGTCCTGATCTTCCAAATAGGAACCATCACACCACTTCATTACCAACACTGCCACCGTATTCGTTCCATCCTGAAGTACATCGGTAACATCAAACTCACTGGTCATATGCGAAACCTGGCTGTATCCTATGTAAGAGCCATTGATCCATACGTAAAAGCAACTGTCGACTCCTTCAAAGTTCAAAAAAGATTTTGGCGCTTTCTCATCTCTACTGTACTCAAAAGTATGTACATAGGCTCCACACGGAATGTCCTGTGGCACATATGGTGGATCAAACGGAAATGGATACCGGATGTTTGTATACTGATGTGTATCATATCCAGCCATCTGCCATACACTTGGAACCTGAATCTCATCAAAATTTTCTGTATCATAATTCTTCTCAAAGAAAGAATCCTGAATGTCATAGATGCTGTTAAAATACTGGAATTTCCAAGTTCCATTCAATAACTGCATACGATCTGACTCTTCTCTGTGTTCCACCAAGTTATCCATTCTTCTGGATGCCGGAATATAATAGGCTCTGGCTGGCATTGTGTTTTCGTGCAGTACGCTTAGATTTTCATAATAACGTGGTACGATCATAAATAGCTCTCCTCCAATACATATACTTTTTTGTTCTTTGTTTTCCTAAAGCAAACCTTATACTTTACTTTTTGTTTACGTTCCTTAGTTATGTTATATATAGCTTATCCTAATTCGCAAAATATGTCTATGAATTGGATTAGACAAAATATGCACTAAATGATACAATGATAAAAAGTACGAAAAGAGGTGCTGTCCTATGTATTTGAACACCGGTTATTTGAACCACTCACATATGGATTTCAAAGACAAAAGTCGTCCGCTGATTGTAGGTAGCTGTGGTACTTACCGTCTTTCCAGACATCCCAAACTTCCGACCTACCGTCCAAAGGGTCGTCTGGATTATCAGATTATATATATCACTGCTGGTTGTGGGCATTTTCATTTTGATAATGTAAATAATGAAACGATTGTTCCAGCCGGCAACATTGTACTGTACAGACCGAAAGAACTCCAAAAATATGAATATTACGGAGAAGATAAGACAGAAGTATACTGGATTCACTTCACAGGAAGCAATGTGAAAAATATCTTACGTCAATATGGGTTTCCGGATAAAGAACGTGTCTTTCAAGTGGGTACATCTAATGAATATGAACAAATTTTCAAACGTATCATTATCGAGCTGCAACGCTGTCAAGACAATTATGAGGAAATGCTTGTCCTTTTGCTACGTCATCTTCTGATCAGTTTCCACCGGGAACTGACAAGAGAGCACATATTAAAAAATGAATACCTTGATCATGAGATGGATAATGCTGTTACCTTTTTCAGTGAAAACTACAATCAAAATATCAATATTGATGATTATGCTACCTCACGAGGCATGAGTGTCAGCTGGTTTATCCGAAATTTCAAAAAATATACCGGTTCTACACCAATGCAATTCATTGTGGGAATCCGCATCAACAATGCTCAGATGTTACTTGAAACAACAACTTATTCCATCCATGAGATTTCTAAGATTGTCGGATATGATAACCAGCTTTATTTCAGTCGGCTTTTTCACAAGCTGAAAGGATATTCGCCGAGAGAATACCGAAAAATAAGAAATAGGTTATGAAATCTATAATGTCATAAAAACTAAATGTCAAAAAAGGATGCCAACGAATCAAAGCAGATTACGTGACATCCTCTTCTTTTTATTA
>NC_021014.1:2972783-3018149 GCF_000209835.1 Ruminococcus sp. SR1/5 | reverse complement strand
GAGACAAAGTATTCCACTGCGTTCTCAGGGAAGAATTCCTTAAACTCACCATATAACTGAGCCGCAAGTGTTTTATTGTGCGCAAGTACCAAAGTTGGTTTGTTTAACTGGGCGATGACGTTCGCCATGGTGAAGGTCTTACCGGAACCGGTGACACCCAGCAAAGTCTCGAACTGGTTGCCTTCCTTAAAACCCATGACCAGTTTTTCGATAGCCTAAGTCTGGTCTCCTGTGGGTTGGTATTCGGAGTGTAATTTGAAATGATCCATACGGTTCTCCTTGTTGTTCTGAAATTTGTGGATATGTAAATACTGCCTGTTACTATATGTAAAGAGAGTGCTTTTATCTTTATTATTGTTGCTTTTACAGTATATCATTCAGCATAAAAAAGTATAGGACAACCGAATATTTGTTCTATACTTTTTACCGCACCACACAAAAAAGGCAGAGCCTGCTCCACTCAGACTCTGCCTCTCACTTTTTTCTTTTTATACTGCCGTCATTCTTCTACTTTTCTCTCATAAACGATCTCACCGCCAAGAACTGTCATATCCACTTTCGTGGTCTTGATCTCATCCGGATCAATCTTATAAATATCTTTCTCCAGAACTACGAAGTCTGCATTTTTTTCCACTTCGATGGTTCCGTTCTCGTCTTCTGTATAGGAAGCGTAAGCTGCGTTTTTTGTAAAAAGCTTCACCGCCTCATCTACAGACATTTTTTCGGATGGGATCCAGCCTTCCTGTGGCTGACCGCTGATATTTTTGCGGGTGACTGCAAAATAAATATTCTCCATGGCATCAAAGCTTACCACAGGAGCATCCGAACCGCCGGACGTATGGATTCCCATATCCAGCATGCTCTTCCATGCATACACCTTATCCATACGGTGTGCGCCGATGGCAGGTTCCACTGTGTTCATATCCAGATCGATAAATACCGGCTGGATATATGCCAGAAGATCCTGGTCTTTCATCCCCTGCAAAATACGCGGATTGGTGATCTGGCAATGTACGATACCATGTCTGCCCTTTTTATTATCCTTCCGGTAAGGAGATTTCGTAGCTGCCTCAATGACCATATCCATGGCACGATCGCCGATACAGTGTACCGCTGCCTGCATCTGATGCTGGTCAAAAAAAGCAAACAGATCGTCAAGCTCCTCCTGACTGAATGTGATGATCCCGGTATTTCCCGGCGAATCCTCGTAAGGCTCATTCATGGCCGCTGTTCTTGCACCAAGGGAACCATCCTGGATCAGCTTCATCGGTCCGACAGTAAAGTGATCTCCCCTCTGCCCGGTACGATATCCTTCCTCAATAAAAGCCTTCGCATCCTCCGCCCGCTCAAAAAGGCACTGCTCATAATGGCGGATACTCAGCTCTCCTCTGGCATCCAGTGCCTTGTAGGAGGCCATGATCCGACGCCAGTTTTTCCCCGGAAGTGAGGCAAGATCATCGGACTGTACACCTGTAAATCCACATTCATTCAGCTTCTTCGCACTGTATTTGATGTAGTCTTCCACTTCTTCCTGGGATGGTGCTTCCAATACGGAAGAATAAAACTGTACTGCATTCTCCTTCAGAAGTCCGGTATCCAGGTCAACCTCCTTCGCAATCTCCGGGAACTCCGGGATTTTTTCAGAAGCTCCAGACCGCAACTGTTGCACACAGCCACATGCCCGCAGACACGCACCATAATGATGGGGATTTCCGTTGAGAGCGCATCCAGCTCATCCTTGTGCGGATAGCGTGGCTTATCAAAATGTTCCTCATTCCAGCCTCTGCAGTAGAGCCAGGTCAGCTTCTGACCTTTGCTCTCCTCCAGTCTTTTTTTGCTGCGGCAAGCATTTCCTCAACACTTGTGCAGTCAAACAGTTTTACAGATCTTTCCACAAATGCATAATGCAGCATATGCATATGTGTATCCACAAAACCGGGCAGCATCAGCCTTCCCTTAAGGTCGATCCGCTTTTTGCAGGAAAAAGCTTCCGCTTCTTTATCAGTTCCCACAAAAACGATCCGGCCATTTTCGATTCCCACAGCCTCTGCCACTTTTTCACTGTCATCCAGTGTTCTTATACATCCGTTAAAAAAATTGTATCCACTGTTTATTTTTCCTCTTTTTCTTTTTTATCCTCGTAGAAAAGTGCCATATCCTTGTCTACCTTTCCGATTCCCATGTAACGCGCCTTGTAATCCTTCAGCAGTTTAAAGAAAGTACCACTTAAGATAAATAATGTGGCAACATTTACAAATGTAGGGAATACGGTTGTAAAGTCTGCAATTACCCACAGCTGCGCCGGTGTTCCGTTTCCATAAAGAGTAAGCACTGTGACCAAAAGACCCCATAATGGTGTTCCAAGGATAAAAACCTTCTCTGCAATCTTCAGAACCTTCTGATTATTTTTCAGCCAGTGCTTCAGGATCACGCTGTAGTAGGTGAACCATCCGGTTGATGTTGTCAGTCCGAAAAGGAAAATACTAATCGCGATCAATGCTCTCGCAACAGAGCCCATTCCGGACTCAAATGCTGTCAGTGTCAGCTCTGACCCCTGAAGTCCTGAATTCCAGTAGCCTGTGGTGATAACGACAAGACCTGTCATGGAGCAGACTACGATAGTATCTGCAAATACCTCAAATGCTCCCATCAGTCCCTGTTTTACAGGATGGTCTGTCTTTGCGGAAGCATGGATCATTGGAGATGTTCCCCAGCCTGCCTCGTTGCTGTATACGGAACGGGCAAAGCCAAGACGCATTGCTGTTGCAACACCGGCTCCCATAAATCCGCCGACTGCCGCCTGTGTTGTAAATGCACCCTTGAAGATCAGTCCAAAGGTTTCCGGCAGCTTGTCAAAATTCACTACCAGTATTACGAGAGAGCCTACAATGTAAAGCATGCACATGATCGGTGTCATATAGGAAGAGATCACGCCGACTTTCTTTACACCGCCGATGATGATCAGATAGATCGCTGCCACATACAAAAGTGACGGTACGATGTACGGCAGGTGGAAGGTACTTCCGACAGCCTCTGATACTGTATAATTCTGCAAAGTAATGAACCATGTCATGAAAATACAGCCGCCGAACAGTACTGCAAAAAGTTTCCAGAAGGGAAGCTTTTTCTCTCCGCCAAGCCCCTTCTGCATGTAGTAGGTCGGGCCTCCCTGGTACTCACCGTTTGGCTGTTTCTCTCTGTAGTATACAGCAAGTGTTACCTCTGCCATCTTGATGACCATGGCAAGAAGCGCTGCGATCCAGAGCCAGAATAATGCCCCAGGTCCTCCTGTTGCAATAGCCGTTGCAACACCGGACATATTGGATACACCAACAGTACCTCCGATCGCAATGGAAATAGCCTGGAACGGTGTCAGGCTCTTTCCGTCATCTCCGCCTTCCTGGCGACGTTCTTTACTGAACATGTTTTTCACAATGTAACCAAAATGGCGAAACTGGAAGAAACCGGAACGTACTGTCAGATATACGCCTGTAGCGAGGATCGTGATCAGCAGCGGCAGTCCCCAGAGCCAGTTGGTCAGATTTTCAAATAATTCAAACATCTTTTCCTCTCCTGTCCTTCTTATTTTTTGTCTTTTGCATCCACTCGGAAAATCTGTGTATAGAATATAAAAAATCCCCGGAACATGAAGGCAGATACGGATACCCGGTGTTCCCGACATACAGCTCTTCTGCCATATATCTGCGAGCCCCGTTTCTATCCTCTTTATCCTTCATGCTCTGGGGATCTTACATTTCAGCCCACGAATCTTCCAAACGATGACAGTATATCACAGTTCCGGAAGAATTTCTACTTTTTCTGTTTGAATTTTGTATTTTTATTCATTTTTCGTGAATATTACTATTTTACCGTATGGATTCCGGATACTCCACCCCTTCCGGCATGGAATCCCATTCGTTAAGGCCAAGGCTCTGCTTGAATTTCGCCTGTTCAAGCGTAAGCGTCGGGAGATCATCCTGCAGATAATCCATCAGCTCGCTGATGCCTTCCCTGGTCTTGTTATTTACCATAAAGATCCTCTCACAGCCCATGTTCTCCATCCACTGTCTGACCATGGGAATGTTGGCATGGGGAGAATCCACCTTGGTGATGATCCCGATCAGCGGCCGTAGTAGAAAATTCCTGCTGCCGTCACTAAACAGGTTAAAGGGCTCATTGGCTGCCTGTACAATGGCGATCACATCCGCCTCAAAGGAAAAGCAGGCCAGTCCTACGCTGAAATGCTTGGATTCCGCATATTCTCCCGGTGAATCAATAGTATCTTCATTTGTATTGGTATACTGAGTCTTATGATAATGAAGCTCTTCCCCTTTAAGCGCCTGTGTCAGGGATGTTTTGCCGGCTTCACTTCGACCCATCAGAAAAATTTTTTCATTTTTTATCCCGTCCTGCCTCAGCTTCTGTGGATCTTACAGACATCGAATTTCAATGTCTCATGGAAAAATCGCACCACTTCCTCCACAGCTGTCATCACTTCCGTAAAACCGCCTGTCAGGATCAGCGTCCCGCAGAAACGATCCATAAATCCTACTTCCACATGAGCTGCCTTCACTGCAACATCTGCCGCAACTACAATCGCCTCCCAGGGTGTGACTCTGACCATACCAATGGCATCTCCCCTGTGGTCCTCGCCTTCATGGACACCGATATGTAACGCAAGATTCTCATAAACAGATTTATCACTTGGCGTAAAAACATGTGCAAAGGAAAGCTCCTTTCCAGGTACTCTCACCCGGGTCAGCCGAAGTCTTCTTCCCTTAAGGTTCTCATAATCATCATGAAACAGCCTCTCCAGCAGTTCTTCCTTTGTTATCCGTTCTTCCATGGTACACTTCCTTATCTCTTGGTGATATTGCATACTACATATCCCAGAGTATCACGGAAATAATCCACGATCTCCTCCATTGCAGTCTGCACATCGGAAATCTCTCCTGTTATGATCAGTGTTCCTGTAAAACGGTCTGCAAATCCAAGATACACATTACCGCTCTTCACAGCAATATCGGATGCGATCACAGCAGACTCGGAAGGTGTCATATTCATGATACCAATTGCAGATGATCCATAGTCCACCTGCGGATTCAGTCCAAGCTTCTGATATATGATAGGTGCCGGACCACCCATGATATGGGCAAATGTGATCTCCTTACCGGCTACGGTTTCCTGTACGATTCTGATCTGATCTCTATGTTCATCCGCCATTGATGATTCCTCGCTTTCAAAATTTTATATTATTCTCGATCTGATAATATTGGATAATTTTATAAGCCGGATTTCATTCATCCGGCTTACAACTTCCTAAAGTCAGGCAGATCTTTGAAATCCGCTCTGCTACCTGCTCATGGTCAAAAAACCTTCTGGCAGTTCATCTGATTTAATTTTACTATTTACCAATTTTAATGTCAAGACAATTCTTCGAAAACAAGTCAAAAAACAACGTTTTTAAAAATAGAAATCCACAAAAAACAACATTTATTTTCAAATCCTCGCGGAAAACCAGTCAGAAATCTGCTTAAAACTCAAACGCCTTCTTAATACTGTCATAATGTAGGAATTTTCCCTCTGCGGCAAACGCCCGGATCTGCTCCAGGGTTGCAAACATATATCCGTCTGTCTCTTCCATCTGAAGCTTCAGATCCTTATCCTCCACATCCATGACAAAACGGTACACATCCACAAAGTAATTATCTCCTTCCCCCGGGTTCTCTCTTTTATATGTAAAAAGGTATCCGCCCTCTGCCTCACTGGCGTCCAGTCCGGTCTCCTCTTTTACCTCACGGAGTACTGCATCACGGGATGCCTCTCCCGCCTGGGCTGCACCGCCGGAAACCTCCCACCAGCCCGGAGCCCAGGCCTTTGTCATCACACGTTTAGTAATAAGAAAGGTCTTGTCCGGTCTTGCTACCACGCCCAAAACTGTCAGATGATACTCTCCATCTTTTAAACACCAGTCATTGCGCTTCATAGTCCGTCCTGTCGGTTTCTTATCTGCATCGTAAATATCCCAGAATTCCATTTTATCTATCTCCTGTCTTTTTACAGAACGCGGAAATACAGTCTTACATTTGATCCGTTTCAGCCTGCCCGTTTCTCCGTTTTCTGTATCTTTTTTATTTGTTATGATAACACGTTAAAATCATATATGTAAACCCCCTGGATCCGATACCATTTTCCAGTTAGCGTTACCGTTCACTCCGTTCTCAGTAACCAGTTGTCCTTCTACATCTGTTTTTTTCACATTATAAGCATGCAAGTACCTGCAGCCTGAAAGATGATATCCAAAAATCTATAGATTGTTTTTATTATATTGCTCGTATTATGAATTAGTTTTATAGATTATTCTGTTATATAATTAACACAAACAAACGATTCTATTTAAAATAACCAGGGAGGTTTTTTTCAGATGAAGAATGATTATCCGCATATTTTTTCCCCATTAACCGTTAAAAATATGACTATCAAGAACCGTATTGTTATGATGCCGATGGGCACCAACTACGGTGAACAGAACGGCGAAATGAGTTTTCTTCATATCAATTATTATGAGCAGCGTGCAAAGGGTGGCACAGGTCTCATCATCGTAGAGAACGCAAGTATCGATTCCCCGCAGGGCTCCAACGGAACCACACAGCTGCGCATCGACCATGACAACTATCTGCCACGTCTTTTCAAATTCTGTGAAAATATTCATAGATACGGAACAAAGATCGCGATCCAGATCAACCATGCCGGAGCTTCCGCTGTTTCTTCCAGGATCAACATGCAGCCGGTTTCCGCATCTGACGTTCCATCCAAAGAAGGCGGCGAGATCCCGCGTCCTCTTTCCAAAGACGAGATCCTTCACATCGTAAAAAAATACGGTGAGGCTGCAAAACGTGCACAGACAGCTGGCTTTGACGCGGTAGAGATCCATGCAGGACACTCCTATCTGATCAGTCAGTTCCTCTCCCCGATCACAAACAAGCGTACCGATGAGTTCGGCGGATCTGTTGAGAACCGTACCCGTTTCTGCCGTATGGTCATCGATGAGGTAAGGAAACAGGTAGGACCTTTCTTCCCGATCATGCTCCGTCTCAGTGCGGATGAGCTGATGGAAGGCGGAAATACACTGGAGGATACTCTGGAATACCTGGATTATCTTCAGGAAGAGGTTGATATCTTCGATGTTTCCTGCGGACTTAACGGTTCCATCCAGTACCAGATCGATGCAAATTATCTCCCGGACGGATGGCGTTCCTACATGGCAAAGGCCGTAAGAGAAAAATTCAACAAGCCATGTATCTCCATGGGTAATGTCCGTGACCCGAAGGTTGCTGAGCGTATCCTGGCTGACGGTGATGCAGACCTGATCGGTATGGGCCGTGGTCTGATCGCAGACCCTGCATGGGTAAACAAGGTTGCCACAGGTCATGAGTGTGACCTCCGCAAATGTATCTCCTGTAACGTTGGCTGTGCCGGAAACCGTATCGGTGTAAACCGTCCGATCCGCTGTACTGTAAACCCATCGGTTCTTGAGGGCGATGTATATAAGAAAAAACATGTAAATAAAAACTGCAACGTGGTCGTTATCGGCGGTGGCACTGCCGGACTGGAAGCTGCCTGTACAGCCGCAGAGGTTGGATGCAATACCTTCCTTCTGGAAAAAAGCAATGAGCTTGGCGGACTTGCATCTCTGATCTCAAAGATCCCTGCAAAGAACCGTCTTGCTGATTTCCCGCACTATCTCATGCATCGTGCAGAACAGCTTGATAATCTTTACATCTTCAAAAACACAGAAGGAACACCGGAAAACATCCGCAAGTTCCATCCGAATATCATCGTAAGCTCCACCGGCTCCGCTCCGCTTCTGCCTCCGATCGCAGGACTGAAGGATCGTATTGACAACGAGAACCATAATATTTATTCTATTCTTGGTATGATCAGCCACATTAATGATTTTCCGAAGGATCTGGAAGGCAAAAAGGTTGTAGTTGTAGGCGGCGGTGCTGTAGGTCTTGATGTTGTGGAATTCTTTGCTGACAGAAACGCAGACATCTCTATCGTTGAGATGATGGATCAGATCGGACGTGATCTTGACCCGGTAAGCAAAAATGACACAAAGACCATGATGAAAAAACACAATGTACATCAGCTTACAAAAACTGCTCTCCTTGAGGTTAAGGATTCTTCCTTCCTTGTCAGGGGCGACGGTGAGCCTTATGAGCTTCCATTTGAGTACGGCTTCGTATGTCTCGGAATGAGAGCTCAGGGACAGCTTTACCAGAACCTCACAGAGGAATTTTCTTCTGAGGATGTTGAGATCATGAACATCGGCGACAGCCAGAGAGCAAGACGAATCATTGACGGTACCCAGGAAGGACGCAATGTCCTTACCGTTCTTGAGCAGAAGGGATACCTTTAATATTTTTCCGCTATACCCTTTCCGGGAACATTTCAATCCTTCTCCCGGAAAGTGTATATAGATCTGTTACAGTTCACTCGGTGATCCGTAACATAGATTTTCCACGTCTTCCTCCCCCGCAGCCGTCCGGAGAATGTCCGCAACTTCTTCAGATCTATGTGGTGGGAGGTTTAAAAAAGACAAATCTTCATCCAGATTTTACCAATGAGAGGAGTTATTACCATGTCAGAAAGAATCACAGGACATACCGAACTGATTGGTCTTATGGCATATCCGATCCGCCACTCCAGCTCTCCTGCCATGCAGAATGAAGCTTTTGCAAAGCTTGGCTATGATTATGCATATCTTGCATTTGAGGTTGGTGCAGACGAGATCGAGGATGCTGTAAAAGCAATCCGTACTCTGAAAATGAGAGGTTCCAACGTTTCCATGCCGAACAAAACTCTGGTAGGCCAGTACCTTGACGAGCTTTCACCGGCAGCAGAAATGTGCGGCGCTGTAAACACCATCGTTAATGATCATGGTCATCTTACAGGCCATATCACAGACGGTATCGGATTTATGGCAGCACTGAAAGACAATAACATCGACGCTATCGGAAAGAAAATGACCATCGTAGGTGCAGGTGGTGCCGCAACTGCTATCGAGATCCAGGCAGCACTTGACGGTGTAGGCGAGATCGTGATCTTCAACCGCAAAGATGAATTCTGGGGCCGTGCAGTATCTACGGTAGAAAAGATCAACACCAGAACTTCAAGCCATGCTGTTCTCTATGATCTGGCAGATCTTGACCAGCTGAAAAAGAAATGGCTGACAGTTATATTTTCGTAAATGCGACAGGTGTTGGAATGAAACCACTGGAAGGTCAGTCCGTTGTTCCGGACAAGTCTTACTTCCGCCCGGAGCTTATCGTTGTTGACGTGCCTTACTCCCCTCTTGAAACTGCTATGCGTTCTATGGCAAAGGAAGTTGGCTGCAAGACAATGAACGGCCTTGGCATGATGCTTTTCCAGGGCTCCGCTGCATTTGAACTGTGGACCGGCGAACCGATGCCGATCGAACATATGAAAGAGATTCTTAACATCAGATACGACGACTAAACTGCTATCTGTTCCTGTCGTATCAGAAAGGACCATTATGAAAACAGTTCAGGTAAGAAATATCACACTCGGAGAGGGAAGACCGAAGATCTGTGTCCCGATCGTGGGACAGACAAAGGATGATATCCTCCTTGAGGCAGGGACCTTCGCAAGGATCCCCGTAGACGTTGTGGAATGGCGTGTTGACTGGTTTGAGGACGTTTTTGACACAGACAAGGTTCTGGATGTGGCAAAAGATCTCCAGACCGTTTTAAAGGACACTCCGATCCTCTTCACCTTCCGTACTGCAAAAGAAGGCGGAGAAAAAGCGATCTCCAACGAAGCTTACAAAGCACTCAACATGGCTGTCGCAAAAAGCGGCTATGTAGATCTCATTGATGTAGAAGCCTTCACAGGTGAGGAGATCGTAAAAAGCATGATCCAGGAAGCACACAGCTATGGCGTAAAGGTCATCGCTTCCAACCATGATTTTGACGCAACTCCTGAGAAGGATGAGATCGTGCGCCGTCTTCGCATGATGCAGGACTATGGCGCAGATATCCCGAAAATGGCTGTTATGCCAAGAAACAAACAGGACGTGCTTACACTCTTAAGTGCCACGCTGGAAATGTCCGAGCAGTTCGCCGACCGCCCGATCATTACCATGTCCATGGCAGGTACAGGTGTTGTCAGCCGTCTCGCCGGCGAAACCTTCGGTTCCGCCCTTACCTTCGGTGCAGCTACCAAAGCTTCCGCACCGGGACAGATCAATGTCAACGAGCTTGCACAGGTTCTTGACATTATCCACAAAAGCCTGTGATCCTGTAACCTCCCATAAAAAGGATCTACGGTAGATTTTTGTAACAGAACGCGAATTATAAACCAGTTTTTAAACCCAATTGATGTAACAAATTTTTGCAATTTTAATCCCATAATAGCAAATCTATTAAAATAATAATTAAAAACAACAAATCTCATGACAAAAAAAGAAGTGTGCTGACCCATCCAGCACACTTCTTCTTTTTCTGTTTTTTATATCTTTGTTATTCCTCTGATCAATTTTTATCCTCGATGGCATTCTCCTCTTTCTTTCTGGGGTCCCAGTTTGAAAGGAAGATATTCAGACCGAAGCCTACAGCCAGGGCCCATGCGGATGCCCATGCAGTTCCCTGGGTTGCAAGCACAGCTGCCATAACACCTGCGATCATCTTGTCACGGTCTGTTCTGCAGTAATCCATACCGATCCTTGCACAGACAAAGGCCTGGAACATCAGAGTAATGGAGGAACCGACTCCGAAGATCGGACGGAAGAAGCTTACAACCGGAATGATCAGCACACTTAAAAACGTTGCAATACGGAAGGATGCCATACCGCCGATCAGAGACTTCATAGCTTTCTTTCCCTCCTTGTAACGGATGGAAACAGATACTGTCATTCCAACCCATAACGGACCGGAAAGCGGCGGGAATGGGGCAATGACGGAAAGGATCAGGTTCCTGATGCCGCTGACCAGGTTGGAACGGCTGGAATTGAAATCAATGTACTCATCATCTCTGGACTGGCGTGCCTCTGTAACCAGTGTCTCTGTGGTAACAAAATCACCAAATGCGATAACATAACATACAAGTGCCAGAGGAAGCGCTTTGACAAACATGGAGACCGGCGGGATTCCCACACCAAAGATACTTACCTGTGAGATGATCTCTTTGAACTGCGGGATCTTGATAAAGGTTCCCAGCTCCAAACCAGGCGCATCCAGCTCGCCTACAAGAAGACCTACCACCATGGCGATCAGATACGGGAAAAGGTTTCCATACCTGGCAACAAGATCCAGGAATTTGTTGTTCTTTCTCTTCTCCTGATATTTATCTGAAAAGCTGATCAGAATCAGAAGGCCTACACCGGCAACGATCGCCAGCGGATACTTATGCATGTTGCCGCCCTCTCCCAGCTGTCCTGCCATAACCGTCACCGGCGCAGCAAGAAGGATACCACCCTTAACAGAATTTGGTACTGCATGGACAAATTTATCCGCAAGCTTGGTGATGCCCATAAATATGAACACGAGACCAACCAGCATCTGCAGGGCGATCATTGCCTGGATACGTTCTTTTCCCATAGGGAAGCCTTCCAGGAATACGATCGTCAGCGGAAGGGTCGGTGTGATCCATCCCGGTACAACCGGATCACCAAGTAAGCTGTGTAGCATATACAGCATGGTCTCTATGATCACACAGCTCCATGCCAGCTCATAAGGCAATCCCAGATATTGTTCCAGATAAGGAACCGCCGCCAGTGCCGTAACCCCGAGGATCAGGCCCTGGATAAACTCTACGGACTCAATTTTATAGTGAATAAACGGAAAACGAATCTGAAATGGCCCAAACGGAATGTAGGGCAGTTCGTTTTCTCTTCGCTGTCTTGCTGCACGTGCCATAACGATTCTCCTTTGTCGTTTTTTTGATAATACATATATAGTATCTTTTACTTTATAAGTTTGTTAATTAACAAACATTTCCAGAAACGGTAAAGTCCAATCCGGGAATTGTTCCCGAATTGGAACTTTGTTTTGCACAGATTCAGTCATCTTTGTCTGTATCCATACAATGATTCACTTTTTTTACTGTAGTCAAACGGATATTCACCCCAAGGGATTTCCTTGATTCAGTCAATCCTCTTTTCCACGGTTCATCTTAACGAACAGTGCAAGAAGGATTCCTATGAATGTCACTGCCATATTGAGAAGCAGGATCATTCTCGGAGCACTGGTTCCGGCAGTCTTTGTAATGTAGCCGGCCAGTGTCAGAATGGTGTAGTTCGCAACGCTGGATGCGATCATGACCATGGATGTTGCAGTTCCCTTGTTTTCCGGGAAGAACTCCGCAGTTGTGGAAACAGCCAGCTGAAGCACACCGCCTGCACCTGCAAAACCGATCACAAATCCACCGATAAGACAAATTGTCGGATTCTGGATAAAGTAGCAAAGTCCCAGCATGATGAAAGAGATCAGCGGATAAATGATCAGGATATTGATCTCCTTCAGTCCTTTTTTGATAAATACAGAGGAACACAGGATCGCTGCAAAGGTTCCTACTGCATAGAAGGACTGGATCTTGGAAGGATCACTTAAGTTATAAAGCTTTCCGAGCTCCTGATTACAGTTCAGCCACAGCATGAATGTAGAAGAGCTTGTAAATCCGATGAGGATTGCTGCAAGAGCTGCAGGAGTGATCTTTAATTTTGCTTTTTCTTTCTTTACTGTACCTGCTGTATTTCTCTCCGGGAATGGCAGGAACAGGATCAGGATTCCATCGATAAAGATCGCAGCACCTGCAACAATAAAGATGGTTCTGTAGGACATATTCGCCGCTGCTACAAATCCGATGAGGAAAGGAAGCAGAAACTGGCTGATACACATGGAGAATTTTGTAAACAGGTTCGCTACAGAAGGATTGTTTACATAAATCTCCATACATGTCGGGCTTACGCAGGTGTCCAGGAAGGAGTTTGCGATACCGCCTACAATGGCAAAGGCGTAGGCAACTCCCATAGACGGAGCAAATGCGATTCCCATAAAGTATGCTGCATAACAAATCACGCCGATGATTCCGCTTAATCTGCGTCCGAATTTGTCGGACAGGGGACCGGAAAACGGAAGAGAGATCAGTCTTCCAAGTCCAAGTGCGGCAATTACAGATACTACCATGCTGACATCCATAGTTCCATCACTTAAAGCCTTTGCTCCCCAGTGAGCCGCAAGCTCCGGCTTGTACTGACCCATGATGGAAGCTCCGATTCCATGGATGAAATATGTAAAATACAGCGCGATAGAAGTAATCACTAAATTTTTCTTACCTGTCTGGCTCATTTTTCTTATTTCCCTTCGTTCTCAGCCTGAAATTTCTGGTACTCATCTGTCGGCATCTCAAGACCTGTGTAAAGCTTGTAAGATGCTGCACCCTGCCACAGAAGCATTCCTTTTCCGCCTACCGCAAGCTTCACGCCTGCTTCTTTTGCTTCTTTTACCATCTTTGTCTCTGCCGGATTGTATACGCAGTCAGCAACAACAAGATCCTTATGGAACATGGATTTATCAACCAGTGTGATGTCATCATGTGGTTTCATTCCTGCAAGTGTTCCGTTCGCGAGGATATCTGCGTTTGCGATCTCTTCTCTCAGTTTGTCCTGGTCGTCAAGGCAATATACGCTTACTTTGCAGTCCGGTACTTCTTTTGCAAGCTTCTCAGCAGTTCCTTTTGCTCTGTCAAGGAATGGATCGTCAGGATTGAAGATCGCGATGGATGCAGCTCCGTCAAGGGCACACTGTACAGTAAGGGCTGTAGCTGCACCGCCTGCTCCGAGGACTACCATCTTTTTACCCTTTACATCAACACCGTGCTCTTTCAGGTTGCGGACAAATCCGATACCGTCTGTGATATGTCCAACAAGTTTTCCATCCTCATTTACGATAGTATTTACAGCGCCGATGATCTTTGCTGCCGGTGAAAGCTCGTCTACACACTGCGCTACTTTGTTCTTGCAAGGCATGGTTACATTGCAGCCTCTCATTTTGAACAGACGCATTGCATCAAGAGCTGCCGGAACCTGATCCTCTTTGATATCAAATGCCATGTAAGCATAGTCCAGGTTATGGTACTGGAAGCTGAAGTTGTACATAGCCGGGGATCCGGAATGTCCTACAGGGCTTCCGATCAGTGCAAGTAAACCAGTTGTTCCTTTAATTCTCTGTTCCATTTCTTTTTACCTCCTGCATTTTCCCCTGACAGACACCGGATATATTTTTTCCGGTGTCTGTCAGGGTATCTTTTTAATTTTTGTACTGTCCGGTTTATTGGATAGATTGGCAGATCAGATCCTGGAAGCTACCTCATAAGCCTCTTTTGTTGCATCCAGTGCACGTCTTGCACGGATAGCATCTCCGATCACATGTGTCTCAGGTACAAGGTCTTTGATCTTCTCTTCCAGAGGATTGTAGTTGCGGAATCCCATGGAAAGGATCACAGAATCATATCCTCTTGACTCGTGACGTACTCCGTCAGCGGTCTCATATTCTACACCGTCTTCATAGAATTTGCATACCTTTGCTCCGGTGATCTCCTTGATTCCGTAGTCCTCGAAATCCTTCATCAGATATACTCTGTGCTCGTGGATCACGTCTGCACCTACGGTATCACGGAACTCGATAACAGTTACATCATGCTCCTGCTCGCCTAAAAATGCAGCTGTCTCGCATCCAACCATTCCACCGCCGACAACGAGAACCTTTTTGCCTGCTGCTCTCTTGCCATCCAGAAGATCAGAGCCGTGGATGATAGCCGGATTGTCGATTCCCTCGATCGGAAGGATCAGAGTCTTGGAACCGGTGGCAATGATCACGCTGTCCGGCTTCTCTTCTTTGATAAGCTCCGGAGTTACCTCACAGTTCATCACGATCTTAACGCCATCCTTCTGGCAACGATGGATGTAGCTGCGGATCATGTTTGTGATGTCACCTTTTCCCGGCGGATATGCAGCAAGTCTCATGTTTCCGCCGAGAACATCTCCTGCCTCATAAAGTGTTACCTCATGGCCTCTCTCCTTTGCGATAAACGCAGCGGAAAGTCCTGCAACGCCACCACCGATAACCATAACCTTCTTCGGCTCCTCAGCTTTCTCAAGCGGCTCTGCCTCATGACCCAGGAACGGGTTTGTCAGACAGCATACCGGATTTCCTGCATACATGTTTGCAACGCAGCCCTGAAGACAGGCGATACAAGGAGTCATATCCTCAAGACGCTCTTCCTGTGCTTTTTTCGGCATAGCCGGATCTGCAAGGCTCTGACGTCCGAATGCTACAAGGTCTGCTCTTCCTTCTTTTACCATCAGTTCTGCGAACTGTGGCTCTGTATAACGTCCAACTGTGATCACCGGGATATTTACCGCACGTTTGATCTCCTCAACCTCTGCTGCAGAGAATCCACCGTGGATAACAGTCGGTGCCCACATAAACTCATCCTTGATATGAACGGCACGGGATACATGGAGTCCGTCCAGTCCGCAGCTTTCCAGATATGCTGCGATCGCTGCACTGTCGTGGACATCAAGTCCTCCCGGAACCTCATCTGCACAGTTGATTCTTGCAAGAACTGCAATCTTTCCCTGTGTTGCTTTTTTAACTTCCTCGATGATCAGACGGGAGAAACGCATACGGTTCTCAAAGCATCCGCCAAACTCATCCACTCTCTTGTTTGTTCTCGGAGAGAGGAAGGTACTTACCAGATAACCGTGTGCCATATGGATCTCAACAGCATCTGCTCCTGCTTCCATAGCTCTTCTTGCTGCCTCACCGTAGCCTTTGATCAGCTCGTAAACTTCCTCAGTTGTAAGCTGCTTCGGAATATCACGGCCGCACACTGACGGGATACTGGTTGCTGCTGTGATCGGTGCTCCTGCGTTTTTTGCATTTCCTTCCGGACCTGCGTTCTGAAGCTGGATGGACACCTTTGCTCCTTCTGCATGACATCCGTCGATAACCTTGCGGAAGCTCTCGATCGTAGAGTCGTCATAAAGACATGGTTTACGCGGGCCGCCCTTTGCGCCCTTGTGAACTACAGTAGCCTCGATGGTGATCAGACCAAATCCGCCTTTTGCTCTTTCTCTGTAATATGCAGCGGACTGCTCACTCATTGTTCCGTCTGTGTTTGCAAAGTTATTTCCCATTGGCGGAACAACAAAACGATTCTTTACTGTCATAGGACCGATCTCGATCGGCTGAAACATCGCATTGAATTTCATATGCGTTCTCCTTTCCTTTGAAACAATCTTTTTGTTTCTTTCACGGTAACGCCCTGTCACCGGTATGACGTCGGAAACAGGGGCCCGTCTGAAATATTAGTTTCTTATATTAATTACAGTACTTCCGGCCAAGCCTCTTCCAGTACCTTCTTTGTGTTCTCATATGTATGTTTTGCAGCATACTCGATACCTTTTTCAAGGTTTGCATCGCTGATAACCTCTACGCCGATGGCATTTGGTCTGATGCCTTTTTCTTTGATCATTTTTACGAACGGTACTGTTGTTCCGATTCCTGTTCCAGGAGCAAGACGGTCATGCATGGACTCATCTCTTAAGATCGTTGTTGCATATGGTCTTTCCCATACATCGTTGATCTGGATGGATACGATCTTGTCTGCCGGGATTCCCTCAAGTACGGAAAGCTCGATCGGCTGGTTTGCTCTTACCCAGTGCCATGTATCAAGGATCAGTTTCGCATTCTCGCAGTCAGCAGCTTTTACAACAGCCCAGCCCTTTTTCACATCCGGGATTCCGCTGTATGGCATTGGCTCAACACCGATGATGTATTTGCCTGCTCTGTGGCAAAGCTCACGAAGCTTCTGTGCTGTGTACTCTACGGAATAGTTCTCCATCAGTCCGCAGTTGATCTGTTTTACGTTAAATAATTCACACATATGGAAGCAGAGCTGTTCTTTGTATTTCTGCTCATAGGAACGATGCTCCTCTGCCCACTGCACGATGTACTCAACCTCTGTTACCTTCATGTCATATTTATCCAGGATTGCCAGGATATCCTCGTCGAAAAGTCCCTCATTCAGGGCATCTACGTAGGTTTCTGCTCTCAGGCCGATTCCCTCATAGCCAGCCTCTTTGGCAACTTTTACACGGTCCTCAAATTTGCACTGATCTCCCAGTGTCCAGGAACTGATTGTGATTGGAAATTCTTTTGACATGATAATTCCTCCTGAAAATTTAAATAATTTTATTTGTTTTTTAAATTATTTTGTATCTTTTTTCTATAAGCATTATATAACTTTGTTAAATACAAAACAAATTGATTGTACCAGGAGAATCCATAGATTTTATCAATATATCATGTTATACTATATAAAACACATTCAGCCGTATTGCCGCCGTCACTGCATACGGCCCGGCAAATCTCTTATGTCTGTCAGACTTACCGGGGATCTGTCCGAAGTAAAACATTCAGATAAACTTACGAAAGGAGTATTAAAAAATGAATCTGTATCATCTTCGCTATTTCGTGACACTGGCTCATCTGGAACATTATACAAAAGCTGCGGATGTTCTGGCCATCACACAGCCCAGCCTAAGTCACGCGATCTCTTCTCTGGAGGAAGAGCTTGGAGTGAAATTATTTGAAAAAACGGACGGAATGTTTCTCTCACCAAATATGGCAAGTCTTTTCTGGAGGATGTGGAACAAACTCTGAACCGGCTGGATTCCTCCGTAAACGGTCTCCAGCTTGCAGGAAAGGGAGAAGGACAGATCGATGTGGCTTTTCTCAGAACTCTGGGTGTTGACTTTATGCCAAAGATCATCCGCAGCTTTCTTAATGCCAATAAGGGAAAACAGATCCATTTCAATCTGTTCTGTGATAAGGTTCTTACCGGCGATATCCTCACCGGACTGAAAGAGAAGAAATACGATATCGGCTTCTGTTCCAAATTTGACGACGAACCACTGATCGAATTTATTCCGGTTGCCAAGCAGGATCTGGTCGTCATCGTTCCGCCGGAACATCCTCTTGCTGAGAAATCCGAGATTCATCTGGAGGAAACGCTTCCATACAAGCAGATCATCTTCAAGAAGAGAAGCGGTCTCCGCCAGATCATTGACCAGTTATTTAAGAGCATCGGTCAGTACCCGGATGTGGCTTTTGAGATCGATGAGGATCAGGTTGCCGCAGGGTTTGTTGCCAATGATTTCGGCATCTGCATTGCACCGGATATCCCGATCCTTCACTCTCTGAACCTTAAGATCCTGCCCCTTGTCTCTCCAAGCTGGCAGCGGAATTTCTACATGGCCATGCTGAAGGATGTATACCATCCGCCGGTCGTGGAAGCCTTTAAAAAATTTGTGATCGAGGAAACCTCGAGGGAAATTTTTTATAAGACCAATTAAACGATCTGTTCATCTGCAAATATATGGTCCGGATCTTTTATATCATAAAGGACAGCTGCCCGATCTCCGTTCTGTTTCTGTACGGTTTATCGGACAGCTGTCCCTTTTATATGTAAAACTATTCTGTTTTATGATCAGCAGTTATTTATTTGCCTCTGCCTCACGAAGTCTGTGGATCAGCTCCTCACAGATCTCAAGCTCACTCTTTCCGTCTGTCTCAACAACTATATCTGCTGCTGCCTCATATTTCGCGCGACGTTTTTCCAACAGATCAGCGATAAATGAAACATTTTTGTTGTTCTCAAGTAAAGGACGGTCATGATTATCCTTTACACGTTCCAGAATAGTTTCCGGCTTTGCAGTCAGAAGTACAACACGGCCATTTTTTTTCATCTCGGCAACATTGCGCTCCCGCATCGGAACACCACCGCCACAGGATACTACAACATTAGATCTGGACTGCATCTCGATCAGAAGATTTGTCTCGAGCTCACGGAAATACTCTTCACCGTAAGTCTCAAAGATATCGGAAATGCTCATTCCCTGTCTCTCCACGATACACTGATCCATCTCCACAACATCCATGGCAAGAACATTCTTCAGATAATCGGAGATCGTAGATTTACCAGCTCCCATAAATCCGATCAGGAAGATATTATAATTGAAAAGATTTCTGGACTGGATCCTTTTACTGTTCTGTGTGATGCTTGCAAAAACATCATTGACCTCTTTCTTATGACGTCTGCCTTCCATTCTGGCTTCCAGCCATCCTTTCTGCTTCGCCTCCTGTTCCGGCTGAAGTACCGGAAGATCGTTAGCTTCCTTGTATACCATGATGTCCTCTACGATCCTGTTTCTCATAAGGAGTGCGTCCAGGATGATCTCATCGCACTGTCCAAGGCTTTCTCTTAATACTTCTAACTGGTTCATAATATCTCCTTTACTTCGTTCATTTTATTACGGATTTCCGTCATCACTTTATCACTTTAAATCAAGTATCTGTCCTTATTATACCAACTGGTCATTTTTATCTCAACCCAAATTTTCATTGAATTTACGCATGTGAACTATAGATTATTTTTATAATTTTTAGGCACGGCAAAGATATCTGACGCCGGACTTCACGCTATGATGGACTGAATTGTTTGCAGTAATTTATGGAATTGCTATAGTATTCACGCCAGGATCTGTGTCAAAAAAATCTCCGCCCTATTACAGAAGCAGAGATTTTTTACAGAAATTTTATCACCAAGATTCTACTGTATCACTTCATAGATCCGGTAATGCTTGTATATATAATCCCGGAACTGCTCCACAAGCGCACTTGGATACCGATTTTTCATCATTCCCATGTATATGTAACGACGGCAGTGCAGATTCTCAATATTTAAGATTTTCACAGGAAGTGTATGGATCACCGGTACATCCGGCACAATGCCTACACCAAATTCCTCCGCCACCATACCTGCCAGTGCACCATCCTCTTCTACCTCAAAGGCCGTCTCCGGTGAAAGTCCTTCCTTTTCGAAAAGCTCCCGGATCACAAAATACAGTCCGCTTGCAGGGGTAAAGGTCACCTGCGGATACTGCCCCAGCTCTTTTATGGTCACTGAATTTCGGTCTGCAAGAGCATGGTTCTCAGGCACTACAGCCACCAGCTTTTCTTCTGACACCGGCACAAAGCTGATCTCCTTCTCGCCCTCTGCCCGGGAACAGAAGATCACGTCGAATTTCTCTTCCTTCAGACCCCGGATCAGACTTCCGGTAGCTGCATTCTGAAAACGGAAATCAATCTTCTTCCCCTCCTGTTCATTAAGGAACCCCCGGACAAGCTCCGGGATAAATCTGCGTCCCTGGGTATGGATATATCCGATGGAAATACTTCCTCCCGGAATCCTTGCCGCTTCCTGTATCCTCTCCACACCAAGATTCAGGATATGTAAGGAGTCCTGCACATATTTCAGAAACATTTCCCCGTATTTGGTCATGGTCACATTTCTTCCGTGACGCTCAAAAAGTGGAACCTGCAGTTCCTTTTCAAGGTTGGAGATCGCATGGCTCAGGCTTGGCTGGGTTATATCCAGCCTCTTGGCTGCTCTGGTATAATTTTCGATCTGGGCAAGAGTCACAAAATATGTGAGCTGATTTAAGTTCATATGTCAAAAAATCCTTTCTTTCCTCCGCGCGAGAGACTTTCAGGCAGGTAAGCTCAGACACCTCGCTGCCTGGTCCGTTTCACACTCCAAGGCTCAGGAGTTCTTTTCCCGCCGCAAGTCTCTCATAAAACTGCTCATAAAAATCCCGCTTCTCATCATAAGGCTTCCTGTAAAACTGGTTTACCACATACATGTTCAGGTTTCGGATCAGATCACTGTCCTCGCTCTCATAGAGAACCGACTGGACATCCAGAAGAAAATAATGCCAGTCACAGACAAATTTTTCGTAATTTCGAAAATCCGGAGTATCTACCCATTTCCGGACCTTGATCTTACTGCGGCTGGTCTTTTTGCACTCGTGGATCTGAAGGATGTATTTAAAACTCCCGTCCTCATAGTATCTTCCCAGCAGGAACAAACGGCAGAAGCCCGGACGAAAGCTGTGGATGGAGCATCTTCCGTTGCCATTCAGAAATACGCATCGTTCCTCTGCCCCTGTCATCCTAAGATGCGGCAGAATATTTCCGTCTGTGACGCCAAGCTCTATTTTTCCGGCAAGCAGCTGGTCCACACTTAAGTGAAGTCCCTGACTTAACCGCCATACATCCAGCGGATCCAGTACAACAGAATCTCCCATTCCCGTACAGCAGTCAAAACAGCCCTTACAGTCCTGACAGTCTGCCTTTACCATGTCATTTGCCTCGTATAAACGACCGTCGGAAATTTCCTCCAGTGTAACCTCCCGCCGCATTAGACAAGTGCCTCCAGTCCTGTAACTCCCCAGTCCTCAGCCAGGCTTTTCAACCCGTCCAGGATCTCCTCCCTGGAATAATCGTGATCATCCAGGTAATCTACGTCCATATCATTGAGATGCAGATAAAAGGTAAGGGCAAGCTCCAGATAATCCGGATCATCTTCCTCCATGTTCATAAGAAGCTCATTTTCCGCTCCGTTGATGTCACCCTCATCAGCAAGTCCGATAACCTTCTTAAAAAGCTGGTCTGCCTCTGTATAATCTGCCTCTGCTGCAGGAAGTGTATACTGCGGCATATCTCCCTTAAGAAGAAGTCTTGTGATCAGTCTTGCGATATCCTGAATATTTCCTGACATTCTGTCATCCTGTAATCCCAAATCGTTTTCCTCTCTTTCTGCTGTCCTGTTCTGCCAGACACATTTCTCCGACCGACGTATCTGCATCCGGTCCTCCGCTCATCCGAACCCCGGATATCTGGACAGGCAATTTATTTAATCCAGTTTAATTCCTGACAACGCCTGCGCAAATGCATTGTTCACCGGCTCATTGGCCTCTTTCTGCTGTTTCTTAAGATAACGCTGCACATCACGCTTATTCACACCTGCACCCTCTTTGGCTCGTCTTGCCTGGAAGGATGAAAGCTTTTCTTTATAGCCGCACTGACATACAAAGGTCTCTTCTTTTCCCTTCAGAAGCATCTCCATACGCTTATGGCATTTCGGACAGCGCGCATTGGTGGTCCTGGATACTGTCTCTCTGTATCCGCATTCCCGGTCCTCGCACACCAGCATTTTGGCATTCTTTCCGTTGACTGCCAGGAGATGTTTGCCGCAGTTAGGGCACTTCTTGTTTGTCATATTGTCATGGCGGAAGGTTCCCTGTCCGCCTTTGATCTCATCTACGATCTCACAAGCATATTTACGGATCCCTGTGAGGAATTTATCCTGACGGAGCTTTCCGTTTGCAATATCACTGAGCTTCATCTCCCAGTCTGCGGTAAGCTCCGGCTTTTTCAGTTCTTCCGGAACCAGCTCCAGAAGCTGTTTCGCCTTGGAGGTAATGTAGATCTCATTGCCTCTTTTTTCCATCATAAAGCTGTTGAAAAGCTTTTCAATGATGTCCGCTCTTGTGGCCACCGTTCCAAGTCCACCGGTCTCACCAAGGGTTTTTGCCGCTTTTTTGTCGTGGCTTTCCATAAAGTGGACCGGATTTTCCATGGCACCAAGAAGTGTGGCCTCTGTAAATCTGGCCGGTGGTTTTGTTTTGCCTGCTGTAAGAGCTGCTCCTTCCACAGTAAGTATCTGACCTTCCGTAAGCTCCGGAAGCTTCTGGTCTTTCAACTTATCACCGGATTCCTCTTCATCCTCATCCTGCCAGCCGCCTTCATAAACCTCTCTCCACCCTGCACTTTTTACAATACGTCCGCTTGCAGCGAAAGTTTCTCCTGCTGCAGTTCCTTCCATGCTTACCAGCTCATATACAGCCGGCGGATACAGCACGCTCAGGAAACGGCGTACTACCATATCGTAAATCTTCCGTTCCTCGTTGGTCATATGATCCAGCTGTACAAACTGTTCTGTAGGAATGATGGCATGATGGTCACTGACTTTTTTGTCATCCACAAAGCCAGCACTGGTCTGGATCGGTTTATTGACCAGCGCACCGGCAAGTTTTCGATAAGGACCTGTCCCGCATGCCTGAAGACGCTCTTTAATGGTAGGAACTACATCTTTTCCTATATATCTAGAATCCGTTCTTGGGTAGGTAAGGACTTTGTGATTCTCGTAGAGCCTCTGCATGATATTCAGAGTTTCCTTTGCAGAAAAGCCGTATTTCTGATTGGCTTCTCTCTGAAGAGTGGTCAGGTCATAAAGCCCCGGCGCATAGGTCTTCTTCGGCTTTCTGGAAACCTTTGTTATGGTAAGGCTGCTTTTTCCTGCCTTTGTCTGGATCTCCTGGGCACGCTCCTTCTTAAAGGTACGGAGGCTTCCGCTTTTTCCGTCACGCCAGGTCCAGCGTACATTTCCCGCCTGCAGAATGATCCCGTAATAATCCTCCGGCTTAAATTCCCGGATTTCCTGCTCTCTTCTTGCGATCATGGCAAGGGTGGGGGTCTGCACACGTCCGCAGGAAAGCTGGGCATTATATTTACAGGTCAGTGCTCTGGTCCCGTTCATTCCCACCAGCCAGTCCGCCTCCGCCCTGGCCTGTGCCGCACGGTAAAGATCATCATAATCATGGCCGTTTTTAAGGTGGGCAAAGCCGTCACGGATTGCTTTGTCCGTTACGGATGAGATCCACAGACGCTTGATAGGTTTATGGCAGTCTGCCTTTGCAAGGATCCATCTTGCTACCAGTTCTCCCTCACGTCCGGCATCTGTGGCAATGATGATCTCCCCGATATCCTTCCTGTAAAGCTGGGTTTTCACCGCATTGTACTGCTTGGAGGTCTGGCGTATCACCACCAGTTTCATTTTCTCCGGCATCATGGGAAGCGTGGAAAGCTCCCATTTGGTATATTTTTTATCGTATTCTTCCGGATCTGCCAGTGTTACCAGATGTCCCAGGGCCCAGGTCACTACATAGGCTTTTCCTTCCAGGGTTCCGTTCCCCTTCTGACTGCAGTGGAGGACTCTAGCAATGTCTCTGGCAACGGATGGCTTCTCCGCAATTACTAATGATTTCATATTTTTTCTTTCACCTCTTACTCTTTGGAGCCTGTTTCCTAATGGCTCCGGGGTTCAACTATTATAGCATGAAAAAAGCACTTCGTCCAGAAAAGGGCCGAAGCCTTTTTCCGTCGAAATGCTCTTTACTTTCATATTACTCTCAGCAGCTGTTCATGCACATTTTCCACTGATCTTATAGCCCACTCCACGAACTGTTTCCACCAGATCTCCTGCCGGGCCAAGCTTCTGGCGAAGGGTACGGATATGTACATCTACGGTTCTGCTCTCCCCGTCGAATTCATATCCCCAGATCTGATTTAAAAGCTGTGTTCTGGAAAGAACCGTACCACTGTTTTTCAAAAGGAGACAAAGCATCTCGTATTCTTTCAGTGTCAGATTCACAGGCTCCTGATCAACAGTTACCTCATGTCTTCCCGGACATACATAAAGATTTTCCATACGATACTCCTCTGCGCCATTGTCCTCTGATCTCCGAAGAAGGGCACGTACCCTGGAGATCAGTTCCATCATGCGGAACGGCTTCGGAATGTAATCATCTGCACCGCTGTCCAGACCTACCACGGTATCAAACTCACTTCCTTTTGCAGTAAGCATGATCACCGGAAGTTTCCGCACATCCGGACGGATACGGATTTTTTTAAAATAGACAGTCCGTCTTCCTCCGGAAGCATAATGTCCAGAAGCACCAGTGAAGGCAGTTCTTTTTCCAGCGCTTTCCAGAAAAGTGATGGCCGTTCAAAACCCTGTGCCTCCAGACCCTGACTGTTTAATGTATATACAACAAGTTCACGGATACTTTCATCATCTTCCACAAGATATATCATAATTTTCCTCCAGCTTCATTTTTCATCTGATACGTGCAAGTATAAAGTGCATTCGTAAAATCCAACATAGAAAAAAGGTTAAGTTTATGTAAAATATAGAAATCCTTAAGAAATTTTAATTTGTAAAAGCCGAACGTCAATGTTATGATAAAGCAGAGAGTTGTTTGGAGGTTTTTTATTATGTATTCTTTTATTGTGAATCCCAATTCAAGATCCGGTGAGGGACGTAATGTCTGGAACCGGCTTCGCAGCATCATGGAAAGTCAGGGGATCTCATATCAGTATTTTCTCACAGAATATGTGGGACACGCCACAGTACTGGCACGAAGGATCAGTACTGCCGGAACACCGGAGGACCCGGTAACTCTGGTAACAGTAGGCGGTGACGGCACTATTTACGAAGTACTTACCGGGATCATTGATCTGTCTTCGGTTGTTTTCGGATTTATCCCGGTCGGGTCCGGCAACGATTTCTGCCGCAGTATGGGCCTGCCCTTTGATCCTTTTGAAGCGCTTCGCTCTATTCTTGAGAACAGACGGACCATTTTCATGGATGTTCCTGTTCTCCACCTTGGCAGCCATTCCTACCGTTTCGGCATCAGTGCAGGAATGGGCTACGATGCGGCAATCTGTCAGGAAGTCCTGATCACACCTGGCAAAAAATTTCTCAACCGTCTCCATATGGGTAAACTCATCTACCTTATGGTGGCACTGAAGCAATTTCTCTTCCTTACTCCGTCCCCGGTCACGATAACACTTGACGGGAACAAGCCACAAACCTTCAGCAGGACTTGGTTTGCGGCTGTAATGAACCAGAAATATGAAGGCGGAGGCTTTAAATTCTGTCCAAACGCCAGTCCGGAGGATGGTTTACTGGATGTGATCGTTATTGAAGGAATCTCCAAGCTGAAAATGCTGTTCTGCCTGCCGAGCGCTCTCTGGGGAAAACATACCCGCATTCGCGGTGTACATATTTTACAGTGCAGGAACGTACATATTACAAGTGACCATTCCCTTCCTGTGCATAAAGACGGAGAATCCGGCGGAATCCAGCGTGAATTTTCTGTGACCATTGAAAAGAAACCTTTAAAAATCATAATGCCTGTGTTATAGTAGCAGGTAGATACTTAACAAAAAAGAAGCTTAAGGCTGACATCAGCCATACCTCAAGAAAAGGAGCGGCAAAATGTTGAGTAAAATAAAAAATACAGGCACGGTTTTATCATAGCAATCTATTTCGTTGCCTATCTTATCCTGTTTGGATATCTGGAGCAGCGGCCTGTACGAGCCTACCATGTTGTACATACTGTTTTTGATGATATGATCCCGTTCTGCGAGATTTTTATTATTCCGTACCTTTTATGGTTTCCATATGTGGTAATAACGGTTGTGTATTTCCTGTTTCGCAATAAGAATAAAAAGGAATATTTCCAGCTGATCTTCAACCTGATGATGGGAATGACGGTTTTCCTTGTTGTTTCCTACATCTATCCGAACGTTCAGTATCTCCGCCCTGCGGTATTCCCCAGAAGCAACATCTTTACACGACTGGTGGCCGAGCTCTATCGGACAGATACTCCCACCAACATCCTGCCAAGTATCCATGTATTTAATTCCCTGGCTGTTTATTTTGCCATTCATCACTGCCAGGCACTGAAAGACAGGAAATGGCTTCAGCGAGGAGCCCTGATCCTTTCTGTTCTGATCATCCTGTCCACCATGTTTATCAAGCAGCACTCCGTGATCGATGTATGTCTTGGTACCACACTGGCACTGTTCGGACATCTCCTGTTCTATCCACAGAGAGTGGAGGATTACGAGGAACAGCGCTCCCTATCTCATATGCGCAAGAAGAAACCGGAACAGAATTTATAAAAAAAGCCCCGTTGGGGGCTTTTTTAATTAAATCCATAAAACTTCTGACAGATCTTATAGGCTGCCACAAACATCTTTCTTCCACCTTTTCCGGGAAGATTGGACACTCTTCCGAAGAGACTTCTCCGAAGCTTCCGGTACAGTCCCATATTCTGGTTTTTGATGTAATCCTGCAGCTCCTGTTTTTTATCCAGGCATTCCTGCGTTGCAGCTCTTACCAGCATGATCGAAGAAACGGTTGTGATGATATCCAGATAGCTGAACATATAAGCACGAAGTCTGCGGTTGCTCACATTAGCCTTCAGATAGGCGTCCACCATCAGTTTGTTTACACGGATCTGCTGATCGATACGCTTGATCATCACTTTCTCATTGACAGACTGATCATCTCTTCCAATAAAATATCGATAGAAATTTACATCCAAATAATAGAGATTTTTTACATAGGGAAGCGGCTCAAACGCAAACAGGTTATCTACGTAGAACGTATGCTTCGGAAGCTCCATTCCACAGTCATGGAGAAGTTTTGTACGGTATATCATGGAATGCATAAGGAGATACTGGCCTTTTTTCATGTGGCGTACCTCATCCCATCCGAAAATCTGGTTTGTCGGAAAACAGTGTCTGTACTGCATGATCTTTTTGCGGGTAGCTCCCTGCTTCTCATAAACGAAATTACTGATGAGAAGATCCACGGTCTCAGCCCCACGTGTCAGTTCATAAAGTGTTTTCAGGACCTCATAGTAGGCGTCCTGATTTACCCAGTCATCACTGTCCACAACCTTGAAATAAAGTCCTGTTGCGTTTTTGATCCCTGTGTTGACTGCCTGTCCATGGCCGCCATTTTCCTGATGTATGGCTTTTACGATAGTTGGATATTTCTCGGCATAATCATCTGCGATCTCGGCAGTACGGTCACTGGAGCCATCATCTACAATGATGATCTCCACTTCCTCTCCTCCGATCAGCAGGGAATTGATGCATTTTGACATATAAGCCTCTGAATTATAGCATGGTATTGCTACGCTCAAAAGTTTCATGAGTTTTCCTCCTTCATATATCTGGTGTATGCGCGAAACGCAGATGGTATTGCATATTTTTTATCGGATTCTCTCTTATCCACAAACAGGAACTCCCCCTGCGGTGCTTCTTCCAGAGAGGATACAGCGATACGATAAGCACACATCCTCCATTCAATATGGGAAAAAATATGCTTCGCATCCGGCAGTGCTTCGATCCGCAGTGGTTCCAGCCCCATGGCTTTTACCCGGGCAAGTGCCGCCTTCTCCGTCAGATGTCCTTCCACATTTGGAAGCTCATAAAGGCCTGCCAGAAGTCCTGTATCCGGACGTTTACGGATCGCTGTACCTGCTCCATCCTGGATCACAAGGACCGTTCGCTGTTCTATGGTGCGGGCTTTCTTCGGTGCTTTTACGGGAAGTTCTTCTACAGTTCCATGCTTTCTGGCAAGGCAAAAATGCCCCAGCGGGCATTCTTCGCACTTTGCTGCTCCGTTTGGAACACAGACTACAGCTCCCAGCTCCATCATAGCCTGGTTGAAATCCCCTGGTCTGTCCTCAGACATCTGCTCTGTAAGATCATTTTCCACCGATTTCCGTACAGACTGTTTCATGATATCTCCACGGTTTTCGGTGAGTCTTGCGTATACCCGCAGCACATTTCCATCTACTGCAGGGACTTTCTTTCCGTAGGCAATGGACGCAATGGCACCTGCCGTATATCTTCCTATTCCTTTTAACGAGAGAAGTGTCTCAAAATCCTCAGGGATCCTGCCTCCATATTCTTCCATGACCTGAACAGCCGCTTTCTGCATGTTGCGGACACGGCTGTAATAGCCAAGGCCTTCCCACAGCTTGATGATCCTCTCTTCCGGTGCCGCCGCAAGGGCTGCTACATCCGGAAGTTCCTGGATAAAGCGCTGAAAATAAGGTTTCACCGCTTCCACTCGGGTCTGCTGGAGCATGATCTCAGATACCCAGGTATAATAGGCATTGTCTTTATCTCTCCAGGGCAGGAGCCTTTTGTTTTTATCGTACCATTTCAGAAGGGGTTCTGCAATGTTTTCAGGCATATCATTTCCTTTCTATAATCTTACCGGTATCGGATCACAGATCTTCATGGAATCTTCCGTGACGGCACAGTCATAGGCCAGGATGTGAACACCGGCATCTGCTGCCGCCTTAAGTGTTTCTCCAAATTCCGGATGTGTCTCCCGATTTGGTTCAAAATACCTTACACCCTTCATCTGGATCACCAGAAGAAGATACGCCTCATAGCCGTCAGTTGCTGCATGCATCAGCTCACAAAGATGCTTGATCCCCCGTTCTGTAGGTGCGTCCGGAAAGCGCACGATATTATTTTCTTCCAGAGTGACGCCTTTTACCTCGATAAAAGCCTTTCGCTTCCCGGATTCCACATACAGGTCAAAACGGGAATTTCCGTATGTCTTTTCTCTCCTGACAGTCACTTTCTCCGGAAAAAGATTTCCGGCCGCCACCCACTCTTCTGCTGCTTTATTTGGGGCCTGGGAATCCATATTGATCCAGCGGCCCTCCTTGTTCACACTGATCAGATCGTATTTCGTTTTCCTGGCAGGATTATCACTCTTTTCCAGGATCACTTCTGCTTCCGGAACAAGAAGTTCCCGGCATCTGCCTGTATTCTTCACATGGACCGTTTCCAGCTGATCCCCGATCTGCACATGAGCGATAAAACGGTTAGGCCTGTCTTTGAATATACCTCTGATCGTATTCTTATAATTCATAGTTTTTCCCTCGTAACCCTTACTATAACATAAAATCTTCAAAAGCGCAGTTGCTTTTTTTCTTTTCTCATATAGAATTATTTTGATAACTGTTCACTGGTAATATTCCGCGAGGTGTTTTTTGTGAGCGAAGGTCACAGAAAACCCGAGACATACCGCGCGAATTTATGCGATTAGCATAAATTCTGTGCATCGCGAAGCGTATTGCTGAGAACGGAGTGAACAGTAACTTGTTTTGTACTATGTCCAGTACAAAGGGTTGCTTTTTTTACATATCATAGTTTTTTGGGGAGGTTTTTCTGATGGACAGTATTATTTTTGATGTTGACGGTACGCTCTGGGATTCCACCGGGATCGTAGCTGAGGCCTGGAGTGATTACCTTATCCATACGGAGCACATGGATACCGATGTAAGCGCCAAACGACTGATGGGGCTTTTTGGCCAGCTGCTGCCGGATATTGCAAAGGCTCTTTTCCCTGAGCTTCCGGAAGCAGAACAGCTTCGTATCATCGACGGCTGCTGCCAGGCAGAGCACGAGGCACTGCTTCGCAAATGTGCTCCGTTGTATCCGGATCTTGAGGAAACACTGAAGATTCTTTCCAGCCGTTTTCCTCTTTTTATCGTCAGTAACTGCCAGGCCGGATATATTGAAGTGTTCCTGAAATCCACAGGCTTCGGACACTATTTCAAGGGCCATCTCTGTCCCGGCGACACCGGCATGGCCAAAGCGGAAAATATCATGAAGATCCGCGAGGATAATAATCTTTCCGATCCGGTTTATATCGGTGATACTTTAGGAGACTTTAATGCCTGCCGGAAAGCAGGAGTTCCTTTTATCTTTGCTGAATACGGCTTCGGGCAGGTGGATAAACCGGATTACCGGATCACCAGGCCTTTTGACCTTACGGAGATATGCAGATGAGTATGAAAAAATCAAAATCCATAGACCTTACTTCCGGTCCGATCCTGAAAACGCTTTCAGAGCTTGCTCTTCCTATCATGGCATCTTCCCTTCTTGGAACTGCCTATAATATCACAGATATGGCCTGGATCGGGCTTCTGGGCTCCAAGGCAGTTGCCGGTGTCGGTGTGGGCGGCATGTATGTGTGGCTTTCCCAGGGACTGGTAGCCCTTCCGAGAATGGGCGGACAGGTAAACACAGCACAGTCCTGCGGCCGGAAGGATTATAAAGAGGCACGTTCCTACGCGGCCAGTGCCCTGCAGATGACCATTCTGTTCGGTCTTTTATTTTCTGCAGCAAGTATTATATTTCTTGATCCTCTGATCGGATTTTTTAATCTGACAGACCCGGAAGCATATTCTTCTGCCAGATCTTATATGCTGATCACCTGCGGACTGATCATTTTTTCCTTCCTGAACCTGACTCTCACCGGACTTTTTACAGCCCAGGGAGATTCCAGGTCTCCGCTGATGGCCAATTTTCTTGGACTTGTGGGAAATATGCTCCTGGATCCGCTCCTGATCCTTGGCATTGGACCTTTTCCACGGCTTGAAACGGCAGGTGCTGCCATTGCCACAGTAACTGCACAGTTCCTGGTTTTTGCAGTGCTGGTTTTCCGGATCTTTACTTCCGGGCTGGAAACAAATGTACTTCGTGAACTTCATCTTTTTTCACGTTTTCCGAGAAAATTTTATAAAAATATCTTCCGCATTGGTTTTCCAACCGCTATCCAGAGCATGCTCTACTGTATGATCTCCATGGTACTGACCAGAATGGTTTCCGCCTTCGGTGCTGCTGCCATTGCTGTCCAGCGTGTGGGCGGACAGATCGAATCCGTTTCCTGGAACACCGCGGACGGCTTTGCCTCTGCCTTAAATGCTTTTACCGCACAGAATTTCGGTGCAAAAAAATACGACCGCATCCGCCAGGGCTACCGTATTTCCTTTGGTATCCTGACAATCTGGGGCCTTATCATAACTGCAGCCTTTGTGCTGCTCCCACGCCCGATCTCCGGACTGTTTTTCCATGATCCGGAATCCCTTGGGATTTCTGTAAATTACCTGATCATCATCGGCTTCTGTGAGGCTTTCATGGCCATTGAGCTGATGACCATCGGTGCACTGTCCGGCCTTGGTATGACCAAGCTCTGCAGTATCATCAGTATTATCCTGACAGGGGCCAGAATCCCGCTTGCCATGCTGCTGACTCATGCGGGAATGGGACTCAATGGTATCTGGTGGGCACTTTCCCTTACTTCTATCGTAAAGGGAATCATCTTTACTCTGACATTCCGGCAGACCAGCCGAACGAAATTAAACTAAATACAGACAGAAAAACTCCCCGCGGATACCGGAGCCTGATCAGACAGGTTACCGTTTCACGGGGAGTTCTGCTTTTTTACCTAAAGGATAGTTCTGATACTTCTGATCATTTTTTGATACATTTTGTTCTGAGTACAAACAGAAATACCGCAAGTATCACAAACAGAATTACTACATAGGCGATCTTTGCTGCTACACTTGTGGTGAATGCGTCAACTCCTGTAGCCACTCCGATAAGTATCAGACAGATTCCTGAAACCTTTTCCATTTTTTTCTCATCATACTTCTGGGCTCTGGCCTGTGTGTTTCCGCCTTTCATAAAAAAGGAACCGTGTCCGGTAAAAAGCATAAATCCTACTACCAGTGCTGCGATTGTAAGTATAAAGCTGAATGACTGATCAAACATAATGTTTTCCTCCTGCTAAAGAACAGGAGCCACACACCGGATCACCGGCTGGCTCCTGTTTGTTTTTGACTACAGCTCCGATCAATAGAAACAGACGATCGGAACATTATACTGGATAATGTTGTAAAGCTCTCCCGCTTTATCCGGCGGCATATTGATACAGCCGTGGGAACCTCCGGTTAGATACCGATCGCCTCCAAAATACGGCTGCCAGTCTGCATCATGGAATCCAATGCCTCCGTTAAACGGCATCCAGTAGGTTACCGGCTGTTCATAGGAATAGGTTCCGTCTGGTTTCTTGGTGCCACGTAACACATCCGGGCTCTTCTTATAGTACAAGGTGAAGATTCCAGGAGGTGTTTTTCTCTTGGGATCACTTGCAAGTCCGGATACGATATCTGATTCAAAGATCACATTTCCATCCTGATAATACCACATATACTGTTCTGTAAGGTCCACTTCAATGTAGGTATTTCCCAGATCATTCACACCATAGGAATTGGCTCTCATGGAATAAACCGGCTCTCTGGTCGTCTGAGCTCCGGACTGGATCTCCTGGGTAAGCTGTGCCACCTCTCCGTCCTGATCGATCTTCCAGCCATATGCAGAACCGGAAACCGAAACAGTTCTTCCGCTTGTTGTCTGGAACTGACGCTCTGTACCTACTGTATCATGATCCGCTGCAAGCTGTGCCACATAATCCACGATATGCTGTTTGAAGGATGCATCATCCTGGATCAGCTGGCCCTTTTCGTCAAACTGCAGCCAGTTCTTGATGGTGCTTCCATCAAGTGTTACTGTCTCATCTCCAAATGTGTAGGTGATGCTTGCCCTCGCAAAGTTATTATATGCATCCACCGTTGCCTGCAGATCTGCACTGTCGCTGGTCACATCTGCTTTCACATAAGCATCCGGGTTACTGCCAAGATCTACTTCCCCGTCATCGCTGCTGATAGCATCACTGATCATCTGATAGGCTTCTTTTACCTTCAGTTCACTTCCCACTGTCTCCGGCACGATCGTAAACTCGGAATCATTAAAGCTTACATACGCATTCTCCGGTGCTACCTGATTCTCTTTCTGGGCACAGTTCAGTGCTTTCACTTCTGACTCCAGCTTTGACTTGTCAAAAGCTGTCTGCTCACTGGCTGTGTAAGTCGTCTTTTCAAAAAATCCTCTCACCCATTCATAGGGCTTCTGCGCTTTCAAAAGCTTCAGAACTTCACCACTGGATATATAACGATAACTGATATCCGTTCCTTCTATAGTCTGCGGTTCCTGATCTCTGGCCTTTACCTGGATGGAATAGCCTTCCATTTTTTTGCGATCTCCTGCTCAACCTCATATGCAGTCCTGTTGGAGCTGTCGATCCCGTTAATCGTTGTGCCCTCAAAGAAATGACTGGTGTAATAATAAGATACTCCTGCATATGCACAGCCTGCCACTACCAAAACCATGGCGGCGATCATTCCGGTCACCTTCAGTGCCTTATGCTTTTTCTTTTCGGGTATAACGATAGGTTCAAATTCAGATTCATCGATAGGTACGTAGGTGATCTTCCTTGGCCTTGCTGATTTCGAAGGTCTTGCCGACTTGTGAGCAGCTGATCTGTTATTTTTATTTTCAGGCTGAGGCTCTCCTGCAGTATCACTGACGATCTTTGCCATGGCATCATTGATCCTGTCCTCGATATCCCTCTTTTCATCGTTGCTCATATTTATTCACCTCTATGTTCATGTGCCTTCAAAAAAGGCATCTTTCCATTGATACTTTCTGGTCTTACTCACCAGCTTTTTCATTATATCATACTTTCCGGAAATTGCATCTCATTTCACGGTTTTTTATAACTTATTTGTACCGTACAGCTTCCGCGCCATATCTTTCATAACATAGACGTACATTACCCAAAGGAGCACTGACGCAAAGATCCAGGCCACCGGACTTGCAAGACAGGTACCGATATAGCTACTTTTTCCGGCTGCAATGGTAGCGGTGATCCCTCTTCCTGCAAGCTCAGCTACACCGGCCATCATAGGAAGAAGACCATATCCCATTCCCTGGATCCCGTTTCGCAGTACATTGACAAAATACAGAGGAATAAAAAACAGTGCCACACATTTTACATAGATTGCTACCATAGGAAGCACTTCTTCAATGTTATCTGAGATAAACAGATATGCGAAATATTTTCCCGCAAAGAACAGAAAACTGCCAACAACAACAGAATATACAATTCCTATAAAATGCGAAGCCCGGAAGCCTTCCCGCACTCTCTCAAGCTTTCCGGCTCCGATATTCTGTGCATTGTAGGTAGCGCTGGCAGTTCCCTGTGCCACATATGCCTGGGTGAAGATCTGCTCGATCTTACTTCCTGCTGTAAACGCCGCCACCGCATAAGAGCCAAGCATATTTAAGGCTGACTGTACCATCATGGTTCCGATCGCCGTAATGGAATACTGCAGTCCCATTGGGATTCCCACACCGATCTGCTTGGCTGCGAGGTTACGTCTAAAATACCAGTCTTCTTTTTTCATACGAAGCTCCGGCACAAACTTCCAGATATATACCAGACATAAGACTCCTGAAACTCCCTGGGAAATAATGGTAGCCCAGGCTGCTCCAGGCGCTCCCAGCTTAAACACGATGATAAATACAAGGTCAAGCACAATATTCAGCATTGCAGATAAGATCAGAAAATACAGTGGTACCTTACTGTTTCCCAGTGCACGGAGGATACTGGCCAGGATATTATATAATGCCTGGGCAAAAATCCCTCCGCAGATGATCATAACGTAAGCATATGCATCCTTGAAAATATCATCCGGCGTATGCATAAATTTCAGAAGTGCATGCATACCTGTCATGCTGACTGCTGTCATCACTGCCGAGACCAGCGCTGTCAGGATCAGTGCATTGCCCACGGTCTGACGCATCTCATCCATTTTTCCCGCACCGTACTTCTGTGCAGTCAGTACGGTAAAACCGGCAGTAAGTCCCAGAAGAAAGCCTATGATCAAAAAGATGATAGTTCCTGTTGAGCCAACTGCCGCCAGTGCCTTTGTTCCTACAAATTTTCCTACAACCACCGCATCTACCATATTGTAGAACTGCTGAAATACATTACCAATAAATACCGGGATCGTAAATCCCAGGAGCACTTTTACCGGTTTTCCCTGTGTCATGTCTGTTTTCATGAAATCTTTTTCCCCCCATTTAATTTGATCGTTCCTAAACTTTGTGCTGCTTTTTGTTATTCTTTTTATTATTCTTTCTGTAACTTTACAGTTGCTCAAAAGTTACCTGTTTTTATGTATCAGAGGGATTATAGTTGAAATGGAATGATTTTACAAGATGATTTTGAAATTTTTTTTCATGTGTGAAAACAGAAACAATCGGATGAAAAAATCCCGGCAGATCCGTAAAAATCTGCCGGGATTCCGTGAATCTTATTTATTTCTCAACAAGAAGAGACTCTCCTGTCATTTCCTTCGGCTGCTCCATACCCATAAGCTGGATCAGAGTCGGAACGATATCTGCAAGACATCCGTTCTCACGAAGTGTGTATTTCGGATCTGCGTTTACAAGGATAAACGGTACCGGATTAGTTGTATGAGCTGTCCATGGCTCACCTGTTTCATAATTTACAAGCTGCTCTGCGTTACCATGGTCAGCGCAGATAAAGAGCTGTCCGTCAACCTCTTTGATTGCCTCTACAGCCTTACCAACACACGCATCAACAGTCTCAACAGCCTTGATCGCAGCTGCCTCAACACCTGTATGGCCAACCATATCCGGGTTCGCAAAGTTGATGATGATCACATCATATTTGTCAGATTTGATCGCCTCTACAAGCTTTTCACAAACCTCCGGTGCACTCATCTCCGGCTGCATATCGTAGGTCGGAACCTTCGGGGATTTTACAAGGATTCTATCCTCTCCTTTGTTTGGCTCCTCAACACCACCGTTGAAGAAGAATGTAACATGTGCATATTTCTCTGTCTCGGCGATACGTGCCTGTGTCATATCGTGAGCTGCAAGGTACTCACCAAAGGTATTGTGAAGAAGAACCTTGTGGAATGCTACCAGCTTATTCTGGATGGTATCATCATACTCTGTGAAGCATACGAATGTGGTATCCAGTCTCTTTGCTCTCTCAAAGCCCTTAAAATCGTCATCACAGAAAGCTCTTGTGATCTCTCTTGCACGGTCCGGACGGAAGTTGAAGAATACAACGGAATCCTTATCGGAAATAGTTGCAACCGGTTTGCCGTCTTTCTCGATAACAGTCGGAAGCACAAATTCATCTGTCTTGTCATCATCATAGGAAGCCTGAACTGCTGCTGCAGCATCTGTTCCCTTTACGCCTTCGCCCTGTGTAAGAGCTTTATATGCAAGCTCAACACGATCCCAGCGGTTATCACGATCCATTGCATAATAACGTCCGGAGATCACACCGATCTCACCAACGCCGATCTCTTTCATTTTAGCTTCCAGCTGCTCTACAAACTCTTTACCGGATGCAGGCGGTGTGTCACGTCCATCCAGGAAGCAGTGTACGTAAACTTTCTTGAGTCCCTCTCTCTTTGCCATCTCAAGAAGTCCGTAGAGATGTGTATTGTGGCTGTGTACGCCACCGTCAGAAAGAAGTCCCATAAAATGAATCGCGGAATCGTTGTCTTTTGCATTCTTCATAGCAGAAAGAAGTGCCTCATTCTTGAAGAAATCGCCGTCCTGGATCTCTTTTGTGATCCTTGTAAGCTCCTGGTATACGATACGGCCTGCGCCCATGTTCATATGACCAACCTCGGAGTTACCCATCTGTCCGTCCGGAAGACCTACCGCAAGACCGCTGGCATTGCCTTTTACAAACGGATAATCTTTCATGAGTCCGTCCATAACCGGTGTTTTTGCCTCATATACAGCATTTCCGTCATGTCTGTCATTGAGTCCGTATCCATCAAGGATCATTAAAACTGTTGGTTTTTTGCTCATAATTTTCCCCTTCTTATCTTTGATCGAAAATCTGTCCGGCACAGCTCTTCACTGATTCTGAAACCCTCTGTACCATTCAGGATTCTTTTGTTTTCCATTTTATATAGTACCAAAATCCAGAAATTTTGCAACGTTTTCTTTGACAAAAATTTGTCTGTTTTCAATTTCCCGACAACTGATACGGCTGATCTGTAAATTTACGCGAAAGATATTATTTCTGGTATACACGGATCATAGAAGAAATCTTTCTTACAGATGCGCTGTTTTCCAGTTCTTCCTTAACCTTAAAGAAAGCGCCCTCGCTTACAAGTTTGGTGATCACAACAACCTCTGCGGTATCCGGTCTCTTGCTTTCTTTCTGCATGATCTGTGCCACGCTTGCCTGATATTTTGCAAAATGCTCCAGGATTTCAGCCAGCACACCGCAGCGGTCCTCTACCTGCAGGCGGAGGAAATAACGGTTATGGGTATCTGCCATATTTTTTACCGGAAGTGTCTTATAGCAGGTGCAGCCTACTCTTCCGCAGCAATCTGCCTTCATATTACGGACTACCTCAAATACATCACCGGCAACCGCACTTGCTGTAGGAAGCTCACCTGCTCCACGTCCGTAGAACATGGTATCTCCTACTGCATCTCCGTGTACAAAAACCGCATTATAAGAATCATTGACGGATGCAAGGGGATGCTCTGCCGGGATCAGCATCGGGCAGACATAGGCCTCAACGCCGTCCTCCTGACAGCGTGCAACACCCAGAAGCTTGATCTCGCAGCCCATTTCTTTTGCGTAACGGATATCCTTTGCCGTGATCTTTGTGATTCCTTCTATATGAACATTATCAAGGGTAACTCTGGAATTAAAGGCAACTGATGCAAGGATGGCAACCTTTCTTCCAGCATCAATTCCCTCGATATCTGCAGTAGGATCTGCCTCTGCATATCCAAGTTCTGTAGCAAGAGCAAGAGCATCTGAAAATTCCATTCCCTCCTGGGACATCTTGGTAAGGATAAAGTTCGTAGTTCCGTTTACGATTCCCATAACTTCCGTTACATGGTTGGCCTCAAGACTGTTCTTCAACGGGCTGATGATCGGGATTCCTCCGGCAACTGCTGCCTCAAACAGAAAATCCTTCTGCGCTGCCCTGGCAGTTTCCAGGATCTCTTTTCCGTGGACTGCGATCAGATCCTTGTTTGCAGTTACAACGTTCTTGCCAGCTTTCAGTGCTGCAAGGATATAAGTACGTGCCGGCTCGATCCCGCCGATCAGCTCGATCACAATATCAATGGAAGGATCTCCCTCAATATCTGCCCAGTCTGTTGTAAGAACAGAAGGATCGTCTACCTTCCCGGACGCTTTCTCAAGGTTACGCACCAGGATCTTTGTGATCTTTACCTGGCATCCAAGCTTGGCTGTCATTTCCTGCTCCTGGCTTTTGATCACTTTATATACACCGGTTCCTACTGTTCCGAGACCAAGAAGGGCCGCATTTACGACTTTTTCGTTCATTTTCTGATGTCCCCTTTCCGTTTTTTCCAATTTTTATCAAAGTAACTCCTATGTTATGGCAGAAAACGCTTTTTGTCAAGTTCCGGCAGAGGAAGTAATTCCAGCCAGCTGCCAAAAAAGTCCGGTGATCAGTTCCTGCACCATAGCTTTTGACTGTGGATCCAGTTTATCCAGCTGGCGCACCATGGCAGCCAGACTTTTCAGACCACCTTCCTGGATTTGGGAAATGGTATCTGCTCCGGTTGCTTCCAACACAGAAAAGAGTTCCCCGATGAGATGCTCTCTCTGTTTTTCATCCATATGGTCGATCCATTTATGAAGACTTCGATCTGACGCCGCAGCTCTTCTTGTCAAACTTTCTTTCTCTATAAAGGATGGCCCCATTACCTCCCAGGTAAAAGCATCATGCTGCAGGATCCCCTTCTGTGTACTGGCTACAATCCGCGGATCTTTCTGGTGGCTGAGCAGCATACCGATCACAGATGCCTCGGGAATGATACGAGTGACTTTTGGCAAAACCCTTTCCACTCTTCCGGGACTGAAAAATCCTTCCGGGAAACCCGGGCCATCATTATCATAGACAGAAAGAAGCTTTTCCTGCAGGATGTCACTGCACTGCATCGCTGCATACATAGCCAGATTTCCGCCTTTGGAATGACCGCCGATCCGCAGCATGGACTGTATATAAGTTCCATGCGTTTCCAGATATCCCAACGCCTTTCTGTGCGAAGGAACAACTCCGTTGCTTAAGTTAAAATCCTCCTTCCATCCCACAATGGTATCATCGGTTCCCCGAAAGGAAATATATGTGGTTCCATCATCCAGTCCTATAGTCACTGCCGCAAACTGCTGAGCCTGACTGGAAAGGATTTCATTGACAAAGCCTCCTACTGTACATTTCCGGAATCTCTCCGCACAGGCCATTTTTTCAAGGAGCACCGGTGTATTCTGCAGAAATGCACTTTCTGCTTTCAGATCCTTCTTCATTTCCCGTCTGGAAAAAGCCGCAAAGAGTTCTTCTACAGAAAGAGTATTTCCGTTTTTACTTCTGCCCTCTCATCCAGATCAAGATAGGAAAAACACGCCAGTATCAGATTGTCAACTTCATTAAAGGGTGACTGCTCAAAGGTAAGATCTCCTCTCCAGTCAAGATAATCCAGAATATTCCCCATAAAATCCTCCGCAAATGATCATATAAGCGTCTTACGCACAGCTGCAGGCTTTCTTTCTATTATAATACGTAACGGCTGCATCACAGCACAGCCATCTGATGCGTTTCTGCCGTTATCAGATAACCGTTTTCTGAAACGACATACCCTGCCAGATATTTATTGTTATCATACCATAAATCCTGATCATTTGCTCCTTTCATCCATTTTTTTCTGAGATAAAGGATGTAATGAATGCAGCCGCAGGTAAAAGCTGGAAACAGTATCGACAGGCCTGCTGCTGACATCATATAGATCACTGCCCCTTTTCCGTCATCCGGTGTTCCTGCCACAAAGCAGTAGAACATGGTAGCTGAAAAATACAGTGTGATCACCACTGAAATTAAGATTTTAAAAAACTTCCTCATTGCTTCTCCTTTCTGTAGTGTCGATATAAGGACACTGTTGTGATTCCAATTTTACCTTCATAATAAGATTAATTCAAGGATGAATCGGACAGGATATATATATGATAAAATATGACAGATTTTGGGTCACGATGAAGGAGCGTGGGATCACTCAGTATGATCTTTATGAACATTACCAGATCACCCGTTCACTTCTGGACAGACTTCGAAAAAATAAAAATGTTGAAATTTATACCATAGACAGGCTGTGTTCCATTCTCCACTGCGAGATCGAGGACATTGTGGAACACGTTCCCGAGCCTGACGAAAGGAACGAACATACAGAAAAAGCTTCAGAGAAAAACAATCCTTACTCTGAAGATAAGAAAAACTCTCTCTGACTGTGATCAGATGCAGCTTTTTTGTTGGCTGTGTTATCCGTGTCAGGGAGAGTTTTTTTGATTTTTTCTATAAGTAGATATAAAAAAAGGGGCCGAAGCCCCTTTTTAAATAGATCTTATTTGTAGTTTACGATCTTTCCGAAATCTGGTTTCAGGGAAGCGCCGCCTACAAGACCGCCGTCGATATCAGCCTGAGCGAATAAGTCAGGAGCTGTTGCAGCGTTTACAGATCCGCCGTACTGGATACGGATCTCTGCTGCTGTAGCGTCATCATAGATCTCAGCGATGCATTTACGGATATCAGCGCAAACTTCCTGAGCCTGCTCTGTTGTAGCTGTCTTACCTGTTCCGATAGCCCAGATCGGCTCGTAAGCGATAACTGCTGTCTTAGCCTGATCAGCTGTAACACCCTGGAATCCAACCTTAACCTGCTGACGGATGAAGTCCATTGTCACGCCCTGCTCTCTCTGAGTAAGTGTCTCACCGCAGCACATGATCGGTGTGATACCATGCTCGAAAGCTTTGAGCATTTTTTTGTTAACGTCTTCGTTTGTCTCACCGAAGTATTCTCTTCTCTCGGAATGTCCAAGTACTACGTACTTAACGCCTGCGTCTACGAGCATAGCAGGAGCGATCTCGCCTGTATAAGCACCTTTCTCCTCGAAGTACATGTTCTCAGCACCAACCTGGATGTTTGTTCCTTTAGCTGCCTCAACAACAGGAATGATGTCGATAGCCGGTACGCAGAATACTACATCAACTTCGTCGTTAACAACAAGCGGTTTTAAAGTCTCAACCAGCTTTACAGCCTCGCTTGGTGTCATGTTCATTTTCCAGTTTCCAGCAATGATTTTCTTTCTTGCCATGGTTTTATCTCCTTTTTGTGTTCTTGGAACACTTTATTTTTTATCAGTCTTTATCGTTAGCTGCTGCTACACCTGGGAGCTCTTTGCCCTCAAGGAACTCAAGAGAAGCACCGCCACCTGTGGAGATGTGTGTCATCTTGTCGCCATATCCGAGGATATTTACAGCTGCTGCAGAATCACCGCCACCGATGATCGTTGTTGCATCTGTCTCAGCAAGAGCTTTGGCAACTGCTTCTGTACCATGAGCGAAGTTCGGCATCTCGAAGCATCCCATCGGTCCGTTCCATACAACAGTCTTGGCATCTTTTACAGCGTCTGCAAAAAGCTTCTCAGTCTCCGGTCCGATATCCATTCCTTCCCATCCGTCCGGGATCTCACCACGTTTTACAACCTGGATGTTGCAGTCATTGGAGAAGTTATCACCGATTCTGTTATCTACAGGAAGAAGAAGCTTCACGCCCTTCTCCTCTGCTTTCTTCATCATGTCGAGAGCATACTGAAGGTAATCATCCTCGCAGAGGGATGTTCCGATATGTCCGCCCATAGCCTTGGAGAATGTATAAGACATACCACCACCGATGATCAGTGTATCTACCTTGTCAAGAAGGTTGTTGATAACAGAGATCTTGCTGGAAACCTTAGCGCCGCCAAGAATTGCTACGAATGGTCTCTCCGGATTGTTTACAGCGTTTCCAAGGAAATCAATCTCTTTCTGCATCAGATATCCTACAACTGCTGTTTTTACATATTTGGTAACACCTACGTTAGAGCAGTGAGCTCTGTGAGCAGTTCCGAATGCATCATTTACAAATACATCACAAAGAGAAGCAAGGTCTTCGCTGAACTTATCTTCATTCTTTGTCTCTTCTGCACGATAACGTGTGTTCTCAAGAAGAACTACATCGCCATCTTTCATCTCTGCTACAGCAGCTTTTGCGTTCGGTCCTACTACCTCAGGATCTGCTGCAAATTTTACTTCCTGGCCAAGAAGCTCAGAAAGACGAACTGCTACAGGTGCAAGAGAAAGCTCCGGTTTCGGCTCTCCCTTCGGTTTTCCGAGGTGGGAGCAGAGGATAACCTTTCCGCCGTCTGCGATCAGTTTCTTGATTGTAGGAAGAGCAGCTACAAGACGGTTCTCATCTGTGATCTTTCCATCCTGAAGCGGAACATTGAAGTCGCATCTTACAAGTACTTTCTGTCCTTTTACATTGATATCGTCAACACTTTTTTTGTTCAGCATCTCTATATCTCCTTAACTTTTATTTCTGCAAAAGCAGATGAATAAGGGCGAGCGGTATTGTTGTCCGCTCTGTTAACAGTCATTTCCTCAGACATTTTTTTGTTTGGTCTTTTGAAAAAAAAGGGCCCGGTCCTCTTCAGACCGGACCCTTTCTGAGTCTATTCTTCTACACTCGTTCGCTGAAAATTAAGCGTTCAGAAGGCTTCCGAAATGCTTGATTGTACGAACCATCTGGCTTGTGTAGGAGTTCTCGTTGTCATACCAGGAAACTACCTGAACCTCTGTTGTGCCATTCTCAAGTGGAAGTACCATTGTCTGAGTAGCATCGAAGAGGGAACCAAATCTCATACCAACGATATCGCTGGATACGATCTCATCCTCGTTGTATCCGAAGGACTCGTTAGAAGCTGCTTTCATAGCTGCGTTGATCTGCTCTTTTGTAACATTTCCTTCAACTACTGCTGTAAGGATTGTTGTAGAACCTGTTGGGGTAGGAACACGCTGTGCAGAACCGATAAGTTTGCCGTTAAGCTCTGGGATAACAAGTCCGATAGCTTTAGCAGCACCTGTGCTGTTCGGAACGATATTAACTGCAGCTGCACGGGATCTTCTCAGATCGCCTTTTCTCTGCGGTCCGTCAAGTGTCATCTGATCGCCTGTGTAAGCGTGGATTGTGCACATGATACCGGATTTGATCGGTGCAAGATCGTTAAGAGCCTTAGCCATTGGTGCAAGGCAGTTTGTTGTACAGGAAGCTGCGGAGATGATCTTGTCCTCGTTTGTAAGACCCTGATGGTTTACGTTGTAAACGATTGTCTTAAGGTCGTTTCCAGCCGGAGCGGAAATAACTACGTGCTTAGCACCTGCATCGATATGAGCCTGAGCTTTGTCTTTAGATGTGTAGAAACCTGTGCACTCAAGAACTACGTCTACACCGATTTCTCCCCATGGAAGCTCTGCAGCGTTAGCCTTAGCATAGATTTTGATCTCTTTTCCGTCTACTGTGATGGAATCCTCTCCTGCTGTTACTGTATCTGCAAGAGCATATCTTCCCTGTGTAGAATCATATTTTAATAAGTGAGCAAGCATTTTAGGAGATGTAAGGTCATTGATTGCTACAACCTCGAATCCCTCTGCTCCAAACATCTGACGGAATGCAAGACGACCGATACGTCCAAAACCATTAATTGCAACTTTTACTGCCATGATAAATTCCTCCTATGAATTGAATGGTGATTAAATCGTTCCTTTGTTTGTTAAAGAAACATCAACCTGCTTCATATTGTACCTAATTCCAAACAAAAATTCAAGAGCTATTTATAAAAAAGAACATTAAAATAAATATTAAGAAAATTCCTGAAAAATGTGCTATAATTCTCTGATAGAAAGTTCTGTCCTGCTGATCCCCAAAACAGATATCTATATTCCCGCCGGGAGTTTGACTTTCCCGGCTTCACAGCAGGCAGATACGATCATTGTCACAGAATATAAAGGCTTTAATATGGAGGTACAAAATGGACCAGAAAATTTTATGGGACTGCCATATGCACTCCTCTTTTTCCGCAGATTCCGATACACCAATGGAAGAAATGATCCAGACTGCCGCAGACCAGGGTCTCACGGGAATCTGTTTTACTGAACATTTTGATCCGGATTATCCCGATACTCCGGAAAATCTTGATTTTTCCCTGAACATCCCTGCATACCGCCAGAAACTTGAGAGTCTTGCGGATGCTTTTAAAGACCAGATCCAGGTTAACTTCGGGATCGAGCTTGGACTTCAGCCTCAGCTTGCAGAATCTTTTTCCGATTTTCTGAAAGAAGTTCCCTTTGATTTCGTTATTGGTTCCTCCCATGTGGTGCACGGATACGATCCTTATTATCCTTCTTATTTTGAGGGCCGTAAGGAATCCGCATGCTACATGGAATATTTTGAATCCATCCTGGAAAATATCGCTGCTTTTGACGAGATGGATGTGTACGGACATATCGACTATGTAGTACGTTATGGTCCAAATCAGAACCGTCAGTATTCTTATGGAAGATATAAGGAGATCCTGGACGAGATCCTGCGGACATTGATCCGCAAAAATGTGGGAATCGAGCTGAACACAGGCGGTTATCACTACGGGCTTGGTGAACCGAATCCATGTGTCAATATTATCCGACGTTACCGTGAGCTTGGCGGTGAGATCATCACCATCGGTGCAGATGCCCATACTCCGGATAAGATCGGCTATGCTTTTGACAAGGCGGCTGATGTTCTCCGTGAATGTGGTTTTTCCCATTATGCTGTATTTAAAAACCGCCGTCCTGTTTTTCATAAGCTGTAGCTCTGTTTCTCTCTCCGGTGAGAGAGTTTACATTTTTATACCGAAAATATCATTTTATCTAAGGAGGAACTCTATATGTCAACAAAAAGACTCCAGAAAAAGAAAGCTGCCATGCAGGCAAAAAAAGAAAAGCAGCTGAAAAAAAATACCTCTGCTGCCGGCACCAGTTCCAGTGTTGCCAAATCTGTTGAAAATGCTAAAGCCGAAGTGAAAAAACTTGAAACCGTAAAGAAGGAAACGCTTAAAGTCGAAACCT
>NC_021014.1:2928402-2972344 GCF_000209835.1 Ruminococcus sp. SR1/5 | reverse complement strand
GCCGGCGAAAGTTACTACTTCCAAGATTGAGCCTCTGAAAGTCGAAACTTCCAAGGAGGACACAGCTTACGATGCCCTCTACGAGAAACGTCTGAAATACTACTACAATGATCTGAAATGGCTTTACTGCGAACTGTTCCGCGATCACACGGAAGTTACCGGCACATTCTCAAGCCTCACAAAAAAGATGAAAGAAATCTACCGTGAGCGTTCTCTTTCCATGAAGGAAGCCGACCAGAACTGCGCTGCAGATCCTGACTGGTTCCGTAAGACTACTTTCACCGGAATGGCTGTAAATCCTGCTGACTTCGCAGATACTCTTTCCGGGCTGTCCGATAAGCTGGACTATATCAGTGAATGCAAAGCAGACACTCTGTACCTGACAGATCTTTTCCAGGCAACCTCCAACTGCTCTCTTCGCATTATCCCGGAGATCGGAACCTCCGAAGATCTGTACACACTTGCAGCTAACTGTAGGAAAGCAGGTATCCGCCTGGCTCTTGAGATCCCGTTAAGTCTTTCTGTGGATGACCCACAGTCCGGTACGCCATGTGTGCTCCAGACTCCGGCTTATTTCAATGCAATGCTTCTTCAGATCCTGGAACTTGCAAATGAAGGTGCTTCTATATTCAGCCTTGGTGTCCTTCCGATGATGCCGGAAGAAAATCTCTGGAAGCTTCACTCTCTGCTGCGTATGACCCGAATGGTGTGTGAGATCGTATGCCCCGGAATTCTTCTCCTTGGCGAAACAGACCGCCCACCTGCAGAGGCTGCTGCATTCGGCGGAACTTCCGATATGCCGGAACTTCACATTGTAAACAGCACCCAGCTGATGTCCGATCTCTGGCATACCGTTGCCACAAAGGACACTGCCCTTCTCCGCCGGGGAATCGACAGAGCTGCAGACCTTCCGCAGGCACCGGTATTCCAGAATTACCTCCGTAACCGCAACACGGTACGCTGGAATCTGGACTATGATTTCCTGAAAGGAAGCTTTATCACAGAAGGGCCTCACAGAGATTATCTGAATGAATTCCTGGCAGGTATTTTCCCTGATTCCTTTGCCCGGGGTGAAATTTATGTGAATCCGGAAACCGAGGAATCTGAGCTCTGCGGAACAACCGCATCTCTTGCAGGAATCGAGCGTTTTGATTATGAAGGAAATATGGAGGGTGTCAGCCGGGGAATCCGCTATGACGTAGCACTTCATGCATTGCTTCTTTCCCTCCCCGGAATTCCGGTACTTCGAAGCGGTGACGAGGTCGGACAGCTAAATGACTACACCTATAAAGCCGACATTTCCAAAGCAGCTGATCCCCGCTGGCTCCACAACGGACGTTTCAACTGGGCACTTGCCCGGAACAGAGCCGATGCCGAAACGATCCAGGGACGCATTTTCAACAGCCTTGAGCAGCTGGAATCCATCCGTGCCAGCCATCCGGTATTTGCACCTGAAGTTTCTGCACATACACTAGAAACCTGGGAAAAAGCTCTCCTTGCCCTGGTAAGAGAAACTTCTGAAGAAAAGCTGATCTGCATCTACAACTTCAGCGACCAGGATAAGGTAGCCTGGATCAACGAACAGGACGGTACCTACACAGATCTTCTCACAGGAGTTCAGAGAGACGCACAGGCTGTAGAGATCCCGGCCTTCGGATTTATCTGGCTTATGCACACGAAATAATAGCTTTGTCAGGCGGATATCCACAATCTGCATTCTCTACACAGCTCTGCACCGGATAACTGGATAACTGCTTCACAGTTTATTTGCAAAAAAGGACACTGCCATTTTCAACGGGCAGTGTCCTTTTTTATTTCTCATATTATTATTTTCTCAGCTTATCAATAAATGCAGCAAATTTCCCCTGTTCCCCACTATCCAGCGAACGGCTGTAAATATTTCTGAGCCAGGCCGTGATCACATCGATCAGGATCGGAGAAAATGTCATCAGAAGGAACACCAGAATGATCATTCCGAATTCCAGCGATCCCAGTGTCAGAAGATTCTGCAGAACCACCGCCGCACCGAAAAAGATCACCTGCATACTGTAAATGATCACCTTTCGATACTTATTCAGAGGTGCGTAAACTGTCTTAAGTGCCGCCATATAATTCCATCCTGTTACAAGCACACAGGCTGTATTCAGCATAGCATTGGAATGGTATACATTCTGGCATACCAGCATCACACTGAACACACAGCCCGTGATGGTCACAGCAGCCGGAAATGCATTCATAAATACATGACGCAAAAATGTATGGTCGATCTTCTCATAATTATTCTCCTGTGCCAGAAGGAATGTAGGAATACCAACAGCGCAGGCACTGATCAGAGACATCTGGATCGGCTCAAAGGGATAGGAATCCCCGAAGAAGATCGTGATCAGTGACAGCAGCACGGAAAAAATCGTTTTGATCAGAAACATAGATGCCGCAGTACGGATATTATTTACAACCCGGCGTCCCTGATTCACAATTTCCGGCATTGCTGCAAAATTAGAATCCAGCAATACCACATTGGCAATATTCTTGGCAGCATCACTGCCCTCAGCCATGGCAATACTGCAGTCCGCCTCTTTAAGCGCCAGAACATCATTGACACCATCACCGGTCATGGCAACCGTATGCTGCTGAGCCTGTAAAGACTTCACCATTGCCTGCTTCTGCTGAGGTGTTACACGCCCGAACACACTATATTCTGCAACTGCCTCGTCCATCTGTTCCTGTGTTGTGATCGTTGTTGCATCGATATAATGCTCTGCATTTTTAAGGCCTGCACGTCTGGCAATGGCAGAAACTGTCACCGGATCATCACCGGAGATCACTTTCAGATCAACACCCTGGCTTTCAAAATATGCCAGCGTATCCGGTGCCTCTGCACGGATCACATCGGTAATAAGCAAAAGTCCGACAGGTTCCAGTCCCTCCGGAAGCTCCGCTCCCTCACTCACATTTACACTATGGGCAAGAACCAGCACACGAAGACCTTCCTCTGCAAATCTGCCACAATACTCCATCAGCTCCGGGTTCCCTTCCGGAAAAAGGAACTGCGCTGCACCCATCAGATAAGTACCTGTATCTGTAAATGCAGCTCCGCTGTACTTCCTGTCAGAAGAAAACGGGATCACATGATCCAGCTCCATATCCTGAGATACTTTAAATCTTGCCCTGAGTGCATCGGCAGTGGCATTCTGATCCTTCAGCACAGAAAGCAGATTTCCCATGATATGCTCGATCTCCCGGGTCTTCTCCAGATCTTCCTGACTATGTTTCTCCGGGTCAGCTTCTGACTTTTCCTGTAATACGAGATTCGCACTTCCATCCTCCTTTGCGATCGCATCTGTTGCTGAAACTGCAGAAGTCGCAGAACTCTCAGTTCCATTGCTGTCACCTTCGCCGGATTCAGGATCTTTCCCGGATATTTTCTCTGAAATCTCATCATACACCGGCGGATAGCTCTCCACCGCCTCCACACACATGGTACCCTCTGTGATAGTTCCTGTCTTATCCAGGCAGAGCGTATCCACGCGTGCAAGAGTTTCTATACAGTACAGCTCCTGCACCAGCGTCTTCTTCTGGGCCAGCTTCAGCGCACCCAGAGTCAGTGCCACACTGGTAAGAAGGACCAGTCCCTCCGGAATCATTCCCAGGACCGCTGCAACCATATTGACAACAGAATCCCGGATATTGTCTCCCACAAAATAATACTGTTTATAAAAAAGCATCGCACCCATTGGTACGATAATGATACTGATCACCTTCAGAATGGCATTCAGGGAATTTCTAAGCTCTGAATTATGGCGTTTGAATTCCTTGGCCTCGCTGGTGATCCTTGACGCATAGTTGTCACTTCCCACATGGATGATCTGGCAACAGGCCTGTCCCGCCGTCACAAAGCTTCCGGAAAAAAGCTCATCTCCCGGATTCTTCGGAAGATTGTCTGCCTCACCGGTAAGCAGGGATTCATTGACCTCAAGGCTTCCCTCCAGGATCTTCGCATCTGCCGGAACCTGTTCTCCGGCCTTCAGGAATATCAGATCATCGACAACCAGCTTCTCTGTAGAAATTTTCCATTTTTTCCTTCACGCAGAACAACCGTCTTGGATTCTGTCAGGATGGCCAGCTTGTCAATCGTCTTCTTGGCACGGACCTCCTGAATGATCCCGATCACGGTATTAATAAAAATGATTCCTACAAACATGGAGTTTTTGTAGGAACCAACCAGCAGTACGAGAACCAGCAGCACCAGGTTCAGAAAATTGAAGAATGTCAACGTATTCTCCAGAATGATCTGCTTATATGTCCTGGTGTTGGGGTTTTCGTTATTATTTACCTGGCCCTGCGCAATTCTTTCCTGAACTTCTTCGTTCGTAAGTCCTGTCATGCTTCTTACTTACCTGTCCTTTCAATGGCTTACGGTTCTGTTCGACTGAAGCTTGCTCATGCCCCGGTTATGATCGTAAATAAAAGGGATCAATACTCCTCTTCTGTATCCTCTTCACCCTCGTGGATATCAGACTTCGGTTTGGAAAGACCCTCGATCTTAATGTGATGTTTCTCTGCATAATCCCAGAGAGCTGCATGAATTGCTTCCTCAGCAAGCAGGGAACAGTGGATCTTTACCGGCGGAAGTCCGTCCAGAGCCTCCATAACGGCCTTGTTGGTTACTTCCATAGCTTCCTCAATGGTCTTGCCCATTACAAGTTCTGTTGCCATGCTGCTTGTTGCAACTGCTGCACCGCATCCAAATGTTTTAAATTTGCAGTCTTTGATAATATGAGTTTCGTCATCGATATCAAGGAATATTCTCATAATATCACCGCATTTTGCATTTCCTACAGTACCCACGCCACTTGCGTTCTCGATCTCACCGACATTACGTGGATGCTGAAAATGATCCATTACTTTTTCACTATACATTATTTTTTCCTCCTGGCAAGTATTTTTATTATTTTTTCTGCTTTTTAATAAAATCTTCATATAATGGAGACATGCTTCTTAAGTTTGCAGTAATATCTTTCAGCTTATCTACTACAAAATCAACATCCTCCATTGTCGTCTCCTCGCTTAAGGTCATACGGAGAGATCCGTGTGCGATCTCATGAGGAAGACCGATAGCTAACAGAACGTGTGACGGATCCAGAGAACCGGATGTACATGCGGAACCGCTGGATGCACAGATTCCGAAATTATCAAGCATCAGAAGAAGTGACTCTCCCTCGATGAACTGGATGCTTACATTTACGTTGTTCGGAAGACGTTTTACTTTATCTCCATTGAGACGTACGTACGGGATCTCTGTGAGGATCCTGTTGATCATATGATCTCTGATCTCGATTTCTTTTGCAGTACGCTCTTTCATGGACTTGTTTGCACGCTCTGCTGCAAGACCGTATCCTACGATACCAGGAACGTTCTCTGTACCTGCACGACGTTTTCTCTCCTGTGCTCCGCCATGTACGAAGGAGCGGATCTTAACACCCTTACGGATATAGAGGAAGCCGATTCCCTTCGGTCCGTTGATCTTATGTCCGCTGGAGCTGAGCATATCAATATTGAACTCATCTACATTGATCGGGATCTGGCCGAATGCCTGAACAGCGTCTGTATGGAACAGGATTCCATGCTCATGTGCGATCTGTCCGATCTCTTTCAGCGGCTCAAGAGTACCAATCTCATTATTTGCAGCCATAACAGAGATCAGGATGGTCTCCGGTGTGATGGCTTTCTGAAGCTCATCCAGGTCAATGAAACCATTCTCATCTACATCCAGGTATGTGACCTTGGCACCACGCTCTTTTTCAAGGTACTCGCAGGTATGAAGGATGGCATGATGCTCGATCTTTGTTGTGATGATATGGTTTCCTTTATTTTTATATGCCTCAAAGGTCGCTTTCAGAGCCCAGTTATCAGACTCGGAACCACCTGCTGTAAAATAGATCTCCTCTTTTTTGGCTCCGATCACATCTGCGATCTGCTGTCTTGCCTTTGCGATGGCAGCCTTGCTGTTTGCCGCAAAATCATAAACGGTTGAAGCATTTCCATAAAACTCTGTAAAATACGGCAGCATAGCCTCCACAACTTCCGGTGCGGTCTTTGTGGTAGCCGCATTGTCCAGATATATCATTTTTCCCATTTTCTTTTCCTCCTGTTCAGGATAATTATTTTTCGTGTATTCTCCGGCTTTCTTCGATCAGCTCACTGAGCATCAGGGTATCCACTGCATCTGTGATGCTGTCGTTGATCCTCTTCCACACTAATTTAGCCACGCAGAGATCAGAACCCTGGCAGCCACCGTCACCTTCTGTTCCCGGACATGTTGCAGCCTCCAGGCCACCCTCCAGGACACGAAGGATATCTCCCACTGAAATCTCTTCTGCCGGTCTTCCAAGAAAGTATCCTCCGGCTGCGCCGCGGACACTCTTCACAAGGCCCGCTTTCTTCAAAAGTGCCATCAGCTGCTCCAGATAGCTGACTGATATATTCTGACGGCCCGCAATACTCTGAAGCGAGACCGCTTCTTTTTCACTGTAAAGACCAAGGTCTATCAAAGCCTTAAGTCCGTATTTTGCTCTTGTTGACAGTTTCATCCGCTCACCTCTTTTTCAATTCCCAGTGTTTTCCTCGGATTTCATGTTTACTCTATCAGAAACATATGGTTCTGTCAAGACTAACTTCTTCATATACTGACAAAAAAGACTCAAGGTTATCCATGTCAAAAAAATATTTCTCAAAGGAACCCTGATTCTTGCCTGCACAGGCCTTATCAGCCGTATCGCAGGTTTCTTTTATAGAATATTCCTCTCCCATGCCATTGGTGCGGAAGGTCTTGGTTTGTATCAGCTGGTTCTTCCTCTCCAGGGACTTATGGCCGCTTTATCCTATACAGGGATCCAGTCTGCCCTTTCACGCCTAATCGCGTCCAGACTTGCCCTTCAGGAGAAAAAGGAGGCACGTTTTTCGCTGGTCACAGGAACACTTATGGCTGTCTTTTTTTCTGCTGCAGCCGGTTTTCTGCTTTTTCAGCACGCATATTTTTTTGCTTCCGCAATTCTGAAAACACCGCAGACTGCCGGTCTTCTTCGCATAACAGCTGTCAGTATTCCTCTCTGTGCCATTCATTCCTGCATTGACAGCTATTATTATGCCCGGAAAAAAGCCTCTGTTCCGGCAGCCGTGCAGCTTTCGGAGCAGTCTGCACGGATCGGCACTACCTATATCCTGTATCTGATCTTTCTTTCCGAAGGACGTCCGATCACTGCATTGATCGCAGCGGGAGGTTCCCTTGCCGGAGAGACTGCCGCTTCGCTGGTGTCGCTGCTGGTAGTTTCCTTTCATTTCGGAAATCACCCTGTACACGAAAAGACTCCCGTCAGGATCTTTCCGCTGATAAAGGACCTTTTCACACTGTCTTTTCCCATTTCCCTGAACAGGATCCTTCTGACACTTCTCGGCAGCATAGAAGCGGTCCTGATCCCACAGATGCTTCTGCGTTCCGGCATGACAGCCTCAGACTCACTGAAGATCTATGGGATCTTTACAGGAATGGCACTGCCCCTGCTCCTGTTTCCTTCCACACTTACCTCTTCCGCCGCTGTGATGCTGATGCCTTCCATCGCACAGCTTGATGCACTGGGAGAGCAGAAGCAGATCCGCCGTGTCACAGATCAGACCTTTTTTCTGTGCATGTTCCTGGGATTTCTATGCGGAAGCGGATTCTTTCTTTTTGGCCCATTCCTCGGAACATTGCTTTTTCACAGCCAGACTGCCGGAACCTACATACGGTATCTGTCTTTTATCTGTCCTTTTCTTTATACAAACACCATGCTCACCAGCATCCTGCAGGGACTTGGAAAACCGGGGCTCTGTCTGATCCACAGTATTGCCGGCATTCTCATCCGTATTTTCTCCGTTGTTTTTATAATTCCGGCAACAGGGATCCGAGGCTATTTTTACGGAATTTTTCTGGGTGAGCTGCTGCTTACTCTTCTACACGTGAAAGCGCTAAAATTTCCCTATCGACAATCGGCCAATAATCGTTTATAATAAATAATCGAAATGTCTATAGTTATGGAGGAATAAAGTACTATGAGTTTTGAATTCATAAAAAAACTGCCAACTCCTGAGGAAATCCGCAATCAGTATCCGCTCGATGCTGAACTTCAGGCGCTCAAGGAGAAACGCGATGCTGAGATTCGCGACGTTTTCACCGGAAAATCCGATAAATTCCTCGCTATCATCGGACCATGTTCTGCAGATAACGAAGATGCCGTATGCGATTATCTTTTAAGACTTCGCAAAGTTCAGGAAAAGATCGAGGATAAAGTCCTGATCATCCCGCGTGTTTACACAAACAAACCACGTACGACCGGTGAAGGATACAAGGGAATGGTCCATCAGCCGGATCCTGAGAAAAAACCGAACCTTCTTGCCGGACTGATCGCGATCCGCAAGATGCACATGCGTGCTATCCGCGAAAGTGGCTTCACCTGTGCAGATGAGATGCTTTACCCGGAGAACTACCGTTATCTCTCTGATCTGCTTTCCTACGTTGCTGTAGGCGCACGTTCTGTTGAAGATCAGCAGCACAGACTGACTGTCAGCGGCATGGATGTTCCGGCTGGTATGAAGAACCCTACCAGTGGTGACTACAGCGTTATGCTGAACTCCATTGTTGCAGCACAGGGCGCTCATCGTTTTATTTACAGAAGCTGGGAGGTTGAGACCACCGGCAACCCACTCTCTCACGCAATCCTTCGCGGTGCGGTAAACAAGCATGGGGAAGCAATCCCAAACTACCATTACGAGGATCTTCGTCTTCTCTATGACAAATACCATGCAAAGAACCTTGCCAACCCGGCAGTGATCGTGGATACCAACCACTCCAACTCCAACAAGCATTACGAGCAGCAGGTTCGTATCGCAAGTGAGGTTCTTCACAGCCGTCAGGTAGATCCTGAGCTTCACTCCATGGTAAAGGGTCTCATGATCGAGAGCTATATCGAGCCAGGCAACCAGAAGATCGGTGGAGATCACATCTACGGAAAATCCATCACAGATGCCTGCCTTGGTTGGGATGAGTCTGAGAAGCTGCTTTACACGATTGCTGAAAATTGCTAAGATCTGTCTGATCTGCAGTTCAGGAAACGGATATTTGTGATCCTTTTACACTTTATGTTCAAAAAAAGAACCGGCATTCTTCCATTTTGGAAGCTGCCGGTTCTTTTTTGCACGCGTTTTTTATATTATTTCTTACAGATCAATGCCTCGGATGTGCTTTCATATATACGTCTCGCATTTTCGCAACGCCAAAGTTCAGATAGACCTGTGTGGTGGAAATATCCGAATGTCCAAGCATTTCCTGCACACTCTTCACGTCCGCTCCATTCTGCAGCATATGTGCGGCAAAAGAATGTCTCAGTGTATGCGGCGTGATATCATGCTGGATCCCGGCTTCCTCTGCATATCCCTTCAGAACCTTCCAGAAGCCCTGTCTGCTCATGGATTTTCCTGAACAGTTGGTAAAAAGACTCTCCGTCTCATTTTCTTTCACAAATTTTCCACGGGCTTCCTTCAGATATTTCTCCATGGCTGTTTTGCATACATTTCCTATCGGGATCACCCGTTCCTTATCCTCATCGTGACAGACTACATAACCAAGCCGCAGATTGAGATCCTCCAGATTCAGCCGCAAAAGTTCACTGACACGCATTCCTGTAGCATACAAAAGCTCCAGCATGGCACTGTCCCGGATTCCCTTCGGTGTATTCAGATCCGGCTGTTTCAAAAGGCGGTCTACCTCATCCACAGTAAGGATCTCCGGCATCCGCTTCTCAACCTTGGGCGGCTTCAGTTCCAGAGACGGATCCCTCTCGATCCTGTTCTCCTGATAAAGATACTGAAACAAGGCACGGATAGATGCTACATTTCTGGAGATCGTTGAGGAAGCGAACTGTCCTCTCTCCATATAGCTGAGATAGCCTTCCAGCTCCAGTTCTCCTACATCTCGGATATCATAGATCCCACGATCTGCAAAATACACTGCCATCTTCTTCAGGTCTCTCTGGTAAGATACTTCTGTATTATGTGACGTCCTTTTTCTATTATGTAAATATGTAATAAATTCCCGTATCTCTATATCCATTTCTCTGCATCCCGTTTCTCTAAAATCATACTCGTTTATGACTGAATTATACTGTGAATTTTACATAAAATCAAACAGTTTTTCATCGTAAAACCGCACAATTTCAACACTTTCCGGCACAAACCACCAAATATCGCAGATTTTATGGAAACCATCACTAGATATTGTGGAAATTTTCCTCAAAAAAATTTCAGGCCCTTTATAACTTTTTCTACGATCCAGGGATTCAGAAAACTTTCTGCGAGGATTCCTCCTGTATACAGCAGAAAAACTGTGATCCCCTGCCGAAAATAAGCCCCTGTTTTCTGCGGCACAAGTCCATAATTTTTCCAGATCCCATACGATTGTCTGTATACGATACCTGCAAGATAAAAATACGCCGGAATATAGACCAGATACTGCGGCATCAGAAGTCCAGCGCCGGCCACACCGCCATAAATACCAAATTCCAGAACCGATAATGCCAGGATCATTCCTGTCTCCATTCCCAAAAACAGCATATATGCGACCGTCAAAGGCACTCCGAATATTGTAAATCCGCATAAAAACAACAGAAGAAAAAACCTCCTCTTCGTCGCAGCACTTCCAGGAAATAAGCTCCGCCGGAAATATCTTTTCCTGCAAAGCTGCGGATCAGATAAAAAGAAGCCAGGGTTTTCTGCTTCCACTCCATTTTCCAGATCAGATTCGGCAACACATTTCCCGCAAAAACTCCGGTCATAAAAAGAAGCTCCGCCGGAAAACGTCCGGCATTTTTCCACTTCCGGTTCTCTGTCTTACTCTCCATTTACTCACCCTGTACCAGTTTACGCCTGTTTTTCCAGTAATATGACCGTTTTTCCGCATGACAAAAAAAGGCCGGCCAGCTAAAAAGCTGTCCGGCCTTTGGTATTTCCAGAACTTTCTTCCATTGAAAGCTTATTTTGCGTAGTCAACCGCTCTGCTTTCACGGATCACATTAACTTTGATCTGTCCAGGATACTCAAGCTCTGCCTCGATCTGCTTTGCAATATCTCTTGCAAGGAGAACCATATCTGCATCACTTACATGATCCGGCACGACCATAACACGAATTTCTCTTCCTGCCTGAATAGCAAAAGATTTCTCTACACCCTTGAATTCATTGGTGATATCCTCAAGCTGTTTCAGACGATTGGTATAGGTTTCCAGGGTCTCACGTCTTGCTCCAGGTCTTGCTGCGGAAATTGCATCAGCAGCCTGTACAATACACGCGATCAGAGATTCCGGCTCCACATCACCATGATGAGACGCAACCGTGTTGATAACGATCGGGGACTCCTTGTATTTCTTGCAGAGATCCACACCGATCTGAATATGAGAACCTTCTACCTCATGGTCAATGGATTTACCAATGTCATGAAGAAGTCCGGCACGCTTGGCCATACGCACATCCACACCAACTTCTCCTGCAAGAAGTCCGGAAAGCTGTGCAACCTCAATTGAATGTCTCAGAGCATTCTGTCCATAGCTTGAACGGAATTTCATACGTCCAAGAAGCTTCAGAAGTTCCGGATGGATTCCATGTACCCCTACATCCATGGCAGCATTCTCACCGTCTTCCCGGATCTGTGCTTCCACTTCTTTCTGGGCTTTCTCTACCATCTCTTCAATTCTTGCCGGATGGATACGTCCATCCACGATCAGTTTCTCAAGAGCCACTCTGGCGATCTCTCTCCTGATCGGATCAAATGCGGAGAGTACCACTGCCTCCGGTGTATCATCAATGATCAGATCCACACCGGTAAGTGTCTCAAGTGTACGGATGTTACGGCCTTCACGACCGATGATCCTTCCCTTCATTTCATCACTTGGAAGCTGTACCACAGAAATCGTTGTCTCGGAAACATGATCCACTGCACATTTCTGAATGGCATTGACTACATATTCCCTGGCTTTCTTATTGGCATCTTCCTTGGCTCTGTTCTCAAGCTCTTTATAGAGTCTTGCAACATCCACCTTTACGTCATCTTCTACAGATTTCAGTAATTCTTCTTTTGCCTGTTCGGAGGTAAGACCTGAAACTCGTTCCAGTTCCTGTACTCCTTTTTCCTCAAGTTCATTTACTCGTTTTTCTTTTTCTTGTAACTCGTTAAATTTCGCTGTACATTCCAGCTCACGCTTCTCCACTGCATTGGCTTTTTTGTCAACAGATTCCTCTTTTGACAAAACTCGCTTCTCGTATCTCTGCAGCTCGTTTCTCCGTTCCTTGGTTTCCCTTTCCAGTTCATTTTTAGTTCGCAGAGATTCTTCCTTTACTTCAAGTAAAGTTTCACGTTTCTTGGTCTCTGCTGCTTTCAATGCTTCATCAAGAATATTCCTTGCCTTATCCTCTGCTGTACCTATGATTTCCGCATCCTTGCGTACTTTCTTGTCAACAGCAACCTTGCAAGTAACAGGAACTGCAATAAGTAGCGTGACTACCACAGCGACAATAACACCGATAATTGTGCCTGCCACAGGAGCACCTCCTTATTTAGTTTTCATTGTACAAATACAACAATACAAGTTTAGCTGTTTTTCACATTTATGTCAAGTTTTTCTCATGAAAAAGCAGATTTTGGTTAGCATATATAAACTGGCTCTTTTTCTCCGCAGAGTCATTCCATATCACGGTTCACCCGGATGTTCATTTCTTCCAGGGTATGGGAAATATCCTCATACCGGAACGCTCGTCTGGCCAGATATCCATACAGCCTTCGCATCTGTCCTTCATCAAGCTCTGTGTCCGGCGCATATTTCTTCTCGATCGTCCTGCGTAATACCTCCCGCTCGTCCGGTTCCATAAGCTCTTCCATCTCATTCCAGGCATCCAGGGCAGTCTGACGGTCCACACCCTTTAACTGAAGTTCCGAGAGGATCTTCTGACGGCTCCTGGTTTCCATGCGGAAGGAGATATAGGTTCTGGCATAACGGGCATCGTTGATATACCCATAGGACTTCACATAAGCAATGGCATCTTCTACTGCCTCCGGTGAAAATTCAGCCTGACGGAGTTTATCCGTCAGGCCTTTCTCTGTGCGGTCCATATGTTCCAGAAGCCGCATGGCTTTCTTTCTTGCACGGTTTTGTTCTTCCAGATCCAGCATGGATTACTCTTCCTTCTCTGTATCTTCTGCCTGTACTGCTGCTTCTGCTGTCTCATCTGCCGGATCCAGATGATAATGTACACGAACCTTCTTCTCGATCTCATCGCGGATCTCCGGATGCTCTCGCAGGAATAATTTGGCATTCTCACGTCCCTGTCCGATCTTATCCCCTTCATATGCATACCAGGCTCCGCTCTTGTTTACGATGGAGCATTCTGCAGCCAGATCCAGGATATCTCCCTCTCTGGAAATACCGGTTCCGAACATGATATCAAACTCTGCCTGCTTAAATGGCGGAGCCACCTTGTTCTTAACTACTTTCACACGGGTGTGGTTTCCGACCATCTCACCACCCTGCTTCAATGTTTCCACACGGCGTACATCCATACGGACAGATGCATAGAATTTCAGCGCACGTCCACCGGTTGTAGTTTCCGGATTGCCAAACATCACTCCAACCTTTTCACGAAGCTGGTTGATAAAGATCACCACGCAGTTGGACTTGCTGATAACAGCCGTCAGTTTACGGAGTGCCTGTGACATCAGACGGGCCTGCAGACCTACATGGCTGTCTCCCATATCTCCTTCGATCTCAGCCTTGGGGACCAGGGCTGCAACAGAGTCCACGATCACGATATCCACAGCACCGGAACGTACCATAGTCTCTGTGATCTCCAGCGCCTGCTCTCCGTTATCCGGCTGTGAAATATAAAGGTTGTCGATATCAACACCTATACTCTTGGCATAAACAGGATCAAGAGCATGCTCCGCATCGATAAATCCTGCGATTCCGCCTCTCTTCTGCACTTCAGCGACCATATGTAAGGCTACCGTTGTCTTACCACTGGACTCCGGTCCGTAGATTTCCACGATACGTCCCTTAGGAACACCACCTACACCAAGGGCGATATCCAGGCTTAAGCATCCTGTGGGAACTGCCTCCACCTGCATATGGGAACTGGAATCTCCAAGCTTCATGACAGAGCCTTTACCGAACTGTTTCTCAATATTTCCAAGAGCCGCTTCCAGCGCCTTCTGCTTCTCTTCACTGATCATTATGTAATCTCCTATTCTTTATTCTCTTTCTAATCAGGTTTCCTTTAATTCGAACCTTTGTTCGTGTTTTCTGTATTACATAGTATTATAAAACGGAATGATTGTCAATAAGATACTTGAAAATCCCTTTGTTTTTTTGTTGACAGGATCTCTGAAAATCCGACAAAAGGCTTCCCATACATGATTTCTTTTTCCTCTCTGAACGCAAAAAAGCAGATAAAAAGATTTCCCTCTTCATCTGCTTTTTATGCAATATATTTCCTGTCACTGATCGTTGGTCAGCTTCAGTTTGTCCAAAATATAGAATACAAGGCTTAATGCCATGGCAACCACACATGCCAGCACCATACCGGTAAGCTCAACATTTCCAAGCTTCAGGGCAATTCCGGAAAGACCTACAACAAAGACAACGCTTGTCAGCGTCAGATTTCTGGACTTGCTGTAATCCACGTGATTGTCAACCAGCATACGAAGGCCGGAGGTTCCGATCATTCCGTAAAGAAGGAAAGAAATCCCACCGATCACCGGACCGGGAATGGTACTGATCAGGGCTGCCAGTTTACCAAGGAAGGAACAGCAGATAGAAAGCACTGCCGCACCACCGATCACCTGTACACTGTAAACCTTTGTCACTGCCATGACACCGATGTTCTCACCGTAAGTAGTTGTCGGCACAGAACCAAGGCATCCGGAAACTGTGGTAGAGAAGAAATCCGCAAACAGGGATCTGTGGAGACCCGGATCTTTCAGAAGATTTCTTCCAACGATCTTTCCAGTTACGATCTGATGGCCGATATGCTCGGAGGTTACCAGAAGCAATGCCGGAAAGATCGTCATAATGGCCTCAAAATTAAATTTCGGAGATGTAAAGTTGGGAAGAGCCAAAAATGCCGCTTCCCTTACCTGTGTAAAATCCAGAAGCCCGCATGCACCTGCTGCCACATATCCCACAATGATCGCGATCAGGATCGGAATAACAGAAAGGAAGCCCCGGAACAGGATCTGCCCGAATACCGCAACTCCAAGTGTGACCAGAAATACGATCACATTCTTCGGATCTACCTTCTCGTCCAGAAGTCCTGCCGTACTTGCTGCATTTCCCGCAAGTTCCAGACCGATCAGTGCCACTACCGGTCCCATTGCCGCTGTAGGAAGCACGATATCGATCCAATCTGTTCCGCACTGGCGGACGATCAATGCCACGCACATACCAGCAATACCCAGAACAACGAACCCACCAAGGGCATACTCATATCCATACTTGCTGATCACCAGAAGAGCCGGTGAAAGGAAGGCAAAACTGGAGCCCAAATAAGCCGGTGCCTTTCCTTTTGTGATGAAAATAAAAAGGAGTGTTCCCACACCATTCATCAGAAGCACAATAGCCGGACTGATACCAAAAAGGAATGGCACCAGTACGGATGCTCCGAACATGGCGAACATATGCTGGATACTTAACGGTATCAGCATCTTTGCAGGTACTTTTTCTTCGACCTGTATGATTCTTTTTTCCACTCTCAAATCCTCCTGTTTTTTATTATCTCACAGATTATAGCACAGGTTTTCACATCGTGGGATATTTTTTCTGAAAATATACGGATACTGTGTGGTATACTGTTATTATCTCCGGAAAAACAGGCGGATTCCATAAATACAGCTGTCGTCTGTTCCGGAAGGAATTTTTCAGAAAGGAATATTCTTCTATGAAAGCATACCAACGACTTCTATCCTATGTAAAAATATCCACCCCCAGCAATGAAGAAAGCTCTTCTTCCCCCTCTTCCCAGTGCCAGTTTGACCTGGCCCGGCTTCTTGTGGAGGAACTGAAAGGCCTTGGGATCTCTGATGTATCTCTGGATGAACACTGTTACGTTTATGCACATCTTCCTGCTACAGAAGGTCTGGAGCACTGCAAAGCACTGGGCTTTATCGCTCATATGGATACGGTTTCCGATTTCTGCGACCATGCAGTCACACCGGTGGTCACAGAAGATTACGATGGAAAAGAGCTCCCTCTCGGCACAAGCGGCAGAACTCTTTCCCCGGAAATGTTCCCCCATCTTGCTTCACTTGCCGGGCGTACCCTGATCACCTCAGACGGAACCACGATCCTGGGCGCAGACGACAAGGCCGGCATTGCAGAGATCCTCACTGCGCTGGAGCATATCCTTACGGAAAAAATACCTCACGGACCTCTCTGCGTTGCTTTTACTCCGGATGAAGAGATCGGCATGGGACCGGCACACTTTGATGTAAAAAAATTCGGTGCGGATTATGCATATACCCTAGACGGTGATACGGAAGGCGAGATCCAGTACGAAAACTTTAACGCCTGCAGTGCAAAAGTAACCTTCCAGGGCGTTAATGTACATCCCGGTTCTTCCAAAAATACCATGATCAACGCAGCCCTCGTTGCCATGGAATTTAACTCCATGCTTCCGGCGGCAGATACTCCCAGGAATACAGATGATTACGAAGGATTTTTCCATCTGTGTTCCATGAAAGGAGATGTTTCCCAGGCTGAGCTTCAGTATATTGTCCGGGATCACGATGCCGCTTCTTTTGAGATCCGTCAGAAAACGCTCACACATATCACGGAGATCCTCAATGAAAAATGGGGGGAAGGTACCGTAACTCTTACCATCACCCAGCAGTACCGCAATATGAAAGAAATCATCGATACCTGCCCATGGCTGATATCTCTGGCAGAGGAAGCCTGCCACAGCTGCGATGTCACACCGCTGATCCTGCCTATCCGCGGCGGCACAGACGGTGCACAGTTAAGCTTTATGGGACTGCCCTGCCCGAATCTCGGAACCGGCGGACATGCCTATCACGGGCCTTATGAGCATATTACAGCAGAAGGAATGGATGCCGCTGTGAACATTACTTTGGAGATCATAAGACTGTTTTCACAGAAAAAAGTCTAAAAGGAATCCATTCTTCAAAAGCCTGTATTTCCAGAGACCTGATACAATAAAAAATACTCACAGATCCTCCGGCTGGAAATCTGCCGGAACAAATCTGTGAGTATTTTTTTCTATGCTAGCTGTGTTCACTTTAAGTTCTGCACCGAATAACTGTATTGCCGTTTACTGATCGGACTTACAGATCAGATGATCTTCATCATTCTCGCCAGTTTCTTCATATATCTTCCACCAGGCATCATACCCAGTTCTTCTTCACCGGGCTTGCTTACAAACAGATATACAATAAAGTATACAACTGCTGCCAGGATCACAGAAATACCAAGGCAGATCACATTGGAATGGATCAGTGCATACAGGCCGTAATACACCACTCCCGCAACGACTCCCATCGGGATAGATGCCAGGAACGGGCTTAAATAAGCACTTCTCCACGGATTCTTATAGCCCATATATTTCTTGATGGAACGATCATTGAGAAGACACATCACAACTGCATAAACGATCTGGGCAATGACAATGGTATAAACACCAAGATTGGTAAATACCAGAAGCAGGGCCATGGCTATCACATCTGCCACCAGTGCAATGGCTGCATGGATCATCGGGAGCTTCGGCTTGCCGATTCCCTGAAGTACACCGTTGGTGATATTGGAGTTGCCATTCAGGATAATGGTGATTCCTCCCAGGATCAGAAGCTGTCCGCCTACGCCATTGGTTCCCGGGAAGATCAGTCTCGTGATCGGTCCGGAGAGAACTGCAAGACCTACTGCCGCCGGAATGGAGATCAGCATACTGATCCATGTGGCACGGTCTGTCTTCATATTTGCACCTTCAATATCGTGCATTGCATAATGCGCAGAAACCTCAGGGATCATAGATGTCGGTGCTGTACTTGCCAGGGTAAGCGGGATATTGATCAGCGTCATATAATATCCGTACTCAGAATACAAGGTCTGGATCACGTCCTTGGCAGCACCCTTGATATCCATGATACCGGAATACATATAGCTGTTGATATATCCGTTTACATTATAAATAAAAGCACTGAGAATGATCGGCATGATGATGAGCACGATATTACTCATTACATGACCCATACTCTCATTTACAGAATGGCGGTCATTGACGATCCTTTTCCGGATGATCTTACGGTTTACCCCATAAACGATCAGCATAAAGATCAGCGCAGAAGCCACACCTGCTCCGGTACCCATGGTAGCACCTGCCGCACCCCAGCGATGGACCAGATCCATATCTCCTGTTGCGGAAAAATGCTGGATAAATACATGTGACATCAGAAGCGCAAAGGTTGCCACAAAGATCTGCTCAATGATCTGCGAGATCGATGTAGGCATCATATTGCGGTATGCCTGGAAATATCCACGGAATACACCGCAGAGACCGGACATGAAAATTGTGGGCGCAAGCATCTGCAGTGCCAGACGGGCGTTAGCCATACTGTCCGGAACCAGGATTCCTGCACCAAATACACAGATCAGCGCCACGATACCGCCGGCAACTGCCGCATAGATCAGTGCACCGTAAAATACCTTCTGTGCATCCTTATATCTGTGAAAAGCGATCTTCTCCGCCATGATCTTGGATACAGCCTGAGGAATACTGAAGGACGCGATCATCAGCAGAATAAAATATACATTCTGTGCAAACTGGAAAAGTGCAAAGCTCTGACTTCCCAGTGTAGTTGAAAGCGGACTCTTGTACAGCATTCCGATGATCTTGGAGATCAGCGCCGCAACCATAAGAAAAGATGCGTTTTTCACAAGTGTGTTATCATTTTTTTACCCATTTTACTTTCCCTAACTTAAATATTCTCAATCTGCCAGTCAACAGGTTCTACCCCATTGGCTTTCAAAAATTCATTAGCCTTGCTGAAATGCTTGCATCCGAAAAATCCCCGGTAGGCAGAAAGGGGACTTGGATGTGGTGCTTCCAGGATCAGATGCTTCGGATTATGAAGCATGGATGCCTTCATCTGAGCAGGCCGCCCCCAGAGAAGAAACACGATCGGGCGATCCTCCTGGTCCAGGATCCGGATGGCCGCATCGGTAAACTGTTCCCAGCCGATCCCTCTGTGGGAATTGGCCTGATGTGCACGTACAGTCAGCACTGTGTTCAAAAGAAGCACGCCCTGCTTTGCCCATTTTTCCAGATTACCGTTGTTTGGGATATAACATCCCATATCATCCTCAAGTTCCTTATAAATATTCACTAGAGATGGCGGTGTTTCCACACCTTTTTTACGGAAAAGCAAAGCCCATGAGCCTGTCCGTCATTGTGATAGGGATCCTGTCCCAGGATCACAACCTTTACCTGATGCAGAGGCGTAAAATGAAACGCATTGAACATATCTTCCGGCGGCGGAAAAATCTTTCTTGTTCTGTATTCTGTCATCACGGTTTTATAAAGTTTGGCATAGTAGGGCTGATGAAACTCACCTTTCAGTGCCTCCTGCCAGTCTCCTGCTATAGGAGCCATATCTATCACCTCTCATCCAACTTATCTTCTCACGGAAATTCCTTTTTCCGCAAGGTAATCCTTCACTTCCCGGATCTCCAGCTCTTTGTAGTGGAACAGAGATGCTGCCAGTGCCGCATCTGCTCCGCCTTTTGTCAGTGCATCATAAAAATGCTCCAGGGTTCCGGCACCACCGGAGGCGATCACCGGGATGGAAACCGCATCTGCAACGGCTCTTGTAAGTTCAATATCATACCCGGCCTTGGTTCCGTCACAGTCCATACTGGTAAGAAGGATCTCACCTGCGCCAAGTTCTTCCACCTTCTTTGCCCATTCAAGAGCATCAATACCGGTATCCAGTCTTCCGCCATGTTTGTAGATATTCCAGCCGCCATCCTGTCTTCTCTTGGCATCAATGGCAACTACTACACACTGGCTTCCGAATTTCTGTGCGGCCTCATGGATCAGCTCCGGACGGTCGATAGCTGCGGAATTTACAGAAATCTTATCTGCACCTTCACGGAGAAGCTTCCGGAAATCATCTACGGTACGGATCCCTCCGCCTACGGTAAACGGGATAAATACGTTGGCAGCAACAGCTCTTACCATATCCACCACGGTATCACGCTCCTCGCAGGAGGCAGTAATATCAAGAAAAACAAGCTCGTCCGCACCGGCTGCATCGTAAGCTTTGGCAATTTCCACCGGATCTCCGGCATCCTTAAGATCAACAAAATTCACGCCTTTTACTACACGTCCTTTATTTACATCCAGACATGGAATGATTCTTTTTGTAAACATGATTATGCCTCCTTTCCGGTGCCTGACGCAAGTGCCGCAAAATTCTCAAGGATCTTCAAGCCCCACCGGCTGCTTTTTTCCGGATGGAACTGACACGCAAATACATTTCCCTTCTCCACAGACGCATGGATGCATGTGCTGTACTGAGTGGTCGCTTTCACGATCTCTTCCTCCTCTGCCTGAAGATAATAGGAATGTACAAAGTAAACGTATGTGTTTTCCGGAATACCTTTAAATAATCTTCCGCTGTTCTGAATATGCAGGGAATTCCAGCCCATATGCGGGATCTTCAGTCCCGGACTTGGCGGGATGCGCAGGATTTTCCCCTTCAGGATTCCAAGACCTTCCACTCCCGGTGTCTCATCACTGCTCTCAAAAAGCAGCTGCAGTCCCAGGCATATCCCAAGAAAGGACGTTCCCTTTTCCACGATCTCATGTATTACCGGAACAAGTCCGTATTTTTTGAGATTTTCCATAGCATCCCCAAAGCTTCCAACCCCCGGAAGGATTACTTTATCTGCTTTCAGAAGCACCTGGGGATCTCTTGAGACGACAGTCTCCTGTCCCAGATACTGAAGTGCTTTTTCCACACTTTTGATGTTTCCTGCATCATAGTCAATGATTCCTATCATAATAATGCTTCCTCCTGCTCTTTTGTATCTCGATATTCCTCTCTCACCTTCGATTTACATTGCTTTAGTATAACGCAAAAACAGGCGGTTGCAAAGACTTTTCTCTGCTGCCGCCCATTTTTTCACATTATCACGGTAAAGTTTTATTATTTCCGGTCCAGTGTAAACCAGAATTCCACGCCATTATCAAAGTTCTGCACGCCATATTCCTGGTTCATGCTTTCCATGATGGCCTTTACAATGGATAAACCGATACCGCTTCCGCCGTATTCCCTGGTTCTCGCTTTATCAACTTTATAAAATTTATTCCAGAGATTCGGTACATCTGCCTCAGGGATCGGAGTCCCTGTGTTAAACACACTGATCTTCACACGGTTACCCTCATCCTGCAGCTTGATCTCGATTTCTTTCTCTCCCTCCAGATGGTTCAGGGCATTGCTTACATAGTTTGTCACAACCTCTTCGATCTTAAACTCATCGGCCCATACATAAACCGGCTTCTCCGCCTCAAAGATCACTTTTGCATCCTTCTGCCCGATCATGATATTCATGGTCTGAAGCACGCCGCGAATCAGGGATACGATATCAAACCGCTCCATTACAACTGCATCTTTGCCGGATTCCAGCTGATTCAGTGTTAGAAGATTTTTTACCAGTTTATTCATCTTGGAGGCTTCATCCATAATGACATCGCAATAAAACTCTCTGCTCTCAGGATCATCAGAAATATTTTCTTTTAAGCCTTCTGCATAGCCCTGGATCAGGGCTATGGGAGTTTTCAGTTCATGGGATACGTTATCCAGAAATTCCTTTCGCATCTTGTCGATCTTGATCTTGTCCTCAATGTCACGCTGCAGTTCATTATTTGCAGATTTCAGTTCACTGATGGTAGTCTCCAGCTGTGAGGACATCCGGTTGAAATTATCTCCCAGAACATCGATCTCATTGCCGACCTTGCTCTCGTATTTTGCCTCAAAATCCAGATCTGACATTTTTCTGGAAAGTTCCGTAAGCTCACTGATGGGACGGGTGATCCTCCTGGTCACGACCATAATGACCAGACCACTTAAGATTATGATCATCAGACCTACCGCAAAGTAAAACTTATTGGAAATATCAGCGCTCTCCCGGATGCTCTCAAGGGGTGTCCTTATGATAAAATAATGTTCCTCATCCAGCTGTCCCCAGCATTCCACATAATCCATTCCCGCAAAACGGTCATGCGACTGCTGGATGGTATAATTGTCACCCTGCTTCAAGGTCCGGCTCTTATCTCCGTCCTCATCCAGATCATAGACATATCCGAACAGCTTGCTCTGAAGCATTTTTTCATTTTCGCCCCAGGAAAGCCAGCTGGTATTGCTGCTGTCAATGATAACCCAGGAAAGATTGTTTCTGGAGCAGGCTCTCTGGATCTCATCGGGAATACTCTCCATACCTTTCGAGCTGTTGCTGTTCATCATCTTGTCAATATCTGTATTTTCCAGAGTTGTTCGGAGATTCAGAAGTACATCGATCTTTTTTGTCACATAATATTTTTCAAGAAAGGCTCCGTTGATCACGGTAATAGTCAGAATGGATAAAAACAGCAGACCGATAAAGTATGCTGTGATCTGATGGCGGAGACTGTGGATCTTTTTATTTTTCCTTCGTTTTTTCATTCTCCTACCTCAAACTTATAGCCCATCCCCCAGACTGTCTTGATATACTCGCCCTTATCGCCCATTTTACTTCTCAGTTTTTTGACATGAGTATCAATGGTTCTGGCATCTCCGAAATAATCATAATTCCACACAGAATTCAGGATCTTTTCTCTGGAAAGAGCGATTCCCTCATTCTCCAGAAAATAAGTCAGAAGCTCAAATTCCTTGAAGCTCAGATCCATCGGTTTATCATCTACCGTTGCCTGATGCGCTGCCTTGTCAATGACAATCCCACCTGCTGAAAGTATCTCATCCGGGTTGCTCTGTCCCGTTCTTCGAAGAATGGCTTCTACACGTGCTACAAGGATCTTGGGGCTGAAGGGTTTGGAGATATATTCGTCCACCCCGAGTTCAAATCCCAGAAGCTCATCACGCTCATCTCCTCTTGCTGTCAGCATAATGATGGGAACCTTGGAATTTTTGCGGATCTCACGACATACTTCCCAGCCATCCATCTTCGGCATCATCACATCCAGGATCAGAAGCGCAATGTCCTTTTCTTTATAAAAAATATCCATGGCCTCCTCACCGTCGCCTGCTTCCAGTACCTGGAAATTCTTTTTGGTGAGAAAATCCTTTACCAGTTTTCTCATTCTGCTCTCGTCATCTACTACAAGAATTTTTAATGCATCCATTCTATCTTCCTCCGTTTCTCAGTCGCTGTTCCGGGCAGCTGCTGACAGCCCGAAATGCTCTGTATCATCCCTCTTTACAAAAAGCTGAGCTTTTACTTCCGATTCATTCTAAAGCGGATATTTCCATTCCGCTTTGCTACTGCTCATAATATATCACAGGTTTGTGTTGTGTGTGTGAACGTAATTTCATTTTTTTAATTTTATCCGCAAAAAAGGAGAACCCTCTAAAAGGATTCTCCGATCTTTTCTCCCATGAATACTCTTGTTTCAATTCCTTCACGGGAATTGTTTAAAATATCTTCATCCGGCTTTACCGCATTTTTTTCGGTGATCAGCACAATGGTGGAGCCTCCGAAAGCAAAATTTCCTTTTTCGTCTCCCCGTTTCACAAATGCTTTCCCTGGCCGGTTTTCGATCCTTCCGACAAGAAGAGCACCTACCTCCATCATCAGCACGGTACGGAAATTCTCTGTTTTCAAAAGAGAATACTCTCTGCTGTTTTCCTTGTAGATCGGATAGGCATCGTTGGCCACGGGGTTGACTGTATGCAGGATCCCCGGGATCCTGATGCGTCCGGACTCCGCCGCATTGTCCGGATAAATATATCTGTGATAATCCTGAACACAGAGACGAAGCACCCACACATAGCCACCCTGATATCTTTTTCCAAGAGAAGGATTCCTGAGAAGCTCATCTATGGTATATTCGGTCTGTTTGATATGAAGACGGGCTTTTTCATCTACCGGATACACACTCACCCTGCAGTCACAGGGACTGATAAAATGTCCCGGTTCCATATCAATATGGCGGGCACCCTCCCGGATCTTCCGCTTGAAAAAATCATTGTAAGAGATGTATTTACGCTTTTCATAATCACTCATATCCAGATGATTGAACCGTATAAAGGGTTTCACCGCTGCTGCCGACAGCCTGGAATCCAGAAGCTTTCCCATGGCAATGGAAACAACAGGAGTGACCAGTGGACGTATCAGCATGCGTCCGGCTACAGAACCGTAGATTTTTTCCAGAAGGTTGTTCTGAAAGGAATCCTCCTCTGTAATATGCCCCATTCTGTCCGCTGTCCGGATCATAGATTACCACCTCTCTCCATGGAAAGCTTATAGAGATAATTGAACTTCCACCATCCTTCGTTGTAGAAAAGTACAAGAAGGACTGCCACAGAAACTACCGCAACAATGATCACCAGCTCCCTGTTGGTGGGCTTACGGAATTTAAAATCCAGGATAAACAGAAGTCCTACCGTCAGCATTGCGATATGAAGGAGCACCACAAACCATTTATACTCCGGAAAAAGCAGGGATACCACAAACAGAAGCGGCAGGACCACAGACATGGATGTGATGGGAAGTCCCTGATAATATTTTCGGTTTTCGGAGGTTTCATTCTGACGTTTTTCCTCCATAACATTGAAGTATGCCAGACGGATCAGGCCTGCCAGACCGTAAAATAAAAGAATAGCTATTCCGTAAATATGACACATTCCAAGCTTAAATCCCAGCACAATGGGAAGGATCCCGAAACAGACGATATCTGCAAGGGAATCGATCTGGATCCCGAAGCATTTCTCTTCCTCCGTTCTGTTCTTCTTAGTTCTTGCGATCTTTCCGTCAAACATATCGCACAGTCCGGAAAATGCAAGACAGCACACCGCTGCTGAAATATGGTCCGTCACAGCGCAGAAGATTCCGATCATGGAAGAAACTACGCTTATGTAAGTCATTATTACCGTGTAATCATAAAATCCTATCATTTGCACACCTCTTTTTTCTTTTTCATGTCAGGCTATATTCGCAGTCCCACAGGGGACTTACCTGATCTGGGTCAAGCAGATCTCCGCGATCTGCATTCGATCAAATCTTTTCAGGATTCCTTTTTTCCGATAGTGAGCTGAGCCACCGCAGTAAACACCGCACTGATCAGCAGCTCTCCGTAATATCCCAGCCCTCTGCTAAGTACCATTCCCGGAAGCAGCAGGCCACCGAATACCGGACTGAAAATAGTAAGAAACAAAGTCTCACTGATCCCCATTCCTCCCGGAAGCGGCAGCATATCCACAGATACCGATATCACTGCCTGGAGAAAAAGGATATCCAAGAAACCGGTTCCATGGAGTCCAAAAGCCTGATATACGAACCAGGTTACTGCAAACAGTGCCATACGCTGGATAAAAGTGATCTCTATCACTTTAACGATCACCAGCGGATTATTCTTCAGATATGCCGCAGTATTTCGGTAAGTATCCATGGAAGCTTCCAGTTTTTTCAGCCGTCCCTCTTTTTTCCTCATCAGATGAAACCGTTCCAGAAGCTTCATGCCCTTCATCAGGATCGCTTTTGCCAAAAGCGGATGAAATACCAGAATGGTCATAAAAGTGACACAGAAGATATTCAGCATCAGCCCCAGATAAAACACCGGCAGGATTCCTTCCAGATATTTGTGAAGAAATCCTCTTCCGAAAATTGCGATCCCAATACCGATCACCACAAGCACCAGCTTATAGGTAATCGTCACGATCATCAGGATCACCGTTGACACCGGAATGGAAATCTTCTCTTTTTTCATATAGTAGATCTGCATGGGCTGTCCGCCGCTGGCGGATGGTGTGATACAGCTGAAAAAGAATCCTACAGACGAAAACAGAAAGCAGGTTCTTTTTTTCAGATGGATCCCGCTGGAACGCATCATATACCAGATAATGATGGATTCCCCCCAGATAAAAAATGCTACCAGTGCAATTCCCGGAAGCAGCCACCGTTTATCTGCCCTATGTATGGCATCCATCATGGAAGACAGGTCTTCTCCATGAAAAACGCCGTAGATAGTCAGGGCAAAAACTACTGCCAGGAACACTCCGTTAAATATGATCTTTTTCTGCTCTTCATCACTTGACACCTTCTGTATAGCTGTTGATCTTCTTTTCAATTTTAGTTCCAAACCGTTCATAAATATGCCAGAGTTTTGTTTTCTGTCCCAGAATAAAGCATACCTGAGCCAGGATCACACCACCTGCCACATCCACAAGTACATGCTGCTTGGTAAAAATGGTAGACAGAAAAACCAGCACAGCCAGTGTAAACGATACCCCCTTATACCATGTTGGAATTCTTTTCTGATCCTTGATCCCCAGAAAACAGAACCAGCTTACCAGACAATGGATAGATGGAAACAGGTTATCTGCCGCATCAATGGAATACAGCCAGCCGGCCAGCAGATCCCAGATTCCGTTTCCTTCGATCACCGGTCTTGTATTGGTAGTGGGATATGCCAGAAATATGATCAGACACACACAACGGGATATAATATCCGCAGTAAAAAACGGTAAACCTGTTCCCGCTCCTGCCTTGCCGCAAGGATATAATTCACTGCCCAGAATACATAACAGCCAAAATAGATAATCAAAAACTGCGGCACAAATGGGAGCCGCAGATCAAGATTACTTTCTATATTGTGATGATACCAACCGCCTGCGATCGCCCTTGAACCGGAATATACAAGACAGTTAAATACAAATGAAAAAACAAGGGGAAAAAGCCCGTACGCAGGTACGATCCCTGTTACATATTTCCAAAAACGTTTCATAAATTCACGCCTCATTATTTTATTGATATCAGGAATAAAACATATTCTTCTCCTGCTAACATCTGCTAGTCACAGTATAACAGTCGGGGCGTATGGTTTCAACTAAATATGGAAAGTTTAAGAATTGTTAAGATTTGAGTTCAGTTATTTTTCTTTTTGTTCATACTTTTTTCAGAATGACGTCACAGAATGACCACAAAATATGAGTATATTATTAGATGTGCAAAGGGTACTACCTTTGATAACACTTTTTTCTTTTTCATACTGCCGGGGCTACCTCCAAACAAAGCCCCGGCCTCCTTCCTTTTTATTTTCCCATTTTTTAATTATGCCATGCAAGACGTACACTGGACGGATGTACTTCTTTTGTCATCCAGTCCACATCGTTGGTGATCCAGTCCATGATCCCGAGCTGGCGTGTCTCCCATGCTATGGTTGCCTCTCTTGCTTCCGGTGTTTCTTCCACTTCCATGGTTGTGTCGATCTCATCATATCCAAAAATATATCCGCCTGCACTCCAGATGCTGAAGTTGCTGTCCGGGCCCGGATCTATTGTTTCGCCTCTCTGCGCCACAAGTCCGTCATGACGGGCTTTATATTCTTCCTCACAGCCGTCTTTTAATTTTGTCATGAACATTCTGTGGCGGATCAGCTCTTTGTTTTCTCTCACAACACCAAAATTATGATACATCAGGCGCATGTCTTTTCCAGGAGTAGAGATCCAGGTAAAGGTATCTCCGATCTTTTCAGTCAATGCTGCCTTTACTTTCTCCTCTTCCGGAGAGATCACCTCTCCGTCTGCATTTTCGTAATATCCGAAGATCAGGTCTGCCGCATTCCAGATGCTGAAATTATGGATGCCGTTACGGTCAAGATATGCAGTAAGCTCCGGCCAGATCTCGCCTAAGGTCTTACGGTAATCATTCATTTTTCCTTCTTTTACTTTCATTGCAAAAGCATGTCGTTCCATTTATGCTATCCTCCTGTTTTGATGATCCTGTGCTATGTTTTTCACTATGAGCAGATATAGTTCTTCTGCCCTCATATGATTTGATTCTATCACTTTTATTTTGTTTTTACAATTATGAGGGCAGGATTTCCGATCACTGTTCACAGGTAATGTTACTGTTCACTCCGTTCTCAGCAACACGCTTCGCGATGCACAGGATTTATGCTAATCGCATAAATCCGCGCGGTATGTCTCGGGTTTTCTGTGACCTTCGCTCACAAAAACACCTCGCGGAATATTACCAGTGAACAGTAACCAGATAATATTCCGCAAAGCATGTTGCCTGACACAAAGTTATCCGTAACGATTCCCTGAGATGCTCAGGCAAGATACAACATGACCATCAGTGGCATGGTTATGATACTTACCAGCGTTGTCATTACATTGATGGTGCTGGCATAGACCGGGTCCTGATCGTAGAGCTGTGCCAGCTGTACAATCGTTGTTGCCGACGGTGTGATCACTGCCATCAGACTGATAAGCAGAATGGTTTTTCCATCCTTTACCATTGAAGCCAAGGGCAGATACTTCAAAAACAACAGTATGAGCAGCGGCGTCACCACCATTTTCAAGATCGTGATCAGATAGATCCTGGAATGGCTGAAAATATCTTTCCATTTTACCTCCGTCATGGTCATTCCAAGCATGATCATACATACAGGTCCCAGGGTGGCTGAAATCTGGCTCATGGTGTTTCCAAGGATCACCGGCAGTCTGATCTGCGTGAAGAACAGAACGATTCCAAGGATAATAGCGATCAGATTGATGTTGCAGAGGATTTTTTTCCAGTTGATGCCGGCCTTCGCCTCCATCAGCGACTGTCCGTGGGTCCACATCAGGATCATTTGCACACTCAGGAAAGCACTGGCATAGATCACCCATTTTTCACCAAGAACTACCGTTACAAGAGGGATCACCAGATTTCCGGAATTGGAATAGATGATGGATTCTTTTTCTACCACACTTAATTTCAGTGGCTTGCCGATGATCTGTACAAATACCAGAAGAAAAATATGGATCAGGATGGCTGCTGCCACTGCCAGAAGGAAGCCATTCCGGATGCTTCTGGAATATTCGATCTGAAAAGCATTGATCATTACACAGGGCATGATGATGTAGATACAGATGACTGAAAGTGTCCTGCTGCTTTTTGCATCGATAAGTCCGCATTTTACCACTGTAAATCCACAGGACATCATCAGAAAAAATACGATGATCTGCTGCAATAATTGTAAAGTTATCATTTTTTCTCCCCTCCGAACGCGTCAGCTCTGTCCTATCTCTTTCAGGGCTGTCTGAAGCTGCGTGTCTTCTTTATGTGTAAGTTCTGTCCAGTCTGTGATGTCTCCGGAAAGCTCTGCTTCCACATCCGGAGTGATTCCTTTTTTGTTGATATCATTGCCCTTTGGCGTAAAATATTTTGCGATGGTGATCTTTACCGCACTGCCATCGGTAAGAGGCTGGATGGTCTGCACCACGCCCTTCCCATAGGTAGTTGTTCCTACAATCGTTCCAATCCCGTAGTCCTTTACCGCCCCCGCAAAGATCTCCGATGCACTGGCACTGTTTCCGTTTACCAGAACAGCCAGCGGCATGTCCAGTTCATTTTTTCCGTCGCAGGTTTCCTCTTCCCTTTTTCCGTTTTTGTCCTCTGTATAGACGATCAGTCCTTCCGGAAGTATTTGGCGGAGTACGCCGCAGACTGCAGTAAGAAGGCCTCCCGGATTATCACGGAGATCCACAACCAGCTTCTTCATTCCCTGATCCTTCAGATCTGCAAATGCTTTTTTATACTGATCGCTGGTCACCTCAGAAAATTCGGAGATCCGGATATAGCCGGTGTCTCCGGAAAGCATCTCATGGGAAACCGTCTGGATCTCCACATCCCGGATCTCCACTTTGACATCCCGGGTTTTCTCTTCGTTTTCCCGCTGTATGGTCAGCGTTACGGAAGCTTTCTCACTGTCACGGACCATAGAAGCAATATCGGAAGTTTCTTTGTCTGTAACATCAGCTCCATCTACTGCCTTGATCACATCTCCCTTTTTCAGTCCCGCCTGTTCTCCAGGGCCACCCTCATAAAGCTGTATGATCTTTGCCCCTCCGGTGTCATCCTTCTGAAGAACGGCACCGATCCCTACGTAGGAGCCTTCATTGGAAGTATTCAGCTCTTTATACTGTTCTGCTGTGTAATAGGTGGAGTACGGATCCTTCAGGCCGGCAAGCAGGCCAGCATAAAGTCCCTCACGCAGGCTGCTTTCGTCTTTTTCATCCAGATATTCTTCATCGATCAGTTCTTCCAGGTAATTCAGCTTCTGAACCGTTTTCACATCGGAAAGCGCATTGCCTTTCGGAAACAGTACTTTCTGATAGCTGGTAAAACCAGCGCCTGTCACAACCAGCGTTGCTGCCACTCCAATGGCTATACCTTTTTTGAATTCTTTATTTTTCATATTTTTCCTTTCTTCTGCACAGCCGGCAAAGCCGATAAGATCACAGATTTTCTGTACTCCTCTGTGCGCCGTTCGGTTTTTATATACCGAAAACGGCTGCCGATATTCCGACAGCCGCTGTATATCTTATGATCACACATCTTGCGGATACATAAGATTCTCTGCTATTTGGTTATACTCTGAGATGTTTTCTTGTTGTGAAAAAGCTTCCCAAAAGACCGATTCCCACACCAAGTCCAAGTCCCATGGGAACCAGACCCTCATAAATCTGCCAGATTGGAATGAAATCCACGATTCCTGTCAATACATTGAATTTTGTCAGAATAAACTCTACAGCGGAATTATACAGGAAAAACAGGCAGATCAGCGGTATCGCCGCACCGATCACACCGAGGATCATACCTTCCAGAAGGAATGGCAGTCGTACAAAAGCATCTGTAGCTCCTATGTATTTCATAATTCCGATTTCTTCCTTGCGGACAGAAATACCCATAGATACTGTATTGCTGATCAGGAATATGGAAATGATCAAAAGGATTGCGATCACGGCAATCGACACATAAGAAACCAGCTTGTTAATGGAACCAAGTGTCCTGGATGCCTGTTCAGACTGATTTACCTTCCGGACATGTTCCAGTCCCTGGATATAATTCACCAGTTCTGTCTGCTTGGTAATATCATTAAGATATACCTGATAATTGGATGAATTGGCAAGAGGGTTATCATCTTTAAATCCATCTGCCGCATCTTCATCTCCAAAATATTTCTGTTTGTATTCTTCCCATGCCTGATCTGCGGACTGATAGTCCATCCTGGCCACTTCCGGCCTGGACTGAATAGCATCGCCGATCGCCTGGATCTCTTCCTCTGAAGTGCCCTCATCAAAGAATACTGTGATCGGTACTTCTTCTTCCACCTTATGGGCAATATTACCGACGTTGTTCACGATGGAATAGAAAATGCCTACCAGAAAAATGCAGGCTGCCATCGTGATGATACATGCCAGGGAAAACATCCAGTTTCTTTTTATATTCTTAAAGCCCTGCTTCAGGGTATACCAGATCGTACTAGGCCTCATGATATCCTCCCTCTTTCTCATCGCTGATGATCTTGCCGTTGTGCATGGTGACTACTCGCTTGCGCATGGCATTGACGATGTCCTTATTGTGGGTAACTACCAGAACTGTGGTTCCTCTGTCATTGATCTGCTCCATCAGAGCCATGATCTCTTCAGAGGTTTTCGGATCCAGGTTTCCGGTCGGCTCATCTGCCAGAAGGATGTCTGGGCGGTTTACCAGTGCTCTGGCAAGAGCAACTCTCTGCTGCTCACCACCGGAAAGCTCATCCGGATATGCCTTATACTTTCCTGCAAGTCCTACCTCCTGGAGAACCTCCGGAACACGTTTGCGTATCACACGGGTAGGTCTTCCTATGACACGCTGCGCAAATGCTACATTCTCATATACATTACGGTCTTTTAAAAGACGGAAATCCTGAAATACTACCCCAAGCTTTCTGCGATACTTGGCAACGCGTCTGTGTTTCATCTTCTCCAGACGTTCCCCGCTGACTGTGATCGTTCCGCTGGTAGAATCCAGTTCTTTCATCAGCAGCTTGATCAGTGTGGATTTACCGGAGCCACTGCTTCCTACTACAAATACGAATTCCCCTTTATCAACATGTAAGTTCGCATGATTCACAGCCGGAAGACCCGGGCCGTAAGATTTGCTCACATCTACAAGATCGATCATATATATCCTCCTCTATATTATAAAAGCATAATTTTCTTAATTTTTTGTAACATTATTGTAATATATATTCTGTTTAAATGCAAGAATAAATTTCCCGGGCCCTACAACTGTTACTGTTCACGTTACTGTTCACTCCGTTCTCAGTAACACGCTTCGCGATGCACAGAATTTATGCTGATCGCATAAATTCGCGCGATATGTCTCGGGTTTTCTGTGACCTTCGCTCACAAAAAACACCTCGCGGGACATTACCAGTGAACAGTAACCTGTTCACTCCATTCTCATTAATGCGCTCCGCGGAATATTACCAGTGAACAGTAATCAACAGCCCTCTTCAAATTATTTATTTTAACGTAAAAATACCAAAATTACAATAGAGTCATGGATGTTATCTGTGAAGTTCATGTGAATTCGTTACTGCTCACTCCGTTCTCAGTAACACACTTCGTGAATGCTTCCAAACAGGAGGGACATTTACAACAATATTCCATGATGAAAAACGCTCATACAAAAACTGCCACCTATTCCGGGAAGGAATAAGCGGCAGTTTAAAAGTTCTAATATGTTACCTTAATATAGCAAACTATCATCTTGCATTCCGAATGCTATTAATACTCTAAGGTTTCCATATATTTCATATATCGAACAACCATCAGCGCGATCTTAAATGTAATGGCATCCTCAAACACTCTCAAATCAAGGCCTGTACTCTTCTGGAGTTTATCCAGACGATATACCAGCGTATTTCTGTGGATATACAGCTGACGTGAAGTTTCAGATACGTTCAGACTGTTCTCAAAGAATTTATCGATGGTGACAAGTGTCTCCTCATCGAAATCATCCGGAGATTTGTTGTCAAAGATCTCGCGGATAAACATCTTACACAGAGGAATAGGCAGCTGATAGATCAGGCGTCCGATTCCAAGTGAGCTGTATGCGATAACTTCCCTGTCTCCGAAGAAGATCTTACCTACATCAAGGGCCATACGCGCTTCCTTGTAGGAACGTGAAACTTCTTTCAACTCATTGACAATGGTACCGTATGCCATGTGGACATCCTCACCATCTTTATTCAGATCCAGAGTATCCATAATCGTATGAGCCAGCTTATCCATCTCCGGATAGCCCTCTCCCTCTTCCAGTTCCTTGACTATAATGATGCTCTTCTCATCAACAGCAGTGATAAAATCTCTGCTCTTTCCGCCAAAAAGGCTTTTCACGCTCTCCACAGAGCTGTGATCTTTCTCCTGATTCAGTTCCAGGATCATAACTACACGACGGACATCTGCTTCAATATGAAGCTTCTTCGCTCTGTTGTAAATATCCACTAGAAGAAGATTATCAAGAAGAAGATTCTTGATAAAGCTGTCTTTGTCAAAACGCTCCTTGTACGCAACGATCAGATTCTGGATCTGGAAGGCTGCAAGCTTGCCTACCATATAAGTATCCTCATCATCTCCGTGGGCTACCAGGACATATTCCAACTGATAATCATCACAGACCTTAAAGTACTGAAATCCCTTGACAAGCTGGCTGTCCGCCTGGGATTCTACAAAAGCCTGGATATCTGCCGGCTGGATTTCAAAATCAGAAAAGGTAGACGCAAGTACCTTGCCGTCTGTGTCAATGACACAAAATTCCGTCCTTGATATTTCTTTAAGTCCCTCGAGCGTATTCTGTAACACCTGATTCGATATCATTCCGTTCAATCCCTTCTCACTTATGTGTATGCTTATCTTCTGTCTTTCCCTCTTTATCTATGGCTATTTTAATACAAAATCACCAAAAATGAAAGAGTAAAACTGAAAAAATTTACAAATTTTTGTTGAAATCCGCCTAATTTTTCTCTATAAAACCTTCTCCATGAACTTCTCTTGCATCGGAAACGATCACAAAAGCGTTAGGATCAATATCATCTACCAGCTCTTTCAGCTTCACAATTTCCTTTTTGTTTACCACACAGAAGATGATCGTCTTCTCCTGACCGGAATACATCCCCTTGCCACAGATCCCTGTCGCTCCGCGATCCAGGTCTTCCATAATGACTCTGGCAACCTCATCCGGCTTCTCCGTGATGATAAATGTCTGTTTAGAAAACTTCAGACCTTCGATCAGACTGTCGGATACTTTTGTTACCAGATAAACCGCAATGATGGCATACAGGGCCCGCTGGATACCGAACACATACATTCCTACGATCACAATAAGCCCATCAATAAACTGCATGATCTGTGCGATGGAATAATGACGCATATACTTCTGGATCAGTGCTGCCATCATATCCGTTCCGCCTGTGGTTCCCTGTCCAAGGAAAACCATTCCAATGCCGATTCCCAGGATCACACCACCGTATACAGCAGCCAGAAGGAGATCATCTCCCGCAATATTCCACACCGGCTGAATAGCAAGCCAGGTTGAGAGGGAGATCTCACCGACCAGAGCTTTTTTTACAAAGGAAAAGCCTTTGATCCGCCATCCCAGAAAAAACAGCGGGATGTTCAGCGTGATATTGGTAAGCCACAGTGGAACCCCGCCATCTACGATCCCACCGGTCCAGTGCTTCACCAGGATCGCAATACCGGAAAAGCCTCCGGTTACCAGCCCGGTTGCATCAAACACGGAATTGATGGCAAGTGCCATCAGCCCGGTTCCTACTATGATCAGAAGATAATCCAGATACCAGTCCTTTTTTTTCACAAGACTCATAAAGTGCTCCTTTCATTTTTTACAGCAATTCCCGGAATTTCTGTCTTGAAATATCCTCAATATTTCTATTCCGCTGTGAAAATCCCGAAAATGCTATAGTATCATATGACAACTGCATCAGTTTCCCGCACTGACGTGTCATAAAAAGAACGGGACCGTACACTATTCTGCGTCCGTTCCCGTTCTCCATGCTATTTTTCTGTCTTTTTATTTATAAAATGAACAAATTCATAGCTTTCCATTATCTGAAAGTATTTTACGATTCTCGGATAAAGCGGTTCTGCCTTATCTCCGAAATGCTCTTTCACCAGCAGGGCAAGCTCCTGCACGGTTTTGGCTCCATCGATCTCAGGCCAGATAAAAGTTCCCATTTCATCAAGATGAACCTTGGAAAACCTTGGCTTGCCAAAAACCTTCTGCGCGATGGTATTGAACATACCCTTATTCTCTATCTCAAGAATGATCCGCTGCTTCAGGTCCCGGTGCCACCGGATCGACTGGTTTGTTTCCGGGATCAGATCAAGATAGTTGATATCCTGTTTCTTATCCTTTTTGTTTTTCTCATCAGGCTTTCTTCTTTCTCCAGATAGAGAATTTAAGCAGTGACAGGATCATGATGATCATCAGCACAACACCGCCGATATTTCCAAGGTTTACAACGCCGGACATATCAAGACTGATACCGACAACTGCAAAGATCGCAAGAAGAATTCCAACAAGACCCTCGCCGGCGATCATACCAGCACAGTACAGAGTACCATCTGTAGCCTGAGCTGTCTTGGTTTTTTCGTCAACACCTTTTCTGCGGTCAAGTAATCCACGAACGATACCACCGATCATGATAGTTGCGTTCAGGTAGATTGGAAGGTAAAGACCGATTGCGAAAGGCATTACCGGGATACGGAGGATCTCAAGGCAGATCGCAAGGAATACACCTACAAATACAAGTCCCCATGGAAGGTTTCCGCCCATGATTCCCTCAACGATCATCTTCATAAGCTGAGCCTGCGGAGCAGGGATCTCTGCTGTACCGTAGCCCCATGCTGCATCCAGAAGATACAGAACACCGCCGATAGCAAGACCGGAAACAACAACACCGAGCATCTCGCCCATCTGCTGTTTCTTAGGTGTAGCACCGAGAAGGTATCCTGTCTTAAGGTCCTGAGAGGTATCACCGGCGATCGCTGCGATGATACAGATAACAGAACCAACAGCGATCGCTGCTGTCATTCCGTCGATACCTGTTTTACCGGAGCTCTTGATCGCAAATGTAGCAATCAGAAGAGTAGCGATAGCCATACCGGAAACCGGGTTGTTGGAGCTTCCTACAAGACCTACCATACGGGAAGATACTGTTGCAAAGAAGAATCCAAAAACTACGATGATAAATGCACCAAGAAGAGTTACCGGGATTGCCGGAACGACCCAGATGATAAATACCATTGCTATAACACCGAGAAGGATGAACTGCATCGGAAGATCCTGTGCGGTTCTCTCTGTGCTTGTGTTCTTGCTTCCCTTCATGCTCTTCATGGAGTCACGGAAGGTTGTAACGATCAGCGGCAGGGATTTGATCAGGGAAATGATACCGCCTGTTGCGATAGCACCTGCGCCGATATATTTAACATAAGTAGACCAGATCGCTGATGCTCCGCCGTTTGCGTAAAGCTGGGCAATGGTCGTTCCCTCTGCTGCCGGATACATCCATGTATCAGGTCCGAACAGGCAGATCAGCGGAATGATGACCATCCAGCCGATAAGAGAACCTGTAAACATGTAGGATGCGATCTTCGGTCCTACGATATAACCAACACCGAGAAGTGCCGGATAAACCTCCATACCGATCTCACCCTTGAAGGATTTAAATGCTGCAGAAACATCTGCCGGAAGAAGCTTCAGTCCATCAACAACAAATTTGAAGATGGCAGCAAGTCCCATACCGGAGAATACTGTGGAAGCATTTGCTCCGCCTTCCTCACCGGCAAGAAGAACGTCTGCGCAGGCAGTTCCTTCCGGATAGAGAAGAGTTGCATGCTCTTTAACAATGAGGGCATTACGAAGGGGTACCATGAAAAGTACACCAAGGATACCACCGCAAAGTGCGATCAGAGTGATCTCAACGATGCCTGGTTTGCTTGTAAGTCCTTCCTCTGCCCAGAGGAACAGTGCAGGCATGGTGAAGATAGCACCTGCTGCAAGAGACTCACCGGCTGAACCGATAGTCTGGACCATATTGCTCTCCAGAATGGAGTTTCTGCGAAGAATCACGCGGATAACACCCATGGAGATAACTGCCGCCGGAATGGAGGCAGATACTGTCATACCAACACGAAGACCAAGGTAAGCATTGGCTGCGCCGAAGATGACAGCAAGAATACATCCCATGATCACAGATGTAACTGTGAGCTCCGGAGTGATTTTCTCCGCAGGAATGTAAGGTTTGAACTCTGTGTTTTTGTTCATATTTCCTCTCCCTTTATCTAGTAAATTAGTAACGTTATATAGTATAGCAAATTTCGCAGTATTTTGCAAGAAATTATATCTGAGATATTATATATTATTTACAATTTTCTGTATAATTATAAGCAAATAATTGGTCACTATGCAGCTTTTATGCTAACATAGTGACCTTATTCCTTACAATTGAATATTATACATTTAAAATAAAATACTTTTTTTTTCAGTTGTCCGTTTCCAGCTGTTTTGTCAGATATCGCCCTACGATCTTCGAGAAATTTCCGATATCCCGGATATAGGCAAAATCCTTTCCAAAAATCTTCTTTTCCGCCGGAAGATCCTTCTCTTCGCCTGCAAATACCCCCAGAACACTGACGCCCTGGCTCCGAAGACGCCGCACCTCTGTTGCAGTATCTGAAATGGCATATTTTCCCTGATAAGGGGCCGGATTTTTTGCATTGGGGCGGTTTATGATCACATCGTAGGGGCGTCCGTCACTTAAGATGATCAGGATCTTTTTTCCTCTTCCCTCTGCAAAAGACTGTATCCCGCTGCTTTTATGGCAAGCCCGTCCCGATTATTGGAGGAAGTCACATAATTGAAAATATCCTCATCCGCCGAAACCGGATCATCATATTCCCGGAACCTGTGCAGGATCGTATGATCCCAGAATGTGCAGTAGCTCATAACCCGATGAGGGATATCCACATTACTCAGGGCAGAGCTGATCATATAAGCCTGCAGTGCCACATCTCCCTGTCGACTCATCTGTGAACCACTGGCATCGATCAGTATATCCACCACAAAATCCGTATTGTCTCCACGAAGAATCCTCTTAAAAAGATTTGCCTCACCGCTTCTGCCTATACGCCACAGCCTGGAAGGAACGATAGTTCCCCGGTCTGATAGGACTTCCTGGTTTTCACTTCGGATCACCAGTGCTTTTTTCAGGAGTTCAGTCAATATGGCAATATTTCGTTTTGCAATTCTGTGCTTGTCATGATAGATCCATATGTTCTTATTACGCAGACGCTTTGCATACTGGTACTGATAATTATCACGAACCGGATTTTTCAGGATTCCTTCTGTAAAATACAGGCTGCAGTCTCCGTGTATTCCCCGGCACATAAGATGGTTCATTCTTTTTTCTTCCGCAGGTGTGAGATAGGTTTTTCCAAAATTCAGTTCCACATAGGTATGAGCTTTCTGAAGAGCTTCCTCTGAAATCACCGTGATCTTGTTTTCACCTTACGTTTTCTTCCATATCCTGTGTCAGCGAGGAATCTTCAATATCTGTCATCCGGTCTGTGAGCTTTTCCACATAATTTTCCAGAGCTTCCTCATACATCTCTTCATTAAGGTAGTCTTCCCAGCCAAATTCCGTCAGTTCTTCCAGCGTCACCGCCATTACCCGTTCAAGGGAACCGTTTTTCTTCTCAAAGTCCGGATCGATGACCGCATTATAGAGGCTGTCGATGATCCGAATCAGTTCCATGGTGTCTCTGCTTTCTGCGCAGGCATAGATCTGATCCCGGAATGCAGACAGTTTTTTCTCCAGAGGCTGTACGCTTCCTGTAAGTACATCACGGAATACTGCAATTTTCAGCCTGTCTAACAACTTATCGTAGGAAGGCAGGGTTTCATATTCCTGATCCAGGATATCTTCCAGAGCTTTTTTTCTCATGCGGCGAACCCCGGGGCGCTCTTCACAGATCCGCTCTCCCACTGCCGCTTCGATACAGAGCTGTGTCAGCCCGGTCAGCTCCGTCTCAGAGGCATCCAGATAGATTTTTTTACAAGATAAAGGCCAAGCAGATTTTTGTCAAAATATCTGGCAAAAGCCCCCTGTTTGATTCCATCGTAAAGAGCGATCTCTTTTGAGCGGAGAAACAGCGATACATCCGGCTTCACATCCAGTGTATAGTCGCCGCTTACCGTCCAGAGGAGATTACGGATCCGGTTTTCCAGCTCCATCTTGTAATCTTCTATAGAAAGTTCTTCTGTCAGATCTTTATGCATAGACATCGTCCTTTGTCCACTCTTCCGGGATCCTTGTACGGACTACATCGTCCACGATCTCCTTTTCAAAAATATCGAAGGTTTTGTTCACCACTCCCATCTGCACTGCTGCCAGGGGAGAAAGTCCTGCACGAACAATCTTCATGGCAGCCAGAAGTCCTCGAAGATCCAGCGCTTTTGTGGAGATCTCACTGTTTACGGATTTCTTCTGAAGATCCATAAATACACCGATAAACTGTTCCACTGCCTTTTCCTTTGCCTCCGGGAACATTTTGCGGAAAATAAATCCCAGGGTTTCTTCTGTCTGCGCTGGCATATCGATCACCAGGAAACGAGAAACCAGAGCTTCGTTCAGCTCCTTTGTTCCTGCATATCCGTAGTTCATGGTTCCGATAAAACGTGCCGCAGGATGAAGGTCGATCCGGTCATAGCCCGGAACATCAATGGAGCGGCGATAGTCCAGAGTTGCATGAAGGACAGAAACCGCATCGTTCTTTGCCATATTGATCTCATCCAGAATACCGAAGCCACCATACTCGGCACACTGATAGATGCTGCCCTTTCGGAGGCAGACTTCATTGTTTACAAAGGTATCCGTTCCGATCAGATCTCCGCTGTTTGTATTGACATGGAAAGATACATTATAAACCGGGCGGCCAAAAGCATATGCCAGATTTTCTGCCAGGATATTTTTTCCCGTGGCCTTTGGGCCTGCAAGAAGAAGATTTTCTCCTTCCAGAAGTCCTGCAATGGCCATTTCCAGGATTTCTTTTCCGTAGAACGGTATAGACGGTCTGGTAACTCTGGCTGCAGCCCCCTCATCAACGTTATAATTTTTTCGAAATTCCTCGATGCCGTGGATCAGGCTTTCGGAAACGTTCTGTTCTTTTAAAAATTCTAATTCTATCATATATACTTACTCCTGAATCTGATTGAATACCGCAGATATCCTCATCCGCAGTTATTATATGATCCTATGACGGATAACCGCTTACAGATTTTTTCTCCGCCAGGTAAAAAACGGGACAGATCTTACATCTGTCCCGTCATTTGATCTCAAAGATGCCGCTGCACCCAAGGAACATCTCTTATTTCCTGTATTTTATTTAACCGATCATACCTCAAAGATCAGATCACCGTAGGATGGCATCGGCCACATATCTTTATCTACGATCATCTCAAGCTCGTCTACAGGTTTTCTTAAAGCCTGCATTGCCGGTACCACGCTCTCTCTGAAGAATACAGCACGGTCACGTCCCTCTTCATGGGATTCCGACTCAGCGATCAGTCCGGAAAGCTTATCCATAGCTGTCTTGGTCTCAGCAAGAAGTGCGGAGGTTTTTTCCAGAAGACTTATCTGTACACTGACATCAAGCGCTGCGCTCACTGCCTTCACAGAATTGATGGACTCTGCAAGAACCGTTGTATAACGGATCACTGCCGGGATGATCTGCTTGGTAGCTACATCCACCATGGTCTTGGCCTCAATGTTGATAGCCTTTGCATAGCCTTCATACTGGATCTCTGCTCTGGACTCAAGCTCTGCTCTTGTAAATACATTAAAGGATTCAAAAAGCTTCACAGCCTTATCTGTAGTCAGCGCAGGAATGGCATCTACCATGGACGGAAGGATCGGAAGTCCACGTCTCTTTGCCTCTGCCTCCCACTCTGGTGCATATCCGTTTCCGTTGAATACAATACGCTGATGCTGGATCGCATACTCCTTGATCAGGTCATGTACTGCAGTATCAAAATCGTCTGCTGCTTCCAGACGGTCGCATGCATCGCGAAATACTTCTGCTGCAATCGTGTTCAGAACTACGTTGCACTCGGAAATGGAATCACGGGAACCAACCATACGGAACTCAAATTTGTTTCCTGTGAACGCAAACGGTGATGTTCTGTTTCGGTCTGTAGCATCCTTCATGAAATCCGGAAGTGTCTTAACACCGGTATCCAGGATCTCGCCGGTCTTACTGTGTGTGGCGGTACCTGTGCTGATCAGCTGCTCCAGAACATCCTGAAGCTGCTCACCAAGGAATACGGAGATAACTGCCGGCGGTGCCTCGTTTCCTCCGAGACGTTCATCGTTTCCAACGTCTGCTGCAGACTCTCTCAGAAGATCTGCATGCTCATCAACGGCTTTCAGGATACAGGTGAGAACAAGAAGGAACTGGATATTCTCATGAGGAGTTTTTCCCGGTTCAAGAAGGTTAATCCCGTCATCCGTTGTCAGGGACCAGTTGTTGTGCTTACCGGAACCGTTAACTCCTGCAAACGGTTTCTCATGAAGCAGGCAGCGCATACCATGGCGGCTTGCAACTTTTTTGAGGATACGCATCATGATCTGGTTGTGATCTGCTGCAATATTTACCGGTGCGTAGATCGGTGCCAGCTCATGCTGTGCAGGTGCAACCTCATTGTGCTGTGTCTTTGCTGTTACGCCCAGCTTCCAGCACTCCTCGTTGACTTCCTTCATGTATGCGGAGATTCTCTGACGGATGGTTCCGAAATAATGGTCATCCATCTCCTGTCCCTTCGGCGGCATAGCACCGAAAAGAGTTCTTCCTGTATAGATCAGGTCTTTTCTCTGGAGCCATTTCTCCTTATCAACCAGGAAATACTCCTGCTCAGCTCCAACGGAAGGAGTTACTTTTTTGATGTTGTATTTCCGAAAAGGCGAAGAAGTCGAAGCGCCTGTGTATTGACCGCTTCCATGGAACGAAGAAGCGGTGTTTTCTGGTCAAGCGCCTCTCCTGTGTAGGAGCAGAATGCTGTGGGGATACATAAGATCCCGCCGGCTGCGTCATGACGTACAAAGGCAGGTGATGTGCAATCCCATGTTGTATAGCCTCTTGCCTCGAATGTTGCACGAAGTCCTCCGGATGGAAACGAGGATGCATCCGGTTCACCCTTGATCAGCTCCTTGCCAGAAAAGCTTAAGAGTACCTTTCCGTCCTCTCTTGGCGCTGTGACAAATGCGTCATGTTTCTCGGCAGTAACACCTGTCAGCGGCTGAAACCAGTGACAATAATGAGTAGCACCTTTCTCAATAGCCCATTCCTTCATCTCATGTGCAACCACATCAGCGATCTCCATGGACAGCTCCTTACCCTCTTCTATTGTCTTTTTCAGTTCGCGGTATACCTTCTTCGGCAAACGGTCCTGCATAACAGAATCGTTAAATACATCGCAGCCAAAGATTTCCTTTACGTTGATATAATCTCCCATTTCTTCCTCCTTTTCGTTCCTGTATATCCAGTCTTTCTTATGAGGAAAGACATTTTCACCTCTGTATGATCACCTTGTCTTCGGATACTCGGATCATTCTTCGCTCTTCTGGGTAATCTCCTTGATCTCCTGCATTTTCTGGTTCAGCCGGCTTTTTTTCTGTTTCTTACTGCTGGTAAGATAAAGGTTCATGGCCTCATGAAGATTATCGATTTCCACATGGGTCTGATCTCCACCGAACTCTCCATCCAGCGTCCACGGAACAGCCTCCTCTGACTCTATCACAACATGCGCAGACTTAAAAGAATAAATCAGATCTGTATTATCCTCTGCAGTAAGAAGCGCAGTCATGATCTCCTGAAGCTCCAGCGGATTCTTCGGATTGGTGATCAGTGTCACCTCAAACAGTCCGTCATTCATATCCACGTTTTTTCCGGTAAGATTCTTAAATCCGCCTACAGATCTGGAATTGCTGATCATACCGTAGATAAAATCATTCTCCACAGTCAGCTCATCGGAGGTTACCTTCAGATGATAGGATTTCACCTCAAAAAGCTGCTTCATCCCTTCCAGCACATAGGCAACATGTCCCAGGATATTTTTCAGATCCTGGTCTGTCTCATAGGAAACATTGGTAAACAGTCCAAACGCAGCCACATAGGCAAATGTCTGGTTATTAAATTTACCGATGTCACAGTGATAGATCTGCTCCTCCATGATCATGGATGCAGCTGCAGTCATACTCTTCGGCATAAACAGACTGTTGGCAAAATCATTGGTGCTTCCTGCAGGGATATACCCGATCGGTGTCTGGCTGCCCACTTCCACGATTCCGGTAACCACCTCATCCAGTGTACCGTCACCTCCACTGCAGGCGATCAGATCTACCTGATCTGCATATTCCTTCACCTGTTCATAAGCATCCTTCGGTCCCTGCGTGGCACGGATGATCACTTCGTACCCACCTTTATTAAAGATATCCACAATGTCCAGCAGATGCATCTTGATTCTTCCTTTTCCTGCTTTGGGGTTGAAAACAAAAAGCATTCTTTTTTTCATTATACAATCCTCATTTCCCGAAATGATTCGTTATGTCTATTCTTTTACTATGATAAAAAAAACGATGTAAAATGTCAATCTTAACTTTTCACATCTGGTCTTACCACAGGCAGCCGGGATTTTATAACAAAAAAAGTCCGAAAACCCAATAAAATTGAATCTTCAGACCTTTTG
>NC_021014.1:2793337-2928382 GCF_000209835.1 Ruminococcus sp. SR1/5 | reverse complement strand
TTAAATAGCGAGAGGGGGATTCGAACCCTCGACACCACGGGTATGAACCGTGTGCTCTAGCCAACTGAGCTATCTCGCCATATTCTTTTGTAACATGGGACCTATAGGGCTCGAACCTATGACCCTCTGCTTGTAAGGCAGATGCTCTCCCAGCTGAGCTAAGATCCCATAACAGTTGTTCGTCTTAGGAACTCTTCCGTTCCGCAACTCGCTTTGCTATTATATAATGGTTTGTGACTTGTGTCAACAGTTTTTTCACTTTTTTGTATTTTTTAAAAAATATATGCTTTTTTGTATTTTTACAGTGGCAGGGAGGTCTGAAATCCCCTGCCACTGTAAGGATGTTATGGGCAAAGTATTGCCCATAACTTGATACTCCCGGATTGCTCCGCTGCACGCAGCTCACGCAATCCTCAAACATTCGGAATCCGCTAATTTACTACGTAAATTGCTACTTCCTCATGTTTGGCGGGGTCCAAGTTCAAAAGTCTTATCGTGCAAGCACGAACGACTTTTTGACCTTTTCCCCCTGGTATTATCTGAAGTACTCAACACCAGATTCAAAAATCTTGATATCCTGCTCTCCGTAGATATTGACAGCAACGCCTGCGTCACGACGCTCACTGTGTGCCATCTTTCCGAGAACACGTCCATCCGGGCTTGTGATACCCTCGATGTTCATATAAGAGCCGTTTACGTTAAACTCACCCTCATATCCTGTCTCATCTACCGGTACATACTCTGTTGCGATCTGTCCGTTTTCCTTGAGTTTCTTCAGCCACTCATCGTTTGCGACAAAACGTCCCTCACCATGAGAAGCCGGATTACAGTATACACCGCCAAGCTGTGCTTTCTGAAGCCATGGAGACTTGTTGCTGACAACCTTGGTGTAAACCATCTTGGATACGTGGCGTCCGATGGTGTTGTAGGTCAGTGTCGGAGAATCCTCTTTCTGTCCGCAGATCTCACCGTACGGTACCAATCCCAGTTTGATCAGTGCCTGGAATCCGTTGCAGATACCAAGAGCAAGACCGTCACGCTCATTGAGGAGCTTCATAACTGCCTCCTTGATCTTCTCGTTCTGGAACGCGGTAGCAAAGAATTTCGCGGATCCGTCCGGCTCATCTCCGGCTGAGAAGCCGCCCGGGAACATGATCATCTGTGCCTGATCGATGGCTTTCTCAAAGAGCTCTACAGAATCATGGATATCTTCTGCTGTAAGGTTCTTGAATACCTTTACGTCTACCTCGGCGCCTGCTCTCTCAAATGCACGGGTACTGTCATACTCGCAGTTTGTTCCAGGGAATACCGGAATAAATACACGCGGTTTTGCAACCTTATGTTTGCATACATAGATGCTGTCTGCTTTGTAAAGGGAACCGTCATCTGCCTTGACGTCCTCGGTTCCTGCTGCTGTTTTAAATACATTCTCCAGAGTTCCTTCCCATGTGGAAAGCGCCTCTTTCAGAGTGATCTCTGTATCACCGTAGGTGAACTTCGCATTATCCGTAACCTCACCGATCACAGTATAGGTAATGGCAAGCTCACCGACTTTTCCATCCGGAACCTCACAGATGATATCGCCGAATGCCGGAGCAAAGAAATCTCTTGGATCAAGGTTATGCTCGATCTTTACACCCATGCCGTTACCAAAGGCCATCTTGCTGACTGCAGCAGCGATTCCATGACGGTCAAGTGCATATGCGGAGATCACACGGCCTGCCTGGATATCCTGGTGTAATTTATCATACTGCTCCATAAGAGCCGGGTAATCCGGAAGATCATAGGAATCCTTCGGTGCACGGAGCCATACCAGCTTGCTTCCTGCTTTTTTGAGCTCCGGTGTGATCACATCTTTTACCTTTGCAACATCCACTGCGAAGGACACCAGTGTCGGAGGAACATCAATGTCATTGAAGGTTCCGGACATACTGTCCTTACCGCCGATGGAAGGAAGGCCGAATCCGATCTGTGCCGCATAAGCGCCAAGCAGTGCGGAGAACGGCTGGCTCCATCTCTTAGGATCTTCTGTCATACGACGGAAGTATTCCTGGAAGGTGAAACGGATCTTCTTATAGTCACCACCGGTTGCAACGATCTTGGCAACGGACTCGGTTACTGCGTAGGCAGCTCCATGATACGGACTCCATGAGGAAAGGTATGGATCAAAGCCGTAGCTCATCATGGTAACAGTCTCTGTTTTTCCGTTCTGTACCGGAACCTTTGCAACCATGGACTGTGTCTCTGTCAGCTGATATTTGCCACCGTGAGGCATAAATACACTGCCTGCGCCGATGGAGCCGTCAAACATCTCCACAAGACCCTTCTGTGAGCATACATTCAGGTCAGCAAGAGTATCCATCCATTTTTTCTTTACATCTGTTACATCCGGACGTTCCTCGAAAAGATTTCCTTCCTTTGACGGGATCTCAACCTCAACGGAGGTCTCCTGATGTGCACCGTTGGTATCCAGGAATGCACGGGAGATATTTACGATCTCTTTTCCTCTCCAGTTAAGGACAAGGCGTGGCTCCTCCGTTACAACTGCAACCGGAATTGCCTCGAGATTCTCTTCATTTGCAAATTTCAGGAAAGTATCCACATCTTTCGGGTCAACTACAACAGCCATACGCTCCTGAGACTCAGAGATGGCGATCTCAGTGCCGTCAAGACCTGCGTATTTTTTCGGAACCTTGTCGAGGTCGATCTGAAGTCCCGGTGCCAGCTCGCCGATGGCAACGGAAACACCGCCTGCGCCAAAGTCGTTACATTTCTTGATGATATGGCTGACTTCCTCTCTGCGGAACATTCTCTGGATCTTACGCTCTGTCGGTGCGTTACCTTTCTGCACCTCTGCGCCGCAGACCTCGATGGAAGCCTCTGTGTGGACCTTGGAAGAACCGGTAGCACCGCCGATACCGTCACGGCCGGTACGTCCTCCAAGAAGGATGATGATATCTCCAGGATCGGAATTCTCACGGATAACCGCACGTCTCGGGGCAGCACCCATAACCGCACCGATCTCCATACGTTTTGCAACGTAGTCCGGATGATAGATTTCTTTTACAGAACCGGTTGCAAGACCGATCTGGTTTCCGTAGGAGCTGTAACCGTGAGCTGCGCTGCGGACAAGTTTCTTCTGCGGAAGTTTACCCTTCAGAGTTTCTTTTACGGATACGGTCGGATCAGCCGCACCGGTTACACGCATTGCCTGATATACATAGGTACGTCCGGAAAGCGGGTCACGGATGGCACCGCCAAGGCAGGTAGCCGCACCACCAAAAGGCTCGATCTCGGTCGGATGGTTGTGGGTCTCATTCTTGAAGTTGATCAGCCACTCTTCTTCTTTTCCGTCCACATCCACCGGTACCACGATACTGCAGGCATTGATCTCATCAGACTCTTCTTGGTCTGCAAGCTTGCCTTCTGCTTTCAGTTTCTTCATTGCCATAAGTGCAAGATCCATCAGGCAGACAAACTTATCATCACGGCCCTTGTACATATCCTTATGGGCATCCAGATATTCTTTGTATGTTTTTTCAATAGGAGTCTTATAATCACCTTCGTCAAACTTCACGCTGGTAAGCTCTGTGGAGAAAGTAGTATGACGGCAATGATCAGACCAATAGGTATCCAGAACACGGATCTCTGTCATGGAAGGATCGCGTTTCTCTTCATTTCTGAAATAATTCTGGATATGCTGGAAGTCCTTAAATGTCATGGCGAGGTTCAGAGAAGAGTACAGCTCCTTCAGATCAGCCTCAGCCATATCCTTGAATCCGTCAAAAATCTTCACATCCTCAGGATCCGGGAATACTGTTACCAGTGTTTCCGGCTTCTCAAGACCTGTCTCACGGGAATCCACAGGGTTGATGCAGTGATGTTTGATCGCCTCAAACTCTGCATCTGTAACGGTTCCTTCGATTACATAAGTAGTTGCTGAACGGATGATCGGTGCTGCATTCTCATCCAGGAACTGTACACACTGCACTGCAGAATCGGCTCTCTGGTCAAACTGTCCGGGAAGGAATTCTACGGAAAATACACGTGCGCCCTCTGCCACATCAAATTTTTCAAGATACAGCTCATCTACCGGCGGCTCTGCAAATACGGTCTTGCAGGCTTTCTCAAATACTTCATCGGAGATATTCTCCACGTCATAACGGATCAGCTCACGGACTGCTGTCACAGTGCTGATACCAAGATAATGTTTGATCTCATGTTTCAGTTCCTTTGCTTTTACTGCAAAGGCAGGTTTCTTTTCTACATACACACGTCTTACGTTGCTCATAGAAGGCTCCTTTCTCTATATCCGATAATAAGGATGGTAAACGTGCAGAAAGCATTTCAGTCTTTCTTTTCTGCTGAAAATATAGTATCATAGGAAATATCATTAGTAAAATTAATATATCTTATATCATTTATAAGCGGAGGATTTTTCACATATGGATATCAATCTTGAACTTTACAAAGTGTTTTATTACGTGGCCACGACGCTGAGCTTTTCGGAGGCTTCCAGACAGCTTTTTATCTCACAGTCTGCAGTAAGCCAGGCCGTCAAAAACCTTGAAAAAAGCTGGGCCATACTCTGTTTGTGCGCAGCACCAAACGGGTCATCCTGACTCCGGAGGGAGAGCTTCTCCTCCAGCATGTAAAGCCGGCCCTTTCCATGCTCAACGAAGGAGAGGCTGTCCTTTCCGGAGAAGGAAATCTTACCGGTCAGCTGCGGATCGGTGCCAGCGATACTCTGTGCCGCTATTTTCTCATCCCCTATCTCCGCCGTTTCCACAAGGATCATCCGGAGGTACGGATCAAGATCATCAACAGTACCTCCATCGGATGTGCGGAGCTTCTGGAAAACGGCCAGGCTGAGCTGATCGTCACCAACTACCCGAATTCCCGGCTTTCAGCCCACACCAAGCTTCAGACTGTGCTGGAATTCCGGGATATCTTCGTGGCAAATCCGGACTATTTCACCATGGGCAAATCGCCTCTTTCCATGGAAAATCTTCTGGATTATCCCATCCTGATGCTCGCTCCAAAGAGTACCACCAGCGAATATCTTCATCAGGTGTTTGCAGCCCAGGGACTGAAGCTGCTGCCTGAGGTTGAACTGAACAGCAACGATCTGCTGATCGATCTTGCAGAGATCGGACTTGGTATTGCCTGTATCCCGGATTATATGCTCCGCAACCGTCCGGGTCTGGAACCTGTCCATCTGAAAACACCTCTGCCCGCAAGAAGTGCCGTGATCGCTCATCATGAGGCACTGCAGCTTTCCCAGGCTGCCCAGTGCTTTCTTAAATATTTTTCCCAGATCTGATACGATCAAGTTCCTGCCGCTTACTGCTTTTCGCGATCGAAGCAGGATACTTCCCTGATTCAGTAAAAAAGCCACCGGAATCTGCCATAAGGTTATTACGATCCTTATGTACTCAATTCCGGTGGTCTTTTCTGTTATTGATATCGGTCAGATATTATTCTTATTACTTACGCTTCAGCCTTCGGCATCACGTCTGCTGCCGCAGTGATATACTCATTCTCGATCTTACTGAACAGACCGCTGTCTGCAAGCTCTGCAAGCTTCACGTCAATCGGCATCTTGCCCAGGACCGGAACCTTCAGTTCTGCAGCGATCTCATCGATATGGCTCTCGCCAAAGACCTTGATCTCTTTTCCGCAGTCCGGACATTTCACATAGCTATAGTTCTCCACGATCCCAAGGACCGGAACCTTCATCATATCAGCCATATTATAGGCCTTCTTGACGATCATGCGGACCAGATCCTGCGGAGAAGTAACGATCACGACACCCTCGATCGGCAGGGACTGGAATACTGTCAGCGGAACATCTCCAGTTCCTGGCGGCATATCTACAAAGAGATAATCCAACTCACCCCAGATCACATCACTCCAGAACTGTTTTACCATATTTGCAAGGACCGGACCTCTCCAGATCACCGGTGTCTCCTCATCCGGGAGAAGAAGGTTTACAGACATAACCTCGATTCCGTTTGCAGTTGGCATCGGATAGATCCCATTGTCACTGCCCTGTGCATTGCCCTTGATACCATACATCTTCGGGATGGACGGACCGGTGATATCAGCATCCATAATGCCCACTTTATATCCCTTGGAAGCCATCAGGTTTGCCAGGGAGCCTGTTACGAAGGATTTACCCACGCCTCCCTTTCCGCTGACAACTCCGATCACATGTTTTACGTCAGAAAAAACGTTTGGTTCTGCCATGAGGCTCTGGGGCTGTTTCTGTCCGCAGCCTTCACAGCTTGATTTGTTGCAGGATGTATTGCTACACTCTTTTGCCATAATAGATTCCTCTCATTCTTTGTATTTACACAGAAAGAACTGGCTCTCTGTCCGTGCATTTTTCTCATTCACGATTTCTCATGAACTCCTTACCTTACTTCATAAATCTGTCGATCGCTTTTTCCAGTTCCTTGATCGCATCCCTGTCTCCATGCTCCACGGCATCCACGATGCAGTGTTCTATATGATCCTGCAGTATGATCTTGCCTGTATTATTGATCGCAGATTTTACGGCTGACAGCTGGATCAGCACTTCGCTGCAGTCACGTCCTTCCTCCACCATACGCTTAATGGATTCCATATGCCCGATGGCCCTGGAAAGTCTGTTGAGTACGGCCTTGGTCTGTGCGTGGCTGTGATGATGAGGATGTGTGCCATCGTGAGTATGCACATGTTCCTGTTCCCCATGGGTATGTTCAAGAACGGTTCCATCCTCGAGAACGTGCACATGTGTTTCTTTCATGTGTATTTCCTCCTTCAGATCTCCGTGAAAGAACAGCGCTGCCGGATCATAGATGTCTGAATGTCAAAAATGATGGTTCCGTCTTCCAGTACTGTCTTCTCGTAGGAGACATCCTTCCCCTGAAATTTCTGTTTCACATACGCTTCCGGATCTGCAATCTCCACTTCTTCCACAAATACATCACGCATCTGATTTCTCGGACATTTGTTAAAAATTTCCCAGATTACTTCGTACTCTTTCATCTGTGCCTGTTCCTTTCTTAGTCATCCTATCCATTATAATAATTTTATGTTTTTTTGTCAAAAATAATTGCACTCACGCAAATATTGTCGTATGATACATATTAAAAATATTACTGCTCTGTCCGTGGGCAGTAAACATATATTAATGTGATAAATCAAAGGAGATAAATTTCATGCAGCTTTTAAAAGACAGAATTCTGACAGACGGCGTAGTAAAAGAAGGAAATATTTTAAAAGTGGACAGCTTCCTGAATCATCAGATGGATATTGACCTGATCAACGAGGTCGGCAAAGAATTCAAGAAACGTTTTGACCACTGTCCAATCACCAAGATCCTTACCATCGAGGCTTCCGGTATCGGTATTGCCTGTATTGCGGCACAGTATTTCCATGTACCGGTTGTATTTGCCAAGAAAGCACAGAGTGTGAACCTTGACGGCGAGATGTACACCACCAAGGTAGAGTCTTTCACCCACAAGAAAGTTTACGATGTGATCCTTTCCAAGAAATTTCTCGGACCGGAAGATCACGTACTCCTGATCGATGATTTTCTTGCCAATGGCTGTGCACTTCTCGGTCTGATCGACATCGTTAAGAAATCCGGCGCAACTCTTGAAGGAGCCGGAATCGTTATCGAAAAAGGCTTCCAGTCCGGCGGACAGACCATCCGTGACATGGGTATCCATCTGGAATCCCTTGCTATCATTGATTCCATTGCTGATGGCAAACTTACTTTCCGTGAATAAGATTTATCATAAAAAATACTCCTGGAAACTTATATACATTGTTTCCGGGAGTATTTTTATTTTTATCACAGCCAGATCATGATATCATTTCTGATCTATGCATCTGCACCCTTTTCCGCTTTCTCTGAAGGTGTCGGAGTTACTGTTTCCTCCGGTGTCGGTGTTCCGGAAATTTCCGTTTCTTCCTTTTCCGATGAAGCCGATACAGTTTCCGGTGTATTTTCATCTATATCCGGTTCTTCCGTCACCGTAGCTTCCGATGTCACTGTCGGCGTTGGTGTGGCAGTTGCCTCCGGCATGATCTCTTCCTCTTCATAATATCCGTCATCCACAAGCATCTGATAATTATCTGCATCGATCAGCTGGATATCACTGGTCACAGTTCCCACGATCTTAGTTCCATTGTCATACTGCTCATAATCGGAGATCTCCGGCTTCTCCCCTTTCAGAAGAGCATCCACCATCGTCACACAGTCATTTGCCAGTACACGGTTATCAAACAACAGATCATCCTCAATCTTTCCCTGGATCACAGCAGTCACTGCTTCTGCCTCACAGCCGCCTCCTGTGATCATAGGCCAGCCATCCTCTCCAGACACATGTCCTGCATCCTCCAGGGCATCCACAGCCCCAAGTGCAAGGTCGTCGGCACCTGTGCAGATAATATCCGGCGCACCCTCTGTATAATTCTGAGAAAGGATCTCCGCCATATCATTCTTTGCGGTATTTCTTCCGGAACGCATCACTGCAGTATCATCAAAGGTCAGCTTTCCTGAAGTACATACCAGTGTTCCGTCGTCGAAATATTCCTGAAGCTTCTCCATCACGCCATTATAAAAGAACAGTGCGTCACGATCATCCGGAGAGCCCATAAGGAACTCAATGGTCAGAGTTTTCTTTTCTTCCCGGGCTTTCTCCAGATCCATTTTTTTATGATGGAATCTCCCACCATTTTTCCGGCTTTTCTTGTATTAAAGGTAACATAATAGTTGACCTTATCTGTATCCATGATCAGCTGATCGTAAGAAATCACAGGGATAGATTTCTCATACACCTGCTCCAGCACATCGTTCAGGCTGTAAGCATCTGAAGGTGCGATGACAAGTGCAGAAAGCTCTTCATCGTCCAGAATGGACTGGATCTGTGATACCTGCGTATCACTGTCTTCATCTGCCCAAAATATCTCTGCATCATATCCATCATCTTCCAGTGTATTCTGAAGAGTTTCTCCATCAGCAGACCAACGGGGATCATCTGCTGATGAAGGCAGAAACACACCTACTTTCTTATCTGCTGCCGCAGTTTCTTTTGCTTCTTCTTTTTCTTCTTCCTCTGCATCATTGCTGTTTTTGGCTTTTCCTTCCGGGTCTTCAGACTCCACACTTTCATTGGCTGCCTCTGTCGCCTCTTTGTTTTTTCCACAGCCGGAAAAGGCTGCTGTAAAGACAAAAGCTCCCACAAGCAGGATTGCTGTTTTTTTCTTCATGATCAAATCTCTCCTATAAGCCTTTATAGTCCTTTGCCAGTGATTTCAGATAGTCTCTGTAGGCGGCTGCAGATTTCTTGGGTTTCAGGATACGTACACTGCCGCCCATCCCGGTCAGCCAGCCGTAGAATTTTCCATTTTCCGGAAGCTCTGCAGTTACCGTCAGATCTCCGCTATCTTTCATCTTATATTCTGCATCTGTGCCGAAAAAGTCACGCACCTCCGCCTGTACAGCTCCGGTACAGAGAAGTTTTATTTCTTTTTTTATGGTTCCGGCTGAAGCCTCAAGAAGCTTCCGGTACCCTGTCACAGAGGTCTCATGAATATCTTTAGTTTCATGAATCTCCTTAGCTTCCGCAGTCAGCCCGGGTTCTTCAGACGGCTGTTCCTCTCCGGCACTCTCACCGGCAAGATAATACCCACCCGGCCGTTCTCTTGTATAACGGATATCCATTCCAAAAGAACGTAATACCTCCACATCATCATAAATGCTCTTTCGCTCTGCACGGATTCCCTGTTTCTCAAGATTCTCAAGGATCTTCTGCATAGATATTACCCGATGCTCCCCTGTTTCCCGCAGCATTTTTTCAAGGTACAGGATCTTCGCCTTCTGATTGTTTGATTTTGCCATACTGCCCTCTTATCCTTCGTTTTTTACAAAGCGATGGAAAATATAGGAGTTTGCCTCCTGTTCCTCGCTGTCATCCAGTTTCTCAAGTTCGATCTTTTTACCGTATTTCTTTTCCAGTGCACGGCTGATCAGAAGATCTGCAAGCTGCGGGTTCTTGGGAAGAAGCGGTCCGTGAAGATACGTACCGATCACATTTTTGTATACAACCCCTTCCTCACCGGATTGTCCGTCATTTCCGTATCCTGACAGAACCTTTCCCAGAGATCTGTTGTTTCCGATGGTGGTACGCCCTCCATGATTTTCAAAACCTACGATGGGCATATCAAAAAGATCGCTCTGCATCACAATGTTTCCAATAAGGCGGCCTTTTCCCTGCTCAGTGCTCATATCTACAAGCTTCAGACCCTCGATCATTCCCTGATCCGTCTTATAATAATTTCCAAGGAGCTGATACCCTCCACAGATTGCGATCACAACTCCATTGTCTTCCACATACGCCTTGAAATCCTTCTGGATTTCCTTCAGCTTTTCACATACCAGCATCTGTTCTCTGTCGGAGCCACCGCCAAGAAGTACGATATCCAGTTTGGAAAAATCGATTCTGTCATCCAGTTCATAAGCTATGGTTTCTGCCTCGATTCCTCTCCAGAGACAGCGCTTCATCAGACACTGGATATTTCCTCTGTCACCGTAAAGGTTCAGAAGATCCGGATATAAATGCCCTATCGTTATCTTCATTTCTCACCCTCCAGTTTCTTCAGGATATTTCTGGTGCCAAACAGCGCCGTATAATTTACAAGTACATAAAGATTGCCGCATCCATCCCCGATTCGTTTGCGGATGGCTGTCTCCACATCATTTTCCAGCATGGACGGGATATCCACATATTTCAGACGGAGGCGCATATCCTGACACCGGATACCACTGACTGTGATGGAATTGATATTGTCACCTCCGAAAAGATCAAAATCCACATCCCAGAGCCAGGAGATATCTTTTCCATCCTGTGCATTATCATTGATCACAATGATGATATCCTTTGGTGATCCGTCCTGCATCACAGCTGAAATGTTCTGGTTAAAACCGGCCGGATTCTTGGCAAGATTCAGAACAACACTGGTGCCCTTGATCCGAAACTGTTCATTGCGTCCGTTCTCCGGATTAAACTTCCGGAGCATCTCATTAAAATGCTCCGCCTTAAAGCCTGCGGTACGAATTCCCGCATAGGCAGCCAGAATATTATACACATTATAGAATCCCTTATAATTGGCCACGATCCGTTTATCCTCCACTGTAAAGGCAATCTGATCATCCACCTTCACATCTGTGGCATCAAAGTCGATCTCCGGACGTTTAAAGCCGCATTTCGGACATCTGTAGTCTCCCAGCTGACTGTAATGATAGAAGCTGTAGATCAGCCTTTCTCCACAGCACTTACAGAACCGGCCCTCACGGATCTCGTTTGTTTTGTTCTCGATCACCGGTTTGCTGATCCCGTAGGTTACAAAAGGATTTCCGCAGTCCATGGCAAGATATGCAGACAGTGCATCATCACCATTGACAATGACCTTCATATCCGGAACCTTTTTCATCATTTCTTCCAGGATGTTCATAGTGATATCGATCTCGCCATAACGGTCCAGCTGATCACGGAACAGATTGGTCATAACCATATAATCCGGTCTGATCCTTGTGAACACATGTCTTGTGGATGCCTCATCCACCTCGATACAGGCATAATCCGCATCCAGTTTTCCGCTGAATTTTGCCCCCAATACAAAGGCTGCCACAACTCCGTTGAGCATGTTGGAACCGGTATGATTGCAGATGACCTTTTTTCCCTCTGCCTCAAGGCCTGCGCACAGCATGTTATTGGTTGTGGTCTTTCCGTTGGTTCCGCATACTACAAATATTTTTTCTCTTACCTGAGAAGAAAGCTCTTCCAGGATATCCGGACAGATCTTCATCGCGACCTTACCGGCCCAGGTCACACCCTGCCGGCCCATAAGCTTACAGACATGTCCTGTGATCTTTGCTGCCATCACAGCAATGGTTGTTCTTATTTTCATAATCTTCTGATTCCTTTGTTTTTATTTCTCTTACCACAGATCTTCCGCTGTCAGGAAATCGGTACAGATTCCTTCTGCTCCCTGCGAAATGTATCTTCTGGCCTGGTCACGGTCATTAACCGTATAAACATACAGACTGATCCCGTTTTTTCAAAGATCTTCTCCGTTTCTTCTGACCAATACTCCCAGTATACTGTTGCTGCCGGAATTCCCTTTTCTTTACAGAAGGATGCAATATACTCCAGCTCTTCCACAGAATACTCCTGCCACAGTGAATATACATAGGAAGGAAAAGAATAGAGCATGGCCGTTCCGGGAAACATTGCTTCATTGTAGATTTCCGGAATGATCCGATCCAGCGTCTCACCGGCACCTGCATTCCTGGCGATTTCCACATAATCACTGTAATCCTCCAGTGTTCTCTGATAATTGCGAAGAGAATACTGTTTGGAATCGATCAGCACATATGCATCCGGATAATCTTTCAGAAGAAGGAAAAAATCCTCCAGTGTCATGGGGGTGTATTTCCCATATATTTTACTTTGTCTGAATTCCTTTTCTGTAAGGACTTTTTTCCGTTGCCATCCCACTGTCCCATGGAATCGTTCCAGTTATGCCTGCAGACCCATACTCCATCAGATGTCCTGGAAAGATCCAATTCAAAAAGACGAACTCCCTGTTCATACATGAACAGAAATCCCTCTCTGGAATTCAGGTAATCCTTTCCGTCCATACCTCCCAGAGCATGTGCAATGGTCCTGTAGTCCTTCCAGCTAAATCCTCCTGATGTATTCCGGGCAGTTTCTGTTTCCGGAAAACTTCCTCCCAGAAGAAAAAGTGATACAAACAGTATTTCCAATGTCAGTATAAAACGTCGCATCATCTCAGGCAACAAAAAAATGCACAAGACGTAAAGGAAAACATTTCCTCGCTGCTTTCCTTTTTATCTTCTGCAAATTTATCATATCCGGGAACCTGTCCCAAATCATTTCTATATTGTTTCTGTCCGGTAATACCAAAAGTCCCACCGACCATGTTTATCATCCTTTCGCATACGTGTAGTCGTATTTCATACATTACCGATTGTACGCTAAAAAAGGATAATAATCAAGTTAATCCTCTTCTTCCTCATCATATTCCTGCTGAAGCCTCAGATATTCATCATATTTCTCGTGTGCATTCCGATTATAGGATCGGGAGATCGGTATTACATGCTCTCCGATATGGAAGCTGACATTTTCAGCTCCTGTGACCCGTTCCATATTTACTATAAAGCTCTGATGACACCGCAAAAATGTACCGTCGTCAAGCTGTTTTTCGAAGTCATTCAGCTTACCTCAGGTTTCCTTTTCTTTTCCAATTCTTCCAATAAAAGCTCGCCGCTTTTAAATATCCGAATTTCTGACCCTGGAACGATCCGCTCAAGCTGTTTGTGAAGTCTTCTCGCATCCGCCTGCATATCATCACAAATGGCAATGGTCATCATCGTCATATTTATGTATCCCCTTTTACTCCATCATTGTTACTTTTTGTTCTATATATTATACCATGATTTATTATTCAAATTATGATATCTTAATGTAATTTATGGTCGAAAACCCACCATTTATGCATTTTTTCGAGTTTTTTGGAATATTAAAAAAGGACATCTGCATTTCTGCAAATGTCCTTTAAATCGGTCAGAAGTAAATTATACAAGCTCGATAAGAACTTCCATTGCTGCATCGCCTTTACGCTGTCCGATCTTAACGATTCTTGTGTAACCGCCGTTACGATCTGCGTATTTCGGAGCGATCTCGCTGAACATCTTGTCAACCATGTCAACTTCTTTTGTATTTTCTTTCTGCCAGCGCCCTTAGCAGGAACCTCTGTTACAGGATAGAAAACTTTCATCATCTCACGACGTGCATGAAGTCTGGAAGGAGCATCTTTCTTGATCTCTTTCTGAACTTCATCGTAAACTGTTTTCTTTTTGCCGTCTACGACTTCTTTTACACGTTTTCCGTCAGCATCTTTACGAGCAACCTTAGCTGTTACTGTAACTGTCTCGAAATTGTCTTTCTCACGTACAGCCATAGCGATAAGTCCCTCAGCGATCTTACGGATCTCTTTAGCCTTAGCTTCTGTTGTCACGATCTTTCCGTGATGAAGAAGGTTTGTAACCTGATTTCTGAGAAGTGCTTTTCTCTGGTTAGATGTTCTGCTTAATTTTCTATATTTTGCCATTTTATTATCCTCCATCTGTGGGACACCAGGACATGCTTGTTCGGTCTTACTGCCCTGCTGCTGACACCCCACTCATTACTCTGTTTCCGGATTATTCCTCTGTAGGCTGGAGCTGAAGTCCCAGCTCTTTGAGTTTTGCAAGTACTTCCTCTAAGGATTTGCGGCCCAGATTACGAACCTTCATCATATCGTCAGAAGTCTTGTTGCATAATTCTTCAACCGTATTGATACCGGCTCTCTTAAGGCAGTTGTAGGAACGAACAGAGAGCTCAAGCTCATCAATGCTCATCTCCAGGACCTTTTCCTTCTCATTGTCTTCTTTCTCGATCATAACCTCTGCGGTCTTAGCATTCTCGGAAAGATCAATGAACAGGTTTAAATGCTCGCTGAGAACCTTCGCTGCAAGGCTGACTGCCTCATCCGGATCAAGTGTTCCATTGGTATATACATCCAGTGTAAGCTTGTCGAAGTCAGTTACCTGACCAACTCGTGTATTCTCTACGATCATGTTGACTCTGTCTACCGGTGTGTAGATCGCATCCACTGCGATCATACCGATCGGCATGTCATCGGTTTTGCCTTTGTCTGCACTGATATAGCCACGTCCCTTGGTAATGGTAAGCTCCATGGCCAGTCTGCAGTCTTTTCCACCGTTCAGGGTTGCGATCACCTGATCCGGGTTCATGATCTCAATATCCTGATCTGCCTGGATATCAGCTGCTGTAACAACACCTTTGCCCTCACACTCAATGTATGCGGTCTTCGGCTCATTATCACTGCTGTGATTCTTAATGGCAAGAGATTTCAGATTCATGATGATTTCGGTCACATCTTCCTTCACGCCCGGAATGGAGCTGAATTCATGAAGTACACCATCGATCTTCACCTGGCTTACTGCAGCTCCCGGAAGGGAGGACAGCATAATTCTTCTTAAAGAATTGCCAAGGGTAGTACCATAACCTCTTTCCAGAGGCTCTACAACGAATCTTCCAAACTTCTTATCTTCGGATATTTCGGTAATTTCGATTTTTGGTTTATTGAAATCAAACACTATAAGGTTCCCTCCTTCTGGGTTAATCAACATTCGAGGGTATTACCAATTTTTATAACTGTAGACACAGTAAACAGTTACTAATTATTTAGAATACAGCTCGACGATAAGCATCTCGTTTACAGGAACATCGATCTGCTCTCTTGTAGGAAGCTCTTTAACTACACCCTTCAGGTTCTCCTGATCAACGTCGATCCACTCCGGAACAAGTCTTCCGCCAGTGATCTCAAGGATTCCTTTATATCTCTCAGAGCCTTTGCTCTTCTCTCTGATCTCAATTGTGTCTCCTGCTTTGCACAGGTAGGACGGAATGTTTACACATTTTCCGTTAACAAGTACGTGCTTGTGATCTACGATCTGACGAGCCTCTCTTCTTGTTCTGGCAAATCCCATACGGAAAACGATGTTGTCAAGTCTGCTCTCAAGCATAACCATAAGGTTCTCACCTGTCTGGCCCTGCATTCTGTCGGCTTTCTTGTAGTAGTTACGGAAAGGTTTCTCAAGAACTCCGTAGATAAATTTTGCTTTCTGTTTCTCTTTTAACTGAAGACCATACTCAGACACCTTGCGGTTTGCACGTTTTAACTGTCTTGTGGACTTCTTATCAATTCCTAAGTAAATCGGATCCAGGCCAAGGGATCTGCATCTTTTCAGAACAGGTACTCTATTTACTGCCATTTCAACTACCTCCTAATTAGACTCTTCTGCGTTTTGGTGGACGGCATCCGTTGTGAGGAACCGGAGTTACGTCACGAATGCTGGTTACTTCAAGTCCGCATGCCTGAAGCGCACGGATTGCAGCTTCACGGCCTGAGCCCGGGCCTTTTACCATAACGTCTACTGTTTTTAATCCATGAATTAAAGCAGCCTTTGTTGCAGTCTCTGCTGCCATCTGTGCTGCATAAGGGGTAGATTTCCTTGAACCTTTAAATCCAAGACCACCGGCACTTGCCCATGAAAGAGCGTTTCCTTCGTTATCTGTCAGTGTGACGATTGTATTGTTGAAGGAAGACTGAATGTGTGCCTGTCCGTGTTCAACGTTTTTCTTGACACGACGTTTTGTCGTTTTCTTTGTAACTTTTGCCATTTTAAAACTAACCTACACTTTCCTTTTATTGAAATTAATTAGTTATATCTATAAATTATTTCTTCTTGTTTGCAACAGTTCTCTTCGGTCCCTTGCGAGTTCTCGCATTTGTCTTAGTCTTCTGACCACGAACCGGGAGTCCTTTACGATGACGGATACCTCTGTAGCATCCAATCTCCTGCAGTCTCTTGATATTAAGGGCGATTTCCCTTCTCAGATCACCTTCTACTGTCATTGTCTCATCAATAACAGCACTCAGTCTCTTAACCTCGTCATCAGTCAGATCTCTGACACGTGTGTCAGGATTAACCTCTGCTTTAGCAAGAATTTTGTCTGCGCTTGGTCTACCAATTCCATAAATGTAGGTAAGACCGATTTCAATACGTTTCTCTCTTGGTAAGTCTACACCAGCTATACGAGCCATGTACTGTTTCCTCCATTTTCTGTTTCTGAAAGTTCCGCATATCGTATGTCACTTGCTCTCGCAAGGTGAAATGGGACATATCGACCTGCCGCTTTCTTTTCTAGTTTCCTAATTGGGGTGCCTCGGTAAAACACCCAGCTGTAATTGGCGAATCACAGCCTTTCCGAAATTGCGGATCTTAACCGCTGTTGCCTCTCGGTATTAGGCAATACATGCTTATTATCTGTTCAGTAGAACAACCCTGCCGGGTGTTTCATACTGCAGCCGCACGTTTCACAAACATTCCAAAGAAGTTCCGATATGGAAATCAACCCTGACGCTGTTTGTGCTTCGGGTTCTCACAGATGATTCTGATGGATCCCTTTCTCTTAATGACCTTGCACTTCTCGCAGATCGGCTTTACAGATGATCTTACTTTCACTGGAAATCCTCCTTCCGTAAATTAGTCTCATATCTGCAGTTTCACAGGCGCACTCATACACAGTATTTGCGCGCTTGAAATATATACTAACACCTGTTTTCCTGAAATGCAAGAAAAATTAAAAAATTTTTGATTTTTTTACAGGCTGTATTATAATGGGTGGCAAAGTCCGGCAGACATATGGAATCTGCCTATTTTAATGAAAGGAATCTTTACATATGCATACGGAAATGAAATATCGTTTTCTGATACATTACACCTTATCTTTTATCGGTGGATACCTGGGGCTTTATGCCATTGTGTCAAGAGCTGATCTTTTCGGCAATGCCCAGACAGCCAATCTTCTTGGTGTTGTGCGGGATCTCATAGGCAGGAATTTTTCGGATATGCTTCTGCGTGTGGGTGCGCTTCTCATATATATGGCTGCTGTTATCCTCACGGTCTGGATCCCAGAACATTTTTCCGCAGATCTTCGTTTTATCAGTATCGTGATCGATATCTTTGCGATCCTGCTCCTGGGATTCTTTCCTTCCGGAATGTCTCCGGTTGTGGCTCTTTACCCCGTGTTCTTTGCAATGCCTTTCCAGTGGTGTACCTTCAAGGCTCCCGGCGGATATAACAGCTCCACGATCTTTTCCACCAACAACCTTCGCCAGTTCACCACAGCTGCCACTCAGTTCCTTATGAAAAAGGACAGCGCACAGTGCGATAAAGCAAAATTCTACGGAATGACGTTGCTTTCTTTTCATACAGGTGCAGCTTTGTCTCTGATCCTGTATATGACCTGCGGTCTCTCAGGCGTATGGCTCTGTCTGGTTCCTGCCTTCTATGCTGTATGGCTGATCAGTGCAGACCGGAATACCGCAGCCGATACACCGGCAGTTACCCGAAGCACAGCTTCTGACGGCAGCAGCTTCAGGAATCTTTCCTATAAGAAAAAAGAGGCCTGACTTTATTTTAGCTTTGATAAAATAAGAGGAAATGTGATCTGTTTTTACACTGTCACATTTCCTTTTTGTTTACGCGTAAGCCCCTCTGGCGCTTACAGCTTATATGCGTTCGAAATCCAGTATCATGATTTTGAATGGCCGCAAATTGATTTCATCTATATTTCTCATACTATCCTCATAACATATCAATATGCTCTGTAACTTGTTTAAACATTTCACGGTATTTACATTGCGCTTACCAGGAAAATCTTTTATAATTGTTCCAGAAATCATAAATCCTGCTATATATTTTTGACCGAACATGAATGGAGAATTGAAATGCCCAAAAGTATTTACGAAGATATCTATAAAGATCTGAAAATGAAAATAGAGGACAACACCTTTGCCTATCAGGAGCTTCTGCCTTCCGAAAACACTCTGATCCAGACTTACAGCTGCTCCCGCAATACTCTGCGACGTGCGGTCAGTCTTCTTGTCAGTGACGGCTATGTACAGACCATGCAGGGAAAAGGTGTCCGCAATATCTACCGTCCAAACGAGAAGACTGCTTTCACCATCGGAGAGATTGAAACCTTCAAGGAATCTGCTGCAAGGAACGGTCAGAATGCCCATACGGAGGTGGCTCTTTTTACAGAGCTTTGTATCAGCAAAAATCAGTCAGCTTACACAGGATTTCCCGCTGGTGCAGAAGTATATTATATTCAGCGTATCCATTATCTTGAAGATATCCCGCTGATCATCAACCATAATTATTTTCTGAAGGAATCCGTTCCCGGCCTTACTGCCGAGATTGCCAGTCATTCTATCTATGAATATCTGGAACAGGTGCTTCATATGACCATTGTCAACAGCAAACGTATCATGACTGTGGAAAAGGTTACAGAAATTGATGAAAAATATCTTCATCTGAATGTAAAGGATTATAACTGCGTGGCTGTGGTGTCCAGCCAGACTTATAACAGTGACGGTGTAATGTTTGAGTATACCCAGTCACGGCACAGACCGGATCATTTTCGATTTTATGCTAATGCCCTGCGCCGATGAGCCCGGCTCATAACTGCTTCGCAGCTATACGGTTATGAGCAGGTGACAAATGTGGCTCACAAATATCCGCCTAGATCTGTATAGATACCTGGATCTGTATAGATGCTGCAGTTTCCTATTTTCCAAAATTATGTTATACTGAAACGATCAACGGAGAGAGGAAATTTTATTTTTATGAAAAAACGAGAATCTTTTAACAGCCGCTGGGGGTTCATTCTGGCCTGCATCGGGTCTGCGGTTGGAATGGGAAATATCTGGATGTTTCCCACCAGAGTTTCCCTGTATGGCGGGGGATCGTTCCTGATCCCGTATTTTATTTTTGTGGCACTGATCGGCTTTACCGGGGTGATCGGTGAGATGAGCTTTGGCCGCGGGACACGTTCCGGGCCCATTGACGCCTTCGGCATGGCCTGTGAAACCAAATGCAGACGAAGGCTGGGTGAAACACTGGGCTGGATACCGGTGATAGGTGCACTGGCCATGGCTATCGGTTATACGGTTGTTATGGGATGGATCTTCCGATATATGCTCGGAGCCTTTACAGGCTCCACCCTGGCACCTGCAGATATTGAGTCCTTTGGCGCCAAATTCGGAGGCATGGCCTCTGCCTGGGGAAATAATCTCTGGCAGCTGGCTGCTCTTGTGATCTGCATGTTTATCCTGATGTACGGCGTTGGAAGCGGCATCGAAAAGGCCAATAAAGTGATGATGCCTATCTTCTTTATACTGTTTGTGATCCTTGGCATCTATGTTGCCTTTCAGCCGGGAGCTGTTGCCGGATACCGCTATATCTTCCGCGTGGAGCCGGAAGTTCTGGCAAAGCCTTCCACCTGGATCTTCGCACTTGGACAGGCATTTTTCTCCCTGTCTGTTGCAGGCAACGGTACACTGATCTACGGATCTTATCTTCCGGACAGCGAAGATATCCCTGCATCTGCTGCAAGGGTAGCACTTTTTGATACTCTGGCTGCTATGCTGGCAGCACTTGTTATCATTCCGGCCATGGCTACCACAGGTGCCAAGCTTGACCAGGGCGGTCCCGGACTTCTGTTCATCTACCTGCCGCACCTGATCAAAACCATGCCTGGCGGACGGATCATTGCCATCATCTTTTTCGTAGCTGTGTTCCTTGCAGGCATGACCTCGCTTATGAACCTTTATGAAGCTCCTATTGCCACAGTTCAGGAAAAAACAGGTCTTGGCCGGATTCCTTCCTGCATGGTGATCTCAGTGATCGGCGTTGTGGTTTCGCTTCTTATCCAGGGCATTGTTTCTGACTGGATGGATGTGCTTTCCATCTATATCTGTCCTCTCGGCGCAGGACTTGCAGGGATCATGTTCTTCTGGATCTTCGGCCGGAGCTATGTGGAAAGCCAGATCAACAAAGGTCGTGAGAAACCATTCACGAAATATTTTTACCCGGTGTGTAAATATCTTTATATTCCGGTGTGCTTTCTGGTGCTGATCCTTGGTGTTGTGCTGGGCGGGATCGGATGATAAGGTGATAGCATAAGTAAAATAAAAATTATCTGCATAAACAAATCCCCCGAAAAATGATTTTTTAATCATTTCCGAGGGATTTTTATGTTTTATCTTATAATATTCGTAAAGCCAGGATTTTCGATTTGCTGCATATCCTGAATACACTCACTTCACAGTTTGTCAACAAGTTTAAGTTTTACACTGATTTCCAATTATTCTGCATCTTCCGTATCTTTATCATCTGAACTCTCAGCTGCTGTCTCTTTTGTATCCGTTGTCGCTGCCCCGTATGCAGTAACAGATGTAGCTGCCATCATAACTCCCACGATTGCTGCAAGATATTTTTTCTTCATATGAACACCTCTCTTTTTTATATGCTCAATATCAGCAAAAATCTGTTCACTTTATGTTTAAAACGTAAAAAAATGTGAGTGATAACTTCCACTTCAGATTCTTTTTCTGCAGAAAAGGCAAAAAAAGACCCGGCAGCTTAACGCCACCAGGTCGTCTTTTACAATATTTCTTATTTATCTCTCCAGATGATTCTTCCTTTGGAAAGATCATACGGAGAAAGTTCGATCGTTACTTTATCTCCCGGGAGAATACGGATAAAATTCATACGGAGCTTGCCACTGATATGTGCAAGTACCACATGTTTGTTTTCCAGTTCCACTTTAAACATCGCATTAGGCAGTTTCTCCAGAACAGTGCCTTCTACTTCGATCACATCTGCTTTTGACATTTTTTACCTCCTATGTCATGACAACAATTGCTGCTTACAGATTCGTAAGCGTCAGAATCTCTGGTTCCCCATCGGTGATGAGGATCGTGTTTTCATAATGGGCGGAAAGTGAACCATCCATGGTTACCACTGTCCACTCATCGTCCAGCCATGCCACGTCCGCACGACCAAGGTTGATCATGGGCTCGACGGCCAGGGTCATTCCCGGAAGGAGCTTGATGCCCCTGCGCTTCTGCGGGAAGTTTGGAATCTGCGGATCCTCATGAAGATGAGTTCCGATTCCATGTCCTACAAGGTCACGTACAATACCATAACGGTATTTCGCTGCGTGGGCTCCGATGGCTTTGGAAATATCATTTAAATGATTTCCGGCTTTTGCCATTTTCAGTCCTTCAAAAAAGCACTCTCTTGTAACCTTAATGAGCTGCTGTGCTTCTTTGGATACTTCACCTACCGCATAGGTACGTGCTGCGTCAGAATGGTAGCCCTTATAAATCAGGCCGGCGTCGATCTTAACCAGATCCCCGTCCTGGATGATCTTCTCCTCGGATGGAATTCCATGCACAACCTCATCATTCAGGCTGATGCAGAAAGAAGCCGGAAAACCTCCGTAGTTCAGAAAGTTCGGAATACAGCCCATAGACCGGATCATTTCTTCCCCGATCTTATCAATCTCTTTGGTGCTGACACCCGGTTTGATGTAAGGGATCAAACCGTCATGCACCTTCTCAAGAAGATGGCCTGCTTCTCTCATAAGTTCGATTTCATGCTGTGTCTTAATTGTTACGGACATTCTTATTCTCCTAAGATGTCAACGATCTCCTGGAATACCTCATTCAGATCCCTGGTTCCGTCTACCGTCTTCAAAACACCCTGTGTGGTGTAATAGTCAATCAATGGCTGTGTCTGCTCATGATAAACATTCAGACGCTTCTGGACTGTTTCCGGCTTGTCATCATCACGGAGTACAAGCTTGTCACCACAGGTATCGCAGACCCCCTCTGTCTTCGGTGCTGCAAATACAACGTGATAAGTTGCACCGCATTTCACACATGCACGGCGTCCGCCCATACGTTTCACGATGTTATCATCCGGCACATCCACATCGATCGCATAGTCAATTTTGCTTCCAAGTTTGTTCAGAGCCTCTGTCAGACATTCTGCCTGCGGAATTGTTCTCGGGAAACCATCCAGAACATACCCTTCCCTTGCGTCATCCTGCTGGATTCTGTCAACAACAAGGTCGCAGGTCAGTTCATCTGGAACAAGAAGTCCCTGATCCATGTAAGTTTTTGCTTTGTTTCCAAGCTCGGTACCGTTTTTGATGTTAGCACGGAAAATATCTCCTGTGGAGATGTGCGGAATTCCATATTTCGCCGCAATTTTCTTAGCCTGAGTACCTTTACCTGCCCCCGGTGCACCCAACATAATAATTCTCATAGCATACCCTCCATTTTCCTGTTTTCTGCCTGATCTTCAGACAGTCCTGTTTACAAATCAAGGCTGCGACACTTTCGCACCGCAACCTTCATTTTCAATTAGTTCAGGAAGCCTTTGTAATTACGTACAAGCAGCTGAGATTCCACCTGCTTAACGGTCTCCAGGATAACACCTACGATGATGATGATAGATGTACCGCCGAAGGAAACATCCGCACCGAACACACCGTTGAAGAAGAACGGTATAACGGCCACGATAACAAGACCTACTGCACCTATAAATATAATATAATTCAGGATTTTAGTCAAATAATCTGAAGTCGGTTTTCCAGGACGGATGCCTGGGATAAAACCGCCCTGCTTTTTGATATTATCGGCTACTTCCAACGGATTAAAGGTAATTGATGTATAGAAGTATGCGAAGAATACGCAAAGTACCACATACACGATCAGCCCCCAGCTGTACTGGATCTGACTTGGATTACACCAGTTATTGGAGGAAAGTCCTCTTAAGATCTCGCTTCCGATGCCCGTTCCGTTTCCTTTGCCAGCAAACTGAGCAATGATCGACGGGAAAGACATGATAGAGGAAGCAAAAATAACCGGGATAACGCCGGCAGTATTTACCTTGAGCGGAATGTTTGTGGACTGACCGCCCATCATTTTACGTCCAACCATCTTTCTGGAATACTGAACCGGAATTCTTCTCTCTGCTCCGTTGAGGATAAGTACGAGCACTACAACAAACAGAATAATCACAGCAATGATGCAGGCTGCAAGCATTCCTTTTGCAATTGTTTTGCCCTTGACGAAGTTCTCATAAAGAAGGGACATATCACTCGGGATCCTGGACACGATATTGATAGTCAGGACGATGGAAATACCATTTCCAATGCCCTTCTCTGTAATACGCTCGCCCAGCCACATAAGCATTGCGGAACCCGCTGTTAAACTTGCAACAACTACGATTCCTTTAAGGAAGCTCATGTTCGGGATCATACCCTGACGTCCAAATCCGATTGCCATGGCAACAGACTCAAACAGAGCAAGACCAACCGTTACATAACGTGTGATTGCTGTAAGCTTTTTTCTTCCTTCTTCTCCGTCACGCTGCATCTCTTCAAGTGCCGGAATGGCAATGGTAAGAAGCTGAATGATAATGGAAGAAGTAATGTAAGGTGTGATGTTCAATGCGAAAATTGACATCTGAGTAAAGGAACCGCCGGTGAACGCATCAAAGAAATTGAATGCGTCACCGGTATTAGATTCAAACCACTGCTTAAAGAAGTCACTGTCGACTCCCGGTACAGGAAGCTGGGATCCGATTCTGATCACGAATATCATCCAGATCAGATAGAGAAGCTTTCTTCTCATTTCCTTTACTTTGAAAACACTCTTAAGAGTCTCAAACATTAGATCACCTCTACTGTACCACCAGCAGCTTCAATTTTTGTTTTTGCAGTCTCGCTGACAGCGTTTACTTTAACATTAAGTTTTTTTGTAAGCTCGCCGTTTCCAAGGATCTTAACACCATCACCGATCTTGGAGATTGCACCGCTTGCAAGTAAGCTGTCAACTGTAACCTCTGCGCCATCCTCAAAACGATTGAGAACGTCTACATTGATTGCGATAATTTCTTTAGAGTTTCTGTTAGTGAAACCTCTCTTAGGAAGACGTCTGTATAAAGGCATCTGACCTCCCTCGAATCCCGGTTTCTTGTGTCCGGAACGAGCAAGCTGTCCTTTATGTCCTTTACCAGCAGTTTTGCCGTTTCCTGAACCATGTCCACGGCCTCTTCTGAAGTTATCGCTATGCTTGGAACCCTCTGCGGGTCTTAAGTTTGATAATTCCATTCTGGCACCTCCTTAATCTTCTACTTTTACCAGGTGCTGCACCTGCTGAATCATTCCTCTGGTTGCAGCGTTGTCTGGCATCTCAACTGTTTTATGCATCTTTGTAAGACCCATAGCTTTTACAGTTTTTTTGTGTTTCGGTACTGCACCGATTGGAGATTTTACCAGTGTAACCTTGATTGTATCTGCCATTTCCATATCCTCCTTAACCCAGAATCTCATCTACAGATTTTCCGCGGAGCTTTGCAACCTCTTCCGGAGTCTTTAACTGGCTCAGGCCTGCGATTGTTGCCAGAACTACGTTCTGTTTATTTCTGGAACCCATACATTTTGTACGGATGTTTTTGATACCTGCAAGCTCGATTACGGCACGTGCCGGGCCACCGGCGATAACTCCAGTACCTTCCGGAGCTCTCTTCAGAAGCATCTCAGCGCTTCCGAATTTTCCGATGAAGTCATGTGTAATGGAATTGTTCTCGTCTCTTGCAACAGTAACAAGCTTCTTCATAGCGTCCTCTTTACCTTTGCGGATCGCCTCCGGAATTTCTGCTGCTTTTCCTAAACCTGCACCAACGTGTCCATTGCCGTCACCTACAACAACTAAAGCTGTGAAACGGAAGTTACGACCACCTTTAACAACCTTGGTAACACGCTTGATTGATACTACTTTATCTTCTAACTCTAACTGACTAGCATCAATAAGATTACGTTTCATGTGTTCTTTTCCTCCTCTTAGAATTTCAGTCCAGCTTCTCTTGCTGCATCTGCCAGTGCTTTAACTTTTCCGTGGTAGATATATCCACCTCTGTCGAAAACAACGCTCTCGATACCAGCCTCAACAGCTTTTTTACCGATCACTGTTCCAACTTTTGCTGCAGCCTGTACATCATCAGTGTTCTCAAGCTCTGCTTTTACGTCCTTCTGGAGAGTAGAAGCGGATACTAAAGTTTTACCAACTGTGTCATCAATAATCTGTGCATAGATGTGCTTGTTGGAACGAAATACTGCCAGACGAGGAGTAGTTGCAGTTCCGTTTAAATGATGACGTAATCTTCTATGCTTCTTTTCGCGAATTTCGCTTCTGGATGCTTTGTTAATCATATTCTCACTCTCCTTAATTATTTCTTACCGGTCTTACCGACTTTACGTCTGATAACTTCGTCAACGTACTTGATTCCCTTGCCCTTGTATGGCTCAGGTCTTCTCTTGTCTCTGATCTCAGCTGCGTACTGGCCAACTTTTTCTTTGCTGATACCAGATACGATGATCTTGTTTCCGTCAACTGTGGACTCAAGACCTTCTGGATCTTCCATCTCTACCGGGTGAGAATATCCGAGGTTAAGTACAAGTTTCTTGCCCTGCTTAGCAGCTCTGTAACCAACACCGTTAACCTCAAGCTCTTTTTTGTATCCTTCGCTTACACCAACAACCATGTTGTGGATAAGGCTTCTTGTTAAGCCGTGAAGGGCTTTGATTCTCTTTAAGTCGTTCGGTCTTGTTACAACTACATGACCGTCTTCAACTTTGATCTCTAACTCTGTCGGGAGTGCTCTCTCAAGTGTTCCCTTAGGTCCTTTTACTGTTACAACGTTTCCATCTGCGACTGTAACCTCAACGCCAGCTGGAATTGCAACCGGAAGTCTTCCGATTCGTGACATAAATTTGTCCTCCTTACTTAGATTGTCGGAGAGGGCCCATGCCCTCTCTGTTTTCAGTTTAAAAGCTATATGACTGCTTCGTTAAGCGGCTTTGGCCTACCAAACGAATGCAAGTACCTCGCCACCAACCTGAAGCTTACGAGCCTCTTTGTCAGTGATAACGCCTTTGTTTGTGGAAAGGATTGCGATACCAAGTCCACCAAGAACCTTCGGAAGCTCATCCTTGCCTGCGTATACACGAAGACCTGGTTTGGAGATTCTCTTAAGTCCTGTGATGATCTTCTGGTTTTTGTCCTCACCATATTTCAGTGTGATGTGAAGAGTTTTAACAACTCCATCCTCAACCAGATCATATTTTGCGATGTATCCCTCATCTACAAGGATGTTTGCGATAGCAATTTTCATCTTGGATGCCGGTACGTCTACAGTGTCATGTTTTGCAGTATTTGCGTTACGGATTCTTGTAAGCATATCTGCGATCGGATCGCTCATTGTCATGTAAGTTTCCTCCTCTTTCTTCAGACTTTACATGTCGTGTGAATATTATTTAAATGATTAAAAAGTTGCTTTCGCCTCGGCCTACCAGGAAGCTTTCTTAACACCCGGGATCTGACCTTTGTATGCCAGCTCACGGAAGCAGATTCTGCAAATTCCGTATTTTCTCAGGTATGCATGTGGACGGCCACAGATTCTGCAGCGAGTATACTCTCTTGTGGAGAATTTAGCTTTACGCTGCTGTTTAATTTTCATTGCTGTCTTAGCCATGAATCTTTTCCTCCTATTTAGCAAATGGCATGTTGAATAATGTCAGTAATTCGCGTGCCTCTTCATCTGTTTTAGCAGTTGTAACGAAGATAACGTCCATTCCTCTTACTTTATCAACCTTATCGTACTCAACCTCTGGGAAGATCAGCTGCTCTTTGATACCAAGAGCATAGTTTCCTCTGCCGTCGAATGCGTTCGGGTTAACACCACGGAAGTCACGTACACGTGGAAGAGCAAGGTTGATAAGACGATCAGCGAACTCATACATCTTCTCGCCTCTTAAGGTAACTTTACATCCGATCGGCATACCCTCTCTGATTTTGAAGTTAGCGACAGATTTTTTAGCTTTTGTAGCGATTGCTTTCTGTCCTGTAACAAGTTCCATATCTGCGATTGCAGCGTCAAGAAGTTTAGCGTTCTCTTTTGCCTCGCCAACACCCATGTTAACAACGATTTTCTCGAGTTTTGGCACTTCCATTACGTTTTTGTATCCGAATTTCTTGGTCATGGCATCCATGATCTCGTTCTTGTAAAGATCTTTTAATCTACTCACCTTTATATGCCTCCTCTCTTAATTAATCGATTGTCTTTCCTGTTGCTTTGGCAACACGAACTTTTTTGTCTCCATCCATCTTGAATCCAACTCTTGTAGCTTTTCCGTCTACAACGAGCATTACGTTGGAGATATGAAGCGGAGCTTCTTTTGTCACGATTCCACCGTTCTGATTAGCTGCGGACGGTTTAGCGTGCTTTGTAACCATGTTTACGTTCTCAACAACTACTGTGTTGTCTTTTACGTTAACTGCAAGGACCTTTCCGTCCTTACCTTTATCTTTTCCAGTGATTACCTTTACAGTATCACCTTTTTTAATTTTCATAGCTGACATTCGGCACCCTCCTATAATACTTCCGGAGCTAAGGAAACGATCTTCATGAATTTCTTCTCACGAAGCTCTCTGGCAACTGGTCCAAAGATACGTGTTCCTCTCGGAGTTAAGTCATCCTTGATAATTACGGCAGCATTTTCATCGAAACGGATGTAAGATCCGTCTTTACGACGAGCGCCTTTTTTAGTTCTAACAACTACAGCTTTAACAACGTCACCTTTTTAACAACGCCGCCTGGTGTTGCATCTTTAACCGTAGCAACGATTGTGTCACCGATGTTTGCATATCTTCTTGTAGAGCCGCCCATAACACGAATACAAAGGATTTCTTTTGCACCAGTGTTGTCGGCAACTTTCAGTCTAGTTTCCTGCTGAATCATACTGGTTTCCTCCTTATTTAGCTTTCTCTACGATCTCAACCAGTCTCCATCTCTTGTCCTTGGACAGCGGTCTGGTCTCCATTACCTTAACGGTATCTCCGATGTTGCACTCATTGTTCTCGTCATGAGCTTTTAATTTATATGTTCTCTTCACGATTTTTTGTAAAGAGGATGTTTTACATGGTCTTCAATTGCAACTACGATGGTCTTATCCATTTTGTCGCTGATAACCTTACCCACGCGGGTTTTTCTCAGATTTCTTTCCACGATTATGTCCTCCTGTCCTATTTGGAAGCGTTTGCCTGCTCAGTGATTACTGTCTGGATTCTGGCAATATTTTTACGAACCTCTTTGATTCGTCCTGTATTGTCTAACTGGTTTGTTGCATTCTGAAATCTCAGATTGAAAAGCTCTTTTTTAGCAGCTACTAATTCTTCATTCAGTTCTGCAACTGACTTTGCTTTTAAATCTTCCACGAACTTATTAATTTTCACTGTTATCACCGCCTTCTAAGTCTGCACGAGAAACGATTTTACATTTACATGGTAACTTGTGCATTGCAAGACGTAATGCTTCACGGGCAACCTCTTCGGACACGCCTGCAATCTCAAACATAACACGACCTGGTTTTACTACTGCTACCCAGTACTCCAGAGCGCCTTTTCCGGAACCCATTCGAGTCTCAGCTGGTTTAGCTGTTACCGGTTTATCCGGGAAAATCTTAATCCAAACTTTACCGCCACGTTTGATGTAACGGGTCATAGCAACACGGGCTGCCTCGATCTGATTAGATCTGATCCAACATGGCTCAGTAGCAACAAGACCGAAATCACCATAGTTGATAACATTGCCTCTAAGGGCTTTTCCTCTCATGGAGCCACGGAATTGTTTACGACGTTTTACTCTTTTTGGCATTAACATTATTTATCGCTCCCTTCCTTAGTTCCTTTTGTCGGAAGAATCTCACCATTGTAGATCCATGCCTTAACACCAACTTTACCGTATGTGGTGTCTGCTTCCGCAAAGCCATAGTCGATATCTGCACGAAGTGTCTGAAGCGGGATTGTTCCCTCGCTGTAGAACTCTGTACGAGCCATATCAGCTCCGCCGAGACGTCCGGATACGGAAGTCTTGATTCCCTTAGCGCCAGCCTTCATTGTTCTCTGCATTGTGGACTTCATAGCACGTCTGAAGGAAATACGGTTCTCAAGCTGAAGAGCAATGTTCTCAGCAACCAGCTGTGCATCTTTGTCCGGTCTCTTAACTTCTTTGATGTCAACGATAAGCTTCTTGTCTGTGTATTTCTGAAGCTCAGCTTTAACTTTCTCGATCTCTGCGCCGCCCTTACCGATTACGATACCAGGTTTTGCTGTGTAGATGATGATCTTAACTCTGTCAGATGCTCTCTCGATCTCGATTTTGGAAACACCTGCGCTGTATAATTTCTTTTTAAGGAATGTTCTGATGTTGTAGTCTTCTACCAGGTAGTCAGCAAACTTGTCTTCTGCATACCATCTGGAATCCCAATCCTTGATAACTCCGACTCTAAGGCCATGCGGATTAACTTTCTGTCCCATGCTTTTCCTCCTTACCTTTCATCAAGCACAACTGTGATATGGCTAGTTCTCTTCTCGATTCTGTAAGCTCTACCCTGTGCTCTCGGCTGAATTCTCTTCATTGTAGGTCCCTTATCTGCATAGCATGCTGCAACATAAAGGTTGTCTGCGTTCATTCCGTTGTTGTTCTCAGCGTTTGCTACTGCTGACTCAAGCAGTTTTTTGATCACGCTGGAAGCGTATCTCGGATTGTATGTCAGGATACCAAGTGCTGTCTGTACATCTTTGCCACGGATCGCATCTAATACGTAGCAGGCTTTCTGAACAGAAATTCTTGCATAAGATAACTTTGCAGACGGCCTTGTCTCTCTATTATTCTCATTTCTGGCTCTCTTTATCTGGCTTCTATGTCCTTTTGCCATCTTAAAGTGCCTCCTTTCTTAAATTCGATATCTAAGTTATCTGCCAGCTGTCTTAAATTGACAGCGGGCAGTTATAAATCTGATGACTAGCGTACTCCGGACTTCTTCTCGTCTTTTCCGTGTCCTCTGTAAGTTCTTGTTGCAACGAACTCACCAAGTTTGTGTCCTACCATATCCTCTGTGATATATACCGGCACATGTTTTCTTCCGTCATGAACAGCGATTGTGTGTCCTACGAAAGACGGGAAGATTGTGGAACGGCGAGACCAAGTTTTGATTACGGATTTATCATTTGCAGCGTTAAGAGCGTCTACTTTTTTAAGTAAGCTCTGGTCTGCAAAAGGTCCTTTTTTCAGTGAACGAGACATGCTTTCTCCTCCTTATTATTTCGATAATGCTTTTCCATCGCGTCTTCTTACGATGTACTTGTTGGACTGTTTGTTTTTCTTTCTGGTCTTCAGGCCGAGAGCAGGTTTGCCCCACGGTGTGCAAGGACCTGGGCGTCCGATACCGGTCTTACCTTCACCACCACCATGTGGATGGTCATTCGGGTTCATTACGGAACCACGAACTGTAGGTCTGATACCCATGTTACGTTTACGTCCGGCTTTACCGATGTTAATAAGGTTGTGATCTCCGTTTCCGATTACACCAACAGTTGCGCGGCATACGATCGGAACCATTCTCATCTCACCGGAAGGAAGACGAAGTGTTGCGTACTTTCCTTCTTTAGCCATGAGCTGTGCGCCGTTTCCTGCAGAACGAACCATCTGTCCGCCTTTTCCAGGATGAAGCTCAATGTTGTGAACCATAGTACCAACCGGGATAAGCTCCAGTGGGAGGCAGTTTCCAACACGAACCTCAGCTTCCGGACCATTGTAAACCTTCTGGCCTACTTTAAGTCCCTCTGGAGCGAGGATGTAAGCTTTCTCGCCATCTGCGTAGCAGATCAGAGCGATGTTAGCTGTTCTGTTCGGATCGTACTCGATTGTTTTAACTGTTGCAGGGATTCCATCTTTTCTTCTCTTGAAGTCGATGATTCTGTATTTTCTTCTGCTTCCGCCACCCTGATGTCTTACAGTGATCTTACCCTGATTGTTACGTCCAGCGTTCTTCTTAAGGGAAGTAACGAGGGATTTCTCTGGTTTTGCAGCTGTAATCTCAGAGAAGTCGGAACCAGTCATATGTCTTCTTGACGGTGTATATGGGTTATAGCTTTTGATTCCCATGATGTTTCTCCTTTCGAATTTGTTCTCGTGCTTTCGTGCACATATTCGGACTTATCTGTTAATTAAAGTCCCTCAAAAATCTCGATATCTTTGCTCTCTTCTGTAAGAGCTACGATAGCTTTTTTAGTCTTAGCAGTTTTTCCAACTACCATTCCACGGCGTTTTTTCTTTCCATCACTGTTGATGGTGTTTACGCTCTTAACTTTTGTTCCCTCGAACATCTTCTCAACAGCCTCTTTGATCTGAGTCTTGTTAGCTTCCGGATGTACAAGGAATGTATATTTCTTCTCACCCATGTCTGCCATGGATTTCTCTGTGATAACCGGACGGATGATTACGTCATAGTACTGAATACTTGCCATTATGCGTATACCTCCTCGATAGATGCAACGGCATCCTTTGTAACAACTACGGTGTTGTGTTTCATAACATCGTATGTGTTGATTGTAGCCGGTGTTGCAGTTTCCACGTCAGCGATGTTTCTTGCGGAAAGAACTACGTTCTGATCGTTGTCAGCTGTGATTACAAGAGCTTTCTCTGCTTTCAGGTTTGTAAGAACCTTCTGCATCTCTTTTGTCTTAACCTCAGCAAGTGCAAGGCTGTCAACAACAACAAGTTTATTATCCTGAACCTTGGATGTCAGAGCGGATTTAAGAGCTGCTCTTCTTTCCTTCTTGTTCATTTTCACTTCATAATCTCTCGGAACCGGAGCGAATACAACACCGCCGCCTGTCCACTGTGGTGCACGGATGGAACCCTGTCTTGCATGACCTGTTCCTTTCTGTCTCCACGGTTTTCTTCCGCCGCCTCTTACCTCAGAACGAGTTTTCGCTTTCTGAGTTCCCTGACGGTTATTTGCAAGCTGACGAACAACTGCAAGATGAACGAGATGCTCGTTGATCTCAACGCCGAATACTGCGTCATTCAGCTCCATTGTGCCAACTTCATTGCCTTCCATATTATAAACAGTTACATTAGCCATTCTGATGCTCCTCCTTTCCTATTATAAGGACTTTACTGTCTCTTTGATTGTAACCAAAGATTTCTTAGGTCCTGGAACAGCACCCTTAACTAACAGTAAGTTATTTTCTGTATCTACACGTACGATCTCAAGATTCTGAACAGTTACCTGAACATGTCCCATGTGACCTGGCATATGTTTTCCTTTGAAAACCTTGCTCGGATCGGAGCAAGCGCCGTTGGAACCTGCATGACGATGATATTTAGAACCGTGAGCCATAGGTCCTCTGGACTGGCCATGTCTCTTGATGGCGCCCTGGAAGCCTTTACCTTTGGAAACTGCAGTAGCATCGATATGATCTCCTGCTGCAAAGATATCAGCCTTGATCTCCTGTCCAACCTCATACTCGCCGGCATTGTCAAATCTGAACTCTTTTACAAATCTCTTTACAGCTACACCAGCTTTGTCAAAGTGGCCTTTCTCCGGTTTGTTGACCAGTTTCTCTCTGATCTCGCCGAAGCCAACCTGAACTGATGTGTATCCATCGTTCTCCTCAGTTTTAACCTGAGTTACAACGCAAGGACCTGCCTGTAAAACAGTTACCGGAATTAACATTCCATCTTCATTGAAGATCTGAGTCATTCCGACTTTAGTAGCTAAAATAGCTTTCTTCATTTCTTTCTTCCTCCTTATAGCGGATTACCATTCGGTAATCATATAGTTAATGTCAAATGACATTATTAGCGGTTTTTCATCTTGATATCGATGTGAACACCAGCCGGCATTTCCAGTCTGGAAAGTGCATCTACTGTTTTCTGAGTTGGTGTCAGGATATCGATAAGTCTCTTATGTGTTCTCTGCTCAAACTGCTCTCTGGAATCTTTGTATTTATGAACAGCTCTTAAGATTGTAACAACCTCTTTCTTAGTAGGAAGCGGAACCGGTCCACTTACCATTGCTCCGTTCTTCTTTACTGTCTCGATGATCTTTGCTGCAGATGCATCAACGAGCTGATGATCATATGCCTTTAATGTGATTCTCATTACCTGATTTGCCATAAAAAAAGTCTCCTCCTATTCGTACTTATATAGCAGTACGACAAGCGGCGACTGTACACATCTCCGTGTGTGTCATGGTATATTTGCACACACGTCCCATCCCAAGATGGTTATTGAACTTTGTACAGTGACTTGTCGTCAGTTTCCTAACTTGACATTCGCTCCACGGAAAACCTGCCAGTGTGGCAGCAACCTCGCGCTTCATAGCTATCAATGTCACAGCAAGGATTAGTATATACGATGATTCTTCAGAATGCAAGCCTTTTTTAAATTTTTTGATTTTTTAAAAAGAAGAAAATGGCTCATTTCTGAACCATTTTCTTCTTATATAATAGGTACTTATTTTATTCTTCCATATCGTCCACATCACCACTGATGATATCCGAGTAATCAAACAGTGTAACCTTCGTGATGTCATCCTTAACGATATCCGGTGCATCACCGGCCTTCTTTACGCGGCTTGCAAGCTGCGCTGCGGAATAAGACGGCATCGCAAGGCTTCCAATGGTAACCGGCTCCTCTTCCTCTTCCGGAACCTCTTCGACCTTTCCGGCCGGATGCGGCTTTCTGTTTTCTTCAACCGTACGTTCTGCCATTTCCAGTCTGGAAAGCATATCTGCTTCTTCTGAAGTGGCTGCTGCAATCTCTTTCTTAAGTTCCGCATGAGCTTCACTTGCGGCAGTCTGTGCAGTCTGCTGTATGGCAGCCTTCTTTTTATTCTCCGAATAGCCTGTAACATCCTCTTCGTCAATCTCATCTACGAAACCGCCCGTACGGACCTTACGCTTATCTGCTTTTTATTTTGTGTTTTCGTGCCTTTTCTTCCTGAATGATCTCTTTTCTTCTTCCTTCATTCTTCTGGCACGTGCTTTTTCTTCCTGCTTCAGTTCTTTCCTGGACTTCGCATAACCCGGTTCCGGATCGTTCACATCTTCCTCAATATCATCCGGCTCTTTCTTCCAGAGCTCTGCGATCACATACAGGATGATCAGGAACAATACGACCAGACCAAGAATGATCAGGCCTTCAATACTTTCTGTAGCCACCATAAGATATCCCACATAGCCAATGGTAACTACAACTTTCGGAACATAATCTCCAACCTTAATGGTAAAAGTCTTTCCTCCGGAAACGGACTGATCTGTTACTGTTCCGGTTCCCTTGGAGGCATCGAGATTGGTGATCGTATATTTATATGTCTCGGAATCTTTCTGTACAAGGATCGGAGTACCTGCGCTGATCGCAGAACTCTTCTCCGGGATCGCATATGTAACAGATCCGACTGGGAGGTTCGTTGCCTTATCGGATTTATCCACGATCACTGTTCTCACCCCGAAGAACGGCGGAAGAACAAGTCCCAGTACACAGATCAGTGTGCATATCACAACAAAATGTACGATAAATTTCAATACTTTTGACATAGGTAATCTTCCTCTTTCATATTTGTAGGTACTTTGAAGCGGAAAGGGATACAGCGGGAATCGGTCTTCCTTTCCGTCTGTATCCCTTTATATTCCACATCCGCAGGAATCTACCCTTTTCCGCGGACTGCTCTGTCCCAACTGATTACTGGTTGCTTAAATACTGTTCAATGCTCTCCATCGCTGCATTCTCATCATCACCGTTGGCAGACAGTGTAATCTCTTCTCCAGCGTCAAGTCCCAGGGTCATCATTCCCATAATGCTCTTTGCATTGACTCTTTTTTTGCCAATCTCAACATAAATTTCACTGTTAAACTGGCTTGCCACCTGAACAAGCTGTGCTACAGGTCTTGCCTCCAGTCCAGTGGATAAGTTGATAGTGATTGGTTTTTTAATCATAATAGCTCCTCCTTGTTCTCCCGCAGCTCATCTGCGATCTCACTCAGCTTGCGAAGCCGGTGATTCACACCTGATTTGCCCACCTGCGGATTCAACATCATACCTAATTCTTTCAGTGTGGCATCCGGATACTGCAGTCTCAGCCTGGCTATCTGTGCCAGTCCATCGCTTAAGCTCTCAAAGCCGATAGTTCTGCTGATCAGCTGTATATCTTCCACCTGTCTCACTGCCGCATTTACCGTTTTATTGATATTCGCAGCCTCACAGTTCACCTTACGGTTTACCGTGTTACGCATTTCCTTAAGTATCCGGATGTTCTCCAGATCCATAAGGGCTACGTTCGCCTCCATGACTGCCAGCATGTCAACGATCTGCGCGCCTTCCTTCACATAGACCACATATGATTTCTTGCGCACCACAATTTTAGCTTCTACGTGAAAGCTGCGGATAATCCCCTGTAATTGTTCTGCTTTCCTGCTGTCCGGACACACGATCTCAAAATGATACCCTTTCTCTGGATCACTGATCGAACCGGACGACAAAAAAGTACCGCGAATAAATGCCCGCTTGCAACAGTTCATCTGAACCACAAGCGAATTATCCATTTCAAGTAAACCGGTTTCGTTATCCACAGAAAGTTTTGTCCCCTGCAGTACTTCCTCTGTTCTGGCAGGATCCGTAACCTCAACAAGATATACCTTACCCCGTTTGAGATGAGACCCTTCCCGGATAACAATCGCTGTCTCTATATTAAAGGTTTTTCGCAATAATGTAAAGCTTTTTCTTGCAACTGCTTCATTTTCTGTCTGGATCCATAGTTTTCTGTTTCCATCCGACATTTTTTCCACACGGCCGCAGCCGCAGAGCAGTGCCGCCAGTTCTGCCACCTGACAGTGCCTGGCCAGACTAAGCTGTCCTGCAAGTTCTTCTTTGACTTTTCCTGAAAATGACATCCCGAACCCTCTTTTACTGTTTCCCTGCCACCCTTTTCATCGCGGCAGTTATTTTTTCAGAAGTCTGTCCTTCTCCGCATCCCTGTGCTCCAGGCGGATGCCGTATTCATCCGATTTGGAAAGCCTGGAAAAAAGTTCTCTGGCAATCGTAACAGAACGATGTTTTCCCCCTGTACATCCGATACCGATCACAAGGCTTGTTTTCCCTTCTTTAATGTAGTTAGGGATCAGAAAACGGATCATATCCTCCAGTTTGTCCGCGAAGGCTTTCGCCGTATCACTGGCCATCACATAATTGAACACTTCATCGTCAAGGCCTGTCAGAGGACGCAGTTCATCCACATAATAGGGATTGGGAAGAAATCGCACATCAAACACAAGATCTGCATCTGCCGGGATTCCATACTTAAAGCCGAAGGAAAGCACAGAGATCATGATATTGCTGAACTCTCTGTCATCCACAAAGATCTTTTCGATTTCCTGGCGAAGCTCCCTGGTAAGCAGATGGCTGGTATCAATGATATAATCCGCACGTTTCCGGAGAAATTTTGTTTTCTCACGTTCCAGGCGGATTCCCTCATCCACTCTCCCTGCTCTTGCCAGCGGGTGGCTTCTTCTGGATTCTTTATAGCGTTTTACAAGGACCGAATCCTCTGCATCCATAAACAGGATCTCGTAATCATACCCGGTCTGCTTCATACGGTCCAGAACTACTTCCAGTTCATCAAGGGCACTTCCGCTTCTAGCATCGATCCCCAGAGCCACATTTCTAACATTTTCGCTCTGCATCTCAGGAAGAAGGGAAGCAAATTTTTCCAGAAGCTGGATTGGAAGATTATCCACGCAGAAATATCCCATATCCTCCAACATTTTAAGTGCAGCTGTTTTTCCTGCTCCTGACACTCCTGTAACGATCACAAAACGCATAGTCTCTCTTCCTTTCCATTTCTTCTTCCGTTATCTGCAAAGCGTACATACGCATTCCTGTTACCTCTGTTTCGTATCCTGGGTACCTGAAAGCCGGACTACGCTGAGCCTTTTAGGTCTGTGCGATCGGATCCACAGACAAGTAAGTGGTATAATTATTTTGAAAACGATGTACCAGAAATGGTCATCAGGCTTCAAAATCACCCAGGAACTTCACCTCCGGTTCCAACGTAACTCCATATTTCTTATAAACGATATCCCTGACATTATCCATCAGCGTGCGGACATCCCTGGCAGTTGCACCGCCTGCATTGATCACAAAGCCACAGTGTTTCTCAGAAACCTGTGCACCACCTACCTGATATCCAGCAAGACCGCTGTCCATGATCAGCTTACCTGCAAAATATCCCTCCGGTCTCTTAAAGGTACTTCCAGCACTGGGATACTCCAACGGCTGTTTGGTGGTACGACGGATCGTCAGATCTTTCATGGTCTCACGGATCACTTCCGGATTTCCCTCCTTCAGCTGCAGCTTTGCTTCCAGCACGATATAACCTGCGGTTTTGATGATGCTGGTACGATATCCCAGTTCCAGTTTATCTGCCGGAAGGGTAACGATCTCTCCCTCCTCATCCATCACAGTTACCTCTGTGAGAACATCCTTCATCTCGCCGCCATAGGCACCTGCATTCATCACAACCGCACCGCCCATAGTTCCCGGGATCCCGCCTGCAAACTCAAAGCCTGTAAGAGCTGCATTTTTTGCTGCTGCTGCCACCGATGAAAGCAGCGCACCTGCCTGTACGGTGATCTCTGTTCCTTCTACGGTAACGGCAGACATATTTTTGTAGATCTGGATAACCGCGCCACGGTAACCGCCGTCTCCTACCAGAAGATTACTTCCGTTTCCGAGGATAAAATAAGGGATCGCACTTTCCTTACAGATTTTTACGATACGCCCCACATCTGTGTCTTTATCCGGCATCAGAAAATAATCCGCCGGACCTCCGATTTTAAAAGTTGTATGACGGCTCATTGCTTCGCCTGTAAAAACACGTTCTTCTCCAAGAAGATCGCAGAACTTTTTTATGATTTCTGAATTCACTTTTTATTTCCTCAGTCTTTCTGTTTTATTTCTGTAAAGCAGACATTACTGTTCCGCCTTGACTCATGCTCATGAACTGGATCTGTCCGTGATCTGCGCTCAATTTCTCATTTGCTATCAGCTGTGTGAAACGTTTCCGGCTGACAGTATATCCCGCACAACTTCTCCCGCCAGCAGATATCCCGCAGTCCCTGTCACAAAGGAAATATTTCCTTCGGCAGGCTTCTTCACCATAGTTCTTCTCCGTCTGAAAAGCTTTTCTTTTGCCGGTTGTTCTCTGGAATACAGTACTTTGAGTTTACGTATTCCCTGTTTACGCAGTTCTTTTTTATGATTCTGGCCGCCGGGCATACTGTGGTCCTGCTGATATCCGCAACCTCAAGTCTAGACGGGTCTATCTTGTCCCCGATGTCCAGGCAGGAGATCACAGGCACACGTCCCTCCCTTGCTCTGCTGATCAGAAGCAGTTTTGACGACAGTGTTCCCATTGTATCCACAATATAATCAAAGGAACGCAATTCAAACATTCCCGCAGTCTCCTCATTATAAAAGGTTTCGTAGGTATGCACCAAAATATTCTCATCAATATCCCGGATTCTCTTCTTGGCCGCCTCTACCTTGCTCATTCCCAGAGTAGAATGAAGTGCCAGCACCTGGCTTCCGATATTCGTCAATGTGATCTTTTCATGATCGATCAGTGTCAGACTCCCCACACCGCAGCGCGCAAGTGACTCTGCCACCTGTGATCCGGCTCCGCCAAGACCGAATACTGCAATTTTCGCCCTGCTGAGTTTTTTTACACCTGTATTTCCAACGAGCAATTCCATACGTGAAAAAGCATCCTGCATATCCGTCCTCCTGACACTGTTTTTCTTTTGATTGAGAAAGACAGCGCCTGTCCGCCGCTGTCTATATTCTTTTTTATTATACTATCTCTGTCCGTAAATGTACAGATATTCTTGTTTTTTAAGATTTTCGCATAAAAAATTTATATTTTCTCATACTATTCCCATACAATCCTACAAGGAGGTTCTGTTCATGCTTCAACAGCTGATTCTGTGCTTTATCGGTTTCTGTGCCGGGATCATCGTTGCAGGAGGTGTCTCCGGACTGCTGATCGGCCTTTCCATTGTTCCCCGCTATGCAGGTATCACGCATACAGCTGACCAGATTTTTCTTTATGAAGATCTGACACTTCTGGGAACAGTTGCCGGAACCGTCGTCACCCTGTTTCCGATCAGAATTCCGCTGGGACCTTTTTTCCTGGCTGTCTGCGGAGTATTTTTCGGAATTTTCCTGGGCGGCTGGATCCTTGCACTGGCAGAAATCGCAAAAGTCTTTCCCGTCTTTGCCAGACGGCTGAAGCTCTCTCAGGGGCTTTCTCCGGTAATAATTTCCATTGCTGCCGGAAAAGCCCTGGGCTCCCTGTTTTATTATGCCATGAGCTGGATGTAATTCTTACTGTCACTCTACCATCTCACGAAAGGATTTTCCATATGCAAAATATCAACCCAAAAAATATGAACAATATGTCAAGCAGCTTACTCCCACCCACAGTCTGCCGCTGAATATGGCAAAAGCTTTTCTCACAGGCGGACTGATCTGTCTTCTTGGACAGGTTATCTTAAACACAGCACAGGCTCTCGGTGCAGATGCTTCCGATTCCAGAACCTGGTGTTCTGTCCTTCTCATTCTCTTAAGCGTCCTTCTCACAGGCTTTGGTATTTATCCCAAAATCGGCAAATTCGGCGGTGCAGGAAGTCTTGTTCCCATTACCGGATTCGCCAACTCAGTGGCTGCATCCGCCATTGAGTTCCGGGCAGAAGGACAGGTTTTCGGCATAGGATGCAAGATCTTTACTATTGCAGGTCCTGTGATCCTCTACGGCATCTTAAGCGCCTGGGGACTGGGTGTGATCTATTATATCCTAAAGATCCTGGAGGTGATATCATGAGCAAAAATCTCAGACTTGGCGCAGCCAGCATTGCATTTTCACAGCCTTTGTATATCGAAAGCGCCGCATCCATCGTCAGTCAGAAAGAGGCGGACGGTCCTCTTGGAGATCTTTTTGACCTGGTCTGTGAAGATCCCATGTTTGGCTGTGACACCTGGGAATCTGCGGAAAGCACACTGCAGAAAGAAACTGCCACTCAGGCCATAAGCAAAGCCGGACTGAGCTCCGAAGATATCCATCTGATGTTCGCCGGAGATCTTCTCGCTCAGACATCAGCCACCTGTTTCGGCTCCGCTGGACTTGGAATTCCCTTTTACGGTCTTTACGGCGCCTGCTCCACCATAGGGGAAGCACTTTCTCTCGGTTCCCTTGCTCTGACCGCCGGATTCGGCACACGAGTCTTATGTGCCACCTCCAGCCATTTCGCAAGTGCGGAAAAAGAATTTCGTTTTCCTCTGGGATACGGAAACCAGCGGCCGTTTTCTGCCACCTGGACAGTAACCGGAAGCGGTGCCTGTATCCTAAGTACATCTCCTCCCGGAGAAAAAGCTCCTCTGCGCTCCGGCAAAGGCTGTGCTGCTATCACTGGCCTTACTGCCGGCCGTGTGATGGATTACGGTCTCAGGGATTCCATGAACATGGGAGGCTGTATGGCTCCTGCAGCCTGCGATACCATTGCACGAAGCTTTTCGGATTTCGGGCGGACGCCTTCGGATTATGATGCCGTCTTTACCGGGGATCTGGGAATCATCGGGCAGAAAATTCTCCTGGATCTTCTGGAGGAACAAAATATCCGGCTTTCTCCCATTCATAAAGACTGCGGTATCCTGATCTATGACAATCCTTCTCAGGACACTCACGCAGGAGGAAGCGGCTGCGGCTGTTCTGCTGTAGTCCTTGCCTCCTACATCCTTCCGAAGATTGTATCCGGAGAATGGAAGCGGATCCTTTTTGTACCAACAGGAGCGCTTCTTTCCAAAGTAAGCTTTAATGAAGGTGACAGTATTCCGGGTATTGCCCACGGAGTTGTCATCGAGCATATGGAGGTATGAGCATGGATTACTTTAACGCATTCTGGTTCGGCGGCCTTGTCTGTGCCCTGATTCAGATCCTTCTGGACAAGACAAAGCTGATGCCTGGCCGTGTGATGGTACTTCTGGTATGTAGCGGCGCCCTGTTAAGTGCCGTTGGCGTCTACCGGCCGCTGGTGGATTTTGCAGGTGCCGGGGCCTCCGTCCCGCTGATCGGTTTCGGACATGTATTATGGGAGGGTATGAAAAAAGCCATTGAAGAAGACGGCATCCTTGGGCTTTTTTACAGGAGGCTTCACTGCCTGTGCTGCCGGAGTTTCCTCCGCCCTGATCTTCTCTTATCTGGCCAGTCTCTTCTTCCGTCCAAAAATGAAAAAATAATATTCCGGGAAAGGAGTTTTTTCTCATGAGTGATACTCTTTATCTGCAACTGGATCAGAACATTGAAGTCACCAACCCACATGTATATCTTCAGGATATCGCTGCACTTTCCATGAGTGACCCCAAAATCCTCAATCGTCTGCGGGTCATGCCTGTGATCGTTCTGGATGCGAAAAAGCCCGGACGCTATGTGATGTCTGTCTCGGATCTTCTGAAAAAGATCCAGAAGCTGGAACCCTCCATTGATATTTCTCCCATCGGGGAAACGGATTTTATCATCACCTACCGCATCAGCTCTGCCACAGGGAAAATTTTCCGGTATGTGAAAATCCTTTTTGTATGCCTGGTTTCCTTTTTCGGCGCCGCTTTTTCCATTATGACATTTAATAATGACGTAGATATGGGCAGCCTTTTTAGCCAGTTTTACACTCTTGTTACGGGAAAAAGTTCCTCCGGCTTTACCATCCTGGAGATTTCCTACTCCATCGGGATCGGCCTCGGCGTACTGATCTTCTTTAATCATTTCGGGCATCTGAAGCTAAGCGATGATCCCACACCTATGCAGGTGCAGATGCGGACCTATGAGGATGATGTAAACCGGACACTGATCGAACAGGCTGCACGAACAGAAAATCCAGAAACTGACTCATAACCAGAGCCCACTCTCATATCCGTACAATTCCGCCGCCTGTCGCACAAAAAAAGCTCCCTGCAGATTTCTCTGCAAAGAGCTTTTTTTATATAATATGGGTTTACTTTTTTCTGAAATGATATTTACAGAAGTCCTCCGATAGATAAGAACAGAGGCGCAAATACCAGTGATACAATAGTCATAAGCTTGATCAGGATGTTAATGGAAGGCCCTGATGTATCTTTGAACGGATCGCCGACTGTATCGCCGACAACGGCTGCTTTGTGCGCCTCGCTGCCTTTTCCGCCATGATGACCTGTCTCGATGTATTTTTTGCATTATCCCATGCACCACCTGCGTTGGACATGAAGATTGCCATCAGTACACCTGTTACAAGCGCACCGGAAAGAAGTCCTCCAAGAGCCTCAACGCCAAGAACAACACCTACGATAACCGGAACAACGACCGCCATGATTCCAGGAAGCATCATCTCGTGAAGAGCTGCTGTTGTGGAGATCGCAACGCATGATTTGTAATCCGGTTTCTCAGTCCCCTTCATGATACCCGGTTTCTCACGGAACTGGCGTCTTACTTCCTCGATCATCTTGTAAGCAGCCTTGGAAACGGATTCCATTGTGAAGGCCGAGAAGAGGAATGTAAGCATACCACCGATAAAGATACCGATCGTAACACGAGGAGCAAGGATATTGATCGCATCCAGATTTACTGCATTCGCATAAGATACAAACAGAGCAAGCGCTGTAAGAGCTGCGGAACCGATCGCGAAGCCTTTACCCATAGCTGCTGTTGTGTTACCTACAGAATCAAGCTTATCTGTGATCTCACGAACTGACTCATCCAGACCTGACATCTCTGCAATACCACCGGCATTGTCAGCGATGGGTCCATACGCGTCAACGGCAACTGTGATTCCTGTTGTGGAAAGCATACCAACTGCTGCAAGAGCGATTCCGTATAATCCATCCACACCGTATGCTACAAAAATACCAACACAGATCAGCAGGATCGGGAATGCTGTAGATTTCATACCTACTGCGATACCACTGATGATAGTTGTAGCTGCACCTGTCTCAGACTGCTCGCCGATTCCCTGAACCGGTTTGTAATCTGCAGATGTGTAATACTCTGTAATGTTTCCGATGATGACACCGACAACAAGACCTGCGATCACAGCAATGGCTGCCTTCATGTCTCCGAAGAGAGTCTTGCTGAGGATCAGGGACACGATGATAACAAGTGCTGCAGATACATAGCTTCCTCTTGTGAGGGCTTTCTGCGGATTGGAATTATCATCACCTTTTACAAAGAATGTTGCAATGATGGATGCGATCAGTCCACAGCCTGCAATAGCCAGCGGATAGAGAACACCGGAAACTGCTCCGGCTACCGCACCAAGTGTAAGGGCAGATACCAGAGATCCTACATAGGACTCAAAAAGGTCTGCACCCATACCGGCAACATCACCTACGTTATCACCTACGTTATCCGCGATAACAGCCGGATTACGAGGGTCATCCTCCGGGATTCCTGCCTCAACCTTACCTACAAGGTCAGCTCCTACGTCAGCTGCCTTTGTATAGATTCCACCACCAACACGTGCAAACAGTGCGATGGAAGAAGCACCAAGGCTGAATCCAGAAAGTACGTCAACGTTCTTTGTGATGATATACACAACGCTGACACCCAGTGCACCAAGACCTGCAACACACATACCCATAACAGCACCGCCGGAGAATGCAATGGAAAGAGCCTTGTTCATTCCTCCCTCTTTTGCTGCATTTGCTGTTCTTACATTAGCCTTTGTTGCAACGGTCATACCGCAGTATCCTGCGATTGTTGAAAACAGAGCACCTACTACGAAGCAGATTGCTGTTACCCAGCTTCCAACTCCGATTCCGATCAGTACAAAAAGTACGGCTACAAAATAACCAGGATCTTGTACTCTGCTGTTAAGAAGGCGCGGGCACCTTCTGCGATCGCACCTGCGATCTCCTTCATTCTGTCTGTTCCTGCATCCTGCTTGCTGACCTTCGCTGCAAGGTATGCTGCGAACAGAAGTGCCAGTACTGCTGCCACCGGCACCAAATACATGTAGTTTTCCACTCTTTTTACCTCCGTTCATGTATTGTTAATACTTTATCACATTATTTTGCATATTTCAAATAGAATTTTCACTTAGTTTTCTGTTAATATTGTGATATAATAAAATTTTATATAAATGAAATAAATTTTTTATATTATTGCTCGCATTTTTCCAGTTTCAGACAGCTTATATAATAGGAAGTTTTTTATATCTCTATTTGGACAAAATTTCCATTTTTCTTTCCAGAAGATTTTTTTCCAATAATTGTTTTTCTGCATTTTCGAATCCAATTCGTTCTATAGTCTCGGCAAAACGTTCTCCCTTTAATCCCTGGTCCTTAAAAAGCAGGATTGCCTTCTCAATAACATCCAGTGCCTCTTCCTCTGACGTAAAGATCCGGTTCAGGGCCTTTCCATGAGAAATTTTCTTTCCCCAGCGTCCACCGATATAGATCTTGAATCCGTAGGTACCGTCCGGGATGGAATGAAATGGACATTTTCCCACACATCTTCCGCAGTGTCTGCAAAGCTCCTCATCAATGTGCAGTTTCCCGTCAACGACCTTCGCCACTTTGTTTGGACATGTAGCTTCAATGGCACATTTTTTACAGCCCTTGCAGGCCTCGCTGTCAAAGTGCGGGATCCTCTGTCCGATGATCCCCACATCGTTCAGATTTGGTTTCACACAGTTATTCGGGCATCCGCCTACTGCGATCTTAAATTTATGCGGCAGTGCAACCTGACGGTAGCCTTTATAGAATCTCCGGAAAATCTCTTCTGAAATTGCATAGGAATCCAGAAGTCCATACTGACAGGTGGTTCCCTTGCAGGATACTACCGGTCGGACCTTTGCTCCTGTTCCTCCTGTCTCCAGACCTTCCTTCGCAATAAATTCCTGAAACTCTTCGATCTTTTCATAGGGGATTCCCTGGATCTCCACGGAGAGCCTGGTCGTGTAGGTAAGATTTCCGTTGCCGAATTTCTCTGCTGCTTCCGCCATACATCTGTGCTGTGCCGCTGTCACCTTTCCGTTTACAGTGATCACCCGTGCAGAAAATTCATCGGTTCCCCGGTTATTTAAAAAACCCTGCCCCTTCAGTCTTTTCTCTTCCTCTTTGCTTACAGTTAATGCTGACATATTTCCTCCTCCTGGTCTCACCGGTATTCCGATACTTTCCCATGGTATCGTTGCCCTGTATTTTGCAATGTTGAAATCGTTTTCACGTACTTCCTACTATACCACTTGAAGATGTATTTGAGAAATGATATTATTTTATAAAAATGATAGGTTTTACCTATATACCAATTTACAATAAAAGGAGATTCCATATGACCATCCGCCATCTCACTGTTTTTGCGGCCGTTGCGGAACAGGGCTCCATGAGTGCTGCTGCCAAACATCTTTATCTTTCCCAGCCAACAGTCAGTCAGGCCGTCCGTGAGCTGGAAGCTCATTATAACGGCCTTCTCTTTGAACGTCTTGGAAAAAAGCTTTATCTCACAGAACGGGGAAAGCTTCTTCTTCCCCATGCCCGTGAAATGATCCGCCAGTTTCAGCAGCTGGAAGAGCTGATGCAGAACCAGGGACAGTCTTCCACCCTGAAGCTTGGCTCCACCCTCACTGTGGGAACCTGCCTGACCCCATCCATTATCCTGGATCTGCAGAAAAAAATCCCGGACCTTGACGTTTACTCCTTTGTCACCAACACGCAAAATATCGAACAGAAGCTTCTGCGTTCTGAGCTGGACGCTGCTGTGGTAGAAGGTGAGATCCATTCCCCGGACCTTGTCGTTCTTCCCATCATCGACGACTGTCTGGTCCTTGCCGCCGGAAAAAAGCATCCGTTTTACCGCAGAGGACGCATCCATGTCCAGGAGCTGAACAACCAGAAATTTGCAGTCCGGGAATATGGAAGCGGTACCAGACAGCTTTTTGAGGACTATACACTTCGCCATGATCTGAAGATCCGGACTGCCTGGGAAGCCAACAGTCCGCGGGCACTGCTGAACGCAGTGCTGTATAACCAGATGCTCTCTGTTATGTCCATCCGTCTTATGCATCATGAGATCCGTCACCGTTCAGTCCGGGTCTTCTGCAACGAAGCAGGGGAATGGAACCGGAAATTCAAGCTGGTCTATCACAAGAATAAATTTCTTACCCCTGCTATCTTTGAGCTGGAAAAGATCCTTCACACCTATCAGCAGCTAGAACTGCCCTCTGTCATGGGTGTTCTGGAACAGGAATAAGCAGGGGACTTACCTGATCCAGTAAAAAAACGGCCGCACATATCGCTCTTACGATATGTACAGCCGTTTTTCGTTTTTTTCTCACCCGACAGGGTCGGATCTTTTTTTGAACCGGATATTTAGTTTGATTCGTTGAACACGTTTTTATCCAGTGCACCGTTCTGGTGTGCAACGATGGTTGTGCAGACTGCATCACCGGTAATGTTAACCGCTGTTCTGGTCATATCCAGGATACGGTCAATACCCATGATCAGACCAATTGCCTCAACCGGAAGTCCTACAGAGTTAAATACCATGGTCAGAGTAACAAGACCAACACTTGGTACACCGGCAGTTCCTACGGAAGCAAGGGTTGCAGTTCCGATAACTGTCACATAATCCATCGGACTTAAGTGGATACCAAAAGCCTGTGCCGCAAATACTACGGCAACACCCTGCATGATAGAGGTACCGTCCATGTTGATGGTAGCTCCAAGAGGAATGGTGAATGAAGAAATCTTCTTGGAAACACCCACTTTTTTGGACAGGGTATCAATGGACATCGGGATCGTGGCATTGGATGTAGCTGTTGAGAATGCAAATGCCATAACCGGGAAAAATTTCTTGATGAATTTTATCGGATTCAGTCCTGTGAAGATCTTCAGCAGGATCTGGTATACGCCGAAGCACTGGATCGCCAATGCAAGGAGAACACCGATCATATATTTTGCCAGCGGGATAAACGCGCTGAAACCGATGTTTGCAAAGGTTCTGCTGATAAGGCAGAATACACCGATCGGTGCAAGTGCCATGATCATCATGGTCATCTCCATCATGATGTCATTGAACTGGCTGAAAAAGTTCGCTACTGTCTCTGCGCGCTCTCCCATTTTCGCAAGGATCACACCCACGATCAGGGCAAATACGATAACCTGAAGCATGGTTCCGCTTGCCAGGGAATTGATCGGATTGTCCGGAATGATATTCAGGATGGTATCCGTAAGAGAGGTAGCCTCCATAGTCTCCACAGAGGAAGCGGAGGACTGAATAGAGCTCATATCAAGTCCCACACCCGGATTGATCAGATTACCTACCGTCAGAGCAACCGAAACAGCCAGAGCTGTAGTCGCCAAATAAAATACCAGTGTTCTCACACCTACGGTTCCAAGCTTCTTGGTATCACCGATGGACATACTTCCGCAGACAAGGGAACAGAATACCAACGGTACAACCAGCATTTTCATCAGACGGATAAATCCCTGTCCGATCACATAAAGGATTCCCTCCACGATCACATCTTTCTTGAAGCTGCTGTCAGGAACCAGGTAACAGAGAATGATTCCCAGTATCGCACCTGCGATCAGCGCCACAAAGATCTTCGTGGTAAGGCCCATTTTCTTTTTCTGCTGTGTTTTCTCTTTTATATTTTTCTCTTTCATTCTAGTCCTCCGCTCTTTCATCCATATATTCTTTCAGCGATGCTTTCCAGTCCGGCATGTCATACACTTCAATAATACGGAGGATAAAATTATCAAGGACAGCATATGGCGGTCTGACAGAAGAAAGATCTGACTGCTCTGTCGGCACGGATCTCAGTTCGATCTCCTTTCCTGCAAGGCGAAGGATCTCGGTTGCAAACTCATAACGGTTGCATACACCGCTGCAGGTTACGTGATAAGTTCCATATTCGTTGGTATCGATAAGATACAGGATCATTCTTGCCAGATCCTTGGCGCTGGTCGGTGATCCGAACTGATCCGAAGCAACGGAAAGCGCCTGGCCTTTTTCTGCTGTCTCCAGCACACGGTTTACAAAATTGTTTCCGCCTTTTCCGTATACCCAGTTGCTTCGGATAATGAAATGTTTGTGTGTAAACTCTTTTACATAGTTCTCTCCGGCTCTCTTGGAACGGCCGTAAACAGTCAGCGGATTGGTATCGTCAAACTCTGTATACGGTTTTTTGCTCTTTCCGTCGAAAACATCATCTGTGGAAAGCTGGACGATCTTTGCCCCGCATTTTCTTGCCACGATGCTTAAGTTTCTTGCTCCCAGTGCGTTGACACGGTATGCATGTTCCGGATTCTTCTCACACTCATCGGTATCTGTGATACCGGTGCAGTTGATGATCACATCCGGACGGTTAATGGAACCGAAGTTGATCACTTCATCTGTGTCTGTGATATCCAGCTCATCAAGATCTGTGTTCAGAGTCTCGATCTGCATTGGATCCAGAACATCATTCAGTGCCCGTCCGATCTGTCCGTTGGCACCTGCGATCCATACTTTTAACATCTTTCTACCTCCCTGGTGTAATATGTGTGATATATAAAATAAAGAGACATTGATTTAGATCAAAACCAATGCCCCTTTAACCTATATACTGTAATATATTTTATCAATATCACAAAAAACTGTCAAGAAAAAAGCCCCTGTTTCCATAAGGTTCCTGCTGCTGATGTTACTGCCCACCAGCAGTATTTCCTCAAGATGTTTTTGTGAACAGAATTTACAGAAATCCTGAGGATCGGGAGTTCCATAACTCCCGATTTTGTATTGTAAATTCTGTCCCATGAATTATAATCTAAACAGGAGATCATCTAAAAACACATACAAAGGAGAAACTTATGAAAAAGCTAAAAAAATTAACATCTCTGCTATTTCTGTTCTGCTGTCTTTGCTTCTGTCTGATCCTGTTTCCACAGACAGCCCGGGCAGGCTCTCTTACGCCAACCGCACAGGACAATCTCAATGTCAGGTTACGCCGTACCTCTGATCTTATTCCTGTTTCCGGCGGATACATGAGGGTCTTCCACCAGAAAAATTCTGTCGGCGTTGAATATTACGATAATGATCTGAAGATCAGAAGCAAGCGCAAGATCAACATGGAGCTTCCACTGTGGGGTGGCTTTTATGCCGGATCTGACGGATATTATCTGGTAGAAGGCCAGACAAACAACAAAGAAAACGATTCCGCTGAGGTCATCCGCGTTATCCGCTACGATACAAGCTGGAACCGGAACGGTGCAGCAGCAATTACCAGTAACCCGGAGCTTTTTGGCGGTGAGGTCCGCACGCCCTTTGACTATGGCTGTGTGGAAATGACAGAAAGCAACGGCAAGCTCTATGTTGTTACCGGTCACGAAGGATATGTGGATCCCTCTGTCGGTCAGGGACATCAGGGCTTCCTTATGGTCGAGATCGACCAGGCAACCATGAAAGGAAAGATCGTTTCCTGCGATCTGTGGCATTCCTTTGCACAGTATATCAAATCACAAGGTTCTTATCTCTACGTACTGGAGCAGAGTGAGGGTTCACGATGTACAATTCTTTCCAGATACGACAGCACTACACTTGCCTGCACCACCATAGAGCTTTTGCCATACGGAGGCTCACATACTTCTGTGTGGGCACTGGCCTGCTACGCAAGCGTTGACGGCATGGCTGTTTCCTCTGACAGTGTATTATGCGTTGGCACTTCCATCGATCAGTCCAAATATGATAAGGTATCTGAAAACACGCCTCATAACCTTTATCTGTCCGTCACACCAATGTCTGACTTTTCCGAAAAAGCAACCACTACCAGGAAGCTTACCAACTTTACAGGCGGAGGAAAAAGCTTTGCGGGCGTAAAGATCACCAAAATAAATGACAACCGTTTTATGATTTCCTGGGAAGAATACGTCTCCGACGATAACAAGAAAAACTCTTCCGCTAACGATCCGCTCTCTTCCAGCACCCTTCATTATCTTTTTGTGGACGGAAAGGGAAAGAGTCTCAGCAAAGAGTTTACAACAGCTGCTCCGATTTCTGACTGTCAGCCTGTGGTAAAGGATTCCAGGGTCGTTTATTATGCTTCAAACTCCAACACCTTGAACTTTTATTCCATTAATTCCGACAACGGAAAAGCTGACAAAAAAACTTACCATATCGCAGGTGACAACGCAACCTGGAATTTCAAAAACGGTATCCTTACGATCTCCGGCTACGGACCACTTTCTATTTCCACAGAGGAAAACCACCGATACCCGGTCTCTTCAACAAAAGGCTGGTTTATCTTCTCCAACGATTCCTCCTGGAAAGCTATCAAAAACCAGATCAGAAAGGTAATAATAAAGCCTGGGATCACAAGTATTTCCGAAAGGGCCTTTGTTTGTCTTCCTGAGCTGAAAGAAGTGGACATCCAGAAAGGGGTCACAAAGATCGGAAAAGAAGCTTTCGCCTACTGTGACAAGCTATCCAGGATCAACATACCTGATACTGTTAAAAGCATTGGAACGGATGCTGTGTGGGGCGGCTACGGGTATGTCAACTCTCATGCATATTTTTGCAAGATCCATGCTCCGTACGGCTCTTACGCAGTTACATATGCCAAGAAAAACAATATCAGCTATGCATGCAATATTTCCGATGCAGCTGTAACAGGGATCAAAAAACATATACCTATACAGGCTCTGACATAAAGCCCGTTCCAACCGTAACTCTTGGAAAAGCAAAGCTTTCTGGCATCAATGATTATCATGTGACATACCAGAACAATAAAAAAGCAGGAACTGCTACCCTGAAGATCATCGGTGATTACCATTTCTACGGAACCATCACCTTAAATTTCCAGATCACTCCTGCAGCCACACCAAAGCCACAGACTGCAAAAACATTCCGGGATGCTTATAATGTCTACACAGTCAATACCACCGGGACTTCCGTAGCACTGAAGGGACCACGTTCACGCAATACTGTCACTGCAAAGATTCCGGCCACTGTCAAAGCTAACGGAAAAACCTACAAAGTCACAGCCATTGCAGCCAATGCCTTCAAAAACTGTAAAAACCTGAAACAGGTAACGATTTCAGGAAATATCACAAGCATAGGTGCCGGAGCCTTCCAGGGATGCACAAGTCTTCGTACTGTAAAAATCGGTTCCCGAGTTTCTGCGATCGGCACAAAAGCTTTCTGTGACTGTAAGGCCCTTACCTCTGTCACCATACAGACAGGACGTCTTACTTCCAAAAGCTCAGGTAAATATATCTTCACAAGAGCAGGTCAGAATAATTACAAAAAACTGACTGTAAAGGTTCCGGCAAGCAGACTTTCCTCTTACAAAAAGCTGTTTCAGAGCCAGGGTCTGTCCACACAGGCCAGGGTTATCAAATAGTCAGGATCGTACCTTGCATTTCCACGCCCCTTATGCTATACTCAGTTTCGCTGCAAAAGCCCGCAAAAACCAAGGTCGTACAGGGCTTACAAGGCGGTCACCGCCTATAAATGTGCCGAGTGTTCGTGACCTTCCACTCGTAAAACAAAACTAAAGGAGAATAAAAAACATGAAAAACAAAGGTACTCATTTTCTGGTACAGGGAGCTGCCATTGCAGCTGTATATGTTGTCCTGACACTGGTATTCGCGCCACTTAGCTTCGGTGAAGTTCAGATCCGGTTTTCCGAGGCGCTGACCGTTCTTCCGTTCTTCACACCGGCTGCCATCCCGGGACTGTTCGTGGGATGTATCATCGCCAATCTTCTTGGCGGTGCGATTCCGGTTGACATCATTTTCGGAAGCATTGCCACACTTATCGGTGCATTCTTTACCTACAAGCTTCGCAATACAGGCAAATGGACAGCCCCAATCCCGCCGATCGTTTCCAACATTGTGATCGTTCCTCTTGTGCTTCGTTACGGATATGGCATTAACCTTCCTATCCCGTTTATGATGCTCACAGTAGGAGCCGGCGAATTTATCTCAGCCGGTGTGATCGGTATGATCCTTCTTGGAGCACTTTCCAAATACAAAAATGTACTTTTTCATAAAAAAGCAGCAGTCTGACTAAATCTGCTGCCCACAAAAAGGAGCCATGAGAAAACAGCAGCATTTCTCATGGCTCTCTTTATTTTTCTCTGCGGATTCCTGCAGACTGCGCAGGATCCTCTTTTCCATTCTGGATACCTGTACCTGGGATACGCCAAGCTCATGGGCGATCTCCATCTGGGTCATGTTCTGAAAATACCGCATATAGATCAACCTCCGCTCCTTTGCCTCCAGAGTCCCCAGTATCTCTTCCAGAAAAATCCTGTCCAGTACTTTTTCCTGCCGATTTTCTTTTTCCGGAAGCTTGTCCATCAGAGAAATCTCCGTTCCCTCACCCTGATAGATCGTTTTGTGAAGAGATTCCACCTCTGCACCGGATTCCATGGTCATTACCAGTTCTTCTATGGAAATTCCCATTTCCTCTGCCATTTCTCCCGTCGTAGGTTCCCGCTCCAGCCGGCGTGTCAGTGCTTCTCTCACCTGATAGATCCTGTAGTGGTTTTCCTTCAGAGAACGGCTTACCTTCAGTATCCCGTCGTCCCTGAGATAACGTTTGATCTCTCCGATGATCATGGGAACGGCATAGGTGGAAAATTTCACATCATAGGACATGTCAAACTTATCCACAGCTTTCAGAAGTCCGATGCTGCCGATCTGGAACAGATCCTCCATCTCCACCCCTCGTCCCAGAAAACGCTTTGCCACACTGTATATCAGTCCTGTATTTTCCTCAAACAAAAGATCTCTTGCCGCTTTATCCCCCTGGTGTGCACGCCCGATGAGGACAAGAGTACGATCCATAGTTACCTCCTGATGATCTTTTTCATGTGCACTGTAGTTCCACGGCCAACCTCCGATTCCACCTGAAGCTCATCCATAAACGCCTCCATGAATGTAAACCCCATACCGGAGCGGTCTTTATCAGCCTTTGTGGTAAACAGAGGCTCCATGGCTTTTTTGATATCCGGGATCCCGGCTCCGTGATCTGTCACATCTACCTGAAGCTCCTGCCCCCGGAGACGACATTCTACACGGATCTTATGTATCTCTCCTTCATACCCGTGTATGATGCAGTTGGTCACTGCCTCCGATACTGCGGTCTTCAGATCCGAAATTTCCTCCAGCGTAGGATTCAGCTGTGTGCAGAATGAAGCCACAGCAACTCTTGCCAGTGCTTCATTTACCGGTCTGCTGTCAAAAATGATCGTCATTTCATTTGTGTTTTCCATCATAAACACCCTCCTGTTCACCTGCCGATTTTTTAATTCCACAGATTTCAATATATTTTCCCACTCCAGATAGCCGCAGAAGCTTTGCAATATGACTGTTCACATTGACAACCTGCACACATTTCCCCCTCATGCCAAGTGCCCGGTACCTACCCATCAGCAGACCGATCCCGGAACTGTCCATAAAAACGGTCTCTGAGAAATCAAAAATCATATTTTTTATATAGTTATGTCCAATAATCCGGTCTGAATCTCTCCGGATCTCATCAGAAACCGGATGATCCAGTTCCGCCGGAAGATGTACAGTCAGCACGGTTCCGGATTTTTCAAAACCTGATGTCATTCTATCATTCCCCCATTTTTGATTTTTTATTCCATTTCTCATGACCAAAGGGTAAAAAAGAGGAATGCGCCAACGCACATTCCCCTTATCCGAGGTTTCTCCTCTGTATGAGTTATGATCTTTTTTATTCTGTATAACCTCCATCGTAAGAGGAATCCTCATATCCTCCGTCACTGTAGCTGCTGTCTTCTCCGGAATCTCCGTCAGAGCTCTGTGCATCTTCTCCCGCCGAAGCTGCGGCATCCGCTCCAGCTTCAGCTGTTCCATCTGTGCTGCTGTCAGCACTGGACGTTCCGTCAGAAGCTCCGCTCTCGATCCCGCTTACACCAGTCTTTCCGCTGATAGTACTGTAAATCCCCTTTGCAGAATCTGACAGTGTATCCACATATACCTTCTGTAGTTCCAGCGCCGCTGTATCCAGATCCTCCTGCTGCATGGCAGTATATGCATTAAACAAAGCCTCATAGCTCTGACTGCGTTTCTGCTCTTCCTCTGCCTGCTTGGCAACTGCATCTGCCGTATCACTGGACTGGGCAGCTTCTCCCTGAGCTTTGGTAAGCTCCACGCTCTGGCTGGAAAGAGAATCACTGTACTGTATGATCTGCTGATTGGCCTGCCTGTAAATATCCTGTTTCACAGCCGGCAGCACAAGGAGCCAGAATGCTGCCGCCCCTGCCGCAAATCCAAGTACCGTGGTAAAGAAAAGTGATATCTTTGATCTTTCTTTATAAGACGACGGCCTTACAACGATTTCTCCTGAAATATTATCATTCTCATTTTTTCATTTCCAAACAAGCCCTTACGCCGTTTTTCCATCTTTGTGGTAACACCCGTCTGCTCGTCAACTTCACGCAGGAAACGAAGTGTGGTGGTATTGGTCTTGTCGATCCTGGCTGCTTTTTTCAGGGTTCTTCTCGCCTTATTCCACTCCTGATTCTTCATCTGGATCAGAGCAAGAAGATGATACCCCTTGATCAGCTTGGGATTCTGGGACAGGATCTTTTTCAGGCGGATGGCCGCCATATCCTCATGGCCTTCCCTACACATGGCGAGGGCATTGTTATATTTCTTGATGCTTTCGTTGATTGTTTCCAGTTTGTTCTGGTTTGCCTGAAGCCTGGCAATATATTCTGAAGCCAGATTTCGGTTCTTCTGGATATTCTTGCTGATGACCCACTCACTCAGTGCGGCAACCACCTCACCGGTCTCAAAATATACAAGACCAAGAAGATTTCTTGCACGGATATTCCGTTTGTCATAAGCAAGACTTTGCTTCAGACAGCTGATCGCCCCGGACAGATCCCGGATGCTGGCTTTTTCCAGCCCCTGATTATAATAAAGCTTGGAAAGATAATCCACCTTCTTCTGGATCAGTACATTGGCTCCACAGTGCGGACAATAATCCAGATCTGTATCCGTCAGGAACGCTCCACAGTTTATGCAGTTCATCCACTTCTCCTTATCTTACACGTCTGTTGCTCTTGACCTCACGCAGCATCTCCTGGAGTACATCCATGATATCTGTGATCTCCCGGTCATAAATGACACCTTCTACATCTGCCACATCCAGACATGGTTCAAATTTCTTCAGTTCCTCTTCGTAATCGATCATAATTTTTTCCTCCTGATCACAGCCTTGATCTCACCGACCAGATAAAGGGATCCTACACAGAACAGCATTCCATCCTCACCTTTTTCCTTTACTGCCCGTTCAAAAGCTGCTGGAACATCCTCTATTGCTTCCACTTCCGGTACTCCGTCTTCACGGAAGATCTCCGCAAGCTCTTCTACCGGAACTTTGCGGTATCCGCCTACCTGTGTGACGATCACATGTCGAAAACGGATCCTGCTACAGATCGTGCGGATCATATCCGTATAGTCCTTGTCATCCACTGCGGAAAACAGCAGAGTCAGAGGAAATTCCTTCTGGAAATGTTCTGCTGTCTCTACAAACTTCTCAACACCGTCTTCGTTATGTGCGCCATCTACGATCACACCCGGAAGAACCGTTTCCATCCTTCCCTGCCAGCGTGTTTTTGCCATACCAGCCTTCAGAGCCTCCAGAGATACCGGAATCTGATCTTCCAGTACCTGAATGGTTTTCACCGCAAGAGCTGCATTCATAACCTGATAACGGGCGATAAACGGTATATCAAATACGGTATCACCATATGTCTCGTCCTTAAGAGAAAATCGGATTCCGTCCTTTGTGATCTTATGGATCTCTGTGTCTTCCCGTTTCAGCTCATAATATGGACATCCCAGCTTCTCTGCATGCTCACGCATCACTACGGCCGCATCCGGATCATTTCCATCGTAGATCACCGGAACACCCGGCACCATGATCCCTGCCTTCTCTCCTGCGATCTCGGAAACTGTATTTCCAAGATACTGCATATGATCGAGGCTGATGGATGTGATCACACAGGCTGCCGGATCCTCCACAGCAGTGGTTGCATCCAGACGTCCGCCAAGACCGGTCTCCAGTGTTACATAATCCACGCCGGCTTCTGCAAAGATCACCATTCCCATCAGAAGGAGTGTCTCAAAATAGGTGGGATGATAGCTTCCCTCCGCAACCAGCTCATCGGAAAGCTTTTTAACTTTTTCAAAAGCACGAAGGAAAGTATCGTCATCGATCACTTCCTCGTTGATCTGAAAACGCTCGTTGATCTCCACCAGATGAGGAGATGTAAAAAGTCCGCAGGAATATCCTGCTTCCCGAAGGACCGATGTGATAAAAGCACAGGTACTTCCCTTTCCGTTGGTTCCTGCCACATGGATCACACGGAATTTCCTCTGCGGATCTCCAAGTCTTCTTAAGCATTCTCTGGTATGGTCCAGGCTGTTCTTAGTAGTAAATCTCGGTATATCTTCAATATACGCAACTGCTTCTTCGTAATTCATAAAAAAACCATCACTTATCTATAATGTATTCGTAAAGAACTTTTGGGGAGAAAAGCTTCTCCCCTCCTGTTCGTTACGATACCATTATATAATAGTGGTGGAAGATGTCCAGTCCTAATCGTAATATTTTATCCGACATTTTTTGTATCGGAGTATCTTTTCTATGCCATTTACTGGTTGTCTGTACTGTTTTCTTCACCGGAATCTTCTGTGGATTCCGTTTCTGACGCTGTATCCGTTTCCTCCATTGACCCTGTATCAGAACTGCTCTTTTCACTGTCAAGCTTCCACTTGCTGTCAGCGAGCAGCGCATAGACCGCCCGGTCATGGCTCTTTGTCATGGCCTTTCTTGTGGAACTGTTGCTTCGCTGCACTACCGAGAGCCGGTCAAAATCATCCAGTTCCTTTCCGGTAATGATCAGCTTGGTAGGATTCACGTAAACCGTATCATACCATTCTCCGTTGATCTTCACCTGGCTGGACGGCGTAAAGTTTGTCCCCTGGATATAATAGGTGTGATCCGTCTCAGACACAACCTGAATGGAATCCAGCGTGGTATCATAGATTCCCATACGCATCTTTGTCCGCTCAAAAGGATTCGCTCCGTCATATGTATACTGCTTTCCGTAGAGAAGATCGTACTGCAGGGTCTCCAGATCCACCTGATAATTTTTGGTGTTTCTTCTTGCCTGATGATACTTGAAAACATTTCCCTCATGGATACCTACACGATCCATAACCTCTGCTGCCATCTGGTATGCCGCAAGATTTTCTTTCTTTTTCTTAAGTCCGAAATTATCCCACATCACATACTCTGTCTGGAACAGATATTTATTCTCCACATCCTCCACGGTCAGTCCCATGGTCGGCAGATGATCACCATACATGACCAGTACCACATCTTCCGGATAATCTGCCAGCCTGTCAGTCAGCTCTTTGACAAAATTATCCATCTCATGGATCTGATTTACATAATACTCCCACTTATTATTCAGCTCGTCAGTAGGTGCCCCGGAAACTGTGATCTCCGGATTTTCCAGTACCGGTTCTGAAGGATAATCTCCATGTCCCTGCACGGAAATAGTATATACATAATCAGGTCCTTCTGTGGAATCCAGACACTTGACGATCTCATCGGTGAGGACACTGTCCTTGGTCCAGCCCAACGGGTTCTTCTGATTTTCATCCTTCATGTACTCTGCCGAAGTGAAGGTATCAAATCCCAGATTCGGAAAAATGCTTCTTCTTCCGTAGAAATTCGCCTCATTGTTATGTACTGCATGAGCAGTATAGCCCAGATTCTTCAGAACATACGGTGCGCTCTCACAGGTAGTTTCCTTAAGGATACTCTTGTACGGATATTCACCCGGTCCAAAATAATGAAGGCTCATTCCGGTAATGGATTCAAACTCAGTATTTGCGGTTCCAGCTCCTACGGAAGGTACCTTATAATATCCGGAGGAATACTCCTTCATCAGCTTTCTGAAATTCGGAATAGGATCTTCTGACAGCTCCAGATAATTTACCAGCGTAGGATCAAAAAAGGACTCCAGCTGCAAAAACAGAATATTCGGATGACTGCCTTCTTTCGTTTCCGGAAGATTTTCTTCCGACTTCTCGATCCTTTTGATCTCGCTTTTGGAATAGTCTCTCGGGGCACTGATTCCAGTATTAAAGATCGTCGTTGCCAGACAGTAGGGATATCCGTAATCCTCATAAGCTATGGCAATATTTCCAAAATAATTGGAAAGAACTCTTTTTTCCAGAGCAAGCTGTGTGATTCCTCCAAATGCAAGAACCCCGACCAGGACCAGCGGAATATTTACCTTATATTTCAGCTTGCCTCTGTACTTCGGCGATCTTATCAGGATGATCAGAAGAATCAGAACTGCAATCCCCAGAAGAACTGCACCTATGGTCATCTGGGTATGGGTCAGATATTTTTTTGCAATACTGAGACCATCTGTCAGATTCTTCACATCCGGTCCTGTAAACGGTGTGACACGGTTGAGAAGAAGCACACCGTTTACGATTCCCAGAAACAGCCATAAGCTACCCACAAAGATACGCCAGAAAATTCTCTTTCGGAAGAGATAAACAATCAGCATCGTTGTAAAGATAAACGCTGCATTATAAGCAAATACAAGCGGCTTTGTGGTCATGTAGGTCCACGCCTCTGTGAACGAGTGCCTGCATATGGCCTCGATCACAAAGTACAGGACTGCACAGCCCAGAGCCTGAAGTATCAGCGAAATCTTATTGAAAAAGTTACACCACTTCATTAAAACACTCCTTCGTTATTTCACCATCTGTGTTAACTGCAGGTTCACTTTCTCTTTCATCTCTTTGTATTTCTCAAGTTTCTCCTTCTCTGCCTCTACCTTGGCTGCAGGTGCCTTGTTCACAAAATTCGGATTGTTCAGCATTCCCTCGCAGCGTGCGATTTCTTTTGTAAGTCGCTCCTGCTCTTTTGTGAGACGTTCGATCTCTTTTTCACGGTCGATCAGATCCTCCAGCGGCAGATAAACCACACCGTCTGCCACAACGATGGATACCGCATCCTCACCGATTCCGTTCTTATCTTGCTGTACGTGGATCTCTTTTGCAAACGCAAGGTTTGTAAAGGACTTCTTGCAGGACTCAAAACGTGCACAGCTCTCTGCGTCCTTGCCTACGATGTAGATATTTGTCTTTCTGTTCTGTGGTACGTTCATCTCGTTTCTGGTGTTACGGATTCCACGTACAACTTCCTGGAAGCTTGCAACTGCTTTCTCAGCATCTGCAAAGTTCATTTCGTCTTTATATACCGGCCAGTCAGAGATCATGATGGACTCTTCCTCAGGAAGCAGTGTGCAGTAGATCTCTTCTGTGATAAACGGCATAAACGGATGAAGAAGCTTCAGTCCCTGTGTCAGTGCAGTGCGGAGTGTCCACAGTGCATCGTTTGCTGCTGCCGGGTTCTCCTCTGCTTTCCACAGTCTTACTTTGGCCATCTCGATATACCAGTCACAGAGCTCATCCCACAGGAAGTCATAAACTTTCTGTACAGCGATTCCAAGCTCATATTTATCCATATTCTCAGTAACATCACGGATCACTGTGTTCAGTCTGGAAAGGATCCATTTATCCTCGTTGCACAGTGCGTTCAGGTCTTCCGGCGCTGTTACTGTCTTGCCCTCCAGGTTCATCATAATGAAACGGGAAGCATTCCAGATCTTATTTGCAAAGTTACGGCTGGATTCTACACGCTCCCAGTAGAAACGCATATCATTTCCAGGTGCATTACCTGTCATCAGTGTCAGACGAAGGGCATCTGCGCCGTATTTGTCGATAACCTCCAGCGGATCGATACCGTTTCCAAGAGACTTACTCATCTTACGTCCCTGTGAGTCACGTACCAGACCGTGGATCAGTACATGGTGGAACGGTGTCTCACCGGTCTGCTCCAGTGCGGAGAATACCATACGGATAACCCAGAAGAAGATGATATCATATCCGGTTACCAGAACATCTGTAGGATAGAAATACTCAAGCTCCGGTGTCTTATCCGGCCATCCAAGTGTGGAGAACGGCCACAGTGCGGAACTGAACCAGGTATCCAGAGTGTCCTCATCCTGATGCATATGTGTGCATCCGCATTTCGGGCATTTCTCCGGCATCTCTCTTCCAACCACCATCTCACCGCACTCATCGCAGTAATAAGCCGGGATCCTGTGTCCCCACCAAAGCTGACGGGAAATACACCAGTCACGGATATTCTCCAGCCAGTGCAGGTAAGTCTTGTCAAAACGTGCCGGAACAAACTGAAGTTTTCCGTCGTCCAGAGTTTTGATAGCAGCTTTTGCCATTTCGTCCATTTTTACAAACCACTGTGGTTTGATCATCGGCTCTACCGTTGTACCGCAGCGGTCATGGGTACCAACACTGTGGCTGTGCGGAACAACCTTTACAAGAAGTCCCTGCTCCTTCAGGTCCTCTACCATGGCCTTACGTGCCTCGTAACGGTCCATACCTGCATATTTTCCGCCAAGGCTGTTGATGGTGGCATCATCATTTAAGATGTTGATTTCCTCAAGGTTATGACGGCGTCCAACCTCAAAGTCGTTGGGATCGTGTGCCGGTGTGATCTTAACGCAGCCTGTTCCGAATTCCTTGTCAACATACTCATCGGCAATAACCGGGATCTCTCTGTCTGTAAGAGGAAGCTTCAGCATCTTTCCTACAAGGTCTTTATATCTTTCATCCTCCGGGTTTACAGCAACTGCTGTATCGCCGAGAAGTGTCTCCGGACGAGTGGTCGCGATCTCAACAAAACGTCCTTCCTCACCTACGATGGGATAATTGATGTGCCAGAAAAATCCGTCCTGGTCTTCATGCACAACCTCTGCATCAGAAATAGAGGTCTGGCATACCGGACACCAGTTGATGATCCTGGAGCCTTTGTAGATATAGCCTTTCTCATAAAGGCGGATAAATACTTCCTGAACAGCCTTGGAGCAGCCCTCATCCATGGTAAAGCGCTCACGCTCCCAGTCTGCAGATGCTCCCAGCTTTTTCAGCTGATTGATGATCTTTCCGCCGTACTCCTCTTTCCATGCCCAGGCATGTTTCATAAATTCGTCACGGCCGATCTCGTTCTTGTCAATCCCTTCCTTACGAAGCTTCTCTGTTACCTTAACCTCTGTAGCGATGGCTGCATGGTCAGTTCCCGGCTGCCAGAGAGCCTCATAGCCCTGCATTCTTTTGAAACGGATTAGGATATCCTGCATGGTCTCATCCAGTGCATGTCCCATATGCAGCTGTCCGGTTACATTGGGCGGCGGCATTACAATTGTAAAAGGTTTTTTGTCCGGATTAACTTTTGCATGGAAGTATCCGTTATCCATCCATTTTTTGTACAGACGATCCTCAATACCCTTGGGATCATAAGTCTTTGCAAGTTCTTTACTCATGTTTTCCTCCTGAATCTTTCTGATTATAGGAACCTTAAAATGCTCCTGTTCTCTGCAAGAAAAAACACGCCCTCCACACAAAAGCCAATAACTAATGTGCGAAGGGCGATCATTCTCGCGGTACCACCTTCATTATCCGGAAAAAACATCTGTTATTCCCGTCTATCTCTTGTCCCTTAACGCGGGGTACGTGAAAACCTACACAGCAGCATCTGCATCTGTTCTGCATTTCTGCATTTCTGCTTTCAGTTTCCCGGCTCCTAAGCTACCTTCTGCAGTCCTCCATCTGAAAATGCCTTTCAACCTGCGCTTCTCTTGCGTCTGTGCATTTCTCTCTGTCAGCGTAGATCTGCATACTCCTCTTATTCAACGCCTTTGCCATGTTCCTACTATAATGAAATTTTCTTTTTTGTCAAGACAGAGGCCTGCTTTTCCTGGGATTTCACATATTTCCGGATACGAAGATCTTTCTGGCATTTCATTATTTTATTCCACGCTCTTCAGTGACTCTACCATATTGATCTTTTTCAGCTTAAAATGCATCACCATATTTACAAACATGGAGAACCCAAAGGTAATGATTCCACTGTAAACAAAGCTTATTGGCTTGATATTTCTTCCGAACATCACCGCATCTACCTCAACGGTTGTGATCACATACCGGTGAAGGAAGATTCCGAACACTGCGCCTGCCAGAATCCCTATGAAGGACAGCAGGATATTTTCCCGAAATACATACTGGGAAACCTCGCCATCATAAAATCCCAGGACCTTCAATGTTGCAAGCTCTCTCTGCCGCTCTGTGATATTGATGTTGTTCAGATTATACAGTACCACAAATGCCAGCATTCCGGCAGAAATGATCAGGACCCAGATCACCGCTCCGAGGGATCCCAGCATTCGCTCTACCTGACCTGCTGTGCTGCTTGTATAGCTGATACTTAAAGCTGCCGGATATTTCAGGATTGCATTTCCAAGAGTTTCCAGATCACTCTCTGCATCCTCTTTCATAGTATATACTGTACTTGAATATTCCGGTTTCTCTCCGAATGTTTTTTCATAACAGGGTGGGGTCATGTAAACGTAATGTCCCATATAGTTCTCCGTGACAGCAGTGATCTTTACTTTATATTTTCTGTTGTCTTTCTCCAGGGTAATCTCGTCTCCTGTTTTCACACCGATAAGAGAAGCCGTTTTTTCACAGATCACCGCTCCATCATCGGTAAGCTCATACTGCTCGTGGGACTTTCTGTCACGTAACGTTACATCCTCTTTAAAATTTTCCGTATTTTCCGGAACATACACATAGATACTGACACTTCCCTTTTCTTTTGGTGCCGTCATCTTGGTGAGCTGCACACGGGTATAGTGATCGATCTCGCTGTTTCCGTCCAGGAATTTCAGAAGATCCTTTTCCTGGCTGTCTGTGGCATCCTCATCATTGATCACCATGGCATCATAGTGCTGGATCTGGTCATATTGGAGAATCGCAATATCCATAATGGAGTCATAAAGTCCGAATCCTACAAGCATCAGTCCCATGCTTCCTGCAATTCCGAAAATGGTCATAAAAAGACGCTTTTTATAACGGAAAAGATTTCGCATGGACGATTTCCAGGAAAAGCTCAGATGCTTCCAGATAAAGCTAATCCGTTCAATAAGGATCCGTTTTCCTTCTTTCGGTGCAGGCGGACGCATCAGAGATGCCGGTGTTTCTGCCAGGGTCTTTGCGCAGGAAAACAGTGTAGCGCCCATAGTACAGATCACCGCTGCCCCGGAAGCAATCAGTGCATATTGTAACTCATAATCCAGCTGCATGTGATCGCCAATATTCCAGTACATGATTCCATACGCCTGGATAATGATAAACGGAAGAACCTTTTCTCCGAAAAGTACTCCTGCGATACTTCCACCTACTGTAGCCAGAAATGCGTAGCTGAGATACTTGGATGCAATGGATGCTTTTCCGTATCCTAGCGCTTTCATGGTTCCGATCTGGGTTCGCTGTTCCTCCACCATTCGTGTCATCGTGGTAAGACTGATCAGAGCCGCTACAAGGAAGAATATCATCGGAAAAACCTTTCCGATGTTTTTCAGTCGCTCTGCGTTATCACCAAAATCCGAATATTCTGGAAGGTCATTGCGGTCCGTGACGATCCACTCCGGTGTTTCAATATCATCCACCTCTTTCTGGGCATCCTCGATCTTCTGCTGGGCTTCCGCAATTTTGTCATCGGCTTCTTTTTTGCCGTCCTGATATTCTTTCTTTCCATCGGAAAGCTTCTTTTTGGCGTCCTCCAGGTCTTTTTGGCGTCTTTTAATTTCTGTTCATTTTCCCGGATCTCTTTTTCACCATCCAGGAGCTTCTGTTCATTTGCATCCAGTTCTGCCTGACTGCTGGTAAGCTTTTCTGTATTGGCCTGGATCTCTGCCTGACCGGCATTTAACTGGGCCTGTTTTTCCTCCAGCTGCTGCCGCCCTGAGCTGAGCTGGGCTCTGGCCGAATCCAGCTGGCTCTGGCCATCATCCAGAGTTGCCTGGTTTGCCGCAATTTCTTCTTTTGCCGCTGAAAGCTCAGCTTTCTTTGTTTCCAGCTCTTTTTCCCTTTATCCAGTTCTTCCTGGCCTGCGTTCAGCTGTGCTTCTGTCTGGGAAAGTGTCTCTTCCTGTTCCTTGATCTGGCTGAAGCCCTCATTGATCTGACCAAGGCTGCTCTCCAAGGTAGCTCTTGTCTGGGCCAGCTCTGATTTTTTTGCAGTAAGCTCTGCCTGCGCCCCGTCGATCTGTGCCTGACCGGCATTTATCTGTTCTTCCATTGCACTGATCTGACCATTTAAAGTCTGGATCTGCGTGGAAAGCTCCGCCAGCTCTTCCTCGGTTTTTCCTGCTTCCGCACCAGCATCATACTGCGCCTGCAGCTCCGCCGCCTGACTGCTTAATGCCTCTTTCTGACTGGTCAGTTCATCCAGCTGTGCCTGCTGCCCGGAAAGGGCTTCTTCACTGGAACTGATCTGGGATTCGCCCTCGGAAACCTGTACAAGTCCTGCCTCACACTGTTCTTTCTGACTGGTGAGAGCAGCCTTTGTTTCTTTGATCGTATTCTTTCCCTTTTCCAACTGTTCTCTTCCACTTTCAAGCTCAGCCTGTTTGCTTTCCAGTGTTTTTTCCGCTTCCCGGAGCTGGGCCTCGCCGTCACTTACCTGCTGTTTTGCGGCAGTCAGCTGTTCATATCCGGCAGTCAGCTCTGCCTGCTTCTCATTTATCTGGGCTTCGGAGTCGGCAAGCTGGGATCTGGCAGCATTTAACTGGGACAGACCGTCTTCCACCTGCTGTTTTGCGCTGTTAAGCTGAGACCATCCATCTTCAATCTGCTTTCTTCCGTCAGCAAGCTGCTGTTTTCCATCGGTCAGCTCCTTTTTTGCATCACTGAGCTGCTGTTTTCCATCTTCGTACTCTTTTTTTCCATCCTCATACTTCTTCTTCCCATCATCCAGCTTTTTCTTCGCGTCGCCAAGCTTTTCCTCGGATTCCTTCTTTCCGTCCTCAAGCTCTTTTCTGGCATCATCCAGTTTTTCATTGGCTTCTGCGACGATCTCCTCGTAGCGCAGGCTGCACTGTTCTTTTTCGATACCTTCCACGCGTTTCCGGATCTTTTTGATAAGATTGTCGTAGGCATCGGTATAGCTGATCACATCCCCGGATTCATGAACCATAATATAGATCTGGGTAAAAGCTTCCTGTTCAAAATCCTCTGGAAGAATGTATCCGAAGCCGCTGACCTCACCCGATCCAAGAGTCGTATTTCCTCTGTTAAATGAAATATAAAGAGGGCTGCTTCCGATTCCCACAACTGTATAGGTTGTTTTTTCAGAAGCTCACTGTCTCCATCCTCACTGACAGATATGGTATCCCCGATTTTATACCCCCGATTCTTTGCAAATGGCTTGTCGAGAAAAATCTCACCGCTTTTTTTCGGTATCCTTCCTTCATCTGCTGTGAGCAGATTAAAATTGCTGCTGATGGCTTCCAGATGAAGAACCTTCCTGGCATCGTCCTCTCCACTCATAACATCCGTAGAGTAACCGCCCTCAGCCAGTTCCACACCGTCAATATCCGATACCGCTTTTACATCACGCTGCGTCAGTCCCAGTGTTCCCTGGATCTTCAGATCCATCAGCTTTGCTGCTTCATAATAAGCATCTCCTGAATATCTCATATCCGGAGAAGACGCCTGGATCCCGGAAAAAAATGCAACACCCAGTGCCACGATCAGAAAGATCGAGATAAAACGTGCTTTACTTTTCCGGATCTCCATCCAGAAATCTTTGTGTAATGCCTTCATTCCGTCACCTACCATTCAATCTCTTCCACTGGTGTGGGATGTGCATTTTCAGTCATCCTGGAAACCTTGCCGTTTTTGATCTTGATCACACGGTCGGCCATAGGTGTCAATGCAGAGTTGTGAGTAATGACAATAACCGTCATGCCCCGTTCCCTGCAGGTATCCTGAAGGAGCTTCAGGATTGCCTTGCCGGTCTGATAATCCAACGCTCCTGTAGGTTCATCACAGAGCAGAAGCTTTGGATTCTTCGCCAGCGCTCTGGCTATGGAAACTCTCTGCTGCTCACCGCCGGATAACTGTGCCGGAAAATTGGTCAGTCTCTCCCTCAGCCCTACTTCCTCCAGAACTGTCCTGGCATCCAGAGGATTCTTACAGATCTGAAGAGCAAGCTCCACATTCTCCAATGCAGTCAGATTTGGCACCAGATTATAAAACTGGAATACAAATCCAATATCCTCCCGCCGGTATCCGGTCAGCTGCCGGTCTGTATATTTTGCAATATTTTTTCCATCGATCCAGACATTGCCGGATGTGGCCTTATCCATTCCGCCCAGGATATTCAGCACCGTTGTCTTTCCGGCACCGCTTGGTCCTACCACAACCACAAATTCTCCTTTTTTATCCGGAAGCTGATCTCATCCACAGCTATGATCTTCACTTCTTTTGAGCCATAGATTTTGGATACATTCTCCAGCTTCACATAGTCTTCCGTATGCTCCATTTCCACCCCTCCTCTTTACTCTCTATATGATTTCAGGGGGCTTTTATCTGCCCCCTTTTAATTCTCTCACTCACGTATCACAGCTGTAGAAAAATGTTTTCGGCTGTGATCGAATATTATCAATAACTATATTTATAAGTATATCGGTTCTTAATTCAAAATGCAATTTCTACTTATATTTTACAAAGATTTTTCATTCCTGCGCATTTGTATTTTACATTTCTTTTCTATAATACAGACAGATAAAGGAAATCAATATTATGGCTGCAATATTATGGCTGACTGTTGCTGACAACAGCAGAAGTATAATTCCAGCAAAACAGGAGGATGGATTATGTATAAAGTACTGTGGAATCACTTAGATCAAAATTTAAAAAAGGCCCCTGCGCCAGCTGTTTTTCTTGCACTTTTGACAGCTGGATGGAGTGCAGCCGGAATTCTTGCAGGATTACTTGTTTGTCTGGAACTTCAGACAGAACTGATGGTGAAGCTGACTGTGATCTTATGTGCCGGTGGATACGCCGGACTGATTCCCGGTTTCTTCGGTGGGATCTTTTATCTTTACCGAATGGATCTTCGGAAACCTTCTGCGGATCCTGTAGCTGATCCGGCAGCTGAAGCGGAAAAATCTTCTGCCGATCCTGCTTCATTGATCTATTTTCACAATAATTGACAAAAAAGCAGAACTCTGCCTGGTTGTGCAGGGTTCTGTCTTTTTTATTGAATATGTGTATTAAGTTTGATTACTTTCTTATGGAATCCGCAAGCTTTTTTGCTTCTGCTGTCAGTTCTCTTATTTTGTCAAATTCTCCTGCCTTCACAAGATCTCCTTTTACCATCCAGCTTCCGCCGCAGCAGAGGATTTTGTCACAGAAAAGATAGTCCTCAAGGTTTTTCGCATTGATCCCGCCGGTAGGCATAAAACGGATTCCTGTATAAGGAGCTGCCATAGCAGAGCATGACGCTTTGCGTGCTCAGGATGCCATGTACCTTCATCTGGTTTATAATCGTAAACGAATCCTGCTTACGGAAAAAACTTCCTGATCTGTCGGACAGCATCCTTTCCTGATGCTGTCCGATCTTCCAGAAGTCTGTCTTCACGGTCTTCAGCAAGTACATTTTTATAGAAAAAATAAGCCCTGGAAAGATGAATTTCCAGGGCTTTCTAAGAGGTGCCACCCGGATTTGAACCGGGGATAGAGGTGTTGCAGACCCCGGAAAAAACCTCGGAACCCTCTAAAACTCTAAGGTTTTCCAAACTGTCCACCTTATATCCACCCTAATTTTCATGTTGCTTTCATGCCATATCAGGTATTTTACTGTGCCAAATCTATGCCACTTAGCACCCCTATGGGCATATTATAAACATTTTAGTATCTTTCGTCTACAATTATTTTACTACAACTACAATATTATATGGAGGTTTATCGTGAATTATCAATTAGAATTAAAACAAATTGTGGATTTTCCACGCTGCCGGATTTACCGGGAATTTATACAAACCCTTATGAAAGACAGAAGCATCCGTACCAACGGAGGTTCCTGTCTTTTTTATTTTCTCATTTTATGTTCTTATGCAAATTACAGTTCCTCTTATCGGAACATCGAACACCTTACTTACAAAGTTGTTCCTGGAGAATGGATCTGTTCTCTTAAAGAACTACAGATTCACTTCCGCCAAAAATTCCAGCACCAGGTTATATCCATACTGGATACCCTGGTAGAGCAAAACCTTCTAACCTACTCACTACACGAAAAAAATAAGATTATCCAATACAAGATCAAAGACTGGCCAAAAGATAATACTGCCCTTTCCCATAATTACCCATGCAAAAAAGACATCGGGTTTTTCTTTTTTCCAATCGCAGATGTTCATAAACTAATCGGACTAGGAAAATGTTCGGAAATGGATGCTCTTTTGGATCTTTGGATTCATGCAGTCTATAATGATCCATCTGTGCAAGGCTCTGATGCCGGTCCGGTAGTATATTTTCGCAATCAGACTGGAAATCCCTTGTTCAGTTATCAGGAACTTGCCAGACGTTGGAAACAGTCGAAATCTTCTGTGTCCCGTCTGCTTAAAAAAACTTGAAGATACCGACATGATCACACTGATTTCCTATTCCGGGAAACATGGCAGCATGGTATATCTACGTAATTATCTGTCCGTTATGTTTAATATCAGTGATGTCATGATTGATAAGGAGGAAATTGCCATGAAAATGCAACTGCCAATACATATACCCGAAGACACCTTGCCTGTTAAAAACAATTCTGAATGCGTTTCAGAATCTATTACTGACGAACAAATCATCGTTTCACAGGAAGGCTCCTGCGTTCCAGAATCACACATCAAAGCCATTGTTCGCAAAGTCGCTGAAATACTGGAAATACAAGGCATTTCTTGTTGTAGATGCCCCAAAACAAAGTATATATTATCTCCTTTATCAGCCTGCAAGGATAGTATATATCTATATTCACTACGTATTATCTGCCCCTGGGGGAAAGCCGCCTATCAGTTTGAGTTAAAACTAAAACCGGAAAATCCCGCCGTCACCAACGTCCCAGGGCATACTCCGCCTCTGCAGCATACCTTACCTGCCTTCGCTGAAATCCCAGAAGTTCTGTTGAAAGGAGGGGTTGTATAATGGCAAAGAAAAATCACCACCCTGTTTCTGCTGAAGTAGAAAATAATCCGCTGTACCATGATACCTATAAACTGCTCCGTTGTTACCGGGATTCTACTTATAGCCTGATGGTTGCTGTCCGGCAGGTGGAAATTCAATTCCAACTGGAATACAACACCAGTGTAGACGAATTTCTAGATTCCATCTATGCTGCAGGAGCAGATCTGGGAGACAGCCAGATTGAAGAATGGGCAAAAAGCATTGCCCGCAGTAACAAAATGATAAAGCTGCTTCTCTCTTCTGTGGATCTGCTCCGGAAAAATCATAAACATGGGGAAGAATATTACTGGATATTATATTACGCCTTTCTGTCTCCCCATGAACTGAAAAACACAGAGGAAATCCTGGAAGAGTTGGAAAAGCACGTTCCCAGTATCTCCTACCGGACGTACTACCGAAGGAGGCAGGCTGCTATTAACGCTCTTAGCAGCATACTATGGGGATTTTCTGCAAAGGGGACACTGGAAACTTTAAATAAGTTTTTCCCAAAATAAAATCGACATTTTCCATATAGGCACTCATTCTCTATATTAAAATGAGTGCCTATAAAAATTGATTTTCCCAATTGTACCTTTTACAGTAGTTATAAGTTTCCAAATACCACATCTTGTTCTATTTATATTTATTTGCTATAATATGATAGTTGAAAACCAATAATTTCTTTACAAAATAGGGGAGATTTCTCTAATTTTACCTATTATTTCAAATGACTAACGGAGTGAAAGAATTAGATATGCCTAAGGAATTTAAAAGTGTGGCAGAACAATTAAAAGCAATGTACAATGCATTGAAAAAATGGCCATTCATGATGGGGATAACCATTCTTATGTTTGTACTTCTGATTTCGTCAGAATACTTGACAGATAATGAGTTTATACTTTTTTACAAATAATAGGGTTTGCTATAAGTTTTGCATTCATAGTAATGATTTTAATACTTGATAAACACGGAAAACAATATTTGAAGAAAATGAGTTTTTTGCCAGCTTATGGTTTGCATCCTGTCTGGCTCTTGCAGATTTCAATCAACCCACTCTTAAATTAATCATCCAATTATATACTGCCTTTCTTTTCATTTTTGATGCTTGTATTATTCCCGATTTTCTCTCAAGCATTGATCCTCAGAAAAACAAGAATGAGTGTGTTTCTAATGAGCTAAAAGAAAAATTGAGAAATTAGAAAAAGAAATTGAAGAACTCAAAAAGTTCGAGAAAAAGACAGACTAATAACTTCTTGAGTGAGTTCTACTAAATAATTACAAAACTATAACATCGAGAATACTTGGAAACTTATTTCTCTCTAAATGTGCTTTAAGATGATTAACTCTTCATCTTATCATTTTTAGTAATTAAACATGTTAAAACGTTTCCCCCTCCATTGCAAGAACATAGAGTTCCTTGAATATTTCTATTCTTAAGAATTCTATGTTCTTGAATAAATAAAAGCTTAATATAAAAAATTTCACCTTATTCGCTGCATGCTGATGGTTCTATATAATCTTCCTCATTTCCTATCCTTCTTCTATATGCTACAGTTCCTCCTTGTCTTTGCATTGCCCCTATTCGCTTCTCAACCTGTATAATATCCTCCATGCTAATTAGCGGATGTGTTGTAAAGAAATAATCACTGTTGGCATACCATAATAAATTATCAAACATATCTTCTTCAATATGTATATTAAAATCTTCCTTTTCCCACCATAAATCTGAAGGCAACAATAATAACCAATTCAAATTACACACTATTTTATATTTTGTACATATTAATTCAATCGTATCTAGTGTTTTATTGATCATTTCCATTGTTTCCCATGGAAATCCTATAATAAAGGAAAGAAAACAATGCTTATCAAATTGATACTGTTTTAAAATTTCTAAAGCACTAAAAAGTTGCTCTACCGTTAACCCCTTTCTTATTTTTTTCAATCCTTCATTATACCCACATTCTACACCTATTTGCATAGATGAAACCATTTGCAGTGGTATATTCTGTAATATTTGATTCTTTAATATATCAGTAACTCTTGCTTCGATAAATACCTTTTCGGTATAACCATACAAACGATGCAACTTTTTAAAAACATTAATAGCTCTTTCTCCATTTGCCGTAAAACAATCATCTACGAATAGTAATCTAGTCCCTCTATTTATGTTATCTTTAAACTGCAGTGCATGCTTAACACGTTTAATTACATGCTCAACAGATAAACCTCTCCAGTTTCTCCTATGGGGTATGGAACAAAAAGCGCAACTAAAACGACACCCTCTAGAAGTTTCTACCGGCAACTGTGTATATGGATTGGATGAAGGTAATAATTCATATGCTGGATACGGTGTATTTTCCATTTCTTCGACTGTTAGTTCTATTTCATCTTCATTTCGTAACACATTACCATTCAGTTTATAAGTAATACCTTTAACACCCTCTAATGTCATATTATACTCAAGAGCATTGCATAAATTCACAATAATCTTTTCACCCTCACCACGCATAACTATATGGGCATCTGATGATTCTAAAACATGTTTATCAAATATTGATGGGTGCAACCCACCCAATGCTATTTTAACGTCTGGAAAATTATCCGCTATTCGTTGGATAATAACCTTTGTATTAGACCAATTAAAAGAATTGACTGAAAACGCAATCAACTGTATATCTTTACTAGAAATTTTTTTCATTATATACTGAGCGCATAATTCCTCTATATCCCCCTTGTGTTCATACTGGATAAATTCGCAAGGATCAATTATGCTTACTTCATGTTTATTTTCATTAATATAGAAGCCAAAAGATAAATTGCCATCGGTGCTAATTCCAAAGGTTCAAATTGATTTTTACTTATCTTTTGTGGTAACGCAACTATTAAAACTTTCATAAATTATCTCCTTTTTAATATCTTTATTCCTACAGCAGCCCCAATAACTATTTCTGCAAGTATTATCGAACTAATAGTTAAACGGACTCCATAAACATACGCAATAACATACAATTCACATGTCAAAAAAACTATATTAAAATACATGTTCAAATACGAAATAAATTTCTCATTTTCTCTTTGGAAATATTTATATACAACAAACCTAAATATTTTTTTTCCTATGCTGAGGGTAAGCACAGAGATGATTGGCATAATAAAAATATATGTCTTACTAACTATATTACTGGGTTCTGCTGCACTCCACTGAATTGATATTTTATTAGGAACCAAAAAGAAAATATTATACTAACAAGTATACAAACTATCGTTACAATAATAGATACTACTGTAAACTTATCCTTCCTTTTCATATAATTACCCCTTTCACTTCAAATCACGTCTTTTAAATATTATATACGATAAACTCAATGTAGAAATACTCCACACTACTACAATTATCAATATTTTAGCAATAAAGTTAATATCAATATCTTGTTTTACCCAAACATCTAAATAACCTATAGGTGTAACTTCTAAAATTCTCTTAATAAGATTTATTTTTTCTCCTAATGATTGTAATATAGGAAAACCAATCCCTATTACCAATACATTAAATAACAGTCCAGCTTTGGATCCCTCCATTATAAATTCCACTCCAAAACACATAAGAAATATAGTAATTTCCAATAGAATAGTAACCAATAGTTTTAAAAATATCATTCCAAATGAAAAAGTATCATTCGTCCATCCATAAAGCATGGTTGTTACACATGTTAATACCATTGGATATAAAAAAGATAAAATAACACTATAAAAAATATTAACTATCCCTTTACTGACAAAAATTATTTTTCTATTATTGCCAAAAGATGCACTTAATTGTAATGTTCTGTTTTGAAACTCGCTACCTAAATTAACATCCAAAAATATAGAACACAAGATTATTGCAACACTAATATTACTCATACCACTTTTTTAGTGCATTTTCCCCTGACAACTCCTTTATCTTTCCCGCCATATACATAGAATGATTCATATAAACTGTAATTACTCCTAATACTAATGCTCCCACACAGAGTATAGTAAAAATTTTTGTGTGGCGTGTTTTATATTGCTCGCTTCTGATAGCATCTAACATATACTCATTCCTCCAATATATCTAAATATATTTCTTCTGGCATCTTATCCGGATATTTATGAACAATTTCCTCATACGTAAAATTCTTCTTAATAGTCCCTTGGGATATAAAAATATAATCTGTGGCTACCCTAAATAATTCATCTAATATGTGGCTTGAAATTAAAATTGTAATACCTTTTTCTCTTAAATCACTTAAAAGTTTTCGTATCTGAATAGTACTTTTAGGATCTAACCCATTTAATGGCTCATCTAATACCAATAATTGTGGTTTCCCAATTAAAGCAAGGATAATACCTAATTTTTGCTTCATGCCTAGTGAATAATTTTTACTTTTTATGATTTTCCCAAATTCCAAATTTCATTGCAAGCTCCACAATTTCTTTTTCTATCAAAGTGCTTCTCATCAAACTTATAATTTTTATATTTTCTTTTGCCGTAAGCCCCGGATAAAACGCTGGTTTTTCTATCAAAGCACCTATATTTTTGCTTTTTAACTCCATTTTTCCATTATCAGATCCAATAAGTCCCGATATAATTCTCATGAGAGTTGTTTTTCCAGCACCATTCTCTCCAATCAGTGCATAAATATGGCCTGTATATATTGATAAATTTATATTATCTAAAGCTTTTGTTTTACTATACTTTTTTCGATTCTTTCACATTTTAAAATAATATCTTCCACTATTAGAATGCTCCTTTAAATAATTTAAGAGAGGATTTTAGTATTTAAAAATACTAAAATCCTCAATGCTACCATAGTTTAGGCTTAAATATTAATTGTAATGATAACCGTATCTCCAGCTACAGCTCCGTTAACATAGGTAACATAATATGTTTCCCATACCCATTCTGTACCATAAGTTGAAACTCCACTACTGTCATCACCATCCAAACCTTCCACTACCGGTGGCTGATATCCATTCATATCCTCGCCCATACGGTTTCCTCCTTTCATAAATATTTGTTTTATCAAAATACTCACGTATGATAAAACACTCTATCATATATCTCAATTATTGGGTAAAAGACTCAAATCATCCAAATCCTTTTCTAACATATCAATGTAAATATCATCCATGAACGTAGCAGGAAATTTTTCTGTGATTCTCCCCATGTCTCCAACTGATTTAATAAATGCTGCCATATAACAAGGAATCTTTTTCTTCCATAATTCATATAAACCACCATTCCAGTACTCTTCAATACTATGATTTCTGATGTTTCCAACAACTAATGGCAGGTAAGGGCTTGTAACAATATCTCCATTTGCACGAATACTTATATAATACATCGGTAGTTCTGTATGTTCCGGAAAACGTATTAAATGATCAACAGGATCTCCCCATACAATTTTAATACTTGGGTTACGTGCATTAATCGTATTAATTGTGTTTACCAATTTTCTATATTGAATATCTGTAGGACAAATATTCTCTAAATTTTTATTCCCACGTCCTAATGGCATAAGTGGCTGTACACGTAACTCAATTTTATTATTAAAAGACATTGACTCTAATTTTGTATGTAATTCTTCCAACTCCTCTATGTTAAATGATGTTGGTGTAAATGCAATCGACATTTCCATATCATACTTTCTAACAATATCTATGGCTCTAAACACGCTGTCATAAACGCCTGTCTTATTTCTTAATTTATCATGGCTCTCCGCTTTAGCACCATCTACGCTAAACTGTATGCTATTCAATCCCGAATGATATAAATCTCGTATAACACTTTCTGATGCCAAAATGCCATTGGTTACTATTGCTGTCCTGACTCCGCAATTACTTAACATTTTTATACATTTGCAGATAAGTTCTTTTCTCAATAATGTTTCTCCGCCACAAAAACAAAAATTCAACAATTTCATAGGCAAAATATCTTTAACAAATTTAATCACCTCATCATCAGATAATTCATGTTCCATTACTCTGTTTTCACCACTTGCATTGTAACAATGCAAACATCTTAAATTACATTTGTTTGTTATATCTAAAGCTAACTGATATGGTCCTACTGTAAAGTCTATATTTCTATTCATATATATACCTCTCTAATGCTCATACTGTCCAATCATAAATAATTAAGTCATTTCCTTTTCCATACTCATCCATTAACTGTGAAACCTTTTTTAAACCCACAATTAAACAACTGCTTTTCCAACATTTCTAAATCTGAACCTATCGTTTTAATTCTCAACTTAGAAATATTAAATGGATACAAACTCTTCAATAGTTGTTCACACCCTATAAGTACTTGTTCCAATATTTCTTCTGGAACTAATAATGTTGTAATTTCTAATATATCCGTTTCTGGGTGATTATTGGATATAGATGTTATTCCCATTACATTTCCTTCTCTATCTTTTAACACAAAAAAATCCTCTTTATAATAAAACATCTTGCTCCTTAGTACAGTTTCTTTTTGGTAATCACTCAATCCTTTATTCCTATTTGCTGGGCAATTATGATATGTATATTCTGTATTATCTGCATACATTTTATATGCAGCAAATATTTCCCTAATGTCATCTTCAGTTGCCCAAATCAAATCATATTTTTCATTTAATTTTATAGTTCCGTTTACCATAAATGGTGATCCTCCCTTTCCCCATGACAAAGCCCATAATTTATCAAATGCAAACAATGTAACCACAACATCTTTAAGAAAATCAGCCGTAGGATTCATATATGAATATCTTGTTGCAAAATCTTCTTTGATTTGTTCTACTATCCTTTCTCCATTGCATAGCTTAAGTATTTCCCATGCTTCTCCATTCATAACCATTTCTTGAGTCTTTCCGTTTACAATAGCAAAACTTTTTTATTACCTTTTTCATGTCGGAAATAAAATATTCTTTCTTCCTCAAATTTAGGAATACTCTTTAATAGTTTTTCCTTATTAGTTAAACTTATATTATCGTAAAACATATACTTACCTCCTTTGATATTAACTACTGAGTTCTCCTTTCTTTTATTTTAGATAAATAGTTTTTATATCAGAAAATCTTTCAAAAAAGATTTCTTTCATGAGTTACTATAAAAATTATCCTTTCCCTTCCTAACTCCCAAAGAATCTCTGATAATATTTCCTTTGTTTTCATATCTAAATCAGATGTTGGTTCATCCAAAATCATAATATCTGTATTTTTTAATAATACTGGTAACAGTTGAATTCTTTGCATTTCCCCACCCGATAATTCATGAAATGCTCTATCTAAATAATGCAAAATATTAAATTGATTCGTCAAATATATATTTTCTAAATGATACTGTTTTATCAATATTTCAAGAGCACCTATATCAAAACGTTCTGCTAACATCTCTTTTACCGTTATATCCATTTCATTTTGATTTTGTATATATATAGATATTTTATTTTTTCTCAAGGATTCAATTTCTACTTCTGAAATAGGAATATTATTAAACTCAATGTTTCCCTTCTTTTTAGTGTGTAATAAACCACACAAAAGATATAAAAGGGTTGATTTTCCGCTACCATTCGCTCCCATGATCAGATTAATTCCTTCCATAAATTCTTCATTATAATTTGTTAAAATTTTTTATTATCATAACTGAATTCTAATCTACTAATTTTAACTCTATTAATCTTTTGATTAACTATTTTTGTTCCGTACTGCTCCTTCTCCAAATTTTTTATTTTTGTAATCCAATCAAAAGAATTTTTTGCATCTTGGTATACTTGCCCAAAGGAAAAGAAAAATTTAATACTCTGTATCAGCATTCCAAAATATGATGAAATTATCAAAAACTCTCCTAATGTTAAGTTTCCAGAAATCATCTCAATACCACCAACTATTAATGCTGTTGATTTAAAAACAAGCGTAATGATACTCTCTAAAGAATTGTAAAAATATGAAAGCTTAGTATACTTCATGAATTCTTCTAAATATTTCCCAAACTCTCTTCTTCTTTTGTTTTCCTTATTTTTATAATCAGCCCATAACTTTATTTTTTTATAAATTCAAATTGTTCATTAATATGCTTGTAATATGCAGACTGTTCTTCTTTATATCTAGTACTTTGCTCATACAACGGTTTTTTAAATAATAATAACTAAGTATGTAAGCTGGAACTATGAACATTATAAGTAAAAATATTTTTTTATTTATTTTTCCAATTGCTATTATTACCCCAATTATAGTTAAACTCTGAAATACACTACTTATAATATTATCAAAAACAAAAGACCATATTTTATTTGCATCAATATTGATCTTTTGATGTAAATAAGATGGATTAAATTTACTACTTTCGCTATAGTCGGAATATTGTACACACCTTATAATTTCATTCATTGTTTTAAATACAAGTTGGGACTGAACTTTAGTTTTATAAATATTAAAACAATATGTCAACATCGTAGTTATCACCCCTAGCCCCACTATTAAACAACCAAATTTAATTATTTTTTCTTTACTTGGTGTATATATCACTATATTAAAGTAAAAACCGTTCAAATACGGAACAACTAATGCTAATACAAAAGTCAGGAAATTCCCCATAATTATAAAAATTAAAAGCCTTTTATTTTCACAAAAATTTTTATACACAAACCGTAATAGTTCCATAAATACCTCTTTATCAAAATTTCATATATCATTTCATTATAAATTTTTGTTTTTCCCACATTACCATAGTTCCTATATACTTCCCATATTTTTGTTTAAAATGCACTTTTTTTTCTATTTGGCACATTTACTTCTTATATTTTACTTCAACTTGGCACACTTCTGCGATTGAAGGGTTATCTTACCCATGTTACAATTGATATTGCTTATAGTATTCCTATTTTTTACCGGCACCTTAATTGGTGCTTTTTTGTACCCGTAAACCTTTCGCTGACAGTAGCCAATACTTACACAGTACGTACAGCGTACTTCCCCTAAAATAAAACGTATTCTGTGCGTACAGTGTAAGTAAAACTTCCTATTTATATAATGAAGGGAGATTACCATGAAAACAAGAAATGAAATCTATCAAGGGGAAGGTGCCCAACTGCTCCGGTTCATTACAACTTACCATTCGCTGCAATATGAACAGGTCTTACGGCTCTTTTCCAAAAACAGAGAGTCTATCAAATCTCTGATCACAAGTCTGGTAAAACAAAAACGCATTATCTATGATAAGGAGAACGGGCTTCTCTGCGACAGCCAGGAATCTGCAAACAATCCTGATTATGGCATGATTGCATCCTTTTGGGTGCTTTTGGACTTCAAAACAGCCATTATGTACCATACTGACGGTGAATTTCCTGTAAAACTGAACTTTTTCTCTAAAGATGAGTGGTATGAAGTCCTCTATGTCCCCCAGGAACAAGAATATCTTATCAATCATGTCATGGAAAGCCAGACAAAAAGCGATGCTAAACGGCTGGTAGTATTAGAAACGGAAGAACAGGCTGCAAAAATCCATATCACAGGTGTGATTGCCTTTTGCCTTGTAGACTCCTCTACCGGATCTGTCAGCTATTATGCAAAGAAATGAGGTATGTATGAACACCAAAACTGTTTTTGACCGTTTACAGAGCATTGATGATGAAGTCCAAAAACTTCACAACACTATTTTTGCATTGAAAACAACAGATATTCAAGCGTATGCCGACAAATACGAAGAGCTGAGTATCAGTGCTGCCCTACGTTCTGAAAGGATTGCCTGCCAGCTCAGAAATCTGGTATATACCACAACTGATACTGGAAAGAAAGACTATCTGAAACAGGCTGCGGCTGTGCAGGGAATCAAAATCTCTTTTTCAAATAGTGTTCTTTCCATTACCATGCCAGGGCTACTGCCCAAACGTAAATTGCGAACCAACACCGCTTTTCTACATGAGCCATTAAACCTTGCCTTGCAGACTTATGTGACAGAACATTCTATTCCGTTATATAAAAGATGTGTGGTCTGTTTCAGTCAAATTTATGACCAGAGCCTTTCTTTACAACGAATACGTGATTACGATAATTTGGAGTTCAAACAGATTTTAGATACTATCGCTTCCTATGTTCTGGTTGATGATACGGGACTCTTTTGCGACTCCTATCACACTACAGAACTGGGGAATTACGATCACACCGTTATCTTTGTAATGAAACCGGAAATCTTTCCTGGCTGGCTGAAAAATAGAAAATCGTCTATCAAAACCATATCGGAAATTTCCTGATATTTTTCTTTCTTTTTCCGATATAGGTAATTTTTCTGCAAAGAAGCCATATTCTTTGCATTTTTTATGCTTAATACCGCCCTTACTTTACCCAAGTATAGGCTGTCATAGGTAAAAATCGAACTGAGGTGATGCTTATTTGATAAAAACCGATTCTATAAAATATCAGCTTTTGGAAATGGTTGGACTATGTGGGGAATTCCCTTCCGGACAGCTTAACAGATTGATTGAGAGTGATTCCTATGCAGAGAAGGTGGTTACAGATTTAAAGCAGAGTAAGCTTATAAGAACACACTATAAAGATGGCCTACGAGGTTATCGCCTTACCAAACGGGCAAAAGAACTGCTGCTTTCGCAAAATTCCTGTCGTTTTCAAAACTATTTAACCGGAAATGCAGAAACCAACCTCATACGTAGCGAATTACCAAGACGGCTGCGACTTCATCAAAAAGCAGAAACCTATTTGACGCTTTCCCATGCTGGAATCCCATTCTTTCCAGATGAAAAGCCCCTGCTTTTTTCTGAATCCGGCGAAGCGGCTACGTTTCCTATGCGAAGCCTTCCTCTGTTTTACTCTTCTAGGGAAATAAAAAATCTTAGAGCATCCACTACTAAAATCAAAAATTCCCGTAGTATGGGAATCCTGATGGCTCCTCACTGTGTCTATGCTGTTTATAATACCGGAAATACACTTCTAAAATGGGAATACAAAACGGAAGTCCGACTCAATGCTTTTTTGCAGCACTATCTTCAAGGACTTCCTTACCATGGCCCGCCTACCGTTTATGCCATCATGACCGGCAGTGATATGGATATGGCTTTCCGTCTCCTTACCAGTACCGGGGGATACAAAAAAACACTGTTCATGCTGGATACTGCGTATGAACACTTCTATTTCCTGCCCAATAACAGCTACGGAGAATACCTGCTCCGTTTATTGGTACAACCCCAGCGTATGATGCAGCTTAATCAGTTACTACTGTCCGACTGTTTTCCCCAGCGTGAGGATCTGCCAATTGAACATGATGGAATAGACAGCCAGGAAAACCCTATTTTGCTTGCGTATGATTTTGACATGCAGCGTATCAACCGCTTCAATACTGGATTAAATGTATATGGGCTATCCGGGAACCTGATTTGCTTTGACTTTCAGCTTCCCTGCCTGAAAAAATACCTGACTGCAGATATACACTTCTCCAGCATTGATTTTCAAAAGTTTAAAAGGAGGTTTTTCAATGAACCGTAAATGGTGGAAGTTCCTGTTTTTGCTTCCCATAAGCGTCTGCACTCTGTATGCCGGAGGATACGCAGCACAATTTATTAAAAACTATCAGGAATGGACTTCTGCCGGAAACTTTGCCGGCAACGGAACCTATCCGCAAGCAGCTTCTTTACACCCATTGGTATGCTTTCATACTGCCCTTACCGATTTCCCATACAATTTGTATGGGATTTTTCTTTGCCTGGTTCTCTTTGGGCTTCTTACTTTTTTACTTATGCGTATGGGATATGACAGAAACGGGGAGATTAGTGACCATGACCGGAACTTAAATTACTCTACAAAAGGAACCTACGGTACATCCGGATTCATGACTCCAGATGAAATGATGAAAGTTTTGGAACTGACCGGAGATGTAAAGAAAAATAAAGGAACCATTTTAGGAAAATTGAATGGCAAAGCCGTATGTCTTCCATATCAAACACGAATGAATAAAAATATCGCCGTGTATGGTGCCAGTGGTTCCATGAAATCCAGGGCATTTGCCAGGAATATGATTTTCCAGTGTGTCGCCAGAGGGCAGGAAGGCAATTCCGGGGAAAGTTTAATCATTACCGATCCCAAAAGCGAACTCTATGAAAGCATGTCTGCTTATTTGGAAAACGAAGGCTATGTAGTAAAAGCATTTAATCTGGTCAATCCGGAAAACTCGGATAGTTGGAATTGTCTGGGTGAAATCAATGGACAGGAAACGATGGCTCAGGTATTTGCAGATGTCATTATCCAGAATACAGGTTCCGGAAAAGGAGATCATTTCTGGGATAATGCGGAGATGAACCTGCTAAAAGCCCTGGTTCTCTATGTGGATCAGGGATTTCCGCCGGAAGCCAGAAATATCGGACAGGTTTATAAGCTCCTGACCATGAGTTCCGAAAAGGAGCTGAACAGTCTTTTTGATCTGCTCCCAGTGTCCCATCCAGCAAAAGTTCCTTACTGCATCTACAAACAAGCCAGTGATACCGTGCGAAGCGGAGTTATTATCGGATTGGGTGCCAGACTTCAGGTATTTCAGAATAAACTCATTCGGCAGATTACCTCTTATGATGAGATTGATCTGACACTTCCAGGGAAACAGAAATGTGCTTACTTTTGCATTACCTCAGACCAGGACAGCACCTTCGATTTTTTATCTTCCCTGTTTATGACCTTCATCTTCATCAAACTGGTCCGATATGCAGATAAATATGGAGAAGAAGGAAAACTTCCTGTTGCTGTACATATACTGGCTGATGAGCTTGCTAACACCGGAGCTATCCTGGAATTGAATAAGAAAATCAGTGTAATCCGAAGCCGGAATCTCAGCATTTCCTGCATCTTTCAGAATTTGCCCCAGATGCAGAACCGCTATCCTTATAACCAATGGCAGGAAATTATCGGCAACTGTGACACCCAGCTCTTTTTGGGCTGCACAGATGAAGTTACTGCTACCTTTATCAGTAACCGCAGCGGCGATGTAACCGTAGGGGTAAGCAGCGAAGCCAAGCAGCTCAATAGCTGGCGGGTATCCGACTATACACCAGAATACCGGCAGACAAAATCTATCGGCAAGCGGAAACTCTTAACACCAGATGAAATCTTGCGGCTCCCGCTTGATACTGCTTTGGTTATCCTACGTGGGCAAAAAGTCCTAAAAGTAGAAAAGTACGATTATACCCTGCATCCAGACGCCAAAAAGCTGATACCAAGAAAAGCATCGGAACACATACCTGAATGGCGCAAAAATGGTTCCTCGGAAGAAACAGATTATCGACCACAGCCCTCATCCGGATCATCCAAAAGGAAACGCCGTTCATCTTCTGCGTCAATAGCAAAACAGAAACCACATTTTACATCCGACCCCGTTTATCAGGAACCTACTCCCGATGATTTTATGGAGGATTTCCTTCAGGAAAATTTTATAGAAGATTCCCCCGACTCTGGCATGGTTCCTTTAGATAAAGATTCCATCATGTCATAACACATTTTGAAAGGAGATCATATTTATGGCAAACGAAACAATGAACCTGAACACCCCTATTTTAACCCTTGACTCCGATACTGTATTAGAAACTGCTCAATCAAAAGCGGATTTAATCTGGCATGACATCCAAAATGCCTATCGTACCAGGAAAATTCTCACCGGCATTCTGGGAGGTATTGAAAAGACCGAAGCCGGCAGCTTAATAGCAATTATTTACTATAAAGATTATCGGGCAGTCATCCCCATCTCGGAAATGATGATCAATCTGATCCAGGATGAAAATCATGATTACGGAGATCTCTCTCTTAGACAGAACAAAGTCCTTAACAATATGCTTGGTTGTGAAATCGACTTTGTAATCAAAGGACTGGATACCAAATCCAGAAGCATCGTTGCCAGCCGGAAAGATGCTATGCTGAAGAAACGTCAGATTTTCTATTTTGATCAGGACTCTTCCGGACAGACTAAAATCCACGAAGACCGTATTGTGCAGGCCAGAGTCATTGCCGTTGCTGAAAAAGTAGTCCGGGCAGAAATCTTTGGTGTAGAAACTTCCATCCTTGCAAGAGATCTGTCTTTTGACTGGCTGGGTGATGCCAGGGAACGATTCCAAGTAGGGGAACATATTCTGGTCCGGATCTTAACTATCCAGGGAGATTCCCCGGAAATGCTCTCCATCCATGCAGATGTGAAAAGCGTGGAAGGCAACACCAGCAAAGAAAATCTGAAAAATTGTCGGGTACAGGGAAAATATGCCGGAACGGTGGAAGACATCCACAAAGGAACTGTTTTTGTCCGGTTAGAATTGGGCGTCAACGCCATTGCTCACAGTTGCTACGACAGCCGCGCCGTTGGAAAGAAAGATAAGGTGTCCTTTGTTGTGACACATATTGACGAGGATCGGAATGTTGCAGTGGGGATCATCACTCGGATTATTAAGCAATACATATAGCATTCATAATGCACTGGGGGATAAGAGAAATCCCCCAGTCTTTAATGCCTTCATCAGAGTTACATTTGAACCAACATACAATTATGCATTCAAAGTTATTATTTCATCACACATAGATAAAAGATATTTTCTATGTGTGATGATTATTATAATTTTATCCCACTTTATTTTTGCAAGCAAATCACCAACTATTTCTTCACTTTTCATATCCATAGATGCTGTAGGTTCATCTAAAATTAAAACATCTTTATTCTCTAAAAATACTTTTAAGAAACATATTTTCTGCAGTTCGCCACCAGATTTTAAAGTATAATTATATACTTGCTTTTTCGGCACTTCATCTAGGTTTAAAAAATTTAAAAGTTCATTATTATTCACATAACAAGCTATTTCTTCTATATCATCAACAGACACTGTTGCCTTTTGAGGCATTACCGATATTCCCTTTAACAATGATTCCTGTGATAATTCATTAATATCTACATCATTTATTGTAATCGTACCATTGTATACCACATCAAATCTTCTCAATAATTTTATTAGGGTAGTTTTTCCAGATCCGTTTTCGCCTGTTATACCTAGAATTTTGCCCTTATGTATAGACATATTGAATTTGTCAAATATTACTTTGGTATCAATTTTTTAGTTAAGTCCGTTATTTCTATTTTTTGAATACTTGTTACTTCCTTACTACCATAATTACGTAAAGGTATCTTAACTAACAAATTCAATCTGTTTGACACTACACAAAATGATTTGTATTGTAAAAAACTTCTCCTATCTTGAATAATGGAACATACAGTTTTTGGGTGTACAAAATCACATTAATTAATTGACCAGGGCTTAAATTGATACTGGAATCTAATATCCATACTGATAGGATTACAATAATAGAAATCAAGTTAAAACTCTGTGATATGATCAATGAAATTTGATAATGGTTTTTATTTAAAAACTGTTCAAACAATAATTTATTTGATTTTGCATACAAACTAAATGCACTTTTTACATTATCAATTAAATAGTAACTTTCAATATTGTTCAAAATATCATTAGAATATGTATTGGTTTGTGTCTCCACTTCCTTCATTCGTTGTAGCTTATAATTTAAAGGTAAAGTATATATTTTTTGAACAACGACAAAAAATATGACTAACCCAATAATAACTACTCCTAGTTTTATGTTGACTCTCAAAATATACCAAGCTATTCCTAAAAAGGAAAGCAAATTTCCTACAGCATTAGAAACATCCGATACCAAAAAGCTATTAAATTGTGGAATATCTTTATCTAATAGTGTCTCTAAATTTCCTATTGAATATTTTTCCCAAAAATCAGCATTGGTATTTGTAATTCTTTGCATTATTGCCTGTCTTGAAGCAATATTCATTTTTGCTTCAAAATAATTATATCTATTTGCTTTCCAATATTCTATTATTAATGCGATAATAGTCAGTAAAATCAATGCTTTACTATAAAAAATCACATTATTATATTGCATATTTTGAACGCTATCTATTAGTTTTCCAATATAACTTGGTGAATAAACAGATGTTGCTGTGCTTATCAGCAAAAACAAGAAACAAATTCCATGTTGCATCAAAAAAGTAATCGTAATATGACAGTTGCTTAAAATATTTTTAATACTTTTCACCAAACAACTCCTTTTTTTCTTCTTCACTAAGTTCCATATACAAGTATATTAATTTTTCATAAAATACCTGTTGGTGGAAACACTCCCTTGGTGGCTGCGACAATAAACCACCATTTTCTTCATAATTTCCAGCCACACAACCACCTGCACAATATTTTCTAACCCAGCATTTAGAGCAGCCTTCACGAGTATTTAGATTATTAATTTGTGCTTTTTCTAAATACTTTTCTCTCTTCTCTTCATTTTCCTGATATGTATCATACACATTACCTAAACAAGTTTCCTTATAACTTACAAATCTATGACAAGGATATATATCACCATGTATATCTATTGCAACGTCTCTTATCCCTGCCCCACAACCGAATTGTCTATATACACCCCTGTGTAAACTTAACAATGCAGAGTATATAAAAGTCATCTTTCGCACTTTAGAACAATTATTGCTATGAATAAATTCTTTGGCATATTCTATCAATTCTATTTCGCTATTAATGTATTCCACAAATTCCGCATCTGATGTCAAATTATTGGCAGGTGTCATCGGTATATTTTTAAAGCCTAACCCATTCAAATGATTAAATGTATTAACCATATCAAGATTACCTGGTGTAAGAGTTGCTCTAGACGTTAAACCGTACTCTTTTCGTAATTCTTTTGTATTTTTTACAGTTTGGTCATAACTGCCTGTTCCATCTTTATGATATCTGTTTTTATCATTTTTTCTTTATCACCATCAATGCTGATAATAGTCGAAATTTTATTTTCTACTATTAGTTTATTTACCTCATCATTTAATAAAGTTCCGTTTGTTGTCATCGAATAACCAACATTTTTATCTTTGGTTTTACAATACGAAATAATTTCTTTCATTAAATCTACTGCCAACAAAGGTTCCCCTCCAAAAAATGTTATTAAAACTTTATCGGCATCTGAGTGCTCAAATAAATAGTCTATTGCCTTAAAAGCAGTTTCTTTACTCATTTTACCTGAATCACAATAACTACCTTCGTCACCAAAACAATAGGAACATGCCAAATTACATCCTTGAACCAACATTAAGGTTATTCCAACAATATTTTCTTTGGTATAAGTTTCTATCGACGATTCATTTTTAGAATCCACATATTTAAGAAAGCCTGCATTTTCCATTGCATTTACAAGCGAATTAAATTCTTCTTCGTTAAAATATTTTTTACTTTTCTGAAATAATTCTTCTTTCGATAAGTTATTGTTTTGAATTACTTTTAGGGTTCTTTCATCCACTTTTACAAGTTTTCCGTTTTCTATGTCTAAAATAACCACCTCTTTTTCATTACGAAATATCTTGAAATCATTAAACTGAATAATTCTATTGTACATATGTATCCTTCTCTCCTTTTTTTATTATTCTCATTGTAATAAAGGCATATAATACAGTCATTCCTATAACCAATAACAGATAACGACTGGCATTTAAAATAACACCTTTTATTGATACATAAGCATGTATTTCTGCATAATTCAATGAAATATATACTCCTAAAATAATACTCAGAAAAACTCCCGCACAGACCAATGGAGTAGTATAGATATACCTACTCTCCTTTTTTCTAATATCACTACTTTCCTTTTCATTAACCCCCAGCCTACGGTATACCTTAATATTATCAACATGACTTCTCATAATAAATAAATAATTCAAACTCAAAATGCTTAAATTAAGTACCATACCTATTATGAATAAATAGATGGATAATAAATTCACCAATATCGTAAACGTCACAAACTGGTTATTTGAAATTGTTTGCATCGTAACCTCAAATATTCTGAAAAAGTCATCTTCTTTATTATAAATTCTATTTAACTCATATATTTCACTATTATTTAACTCTGTCAAAATATCTTTTTCTATTTTTCTTGCTTGGCTATATGTTATCCTATTTTGTGTATCAATTAATACTGTTTCTGATACTTTTAATAACCCTTCTACAGCGTATGCATTCACTACTATAACATACGGATTATCTGTATTAAATAAACTTTCTCCCGCAACAGAATCTGTAAATTCTTTCTGGGAATTTTTTCAGAGTAACACCATTGGACAACACAATTTTTTTATCAGAAAAAACATTCTGTTCGGTCTTATACTTATGAACTAAAAACTCATCTTTATTTAAACTAACCTTTTCCAATCCTGATGCAGATCTAACACAATTATAATCATCTAGGGATATAATATAAGGTGGAAACATTCCCCTTCGACGATTTTTAAATAAATCTGGATTTGCAAGATAATTTTTAACCTTAATGAATTTATTAACATGTACATCTTGACTCTCTAAATACTCATTCAAAAAATCAATTTCAATTTCTCCAATCTTATCGGGTTCTTTGATATAATTATAAATACTATTTACTTCTATATCATACGAGCCTTTATATTGATTGAATGAATGAGACCACGTGAATAGTATGTTAGCCATTACTGGTACTACTATACAAAAAAGCAATATAATACTAGATGAAAACATCATAAACTTTAATCTTTTGGAATATGTAGTTAACTCTGTGAGCAATATAATGTCTTCAATATTATGATACTGCTTTTTCAACCTCTTTCTTGTCTGCAAATTTATTCCAGCATAAATAAAACTTCTTATCGCCAGTATCGCTAAAATAATAACCAAAAAAATCAAAAGATTTTTTACATTATCAGGAATCTCTTGTAAGTGTTGAACATAATCATAATATCTTAAAACTCCTATTCCCATTATGCCAATAACTATTATGGAAATTATATTTGCTTTAACTGAAGGAATCTTTCCAATTTTTATTTTCTTTTCTACTGTTAATAATTCTTTTAACTCAATACTTTTGAATCTTTTCACATTTTTTATAAATGTAACTAATAATAATATGGCATTTCCCAAAATAGTAAGTGCTAATGCATCTTTATATAACTTGAAAGATATTGTTATAGTAGTCTCCATAACTTCCAAAATATGTTTTGTCAAAAAATAGTTAAATACAGTGCCTATAATAATACCAATCAAAAGTCCTATAATACTTCCTATAAGTCGTTCAACCAAAATTTTATAAGATATTATTCTTCTTGATAACCCCATTGTTCGTAACAAATAATATTTGTTCTTCTGGTAATTGAATAAGTAATTATCAAGATACAAAATTATTCCTAATGCTAATAAAAAAAAGCATCCTGCCATAATACGTGTCATCAAAAGAATATTATCCACATTAAAATACTCTATATGTTGAATTACATAATCCTTAGAATATATGATATTTATTCCATACATTATTGCAGAATACATAACAATCATAACAACATAATATAGATTTAACTGAATGTTCTTTTTAAAGTCTTTTGAGGATAATTTGGTTAGTAATTTACACATTTTAATAGTATTATCCATCATATTTCTCCAAACAACTGATTATTTCTTTATAATATTTCTTTTGTGAATCATTCTTTATCAACTGTTTCTCTATCCTTCCATCTTTTAAATAGACGAATTTATTTGAATATGAAGCCACATATGGATCATGGGTTACCATAACTATTGTCTTTTCTAAATCCGTATTCAGTTTTCTAAAAATCTCTAATAAAATATCGGCATTTTTTTATTGAGAGCCCCTGTTGGTTCATCCGCAAAAATACATTTTGAATTATTCAATATACTTCTAGCAATTGCAACTCTCTGTCGTTCACCTCCAGATAATTCATCTGGATATTTATTTAACAGAGTTTTTATATTTAATTGTTGTACTACTTCTTCAAAAGATAGTTCCTTCGCATTTGATTCTGCTAGTAATACGCCTAAATAAGCATTTTCCTCAACTGTCATTTCTTGAATCAAATTATAATCTTGAAAAATTATACTTATATCTTTTTTCTGTATTGATCTCTTTCCTTATCCTTATACTTCCTAAATGATTTGGCGAAAAAGGATATTTCTCCCTCATCATAATCTTCAATCATTGTCAATATATTTATTAAAGTAGTTTTACCAGCTCCACTACTACCCATAATCGCTAAAAAATCACCTTCAGCAATATCTAAATCTATGCCTTTAAGTACCTCTGTTATCTGTTTTCCATTCACATAATTTTTAGTTATTTGCTTAAGACTATACATATTATCGCCTCCCTTGTATTATCTAACAAGAACCGGGGAAATCCCCGGTTCTCTAGTCTTGAATGACCACTCTGCTTCTTAATTGGCAATTAACTAATGAAATCTAATGATCCACCATTGCAAATAGTACAGTTGTTGTCACCTTTATTGCACAGAAGACAAATATTGCTATCAATATTTTTTGCCTCTTCTTCAGTAACTGTTCTGTTCACTACTTCAAACATATTTACATCCTCCTTTCATTCAAAATTGTTAGGCAACTGTCAACTTATACTCTTCCATTTTTGTTATACGAACTAATTCCCCGTACAAAGCAAAAATATTTCGTACTAAGTTTTATGTAACCAAAATCACTTATCGCCAACAATTTCACCTAACATTTTAGGTTACCATTAATAAATACACTTTCCTAATCTACAAATCTATATTTTATGCTTAAATTGCGTTTTTTGTCCTCGTTGGCACATACTATTCATTTTTATGCCCCAGCTTGGCACACTTCTGCGATTTACAGGGAAATCTACCCATGTTAGAATGATACTGTCAAAATTATATGTAGCGAAAACGCAGCTTTCCAGGGAATGCCTCTTCTCTGGTGCAAGCTGCGTTTTTTAGTGCATGGAAAGGAGTATCACAACTAAATATAGAATAAGCGTTCCTCCGTATTGACCGGACGGAAGCTTTTATGAGGCAGGAAAACTATAAGCCAGGGCAAAGTGAAAGATCTCACTTTGCCCTCTTTTTATGAAGGAGGTTCATTTACTTGAAAAACCATGTACACAAAGCAGCCCCACCGGGCATGAAACATCATCGGAACTATGGAAAATATCTCTACACTGCCTTCCTTGTCTTCACTCTGATTGCCTGTAATGTACAACCAGTTATGGCTGCTACCATCTGGGACAAAGCTTCAGAAATCATGAAAGACGTATATAACCAGATTATCCTGATCTCCACCATTGCGGCTGTTGTAACTGCATCGGTTGCTTTGCTTTTGATGAATTTTTCCAAATCCGGAAAAACCGTGGATGAATCCAGGGCATGGCTCAAACGAATCATCATTACATGGGCGATTCTCAATGGTCTGGGATTTATCATGGCTTACATCACTCCGTTCTTTGCCGGCGGGCAGTGGAATGGATAATGCAGATAAGGAGGTGGCTCTTTCATGGGAATACTTGACGGAATTGTAGAATGGATTGCCGAACAGGTCATGAACATTCTGGATTTGATTACGACTTCTGTTCTGGCTGCACTGGGATGTTCCATGGATACTTTTCTCCGGTATTTTCCAGCAGCGGAAACAATGTACCAGATTTTTCTGGCACTGGCTATCGGACTCATCCTTTTAAACTGGGTTTGGCAGCTTTTTAAGAATTATTTTATGGGGACAGGGATTGACGCTGAAGATCCAATCAAATTATCACTGCGAACCTTTATGTTCCTTTTCCTGACATTCTATGCCAAAGACATTGTAGATCTTCTATTGAATATTGCAGGAACCCCGTATAGCTGGATTCTGACTGAAGATCTTCCACCACTGGAATTTGCCAAGTTTAATTCTGTAATCACAGTCATCCTGGGAGTATGTGCCAACGGTGCTGTTGCCATTGTTGCCCTCATACTGGTACTGATCCTTGCCTGGAATTACATCAAGCTGCTTTTTGAAGCTGCGGAACGTTATATACTGCTTGGAGTTCTGGTCTACACCGCACCTGTTGCATTTTCCACAGGTGCTTCCCAGGCTACTGGAAATATTTTTAAGAGCTGGTGCCGTATGCTCGGCGGACAGTTCTTTTTGCTTTTAATGAACGCCTGGTGTTTGCGGCTGTTTACTTCCATGGTGGGAACATTCCTTGCAAACCCTTTATCACTCTAGGAAGGAGGAGATTATGAAACATAAGAAAACACTGCTCTGCAGCCTGCTATTGATTTCTTGTCTGATTCTTGTAACATCCATGCCGGTCTTTGCCGCTGAACTTACAGAAGCAGAGGTACAGCAAGCTGTGGATGCACAGGGAAAAGAAACGGTCACCGGTAATGTTTTTATCTGGTTTCTGTGTGCCATTGCTTTTTTGAAGGTTTCTCAAAAGATTGACAGCTTTATGGCAAGTCTGGGAGTCAATGTTGGAAATACTGGTGGAAATATGATGGCTGAACTTTTAATCGCCGGAAGAGGTCTTGCAAGTTCCTTTCGAGGGCATGGAGGTGGAAGCCATAGTAGTTCCCATTCTTCCTCTCCCGGAAGTGCTGCAGTACAAAGTTCTTTCCTTTCCGGAGGATTAGCCGGAGCCGTTGGAAGGCAGACAGAGCGTTCTGCGGTAAATGCAGCCACCGGATATACCGAAGGACCAAGCATCGGAAATGCACTCTATCAGTCTTCCCTTGAAAAAGGCGGAGATTTTGCCAATAACGTTATCAGCAATATTGCTCAAGGAAACTATGGTCAAGTTGGCTCGATCAAAGGTGATGGAGCTGTTTCTGCATTTCAATCCTACATGGGAATTCAAAATGAAGATAAAACAGATCATTCCTATACCAATGTTGAAATTGGAGGTGGCAGGATAACAGGAGTTGAGTCCGGTTCCAATGGGGACAGCCGGGAATTTGCTATGTACCATGCCGATCAATATACGGCTCCTACCCAGGGAACCTATGAAACTGTGCAATCTGTAGACGGAGCTACCTGGTACAAGCAATATGCCGAAAATACGGTATCCAAAATCCCTTATGATGCTGGCGATGGAAAAATAGCCTACAACGAATCCATTGTCCAAAAGCTTCCTCCTACTCCTCCAAGAAAGGATCGGATTTAGTAATGGATACAGAACGTTCTGGACTTGACGAAGCAATGGATGTAGGCTCCAGTACCGTTTCTCACCTAAAGTCCTTAAAAACAGCAGCCACTTTCTCCAAAGCAGGATATGGTGCCGCCCTTGGCGGACCTTTCACAGCAGCAATTGGAGCCGTCATAGCCAACCGGAATCAGCTCGCTAAAATTCTTCTTGTTATTCTCGCCATACTGCTGCTCCCGGTTTTATTTATTGTGATGCTCCCTGGTCTGATCTTTGGAAGCCTGACCGAGCAAAGTGATGTACTAAACAGCAACTCTATGATCAGTGAAAACATCCGTGCTTCCCGTGAAGCCATCGTTGAAGTGTTAGAAGAAAGCCATGAAGACATTCTGGCAGAGATCCATGCAGCAATTTCCCGTCTTCCACAAGGTGATACTGCATCCATCAATGATCCCTATACATACAGCATCTCCGTCAATGCCAATCTGCTGATTTCACAATTTTGTGCCAGCCAGGATGATTATAAAAATATCAACCGAAACCAATTAAAGAAACTCATTCGTGAAAATAAAGAAGGACTTTTTTCTTATGATGTAGCAACCGAAACAGTTACCATGGAAGTTACCGTTGATGGCGGTGCAGAAGGAGAATCCGGCACAGAACAGGGACAGGAACAAACACAGACGGTTACTTTTACGAAACACACCTATACTGTTGTTTATGCCGGAGATTCCTATTTTGCAGACCATGTATTCCATCTTACAGACAAGCAGAAAGAACTTGCCAAAAACTATGCTGAAAACCTGACTGCTTTCTTTGGAACTGCTTCTTCCGGTATTGTCGCTGCTATCAATCTTAGCGATGAGGTATTGTCCTACCGCCCTGCTGTAGAAAGAGCCGCTGCGAAATATGGTATGAGTGATTATGTAGATTTAATTCTGGCAGTCATGATGCAGGAATCTGGCGGACGAGGGCTGGATGTTATGCAAGCAGCGGAAGGTGGATTTAATACCCGCTATCCCCATGTGCCAAATGGGATTACAGATCCAGAATACTCCATTGAATGCGGAGTACAGGAATTAAAATATGCCCTCGACAAAGCCGGCTGTACCGGACCTACGGACTTAGACCGGATTAAACTGGCTCTTCAGGGTTACAACTACGGTTCTGCATACATTGACTGGGCAATGGAGCGTGACGGTGGTTATACCAAAGAAAATGCGATTGCCTACTCTGATATGATGTGTGCAAGACCAAGCTGGCCTTATGACCGGTATGGTGATAAAGAATATGTGGATCATGTCCTTCGGTATTACCAAATTACTGCCAGTGGCGGCAGCTATCCCGCAAACGGCATGCAGATTCCACACTATCTCCAGACAGACTATGGAAATATCCCCTATGGCGGTGGTTCGATTGCATCCAGCGGTTGTGGACCTACCAGTTTTGCCATGATCGCCAGTTATCTTACAGGCACTACCATTACACCTATTGATGCAATATCCTGGTGCGGAAATTCCTATTACAAACCAGGAGTCGGCACTTACTGGTCTTATTTCCAGGCAGCGTCCGATCATTTTGGGTGTGGGGCTGTCACACAGACCAGTGATCCCAACCAGGTACTTCAGGCTTTATCTGAAGGTCATCCGGTCATCAGTTCCCAAAGAGCTGGGCTTTTTACCAGTGGCGGACATTTTATTGTCCTTCGTGGTGTAACGGCTGGAGGTAAAGTATTAGTCAATGATCCCAATGACAGTTCCTCCAAAAACTACATCAACCGTGAATTCGATATGATGACGGAAGTGCATGCAACCGCAAATGCCTATTGGATCTTCGCTAAAAAATAAAGGAGACACTTATGAACAGAAAAAAGCAATTCTGGCTATCTTTATGATGGCCTTTTTAATTATCATCGGATTTGTCTTTCCCTCCATCTGGAAATCCCAAAAAGGAAGCAAAAAATCCGAGACAGAAAATACTCAACACGATAATAATGAAAATACCGAGACAGAACAAGCAGAAAATAACGAATCCATAAGCTTTCAGGATTTTGAAGCTTTGGAAGACTTTTTCTCCAAGGAACAGGTGAAACTTTTTCAGGAAGAACTGACCTCCTATCTTAAAAACGTAAAACAGATGTCTCTAACTTCCATCCGTTTCCTTGCTGATGATACTACCTATCCCAATGCTTCTGATATTAATTTTTTATTCCAGCTTCCGGATAAGTCCGTTCTTCCTGTGTACTACACTTCCTCTACTGGAAGATTCTTTTTCGGTGAGGAACGTACCCCTGATTCTGGAAAAGAAATCATCTATGAACGTCCGACAGATGACAAACTTCCTTCCATCACAACAGAGGAAGTGGAACAGTTGCAAGAAGGTGGGTATGACGATACCTCAGTGAATTTGGAAAAAGCTGCCCCTGTCACAGAAGTTCCGGAAACTCCTTCCATGGAAGAACCAAAGGAGGTGCAGCCATGAACAATACTGAAGAACAACATCCTGTCTTCATCCCTCGCAATTTTATAGAAAAAGGGACCTTTATGGGCGGAATGTTTAAAATCCGTAATGCCATCGAAGGCGGTATCCTGGCAATCCTGATCACCATTCCTGTTGTCAATCTGCCTCTGACACTCACTGTCAGGATTATTATTCTCTGTATGACTGCTCTGCCTGCAGCTATGATTTCTCTAATTGGAATCGGTGGGGAAAGCATTACTGCGTTTTTAATGAACGCTCTGCGTTTTCTGAAAAACCGCCGGGTTATTTACCGTATGGATGTACATCCGGAGCCGAAAAAAAGTACCGGATAAAAAAGCCCCGCAACAAAGAACCAAAAACCAGAAAACGAAAACGTCATCCAAAGCAACCTGCAGAATCTTCTTCTGAAGAGAACTGCTCACAGATGTCTTCCGAAGAGGAAACAAAAGAAACCTCTGCTAATTAAAAAAAAGAACGCCGGCAGTTTGACACTTCTACAAAACGTGGAATACGCAAACAGGCTCGTGAAGACATCCGGATTCTTAAATATGAGTCCCGACAATTAAAAAAGAACAAACCGCTGCACGTAAAAGTGCGAAAAGGCAGGCAAAACTTGAAAAACAACAGATAAAGCAGCAACTTTCGGAGGAACGAAAAAAGAAAGAACTGCGAATAAAGCTTCCAACCAGCCTCCTGCTTCCGGGAAAAGCAAAAAGAAAAAGCGAAAAGAAATCACCTTGGAAGATTATCTTCCTATTGATAAGATTGCCAATGGTGTTATCTACACGACAGACCATCGTTATGTAAAAATCCTGGAGATTGAACCGATCAATTTCCTCTTACGCAGTGCCAGGGAACAACAGGGGATCATCTTCAGTTTCATCTCCTACCTAAAAATCAGTCCTGTGAAACTGCAGATTAAGATGATCTCCAAAAAAGCGGATATCAACAAACATCTGGAACAGTCCCGTTTGGAAATGGAACGGGAATCAGATCCTAACTGCCGGCAGTTACAAAAAGACTATATCCAATTTGTCCGGCAGTTAAGTTCCAGAGAAGCGGTTTCCAGACGTTTTTTCCTAATCTTTGAATACGAACCTTTCAATGTGAATCGGAAGGTGGAGGAAAAGGAAATCCTGGCAGCTTTGGAAACTGCTGCACAGACCGCAAAAACCTTTCTATATCAATGCGGCAACGATGTGCTGGTTCATGACAATGAAGATGAGTTTACAACCGATGTACTCTACACTTTACTGAACCGTACCAAATGTACCGAAACACCTTTGCCAAAACGGATTAACCAGGTACTTACCCGCTATATGGAATCTGGCCGTGAGCAGGAAGTGGATAACATCCATATCAATGAATTCATTGCACCAGAGTCTTTGGACTTTAAGCACAGCAACTATGTGCTGGTAAATGGCATCTACCATTCTTACCTGCTGGTGCCGTGCGATGGTTACAAAGCAAAAGTAATGCCAGGTTGGCTGTCCCTGCTTATCAATGCTGGCGAAGGAATTGACATTGACTTTTTTCTGCATAAACAGCCCAAAGATAAGATCCAGCAACGTCTTGGACAGCAAATCCGGATCAACCGTTCAAAGATCAAAGATGCCTCTGATACCAATGCGGATTTTGATGATCTGGATTCTGCCATCCGTTCCGGCTATTTCCTCAAACAGGGACTTGCTAATAATGAAGATTTCTATTACATGAATCTTTTGATTACAATTACGGCAGGTGATCTGGAAGAACTGCAATGGCGGATTCAGGAGATGAAAAAACTTCTCATCTCACAGGATATGGATCTGCGGTCTTGTTACTTCCTGCAAGAACAGGGATTTTTATCTTCCCTTCCTCTTGTAAACCTGGATAAGAAGCTCTATGAACTCTCAAAACGAAATGTCTTAACCACCGGAGCTGCCAGTTGCTATCCTTTCGTCAGCTACAGCATTTGCGATGACAACGGCATCCTATTTGGAGTAAATAAGCATAACAACTCTTTAGTGATTGCTGATATTTTTGACTCCAAACAATATAAAAACTCCAATATTGCGATTCTTGGCACTTCTGGATCCGGAAAAACCTTTACCATGCAGACTATGGCACTTCGTATGCGGCGTAAAGGAATCCAGGTATTTATCATCGCACCGTTAAAAGGTCATGAGTTTTATCGGGCTGCCAGAAATGTAGGAGGAACCTTTATCCAGATTTCTCCTGCCAGCCAAAACTGCATCAATGTCATGGAGATCCGAAAAGTAGATAACTCTGTCAATGAGCTGCTGGACGGTCCAACTTTAGACGCATCTGCCTTAGCCAGTAAGATTCAGCGTCTGCACGTTTTCTTTTCTCTGCTCATTCCAGATATGAGCCATGAGGAAAAACAGCTTTTGGACGAAGCACTGATTAAAACCTATGCAAGAAAGGGAATCACCCATAAGAATGAATCCCTCATTGATCCCAAACACCCGGAGCATTATAAAGCGATGCCAATTCTTGGAGATGTATATGATGTTTTGATGGAAACCGAAGATACCAAACGGCTGGCTCACATCCTGAACCGTCTTGTCCATGGCTCTGCTTCCTCTTTTAACCAGCAGACCAATGTAGACCTGACCAATAAATATACTGTTTTGGACATCTCAGAGCTGACCGGCTCCAGCGATCTCTTAACGGTGGGGATGTTTGTTGCTCTGGACTATGTATGGGATAAAGCCAAAGAAAACCGTACCGAAGAAAAAGCTATTTTCGTAGATGAAGTATGGCAGCTCATCGGTGCTTCCAGTAACCGCCTGGCCGCTGAATTTGTTTTGGAGATTGCCAAGATTATCCGGGCATACTCTGGTGCCGGTATTTTTGCAACCCAGGATCTTAATGACTTTTTTGCTCTGGATGACGGAAAATATGGAAAAGGCATTATCAATAACTGTAAAACCAAAATTATTCTTAACATGGAAGATGAAGAGGCACAACGTGTAAAAACCATTCTTCGTCTTTCCGAAACCGAAGTTATGAATATCACCCATTTCCAACGTGGAAACGGACTGATTTCAACAAACAACAATAATATCACTGTGGAATTTAAAGCTTCCAACCTGGAAAAAGAATTAATTACCACAGACCGACAGGAACTCCTGGAAATCTTGAAACGCCAGGATAAAAAAGTCGGTTAATGTTACCTGCAGCCCGAATGTGGCTGCTTTTCTTTTTAACAAAGGAGGAGATTTATGTTAAAACCAGCAAAACAACCTCATATCCGGCTAACCGCCCTTTTTCTTTGTGTCACGATGTTTCTTAGCACACTCTTTTTCAATGCCCATACCGCTTATGCTGCAGATGGAACCATTGATTATAAGGCAGGAGCCAAAATTCCATACGGGGACTATTATACTTCCCGCATGAGCTTTGATGGCAATAACACGGCTTATTGCGTTGAACCATTAAAGAAAACACCGGCTTCCGGAAAGTATCCTTATAACCTTTTGGGAAAAAATTCCCCACTCAGAAAAGCTCTTTACTACTTAAACGGTGGATATGGTTATGAAAAGGTAATAAAAGATCAATATTTCCAAGGATGGTCCGATGACAATTCTTATGTCATTGGTCATCTGGTCGTTTCCTATATCCATGCAGGAAATAATGGGGACACCGGTGCTTTTCATGGTGCACCTCAAAATTATATTGACAAAGCATTGGAAGTTGCCAACGCCATTGAAGGGCTTCCTGCCCCACCAGAATCCTTCCGTGCTTTTATCGTTCCTGGCAATGCTTCCCAAACTTTTGCAGGAAGCTGGTATCAGGTTCCAAACGGCTTTATCGAACTGCAGAAATCCTCTGCCAATACCGATATTTCCGATAAAAATGGCAATTACTCTTTAGAAGGAGCCAAATACGGAATCTACAAAGGGGAAGAACTGGTAGAAACTCTTGTTACCGATAAAAAAGGATATGCAAAATCCAAAGAACTGGCAGAAGGAAGTTACACCGTTAAAGAAATCAGTGCCCCAGAAGGATTTGCTATAGATCCTTCCGCCCATAATGTTACGGTAAAAGCAGAAGGAACATCTACCGTAAAAGTAAAGGATATTCCTCAAAATAATCCCGTAAAACTGCTCCTTAAAAAGCTGGATGCTGACACACAGCAAAATTCTGCACAGGGAACCGGCTCTCTCGCCAATGCCGAATTTACAATAAAATTCTATACAGAGCAGTCAGCTACCGATCCCGGAGCAAATGGTAAGAAACCGGTTCGCACCTGGATATTGAAAACAGATGCCTCTGGAGAAATCCATTTTACAAAAGATTATTTGGTATCCGGGGATGAATTTTTCTATGCCAGTGATGGAAAGACCGTCTGCTTCCCACTGGGTACAGTAACCGTACAGGAAACCAAAGCACCTGCCGGCTATCTTCCAAACGAATCTGTTTTCGTGCAGCAAATCACCAGTACCGGTACGGAAGAAACTATCTCTATTTATAACGCTTCTTCTGTCGAAGAACAGGTCTTCCGAGGCGGCGTCAAAATTCAGAAGCGGGATCTGGAAACTCAGGGAACACAAGCACAAGGAACCGCATCGCTTGCAGATGCCGAATTTACCATTACCACTTTGAACAAACAGCCGGTATGGGTAGGTGGAAAGCTCTATGAAAATGGTCAGGCAGTACTTACAATTAAATCGGATGCACATGGTATTGCTGCAAGTGCCGCTGATGCCCTGCCCCTTGGACATTACCGGATTGAAGAAACCAAAGCGCCTTCCGGATACCTAACCGATGGTGCAAAGGCTCTTGAATTTGACATCACCCAAAATGGAGAAATCGTAGATTTAACAACAGAAGAGACTTCTGTTTCTAACCAGATTATCCGTGGCGGTGTCAAAATCCAAAAACGGGATCTGGAAACGGGAGAAGCCAAACCACAGGGAAATGCTTCTTTAAAGGATGCAGAATTTACAATCACCAATCTTGGTCCAAATCCTGTTCTTGTGGATGGAACCCTTTACGAAAAAGATCAAGTAGTTCTCACTTTGAAGACAGATGAAAAAGGGCTTGCTTCCACAAAAAAAGATACTCTCCCTTATGGACATTACCGGGGTGATGAGACAAAAGCACCGGAAGGTTATTTGAACGAGGGAAAACTCTCTCAGGAGTTTCATATCACAGAAAATGGGAAAATTTTGGATTTAACTGCAAAAGAAACAGCGATTTCCAATCAGGTAATCCGTGGCGATTTAGAATTCGTAAAGGTATCTGACGGAGATTTAAACCGGCTGGCAAATGTCCCATTTTCCATTACCTCCAAAACTACAGGAGAAAGTCATACCATTGTAACAGACAAAAATGGCTATGCCAGTACCTCCTCAGAATGGAATAAGCACACTACAAATACCAATCGTGGGGAAACTTCTGAAGACGGAATCTGGTTTGGCTCTTCTAAACCTGATGATACCAAAGGAGCCCTGATTTATGATACCTATATTTTGGAAGAACAACGCTGCGATTCCAATGAAGGTATGAACCTCTTAAAAATTGAGGTCTCTGTATATAAAAATCACGTAGTCGTGGATATGGGAACTTTAACGGATGATCAGATTACCATTGGAACTACTGCCCTTGACAAAGACAGCAACTCCCACTTTGCCAAACCAGAAGAAAAAATCACTCTGGTTGATACCGTAGAATACGAAGGCTTAAAGAAGGGACAGTCTTATAAGCTCATCGGCACACTGATGGATCAGGAATCCGGAAAGCCAATTGAAATAGATGGAAAACCTGTCACAGCAGAAACCACCTTCAAACCAAAAAAATCTTCTGGTTCTGCAAAAGTGACCTTTACGTTCAATGCCTCTTCTCTGAAGGGCAAAACAATCGTAGTATTTGAAGAACTGTACCAGGAGGATTTAAAACTGGCTGTTCATGCGGACATTACAGATCAGGATCAGACTATCTATTTCCCAGAAATCGGGACCACTGCAAAAGATAAGGAAACAGATATGAATCTTTCCCAGGCAGATAAAGAAGTTACCCTTGTAGATACGGTAGCTTACAAAAATCTTCTGCCCGGCGAAGAATATGTTATGACTGGAACCCTTATGGATAAAGAAACCGGAAAACCTGTCGAAATAGATAAGAAAGAGGTTACTGCCGAAACCACATTTACTCCTAAAGAATCCTCTGGAACGGTAGATGTGATTTTTTCTTTTGATGGGACTTCCCTTGCCGGAAAAACCGTAGTTGTTTTTGAATCTGCTACTTATGACGGCAAAGAATTTGCAACACACGCTGATCTTGAAGATAATGGGCAGACCATCTACTTCCCGGAAATTGCTACCACTGCAAAAGACAAAGCAGACGGAGATCATTTTGCCAAAACCGATAAAGAGATTACTATTGTTGATACGGTTAAATATAGTAACCTAATTCCAGGAAAAGAGTATGCACTTACCGGTACCTTGATGGACAAAGAGACAAAAGAACCTCTTCAGGCAGATGGTAAACCGATTACTGCCACTACGACCTTTACTCCTGAAGATGCCTCTGGCAGTATTGAACTTACCTTTACATTTGATGGCAGCATCCTGTCCGGCAAAACAATTGTTGTCTTTGAGTCTTTAACGTATCAGGAAAAAGAGATTGCTGTTCACGCCGATATAGAAGACCATGAACAGTCTATCTACTTCCCGGGAATTGGAACTACTGCGAAGGACAAAGCGGATGGGGATCAGGAAGCCGTTGCTACGAAAGAAGTAACCATCATTGACACCGTATCCTACCAAAATCTGATTCCGGATACTCCATACAAACTGGTCGGCACACTGATGGACAAAACAACCCAAAAGGAAGTTATGATTGATGGAAAACCTGTCACGGCAGAAACAGAATTTACACCAAAGGATTCCAATGGTTCTGTCGAAGTCATCTTCACTTTTGATGGAAGCACATTGGCTGGACATGATGTAGTCGTTTTTGAAAAACTTTTTTCCCTTGAAGGAGAAACAGCACTTGAAATTGCTTCCCATGAGGATCTGGACGATAAAGGACAAACGATAAAACTTACGGAAGCTCCAAAAGACACACCTGAACCTTCCAAACCAGTCAAGACCGGAGATGAAACAACCGTTCTTCCTTATCTTTTACTGGCAGGTGCCGCACTCCTCTTTGCTGCAGGATTTGGTATTTTATATATCCGTAAGCGGAAAAAAGATAAGTAACTATCAATAGATATGCTCACAGGCAGCTTATTACGGCTGCCTGCTATAAAGGTGATGAATATGGAACAATCTCGTTGTAATGCCGATGCCAAACACATCCGGCATTTTTTAGATATTTGTGATGGAAATTGGCATTCCTGTATTTATGTTCGCTGTGTTTCCTGTAAAACCCCAGGTTATTGTAATGGCCCACACTTCTTATATCATCCAGATGAAAACGGCAGTCCATGTGTCCTGCCCATGGCAGATGCCCGTATGCTCTTCTCCCGCATACCGGAACCAACGGAATGTCTATCCGCCATAACACTGGAACAATTTCAGTCTTTATATGGACTCTACTTTGCAAAAGAAGCATTGACCGATAAGCCATGTCCTTGTTTTGCTTTACTGCGGCACCAGGAAGCATCTCATTATCACTGGTAAAAGGTTGCACTTTTGGCACTTTCTGCGTACAGGATAAGAAAGGAGGCGATTTTATGTTGAATTTCACTGCTATGATTCAAGGAATCGATACAATATTTACGAACTTTATTTTTATTCCTGCACTTTTAATCCTGTACCTGAAGTTTCGTCCGAGAAAGCCCTGGAACAAACGCACCAGAAATCTGTATCGGCTATGTATAGCTCTGATTTCTGTTTATGTCATCCGGATTTTCTGTGCAGGGTTCATCTTTACACCAGTAAATTACTCACGTTTTGCAGACAGCGGTTTCTTTCCGCTTATCAAGGCACTGTTCTATTCTTAGATTTTCTGCCATTTTGTGCCATTTAGTCCGAATCTGGGAGTAGTTTCTATGCCCATCCTATGGGAATTCATCACCTGCTTTCTTACAATATACGTATAAAACACGTAAGCGAGGTGAATCTTTATGAAACAGAAACAAATCCGCTGCCCATACTGCGGCAGCATCGCAATTTTAAGGGATGCGTCCTATGTATATGGAAATAAAGCGAAAGATGGAAAACTCTATGTGTGCAGTCACTTCCCACAGTGTAATTCTTATGTAGGAGTTCATCCTGGCACTACCAATGCCAAAGGAAAACTGGCAAACAAAGAGCTTCGGCAAAAAAGGATCCAAGCACACCGGGTATTTGACCAGATATGGCTAAACCACATCTTTACGAAATCGGAGGCTTACCGCTGGATTGCTGATAAATTCTGTCTGACTGCCAAGGAAGCACACATCGGAGAATTTAGCACTTATATGTGTGATCAACTAATTCTGGAATCCATGAAGATTCTGGAGAATAACCATATCCCTCTCAGGGCCATTGGTTGAAAGGGGGGATATGTATGATCATCCCGATGACAGATGATGAACGCCGATTGACAGAGGAGTACTTATATTTGGTACCTGAAATGGTAAAAAATTGACTTCCCGTTGTGCTTATGTCTCATACGATGAGCAGCAAGACCTTCTGCAAGCCGGAAACTTAGCTTTATGCAAAGCCGCCATGAACTATGACAACACCCGTCCCTTTGCAGTTTACGCCAAAGTTGCCATACGAAATGCCATTTACAGTTATTGGAGAAAACTGCAAAAAGAACGAAAATACACCTGTTCCATGTATGCATCTTCCGAATTTGACATGGAACCCCTGCTTGTAGACCAAAAAACCGAACTATGGCAGGAACAATGTATGAACCAGGAACCCATTTATAAGCACCTGCAGTCCTTAGAAGCGAGAAGCTGCAATACACTAAGAAAAGGAATACATGCCCTGCTCCTGCAGCAAAAAGGATATACCAACCAAGAAATTTCCAAACATTATGGTGTCCCAATGAATCATGTCCGGGCATGGCAAAGCAAAGCCCGGAAATACTTACAGCAGGATACCAAATTATATACTCTTTTATCTTGAAGGGAGAACGATTATGCTGACACTTTATACTGCAGTCGGAATCCTACGATTCCAGGATTCCATAAAGGAACATAAAACACCGACTGTTATCAATAACCGGCAGGAATACGGACTGACAGAAGAAGAATTCTTTCTGTGGAGCAGCCTCGCATTTCAAATCCGACAGATCCATGAATTGCAGTCTGCTTTTTCCGAACGCTTGAAAAACATCACCGTTCGGAAAATATCCCCATTGAACCTTACCTGAATCGGCTGCTGCTTCGAGGACTGGTTGTAAAAGGGGATGGTTTAACTGGTGTGGATGCCCTGTACCGCCTCTTAGGAGAACTTTATATCAGCCCATTGCAGGACAGTTTTTCAGTACGGCTTTTTACCTGCATCTATCTCTGCATGAAGAAAAAACTGCACACAAAGGAACTGATCCATTATCTAAAAAAGCCGGCACGGACTGCTATAGAGGACACGGTACTCCAAATAGCAAAAAAAGTACAGATTTCTACGGCAGAGCTTGTAACCTGTGTAGAACAAGGCATCCATCCACAAAATACAGAGCAGCTTTTGACGCAGCTCTATGAAACCTCGGATGCAACATTCCGTACCCTGGCACAGGATATCCAATTCACCCATGCCGGTTATCCTGTACTGGAAGCCATCAGTAATTTGTACCTCAATAAACAGATTGCATTTGAAAAATTATAGGAAGGAGCAAATTATGCCAAAACCATTTCTTAATAAGCTGATTGTCCATGGGGCAATCGGCTTTTTCTGTGTCTTATTTGGATGTATTTACGGATTTATAACAGACGACCAGATATTTCTCCTTATGAGTCTTTGCATCGGTGTTGGAACTGCCATACGAATTGTGAGTCTGCTGCATACCATCAAGATACATGACTATACCGAATTAACTGGAACCTGTACAAAACGTGAAGTCAGCCCACTTACCAAGAAACAGAAAATTATTTTCCGGTCCACTGACCAGAAAGAATATCACTTTACATTCGATAAAAATATCCGCCTTTTATCTGGACATTATTATCGCCTATATTTTAGGAATGTAGCAAACCTTTCGGGTGAAGAAAAGGTTACTCCGGATTTACTTGCGTATGAGGAATTATCCCTAAATGAAGATGTTTCCCCGAAGAACTCTTAGATTTCTTCTCTAAATACAATAGAAGTGGATATGCCACTTTCACATACCCACTTCTATTATGCTTTATAAGTTTTCCTTCTGCCGTCCCAGTGAAATGACAAAAACCACTCCGAACTACCACGTATTCTGTCTCAAGGATGACAGCATAACAGCAATCGCAGGGAATAATAATCTATTGTATTCCAGAAGACTCTTCAAAAAATGGACAGTGCTTTCACTTTCAGGGTTTCAAAATGCAGTAACAATATCTTTTATTTTTCTACTGTGACCAATTTTTTCATATTAAGGGCAACTTTATACTGACAGTGAAAATTCCCGCTTCATAATTCACTTGAATATCACCACTTATTTGTATTACTAGCTTTCTAGTAGCATACAATCCGATACCACTGCTTTTTATCCTTGCTTCATCTTTTGTGTAAAACAAATCAAATATAGATTTTAATTCTTCATCACTAATATAATCAGAAGGATTGCTTATTTGTATATGACAATACTCGGATTCTCCCCACATGTAAAACATTATATCACCAGTACTATACTTTAAAGCATTATCTATTAAATTACATAAAATTCTAATTAATATTTTCTCTTGAGCAAGTATCCAAATGTTTCCATGTGGCAGTCTAATATCTAATTGTTCTGAGGCACGTTTTGAATTTTGAATATATTCCTTTAACAAAGAAGTGACTACCTCTGTAATATTGACTGATTTCATATCAACTTCGCTCTCTATTGCTTCACTCCAAAACAATAAATATAAATCGTCTACTAATTTTTTAAATAATCCGCCTTTTTTCAATATGTTCTATATAGCTATTAACAGGTTCATTCACATTTTTTCTAATCTAATTAACTGCAAGTAACCAATAATAACAGTTAATGGAGTACGTAAATCGTGTGATAAATTTGCTACCATCTTTTTAAAATTTTTATCCTGTTTTTTTAGCTGATGTTCTTTTCGTTCATCTTCTTTAATTCGCTTGTTGATACTAAGTGCAAGGTTCTCAATATCTTTATCCAATACATTGACCGAGTAGATATGCTCATTATGTTCTATCCATTCTATAATTCTTCTAATTTCCCTCTTCAGATGAAAAATGTATAATATGCCTAATAATATAAACACTCCTGTTATTAAAAAGACAACTAGCAAACTTCATATCTCCTTATAATATTAGAATCTCATCACATGTATTCAAGATTGCATTATCATGTGAAACAATAATAATTATTTTATGATTTTTAATTTGATCGATCAACTGTAAAAATTGTTTTTTTCCACTCTCATCCATAGCTGAGGTAGGCTCATCAAAAATCATTACCTGACCGTCTTGCACTACTTGGCGAATAATTGCAATTTTTTGCTTTTCTCCACCGGAAATATTACTTGACTTTTCATTAATTTGCAAATCCCAATTATCTCTTTTCAAAATACTATCACCAAAGCAATCAACGGCTCTCTGTATACATTTTACATCAAGCTTTCGATATAAAGCAATATTATTATATATTGTATCTGCTATTAAAGTCGGCTCCTGTTCTGTTACACTGATTACATGTTCTCTTATATAATCCATATCTAAATTTCTCATTTCTGTATCGTTCCATATTATATTCCCTTGATATTCATCTACATACATACCCATTAAAATTTTAATAAGTGTACTTTTCCCACATCCGTTTTCTCCTTTCAATCCATAAACTTTCCCCTTTTTAAGTTTGTAGAAAAACTTTTTATGGTTTCTTTCTGGTCATATGCAAAATTCAAATCCTGAATTCTAATTTGTTTGATTTCATTAAGTCTTATACACCCCTTAGACTGCTCCTTAATTTCTAAAATAGATTTTATACGTTCAAAGGATACATAAGCCTCTTGGTATTCTTGACCGTATGCCACTATTTCTTTTCCATATTCCAAAATCATATTAAAATATACTGAAATCATATAGAAATATCCTATTTGCATATCTCCAGTAAGTATCTTTTTCCTCCAATCCAAAGTAAAATGCATACAGATATTGCCCCTACAATCCCTTCAAGATTTGCAAATGCCTGGATAGTCGCTTGTTGTTTAAATATAGATCGATATAATTTTTGATATGATGCTACTAACCTATTTAAAAAATGAATCCATACTATGTATTTTTATAAACTCTATTTTTTCTAATTGTTCCTGCAGTCTGGAGAAGAAATTGGATTTCTCCTCTTTCATTCCATAACTGCAATTATAAATACGCTTTTTGAAGCCAATATATATAAAAAAATAAAGTGCTAATAAAAACATTGTAACTATAAAAGCAATCGAATCCATTTTCCAAATCATAAATAAGATTATACCCGCTGAAAAAACTGAAAATATCAATTCAGTCAAGGAGCTGATGAAAAAATAAGTACATCATTCGCATCATTGTTTATCCTTTGAGATAAGTACGATAAATCAGTTCTGCCAATTACGAGTGGCGAAACTTTTTTAAATGATTTACAATTTCGAAATTTAATGAAAATGCTGCATTAGTCTGTATCCTTATATAAAGTATTTTATTGACATAGCAGACAATTTCCTTACCAACATACAATAACAGTAATAAAAATATGAATTTTAACATTGCTGAATATGTTGTTTCCACATTAAACATATTAATAAATTGTCCCATAGCAGCCGGTATAAATGTATTTAACCCGCACAGTATAATACCCAACAAAAAATATATCCCATATTCTATTTTATATTGAAAAACATATTTACTGCAAAATTTTATCATTCCAATTCTCCCTGCTATTTCATTGAGCCATTTCTTTCATCAGCTCCAACATCTCTTCTGCATTCCATTTTACTGAAGAACAAATCTTATTTTTATAAGCAGCACACCCACCATAACATACTGGAAAAAATGAACAATCTTTACATTCTTGATCCTTTACGACATCATAGGAAAGCCATTCTACAAATTTATTTGTAAGTTTGATTCCTTTTTCCAAATTACCGATACTTCGTTCACTATATCCAATATCATTCCAACATTTATACAACGCTCCATCTGGACCTATCACAAATGAATTTAAGCTAATTGCTCCACATACACCATAATTGCTCGGCTTAACACCTTGGTACATAAAGCCTCTCTTAATCCCTTCTTTATAAAACGCAATCTCTTCTTTTGCGTACTGTGGTCGTTCCATACATATATGATTATTACATACTCCATTAATATCATCTACTGGTGCTAAATAATAACCAACTCTACCTTTTAAACCATATCTTTCTAGCCAATCAAATATTTCTGTTGCTTCGTTTATATTTGTCTTGTCAACATTAATTCTTATCGAAATATTCAAAATATCCGCACATTCTCTTATATTGTCCAATATATGTTCGAAGGTAGGCTGATGATTATGGAGAATCCTTCTACTATCATGGGCTTGTTTTGAACCATCTAAAGTAACTTGAATATAGTGGATGTCCATGTCTTTTAATTTTTCAGCTACTCTTCTAGTCAATTTATAACCATTTGTGACCATATCCGCATTATATTTGCAACCAAGTGGCAAAACAGACTTTATCTTTTTGGTTAATTTTTCAATAGTTTCAATTGCCAATAATGGCTCCCCTCCATACCAAGATACCGTTAATTCATGTATATGCTGATATTTTTCTTTGAGCTGCGATGTTAATTGATCCTGAACAGTCTCAGACATAGTAATATATTCTCTCCCTTTTTCATAGCAATAGGGACAACAAAAATTACATGCCATAGTTGGGGCAATAGTTAATGTAAGATTTGAATCCGCAAACCTTTCTATTTTATTTCTTATAAGCAATTCTGCAAATTCATCTTTATCATCTTCAACTAGCATACCACCCTCTAATAATGCTGACTCTAAATCAGGCTTTGAACATTTTTCCCTTCTTTCATTTCATAATATGATTTTTCATAATCAGTATCTAATTCCAGTATTGCAGATGTGACCGTATTGTAAATCAAACAACTTTTATCTTCTTTTTCTCTATATTGTATCTTGATAATTTCATTATTATATCCTCTTTTCTTAATCTCTTGTTTTCACAGTGTTCTTTGCAATAATGAAAATGTGCCCAGCATATTGCTGAGCACATTTTCCTTTACTGACTACAAATATCTTTAGTAACGAATTACACATGTAGCCTTTTTAGATCCACAACCTTTATCATTGTAAACCCAGCAGATTCTTGTACTTTTGTCCTCTGATGCTTTGTTAATCCACTTCATTGCAATATCCTCCTGTAAAATATTTATTTATTTCAAAGTAGTAAGAGCTACTTGAAACACAAATTAAAGTTCTTGACGTTTCAATGCAAAATGCATTAAAACTATCCCCACCAGGCACGCACCCATACCATACATAATAGTTCCAACAACAATCCCATTTGTCATCCGATATCCACAAATATTATACATATAAGTGGTCGGGTTCATAACACAAAATGCTTTAAGAAGCACTGATTGATTTTGAAAATCCTCATATACCATAGGATAAGTAATCGCACCTGCAAAGAAATATACACATGATAAAGCTGCCACAATTCCTGTATTCTTTACTAAAACCGTAATCAAAACCGCCACAGCTTCCATTCCAATCATAGCTATCATATTTAAGGTAACCATTCCGATAAAAATCAAAAATTCCTCACCTTTATAATGAAAACCATACTTCCATGCTAATCCTAAGCCTAATGCAGTTTCCACAATATAATAGAGAATAAAAAAGTGAACATTTATCACCAGTAATTTACTTAAAAATAATTTGGTTCGATTTATCCCATATACGACAGAAGCTCTTATTGTTCCTTGATGAAATTCTGCAGATACCATTGTCGTAATATAGACAATTAATCCAATCCAAGAAAAAAATTAATTGATAATGCAAATCTTGCGATTTCTGCAGCTTTTACATTATTCATGTCGTCTATGTAGCAAATCCAACCAATGCTATCTATATTTCTATAATCACCAAAAGTCATAAACAATGTATCATTTCCCACAACGAACGGTATAAAAAAATAAATGCCATAAATACTAAAACCCACTTCGAGGCTCGCGAATATTTCATTTTATAGTACTCTGCTTTAAGCTGTCTCATTCGATTTCACCTCCGATAATAGATTTGTGTAATACTCTTCTAAGTCTTCTCCTTCATATCCTATTTTTTCTACACCAACTCCTCCATATACTAATTCTTTTGTTATATCAGAAATATTTTTATTATAACCAAATACCTTAATCACATTTCTTAAATAAACTTTTATTTGACTTTCTGGATACCTCTCATCTAAAATACAACTAGCCTTTTCCACATTGTCTACTTCGATATGAACATGACGACGACATTTCTCATCTAATTCTTTATCTGTAATCTGTTGTAACATTTTTCCATGATGTATAAATCCATATACAGTTGCAAGTTGATGTAACTCTGGCAAAATATGACTGGATATAAGTATCGTTGTACCATCTTCTTCATTCATATTCTTTAAGACTTCTCGCACATATTTAATTTTGGTTGGATCTAAGCCATTTATTGGTTCATCTAAAATTAGCAACTGTGGGCGACCAAGCAATGCAATTGCAATTCCTAATCGCTGTTTCATCCCTAAAGAAAAAGCCTTCACTCTTTTATTTCCAGCGTCCTTTAAATCCATTATTTCCAGAACTTCATCAATACTACTTTTTCCTGGAATTCCTCGTTGAGTACGCTGGATTTCCAAATTTTGGCGTGCTGTCATGTCCATATACAAAGCTGGATTTTCAATTAAACATCCTATCTTATTTCTTTCATCTTCAAGATTTTTTTTACCAAATAAACTTATCTCACCTGAAGTCGGCTTTGTTAGTCCTGTAATAACTTTCATCAGGCTACTTTTTCCTGCACCATTTTCTCCAACCAGTCCATATATCTCGCCCGCTTTTATCGTAAGATTTACCTGATTAAGTACCATATTTTTTCCGTATGCTTTACAAATATCTTTTGCTTCCAATATTTTTTCGGGTTCTTTCATTCTAATCACTTCCCTCGTTTCTTAAATCCTATAATGATAATGATAATGTCTAATTCTAACATTTCTCTTAAATCAGTTCTTAAATTTCCATAAAATTATAAATTTATCTTTATATTTTCCCACTCGCCTATGAAACCTTCAAATTATTTAAAACAGTAACTTGTATGAAATTACAAATCATGTTAGTATTTTTACCATACCTATTACCAAAGGAGTTTATTATGATTGATATATTATTAGTAGAAGATGATAAAGAAATTTGCTTTATTTTTACAGAATTATTAAAAAGAAACCATTACAATGTTTCAGCATATCACAATGGGATAGAAGCAATTGAAGCTCTTTCCTCTAAAAAATATGATTTAATGTTATTAGATTTGATGCTTCCCGATTTGCCTGGTGAAAAAATACTATTTCACCTAAAAAACACAACAATTCTATTCCAGTTATTGTTATATCTGCCAAAAATCAGCCTGAGACTCGTATAAACCTTCTCCGATCCGGTGCAGATGATTATATAACTAAACCTTTTTATCATGAAGAAGTTCTCGCACGAATAGAAAGTGTTTTGCGCCGTTGCAGCGAAAGTCCCCAAACGGAATATTCCTTTAAAGATATTCGCATAAATGTGGATGATCACAAAGTACTTGTAAATAACACAGAGCTTACTCTGACTACTACCGAATATAACCTCTTACAGCTACTAATCAAACATCCAAAACAGACTTTTACAAAGGAATCTTTATATCAACTTATTTGGGGAAAAGATTATATTTCAGATGATAATACTCTCAATGTCCATATAAGCAAACTAAGAAAAAACTAGAGCATATAGGAAACCAAGCCCCTTATATCGATACTGTATGGGGAATAGGTTATAAATTACACCGTTAGAATAAATTCACGCAAAAAATACCATTACAAAGATTAATCTGTAACGGTATTTTTACCCTATTCACTTTTTTCATACTTTCAAACAACTAGGTATACCCTCAACAATTTTTTCAGGCACAAACACTTCATTAACTATCACATACGTCCAAGCACCATCTGAGTTATCCGTAGTTTTAGACACTACAATGGCTTAACTTCCACGCAGTATATATTAAATCTACGAATTACAAATGCAAAGACACAACTTCGAACCACTACATATTCCTTTCCAAGGTAACGGTGATTGTGGTCTATGAAAATCATTTGTATTTCAGCTGACCATAAAAAACACCGTTGCAGATTCACTCCCCCACAACGGCATCTTTCATTTTTTTTATTCGATTTTATCTTCTCCTGTTGCCTTTATAAATCTCATAACCTCATCAATGGTTTTCCCAGATGCTACCAAAGCCTTAAACAGCTCATCTTTCTGCTTCTCTTCTATCTCTTTTTGAATCTCTTTTGCTTTATGACGCAGTTCCTTTAAATCGGACTCTTTTGTACGAATCTCCTGTTCCACATACTCCAGTTGCTCTTCCAAAGATGTGTTTTCCAGTTTTTTCGTCTTGCCATAATGCATCCTCCTAATAATTTTCCTCATTCTACCACATTTTATCTACTCTGAAAAGGTAGTAGTGTTTTATGAAAATTTTATATCTATTTGGGATTATCCTCATAAAATACTACACTTCCAAGCATTTTGACACAAAAATTATTATTTCGAATCGCAAAATACTATATATGGTATTTTATCATTGACCTTCGCTATATCTTGTGTTACTATGATATTGTATTTAAGTTTTGTGTTATCCCTTTATAGGGTGTCTGGATACTATCTCCAGTACACATGCAGTTTAAGTTGGAAAATCGTGTCATTATAATGCCGTTTTATACGGTGCTATAATGGCACTTTTTTTATTTATCACTATTTTATCGCCCAAAGGGCAGAAAGGAGAATTTTTATGTCATCTATTATCATTGTAACAGGAAGGGTAACTGCCGATCCGGTTATGCAACAAGCAAAGAATTCCGGAACTGAATACATCAGTCTGGGGCTTGCTACCAACCAGAGAGGTCAAAGCGGAAAGGAAGAACCCATCTTCTATCAGTGTTACTGCAACAAGTTTCTTGCAGATCGACTGATAAAAGCCGGTGTCAAAAAATCAACGTGTCTCATGGTCTACGGAGATTTAGAACTCCATCCGTATATTCACCAGAAAGGCAATAATGCAGGTCAAGCAGCTATCACGCCGCAAATTATGGTAAAGGACTGGCAGTTCTTACCTGCGAATCGTAATGATACCAATGCAGCAACACCTGTACCGGGGAATCCAATGGTCGGAAATCCAAATGTTCCACCAGTACCAGCAAACGGTGCTACTTATAATGGAAACCCGGGAATGAATCCTTCCGGTACCGTGCCTACTGGCGCAATGCCAGTCAATAACAATATGATGCCACAGGCCGCACAACAGATGTCTTATGCTCCGGCAGGGGGATCGGCTTATGCACCACAGGGATTTACGGCTGGCAATGTATCTGGTGATGGATTTACCAATATTCCGGAAAATACACCACCACAGCAGCTTCCATTCCCGTAAATTATCAAAGATCCCTAAAATGAAGGAATTGCGACTTTCCAGTATCTACTGGTCTGCTGCAATTCCTTTTTCTATTGAAACAAACATGGAGGAAATGAAGTGAATACACAAAAGAAATTTCTTAAAGTTCTAAGTATGCTCACAATAATTTTGTTAATTGCAACTATATTCATACCAGGAAATGGAAATCGTAATGCAGTCGCAAGTATCGGAATCCTTGGCATCCTGCTGCTATTTCTTTCCACACTTCTTCCTAAAATCTATAAACTGACTCTAAACCTACTCAAGAACCAGGGCAAAACAAGCCCTTGGTCTTCTTTGAAATCATCTGAGCCAGTTTCCGAAACAGAAGAATTGCTTTGGAGACAAATCAGCTATCAGATTACCGACAAACTACAGGCTGCATTTCCAAATGCAACATGGGAATTCCAGAAGCCGCCATCCATGAAGCAGCTTCTTTGCGGAAATCCCATACGTCTGAGAACCTTTCATACGGAGGACTACAACTTTGCGGAAGCACGTATGAACCAATACGGATATCTGGAACTTCAAATGCTGACCATTGCCAGCCTCAAAAAGACTGTCACAGTTACCGATGAGGACGATGTTCCTTTTGCTGATCCGGAATCCTGGTATTCCTTAATTGGCAAGAAAAAACTGGAGAACCTTATCGGACAGCTCCATGCGAAAGGACACCATAAACTCTATATTAATGAAAACGGGCAAATTTACATCCAAAATGGTGATACAGCGGAAATCAAGGATTGTTTTGATTATTTCCCGCCACGAAACTATTGGGATATTCTCATTTCCATCTTCCAAAAAGATGAATTGACCGCAAAAGAAAAGGACCAGGCACTAGAATTATCCTGGATAAAAGAATAAAGGAGGAAATACTATGCCAAATACAAACTTTGTCCCTAACTGGACTTTTGAAAGAACGCTACCATCTCCATTTGACAGCTATTCCGGGAAAAGTGCAGTGATGAAAGACATCGCTTCCAAATACTGTAATCAGCCTAAAAAACGGGCTACTCTCCATTCTGCTACTTTGCAGGCAGTTTTTTCTTATATGAATTTGGAAAATCCACCTGCTGGAAAAGCAGAGGAAGAACTCGGAGCCATTGGAAGCCAGGCAAACAATTTTACAATCGCAGAATATCCAAGCCGTACCGGGTTGCTGCATGTAGTGGTCTACAACCGTATGACTGGGAAATTTATAGCCGGAAAGTATGAAAAACCTTTGGATCTGGACAGTAAACCAGAGCCATATCAGTTTAAAAAAGATGAAGATTCCGGAAGTGCTCTTTATTTTGCTTTAATGCCTACTTTCCTTTCAGATGACGAATTCAATGAAAAATATCAGGAATTAAAGCAACACCGTGATGACGGTTTTCCTGACCTGCCCAAAGCTGCAGAAACGGCTGCGGTTCTTTGTGATAACGTGTACCGCAGGATCCGTTATGGTGATTCCCTTCCTATCGGGAACATCAAAGTTGACACTCCTGCAAATGGCGTGCTCCAAAGACTTACACCACTGAATATCCAAAAAGGTGTTTATGCACCAACGGAAATTATCCAGGGTACCTTTCAGGTATTAAAAGGTGGACATCACTATACTGCTTCCGCCGTTTCAATTCCCAAAGAAGATTTTGTCGATAAATACATCCTGTCCAATTCTCGGACATTAACTCCCCAAGAAGAATCAACCGTTCCTATTCTCGAAGATTGGTATGTAATCCCAAAAGAAATCCAAAGAATATGCGAACATGCCAAATTAACAACTGACAGCAAGCAGCCTATGAGGAATTTTATGCTCCGTGGGCCTGCTGGAACGGGAAAGACCGAAGGTGCCAAAGCCATTGCTGCAGGACTTCACCTTCCTTACCGATGCATCACCTGCTCGGCAAATACAGAAATTTTTGACCTTCTTGGACAGATTTTACCTGATGTAGATGAAAAACAGCTTTCTTTGGTAGGGGAACTGCCCTCTTTTCAAGACATTACCCTCGATCCGGCTACTGCCTATGAAAAATTAACGGGTACTTATGATGAAAAGGTATCAGAAAATACAGTTTATGAAGAATTGATCCATCATATATCTGAGGAAATGAAGCAGAAACAAGCTGCTACCTCCAGCAGCCAACAGTTCCGCTATGTGGATACACCACTGGTTGAAGCCATCCGAAACGGCTATCTGGTAGAAATACAGGAGCCTACGGTGATTGCCAATCCTGGTGTACTGGTAGGACTTAATTCCCTATTGGACCGTTGTAACAGCGTATTTCTGCCAAACGGGGAAGTCATCCATCGGCATCCGGATACTACCATTATAGTCACAACTAATCATGACTATGCCGGCTGTCGTCCCATGAACCAGTCTGTCATTTCAAGGATGAATATGGTCATAGATATGGATGAACCGGATGAAGAGACCATGGTAGAGCGTGTTCTTGCTATTACCGGATGTTCCGATAAAAAATCAGTACGTACCATGACACAGATTGTACGTTCCATCGCACAGTATTGTCAGGATAACCTGATAACAGATGGCTGCTGTGGAGTCCGGGAATTAATTGCCTGGGTTCAGTCTTTTATGGTATGTGGCGATATACAGGAAGCTGCTCATTATACCATTTTATCTTCCGTCACTGCCGATTCTGAAAGCCGTATCGAAATTGAAGGTTCTTGCTTGGATACAGTTCTTGCATCATAACACACTATTGAGGAACACCTTTTATACCGAAGCCGAACTACGCAAAACTCTGGCAGAAAATCTCGTTTATTTAAGAAAATCCAAGCAGACGAAACTCTCTCAGAAAGCCGTAGCAAGACTTCTGCATCTACCGGAAAAAACAATTATGAACTATGAAAATGGGCATACGCTTCCATCTGCTTACGCCGTCTTTCGGTTAGCCCAGTATTACGGCTGTACAATGGAAGATCTCCTAACCCAAAATATGAAAAAGAAAGAAAGGTGAAAAAATTGAATAACACTCAAAAAGCTTTAAAAAGAATGATCCGGGATACGGAGTCAAAAATCACTGATGAAGAACTCTTTCTTTCATCGGCTTTCCAAAAATACCAAACATCTCTGGCGAAAGCGGCTACTGGCCGTTCTCGCTATGGACTTCAGGTGCTTATGGAATGGGACAGTTCTGAAAATGCAGACATCGCTTATACAGATAATTATAGAATTCACTGTAACGCCGCAAACTCGATAACCCAAAGCTTTCCTTCCCGATTTCTGCGGTCACAAAGCCTGACTGGTCTAACTGGACATGAAATCGGACATCTGCGTTACTCTGATTTTGCATCACTACAGCTTTATCTGACCAATATGGAAAATGGTTCCTTCTATCCAGAAGCACCAGACAATCTGCCTTCTGGATACAAGGCAAATCTGCAGGACATCTTAGATGCCATGGAAGAAAAAGATAACGCAACGTGTCTGACGCTATCCCGCTGTGCTGCACAGTATAATAATATACTGGAGGACATCTACATTGAAGCCCGGATGTGTGAAGAATATCCCGGAACTTTTAAGCAGGGAATACAGATCAATAATCTGCGGATGTCTGAATTGATTCCTTCTATACAGGAACAAATTGACTGTGGCTATCAGCCGTTTTCCATTATGAGCAATTTAATTTTGTCTTATTGCCGGACTGGTAATATAAATAACCGCACGAATTATTCTGGAGAATACACAGACACCCTTTCAGACTGCATGGATTATATTGACGATGCTTTAATTGCCACACAGGGGAAAGAACGCTTACGTGCTTCCAACTATCTTTTAGTACTTTGCTGGAACTATATTCAGCCTATGGTAGAGTTAACCAGAGAGTCTTTAAAAAAGCAGGATAGTACCCAAGTTGGCGATGCTCTGGAGGATCTGCTGCGGAAAGAATCAGGTAGCGGATCTCCTCTTCCAACTGGTAAAAACGGAGGAATCCCTAAAAACATTCCAGGTCCTACAGTAAAATCAAAAACTCCTATAACCTGTGACTTATCTGGTCTTGATCCAAATTACAGGCAAGATGCAATCAACCAGGCAGAAAAGGTACTGCAGGAAGAAGGAGGAAGAATTGAACTTGCTAAAACTACAGCAGTATTAGATGGAAATAATCCAGTAATCACATACGCATCACAGTATGCCGGTTCCGGTTATGAAAATGCAGCGAATGATCTTGCACGCATCCTAAATGATGTTGCTACGGAAAAAGCCCAAAATGATTATGAACAGGAATTAACAGAAGACTTGCAAAAATCGGCGGATGAAATACATTACGGAAATGCCCATGCAGGCATCCATGTAACAATCCACCGCATCAATCCAGTTTCCGACTTTTTTATCAAATCTTATCAAACAGTTGCTTCCCCTCTTTTGCGGACCTCCAAAAGGCTGCAAAGTTCCATTCTTCCTTTATTAAAAGAAGAGGCAGAAGGCGGGAAACAAAAAACCTGTTATTTGGTAAAAGGCTGGATATGCGGGCTTTACACCGAAAGGACGGCGGTATCTTTACCAGAACCAGGCTTCCGGATGAAGAACAAAAACTTTCCGTGGGACTTTTGGTTGATGAAAGTGGTTCTATGGGCTGGGGAGATCGTATTACCCATGCCCGGAAAACTGCAATCGTGCTGTATGATTTCTGTATGAGCCTGGGAATTCCTATTACCATTTATGGGCATTCTACAGATTCTAAGGGTGTTGCTTTGTATTCCTATGCTGAATTTGATTCTCTGGATGCCTCTGACCGTTACCGGCTGATGGATATGTCTGCCCGTAATGGCAACCGGGATGGAGCTGCACTTCGTTATGTTGCGGAACACCTGGCAAAGCGTCCGGAATCACAAAAACTCCTCATCATAATCTCTGACGGACAGCCCGCGGATTGTGGGTACAGTGGTACGGAAGCAGAAGCAGATCTTCGTGGTATCAAGAATGAATATCGTAAACGTGGCATTGTGATCTTTGCTGCAGCAATTGGTGATGACAAAGAAAACATCCGCAGGATCTATCAGGATGGTTTTTTAGATATTACCAAATTAGAAGATTTACCCAAAAATATGACACAGCTTGTAAAACAATATTTGAAATAGAAAGAAGGAAAACATACATGAGTGAAAATTATCAAAACTCAATTACAGATCAGATATGCAAAGTACAGACCAGTAAAAAATTAATTGCACTGTATGACCGCCTCCGCTACACAAGTTATAACAGCTATGCACAACTTCATGCAAAAGGAGAATTTGAAGAAAATGGTCATAAAGTTCACTCCCTTATTGGAATCTCCATACAGGATTATTCTAGTGGTACTGGTGATAAAAATATTATCACCCGTTTTCATCTGGCACCCGAACAAATTCAATTTCTGCTGTCCAGAGTTACCGCTGGCTTTCCTGAATTTGAATGGTCACAAAGTAAAATATTTGGTGTGCCGGATGGCAATGGCTATTCTACTGCACAACAGTTTTTTATTTCCCGCCACGTATATAACAACCAGCAGGAAATACTGACCAGTCCATGGAGAATTCAAATTAATAACGGAAAAGGTATCAAGAAAAAGAATCATAACGGCGGCACTTATATGCAGGCTCAAAGTTTTATCTCTGAAAAAAGTGCTTTTATACAATTGACAGATATGGATTTTTATATGCTGTTAAAACGTGCTGATTCCTATATCGTAAATTGGGAAGCCTATGTTGCATCCTTCCTGATTCAAAACGGCAAACAACAGCTTAAAAAGCAACAGGAAGCAAGAATGGCACAAAATATACAGCCACAGCCAGATGAAATGACTTCCTATATGCAGGGACAGCCACAAGAGCAATATCTGAATGGTATGTATGTCGCTTAAAGAATTTCAACAAAGAAGCAGCCGAAAAGACTGCTTCTTTTTATAAAGGAAAGGGGATCTCTATGGATTATGCTACAACACTAAATATTGACCAACAAGGGCGGATCATTATTCCTGCCAAAGTAAGAAAAGCCCTACAGCTTCATACAGGCGATGTATTGATGTTGGAAGCTGACACACGCAACATCTGTCTTCGTAAATGCGACTCCCATATCCCTATGGATATCCGGTTAGACAGTTTTCTGGATATTTTACATAGCAATGTCCCTTGCCGGATTCTGTTATGTAATCATTCCAAAATCATTGCTTCCAAGAATTATCATACAGCACTTAATATGCCTGTAACAGAAAGTATTCAAAGGCTTCTGCAACAGGGAAAGATGAAATTATTCTCTGAAAAGGAACGCATATACCCTACTATGACAGGAAAATATCCCATATCAGCCTTTTTCCCTATTTCTAAAAAAGACGAATTGGGGGAAGCCCTGGGACTTTTACTATGTGCAAAAAATCAACAGCCTTTCAGCGAAATGGATTTAGGCTGTGCCAAAATGACTGCAGCGGCGATTTCCCGCTACATCCAACAAAATTATGAAAGGAAGGTGACATAAAATGAATGACTTACTGCTGCATCGGGCAGCACAATTATTAGAAGCTGAATTTGGTCCCCAATGGCGTACTGTCGCTGACATGCTTGGAACGGAAGGATTGCGAAAACGTGTGGGAAAGGAACTGACTTCTTTCATGGCATACCCAGAACGGGGCGAAGGCGGTAACAGCCAGTGGCGTGGTAACTGCTCTCCCGAAGTGATTGCAGCACTTCTACGCTATTGCCTGGACGATAAGCGATATTACGGAAAAGATACCAGCACCTTTACCCTCTTAGATCCTATGAGTGGCTCTGGGACTTCAAAGGCGGCGGCTGACCGTTATCAGGTACGTTCCCTGCTCTATGATCTAAATCCGGCACCTGCTTATGGAAAAGGTAACTGGAATGCCCTAAAAGATGAAGTGGAGGATTCCGCTGATCTCATCTTTTTCCATCCACCTTACCATAATATGATCCAGTATTCCGGAAATATCTGGGGAAACCCTCACCCGGACGACCTATCCCGCTGTGAAAACTATTCGGATTTTTTAGAAAAACTAAATCACTGTATCCGGAAATTTTTCCTGGCACTTCGGAAAGGTGGCAGGCTTGCCATACTGGTAGGCGATATGCGGCTCCATGGTAAGTTCTATAGTATGCAGCATGATTTAATGCGGATGGGTGATTTTGAATCCTTTCTGGTAAAGGGCCAGTTTAATTGTGTTTCTGACAATCGGACGTACAAAAAGCCTTTCATTCCCATTGTGACAGAATATGCTCTGTTACTGAAAAAACGGATTCTTTCATTATCCCCTTCAGCATCCGGCAAGAAGGTGTGTTTTCTGTACAAAATACAGATATTCTTGCACTGACTTGGCATCATCTAATCCGGATGACAATGGAGAGTATTGGAGGAAGAGTGGCTTTAAAAGACCTGTACGCTTTATTAAAGGAACACCCAAAAGCGAAAAAGAATCCGCATTATCAGGAACGTATCCGTGCCACCTTATATGAACACCCAGATGAATATATCCCTGTATCGAAAGGATATTTTCGTTTGAGTTACCCTGTTACATAAAAACGAGCCATGAAAAACAGATTTTCTATGGCTATACAAAAGGAGTGTGAACACTATGACAAATCGAAAGCACCATGTGAAAGATAAACAAATAACAACACTCTCTGGATGGTTTCATTCTCCGCTACGTGTTGGGGAACGTGCTATTATTTCTGGGGTCAATGGTTTCTCTATTCTGACATCTCCTATCCTAACGATTTTGGAAGTATCAAATGACAGTATCGTTTTCGAAACAGAAAATACCATTTACCATTTGGTTCATACACCAGAGACCGTATCGGAAGTGATGTGTGCTTGAATAACATATATGAATTGGGAAGCAAGCTTTGTGAATTGCTTTCAACTTTAAAGAAAAACCGAGAATACGTTCCACTTGAAATTTTACAAACACAGTATCGGGTGCCTTATGAAACCCTAAAAAAGCAAATTGGTGATACAGCGACAGCTTTTGTAAAAGAAATTACATTATCAAAGCTTATGATAAATCCAGATGTATCTCTGGAAGAGCAGATTTCTGTTATCCAACAGGCAATTACAACATCCGGGATGCTCAAAGAAATGAGCTATACCTTATCAAAACTGTATGATGTGGAACTACTGCACAGGCAGGCATTAAAATTAAGGACATATATTGAAGATGCTCTATATCCATATATTGCCCTTCAGGATTGCCTTGTCGTTGATATGGAACGTATAGAGGATACGCCAATTATCTACAATACAATTACCCAAAAGGTTTATGAGAATGGGCAATGGAGTAAACAGGATTTGGATCTGAACGGGAAACTATTACTCTATGTAAAATCCAGTTCTCCTATGCCTGCAACAACAGAACAAATAAACAATGAATTCTAAATTCAAAAATTATTATGTCAAGAAGGGAAACTTTTGTGGGTTTCCCTTTTTACGAAAATAATTTCAGTTGTTCATATTCTGCTGTCCGATTCAACGGTATGGGCTTCTTAGCAAGAATAATTTCTACCGCTGCATCCTCCATAATCCAATCTTCCAGTTCTTGTCGTTCCAAAAGCAATGGCATCCGTTCATGCACCGGTGCTACGGAAGCATTTGCCTGTGTAGTCAGAATAACAAAACGGTTTTGACCATTATAGATTTGATAACACCCTGCCATAAATAATGTGTCATCCTGCTTTGGACTTTGAAAAGTATATTTTTCTTTGTTTTTACTCCATTCGTAAAAGTGACGGGCGGGAATCACACATCTTCGATGTAGCACACTTTCTCGAAAGGTCTTCTTGTCTAGTATCGCCTCTGCCCTTGCATTGATAAGCAGTCCCTTTCCCTGGAACCCCGGAAAGCCCCACTGCATCTGCCTCGCAGCCACTTCCCTACACCCCTTTGTAAGAACGACTGCAGATTCAGACGGGTGGATGTCCTGTCCATGCTCTATCTTTAAACGCTGGTCCAGTTTCCTTACAATCTTTTCAATTTCCCGTGAGGTTTCATCATCCACATAATATCTTCCGCACATTTTCTGTCCTCCTTTTTCCTATTTTACTTCATCCCTGGTATCTTATACAACCAGTTTCCATGCACAATCCTCCGGACAAAAGAGAAGCACAAAATTGATTTGTTTTCCCAAAAGTACCGCCTGACATCTATACTTCCAGTTCAAAATTCCCGCATACCACTGCTTTTCTACAGTCAGAACCTGGATATGATTGATCTGGATAATCTCTTCATCCTCCCCTTTTACCTTCAGCATCAATGGCAGAGATTTTCCGGTAGCTGTGAACCAGCACTGGACTGCCACCTCATGATAGGTTCCGGATAAAGGCTCCTGCTCTGTATGCTCTGTATTTATTCCGATTCCAAATGCCACCGTTTCTTCCCCCTTCCCGCTATTCTGTCTTTAATTTCTCATAGTCCACAGAACGTTTTTCCCGTGAAATGCCACCACTCATGTGATCAATACACCCACCTAAAAAAGCCGCACGTATTACCGAATCATTCCCATACCGTTTTCTGATCTGATCTATCGTTTCATCCATTTTTTCCAGCTTCTCATAATCATTCGTATCAAATAGATCCAATTGCCTCATATTCACCTGATCCTTGATGCGGCTGGTATGGATTCCCAGATGCCGGATGGGTGTCCCATCCCAGAGCTGGTCAAATAACTGGCAGGCACACTGATGAATCTCTTTCGTAATATTGGTTGCATTCTGAAGCGTCATCTGGTGACTGGCATAACTGAGATCATAATTCTTGATCCCTACTGCAATCACTTCTGCCCTGACTCCTGCTCCACGAAGTCTGCTTCCTACTGTCTCTGCCAAAGCCAACAGCACCAATTTTGCTGTAGATGCATCTGTCACATCAAAAGGAATCGTTGTGGAATTACCATATCCCTTATTGGCAGGTGGGGCAGACTGGACTACAGATACATCAATCCCATTTGCAAATCCCCAGATTACTTCCCCATGTTTCTTTAAATGTTGTTTTAAGTAGCCAGGATTGCTCTTTGCCAAATCTCCTATTGTTCGGATTCCCAACTTGAAAAGTGTCTTTGTTGTTGCCCGTCCTACAAAAAACAAGTCGCTTACCGGTAATGGCCACATCTTATTCCGTATCTCAGACTTCCATAATGTGTGCACTCTGTCTGGCTTCTGAAAATCACTTGCCATCTTAGCTAACAGTTTATTCTCTGAAATACCGATATTCACTGTAAATCCAAGCCGTTCCTTAATCTGCCTCCGCATCTTCTCCGCTGCTTCCACTGGCGTCCCCCAAAGCAATTCCGTTCCAGTCATATCTACAAACGCCTCATCTATCGAGTATTGTTCCACTGCGGGAGAATACTCTTGCAAAATTCCCATAAAAGCTTTGGAACACCTCTCATACAATCCATAATTCGGAGGCACTAAAATAAGATTTGGACATTTCTGTTTTGCTTCCAAGATTGATTCACCTGTCTGTATCCGATATTTCTTTGCTGGAATGGATTTTGCCAAAATGATTCCATGACGCATCGCCATATCCCCACCTACCGCCGACACCTGTTCTCTTAAATCGCCTTTCCATCCCAAATGATGCAGCCGATATACCGCTTCCCAGGACAAAAAGGCAGAATTTACATCTATATGAAAAATCACTTTTCCCAAACTCACGTTCCCCTCCTTTACATCTCATTATATAGAACATACGTTCTGAAATCAAGAGATAATATTTTCCATATCCATGCTTCCTCTATATATAGTAATTCTCCTCTCAGACTAAACGATATATAGTGTTTTTATATTGACGCATACTACATATAGTGTTACACTTACTATGTAATTATTATTTGTGTCATCCGGAAAGGATATACGCACGCAGTTTAGGTTTGTAAAAGTGTCAGAAGTATACCACGCTACCAGCAGGGATTTCTGGCTTTTTTTATTTTGCAGGAAACTGCACGCATTAGAGAATGAACATCCGTGTCATTCTCTTTTTTTATGCCTAAACGCAAAGAAAGGAGGAAGAAAAACCGGAACAAATAAGAATTACAACTATACCATAGAAAAGGAGACAAGAATAAAATGAACCATCCCAATGAATTATCAAACGTGGAAAAAATCAAACAACTGGTGGACTATCTGAATTTACAGCGTAACGCTTATTATAATGAGAACAGTCCGAATATCAGTGATGCGGAATATGACCGAATCTTCGATGAATTAGTGGAATTAGAAAAGCAGACAGGCTTTATCTTATCCAATTCACCGACACAAACCGTAGGCTATACTCCCATCAGTGAACTTCCCAAAGTAAAGCATCCAGTCCCTTTGCTCTCTTTAGATAAGACAAAGCAGGTACAGGACTTGATAAGCTTTGCCGGTAAGCAGCCGGTTCTGTTTATGCTGAAGTTGGACGGATTAACGACTAAATTGGTCTACGAAAATGGAACACTTGTAGAGGCTTCTACGCGTGGCGACGGAGAAATTGGGGAACTTATCACCCATAACATCCCTGCATACGTTGATGTCCCTCTTTCAATTCCATATAAAGGCCGGCTAGTGATTGTTGGAGAATCCTTCATCCCAACCCATGACTTTGAGCGTTTAAAAGAAACCCTCCGAGATGGAAAAGGAGAACCTTACAAAAATGGGCGAAATCTGGCTTCTGGCTCTGTGCGAAGTCTTGATCCGGCAAATTGTGCAGGACGCTGTCTGCACTTTATGCCTTTTAATGTTCTGGAAGGTCTGGACTCTCCATTTCTCTTTCCAGACAGCAGAGCTATGAAAATTTCCAGCCTGTTTGACTATGGTTTTCAGCCTTGTCCTTATATTGCTGCAAACCATCCCTTAACCTCGGAACTTGTAAATCAGTATATTGAAAGGCTGACTGATCTGGCAGGCAAAAAACATCTGCCTATTGACGGAATTGTAATGATTTTCGACAGTCTGGACTATTCCAAAAACTGCGGGCGTACCGGACATCATTATAAAGATGGACTGGCTTTTAAGTTTGAAGACGAAACTTACGAAACCACTCTTCGCAATATAGAATGGACACCCACCCGTTTCGGAGAAATTGCACCTGTGGGAGTTTTTGACCCTGTGGAAATTGACGGATGCTCTGTTTCCAGAGCAACCCTTCACAATCTGACCTTTATCAAAGAATTAGAATTGGTGCCAGGTTGTAGAATTTCTGTATCAAAACGTAATATGATCATTCCTCATATTGAAGAAAATCTGGAACGTGGTCATTACGTAGATGCAGTTCCTCCTGTATGTCCATGCTGTGGTTCTCAGACTCGTATCTATCAAAGAAAAGGAAATGATGGGCGTCTCATTGAAACGGTGCATTGTGACAATCCCAACTGTGATAGCCAGATCCGAAAACGCTTTACACATTTCGTTGGAAAAAAAGCAATGAACATCGAGGGACTCTCCGAAACTACCTTGGAAAAATTCCTGACTTTGGGTTATCTCCAGACATTTCCGGATATTTACCATCTAAATGAACATCAGGAAGAAATCTTACAGTTGGAAGGTTTCGGTAAAAAATCCTTTGAAAGATTATGGAATTCCATTACTTCCAGCCGGAATACTACCTTTGTCCGGTTCCTGGTTTCCATGGATATTCCTATGGTCGGAAGGACCAAAAGCAGGATTTTGGATACAGTATTCCACGGCAGTCTACAGGAATTTTTTGATGCTGCCTCTGGTGACTATGATTTCACCCAGTTAGATGACTTTGGTGATACTCTGAATCAGAATATCCATGACTGGTTTTCTGATGAAAACAATTTAATTCTCTGGCACGAACTCCAAAAAGAACTTATATTTGAAGAAAGAAAGGAAATGAATACTATGATGAAAGAAAATGTATTTACAGGATGTACTATCGTTGCAACAGGAAAACTTGCTCATTTTACAAGAGATGAAATCAACTCGAAGATTTTAGAGCTTGGAGCAAAAGCCGGCAGTTCTGTCACAAAAAAGACAGATTATCTAATTTGTGGGGAAAAAGCCGGCAGTAAATTAGCAAAAGCCCAGTCTCTCGGCATTAAGATTTTATCTGAAGATGAGTTTCTTGAAATGATTGCGTAAGGAGAAATCTATGAGTATCATTACATCCGTTTTTCATATCTATGGATTTCTTATTACAGAAGAGGCTGCTAATCTTATCCTTCGATATACAGAGGAAGTTTTTCCTGATTTATACAAAGAGTTCTCTGATCCAGAATCACTCTTAGCCTTTCAGGAATATCTTTGTGAGAAACTTGATGGCTGTCGTTATGGCACTGCTGAGTCTATGACGGTATGGAGGATCAAAGATCAGGAAGAACTGGACTTAAATCCAGGAGAAGAATTTTATATCATTGAACTTAAAAATTCTTCCCACTTATTTTCACAGGCGTATTCTTCTTATACGGAAGTTATCCAAGAAATTCAAGAAACGTTTGGTGAATTACTTCCTCCCGATTTTCCATTAGATGATTTTCTTGTGGAAATCATGGGCGAAGTTTGGGGATAGTGAAATGGGGTGACGCCCCATTTCAAACATCTTTTGCAACTTTACATTTATAGTTATTTTACCGTTGGAAAGCACCTTCTTTTTTGATATAATGAAAGCAAATGGAGGGATAACGTATATGAGTATTCAATCAGATATAGAGATGCTATCAATTGAAGCACTGGAATATTATGCTAAAAAGCACCAAATATCAGAAGACGATGCCTTTAATATTTTCTACAAACATCAAGTATTTGAAAAAATACTGGTACAACACGAAACGTTGCACCAATTAGATATTCATGATACTTTTCAATACGTAGAAGATATTATAGAAGAAGATACGCCCACGCTTGTTCTTTTCCATGGCTCCAATATTGCATTTGATAAAATCGATTTGAACAAATCACATAACCGTCGTGATTTTGGTCGTGGATTTTATTGCACAGTTCTCGAACAGCAGGCAAATGAATGGGCGAACCGCCTGTACTTGCGTACTCATACTGGCGGCAAATATGTGTATCGGTATATCTTCCAGCAATCCGAGGAACTAAAAATCAAACATTTTGCCACCTTGGACAAGGAATGGTTGGAGTTTGTCAAACTCAACCGTACTGTCGGCGATATCCAGCATCACTATGATGTTGTAATTGGGCCTGTTGCGGATGATAATACCATGGAAACTGTACAACTTTATTTGTCCGGTATCTTGAGCGTGGATGAAGCGGTTACAAGGCTTCGGTATAATAAGGTTAATAATCAGGTTTCCTTTCACACCCCACTTGCTCTTGAACATCTGGTATTGGAATCTCGAAAGGATGTGTAAAACATGGAAGGTAAATATTTTTTTAACGGAAAAGATATTTCAATGAATCTGTATATTCAGATCCGGGATGTTATCGATATTATTATGGAAAAGAGTAATCTTTCCTTTCCGGATGCCATGGGCAAATTTTATCATTCAAAAACTTACAAGGCCCTACAAAATACAGAAAATACTCTTTGGGCGGAATCTGCCGGCTATATTGCAGACCGCTATTACGAAGAACAAGAAGAAGCACAAATAAACAAATAACAAACAAAAAATATGTTTAAGAAGGAACTGCTTACCATAAGCGGTTCCTTTTTTGTATAAGAAAGAAGGGATTACATGTATATTAATACCTATTCGAATCATTACCAGCAAACAATTGACCACTTTCATGGAGCATACGCTTTTCTTAGTAACTTCTATCCTTCCCGGATATATTACCGGGGCTACTGGTATGCAAATAATGAGGCTGCTTTCCAGGCACAAAAGACCATTTCCCCTAAAGAACAGCTTCAATTTACCAAATTAAGGAATCCAAAAGATGCAAAAAAACTGGGAAGAGAAGTGCAGCTCCGTTCAGACTGGGAAAGTGTAAAGCTTATGTACATGTATGAAATTTGTATGTGCAAATTCATGCAGAATCCTACCCTATGTAAAGCATTACTTGCTACTGGGAATTGTCACCTTGTTGAAGGAAACAACTGGGGAGATTACTTTTGGGGTTCTGTAAATGGTCATGGCGAAAATCATCTGGGCAAAATTCTTATGGATATACGTGCAAAGCTTCAATTTGAATGTTAAAACATAATTTATCCAATTTTGCACTGTATGAACTGCAAATATTTTGCTATAATGAAAGATAGATTTTAAAGAAAGGATTTGTGCTTATGTATCTGAAGCGTTTTGTCTATGACCGTCTTCTGGATTGGAAAAATGAAGGAGGTCATAGTACCCTGGAAGTCGGTGGAGCCCGTCAGGTTGGAAAAACCTACCTGATACAGAAATTCGCTGACGAAAACTACAAACACAAAATTTATATTAACCTGTTTGAATTAAGCGGCAAACAGTTTATGGAATGTTATAAACAGGCAACCGACTGGACACCTGGAACAAAACGGCGGGAGCATCCTCTCCACGATGCCTTCCAGTTATATGAACCGGACTTTATTGATTCTGAAGATACCGTCATCATTATTGACGAAATCCAGGAGTCTTCCGAAATTTATAACCGTATCCGGGAGTTTACACGTCACTTTAAAGCCCATTTCATCATCACAGGAAGCTACCTTGGACGGATTTATGATCCAGAATTCCGTTATTCCAGCGGCGATGTCACCAAACTCACCATCTATACGCTTTCTTTTGAGGAGTTTTTGATGGCCTATGATCAGAATCTGTATGGCGATTACAAAAAAATATCTCTTGTTTCCTCTGAAGCAGAAGTCTATAATCGCTTAAAGGAAACCTATGAGCTGTACTGCCAGATTGGTGGCTATCCCAAAGTGGTCGAAAACTATCTGGAAAACCGGAACATCGTAAAAGCTCAAGGCGAACTCGTAAAAATCATTGATACCTTTACCAATGAATCCATTCGCTATTTTACGGATATTTTGTATACCAAAGTGTTTACCCATATTTTCTTTTCCATCTGCCGTATTTTAAATCGTGAAAAGAAAGGATTTTCAGAAGACAGCATCAGTGAAGAATTGCAAAAACTGGTAACCAAAGACTACTCCAGCAATATTTCAAAGGCTACCTGCAACCGTGCCATTAGCTGGCTGTACTTTTCTGGAATCATTGGATTCTGTGCAAAAATAACAGAAATGGACATTCTGGATTTTAAGTCTGCAAGCCGCTGCTACTTCATGGATATGGGGCTGGCAAATTATTATCTGACACGTACCGGTACCGATTCCCGTGTACTTGCAGGCACATTAAATGAAAATTATGTCTATATCAACCTGAAGAAACGCCAGGATTTTCCACCGGAAATTTCCTTTGAAACCCCAGCTTTTGCTACTTACCGAGGCGGAGAAATTGATTTTTTGGCACAAAGCCTATCTTCTTCCACCCGATATTTAATAGAAGTAAAAGCCGGAAAAGGGACTGCTTCCACTGCCCAGAAAGCTCTGGCTCAGGGAAAAGCAGATAAGCTTCTTTATTTAAAAGGGGCAACCAAAGGAGGAATAGACGGAAAAACAGAAACACTGCCTATTTATTTATTGGAACAATACAAGTTTAATTAAATTTATGTTTACGAAGAGACTACTTGCGAGTGGTCTCTTTTTATTTAGAAGGATCACGAAAAACACAGCACTGAATTAGTGAAAATTTATGAATTTATGAGAATTGGCATAGATGTGATGTTACGGAAAAGGGGTATGGATTTATTCTATTCCCTCTTTTGTCAATGCCAATTCCCATCAAGAAAGGAAGAATTACATGAACAATACAACAACTGAATTACAATGGGGAGATGTCATCTTCAAACCTGGACAACGTGTGCGGACAACCGATGCCAGCGATTATGCAGGATTGGATGGTGTTATTTTGGAAATTCATACCGGCGAAGATAAAGAAACCGACAATCTGACTCCTGATATTCACTGTTGCTTTGATTTTCCTGAGTCTGAAGCAGACATTCGGAAACTAGAGGAACGCTTTTCTTCTCTTTACAATATGCCAAAAAAACTGGATGATCTTGCTTTGGATGAAGTGATTATGTCCCCGGATGAACTGATTTCTATTCCAGAAGAACCCTCTCGTCTTCTTCATTATATTGGTACAGACGAATGGGCTCGCCCGGTATACCAGGATCAATATGGGAAGTTGTGGAAAGATGTAGAACTTGGTGACTTTGAAATTCCTCATCTGCACTCTGCAGTCGGAAATGAATTTGATGGAGAACCGGATATGCCTATCCGGAAACCATTTAGAATTTTAACAGATAAACCGAAAAATCCTTATGAATTTCAGTACATGATGCTTAGTCGTTTACAAAGCGACTGTGAGTATTACTTGAATTACGGAAACCGTTGTACTGGACATCTGTACTATCACAATGAAAGCAAACAAATTGCCGCCATGAAAAAACTCTGGAATGAATTTCCGGATGATGGGAAACCAGAATGGTTGACATGGAAACAAATCCTAGAATACGAAAAAGCAATGTGTTCAGACACAAAATAATAGAACCGCCATAAAAATATTTTTTTAAGGAGAATGATTATGAATTCAATAAAAGAACTAAAAGAACAATTAGGATATGAAGAAATCGGTCTCGATGATACATTTACATTTCACTGTACCCAATGCGGAAAGTGCTGCATTCACCGGGAGGATATTCTCTTATCCCCGAAAGATCTGTTTAACATAGCAAAAAAATTTCAAATTACACCAGCGGAAGCCTTGGAACAATATTGTGAAACTTATATTGGATGTAACTCCCGTTTCCCGATAGTCCGCCTGAGACCACAAGGAAGTGTCAAACGCTGCCCTTTATTAAAGGATCAGAAATGTTTGGTTCATGATGTAAAACCGACTGTCTGTGCCATGTTTCCGATTGGTCGGTATCTTACCCTTTCTGCGGATGATAGTTTTCCGAAAAATCCAGAAGAACTGTCTGTTGGATATATCTTTAATAATCCTGAGTGCGGAGACGGAATCGAAACACATACCGTCCGGGAATGGTTTCGTAGTTTTAACATTCCACTAAAAGATGACTATTTCTTTACATGGACAAGAACACAGGCAACACTCTGCAAACATCTACAATTTCTGGAAGAACACATATCAGAAAAGACCATGATTTCAATATGGAATGCTACTTTGATAACTCTGTATCTGAACTATGATATTACAGAAGATTTTCAAACGCAATTTCAGCAAAATTCAGATGCAATCCTATCCTTAATTGAAACACTAGGAACTGTTGACATTCCTAAGAAATCATAAACAACTATAAATACTTTGAGCCGACCAGTTTTGGACGGCTCTTTTTCATATCACTTTACATTCTGGCAGCTCTTTTGTTTCCTGTTCTTATCACACGCAATCCATTCATCCAAAGTAAGCGGCTGATAATTTGAATACATACAAAAACAGTTAATCATATTACATGGAATATGCTGTGTTTCCCCCTGTGTATTCAGAAATGTTGTTTCAGATGTGATTCCTTGAAATCTTTCCAGCAATCTCTGATCCTGCGTATCGTGTACATGTCCATACAACATATAGGTTTTTGGGTTTCCTTCTGCATTCAATTTATACTGTCCGTTATAACACATAATAGGATAATGACAAAGTATCACTTTTCTCTTATTATCGCTAAGTTCCTCATACATTTTAATCCACTCAAAGCGTGAACTGTCGAAGTTTGGATCCTTGACATAGTGGTCATGGTTTCCCTGTATCAGATATAGACGTCCGTTCAATTTCTGAAGCAACTGGTTTGTTTCTTCAGATTTCCCCCATGATAAATCCCCTAAGATAACAACTTCATCCCTATTACGCACTTTACTATTCCACTGTTTCAGCATATAATCATTCATTGCATTTACATTTGCAAATCCACGTTTATCCATTTTTGTATTCAAATTTTCATGAAAGAAATGTAAATCTGCAATATAATATCTCATTTTATATCATTCCCTCAATCTTGTTTAAATTATCAATATTTACAACTGCCCAGAACACTCTTTTTAAATCTTTCCCTTTCAAAGTTGATGCCGGGATTACCGAATCTTTACCAAATTCCTGAATAAACTGATTTCTGAGTTTACGAATTTTTTGTCCTTTTTCTGGTCCCGATAAATGCTCCATACCTAATTTTTTTTCAATCTCTAATGCCTGTTTTACCTTATCCCAACCCATGCCTGAAATCATCAGTTCATACATCAAGCGAACCAGGGATGCTCCGCAGGCAACCGTTTTGGGATCATACTGCACTTTCCTGTTTAAATATAACGAATGAAAATCATTAATAAACTTTTTCAATTCTGCATCTTCACCGCTATCGGCTTGTTGATAACGCAAAAGCTGTTTCTCAACATCTTTTACGATATATTTAGGTTCATAATCTCTTCCCTCCAGCGTGCTCCCCAGTGTAATCTTCCTTGTATTCCATTCTTGTTCTGCCCGTTTTAAATACTTTTCTTTCACAACAGAGCATTGCATCTCGGATATACAGTTTCTGGACAACATCATAATATCATAGAACTGCTTCACCTGTTCATCCAGCCTTTCATTTTGTACGCCAATCGTATTACAACCTAATGTGGTGAGCTTATCCGCAAATAAATAATTCAATGGAAGGATCTGATAGTTCCATGAACTGTTTACCGCAAATATGTTTTCTCCCGTTCTTCTTTCATATTCCCATTTTTCTGGCTGGAGAATAAATTCTATTTTTAATTCCTGATAGGGAATACTCTCTCTCTCCATATTACGTTCTGCATTGGATAGTACAGAAGGAACTTTCGTGTAATATGTATGTAATGGAAGATTTGTTTTCGGATTCTTAGGGCTATGTTTATGAAAGTAAAACAATTCGTCTTCTGTCCCCAAATATTCTTCGATTTTCCTCAATGTTTTCTTTATTTCCTCTTCTGTTCCAAAAAATAACATATCAATGTCTACACTTGTTCTTTGAGCATCCCTTGGCAGATAAAACTGCGTGGCTGCACCACCTTTCAATATTATTTTATCTCCTAGTATTTTCTGAATATGCAAGAATAATTCAAGATCCCATAAAAACAGTTCCATTCTCGCCATATTTTTAAACCCAAATTCTTCCATTCTCTTCTGAAAGGTTTCTCTCTGAAATGCTTCCTCTTTATGAAATAACTTTTTGTAATCCAAATTTTATTCTTCCCTTCTAAGTATTTTTCCAAACTCTATTGCCGAATCTGTAATAAACCGATTTTCAACGATAAAGCGAATATCATATTGTATATTCCTTCTTGATGCTACTGTTATCAGCTTCTTTTTATCTATATTTCCCAATCTGCTGAGATTCTGATAAATTCTTACCAATTCTTGCAATGATAGTGGATATCCGTTTCTCGTTATTGCAAAATAAAGATCTGCAAAAGCCTTCTCTATACTTGCCAGACCTTCACTACTGTACTGAAAATCCTCCGTTGTGTATAAAATCACCTGCATATTATGGCTACCTGAAAACATAGCATCTTCATACATTTTTTTCGTGTATTGTGGTTCTATCACCTCAAATCCTTCTGCTAATAAATTGTTATATATTTCCTCTTTTGCTGCTTTTTCAATAAATGCAATGACAGGATATTGTTCTGGTATGTGTAACATATATTTTGCCAAAATATCCAAACCGGATATATAATAATAAAATCCCAGCTCATCCATGTAATTTTTCAATTTTTGGGCTGTTTCACATAAAATAATTCCCTGTCTGCCTTTCAAATCATTGAAGGAAAATACACCGTTTCGCACTCTCTTAATGTAACCCGCCTCTACTAATTTAGAAAGATTCCAATATAAAGTAGACTTTTTTAACTCCGGGAAAAGGGGAATTACTTCATCTGTATAAAAGGTAGTTTGATTCCCAAGATTTTGTTTGATTATCTCGTATTTTTTTCTAATGCTGTTTTGCTATTCATACTACACCTACTTTCTTTTCGTAGTATATCACATAGCACCTAATAAAAACAAATAAAATAAACGACTAAAGTTTTATTATTTGCGTTTATTTTATT
>NC_021014.1:2730591-2793122 GCF_000209835.1 Ruminococcus sp. SR1/5 | reverse complement strand
CAAAGTTATATTGCGTTATTATTGTTTTATTTATAATTCAATCTATTTGCAAATATATTTGTAATTTCAATAAAAAATACGCAAATACTATATTTGCGTATTTTTATTGAAACTCACTAGAACTGCAACAGCAGCTCATATAGCATCCTATAACGTTTTCCAATCCAGCCTATTCTTTATAATGGAATGATCCTTGGAACTTGTACTCCTGCTGTAATTCCCATTTCTATCTTTCTCCTATAATCCCGAAAACTATGGATACGAAACCCAGGCATTCCCCAAGCACAAGAAATTTTGCGAACATAGTACTCGTTTGATTTTGTGAATATTTTCCCTTGCTTCCTGTGCAATAACTTCATAATCCGTAACGACTGAGTTGAAATCTTAGGAAACGTTCCATTAACTTTTTTATACAAATCTCCTCTTTTGGTTTCTTCCAAAATAATAGTTTTTCCATGCATACAGGACCATTCTATACATGGAATATCTGCACTTCTTATCCCTGTTTCCATTGCAATTCTCAAAAATAAGGAAGTTTCAAAATCCTTTTTATATAGGAATTGATCTGCTATCATCTTGTAATGATCAACAAAATAAATTTCTCCTATCTTTCTTTGTAGTTCTGCCAAAGATATGCTATTCAGCCATTCCAGTTTTCCTCTGTATTTTTCAACAAATATCATCCCCTGCTCAGCTTCAAAAGATTGCCTCAAATCACGGATAGCCTCTGACCAACATTTTCTTTGTCCAGGTAACAATAAACATACCATTTTCTGTAAAAATTTTTCTTCACTATCCGGATTCCACTGTATTAAACGCTTTAGTTCTTCATAGGCTTGATTTACTTTATATTCCATTGTACTATTTCTCATCTTCAGATTCTCCTTCGTATGGCTCTAAAATCTTTGAAGCCCTCTCCACAAACATCCTGTCTGCCCCTGAAATCTCATATTCTTTCCAAAGTGTCTTATGTATCTGTTCCTCTGTTAAATCTCTACACTTTTCCTGCAGCATACGGACAAATGGATATATCATAGTCGCATGAATATTTTTCCCGGATCGTACCATATCTCCTTCCATTTGATATGCTTCCTGTAAGCATTCCAGTATAATGCGAACATCCGTAACACTTTCTCTCATTGTGCTTCCCCTCATCAGGCTTATCCTCCTATTTACATACGTACTCTCAATCCATCTAATCTCGACACGTTCAGTCCAACCAGATACCAGTCATCTCCCATTTCAATTCGGACCGGAACCCAAACATTTTTCACCTTTACATCAAAACATTCCCCGCAATGTAGTCCTCCATAAAAAGATTCCAAATCAAAACGTATATCATACCTCCCTGTTTCAGTATCATAAAACAATGTACCTTCTCTGTGTTCACTCATAATATCTGCCTCCTTAAATTTTTCTTTTACTTAGTAATTACCTCATCTCTATACAGATTGAAGAAATTCCGGAAAAATTTCATAAAAGTTTTTCCGATACCGATAATAGGTAGAAGAAGTTAACCCCAACTCCCGCTGCAGTTGTGTCGGTGTTACCTTCTTTTGTACCACCCTCATAAATTCCTGGTTAAACTTTTCCTGTTCTATAGCCCGTGGTCTTCCTACTTCATCCCATTCACCCCGAAGCCTTTTTGCCTCCATACCTTCCTTTTGTCGCTTCTCCTTTTTCTCCATCTCTGCCTGTGCCATGGATGCATAGAGTTCAATCATCATATTATTGATTGTTTCTATCATCATCTTTGCCAGATTATTTTCCATCTGAGACAGGTCAAACAACGTGGTAGGAAGTTCCAATACCATTACCCGAACCCCTTTTTCTTCTAAAAAACGTAGCTGCTTTAAAATCTCCTGCTTGTTCCTGCCAAGTCTGTCCAGCTCTGTAATAATCAGGGTATCCCCTACCCGTAAAACATCTTCCACAAGAACGGTATAACGTGGTCTGTCAAAATTTTTACCGGTTATCTTATCTGTAAAAATACTTTCCAGTTTAATTTTCTGATTTTCACAGAACCTCTTTATTTCTATAATACCTCGGTCCAAGTGTTGTTCCTTAGTACTGATTCTGTGATACCCATAATATGCCATACGTATCCCCCTTTATACATTCCCAAAAAGTCTTAAAATATTTTGGCATATCTCAAAACTTTCTTATATACTTTTTGGAAATAAAAAAATAGCCTATTACATCTCCCATCAAAAAGCATACTTTTTGGGAGGTGACTTTCACTACTTCTGTACGCAAGATGGCATAAAAAAGCAACAAAAAAAGACAGAGGTTTTTAAAAATTTCCTCTGTCTTCAGATCAACTATTCTGGAAAGATGTCCATCTTTTTTCCTTCAAACTTATATCCTACACCTCTCACTGTTTTAATATAGCGGCACTGCTTTAGCTCCGGTTCAATTTTCTTTCTCATACTGGATACCAGACAGTACACAATATTATCAATGCTTTCCGGCAATTCCTCGTTATAAAGAATCTCAAAAATTTTTCTTTGGTAAATATCACACCTGGTCTCCCTGACAAAAGCATAAACAATTCATACTCTGCTTTCGTTAAGACGATCTCCGTCTGTCCTCTATAAATCTTATGATAATCCGGATAAATCCTAAAATCGGAATTTTCTTCATCCTCTCCCCGGATGTTTTTTATATTTTCCACTACATATTCTTTGTATCCCAATACAGTTGAAATAGTTACTTTCCCCAAGCTACACTTCCCTTCTGTTTTCTCTTATTTAGAAATCTCATCACACAGATTCCTTTTAAAAATGATTCTCTATTCTCCATTCATCGATAAGCTGGACAACCTGCGTTAAATTGGTATACCAGATATAATGTCCTCCATTTACAATATATAACTGGTGATTACCAGATTCTAAATCCAATTGATTTCTATGAGCAGTCTCCCATGCCGGAACATTTTGTACATTCTCTGAAGAAATCATGGTTAATACAGGAAGTGCCGATGGGAATTTTTTATTCTTTATAGAGAGTAATGATTGATCCATCCCGTTCACTTCATTTCTAATCGTATCGTTGCTGCTTAAAGAATATGCCTGAATGTATTCCTCCCTATCACTCTCCGTATAAGTGTACCCGGAAACCTGTGGTAATGCTGCCCCATATTTATCTGGATCTGTTTTCAGTGCCATCTGGAATTCTTCCAAAGAAGAAAAAGAATTCTTGATTTTCTGAAATTCATCAATTCCCTGCAGCATATATTTCTTTTCCATTTCCATAGCCTCTGCCAGTTCTTCATCATATACCGTATTATCAACAGCAATGAAACCTTTTACTTTTTCGGGATAATTCTGTACAAAGTTGAGTCCATATACTCCAGAAATCGAATGTACCAGCAATACACACTGCTTAATTCCCATGGTGTCCAGTGCAGCATTCAATTCACTATTGATATTATCTACAGTTCGATCCGTTGCTGCAACATCACTAAGCCCATATCCAAACGGCTCTACAATCACTATGTTAAAACTCTCATCTAAAGATTGTGCCAGAGGTTTGAAGTAGATATGCGGTGATGGAACTCCCAGAGCCGGCATCATCACCAATGTGGTTTTTCCTTCATCTGCAAATGTTTCTCCACTTGCATCCAATTTTCCATACAAAGCAAGATGCATATTATTCCCTTTCACCGTGATATATTTACTCGCATATCCAACTTGTGTTGCTCCCATAGCATATACCATATTAGAATTCCCTACCAAAAATGCAAACAGCATCGCAACCGTCACAATTCTTGAGATTTGCTTTTTGTATCTTCTCATACGCTCCCTCCTAAGTAAATTATTTCAAATATTTTTTCAGTTCTTCTACCTTGTCTAATCTTTCCCATGGAAGGTTGAGATCATTTCTTCCAAAATGTCCATAGGCTGCCGTCTGTTTATAGATTGGACGGCGGAGATTCAACGTCTGAATGATTCCTGCTGGTCGCAGATCAAATTCTTTTCTTATCATATCTACCAGACTCTCATCTGAAATTTTCCCGGTTCCAAAGGTGTCTACCATAATAGAGGTCGGATGAGCCACCCCAATTGCGTAAGACAACTGAATTTCACATTTTTTTGCTAGACCTGCAGCCACAATATTCTTCGCAACATAACGAGCAGCATAAGATGCAGAACGATCTACTTTCGTACAGTCTTTTCCAGAAAAAGCTCCGCCGCCATGCCGTGCCATACCACCATAGGTATCTACAATAATCTTGCGTCCTGTTACACCACTATCTCCGTGAGGACCACCAATGACAAAACGCCCTGTTGGATTGATGAAAAATTTTGTATTCTCATCTACCAGTTCTGTTGGAATAATCGGTTCCAATACATATTTTTTTATATCTTCGTGGATCTGCTCCTGTGTCACATCTGGATCATGCTGTGTTGACAGAACCACTGCATCCAACCGGTGCGGAATACCTGCTTCGTCATATTCTACAGTAACCTGACTCTTACCGTCCGGTCTTAAATAATTCAACAAACCATCTTTACGGACCTGCGTAAGCTGCCGAGTCAATTTGTGTGCCAGTGAAATTGGATATGGCATAAATTCATTCGTTTCGTCACATGCGTAACCAAACATCATACCCTGATCCCCAGCACCAATTGCATCAAGCTCTTCTTCTGACATTTTGTGTTCTTTTGCTTCCAATGCCTTATTCACACCCAAAGCAATATCTGCTGACTGCTCATCAATTGCCGTTAAGACGGCACAGGTATGTGCATCAAATCCATAATCTCCGTTGTCATAACCAATTTCTTTAATCGTTTCTCTTATCACCTGCTGCATATCTATATACGCATTGGTCGTGATTTCTCCTATCACTAATACCATACCCGTTGTAATTGCAGTCTCACAGGCCACTCTGCTCATCGGATCCTTCTCCATAAGAGCATCCAATATGGCGTCTGATATGGCATCACAAATTTTGTCCGGATGCCCTTCTGTTACTGATTCTGAGGTAAATATTCTTTTTTCCATAGTAAATTCTCCTTTGTATCAATATTTCATATTTGTCAATAACATAAAATATCTTTACTATTATTACTATATTTTTTGTCTACATTGTACTTTTTTCTGTCCGGTTGGTTTTATCTTTAAACCAAATAACTTTTCTATTCTTCTACGAAATAACATATCCGTCTGATTAATTCTGGAATATTAACAGGACTGGTTATATAGTCGCTTACACCCTCATGGCGATATTGATATTCTAAAGATAAATCTATATTATCAGTGATATAAAAACGGCAACTCTCTGAATATTGGCTCCTTCGTGTTTTGATATATTCCAGCAAGCTTTTTCATAGAATAAAAAAATCCATAGCAATTCCATCTTGTAAAAACAAATCACACAGAATCAATTCAATATCTTGACATTCTAATAGTTTATTCTCTGCTTCCCATATAGTTTCTACCATAATCATATATATCCCCTTTTTAAGAAATCTCAATCATCCCACCAGAACATGAGCAGATCATAAAAGAAATTGCAATGGAACCCAGTCCAAATAAAAACGAACGCTATTTGTATAGATATGGTCCTGCCATTGTATTCCTTTTAAACACAGGTTTACGTGGTGGTGAATTGCTTGCATTAGGTCAATCTTCTATCGTGCCCTTTTTAGGACGGCGTGGCATTAAAATCACACATACGCTTAGCAGGGTTAAAAACAGAGAGGCCGGTTCCAAAAAAAGACTAAAATGATTTTGACTCCTCCAAAATACCCAAATAGTTTACGGACTATTCCATTAAACAAGGAAGCTGAATTTTCACTATCATGTATGATGGAGCTATACGATAAAAATCGGGTTTTTCCAGATTTGATATTATCTACGCAAAATGGTGTCAGCCCTACAATCCAAAATTTAGCCAATACGCTAAAGAAAATTTGTAAGCGTGCTGAGATTCCAGAATATAATCTTCATGCACTACGGCACACTTTTGCAACAAATCTGATCCGGCAGACTCACAATATGGGAGAAATAAAGGAAGCTGCTGAAATCATTGGCGATAACTATGAGGTGATCATGCGTACTTATGTTCATACAGACAGTGAACGTAAGGTAAGTTTAATTGATGCTATGATTGCATAAATCTTCCGCTTAACAGAGGAAATGGTTGTCTACAGTATGATGGCACAGGCTGTAACAAGCAAAATTCTGCCACCTTATCGTCCACCTTACGAAACGATTTTACTTGATTTTATAAGGTTTTTAACGGTTTTTGGCGGACATATCTATAAATATTAAAGCATGAAAACTTATATTTTAGAATTAATTTTTTAAAAAAGGGAATTGGATTATGGAAAAATGGACTTGTAGAAAAAATTGTGAACTTTTTCTTTCCTATAATTTTGCCACCTTATTTTTTTAGACAGAATTATAGGATTTTGAAAAAAATAAAAAGCCTCGAAAACCTTGATTTTCTAGGCTTTTTAAGAGGCGCAGACCGGATTTGAACCGGTGAATACTGGTGTTGCAGACCATTGCCTTACCACTTGGCTACTGCGCCGTATTTAGTTATTTTGCACAATTATTGGGTTTGTAGCTCCCCCCTGTTGGACTCGAACCAACGACACTGCGGTTAACAGCCGCATGCTCTACCGACTGAGCTAAGGAGGAATATTTAATTTAAGGATTATACCTTAAAAACTACATACATGCCTTGCCTGTAAACAAGGAATTGTTTACAGGCACTTTTTATATGTTTGTATAAATATCCGTTATATATATCGTAATATTTGACCGAATCAAGTAATCCCCTATAGAATGTTTTCTGATAACAGACTGGAAACTATTTCGAAATCATGCTAGAATGAAATTGGTTTGGTTAAGAAAGAATAATTTATGAGAAAGAAGCAGAAAAATGGAATTATTTGATATCATAGATGAAAACGGAAATCCCACTGGAAAGATCGTAGAACGGAGTATTGCTCACGCAGAAGGAATCCCTCATCGTACTGCTCATATCTGGATCATCCGCCGGAGGAATGAAAAAACAGAGATCCTTCTTCAGAAAAGATCCAGAAACAAGGACTCCTTTCCTGGAAAATTTGATACTTCATCTGCAGGTCACATACAGGCGGGAGATGAACCAATGGAATCGGCATTACGGGAACTGAAAGAAGAACTGGGAATCCATGCGGAATCAGCTGATCTGCAGTTTGCAGGAAAATTCCCCATATCTTTTGCCAGAGAATTTCATGGAAAAATATTCCGGGATGAAGAAATCGCTTTTGTTTATATCTACGATCACCCGGTAGAGATCGATCATCTTACACTTCAAAAGGAAGAAGTAGAAGAGGTACAGTGGTTTGATCTGGAAGAAACGTATCAGCAATGCAGTCAGCACAGAGATAAATTCTGTGTTCCGCTGGGAGGTCTGCAGCTTGTACGTCAATTTATAAAAAGTAACGGCAATACAATAAAGGAGTGAAAGATCATGAGAAAAGATTTCGGAGCAAAGCCTTACACTTATCCACAGCCGGTATTAATGATCGCTACATATGGTGAGGATGGAAAACCGGATGTTATGAATGCAGCCTGGGGAGGAATCAGCGATGATAAGGAAATTTCCATCTGTGTCAGTGAAAATCATAAAACAACTGAAAACATCCTGAAAAAAGGCGCTTTTACAGTAAGTATGGCAGATGTGGAGCATATGACAGCCTGCGACTATGTAGGAATTGTTTCCGGAAACAAAGAGCCGGATAAATTTGTAAAAGCCGGATTTACAGCAGAAAAATCTGAAAAAGTAGATGCACCTATTATCAAAGAGCTTCCAATCTGTATAGAATGTAAGCTGAAAAGCTATGATAAAGACACCTGCCGGCTGATCGGTGAGATCGTAAATGTCAGCGTGGATGAGAGCGTTCTGGATGAAAATGGAAACGTAGATGTTGCAAAAGCAGCACCGATCACTTTTGATCCGTTCAACAATGCATATATCCGTCTTGGCGAAAAAGTCGGCGATGCTTTTAAAGCCGGAACGGCACTGAAATAAATAATATCTACTGAAATACAGAAAGTCTCTTTCACAGGTACAGATAAAAAATTATCTTCTGGAAGAGACTTTCTATTTGTTATAAATATTCTTTAATTCAGAACTCCCAATTCTTTAAAGGCCTGAAAAATCCCGTCCTGATCATTACTCTTTGTTACAAAAGAGAAATGTTTTTGCAGCTCAGAAGGTGCATTTCCCATCAAAACTCCACATCCTACTGCCTCCAGCATTTCCAGATCATTATAATTATCTCCGAATGCAATAGTACTGGTAAGAGGGATTTTTCGAAGATCACAAAGATATTTTACAGCTTCCGCTTTGTTTATGCCGCCAGCCATGATCTCCAGAAGAGAATCGGAAGATCTTGCAATAGATAATTCCGGAAAATATTTGCGAAGAAGTGTTTCTGACGGTGACATATATTCAGAATCGCACATACACAGGATTTTATCTACCATAAGCGTATCTGAGAGAGACTGAAGGGATCCCTCTATAGAGGTAGTTTCCACAACCGTTTCTTCATGGATCACATGAGGGTCTGTCCGGTCTTTTACGATCCAGTCTTCTGAGGTAAAAACATTCCAGGTCACGTGAGGACATTTTTTTTCGATCACATCAATGATTTTGGAAGCGTCGGAAATGCTTATTCCTTTTTCGTAAAGGATATTTTGATCTTCATCCAGGATTAGTGCACCACTGAATGCAATGGTACAACAATGGAAATCATTTTTTTTAATAATAGGACGGATGCCGGAAGGGCTTCGTGCTGAAGAAATAGTAAACAGAACGCCCTGATCTGTCAAAGTATGAATGGCGGAACTAGTCAGCGGAGATACCACATGTTCTGAGGTTAGTAAAGTGCCGTCAATATCGCTGAAAACAGCCTGTGGCTTAAATGAAGATAATGGTTTCATATTCGAGATCCTTTCTGTAAAAGATGAGTATAGGTGTTTCTGTATATAAAATAGCACATAAATAACAAAATAAAAATATATCCAGATTTCATTATGACAAAGCTTTTTTTGGAGCCAGTGCAGTAGATGCCTCTTTTGGAGCATCGGCCACTAGAGAGATCGAAGCAGCTGTGAAACGCTGCGTGTATGCCAATGCAGAGGAAAGCTATCTTCTGGCGGACCATACCAAGTTTGGCAAAAAAAATCTCATAAAATATAATGATGTCAGTGAGTACCAGTTGATCTTTACCGATGAAGAATTGGAAACGGAGCAGAAAAATAAAGTGATCCGACAGGGTGGAAGATTTTGTGAATAGCAAAAATACAGAAATTTGTTGACAGAAGATAAATCTGCAGATTATATATAAATATAACAGATTCACGAAAAAGCCTCGGATTATTCAGAAAATTCATGCTTGTAGGTGAATATAGGATATGATAACATAAAAATATCATTTTTGTAAAAACGCAAAAAAGGAGGTGCTGACATGCGCTCAATGAGAAAAAATGCATACAGGAGAGCTATATCTTCCTAATGATGATGAGATCATCCAGGATCAGATCAAAAAGCTGGATCGACTTTATGATTTCAATATGACACGTCCCACACAGTTGGATAAAAGAAATGCTGAAAGAGATACTACACTATGATATAAGAGTGGAAGGAATGTCCGGCTTTTGAAAAATCAAAAAGAAGCAGGTTGATAGGAACAGGAATGGATGAGGACCTGTCTGATGCTGAAAGAAAAGAGGATAAATTATGGGAATGAATGAAACACCGTCAGCAGACCGTGTACATATCGGTTTTTTTGGCAGAAGAAATGCAGGAAAATCCAGTATCGTAAATAAGGTGACAGGCCAGGAGCTGGCTGTGGTATCCGATGTAAAGGGAACTACTACAGATCCGGTAAGTAAGGCCATGGAACTACTTCCTATGGGCCCGGTGGTGATCATAGATACACCAGGTATTGATGATGAAGGACATCTTGGAGAACTTCGCGTCCGCAAGGCGAAACAGGTGTTGAACAGAGTGGATGTAGCAGTTCTTGTAGTAGATGCCACTGTGGGAAAAACCAGTGTGGATGAAGAATTGATCCATATTTTTAAAGAGAAGGAGATTCCATATCTGGTTGTTTATAACAAGGCAGATCTGCTGAAAACAAAAGATGGGAACCGGCTTTCTTCAGATAATAACTTAAACCGGAATACCCATGCGGGTGCGGTCAAAGAGAGTAGTGTCAGCCAGAAACAGGATCATGAAAACCAGAACACAGAGCAATCTATTTATGCCAGCGCCGCCACCGGTCAGAATATCTACGAATTGAAAGAAAAGATCGCTTCGCTGGCAGTAACGGATGAACTGAAATTGCGTCTTGTAGGGGATCTCCTTGAACCATCAGATTTTGCGATTCTTGTTGTTCCCATAGATAAAGCTGCACCAAAAGGGCGTCTGATCCTTCCGCAGCAGCAGACGATCCGTGATGTGCTGGAAGCCGGAGCAGCAGCCATCGTGATCAAAGAGGATGAGCTTTCCAATACACTGGAAACCCTGGGGAAAAAACCAAAGCTTGTGATCACAGACAGCCAGGTCTTTGCCAGAGTCAGTGAAGAAACTCCAGAAGACATTTGGCTTACTTCATTCTCTATTCTGTTTGCCAGATTTAAAGGAAATCTAAAGACAGCGGCAGCTGGGGCAGCAGCACTGGACCGGCTGAAAGACGGTGACAAGATCCTGATCTCAGAGGGATGTACCCACCACAGGCAGTGTGATGATATCGGAACAGTCAAGCTTCCACGCTGGATCCGTAATTATACGGGGAAAGAGCTGGAATTTGAGTATTCCTCCGGAAGAGATTTCCCGGAGGATGTGACGAAGTACAGTCTGATCGTGCATTGTGGCGGATGTATGCTTAATGAGAGAGAAATGCGTTACCGTCAGAAATGTGCATTGGATCAGGAGATTCCTATCACCAATTACGGAATTGCCATTGCCTACATGCAGGGAATCCTGAAACGTTGTGTGGAAATGTTCCCGGATGTGAGGAAAGAACTGGAACAGTAATTTTTTTTCAGGTGTTTACATTTTTTCCGAAAAATGATATAGTAGCGATTGTTCATTTTATAAATTTGCAAAAGGTGACGATAAGGAGTTGCAGATACAATGATCGATCAGACACTTTCACAGGCCCTACAGAAAGAAATTCCAATACTTACAGCTCAGATCCGAAGTCTCTATGCAGAATTCGATAAAAAATTTCATCTTAACGGAGCAAAGATCCCTATAACTTTTGGCATGGAGCCGGATCTGCTGGGATCTTATACAAGAGGCAGCTGCCACGAAAAAGAGCATTTCCATTTTTCTCTGCTGTTTATCGGCTATGCGGTAAAAAATCCTCTGAAAAAAGAAGACCGACTGGATCTTTACAAACATGAATATGCTCACTATATGCAGTATAATTTTCACATTCCCTCAGAGTATCAGTGGCAGCACGGAACCCACGGAAGTGCCTGGAAATACTGCTGTTCCCTGACTGGTGCGGCACCAACGCCATATTATAAGGCAGGGGAAGCTCTGATGAAACACAACTATGAGAAAAAACTCCGAAGCCCGATCCATGACCGTACTGTAACGGTGCGGGATACTTACAGAAGAGAGCAGCAGCACAGGAATACTCAGAACAGTATTGTACGCTATGAGATCGGAGAGGATGTCAGTCATCCGAAATTCGGAACCGGAAATATTGAGCATGTAGAGCAGCTTCCGGGTTCTGTAAGGCTTCACATCCGTTTTGGAGAAGAGCTGAAAGTGATCGATCAGAAATGGCTTCTTCGGACAAAATATAAAAAGATCTGAATATAGTTTTATAAAAATAGACATCATCCTGGATATCAAAATAGATATCATATGGAGATGTTTATTTTTTTATATCATTGAAACAGTATAAAAAATTCTCCGGTACAGAAAATCTGTGTTCCGGAGAATTTTAAGTCAGGCGGATATTTGCGATCCGTATTTATCCAGTTGCCTGATTCGGTTAAAAAATCAGCTTATATTACTCAGAAACCTTCACAAACTGGCTGTTATAAAGCTTCTGATAGAATCCGCCTTTTGCCATAAGCTCTTCATGGTTTCCCTGCTCGATGATGCTTCCGTCTTTCATGACAAGAATCTGATCTGCATTGCGGATGGTAGAAAGACGGTGTGCAACGATAAAGCTTGTTCGCCCCTGCATCATCCGGTCAAATGCCTCCTGGATCAGCATTTCTGTTCGGGTATCAATACTGGAGGTTGCCTCGTCAAGGATCAGCATTGGCGGCAGACACAGCATGACACGGGTGATGCAGAGAAGCTGCTTTTGTCCCTGGCTTAAGCTGTCTTCATAAAGAATGGTATCCAGGCCATTTGGAAGACGGCGGATAAATTCCCAGCTGTGGGACATTTTAGCTGCCTGGATCACTTCCTCATCGGATGCATCCGGCTTTCCGATGCAGATGTTATCACGGACAGTTCCATGCTTGATCCAGGTATCCTGGAGAACCATGCCATAGCTTCTGCGGAGGGCATGTCTGGAAACATCGGTGATGGGGGTTCCGTCCACGGAAATACTTCCACCGGTGACGTCATAGAACCGCATCAGCAGGTTGATAAAAGTTGTCTTGCCACAACCGGTAGGGCCTACGATGGCAATACGTCTGCCTGGTTCTGTATGAAGATTAAAGTTTTTAATGAGAGGTTTGTCCGCTTCGTAGCGGAAGGAAACATTCCGGATATCCACTGCACCTTTTACATCGACAAGAGTTCCGGACGGATCCGGGCTTTCCGGCTCTTCCTCCAGAAGATCAAAGATCCTGGTAGCGCAGGCCAGAGCGTTCTGAAGCTCTGTGATCACGGAGCTGATATCGTTGAAGGGCTTCATATACTGGTTTGCATAAGCCAGCAGTACGGAAAGTCCACCGACAGTCAGATGACCGCCCGGGATCAGAAAGGCACCTGCAAGAGCTACACCTGCGTAAATGATGTTGTTGATACATCGTGTGGATGGGTTGGTGAGGCTGCTGTAAAAAACAGCCTTCTGGCTGGCATCACGGAGTTCTTCATTGATCGCAGCAAAACGTTCGGAAGAACGATTTTCGTAACCAAAGGCCTGAACTACTTTTTGATTTCCGATCATTTCCTCGATCAGTGCAGTCTGACGTCCACGGGCATCACTCTGCGCACGGAACATCTGGAAGGAATGGGAGGAGATGAATTTCGCCACAAAAAAGCTTACAGGTGTCAGGACAATGATCATCAGAGTAATCCACACATTTTTGGAGAACATGAAGAGCAGGGTTCCGATGATGGTGATGACACCGGAAAACAGCTGTGTAAATCCAAGGAGCATACCATCGGAAAGAATATCCGTATCTGCGATGACACGGCTGATGATATCACCGGTGCTGTGTCCGTCCAGGTAGGACAGAGGAAGCTTCTGGATATGGCGGATGGATCTTGCACGGATATCCTGTACTGTGCGGTAGGTCATACGGTTGTTGATGACACTCATGATCCAGGTGGCAATGCCGGAAAATACGATCATGACAAGAATACGGGAAAGATAGAATCCCATTCTTGTAAAATCAACTTCGTGGGCAGCAACGACCTCATCAATGGCATAACCAAAAAGTACGGGAACATACAGCTGCAAAATTACAGTGACTGCTGCTAGGATCACACTTAATACGAGAAGAAAACGGTATTTTCCAATGAAACGTAGTACCTTGAAAAAGGTTGCCATGCTGTTTTTGCTTTTGGCGGTTGTATCTGTTTTACTCATGCCAGGACCTCCTTTCCAGTCGCTTTTTCATATTTGGTACGCTCTTCCGGGAACTGTGAGAAAAAGATCTCACGGTAGGTTTCGCAGGTAGAGATCAGTTCCTGATGGGTTCCTTTTCCGGCAAGCTGACCATCGTCCAGTACCAGGATCAGATCGGCCTGGCGGATGCTGGCTGCTCTCTGGGATACCAGGAAGGTGGTGGTGTTTCCACCAAGCTGGTGAAGGGATTTCCGAAGTGCCGCATCTGTGGCAAAGTCAAGAGCACTGGCACTGTCATCCAGGATCAGGATCTCTGGTTTTTTCACAAGGGCGCGGGCAATGGTAAGTCTCTGACGCTGGCCACCGGAAAGATTCCGGCCGTTCTGTTCCAGACGGAAATCCAGCTGACCGTCCTTTTTCTCTACGATTTCACGAGCCTGAGCGGTGGTAAGTGCTTCCCACATTTCTTCGTCCGTGGCATCTTCCCGTCCCCAGCTTAAGTTATCGCGGATGGTTCCCTGGAAAAGTGCTGCTTTTTGAGGAACTACGCCGATTTTTTCCCTGAGTTCCTGCCTGGAATAGGTCTGTACATTCTGACCGTCGAGGGTAATGACTCCGGAGGTTGCGTCGTAGAAACGGGCGATCAGATCCACAAGAGTGGATTTACCGCTTCCGGTACCGCCGATGATTCCGATCGTAGAGCCTTTTTTTGCGGAAAAAGTGATATCAGAAAGGCTAGGTGCGCCGGTTCCTGCATAGGAGAAACTCACATGGTCAAAAGCGACTGCATAGTCACTGCTTTCCACAGTCGGTAAGGAAGCTTTGTCCGGGTAAGTCATGGTGGAATCGACTTTCAGGATTCCGGCAACGCGATCCGCACAGGCCATGGATTTGTTCAGGGTGATGATCAGGGACGCAAGCTTGATCAGTTCTACGATCATCTGTGCCATATAGTTGTAAAGAGCAACTATTTCACCCTGCTGCATGTTTCCGAGGTTTACCTGTACACCTGCAGTCTGGATCAGGATTACTGTTGCGATATTGATCAGTACATAAGTTGCAGGATTTAAAAGTGCAGAGATTTTTCCGACAAATTCGTTCAGTTTGGTAAGTGCAAGATTGCTTTCGTCAAACTCCGCAACGGCATCAGCTTCACGGCAAAATGCACGGATCACACGGACACCGGTCAGGTTTTCTCTGGTAAGACGGGTGACGGAATCCAGACGTCCCTGTACTTTTTTGAAAAGCGGGATACTTAAAAACATGATCACAAAGACAACCAGGAACAGTACCGGAATGGCAACTGCGAAGATCAGTGCACAGCGTACATTGATGGTAAAAGCCATTACCATAGAGCCTAGAACAATAAACGGGCTTCGAAGAAGAAGACGGAGTCCCATGTTTACTCCGTTCTGTACCTGATTGACATCGTCTGTAAGACGGGTGATCAGCGTGTCAGTGCCAAGGGTGTCCAGCTCCGTATAGGAAAGCTTCTGGATATGGTCAAATACAGCCTGACGCACTTCTGTGGCAAAGCCTACGCTGGCTTTTGCAGCAAAAAACTGTGCAGTAATGCTGACTGCAAGTCCTGCAGCAGCCATCAGTATCAGGATAAAAAACTTCTGAACGATATAGCCGTGGTCATTATTTGCAATTCCCACATCGATGATCTGGGCGATGACGACAGGCACCAGCAGATCAAATACAACTTCCAGAAACTTGAAAAAAGGAGCCAGAACGCTTTCTTTTTTGTAGTTTTGAAGATATTTTGCAAGTGTTCGCATTTCTTTTTCTTCCTCCGTTTCCTTATTTTTCTATAATAAACCTCTGTTATTATACTCCTATGGAGATAATACGTATAATATTGTTTTTAATGTATGATAATATAATTTTGCTATTGCCTGGGACGGAAATCTGTGGGATGATAGAAGTATGGTTTTTCGGATAATTGCATGGGAAAGATATTCATAGTATTTACAAAGCATTGCAGATATAGTATTTTTTAACCGAATTAAGAAAGTACTCTGTGGGACAGCGAAAAGCAATAAGCAGTAGATGGGTTTTGCCTGTGTTATATACCAGATAAAGAAAGAAGGATTTATATATGGAAATCAGACAGCTGGAATATTTTCATGAGATCGCAGCAACAGGAAGCATCAATGAAGCCGCAAGGAGACTGAACATGTCCCAGCCGCCGCTGAGCTATCAGATCAAGCAGCTGGAAGCAGAGCTGAAGGTGAAGCTTTTTGAGCGGACCAGGGCAGGCGTGACACTGACAGAAGCCGGAAAGCTTCTTTATGACAGGACAGAGAACATTTTGAGCTACGTTCGTTCCACAGAACTGGAAGTATCCAAAGCAGGGAAAAAACAGGTTTTACGTATCGGGATCACGCCAACCACAGTGACCACCATTATGCCTTATATTTCCAGATTTTCCAGGGAAAATTGTGATGTAAACTTTGAGGTAAGGGATGCGATCACCTTTACACTTCTGAATTATCTGATGGATGGGATCATTGATGTTTCGGTAGTGCGTACACCTATCAAGCTGGAAGGTTTAAATTATCTGGAACTGGATGAGGAACCCATGATCGCGGTCCTTCCTCCGGAGATCCCGGAAAATGAGACAAAAAAAGAGGGCATCAGCCTTAAAGAGCTGACTGGATGCCCTCTCATTATTTACCGGCGGTACGAAGAATTTCTGATGAAAGCCTTTGGAGAAAAAATCTCCAGCCGGATATTTTCTGTGTCTGCGATGATCCCAGAGACGCCATGCTCTGGGTGCAGGAAGGTCTTGCAACCGCCGTTTTTCCAAGATCCATGGAAGATCTCTGTACAGATCTTCCGATCCGCATCATTGAAGAAGAGAAGCTGAAGACCAGGATCCTTCTTGCCTGGAAAAAGGATCGCAGGCCTTCTGCCGTGATGCAGGATTTTATCAATATCTGTGAGAAATATGCAGGAAACCCTGCAATCTGATCATGGACCTGGAAAGGGGATGTATGCAGAAATCAGTCTTTGAGATGCTCTTCCTTCCAGTGCTTCCATTTCTGAACAGCTTCCGGATTCTGCTTTTCCAGCCGTTCTTCCAGCTTTTTCCGGCGCTGTTCCAGCCGTTCTAGGACTTCCGGATGCTCGGCAAGGATTTTTTCTTTCAGCTTGCCACGGCGCTTTTCTAGAAGATGAAGGATCAGTTTCCGGTCGGAAGTTAATTCCTCAGGCAGCTCATCCATATGTAATTCAATTCTTCGAAGCAGTTCATCCTCATCCAGAACACCCAGCCCATGCCAGTTATCCAGAAGCTCTTCCAGACCTTCTTCGGAGAGACGTTGGATATCCGGGATCTGATGCAGCTGTTCAATAATGTGATGGACAGATTCTTCGATCTCTTTTACTGCATCATCACCAAAAGCCCAGGCGAACTCTTCCAGGGTATTTTCTTCCTCTGCCGGAAGAAAAGCGATACTGCGGCGCAGAAGCTTTGTCTCGTCTTCCTTTGGAACATCCAGTTCATAAGGGGCTTCGATCCCTGCGTCATGCAGAGCAGCAAGAATGGTACGGCGGACCATACCGTCCTTGATCATATGACCGATGCCGAACTGACGCAGCTGGTCATTGATCTGGGTGGAATGCTCTGTGAGGTAAAAACGGATCCCACGTTTTTCAGGCTTGCGGAGATGGCATCCAGACGGTCTGCTGCTGTGATATCAATGCTGTTGATAGCACTGGCATCTACGATCACTACCCTGGTGTCTTTTCGGATGCTGTTCTCAATATCTTCCTGAAAAATCTTTATATTTGCAAAAAACAGGTTTTCACTGAAACGGTAGATCACAACGCCCTTAATAGGGTAGGCGAAACGGTTTTTGGACAGATCAAAATAAGCATCTCTTCCAGGGATCATACCACGGAAGGAGCGCGGCGGGTTGGTGGCCTTCAGGATCACAGCTACGAAAGAGAGCAGGATACCAATGATAACCCCATAAATGGTTCCAAGACAGAGCACACTGAAACCGGCAGCCATGAAGATGTAGAATTCTGTACGGCTTACTTTGAAAAGACGTACAGCCAGATGGGTTTCCACCACATCCATCAGAGCAGAGATCACAATGGCTGTCAGTACAGGAACCGGAAGATATCCGATAAAACCGGTGCCGAAAAGAAGGATCAGAGCCATGGTGATCCCGGCAGTGATGGAAACCGCCTGAGATTTTCCACCGTACTGTTCATTGAGGGAGGTGCGGGAGATACTGCCGTTTACCGGGCAGCAGCCTACTGCGGCGGCAGCAATATTTCCGGCGGCACAGGCCAGGATTTCCTGACGGTCGTTCAGCTTATAATCATTGCGGAACGCAAAGGTATTCTCTGCAAGAAGAGTTTCTGCCATAATGACAACAGCAACCATAAGACCGCGGCCTGCCGCCTGGGTCAGATCAACATTTCCGAAATCCGGGATCACCAGGGAGGGAAGTCCACGTTCTACAGACTGCAGGAGGACTACGCCTTTTTCGTCCACATGAAAAACAACGGTGGAAAGAACACCCAGAGCCATAATAACGATAGCCATGGGGAATTTCGGCGCCAGCTTTTTAAATGTGCGGATCAGCACCAGAGCACCAAGCCCCATGAAGAGGGAAAGCCAGCTGATATTTTTGGCAGCAGCAAAGATATGCTCTGCCAGTTCCAGGAGCTCTCCGGATCCTGCAGGACTTCCCATAAGTTTCGGGATCTGCATCAGGATGATGGTAACTGCGATACCGCTGATAAAACCGCCCATAACAGGTGTGGAGATAAAGTCCACGATCTTATCTGCGTGAAGCAGAAAGAAGATAAACAGCCACAGACCTGCAAAAAGTGCGATGGCAGGAACATAATCCATGGCAGCTTCTGACTCTGCAGCAATGCCAAGAGTAGACAGTGCACCACCTACAATGGCAGCAGGTGCCGCATCAACTCCGAAGATAAACTGTCTTGAAGTGGAAAATAGAGCAAACAAAAGGATCGGCAGAACAGAACCGTACAGTCCGTATACCGCCGGGATCCCGGAAATCTGGGCATATCCCATGGAGATAGGGATGGAAACAGCTGCTATGATAATGCCGGAGAAAATATCTTTGGGAAGATATTCTTTACGGTAACCCCGCAGCGTGGAAAACAGGGAAAGATTCATATAGTCACATCCTTTTCTGAAAAATATTTTCTATTATATACCAAAGAGAGCCTGCAGGAAAGAAGCAAAGCAAAGGTTCCGGGTGAAAAATCGTGGACAAAGAATAACTGCCATATTATAATAAATGCGAAATTGCAGTAACCGTAAGAGAATACATACTGCAAAGTTGAGAAATCATCAATCATCAGGAAAGGTTAAGATATAAATGAAAAAAGTGATCATAGCAATGAGCGGCGGTGTAGACAGCTCCGTGGCAGCTCTTTTGACAAAGGAATCCGGTGACGAGTGCATCGGCGCTACCATGAAACTTTACAACAACGAAGATATCGGTGTCCACAGGGAAAAGACCTGCTGTTCCCTGGACGATGTTGAGGATGCCAGAAGCGTAGCCTATCAGATGGATATGCCTTACTACGTGTTTAATTTTACCGCAGATTTCCATACAGAGGTTATGGACAGGTTTGTAGATGCCTACGAAAACGGCTGCACCCCTAATCCATGTATCGACTGTAACCGATATCTGAAATTTGATAAAATGTTTCACCGCATGCAGGAGATTGGCTACGATTATATTGTAACCGGACATTATGCAAGAGTGGAGTACGATGAGAAACGGGACCGCTACCTTCTGAAAAAAGCAGTGGACGATACAAAGGATCAGTCATACGTTCTCTATATGCTGACCCAGGAACAGCTGGCACATGTAAAGCTTCCGCTTGGAGGTCTCCGGAAGGACCAAGTTCGTGTCATTGCCGAAAAACATGGCTTTATCAATGCCAGAAAGCATGACAGTCAGGATATCTGCTTTGTGCCGGACGGCGACTATGCGAAATTTATTGAGAAGTACACAGGCAAAAAAACACCGGAGGGTGATTTTGTAGATAAAGAGGGAAACTATATCGGACGCCATAAGGGAATCATCCATTACACGATCGGCCAGCGCCGCGGCCTTGGCATTCCGGCGGCCAGCCGTCTTTATGTCTGTGAGATCTCTCCGAAGACCAATACGGTAGTTCTCGGGGACAACGAAGATCTTTTCAGCAGTGAACTGGAGGCAGACAATGTAAATCTGATCTCTGTGGACAGCTTAACTGAGCCGAAAAGAGTGACTGCCAAGATCCGTTACCGTCACAAAGAGCAGCCTGCCACTGCATGGCAGACACCGGATGGCATCCTTCATGTGAAATTTGATGAACCGCAGAGAGCCATCACAAAAGGCCAGGCTGTAGTGATGTATGACGGAGATGAGGTTGTAGGTGGTGGCGTTATAAATAAAATCTATAGCCAGTCATAAATAAAGGTGAGAACCTAAATAGATAAACCCCATTGACATACTAGGAAAAGGGTGATATGATTGCATCATCAAAAAACGGAGCACACAAAACAAGGTGAGCAACGTGATGATCAGGAGGAAATCATGAAGGTTTTACAGAAGTCAACAAGGGTGTTTATCGAAGAAAAGCGAATGTGTTGTTGTCGCTGATAGGCAGATGATCATAAGATAAGAAATTACTATTTTACCGAATATAACAATAAAAGAAAAGAGGACAAACACATGAGCAAAATTACAAGAGATCAGAGAAAATTCAAATTTGAGACATTACAGCTTCACGTAGGACAGGAACAGCCGGATCCGGTTACAGATGCAAGAGCAGTACCAATCTACCAGACATCTTCCTATGTATTCCGCAACTGCGATCATGCAGCAGCACGTTTCGGACTTGCAGATGCCGGTAACATTTACGGACGTCTTACAAACCCGACAGAGGACGTATTCGAGAAGAGGATCGCAGCACTTGAGGGTGGCTCCGCAGCACTTGCAGTAGCATCTGGTGCAGCAGCTATCACATACACGATCGAGAATCTTGCACAGCAGGGAGATCACATTGTAGCAGCCAAAAATATTTACGGCGGTACAACAAACCTTCTGGAGCATACGCTTCCGGCATACGGAATCACAACAACATTTGTTGATGTATTCAATCTCGAGGAAGTGGAGAATGCGATCCAGGAGAACACAAAAGCTGTTTATATTGAGACTCTTGGAAACCCAAATTCTGATGTTGTAGATATTGAGGCTCTTGCAAAAATCGCTCACAAACATAAAATTCCGCTTGTTGTAGATAATACATTTGCAACACCATACCTCGTAAGACCGATCGAGTACGGCGCAGATATCGTTGTTCATTCCGCAACAAAATTCATCGGTGGCCACGGAACTACTATTGGTGGTGTGATCGTAGAGAGTGGTAAGTTCGACTGGGAGGCATCCGGCAAATTTGCATCTCTTACAGAGCCAAACCCAAGCTATCATGGCGTAAGCTTCACAAAAGCATGCGGACCGGCTGCATTTGTTACAAAGATCCGTGCGATCCTTCTTCGTGACACAGGAGCAACAATTTCTCCGGTGAGCTCCTTCATCTTCCTGCAGGGACTTGAGACACTGTCTCTCCGTGTAGAGCGTCATGTTGAGAACGCACTGAAGGTTGTACAGTATCTGAATGATCATCCGCAGGTAGAGAAGGTTCATCATCCGTCTGTATCCACAGATCCAAGCCAGCAGGAGCTTTATAAGAAATATTTCCCTAACGGCGGCGGTTCCATCTTTACATTTGAGATCAAGGGAGATGCACAGAAGGCAAAAGATTTCATTGATAACCTTGAGCTGTTCTCACTTCTTGCAAACGTTGCAGATGTGAAATCCCTTGTTATCCATCCGGCTACTACAACACATAGCCAGTGCACAGAGGAAGAGCTTCTTGATCAGGGAATCAAGCCAAACACGATCCGTCTTTCTATCGGAACTGAGAATATCGATGATATCATCCAGGATCTTGATGAGGCATTCAAGGCTGTCCAGTAAATAAGACAATTAAATAAGAAGAACACCTTCTGAAATCAATAGCACAGAAAAATCTGCTCCGGAACATATGAGAACATAGTCCCGGGGCAGATTTTTTGTGTGCTTATCTGGAGAATCCAAAAAGCGGGAAGAACAGTGTTGATGGCACTGAGGATGCATGGATCATGTGCGATTTTTTCAGGCGGATCCCGATGCCACAAGTTCTTCTAATGTTCCGAAGGTATATCCCATCTCTTCCCATTTTGTCAGCAGCTCATCCAGAATGGAAGCATTGGTGGAAGAGGTGCTGTGCAACAGCACGATGGCACCCGGATGGATCCGTCCCAGAAGCTTTTCAAAAGCTTCTTCTTTCGAAGGCTGCTTATCCTGATACCAGTCCACATAAGCCAGACTCCAGAAAAAGGTGTGGTATCCCATCTCTTTTGCCATCTCTAAATTTTCCACGCTGTAAATGCCCTGGGGCGGGCGATAAAATTTTGTCATTTCTTTTCCGGTGGCTTCCTTATAAAGAACCTCCACATCCTCAAGCTGCTTCTGAAAGGCTTCCTTTGTGGAGATGCCGGACATATCCGGGTGTGTCATGGTGTGGTTGCCTATGGTATGGCCTGCATCTACGATCTCACGGATCAGTTCCGGTTTTTCACGGATCAGAGTCCCCACAACAAAAAATGTGGCATGTACCTGATGCTTATGTAAGGCGTTCAGAAGAGCAGGCATATTTCCATTGTCATAGCCTGCGTCAAAGGTAAGATAGATTTTTTTCTCATCGCTATCGGCTGCATACCAGGCATTGTATTTTTTTAATTCTTCCATAGAAGCATTTCCTGTGGGCCGTTTGCCTTCTTCCTGAAAACCGAGCCCCCAGTTTTCATTTTGGAATGTCATAGAAGCAGAAGAGGTCTGGCTGTTTTTGGCAGAATTCGGATCGGATCGTGGGTCGCAAGTAAAATGGGAATAGATCTTTCCTACAAGACTGCCAAGAGCAAAAGCCATGACAAAGAAAAAAATAAGACGGTAGATGTGTTTTTGTTTCATGGGAACCTCAGAGAAAGTGGAGTTATTAATATGTTTATGAACACAGAGAAGAAGATATGAAGGCAGAAGATCATGAGATCATGTCTGTGAGACAGAGGTCAAAATAAGCAAAAATAAGAGTCATCAGCGATTGATTTCTTCTGCCGATGACTCTTTTAATTTTCATTATCCAATGGAATATACCTCTCATTTCTTAGATTTAAAACTTATACGGAATTAAAATTTACGTTCTCGGTGGTCCGTACCTCCTTGTTTTAATTATGATGGAAAATCTTTAAATCTTCTGGTGGACTGTACCTCTCTTTCTTAGATTATGGAAAGTAAGTTATGTTTTCGGTGGGTTCACGCTCCTTTTTGATTTAGTTTTTTGTTTTCCGTTTGTTTTATTTGATGGTTAAACTATAACAGATAAAATAGAAAATGTCAATACTAAATTTGAAAAATAATAAAAATAAATTAAAAGAGAAATATAATAACAGCCATACATGCAAAATAATCAGATAATATTAAAGCGTCAACAATACAGGAAAAATAAATAGATGTTTTATTAATAGCGCAAAAGAATGACAGATTCAAAAGTATTTCCATAGTCATGCCATTGCCAGCTTCCGTCATACTTGTGGCAGATATCTTCAATAATAGAAAGTCCTAATCCGTGATTAAAAGAATCTTTTTTGTAGTAGTATGATCAAATACTGTTTGCGGATTTTTACTATTTTTAACCAGGATAGAAATAAATCCTTTAGAGGTTGTCAAGGACAGGGAAAGATATGGTTCCGCAGATTCAGAAGAACGGCATGCTTCAATAGCATTATCTAATATGTTAAATAAAACACTGCATAAATCTGAGGACTGAATATTTGATTTTTCAGGAAGAAAAATCTTGTAGTCTGTATGGATACCTAAATGCTGAGCAAACAGTCGTTTGGATTCCAGAATGGCAAGAATAAGATTATCTTCGCAATAAGGATGAAAGCGGTCACGCTGGAAAGCTTCAAGGACCTCGTAAACGAGTTTCTGTGCATTTTCGCAATCATTTTCATGCAGAAGTTTTTGTATTGACTGGAGATTTTCTGAAAATTGTTTCTGGGCTTTAAGTGAGGTGGCTTCCTGTTGATTCATTAATAACAGATGTTCAGAGTTTAAAAGTTGTTGCTTTTTTAACAGATTAAGCTCTGCTTCTACTTTTTCGCTTGTAAAAAGCTGCATTAAAAGCTGATATAAATTGTAACATAAGATAGCTGCAGTCAGGCAGGTCAGTAAAAAAATGAATTCAAATATTGTCCGGTATAATTCGACAGAAGATAAAATATCTGAAAAAAGAGCTAAAGATATAATAAAAATTATTTTTTGTTTAAAAGTCATAGTATCGAATCCTCCTGATTGAGTGATTTACAGACTGATGTATGATTATTATGGTCTATGTTATTGCTTAACACAGAATTACAATATTTTTCTGCTGCATCTGTTTTTTTCATATCTATAAGATAAGCTAACGAAAACAGATGGTTTTCTATATCATGATTCCATTTGCGGATTTTAATGTATTCTTGTTTCATTTCTTCTGATACTTCCATTTGTTTTTTCAGTAATTCCATTTTATGGAGATTCTGTTTGAAATTTATCTGCTCTTGTTCTAAGGATTTAAGACCATGTATAAATAAAAGAAAACTTATACAGCAGCAAGTGATATATAAAATAACAGGAATAAACTGGTTACTGAATTTATAATGCTGTAGGAATTCTGTTGCAATCAGGGGCAGGAAAATAGGAAGAATAATAAACAGCAGTAAAGTAAACTTCAGATAATTTATACATTCCCGTAAAAGAGAGAAAACATTTTTATAAAATAGATAAGCAAAAGAAAAAATGAGCAATTGTATGATCAGCTTTTCATGGAAAGTGCATAGAGAATAAATATTTATTGCAGTATATGTATGCTGGTGAATAAACCGGTTGTAAATTTGTATGTAAATATTCAATGCCAGAAGTTCAGTTAATATGCTGGTAAAAAGAATAATAAAGTAAGCTATCAGCTTTTTTTAATGGAGCCTCTGAATAAAGAAAAAAGATTCAGAAACATGACTATTTGTGTTAACATCGTCATTTCGTTATTGTGTCCATATATTTTGAGCATATGAAAAGAAGACAGCAAAACAAAACAAACTAAAATATGGACAAAAGCTTTCGCTTTTGAATTTATTCGTCTGGGAAAAAGCTGCATGAAACAATATACAGGCATAGTTGAATGATATGCAGCAATAAGCATTGCAAATAACAGGTTTTTTAACATTACAGAACCTCACTTGAATTTCGGAGTAACAATTGTGCAAAGGCATCTTTAGTTGCCTGGTAATAGTTTCGGCTTACAGGAATATGGGTTCCATCAGAAAGTTCAATGCCAGCATGGCTGAAAGTATGTATGGTATTTATGTTGACCGCAAAACTTTTATGACATATACAAAAATCAGGTTTTAATTGTTCGATAAGAATCGGAATTTTTTCACGACAATAGTAAATCTGCGATTTGGTATGTATTTCAGTATTTCGTAGTTTTCGCTCCATATAAAAAATATCGGATCGAAGGAGACGGTAATCTCGGGACTGATAATTAAAACAAAAATACTGTTGACGGAGTTTATTCAGTTTGCGGCAGGAAGCAGAAAGTGCTTTAGGAAGATATTCTTCCATTTGCTGTTTATAAACAAAATAAATATGATCTGTTTCATAAACAGAAGATGCATATTGCAGATATTGGCTGATAAAAATTATCTGTGTATTCGGATTTAATAAATTGATTCTCTGAGCAAGTTTGATTCCAGACACAGATTCAGATCCAAGTTCAATATCCATGAGAATAATATGATAAGGACATTGCTCATTGGAAATTTGATTGAGAAAATCAGTGGCCGAAGAAAAGGTATCAATTTCGACTGGAATTTCAAGAGAAGAACAGGATAATGTATGAATTTGTCTGCATTGAATGTCATTATCTTCACATATTGCGAGTTTCAGCATAGGAATCTCTCCTTGAAATAAGTGATTTTGAAAGTATTATAACACAATTTTTCAATTAATAGTAAAAATTCAAGTAAAAAATCTATGATAAATGAAAAATTTAAAAACTGATGCTTGTAGAAATAGTAAATGGTTAATTATGTACTTTACTATGTCTGTTTATGCAAATGACTAAAAAAAGAAAAAGTATGGTAAAATTAAAGTTACAAAAATTCATCATATTAGGTATTAGGGGGGAAGAGAAAATGGATAAAATAAAAAGATGTTTGCAATGTGGAAGAGAGGTGTCTCAGATTCTGTGGACAATGTGGTAAGAGAGTAAATTGAGCCTGCAAATAAAAAGTCAAGGCTAAATTGAAAGAACATTGAAAATTTTATACAGGTTGAAAATTGGGTATCAAAATAAGACCACCACACCAGTGCTGGTCTGAAAATATTAGTGGATAATTAAGATTCTGGAAGAGATGAAAGATATTCTTTCACTCGTCCGTAGTAGATTCTTAGAAACTTGTTAGCACCTGCAGTCATATAGACATAGTAAGGCTTGCCTTGAGCACGTTTCTTATCTAAGAACTGATAAACAGGATCATCTTGAGGATGCGTTTTAATCAGGACATCCATTACCTGAAATAAAGTCTTTCTAAGATCAGCGGAACCTCGTTTTGAGGTAGGAACACTTTTTTGTTCATAGGTTCCGGATTCATTAACACCAGGATCTACACCGGCAAATGCAGTAATAGCATTTTTGTGAGTGAAACGGGAAACATCTCCGATCTCAGCCATCAACTGAGGACCAAGTGAAGTTCCAACCCCTTTCATAGCCATAACGACAGGATATTCCGGGAGTTTGGATGCAGTTTCATTCATGAGAGTGCGTAGTGATTCAACAGTTGTACGAAAGCAAGATGATGATTAAGGGAGGGATATGATGAGAAAGATTAAAAAGTATTTTATTATAATATTATTAAGTATATTCACTTTAACAACTGTAGAAACTTCATCACTGAATTTTAGTGCATGTAAATGGAGTAAAAAATGGAAATGTACAATACAAATGTTTATATAACAAGAAAAAAATTTCATTAAAAAAATGGAAACAGATAACTGATAAATGGATTAAACAAACAAGCACTTTGAAATATTATAGAAATACTACAAGTAACAGAAAAAAACATATGAAAATGTAAAAGTAATAATCACAGTAAAATAGGGAAGAGGTGCAAATTATGCTCAAACGGAATGCCAGTTCCGCTACTGCGGAACGGCTATTCCATTTTTAACGGTACGAAGTACCGCTAGATGATATCATTCTGTTTCACGCATATTTATACCGTTCATCTCCAGACGATATGTATGATGTTTATCTGTGATTCGTGTAAGGCACGCATCAGCGTAGGTATTATCAGCAAACATATCAAACCATGTACTGACTGGAAACGGTGAGATGACTACAGTTGATTTTCTTCCATCCCTGGTGTCAAGGATTTCAAAAAGATCCCGGCATTTATCAAGATTGAGATCCATAAGGCCAAAATCATCGATCACAAGAAGATCCAGCTTGGTCAGCTTATTCAGGTAATCCAGATTTGTGGATTTGATACGTGCCTGTTCCATTTCGCCCATAAGAGTGTTCGCTTTTATATACTTTACACTCTTAGACTGCTTCATTGCAGTTACACAAAAAGTATTGATTGAAACAATCTCAAACCCTCAGCAGAACTGGGGAGACTCGTGGACACAAGGAGCGATAAATGTAGTATCAAATTAGAATGTGGGTCTAGCAAACCACATAAAAGACAACGGAGGTATCCATGGATAATCAAAGTTTAGCACATAGTAGGTATATACGTACCATATAAGAAGTGATGTCTTTATTGTTAGTAGAAGCAATACAGGCAACTACAAAAGTCTTGTGGATATCAATGCCACAGCAGATTTTGTACACGATTTTTAAAGTCATAGGGATTCCTTTCGGAACCGTGAGGTTCAGAGAATTATAGGGAGTAACGGCATTGACTGAACGCCTAAGCCATAAACGAGATTGTTTATACAAAGATGAGATTACGTGTTCAAAGTCACACTTATTTGTGCTTGAAAAGGCGGACTACACATATAAAAATACGGTCATCCGGCAAGCCGGACAGCCCACTCACCTCCCCGTGATTTGTAGTATACCGAGATCCCTATAAGAAGAATTATAAAGAAAAACTCAGGAAAACATTTTCATAACGTTTTTTGCCTGAGTGAAGCGAAAGGAATGGATATAAATATGAAAAAATAGTACAAATATGTTTGATAATGACAGGAATTTTTTTGGGAGTTTTTAATGTTTATGGATCTTCGACGTATCAGATTCTAAAAGATCAACAAATCGAATTTACGGATATTCTGGTAGAGGGAGATAGTTTAGTTCTGGTAAGAAATGAAAAAAATGGTTTTTCATCAGAAGGAATATATTTAGGTGTGTATAACTGTGTTGAGAGAATGTGGACTGTAGAATATCAGGCCTATGATGAATATTTGGAATCATCCTATTATGCAGGAGATGGAATATTCGCTTTGTCGGATGGAGAGACCACTACGTTATTAAATACTAAGACGCAGGAATTTTTGAAATTGGATATAAATGTTAATTTTAATAATCTTCATTTTTATAATGGATGTGCGGTGAGCGGAGCCAGAGAATCCTATGGAGATCAATTGTATGGAATTTATAAAATCGACGAAGATGGAAATTACCAAAATACAGGTATTACAGATTTTATTACCGAGGATAAAATATTGAGACCTGATGATTTTGAATTTGTATATGCGGATGGAAAGCAGGCTGTTTATATTTATGATGGAGAAGAGTTTTATATATATGATGTTGCTGCAGCAGAAGTTTACGACATTTACAATCCGGATTATGCTGATAAGTTCTGGCATGGGTGGTCTGATACATTAAAAGTAAGTATATGTGGAGAAAAATATCTCGTTCTTTTAAATATGGAAGGTACTGACGGACAAAATTATTATGCGGTTATGGATTTTTATGGAAGTATGATTACGGAGGCAACGAAATGTGATTTGGCAATAGCAACGGAAAAAGGAAACATTGTAGTAAAAAACGGTGATGGATTAAATGAGATTGAGCTTGCTAAATTGGAAACACCAGAAGAACAGTCATTAAATTTGATGCCTTTATTGGAAACAAACCGTTCTTGGAGAAATGAGCAAACGGCTGGAATGGATATTCAGGGAAATACTTATGGAAATGCAATAGAGTATTCTTTTGTCACTGATCCGTTTGGTACAGAAGAATACAGTACGTGCGATGCGTGGTATTTAGGAGAAAATTATTCAAGACTTACGGGAACCTGGTATTTTCCTGCAGATCAGATTCAAGATGGATTTGCACATATAAGATTAATAGGCGATGGAAATGTAATATATGATAATTCAGAGTTAAATGCAGATAATTGTCGGATCGATTTTAATATAGATGTAAGCGGAATCAGAGAGCTTAGTTTTGAATATAACGGGATTTGTGATATGACGGATATTTTGTTTGGCATGTCTGATGCTAAATTATGTAGTTGAGAGATTTTTAAATAAATGATAAAGGGGAAGAGAAAATGACAAAAGTTAAAAGGTGTTCACAATGTGGAAAAGAAGTGTCTCAAGGTGGTTCGTTTTGTCCGTTCTGTGGAAACATTATAAATGAGAATGTGAAGAGTGAAAGTAGAGAATCAGCTATATATGGGTTAGATGATGATACTCAAAAGAAATATCAAACTGATATAAATAAAAAATTACAAAAACAAAAACATCTGGAATATCAAAAAGAAAATTTATTAAAAAAGAAAAAGAGTTTGGGACTGAAAATTGATAATTACAGCAAGATTATACAAAAAGAGATTCCGAGTTGTGAACGAAATAAAACGGCACCGAATATGCCAGTTATAAAAATTGAGAATTCTAAAATGGACGTCAAATGGTATATAAAGTGGTTTTTCAGCATACAGTGATTATTCTGTTGATGAACTGCGTAGTGCAAGATTCGCGAATTCGAATATGGTGATGTGTATAGAAAAAATATCGGGAAAAATCATCAGTGCTGCTGTGGACAGGTGTATTCCAATAAAAATAATAAATGCCCGCTTTGCGGAAAGGAAAGAAGGGATAAGTAGTATGAATGATACAGAATATAGAGAAAGATGCAAAGAGTTAGAAAAAATATACATATGTTAGAATCTGAAGTCAATGTATTAAACAATGAATGTGAAAAGTTGTCGGATTTAAAAGAAAAGAGTCGAAATAGTCTGCAGATGTCTTCTTTTGGGAATAATCCGATATTTGTGGAAAAAGCACAAGTTAATATGGAGAAAGAAATTCCAACAATAGGTAAATCTCAAGATAAAAAACTGAAGATAAAGGAGAAAAGGTATGAAGAAGAAAAGTGCTCTGTTTTTATTGCTGATTGGAGGAACTATGCTATCCGGATGTATTGGAAATCCAAAATTAGAAGAGGATACTATTGGGGAAATTATTAGTGAAAAAGATCCAGTATATGATTATCTGCAGGGATATGTGGATAATGTGTCCCTAGTAAAAGAAAAGGATGATGGCGATAGCAAAACAGTATGGGTAAAAACTACAACCGAGTTTGATAATTTTACATATGAAGGAAGTTACGTAATTGACTGTGGCTTGTATTCCAAGAATGGAAATAAGGAGTGGGACGTGAATAACTTTCAAATTGATTATGAAGACATACGTTTTATTCCAACGCAATATGATTATACGGGAACTTGGATGTCTGAAAATGCAGAATATTGTTTTTATATGAATCAATTTGATTGGGAGAATGGGAAAATAGGAGCGGTCGACGAATTACTATTACAAAATTTTTCCAGAGATTTAATAGGATATATTGATGATAGCGATAACATTTTACATTTTGGTATGAAGACTCGAAATAGTGATGAGCTTAAACTGGATTTTAATAGTGAAAAATATGATGAGAACTATATGGTAATACAGGCATTTGATGTGTATCATTTTGGGGAAAAATGTTATCACATTTCAAATGAGCAAATGGGGATTTCTGGAATCACATATACGGATTTCGCATCAGAGGATGGATATGAATATCGTGATGAAGATTATAATATGGCGAATTGTCTCCAATTAAAGACAAAAGATGGAGAAATGGTTTTAAATGCTTCGGCTCTGTTATATAGTTGTGGCGGAACATCGGAGGTTTGTGTGGATGAAGATGTGAATTACCAATTAGATTTTGCGTACGATATAGAAGATTATATGCGAAACTTTATTGGGCAGGAATTAGAGTTATATTCGTTTGATACGAAGCTTACAACATTATCTTTTTCAGAAGAAGATATATATCCTTTTTTTCATATATTTATTCCGAAAGCGAAAAAGATAAAGTGGAAAAAGCGTATTGCATGTCAAATGCTGTAGATATGTATTGCAAGATTTTTAAACCTGATTATTAATAGACAATAAATTAGCTAGACTAATGCCTTCTTTGTAAACGGCAGGTTGCAAATTGACACAAAGTTTTTTAAAAAACTGTTCTACATGAAAAATTTATGTATTTTCGTTCAGATATTTTAGAAACTCTAAAATTACGTATCAAATTCGAATAAATCTTCGGAACAATACTTATTTTTTAATATCGTGATCCAGTAGTTTGCCATTGAAAACATAAAAAGGAGAAAAAATATATGATTGGTGTTTTAGGGGGACTATCACTTATAGTAGGTCTGTTTTCATTAATAGATACTAGTACTTCAACAAGTTTTTCAGTAACATATTTAGTAATTGGAATTGTTCTGCTTATTATATATTTTGCAAAAGAAATTATCCCTGAAACTAACTTTGGAAGAAAGAAGTTAATGAAGCTATCTTTTCAAACAAATACTACAGAAATCGGCTATAACCGAAGAGAACTAGAAGAAGAACTCAAAAAGTTTATAACTGATAAGGGAAATCTTTGGTATTTATATACTGATTTTCACAATGGAATTTCAACACATTGTACCATATGGATTGAAAATGATTGGAATAATCATTACGATTTTATCTATAGAGATTATGGATATGATAATGTAAACGCAACTTCTGCCAAAGAGATTTTTGAAATATTAGCAGATGATATAAACTGCTTGTATAAACCAGAAATCCAAAAAAATTACTAGGGACAGATTCTGCTGAATATCTAGTATACCCTAGTTTTGATGGAGATTATCACATTGTTCCAGGATCAAGCCGTTCATCATATGACTACATACTAAAAAATATAGCTATATATAGCAATACCTCGTGGAAATGCAGACAACAAGAAAGAGCAAATAAAATTTCTACTTCCAGTGCCACAAATATCCATTACAAACAAACTTAATAATTTCTCTAAAAAAATAGAGGGAGCACGAAATGGACAACTTTTCGAACTCCCTCTCTGAGACGGAATATTACGGTGTGGCAGTCCGGACAGATGGTAAACGGTAGAACCTAAGTACCTTTTCATACCTGTAAACTCGTGCCATAATTATACTCAACAAAATCAAATAGTAAAAAAGTTTAGTATTCAACTTTTTTAACTGGCTATGCTCAGGAGGAATGTTATGGCTACACAAACCAGCCTTGTGGCTCAGCAGGTCAGACTCCAACAGTGGGCGGAGCAGATCCGCGACTGCCAAAGTCGACCGAAAAGAATGGATGTTGAGACTTGGTGTGCCCAGAATAATCTTACAAAAGCAAACTATTACTACCGTCTTCGTCGTGTCCGTGAAGTATGTCTGGAGCAGGTACAAGGGACGGCTGCTACTGCTTTTGTAGAATTACCAGTTTCAACGACTGCTTCAGCCGAACTCCCCAAAATTCCGCAAACAGTTACTTCCGATGATACAGTTCCTTTAATACGCATTAAAAATACTAAGGGACTTTCAGCAGATATATTTTCTGGTGTGTCACCGGAAATGCTGCGTCATCTTATAGGGGCGTTTAGTCATGTTGAATGATGCGGATGCTTCTGGTTTCAAAAAAGTATATCTTGCCATGGGATTCACAGATCTCAGGCGTGGAATTGATGGCCTGGCAACAATCGTGTGCTTTCAGTTCAAACTTGATCCATATGATAAAAACACATTATTTTTGTTCTGTGGAAGAAGATCTGACCGCATCAAAGCTTTACTATGGGAAGGCGATGGATTCCTTCTTATGTATAAAAGGCTTGATAATGGTGCGTTCCGATGGCCGCGCTCTGCAGATGAAGCAATGTCTATCACTAAAGACCAGTATCGTATGCTGATGCAGGGACTTGAGATTGTTGCCCGGTATCCAATTGAAGAGTTAAAAGAAACGCCAAGTATCACGTAGTTTGTGCAGAATGCTGAAAATAAAAAAGTCAAAAAGATATCTGAACAGAGGCTGTACATTTAAATCTAAAGGTTGTCCATAAACAGGCAGACCAGGCAGGATGCATCAGCAAAGAACTGGTTTGTCTGCTGTGGATAATACAAAAAATCTGTTATAATCAGAACCAGTATAAAGACAGGAGTTCCGGTTATGGCATTTAAGTACACAGAAGAACAACTGAATAAACTTGACAAAGAATTGTTGATACATCTATTCCTGGGCATGCAGGAACAAATGGAAGAACTGACCAGACAGACACAGTCATTAAATGACAAGATGCAGCTTATGATGGAACAACTGATCCTTTCCAAAAAGAACCGTTTCGGAAGATCCAGTGAAAAGATGTCCGATCCAGAGCAGATCTGTTTTATGGAGGTTGATGGAACGATCGTGTTCTTTAATGAGGCAGAAGCTGTCTGCGATCTGGATGCACCAGAACCAGATGACCTGGAACCGAAAATGCCAAAGAAGAAAAACAGCCTGGAAAAAAAGCTGCTGACATAGCATCCCTTCCTGTCAACCGTATCGATCATTACATGAGCAAAGAGGAACTGACAGCCGAATTCGGTGAGAATGGATAGAAACAGCTTCCAGACGCTGTCTCAAGGTGCTATAAATTTGTTTCGGCCCGCGTCGAGATAGAAGAACATCATATCGGTGTGTATTCAAGCAAGCTTGATGAACATATGGTAAAGGCTCCTCATCCTCGGAATCTGCTTCGTGGAAGTCTTGTTTCACCGTCCCTCGCAGCAGCAATCATAAACGGTAAATATGTAAATGCGGTGACTTTGTATCGTCTCGAAAAGGAATTCGAGAGGTATGGTCTTTCCATCACCAGACAGAACATGGCAAACTGGATGATTCGGCTGGGAGAAGAATATCTGGGAGTTTTGTATGACTATCTACATAAGCTTCTGTATGATTATCACGTAATACAGGCCGATGAAACTCCGGTCCTCGTCAATAAAGACGGACGTTCTGCCGGAAGCAAGAGTTACATGTGGGTCTACCGGTCAGGGTTTATGTATCCGGAGCGTCAGATCGTCCTCTATGAATACCAGAAGACGCGTAATGCATCACATCCCAGAAATTTTTTAAAGGATTACACTGGGATCTGTGTTACGGATGGATACCAGGTATATCATACGCTTGAAAAAGAGCGTGAAGATCTGAGGATTGCCGGATGCTGGGTTCACTGCAGACGTCGCTTCTATGATGCGTTAGAAGTCATCCCAAAAGCTCATCAGAAAGAATCTATCCTGCATCTGTTTATAAAACAGATACAAGCCATTTACCGGGAAGAAGGAAAACTAGCAGGTCTTTCATCAGAAGAAAGGCTTGCCCAGCGTCAACTGGTGGTGAAACCACTAGTGGATGCTTTCTTTGCGTACCTAAAATAAAATGAGACTAAAGCTCCAAAAAGCGGAAAAACAAGGGAAGCTTTTACCTACGCTTTAAATCAGGAACGGTATCTTAGAGTGTTTCTGGACGATGGTGATGTTCAAATCGATAATAACGCCAGTGAACGTGCAATCCGAGGTTTCTGTATTGGAAAGAAGAACTGGGAGATGATTGATACGATCAACGGAGCAACAAGTTCAGCAATCATCTACAGTATCGCAGAAACAGCAAAAGCGAATGATCTGAAGCCTTTTGCTTATTTTGAATATCTGCTGACAGAGATTCCAAAGCATGCAGAGGATAAAAGCACTGACTTTCTAACGGAACTTCTTCCATGGTCTGCGTCTTTGCCTGAACATATCCGGAAGTCTAAGAAAGCAGTTGAAAAATGATATGGCCGCTGAAAGCGGCCTAATATTTGTCAAGGTACTCAGATTCTATCGTTTACGTAAGCATTTACCGTATACGTAAATTAGTGTAATATCCTCGCTTTTATCAACAGAACCCGTATAGACCAAAACCTTTTCGGACAAGCTACCCTCATGAACATAAGAAGAAAATCAGAAAGCGCAGGAGATCATAAACAGTATTATTATTTTCAAGGAGGGAAAAACTTATGCTACGTTATCTGCCTGTTCGAAAAGTTCATGCAAGACAGGTCCTTGATTCCAGGGGGAATCCTACGGTGGAAGCGGAAGTGACGGTAGGTGAAGGAATTGTGGGGATTAACGGATACACAGGAAGAGCCATGGTGCCGTCCGGAGCATCCACAGGTAAATTTGAGGCTGTGGAGCTGCGGGACGGAAACCGGGAGGAATATCTGGGACAGAGTGTGAAAAAAGCAGTGGAAAATATCAATACACGTCTGGCAGATGCCATTATCGGAGAGAATGCCCTGAACCAGGCATGGATCGATCATCTTTTGATCGAAACCGACGGAACGGAGAACAAAAGCAGTGCAGGAGCCAATGCCACGCTGGCAGTATCTCTGGCAGCAGCCCGTGCAGCAGCCGGGGCCCTTCGGCTTCCTCTTTATCAGTATCTGGGCGGCTGTCATACCATGCAGCTTCCGGTACCGATGATGAATATTTTAAACGGGGGAAAGCATGCGGACAATACGGTAGATCTTCAGGAGTTTATGATCATGCCAACAGGAGCTTGCTGTCTGGAAAAGGGGATCCGCATGTGTGTGGAAGTCTATCAGCACTTAAAGCTTCTTCTCCGGGAAAAAGGACTCTCCACAGCGGTTGGAGATGAAGGCGGCTTTGCTCCGGATCTTACAGATTCGGAGGAAGTGCTTACCCTGATCGTTCATGCCATAGAAAAAGCAGGATATAAGCCAGGAGAAGAGATCACCATTGCCATTGATGCAGCCTCCAGCGAGCTTTATGATGAGGAAAAGGGCGTATACTTTTTCCCTGGGGAGAGCCGCATGAAAGGAGAAAAGATCTACCGGGATGCCGGTGAGATGACAGAGTATTATGAAAAACTGGTGGAAAAATTTCCCATTGTTTCCATTGAAGACGGTCTCTGGGAGGATGACTGGGAAGGCTGGAAATATCTGACGGAACACCTGGGGAAAAAGATCCAGCTGGTAGGTGACGATCTGTTTGTCACCAATATCAAACGGCTGCACTGTGGCATCGGACTTGATGTTGCCAATGCTATCCTTATCAAGGTAAACCAGATCGGAACTCTCACGGAAACTCTGGATGCGGTGGAGATGGCTCAGCATGCCGGGTATCGTGCAGTGATCTCTCACAGGTCCGGGGAAACAGAGGATTCCTTTATCGCAGATCTGGCAGTTGCCTGTGGGGCGGGACAGATCAAAACAGGCGCACCCTGCCGTTCGGACCGGAACGCCAAGTATAATCAGCTTCTGCGGATCCACGAACAGCTCGGAGCTCTTGGAAGATATAAAGATCCTTTTGCAAAAAAATCTCAGAAAAAGCCCTGCATAAAATAAACGGAAAATGGTTGAAATCCCGGTTTAGCTATGGTAAAATAACCTCTAGTTGATTAGGAGGTGTAACCGCGTGAACATTTTGAAGATTATTCTGACTGTAATTTATGCAATAGATTGTATCGCTCTGACTGTTGTCGTACTGATGCAGGAGGGCAAGCAGCAGGGTCTTGGCTCTATCGCCGGAGTAGCTGATACTTACTGGGGTAAGAATAAGGGCCGTTCCATGGAAGGTGGTCTTGTAAGAGGTACCATTATCATGGGAGTTATTTTCTTTGTACTGTCAATCGTACTGAACATTATCTGATCTGTCAGGGGCAGAACAGAAGTTGGTAACACTCTTGCTGCGTTAGCATGCAGAAGAAACTCGGATGGGGACTTCTTTTGTTAATCAGCAGGAGTGTTTTTGCGTTGATACAGGGGCACGGGTGAGCCTTCCTCCGGAATGATAACAGGGTAAAAATGAAATATAAATATGAAACAGGAGAAAATGTGAAAAGATCGAAAAATTTTGAAAAAAGAAAAAAGTTTACAATGGAGCTTCTGGGAGATCCGCTGTATAAGCCCATGCGCCTGCGTGAGATCGCATCTCTTCTTCAGCTGGATAAGAGTGAGAAAAAAGAGCTTTTTGACGTGCTGGACGAGCTTTGCGCCCAGGGCAAGGCTGAAGTAGATAATAAAGGAAGATACAGCAAGGTTTCCAGCAAGCGCAGAGACAGACGAAAGAATAAAGAAGCTCTGAAGGCAGAAAAGCCGGAGCGTGGCCGTAAAGGAAGAGAACGCAGAGAGAAGAATCATGAGGAATATCGTTTCTCCGAGAAGGACGGAACCCTCATGGAGGGGACTTTTATTGGCCATTACAAGGGCTTTGGCTTTGTGGAGGTGGAGGATCAGGAACAGGATATTTTTATTCCGGAAAATGACACGGGAAGCGCCATGCATCAGGATAAGGTGCAGATTCTTGTACGGAACGGACATAAAGAGGGAAAACGTCAGGAAGGCGTTGTGCTGAAGGTTCTGGAAAGGGGAATGCCTTCGATCGTGGGAACATACCAGAGCAGCCGTGATTATGGCTTTGTGATCAGTGATAACCCCAAATTTTCCAAAGATATCTTTATTTCCAGAAAAAACTCCATGGGAGCAAAGGACGGAGACAAGGTAGTTGCAGAGATCACAGATTACGGCTCCAGAAACCGGAAGCCGGAAGGAAAGATCACAGAGGTGCTGGGAAACTTACGTTCACCTGGAACAGATATCCTTGCTATTGTGAAGAGCTTTAACATACCAAGTGTATTTCCTGACAAAGTACTTCGTCAGGCTGACCGTGTGCCGGATCATGTACAGGAAGCGGATCTGGATGGAAGACTGGATCTCAGAAATCTTGTTACAGTTACCATTGACGGTGAGGATGCAAAGGATCTGGATGATGCCATTTCCCTGACAAAGGAGGATGGAATCTACCATCTGGGTGTGCACATCGCAGACGTGAGCAACTATGTTCAGGGCGGCAGTGCCCTTGACAGAGAGGCACTGAAGCGCGGAACCTCCGTCTATCTTGCAGACCGTGTCATTCCCATGCTCCCGGAGCGGCTTTCCAACGGTATCTGTTCTCTGAACCAGGGACAGGACCGTCTGACCTTAAGCTGTCTGATGGATGTTAATGAAAAAGGAAAGGTGATTTCCCATAAGATTGCAGAAACCGTGATTCGTGTAGATGAGCGTATGTGTTACACAGATGTGAAAAATATTCTGGAGGATACCGACGAGGTGGCGAAGAAACGCTATGAAGCTCTGATCCCCATGTTTTTCCTGATGAAAGAGCTTTCCGGGATCCTGCGCAGCCGCCGTCATACAAGAGGTTCCATTGATTTTGATTTTCCGGAGAGTAAGATCATCCTGAATGCGGCAGGAAGAGCTATTGATGTGCAGCCCTATGAGGCCAATGTGGCAACCAGGATCATTGAAGATTTTATGCTTCTTGCCAATGAAACCGTGGCACAGGAATACTGTACCGGAGATTATCCCTTTGTATACAGAACGCATGAAAATCCGGATCCGGAAAAGATTGAAAGTCTTCTGATGCTTCTTCATAATGAAGGAGTCAACATACAGAAATCCGGACAGGAGATCACGCCTGGTGAGATCCAGGAGATCCTGGAAAGTATTGAGGGAATGCCCAATGAGGCACAGATCAGCCGACTGACCTTGCGTACCATGAAACAGGCAAAATATACTACGGAATGCAGCGGACATTTCGGACTTGCAGCGAAGTATTACTGCCACTTTACTTCTCCGATCCGAAGATATCCGGATCTTCAGATCCACAGGATCATCCATGACCGTCTGAGAGGCAGACTGGTAAGGGAAGGACGTACCGAGCATTACAAGGAGATCCTGGATGAAGTAGCACGCCAGTCCAGTGTGTGCGAACGGCGTGCAGATGAAGCGGAAAGAGAATCCGATAAGCTGAAGAAAGCAGAGTATATGTCCTATCATCTCGGAGAGGAGTATGAGGGAATCATCTCCGGCGTTACAGGATGGGGACTTTATGTGGAGCTTCCGAATACCGTGGAAGGACTGATCCATATCAATACATTACGAGATGACTATTATGTATTTGACCAGGATGCATATGAACTGCGGGGCGACATGACAGGAAGGATCTTCCGTCTTGGGCAGAAGGTCCGTGTCCGTGTGGCAGATGCGGATAAAATGCTGAAAACCGTGGATTTTGTCCTGGCTGAGGAAGACTGAGGGAGCGCGAAATGGCAAAAAAACAGGAATAAAACTGATCGCAAATAATAAAAAGGCTTTTCATGATTATTTTATCGAGGATACTTATGAGGCCGGGATCGCACTTGCAGGAACCGAGGTGAAATCCTTACGTTCCGGTAAATGCAGCATCAAGGAGGCCTTTGTCCGTGTGGAAAACGGAGAAGTTTATGTATATGGAATGCATATCACTCCTTATGAGAAAGGAAACATTTTTAACAAAGATCCTCTTCGTGTGCGTAAGCTTTTGCTGCATCGCTACGAGATCAATAAGATCGAAGCTAAATTAAAGGAAAAAGGATTGACTTTGGTACCACTGAAGGTTTATTTCAAGGACAGCCTGGTAAAAATAGAGATTGGCATGGCACGTGGTAAAAAGCTTTATGACAAGCGCCAGGATATTGCAAAGAAGGATCAGAGAAGAGAAGCGGAGCGAGACTTTAAAGTAAAAAATCTTTATTGATCGGCTGGTTTCAACTGAAAAAGTAAAAGTATGATAAAATGCGGGGAATGAGAAATGACAGAGGTACAGGATAGACGTAAAAAACGGTAGAAGCATCGATGACGGAGCAGGTTCATCTGATCATGCAGCAGCATCTGAACGGAGGCGGAAGACTTTTTGGCGGAGCGCTGATGCAGTGGCTGGATGAGGTTGCCGGAGTGGTAGCTATGCGTCATGCGGAGACATATCGGGTGGTAACTGCGGCAGTGGACAATCTTCAGTTCAAGCATGCAATCTATGAGGGAGAGATCGTAGTACTTAAGGGATATGTGACTTATGTGGGAAGAACTTCCATGGAGGTCGAGATCGATACGTATGTGGAACAGCCGGATGGCATGCGTCATACTGTAAACCGGGCATTTTTTGTGATGGTGGCTGTAGATGAAGACCAGAAACCGATTCAGGTGCCGGAACTGATCATTACCACAGAAGCGGAAAAAGCCCGGAATGAAGCTGCGAAAATGCGCCGTGATATGCGCAGACAGCGAAGGGAAAACGGGTTCTGACCTCAGCTGTTCCAAATGTCTCGGGTTTTCTGTGACCTTCGCTTACAAAAAACACCTCGCGGAATATTATCAGTGAACAGTAACTCTAAAGATTCTGTGAAATTCAGAACGGTCAGGTTGACAAGAAAGAGATACTCTGTAATAATAGAAAAGGAAAACCTGACAGCGAATAGGACCATTTTATATGGAGGAGATATAATGAAAAAACGTTATTTGATTCTTGCCGGAATTCTTGCAGCGAGCATGCTTGCAGCCGGTTGCGGAAAGAAGAACTCTGTGGCACCGGAGCAGAAGGTGGAGGCAACGGCAACCCCGACGGTAACGGAAGCTGCGAAAACGGATGTGGTGGAGATGCAGACCTCTGCGGATGAAACAGCAAATATCAAGAACGTAATGGGAACCAAGAGTGAGACCACTACCAGTATTGTATTTACCAACAAGATGAACTCCACGATTTCTGCAATTTATGTCCGTCCGACCAGAGATGATGGCGATGACAGTGATGAGACCTGGGGAAGTGATCTTGTAAATGGTAAATTCACACTGGCTTCCAACGACAAGGCTGTTTATTATATGGAGAAGAGCCAGAAGGACGATAACGGAGATACAGCAACAAGCTTTGATGTAAGGATCACATTTTCTGACGAAGAGCAGAATGAATGTTTCTTCCGCCAGCTGCCGCTTCTGACGATCTCACAGCTGAGTCTTTGTATGGATGGTGAGGGTGAAGACGGAATCCCATATGCTACATATCTGGCGAGCGGAAGCACCAAGGAGGTGTCTACCCTGAAGGATGTAAAGGCAAGGCTTGGCATTGAGGATGACAGTGAAAGTGACAGTGACAGTACAGATTCTTCAGACAGTACGGCTGTGACTCCGACTCCGGAGAGTTCTGATGATAATGGAGACAGTACAGACAGCAGTTCGTCCGGCAGTTCGGACTCCACATCCACACCGGATCCAACATCTGCACCAGCTTCCTCTGATTCTTCCGATGCGGATCCTACGGAAGCACCATCCGGCGAGGATGATCCGGCATCTGTAGCAGCAAGATATATCGGTCGGTCCATGTCTGAGCTTGAGAATGCATGCGGCAGCCCAAATGGCAGTGATTATGAGGACGAGCCGGAGTCCGGTAAGACAGGTTATTATTATTATGATACGTTTACGGTATCCACAACTTTTGACAATGACGGCAATGAAGTTGTATCCGGCGTATGGTAAAGGAGAATAAACATATGAAAAGAGTGTTACTGAAATTAAGCGGAGAGGCTCTTGCAGGAGAGCAGAAGAGAGGCTTTGATGAAGCAACTGTTACAGAGGTTGCCAAACAGATCAAGACGATCGTGGATGAAGGACTTCAGGTTGGTATCGTGATCGGAGGTGGAAACTTCTGGAGAGGACGTACCAGCGGAGCCATGGACAGAAGCAAGGCGGATCAGATCGGTATGCTTGCTACTATCATGAACTGTATCTATGTGTCTGACATCTGCAGATATGTGGGACTTAAGACAGAGGTGTTTACCCCGTTTGTATGTGGTGCATTTACCACACTTTATTCCAAGGATGCTGTAGAAGAGAGCTTCGCAGAAGGAAAGGTTGTATTCTTTGCAGGTGGTACCGGCCATCCGTATTTCTCTACAGATACAGCTACTGTACTTCGTGCTGTTGAGATCGGCGCAGATGCCATTCTTCTTGCCAAGGCTGTTGACGGAATCTATGACAGTGATCCGAAGGTAAATCTGGATGCCAAGAAGTATGATGAGATTTCCATCGATGAAGTAGTTGCAAAGAAGCTGGCAGCTATGGATCTTACCGCTTCCATCATGTGTATGGAGCAGAAGATGCCGATGCTGGTATTCGGTCTTGATGAAAAGGACAGCATCGTCAATACCGTACATGGCAAGTTCTCCGGAACAAAGGTAACCGTGTGATCAAAAGGGAATAATAAAAAACCATACAGGGAGATATGTGAAATGGATGAGAGAATTCAGGTATACGAAACAAAAATGGGAAAAACACTGAATGCTTTGGAGAGTGAGCTGACAACCATCAGAGCCGGCCGTGCAAACCCGCATATTCTTGATAAACTTACCGTAGATTATTATGGAGCACCGACTCCGCTCCAGCAGGTTGCAAACATTTCTGTACCGGAGGCACGTATGATCCAGATCCAGCCGTGGGAATCCAGCATGATCAAAGCGATCGAGAAAGCAATCCTTTGCTCTGATCTGGGATTAAACCCGAGCAACGATGGAAAAATGATCCGTCTTGTTTTCCCGGAGCTTACCGAGGAGCGTCGTAAAGAGCTGGTGAAGGACGTTAAGAAAAAAGGCGAGGGTGCCAAGGTTGCAGTAAGAAATATCCGTCGTGATGCCAACGATGCATTTAAGAAACTTGCAAAACAGGATGTTTCTGAGGATGAGATCAAAGAGCTTGAGGATCAGATCCAGAAACTTACAGATAAGTACATCAAGGAAGTTGACAAGGCGATCGAGAACAAGTCTAAAGAGATTCTGACTGTATAATTGTAAGAAATACGAGGATAGAGAGGGCTTCTTTGAAGAAGCTCTCTTTCTGTATGGAGGAGATTTATGAACGTACCAAATCATATCGCGATCATTCTGGACGGAAACGGACGTTGGGCAAAGGAACGAGGAATGCCGAGAACCTATGGACATGTAAAGGGATGCGCCAATCTTGAAAACATTTGTTATGATATCAAAGACCTTGGGGTGAAATATCTTACGGTTTACGCTTTTTCCACAGAAAACTGGAAACGATCCAGAGAAGAAGTGGAAGCACTGATGAAACTGTTCCGCGGTTATCTTAAGAAATGTATCAAGATTTCCAAGAAAAATAATATGAAGATGAAAGTCATCGGAGATGTTACTGCCTTTGCACCGGATATCCAGCAGAGTGTCCGGGAACTGGAGGAATATTCCAAAGATTTTGACGGTATTTATTTTCAGCTGGCATTAAATTACGGAAGCCGTGATGAGATCCGCCGTGGAATGCAGAAGATGGCACAGGATGTAAAAGACGGAAAAGTTGAGCCGGATGGTATTACAGAAGATACGATTGAGAGCTATCTGGATACTGCAGGTGTACCGGATCCGGATCTTTTGATCCGCACAAGCGGTGAGCAGCGACTTTCCAATTTCCTGCTTTGGCAGCTTGCCTATTCCGAGTTTTATTTTACACCGGTTGCATGGCCGGATTTCAATAAAGAAGAGCTGATCAAAGCCATCGAGAAATACAATCAGAGAGACAGACGCTACGGTGGCGTCAAGGAGGAGTAGATCATGTTTAAGACAAGACTGATAAGTGGTATCGTCCTTGTCATTATTGCCCTGGCAACTATCATTTCCGGAAGCTGGATCTTATTTTTTACACTTCTGGCTGTTTCACTGATCGGAATGAGAGAGCTTTACAAGGTAATGAAGGTAAGCGATGAGCATGTTACCGTGCTGGAACTTGTAGGATATCTTGGAGCAGTGCTTTATTATATTGCCATGAAAGCTGATTTTGGAAATTATGGAACAATGGCGATCATCATCAGTATGATCCTGATCCTGTTTGTTTATGTATTCGGTTATCCGAAATACCATGCAGAACAGGTGATGGCAGCATTTTTTGGAGTTGTATATGTTGCTGTGATGCTTTCCTTTATCTATCTTACCAGAAGCCTTCCGGACGGAAAATTCCTGGTATGGCTGATATTCCTGTGCTCCTGGGGATGTGACACCTGTGCTTACTGTGTGGGAATGCTTATCGGAAAGCATAAAATGGCGCCGGTTTTAAGCCCGAAGAAATCCATCGAGGGAGCTGTAGGAGGCGTTGCGGGAGCGGCGCTTCTTGGAGTGATCTATGCAGCGGCAACACAGGGAAAAATGGCTGAGTATGCCTTGATCTGCGCAGTTGGAGCTCTGATCTCCATGGTGGGTGATCTGGCTGCATCTGCGATCAAAAGAAACCAGAACATCAAGGACTATGGAAAGCTGATCCCGGGCCATGGAGGAATCCTGGACCGTTTTGACAGTGTGATCATCACAGCCCCTGTTATTTACTATCTTGCAAAAATGATTCTTGGAATTTAGGAGACATTAGAAATGAAGAATATTGCAATCTTAGGTTCTACCGGCTCCATCGGGACCCAGACACTGGATGTGGCAAGAAAAAACGAAGACCTTCGGGTTGTTGCAGTCAGTGCAGGCAAAAGTGTGGAGAAGCTGGAAGAGCAGATCCGTGAGTTTCATCCGCTTCTGGCAGCAGTCTGGGATGAAGAAGCAGCCCGGGATCTGAAAACGCGTATTGCGGACACGGATACAAAGGTAGTCAGCGGAATGGAGGGACTTCTGGAGCTTGCGTCCATGCCGGAATCAGAAATTCTTGTCACTGCGATCGTGGGAATGATCGGGATCCGTCCTACTATGGAGGGAATCCGTGCCGGAAAGGACATTGCCCTGGCAAATAAGGAAACCCTTGTCACAGCCGGTCATCTGATCATGCCCATGGCAAAGAAATATGGCGTATCTATCCTTCCGGTAGACAGTGAACACAGCGCTATTTTCCAGGCTATCCACGGAGAAGAAAACAAAGAGATCCACAAGCTTCTGATCACGGCATCCGGTGGTCCCTTCCGCGGACGTACCACAGAAGAGCTGCGAAGGGTCACTGTTGCAGATACTCTGAAGCATCCAAACTGGGTAATGGGACGAAAGATCACCGTAGATTCCGCAACCCTGGTAAACAAAGGTCTGGAAGTTATGGAAGCCAAATGGCTGTTTGACATGGATCTGGATCATATTCAGGTGGTGGTGCAGCCGCAGAGTATCATCCATTCCATGGTGGAGTTTAAGGATGGTGCGATCATGGCACAGCTTGGAACTCCGGATATGAGACTTCCGATCCAGTACGCTCTGTACTATCCGCACAGACGATATCTGGACGGAGACCGCCTTGATTTTACGAAGCTTCATGAGATCACATTTGAGGTTCCGGATATGGAGACATTCCGGGGACTTCCTATGGCGATCCAGGCATCCCGGGAGGGCGGAAGTATGCCGACTGTCTTTAATGCAGCCAATGAGCTTGCAGTAAAGAAATTCCTGGAGGAAAAGATCGGCTTTCTGGATATTTATGAGATTATTGCACAGTCTATGGAAAGACATAAAAAAATCGCACATCCGGATCTGGATGAGATCCTTTCTGTAGAGCAGGATACTTATCAGTGGATCGAAAGCAGGTGGTAAATTGAAATTTGTGATTGCTGTAATTATTTTCAGTGTTGTGATACTGATCCATGAGCTGGGACATTTTCTTCTGGCAAAAAAGAACCATATCGAGGTATTGGAATTTTCTCTTGGTATGGGACCCAGGATCATAAGTACGGTAAAGGGCGGCACACGTTATTCCGTGAAACTGTTTCCTCTTGGAGGTTCCTGCGCCATGGCCGGAGAGGATGCGGAAGATGACAGTCCGGGAACCTTTAATTCGGCTCCTGTGTGGGGCAGGATCGCAGTGGTTGCTGCAGGTCCGATATTTAATTTTCTGCTGGCATTTGTTTTGTCTGTGATCATTGTAGGCTGTATGGGCTATGATCCGGCAACCGTATTAGAAGTAACCCAAAATTCTGCTGCGGAAAAGGCAGGATTGAAAAAGGGTGATGTGATCACGGAATATCAGGGCTATCATATTGATCTGGGGAAAGATCTTTATGTATATTCGTATCTCAACGAACTGAAAGAGGGAGATACCATCCGGCTGAAAGTAAAACGTGATGGAAAGGAACAGGAGATTTCCTATAAACCAGATGTAAATGTGCGGTATCTTCTTGGCTTTAACCGTTCCGATGTAAATTCCATGACAGTGGAATCACTGATCAAGGGAATGCCACTGGAAGAGGCAGGTCTGGAAGCCGGCGATGTGATCACGAAGATCAACGGTGTGGAGGTTCCGGACGGAAATGCATATGAAAAATACATCGAGGAGCATCCGTTATCCAAGGAACCTGTGACGATCACCTATGAGCGTAACGGACTGGAATATGAGGCAGAGATAACACCAAGGGAATACAGAACACCGGTTTCCGGTTTCGGATATAACACATACAGTGAAAAGACTTCCGGCTTTAATGTTCTGAAATATGGTGCTGTGGAAGTGAAATACATGATCCGTACTACGATCTTAAGCCTGAAAGAGCTTGTGACCGGTCACCTTGGAATGAAAGACTTAAGTGGTCCTGTGGGTATTGCGGATGCCATTGGCGACACTTACGAACAGTCCAAGAGTGAGGGAACGCTGATGATCTGGATGAATTTGTTGAATATGGCAGTTCTTCTTTCTGCAAACCTGGGAGTGATGAACCTTCTTCCTCTTCCTGCGCTGGATGGAGGAAGGCTGGTATTTCTGGTGGCAGAAGCGATCCGGAGAAAACCGGTAAACCGTCAGGTAGAAGGCATGATCCATTTTGCAGGGCTGATGCTTTTGATGGCGTTGATGGTTATCGTTATGTATAATGATATTCTGAAGATATTCTGATATCTGGCGGAAGAAGGTAAATATCAAGTGTTACTGAGAACGGAGTGAACAATAACTAGCAAGTGCTGTATGATCTGTGAGGAGATGATACAGCACTTTTTTTGTGCAGATATTTATTATATAATAAAGGCATCAGAGTAAAGGGGGATATATAAATTTGAAAAAGGATATTTTAATACTGGTGGCATTGATAGCAGTTGTTATAGCAGTTCCTTTTCTGGCTACAAAGGCAGAAGAGGCAATCCAGATTAAAAATGAGGAATTTAAGGAAAAACAGAACAGGGAATGTTATGAAAAAGCGGAAGAATGCATGGATGCAGGCAAATATGATGAGGCGATAGAGTTGCTGGAAAAACTTCCGGGATATTATGAGGATGTAAAATATATTATCCAATATGCAAAGTTTTGCGATGCTGTTCAGAATGGAGAAGGAATTGAGGAGTTGCATAAGCTTATATGGTATGTTCCAAAGGGAGATGAGTACAGTAGCAAATATATAGAAGAAATGAGGAAGGCCCAGAAAGATACAGAAGAACAATACAAAAAATATATGGCACAGAAAGAAAAAGAAGAGGAAGAAAGAATGAGAAAGAAGGATGAGCCATATAAGGGAATGAAAGAAAAATACATAAACATTACGCTTCTGGGAAGGGCAAAAGAGAAAAGAACAGAACATTACTGGCGGGACACACCGGGAAAAAGGACACAGGACATTCAGTACAGATATATGTGGTATAACAGCAATGGAGCAAAAAAATTCATGGCAGTCTGCAGAAACGGACGGGTCAGCAGTGTAGTGGAATTTGTTTCATCCACAACATCCGGGAAAAAAACTTACCGTGGAAATACCAGCAGGAATAATGACAGAAAAGATATGTACGATGTGCAGGATTATGATGATCCGGAAGATTTTTATTATGATCATGCAGATGAGTTTGATGATATCCAGGATGCGGAAGATTACTGGGAAGAAGCACAGTAGGAGATATGGCATTTTGAGATTCTGTACATATACTAGCAGAGAACCAGTGTGCTTTCAGGCACAAAAAGGAGCCTCTGTTTATGAAAAATCATTCTTATATTTCCATGCAGCAGGATATGCCGGATCAGGGACAGCTGCAGGTGACGGTGCTGGACAGTGCCAGTAACCGTCCTGTGGAAAATGCTACAGTGCGGATCTCGTACACAGGAGTCCCGGATAATGTGATCGAAGAAATCCGTACGGATTCCTCCGGAAAAACGCCCATGCTGGAGCTGGCAGCTCCTCCACTGGAATACAGCATGAAACCGGTGGAGCAGCAGCCTTATGCAGAATATACAGTTCGGATCAGTGCAGAGGGTTTTACACCAAAAGAAGTTGCCGGGACAGAAGTTCTTCCCCATTCCATTGCCAGGCAGGGAGCATCCCTTAGCAGACAGCAGGGTAGTGGAGAGGACTATCAGCGGATCGTCATCGGACCCCATACGCTTTTTGGGGAATATCCTCCAAAAAATCCGGAAGCAGAGATCAAGCCGATAAATGAAACCGGCGAGATCGTATTAAATAAAGTGGTGATCCCGGAGTATATCGTAGTCCACGACGGGCCAATAGGGGATACCTCTGCACAGGATCATTATGTAAGATATAAGGATTATATCAAAAACGTGGCCAGCAGTGAGATCTACGCAACTTGGCCGGAGGACACGATACGTGCCAATGTTCTGGCAATCATGTCGTTTACTCTGAACAGAGTTTATACAGAGTGGTACCGAAATAAGGGTTATGATTTCACCATTACATCCTCCACAGCATACGACCACAAATGGATCCATGGCAGGAATATTTTTGAGAGTATCGACCGGATCGTGGATGAACTTTTTGAAAACTACCTTTCCAGACCGGATGTACGTCAGCCGATCCTGACCCAGTACTGTGACGGACGCCAGGTGCAGTGCAGGAATCGGGGATGGATGACCCAGTGGGGAAGCAAAGCTCTGGGAGATCAGGGATATTCCGCCATTGAGATCCTGCGGAGCTTCTATGGAAACGATATGTATATCAATGTGGCGGAAGCAGTTTCCGGGATTCCCGCATCCTGGCCGGGATATGACCTGACTATCGGTGTTACCGGAGAAAAGGTACAGCAGATCCAGGAACAGCTTAATGCCATAGCAAAAGCCTATCCTGCCATCCCGTCAGTGACTGTGGATGGTATTTATGGTCCGGCTACCGCTGCATCTGTAAAAAAATTCCAGAATATATTCGGGCTTCCTGCATCCGGAGTGGTGGATTATCCAACCTGGTATAAGATACAGGACATTTATGTAGCAGTGACCAGGATAGCGGAGCTGCAGTAAATATAAAAATAATAAAAATGTTCTTGGCCATTTTCGGAGTGATCTGATCGGGGCTGAGGTGTAATGCGTGAACATGATTTCAGAAAAAATATTTGACGTTTTAGAATAAACCAAGTATAATGGCTGTTTGTATCTTTGAACGTAAATTGTAAAGAGATTGCGTTTATGAGCATGTGAAAAAAGCGAAATGAGAATGTCTGCTTTACAAAAGGAGTGATGAAAATGACATTTTATCAGGAACTGCAGTTAAGCTCAACCGGATCAAAACAGCTGATCAGAAATACCACAGACAAAAAGGAGAAAAGAAGGCATATTCTGATCTATAATTTTAAAGTGTATCTTGTCATGGCATTTTGTGTGGCGGTTGTGACATTGTACAGTAAGATAACCGGCAATGACAACAGTGTTGTAGGAGTAACCGTACTACTGGCAGTGCTGGTTTTAAGACAGGCGGATTTCGGAATCCGGACGTCCCACGGATTGTTGTCCATTGCCGGGATTTTCTGTATTCTGATCGCAGGACCGAGATTATCCAATATGGTTTCACCGGTACCGGCATTTTTTGTTAATGCGATAAGCATCCTGTTACTGATGATCCTGGGATGCCATAATGTAATTATGTATAACCATTCCACATTTGTTCTCGGATATCTGCTTCTGATGGGATATGACGTAACCGGAAAGGCGTATCTGCTTCGTGTAGAGGGGCTTTTGGCCGGAATGGTTCTCTGCATGGTAGTTTTTTATAAGAATCAGAAAAACCGCCCGTATCGCAGGACGTTTCTGGACCTGTTCCGGGAATTTGATCTGCATTCCGCAAGAGGCAGGTGGTATTTAAGACTGACGCTGATCGTTTCCAGCGCTATGCTGATCATGTCTCTTCTGGGACTCCCAAGAGCAATGTGGGCCGGAATTGCCTGTATGTCCGTGTGTCTGCCGTTTACCGCGGATTGCAGGGGAAGAGCCGGAAAAAGAGCTATGTTCAACATCGTTGGCTGTATTCTGTTTGCAGTGCTTTATCTGATACTTCCGGAATCTATGTATCCCTATATTGGAATGATCGGAGGAATCGGTGTGGGATATTCCGCAGGTTATGCGTGGCAGACTGCATTTAATACATTTGGAGCACTGTCCATTGCATCAGGACTGTTTGGAATGCCGGCAGCAGTGCTGCTCCGTATTGGAGCCAATGTATTTAGTTCAATTTATACTATGCTCGCAAATAAGCTTGGGGATAAGCTTGTGCAGCATATGTGGGTACGAAAGAGTGCAGAAATCTGAGATATTGCCCTGAAAAAAGTTTTGCCGTATAATGGGTAATAGCATAACAGCCTGGATATTACCGGGCCGACAGAGGAGAAGATTATGTACGAAGAAACAACAGAAAAACTGCTGGAATTTATCAGTAAAAGTCCTACAGCCTTTCAGGCGGCAGAGGAAACAAGAAGACGTTTTTTGGAGGAAGGCTTTACAGAATTGAAGGAAGAGGAGCGCTGGGAGCTGGAAAAGGGCGGAAAATATTTTGTCATGAGAAATCATTCCGCGATCATCGGATTTTCCATTCCTGTCAATGACTGCAGGAGATATCATATCATTGCAAGTCACAGTGACTCCCCGTCTTTTAAAATAAAAGAAAATCCGGAGATGTCTGTAAACGGAGCTTATGTGAAGCTGAATGTGGAGCGGTACGGAGGAATGATCCTTTCTACCTGGTTTGACCGTCCCCTTTCTGTGGCAGGTCGCATGATCGTCCACAAAAACGGAAAAATTCTGGAAAAGCTTGTAGATATTGATAGAGATCTGGTCATGATCCCGAGCCTTGCGATCCATATGAACCGAGATATTAACGGAGGCTATCATTATAATGTCCAGAAGGATATGCTTCCATTGTACAGTGGCAGTGGCGAAAAAGGAAACTTCATGCGGATGCTGGCAGAAGAGGCAGAGATCCGTCCGGAGGATATCCTGGGCCATGATCTGTTTCTCTATAACCGGATGCCCGGAACGATCTGGGGATCCAGGAATGAATTTGTTTCCAGTCCAAGATTAGATGATCTTCAGTGTGCTTTCGCTTCAATGGAAGGCTTTCTTCAGGCAGATAAGAAGAAGGGCATTGCAGTCCACTGTGTACTGGATAATGAAGAAGTGGGAAGCACTACCAGGCAGGGAGCTGCATCCACATTTCTTAAAGATGTACTGTTTCGTATCAATCTGGCCCTTGGCGGAGATCAGGAAAGTTATCTGATGGCCCTTGCGGAGAGCTTTATGATTTCTGCGGACAATGCACATGCATTACATCCGAATTATACAGACAAGGCAGATCCTGTAAACCGTCCGGTGATGAATGGTGGAATTGTGATCAAATATAATGCCAATCAGAAATATTGTACCGATGGGATTTCCACAGCAATCTTTAAGGAACTCTGCAGAGAGGCAGATGTGCCATATCAGACATTTGTGAACCGTTCTGATATTGCCGGTGGTTCCACTCTGGGAAATATTTCCAATACCCAGGCAGCCATAAATACGGTCGATATCGGTTTGCCGCAGCTGGCGATGCATTCCGCTTATGAAACAGCTGGAGTGAAAGATACGGAAAGCCTGATCCGTGCGGCAAAGGTATTTTACAGGTGATATCGGAGGACAGGAAAATGAGCAGAAAAGCAGTATTTTTTGATGCGGACGGAACAGTCTGTGATATGAAAAAAGGAGTGCCGGACAGTGCCATAGAAGCCATCCGTGCGCTGGTAGATAACGGACATGAAGCGTGGCTCTGCACAGGAAGAAGTCGTGCGTTTGTATCCTGGTATCTGGAGCAGATCCCTTTTACGGGAATGATCAGTGCCTGCGGATCCACCATTGAGAAGGACGGGAAGAGACTTTTTAATAAAGAGATGACGCCGGAGGTTGCAAAGCTTTCTGTGGAGGTTCTCAGAAAATACGGACTGATCCCGGTAATGGAAGGCGCGGATTTTATGTATTATGACAAAGAGGAGTATACCGATGAAGTGAACTGGTATGCCAGTCTGATCACAGAATCCCTGGGCGATAAATGGAGGCCTATCCGTGGAAATGAGGATTGTATGCGGATCAATAAGATCAGTGCAAAAATGACGGAGGGATGTGATGCGGAGGCAGCGTTATCCATTTTATCAGAATACTATGATATCATCCGCCATGAAGGCAGCAGTTCGTTTGTGGGAAATACCATTGAACTGGTGCCAAAGGGCTTTAACAAGGCTGTTGGGATCGCAGCTGTGATCCGCCTGTTTGATATTCCGTGGGAGAATACCGTTGTTTTTGGAGACAGCAACAATGATCTTGCCATGTTTGAATACGCTGCAACAAAGGTTGCCATGGGAAATGCTTCTCCGAAGATCAAAGAACTGGCAGATTATGTTACGTCTGATATGTTCCACTACGGCATTCGGGATGGCTTGAAATATCTGAAGCTGATCTGAGAGAATGCTTCGTTTGTTTTGTAGGCTATGAGATTGTAAGAACAGAAACATCCACATCAGAAATGATAGCTTTATGTGAATATGCTTTTATAAAAAAATGCTGTAAGAACCAGAAATCATAGTTCTTACAGCATTTTATGTTATAGATTTTTCCGGGTAGATAATATGCAGAAGCTGCAATATCAGATCAGTCCCAGACCTTTGCAGATAAACAGCCAGAGTGTCAGGGTAAAGGCACTGAATAATGTGGTAAGAAGCACGACTCCCGAAGAAAAAGAGCCCTCATGTCCCATGTTTTTTGCCATGACAAAGCAGGTAACGGTGCTGGCAGACCCTAGCATGATAATGATGGAAACCAGCTTGTCCTTTGTAAAACCGCAACGGATGGCAAGAGGAAGAAAAAGTGCTTCATAACCGACAAGTTTCATAAATGTACAGGCAACAGTTGCTTTCAGCCGGGAAAAGGCTTTTCCGAAGTGCAGAGATCCGCCCATAGCCATGAGGCCAAGAGGAGTGGCGGTTTTTGCAAGATTGCCTGCCGTAGAGTCCAGAATCTTCGGAAATGGAAGACGAAGAAGGGACCAGAGTGTACCGGCTGCAATGCCGAGAATGATGGGATTGGTGACAATTCCCTTTAAAGTGCGCTTCAGAACGGTACCATCTATTTTTCCCTGACCTGGTTTAAAGACAGAGAGAACTACAACAGCCATTACATTGTAAAGAGGGACGCTGGCAATGATCATCAGTGGTGCCATACCTGCATTTCCGTAAAGGTTCTGGATAATGGCGATACCAAGGATCGCTGCGCTGCTGCGGTAGGATGCCTGGATAAATTCGCCCTGGATATCGGAAGGGTGGAGAAAACGGGACAGGAGCACGGAGATCATAATACTGAGCGATGTGATCGCAAAACAGAAAAGAACCATCTTGGGATCCCAGGCCTCATAGATATCGATTTTAGCGATGTCCTGAAACAGAAGCACAGGCAGGGGGATGACAAATACAAATTTGTTCATACGATTGACAAATGTTTCATCAAACAGTCCGATCCTCCGGAAAAAATATCCCAGGAGCAGTGTAAGAAAGATGGGCACGGTAACATTCAGACAGAAAATAAGATTGTCCATAAAAGAAAGCCTCCCTGTGGTAAAATTTCTCTGTTTATTATATCCAAACCACGAAAATTGTCAAACGAGGTATACGGGACTGGAGATTTCTGGTATGATAAAAAGTGTTGCGAAGAAAGCAGCACAGGGGTTGAGAAGGAGAAAGGAAAGAAAATGAGATACGGAAAAATACGGATCGAAGATGGCTTTTTTGTGTTTACCAGACATATGATGCTCAACAGTCTTCCGTGTAAAGATATTCTCTGGGCGTACATGCGCCGTGAGGGAACCGATAAAACCGGTGAAAAGCAGCTGATCATCAATTATCTGGTGATCATAACCAGACGTCAGAAGCGTTATAAATTTGATATGACAGAGCAGGAGGTACAGGATTGCCTTCAGCTTCTTAAAGTATTGAATCCGGATCTTGCGGTTGGTTTTCCAAAAGGAAGCAGGCTTCCGCTTCAGAATCTTCCGAATACAAGAGATCTGGGTGCATTGATGACAGTAGACGGTTCGCATATTCTTCCCAGAAAGCTTTTGCGCAGCGGAGAAATCTATCATGCTTCTGCTGCAGACAACCGGATCCTTTCAGAAGAATATAATGTAAAAACAGTGATTGATTTCCGGTCAGCTGCAGAAGTAAAGAAAAAACCGGATGATATCATGGCAGGAGTGGAGTATTATCACATTCCAATCCGGGATGAGGACAGCAGCGGAAACAGCTTTTTTGAACATGTGATGTCCTGCTATGGTGATGTAGACCGGTATATGCAGGACTGGTACCGGAATTTCGTTACGGATGAGTATTCTCTGAAGCAGTATGCACGTTTTCTAGATGTCCTGCTTCATGTAAAGAATGGAGCTGTTGTTTTTCACAGTGCCACAGGAGAAGACCGGACAGGAGTCGGAACAGCACTTTTGCTCTTTGCTTTGGGTGTACCTAAGGAAACGATACGAAGGGATTATATGCGGTCGAATTCATGTCTGGAAGATGAACTGAAATATATGTGCAGGCTTTACCGGGCAGACCGGCCGGAAAACAGCCGGAAGCTTGCAGATCTGAAAGCCTTCTATCAGGTGAAGGAGTCTTATATCAATACAGTTTTTGATGTCATCGAAAAAGAAAACGGAGGAATTGAAAGATTCCTTCGGAAAAAACTCTATCTGACACCAAAGGCATCCGAGGAGCTTAAGAAAAAATATCTGATCTGAGGATAAAAACATTTCTTATCATCCTGAAGGAATTTTGCAGGAAATTTTGATTGACAAAATTTTCGAAGTTGTTATAATGGTAAGAAAGCAAGGGTTTATTAGATTAAAGCGTTAACTGACGAAGTCGGTTTTCTATACATAAAAGTGTTGAAAGCAGGTGTATTATGGAAAAGAGAATACTATCCATCCTTGTGGATAATACCTCCGGAGTCCTTAGCCGTGTGGCTGGTCTTTTCAGCCGCCGTGGATATAATATTGACAGCATTACCGCAGGAGTGACTGCAGATCAGAGATATTCCCGTATGACAGTTGTATGTGAGGGAGATGATCAGATGCTCCAGCAGATCACTAAGCAGCTGGCGAAGCAGGAAGATGTACGGGATGTTAAGGTCCTTGAACAGGACGACAGCGTTGCCCGTGAGCTGATGCTCGTCAAGGTTGCTGTGAAGCCGGAACAGAGACAGGGAGCTCTTTCTGTTGCAGATATCTTCCGTGCCAAGGTGGTGGATGTAAGTAAGGATTCTCTTATTATGGAGATGACCGGAAGCCAGAACAAGCTGAAGGCGTTTGTGGAGCTGATGGCTGACTATGAGATCCTTGAGCTTGCAAGAACGGGAATCACAGGTCTGTCACGAGGCAGTGACGATGTCCGTTACCTGTAAATTTTTTACATATGTTTGCTAGGAGAGCAGCTACTCTCTTAACGATAAATAATTTTTATGAAGAAGATGTTGTAAACATCAGAGGAGGAAAGTAAAATGGCAAATAAGATTTTTTACCAGGAAGACTGTAATCTTGGATTATTAGATGGTAAGACAATTGCGATTATTGGATACGGAAGCCAGGGACATGCACATGCACTGAACCTTAAAGAGTCCGGATGTAATGTAATCATCGGCCTTTACAAAGGAAGCAAATCCTGGAAAAAAGCTGAGGAGCAGGGCTTCGAGGTATATACATCTGCTGAAGCAGCTAAGAAAGCAGATATCATCATGATCCTGATCAACGATGAGAAACAGGCTGCACTTTACAAGAACGATATCGAGCCGAACCTTGAGGAAGGCAACATGCTTATGTTCGCTCATGGCTTCAACATTCATTTCGGATGCATCAAACCACCAGCATATGTTGATGTTACAATGATCGCTCCGAAAGGACCTGGACACACAGTAAGAAGCGAGTATCAGGCTGGTAAAGGTGTTCCTTGTCTGATCGCTGTAGAGCAGGATGCTACAGGTAAAGCTCAGGATATCGCACTTGCATATGCACTTGGAATCGGCGGAGCAAGAGCTGGTGTTCTTGAGACAACATTCCGTACAGAGACAGAGACAGACCTCTTTGGTGAGCAGGCTGTACTTTGCGGTGGTGTTTGCGCACTTATGCAGGCTGGTTTCGAGACACTTGTTGAAGCTGGTTATGACCCAAGAAACGCATACTTCGAGTGTATCCATGAGATGAAACTGATCGTTGACCTGATCTATCAGTCAGGATTCGCAGGAATGAGATATTCTATCTCCAATACAGCTGAGTATGGCGATTACATCACAGGACCGAAGATCATCACAGAGGATACAAAGAAAGCAATGAAGAAAGTTCTTTCCGATATCCAGGATGGTACATTCGCAAAAGAGTTCTTACTCGACATGTCCGATGCAGGTGCACAGGTACACTTCAAGGCTATGAGAAAATTAGCTTCTGAGCATCAGTCTGAGAAAGTCGGCGAGGAGATCCGTAAACTCTACAGCTGGAACGGCGAGGATAAGCTTATTAATAACTAAGCAAAATTTATTGCAGGTGCAATAAATTTTGCGCTACTCGAACGAAGCGCAGCGAAGTTTGAGTCAAAAAAGTCACACACGTAATACAGTGGTAGGAAACTTTTTTGAAATTTAAAATTCCCATCTGGTCGCAATGATCAGATGGGAATTTTTTTACATTCCTTTATTTATCCGGATGCTCTGTTTCATCATCAAAAAATGGCGCGATCAAAGCCGAATCAGCATCTTTCTGTCTGCATACAAACCCGATCTCACGCAGCGGAAAAGAAAATCCTACCGGTACTTCCACCAGAGTTCCTTCTTCCAGCTCTTTTTTACAAAATCACGGATCACACATGCAATCCCAAGACCAATTTCCGCAAACTGGATCAGAAGATCCATAGTTGTTATTTCCAGAATATGGCTTAATTCCACATGATGTTCTTTCAGCTGAGTGTTTACGGTCTGACGTGTAATATTGTCCTCATCTAGCATCATGAAAGTTGCTGCCTGGATCAGAGGTTCATCCGGATAGAGCTTTTTCTGATTTTCCAGATACTGCTGTGTACAGACAAAGGTATCCTGGATTTTCAAAAGAGGCTGAAAATAATATCCCCGAAGCTTCTGCGGCCGTCCGATGAGTCCCAGATCGATTTTTTCCTCATCCAGAAGCTGCAGCGTCTGATAAGTAGACTGGCAGGAAATTGTGATACGTACATGAGGAAAACGTGCAATATAGTTTTCCAGGTGGGAGAGCAGTACATATCTGGTAAGAGTAGAACTGGCACCCAGACGCAGCTTTGGAATGTCCCGGGAACGGTTATGGCGAATGGAATTTTCTCCTTCATCCAGAAGTGAAAGAGCTTCTTTTACTTTTTCAAAAAGAAGCTCACCGTCCGGGGTCAGAGTGACACCCCGAGAACTGCGTTTAAAAAGAACGGTATCCAGATTCTGCTCCAGCTTCTGGATCGCCTTGCTGATAGCAGGCTGACTGATATAAAGGTCCCGGGAACTGTGGGAGATACTGCCGGTACGTGCTACCGTATAAAAAATATGATAAAGAGACAGATTATCCTGCATGCAAAACCTTCCTTTCGAAAGTAAGGTAATAAAGGTAATAAAAAATCCGAAGTCATCAGACCTCGGAAATCCTTGAATTTGTTAGAAATATCGGGGCAACAGGATTTGAACCTGCGACCTCACGGCCCCCAGCCGTGCGCGCTACCAAGCTACGCCATACCCCGCAACGCATATAACTATAACATAAACGAATTGTAAATGCAACCATTTTTTGAGGAGAAAGATGGTTGTATGGATGATAATAAAGAGTGTGATCCCTTGATACTTTCATAGGCTTCACACGCTTTACATGATATGATCAGGCTGTCTGTATTGTGTTACCTGGGTCAGGTAAAATACCTCTTCCCTGAAGTACAACGACAAGAGTTTCTGTTGTGTCCTGTAAATTCTTGATATCTTTTCGGATATCCCGTTCTGCAAGCTTAACATCCAGTGAAAGGTCGTCCAGGCGTTTTCTGTTGGTATCACATTTCAGATCGATCATTTCAAGTCTGTTTTCTACCCGGTTGAAGCGGGCATCTATTTCATCAAAACGAACATCCATAGCATCAAGACGAGCGTCGATACCGTCAAAACGAACATCCATAGCATCAAGACGAGTGTCGATACCGTCGAGACGAGTATCCACTGCATCCAGTCTGGCATCGATACCATCTAATCGGTTATTTATATTGCCCAGCTGGACATTGATCGGGTTTATCATACCGGCTAATAATTCCAAATCTTTCTGATCTAGCATATGCGCATCCTCCCACAAAAATTGTACCGCATATTTCTCTGTGCGGATATTGTATCATGTTTCGAGTGTGAAGTCTATGAAATTATCAAAGAACAAAATGGACGGGAACAATAAGTTCTTAACTAGTATAATATATATAATAAGAAAAAACAAGACATATTTTTATATCTTTAATAATAATAGAAAATGCAGGCGAACTACCTGAAGAATAAAAAAGGAGGCCGGGAGTTGTGCGGACTCCCGGCAAAAAAGTATGAAAAAGAAAAAGATTGTTTAGCATTTGCTATCTACAGTTAATAATATAGTAAAAAAATGTGTGCATTGTGTGAAAGGAAAATGAAGAGAATGTGAAAACTGCCGCTTAATGTTAGATTAAGCGACAGTAATTTTTTCGGATTATTCTGTTGTTTGATCCAAGATTTTGAACTATATGTAATGATAACATCCGCTTTAATGCTTGTCAAGCGATCTGAAACTGCCATAGCAGTCCAATTATGTCGCTTTTTGTGCCGTTTTATGCAGCTTTTTATGTAAGTATAATTCGTTCGGCGGAGGATGTCCTGTGAAATTATACCAGTTTATTTAATTTTTCAATAATTTCTGTAAGTTCTTCTCTGGAATATCCGCCGAAGCTTACCAGCGCACGTAATGGCATGGAGTCGGTCATGGCTTCTGTCATTTCTTCAGTGATAGCTTCGGAAGCGGCTTCAGAAGAGGACTCTTCACCAACGTTCATGGCTGAGATATATTTTGCTGTCAGTTCTTTTGCTGTTTCGCTTGTTTTCGGGTTGCGGAACAGTTCGCCCAGGGTGGTGTTCATATGAACATGCATCGGAAGCTCCTGGCTGCTGTTCAGATGGATCCTGCCTTCAAGATGGATATCTCTGGAAGATGTACCGACAAGGAGCTTATATTCGCCGCTGGCTGCGAACCAGTCGTGAAGCTCCGTATTGTACCATGCGAAACTTCTCTTGTCCAGCTCCATGGTTACTGTTTTGGTTTCGCCTGGATTCAGGAAAACCTTTTCGAAGCCCTTGAGCTCTTTTTCCGGACGGATCGCGGAACTGGTACAGTCTTTGACATAGAGCTGTACGACTTCTTTTCCTGCCATATTTCCTGTGTTTGTTACATCAACCGAAACGGTGATGGTGTCTTTGTCTGTAGGATTTTCATTGGAGATCTTCAGGTCGCTGCAGGCAAAGGTAGTGTAGGAGAGTCCATAGCCAAACGGATATGCTACATCCATTTCTTTTGTATCGTAGTAGCGATAGCCTACGAATACGCCTTCATGGTATTCAACCTTTTCACCACCGCCGAAGTTCAGGTAAGATGGATTGTCGGAGAGCTTGAGCGGCATTGTCTCGGCAAGCTTGCCGCTGGGATTTACTTTTCCGTAAAGGATGTTTGCGACAGCGGTACCGCCTGCCTGACCGCCGAGGTATGCTTCCAGAAGGCCTTTTATATCATTGAGCCATGGCAGCTCCACGGGGGAACCGTTGTGGAGGACGATCACGGTATTCGGCTGTACTTTAAGGATCTCAGCAATGAGACGGTTCTGGCATTCAGGAAGCCTCATGTGGGAACGATCGTATCCTTCAGATTCAAAGCTGTCCGGAAGTCCGGCGAAGATCACAACCTTGTCAGCGGCGGCAGCAGTTTTGATCGCTTCAGTTGCAAGTGTGTCATCGTAGAGATCTTTGTCTGCAGGAAAACCTTCTGCATAAGTAACCTGTGCATCGGAAGGAACGGAATCCAGTGCGTTTGTGATCTTGAAGCAGTTGATATGAGAGCTTCCGCCGCCCTGGAAACGAGGCTTCTTTGCAAAACCACCGATGAAAGCAACTTTCTCGGATGCTTTCAGAGGGAGGATCTGTTCATCGTTTTTCAGAAGAACCATAGATTCTTCGGCAATGTGGCGTGCTTCTTCATGGTCTTTTTCCATGGTGAATTCCTGCGGTGCCCGGTTGTCTGCATATTCAAAAATTATGCGTAGAATGCGTTCGACAGCCTGGTCAAGAATGTCTTCCTTGAGGGAACCGTCTTTTACGGCCTGTACGATGAGGGCATCGTTGACCCCATTGGAGGAAGGCATTTCCAGCTCAAGACCAGCCTCAAGACCTTTGACGCGGTCATTGACTGCACCCCAGTCGGACATTACATAGCCCTTGAAGCCCCAGTCGCCGCGGAGAACATCTGTGAGAAGCCATTTATTCTCAGATGCGAAAGTGCCGTTGATCTGGTTGTAGGAGCACATGAAGGTGTATGGCTGAGCTTTTTTACTGCGGTTTCGAATGCAGGGAAATAGATCTCACGTAAAGTGCGTTCATCAGCCTCGGAAGAATTGCTCATGCGGTGATATTCCTGGTTGTTTGCTGCAAAGTGCTTGATAGAGGTTCCTACATGCTGGGACTGTACTCCGTTTATAAAAGCGGCTGCGATCTCACCTGCAAGATAAGGATCCTCGGAATAATATTCGAAGTTTCTTCCACAGAGAGGAGAACGTTTGATGTTTACGGCCGGTCCGAGAACTATGGATACATCGTTGGCCTGAGCTTCTTTTCCGATGGTTTTGCCCATTTCTTCCATCAGCTTGCAGTCAAAGGAGCAGGCGCTTAAAGCGGCCGGCGGGAAGCAGACGGCTTTGATGCTGTCATTCATTCCAAGATGATCGCCCTTGTCATCCTGCTTACGAAGTCCGTGAGGGCCGTCGCTGACCATTACTTCCGGGATCCCCAAGCGTTCCACATGTTTCAGATGCCAGAAATCAAGACCTGAGCACATGCCGGCTTTTTCTTCCAGTGTCATCTGGCTTACGATTTTTTTCAGATCACGTTTCATTAAAAATACCTCCGAAATGTTTTTCTTACTATGAACTATAGCATGTTTTGCTGGTAAAATATAACAAAAATTCGTTAAAAATAAAAAATATTGTAGTTTAGCCGAATTAAGTAAGTCTCTTACTTCAATTGCGAATATCCGCATGCCCCTCACATTTTCAGGAATATAAAAACGATATGCAGGTCGATTGACAGAGCGGTGAGAGATATCTTTTTCTGGCTTTTGTGGGAAGAGTGTAGTAATATAGGTAGGAATAATGACAGAGCTGCCGGACAGAAGAATGGTCGACTGTCTGGTTTATGTGAAAGGACTTATAATGAAAGACATCATATCAAGTATTATTACAAGTGTACTGACAGCTTTGTACCAGCCATTTTGGTTTTCTGTGATCCTATCTGTGATGGTACTGTTTTTTATCTCTTTGCCTACCATAATGAGACAGGTGGAAGGGGAATCAGGGGAGCTTTTTCCGTGTGGTGGCAGTATTTCAGAGGAAATGCTTTTTTTCGGAAGCTGTTTTTTCTGACCTTTTATACAACCATGATCTTGTTTTGTACGCTGCTGAACCGGGATATGTGGATGAATCCCCTTTCGGATGTGATGGCGAACTGGTGGATCTGGAAATATGGAGAGGATGGTACCAGATATCTCACAACCGAGTGTATTGAGAATCTGATGCTGTTTATTCCGTTCACGATCCTGCTGTTCTGGACCGCAGGAAAGAAAATATTGAAAAAACAACATTCTTGAATATTGTGTGGACCGGACTTAAGATTACCTTTGTATTCTCACTGTCCATTGAACTTCTGCAGCTTTTCCTGAGGCTTGGGACGTTCCAGGTTTCTGATCTGACATATAATACTCTTGGAGGAGGTATTGGCGGGGCTGTGTACTGGATTGGTCATCAGCTTTCAGTCAGGCGGGGAGCCGAATAATGTCTGCCACAGATAGCAGGAAGACAGAGAAACGGATCAGCCCGGATTTCTGTTCGAGAGTGATACTTTGAAATTTTTGTAGTT
>NC_021014.1:2705828-2730450 GCF_000209835.1 Ruminococcus sp. SR1/5 | reverse complement strand
CTTTTTGCGCGGTGCATCGTTAAAATTTCATTGACAAATTTTCCATAACGTGTTAACCTAATACCAGTTTCAAAAAGAAAATGCATAGATGAGGAATAGTACACAAGAGAACGGAGCACAGAGAGCTGCTGGCCGGTGAGAAGCAGCGGAAGGGATTTGTGGAACTCGCCTCGGAGCATCTGCCTGAAATCTTTATATATTATATAAGAAAGTAGACGCAGACGGTGTCCGCCGTTATCCGGAGAGGATATAAGGATGTATATACATTCCGTATCTGTCAAGTGTGTGAATTTTTATTCATGAAATAAGAGTGGTACCGCGTAGGACAGCAGTTGTCTTTCGTCTCTTGCAGAATCTGCAGAGTCGGAAGATTTTTTTATGTCTTTATATCAAAAACAGAAACCAAAGAGAAATTTTAATGGAAACAGAAAGTGGAGGAAAACAAAATGATGACACCATCCAAGTACAAACGTCAGTATTACATGCCGCCGGTGAAATGTATGAAATGGGCGGAGAAAGAATATGTGGATAAGGCCCCGATCTGGTGCTCTGTAGACCTTCGTGACGGAAATCAGGCACTTGTGATCCCGATGAGCCTGGAGCAGAAAGTGGAATTTTTCAAGCTTCTTGTAAAGATTGGTTTTAAAGAGATCGAGGTTGGATTTCCGGCTGCTTCTGAGACAGAGTATGAGTTTCTCCGTACGCTGATCGAGCAGGATCTGATCCCGAAGGATGTAACAATCCAGGTGCTGACTCAAGCAAGAGAGCATATTATCCGTAAGACTTTTGAAGCTGTTAAAGGCGCCCCAAAAGCGATCGTTCATGTATACAATTCCACATCCGTATCTCAGAGAGAGCAGGTATTCAAAAAATCAAAAGAGGAGATCCTGAAGATCGCAGTAGATGGCGCTGCACTTCTGAAAAAACTGGCTGATGAGACAGAAGGCAATTTTCAGTTTGAGTACAGCCCGGAGAGCTTTACGGGAACAGAGCCGGAGTATGCACTGGAGGTGTGCAATGCGGTTCTGGATGTATGGCAGCCCACTGCAGATAACAAAGCGATCATCAACCTGCCTGTTACGGTTGAGCATTCTATGCCGCATGTGTATGCAAGTCAGGTGGAATACATGTGTGATAATCTGAAATACCGTGAAAACGTGATCGTTTCTCTTCATCCGCACAATGATCGTGGATGTGGCGTTGCAGACTCCGAGATGGGTCTTCTTGCAGGCGCTGACCGAATTGAGGGAACTTTGTTCGGAAATGGTGAGCGTACCGGTAATGTGGATATTGTAACGCTTGGTATGAATATGTATTCCCAGGGTGTGGACCCGAAGATTGATTTTTCTGATATGCCGCATATTTGTGAGGTTTATGAGAAATGTACCGGAATGCAGATCTATGAAAGAAGTCCGTACAGTGGAGCTCTTGTATTTGCTGCATTTTCCGGATCGCATCAGGATGCCATCGCAAAGGGTATGCACTGGAGAGAGAACGGAGATCTGGAGCACTGGACTGTTCCGTATCTGCCGATCGATCCGACAGATGTGGGAAGAAACTACGACGCAGATGTTATCCGTATCAACAGCCAGTCCGGAAAGGGCGGTGTAGGCTATATACTGGAGACAAAGTTTGGCCTGAACCTTCCTCCGAAAATGCGCGAGGCTATGGGCTATGCAGCCAAAGCAGTGTCCGATCACAAGCACAAAGAGCTTCATCCGGACGAGATCTTCAGTCTGTTCAAATCTACCTTCGAAAATGTGGTTGAACCATACAGCATCAGTGAGGTTCATTTCCAGCAGAAGGAAGACGGCATCGTAACACGGGTTACTTCTACATTCCGTGGAAAAACCATCGTTACAGAGGCTTCCGGAAATGGTCGTCTGGATGCGGTAAGCAATGCACTGAAGAAAGCTTACGAACTGAAATACACACTGGAGACTTATCAGGAGCATGCTCTGGAGCAGAGTTCTTCCTCCAAGGCTATCGCTTATGTGGGAATCCGTAAACCGGATGGAACGCTTGCCTGGGGAGCGGGTGTTGATCAGGATATCATCCGTGCCTCTATTGATGCACTGGTAACTGCGATCAACAATCGATAAGCATCCGGTTCCGGATAGGTTTACAAAAAAATGAGAAGCTGCCATAAAACGCAGCTTCTTTTTTGCCGTGCAGATGCTATAATAGTGCGGAATGTGAAAATAACAGTGAGTAAGAGGGATATTATGAAAAATAAGAAAAAAACAGGAGCTCATACAGCCTGTCTGCAGAGCTGAAAAACGCTCTGAAATATCTGCTGATATGGGGAATGATCCTGATCTTTTCCGCATATCTGCTTAGTGATTCGGAGATCCTCGGAAATGTAAAGCAGCAGGCAAGACCGGATACCTGGTCTATGATCGGTGCGGGAGGAAGCTTTGAAGAGGAGTTTACCTGCAAAACGAACCGTCTGTCCGGTGTGGAGCTTTTTCTTTCTACAGAGAGTGCATCGGTTGCTGGAACGTTTCAGGTAACGCTGTATCAGAATGAAAGGGAGATCCAGAGCTGGCAGGCCAGCAGACTGACCATATCGTCGGGGGATACCACGTACTTCCGGCTTGACCAGAAGCTTACGGAATGTAAGGGGCAGAAATTCCGGATTGTTTTAGATGGCGCAAAAGGGGATACCGGAGTGGCTGCAGGGCTGGTGAGCCAGAAGGATGATACACAGACACTTGCCTATCGGATCATTTCCAGGCCATTTCCAAAATCACTGGTGTTTCTGGTGATTGGAGCGGCGGTAGCTGTGATGCTGGTGATCTTTGCATTTCTGAAACGCAGACAGCTCCGGGCAGAAGTGGTGTTTGCCGTTGTTTATATTTTTATGAGTATCTGTACGCTGGCGGCGGTTCCGGCCTTTAATTCGCCGGATGAGTACAGCCATTATTTGAGAAGCTATGAGGTTTCCAGAGGATATCTGACGTCGGAAGGCAACGGAGGAAACGACTTATTCTCATATGGAAGGACGTTTAACAGTGGTCTGGTTCCGGAATTTTCCGCCAAGGATCATGTATCATTATGGGATATCGGAGAGAATGCAGATCAGCGTATCGACCGGGAAAAAACACAGTTTTACGGATTTGGAAATACAGCCTTGTATGCACCTACTTCGTATCTTCCCCAGGCAGTAGGGATCCGCATTGCAGATCTGTTTACGGACCGGCCGATGGTTCTTGCCTATGCGGGAAGGATCGCCAATATGCTTATGTTTGGACTGTTCTTTTTCTTTGCCATTCGTCTGACGCCTGTTGGGAAAAATTTCCTCGTACTTCTGGGGCTGGTACCTGTGAATATCCAGTCAGCAAATTCCATGTCAGCAGATGCCCTGGCCCTGGCTCTGACGGTTGCTCTGGCTGCCTTTGTACTGGCTATGCGATATAAACAAAAAGAAGTGATGAGTAGAAGACAGCTGATATGGATGTACGTGCTGACCGGATTCCTGTGTCTTTGCAAAGTGGTTTACATGCCGTTTTGCCTGCTCCTGTTCCTGATCCCGAAAGAACGGTTTAAAAGCAGAAAAAATTACTGGTTTCATGTGGTCTGTGCAGGAGCTGTGATCCTGATCTTAAGTTTCGGCTGGCTGGTCATTGCATCCCGATATCTCTGTGAGTCACAGCCAGGTGTGGATACAGCTGCACAGCTTGTGGGGATCCTGAAGGATCCGGCTGCCTTTGTCCTGACTTTTGTGCGGAGCCTGGATAATTTTGGTGTGACCTATCTTACAGAAATGATAGGAAGTAATCTTGGATGGCTGAACATTCCTGTCTGTGCCCTGCTGGCAATGGGATATCTTTTGATCCTGGTCCTTCAGGTTTCCGGGAATGATGATATATCGGGAATCCGTCTGGATTTTCCGGCAAAGGGCATTCTGGGAGGAGTCAGTCTCCTGGTATTTGCGCTGATCTTTGTAACGTTATATGGACAGTGGACAGCCTATGGCTACGATAAGATCCTGGGCGTGCAGGGACGGTATTTTCTGCCGCTTCTTTTTCCGCTGATCCTTGCGCTGAAGCCCAAACGGTTTGCCGAAGGAGCCGGGGAAACACCATGGGGACTGTTTCTGGGAGCTTGGAGTATCGATCTGTGCGTTTATGCGACACTTTTCGTGCAGGCATTGTGCCGTTTTGCATAAGGCGTCGGATCTGGTCGAGCAAAAATCCTTGACTGACTGAAAACAAAATATTATAATCAAATCTGTAAATAACAGAGGAAAAAACTGTTCTGAAAAAGGATAAACAGGCAGATAGAAGTACGATTTCCGGAAAGTGGGTGTACAACATTGGACGGAGATAGAGACGCTATCTGCCTTTTTTTTCTGAAATGAAATACGGCATGAGTGTGGATAACTCTGCGGTTTTATGTGGATTTTATGTGGAATACATGTGGATAAGGTGTGGATAAAACACAAATACCGCCGTTGAAGCGTTAAATACGGGAAAAAGCTTGACATATTCAATATTATTAAATATAATTTTCCCATACATTACAAAAATGTTACAAACATGTAAAGGAAATCGTAATGATCCGTATTTATCCGGGAAGCGATGATAATGGGGGCTGTGATGTCGCATCGGAGGATTATGGGCTGTTACAGAAAATGAAACGCAAGGAATGAGATTATGAAAGTTGAGAAAGATTTACGCGAGGCTGACGGAGTGCAGGATGAACGTAGAAATGGAAAAACCGGAGGAAATTCCGCGCGCAGTTTTGCAGTGCTGACATTATGTGCAGTTTTGGCGATGGTTATTTCTCTGGGGACAAGGACATTTGCAGAAAGTGAGGGTGGCAAGGTTTATGCAGCTTCGGATGGAGGAGAGGGCTCTCCCTATGAAGAGGTTGCTGTTCCTACCGGGATCGCAGGTGTGGTTTCAGGAGTTACGGATACACCATTATCCGGAAGCACGGTTACAAGGATCGGAAGTTCCTGTGAGCAGGTGATCGTAGGCCAGAGAGTACAGAAAGTAACCAATACTGCTGCAGATCTTAATGTAAGCTCCTCTATGGAAAACAAAGTAAATGAACTTGATGCAAGGTCGATCACACTGGCAGAAAATCCCACACTGATGTCAGATGAAGACTATGATACACTTCTGAGGATCGTGGAGGCAGAAGCAGGAAGTGAAGATATCAAGGGCCGTGTTCTGGTGGCCAACGTCATCATGAACCGTGTAAAAAGCGAAGATTTTCCGAATACGGTGACAGAGGTTGTCTGGGATAACAGTGACGGCGTTCCGCAGTTTTCACCGACCTATGATGGCAGGATCAATGAAGTTGCAGTTTCCGATGAAACAAGGGAAGCGGTCAAGCAGGCGCTGAAGGGTACTGATTATTCTGAAGGTGCACTGTTCTTTATCCAGAAATCTGCAGCAGAGGAACATAATGTGAAATGGTTTGAAAAGGACCTGAAGAGGCTCTTTAAATACGGGGTCCATGAATTTTATACATATAAATAGGAAGAACTGATGCAGTACAGAAGGAACCAACCGCCGGCAGAAACAGGCCGGCGGTTTCTTTTTATCCGAAAGCTGTGAATATCTGTCTGATCACAGGGTGGGATTGGGCAATACAGATTCTTTTTTAAAAGTGGTGGTATTTTCCATAATTCCATGCTATAATGTGATAACGTTGAAAAGAAAACGAATATCTTACAATAGAAAGGCGGAACACCAATGCAGGTATTGTACAAGAGCACCAGAGGAAAAGAGCAGGCAGTTACAGCGTCTATGGCCATACTTAAGGGCCTTTCTGAGGACGGCGGACTGTTCGTGCCTGAAAGCATTCCACAGCTGGATGTACCAATGGACAAGCTGGCACAGATGACCTACCAGGAGACAGCATATGAGGTAATGAGCCGTTTCCTTACAGATTTTACCGAGGATGAGCTTAAGAACTGTATCAACAAAGCATACGACAGCAAATTTGATACAGAAAAGATCGCGCCTCTTCATGAAGCGGATGGGGCATATTTCCTGGAACTGTTCCATGGCGCGACCATTGCATTTAAGGATATGGCACTTTCCATTCTTCCGCATCTGATGACAACTGCAGCGAAGAAGAATAATGTTAAGAATGAGATCGTGATCCTTACCGCAACATCAGGAGATACCGGTAAAGCTGCCATGGCAGGCTTTGTAGATGTGCCGGGAACGAAGATCATTGTATTTTATCCGAAGCATGGTGTCAGCCCGATCCAGGAGAAACAGATGGTAACTCAGAAGGGTGCCAACACTTATGTGGTAGGTATTACCGGTAACTTTGATGATGCCCAGACTGCAGTTAAGAAGATGTTCAATGATCATGAGCTGGCAGCAGAGCTGGATCAGGCAGGCTTCCAGTTTTCTTCTGCAAACTCTATCAACATCGGTCGTCTTGTTCCTCAGATCGTATATTATGTATATGCCTACGCATCACTGGTACGCGACGGCAGGATCAAAGACGGACAGGAGATCAATGTGGTAGTTCCTACCGGAAACTTCGGAAATATCCTTGCTGCATACTATGCGAAACAGATGGGACTTCCGATCCACAAGCTGATCTGTGCATCGAATGAGAACCGTGTTCTTTATGATTTCTTCCGCACAGGAACCTATGACAGAAAAAGAGATTTCATCCTTACGACATCTCCTTCCATGGATATCCTGATCTCCAGCAATCTGGAAAGACTGATCTATCGTCTTACCGGAGAAAATGCTGAAAAATGTGCAGAGCTTATGAAATCCTTAAGTGAGGGCGGCGAATATACCATTACTGACGAGATGAAAGCACAGCTTGTTGATTTTTATGGTAATTTCTGCAGTGAAGATGAGACTGCACAGGCCATCAGTGATATCTACAAAAACAGCAATTATGTGATCGATACGCATACTGCAGTTGCAGCCGGCGTATATAAGAAGTATGTAAGTGAGACAGCGGATCATCTTCCGACAGTGATCGCCTCTACTGCAAGTCCGTATAAATTCACAAGAAGTGTTATGGAAGCACTTGGTGAGAAGCATAAAGATCTGGATGATTTTGGCCTTGTAGACGCATTAAGTGCGCTTTCCGGAGTACCTGTTCCACGTGCAGTTGAAGAAATCCGTACTGCCCCGGTTCTTCATGACAGGGTGGTAGATGCAGTGGATATGCCGGCAGCAGTAAAGGATATCCTTAAGATCAAATAATAATTGATAATAAAATCAGTAAGAAAATGTATTTTCTGTTGAAAAAGCACAAATACTGGTTTATAATAAAAACAACGAAAACCGAATCCTGGAATGTTCGATCCCCCTTTTCTTTTTGAACCTACATTGACATTTTGGGAATCCAAAATCGCAGGTTGGATGTCAGACCTCACGTCGTGGTAGGCAGAAGACACTGTTGAGGATACCCACCTAGCATCTGCTAGGCGTCAAAAATAAGGGAACGGCATCCCGGGATTAATCGGTTAAAGACATAGAGCCGGTTAGTGGCTCTTTTTTCATATATGGGAGGAATTACAGCATGAGTGTTTCTGAAAGGAAATTTGGGACACTTCCTACAGGGGAAGAAGTAAAAATCTATCATCTTGAGAATAAAAAAGGTGCCTATGCTGAAGTGCTTCAGTATGGTGCGATCCTGGTGAAGATATGTGTTCCGGATAAGAAGGGAGATCTGAAGGATGTGGTCCTTGGATATGACGATATCCGGGGATATGAGATTAATGGATGCTTTTTCGGTGCGATCATTGGAAGAAGTGGAAACCGTATCGAGAATTCCAGATTTTTTATTGATGATAAAGAAGTGGTTCTTGCAGAGAATGAGAATCATAACAATCTTCACAGCGGTCCGGATGGCTTTGAGAAAAAGCTGTGGGAGGTAAAAGAAATTTCCCAGGAGAAGAACAGCGTGGATTTCTTCCGCATCAGTCCGGATGGAGAGAACGGATTTCCGGGAGAATTTTCCATTGTTGTGAAATATGAATTCACAGAGGAAAACGAACTGAAGATTTTTTACAGAGGACGCTCTGATGCAGCTACCGTTGCCAATATGACCAACCATTCTTATTTTAATCTGAACGGAGAAGGCAGCGGAGATGTGCTTGATCAGGAAGTATGTATTCATGCGAAGTATTTTACTCCGGTAAAGGACAGCCAGTCCATTCCTACCGGTGAATATGCACCGGTGGCGGGAACGCCGATGGATTTCAATGTTTCTAAACCGATCGGCAGAGACATTGAGGCGGATTTTGAACAGCTGAAGTTCACAGGCGGTTATGACCATAACTATGTAACCGATAATTATGCAAAGGGCAATGTCCGTTCGATCGCTACTGCATACTGTAAGGAATCCGGTATCGGTATGGAGGTTTCCTCCGACTGCCCATGTGTGCAGTTCTATGCAGGCAATTTTGTTAAGGATGAGAAGGGAAAGAACGGTCATGTTTATCATGAACGTTATGGATTCTGCCTGGAGACACAGGTGGAGCCAAATGCAGTCAATGTAGAGGATTTCCATTCTCCGATCCTGCTTCCCGGTGAAGAGTACAGCTCTGAAACGGTTTACCGTTTCTTTGTGAAATAACAGACAAACAGAAATAAAAGAGGTGCGAGAAGGCAATGCAGATACGTGTGGCAGAAGAGAAGGATGCAGCAACACTTTTAGAGATTTATTCCTACTACGTAGAAAAAACTGCGATCACATTTGAATACGAAACACCTTCCATAGAAGAGTTTACGCAGCGAATCCATGATATAAAGGTGAAATATCCGTATATTGTGGCAGAAGAGAAGGGAGAGATCCTGGGATATGCCTATGGTTCGGCGTTTCACCCGAGGGCTGCTTATGGCTGGTGTGCTGAGATGTCTGTTTATGTGAGACATGACCGGCGGGGCAGCGGTGCAGGAGGCAGACTCTATCGAGCCTTGGAGAGTCTTCTTGCAGAGATGGGAATTCTGAACCTGAACGCCTGCATTGCAGTTGCACCAAAAGATGATGAATACCTGACCAGTGCCAGTGTGGATTTTCATAAGCATTTCGGCTATAAGCGTGTGGGAGAGTTCCACAGATGCGGCTATAAGTTTAACCGTTGGTATAATATGGTATGGATGGAAAAGATGATAGGTGAACATAAGAGCCTGCAGCCGGAAGTAAAGCTTTTTCCGGAAATCCAGGATAAGATCGGATTTGAACGTTTTTCCTGGTGAAAAAAGAAACCTGAGGGAGGTCAGCATGGACGAGGAAAAGAAAAATATAATCCAGCTCATGCTGGGATTTGTGCGCAGGGCAAACGGAGATCATGTCAGTGCATATGCGGCCCAGGCAGCGTATTTTCTGATCATGTCTTTTATTCCGTTTATACTGTTTCTTACAACGCTGATCCGTTATACACCGTTAAGCTATAATGTTGTCAGGGATGCCATCATCGGGTTTGTGCCCGGAAATCTGCAGACCTTTGTGCTGAGCATTGTGGTAGAAGTATACAAAAGAAGTACAGCCATCGTGCCGTTGTCTGCGCTGATGGCGCTCTGGGCGTCCGGAAAGGGAATGCAGGCGATCACCAATGGCTTAAATACCATTTATCATGTAAAGGAAACCCGAAACTGGCTGATGACCCGAATCTATTCGGTTTTTTATATGCTGTTGTTTGTGCTGGCGATCATTGTCACTCTTCTGGTCCTGGTTCTTGGTAATCGAATCCAAGTAGCTGCACAGAGAACCATTCCGATTCTCGGGAGGCTGCTGGCCAAGGTTATAGGGGCCAGGACATTGCTTGTATTTGCCGTGCTGTTTGCAGTGTTTCTGGTCCTTTATAAAGTGCTTCCAAACCGAAAGGCAACCTTTAAAAGCCAGCTTCCGGGTGCATTTATGATCGCAGTGGCATGGATGATATTTTCCTATGGATTTTCCCTGTATTTTGAATTTTTTCCGAATTTTGGAAATATGTACGGAAGTCTGACTGCGCTGATCATGGTAATGCTGTGGCTGTATGTGTGTATGAACCTGCTTCTTTACGGGGCGGAGATCAATGCCTACTTCGAAAATGAATTCCGAAAGGCCCAGAGATCTGTAAAAACACTTCTTTCCAAGAAAGAAAATGAAAAAAACAGTTCCAAAGAATCCTGACTTTGCGCTTGACAGAAGGCAGACCTTGTGGCATAGTATTAAAAGACAGAAAAGCTGTGAAGGTGTTTATAGAGGATCATTTTCTCACAGAGAAGGGAAGTCACCGGCTGTAAGCTTCCCCGGGTTCAGATGGTTCTTGAATTTCCCACCGGAGCTTCCTCTCTGAAGTAACAGTAGGAGATGACGTAAGCTGCGCGTTAAGCAGATAAGAGGTGCCCGTGATCTTTTCATGGGAAACTGGGTGGTACCGCGGATATTCCGTCCCTTTTATAAGGGACGGTTTTTTTATTGCCCATATCTGGAACTTCGGGGTGGGCGGCGGATCATTTGATCATTTTAATTAAAGGAGAAATAGACCATGGATATGAAAGAAAGACTTCAGGAACTGGCTGAAAATGCCAGAAAACGGATCGAGGAATCCGAGGGCCTGGATAAGCTGAATGATGTGCGTGTTGCATATCTTGGAAAAAAAGGTGAGCTTACTGCAATCTTAAAAGGTATGAAGGATGTTGCTCCGGAAGAGCGTCCGAAGGTTGGACAGCTTGTCAATGAGACAAGAGCTAAGATCGAAGAACTTCTGGAAGCCTCCAAAAAGGATTTCGAGGAGAAGGTCCGTGAGGAAAAAATGAAGGCAGAAGTGATCGATGTAACACTTCCTGCAAAGAAAGCGAAGATCGGTCATCGCCATCCGAATACTATTGCTCTGGAAGAGGTTGAGCGTATTTTCATCGGAATGGGCTATGAGGTTGTGGAAGGTCCGGAGGTTGAGTATGCGGACTACAACTTTACAAAGCTGAATATTCCGGAGGATCATCCGGCAAGAGATGAGCAGGATACATTCTTTATCAATGATTCCATTCTGCTCCGTTCCCAGACATCACCGGTGCAGGCACGTGAGATGGAAAAAGGTAAGCTTCCGATCCGTATGATCGCACCTGGCCGTGTATTCCGTTCTGACGAGGTAGATGCAACACATTCACCTTCCTTCCATCAGATCGAGGGCCTTGTTATTGATAAGAATGTTACGTTTGCAGATCTTAAGGGAACCCTTCAGGAGTTTGCAAAAGAGCTGTTCGGACCGGAGACAAAGACCAAATTCCGTCCGCATCATTTCCCGTTCACAGAGCCGAGCGCTGAGGTTGATGTTTCCTGTTTCAAATGCGGCGGAAAAGGCTGCCGTTTCTGTAAAGGTTCCGGCTGGATCGAAATCCTTGGCTGTGGTATGGTTCATCCGAATGTTCTCCGTATGTGTGGGATCGATCCGGATGAGTATACAGGATTTGCCTTTGGTGTAGGTCTGGAGCGTATCGCACTTCTGAAATATGAGATCGATGATATGCGTCTTCTCTATGAGAACGACAGCAGATTCCTGAAACAGTTCTAAAACAGTGAACACGGATCATGAGTATCCGTCTGACAGTAAATATAGAAAAAAGAAGGGACAACCAAAATGAATACTTCATTATCTTGGATTAAAACATATGTGCCGGATCTGGATGTAACGGCACAGGAATATACAGATGCCATGACCTTAACAGGCACAAAGGTAGAGGGCTTTACAGAGCTGGATGCAGATCTCGATAAGATCGTGATCGGCCAGATCGATAAGATCGAGAAGCATCCGGATGCAGATAAGCTGATTATCTGCCAGGTAAATATCGGAACTGAGAGTGTGCAGATCGTAACAGGCGCTCCAAATGTAAAAGAAGGAGATAAGGTTCCGGTTGTTCTTGATGGCGGACGTGTTGCAGGCGGCCATGATGGAAAAATGACTCCCGGAGGGATCAAGATCAAAAAAGGCAAACTCCGTGGCGTTGAGTCCTTTGGTATGATGTGCTCTATCGAGGAACTTGGAAGCACCAGAGAAATGTATCCGGAAGCACCGGAATACGGAATCTATATTTTTCCTGAGGACGCAGTTGTGGGTGAGAGCGCTGTTAAGGCACTTGGCCTTGACGATGTGGTATTTGAGTATGAGATCACTTCCAACCGTGTAGACTGCTACGGTGTTCTTGGAATCGCAAGAGAGGCAGCAGCAACCTTCCAGAAGAAATTCTGCCCGCCGATTGTAGAGGTTAAGGAAAATGATGAGAAAGCTTCCGATTATGTAAAGGTTACTGTAGAGGATCCGGAGCTTTGCCCGCGTTACTGTGCAAGAGTTGTAAAAAATGTCAAGATCGGTCCGTCCCCGAAGTGGATGCAGAGATGTCTGGCTTCCAATGGAATCCGCCCGATCAACAACCTGGTTGATATCACAAACTATGTAATGGAAGAGTTTGGACAGCCAATGCATGCATATGATCTGGATACCATCGCAAATCAGGAGATCGTTGTACGCCGTGCAGGAAAAGATGAGAAATTCGTCACACTGGATGGCCAGGAGCGTATCATGGATGAGAACGTTCTGATGATCTGTGACGGTGAGAAGGCTGTCGGCATCGCAGGTATCATGGGTGGAGAGAATTCCATGATCACAGACGATGTAAAAACGGTTCTTTTTGAGGCGGCGTGCTTCGATGGAACCAGCATCCGTCTTTCTTCCAAGAGAATCGGACTTCGTACAGATGCATCCGGTAAATTTGAGAAGGGTCTTGACCCGAACAATGCACAGGCTGCAATTGACCGTGCATGCCAGCTGATGGAAGAGCTTGGTGCAGGTGAGGTTGTAGGCGGAATGGTTGATGTCTGCAGCGAGACAAGAGAGCCATCCAGAGTAAAATTTGAGCCTGAGAAGATCAACAAGCTTCTTGGAACCAGCCTTACAAAAGAAGAGATGATCGATTATCTTGGACGTGTAGAACTGGCTTATGATGAAAAAACAGACGAGATCGTTGCACCGACATTCCGTCAGGATATCCACTGTAATGCAGATGTTGCAGAGGAGGTTGCAAGATTCTATGGCTATGATAAGATCCCGATGACACTTCCTACAGGAGAGGCTACTACAGGTAAGCTGCCATTTAAGCTTCGTATCCAGGAGGTTGCAAGAGATATCGCAGAATACTGCGGATTCTCAGAGGGAATGTCCTATTCTTTCGAAAGCCCGAAGGTATTTGACAAGCTTTGTATTCCTGAGGACAGTGATCTTCGTAAAGTCATCACCATCAGCAATCCTCTTGGAGAGGACTACAGTATCATGCGTACAAGCACACTGAACGGTATGCTGGCATCCCTTTCCACAAACTATAACAGACGTAATAAAGATGTTCGTCTTTACGAGCTTGGAAATATCTATCTTCCGAAGTCCCTTCCGGTTACAGAGCTTCCGGATGAGCGTACCATGTTTACACTTGGAATGTACGGAAAAGGCGATTTCTTTGATATGAAGGGTGTATGCGAGGAGTTCTTCGAGAAGATCGGAATGAAGAAAAAGGTTACCTACGATCCAAACAGCGGAAAACCATTCCTTCATCCGGGAAGACAGGCTAACATGATCTACGAGGGTAAGGTAGTTGGATACTTAGGTGAGGTTCATCCGGCTGTTGCAGATAATTACTCTATCGGAGAAAAAGCATATATCGCAGTGATCGACATTCTGGATGTTCTGGAATTTGCTGGTTTCAACCACAAATATACAGGAATTGCCAAATATCCGGCTGTAACTCGTGACCTGAGCCTTGTAGTTCCCCATGCAGTTCTCGCAGGACAGATTGAGGAGATTTTTGATCAGAGAGGCGGAAATATTCTTGAGAGTTATCAGCTGTTCGATATCTACGAGGGTGCACAGATTGAGAAAGGTTTCAAATCCATGGCTTATTCTCTGGTATTCCGTGCCCATGACAAGACTCTTGGTGAAAACGAGATCTCCGCAGCAATGAAAAAGATCATGAATGGTCTTAACGGACTTGGAATCGAGCTGAGAAGCTGATGCTGATCTACATTGTAAGACATGGCCTGACTGAGTGGAATAAATTAAAAAAGCTTCAGGGTGCAGCGGATGTACCGCTTGCGAAGGAAGGGATCCTTCTTGCGGAAAAAACCGGAGAAGCTCTCCGTAATGTGAGGTTTGATATCTGTTTTACAAGTCCGCTCTCAAGGGCAAAACAGACAGCAGAATGTGTTCTGGGGAAACGTGACGTTCCGATCATACCGGATAAGCGGATCCAGGAGATCGATTTTGGCGTGCTGGAGGGTGATCAGGTAAGAGATGCAGATGGCAATTATATCGATCCGCAGATCGAGACTTTTTTCCGTGATCCGGTAAATTTTAAACGACCGGAAAAGGGCGAGGATATTTTTGATGTGATCGCTAGGACAAAGGATTTCTGGGATGAAATAACATCAGATCCGACTCTTGCGGATAAAACAATTCTTGTTGCCTCTCATGGATGTGCAGTCCGTGCTCTTCTTCAGAATGTAGATCCTGATCCGGAGAATTTCTGGAGAGGCTCCGTGCCGCCAAACTGCTGTGTTAATCTTGTGGAAGTAAAGAATGGAAAGACAACGCTTCTGGAAGAAGATAGAGTTTATGCATAGAAAATAATGAGAAACGCAGAATAACTGTAATGGCTGTTCTGCGTTTCTTTTTTGCTTGTTTTTATTGGTGGAATTTCACAGGTTATGATTGACTAATTGAGATAAAATGAGATAAAATATATAAAATAATGAATGATTCAGAAAATAAAAGTTAAACTTTACTAATCATATAAAGATGCAGAATTGTGTTGGAATTATATGAAATCATTTAACCAAGTGCGGATTGCAAATATCCGCCTACGGATAGAGGATAATTACTGATAGTGATGTGATATATGGAATGGGGTGAGTATATGCAGTCATTAAATGAGACAAAAGCAGGGGAAAGCTACACGATCAAGTGGATGACCGGAATGCCGGAGACTATGGAACAGATCAGGCAATATGATGTCAGTGAAGGAAAGACCGTACAGATCATAAGCAGGATACTTGGCGGAGTGATCGTAGGTGTTTGCGGACGCAGGATCCTGATCAGCGATGATGCAGCCTGCCGTATAAAAGTATAAATAAAAGTATAAATAGAAAAAAGACGAAAGGACAATTCTTTTGGCGAAGGAATTGTCCTTTCTGGTTGTTTTAGGGAAGATGTTATGATAGTATGGGAACAAAAGAGTAACTTTTTTCAAAAATAAAGACAGGGGAGGCATATTATGGGAAAAAAGTTTATGAATACAGTGCTGTTTCTGGCAGTAACAGTGGCCGCGGCAACCCTGACTGCTTATGTTGGAAAAGGCTCAGGGAATGTGTTGCTTTATAATTTTACATTTCTGGGACTTATGCTGATCATATACGCAGTGGGGCTTTTTGCAGGTTTATATCGGATGGATAACCTGTCAAGAGCACTGAAGCATGGCGCTGGTGAGATCACAGAAGTGTTTCAGCTTCCGGGAAGAGCCAGAAAAGAAGAGATTGGGCAGCTGCGAGGGATTTTCGGTGACCGCTATCTCGACAAAAAGATGGATGATTTTGTTGACAGTATCAGCAGAACGGAAGAAGGGATCGCTGAAGTAGAGGATTTTGTGAATATTGAGGATGTAGATGTACATATCCACAAGAGACTCCTTGAGATGGCTCCGGACATTTTTACAAGCCTTGGTATCCTTGGAACATTTATCGGTCTTGTGTGGGGACTTAAGAACTTCCAGCCCACAGATTATGAAGTGATGACAAGCTCTGTATCCGCTCTTGTAGATGGTATCAAAGTTGCGTTTCTGACTTCCATTTATGGAGTTGCACTTTCTGTTGTGTACACATTTGGGATGAAAAGCGGATATTCTGCGATGTCCCAGGCGATGCAGGATTTTCTGGATCGTTTTCACGCACTGGTGCTTCCTACTGCGGAGAATGAGTCCTGGAATCTCCTTGTTTCCAGCCAGAAGACACAGACAGAAGCCATGAAACAGATGGCGGAACAGTTTTCTGTGCAGATGGCAGATAGCTTTGAGAAAGTGATCACACCTACTTTTCAGAAGATGAATGATTCTCTGGATGTTCTTACCGCATCTGTGACAAAAGGGCAGCAGGATGCGATCCGGGAGATCCTGGATACGTTTTTAAGCGAGATGCATGGTTCCTTTCAGATGCAGTTTGAAGATTTTAATGATGCTCTGGCAGAACTTAAGAAGGTGCAGAAGGAGAATACAGAATATACATCAGAATTGTACAAGACCATGAGCAGTCAGCTGAGTGAAACCTTTACGAAGCAGGAACGTGCCATGAAGGATGCCATTAAGGAAATCGATGAGATGCAGAGCAGTTATATGAAGACTGCAGATCGTATTATCCGGGATAATCAGATGATCCAGCAGCTACAGAAACAGGATTACGAAAAGTTTGCCCGGCATATGCATGAAAATGAAAAAGAATCCGCAGATCTCTGGAAAACCTGCAATGCATCTATGCGCCAGTATGTGGACAGTGCTGCAGAAGGGATGAAAGCAGTTGCGGATTCCAATAGGATCAGCGAGGAGCTTCTTCGTGAAGATAAGAAGATGATCGAAGATTTTGAAGCCAGAGTGAAAGAATTTACTGAGAGCCAGAAGATGGTCAATAGTGTTCTGGATGAGGTACGCAGGCTTCTTTCTGAGATCAAGACGGCAAAAAATAACCGTGATATCCATCTGATCGCCGGACAGCCCTGGGGTTATGGAAGCAATGCCGGTATCCAGGAACTTAAGGATAAGCTGACGGGTCTGGAGGATCTTCTGGAAGGACAGGGTGCAAGACAGGAAGCGCTGCTGGATGAGATCGAGCGCAGTATCCGTGAGGCAACGAAGGCAGCACAGAAAAGCCGTTTTGGTTTATTTAAATAAGAGAGGAATTGTCAATGCGCAAAAAAGAAAGCCGGAGGAGCATGGGTTTAATGTCTGGCGTTCTTATTCGGATATGATGGCAGGAGTTTTGCTGCTTTTTGTTCTGATCATGTGTGTGACACTTTTTCAGGCACAGAAGAGCTATCAGGACAGTCTGAAGGAACGGGATGAAAAAATCACTCTTCAGGAAAAATATACAGAAGAGCTTCTGGAAAAACAGAATGCGCTGGATGAGCAGGCGGGGACATTAAAGAGCCAGGATGAGCAGATCAAGTCCAAGGACAAGCAGATCAAATCTCAGGATGAAGAATTGTCTTCTCTGGCGGAGAAGCTTGCCAAACAGCAGGAAACGCTTGAGGCGCAGCAGAAAAAGCTGGCCTCTCAGAAAAAGAAGCTTTCCAGCCAACAGGATACATTGAAAGAGCAGCAGTCTGCGCTGGATGAAAAAACAGAGCTTCTGGAAGAGCAACAGGAGAAGATTGACAAGATCATCGGCGTGAAAGCTGAGGTTGTGGAAGCTTTGCAGAAGGAATTTGAAAAAAAGAACCTCAATGTGGATATTGATCCACAGACAGGTGCGCTGACGCTGAATGCCAATGTTATGTTTGATTATGATCAGGCAGAGCTTACCGATTCCGGTAAGATGACATTGTCTATGGTGCTGCCGACATATTGTAAGGTATTGCTGGATGATTCCTATAAGAAATATCTTGGCGAGATCATTATTGATGGTTATACGGATACAGACGGAGATTACAGTTATAACCTGGAGCTGTCACAGAAGAGGTCTCTGGCGGTAGCGCAGTATCTTTTGGATATTAAGAGTGATTTTCTGAAGGATTCACAGGTTCAGGAACTGAAGGATTGTCTGACAGTGAATGGGCATTCCATGTCAGATCCGGTTCTGGATGCAGATGGAAATGTAGATAAGGATGCGTCCAGACGTGTAGAGGTAAAATTCCGTTTGAAGGATGAAGAGATGATCCAGGAACTGAATAAGATCATGCAGGGAGATTCTGCAGAGTCCGACAGTACTGCTCAGAAAAAAGAAAAGAATCAGAAAGAAAATCAGGATAATAAGCAGTAATAAAATATGGCTGTTTTATATTTTATTAGGGAGGATTGGGTATGAAAAGAAAACTGGCATTGATGCTGACAATGACGCTTCTGGCTGGCAGCCTGGATTCGGGAATGCTGGTCAGTGCAGCTGATTTTTCAGCAGAAGAGAGTGTGGAACAGGCAGTGGAAGAGGAACTGCAGCCAACTGAGGAAAACGGTGCTGAGGAATTGACGGATGCAGAGGAGGAGTTGCCATCCGATGAGACAAATGTTTCTGAGGCAGAACTGGTTGATGATCCCGGAGAAGACGGATCAGAAATGACAGAGTCCGGTGTGAATGAAGCGGATATTTCTACGGAACTGGAAACAGAACCGGAAACAGATCCGGAATTGGAAGAGGAACCGGAGCTGGAAGAGGAGCCGGAAAGTCTGGCAGAAGATCCTGGATCTGCGGAAGTGGAAGAAGCTCAGCTTGAGGATGGCAGTGAAGATGCATTATCTGGAGGTGCGGATAATGCAGGATTTGAATGGAACGGACTGCGCTGTGCTTCCAATGAAAAAGGTGAGGTTACGATCAAAGCGGTCATTAACGATGACCATTATGATAAGAATAACAATAAGATAAAAAGTGACAGATGCGCTTATGTGAATGGAAACATTCCATCTTCGATCAATGGCAAGCCGGTTGTACGGATCGATACCGGGGCATTTTCAGACTGTATTAATATGACAAGTCTGAATATTCCGGATTCTGTAAAAGAGATCGGACGAGGAGCTTTTTCCGGTTGTACATCCCTTTCTTCCATCCGCATTCCTGATAATGGGGTGGTGGTAGAAGCAGGTGCATTCGAGCGATGTACAAGTCTTACCCGTATCCATATCCCTGCATCGATGGTCACACATGGTTATGTGGGTGAGAGTCCGGCGTATCCGGGAATTTTTGCGGGAGATGCAGGTCTGACGACGGTCACTTTTGGGAAAGGGATCACAAAGATCGCCAAGGGATTATTTTTGCAGTGTCCTGGTGTGAGAAAGATCGTTGTTCCGGATACTGTAAAAAATATCGAGGCATATGCGTTTCGGAGTTGTTCTGCACTTACGGAAGTGATTCTTCCGGAAGGCCTGGAAAATATTTATAATGGAGCGTTTTCCTACAGTGAGAGGTTGACTTCCGTGAAGCTTCCATCTACGCTGAAATTTCTGGATGTAGGAGCTTTCGGAGATTGTACAGGTCTTACGACGATCAACATCCCACCAAAAATGAAGACCCATGATACCACAGCGGCGAACCGGCAGTGGCCAGGTCCCTTTTATGGCTGTAAAAATCTGAAAAATGTGACTTTGGACAACGGAATGGAGGAAGTTCCAAGAGGGATTTTTTATGCACCCTCCGGTGATATAGGGCTGGAGGAAATTGTGATTCCGGATAGTGTGAAATGGATCGGGTACAGTGCGTTTTTTGGCTGTAAAAAATCTCAAAAAAGGTGACTCTTTCCAAAAAGCTGGAGGGTATTGATTCAGAAGCTTTTCAGAACTGCAAAAATATGAAATTATCAGAACGCGACCTTCCGAAAACGCTGAAAACGATCCGTGATAATGTTTTTGCTAACTGTACAAGCCTGGAAAATGTTGTACTTCCAGATTCCCTGGAGTATCTTGGGATAAGTGTGTTCTATAACTGCCAGAGTCTGACAGAAGTAAATATTCCGGCTGGTGTGGAGACAAATGGAGCTACAGGAAATTACTATGATATGGGCGGCCCTTTTGCAGATTGCGTGAATCTGAAAAAGGTAACCTTTGGAAAAGGAATCAAGAAAATTGCACAGGGACTGTTTTACCGATGTACGGGAATCGAATCCATAGAGATTCCTTCAACGGTTACAGATGTTGATTATATTGCATTCGGAAGATGTATAAATCTGCAGAAAGTTGTGATCAACAGCGGACTTAAAGTTTTGTGGAAACAGGCGTTTTACAAGTGTGAGAAGCTGGAAAACCTTGCATTACCTTCCTCTGTGGAGAAAATCAATGAGTATGTTTTTGAGGATTGTAAATCACTGAAATGGGTTATGATTCCGCCAAGTGTAAAAACAATGGCGTGGTATAATGATATTACATATTTGAATGAAGATACGATTTTTGTTAATGTTTCATCCGACTTTGCAATAAAAGGTTCTACAGGTTCTTTTGCGGAAGCTTACGCAAAAAAATTCTCCATACCGTTCGTTTCAGTGGGAGTCACAGAGAAAACAACCTTTAAGATCACATTTGATAAAAATGCGAAGGATGCGAAGCTTGCGTCAAAAGATAAAACAAAAACTGTAAAAAATGGAAGTGTCTATGGTAAACTTCCGACTCCGACCAGGAAGAATTACTATTTTCTTGGCTGGTATACGACTCCTAAGGATGGGGGTAAGAAGGTTACCGCAAAAACAAAATTTAATCTGAAACGGAATCAGAAGCTGTATGCCCACTGGGCAAAAACAGATCTGAGGAAGGCAAAGATCACAGTGAAAAACTGTACTTGGAATGGAAAGCCACAGAAACCAAAGGTTACCGTGAAGTTTTACGGACAGACCTTAAAAGAAAAACACACTATACGGTTTCTTATCCTTCCGGGAAAAATATTGAGCCGGGTAAAGTTACTGTCACGATTAAAGGTAAAGGGGTTTTTGCGAAATCTAAGAGCAAAAACGGAAGCTTTACCATTGCGAAGGCAAAGCAGACGATCAAGGCAGTGAATGAGATCTATGCAGCAACAGAGAATGGAAAAACAAAGAATTTAAGTGTTTCAGCGAAAGAGAATGCCAGGATCAGCCTGTCCAGTAATTTTTCCGGTATTGCTGTGGTGAAGGGGAAAAAGCAGGTTACACTGAAAAAACCGGGAGCTGCCACGATCACGGTCCATGCGGCTGAGACAAAGCATTATAAAGCTGCATCCGGAAAAATGAAGGTTATTTTCCAGGGGCGGCAGAATATCAGACTGGTTTCCAAAGCCTTGAAGAGTAGTGGCCTGAACCGCTATACGATATCCAGTGATAATTTTAATCAGCCGATCAGGATTTCTGTCCTTGGAGGAGCAAAATATTCCTGCGCAGTATCAAATTCCGGAAAAACAGCGGCATGGTATGAAAGCGGCAAAGGTCTGATGGTGAGAGGCCAGGGCAAAGTTGTTGTGACGGTTACTACGAAGACAAGTGCAGATCAGGTATACCTGGCTTCCAAGAGAGTATTTACGATCAATCTGACGGGAAAAGTCCAGAATAGTGATTGGGTATTTAAACAGGATAGTGATGGAAAAGTGATCCTGATGAAATATACCGGAAAGGCTGTGAATGTTACAGTTCCTACGACGATCACGATCGGAATGAAAATGGTTCGGGTAAAAGGACTTGGGGACAGTGTTTTTGAAGGACAGAAGATACAGAAGGTTGTAATCGCAGAAGAGGGTGTTCTTACTATTGGTAAAAAGGCGTTTAAGAATTGTACTGCACTGAAATCGGTTTCTCTTAACCGTAAGACCGTATCTATTGGTGCGGAGGCTTTTTCCGGCTGTAAATCGTTGACTTCTATTGATCTGCCGGATGGTCTGAAAGAGATTTCCGCAAGTCTGATGAAGGGGTGTAGCTCGCTTTCAGGTTCTGTCTATATTTCGAAAAATGCCAAGAAGATCGGTAGCAGTGCATTTGATGGCTGTGCTAAGATCCGTACGGTAATGGTGTATTCCAATGTGACCAGTGTTGAGGCAAATGCATTCAGAGGCTGCAATAATATTAATAAGGTTTATTATGCGGGGCCGAAATATAAATGGACTCAGATTAAAATCGCAGGTGGCAACGAGAAGCTGACAGCGAATGTGGTCTTTAATGCAGGTGGTGGTGTTGATTCCAGCGTGGATACGAAGCTTTCAACGGATGATCTTTTCAGAAAGTATCCGGAGTTTCTGAACAATGCCGGTTTTGATAAGGTTACAGGTGATCTTCAGGGTGAGATGTTTGATGCGTTAAGTGCGGATACCAGTGCTACTTCGGGCTTTGGCACTTCAACATATTGGGCTACGGTTAAATCCAATATGCTGAACGGATTTGCGGATTCGATGTGTAATCTGTTTAATAAGGCGTATGGGACGGATTTTTCAGATGATAAACTGAAACAGAGTCTGGCTATGGAGCTTATTGTGGAAACTGCGGAGAGTTCTATGCTGACATATGGTAACGATACTCTGGCAGAGGCTTATGATATCATTCATAATACAAAAGATCTTTCGGATCACTTCTTTGAAAATGGTGACACGAAATATCAGCTGGCTATGAAGCTGGAGGGTGTGACGCAGTATAGCAGAACTGAGCTTAATGATATGCTTGATTGGTTTTACAAGAAAAACGATAAAGGGGTTTCCAGGTGGGATACCATTGATAAAACTTTTAACAGTGCAGATGCTATTATGAGTGCAGGGGATTATCTGATGAATTTTCTGACGTTGGTTACGGTTGGACGGGATTGTCTTGACAGACTGAGTTATCGGCTGCAGGCGGATTCTTCTTTGAAGAGGGGAATCGATCTTTTGAAACAGTATTATGACCAGCCGCTTAAGACATTGATGGTGGATTATGCGTCAGACAGGTGTATGAAGAATGTGAAGAAGATGTTGACGAAGTCATTGACGAAGATTCTGGATACAGTATGGACTCATAAGGGATATACTGGTAGCTGTTATGTTGAGATTGCGGAGATGATCTTTAAAGTTACGGGTACAATGATCCCGGGGCCGACGATCGAGGGCTATAAGCAGGCGTGGGTTTCGGTGTCAAATATGATGACTTTGAGGAATTCTGCTATGCAGCTTCGGAATGAGATCATTCAGGCGAAGAATAATGGTGGAGCTTCGAATCAACAGATTGGGGATTATCAGCTACTGATGAGGACTTATCTGACTTGCCTGAAGAAGTCCGGGGGATATGTGGCGTCAGTTGTGAGGAATCCGTATGTTATGCAGGGGCATTTGGCTCGTTATGATAGTGCGTTGAATTATGAAGCTTATATTTCGGGATGTAAGTCTAATGCAGTGTATGGGAAGTGATTGAGGTTTAACTGGATCAATTAAGTCCTTTGCGGGGCTGCGAAAAGCGATAAGCTGTGGAGCAGTTATTCGGTTATGAGCAAGTAGCGAAGTGGATTGTGAATATCCGCTTGACATTTGTTCTTTTTGCTCTGGTGTCTGGCAGTGTTGTATTTGCTGGGCACCGGGGCTTTTTTGTTGGAGGTATAGAGGGACGCCAGAGGAAGGAGGCATCGGTCCGGGCAGGGACTCCGTCGGGGGATACTACTAGGGCTCCGTGAGACGGCTAAAAGCATTGCGGCAGGGCCAGAACTCGCCTTTTGGTCAAGCCCTCACCCGATTAGTAACAGTCAGCTCCATGTGTTACCACACTTCCACCTCTGCCCTATCTACCTCGTCGTCTTCAAGGGGGTTTACTTCACTAAGAATGGGATATCTCATCTTGAGGGGGGCTTCACGCTTAGATGCCTTCAGCGTTTATCCCTTCCGGACTTGGCTACCCGGCCATGGCTTTGGCAAGCCAACCGGTCCACCAGCGGTCCGTCCATCCCGGTCCTCTCGTACTAAGGACAGCTCCTCTCAGATATCCTGCGCCCACGCCGGATAGGGACCGAACTGTCTCACGACGTTCTGAACCCAGCTCGCGTACCGCTTTAATGGGCGAACAGCCCAACCCTTGGGACCTACTACAGCCCCAGGATGCGATGAGCCGACATCGAGGTGCCAAACCACTCCGTCGATGTGAACTCTTGGGAGTGATAAGCCTGTTATCCCCAGGGTAGCTTTTATCCGTTGAGCGATGGCATTCCCACTTAATACCACCGGATCACTAAGCCCTACTTTCGTACCTGCTCCACCCGTCGGTGTCGCAGTCAAGCTCCCTTCTGCCTTTGCACTCTTCGAATGGTTTCCGTCCATTCTGAGGGAACCTTTGGGCGCCTCCGATACCCTTTCGGAGGCGACCGCCCCAGTCAAACTCCCCGCCTGGCATTGTCCCACCGCCGGATTACGGCGGCTGGTTAGAAGCCCAATATCACAAGGGTGGTATCCCAACAGCGGCTCCGCGGCAACTGACGTTACCGTTTCTCAGCCTCCCACCTATCCTGTACATGCAACACCGGACCCCAGTGCCAAACTGGAGTAAAGCTCCATGGGGTCTTTCCGTCCTGGCGCGGGTAGCCAGCATCTTCACTGGCACTTCAATTTCACCGGATGTATTGCCGAGACAGCGCTCAAATCATTACGCCTTTCGTGCGGGTCGGAACTTACCCGACAAGGAATTTCGCTACCTTAGGACCGTTATAGTTACGGCCGCCGTTTACTGGGGCTTAAATTCAAAGCTTCGACTTACGTCTAACCTCTCCTCTTAACCTTCCAGCACCGGGCAGGCGTCAGCCCATATACCTCACCTTTCGGTTTCGCATAGACCTGTGTTTTTGCTAAACAGTTGCTTGAGCCTATTCTCTGCGGCCTGCTCTCGCAGGCACCCCTTCTCCCTAAGTTACGGGGCCATTTTGCCGAGTTCCTTGGCAATACTTCTTCCGCCGGCCTTAGGATTCTCTCCTCATCCACCTGTGTCGGTTTACGGTACGGGTAC
>NC_021014.1:2534340-2704427 GCF_000209835.1 Ruminococcus sp. SR1/5 | reverse complement strand
ATGTCAAGACTTGGTAAGGTTCTTCGCGTTGCTTCGAATTAAACCACATGCTCCACCGCTTGTGCGGGTCCCCGTCAATTCCTTTGAGTTTCATTCTTGCGAACGTACTCCCCAGGTGGAATGCTTAATGCGTTTGCGGCGGCACCGAAGAGCTTTGCTCCCCGACACCTAGCATTCATCGTTTACCGCGTGGACTACCAGGGTATCTAATCCTGTTTGCTCCCCACGCTTTCGAGCCTCAACGTCAGTTACCGTCCAGTAAGCCGCCTTCGCCACTGGTGTTCCTCCTAATATCTACGCATTTCACCGCTACACTAGGAATTCCGCTTACCTCTCCGGCACTCAAGACGGGCAGTTTCCAATGCAGTCCCGGGGTTGAGCCCCAGCCTTTCACATCAGACTTGTCCATCCGTCTACGCTCCCTTTACACCCAGTAAATCCGGATAACGCTTGCCCCCTACGTATTACCGCGGCTGCTGGCACGTAGTTAGCCGGGGCTTCTTAGTCAGGTACCGTCATTTTCTTCCCTGCTGATAGAAGTTTACATACCGAGATACTTCTTCCTTCACGCGGCGTCGCTGCATCAGGGTTTCCCCCATTGTGCAATATTCCCCACTGCTGCCTCCCGTAGGAGTCTGGGCCGTGTCTCAGTCCCAATGTGGCCGTTCACCCTCTCAGGCCGGCTATGGATCGTCGCCTTGGTGGGCCGTTACCTCACCAACTAGCTAATCCAACGCGGGTCCATCTTATACCACCGGAGTTTTTCACAAGACCAGAATCTATATATTTCTTCCTTTGCCTGCTCTCCCGAAACAGCCGCTCTTGACTTTAAATACACTTTGGATCATACACATGACTGCAGAGATCCGCACAATACAAATAAGGCATTTCATCTGATTCAGGCATTTTCCCCTGGTGAAGTTTCCTATGAAGAAGCCCATCAAATTGGCAAAGAACTTGCGGATCGCTTACTGGAGGGAAAATACTCCTATGTTCTGACAACACACACTGATAAAGGTCATGTACATAACCATTTAATTTTCTGTTCTGCAGATAACATCACTTTTTCTCATTACCATGACTGTAAAAAGAATTACTGGAAAATACGAAATCTCAGCGACACTTTATGCCAGGAACATAACCTGTCCACAATTATGCCAGATGGTAAAAAAGGAATGAAATACAATGAATGGGCTGCAAATAAATCTGAATCCAGTAAAAAAGCGCAGCTGCGAAAAGATATCAACCAGACAATCCGAATTGTTTCCACTTACTCAGAATTTCTTGCATTTATGGAAGCTAAAGGATATGAAATAAAAAACGCAGAATTTGGCGAAAGCAGCAGAAAATACATTACCTTTCGTTCTCCCGATATGTCCCGTCCAGTGCGTGGAAGTGCTAAATCTTTAGGAAAAATTTTACTAAAGAACGTATCAAAGAACGCATTGAAAATAAACGTCAGAAAGCTATTTTTCCTTCTGTTCATAACAAATTAATAGATACCAATGCTCCCAATATAGCAGGAAACATTGGACTTCCTTAAAATGGCCCAGTGGCTCAGTTGGTTAGAGCGCCGCCCTGTCACGGCGGAGGTCGAGAGTTCGAGTCTCTTCTGGGTCGTTACAGCTTAGCTGTAATGAATTAAATATGGGATCTTAGCTCAGCTGGGAGAGCATCTGCCTTACAAGCAGAGGGTCATAGGTTCGAGCCCTATAGGTCCCATAGATTATGGATGGATTCCCGAGTGGCCAAAGGGGGCAGACTGTAAATCTGTTGGCACCGCCTTCGAAGGTTCGAATCCTTCTCCATCCACTTAAATGCCGATGTGGCTCAATTGGCAGAGCAGCTGATTTGTAATCAGCAGGTTATCGGTTCGAGTCCGATCATCGGCTTTTAACATTTAATAACGCGGGGTGGAGCAGTCTGGAAGCTCGTCGGGCTCATAACCCGAAGGTCATAGGTTCAAATCCTGTCCCCGCTACTTATGCCCAGATAGCTCAGTTGGTAGAGCAGAGGACTGAAAATCCTCGTGTCGCTGGTTCGATTCCGGCTCTGGGCATGTTTTAATGTAAAACATACAAACGGCTGGTTAGAAAAAGCCTGAGTATTAATTAATTTAATATGGGGTATTAGCTCAGTCGGTAGAGCACTTGACTTTTAATCAAGTTGTCCGGGGTTCGAATCCCCGATGCCTCACTTTTTAAATGGATCAGATAAATTCCCATTTATTGCTCAAGGCAGTAGGTGGGAATTTTGTTTTATATCTGTGCGAGTATAGTATAAAGGAAGACGGTTACGTTGTGATTCAGCGTAACCGTCTTTTTTATATCATAGAAAATTACGTACTGACGAACGAATCAGCAGAGCCATCGAGTAGGATTTCAATGGTAGGAGTATGTCAATGCGATAAAAAATTATTATGGACATTTTCGACAAAAAATGTTCACTTTGCGACAAATTTGACAAAGTTCAAGAGATAAAAATGTTATATAATTAGAGCATAGCTGTACAGTATTAAGACTTTATCATAAGAATGAGCAGGAAATCTGTTATGATCAGGATTACCAGGAAGACAATACAGATGGTCATAGAATAGATATTCTGGATCTGGTTTGGATTCTGCGGATCACATTTAATCTGAACATGCTTTCCGGGGGCTTTGCCGAGGCGTAAAAACTCGATTCGGTCAGCTGTGTAGTCTTGTTCCTTGTAGGTGTAAGAGTACTTCACATAGTTATGATAATTGGAACTATGAGGCTTGTTAGGATTATTTGAGCGGCTGACAGATGATATAACAGCATCTACAGGTACGTAATCATGATATTTTATGGCGGAACAGATAGTTATTGTCAGAAAAAAAACAGTTCCGATTACGCAGCAGCCCAGAATAACCGGTAAAATTTGGCGTGCTTTTGGATTTACGGTGACACTCATGATTTTTCTCCTTTCTTGGTTGATAGTCTGATAATTTACGGGGGATTAATTATAAATGATTTCGAATGATCTCGAAAATTTATAATTGGTGAACATTATAGCATAGTACAGCAGAAGGGAAAAGTGCTTATGAAGAGAAAAAGTGCATCAAAAAAATTGCTGCCGCTGATGCTGATCCTGATGTTGATCTTAGGAATCAGCATGCCAGCAAATGCAGCTGCAAATCCCAGACTGAACAGTACAAAAAAGGTTTTGTACGTGGGAAAAACATCTCAGTTAAAGGTTGTAAATTGGAAGAAAGCCGTGAAATGGTCTTCTTCCAATAATAAAGTTGTAAAGGTTTCGTCAAAGGGAAAGATAACGGCTGTGAAGACCGGAACCGCAACAGTAAAGGCCAGAATTGCCAAAAAGACATTAACCTGTAAGGTTACAGTAAAAAGCCCGGGAATGTCAGTGAAAAAAGCCGTATTGTATGTAAAGGGAAAAAGTCTGCAGTTAAAAGTAAACGGTGTTTCGGGAAAGACGGTATGGAGTTCTGCCAATAAAAAATCGTTAAAGTCAGCTCTAAGGGAAAAATAACAGCAGTAAAAACCGGAACAACCGTGGTTAAAGCTAAAATAGGAAAAAAGTATATACCTGTAAGGTTACTGTAAAAAATCCTTATCTGTCTGCAAAGAGCTTAAAATTTGTATGGGGAACAGCGAATACATCCAGGAAACTTTCGATAAAGGGTGATGTGATCAAAACTGCCTCAAGTTCAAATACAAAGGTTGCCAAGGTAAAAAAAGATGGTACGGTTTCTGTAACAGGAACAGGAACATGTACAGTAACCTTTAAAGATTCCAAGAAGAGAACATATCGATGTAAGATAACAGTTGTGAAACCAACACTGAAAAATCAAAAAGCTACTCTGGAAGAAGGGGAAAGTATCCAGCTTGGTTTTAAGGAAAAGGGTGTTAAAGTAAGCTGGTCATCTGCTGATCAGAAAATTGCAACAGTAACAAAAACAGGTGTTGTCCAGGCAGTCGGAGAGGGAAATACATCGATCGTTGCCAAAGTAAAAGGAATAAAAATCTTTGCAAGGATTTTTGTTACGAAAAAATACGTGCAGGATTCCGGACATGAATACACCAGAGGTGAATGGGTAAAACTTCTTCTGGATAAAGTTGGCTGTAAGTATGAAGAGCAGTTTGACAGCAAAAATTATTATTATGCTGATACCAGAGAAAATGAAAATGGAATCGCAGCAGAAATTGCAAAAACTATGGGAATCATTCCCGATGAAACCGATGAGCAGGATGTTCCATATTTTTATCCTGACGAATATGCAACAAGAGAGTTTGCCGCATATACAGCAGTAATGCTTATGGGATATGAAACTACGGATGAAGAACCGACATGTACAGATGCGGCTCAGATCAGGTATAAAAATGTTGTAGCTATTGCACTGAAAAAGAATATGCTGTCTCTGAATGGAGATACCTTTGAACCGGAGAAGGCAATTAACGGAAATGATGCAGCTCAGATCTTAAAAGCTATCGACCAGATCACTGAGGACTCAGTAATCGATGAGAATTATGACAGCAAGGTTACCTATGCAACAAATGTAGTTGAAGTCAAAGATACTTCCAAAAATATATACAATGTTGTCCAGAACAGTGACGGAACTTATACGATCACAGTAAAAGATGGAAATGCTTATAAAAATCTGGAAACCGGAAAGGTTGTACTGTTTTCTGCAAAGGAAATGGGAACAGATACAGATATTGCATTAAAAGTCCAGAATATCACAAAGGACGGACAGGGCCGTCTGATCATTAAGGCCGGCAAACCGGATGATATTTCAGAGGTTTACAAATCAATTGATTTTGAAGGTGCAGGAATTGCAGATCCGGAAAATATGCAGGTAACTGCAGAGGGCGTTCAATATGAGTATATTCCGGAAAATTCAAGTGAGGTGCCGGCAGGAGGACTTACTCTCGGCGGAAGTATTCCGGTTCCAGGTAAATTGAAATTTGATCTTAATCATAAATTTAATGATAAGGTGAAGCTGTCCGGTTCTGTTGCTGTTACGATTCCGGATGTAAGCTGTAAGCTGGATGCTGGATTCAGCTGGGGAAAGATAGAGGTAAAGCATTTTATTGCGTCAGTTACAGGAAAAGCTGATTTCGAAGGCGGACTTTATATAAGTGGCGTGAATTCAGAGCAGCAGATCAAACATGCAAGTGGAACTATGGAAACAGTCAGCGATGTACTTGAACTGGGACGAGTTCCTATAAAGCTTGGTACAACTGGTCTTTCTGCAGATCTGGTGGTTTCTCTGTTTTATGATGTGTCCGGGCAGTTTGTTGTGAAATATTCCGTTGAAGCAACCGGCGGATATGAATTCAAAGATGGAAATGGAAGATTTATCCATGATTTCAGTCAGACTTTGACACCGGTCACAATAGAAGGATCTGCGAAATGCGGTCTTCAGTTTGGATTAAATCTGACTGCATTGGAGACATGGGATCTGGCAGGAATTGATATTAAGGTAGGACCTGCGGCAAAGGCAAGCGTATCCTATACAGTTCGTGATGCCGGAAATGTGCTTTGTTCTGATGTAAGAACCTATATTTACGCAGCGGGTGAGTTGAATCCGGATACGGTGGTCGGAAAGTTCCTGAAAACGGTATGGCATTATACGTTGTCCAAGGATTTTCTGTCTGATGATGACGATAATCCACTAAAATTGAAGGTTCATTTTGAAAATGGAACACTGGTAGATAAATGTACAGTCGGAGCCGGAAGCATTGAGGGAAGCGTTTTGGATTCAAACAGTAAAGCTCCTGTAAAAAATGCCAGCGTGGAAGCATATTCCGGAACAGTCAAGGTTGAAAAAACTTTCACGAAAGAAGATGGAACTTATTCATTTAATGATCTTGATGAAGGAACCTACAAAATTGTTGTCACAGCAACCGGTTACCAGAAATATGAGAGCAGTTCCATGGAAGTATCAGCGAACCAGATCACATACGCAGAATCTTTCCTGATGGTATCCAGAGCAGAAGCCGGAGATGGTGAGCTGAGTGGAAGATTTATTCATTCCATGACCGGCGGAAATATAGAAAATGTAACTTATGAATTACGTAAGGGCTGGGATAATGTGATCGGAGAGACTGTGAAAGAAGGCGTATCAGCAGATGGAACCTATACGTTGACCGTGCCAGCCGGAAACTATACGCTGAATGCAAGCAATGAAGATTTTGTTTCTGCCCATATCAATGTTGTAGTTCAGGCAAATGCATGCAGTGAACGTGATGTAACAATGTCACCGACCAATATCAGTGCAGGAGATGAGGGACTTCTTCAGATCGTGCTTACATGGGGAGAAACTCCGCGAGATCTGGATTCTCATCTGCTGGGACCTGCTGATGAAAACGGAGATGACTACTTCCATGTATACTATAGGGATAAAAATGCATATTCAGAGGATGGAGATGTAATAGCAAATCTGGATCTGGATGATACAAGCAGCTATGGACCGGAAACAACAACCATATACAAAGGCTTCACCGGAAGAAAATATAGCTTTTATGTATACGATTATACAAACGGTGAAGATGATGCGAGTACAGAATTATCTGCTTCGTCAGCCAAAGTAACCGTTTACCGGGGTGGAAAACAGATCTACCAGGCAAATGTACCGGTTAACAGGGAAGGATACCTGTGGCATGTATTTGACTATGATGTGCAGTCAAACAAGCTTATGCCAGTCAATACCTTTGTATATGATTATGAAGTGCCGGAAGCAAATGCAATGGAAGATAATTCAGGTATTATTTCAGAAGCAGAAGCCCTTGAGATCATCCGAAACAGTGAAAAGAAAGCTGAAGAAGAGAGTAGCGAGGAACTCAATATGAGTTCTGAAGAAGGAAAGACGGACGATAATACTGAGGAAGAGATATTTGATGATTCCAGTGAAGAGACGGAGATATCAGAAAGTGGTGATACGGCTGAAGTAATTGAGTTTCCGAAGGACTCTGAAACGGAAGAAGAAAATGACGGAACAGAAATAACAGAAGAGGATAGTGAGAGTGCGGAGGAGCTGCCGGTGGAAGATATTTATGAGGGATCAGAGGAGTTAGGTCTGGCAGGATAAAAATGTACTGTGATCGAACAGATCTCGCTGTTTGTGGCAGTACGCATATTCGGGCCCCATATGCCGGCACCGGAGGTAACGATGTTGTGCATAGTCCCCTTTTTCAGGTAGCCGCAGGAATTTTCCCAGACCAGGCCGGTGATGATGTTCAGAGGGAACAGCTGGCCGTCATGAGTATGGCCGCAGAGATCAAGGTCTGCGCCTGCGGCTGCCACTTCATCCAGCTGACCGGGCTGATGATCCATAAAAATAATCGGGAGTGTTTTGTCAAGGTAGGCTGTAAGCTGGTCAGGATCCTTACGGGTGTCGGACATTTTTCGGCAGCGTGAAGGATCCTTACGGCCTGTCAGATAAAACCGTTTATCTATGAGGACGGTTTCGTCATCGAGAAGCCGGATGTTGGCAGATTCCAGAAAATTCCGCATTCTGGGATCATCATAATCTTTTTTTGCATTGCGGAAGGTAAAACCGGCCAGAATCGGTTCGCTGAGATCATGGTTGCCCCAACAGGCATAAACGCCGTATCTGGATTTCAGCGAACGGAGAATGGCCGCTGTTTTTTTCGGGTTTTTGATCCCTTCATATTCGTTATCAAAAATATCGCCGGCAATACAGATCAGATCCGGATCTTCGGCGTTGATCTTTTTTACAAGAAGCCCGGCATGTTTTTCTCCGATACTGTAACCGAAATGAATGTCTGCGAGCAGGACGATCTTCAGGGAGTCCATTCCCTTCACCTGCTTGTCTATTTTCACATCATAAGTTTTTGTCTTAATATTCCACTGATTAAAAATCCCATAGAGACTGACACCAATGATCAGAAGGGTGCAGACAGCGCCTGTGACTACGAAGGCTTTCCGGGAATACATCCAGGCCGGATGAAGCGTATGCTTCAGGATCAGTCTGCAGAGATCTGTAGTTACGATTACGATCAGGATGTAAAGAAATGTTCCCTGAAAATAATTTGCCGTATTTTTCAGGAAGCGATGGAGCGCAGGGGGCTTCCGGATGAGAAAACAGGTCAGAAGAGAAGTGGACAGAAAAATATAAACACCTGCAAAGCATGCCCGGAACGCAAAGGTCTGGAAAAAATGAGTGCAGGCACCCATCCACAAAATCATCCAACGGACGATATAAATATTAATGAGAATATATAATGGTGCGAGAAAGATGGCAAGCATGGTGTGTGATACCTCCATTCGTGGCAAGCAATAAGCGGTGAGCAGGACTGATCGCTGCAGATACTTTTTGGATTGATACATAGCATTTCCATAAATTACTGCAGCATGTTCGGAATAACTTTTTTTGATGCATTGATTCATAGAACTGCTATAGTATACAGCAAATAATAATTTTTGGCAAAAGAACATATATTAGGAAAAAGAACGCTTATGGTGCTTTTTATGAAAAAATATGCGCTTCTTCGATATTGTCTGGTGTTTTTAGCAATTGTTCTTCCTTATTTTTCGGCGGCAACCATTAATGGACCGGAGAGGGTTCTGGCAGAGAGGGTGCCGGATATGGAAGAATATCTCCCGGTCATTGTTTTTTCGCAGATTTCCCCGGATATGAAAAAAGAAACCATAAAAGCGCAGACTGTGATCGCACGGTCGAATATTCAAAGGTGGCTGGGCGAGGGGAAAAATCTGGCAGAGATCCTGAGGGAAAACGGAAGTACAGAGGAAGTCTGGAGATATTTTTTGCAGAAAAAAGGCAGATCTATGAGCAGGCAGTAAAAGAGACGGATGGACAGGTACTTACATATGAAGGAAAAGTGAGGCTGACTCCCTGGCATAAGAGAAGCGCAGGGAAAACCCGCAGCGGGGAAGAAGCTTTTCATGATGAGGCGTATACATATCTGAAATCGGCAGATAGCAGTGCGGACAAAAAATCTCCGGATCGTATAAAAATCGTGGAAATTCCTGCGGGGCAGCTTTCCGGGGAGCTGAAGATCAAAAAACGGGACAGTGCCGGTTATGTGACAGAGCTTACGATTGGGGAAACACTCCTGGAGGGAGAAAGCTTTGCAGCGGGAATGGGACTGGAATCCGCGAATTTCAGTTTGAAGAAAAAGGATGATATTTATTATCTGCGAGTGCGTGGCAGCGGTCATGGTGTGGGATTTTCCCAGTTTGGTGGAAATGAGATGGCAAAAAACGGAAGCAGTGCGGAGGAAATCCTGGAAAAATATTTTCCGGAGATGGAGCTGAAAGCTGAGGATTAAAGAAAGTCAGGCATCCGAAGCAACGTCTGATAAAAAAATATTCAAAAAATGAATAGACAGCCATATTCTGGACACTCTATAGATATAGAAATGGTGACCGAAACGGCAGCTTTACTGCTTTTTCTGTTACTGAAAATGAACATATCAGACAGAGGTGGAAAGAATATGAAAAGTAAAATTGTGAGAGGTATTATCAACGGAGGTGTTCTGGCAGCAGTGGCGGCACTTGGGATTACTGTTTATCAGCTTGGAACAAAGCCCATCGCAGAAAATCCCCAGGAGGAAAATTCTGTACAGGTAGAAGAGACCGGGCTGGAAGAGGAGCTTTCGGACGGGGAAAACGCAGAGGATGCGGCAGCTGCCGGAGATGGCTGGCAGGATGTAGCACAGGATGAGATCTCTGATGGAGAAACCGGAGATGAAGCAGGTCTGTCAGGAGCTTCAGAAGCCGGAGCAGATGGAGTGACAGGAAGCATCCGTGAGACTGCAGGAAGTGGTACAGCCGAAAATGCAGCGGCAGATGCAGATAATGGAAGTGGTACGGATGATAGGAGCGTGTCTGCGGCGGCAGGTGCAGACAGAAGCCGCACAGATGGCACTGGAAATACAGCAGATAATGCCGGAAATACATCGGCAGAGGGAGCGGTGAATAACGGAGCTGGAGCTTCCACAGATACCGCAGAGACCTCAGCTGTCGGAATTGCGGCACAGGCTTTGGATTTTACGGAGGATTCTATTATGGAATGGCCGGTCAGAGGAACGGTTCTTGTGGATTACAATATGGATGAAACCGTATATTATCCGACTTTGGATCAGTATCGTGTGAGCTCTGCCATTGCTTTGCAGGCAGTGGAGGATGCGCCGGTGTATGCGGCGGCAGATGGTCAGGTGCTTTCTGTTGTACAGGATGCCTGTACGGGAACGACTGTGACTATGGAGCTGGGAAATGGTTATCAGGCAGTATATGGGCAGCTGAAGGACCTTACTGTGGCAGAAGGTGACACAGTAAAGGAGGGCGAAGTGATCGGAAATATCAGCGCACCTACCAAATATTATTCTGTAGAAGGCCCGAATCTTTATTTTGCAATGAAAAAGGATGGCGTGCCGGTAGATCCGTTTGAATATCTGGAATGACAGGGAAAACCGAAAAACAGATATGCCGGGGAGATTTTTAGAAACAGAGTATGGAGGATACGGGATGGGAGATATATGCATCCCGTATCCTCTGCGTTGTGAAGCGTATTAGTGAGAACGGAGTGAGCAGTAATAAAAATTTCCATTTACATAGGAAAAGAATCTTTTTTACCGGAAAGAAACCGTGTATAATCTATATTATAAATATGCATACAAGGACAGATATAACAGGACAAAAGAAGAGGTACATAAGTTATGAACATTAATGAAATAGCCAGGCTTGCCGGAGTTTCCAGAGCTACGGTATCCAGATATCTGAATAATGGATATGTCAGCAGTGAAAAAAAGGAAGTCATCCGCAGGGTGATCCAGGAGACAGGATATCAGCCATCCTCCCAGGCACAGACACTGCGGACCAAAAAACCAGTCTCATCGGTGTCATCCTTCCAAAGATCAATTCAGATACCATAAGCCGTGAGGTGACAGGGATCAGTGATATTCTTACACGGAGAGGATATCAGCTTATTCTGGCCAATACCAATAATGATGTGGAAGAAGAGCTGAAATACCTTTCTCTGTTTAAAGAACGTCAGGTGGACGGAGTGGTTTTTATTGCTACCATGTTTACCAGAAAGCATAAACAGATGCTGAAGGATTATAAGGTACCGATCGTGATCCTGGGACAGCATCTGGACGGATATCCATGTATTTATCAGGATGATCATAAAGCAGCTTTTCAGGTCACGGAGAAGCTGGCGGAGAAGGGGAAAAAGTTTGCCTATATCGGCGTTACAGATAAGGACGAGGCAGTTGGTGCCTGCAGGAAAAAGGGTTTTATGGATGCTATCCATAAAGCTAAGCTGGAGGTCGTGCCGGAGAGGATGAAGATCGGAAGCTTTACCATGGATTCCGGGTATGAGATGGCGAAGGAGCTTTTTGAGGAGGAGCCTTCCATAGATTCTCTTGTGTGTGCTACGGATACTATGGCGGTGGGAGCCATGACTTATTTGAAGGAGATCGGGCTTCGCATTCCCGAGGATGTTCAGATCGCAGGGATTGGGGATGGAGTTCCGGGTAAGATCGTGGAACCGAAGCTGACAACGGTACATTTTTATTATAAGACCAGCGGAATGGAGGCAGCAGCCATGCTGGCTGATCTTATTGAGAACGATACCGGGATCAGCAAGGAAATAAAAATGGGATGTGAGCTTGTGGAACGGGAATCTCACAGGTAACAGAGAATATCCTCGCAGACAGAGGAAGAAATTATAAGTTATTGTGGAACAGGAGCAGATCTTTTGGGAGAAAAAGACCTGCTTCTTTTTTGTGTGGTGCTGTGTTATGGCTGAGCAAACACAGAAAAATGCCAGATTTTTTCTGCGATACCTTGACTGGTTTGTCTGTTTTGCATCTGTTCTTATGGAATATGTACAATTTTGACCGAAGAAATTTGTGCGATGTTGCGGATTTACAAATAATAATGCAGTAGTTATAATACAAGTAAGATATGAGAACGATTCCACATAAGAACACAAGCAACGACATAAAACAAACCATTGAAAAGTGCTAAAATCATCAAAAAACTTAAAAAATGGAAAGATTACCGTTCCTTGTATGAATGGATGTGTGAAATCAATCTCATAAATAAATGAAAAACAATGGATCAGAGATAATAAATCCCGGAAAGCTGAAGAAAGAACAGACAGATCTGATCCGAAGAAAGGGAAAGCAGAAAGAGATGACTGTCCGGGAACAGTAGCAGAAAAGGAGGAAGGACATGGATTACAGAAAGACAGCACAGGAAATCTATGATCATGTAGGAAAGAAAGAAAACATCATTTCCGCGGCGCACTGTGCAACAAGGCTTCGTCTGGTCATTGCGGATAATGACAAGGCGGATAAGGAATATGTAGAGAACATCGACGGTGTGAAGGGCGTGTTTTTCGCACAGGGACAGATGCAGATCATCCTGGGAACAGGAGTTGTAAACAAGGTTTATGATGAATTTATCCAGATCGCCGGAATATCAGAGAGTAGTAAGGATGAGCTTAAGAAGGTGGCAGCATCCAAGGCTAATCCAATACAGAGACTGATCAAGACACTGGGAGATATTTTTGTCCCGATCATCCCAGCTATCGTAGCCAGCGGATTTTTGATGGGAATCATGGAAGCCCTGAACTTCATGGTAAACAACGGCTTCCTGAATATTAACACCAATGGTTCCATTTATGTATTTGCACAGCTTTTCAGTAACACAGCGTATACATTTCTGCCGATCCTCATCGCTTACAGCGGTGCGAAAGTATTCGGCGCCAACCCCTACCTGGGCGCGGTTATCGGTATGATCATGATTCATCCGAATCTGCAGAACGCTTGGACCGTCGCAACAGAAGGCGTACAGGCAACACAGAAAGTATGGTTTGGACTTTACTCCATTGACATGGTCGGATATCAGGGACATGTAATCCCGGTTATCATTGCAGTATGGGTACTGGCACAGATCGAGAAGAGACTTCATAAAGTTGTACCGGCAATGTTCGACCTTTTTGTAACACCACTTGTCAGTGTTTTTGTAACTGGTTATCTTACACTTTCCATTATCGGACCGATCTTCGTAGCTGTTGAGAACGGACTTCTGGATGGAATCCAGTGGCTCATCGCTCTGCCGTTTGGAATCGGAAGCTTTATCATGGGTGCTTTTTATGCACCGACAGTTGTTGCAGGTGTTCATCACATGTACACCATCATTGACCTTGGACAGATCGCCAAATTCGGCGTTACTTACTGGCTGCCACTTGCATCCGCAGCCAACGTTGCACAGGGTGGTGCAGCTCTTGCTGTAGGCCTGAAATCCAGAAATCAGAAGATCAAATCCATGGCTGTTCCTTCTGCCTTAAGCGCATGCATGGGAATCACAGAGCCGGCAATCTTCGGTGTAAATCTTCGCTTTGGAAAGCCGTTTATCATGGGCTGCCTGGGTGGTGCATGCGGAGCACTTTTTGCCTCCATCACCAGTCTTGGTGCTACAGGAACAGGCGTTACCGGTATCTTCGGAATCCTGCTGTGCCTGAATAATCCAGTTGGTTATATCCTGATGTTTGCCATCGCATTTGGTGTGGCTTTTGTGCTTACCTGGATGTTCGGATATAAGGATGAGGTACAGGAAACAGCTGAAAAAAATATTGAAGCAGAGAAAAAATCAGATGCTCCGGCAGAAATTGCCCAGGAGAAAACTTCAGAGACAGGTGCACAGACCCTCTACAGCCCGCTTGAGGGAACTGCGATCCCGCTTTCAGAAGTAAAGGATGCAACCTTTGCATCTGAAGTCCTTGGAAGGGGCATGGCAGTGATTCCGTCCAAAGGTGAAGTAAAAGCACCCTGTGACGCTACGGTTTCTACAATTTTTGACACAAAGCATGCCATCGGGCTTGCAACAGAAAGTGGTCTGGAGCTGCTGATCCATATCGGCGTTGACACCGTTGAACTTGGCGGTAAATTCTACACCGCTCATGTAAAGGACGGTGACGTGGTCAAAAAAGGCCAGACACTGATCACCTTTGATATGGATGCTATTAAGGCAGCCGGCTATGATGTGACCACACCGCTGATCGTAACCAATACCGATGATTATGAAGAAGTAAAAATGCTTGCAGAAGGAATAGTAAATAATGGTTCTGAAGTACTGGAGGTAAAATAAAATGAGTTCTCTGACCAAGGTCCTTGCAGAGGAAGTGCGAAAAATCGAGGAAACGGTAGCAGTTGCCAGGACGATGCAGACAAACCGTCTGACCCATCATCTGATGCCGCCTGTGGGATGGCTCAATGACCCGAACGGATTATGCTGGTACAAGGGAAGATATCATGTGTTTTTCCAGTATTCTCCGTTTGAGGCCAACGGTGGACTGAAATTCTGGGGGCATTACTCCAGTGAAGATATGATCAGCTGGAGATATGAAGGGGTTCCGCTTCTGCCGGACAGCATTTATGACTGTCATGGTGTTTACTCAGGCTCTGCCATTGCGGAGAAAGATAAGCTTCATCTTTTCTACACAGGAAACATCAAGATGGATGGAGATTATGATTATATCAATAACGGAAGACAGTCCAGCACTCTTCATGTGGAGAGTGCGGACGGCCTTCATTTCGGAACAAAGGAGGTTGCAGTTTCCTGTGAGGATTATCCGGAGAATTACACCTGCCACATCCGTGACCCGAAGGTCTGGAAGGAGGGGGAAGAGTACCGGATGATCCTTGGCGGCCGTCAGAAAAGCGACCAGGGCGCCGTACTTTTTTACAGATCCGAAGATCTGAAGAACTGGAAATTTGACAGTGAGCTTACTACGGAGAAGACATTCGGATACATGTGGGAGTGCCCGGATTTTTTCACTCTTGAGGGACAGGAGGTGCTTTCTGTATCTCCCCAGGGACTGACCAGAGAAGAGTTCCGTTTTCAGAACATCTATCAGTCCGGATACTTTATCCTGAAGGATGGAAAGCCGGAGGAAAAAGCTTTCCGGGAATGGGACCACGGCTTTGATTTCTATGCACCCCAGACATTTCAGGATGGAAAGGGCAGACGGATCCTGATCGGCTGGATGGGAATGCCGGATGCAGATGAGGAGTATGTGAATCCTACAGCAGAGAGCGAAGGCTGGCAGCATTGCCTGACTGTTCCAAGGGAAGTTACGTATAAAAACGGAATGCTTTATCAGTATCCAGCGGAAGAACTGAACGGGCTGAGAAGGGCTGGCGTTTCTGTCAGCGGTTCCAGTGCGGAGATTCCGGTGAATGGACCGTTTGATCTGGATGTTCAGGTAAAAGGTGAGCAGGGTAAAGTGAGCCTTGGGGAAAATCTCTTCCTGGAATATCAGGACGGAGATATGATCTTAACTCTCTCCGAGAAGGCCGGTGCCGGACGTAAAGTACGTAAAGCGCATGTTCCGTCCGGTAGGATCGAAAGCATCAGAGTTCTTGCGGATACTACAGCTGTGGAAATCTATGTGAATGGCGGAGAGGTTGTTTTCTCTTCCAGATATTATCCGGAAACGCAGGAGCAGGCTGTGAAGGTGGAGGCTGTGGAGTGTGATGGGAAGATTTATGTGCTGAAGAATTATGTGATGGAGTAGGCAGAGCTTATTAATCGTGAAATACAGCAAGATCAGAATACAAATACCTATAGAGCAGCTATGCAGTGAATTTCATATTCACAGAAATAAGAAATGACCGTATAATAAAGCAGGTGGGAAAATCCGCAGCCGGAATCCCAGCCTGCTTTATCTTTGTTATAAGTGAAATACATGAATTGTGCCGGCTGCTTGAGTATAGAAGGATGGCTGCTGAAGAAATGCTGGTGGCTGTCTTTACATAGAAGGAAGGATATCAGCTGCCGGGATATCGGTCTTACAGGATGACAACGATCTGCGAGGATACTACCGGAAATATACTGGTGTACTGGCATTACATTGCCGAAATTTTTTACAGAAGAGGAAACGGACATGAACTATACATACATCGTACAGTGTGCGGATGGCACGCTCTACACCGGCTGGACAAACTGCCTTGTCAGGCGGATGAAAGCCCATAATGAAGGCAAAGCAGGCGCCAAATATACCCGGGCCAAAAGGCCGGTGAAGCTGGTGTATTACGAAGGCTTTGCCACAAAGGAGGAGGCCATGAGCCGGGAGTACCGGATCAAGCAGCTGACCAGGGAGAAGAAGCTGGAGCTGATGAAGTTTTGAAACTGTCGGAAATCTTTTCAATTCCGGATGCAGACTCGTCACTGGAGCTGAAGGCAGTCATGCTGAATATCAATAAGAGTAGTTCAATAAGAGCGAAAAGTTCTGCACGATACCAATACCAGAGCTTTTCGCTCTTTTTTGTATACACGGCAGGCGGACAGCTGCAACGGAGGCAGAAAAAGACGCTTTATGATAATAAAAATCAAGTATTTGGAATTGTGCGAATATTGTGAACATGGTAGAATAAACACAAAAATCAAAGAACTCAGTCAGCTGAGAAGAGGAAAGGAAAGAGGATGAAAAAGACAAAAGATTTTTGTCTCTGGCTTATGTGCTGTTTTCTGTTTCTGGGGTTATTTTGCGGAACAGAGGTTTTTGCAGCAGTTCAGGAGGGTAAGCCAGGAGAAACATTTTCCGGGGAATATGCAGTTATCATTAACACAGATACCACAAATCCCGGAAATACGGGAACCTTGCAGTTTGACGGGACATCGGCACAGGCGGCGGACTCTGAAGCAGAAGATTATGCAGTCGTGCAGGGTGGAAGCAATGCATCGGCGCAGGCGGCAACAGAGGGAACTGCGGGAGAGGCAGCAGATGTGGGGCAGGTACAGAGTTTGGAGGATGATCAGCTGCAGGCATACATGCAGGATGACCAACCGATGCTGACTGCTGTACAGGCTGCGGCGACCACCTATCAGGTAGGTGAAAAAAAGTACATCTATAGAACTAACGGCCATGATACATATGGAAAAACATATGTATGCATCGGAGTTGGGGAACACTGCTATGTGTGGATGGATGAGACCCTGAAGGCAGATTACGATACCGCAGGGAAAACATCTCTGATTGCTGCGGATATGGCAGCTGTCTACGATGGTCAGCCTTACCGTATCCTTAACCAGCTCTGTGCAGGTGATTTTCCGGCACAGGATGGCTCAGGCAAGCTGTCGATCCTGCTGGAGTCTTTAAGCAGCGCCAGCGGTATGTATATGTATGATGAGGGGATCACAGCGATCCATATCAACACACCGTCAGCATCCTCTTATGTTTCGGGGGAGATGTCAAAGCGAAATGGCCTTCTTGTTCATGAGGGACAGCATGCAATCCTCTGGCTGAAAACCGGATTTATGAGTACCGGCAGATATTCGTGGCTGAATGAGGGTCTTGCAGTGGCCGTCATGGACTATCTCTGGGGAGGAACGGACAGCAGCGGCTGGCTGAATGGTATTGGAAGTAATACGGCTATCCGTTCAGGAGCTTCGCTGATCTACGAGAATTACCGGGATGACAATGCACAGGACTATGGAATGCCGTATCTTTTTGTAAGATATGTTATCGACCGGATGGCAGGAAGCTATCAGCCTATGAAGGTGCTTCCAAAGTTTTATACGATCGATGCTTCTTCTCTCAGCTGTGAGCAATATCTGGAGAAAGTAACCGGAGTTTCTTTTAAGGAGCTTATGGCGGATTTTTATACGGCAGTTGCAGCCGGTGAGAGCTCCGGTAAATACAGCTTTTACGGGGATACCATTGCTGCGGCAAAGGCAGCGACATTTCCGGTTTATGCAGGGGACAGCAATGAAAACCATACATTGCCGGCAGCATCGGACGTTTCAGAGACACCGGATGATCCGGAAACACAAGATACATCAGAAATACCGGAAGAAACAGAGCTTCCAGAAAATGAAGAAGCGGACATTCCGCAGGAAATGCTCCCGGATGATCAGGAAGACCAGCCGGAAGCAGCATTTGAGGAGAACGCAGCATCGGAAGATATGGAAACAGAAACCGATCCGGCAGAAGAAAAGAGCGGTTTTTGTGGAGCGGAGGAGAATACTGTATCCTGGAGCCTTGATGAAAACGGAGTTCTCGAGATCGCAGGACAGGGAGCCATGAATGAATGGCAAAATGAGGAAGAAGTCCCCTGGAACGGATACCGTGACCAGATAACAGAGGTCCGGATCGAGGAAGGCGTTACCAGCATCGGAGCCTATGCATTTGCAGACTGCGAAAAGCTTGTAAAGCTTGATATTGCGGACAGTGTTCAGACTATAGGTGCATTTGCATATTTTAACTGCAGTGGTCTTTCCACACTGACCATCGGCTGAGATCATCGGGATCACAGGCTGGATCAGGCATAATAAGAAGCCCCGGAACACGAGGCAGCTTCAGAGAAGTTATAACTTCGACTTCCTGAGGTCTGTCCGTGTTCCGGGGCTTTAAGTTTTTAAGGTATCCGAAAGGTGAGATTGTTATCTAGCTGATCACAGAGTAACTCAGTGGATCGCCATACCGGCTACAAAGAAATACATTACAACAAAATGGCACACACTTCCCAGCATCACAAAGACATGAAATACTTCGTGGGAGCCGAAATTCTTATGCTTCGCATTGAAGATCGGAAGCTTCAGCGCATAGATCACACCGCCGATGGTATAGATGATACCGCCGGCAAGGAGCCATCCGAAGCCTGCACGGGGCAGATTGTGGAAGATCGGAACAAAAGCAAGTACACACAGCCAGCCCATTCCAATGTAGATCACAGAGGAAAGCCATTTCGGGCAGTTGATCCAGCAGCCCTTGAGGATCATTCCGATGATGGCAACGGTCCATACGAGAGCACAGAGGATATAGCCGGTGCGTCCGTGGAGAACGATCAGGCATACAGGAGTGTAGCTGCCGGCGATCATCACGAAGATCATCATGTGATCCATTTTTTTTAGACGGCGGTTTACCTTGGCTGTGGAGTTTACGGAATGGTAAAGTGTGCTTGCCAGGTAAAGAAGGATCATGGTAAGGATAAAAACACTTACTGCAAAAACATGGAGAACATCTGCGCTTCTGGCCGCTTTCACGATCAGCGGAGTGGCTCCGACCACGGCAAGAAGCATGCCGATTCCGTGGGTTATGGCGCTTCCCGGATCTTTTAATTTAAATTTCATATAAAAACACCTCCTGCAAAAAAAATCTGCTGTTTATATCATGTGGACAACTTCAAGATCGGTTCATCAATGACGGATCATTGCGACAGTTTACGATGTAGTAATGTAGAAACTGATAAAATAACATGTAGTATTTAAAACTACATATCAAGTATACGAATACTATACCACTATTATTCAAAAATGCAACCCCTATTTTCGAAAAAAATTTTATCAGGATTTAACAAAGCCTTGTTATGGAATAAACATTTGATCAGTATACTTGTATGCAAACCGCGAAGATAGGGCATTCATGAACATGCAGTCAGGCAAAATCTGAATGCTCGCTTGATACGATACGGATAATTACAGATAAAGTCGGCCGAAAAAGAAAAATATATGGCGACGCAGGAGGAAAAAATGGCAGATACAATATACATGAACAGGGAATTATCCTGGCTGAAGTTTAATGAAAGGGTACTTGAGGAGGCTGAGAATCCGGAAAATCCGCTGTGTGAACGTCTCACATTTGCTTCCATCTATCAGAGCAACCTGGATGAATTTTATATGGTACGTGTGGGATCTCTGGTGGATCAGATGCTTCTGGCAAAGGATATCCGTGAAAATAAAACCAATATGACGCCGGAGGAACAGCTGGATGCGATTCTTGCCAGAACAAAAAAACTGAACCGGAAAAGAGATGTGGTTTATGAAGAAATCATGGAAAATCTGGAACAATATGGCATACATATGCTGAATTTCCATAAGATCGAAAAAGAGGATCGCAATTATCTGGAACGCTATTTTGAAGCAGAGGTTGCTCCGGTTATTTCTCCGTCTATCGTCGGAAAAAGACAGCCGTTTCCATTTCTCCGGAATAAGGAGATCTATGCGGTAGTAGTTCTGGAAACAAAAAAAGGAAAAGAAAAGCTGGGTATCATTCCGTGCAGCAGTGCAGGTATCCAGCGTCTGATCCCGGTTCCGGGAAAAACCGGTACCTACATGCTGTCTGAAGAGCTGATCCTTCACTTTGTTTCAAAAATCTTCAAGGGCTATCACATCAAGGCAAAATCCCTGCTTCGTATCACCAGAAATGCGGATATTGACGCAGATGCTCTTTATGATGAAGATCTGGATTACCGTGAGTTTATGGTAGAGCTGATCAAGGCAAGAAAGAAACTGGCGCCGATCCGTCTGGAGCTGTCAAGAGAAATGGACGGAGATGTTGTTGAAACACTTTGCGAGTATCTGGAAGTGGACAAGAATTATGTGTTCCGGGGAGATATACCGCTGGATCTTTCTTTTGTATTCCAGATCCAGGACGGCCTGAGAAAAAGAACAGAGCTTTTTTATGAAAAAAGAATTCCTCAGAAATCGCCTCTGTTTAACAGTCACGAACCGATCCTTGACCAGATCGCGAAAAAGGACCGTTTTCTTTCCTATCCATATGAAAGCATCAAGCCGTTTCTTACAATGCTCCATGAGGCTGCCAATGATGAGGATGTAGTTTCCATTAAGATGACACTCTACCGTGTGGCAAAACAGAGTAAGGTTGTGGAGGCTCTGATCGAAGCAGCAGAAAACGGAAAGGAAGTTTTCGTTCTGGTGGAGCTGAAGGCGCGTTTTGATGAGGAAAACAATATTGGATGGTCCCGGCTCCTGGAGGATGCGGGCTGTCACGTGATCTACGGTCTGGATGGTTATAAGGTACATTCCAAGCTTTGCCAGATCATGAAGAAAAAAGATGGAAATGTGGAATATTATACACAGATCGGAACGGGAAACTACAATGAAAAAACAGCTCGTCTGTATACAGATCTTTCTCTGATGACTGCGGACCCGAAGATCGGTATGGAGGCGGCCAGAGTGTTCCAGGCACTGGCAATGGGAGAAACCGTTGAAGATATGGAGTATCTTCTTGTGGCACCAAGATGTCTTCAGAACAAAGTGCTTGCCATGATCGATGAGGAGATCGAGCATGCGAAGGCCGGAGAACCGGCATATATTGGCTTGAAAATGAATTCTCTGACAGATAAACGTATTATGAGCAAGCTTGTAGAAGCATCCTGTGCAGGAGTACACATTGATATGGTGATCCGTGGTATCTGCTGTCTGATCCCGGGAGTGAAGGGACAGACAGAAAATATCCACATTATCAGTATTGTAGGACGTTTTCTGGAACATTCCCGCATTTATATTTTCGGAACACAGGAGAGAGCAAGGATCTATATTTCCTCTGCGGACTTTATGACAAGAAATACTCTTCGTCGTGTAGAAGTTGCGGCACCTATCGAGGATCCGGATATCCGTATGCAGATCCAGGAAATGTTTGTGACAATGCTCAGTGATAATCGAAAAGCAAGGAGCATGAACAATAAGGGAATTTATAAGATCGAACCATCCGATAATGCTCCGCTTAATTCTCAGGAAGTATTTTTGCAGCAGGCATACGACAATGCGGCTCCTGCGACAGATAAATAAGAGATTTTTATGCATATTTCTCCCAGTTTTTCGCATAATAACCATATGAAAAACAAATAGTTAACATAACATTGACGTACAATGAATAGAAAATACAGGAGGAATTCAGGAAGATGAAAGCAACGGGAATTGTTCGCAGGATCGATGATCTGGGCAGGGTTGTGATTCCAAAAGAGATACGAAAGACACTGCGGATCAAGGAAGGAACGCCACTGGAGATTTTTACAGACAGGGAAGGACAGATCATTCTGAAAAAATATTCGCCCATTGGAGAGCTGAATACGTTTGCTGCGGAATATGCAGAAGCGCTGGTACAGACCACCGGACTGACTGCCTGTATTACAGATCGTGATCAGGTCGTGGCGGCATGCGGCAGCGGAAGCCGGGAACTGGAAGGAAAAGAGATCAGTTCTGATCTGGATGCAGTCATTGCCGGCAGGAAAGGCAGAATGGTCAGTCAGGACAGCAGGGAAAATATATCAGTCATTTCCGACGCTATGGATTCATTTTGCCAGAAAATGATACAGCCGATCCTGTGTGCGAGTGACGCCATTGGAGCAGTGATTCTTCTGACTAAAAGTGAAAAAACAGCACTGGGAGACACAGAACGTGCCCTTATCCGCACAGCAGCCGGTTTTCTTGGCAGACAGATGGAGCAGTAAAAGTGCATCAGATGTACAGAAAAATGTGTGCAGATCAAGATATAAACATCAGATGCAGATGCCAGGAGCAGCAGATCAGGGAGGGTGCGGACACCGGGAAGGAAAGCAGTGGTATTCTTCCAGAGTCAGATTTGTGATAGTGAGCCAGGAAGCCAGAGGTTTGGTCACATAGCGGATGTGCCATGGCTCGTAAGGGATGCCGGTGATCTCCTCTCTGTTTTTTGGGTACCGGAGGATAAAACCATAGAGCGGAGCGTTCTTTTTTAGCCAGCGGCCTTCTCCTGTTGCGGAAAACCTTTCGGAGAGCTCCATATGGATGGAAGGGCAGGATACATCCAGAGCAAGTCCGCTCTGGTGCTCACTTGTTCCTGGCTCTGCAACGAAAGGACTTCCTGTAAAAAGCTCCTTCTGTCGCTGGTAGGAACGATATCCGGAAACTGCCCATAGGTTCAGACCGCATCTGTGACAGGCATGGAAAAGCTGGGAAGCGGCTTTTGCAGCTTGATACTCCAGAAGCCGCTTCGGATCTCCCGGTGCTGCTTCAAATGGAAGTCCGATATCGATAAGATGTTCCGGCACAAAGGCTTCCGGCAGAGGATGCTCCCTACTGATCAGCCGGGTATAAAATTCTCTGTGCAATAAAAACCCTCCTTTCCTTATCCATAAGCTTATGATAAGAAAGGAGGGTTTATGAATGCTTATTTCTGTTTATCAGAGCTCTTTTTCACTCATTTCTTCCAGGAGAGCCTTCTTCATGTCATAGAGTGACTGGGAGAGATCTACATAAACCTTCTGCGGATTAACGAAACGTCTGGATTCATCCCACAGTGTGTTCTGCTCCTGTTTGCAGTAGTCGCGGAGTTCCATGACAGATGGAGACTTGTAAACGCTCTTACCATCTTTAATTACCGGAACAAGGAGCTCACGGAGTTCGTAGGTTCCGCCAAGAACCTTGGTCTTTTTCCAGGTGTCAACCGGGTCAAAGATCACCATAGTTTCTTCCGGATCGAATTTCTCATCTGCAAGGCAGATCAGATCGGCCTTGATCTTGCCGGTCTTCTTGCTGTAGATACGGTATACAGTCTTGTTGCCCGGGTTGGTAACCTTTTCTGTGTTTTCGGAAAGCTTGATCTTCGGCTGGAAGGCATCGCTGTCAGCGTCCTTTACAGCGGCAAGCTTGTATACGCCGCCGAATGCCGGATTGTTATCGGCTGTGATCAGCTTGGTTCCGACGCCCCAGGAATTGATCTTGGCATCCTGGGCCTTCAGGCTTTCGATAAGATATTCATCAAGATCGCTGGATGCGGAAATGGTAGCATCATCGAAACCGGCAGCAGCCAGCATCTTGTAAGCTTTTTTGGAAAGATATGCAAGATCACCGCTGTCGATACGGATTCCATAATTCTTCAGCTGGATACCTTCCTCACGCATCTCCTCAAATACACGGATCGCATTGGGAACACCGGATTTCAGGACATCGTAGGTGTCAACCAGAAGAGTACAGGAATTCGGGTAAAGTCTCGCATAGGTCTTAAAGGCTGTGTACTCATCCGGGAAACTCATGATCCAGGAATGAGCATGTGTTCCGAGAACCGGAACGTTAAACATCTGGCCGGTCAGTACGTTGGAAGTACCGGCACATCCGCCGATCACTGCAGCTCTGGCACCGAAGATCCCGGCGTCCGGACCCTGGGCACGGCGAAGACCGAATTCCATGATGGGATCGCCCTTAGCTGCGTGGCATACACGTGCTGCCTTAGTGGCAATAAGACTCTGATGGTTCATAATGTTCAGGATGGCCGTCTCTACAAGCTGAGCTTCCATGATCGGTGCGATAACCTTGACCATTGGCTCTCTCGGGAAGATCACGGTTCCCTCCGGAATTGCGTAGATATCACCGGTGAATCTGAAGTTGCTCAAATACTCAAGGAAATCATCCTCAAAGATGCCAAGACTTCTCAGATAGGTAATGTCTTCTTCTGAGAAACGGAGATTTTCGATGTATTCGATCATCTGCTCCAGTCCTGCACAGATGGCAAAACCGCCATCGCACGGATTGTTGCGGTAGAACATGTCAAAGACAACGGTCTGGTTGGTAGGGTTTTTGAAATATCCCTGCATCATGGTAAGCTCATAGAGGTCCGTGAGCAGAGTAAGGTTATTTGCTCGCATAGCGTTCTCCTTTGGATGCCTCCGGATATTGTGACCGGAGGGAAATACACGGTTGTTTCCGCTCTTTTTATTATACGGCTTATTATAACACAAAGGAGTGGATTGTAAAATTTTTTTACTGCGTAAACCCGCATATAATAAGGAGTTTTAACAGCAGTTTAAGAAATTTTGAAAAAAATAAAAAAATTAAAAAAGGGGTTGCAATTTCAAAAAAGCTGTTATATAATAACATCCGTCGCAAGCGATAAGGCAAGCGAAAAACAAAACACATAGGGCTATCGCCAAACGGTAAGGCAACGGACTCTGACTCCGTCAGTTCAAGGTTCGAATCCTTGTAGCCCTGCTTCTTAAGTACCTCAGTTGCGAGGTACTTTTTTGTACTCAAAAATAAGAAGATATTCGCAATCCGCTGCGCCCCAAAAAAACAAGTGCGTTTCTTCCTGCCAAGTGTTACAATAAAGTATAGACAGTATGACAGGAGGCATGAATGAGTTACAGTTTTGAGAGTCGAGTAAGATTCAGTGAGATCGGAGAAGATGGATGTCTGACGCTGCCGGGAGTTCTGGATTATTTTCAGGATTGCTGTACCTTTGAATCCGAGCAGACAGGAGTCGGCATGGAAGTATTAAAGGAACAGAAAAGAGCCTGGGTACTTTCTGCCTGGCAGGTGATCGTGAAGCGATATCCGAAGCTTGGTGAAAATATAAAAGTAACAACAATTCCTTATGGATTCCGTGGATTTATCGGAATGCGTAATTTTATTCTTGAGACAATGGATGGTGAGAAGCTGGCATGGGCCAATTCCTACTGGTCCTTTATCAATACAGAAACCGGTCTTCCGGAAAAGCTAACACCGGCAGATACAGATCCCTATGATCTGGGCGAAAAAATAGAGATGGATTATGCACCAAGAAAGATCGCGCTTCCGAAGGAACGGGAAGTGCAGAATGCTTTTTCCGTACAGAAGCATCATCTGGACACCAATCATCATGTGAACAACTGTCAGTATATCCGGATGGCAGCGGATCATCTGCCTGAGGATTTTAAAGTTGGTCAGCTTCGTGTTGAATATAAACGTCAGGCAGTACTGGATAATGTTATCATTCCGGAAGTATATATGACAGAAAATAAAGAAGCTGTAGTTCTCAACGCGGAGGATAAAGAACCTTACGCAGTAGTTGAGTTTACAAAATAAATACAGGCGGTAGAGATTAGTACATCGTTTTTGAAACAACTATACCGTAAAAGGAGGGCGCGCTATGCTTGAAAAATTAAAAGAAGAAGTTTACAGAGCAAATATGGATCTGCCCAAATATGGTCTTGTTACCTTTACATGGGGAAATGTCAGCGGGATCGACAGGGAGCAGGGACTTTTTGTGATTAAGCCAAGTGGTGTGGATTATGACAAGCTGACACCGGAAGACATGGTAGTGGTAGATCTTGATGGAAATAAAGTAGAAGGAAGATACAATCCATCCTCTGATACACCGACACATGCAGTTCTTTACAGAGCGTTTCCGAATATCGGCGGTATCGTACATACCCACTCATCCTGGGCAACAAGCTGGGCGCAGGCAGGCAGATCGATTCCGTGTTATGGAACCACACATGCAGATTACATTTACGGAGAAGTACCATGTGTGCGTAATCTGACCAAAAGAGAGATCGAAGAGGCATATGAGAAGAACACGGGAGTTCTTATTGCTGATTATTTCAAAAACAAAGATTATGAAGCAGTACCGGCTGTGCTGTGTAAGAACCACGGACCTTTTACCTGGGGTAAGGATGCTCATGAGGCAGTTCATAACGCAGTTGTTCTTGAGGAGGTTGCCAAGATGGCATCTCGCTGCGAGCTGATCAATCCGGATGTAAAACCGGCACCGCAGGAGCTTCAGGATAAGCATTACTACAGAAAACATGGTGCAAATGCATATTATGGTCAGGTAGGACAGGAAGACTGATCAGAAGAAAAAACAGTTTAACCCGATGGTGGATCGTCAATATCCGCCTGAGTGGAAATGCCGCGGAACAGTACCGCGGCATTTTTTGTCGAAAAATGCAGAAAATGTCAGATTTGCTGACCTTTAACACAGGTGCCGCCGAAATATATGCTAATGTCAAGAAAAATGCAGAACATTAACACATTTATTAAAATAGGTGGCAGGATGAAAATATACACTTATCAGGGAAAAAAGAACGTTTCCGGAGAAAAAATACGCCAGATGAGGAATATGAAACGGATGTCGCAATCTGCGCTGGCAGCAAAAATGCAGGTGGAAGGAGTGATGCTGGAGCGTGACAGTATCAGCCGGATCGAAGGAGGAGAACGTTTTGTGGCAGATTATGAACTGCGGGTGTTTGCAAAGGTGCTGGGAGTGGATGTGAAGTGGCTGCTGAATGAGCAGTAAATAAGGCAATATTGGATTACAGTTCGCTGGTAATATTCCGCGAAGCGTGTTACTGAAAACGGAGTGAAAAGTAACAATATTGGTCTGAATGGCAGGAATCTGTGTAAACTACTTGATATTTATGTCGGAAACTGCTACAGTATAAAGAAAAAAGATGGCCGGGAAGTCCTGCGGAGGGCAAACGGTCACGGATAAGAAGATAGAGGCGCGGATTTTATCAGTATTTATGGATGCAAGGCCCTGGCAGGCTGTTCATAAAGAAAGGAAAATCTGCCGAAGTGCTCTGGAAGGCCAGATGACAGGGTGCTGGGATAACGCAGAATATGCGTTGTACTGTCACGGATGTGGAGCGCTATCGGTAGCACTTCGGGAGATCTGCATTTAATATGCTGAATGGAGATTTTCTGACAGGCTATTAGTTAAATAAGGATTATTTAACCGGAGGTGTTCTTAAGAAGAGACAGCCTCCGTTTTTTTGTCCCCGAAAAGGGAGGAGAAAAATGAGTAAAAAAGCAGGAACAGCATTGTCTGTTATGGCAATGGTATTCATGGGCGCACTGGCAAGTCCCCTGACTGTGCTGGCTGCGGATGCGGAGGAGACTTACCAGCCTGCTCTGTATGCAACGATCTGGGCACTGCTTCCACCTCTTGTTGCGATCGTCCTTGCACTGATCACAAAAGAAGTATACAGTTCTCTGTTTGTGGGAATTGTAGTAGGAGCACTGATCTATTCCGGATTTAAATTTGAAGGAACGGTAACACAGATTTTTGAGGGAGGAATCATCAAGGTTCTTGCTGACAGCTATAACGTAGGTATCCTGATCTTCCTGGTTATCCTGGGATCTGTGGTATGTATGATGAACAAGGCCGGCGGCTCCGCCGCATTCGGACGATGGGCCAGCAAAAAGATCCACACGCGTGTGGGCGCGGAACTTGCAGCGATCATCCTTGGAATCCTGATCTTCATTGACGATTATTTTAACTGCCTGACAGTAGGAAGCGTTATGCGTCCGGTAACTGACAGACATCACGTATCCAGAGCGAAATTTGCATACCTGATCGATGCAACAGCTGCTCCGGTATGTATCATCGCACCGATCTCATCCTGGGCAGCAGCAGTCAGCGGATTCGTAGAGGGACAGGATGGACTTGCGATTTTTGTAAGAACCATCCCGTATAACTTTTACGCGATCCTTACGATTGTAATGATGGTTGGCATGGTACTGATGAAAACCGAGTTTGGTGCCATGAGAACACATGAGATCAATGCTCTGAACGGAGATCTTTATACAACATCTGCAAGACCGTATGAGAATGCAACGGATGATGAGACACCGAATCCGAGAGGAAAGGTGATCGATCTTGTGATTCCGATCGTTGTGCTTGTTATCTGCTGTGTCATCAGTATGATCTACACAGGAGGATTTTTCAGCGGAACAGATTTTGTTACCGCATTTTCACAGAGTGATGCCTCTACAGGCCTTGCAATGGGAAGTGCTTTTGGTCTGGTGTTTGCCATTATTTTCTATATGATCCGCCGTGTGGTCAATTTCAGAGACTGTATGGGATGCATCCCGGAAGGCTTCAAGGCTATGGTACCGGCGATCATGATCCTGACCTTTGCATGGACACTGAAGGCTATGACAGACTCACTTGGTGCAGCGGTATTCGTAGAAGAAGCAATGCGTTCTGTTGCCGGTGGTATTGAAGTTATCCTTCCGGCCATTATTTTCCTGGTTGGATGCGGACTTGCATTTGCTACAGGTACTTCCTGGGGAACCTTTGGTATCCTGATCCCGATCGTTGTTGCGGTATTTGAGAAATCCAGTCCTGAGATGATGATCATTTCCATGTCCGCCTGCATGGCAGGTGCAGTTTGCGGAGACCACTGCTCACCGATCTCCGATACAACGATCATGGCTTCCGCAGGAGCACAGTGTGATCATGTGACTCACGTTTCCACACAGCTTCCGTATGCGATCCTGGCTGCGGCAGTATCCTTTGTAACTTATATTGTTGCAGGCTTTGTAAAAACAGCATGGATCGCTCTTCCGGTGGGAATCGTGCTGATGCTGATCGTACTTTTTGTCATTAAAATGATGAACCCGATGCCGGTTGAGAAACCAACAGAATAACAGACTGACCCAATGTGGGGACAGATTCCCCCATGAATGTCAAATAAAAGGCAGTGACGGAAAGAAATTTCCGAAGCTGCCTTTTTTGTGCTTTCTATAATAATTCTCTTATGTTATAATGCAGGACAGACAGCAAATAGTAAATGATCATATATAGTTTTAAGGAACAGGAGTAAGAATGATAGAATTAGGTAAAAAACAGAAATTACTGGTTGTAAAAACCGTGGATTTCGGAATATATCTTGGAGAGGACCGAAACGCACCTCAGAATGAGCGAGTGCTTCTTCCGTCCAAACAGGTACCGGAAGGAACCAAAGCAGGTGATGAGATCGAAGTATTCATCTATAAGGATTCCCAGGACAGACTGATCGCAACTACCCGTGAGCCGATGCTTCAGGTAGGACAGACCGCAGTCCTTAAGGTAAAACAGGTCACCAGGATCGGTGCTTTTCTTGACTGGGGACTGGAGAAGGATCTTCTTCTTCCGTATCATGAGCAGACCAACCGGGTCCGTGAAGGGGAGGAGTGTCTGGTAGCTCTTTATGTAGATAAGAGCAGCAGACTCTGTGCAACCATGAAGGTGTATCATTATCTTTCCACCAGAACTCCTTATGTACCGGGAGATGCGGTAAAGGGGCGTGTCTATGAGATCAGTGGGAATTTCGGCGTTTTTGTTGCGGTAGATGATAAATATTCCGCTCTGATCCCGGCACGGGAGGCAACAGGCAAGTACAGACCGGGAGCCATTCTTGATCTTCGTGTCACAGAGGTGAAAGAGGATGGCAAGATGAACGTCAGTGACCGCCAGAAGGCTTACATCCAGATCAATGAGGATGCAGAGAGCGTATTCAGCGTGATCGAGGAATTTGCAGGGGTGCTGCCATTTGATGATCATGCCTCACCGGAAGTCATCAAGAGAGAGTTTGGCCTCAGTAAGAACGCATTCAAGCGTGCAGTCGGTCATCTGATGAAGGAAGGAAAAGTAGAGATCCGTGACAAAAGGATCTACATTAAAAAATAACAAGGTGTTGACCGGCTCCGGATCAGACACGCTCCGGCACGTTCAGAGAAAAGTGCAGAGCGGGGAGGATCTGGAGCCCTGTTTTTTACGATAAGGAGAATAAATTTGGAGTTTACACATTTACATGTCCATACAGAATACAGCCTTCTGGATGGCTCCAATAAGATCAAAGAATATGTAGCCAGAGTAAAAGAGCTGGGTATGGACAGTGCGGCGATCACCGATCATGGCGTTATGTATGGTGTGATCGATTTTTACAGAGCTGCAAGAGAAGCCGGGATCAATCCGATCCTCGGATGTGAGGTTTATGTGGCTCCGGGCTCCCGTTTTGACAGAGAAGTGGGAAGTGGGGATGACCGTTATTATCATCTGGTCCTGCTGGCTGAGAATAATCAGGGATACAGCAACCTGATGAAAATTGTATCCAAGGCATTCGTGGAAGGGTTTTATTACAAGCCACGTGTGGATCTGGAGCTTCTGGAAAAATATCACGAGGGTATCATTGCCTTAAGTGCCTGCCTGGCGGGAGAGGTCGCCAGATATCTTGCACGTGGAATGTATGAGGATGCCAAGATCGCGGCATTACGTTACCAGGATATTTTCGGAAAAGGAAATTTCTTTCTGGAGCTTCAGGACCATGGGATCCCGGAGCAGCAGACCGTAAACCAGCAGCTTCTCCGTATGCACAGAGAGACGGGGATCGATTTGGTTGCCACCAATGATGTGCATTACACTATGGCAGAGGATGCGGAACCACATGATGTTCTTCTTTGTCTGCAGACTCAGAAAAAGCTCAGCGATGAGAACAGAATGCGCTATGAGGGTGGCCAGTATTATGTGAAATCGCCGGAGGAGATGGCGAGGCTTTTTCCATATGCGCTGGAAGCGCTGGAAAATACGCACAGGATCGCGGAGAGATGTCATGTGGAGATTGAATTTGGTGTGACCAAGCTGCCGAAATATGATGTGCCGGACGGATTTACCTCCTGGGAATATCTGAACAAGCTTTGCCATGAGGGACTTGAGCAGCGTTATCATCCGGTAACAGAGGAGCTGAAAAAGCGCCTGGATTATGAGCTGTCTACGATCAAAAACATGGGATATGTAGATTACTTTCTCATTGTATGGGATTTTATCAAATATGCCAGGGACAACGATATCATGGTCGGTCCGGGACGAGGCTCTGCCGCAGGAAGCCTGGTTGCCTATACACTTGGGATCACCCAGCTGGACCCGATCCGGTATGATCTGCTCTTTGAACGTTTCCTGAATCCGGAGCGAGTATCCATGCCGGATATCGATGTGGATTTTTGCTTCGAACGGAGACAGGAGGTTATTGATTATGTAAGAAGAAAATATGGTGATGACTGCGTGGTTCAGATCGTTACCTTCGGTACACTGGCAGCCCGCGGTGTCATTCGTGATGTAGGCCGTGTTCTGGATATGCCTTATGCCCAGGTGGACACCATCGCCAAGATGATCCCACAGGAGCTGAATATCACCATTGACAAGGCACTGGGAATGAATCCGGAGTTTCGCAAGGCTTACGAAGAACAGGACGATATCCATCGTCTGATCGATCTGGCAAAACGTCTGGAGGGGCTTCCGAGGCATACCTCCATGCATGCGGCAGGTGTTGTGATCAGCCAGAAGGATGTATCGGAATACGTACCCCTTTCCAGAGCACAGGATGGTTCCATTGTCACGCAGTTTACCATGACAACACTGGAAGAGCTGGGACTTCTGAAAATGGATTTCCTGGGTCTCCGTACCCTGACGGTTATCCAGAATGCTGTGAAAATGGTGGAAAAAAGTACCGGTATGCTTCTGGATATGCAAAAGATCGACTACAACGACAAAAAGGTACTGGATTCTCTCGGAACAGGACGTACTGACGGTGTGTTCCAGCTGGAGAGTGCCGGAATGAAAAGCTTCATGAAGGAGCTGAAGCCTCAGAGCCTTGAGGACGTGATCGCGGGAATTTCGCTTTATCGTCCGGGTCCCATGGATTTCATTCCGCAGTACATCCGTGGAAAAAACCGTCCGGATACCATCCGTTATGACTGTCCGCAGATGGAGCCGATCCTGAAGCCAACCTATGGCTGTATCGTATACCAGGAGCAGGTTATGCAGATCGTCCGTGAGCTTGCAGGCTACACCCTTGGACGAAGTGACCTGGTGCGCCGTGCCATGTCCAAGAAAAAAGCTTCTGTTATGGCAAAAGAACGCCAGAATTTCGTTTACGGAAACGTGGAAGAGGGAGTACCGGGATGTATTGCCAACGGTATTTCCGAGGAGATCGCAAACAAGATCTACGATGAGATGACAGATTTTGCAAAGTATGCCTTCAATAAGTCTCACGCTGCCGCTTATGCAGTGGTTTCCTACCAGACGGCATATCTCAAATATTACTATCCGGTAGAATTTATGGCTGCACTGATGACATCCGTTGTGGAAATGCCGAACAAGGTTGCCGAGTATATTTCTGTATGCCGTCAGATGGGGATCCGGATCCTTCCGCCGGATATCAATCATGGTGTTTATGGCTTTTCTGTTGACAATGGTTCCATTCGTTATGCACTTTCTGCCATCAAGAGTATCGGCCGTCCGGTAATCGAGGGGATTGTGCGGGAGCGTGAGGAGCACGGAGAATATACCTCCCTGAAAACATTTATTGAGCGAAATATCGACCAGATCAACAAGAGAGTTGTGGAAAATCTGATCAAGGCCGGAGCGCTGGATTGCCTGGAGGGAAACCGGAATCAGAAAATGACGGTTTATACGCAGATCATAGACAGTATCAACCAGGATAAGAAGCATACCATGGCGGGACAGCTGAGTCTTTTTGATATTGCGCCTGAAGAAGATAAAAAGGAATTTGAGATCCGTATGCCGCAGGCAGCAGAATATCCGAAGGAGACGATACTGACCTTTGAGAAGGAAGTTCTCGGCATCTATCTCAGCGGTCATCCGCTGGAGCGTTACCGGAATATGATGGAAAAAATGATCTCTGCAAAAACTTCTGATTTTCAGCCGGATGATGAAACAGGGATACCGGAGGTTTACGATAACCAGAAAGTGATCGTGGGTGGAATGATCACGGATAAAACCATAAAATATACAAAGAATAATAAGGTAATGGCGTTCCTTACAGTGGAAGATCTGGTAGGCACCGTGGAGGTTGTGGTATTTCCACGTGATTACGAAAAATGCCAGATGTTCCTGAATGAAGATGCCCGGCTCTTTATTCAGGGAAGAGTATCCGCAGAAGACGACAAAGCCAGCAAGCTGATCCTGGAAAAGGTCCGTCTTTTTGATGATATGCCAAGAGAACTGTGGCTCCAGTTTGAAAGCCGGGAAGAGTACGCAAAAGCCGAGACCGGTCTGGTAGACGATCTGATGGAATCCAGAGGAAACAGCACGGTGGTTATTTATCTCAAAGATGTCAAGGCAATGAAGAAACTTCCCCCTGCTTATCAGGTCCATATCGAGGATTCCTGGTTGGAGCGCATGTGTAAAAAATATGGAAGTTCCAATGTTAAAATTGTGGAGAGAGTATTGAAAAACTTATAAAAATGCTATAAACTATACCCGAATATGTGTATTACAATAGGTTGTTTCATAAGATGGAGGATAACAATATGGCAGAGAACAAAATCAAAACGATCGGCGTTTTGACCAGTGGCGGTGACGCACCTGGAATGAATGCTGCAATCCGTGCTGTTGTCAGAAGAGGATTAAGCAGCGGACTGAACGTAAAGGGAATCTATAAAGGATACAGCGGTCTCTTAAATGAAGAGATCAGAGATATGACAGCAAGGGACGTTTCCGATACGATTGAACGAGGCGGAACAATTCTTTATACTGCCAGATGTGCAGAGATGAGAACAGAGGAAGGACAGCAGCAGGCTGCAGAGATCTGCAGAAAGCATGGAATCGACGGCCTTGTTGTTATCGGTGGAGACGGATCCTTCGCAGGTGCTCAGAAGCTTGCGAACCTTGGAATCAATACCATTGGCCTGCCGGGAACCATTGACCTTGATATCGCATGTACCGAGTACACCATCGGTTTCGATACTGCTGTAAATACAGCTATGGAAGCTATTGACAAGGTACGTGATACATCCACATCCCATGAGAGATGCAGTATCATCGAGGTTATGGGACGTAACGCCGGATACCTTGCAGTATGGTGCGGTATCGCAAACGGTGCTGAGGATATCCTGATCCCGGAGAAATATGATTACGATGAGCAGAAGCTTATTGACAATATCGTAGAGAGCCGTAAGAAAGGCAAGAAACACCATATCATCGTAAATGCTGAGGGTATCGGCCATTCAGAGGCTATGGCAAAGCGTATCGAGGCTGCAACAGGTATCGAGACACGTGCAACGATCCTTGGTCACATGCAGCGTGGTGGAAGCCCTACATGTAAGGACCGTGTATATGCGTCCATGATGGGTGCTCTTGCAGTAGATCTTCTTGTTGCCGGAAAACGCAGCCGTGTGGTTGGATACCGTCATGGTGAGTTTGTTGATTTCGACATCAATGAGGCTCTTGCAATGCAGAAGAATGTAGATTCCTACATGTGGGAGGTCTGCAATTCTCTTTCTCATAATTACAGAAAATAAAGATATTTATGAACTTAAAAAAAGTTTCAGACGGATTGCATAAACTGAATACGTCACAAATAATTGCCCTCGGCTTTGCGGGGGTGATTTTTGTAGGTGGACTTATTTTGTGGATGCCGTTCTGCAGTGCACCCGGGCAGGCTGTTACCTTCCCGGATGCTGTTTTTACAGCGGCGACCAGCGTATGTGTGACAGGACTTTCCACAGTTGTTATGGCAGTTCAGTGGAGCCCCATTGGAAAAGCGGTTATCCTGTGCTTGATACAGATCGGCGGAATCGGACTGATCGCACTGGCGAATATGATATTCATCAGCCTCCGGCGGAAAATTTCCCTGAAAAACCGGCGGATCATCAAGGAATCCTATAACCTGGATGAAATGGGTGGAGTCGTGGCTGTAGTCCGCAGTGTGGTGAAATGCGTGTTTCTTGCAGAAGGAATCGGTGCGGTCCTGTATGCGTTTTGCTTTGTACCGGAATTTGGAATAAAAAAAGGTCTGGTGCATGCCATATTTCTGGCGGTATCTGCATTCTGCAACGCAGGGATCGATCTTTTCGGGGAAACAAGCCTTTCGGTATATGTGAGCAATCCGCTGGTCAATATCACTACGATTGGCCTGATCATTGTGTCAGGTCTTGGATTTATCGTCTGGTGGGATCTGTGGGATAAATTCCGCAAGGTTCTGAGAAAAGAGCTCTCCCCATCCAGAGTTTTTCGTGTATTGCGGCTTCAGAGCAAGCTGGTCCTTACGATGACCGGGATCCTGGTATTTTCAGGAGCATTTCTGGTATTTATTTTTGAATCCGGAAACCCTTCCACGCTGAAGGGGGCACCACTGGGAACAAAGCTCATGGCATCCTTTTTCCAGTCAGTGACAACACGTACGGCGGGATTTTATACCATGGATCAGTCGCTTTTGTCCACACCTACCGTGATCATTTCCCTGCTGTGGATGTTTATCGGAGGATCACCCATGGGCACTGCCGGTGGTGTGAAGACTACTACCATTGCGGTTCTGATCCTTTCTATTGCAGCATATCTTCAGGGAAAAAAGGATGTAGAGGTATACGGCCGCAGGATTCGTGAGAGCTATCTCCGTTCTGCCATGGTTGTTGCAGGAACCAGTGTGCTGATCCTTTTTACCATGACGGTGCTTTTGTCCGCAGTAATGCCGGGAGTGGATCTGGCAGATGTTTTATATGAGATCACTTCTGCGGGGGCTACAGTAGGACTTTCCAGAGGACTGACACCTCAGCTGAATGTGGCAGGCAAGTGGATCGTGATCCTTACCATGTATCTGGGACGTATCGGACCGCTGACACTTGGAACAGCAGTTGTGATGCGTGTACGCAACAGGCCGGGAAGCACAACGCATCTCGGTGAAGAAGATATCATGATCGGTTAAACAGGAGAATAGAATGAAAAATAAATCTTTTGCCGTGATCGGGCTTGGACAGTTTGGAATGACTCTGGCGGTGACGCTGGCAGAGTCAGACTGCGATGTCCTTGCCATTGATGACAAAGAAGAAAATATCGAAGAGATTTCCGAAAAAGTAACCTATGCGGTAAAAGCAGATGTCCGTGAACCGGGAATCCTGAAGGCTCTGGGAGTTCAGAATGTGGATGTAGCCATTATCGCGGTTGCCGAAAATCTGGAAGCCAGTATTTCCGCGACCATGCAGGCCAAGGATCTGGGAGTGCCCTTTGTAGTTGCAAAAAGTATGAATTCTCTTCATGGACGTATACTTGACAAAATTGGTGCAGATAAGATCATTTATCCGGAACAGTCCATGGGACTGCGAGTTGCCAGAAATCTTATGTCCGGCGGGTATTTGGATGTGTTTGAGCTTTCAGCGGAGTTCAGTATGGCGGAGTTTTCCATGCCGGTATCCTGGAGTGGAAAAAATCTGGTAGATCTGAATGTACGGGAGCGTTTTCACATTAATATCATTGGCATCAAGCAGGGTGAAAATGTCACGGTAGATCTGGATCCTTCCGAACCGCTTCCGGACAACTGTTCCATAATCGCCATCGGAAAAAACAAGGATCTGAATGCAAGTCGTGAGGAATTACGTTAACCGAATACGGATTGCCGGAAGGAGAGAAATAAAAGTATGATAACCAGTGTATCAAATGCAAAAATAAAAAATGTCATGCAGCTGAACCAGAAGGCAAAAGCCAGAAGAGAGCAGGGACTTTTTGTGGCAGAGGGCCGGAAAATGTTTCTGGAAGCACCGGAAAGCTGGGTTTCCCAGGTGTTTGTCTCCGAGACCGTTTCCCGGGATGGAGAGCTGATGTCTCAGGCAGAAAAATATCCCTGTGAGATCGTGAAGGATTCCGTATTTCGTCAGATGTGTGATACCAAGACTCCCCAGGGGATCCTGACAGTTCTGAAGCTGCCTTCCTGGAGCGAGGAAGAGGTACTGGCGGGAAAAAATCCTCTGGTCATGGTTCTGGAGGATCTTCAGGATCCGGGAAATGCGGGAACCATTCTCAGGACCGGTGAGGGCGCCGGCGTAAGCGGAGTTTTCCTCACAAAAACCTGCGTGGATATCACAAATCCCAAGGTGATCCGTTCTACTATGGGCTCCATTTACAGAATGCCTTTTCTATATGTGGAAGATGTGGTATCATTAGAAAAGAAGCTGAAAGAAAAGGGAATCCGCAGTTTTGCAGCTCATCTGAAGGGTGAGAATTCCTATGATCAGGAATCCTATAAGGGCGGCACCGCTTTTTTCATCGGAAACGAGGGAAAGGGCCTGACCGATCAGGCAGCGGAGGCAGCAGACTGTCTGATCCGCATTCCCATGTGCGGAAAAGTAGAATCACTGAATGCTGCCATGGCATCAGGAATCCTGATGTACGAAGCTGCAAGACAGAGAAGAGAATAAGAGAGGAGGGGTTTTATGACACCTTTGGCCTGGCTTGGAATACTGGCAATTTTACTGGTAATTGAAGCAATCACGGTAGGACTTACCACTGTCTGGTTTGCAGGCGGTGCTCTTGTGGCGTGCATTACCTCGTGGCTTGGTGGGGGAATTGTTGTACAGCTCCTTTTATTTTTCGGAGTTTCCGTGGTGCTTCTGATCTTTACCAGACCTCTGGCGGTCCGCTACATGAACAAGGGCGTGGAAAAGACCAATGCAGAGAGCCTTCTGGGAAAAAGAGCCGTAGTGATACAGCCGGTCAACAACCTGGCCCAGACCGGGCAGGTGAGGATCAATGACATCGAGTGGACTGCACGGACCGCAGATGACGGGGAAGAAATTCCAACAGGTGCAGTGGTTGAGATCGAAGAGATCCGCGGAGTGAAGCTGATCGTAAAAGAAATTAGCAAGGAGGGCTAAATTATGGGTGGAGTTGTTGTTTTGCTTGTAGTCATCGTTCTTGTGCTGTGGGTACTTGCATCCTGTATCCGCATTGTACCGCAGGCCTATGCAGTGGTACTGGAACGTCTTGGCGCTTACAAGGCTACCTGGAGTACAGGAATCCATTTCAAGGTTCCGTTCATTGAGCGTGTTGCAAGAAGAGTAAACCTGAAAGAACAGGTTGTGGATTTTCCACCGCAGCCGGTAATTACCAAAGATAATGTAACCATGCAGATCGATACGGTTGTATTTTTCCAGATCACAGATCCGAAGCTTTACGCATATGGCGTTGAGAATCCGATCATGGCGATCGAGAATCTTTCTGCTACAACACTTCGTAACATCATCGGTGATATGGAGCTGGATGAGACACTGACATCCCGAGAGGTTATCAATACCAAGATGCGTGCTTCCCTTGATGTGGCTACAGATCCATGGGGAATCAAGGTTAACCGTGTGGAGCTTAAGAACATCATTCCTCCGGCAGCCATCCAGGATGCCATGGAGAAACAGATGAAGGCTGAGCGTGAGAGACGAGAAGCCATTCTGAAAGCAGAAGGAGAGAAACGTTCCACCATCCTTGTTGCTGAGGGTAAAAAACAGTCCGCTATCCTGGATGCTGAGGCTGAGAAGCAGGCGGCGATCCTTCATGCGGAGGCTCAGAAGGAGCGTATGATCAAAGAGGCTGAAGGACAGGCACAGGCAGTCCTTAAAGTACAGCAGGCAACTGCAGAAGGACTTCGTATGATCAAGGAAGCAGGAGCAGATGAATCTGTTCTTACTCTGAAGAGCCTGGAGGCTCTTACAAAGGTTGCTGACGGTAAGGCAACGAAGATCATCATTCCGTCCGAGATACAGGGCATCGCAGGGCTGGCAACATCCCTGAAGGAAATCATGACAGATAAACCGGCAGAGCAGAAATAAATCTGTAGCCATGAGGAGGACATATTATGAATCTTAAAGGAAGAAATTTCCTGACACTGAAAGACTTTACACCGGAAGAGATCACTTACATGATCGACCTTGCAGCAGATCTGAAGGCAAAGAAAAAAGCAGGAGAGCTTCATGAGTATTACAGAGGTAAGAATATTGCCCTGATCTTTGAAAAAACAAGCACAAGAACACGCTGTTCCTTCGAGGTGGCAGCTCATGATCTGGGAATGGGTTCTACCTATCTGGATCCCACAGGCTCCCAGATCGGAAAGAAGGAGAGCATCGCAGATACTGCAAGAGTTCTTGGAAGAATGTATGAGGGAATCGAGTACCGTGGCTTCGGTCAGGATATTGTTGAGGAGCTTGCGAAGCATGCAGGTGTACCGGTATGGAATGGTCTGACAAACGAGTATCATCCGACACAGATGCTTGCAGATATGCTGACAGTACGTGAACATTTCGGCAAACTGAAAGGCCTGAAGCTTGTATACATGGGCGATGCCCGTTACAACATGGGTAATTCCCTGATGGTTGTATGCTCCAAGCTTGGTCTTGATTTCGTAGCCTGCACCAATAAGAAATATTTCCCGAATGATGAGCTTGTAGCACAGTGTCAGCAGTGGGCAGAAGAGGCAGGTTCCACCATCACTCTCACAGAGGATGTGGAGGCAGGAACAAAAGATGCGGACATCATCTACACAGATGTATGGGTATCCATGGGCGAGCCTGACGAAGTATGGACAGAGCGTATCCACGACCTGACACCATACAAGGTTACCAGACATGTAATGGAGAATGCCGGTGAAAAGGCGATCTTCCTTCACTGTCTGCCGGCATTCCATGATCTTAAGACAAAGATCGGAAAAGAGATGGGCGAGCGTTTCAACCTTACAGATATGGAGGTTACAGACGAGGTATTCGAGTCTCCGCAGTCCAAGGTATTCGACGAAGCTGAGAACCGTATGCACACCATTAAGGCTGTGATCGTTGCAACATTAGGAGAGCCGGAGAAATAATGTCAGATTTATTTAATGAAGAAATAATTTCACAGGCAACACATACAAAATGGGCGGGCAAAACCGTCCATTTTGCAAGAGAAACAGATTCCACCAACCTCTGGGGAAAACGTGCCTGGAGGGAAGAAGGCGCAGGACACGGAGAGCTGTTTGTGGCAGAATATCAGTCCGCAGGACGCGGACGTTTTACAAGACGATGGAGTGCGCCGCCGGACAGTGCCATTACTATGAGTATCCTTATCTGCCCGGAATTTTCTCCGCAGAAGGCGCCGATGCTGACACTTGTTATGGGACTTTCGGTTGCACAGGCAGTGGCAGAGCTCGGACTTGATGTATGGATCAAATGGCCTAACGATGTAGTTGTTTCCCGCAAAAAGATCTGCGGTATTTTAACCGAAATGACCATGAAGCAGGATAAGATCGGCTGTGCAGTTATCGGAGTCGGGATTAACGTAAATATGGAAAGCTTCCCAGAAGAAATGGCAGATAAGGCTACCTCTCTGTATCTGGAAAGCGGACATCCCTTTGACCGGGCACAGGTAGTCGGACTTGTGATGAAGCATTTTGAGGAAAATTATGAGAGATTTGTACAGACAGAGGATCTCAGCGGCCTGAAACCGGATTATGAGAAAATGCTGGCCAATCTGAACCAGCCGGTACGTGTACTGGATCAGAATGATCCATATGAGGGGATCGCAAGAGGGATCAATGCCGGCGGAGAGCTTCTGGTAGAGCGTGCAGACGGTACAGTCGAGGAAGTAAATTCCGGAGAGGTTTCTGTACGTGGTTTATACAGCTATGTGTAAAACATGCAGCACAGATCGGATAAAATTTCCGGCAGCGATTTTCCGTTGATGTTTTATTGCAGTAGTGGAAAAAACAAGAATCTCCCTGCTTTAGCTGCAGGGAGTGTCAAGTTATAAATAAAGGAGATTTTATGTATCAGGATAACATTGTGCTCTGCGGAGCAAGCTCTTATGAGCAGAAATATTATTTTAACCAGGATTTTGCGTCTCTTCCTGAGACGGTAAAGCAGGAGCTGCAGATCATGTGTGTGCTTTTCACAGAGGATGTAGGCGGGATCCTGACACTGGAATTTGATGAGGACGGCAGTCTGCAGTTTAAGACTGAGGCCCTGGAGGCAGATGCCCGTTTTGACGAGATCGGAAGTGCACTGAAGATCAAGGAGCTCCAGCGGGACAAAAGAGAGCTTCTGGAATCTCTGGAAATGTATTACAAGGTATTTTTCCTGGGAGATATCCCGGATGAGGAACTGCAGAAAAAAGCAGATGCCGTTGAGGAATGATCCATGAAGATGCAGTGGAAGATCGGAAATGTGGAGATACCGAACCCCTTTGTGCTTGCACCGATGGCAGGGGTTACGGATCTGGCATTTCGAAGACTTTGCAAGGAGCAGGGTGCAGGCCTGATCTGTATGGAGATGGTCAGTGCCAAGGCGATCTCTTTTCATAATAAGAATACAGAGGCGCTGATGGAGATCGATCCCGGGGAGCATCCGGTATCCATGCAGCTTTTCGGCAGCGAGCCGGACCTTATGGCAGAGGTGGCAAAAAGCATTGAGGAGCGTCCCTTTGACATTCTCGATATCAATATGGGATGTCCGGTTCCCAAGGTGGTAAATAATGGCGAGGGCTCAGCTCTTCTGAAGGATCCTCAGCTGATCGAAGAGATCGTCCGCAGTGTTTCCGGAGCAGTTTCCAAGCCGGTAACGGTGAAGGTCCGCATTGGCTTTGATGAAAATACGCCGGTGGATGTGGTGGAGATCGCAAAACGGGTGGAGGATGCCGGTGCAGCAGCCATCGCAGTTCATGGAAGGACCAGACAGCAGTATTATTCCGGTCAGGCGGACTGGGATGCTATCCGCAGGGTGAAGGAAGCGGTGACTATTCCGGTGATAGGAAACGGAGATATCGTTTCACCGGAAACTGCAGAAGCCATGTTTAAAGAAACTGGCTGCGATGCAGTGATGATCGGTCGTGCAGTACGTGGGAACCCGTGGATCTTCCGGGAGCTGAACCACTATTTCCGCACCGGGGAAAAGCTTCCCAGGCCAACCGCAGAGGAAGTCTGCGAGATGATCCTGCGCCATGCCGAAGATCAGATCGCGATCAAGGGTGAGTATATCGGGATCCGCGAAATGCGGAAGCATGTAGCCTGGTATACAGCCGGTATGCGGCACAGTGCGGGAATCCGGAGAGAATCTAATAATATTTCAAGCTATGAAGAGCTGAAAAAGCTTACAGATATGGTACTGGAGCGATAAAAGAGAAAAGTATGCCGGAGAAAACGAAACGTTCTATTGACAAGGAACGGGGCGCGTGCTACAGTCAGTTAGCGGGAATCCGCAGAAAGTTTTTTGTTTTACAGGAGAAAGATAATGGCAGATAAAATAGCAGTTTTAATTCCTTGCTACAACGAAAGCAAGACGGTAGCAAAGGTTATCCGCGATATGAAAAAAGCACTTCCGGAGGCTGTGATCTACGTATATGATAATAACTCTACAGATGGAACAGACGAGATCGCCAGAAAAGAAGGGGCAGTTGTCCGTTATGAGTATCAGCAGGGAAAAGGAAACGTGATCCGCAGTATGTTTCGGGATATCGATGCGCAGTGTTATCTTATGGTAGATGGCGACGATACTTATCCGGCAGAGTTTGCAGCTGAAATGTGCAGCAAGGTTCTGGAGAAAGGCACAGACATGGTAGTTGGTGACCGCCTTTCTTCTACATATTTTACAGAGAACAAGAGACCTTTCCACAACTTTGGAAACAGCATCGTAAGAGGTTCCATTAACCGTCTTTTCAAAAGCAACATCAAGGATATCATGACAGGTTACCGTGCCATGAGTTACCGCTTTGTAAAAACATTCCCGGTACTTTCCAGGAATTTTGAGATCGAGACAGAGATGACGATCCACGCCATCGATAAGAACATGCAGGTTGAGAATGTAGTCATTGAATATCGTGACAGGCCGGAGGGAAGTGAGTCCAAGCTGAATACTTATGCAGATGGATTTAAGGTCCTGAAGACTATTGTGAAAATGTTCAAGAATTACAAGCCGCTGGAGTTCTTCTCCCTTATCGCAGCAGTGCTGTTTGTGGTGGGAATGGTATTCTTTATTCCGGTGCTGGTACATTTTCTGGAGGTTGGGACAGTGGAAAAGATCCCGACACTGATCGTCAGCGGGTTTGTGATCCTGACAGCTATCATCTGCTGGTTTTCCGGGATCATCCTTTCTACACTGGTCAATCAGCATAAACAGGATTTTGAGTATCAGACACAGATGGTGACTAATCGTTATAAAGATCTTTTTCCAGAGAAGAAATAAGGAATCAGACCGGGCAGGATAATATAGAAAAGCCGTGTTGAAATCTGAGATTTCGCGCGGCTTTTTTTGCATATTTCAGGGACCCTTTTTCGACGTGGAATGCTTGACAATACTGGGGCTTTTCGGTATAATACAGGAATTGTGAATATCCTGAGATTTTTACGCCCTTTTTTAGAAAAAAGAGCTCTTGGGAATGGTAGCAACAGAAATATCCGAAGCTGTATTTTTTTCAGAAAAAACAGCACGGTTTTGAAAGGAAGTAAGGCAAAATGGAAGAAGCAAAGAAGAACTTACTCACATACGCAGGACTTAGAAAACTGGAAGACGAGCTGCACGATCTGAAAGTTGTTAAGAGAAAAGAAGTAGCAGGAAAGATCAAAGAGGCCAGAGAGCAGGGAGACCTTTCTGAGAACGCAGAGTACGATGCAGCAAAGGATGAGCAGAGAGATATCGAGGCACGTATCGAGGAGATCGAGAAGATCCTCAAGAACGCTGAGGTTGTAGTAGAGGACGAAGTCGATCTTGACAGAATCAGCGTAGGCTGCAAGGTTAAGGTTCATGATTATGAATTTGAGGAAGATATGGAGCTGAAGATCGTAGGTTCCACAGAGGCTAACAGCCTTGAGGGAAAGATCTCCAATGAGTCTCCGGTAGGTAAAGCACTGATCGGTGCACACACCAACGATATCGTTGAGGTTGAGATGCCGTCCGGAATCATGAAATACAAGGTTCTTGAGATCCAGAGAAACGTATAAAGCAGACAACGGAGCGGATCGTACAGATCCGCTTGAAAGACAGATAGATTAAGGAGGCCAACAAGTGGCAGAGCAGAAGAAGCAGGATGTAAACCAGCTGCTTAAGGTACGTCGTGACAAACTGGCAGACCTTCAGGCAAATGGCAGGGACCCGTTTCAGATCACAAAATTTGATCAGACACATCATTCCCTTGAGGTAAAGAATCTCTATGAAGCACATGAGGCAGAGCTTCTCAAAGATCGCAAGGAACTTGATGTAACAGGTCTTGATGAAGAGCAGGCAAAAGAGGCTCAGAAGAAGGATTATGAAGAAAGAAGAAGCATCATGGACGCAAGCCCGATCCATGTATCAATCGCAGGACGTATGATGTTCAAGCGTGTAATGGGAAAAGCTTCTTTCTGCAATATCCAGGATTTACAGGGTAACATTCAGGTTTATGTGGCAAGAGATGCCATTGGAACCGATTCCTATGCAGATTTCAAGAAATCTGATATCGGCGATATTTTTGGTCTGGAGGGATTTGCTTTTAGAACAAGAACAGGTGAGATCTCCATTCATGCAGAGAAGATGACTCTTCTTTCCAAGAGCTTACAGATCCTTCCTGAGAAATTCCACGGACTGACAGATACAGATACCCGTTATCGTCAGAGATATGTGGATCTTATCATGAACCAGGACAGCAAGAATGTATTCATCAAACGTTCCCAGATCCTTAAGGAGATCCGTAACTTCCTTGCAGGACGTGACTTCATGGAAGTTGAGACACCAATGCTGGTTTCCAACGCAGGCGGTGCAGCTGCAAGACCATTTGAGACACATTATAACGCACTGAACGAAGACGTTAAGCTTCGTATTTCCCTGGAGCTTTATCTTAAGAGACTGATCGTAGGCGGACTTGAGAGAGTTTACGAGATCGGCCGTGTATTCCGTAACGAGGGTGTTGATACCCGTCACAATCCGGAGTTCACTCTGATGGAGCTTTATCAGGCATATACTGATTATGAGGGAATGATGGAGCTGACAGAGTCCATGTTCCGTTACCTTGCAGAGAAGGTCTGCGGTTCCACAAAGATTTCCTACAATGGTATCGAGATCGATCTTGGAAAGCCTTTCGCACGTCTGACCATGAACGATGCCATCAAGAAATATGCAGGAATCGACTTTGATGAAGTAGCAGATGATGAGGCAGCCAAGAAGCTTGCTGACGAGCATCATATCGAGTATGAGGATCGCCATAAGAAGGGTGATATCATCAACCTCTTCTTCGAGGAGTACTGTGAGAAAGAGCTGATCCAGCCGACATTTATCATGGATCATCCGATCGAGATCTCTCCGCTGACCAAGAAGAAACCTTCCGATCCGAACAAGGTAGAGCGTTTCGAGCTCTTTATCAATACATGGGAAATGTGTAACGCATATTCCGAGCTCAACGACCCGATCGATCAGAGAGAGCGTTTCAAAGCACAGGATGCTCTTGCAGACGCAGGTGATGAGGAAGCCAACCACACAGATGAAGACTTCCTGAATGCACTGGAGATCGGTATGCCGCCAACAGGTGGTATCGGATACGGAATCGACCGTCTCGTTATGCTCCTGACAGACAGCCAGGCAATTCGTGACGTACTTCTGTTCCCGACAATGAAGTCACTGGACGCTGATAAGAAAGTTTCCAAGACAACAAACAGCACTTCTGAAGCTGCACCGGAGAAAGAAGAAGTGATCGATTTCTCTAAGGTAAAAGTGGAGCCGTTATTCGAAGAATTTGTAGATTTCGATACTTTTAGCAAGTCTGATTTCAGAGCTGTAAAGGTAAAAGCATGTGAAGCTGTTAAGAAATCCAAGAAGCTTCTGCAGTTCACTCTGGATGACGGAACAGGCACAGATCGTACGATTTTAAGCGGTATTCACGCTTATTACGAGCCAGAAGAACTGGTAGGCAAGACACTGATCGCTATCACAAATCTGCCTCCAAGAGCTATGATGGGAATTGAATCCTGTGGTATGTTGCTTAGTGCAATCCACGAAGAAGAAGGAGAAGAAAAACTTCATCTTCTGATGGTTGATAACCACATTCCGGCTGGTGCAAAGCTGTACTAAAATTAAATATAAAATGTCTAAAACCATGATGTCAGACCGCATTTGACAACAATTTGACAACAAAATTTGGGATAATAATGAATCGTTATGAAGCATGACGAATTTCAGGTGGAAAGACACGGGTTTGGCAATGAAGCAAGAGCACTTCTTAGAGTTGATCTAAGAGGTGCTTTTTTCGTGGAAAAGTTATATTCCGGCAGTCAACTTCTGTAAAACAGTAAATCTAATTTTGGAGGAAAGCATTATGAATGAAAAGTACAAACCGATTACAAGTATGAAGGAAGTTCCGGAACATTTAAGAAAATTACGCCGACAGTATCTGCGATATCAACAGGCAGAGATTATTTACAGTATCTCTCATAAGAAACTCTTAGAGCTTGCCAGTGATGCAGGAGCTATTTACAGAATTGATGGAACGGTACTGATTCGTCGTGATATTTTTGATGATTACCTGGAACGTTTCCATGAACCGGCAACAGGAAAAGATAAGGAGAAGAAGACAGATGAGCGGTAATGTATGGATGTTTTCAGATGAGATTGACGATGAAGATCTGGAATTTATGAGCCATGACTATGTGACCTACAATATGGCGTGTGAGTATTACCGGTTGGGAATGAAACCTGTTATTCGCATGGCACATGAAGCTGGAGCAGTCTATAAGATTGGAAAGAAAGTTTTGATTCGAAGAAGTATATTTGAAGCATATTTACGTGAGCAAAGGAAAATCTGAGGGAGGCAAGCACATGAGCGAATTAAGAAAAAAGATACATGATGATAATAATGGATTGGATTATGTACTGGTAGGAGATTATTATCTGCCAGTGTTATCCTTACCGGAAGAAACCAGACCGATTGGCTGCTGGGGGATGCTACGGAAGGAATATCTGAAAGAACATAAATCAGGAATGTATAGCTGTCTTCTTCTGACCGCCAGGCTGGACAGTCATCTGGCAGATGTGAATGAACAGGCACAGGAACGCTTTGAGCTGATTGAAGCACAGATGAGAAGTGCTGAGGGCGTAACAGAGGACTTGAAAGCACAGAATCCTATGGAATGGGTTCGCAGGGCAAATAATATCAGGAATCGTGCACAGGAAATTGTATTGAACGAATTGGTGTATGTATAGGAGGGCAAATGAGATACAGGATTGAGAAAGAGCAGGTGGGAATCTATGAAAATGACAAAAGAAATTGAAGAATTTTTAAATCTGGCAATAACAGAACACATGGGAAAGGCATATACGGACTGGAAATTAAAACAGCAAACAGATACAGAACCAGATAAAGTCGAGGAAGAATATGAAAAAGTAATAGTTTCACTTTCGCCGGAGCAGGAAGAAGCGATTACGAAATATTGTGATGCTATATTCAACAGTGGAGCAGATACAGAGGAATTCTTTTATCGACTGGGATTAAAAGATGGGATGAAGTTGAAAAAGTGCATGAAACAGATCCTTAAAGCATTGTCCTGAATAAGAGAGTAGTTTAGAGTGAAAAAGTTCAGAGAAGACATGGGGAGCTGTCTTTCTTTTGGGGAAGACAGCTTTTCACCTATCAGAGACTATGCAGGAGGAAACAAGGATGGGAAATATATTTGGATATATACGTGTCAGTAGTCGGGATCAGAACGAAGATCGGCAATTGATTGCATTGAAGGAGTTGGCTATCCCAGAAAAGAATATTTTTATTGATAAACAGTCTGGAAAAGACTTCAAGCGCCCACAATACAGAAAAATGATTCGACGTGTCCGGAAAGATGATCTTCTTTATATAAAAAGTATTGATCGCTTAGGACGTAACTATGCGGAAATACTGGAACAGTGGAGAATTCTCACAAAAGATAAAGGAATTGATATTGTGGTTCTTGATATGCCTTTACTTGACACTCGCCGGGGAAAAGATTTGATGGGAACGTTTCTGTCAGATATTGTATTGCAGGTACTGTCATTTGTAGCAGAAAACGAAAGAACAAATATTCGGCAAAGGCAGGCAGAAGGTATTGCAGCGGCAAAAGCCAGAGGTGTGCGGTTCGGTAGACCACCAAGCAGATTGCCAGATAATTTTCACGATGTGTATCAGCGGTGGAAAAACGGGAAAATAACTGGAACGTCTGCTGCGAAAGAATGTAATATGCCCTTATCAACTTTTCGGTATCGTGCAGAAATTTACGAAAAAGCCAAATTATTGTAAGGTGGGTGTTTTACATGAAAGTGTACTTTTTGACAAGTGCTTTGGAGGTATCGTCAACGAACTTCTATCGTTGGAAGATAGGCTGTTTTATGATATTATGGAGTAGTAGAGAAAAAATGAGCATTTTACAGGAAAGTACACATTTTTGCAGATGAATGATGATATACAGATACATGATAAGTATCGGTACTTTACCTGTCTGAGTTAATAGATTATGAATATGAGAGCTTACGGATACGCAGGAGGAAAAAAACGATGACCGATGCAGAACAGAGGGAAGCTGCCCGCCAATTTGCAAATAAATGGAAGGGGAGAGGAAGAGAAGATGAGGATGGAAGATCATATTGGATTGATTTTCTGTCAAACGTTCTTGGAATGGAGAATGTGACAGATCGTGTGGAATTTGAGAAAAAAGTTGTGGTAGATGGAAATACAAAAAGAATTGATGTGTATATTCCAGAAACGCATGTATTGATTGAACAAAAGAGTCTTGGTAAAGCACTGGACCATAAGATTATGAATTCTGGTTCAATAGAACTGACGCCGTATGATCAAGCAAAACGATATAATGATAATCTCCCATATGATGAAAAGGCACGTTGGATCATTACCAGCAATTTCTCTGATATATGGATTTATGATATGAATGCCAGAGTACCGGAGGCAGTAAAAATATCATTGGATGAAATACCGAGTAAGTATCCGTTGCTTGATATTTTAATAAAGAAAGATGTGCAGAAAATCTCTCACGAGATGGAAGTATCGATTAAAGCAGGAGATATTGTTGGACTGCTTTATGAAGCATTCCTTACACAGTATAAGATTCCAGAAGTAAAAGCGAAAGAGGAAACCATTGAACAAAAAGAGAAAAGAGAGCATAAACTGAAAAGTCTGAATGCTTTATGTGTTCGAATTGTGTTCTGTCTTTATGCCGAGGATGCTGGGATTTTTGGAAAACGGAATATTTTCCATGATTATCTGAAAGCATATGAAGTGAAAGACTGTAGGCGTGCATTACTGGAACTGTTTAAAGTCTTGGATACACCTGTCTCTGAGAGAGACGAATATTTAGAAGAAGATTTAGCACAGTTTCCGTATGTGAATGGTGGATTGTTTTCAGATGAAACTATTGAGATTCCGCCGTTGACAGAAGAAATCAAAGAATTACTTTTGACCAAAGCTTCTGAAGATTTTGACTGGAGTGATATATCCCCTACAATTTTTGGGGCAGTGTTTGAGTCAACGTTAAATCCAGAAACGAGAAGATCCGGTGGAATGCACTATACAAGTATTTCCAATATACATAAAGTGATTGATCCGTTGTTTCTCGATAAATTGCAGACGGAATTTCATGAGATTTTGAAAATACAGGTGCAGAGGACAAAAGTAAAACGTCTGGATGAATTTCAGAATAAACTGGCTTTACTGACATTTTTAGATCCGGCTTGTGGTTCGGGAAATTTTCTGACGGAAACATATTTATCACTTCGACGGTTAGAAAATGAAGTCATTCGTGAAAAAGTTGGTGGTCAGATGACGTTGGGAGATGTTCATAATCCAATCAGAGTATCCATTCAACAATTTTATGGAATTGAGATCAATGACTTTGCCGTGACAGTAGCAAAGACAGCTTTGTGGATTGCAGAATCACAGATGATGGAGGAAACAAAAAATATTGTATATGGGTTCAATGATGATTTCCTTCCGTTGAAGACGTATGTAAATATTGCAGAAGGTAATGCACTGAAGATAGATTGGAACAGCGTTGTTTTGGCTAAGTCATTATCTTATATAATGGGGAATCCACCTTTCGTTGGTGCAAGGTGGATGGGAGAAAAACAAAAAGAAGATGTTGCTGATATATTTGCTGGATGGAAAAGTGTAGGTAATCTCGATTATGTAAGTTGCTGGTATAAAAAGGCATCTGATTACATGAAGGAAAATATAAATATCAGAGCAGCTCTTGTATCGACTAATTCAATTACTCAGGGAGAGAGCGTTTCCATTTTGTGGAAACCACTGTTTGAAGATGGAATACAAATTGATTATGCATATAGAACATTTATATGGGATAGTGAGGCTTCAATCAAAGCACATGTACATTGTGTCATTATAGGATTTAGTAGAAAAAATGGTGCAGAGTATCAGAAGAAGATATATTCCAAGGACGATATAATAGTAGCAAAAAATATTAATGGTTATCTGCTGGATGCAGATAATATTTCAATTGAAAAAAGAATGAAACCTTTATCAGATGTTCCACCTATTTCATTAGGAGGACAGGCAATAGATGGCGGATATTTGATACTTACGGAAGAAGAAAAAGAAGAATTGATATCTAAAGAGCCACAGGCAATATCTTTCATCAGACATTATATGATGGGAAAAGATTTTATTGATAGAAAACCAAGATATTGTATATGGCTGGTTGGGGCAGATCCATCATTATTGAAACGGTGTCCGCTTGTCAGAGAAAGAATTGATAAAGTTCGTGAATTTAGAATGGCAAGCACGAGAAATAATACAAGAAAAGCTGCAGATACTCCAGGATTATTTGCATCAATACTTGAATATGATTCTCCGTATATAGCGATACCGAAGGTGTCATCACAAAACAGAAGATATATTCCAATGGATTATCTGGATGGTGAAATTATTCCGGGTGATAAACTTTTTACAATGCCATCTGCAACAAGCTATGAGTTTGGTATATTGATGTCGAATGTTCATATGGCATGGACAAGAGTTGTATGTGGCAGATTAAAGAGTGATTATAGTTATTCTAATACGATTGTTTACAATAATTTCCCATGGCCGTCACCTACGGATGAACAAAAAGAAAAGATAAAGAAAACTGCACAGGCAATCTTAAATGCCAGAGCACTTTATCCAAATAGCAGTCTTGCAGATCTTTATGACCCGTTGACTATGCCGCCGGAATTACTTAAAGCACATAACGCAAACAACAGAGCTGTGATGGAGGCTTATGGATTCAGCACTAAAATGTCGGAAGCCGATTGTGTGGCAGAATTGATGAAAATGTATCAGAAGCTGACAGAAGAAAAATAGAAAATAATGATTAACCGAAAAGGCATTACCCGCAAATGCTTAGTGCCTTTTGTTTTGACTACTATAAAAATTGTATCTGTTTTCAGTTAAATTCTTTTAAATAAAAAGTATTCGCATGAGTTTTAATACAAATGTACAAAATGACAAGTGAATAAATAATAAAATAATAGAAGAACAAAAGATGAATAAAAAACAAATAAAAGACGAAAAGAAAACAAGAAAATAAATAGGATTGAACAGAATGGATGAATATGTTATAATCATATAGAAAACAGAAAGGAGGCGAGCAGAGTGATTGATTTATCAAATTTTAAGACGTTTGACTTTAGCGAGGGTGTACCATATATTTCGATTACAAGTAATGGTATTACATTCAACAAATCTGTAATCATGAAGATGAAATACCCAACATATGTAAAGCTTCTGATAAACGAATCTGATAAACAGATTGCGGTTCAAGCATGTGATGAACATGATGATAAGTCAGTACAGTTTTATAAGGAAAAATCAAATGGTGTTTTGTCGGTTCGATGGAATGCAAAAGATTTGATTAACACGATTGCAAGAATTTGTGATTGGGATTTGAGTCAGTTGTCGTATCGAGTAAATGGCGTATTAGTTCCAGAAATGAATTTAATGCTGTTTGATTTGAATGAAGCAGTCACTATGATATAAGGCTTGCAACTTTTCTGATTCCAAAAAAAGAGTTCATTTGAGATTAGGGCCTCAAACGAACTCTGGCGGAAATAGCAGAGACAAAAGATCATCTACTAAAACCATATCTTTCAAATATATTTTAGTATTTGTTTCTGCCAATTTCCATACTTTTTCGGATTCGTCTGAGAAAAATCTTTTGGAAAGGAGGCAGATTGCATGGTAAAATGTGACCAGACTGACATGGTTTTTACAGCATATATTACATTAAGAAATGGAAATCGTTTATATGCTAAGCAGGTTGGCAAAAAGGTATTTTGCTTTCCACGTAAAGAAGCCAAAGAAAAGAACGATAAATAAATTATAAGTAACAATATGTTCGAGAATGTTTGATGATCACATTCTCTCTTAAAAAGAAAGAGAGACAAAACATGAATAAAAAATCAAGTGGACAGAAATTATCAACACAGGCTTCAAAAATTATGAGATCGAATAATAGTTCTCAAATTCAGAAGTCATTAGCTGCAAGTGTATTGTCACAGAGAAACACCGGAAAAATTACTGGTAAAGCTATGGAAACAAAGGCATCTATGGTAATGAACAGTAATAAGTATTCTGGAACAACAAAGAGTTTAGCTGCAAGTGTACTTTCGCAATCAGATAAAAACAGATAAATAATGATTATCCCAAAGGGCATTAACCGTAAATGGTTAGTGCCTATTTTTTTGCTTTTTTTCAAAATCATCTGACATTATATCCTTTGCCACGTGTGATTAGTGGAAAAATGATTTTTCTAAGAAAATATCTGCCCTCACGTTCTATGTGACAGGTAATTAGTGAAGAAATATTTCATTTATGTATAACAAACTTGCAAAAGAGGGTTGGTAAATACCGTTTTTAAAGCTTTATAGGTAGAGGAACAATTATTTTTCAAAATCATGTCCGTTTTTATACGCCTCAGTACAGAGTATATGAAGGAACTAACGAAAACAAAAGGTAAGGTAATAAAAACGCAAAAAATATCACGAATTTTTTGCATCGTGCCAGGTCATTTGACTTTAGTAATTAGAGGACGTTTTGAAAATGTTCCTTTGTTGAACCTTGACAACTGATAAGTGCACCCTGGAAGTCTACCAGGAGTCTTGCCATGACCTTTCTTTTCTGAAAGTGAGCGAGATCATAATGACACTCCCGATGATGGGCGGCTGACCGGAGCCTTATGGTCAGTGACCTGTATATGCAGGCAGAGGCAGTCTGAGATGGCTGCAGGTGACAGGGAAACGCACGGAAACCGCTGGCGAAAAAGTAACTGATAATAATATTCACAGGGCGAAATGCCTGGAAAGGATGATAATGACTATGAATAAGGTTATTTTAATGGGAAGATTGACAAAAAATCCGGAAATTAAATATGCCGGGAAAGATAATGATATGGCAGTAGCAAGATACATGCTGGCAGTAAACAGAAGATATAAACGTGATGGGGAACAGGAAGCAGATTTTATTTCCTGTGTAACATTTGGAAAGAGTGCAGAGTTTGCACAGAAATATCTTCATAAAGGAATGCGGATTGTGATCGGTGGTCGTATCAGTACTGGTAATTATAAGGACAAGGATGGAAAGATGATTTATACCACGGATGTAATTGTGGAAGAGCATGAATTTGCTCAGAACAAGGACAACAGCGGTGGTGAAAACTCAACTGGTACACCGAAAACAGATAAGGACGGATTTATGGAAGCAGCAGAAGGTGAGATCCCATTTGACTAATCTGGAATAAGTGGTTGGAGGTGTGGATTATGGGTGTGAGTTATAACAGATTATGGAAAATGCTCATTGATAAAAATATGAAGCGAGTAGAGATGCAATACCTCGCCGGAATCAGCGGAAATATTCTTGCCCGGATGGGAAAAAACAAGTATGTGTCCATGGAGACAGTTGAGAAGATCTGTAAAAAAATGGACTGTACCATTGATGAGATGATGGAATTTACGGATGATGAAAATAGCACGCCGGATACGGCATAATTCTCTTAGCAAGCTAAGAGCGCACTTCTATACAGGCAATTACATCTGCCTGTATCGTGCGACCTGCGGTGCTGTTCCCGGATTTGAGAAATCTTAATCCGGGAATGTAGCGAAATCATAGATTTCGGACAAGGGGATAGCTCCCCTTGCGGCACAGGTGCCTATCTCATTTATATCAGGGAATCAGCATTTATGAGAGAAAGCTGGTTCTTTTTGTTTGTGAAAATAAGGAGAGACAGACAATGACCAGAGAGAAGAACCCCAAATATGAATCCATGTCACTGGAAGAATTGAAAGCCAACATGGAAAAAAGTAAAAAGGAACTTGAACAGGCAATGCACAATAAGAATATTCTGGAACAGAGAAAAAAGCTGATCGAGAGGAAAGAACGATCACACCGATTGGTGGTTAAAGGTGCTGAGTTTGAAAAAGCGTTTCCTATGTCCAAAGATCTTGAGCAGGAGGATTTCCAGAAAGTAATGAATGAAATGAAAGTTCTTAAATACAACAGAGATACAGTCCGGGATAGATATCTGGAGGCAGGAAGAAAGGAACGACAGCAGATTGCTGAAGAAGTAGAGAAAACCACGAAGGGAGATGATAGCTGATGGCACTTTATCATTTTTCTGTAAAGCAGGTATCCAGAGGAAAAGGGCAGACAGTGGTGAATTCGGCTGCGTATATTTCCGGGCAAAAATTGTATAACGATTATTATGGACAAGTCCATGATTACACGAGGAAATCCGGTGTGATGTTTACAGAAATCCTCAAACCGGATTATGTGCCGGAACGATTATCAGACAGGGAAACATTATGGAACGAGGTAGAGAGAGCAGAAAAGGGCAAGCGGGCACAGCTTGCCTATTCTTTTGACATTGCATTGCAGAATGAACTGACGTTAGAGGAGAATATCCAACTGGCGAGAGAATTTTGCCAGGAACAATTTGTGGCACGTGGCATGATTGTGGATCTGGCAGTTCATGAGGGAAAATCAAAAGATGGAGATGAACCGGATAATCCTCATTTTCATGTACTTGCTCCAATTCGTCCTTTTACAGAAGAAGGAATTTGGGGAAATAAACAGAAACGGGAATATGTTTTAGACGAAGAAGGAAACAGGATAAAAGATGCCAAAGGAAAGTATGTCTTCAATGCTGTTTCTACTACCGGTTGGAACGATCCTGAACTTTTAAAGGAATGGAGAAAGGCATGGACCGAGAAAGTGAATGATAAATTCCGGGAGTGTCATATGGCAGCAAGAATCGACCATCGTTCCTATAAAGAACAGGGAATTGATCTGATCCCGACAATTCATGAAGGGTACGAAGTCAGAGCAATGGAGAAGAAGGGAATCAAAACAATCATTGGAGAGTTGAATCGGGCGATCCGGCAATTCAATCAGATGTTCATTTCCTTAAAAGAATCTATCCAGTGGATGAAAACAGCCTATGAAGAAATGAAAATGGAACTGGATCGAAGGCAGCAGAACCCGACGCTTTTGGAGAGTCTGCAAGATTATTATGATAAAAAAACGCAGAATAGCCCGAAACTTTCAAATTTTTATGCGGAGATGGAACGAAGGGGAAAGAAAATTTCAAACTTACAGGAGTTTGCAAAATCCATCAATTATCTTCAGGTACACAACATTGAGACAATGGACGATTTACAAACACGAATTCAGGAACTGAATGGAATTATTTCTGCCAGCAAAGCTGAAATCAGTGAAAAGAGAGAACAACTGAAAAACCTGGAAGATTTGGAAAAGAAGATGCAGGTATTGAAGCAGAATCAGCCGTTGATAGATGAATACAACCACTTCTTTTTCCAGAAAAGACGGGAAAAGTTTTATACGGAGCATAAAAAAGCGATCAATTATTATCGTAAATGTGAGCGTGAACTAAAACCATACCGGGATAAAAAGGGACGGCTGCCAGAATCCAGATGGAAAAAGAAAAAGAAGATCTCCGTATAATGATTGAAGAATTAAAAGCTGATAATCAGCCCTATCAGGATGAGCTTGCCTTTGTGAAAAAGGTACAGAGATGTGCTGATATTGCCAGGCGAGATCGTGAAATGCCAGAAACAGATACTTCCGGGCTTTCAGAAGAAAAAAGAGAAATGCCGGAGCAGGAATCGAAACAGAAATCTTCTATTCATGGCAGACTGGCGGAGAACCAGAAACTGATTGAGGAAGAAAAAGTGAAAAATCGACAAATGAAGAAAAACGAAGTAATGAGATAAGTTTATAAAAATCTGTTGCAGGACAGACGGGAAAGGATGATGAAAATGCAGTATACAGAAGAACAGATCGCAAGAGCAAACCAGACAGATCTTGCTTCTTTTCTGAATGCACGGGGAGAACAGTTGGTAAAAAGTGGCAGAGAATACCGTTGGAAAAAGCATGACAGTGTAACGGTATCAGGAAATCGCTGGTATCGTCATAGCCAGAATAAGGGTGGCTATCCGGTGGATTTTGTGATGGAATTTTATCATGCCACATTTCCGGAAGCGGTGAAGATGTTGATCGATGAAGAAGGCGAAGGCAGGCAGAAGTCCTGCCTCGCCCCGTCACCTGACTTCCGGTTACCGGAGAAAAGTGAAACGAATGAGACGGTCATAAAATATCTGACAGAAATCAGGAGGCTTGAGAAAGATCTGGTGGAGGAATGGATTGCCGGTGGGAATATTTACGAAGAAAAGAAACACCATAATGTTGTATTTGTCGGCAGAGATGCAGACGGTATTCCGAGATATGCGCACTGCAGGGGAACTGGCGGGATAAAATATCGGGGAGATGTAGCTGGTTCGGATAAATCTTATGGATTCTGTCACAGAGGAGAGGATAATCAACTGTTTGTATTTGAAGCAGCCATTGATCTGCTGTCATTTATCCAGTTATTTCCAAAAGACTGGAAGAAACGTAGCTACCTGAGCCTGGGCGGAGTCTCCAGTGTGGCACTGATGACTTTTCTTTCTGAACGCCCTCAGATTACTTCGGTTTTCCTGTGCCTGGATAATGATCACGCAGGAAATGAAGCTTGTGAAAAATTGGCAGGAGAAATTCCGGATGGATATCGTGTGATCCGGTTGAAACCTGCCAGAAAAGACTGGAATGAAATTCTCTGTGACGAAAATGCTGACAGAAAGAAAGTGATACAGGAAACCGTTACAATGAAAATGCAGGAGAAAGAAGCACTGGTGCCGATGTTATGTTATAAAGATATTGAACAGACCAGTGTGGAATGGCTGTGGTTCCCTTATATTCCATTTGGAAAACTAACAATCATTCAGGGCAATCCGGGAGAGGGAAAAACCTATTTTGCCATGATGCTGACAGCAGCGTGCACGAACCGTAAGTTGTTTCCAAACATGGAAGATATTGAGCCATTCAATGTGATTTACCAGACAGCAGAGGATGGCATGGGCGATACTATTAAGCCAAGACTGGTGGAAGCAGGAGCAGATCTGAGCCGGGTTATGGTAATTGATGATTCGGAAGAAGTATTGACCTTATCCGATGATCGGATTGAAAAAGCGGTCAGACAGAATCATGTCCGGCTTGTAATCATTGATCCGGTACAGGCATTTATCGGAGCAGATGTGGACATGAACCGGGCAAATGAAGTTCGTCCGGTATTTCGCAAATTGGGTATGATTGCAGAGAAAACCAGTTGTGCTATCGTACTGATTGGTCATTTGAACAAATCTTCTGGGACACAGAGTACTTACCGGGGGCTTGGCTCTATTGATATCATGGCAGCAGTAAGAAGCTTGATTTTTATTGGAAAAGTGAGAAAAGATCCGACAACGAGAGTGTTGATTCATGAAAAAAGTTCTCTTGCACCGCCAGGGGAGACAATGGCTTTTAAACTGGGAGATGAAGAAGGTTTCCGATGGGTGGGAGCTTATGAAATTTCGGCAGATGAATTGTTAGATGGAAAAGAAGGAAAAGCAACCGAAACAAAGCTGGAACGAGGAGCAAAGCTGATTCAGGAACTGCTTGTTGATAAAAACGAAATTTCAATCAGGGAATTAGACGACAAAGCAAAGGAACAGGGAATATCCGGGAGGACAATGCGTGATGTAAGAAGCCGGATGAAGAATGAACTGGAGTATTGGATAAATGAGAAGCAGGAAAACTGTATTCGGTTAAAAGTGTGATTAATATTAAAGAATAATCCAACCAATCAGAACCGTTTAACAATTGTATAGATCGTTGAATTTAATGCTACATTTTAATGCTATAAAAATTGACAAATGTAGCATTAAAATGTATGCTTGATTTTAGGAGGTGAGATTCTTTGGACACGTACACAGTAAAAGAAGTTGCCAAAATGATGAATACGTCTGAAGAAACTGTTAGAAGATGGATTCGCTCAGGGAAATTAAAGGCTAATATGGATTCGCGGAAGAAGGGGAGTGTTATCACTGATGCAATGTTGAGAGAATTCACAAGGAATACGCCTAAATATGCTGCTGCATTGGCTAATCCGATAGGAGGAATTGTTGCTGCCTCGACATTGTTGTTAGGAACTTTTGTAGCAAAGAATATTGAAAAAGGTGAAGCAATAAAGAATTCTACTGTTGATTCGGAGGAAATAAAAAAGATATTGAAAGAGAATCTTGTAACGGTTAATGCAAATATAAAAAATAAGAAGAAGGCTATTGCCCAGCTTGAACAGGAAATAGTTGATGAAGAAACAAAGGTAAAAAGCCTGGAATATTTATTGAAAAACATTGAGAATGTAAAGGGGGATGCAAATGAGTGATCTTAGTAAAAAATAACAGAGTTATTGTCTAATGAATGTAAAGCTGCACCGGATATGACGCATGGTCTGAAAAATATCGGTGATGGGGATATGAAAGAGGGAATGAAAATTATGGTAGATTTTTTTGAAGAAAACGGTATGAGAAAAGGCGCATTGCTTGGTGCAACAGCAACTCTTGCTGGGGTAGGACTAATAGTTGGAGCAAAAAAACTTTATTCAATGAAAAAAGTTCATAAAGAAAAAGGTGAGAAAATTCTTAATGGATTAAAACAGGGAATAGAGAATGAACTGACGGAAAGCATTGAAGATTATGAGTGTACTAAAGAAAGTGAAAAAGCAGAAAACATTCAGGCAGATAATGTGTGATGTAAGAGACCGAATGAAGAATAAACAGGAATATCTGATTAAAAAACGGATGGTGGCAGACAGATTAAGAAGGTACAGCGTTTTATAGATACCTTATCTGCCGTCTGCCACCTGCCGGCGTATGGATATTTTTAAGTGTATAGGAATAAGTAAATTTGGATTGACAGAAAATATAGAAAAGCGTATTATAATAGCAAGAGGTGGGATTTCCCACACAAATGCTTGCGTAGGAGGTGTTGATAATGGAAGCAATGAAAGATTATGTTGCTCATCTGGACAATAAAAAAGGATTACCCTCAGAGGAGCTGCTTATCAGTATTATAATGTAAAAGAATATGGAAATGGCTGCATTATTCTGGAACCTCGGGAACTGGCAGTGCCAGAGAGCATTTCAGCCAGAACCCTGGCAGATATGGATCGTGCAGTAAGTAACTTTAAAAGAGGAGATGTTTCTCCGGCTATTGACCTGTCAGATTTTTAAAAGGAACAAAGAATGAACTTTAATATACGAATGGGAATCCCTGAAATGCAGGAACTTTGGCTAGATCTGCAGGAGAAATATCGTTCTGGGAATATAAAAAAGAAGGAAGAACAGTTGTATAAAAAATGGGGAAAGGCTTTAAAGCTGTTATCGGCAGATCCAGGGTATCCAAGTCTTCAAACCCATGAGATAGAGCCATTGTCCAGACGTTATGGAATGAAAGTGTGGCAGTCTTATCTGGAAAACAAAACCAGTGGCGCAATGAGAATGTACTGGGTTTATGGACCAGACCAGAAAGACATTACGATTATCGGACTGGAACCACACCCGGAAGATAAGAAAAATGGCGCATATGACCGAATTTCACTGTCGGATTTATAGAATAAAACTGAATATGGAACTTAACACGAGCAGTTAGTCTATGAAAAAATAGGGTAGCTGCTTTTTTCATGCCCAAAAGGAGGTGTCGTGTATGGGATATGCACGTAAAGATGTAGAAAAGACAAAGAAAATAGCCAAGAAATTTGTCCGTTATCAGGAAGGGGCAGAACTTTACAGCATTGGGCTGACAAAATTCCAAGAGCTGGCAAAAGAGGCGAAAGCAGTGTACAAGATTGATAAAGTTGCGCTTGTAAATTGTGAGATCTTTGAGAAATATCTGGAGACATTTCGGATTGCGTAGAAAACAGAAGAAACTTGCGGAAGGACGAAAAACAGGGATTGACTTTTTGTCATACGAAAATTATAATGTGGATGTGGAGGAATAAGAACAGATATGGCGAGAACAGGGAGACCAAAATCGGAAAATGTAAAAAAGAAAGTATTGAGTATCCGGGTGGAAGATTCTATGTATAAGCGTATCTGTGATTATGCCGGAAAACACAAAATGACTGTGACAGAAGTTGTCTTGCAGGGACTGGAGAAAGTTTTGAACAGACCTGAATAATATGGAGTCCTTCCTTTATTTGAAGGAGGATTTATATGGCACAGACAAGAAAAGATCTGCGGGGCAGAGTCCTGCGGAAAGGTGAATCACAGAGACGTTCCGATGAGAGGTATGTATATACTTATACGGACCCACTTGGAAGACGTAAATATGTTTATGCACAAGACCTTGTAACGCTTCGGGAAAAAGAAGCACAACTCTTGAAAGATCAGATGGACGGTCTGGATATCTATGTTGCCGGAAAGGCTACTGTAAATTTTGTATTTGACCGTTACATGAGTCTCAAAAACAATCTGAAACCGACGACCAAGAGCAATTATCTGTATATGTATGACCGCTTTGTGCGAGATACATTTGGAAAGCGGAATATAGCAGAGATCAAGTATTCAGATGTAGTGCAATTCTATAATTACCTGGTTGAGAAACAAGAATTGCAGATCAATACACTGGAAACAGTTCATACGTTACTGCATCCGACTTTTCAACTGGCAGTGAGGGATGACATTATCAGAAAAAATCCTTCGGATGGTGTCATGGCAGAGTTAAAGAAAAATTTGGGTATGAAAACCGGTGTGAGACATGCACTGACAATTCCACAGCAGAGAGCATTTATTGAATATATTGCCACGCATCCGATTTATTATCACTGGTGGCCAATCTTTACCGTTTTTCTTGGAACTGGCTGTCGTATCGGTGAAGTGTTGGGATTGAGATGGGAAGACATCAATTATAAGAAGCGGATTATCTGCGTTAATCATAATCTGACGTATTATCCGGTAGGTGAGGATCGTGCCTCAGAAAATCACATTTCAACACCGAAAACAGAAGCTGGGATGCGGACGATTCCTATGCTGGATGCGGTAAAAGATGCTTTTGAAATGATCTGGGAAGAACAGAAAGAGAAAGGCTGGACGGATGCAGAGATTGATGGAATGACAGGATTTATTTTCTGTAACCGTTATGGAAATATAATGAATGCACAGTCAGTCAATCGGGCAATCAAGAGGATATCTTCTTCCTACAATGCGACGGAAGAAGTAGAAGCAAGAAAAGAGCATCGAGAGCCAGTGCTGCTCCCCAACTTTTCGGCACACAATCTGAGACACACTTTTTGTACAAGACTTTGTGAAAGAGAAACCAATCTGAAGGTTATCCAGTCGATCATGGGGCATAAGGATATTCAGACTACTATGGATATCTATGCGGAAGCGACCGAGGAGAAAAAACAGGAAACATTTGAACATTTGGCTGCAACAATGGATGTATTTTAAGAAGGGCTTATGAAGACTTCCATCTGACAACAGAAAGAACCAAATGACATCAAATTGACAACAAATATAATTTGACAATGGTTCATCATGAATAATGATGAAGAGAAGACAATTTAATAGAAACAGCCCAGCGAAGCGTTATGAAGAATAACGAAGAAATGCTAAAAAAATTCCCGACAATGAAGTCCCTGGACGCTGATAAGAAAGCTTCCAAGACTTCCGAAGCAGCTCCGGCAGCTGCAGAAGTGAAAGCTGAGCCTGAAAAGATTGATTTTTCTAAGGTAAAGATTGAGCCTTTGTTTGAGGAAGCAGTTGATTTTGACACATTCAGCAAGTCAGATTTCCGTGCAGTAAAGGTTAAAGAGTGTGTTGCAGTACCGAAGTCAAAGAAACTCTTACAGTTCACTCTTGATGACGGAACAGGCACAGACAGAACTATTTTAAGCGGTATTCACGCTTATTATGAGCCTGAAGAACTGGTTGGAAAGACGCTTATCGCTATCACAAATCTTCCACCGAGAGCTATGATGGGCATTGACTCTTGCGGTATGCTCCTCAGTGCTATCCACGAAGAAGAAGGCGAAGAAAAGCTCCATCTTCTGATGGTTGATGACCATATTCCAGCAGGTGCAAAGCTCTATTAAGATGATGTAAAGATGTACCGTTTTACCGAATAGACGGGACGTACTTCATTTGATAAAAAACTAAAAACAGCGATTTACATCAAACTTACATCATTTGATGCAGAAATCGGTGCAAGCAAGAAAAAATCGCATAATTAGTACAATGAGTGGGCAATTCCAATCGGAGTTGCCCATTTTTAAAACAAATAGAAATACAAATCGGAAGTTTACGGTCTGTAAAAGACCTTTGACACACGGAAAACATAGATGTCAATGCACTTTGATAGCGAAAATAAGACCTTTCGATTAGTATGAGTATGCAAGGAGGTGACGAGATGGAACTTGGAAAGCAAATAAAAATGCATCGTCAGGAAGCACATTTATCCCAAGAGGAGTTAGCCAATCGTGTTTATGTTTCAAGGCAAACAATCTCAAATTGGGAAAATGATAAAAGCTATCCAGATGTGAATAGTTTGGTATTACTGAGTGAAATCTTTCAAATTTCCCTTGACAATCTAATCAAAGGAGATATTGAAGTTATGAAAGATGTAATTCAAAAAGAAGAAATTGAAAAGATGAATCGCTATGGAAAATCCTACACTATAATGCTAATTGCAACTGCTGTTTCTGCAGTTCCGCTATTTATGTGGCTTGGTGTTTGGGCATTCATTCCTTGGGGAATCATTTGGGCAATCTCTATGTACTTTGCCTTTAAGGTTGAAAAGGTAAAAAAGATAATGATGTTCAAACCTATAAAGAAATTGTCGCATTTTCTGAGGGAAAACTTTTGGATGATATTCATAAGCAACGAGAAATAGGCAAACGTCCTTATCAAAAAATTCTTTTAGTTATAGGTACTGCGTTGACAACATTTGTTGTTTGCGTTTTAATTGGTTTTCTGATGCACATCCTTTTGAACTAATAGTGATGGAACGCCAAATTCCAGTTGATATTGCACTTATTTTAGGAAATTTAATAACTGTTATATTTGATTATCAAATTCTTCGCAAACCCTTGAAAATACTAAGTTTGTAGCAAGTGAGCTTTCCCTTACTCTTTCCTTTGTGTTATATTCTCCCATTAGCTTTCATGAATCTTAATATGGGAAAAAATAAGGGAAAGAAAATTTCATAACACAGTATAACAATAACGACATGGTGAACTGATTGAAATGTTTTCGATATTTAACTCTATAACTGATTATTAAAAGAAAATAGAGATAAGATACGATGAGAACAATTTATGCATAATACAACATAAAACACGATAGTATTGATGTTTACACAAGTGTTGGATATATGCTTCGCATTGATTGCTGGGGAGCTGAAAAAGATTTAAAAACCACATATGGATCAGAATGTGCGCTTACTTCATTGGCTGTGGATGAGCCTTTAGAATATGCAAGATTATATCTCGATGGCAATTTACAGATGTGGATAGATTCAGAAGATTCACTTGAATTATAGAACAAGAATAACGGGTAGAAAACTTCTGATGCCCATTTTACAAGGGGGTCGAGTTTTTTATGTCTGCTGGAGTACTATTTTCGGGATAATGGCGAAAGGCTTTAGCGGTATAGTTAGAAGCACCGTTTCCATATTTTGTATTGGTTATGGTTTTTATATAATCGCTGGAATAATAGTCAATTGTAGAGCAAATGAAATAGACACAGGGGATTAAGGAAGAGTTGAAGGCAGATAAACAGATGGAATGGGTAGCAAATAAATACTATACAAGAGTGTGAAAAGGGAATTTTGAATAAGGAGATGATTTGGCAATAAGGTGCAGTAATCTGGTGGAAAGCAAGTCTGAAAATGGCTTGCTTTTTGCTTTACAATGTGGTTAGTTGATGTATATAATTATGATAAAGAGATAAAATTGATTTTTATATTTTGGTTCGATATTGTGATGCAGTTTTTCTATATTAAAAAATATACGAGGTTATAATGAAGAATAAAAGTTATGATTATATCTTTGGAAATGGAAAATTTAATACTTGGTTCAACATTATAGTTAGTATTATTAGTTGTTCAGCAATATCGTTTTGTTTAACCGAACTTTTGTTTTCCTTTGATTTTAAAGTGAGTTTTCAAAAAGCACTGATTTTTACCATACTTTTTGTGATTTTTTATTATTGTTTTATTACTTTATAAAACAACGTACTTATAAACTATTCGATCAAAAAATAACATATGGATTTAGGGAACGAAAAATTTTGTATGCGGATATCCATTCATTAGTTTTTACACTATCCTCCAGACCTAAAGGAATATATGATATTGGACTGGGAGAACCATACCTATACATAAAAGAAAATGGGAAGAAAAAATATATATGCAATATTACAATTTATTTGGCATATCCAAGTGTTATACAAAAAAGATATGATATCAATATAAGCAATGGGCAGATAGGAATGTCTCCTGCCTACAGTTTTAACTGTTATGATATAAAAAGTATTTTCAATTTAATACATCATTCAAAAGCAAATATTTATGTGACGAAGAGTTTTCTTCTCTTTAATAATTGGACAATAAACAGATTTTGCAAAGAATACAATATCTCTATGGAAATGGTTCAGCTTATAAATGATGGAAACTAATGTAAAAAATTTGTATTGTATTGAACTTTAGAAAACCTTTTTATGAGAAAGGAAAGCATATGCAAGAATATTATAAAATATATTTTCCTTATTCCAAAGAATATTTATTGGAACAGATTAAGAAGACTACAAAACCATTATGTATTTCAAACCAGGCTTATAGAGATATGGCACTTGCAGCCTACAAAGAAGAGGATAATACCTTATGTATCGGATATGCAGCAGGAAGTATGACAGGCGGTGGCTGGGAAATGCTCCAGACACATATAAAAAGCTATGGGGGAGATGTAATGCTGGAAGGTACGTTTGTGCTTTTGCCATACATAAAAAAGCTGCACTATTTTTTCTGCTCATAGTGATTTTATTTGCATTGTTTTTTTCTCAGGGAGATTTATTGATTTTAACAGAATGTTTGATTTTATTTATGTTTCCATTATATCTGCTGTATAGGAATATTTCTAAGATAGGAAAATGTGAAGAAGGGCGACGGCTTGTTTTATTATATCTGGAAAAGGTGCTTCATGCAAATGTGGAAATATCCGTAGAGGAAGAATAAAGAAATGATAGGGGAAAACGAGAATGAAAAAGATTAATGAACAAACAAAAAGTTTTTTACTATACGGTATAGAAGATGTGATTAAGCTGAAAGAAATCTACAAATTAGATGGAGCAATCTTGTTTCTAGTATTTTATTTTCTTTTATCTGAATCAGCTCCATCACCGTTTTTTCAAAAGTATTTTTAGTTATTGTTTATCTTGGATTCGTGATTCTTAGTTTTTCAAGAACAGAAGTGACAGGGAAAAAGGTTTTTTGGATCATTGGAATACAAAGTCTGACGTTTTCTATTTTGTTCTGTTGGGCAGCAACTATCCTCATGCTGACAACTATGAAAGAAGAATATTATAAGAGGTATCTAACCATACTCGTTATCATTTACATACTGGTAATCGCTGCATACATTTTTCTTATAATAACTTTGATTAAAAAAGATATCTACAATCCATCTTCTTCCAAAAAGCTGGCTGGAGGATGGTGTATTACTAGTTTTGTATTGCTTGGAATGGGTGTCGCAAAAGTACTTAGTAGCAGCGTTGAATATACAGCCATGATTAGAATTGCAAGCCTTTGTTCCTATTTTTGTTCTTTGGGTTCTATCTTAGGAGTTTTTCACCTGGTAAAGTATTTTGCTGTCAAAAAATGGGAGGTTGAAAAATGAATATTTTTATGAAAAGAATATAGATGAAAATAATTATAGCATCCAGGAAGAAGGATGGCTGGGAATTTTATTTTTGGTTGGAACTATATTTTTCTCAGGATTACTTTTGTATGGTTTTATAGACGGACAGGCGGATTTTTCAGTTATAGTGGCGTATGGAATATTGATTGCTTTTTCTGGAATCTGTACCCTGCATTTGTTCCTGTGGAGAGTCAAGATAAATCATGATGTAATTGAATACCGGTCGTTTTTTGGAAAAAATATTATAAATTTTCAGATATAACAAGAAGTGTACATAAAGAAAATGGTACATTGGAAATATATGCAGGGGACAAAATAATATTCAAATTTGATGAAAACATAAGCGCATCATTGTTTGCAAATAGTCTGTCTAAGCATAAAATTTCACAAGAAACATGGTTGAGTTGTAGAGATAAAAAGTGCATCATAAGACCAAAAGAAAGCCACTATGTTCTGCCAGGCATTTTCTTTTTATATTTGGTTTACAATAGTGTGATACTTGTATTCAATGCAAAAGAAACAGCTTTTGTTTTCCTTTTATTCTCTCTTGTACCGGGAGGTATATTTTTCTATTTTTTAATGGACAAAACAATTGTCAAGGATGGATGGCTATATAGAAATGGATTTTTAAGGAAGAACTGTAAAATAAGATTAACGGATATTACCCAGATGAAAAGAAAAAAGAATTTATTTGGAGAAGCTCTTATTTTATATAAAAATCAGAAAAAAATCGCTAAAATTTCTGCCCGAAATAGAAATGTGGACTGGCTGCAAGTAAAGATTGCAGAAATAAAAAAGGATAAGAAGAAATTAGAACGTAAAAAATGAAAAATGTGAATCATATAGGGAGATTGAGTTTATGGATAATGTCATTAGATTAAGTAAATTTGTAAAAAATTTAGGAATAGTAACAACAGTTCTTTTTTTAATAATCGTACTGGTAACATTTGTTACAGGAAATATGGGGGTTGCGATATGTTTTATGCCTTTTGTATTTTTAGGTATTGCTTTAATTTTGGCATACAAGAAACAAATAATTGTAGTAAATGAAGATGAAATTGTATTTAGCTATCTGGTTAAGAAAACTCAGCATATAAAATATAATGATATTCGTTGTATTTTAATGATTCCATTAAATGGTAGAACAGATGTCATATTAATTGATAAGATGTACAATAGACTTGTTACTCTGGAGCAAGTGTATGTAAATTATGATATTTTATATGATACACTTATAAAACATGAAATAGATCTTGTGGATTTTGGTGAGTTAGTTGAACAGAACAAAGATGTATCAAAGTATGTACCTGCTTTAAACTGGATAGAAAAGAATTTCTATAAATCTATATGTAATGAGAATACAACTATCAAAAATATGTCAAAAACAATAGAAAAAGAAAAGCGTAAAAAACAAAGCAATTTTTAAAAGCTTTAGGTTGGATTCTAATAATTGCTGATGCGGTAGCATTTTTTATTGGTGGCAAAACAATGTTAGTTATATTTATAATGGTTTTGATGATTACATATGCAGTGTATATAAAATATTATCCATATATATTTATAGAAGTCACCACAAAAAAGGACAAGAACTGGCGTATCAATTACCATTTATGGGTGCAGCAATAGCAATGCTTTTATCCCTGAATACGAGTAAACTCTTTAATTATGAATTTGGAAACTATATGAAGATTACGGCAATTATTACTGCTTTACTTGCACTGCCATTTATTATTAAATCTTTAAAAACAGATGTACCACAGAAATTTGGACGTAAACTTTCAGTTGTATTTGCTGCTTTTATAATCGCATTTACAATTAGCTTCCCAATAAATTTTTTATTTACATTTGATGGGGCAACTCATGAAATTGCAATTGTAACAGACAAAAAGATTAGCAGTGGTAAAACTAGAGATAGAGAGTTATATGTAAGTTGTAATGGTAAAAGAGAAATATATACTGTTTCAAACAGTGAATATGAAAATACATCAATAGGCGATAGTAAAAGAATTTGTAGAAGAAAAAGTGCATTAGGATTGGAATATAGTACGATACATGATTAATATTTATTTAAAGATAAGGAAGGAATATATAAGATGAAAATATTGTTAGCAGTAGTTGGAGGATTATTATTACTGATATTCCCTTTTATAGTTATGAAAAAAGCAAAAGTAACAAAAGAAGAAAATACTGATGAAGCAAGGAAAAAATTTAATGTGTTTCTCATTTGTATGATACCTGTTCCTCTAATAGGCTTCATATTTCTTTTAATAGGGCTTAGAAGTTTTTATAAAATTAAATAAAGGAGAAAAATGTTAAAAACAATGATATATCAATACCAGAAGCCTGCTATGCAGATTTATGTAAGGTGGGTTTTTTTGAAAGAAAACAGGTTAAATTAACAATTATATGGAATGAAAAAATAAGCAGAAATAAACAAATACTTACACTTAAGAAGTTATATCCTGAATTAAATAAAGTGTCTACAGTTGAAATCTATAAAATTACAAAAAAACGAAGAAATGGCAATTTGCAGAGATGGGATGGGGATTTGCTGTTGACTTTTCGCATAAAGCAGAAAAAGCGGGGATAAAAATATTGTTAGAAGAATAACTAAAAATCTTGCTAATGTATAAGTTAAGTAAAAAATAGAATGAAAAATAATCATATAGCAGAGGAGATTGGGTAATATGAAGGAACAAAAGAAATCTTCTTGGGGAGCGGTTCTGGTGTCATTTTTAAAGGAATTTCTATTAAACTCATTCGAAGCCCCAGGTCATCTTTATTATGATGAAAATTTAACTAATGAAGGAAAAAGAAAGAAAAATTATATTTGGAGGGTGCTTCTACTGGTGACTGCGGTAGGAGTAGCTTTGCTTCCTGTTATAGCTTGGAACATGTTTGTTCCAGATGTGCTATGGGCAAAAATAGTTACCGTTGTAGTGTGTGAAGGCTATGTTGTTTTTATAGTAAGTATGGAGATTATCCAAATAAAGGATGAGCTAAAGGAAGATATGTTAAAAATAGGGGGATATAAAATTACTCCCAAAGGAAGTATTTCCCTATTTAAAGAAATTGATTTTAAGATTGCTCAAACAGAGTATTCTTATACAATATTGATTTCTAAGAAACCTTTAAAATGGCTTTATAAGAAGTTTTATGTTACAATCTATGGAAGACATGGAAAAGTAAAAAAGATTGAATTGGTTCGAGCAGACAAAAAGTATTCTACGAAATATGAGACAATGAATGGTACAGTCTTAGAAAAGTTGCAAGAAGAAAATAATAGGTTTTTAAGGAAATGCTTAGGTACTCCCAGTAAAAAGAGTATGACAGGCGTCGAATATTATTATGAGTGGGGACAAATACAATCCTTCTATGATGATCGTTCTTGTCAAACAGGAATTGTAATTATGTTTTAAAATAAGGAATATTGTATCTCTTGCTTCCGTATGCAGAAAGATTACATCGGTACAGAGAAATGTGGTAGTGATACACCAAAGAACACAGGCGAAACCTTATATCTCGGTTCCACAAGTAGCGAATCTTTCAAAAGAGAGAGATGGGTAAAACTTCGCTGTTTATATAATAGTAGGGGACGATGTTTTATCCCCTGCTATTATACGTTTTTTAGCATGTTTTCACCAATATTGCTTGGTACCTAACCGATTTTTCAAATAACATCTGATTCCAAGATATACTCCCTGAGAAAGTACGAAAAGCAATAGAAGATTTACGGAAAGTGCTTTTTTAATTGCTTCTCCAAAATAAATGATGACAGCAGTACTTGTCAGTATCATCAGTAGAGTAATAACATCCCAACAGTTTTTCTTATATAATTCTATAACCTTTATTTCTATCAGTATCGCCAGTATCCCTGTCCCTGCCACACATATTCCGACAACCAATATCAGAAATAACCAATATACCATTCCGGCTATAAAAGGATTTGGAATTTTTGTGCTAATCTGTGCCACAGATTGCCCGGCATCAATTGTCCAACCGATAAAAGTTTGTAGGAATGACGCTGCATCATGGAAGAATGATTTACAATCGGAAAGGAACACATCGGACTGTACTGCCTGAAAAAGAGTGGTTGTCAGCGAATACCATGCAAGAAGGAACAAGGTTGTTTGGAACATTACCGTTTTTGCTTTATACTGTCCGGCAAGTCGCTCTTTTTGTGTTCCGTATTTCGCTTTTTCATTCTGATAGGCTGTCCGGTCACAGGATTCACATTTTTCATAGAGTACCGGCTTTTCTACCGGTATCTCTACGATTTTCTGATGTGTCCGGGCATAATCCCGTTGTTGTGTTAAACAGCGTATTTTATTTTGATATTCCCCGATCATGACGTTTGCGCTTCGCAGCTTCTCTTTCTCGTTCCGCAATGCTCTGTCTGCCAGCTTCAAGTCGTTCTTTAATGCTTGAATATTCCCGGCTCTGTTCTCTTTGTTTAATTTCTCGTTCAAGATCAGAGATTCGTTGAGCTGCGTCTTCAGTTCCACGATAAGCTGGTCTTTCTGTTCCAGTTCTTCTTGTATCTCCTCGGTCAGGAGCAGAAGCTCTTCCAACTGTTCGGCGTTCTTTAATTCTCTGGATTCGTTCATCTATATCACGTCCTTTCTCTATCTGCTGTTCCAGTTCAGCAATTCGGTGTTCTGTTTCAGTAATAAACTGTTTTCGCTGTTCAGCTTCTGTGCCAATTTCTGCCATTGCTGATTTTCGTTTTCCAAAAGTTCTATCTTCGTTTTCTGTTCTTCCATCTTGGAAAGCAGTTCCTCGGTATTTGGCAAAATGTTGAGCAGCCCGGATAACTCGCTGTTTAATTTTTGCAATTTCTGATTCTGTTCCTGCATAAGAGAGAGTTGGGTGTCCCGGTTCTGCATTTCCAGAATCATTTCTGCCATTAAGGTCTGCTGTTCTTCGATTTGCCCAATCATGGATTCCATTAAGGGTATAATTTCCCGGCTTTCTTCTAATGTCATTTAATCGCTCCTTCCATAATGATAATGCACCCGATACTTTCCCAAAGGTGTCCAGTATCTTTTGCAATAACGTGTTTTGTTGTTTTATGATTTGATTTTCCGCTACTTTCCACGAACCTTTTATTTCCTGCCCGGCAAGAAACTTTTGTTCAATCTTTCTTGCGTCAGCGCCTTCATGGATGGTAGGAATCTGGAGTTTTCCCTGTTTTTCATAAGAACGGTGATCGACCTGATTCTGCAAAGGCAGATGTTCATTACATACCTTTGCCCATTCACTCCGCCATAGTTCACAGTTTTTTGGATTGTTCCATCCAGTAGCATCGGTCAGCACCCGTTTCCATTGCAAGCGGTTTCTTGCACCAATCTTCTGGATTCCGTTTTCGTCTAATACAGGGATACGGATTCCATGACGGTCAGGGTTTTTCTTATCCTGCCACCAGTTCGGATGGGATTCATCAATCACGATATTTCCGTTTTTATCTCTGACAAATTCCCAATCCTTGACTTCTTTCTTTCCCCAAGAATGATCCGGGTTAAAAGGGCGCATAGTCAGAAGCAGATGGACATGAGGATTGCCATCCCCTTTGTCGTGGATACTCCAATCAGCGCACATTCCTTTATCCACAAATGTTTTTTGGATATAGTCGGCTGTATATTGAATCTGTTCTTGTCTGCTCCATTCTTTTGGAAGGGCAAATTCAAATGACCTGCCAAGTTGGGCATCCGCACTTTTTTCAATCTTCAATACCTCATTCCATAACCTCTGTTTTTGAAATGTGATTTTAAATTTTTTATAGCAGCTTCTTTATCTTCTGACCTTTTGTATCGGACAGACTTTTGAAAGCGTTTTATATTTTCCTCTGGTACTATCTGCCATTCAGAAGGTGCGTTTTCGCACATCATCAGACTGGTGTAGACCACTTCTTTTTTAGAAGTGTAATAACTGATACTCCCGGTTTCTTCGTTTTTCATCACATCCCCATTGAGATATGCAGAAGCGGAGATAACAGATTTTCCTTTACTTCGTCCGACTATTTTGATTGTGTAATGAAAAATCGCCATGTCTGGATTCCTCCTTTCTGCACATCCGGCATAGATTTCCGGCAACATTGCTTTCAATTTTAGAAAAAGCAGCATTGCCGGAACGCCCTCTGCGTAAGAGTGCCCTGCGCATAGCAGTCTGCATGGAATGCGCCCCTCTGGCGAAGAGTGCCTCCTGCGGCATGAGCAGGTCTGGCTGAAAGCCCCGCCGACGGAACGAGCCCGGCAAGCGTGAGCGCAGACCGGTTGTCACTTGTGGCAAACTTATTGGGACGACCTCTGGTTGTCCATAAGTGCGCCCTTCATGAAAAAGCAATGAAGGGAATGAAAAACTCATCCCCTCCGCCATTACACTTCCTCCATATCGGTATTGGCTTCTTTCTGCATTGCCTTTGAGAAAAACTTCCCATTGGCTTCCTGCCTTTTCAGAAAACCAATCAGCTTTGGGATGTCTTCCTCCTCAATAGGTGCACCAAGAACGGATTCCACTGCACCGCCAATCTGACAGAGCCTATGGGTTCGTTTTTACTTTCTTCGGCTTTCTTTCGTTTCAGAAGTTCTTTCTTCTGTGTTGCATATCTTTTCGCCTTTTCAAGGCTTTCCTGTTCCTTCTTTTCCATTTCAAGCATTCGTTCTTCATAACTTTTTGTTGATTTTGCCATGATTACATTCCCCTTTCTTTTGCAAACATAAGTTCTCGGTTGCGTATCAGAAGAAGCACATGGTATAATCTTCTTGCGTGTAGGTATATCATGGCTTCGGTCTGATAGAACCTTTGGCGGTTTCTTTGGAAGCCGCCTTTTTAATTTGCCGCAGTTCTTGTTACGGCTTTTACATTTCCTCTATCCCTCAAATCACGACCTTCATTCGCTTCCATAAACATTTCCAGAATATCGGTTTTAATCAGGACTTTGCGACCAACCTTTAATACTGGAAGTTTCTTCCATTCTACAAGCTGTCTTAAGGTATTTCTGCCGATTCCCGTATAATCAGCAGCTTCTTCGATGGATAATGCGATTTTTCTTTGCGTCATATAATCACCTCCTTATAAATTGCATTATGCAATTCTTGTGATGTAAGTATATCCTTTCCAAATCTTTTTGTCAAGCGTTACGAAATATTAAAAATAATTTTTATATTGCATATTGCAATTTCAGAAAAACAATGCTATAATTCATACATACCGAAAAAGGAGGCAGTCAGCATGAAAGATAAAGAACTACGCAAGCTGATAGGCAGCAGAATAAAACAGCGCCGTCTGGAATTGAATCTGACACAGCCTTATGTCGCAGAAAAGATGGGTGTTACCGCTTCTACAATCCTGCGTTATGAGAATGGTTCGATTGACAATACGAAAAAATGGTGCTGGAAGGTCTTTCGGAAGCACTCCATGTATCCGTGGAATGGCTCAAAGGGGAAACAGATGAATATGAAACCGACATTACGGATAAGAGAGAATTACAGATTCGTGATGCGATGGGAGATATTCTGGAACAGTTACCGCTTGCCCTTACCAAAGAAGAAGATGCTTTTTCAAAAGATTTATTACTGCTGATGTTAAAACAATATGGTCTGTTTTTGGATTCCTTCCAGTTCGCCTGCAAAAACTTCAAGGGAAATGCTGGTCAGACGGATATTGCCAAAACAATAGGGTTTGAATCGAATGATGAATATAATGAGATTATGTTCTTAAGGGAAATCACTCCTACCATCAATGCTTTTAATGAGATGGCAGACATTGTAAGGCTCTATTCCAAGAAACAAAAAACAGCAGAACAAAGGCTTGCAAATCTTTTATCAGAAGTCTTATACGAAGATTCCGAATCGGTATAGTAAGACAACCGGAGTTATGATATACTTACACGCACGAAGCATTTCATCAGTTCCGATTGTCTAATATCGAAAGGAGACATACGATTATGGCAAAAGGATCTGTAAGAAAAAAAGGAAAGAAATGGTACTACCGCTTCTATGTAGAGGACGCAAGCGGCAATCTTGTTCAGAAAGAATGCGTTGGAACAGAAAGCAAAAGTGGAACTGAAAAGCTGCTCCGTCAGGCAATGGATGATTATGAGAAAAAGAAATTTGTTGCCAAAGCGGAAAATCTCACAGTCGGACAACTTCTGGATGTGTGGGCAGAGGAGGAATTAAAAACAGGTACGCTCAGCAATGGTACGGTGGAGAATTACCTCGGAACAATCCGAAATATTAAGAAACACCCATTGGCAGAACGGAAACTGAAAAATGTAACCTCTGAACATTTGCAATCCTTCTTCGATTTGCTTTCCTTCGGGGGAGTTCATCCCGATGGAAAAGAGAGAAAGGGGTATAGCAAAGATTACATCCATTCTTTTTCCGCAGTCATGCAGCAGTCCTTCCGTTTTGCAGTATTTCCAAAGCAGTATATTACGTTCAATCCCATGCAGTATATTAAACTGCGGTATCAGACGGACGAAGTTGATTTGTTTTCGGATGAGGACATGGACGGAAATATCCAACCAATTTCACGAGAAGATTATGAAAGACTGCTTGCGTATCTTCAAAAAAGAACCCAGCCGCAATACTTCCAATCCAGATAGCCTATTATGCCGGACTCCGTATTGGAGAAGCCTGCGGTTTGGCATGGCAGGACGTAAATCTGGAAGAACAATGCCTTACCATAAGACGCAGCATCCGATATGATGGTTCAAAGCGCAAATATATCATCGGACCAACCAAGCGGAAAAAAGTGAGGATTGTTGATTTTGGAGATACGCTGGTAGAGATTTTCCGTAATACCCGGAAAGAGCAGTTAAAAAATCGAATGCAGTACGGAGAACTTTATCACACGAACTACTACAAAGAGGTCAAAGAGAAAAACAGAGTGTACTACGAATATTATTGCTTAGACAGAACAGAGGAAGTCCCGGCAGATTATAAAGAAATTTCTTTCGTCTGTTTAAGACCGGATGGTTGTCTGGAACTTCCAACTACTTTGGGAACTGTTTGCAGAAAGGTGGCAAAAACATTAGAGGGATTTGAAGGCTTTCATTTCCACCAGTTACGTCACACCTATACAAGCAACCTTTTAGCAAATGGAGCAGCCCCAAAAGATGTGCAGGAATTGTTAGGACACTCAGATGTCAGTACCACAATGAATGTCTATGCTCACTCCACAAGAGATGCTAAACGAAAATCGGTTAGGCTTCTTGATAAAGTGGTAGGCAATGATTAAAGAAATTCCCTTATTTCCCTTGTAATTATCTCATAAGGGCAAAAATAAGGGAAACTACATATCATTTCACTAATGGACAGGCGGGAAAGCCTATAAAATGGGGAAAGTTAGAGGAATAATTATATAAATATCAGTTTGTCAGGTTGCCCTTTGAGAGAGGAGAAATCCTTTTCTCAAAGGGCTTTTTCTATTTATACGGATATTCGCAAACTACAAGATAAAGCCAAAACTTCATATACTCTAAGCACAAGGAGGTTGAGGTTTGGCTATGAATAACAGTTTAGCAAAAGTACACCCGGAGCTTGTTTCGGAGTGGTCGGAAAAGAATTTAACGCTTGCGATGAATGTTAATAATAGAATGTATAATTGAGGTGCTTCGGCATCTCTTTTTTATTATTCTTTAAAAGAGTCGTATTAGGTGTTTGTAAAAAGTGACACCTTGCCGGATAGGAGTTGCGAATAAACCCCTATATCTTGAAAAAATAGATTATTTATAGTATAATGTCAAATGAGTAACTGTAACCAAAAGGAACGGAGAATACGAAGGAGCGTTACAGATGAGAATAAGCTACAATAAACTTCAAAAACTTATGATTGATAATCAAATGAAAAGACAAGATTTAATGCGTGCTGCGGAAATTTCATCGTCTGTTGCAACAAAATTAAATAAGAATGAAACAGTATCCCTTGATGTGCTTATGAGAATTTGCAAAGTATTTCATTGTGATATTGGCGATGTATGTGAAGTCATATTAGACGAATGATATGAGGAGGTCTGAAGATGGCGGCAAGTGGTAAGAAAAATATGTTTAACGAAGCTACCCGTGTCCAAATGCCAGCAATGGTTCATTTGACACGCCTTGGTTATACTTATTTTGGAAAAATAACTGAGGATATGGCAGGGACAGTATATGACCCTGATACCAATATCTTAATAGATGTTTTTAAGGAGCAGTTTGCACGGCTTAATCCTACTCACGTAGGAGAAGCGGAACAGACATTGAAAACTATTAGGCAGGAATTAGATAATGATGATATAGGACGCAGTTTTTACGAGCGTTTATCGTCTGTTTCGCCTGTTAGATTGGTGGATTTTGAAAATCCCCAAAATAATACATATCATTTTACCGCTGAGTTCACTTGTAAGCGTGACCAAGATGAATTTAGACCTGATATTACGTTGTTTGTAAATGGACTTCCACTTGTGTTTGTTGAAGTAAAGAAGCCGAATAATCACGGCGGTATGGTTGCAGAAAGCAAGAGAATGAACCAAAAGAGATTTCCTAATAAAAAATTTAGGAGATTTTTGAATATTACACAGTTGATGATTTTTTCTAATAATATGGAATATGACACTATGGGTGGTATTGTTCCGGTTCAGGGGGCATTCTACTGTACGACGGCAAAACAGTCTGCACCGTTCAACTGTTTCAGAGAAGAAAATCCTACTAATTTGGATATTGCACCTTATAATGCAGATTTCCCATATAAGGATATTGACTCGATTGTTGAAAAGAAGATATTGACTGACTTTAATTGTCAGGTTATTCATACTTCTCCGGAATATCAAACAAATTTAGATACCTATACACCAACCAACCGTGTACTGACATCTATGTGTAGTCCTGAAAGATTGCTATTTATATTAAAATATGGAATTGCCTATGTTCGTTTTCATAAAGAAATAAATGGCAAGATAGAGTTTATTGAGCAGAAACATATAATGCGTTATCAACAGATGTTTGCTGCCTTAACAGTAAGAAGTAAGATTGATGAAGGTGTTAATTCAGGTGTTATATGGCATACTCAAGGTAGTGGAAAGACAGCCCTTTCGTATTATCTTACTTATGTTCTTTCTGACTATTTCAGCAAACAAAATAAAGTTGCAAAGTTTTATTTCATTGTTGACCGCCTTGATTTGCTGAAACAGGCTTCAGAAGAATTTGAAGCTCGTGGATTGGTTGTGAAAACGGCAAGTTCCCGTGCTGAACTTATGGAGCAGTTCCGTAACAATCAAGCACAAGAGGGAAATACGGGAAAACCTGAAATTACAGTAGTAAATATACAGCGTTTTGCTGAAGATAGGTCAAAAGTTGACCTTCCTGCGTATGCAACGAATTTGCAGAGAGTGTTTATTATTGATGAAGCACATAGAGGATATAAACCAGAAGGCTCATTCTTGGCTAATCTTCTTGATGCGGATAAAAATGCGATTAAGATTGCGTTGACAGGAACACCACTTTTGAAAGAAGAAAGAGAATCTTGGAGAGTTTTTGGTAATTATATTCATACATACTATTATGACAAATCAATTTTAGATGGATATACGCTGAAAATTATCCGTGAGGATATAGAAACGCAGTATAAGGAGCGACTTTCTGAAATTTATGAAAAACTTGAAACCTTGGTAGAAAAGAAAGACGTAAAGAAAAGTCAGATTGTTGAACACGATAACTATGTCAAAGAGTTGCTTAGATATATTATTTCTGACCTAAAGAGATTTAGACAAATTCAGGGAGATAATACGCTCGGCGGTATGGTCATTTGTGAAACAAGTGAGCAGGCAAGGAAGCTGTTTGCGTATTTTGATGAAATTCAAGCAGAACTTAATAAAGACGCTTCTATGAAAAGTCATTTGCGAGCTGGACTTATACTTCACGATAGTGATGACAAAGATACAAGAGATAAGATTATTGATGACTTCAAAAATAATATGACAGTTGATATTCTTATCGTTTTCAATATGCTTCTTACCGGATTTGATGCACCAAGATTGAAACGCCTGTATTTTGGTCGAAAATTGAAAGACCATAATTTGTTGCAGGCAATTACAAGAGTCAACAGACCGTATAAAGAAAACCATTATGGTTATGTCATTGATTTTGCAAATATAAAAAGGAATTTTGAGGAAACAAATGAAGCATACCTCAAAGAGCTGAACCGTTTTAATGACCCTAATGAAGTTGGTGCGGGAAATGAAACAGATACATTCAAACAGGTTATTGAAGACCCGGCAGAACTCATTAAACAAATGCAGGAAGTGCAGCAGGTTCTTTTTAACTACACCACAGATAATGCAGAAGAATTTAGTTCAGAAATATCTACGATTGAGGATAAGCAGGAATTGCTTAAACTTAAAAAATTCTTATTGCTGCTCGTGACTGTTGTAATTTGGTAAGAACCTTTGGCGATGATGAATTGAAGGAAACATTTGCAAAAATGGAATTAACAAAGTTGCCTTCATTGATTTCAGAGGTGCAACATCATATTGATAACATAAATCAGAAAGAACTTTTTGCAAGTGATGATACCACGAAATTGCTTGTCAATGAAGCAATGGAGGATATTACATTTAATTTCAGCAAAATCAGTGAAGAAGAATTGAAAATTGTCGGTGGTAAAGACGCGGTAACAGAAAAGTATAAAAAGACTGTTCGTGCTTTTACACAGAATATCGACCCTGATGACCCTGAGTTTATTACTTTGCAGGAAGCATTTTTGCTTCGTTTCAGGCAACACGGTTTTGAACCTAAGAGTGTATTTGAGATTGAGGAGCAAGGAAAAGAACTGGAAGATATTCTGAAAAAGCTTGATGAATTGCAGAAGAAAAACACGGTTCTGCTGAGAAAATATAATGGAGATGCGAAATTCGCAAGGGTTCATAAAAGAATCAGGGAAGAAAATCTTGCTCGAAAAGCAGCAAATAAACAGCCGATTGTTTCAGAGTATGATATGTCTATTATGAATGTTTTGCTTTCTATTAAGTCTGATATTGACCAGAAAGTGTATGACAGAAACGATATATTGAAAAAAGACGCATATTTTGAGAGAACGGTTATGACACAAATAAAAGCAGGCATTGATAAGTTGGGAATAGCGAGTGCTCGTGAGGATAGAGTATTTATACAGAGCAGGATTACAAAACAGTATCTTGATCAGTATAACCAGACTTATTCAGTTGCATAAAGGAGAACACAATGGAAGAAACAAAGACGATAAAAGAAAAAACCATAGAGTTGATAGATGCCTTAAAAGCAACTTGTCAGACCTATGGTATGGGAAACGATGGTAACGAATATAAAATCATCACACAGGTTTTCCTTTATAAGTTCCTTAATGATAAATTCGGATATGAAGTAAAAAAAGTAAGTCCGGTTCTTAAAAATGCTGAAAAATGGGAACTTGCTTATGCAGAAATGTCAGAAGATGACCGCTTGGATATTTTTGATAGTTTACCGTCAGATATTCCATTACTTAACCCGGAACATCTTATTGCCAACTTATGGAATCAGCAGGCAAAAGGCGATTTTGATTTAATCTTTGACAGCACGATGACAGATATAGCAGATAAGAATATTGATATATTTTCAACTCAGACTGCTCAGAATACAAAAATACCGCTTTTTGAAAAGCTGACACAGTATGTAACGGACGATACGGCAAGAGCACCTTTTGCCCGTGCGTTGGTTGACAAGTTAGTAAATTTCTCTTTTGAAGAAGCATTTGAAAAGCACTATGATTTCTTTGCGGATATATTTGAATATCTGATAAAAGATTACAATACCGCAGGCGGTGGTAAGTATGCAGAATATTATACTCCTCACGCTATTGCAACGATTATGGCAAGATTGCTTGTTGGTAATGCAACTGATTTACATAGCATTGAGTGTTATGACCCATCTGCCGGAACAGGAACACTTTTGATGGCTCTTGCTCACAAAATTGGAGAAGATAAGTGTACGATTTTTGCTCAGGATATTTCACAGCGAAGTAATAAAATGTTAAAACTTAATCTTATCCTAAACAGCTTGGTATCTTCTCTTGACCACGCAATTCAAGGAGATACGCTGATTGCTCCATATCATAAGAGTGATAATGGACAGGAATTAAGAACTTTTGATTATGTAGTTTCAAATCCGCCTTTTAAGATGGATTTCTCAGATACAAGAGAACGTATAGCAGCAATGCCTGTTCGTTTTTGGGCGGGAGTTCCGAAAGTACCTGCCAAGAAGAAAGAGAGTATGGCAATTTATACGTTGTTCATTCAGCACGTTCTTAATTCATTGAAATCAACCGGAAAAGGTGCGATTGTAGTTCCTACTGGATTTGTAACCGCAAAATCAGGTGTAGAAAAGAAGATACTACAACATATTGTAGATGAACATATTGTTTATGGCTGTATTAGTATGCCGTCAAATGTATTTGCTAATACCGGCACGAATGTATCAGTATTATTTTTTGATAATTCAAGAAAAACAGATAAGGTTGTACTGATAGATGCTTCAAAACTGGGAGAAGAATATAAGGACGGTAATAATCAGAAACGCAGACTTCGTGATTTTGAGATTGATAAAATTGTTGATACATTCCTTAATAAAGAAGCTGTTGATGATTTTTCAGTTGCTGTTACCTATGATGAAATCAAAGAAAAGAAGTATTCACTTGCGGCTGGACAATATTTTGATGTAAAAATCGAATATGTTGAATTGTCACAGGACGAGTTTAATGCTCGTATGAGTGCTTATGCGGAGAAATTGCAGGAATATTTTGCAGAGGGCGACAAACTGAAAACGGAAATTATGGAACAGTTAAAGAAGGTAAAGTATGAATAGAATGAAACTTGGAGAAATACTATCCGTAAAGCATGGTTGGGCTTTTAAGGGAGAGTATTTTGCAGAAGATGGAGAACAAAGTATTTTGACTCCGGGAAACTTTTTTGAAAAAGGTGGATTTAAGCCTAATAATGGGAAAGAACGTTACTATACAGGAACTTATCCAAAGGAATATTTGTGTCATAAAGGCGATTTGATAGTTGCCATGACACAACAGGCAGAGGGACTTTTAGGAAGTACAGCGTTAGTTCCTGAAAATAATAAATACTTGCATAATCAGCGAATAGGACTGATTACTTGTGATGAAAAACGTTTGAACAAATTATTTGCATATTATCTTTTTATGACCAAAAGTGTAAGAGAGCAGTTAGAACGTAGTTCATCAGGTACGAAGGTAAAGCATACATCGCCTGAAAAAATTTATGATGTTGAGGTTGAAATTCCCGATGTGATTTCTCAACAAAAAATTGCAAATTTGTTATGGTCTATTGATGAAAAAATTGCCAATAATAATGCGATAAACGATAATTTAGAGCAGCAAGCTAAGCTACTTTACAATTATTGGTTTATTCAATTTAACTTTCCAGATGAAAATGGAAATCCATATCATTCATCAGGAGGACAATTAGTGTGGAACAAAAATCTCCAACAAGAAATACCTCAAGATTGGCGTTCCGGTAATCTTTATGATATAGCGGATTATATCAATGGAATTGCATGTCAAAAATATCGTCCATTTGACGAAGAACATTCATTGCCAGTTGTAAAAATACGTGAAATGAATGGTGGCATTACTAATGACACTGAGCGTGTATCATCAACAATTCCTGCTAAAAATATTATTTCTTCAGGAGATATTTTATTTTCATGGTCAGCATCTTTAGAGGTAATAATGTGGTATGGGGTTGATGCAGGATTGAATCAACACATCTTTAAAGTCGTTCCTAAAAGCTATTTTTCTTCAGAATATGTATATTTGCAGTTGTCAGAATATCTTATACATTTTATAAAGATAGCTGAAGCAAGAAAAACAACAATGGGGCATATAACTAGTGAACATTTACAGGACAGCCACATTATATTGCCTCCAGCTAATATAATTAAAAATTTTTCTGAATATGTACGACCTATATATCAAATGAAAAAACAAATCGCTAATGAAACTAGTGAGCTAATTAAATTGCGTGATTGGTTGATACCTATGCTGATGAACGGTCAGGCTACCATCAGTGATTGATGTGGTAAATTATCGTTTACAGTAGAAGGGAAAACTATATGATAAGTGTTTCAGATTGGATAAGTATTATTTGTGCGGTGGTTGCCTTAATAGTCACGGTTATTATTGCAGTCCTGCAAATAAGACAAAGCAACCGTATGGAGAGGTTTGAAAAAAGGCAGGACAAGCGAGATGAACAGCGTCATCAAGAAAGCGTAAAAGCACAAGCGGTTTCATTCATCTCTAAATATTATAAGGATAGAGGGCTTATTCCATTATGTGCAATAGCCACGATGTATAATGATTTGTTTTATTACAACAGAGAGATGTATAGAGAATTTTGCTGTTGTACTAAAGAGGTTCAAAATAGAATTTTGGAATATTGCGGTTTGGATTTACGAGTCAGTGAGTACAGTATTTATGAAAAGTGTTTGGTTGCAATAGAAAGTGTGCTAAATAAACGCTTCCCTGATGATAAAAGTGTTTTTTACGATGGAGGGAAGTATTTTACTCGTAGCTTAGAATACTATGCTGCTAAACCAATTCCACATCAAGAGTTTGAGTATCAAAATCATATTACAGATGTTTTGGCTAATGCGTTTAATAGTAATGACAAAAAGGCTACACCAATTCAGCAGTTGTCGGTAGAATATAATTTTGAAAGTTGCGAAGGAATAGAAACATGCCAGTTGGTTACTGTTATTGCAGAGTTTTCAGCAATCTATGGGAATAAAAATAAAAACATTGATAAATCATACGGTTCTCCGGGAGGATACGATGGAGAAGTCATAGAAACAATGGAAGATTTATTCCTATTAGCCTTATTTGAAATATATACAAATTGTGTTTTATAAATTATAAGGTAAGTAAAATGATTTTTCAGAGAGGAAATGATGAATGGCATTCGATTTTAAGAAAGAATATAAAGAATTTTATATGCCGAAGAATAAGCCGCAGATTGTGGCAATTCCAAAGGCAAATTATATAGCAGTACGAGGTAAAGGAAATCCTAATGAAGAAGGCGAGGAATATAAAACTGCTATTGGTGTTTTGTATGCTGTTGCCTATACTCTCAAGATGAGTTATAAGACGGATTACAAAATAGACGGATTTTTTGAATATGTTGTACCACCGCTTGAGGGATTTTGGTGGCAGGACAATGTTGAAAGTGTAGATTATACCAACAAATCAGCTTTCAACTGGATTTCTATTATTCGTATGCCTGATTTTATTGCAAAGAAAGATTTTGATTGGGCGGTGGAAACTGCTTCAAAAAAGAAAAAGATGGATTGCTCTGGTGCAGAGTTCTTGAGTATTGACGAAGGTTTGTGCGTACAAATAATGCATATAGGAGCTTTTGATGATGAACCTGCAACCGTGGCAATGATGGATAAATATCTTGAAGAAAACGGTTATGTAAATGATTTTACTGGTGAGCGACGCCATCACGAAATCTATTTATCAGACCCAAGAAAAGTTGCACCGGAGAAATGCAAAACAGTAATAAGACACCCAATAAAGAAGGCATAAATTGAGTAAAATGAAATTAGGTCAGAGGACAACTAATGGCATCAAGTAAAGAATATTTGGAATTTGTATTAGAGCAGTTGGCAGAATTGGACGAGATTACTTACCGTGCGATGATGGGCGAATATATTATTTATTATCGTGGTAAAATTGTCGGCGGAATTTATGATGACAGATTACTTGTAAAACCGACAAAATCAGCAATTTCATATATGCCGACAGCGACTTATGAACTGCCGTATGATGGGGCAAAGGAAATGCTGCTTGTAGAAGATGTGGATAATAAGAAATTTTTAACAGGACTATTTAATGCAATGTACGATGAATTACCAGCACCTAAGCCTAAAAAGAAAAAGTAGACAGATACTATTGATGGAGCGATAGGTATATAAAAATTATGGAAACAAAGCCAAGGATTTTATATTTACAAAAGATTTTACTGGAAAGAACTGATGAAGAAAATCCTCTTTCCACAACACAGTTAATCAATATATTGAATGATGAATACGGAATATCTGCACATAGAACAACGGTCACAAAAGATATTGCTGCACTTCAGGAGTTTGGAATGGACATTGTTACTATCCATTCTACTCAGAGCAAATACTTTGTAGCCAGTCGTAAGTTTGAATTGCCGGAACTGAAACTGCTGATTGACGCAGTAGAGTCATCGAAGTTCATTACAAAGAAGAAAAGTGAAACTTTGATTGAAAAGATACATACGATGACCAGTCCGGGGCAGGTGGCAAAGCTGAAGCGTAATAACTATGTGGTCAATCGCATTAAGCCGGATAATGAGCAGATATATTACATTATTGACGCTATAAACGACGCCATCAATGCAGGTAAGCAGATTTCTTTCCAGTATTATGATTATACCGGATTAAAGAAAAAGGTTCTGAAGAACAAGGGCGAAGTGTATAAGCTCAGTCCGTATAAACTTCTCTGGTGTGGGGACTATTATTATGTTCTCGGATATTCAGAGAAGAAAAGCAAGGTTATCAATTTCAGGGTAGACCGTATTGCTTCCAAGCCGGAGATATTGGATAAAGACATTATTCCTATGCCTGATGATTTTGATATTGAGAATTACACAAAGGAAGTGTTCTTTATGTTCTCAGGCGAGAAAGTTCTTGTGGATTTACGGTGTGATAACAGTCTGATGAAAACAATGGTTGACCGCTTCGGAGAGGATGTGACAACCCTTGCGTATGATATGACGTCTTTCAGAGTACAGACCGAAGTATCAGCTAGTCCCACCTTTTTCGGTTGGGTGTTTGGCTTTAATGGCAAGGTACAGATACTTGCACCGGAAAGTGTGAAGGAACAGTACAGACAGATGATTGCAAAAGCTGATGAGGATATGCAGGAAAGCGAATAATTTGAAAATGAAATCCAAAGGAGCAATGGCTATGGAGAATAAATTGGAAAAAATCGGTCAAAATAATTTTATGGATAATTTTGTTAAAACCGATGACATTTTAAAAGATATGTGTGGGATTATCGAGTCCTCACAAAAAGCAGCATATCGGGCGGTCAATACAACGCTTATACAGAGAAATTGGCTTCTTGGTTATAGAATCGCAAGTGAAGAATTGCAGGGCGAGGATAGGGCAAAATATGGAGCTGAAATTATAAAAAAGTTAGCAAAAGAATTATCGGCTGAATATGGAAAAGGTTATACAAAGTCGAATCTATATAGCTTTTATTCTTTCTATAAGACCTATCCTGAAATTTTCCAGACATCGTCTGGAAAATCTGTTGGGTTACTGTCTTGGTCGCATTATGCAACATTATTACAGGTTAAAGAGAAGGCAGCTCGCGACTGGTATGAGAAAGAAGCCGCAAAACAGACTTGGAGTGTCCGTACTTTGCAGAGGAATATTTCTTCTCAGTATTATTACCGTATGCTCAAAACTCAGAAAAAAGAGCTTGTAGAAAGTGAAATGAAGGAACTGACTGCACCGTATCAGAATGATAAGTTGGAGTTTATCAAGAATCCGGTAGTTGCGGAGTTTTTAGGCTTTTCGCAGAATACAGATTTTACAGAGAGTGACCTTGAGAAAAGTATTCTTTCCAATTTGCAGAAATTTTTGATGGAGCTTGGAAAGGGATATGCTTTTGTGGCAAGGCAGCAGCATATCCATACGGAGAAACAGGACTATTATATCGACCTTGTGTTTTACAATTACATACTGAAATGCTTTGTCCTCATCGACCTGAAAACAGAAAAGATAACACATCAAGATGTAGGACAGATGGATATGTATATCCGTATGTATGATGAATTGAAACGTAGTGAGGGCGATAACCCAACAATCGGTATTGTTCTTTGTTCCGATACAGATGATGATATTGCCCGTTATTCTGTTATGCATGGCAATGAACAATTATTTGCTTCCAAGTACAAATTATACCTGCCGACAAAAGAAGAACTGAAAGCGGAGATTGAAACTCAAAAGGCAATGTTTTATCTTCAGCAGCAGGATAATGAAGACAGAAACAAAAACTATACTTTTAACATTGAATGAGTTAAAAAGAAATAAAATAAGAGCATTTGATCAGAATGAATTCCTTCATGATGGGAATCGATTCCGAGGGTATGCTGATCTCAGCAGTACCTGAGGAAGATGGTCATGAAGGACTGAACCTTCTGATGGTAGATGACAGAATCCCGGCAGGTGCAAAGCTGTACTAAAATTAGATATAAAACAAGAGCACTTCTCAGAGTTAATAATCAGAAAACCGAGAGGTGCTTTTTTCGTGCTAAAAAATATATCCCGGCAGTCAACTACTGCAAAACAGTATATAACAGTTGACAACAGTATTATACTGTTATATACTGTTTGCAACAGGAGGGAACATATGAAGATTATAATCAATAATACATCGATGGTACCAATTTATGAACAGATCATGGAGCAGATCAAGGCGCAGATCATCTCCGGAGAGTTAAAAGAAAATGATATATTGCCGTCCGTGAGAACAATGGCAAAGGAATTGAAGATCAGTGCACTTACTGTGAAGAAAGCATATGACAATCTGGAAGCAGAGGGCATGACAGTCACAGTTCATGGGAAAGGAACGTATGTAGCGGCTTCGAATACACAGCTGATGGAAGAAGAGCGCAGGAAAGAGGTTGAGGCGGATCTGGAAGCAGCAATTCAGAAGGGAAGGCGCTGCGGAATGAAAGAGGAAGAGATCCGTTCGTTGTTTGAACTCATCATGGAGGATGAATGATTATGTTGGAGATCAAAGGAGTAAAGAAAAGCTACGGTGAATTTCAGTTAGACTGTTCGTTAAATGTAGAAAAAGGAAGAATCACCGGTCTGGTTGGAGAGAACGGAGCCGGTAAGAGTACTTTGTTCAAGGCAGTGCTCGGACTCATTTCTTATGATGCCGGTGAGATAAAGATCCTGGGAAAAATACCGGAAGAGTTAAGTGAAAAAGAGAAAGAAGAGCTGGGAGTTGTCCTGGCAGAAACCGGATTCAGTGGATACTTGAAAGGGAAAGATGTTGAGGCAGTCCTTGCCAAATTATATCCAAAGTTTGAAGCAGAAAAATTTCATCAGATGTGTGAAGAATATCAGATTCCGTTGGATAAATTTATAAAAGAGTACTCAACAGGAATGAAAGCAAAGCTGAATCTGATCATTGCATTGACACATCAGGCAGAATTCCTGATGCTGGATGAGCCGACAGCAGGGCTTGATGTCGGAGCGAGGGAAAGGATGCTGGATATTTTAAGAGAGTATATGGAAGAAGAGCCGGAGAGAAGTATCCTGATCAGTTCACATATTTCTTCGGACTTAGAACATCTGTGTGATGACATTTATGTGATACATAAAGGAAAGATCATACTTCATGAAGCGATGGATACGATTCTTGAAAAATATGCAGTGTTGAAAGTCAGTGAGGAACAATATCAGGCAGTGGATAAAAGGTATCTTTTGAAAGAGAAAAAAGAGTTTTTTGGAGTTGCCTGTCTGACGAACGAGAAGCAGTATTATATAGAAAATTATCCGGAAATCGTAGTAGAGAGCGGATCACTCGATCAGGTGATCCTGATGTTGACAGGGGGCGAAAGATGATGAAAGGAATCAGAGGGCTTTTGGAAAAGGATTTTCGATTGTTTTTTCGACAGGGTGGTAATCTTTTTTGGTGTTAGTGTTTGTAGCATTGTTTTTTATACTTACAGGAAAAACGGCAGCTGCTTTCATTGCAATGTATATCCCATCTGTTCTGGCGATATATTCAGGTAATACGATCAGTTATGATGAAAATGGCCATGGTTACACATATTTATTTTCTTTACCCGTAAATAAAAAATATATGTCAGAGAAAAATATATTTTTCCTTTATCATGACAGCATGTGGATGGTGCATTGGAATGATCTGTGCAGGAATTATGGTACTCATAAATCCTGAAGAGGTGTTTGATCTGGAAATGCTGGCAATGGAGTTGATCACATTTTTTGTGTTTCAGGCAATTGCGGGAATTATGATCGCGATCAGGATAAGGTTCGAAGGAGAGAAAGGGCGAATTGTGCTGCCAATCGCAATTTTAATTATTTTTGCAATTTGTTATACAATTGGATTTTTTGTGAAGGCTAACTTGGGATTAAAAGAAATTATTCTGCATGTGATAGGTGGAATAGGGGATCTTGAAATTGCGATTGCCCTTATTGTGCTAAGTCTGCTTATATGGTTTGCTTCGTATAAGTATAGTATGAGCGCTATGAAGAAGAAAGAGTTTTAAGATAGGCGTGGCAAAAATGATCCATTAAAAATAATGATCATAAAGATGTAATAGCTACCAAAAATATGAGAAAAACTTTGTGAAAAAATAGGCTTGTGTTTCGTAAGAGTCCCTTGTAAAATAGCGGTCAAGGATGAAAAGAAAAGGAGACTCTTATGGGAACTAATGAAAAAGATATGACTGCCGGATCTCCCGGAAAACTGATCATAACTTTTGCCATACCAATGATGCTTGGAAATATTTTTCAGCAGTTTTATACAATGGCAGACACCATGATCGTCGGACAAGTGGTAGGAGTTAAGGCACTGGCGGCAGTAGGTGCCGGAGATTGGCTGGTATGGCTGGTGTTGGGGATCATGACAGGTATCACACAGGGTTTTTCTATTCTTGTATCTCAGTATTATGGAGCAAGGGAAAAGGAAAATCTGAAATGTGCAGTAGCGAAAAGCTATATCATGACAGCATTACTGTCTGTGGTCGTACTCGCAGTAAGTGAAGGTACAGTTTATCATGTTCTTTTATTTTTACAGACACCGGATAATGTCATTGATCTGACAATGCTATATTTGCGGCTGATTTTTGCGGGAATCCCGATCATAGCTGCTTATAATATATTTGCAGCGATCCTTCGGGCACTTGGAAACAGCAGATCTCCGTTGATCGCAATGACAGTGGCGGCAGTGATCAATGTGGGACTGGATCTGTTGTTTGTGGCGGTTTTTGGCTGGGGTATAGCCGGAGCAGCAGTGGCGACCGTTATCGCACAGGGATTTTCAGCCTTGTACTGTTTGATCGTATTACGTAAAATCCCGGATATCCGCCTGGAAAAGAAGGACTTTTACAGGCAGCCCTCTATGAGCCTGCGGCTTTTGGAACTGGCGGTTCCTCTTGCGATACAGAATGTGATCATCTCCGTGGGAGGACTTGTGGTACAGTATGTGATCAATGGATTTGGTTTTCTGTTTGTGGCGGGATTTACGGCATCGAACAAGCTGTATGGGGTTTTGGAGATGGCTGCCGTTTCATATGGATATGCTATTACAACCTATGTGGGCCAGAATCTTGGTGCAAAAAAATACCAGAGGATTCGAAAAGGCGTGCGCAGCGGCACTTATATGGCAGTGCTCACTTCGGCTTTCATTTCCGGCATGATGGTACTGTTTGGACGTAATGTACTGTCCCTGTTTGTATCCGGTGAACCGGATCAGACCCGACAGGTATTGGATATAGCATATAAGTATTTGTTTATCATGGCTGTCTTTTTGTGGGTGCTGTATCTGCTGTATGTGTATCGTTCTGCTATCCAGGGCCTGGGTAATACTTTGATTCCGCTTGCCAGCGGCATTGCAGAATTTATAATGCGTGTCAGTGTTGCGCTGCTGCTGCCAAAACTGATCGGTGAAGATGGAATATACTATGCAGAGATCTGTGCATGGAGCAGCGCAGCTGTTTTATTATTCGTAAGTTATATGATCATTATACGGAAATATAAAGAAGTCACCGTTCATACATAATGTTATTTACTTAAGAGATTTATAATAATACAGGCAGAAAATATCCGGGTTTCACTATGAAATGTTCAGATATTTTATATTTGACAAAAAACTATTTATATAAAAAGAAAAGTATGATATTATAATATTTATTCATTGCAACTATGAAAATTGAATAGTCAGAAGGGTGTACAAAGTACTTAATAAGGAATCTGGTGAAATGCCAGAACAGCCACCGCTACTGTGACAGGGACGAAAACCAAAATATCACTGGAGAGATCCGGGAAGATGGTAAGTAGGAAGAACTGGAGTCAGGAGACTTGCCTTTTTGACAGAAGAATTCTGATTCGGATGGGATACAGAAGGAATAAGCTCTGCCTGAGGTAGAGGTTTGTTTTTTGTGCTGATATGATGCTGGATCATATCAGCTTTTTTTATTTTAACCGAATAAACAGATGAAAAATGAGGAGAAATGAAAATGGGAAAAGTAATTGCAAAGCGTTTTATATTTATGATTCCGGTAGTGCTGGCGGTTACATTTATTATTTTTATGCTGAGTTTTATATCGGCAGGTGATGCGGCCAGAGTGCTGGCGGAGAAAAAATATGAGCATCCGTCACCGGAGCAGGTAGAAGAAGTACGGCATGAGGAAGGACTGGATCAGCCGGTGCTGGTACAATACGGGAAATGGCTGGATCAGGCACTTCATGGCGATTTTGGAAAATCATATTCTACCAGAAAACCGGCTTTTGAGGAATTAAAAAGATATTTTCCACAGACATTTAAACTGGCAGTTACTTCGTTTTTATTGTTGATGATCGTGTCAGTCCCTCTTGGAATTTTGTCGGCAATTTATGAAAACAGAGTTCTGGATAAAGTCATTCGCATTTTGTCGTCCCTCAGTGTATCTATGCCGTCTTTCTGGATCGGTCTGATGCTGCTCTATATATTTGGAGTAAAGCTAAAAGTGATTTCCGTGATCGGAGGAGATGCCGGAGGCATCCCGATTCTTGCGGCATTTGCCATGGATATCAGTTTCTTTGGAATTATGACGAGATTGATCCGTACCAATATGATACAGGTGCTGAAGCAGGATTACATACGTGCCAGCAGAGCTAAGGGATTGTCATCTGTAAATGTAATTTTGCGTCATGGTCTGAAAAATATCCTGATTCCTGTGCTGACACGTCTGGTATCAATTGTGATCGGTTTTTTCTGTGGCTCAGCTGTGATAGAAAGTATTTTTTCAATTCAGGGAATCGGAAATCTGGCATTGAAATCCGTGATCTCAAAAGACACTCCGGTGCTGCAATGTTTTATCTTTATTCTGGCTGTTGGCATTGTAGTATTAAATTTTCTTGTGGATATCGCCTATTCTGCGATTGACCGGCGAATCCAGTTAAAGTAAAGGAGAGATCATAGAATGGGAAGCAGAAGAAAGCAGAAAACAGAAAAAAGCATGATCCAGAATCTGTACTGGAAACAGGTATTCCGGTCACCGAAAACAAAAATAGGATTGATGGTGGTCATAATTTTTGCATTGGCAGCTATTTTTGCACCTGTACTGGCGCCGCATGATCCACTGCTTGTGGATGTTTCGATAAAATTAAAGAATCCGTCGGCGGCATATCCTTTAGGTACTGATCAGCTGGGACGATGTATTTTATCAAGACTTCTCTGGGGCAGCCGGTATTCACTGAGCTATAGCTTTACGGTGCTTCTGATCACTGTATGTGTCGGGGTGCCGATCGGACTGTTTGCCGGATATGTAGGTGGAAAAATCGATTCCATAATTATGAGGATCATTGATGTATTTATGGCTATGCCGGTCTTTATTGTGGCACTTGCCATTGCAGGAACCGTAGGAGCCAGCGGCGCTCATCTGATTCTGTCCTTATCGGTCGTATCCTGGGCAGAATATGCAAGGCTTGCCCGAGCATTGACACTTCAGGAAAAAATAAAAATTATATGACCGCACTAAAAGCCGGCGGCTGCGGCCACGCAAGGATCATATTCAGGCATGTATTGAGAAATATCCTGCCATCTGTGATCGCACTGGCAACAATGGAAATCGGTTCGATCATTCTGTCAATTGCCGGTTTTTCCTTTATCGGCCTTGGTGTGCAGGCACCGACACCGGAATGGGGGATCATGCTCAGTGACAGTAGAAGTTATATCCAGACTTATCCAAGACTGATGTTTTATCCGGGCATACTGATCATGATCATTGTTCTGGCATTTAATTATCTGGGGGAGGGAATACAGAATGGAACAGCCCAAAAATGATGTCCTAAGGGTAAAAAGACTACATGTGGAGTTTCAGACATCTCACGGAATGGTTCATGCAGTAAAAGATGTCAGCCTGGAAGTAAAACGCGGAAGGATCCATGCTCTGGTGGGAGAAAGTGGAAGCGGCAAGTCAGTTACCTCTCTGACGATCATGAATCTGCTTGCAGGAAATGGAAAGGTGATATCCGGAGATGTGACACTGAACGAAAAGAGTCTTCTGAAGTTATCAGGAAAAGAAAAACGACAGTTATACGGAGACAGGATCGGAATGATCTTTCAGGATCCGACTGCTGCTCTTGATCCGCTTTTTACAGTTGAACAACTGCTTCTGGAAGGACTGAGAAAACATCGCAGAATGAGCAAAAAACAGGCAAGGGAAGCAGCGTTGGAAAGTCTGCGGATGATGAATCTGCGTGATCCGGAAGAACTGATGAAGAAAAAACCTTACGAATTGTCTGGTGGTATGTGCCAACGTGTTATGATCGCCATTGCCATGTCCATGAAACCGGATTATCTGATCGCAGATGAGCCAACGACAGCCTTGGATGTAACCGTACAGAAGCAGATCCTGGAAGAAATCTATCAGCTATCCAGGAAAGAAAATCTGGGCGTGTTATTTATTACGCATGATCTGGGTGTGGTGGCAGAGATCGCAGATGATGTTTCGATCATGAAAGACGGCGAAATAGTGGAAAACGGAACGGTTGAAGAGATCTTTTATCATCCGCAGCATTCATATACAAAAAAACTGTTGGATGCAGTTTTATAGGGGAAAAGTATGAGTACGTTACTAAAGACAGAACATTTAAAAAATATTATGGCAAGAAAAAAATTGTGAAGGCAGTGGATGATGTAAGTCTGGAAATCCATGCAGGATCATCCATGGCCCTGATCGGTGAAAGTGGAAGTGGTAAAACTACATTCGGAAAGCTGATCGCCGGCCTGGAGAAACCTACAGATGGAAAATTCTGGTTTCAGGGACAGGAAATGCAGGATTTGTCTGAAAAGCAGTTTCGTCCATATCGCAAGAATCTTCAGATGGTCTTTCAAAGCAGCAGCGGGGTATTTGATCCCGGTTATACCATTGGAGAAAATATTCTGGAAATTTTGAAATTACATGAAAAACTGCAAGAGGGTGAGTATGAAGAGCGAGTAAAGGAGGCTTTGATCCAGACGGGGCTTGATCCGGATATCCGCAACCGTTATGTTGGACAGATTTCAGGAGGTCAGTGTCAGAGAGCTAATATTGCGAGAGCATTGGTATTAAGACCGGAACTTGTGATCTGTGATGAACCGGTATCCAGTCTGGATTATTCCATACGAAAGCAGATCCTGCATCTGTTAAATGAGCTGCAGGAAAAATATGAGATGACCTATTTACTGATCACTCACGATCTGTCCAACGTTCCATATCTCTGCAAAGAGGTGGCTATTATGTATCAGGGACGCGTGGTCGAGTTTATTGATCATACGGACAGCTTAAAGGAGACTGCCGTACATCCTTATACAAAAGATCTGTTTGATTCTATTCCGGTAAAAGAACCGAAAATGCGAAGAATCGGATCGCAGGAAAAGAAAATATTTTCAGATACCATTCCGGAACAGGGCTGCCCATATCAGAACCGGTGCAGAAGATGTACAAATATATGCAGAGAGCATATACCGGAATTGACAGAAATTGAAACAGGACATTTTGCGGCATGTCATATGCTGTAAAATATAAAACAAACAAAGGAGAGGAAGAAATGAAGAAAAGACGTGTAGCAAAATTGATAGTATTGAGCATGGTGGCGGCAACTTTACTGACAGGTGTCAATGTACAGGCAAAAGAGGAAAAAGTAGTTACGGCAATGACATCCATTGATCTGACTCCTGAACTTTGTGACCCTATAAAAAGTGGTCCGGACTTTCGTCTTTATGAAATGATCTATGATCCACTGGTGCGTTATGGAGAAAATGGAGAAATTAAACCGGCATTGGCAGAATCTTGGGATATCAGTAAAGATGGCACAACCTATACGTTTCATTTAAGAAAAGATGTGAAATTCTCAGACGGTACAGTGTTTAATGCAGACAATGTGATGTGGAATTATAACAGATGGGTGGAACAGGATGTGACCGGTAACTTTTCAGCCAAACTGGAAAATGTTACAAAGGTAGATGATTATACTGTAGAATTTAAGTTCGCAGAACCATGCTATACACTGCTGATCGAATTCAGCTATCCAAGACCATTCCGTTTCACCTGTGAAAGTGCACTGGATGAAGACGGAGAATTTTGTCAGGAAGTGGGTACCGGAATGTGGATGATCGACAGTTATGAAAGCGGTCAGGAGGTTGTCCTGGTACCAAATCCTAATTATTACGGTGAGAAACCAAATATTGATAAAGTAGTTCTGAAACAGGTGGTAGACGGTGATGCCAGAGTGATGGCGCTTCAGAGTGGAGAGGCAGATCTGAATCTTCAGGATATTCCATCCGAAAGCTTCAGTATTATCCAGGCAGATAAAAATTTATCGACAGAACAGCAGGTTTCCACACTTTCTTACTATCTGATTGAAAATTATGATACACCGGCGCTTCAGGATATAAACGTACGTCAGGCACTGAATTATGCAACAAATAAAGAAAGCATTGTAAATGATCTGCTGGATGGTTACGGCAATCCGGCAACCGGACTTATGTCTCCGACAGTTCCTTATGTAACAGAAGAAAACAGCAAGGGCTATCCATATGATCCGGATAAAGCAAAGGAACTGTTAAAGGAAGCAGGATATGAGGATACAGATGGAGATGGTATTGTAGAAAAAGACGGAGAACCACTGAGCCTCAGACTGGTATTCCAGACTGAAGAATATGCTTCATGGAAATCTCTTTGTGAATTCCTGAAATCTGAATATGAGAAGGTCGGTGTAGGTATTGAACTGGTAGAAAAAGAATCCGCAGCTTACTATGATGAGATCTGGAACACCAGAGATTACGATCTGTGCATTTACCGCAGCTATGAAGATTCCTGGATGCCTCATGGATTCCTAAAATCAATGTTCTATGCGGAAGATGGAGCAAAGGCAGTAAACTGGTACGATGAGGAGCTGAACAAAGATCTCGGAGAAGTATTAAAGACACAGGATGAAGAAAAGCGTACGGAATTATACGATAAGATCCTCACACGTATCAATGATCAGGCAGTAACAGTGCCGCTGTATTATCCGAACCGTGATTATATCTATAACAATACCAGACTGACCAATGTAGAGCTTGCACCGACTGCCTATGAAGGCATTAACTGGGCAACACTGGATGTAGTGGAGTAAAAAATGTTTGAAAAGATCGAGAATAAATGGACAGAAGATTCCGGTGATTATGATGATATGATCCAAAAACAATTGAGTAACAAAAGAACGGTATCTTACTGGACAAAAGAATTGAAAAGACTTCTTGGACCTGAGCCCCTTCGTATTTTAGAAGTGGGCTGCGGCCCGGGTTTTATGAGCATCATAGCAGCGCGTCTGGGACATGATGTAAAAGCGATCGATGGTTCATCAGGAATGGTAGAAAAAGCCAGAAGGAATATGCGGCAGTATCATCAGCAGGTGGAAATCTGTGAGGAAGATGGTGTAACTTTGCCATTGGAACAGGAACAAAGCTATGATGTGATACTTTCCAGAGATGCGGTGTGGACATTATATGATCCGGAAAAAGCTTTCAGACGCTGGAAGGCTGTATTAAAACCAGGTGGAAGGATCATTTATTTTGATGGGGACTATCGGACCGTCGAACCCACATTAAAAAATAAGATCCATATGAAAATTGCTGATTTTCTTATTTATGTTACAGAAAGAAAAACATATGGATCTGACGTGAAGGAAAACAGCGGAATTTATGAAAAGCTGCCATTTACATCGCAGAAGCGTCCGGAAGCGGACTTTCAGATATTAAAAAAGGTACGCTTTGCCAGGATCCAGATCAGAGAGAACCGCTGGCTAAACAGACCATGGACGATGGATTTCTGGAAATACGGATATCAGGGAAAAAATTTATTGTAGTAGCCACAAAGAAGGAGAAGTGACATGCAAAACGATAAGATCAAAGAGTACTGGGAAGGAGAAGCTGGCATTTACAGCGAAGGGATCAAGGCAGAATTGAAAAGTGAAACAGCAGAAAACTGGAAGAATCTGATTCTGGAGTATGCGCCGGAAAAAGAACATCTGGAAGTACTGGACGTAGGCTGCGGGCCGGGATTTTTTGAAATTATGCTGGGAAAAGAAGGACATCATGTGACCGGGATCGATATTACTGAAAATATGATCCATGAAGCAAAGGAAAATGTAAAGGCAGCAGGTTTATCCGCAGATTTGATGACTATGGACTGCCACAATCTGAATTTCCCGGATGAGACATTTGATATGGTTATCTGCAGAAATATCACATGGACGCTGGACGATCCACAGAAGGCTTACAAGGAGTGGCTGCGTGTACTGAAAAAAGGCGGACGTCTTTTGGTATCGGACGCCTGCTGGTATCTGCATCTTTATGATGAAGAAAAGAAAAAGATTTACGAGGCACATGATGCTGCTATGTGGGAAAAATATGGAAGAGGTATCCATGCTCATGAAGATGCGGAAACAGGGAAAGAGCTCAGCAGTAAGCTGTTTATGAGTGATAAAAAGCGTCCGGTATGGGATCTGGATTACATGATGGAGATCGGCTTTTCCAAAGTGTTTGCCCTGAAGGACATCAGTGATATTTCCAGAACTTCCATGGAACGTGAGCTGAATAAGCTGACACCTCAGTTTTTAGTGGGTGGAGAAAAATAAGCGGACCGGCGTTAAATAAAACGCTGGACCCGCTCCATTGTGGTTTTTAGAATAAAGATATCCGTCAGTACATCACCGGTTTCCAGAGAATGGTTGGCGTTTTGGGTGAGAAAGAGAGGTACATCTTTCTGTGCTGCCAGTTCTCGGATGGAATTGGTTTCGGCCCAGGGATCTGCGGTGCCGTGGAAGGCGATGCTTCCGGCAAGAGGGAAGGAAAAGGTCTCTGCAAGAGGCGTGAACAGGATGCTTTTTACAGTCAGATCGTGTCGGGAAGCATAGGCAGAGGAGATGACTGTACCAATGCTTTTGGAAATAAACAGAATGTTGCCATAGGAATTCCAGTCGATGCTGCCTAAGGAGCGTTCTGTTTGTTCCAGGGCAAGGTCAAAGGCCTGTTTCATTTTTTCAGGATCTCCTTTGACATTTTCCGGGAGGTTGTCATAGGATACCGTGCGGATCTGGTAGCCTTGTTTGCTGGCAAGGCGGCTGGTATAGTACAGAAGCGGCTTGTCGGCAGTGTATCCGATGCCCGGAAAAACAACTGCTAATTTCGGGGCATTTTTATCTGCTCCGGCTGTATGAGCGGAAACTTTTGCATAGAGCATCTGCAGCTGAAGCTTTTCCTGAAGTTCCTTTAAGGTAATGGAGATCGTACAGGAATCGGATGGAAGATAATCATAATCGGTAACAATGTCGTCCTCTTCCATGGAATAAACAATGTGTGAGGAACCCATGAGTTCCATGTCTTCTTCAATATCTGAAAGTAATTCTTCGTATGATTTCATTTTAGTTCAAACCTTCTTATTCAAAAAATCTTTTATTTTTACAGATGCTTCTATTATACTGGATTCATTGAATGACAGCAAGAGCCGGCAGAGAGAAGTTAAACCTTGCTTTTATCCTGCCTGCACGATATACTAATATAATACATATCTGACTAATGGAGGGTTTTACAAATGAAAATTGCAGCAACATACGATAATGGAAACATTTTTCAGCACTTTGGAAAAACGGAGTTTTTCAAGGTATATGAGGTGGAAGATAACAAGGTTGTTTCCAGTGAAGTGATCAGCTCCAATGGCACCGGACATGGTGCACTTGCAGGACTTCTTGCAGAGCAGGGAATCAGCGTTCTGATCTGTGGAGGAATCGGCGGCGGAGCACAGAGTGCACTTGCTGAGGCTGGCATTGAGTTATGTTCCGGAGCACAGGGAGATGCAGACACAGCTGTGGATGCTTATCTGAAGGGCGAGCTGGTATCCACAGGTGTGAATTGTGATCATCACCATCATGAGGATGGACATTCCTGCGGAAGCCATGAGAATGGACACTCCTGCGGCGGTCATGAAGACGGACATTCCTGCGGAGGCTGTGGCGGAGGATGTGGTTCCCAGCCATCTATCACAGGCCCTAATGTCGGAAAAACCTGCCGTACACATTACAGAGGAACCTTTAATGACGGAACACAGTTCGATTCTTCCTATGACCGTGGCGAGCCACTGGAATTCATCTGCGGAGCAGGACAGATGATCAAAGGCTTTGATGCGGCAGTTGCAAACATGGAGGTTGGCCAGGTGGTAGATGTTCATCTGATGCCTGAGGAAGCTTACGGTATGCCGAATCCGGATGCGATTTTTACACTTGAGATCGAACAGCTTCCGGGTGCTGAGGATCTTACTGTAGGACAGCAGGTATACCTCTCCAATCAGTATGGTCAGCCGTTCCCGGTTAAAGTTAACGCAAAAGATGAAAAAACCATTACTTTCGATGCTAATCATGAGATGGCAGGTAAAGAGCTGAATTTCAGAATTGAATTAGTAGAAGTGAAATAAGAAGGAACAGTGGGAGGTGCTGTATGGGAGCATATGGCATCTCCTTTTTTGCCTGAAGGGAGGAAGCTTTCCTGATGAGGATCTCTATGATACCATTTGGATTACTGTCCGGTTTTATGGATAGCAAAGAAATCCGGATCACAGAGCTGGGTGAAGATGGATTTCGATTTCGGCTGGCAGAGGAATGCCCGGAACCGGAGCAGTTTCTGATCTGTTTTTATGATATGAAAAAAGCCGGGTACAGGAGAGTGGAGATCCGGAGGTTTGGGATGAGTGCAGCAGAGGAGCAATGCCTGCAGGATCAACAGCCAGTTGAAAAGAAAACCGGAAAATATTTTTACAGGGAATATTCTGTGAGAGTGGAACAGAAGGATTATGTACAGGAGGTTCGGCGTCTGGCCGGAGAGTACAACAGATATATCCGTCTGAAGCTGGATGGAGACGATGGAGAGCTGGCGAAATCACTGACCGGTTATCCTGCGGAGCTGGATGAGATGCATTGCAGGAGTCTGGAGGAACAGAAGAAGCGGTGGTTTTTTAGAGAAAATGAAAAGGCTTCCGGAAATCCACAGGATACAATGGGTGCAGAAGAATTAAGGCTTTTGGATAATGCAGAGTTTGCCCTGGAATTAAACTGCACTTCCCTGTATGAAGAATATCTGTGCCAGCCGCTGCAGGCTTTTCTGGCGTCTTACTGGCAGAAGAATTATCTCACTCACAGTTATTTTGCAGGCCGGATACCGGACAGATTTTATATTGGAAATCAGTTCTGCCATAATTTGTTTCCGATAGAAGAGCAGCTTTTTTCTATCATGGATAAAGTGTATTCGGAGGGATCGGAGATCACACTGGTATTTTCTTATATCCGGGAATTTATGCTTTTGTCTGTGGGAAAGCTTCTGGAAAAGGTGGATAACTGGTGCTGTATTCATGGGGTGAATGTGGAAATCGTAGTCAATGACTGGGCCATGGTGGAAATGCTCTGTGGAAAAACATCCCGCCTGCATCCTGTTCTGGGCACATTGCTTAATAAACGAAAAAAGGATCCGCGAATGAAATATAAATCCGGTGATACCTTATTATTTCAGCAAAACAGCCTGAATGCGGGGTTTTATCGGGATTTTCTGGCTGAAGAATTTCATATCCACAGATACGAGTGGGAGTCCTGTGGATATCCACAGGAGCTTCCCCCGGGAAAAAACAGTCTGCATCTGCCTTTTTATCAGACAAACACTTCGCAGTATTGTCCATTGTATGCTTTGTGCACCACTGGGGATCGTGGTACACAGCAGCTTGCGGAGCACTGTCCGAAATTTTGTGAAAAATACACACTTCTTTATCCGGAACATTTACACATGGCAGGGAGGTATAATTCCCTGTTCGGTGTGGATAAAACATTTCCGGAGATACCTGAAATGTGGAAAAATATAAAAGGCACAAAGCCGGATCGCATTGTTGTTAATATATGACAGGTGATGAGCAGGCTGTGAAGGTGGAGCACGAATATCTGTTTGACAAGAATACATTGCAGAAAAAGGAACAGGACATGGATAACAGTATGAAAATAACAGCCGGGTTAGGCTCCATAGATGAATATGAACGTTTTGTGCAGGCAGGAGCAGATGAATTTTTCTGTGGCTATGTACCATTTTCCTGGGCGGAAAAATATGGCACAGTAATGCCGTTAAATCGCAGGGAGGTTCTCTGTTGTAATGTTCAGCTTGGAGCATACAGTGAGCTGGAAATTCTTTCCCGGATGGTAAAAAATATAAAAAGCCGGTGCATCTCACCTTCAATTCCCTGTATTATCTTCCGGAACAGTATCCGGAGATCGGAGATATCATAGAAAAGTGCATGGGAATTGGATTTCGAAGCTATATCATTGCAGATCCGGCGCTTCTTGTTTATCTGAAAAACAGGGGGATTTCCTGTGAGATCCATCTCAGCGGAGAGACAGGGGAAGTGAACAGCGAAATGCTGAAGATGTTCCGGCGCTTTCCTCTGAAGAGATTGATCTTTCATCGGAAAAACACGTTCCGGGATATGCAGTCTGTTATTGCATCTCAGAGAGAAGTGGAAAAACAGGCCGGGATCCGACCGGAGGCGGGAATGGAGTTCGAGCCCTTTGTGCTGAATGAAATGTGCCAGTTTACGGGAGCATTCTGTAATTCTCTTCACTGTGATGAGATGGGATATCTTTGCAGGGTGTCCTATTGGCTTGGAACTGTACGGAATGGTGATGCTGTTCCGGAAAAAATAATGGCTCTTCAGGAGCAGGCGTGGGATCAGGAACCGGATCTGAAAGCATATGATGAATCCGGATATCTTTGTGGTGAGACAGGCTGTGGACTGTGTGCACTGTATCAGCTGAAGCAGGCAGGGATCACGCATCTGAAGCTGGTTGGCCGGGGAAACTATGTGGATCACATGGAAAAAGATATCCGGAATTTGCGAAAAGCGTTGGAAATCCTGGACGCTGCAGAAAATGAAACAGCGTTTCAATGTATGATAAAGAGAATATTGTTTCCACATGGGTGCAGTGAAAAGTGTTATTATTGATGGAAGAATATAAATATTCACAAAACCGGGATCTGGGCAGAATATACTTTCAGGAGAAATCCTGGAAATATCAAATTGCTAAGATAGTGTGAGGAGAAAGGATATAAAATGAATTTCGAGCGTGTAAAAAGAGAAGAAGCAGATACAGTTCTGAAGCTGTACCGTTCATTGCTGGGGACGCCCTATTGTGTGTGGACAGAGGAGTATCCTTCAGAAAAAGAAGTGGAATTTGATCTTTCCAGAGATGCGCTGTTCTGTATGCGGGACGATACGGGAAATATCGCAGGTGTGATCTCCATTGATGATGATCCAAATGTGGAATGTCTCACATGCTGGTCAGAAACCATGGTGCCGTCAGTGGAGGTCTCCCGGGTGGGAGTATGTCAGGAATTCCAGAATCAGGGGATTGCCGGGAAACTTCTTAAGGGTGTGATGGAAGAGCTGAAGAAGCGGGGCTATAAAGCTGTACATCTTCTTGTTGCGAAGGACAATGTAAAAGCACTCCGTTCTTATGATAAGCTGAATTTTGAGAACGTGGGAGAGTGTGAACTCTGGGGACATATGTACTGGTGTTATGAGAAAGCATTATAAAAAATGAAAAACAGGTATCTTTTTGCCGGGTGGTAGATCGACCACCAATGTCAGATCGATAAGTGGTGGTCAATACACAGTCAGCGGAGAAGATACCTGTTTTTTGTTTGAAAGCAGATCAGATCCTCCGGCAGCTGTCCCTTTCGATCAGCTGGTGAGGTACAATGATCTTTGTGGCCGGAAGGCTCGGATTTTCGATATGACTGATCATCTGCGTGGCTGCTTCCATTCCAAGCTGCCCGGAGTTAATATCAATGGAGGTCAGCTGAGGCGAAGTCAGTCTGGCAAAAAGTGAGTTGTTAAAGGAAAGAATGGACAGATCCTCCGGTATGGAGATATCTGCTTCCATACAGATCCTTTCCAGAGAAAGCGCCAGAATATCATCACTGACAAGCACAGCTGTAGGACGATCCTCGCTTAAAAGCAGCTTTCGAAGCTCCTGAAACTCATCCTGGGAAGCTGCCGAAACCTCTATACAGTATTCAGGCTGTACGGTTAATCCGTGACTGATCAGCGCAGTCATGTAGCCGGTTTTGCGGTCTGCGGAAAAGACCAGGGAATTATCTACACCCAGATAAGCGATCTTCCGGTGGCCCAGAGCATAAAGATACTCCGTTGCCTCCTGTCCGGCCAGAAGGTTGTCATTATCGATATAGATCGTATGATTGGTGTATTGTGCCGGTTTTCCGATCAGGATATAGAGAAGTCCTTCACTGAAAAGAAAATCAATAACAGGATCATTCACACGGGAATAAAGAACAATAAATCCGTCAACCTTACCGCTTCTGGACATGGAACGTACTGCGTTAAGGATCTCTTCTTCATTCTGACCGGTAACAATGGTGCTGATATACTGATGTGCGTTACAGTAGTGGCTGATCCCCCGGATCGTCTCAAGGTAAAAGGAATTCTCGTATGTCTCCTTTGGGGATGGAGGCAGGATGATACCGATGGAGCGGGAAATCTGTGCTGCCAGGTTGCTGGCCTGGAAATTCGGCTCATAGCCAAGCTCCACCATGGCTCTGCGTACACGTTCCTTGGTTTCTTCACTGATAGATGGATTATTTTTGCAGGTTCTGGAAACGGTGGACGGGGACACCCCGGCCAGAGCTGCCACATCTTTGATGGTTACTGCCATAAATTTGCCTCCTCACGGATATGCCGGATCAAAGCGGAAGTATGCCTCTGATCCGGCTTTTTTATCTCAGTCTGATAGAGATATTGTAGTTCATAACAAGGATACTGTCAAACATATTGCACGGAAAATTGCATGAAATTGCGTAAAAACAGATGCACAGAAAATCAGGTAGTGAGATGCAGACAGATTCTGTTTGATATAATAAAAAACTGCACAAAATCAGGATGTAAAAATTGTAAGAAAGGTAGAAAAGACAAAAACGCATTGCACTTCATGCAAAACGGACGTATAATTTACGCAAACGGTTGCGTAGATTATATGAATATGCATCCGTGAGAGGATAATAGATAAGATGCTCTGAGATGCAGGGCTCAACATAAGGAGAGAAAAGATATGGATAAAAGAGCAGCCGGCATTCTGATGCCGATCACAAGCCTGCCGTCAGAGTACGGCATCGGATGTTTTTCAAAGAGTGCCTATGATTTTGTGGACTGGCTGAAGGAAGCGGGACAGAGCTACTGGCAGATTCTTCCGCTGGGACCTACCAGTTACGGAGATTCTCCGTACCAGTCCTTCTCCACTTTTGCGGGAAATCCGTATTTTATCAGCCTGAAGGCACTGGTGGAGGAAGGCGTCCTTACAAAGGAGGACTGTGATAAGGTCAGCTGGGGAAGAAGAGCAGACAGCGTAGACTATGAAAAAATCTACAAAGGCCGTTACAAGCTTCTCCGCAAAGCTTACGAAAACAGCAACATCAGCGAGAATCCGGATTATCAGAAATTTGTTGCAGAAAACAGCTGGTGGCTTTCCGACTATGCACTTTTTATGGCAGTAAAGGATCAGTTCGGCGGTGTTGAGTGGACAAAATGGGCAGAGGATATCCGCCTTCGCTGGGCAAATGCCATGGACTACTATCGCAGAGAATTATATTTTGATATTGAATTCCAGCAGTATATGCAGTTCAAATTCTATGAGCAGTGGATGAAACTGAAAAAATATGCCAACGAAAAAGGCATTCAGATCATCGGAGATATCCCGATCTATGTAGCTATGGACAGTGCAGATACCTGGGCTCATCCGGAACTTTTCCAGCTGGATGAGGAGAATGTGCCGGTGGCTGTAGCCGGATGCCCGCCGGACGGTTTTTCCGCAACAGGACAGCTTTGGGGAAATCCACTGTACCGCTGGGATTACCACAGAAATACAGGATATCAGTGGTGGATCTCCAGACTGAGCTACGTATTCCGCCTTTATGACGTGGTAAGGATCGATCATTTCCGTGGCTTTGACGAGTATTTTTCCATTCCGTACGGTGCAGAAAATGCCATTGGCGGTCATTGGGAAAAAGGTCCCGGGATCGATCTGTTCCGCAAAGTGGAGCAGGCCCTTGGCTGGAAGCAGGTCATTGCGGAGGATCTTGGCTATGTGACAGATTCTGTGCGTCAGCTTGTCCATGACAGTGGATTCCCGGGAATGAAGGTCCTGGAGTTTGCGTTTGATTCCAGAGATTCCGGCTGTGCCAACGATTATCTTCCGCACAACTATCCGGAGAACAGTGTGGCATACACAGGAACCCATGATAATGAGACCATCGCCGGATGGTGGAAGAGCATTATGGCAAAAGAGCGTAAGCTTGCCAGGGATTATCTCTGTGATAACTATACACCGGATAAAGAGCTGCATAAATGCTTTATCAGCCTGGTTATGAGAAGCAGTGCAAAGCTCTGTGTGATCCCTATGCAGGATTATATGGGACTGGATAACAGCTGCAGAATGAACCAGCCTTCCACAGTAGGAAAGAACTGGAAGTGGAGGATACGCAAAAGGGAGCTGACTGTGAAGCTTCAGAAAGAGATCCAAGGTATTGCACTTCGCTACGGACGTATGAACTGGTCTGATTAAAAGAGAGATCCAAGAGACATATTCCATTTAAACGGGACGTGAAAGAAAGTAGAAAGATTTTAGATAGAATCGTAATTTTTTATGTGATATAATGCTGTTTCGTGGAGGCAGCTGTCAGTAAAAGGTAAGGCTGACAGCTGCCTTATTGTATTTTTAGATCTGCGGTAAATGATAAAGTGATACATTTATATATGCAGAAGATCAGAAGAGAGTGTCTGATCTGTAGCAGTGGATAATCCTGAATAACGGAAGATTTTTTACAATAAGGGGAGAATTATGACAGGAAAAACACACGCGGCAGTCGGACTCGGAACAGTGCTGGCAGTTACACAGCCCTCTACGGTTTCCGGTCTGGTACTTGCGGCAGGAACAGGAATGCTTGGAGCATTGATCAGCGACATTGATGTAGGAACCTCCAAATCCCATAAGGATGCGGACCGGATCACACTGATCGCGGTACTGCTTGTGGCAGCAGAGATCGCATTGAATTATTTTTATGATTTTTCTATCTGGGAAAAGATCCGCAATAACCAGTCTATGGCGCCGGTTGCCATGGGAGTTATTATTTTTATCGCAGTCTGCGCCTTTGGAAAAAATCAGCCGCACCGGTCATTTATGCATTCGATCATGGCTATGGCCATTTTAAGTGCAGCCATATCCATGGTGTCCGTGAAGCTGGTCCTTTATTTTGTGGTTGGATTCGTATCACATCTGGTGCTGGACTGCTTTAACCGGAAACGGGTACGGATCCTGTATCCGCTGCCGGGAGGCATTGCGCTGGATTTCTGTAAGGCAGGAGGTCTTGTGGATTCCCTGCTTTTTAAGCTTGGATCTGTAGCTGTGATCTTTGAGATCGTATATCTGGCTGTGCAGATGGGAGAGAACTGGAAGCTTTTTCGAATGTAGAGGATGTTTTATTTACCGATTACGGATAATTTTATATGGGGCAGATATTGCAGGAACTGAAGGTTAGAGCGTGTTTGAAAAATCATTCCCGTAATCTGCACGCCCCACTTTGCGGTATATTTTACCCGAATTCAGTTGCCGTAGCCCGCTACGGCGCCCTCATCCGGACAAAATCTCCCACAAATTGTGACGCACATCTTGCAGAAAGCCTTTTTCAAACACGCTCTAAGCCAAAAAAGGAGCAGATTTTCCAAATACGGAAGATCTGCTCCTTTTAACCGAATCAAGGGAGTCCCCTGCTTCAATTACAAATATCTGCCTGACTCAAATGCGGATCAGGAATATCCGACTGACGGTTTATAAGTGTGATCATTTATTCTTTCTGATCCTGCAGGCACATGCTGTGTAAAGTACGTCTGTGGAAGAGTTCAGTGCTGTCTCACAGGAATCCTGGATCACGCCTACGATGAAACCGACACCAACTACCTGCATGGCAACATCATTGGGGATTCCGAAAAGGCTGCAGGCCATCGGGATCAGAAGAAGAGAACCGCCGGCAACTCCGGAAGCACCAGCCGCACTTGCAGCAGCCAGGATGCAGAGGATCAGAGCGGTCGGGAAGTCTACGCTGATACCGAGTGTATGTGCAGCTGCCAGAGCCATGATGGAAATGGTGATCGCTGCACCACCCATGTTGATGGTTGCACCAAGAGGGATGGAGATGGAGTAGGTATCCTCATCAAGTCCGAGATCCTTGCACAGCTCCATGTTTACCGGAATGTTGGCGGCAGAGCTTCTTGTAAAGAAGGCTGTGATACCACTGTCCTTCAGGCAGCGCAGAACCAGCGGATACGGATTCTGGCGTGTGCAGATGAAAGTAATGATCGGGTTGATCACCAGTGCAACAAAGAGCATGGTTCCCACCAGTACACAGATCAGACGGCCATAGCTTAACAGTACACTAAGTCCCTGCTCGGAGATGGTTGTGAAGATCAGGCCCATGATACCAAATGGAGCAAGGCTGATGATCCATTTTACGGCTGTGGAGGTTGCATCGGAAATGTTTTCGATGACAGTCTTGGTAGTTTCACTTGCGGCCTTCAGTGCGATACCGAAGATGATGGCCCATGCAAGGATACCGATATAGTTGGCGTTGACAAGTGCGTCAACCGGGTTGGAAACAATGTTCATCAGAAGGTTTTTGAGGACCTCTGCAACACCGCTTGGCGGAGTGACGTCGGAAGTATTTGTACTTTCGGAAAAAGTCAGCATGATCGGGAACAGGCGGCTGGAGATCACAGCTGCCAGTGCTGAGAGTATATTTCCCAGAAGATAAAGTACAACAACGAATTTCATGTTTGTTTTCTGGCCTTTTCCCATGTGGCACAGAGAGCTCATTACCAGGAAGAACACCAGAAGCGGAGCAATTCCACGAAGAGCACCGACGAACAGATCACCGAGAATGGAGATCACAGATGCCTGAGGGATCGCAAGTCCGAGAATGATACCAACGATCAGACCACAGATGATACGCTTGATCAGGTTGATGCTGTTCCATTTTTGAATCAGGTTTTTCATAACTAGTTTCCTCTTTCCTATTGTGTGAGTGTGCTAAAAAAATGCTGAGCCGCAAAGCAACGATCCAGTGTAAAGGGCGGATCGTTCTAAGCCGGTATTACTGCATCGCGTAAAAGCACAACAGGATAATTATATACAATTATGTCCGCCTTGTAAAGACAAATGTACATAAAACGCGAGAAAGATATAAAAAGCGCCAGATCAATGCTTCGTCTGGCGCTATATATTTGAAGTATCAGGTCCGAATTTTCCGGAAGCTTACAGCAAAGAACAGAACCTCCGCAAAGCCTGTAATTCCCCATGAGAAAATATACAGGAGATAAAGTGAGGAAATGGTCTGGAAGTGTGCAAACACCGTATAGAACCAGATGACACGGAATACACAGGATCCCAGAATGATGATGATGGTCGGTGGGATACTTTTTCCGATGCCACGGGAAGCGGCGATACTGCAATCCATAAAACAGCTGAAGGCATAGCTGAAGCCCATGATCCGGATCCTCTCCATGCCGGCATCGATGACTGCCGGTTCTGTGGCAAACAGTGACAGAAACTGCGGACCGAAAACAAGAAGCAGTCCACCAAGGATCGCGCCTGCGATGAAGGCATAGGTAAGGCTGATCCCATAAGTTTTCAGCATACGTTTTTATTTCCGGCACCCCAGTTCTGACCGATGAAGCTTGCGCATGCAGTATAGAAAGCAAACATGACGTTGTAGATCAGAGAGTCTGCATTTGCGGCAGCGGCATTTCCGGAAACCGTGACTGCATCGAAGGAGTTGACACCGGCCTGTACGAACAGATTTGCAATGGCAAAAATTCCATTCTGCAGACCTGTGGGAATACCAAGAAGCAGTACTGCTTTACAGGCCTTCGGGTGAAGACGGAGCTTACGCAGGGATACCCTGCATTCGTCTTTTCTCCGAAGGAGGTGGATCATTACCAGCGCTGCGGAGATATACAGTGCGATCGCGCTGGCAGTTGCCACACCTGCGGCGGCCATATGACAGACGATAACGAAAAACAGGTTCAGAAGAACGTTGATCACTCCGGCAATGGAAAGATAGATCAGCGGTCGCTTCGTATCGCCGCGGGCACTTAATACGCCGTTACCGAAATTGTATACAGCCATGGCCGGCATACCCAGAGCATAAATCTTCATATATAAAACAGCCTGGTCCATCAGCTCCGGTTTCGTATTCATCATGGACAGCATCTGTCCGGAAAACAGAAGACAGACGACACAGACCAGAAGTCCTGCGATGGCACAGAGAAGAAGAGATGTATGAATCGTTTCTTCGGTACCTTTTCTGTTTTCGGCACCCAGCTCGTGTGCTACACGAACATTGACTCCGGCGCCCATGCCGATCAGGATTCCGGTAAATAAAGTGACCAGCAGAGTTGTGGAACCCACAGCTCCAAGTGCCATGTAATCTGCAAATCGCCCTACAACCGCAACATCACTTAAATTAAAAGAACCTCCAACACCTGGGACCCCATCAGGGGAAGGCTAAAGAGGAGGATATTTTTCCAGAGAGAGCCGGAGGTCATCTCAATGGAAGACGTTTTCTTTTTTTCATTTTTCACACATAGTTTACCTCATAAAAATTATAAAAAATTCCTTCATCCAAGGTATACAATACTATGTTGGAATAGGTTTGTAAAGAGGGGAAAATAGCTCTTTTACCAGGCGCAGAGGTTTGTTTTTATTTATAGATTCTACATTGATTTCAGTACGAACAATGATATAATAAATGAGAGCAATAAGAAAGTATTTTCAGAAATATTGGAAATATAAAATACAGCAGACTAAGGAGGAACTCAATACAATGAAAATCGGAAATGATATTTATTATGTAGGAGTAAACGATCATCAGGTAGACCTGTTTGAGGGACAGTATGTAGTGCCAAACGGAATGTCCTACAACTCCTATGTGATCAAAGATGAGAAGATCGCAGTTATGGACACTGTAGATGCCGGCTTCACAGAAGAGTGGCTGGGAAAAGTTGCAGAGGTTCTGGATGGTGCGAAACCGGATTATCTTGTAGTCCAGCATATGGAGCCGGACCATGCAGCAAATATTGAGAATTTCATGAAAGCATACCCGGATACAACTGTTGTTGCCAACACAAAGACCTTTACCATGATGGAGAATTTCTTCCGTGGAATGGATCTGGAAGGAAAGAAACATATTGTAGCCAACGGTGACACCCTGACACTTGGAAAACACGTTCTTACTTTCGTATTTGCACCGATGGTTCACTGGCCGGAGGTTATGGTTACATATGACAGCACAGACAAAGTTCTGTTTTCCGCAGACGGCTTTGGCAAATTCGGAGCTCTTGATGTAGAAGAGGACTGGGACTGCGAAGCACGTCGCTACTATATTGGAATCGTCGGAAAATACGGTCCGCAGGTACAGAAGCTTCTCAAGGCAGCAGCAACTCTTGATATCCAGACCATCTGCCCGCTTCACGGACCGATCCTTACCGAAAATCTTGGACATTATCTGGAGAAATATGATATCTGGTCTTCTTATAAAGTAGAGAGTGAAGGAGTAATGATCGCCTACACATCTGTATACGGACATACAAAGAAAGCCGCAGAGCTTCTTGCACAGAAGCTGGAGGAAAAGGGCTGCCCGAAGGTTGTTGTCTGCGATCTTGCAAGAGAAGACATGGCAGAGGCAGTGGAGGATGCTTTCCGCTACGGCAAGCTGGTACTGGCCAGCATTACATACAACGGAGAAGCATTCCCGTTTATGCGTACATTCATCGAGAACCTGACAGAGCGTAATTACCAGAACCGCACCATCGGCCTCATTGAGAACGGAAGCTGGGCACCGACTGCAGCTAAAGTCATGAAAGGAATGTTCGAGAAGAGTAAAAATATCACATGGCTTGAGAACAATGTAAAGATCATGTCTTCCCTCAGTGATGAGAATGCGGCAGAGATCGATGCAATGGCAGAGGAGCTCTGCAAGTAATTTCTGAATACCAGAACAGCTTATAAAAATAAAGATATAACATAATAAAAAGACGTGGATCCGTAAGGCCACGTCTTTTTATTTACCAAGTAACAGTTACATCCTCTTACACCACATAAATCCATAAGCCGGAAGCTCCACATCCTTAAGCTCCAGTGTCTGGTCAGTGATCAGATCGCGGAAGGTTCCTTCCTCCTGCATCCAGGCAGTTTTTTCGCTGTCACTGAAATTGAAGATTCCGATGAAACGTTCGTTTCCTTTCTGGCGGAGGATGCAGAGAATGCTGTCATCATGAACATCGTATGTATATACATCACAGTCCTTATCAAAAACAGATTCCTGGCTGCGGATCTGCTCCATGCGGCTAAGAGTCTGGAAGATCTGTCCCTCAACGGAGGATTTGGAGTTTCTTTTTCCGGCAAGCTCCCACTGGAAAGCACCACGGTGGATATAGCGGGAATCTGCAGCCTTATCCGGATCCTCTTTATAGGAATAATCATTGAGACGTCCGATTTCATCGGAGCTGTAAAGCATCGGGATTCCGGACTGGGTAAGCATATATGCGTGAAGCATCAGATCCTCGCGGATACCCCTTTTCAGCTTCTCGTCATCTTTTTCAAAAAGAGCAGCCTCGATCCCGCACATGGAAGCAGTAGTTCCGCAGAAACGGGCATCCTGAGTTACCGGGTCATCATTATAGAGCTCTCCGCGGCTGTCGCTTCCCGGATGCTTTCCTGTAAAGAAATCATTCAGGTAACGCTTATGAGATGGCTCATCCATGCCCCAGTCTTTCAGAGTGGCGAAATCAAGTCCCCAGCCGATATCGTCATGGCAGCGGAGATAATTCAGGAAGGTGTACTGCTTCGGAAGGCTGTTTACAACGTCCATCTGTTTTTTCAGAAGGCGGATATCGCGGGTGGCAATGCTGTTCCAGGTTGTAGCCATGGTGGTTACATTGTAAAGCATATGGCATTCAGGTTTCTCTACAGTTCCGAAATAAGGAACAACCTTCTCCGGCTCCATAACGACCTCACCCAGAAGAACAACACTGGGGCAGACGATTTCAGCGATCATACGCATCATACGGACGATGGTATGAACCTGTTTCAGGTTACGGCACGGAGTTCCAAGCTCTTTCCAGATATACGGAACCGCATCAATACGGATCACATCCATTCCCTGGTTTGCAAGGAAGAGGAAGTTATACATCATCTCATTGAAAACACGGGGATTGCCATAGTTCAGATCCCACTGATACGGGTAAAAAGTAGTCATGACATAATGACCGATATCCGGAAGCCAGGTAAAGTTTCCCGGAGCAGTGGTAGGGAACACCTGAGGTACGGTCTTTTCGTACTCGTCCGGGATCTCACGGTTGTTGTAGAAGAAGTAACGGCTCATATATTCGCCGTCACCCTGGCGTGCCTTTTTGGCCCACTCATGATCCTCGGAAGTGTGGTTCATAACAAAATCCATACACAGGTTCATTCCGTTTTTGTGGCATTTATCTGCAAGGGCAGCCAGGTCCTTCATAGAACCAAGGTCCGGGCGGACTTTGCGGAAGTCGGCTACTGCGTAACCACCGTCGGAACGGCCCTTCGGAGTGTCCAGAAACGGCATCAGATGCAGGCAGTTCACGTTGCATTCCTTAAGATATGGAAGCTTGGCAGAAACTCCCTTGATGTTGCCGGCAAAATTGTCAATATAGAGCATCATGCCAAGCATATCCTTCTGGCGGAACCAGTCCGGATTTTTTCTCTTTCCAGGTCGCGGTTTTTGAGCGCGCGTCGGCGTGCTGTAAAATACTGGTACATCTGGTCGCAGAGCTCTGCAAACATATCGTCATTGTGATAAAGCTCTGTGTACAGCCATCGAAGCTCGTCGTGATGATGGTTTAAACGTTCCTGAAAAATTTCCTGATCTTTTTTCATGATTTCCTCCCTGAATAGATATTTATAGATGTCGGGAAAACTGTAAAATATTTCCCGGCGGTAATGGTTATCTGACATTTTTCTACAGAATTATAGCATGAAGTTTCCAGTACATGAATATACGGGTTGTTATGGAATATGGAAAAATGTTGTAAGTATTTTCAGTCTCCGGTTGTCTGTCGTCGTATCAGAACAGGAGTGATCTTTTTGTGGATCGGTTTTTGAAGCGGTGCCGGTTTTCTTTTCTTCATTTCGTTCATCTGTTCCACAAGCAGTTCCATGGTAGTCTGTGCGATCACATCAATCTGCTGTCCAATAGTAGTGATCGGAATGATGGACTCCGCAGCAATGGGTGAATTATCGAATCCGATGATCTGATATTCATCCGGCAGACAGTTGTATTTCTGGAAGATCAGATTGAGAAATATATTTGCGTAAGTATCATTGGATAAAAATATGCCTTTTTTCTGACCGGAATATTTACTGTCAATATCCTGAAAGATCACACGCATCTGTTCAAAAAGCTCCTGATAGGAATCACCGGAAACATTAAGGTTCAGTTCATAAGGAACATGATATTCCCGGCATGTTTCCTCAAAGGCACGGATACGGTCATAAGCCGGAATATTCTCAGGTACATGGACATTGATGTGGATCAGTACATCACACTGATTACGTATCAGCAGAGAAGTAGCCTGCATGCTGCCCATGTAATTGTCTGTTGTAACGCTGCATATATGTTCTGCTTCACGTTCAATGGCGATCACAGGAATATTATAGGAAGCCAGTTTTTCAGAGGAAAGAGTATGGCTGAGAACAATAAGTCCTTCAATCTTATAAGCCATCAGCTCGTCCAGATACTGCATTTCTTTCTCCGGGCCGCCATCACTGACAAAAACCAGAAATTTGTAATGATAATCGGAGTAACTTCGAAGAAGCTGTGTCAGCATTTCGGAATAATAATGAAGATAAAGGTTCGGGACAATGATCCCTACAAATTCGCTTTTTCCATTGGCAAGAACCCTGGCAAGCTTGTTTTTTCTGTAGCCGAGCTCATCAAGGGCTTTTGCGATCTTTTCCTGATTTTCCAGGGTCAGAGAATCCGGATGATTGAAATATCTGGAGATCGTAGTCTTGGAAAAACCAGTGTATTCTGCAATATCGGCAAATGTTACCTGTTTTTTAGCCATAAAAAAATAGTCTCCTTTTAACAGCAGAAAGTTATGATACGGAATGCAGATGTGATCATATAAGAGAAATCTGCAGACCGTACAGGATAATTGGATTGATGTAATTAAGTATAACAATACAGACGTTAAATAGCAATAAAAAATAACCAGTTAAGTTACCGGTAACTTTTCTTGAATAAATTAACAAAAAAGGTTGACAGAAGCTATGTCATATAGTAGTATCAAATTATAAAGTAACCGGTTACTTTACCGGTTACTAAACAAGAACGAAAGAACAAAAACGGGAGGAAAAGAGAATGAAAAAAGGTTCTGCGAAAGCTGTTCCGGCAGGAAAAAGAACTGCTGCAGAAAAGCTTCAGTATGTGAAAAAGAACTGGCAGCTGTATGTGTTTTTTCTGCTGCCTGCACTTCTTCTGACGATCATCTTCAAATACGTGCCCATGGGTGGCGTACTGATCGCTTTTGAGGATTACAATGTCATTGATGGTGTATTTGGAAGCAAATGGGTAGGACTGGAATACTTCCGGAGATTTCTGGCATCACCGGATTTTATGAATTATCTTGTGAACACTTTGAAACTGAGTATTTACGGACTGCTGTGGGGATTTCCGATTCCGATCATCCTGGCACTTCTTCTGAATCAGATCCGGAGAGCCGGGATCAGGAAAAAAATTCAGCTTCTGATCTATGCGCCGAATTTTATTTCCGTTATCGTACTCTGTGGTATGGTTCGTATGTTTCTTTCACCGGTAGGTCCGCTGAATAAACTGATCGGTTCCGATGCCAATTGGATGACTATGCCGGCAGCATTTCGTACCATTTACATAGCCAGCGGAATCTGGCAGACAGCCGGATGGGCATCCATTATGTATACTGCAGCACTTGCCAATGCAAGTAAGGATCTGGAAGAGGCAGCAGTGGTGGATGGAGCAAATATCCTGCAGCAGATCTGGTATGTACAGCTTCCGGCTATTAAAAACATCATTGTGATCCAGTTTATCCTTCAGGCCGGAAATATTATGAGCATTGGTTTTGAAAAAGCATATGCACTGCAGACAGATATGAACCTTCCTGCATCTGAGATTCTTTCTACTTATGTATACAGAATCGGTCTTCTGAATGGAGACTATGGATATTCTACAGCAGTGGGGCTGTTTAATTCAGTGATCAATGTAATTCTTTTGATCTTTGTAAACTGGGTAGTCAAGAAACTGAATGACGGAGAGGGATTATAGGAGGTGCTGTTATGGCAAAAGCAAAGAAAAAGAAATATTCGGCATCTGACAAAGCCATTTTAGGAATCGGATACGTACTTCTGGGTGCATTTGTACTTTCCATTCTGGTTCCGCTTTTATATGTTGTGATCGCATCCTTTATGGATCCGAATGTGCTGAACAGCCAGGGGATCAGCTTTGATGTGCGGAAGTGGACGATCGATGCGTACCGCAGAGTTCTTGAAAATAATATGATCTGGAGAGGTTTTGCAAACTCATTTTTTTATTCCCTGGTGTTTACCATTATTTCAGTTTTGGTAACTCTGCTGGCAGCATATCCAATGTCCAAGAAAGAATTTGTGGGAAGAAATTTCTTCAATGTTATTTTTCTCATTACCATGTTTTTCGGTGGAGGAATGATCCCGACTTTTATCCTGATCAATCAGCTGCATCTGGTAAATACAATCTGGGCAATCCTGCTTCCGGGTGCGTTTAATGTCTGGAACATGATCCTTGCCAGAACCTATTATCAGTCTATCCCCAAGGAACTCAGAGAGGCATCTGCCATTGACGGTGCCACGGAAATCGAGCATTTTTTCAAGATTATGATGCCGGTATGCAAACCGATCATCGCAGTGCTTGCACTGTGGTCCTTTGTAGGAATGTGGAACAGTTATTTTGACGCTATGATTTATTTGAATGATGCGAAACTGCAGCCATTGCAGCTGGTACTTCGTTCCATCCTTGTACAGAATACACCGCAGCCCGGAATGATCGCAGATATCCAGAGTACTGCACAGATGGCAAAGGTAGCGGAACTTCTGAAATATGCTACGATCATTGTATCAAGTTTACCGCTTCTGATCATGTATCCATTCTTCCAGAAATATTTTGACCAGGGCATTATGGTTGGTTCTGTAAAAGGCTGATGACAGGAGGTTGATAATGATGAAAAAAGAATGAAGGCATTATTGGCAATCGGGCTTTCTGCAATTATAATGGTATGCAGTGCCGGATGTGGAAACGGAAAGAACACATGAAAGCAGAAACAGATCCGGATATCCCGGTGGAAGATGTGTCCTTTCCTCTGAAAGAAAAAGCAGAGCTGTCTTTTATTACCAGTGCACCTGCAACATCTACACAGGAACCTAATGAAAGAACGATTTTTAAAAGACTGGAAAAGCAGACCAATGTCCACATTGACTGGACCTGTTTTGTATCGGATCAGTTTGATGACAAAAAAAATCTAGCGCTGGCACAGTTCGGAAATCTTCCGGATGGACTTTTTAACGCAGGGATGAGTGATTATGATCTTCTTCGTTATGCCAAACAGGGAATCATTATTCCGGTAGAAAATCTCATTGATAAATACATGCCGAATCTTAAGGCTGTATTTGAAAAATACCCGGAATACAGAACAATGTGTACAGCACCGGACGGACATATTTATTCTTTCCCATGGATCGAGCAGCTTGGTGCGGGGAAAGAAGCCATTCAGGCAATTGGAGATATTCCCTACATTAATAAAAAATGGCTGGATTATCTGAAGCTGGACGTTCCGACTACAACTGAGGAACTGGAACAGGTTCTGGTCGCTTTCCGCGACAATGCAGATAAACTGGAAAAGAAATTCAACATTGAGGGTGGTGTGATCCCGATGTCCTTTATCATCAATAATGGTGATCAGGATCCTGCAATTCTCATCAACGGATTCGGAGAAGGATATGGTGACACCGGTGATCATTTTGCAGTGAAAGATGATGGAACCGTTATTTATACAACTGTACAGGAAGGCTATAAAGAAGGTATTCAGTGGCTCCATCAGTTGGTAGAAGAAAAGCTGGTGGATCCGGAGGCTTTTACCCAGGAATGGTCAACTTATGTTGCAAAAGGTAAGAACCACAGATATGGTCTGTGTTTCACCTGGGATATTGCAAATATTGATAACAATGAAGATTATGTAATGCTCCCGGCGCTGGCCGGTCCGGATGGTCTTGTAAATATCACAAGACAGAATAACAGTGAAACCAGTGGCTTTGACAGAGGACGTTGCGTTCTGACTACAAGCTGTCGGAATACGGCACTGGCAGCAGCATGGATCGATCAGATGTATGCACCGATCCAGTCTCCGCAGAATAACTGGGGTACTTACGGGGAAAAAGATTCATTTAATATCTTTGAGATGTCCGAGAATGCAGAAGGTGGTCAGATGCTGAAACATATGGATCTGGGAGATGCATCTCCGGTAGAGGTTCGTGAAGCACAGTCTGTAAACGGACCGTTGGCAATACTTAACGAGTATTACGATGTATATGTAACAGAGCCGGCAGATGCAAAATGGCGTCTCGACAATATGCATGAAACATATCTTAAGGATATGAACAGTAAATATGTGTATCCGAATGTATTTATGAGTATTGATGATACCAATAAGGTATCTCAGTACGACACAGATATCAAGAAGTATGCGGAACAGAAAAAAGCAGACTGGATCCTGAATGGCGGCATCGATAAAGAATGGGATTCCTATCTGAAAAAGATGGAGCAGTATGGACTGTCTGATTATCTGGCAATCAAACAGAAATATTTTGACCAGTATCAGAAGTCTCTTAGTGAGACAGAGAAATAAAAACAGAAAAAGATACCGGTCAGAAACATAAAAAAGAAAGAGAGAGCAGAGTATGAGTGAAAAACTTGTAAAAGCACGTCTTTATGAAATAGAGGAAGCAAAAAATATCCCGCAGGAAGAGAAACCGGCCTTTCATGTATCTGCACCGGTTGGCTGGATCAATGATCCCAATGGATTTTCTGTTTTTAAAGGAAAGGTACATCTTTTTTACCAGTATCATCCTTACAGCCGTGACTGGGGCCCTATGCACTGGGGCCACAGTGTGACGGAGGATATGATCAGATGGGAGCAGCTTCCTACAGCGCTTGCACCGGATCAGGAATATGATCGAGAGGGATGCTTTTCTGGAAGTGCTATTGAAGCGGATGGCAAACAGGCTTTGATCTACACAGGAGTTACAACAGAAAAGCTGCCTGATGGAAAAGAAGAAGTCCGGCAGAATCAGTGCATTGCCTGGGGTGACGGAAAAGATTATGTAAAGGCAGAGAAAAATCCGGTAGTCACCGGGGATATGCTTCCGGAGAAATGTAGCAGAGTTGATTTCCGTGATCCGAAGGTATGGGAAGATCACGGAACATACCATATGCTCGTAGGATGCCGCAGCGAAGAAATTCCTGGACAGGTAGTTCTGTTTTCCAGTAAAGATCTGAAAGAATGGAAATTTGAAACAATTCTTGCGGAGAACTCCACAGGAGAAATCGGTGTTATGTGGGAATGCCCCGATTTCTTTCCGCTCGGGGATAAACATGTGCTGATCTGTTCCCCGCAGCATATGCGTGCAAAAGGGTATGAGTTTCATAATGGACATAATTCCCTGTATTTTACGGGAGATTATGACAGCGAAAAACATACATTTGAAAAAGACGCACCGGTAAGTCTGGACTACGGACTTGATTTTTATGCGCCGCAGACAACCCTTCTTCCAGATGGAAGAAGAGTGATGATCGCCTGGATGAAATCCTGGGATAGCTGTGTGATCAAGGAAAAGCAGAGATGGCAGGGAATGATGACTCTTCCGAGAGAGCTGGAATATCGTGACGGAAAGATCTGGCAGAAGCCGGTCCGAGAAATTGAGAATTATCGGAAAAACCGTTGCTGTTATGAGAATGTAAAAGTGGGTGAGAGCTTAAGCCTTGAAGGCGTCCGTGGCCGAATGATCGATCTGACTGTGGAACTGCAGAACGCAGATGGCATCATGGATGGAAGCAGGAACTCTGGAAATCCAAATCAGGAAGCATTGGATGTGTACAATGAGTTCCGGATTGAGCTTGCACGCAATGAAGAATATACAACGGTCTTTACCTATGATCGAAAAAGACAGATACTGGAAATCGACAGAACCTGGAGCGGGGTGCAGCGTGATGTTGTATGTACAAGAAAGCTCCAGATCACAGATGACAGACAAAATCTGAAGCTGCGTTTTATCCTGGATCGAAGCTCCATAGAGCTTTTTATCAATGATGGAAGCAAAACTGCGACTACCGTGATCCCAACACCAGTGGAAGCAGATGAGATCCTGTTTCACAGTGACGGAAATGCTGTGATCCAGGTTGAGAAATATGATATTGTGTTGTAGAAGCCTCTCAAATATTGACAATTTCTCTATTTTTGTATAACATAGGGGAAGTTGCTTACGCCGGATCAGGAGTTATTCGTATCTCCTGATCCGGCATATATTTACAGGAGAGGAACACAGGAATGTTTTATCAGTTAAAAATCACAAGAAAAGGAACGAAACCGCCGGTATGGAGACGTTGTACTGTTGCGGCTGACGTTACATTTGCAAAGATGGCAGCCATGCTTGAAAAACTGGTTCAGTATCCGGCAGGCAGCCTATATGAGATTGAATTTTTTCAGAAAAAAGTACAGATCCGTGAGAACGGTGACGGAGAAGCAAAGAATAATTTCACATTATTAAATGCAGGCGAGACAGAGACTGCAGAGCTTATGGATTCCGAGAAATGGTTTACCTTCCGTCAGTATGGTGCGGATAAGGAAGCTCCGGAATACAGAGTTGATATTGAGAAGAAAGACGAGGGAACAGCAGAAGCTCCTTCTATTATAAAAGAAGTAAAGGGTGAGGATGATCCGTACTGGACAGAGGCACCAGAGCTGGGATGCACTGCAGCAGTTGAAACTGAGGTGGAAACAGCCAAAGCATCTGAAGACATTGCTGCAACAGTAGCGGCAGTAGAGGCAGCAGCCAGAGCTGCAAAAGCAGATGAGGCAGCCACAGGCAGCAGAAGAAATCCTACAGTAAAAGATTTCCTCATGTCCTATCGTAAAGAAGACCTTCTCAGCATTGCAGGTGAGCTTGGACTTCACTGCAAGGGAATGGATCAGGAAGAGATCGCCGCAAAGGTTGCCGCAGAGGTTCTTAAACCGGAGGTTATGAAAGCAAGCTTCCTCGTAGCAGACGATCAGGAGGTACTGGCTTTTGAGGCAGCTATTCAGAGAAAATGCTTCCATGTTGCAGAGGATGAGTGGAATACGTTAGAATGGCTGAACGATATGGGCTACCTTGTTTCCTACAGTGATGATTACGCAGAAGTTCCGGCAGAGGTTGTAGCTGTTTACGATCAGATCAATACACCGGAGTTCCAGACACTTCGCAGCCAGGTAAACTGGCTGAAGGATTGCCTTATTATGGTAAGCTATCTGTATGTATCTGCACCGGCAAAGACCGTATATGAGATGTTTAAGCAGAGAAAAGGCTTTGACATCGGATATGACAGCTTCATCGAGCTGTATCATACCATTCCGGAGAAGGCCTGCATCTGTGAGCTTGCGGAGGATCAGCTGATCCTGAAATCCGCACTGGTCAATAACATCTACAAGGATATCGAGAGACGTCAGGGTGGACGGAAATTCTATATTCCGTCTGTAGATGAGATCCTGGATTATTCCGAAAACGGGTATCCGACAAAATCTGCTTCTTACCAGAGACTGGGCAGATTCCTGCTGGATGAGATGAAGGTTTCCGATGCAGTGAAGGATCAGGTACTGTTCTTTATTTACAAAGAATGCTCCATGGATGGCAGAATGTCAGCGATCATGGAAAACCTGAACCAGAAGGGGATCCAGTTTAACGATGAGCAGCTTGAGAAATTTACAAAGCTGATCATGGAGGCAAACAATAACACAAGAATGCTGGAATTCCGCGGTTACACACCGAATGAGATCTCAGGAGCAGTATGGCCGTTTGCCACAGGCAAGCCGCACACTGCAATGCCGAACAGCTTTGTGCCGACAGCAATGCCGATGCAGCCGGCATCTGCAAGAAAAATCTATCCCAACGATCCGTGTCCGTGCGGAAGCGGTAAGAAATATAAGAAGTGCTGCGGAAGAAGATAATTCTGCAGAAAATTTACCGTAATTCCGGAGTTGAAAGTTCCCATAGATCGTTGCGGAGCGACTGCGCTCATGAGTGAGCAGCGAACGCGGATGATCTGGTCCGATTTATCGTTTGATGCAGTATCTCCGGAAATACCATACAAATTAATATAAGACAGTTCGTTTGTACCATCCTGTCTATAAATAAAACCAGGGCTGAAGAAGATGTGAGAATCAGGGCAGACTCGTGGCGGGGCTGCCCTTTTTTACTTTAACTGGATCAAGGCCGGGAATCCCGGTTTTTTATTTATGGAAATATTCGGGTGGTGTGACAGATCCAGAAGGAGGAAAAATTTATGTATCAGTTAAAACAGAAGCAGATTTCGATTCGGCACACTTTCTGTCCGGTTACACCGGCAAATGTTCCAACATCCATGGTCATCGCTGGCATGTGGAGATTGAGATCGAAAGCCGGAAGCTGGAGAAAAACGGTCAGGGGCGAGGGATGCTGGTAGACTTCGGAGATCTGAAAAAGGATCTTCGGGAGCTGGCAGATTCCATGGATCACACGCTGATCTATGAAGAAAATACATTACGTCCGAAAACGCTGGAAGCACTGGATGAGGAAGGCTTTCATCTGGTGAAGGTTCCCTTTCGCCCTACAGCAGAGAATTTTTCAGAGTATTTTTTCAGGAAAATGGAAGAAAAGGGCTATCCTGTAAAAAGAGCTGTTGTTTACGAAACACCAAATAACTGTGCAGCTTACCGGGAAACGGAAGAAGAAACGGAGGCGGTATGGCTATGAGTACCTATCAGGTTGTAGAGAAATTTGTCAGCATCAACGGAGAGGGCAGACGGGCAGGAGAGCTTGCCGCTTTTATCCGGTTTAAGGGCTGCAATCTTCAGTGCAGCTATTGTGATACCAGCTGGGCAAATGAGCCGGGATGTGAGAGTGAAAGGCTGACAGAAGAAGAGATCCTTTCCTGGATCCGTGAAACAGGCGTAAAAAATGTGACACTTACAGGCGGGGAACCACTTTTACGGAAAGGCATGGAGGAGCTGATCGAGGCAATCCTGGAGGATCCATCCCAGCGGGTGGAGATTGAGACCAATGGAAGCGTAGATCTGAAGCCTTATCATATATTAAAAAACGTCCGTCCTTTACCATGGATTATAAAGCACCGGACAGCGGCATGGAAAAAGAGATGCTCCTTTCTAATCTGGAGCTTCTGGGCAGTGAGGATACGCTGAAATTCGTGGTCAGCAGCCGCAGAGATATGGAAAAAGCCCTGGAAATCCTGGAAAAGTACAGGCTGGTCGGAAAAACGGCAGTTTATTTCAGCCCTGTATTTGGCAGGATCCAGCCGGTGGAGATCGTGGATTTCCTTATGGAAAAAAAGCTCAACGATGTAAAGCTTCAGATCCAGCTTCATAAGGTGATCTGGGACCCGCAGAAACGGGGAGTATGACAGGAAAACATATCACAATATAACAAGAAATACCGCAGAAAAGGAGAACGCTATGAAAGCACTTGTACTTGCAAGCGGCGGTGTGGATTCTACCACCTGCCTGGGGCTTGCCGTAAACAAATATGGAAAAGAGAATGTAATTGCATTAACAGTAGCTTACGGACAGAAGCACACAAAAGAAATCGAGGCTGCCAGAAAAACAGCAGAATATTACGAAGTGGAGCATCTTTATCTGGATCTGGAGCCGATCTTCCGGTACAGTGACTGCTCGCTGCTGAAGCATTCAGACAGAGAAATCCCTCATGAAAGCTATGCAGAGCAGCTGAAGGAAACCGATGGATCACCGGTGTCAACCTATGTGCCGTTTCGGAACGGATTATTTCTTTCCTCAGCAGCAAGCATTGCGCTGTCAAAAAACTGCAGTGTGATCTATTACGGAGCGCATGCGGATGATGCTGCCGGAAATGCGTATCCGGACTGTAGCAGTGCATTTCACAATGCGATCAATGAGGCAATTTATCAGGGAAGCGGCGGTCAGCTGAAGGTTGAGGCACCTTTTGTCAGCTGCACAAAGGCAGAGGTCGTAAAAACCGGCCTGGAGCTTAATGTTCCTTATGAACTGACATGGAGCTGTTACGAAGGCGGCGAAAAGCCCTGCGGTGTGTGCGGAACCTGTATTGACAGAGCAGAGGCATTCCGTCTCAATGGAGTGAAGGACCCGGCACTTGACAGATAGATCGGTCATGAGTAAGTAACGAAGTGGATCGCAAATATCCGCCTGACCATAGAAAGGAAAAAAATATGAGCAGAGAAAACCTGGAAAAAGAAGGAATCACCCTTCTCGGAAATCAGAAGGTAAAATATCCGGACAATTATGCTCCGGAGGTACTGGAAACATTTTTGAACAAGCACCCAGACAACGATTACTTTGTAAAATTTAACTGTCCGGAATTTACAAGCCTTTGTCCCATTACCGGACAGCCGGATTTCGCGACGATCACAATATCCTACGTACCCGGTGAAAAAATGGTGGAGAGCAAATCTCTGAAGCTGTATCTTTTCAGCTTCCGCAATCACGGAGATTTTCATGAGGATTGCGTGAATATCATTATGAAGGATCTGATCCGTCTTATGGACCCGAAATACATTGAGGTCTGGGGAAAATTTACTCCGAGAGGCGGCATTTCCATTGATCCCTACTGCAATTACGGAAAAGCCGGAACCAGATGGGAGGAGATTGCCTGGAAACGCCTGACAGAGCATGACATGTACCCGGAGAAGATCGATAACCGGTAGAAAAACAAAAAGTCCCTGTTTTCACTGCGAAAAGCAATGAAAGCAGGGGCTTTTGGTTTAGTGTGCCTGACAGCGTAGGTTTATCTTTATGACAGCCGGATGCATTCTGATTCTGTGCCAAACAGATCAGCGATCACGTCGTGCACGGTTTCGATCTTATCTGCCATATAAGCCTTTGCTCCGCAGAACAGCAGGCCGTTTTCCACGTCGCCCTTTACGGCGGCGATCAGCTTGTCTGTAATGCAGTAAGGGATCTCGCCGGGGGAACATTTGGCAAGGCAGCGGTGGCATGGGCTGTGCGGGATTTTTTCACCGGCCATGACGTGCTGCATGAAGGGATTCATAATGGCACGTCCCGGCATACCTACCGGGCTTTTTACAATGGCAATGTCGTCCTTTGCGGCGTGGATCAGGGATTCTTTCAGCCGGATGTCTGCGTCACATTCTTCCGTTGGGATAAAGCGGGTGGCGACCTGAACGCCGTCCACACCAAGATCAAGGACATGCTTTACATCCTCGTGCGTGGCGATGCCGCCGGCAGCTACTACAGGGATTTCCGTGCCGAATTTTGCTGCATAGCTTTTTACAGTCTGGACGATCTTTCGGATCTCATTGTCGTAGGTTTCCGGGGTATAGGAATCCAGCTCTTCCTTGTGGAAGCCCAGATGACCGCCTGCCTGGGGACCTTCGATCACCACAAGATCTGCAGTGCGCTTGTACTTTCTTTCCCAGTATTTCAGGATAACCTTTGCAGATTTGTCCGTTGAGACAATGGGGGCGATCTTTGTTTTGCTTCCGCTGACAAGAGCAGGGAGCTCTGTAGGAAGTCCTGCACCGGAGATGATCAGGTCAGCACCGGCCTGGACAGCTGCCTTTACATGAGATGCATACTCCTTCAGTGCAACCATGATGTTGTAGCCAATGATACCGTCAGGAGAAATCCTGCGTGCTTTTTTCATCTCGGACAGGATAGCCCGCTGGTTGGCTTCTTCGGTATTTCGGTCGAAATCCTCTTCGCGGTAGCCGATCTGAGCGGTGGAGATGATTCCGATCCCGCCTTCCTTTGCAACAGTGCCTGCCAGCCGGCCAAGGCTGATGCCGACACCCATTCCACCTTGGATCAGGGGAAATCTCGTAAGTTTATCACCGATTTTAAAATTCTTCATAATGATCAGATCCTCACATTCATTTGCGTTCTTTAAATGATTTTAATATAAAATAGTTTTATCATCAAAGTATATCATAACAGGGAAATTTGTCAATGTATATGTAGGAAGGTTGGCTCAGGGAGATGTGGTGATTTGTTGGTATAGCTTTTCGGAATAAGAAAAGGGTGAGCTGACAGCATTACGCTGTGTAGTCTCACCCTTTTTATGTGTGATGAAATCTAAAACTGTAAAGCAGTAGACTGTAGCTGAACTCCGTCTGGCAAAATCAGAATTTAAACAGATTCAGACCGATCTCTTCGCTGAACTCACGACCGATTTCTCCGTCGATCATCTGGATCTGGATCTCGGCGGTAGCACTGATGATGGCACGGTTCAGATGGCCGCCGTGTACAAGGCCTTCTTCGTCACCGGCTGCGATATGGAGATGAAGATAAACGTCACCGTCCTTGCGGGTAACGGTACCGGTAAGAGAAACAATCTCATAAGCTCCCTGAAACTGGATAGAGTGGTATTCCTTTGTTACAGTGTTGTATACACCTGCGGTGAAATCATTGATGGCACCAAGGCCTGTGACCTGTGCAAGGCGGATGTTCTCTTTCTCTGCAACCTTGCCGATCTCCTCCAGGATCTCTTCCTTCGGATCAAGTCGAAGATAGATCGTGTTTCCAAAACGTCTGTATTCCATGATAAAAAACCTCCCTGTAAATTCTTTGATTTTCCCATTGTCTGAGTATGATTTCAGTATAATACATTCCTGTTTTTATTCAATAGTTACATTAATCAGATTACAGCACTTCCGGAAATTATTGCATCATGCTCTGTCCAACTTCTTTTTAATGTATTAATTTCTGGAATTGCTATAGGTGTATTTTTTACATGTTCAGATTTTTACATGAAAAAAAGGACTAAACCGATGAAAATATTGAATTTATATTTTTACCGGCTTTTTTATAATGATTTTCATAAAGAACGGAATGTAAGAACTGTAAACTGGAAGCAGCAGGGAAAGGGTGAAAGTATGAAAAAAGATTTGGTCAGATGATCAAGGTAAAACCGGAAAAGCTTGCCGAATATAAAAAATGGCATGCAAATCCAATGCCGGGCGTAAATGAAATGATCAAAGAATGCGGCCTGAAAAATTATTCTATCTACAGCAAAGGAGAATATCTTTTTACATATTTTGAGTACGAAGGCGAAGATTTCGATGCAGATATGGCAAAGATGGCAGCAGATCCGGCAACACAAAGATGGTGGGATGTTGTAAAACCGCTGATGTCACCCCTTCCTGACAGAGCAGAGGGCGAATTCTGGTCAGATATGGAAGAAATTTATCACCTTAACTAATAAGCAAAAGCAATAGATATGGAGGAAAAGAAACATGAACAGTAGAGAAAGATTTATCGCAACTGTAGAAAGAAAACCGGTAGACAGACCGGCCTGCTGGCTTGGTGATCCGACACCGGAGGCAGTTCCTGCACTTTGCGATTACTACCATGTAGACAATATCAAAGAACTGAAAAAAGTATGCGGAGATGATTTCTACGCAGTAGAGATCCCGTACAAATCCCCGACATGCTCCGCAATTTTCGCGGCATTTGACTGGTATATGAACGGAAGCAATGTAGATACAGAGCACAGAACACTGACAGCAGACGGATGTTTTGCACAGTGTGAGGATCTTGAAGATGTGGAGGCAGTGAATTTCCCATGGCCGGATCCGGAGCTTTATATCGATCCGGAAGAATGCCGCCGCCTTGTTGATGAGGCACCGGATGATAAAGTAGTTATGGGTATGCTCTGGGCCTGCCACTTCCAGGATACCTGTGCTGCATTCGGAATGCAGACATGCCTTATGAACATGGTTGCAGAGCCTGAGATGGTACATTATGTAGATGATCATATTGTAGATTTTTATCTGAAAGCCCTTAAGATTTTCCTTGAGGCAACAAAAGGTAAAGTACAGGCAATCCTCATCGGTGATGATGTAGGAAGTCAGAGAGGCCTGATGATCAGCCCGGCTCTTATCAGCGAGTTCGTTATTCCCGGAGCAAAGAAACTTATCGATCTGGCACACAGCTATGGCGTAAAGGTTGTATATCATTCCTGCGGGTCTATTGTTGAAGCTATCCCGCTTCTCATTGAGGCTGGCGTTGATGTTATCCATCCGATCCAGGCACTTGCAGCAGGTATGGATCCTGCAAACCTGAAAGATAAATTCGACGGAAAGATTTCTTTCTGCGGCGGTGTTGATACACAGGATCTTCTTCCGAACGGAACACCGGAGCAGGTAGCTGCAAAGGTTAAAGAGCTTCGTACCTACTTCCCGACAGGCCTTATCGTATCACCAAGCCATGAGGGATTACAGCCGGATGTTCCGCCAAGCAATATCAAGGCGCTGTTTGACGAAGCAACCAAGATCTACGAATAGGGAGGAAGAAAAATATGATTATTATTGGAGAAAAAATCAACGGTTCCATTCCTTCTGTTGCAGAGGCTATTGCAAAAAGAGATGCGGAGTTTATCAAAGACCGTGCAAGAAAACAGGCAGAAGCCGGAGCAACATTTATCGATTGCTGTGCATCTGTTCCGGAGGAAGAGGAAGTTGAAACACTGAAATGGATGATCGACTGTATTCAGGAAGTAACAGACCTTCCGATTTCTGTGGACAGTCCAAGTGCTGATGTACTGATCCAGGCTTATAAATTCTGTAAACGTCCGGGACTTTTCAATTCTGTATCCGGCGAGGGCGACAAGATCGACAAGATTTTCCCTGTTATGGCACAGGAAGAAAATAAAGGCTGGGAAGTTATCGCTCTTCTCAGTGATGATACCGGAATCCCGAAAAATGCAGCAGACAGACTTCGCGTATTTGATAAGATCATGGCAAAAGCCAAAGAATACGGAATCGCTCCATCAAGGATCCACATTGATCCGCTGGTAGAGATGCTTTGTACATCTGAGAACGGAATTGAGACAAATATCGAAGTTATCACTTCTGTTCGTGAGCAGTATCCGTCCATTCACATTACAGCAGCGATCAGCAATATTTCTTTCAACCTGCCGGTTCGTAAGCTGATCAACCTTGGATTTATGGTACTGGCTATGAATGCCGGACTGGACAGTGGAATCCTTGATCCGACAAACAGAGACATGCTTGGCCTTATTTATGCAACAGAAGCTCTTCTTGGAGAAGATGACTACTGTATGGAGTACATCGGAGCATACAGAGAGGGTCTTATTGGACCTGTAAAAAAATAATCAGGATCCCTTCAGGTTTGCAGAGCCTGCGGAGGACTCTGCAAACGAATCCCATAAAAAATACGATAAAAGCTGAGATGAGTGCGAAAAATTATCAGCCTGTCCGTAGCAAATAATGAATATACATAATATTTGGAGGTAGAACAATGTCAAAAATCGAAGAAGTTGCAAAATTAGTAGAAATCGGTAAAGCGAAACTGGTAGGAAAAGCAGTGCAGGAAGCTCTTGATGAAGGCTGCGATCCACAGGAGATCTTAAATAAAGGTATGATCGATGCCATGGCTGTTGTAGGCGAGAAGTTCAAAAATAATGAGATCTTTGTACCTGAGATGCTGGTAGCAGCAAGAGCCATGAAAAAAGGTGTTGAGGTTCTGAAACCGCATCTTGCATCCGGAGCTACAGGCGTAAAGGGTAAACTTATCATTGCAACAGTAGCAGGAGACCTTCATGATATCGGCAAAAACCTTGTTGCCATGATGATCGAGAGTGCAGGCTTCGAGGTTATCGACCTTGGTGTTGACGTTTCCAATGACAAGATCATCGAGTGCTACAGAGAGAACCCGGATACAAAGATCATCGCTCTTTCCGCTCTTCTTACAACAACAATGCCTGCACTTCGTGATGCTGTAGATGCACTGAACAAATCTGATTTCAGAAGCAATATCAAGGTTATGGTCGGCGGAGCACCGATCACTCAGGAATTCGCAGACGAGATCGGCGCAGACGGATATTCCGAGGATGCTGCAAGTGCTGCAACACTGGCAAATCAGCTGATCGGAGCATAACTGAATAATCCAACCGCTTATGATAAACCTATGCCATCAGGGATACCGTATGGAACAGAATTCAGAGATTCTGTTCATGCGGCATCCCTTTTGGGGTTTTAGAAACATATTGTCTGTACTTTATCTTCTGGCATCCTCAACAGCTTTATACATAGCCATGATATTCTGAGGAGGAACATCACCGAGGATGTTGTGCTCCTGGTTGAATACGAATCCGCCATCCTGGAAGAAGATATCGATCATGCGTCTGCAGTAGTCGTAAACCTCTTTTTCAGTTCCCATGTTCAGAATTTTTCTGGTGTTGCATCCGCCGCCCCAGAAGGTGATATCTTTGCCGTATTCCTGTTTCAGTCTGGCAGGATCCATATTGGCTGCTGATGTCTGAACCGGATTAAGGATATCGAAGCCTGCTTCTGCCAGATCTCCGATGACCGGGAAGATGGAACCGCAGGAGTGGAGGAATGTCTTCATGCTGCTGTGTTTATGTACATACTCATTAATTTTTGTATGATACGGTTTGAATAAGGTACGGTATTTTTCCAGGGACATGAACATGTTGTTGTTCATTCCGAGGTCATCACCGAAACGGACAATATCTACGATTCCGTTAAGGTACTTACATGTGTTTTCCAGGTTTTTCAGGTGGCGTTCCAGAAGCTGGTCATTAAGTGCAAGAACCTGCTCCGGTTCCTCATAAATATCCATGAGATAATTTTCCATTCTGCGAAGGAAAGTTCCCCACTCGAAGAAGTTGCATCCGCAGGTGATCATCAGGGCACGGTCTGTGCTGTTCTTCAGTACAAGACATCTCTCACGAAGTGTTTCCCAGAAATATTTTTCGTTGGAATGATCCCATGGACTGTGAACCATAGCACTCCAGATAACCTTTCCCATCTCTTTATCCAGATCATTGTAGTTTTCCGGATAATCTTCTTTATATGGGAAGTACTGCTGGTCAAAACACATTCCGCCGTTTGGCATCTTGGCAATGAGTGTGCCCTCGCAGTCAAAATATTCATAAGAGCCATCTTTGTTATGTCTCGGCCTGAACCAGCCCGGCCACTGTGCGGCAACGCCGTTTGATAAGGTTACATCGTACCAGTCGGAGTCTTCTGTGTTAAATACACGGCCAACGTCAAGGACGTCAGCTCCGATGATATCAAGAACCTGGATCTCAGGCTGAGCTACCTGCTGTACCACATCGTAAATACGGTTGTGGCCTGTTGTGATTCCAAGATATTCTTTAAATTTTCCGTAAGCCATACCACTGATTCCGGCACTTACGTTGCTTCCCAGATCCATTGGAAGGGAATCAGGATTCTGATGATTGACAGACGCCATTACACGTTCTCTGGGTGTCATTTTCATATATATTTACCTCCTGTAGTTTTTCATTTGCTTCAACTTATAACTACATTATGTGAAAAAAAAGTGTGTGTTTCAATATGATTGCCGGAATAAAAATCTAAACGTTTTACTACGAATTTTACTATGTTGAATGAAGCGGATCTCATAGGACTTATAATGAAAAACAGATAAAAACAGAGAGAAAAACGACGAAACAGAAGCGTTTGAAGGGACATAAAAATGATAACATTAAAAGACGTTGCAAGGGAAGCAGGTGTATCCATAGCAACCGTTTCCTGCGCACTGAGCGGAAAGAAAGCAGTCCGTCCGGAAACCTATACAAAGATAATGGACGCTGTGGAGAAACTGAAATATATTCCGAATTATTCTGCCAGAAATCTGAAAAAAAAGCCAGCAATATGGTAAGCGTGCTGCTTCCGGGAATGAGGAGCCAATTTTACTCAGGGCTCTTTGACGGAATATCTTCTTATCTTCAGTCCCATGGATATTCCATTAATATTGCGTTTTCCAATGATTCCGCAGATGTGGAATGTACGAAGATCGACGAATTTATTACCCAGAATTCAGCAGGGCTTATTATCGTGACGACACAGCCCGGTAATACAGCTTTTTTTCAGAACCACATTATGGATTATCAGATTCCGGCGGTTTTTGTTGAGCGTGAACCGGATTCCGTGTTCTGTAATTATGTAGGGTTTCGTCATTACGATACCTTTTACAGCATAACAAAACAGGTTCTGGAACAGGGATACCGGGATATCAGTATTGTCTGTGGTCCTCTTGAGTTTTCTTCTGAGCGGAATTATGTCCGGGCATGCAGAGATGCCATGGAAACACTGGGTGAAGATTTGGCACCGGAGAAGATATGTGCGACGAATTTTACCAGAGAAGATGCATTCAGCAGTTTTATGAAAACTTTTTCCAGGAAGCCGCCGGAGGTTTTGCTGTCAACAAGTCGTGAGATCACATATGGAATTCAGACTGCCATGGAATACTGCGGATTGCGAACCCCGGAGGATATTGTTCTGATCAGCTGTTCCGAGGAATCCTGGATCAACATCAATCAGAATGATGGTGTGATCAAAATCTCCAGAAACAGTACTGTTCTGGGGGAGCAGGCAGCCAGGATACTTTTGCAGAATATCCATAACCCAAGGCTGTATGAGCAGACTATACAGGAGATTGATTTTTCGGAAAAGGATATCCGGCTTGTGAGTCTGCCGGAAAAAGAAAAGCAGCAGAAACAGAGCTTCCGGATATCCTGCAGAGAGAAAATCCGCTTTCTGGCAGTGGACAATCCGACTATCCAGGCACTGCAGCTGCTTACCGGACATTTTGAAGCGGAAACCGGGATTCAGGTAGAGTTTCATTGTGTACCTCAGAACCAGCTGCTTTCCATGATTTCAGAGTCCTGTGCTACGCTGACGCAGACCTATGACTTTTATACCTATGATGTTCCGTGGCTGGAATATATGGTTCAAAATATGTGTCTTGCAGATATTTCTTCCTTTATTGAAAGTGAAAGCTTCAGAAAGGATCAGTTTTTTCAGTCAGGCTTCCGGAACTGCCAGTTGAACGGACGGTATTTCGGAATCCCGGTGAGCGGAGGAACACAGCTTCTTTTCTACAGAAAAGACCTGTTTGAAAACAGGGAGCTTCAGACTGAATACCAGAAAAGGAGTCTGATATCACTTCGGGCACCGAGAACATGGAAGGAATTTAATGATGTGGCTGCCTTTTTTACAAGGAAGGAGAATCCTGCGTCACCTACAGAATACGGAGCTTCTTTTGCGGGAGCGATCGATGAAGAACTGGCACCGGAGATCCTGATCAGGCTCTGGGCCTGCGGCGGAAAGCTGTGGGATAATTATCATAGGCCAACCTTTCATACGAAGGAGAACAGAATGGCTTTTGAGAGTATTCTCCATACGCTGGATTATATACCGGAGAAAGATATGAACAGATCTATCACTCAGACAGTAGATGATTTCTGTACAGGCAGGACAGCTATGCTGATCACATATTCAGAGTTTGCCCATGGAATAAACCGGCGGGTGAAAGAGAATGTATCCGGTCGGATCGCTTCCGGTATGGTTCCGGGAAAAGCACCTGCCAGTGTAGGATGGAATCTGGGACTGAATCCTTTTTCCTCACACAGAGAATCTGTCTGCCGATTTTTTTCCTGGCTGTGCAATAGTGATACGAATCTGTATCTGACTATACTGAATGGTGCGTCAACAGTTGTGACACCGTACCGCAACAGTGAGCTGCTGAAGCTGTATCCCTGGCTGGTCAGCACTGAGGAGAGCCTTCAGTATGCAAAAAGACGAAACAGTCCGTATCGAAAGAATCGCCTGATTATTCCTGTAGAGCAGATTGAGAAGATCATGTGTCAGGCTCTGCGAAAAACATATCAGGGAGATATCTCTGTTGAGGAGGCGCTGAAAGCAGCACAGGAAGAGGCGGATCACCTGTTCAGCATGTATGGATATCCAACGATTCACGAAATATTCAGAAGATGACGAAAAACCACGTTTAATAATTTTTGTAATATGCAATATACACAAGAATAATTGTGGGAAAAGTTGTAACTTTTGTGAAAATATAGTATAATCAACGAAAAAGTGCACGAAAAACAGACGAAAATTATATATAATCACGGGCAATGTACAGATGGGAGGGGAAGAAAATGTATACACTTCTGATTGCTGATGATGAACCTCTTATCCGCAATGGGGTGAAAAAGATCATAGACTGGGAATCTCTGGGATTTTCGGAGATTTTTCTTGCGGAGGATGGACAGGAGGCACTGGATATCATACGGAAAAATCATGTGGATCTTGTGCTGACAGATATTGTGATGCCGTTTATGGATGGTCTGGAGCTGACGGAGATCCTTTCAAGGGAATTTCCGCAGATCCATGTTGTGATCCTCACTGGACATGAGGATTTTCAGTATGCACAGAAATCTGTCGGACTTGGAGTGAAGAACTATATCCTGAAGCCTATCGGTGCCGAAAGCCTTTATAAGGAAATGAAGGAGATCTGCGAGAAGCTTCATATAGAGAACAGCCAGAGACAGTATATCCAGTCAATGAAGAATCAGCTTCGCCAGAGTCTGCCTGTACTTCAGGAACAGACACTGAACAAGATCGTCTGTTCTGCAGACCGTAATCTCAGGCTGTATCTGGAGAGGGCAAAAAGCCTTCAGCTGGATATGAGCCAGGCACCATATGAGATTGGAGTCATGGATCTTGATATGGAAAATATTTCAGGGGCAGATTATGATCTTTATCTTTTTGCATCCCGGAATATTGTGAAAGAATGTCTGGGAAAAGAGCATTATGTTTTTGAAGATGGAAAAGACAGAGTGGTAATTTTGTTTCGCTGCGGTACACTTGAAGCAGAATCGCATGATCTTATTTATGATGTCCTCTGTATTATCCAGAAGTCTATCTATAACACGATCCGGCTGAAAACCACCTGTGCACTGGGGACAACGGCAGCCACCCTGGATGAACTGAACCAGGCCTACCGCAATGCAAAGAAAGCACTGGAGTGTAAATATTCACTGGGAAGCAATAATGTTTATGATATTGAAGACCTGAATTATCTGGAGCGTTCCTTCTATTATCCGCAGCAGGAACTTCACCATCTTACTAAGAGTATCATGATCGGCAATACGGAAGAAATCGAACGAGCAGTACGTTCTGTATTTCATGACAATGGAAAGAACGGTTCCCTTTCCGGAAAAAATGTCAAGGTTATTTATATGGAGGCAATGAATGCGCTTTTGAGAGAACTTGCCGGGCTTAAGGATATCCCGGATGAAATGTGGAACAGAGGATTTGTATTATACCAGAAATTTGAAACATACAGTTCCCTGAGAGAGATGGAGGATGAGCTGATCCGATTTGCATGCAGTATCCGTGACGAAATGAATTCTGCTCAGACAAACAGTGGAATGCAGGTTATTGACAAGGTGAAGGATTATGTAATGAGAAATTATAAAAATCCGGAGATTTCCCTTACATCAGCAGCGGAATTTGCATCTGTCAGTACAGGATATTTAAGCGGACTCTTCAAGAAAGAAGCGGGAACGAATTTTGTAAAATATCTTACAGATGTCCGTATGGAAAAATCCATGCAGCTGCTTCGATCAACAGATATGAAAACCTATGAGATTGCTTATGAAACAGGATTTTCCAATCCTCATTATTTCAGTGTTTCTTTCAAAAAATATACAGGAATGTCTCCTTCCGAGTTCAGGGCAAAGGAGTAAGCCATGAAGAAAAAACAGAAAAGCAGCCTGAAAAACCGGGCCCTGAGTCAGACAGCGGTGCTGATTATTGTTACCATGTGTATTATGGTTACTGTTTTTTATATGGTCTTTCATTCAAGGGCATTTAATGAACGGGGAAAGTACGAAGAAGAAAATCTGGTAAATATGGAAGCCTATCTGAACAGCTATCTGGAGGAAGTGGATTCCATTGCAAAAAATGTAAATTATAATTATTATCTTCAGGATTATCTGGAAACTGTGATCAAAGAAGAAGATGATTATGTGGATAGCGGAATCGGAAAAAATATGCGTTCTTATGAGATGAGCTCCCAGGCATTCAGTGACACCTTACTTTCCAGGGCAGATATTTCCTCCATTATGATTTTTGGAAAGAAAAAAATGCTCCTGAACAGATCTATGTATACCTATCAGAAGGTCGCATTGGATTATTCCAAGCTGGACTGGTATGCGAAGGCAGTGGCAAAGCCGCAGGATGCAATTATCACAGGACCTAACAGACATTCATTTTTTGACACAGATGATGAGGTGATCTCACTGAGCAGGGAAGTCCAGAGCTATGAAAACGGAACCTTCCGAGGTGTGATCCTGATCAATCTGAATATGAATAAGATCACGGAGATCTGTAATTCTTTTCAGGAAAAACAGGAGAATTTTATATGTATTATAAATGATAAGGGCGAGCTGGTTTATGAGCAGCAAAATGGAAGAGAACGCTTCGCTTTTGATGAGAAGGAAAACCGTCAGGAGCTGAATACAGCACTTGGGAAAACGAAGGAGAGCTGTTTCAGGCTGAACTACAGAGGAGAGAAATATCTGGTAACCAGAACCGATATGAAAACAACAGGGTGGACTCTGGTAAGTATGGTTCCGTACAAGTCTGTGATGGCAGAAACAATGGCGATCAGTGGGGTAATGATCCTGGCTGTGGCAATTACTCTTATAGTAACCCTGCTTCTGCTTAACCGGATTCTTACAGGAGTAGTAAAGCCTCTGAAAAAACTGGAAAAATATATGGTTCAGGTTAATCCGGATAATATGGATCAGCGTATGGAAATTCTTACAGACGATGAGATCGGACATTTGTCAATGAAATTTAATCAGATGATGGACCGTATCCGGAATCTGAAAGAGCAGGTGATCGAAGAACAGGAAGATAAGCGAAAGTACGAGCTTCAGGCTCTGCAGGCACAGATCAATCCGCATTTTCTGTACAATACGCTGGATTCCATTATATGGATGGCAGAGACAAATGACTCAAATATCGTGGCAATGACAGAAGCACTGGCAAAGCTGTTCCGGATATCCCTGAACAAGGGAAATGAAGAAATCTCTCTGGAAAGGGAGCTGGAGCATGTGAAAAATTATCTGATCATTCAGAGTATGCGTTATGCAGATAAATTTACATATGAAATTTCAGCAGAGCCTGGTGTGGAACGGTGCAGGACGATAAAGCTGATCCTGCAGCCGATAGTGGAAAACTGTATTTATCATGGCATCAAAAAGAAACGAGGAACAGGAAAGATCACTATCCGGGCGTACAGGCGGGAACAGAATCTGATCATAGAAGTCAGCGATGACGGATGCGGAATGCCGGAAGAAATATGCAGGAAAATCCTTTCTGATGAGATCGAATCTGAGAATATCAGCGGTTCCGGAATCGGAGTCAAAAATGTAAATGAACGCATCCAGCTCCGTTTTGGAAAGAAATACGGTCTGAGCTATTCATCAGAAGAAGGCGTTGGAACGACAGTGACTTATGTTCTTCCATATAATGAGGGAGGCAGTATATGAATAAGAAGCATATGAAAAAAAGGCTCCTGATTTTTGCGGCGGCAATTTTGATGATAATAACGACAGTAACTGTTCATTATAAAACAGAAGTCAGATCTGAGGCAGCCGGTATAAAAACGCAGCAGGAAACAAAGAAAAAATAATCGGTGCCACTCTTGCATCCAGTCAGGCCAGTTATCAGTATGCTATTGGAAATCTTCTTGTTGCAGAAGCAGAGAAAGATCCGGATTATAAGCTGGAAATCCAGTATGCAGAATGGAATGTAAAAAACAGGAAGAGCAGATGAGGGATTTTATCCGGAGAAAAGTTGATGCCATCATTTTTTGTCCGGTTAATGCGAAATCCTATCTGAATGTACTTCGCGAGGCAAAGAACGCCGGAATCCCTGTGATCAATCTGAATATGAAAGTGGATACTGTATCTGCGGAATATATTACAACTTATGTAGGGGCAAGTATGTCGGAAGAGGCTGATCTGGCAGGTCAGTTGGTGGTGGAATGTCTTAATGGAAAAAAGGAAAAGTGGGAATCATCGAAGGTTCTCAGGGAACAGATCCCCAGATTTACAGAACACAGACATTTCTGGAATATCTGTCCAGTTATCCGGACGTTGAAGTTGTGGGGATTGAAGAAGCCAACTGGTCCCGGGCAAAAGCAGGTCTGGCAGCATCCAGACTTCTTTCCCGGAATCCGGATATCAATGTATTTTACTGCCATGACAGCAATATGGCACTGGGAGTTTATGATATGCTGAAGGCAAGGGGAATACAGGACAAGATCCAGGTGATAGGAATTGGAAATGAAACAGAGCATATGGAAGCGGTAAAGAGTGGAAAGCTTTATGGTATTGTAACCCAGCCACCGGAATATGAAGCGGAATATGCATGGAGCTGTGCAAAAAGAGCTGCTTCGGGAGAAATCCTGAGACTGTGGTACAAGAACCTGGTAGTAAGCCTTACAAAAGATAATATAGACACTTATTTCAGACCGTCACTGGATTAAAAAAAGGACTGTTACTGATGTGAAAAATAAGACTAAACCGATGAAAAAATTGAATTTCAATTTTCATCGGTTTTTCTTATTATACTAATAAATACTTCGTAATGATCGGATTTGTTACTCAGAAAGATGAACTGACATTGGCGGAGGTGTCATTCATGGGAAAGGAGATAAATATGAGCAGTGGAGTAAACAGCACGGGACAGACATACGCTCTGGATATGCAGAAGGTTTCAAAACGTTTTCCAGGTACACTGGCTGTTGATAAGGTAGATTTCCGTGTGAAAAAAGGTGAAGTGCATGCTCTGATGGGAGAGAATGGTGCGGGAAAATCAACTCTGATGAAAATGCTGAACGGTTTGTTTAATGACTATACAGGAGATATCTACATTAACGGAGAGAAGAAACTTCTCCATTCCCCGACAATGGCCAAGGAAGCAGGAATCGGAATGGTATATCAGGAACTTTCTCTTGCAAGAAGAATTTCCATTTATGAGAATCTTCTGGTGGGAAGACTTCCTAAGAAAGGTATTTTTGTAGATAAGAAGAAAGCAATTGAGGAGTCAAAGAAACTTCTTGCAAGAGTGGGACTGGATTATATTGATCCGACTATGGATGTTTCTGAAATCAGCCAGTGCGAAGCACAGCTTGTCGAGATTGCGAAAACTCTTGGCTTTAATCCATCCATTATTGTTATGGATGAGCCCACATCCGCTCTTTCCAGCGACGAGGTTGAACGCCTTTACAAGATCATCCGTCAGCTGAAGGCAGAGGGGCTTGCAGTGGTTTATATTTCCCATCACCTGGCAGAGATCTTTGAGATCGCAGACAATGTTACAGTTATGCGAGATGGTAAGCTGGTAGGCTCCTGTGCAGTAGCTGATACGAATCCGGATAAGCTGGTTGAGATGATGGTAGGAACTCCTGTAAAGAATTTCTATGAGAACCATAAATCCATGGTACAGGATGAAGTTGTACTGAAGGTTGAAGATTATACACACTGGGGATTTTTCCATCATGTAAACTTCGAGCTTCATAAGGGTGAAGTACTTGCTATCTGCGGACTGGCCGGGGCAGGAAGAACAGAGATCGCAAGAGCACTGATCGGTGTGGATAAGGCCGATGGTGGAAAAGTCTATATACATGGAAAAGAGACGCATTTCAGGAACTTCGGAGAAGCTATCGCCGGAGGACTTGGATATCTGACAGAGGATCGAAAAGTCGTAGGTCTGGCACTGAACCAGACAGTTGGTGATAATGTGACCTCCTGTATTATCGATCGGAATTCCAACGGTATTTTCTACAACCAGAAGAAACTGAACGGACTGATTGATGAGAAGATCAATGAGATGAGCGTTTATCCGGCAGACAGAGACCGTCTGGTAAACAGCTTCTCCGGTGGAAACCAGCAGAAGGTGCTGATGGCCAAATGGCTGGCAGCAGGTGTTGATATCCTGATCCTGGATGAACCTACACGAGGTGTTGATGTTAATGCCAAGCAGGTTATCCATAATGTAGTTAAGGATTATGTATCAAAAGGCAATTCCGTAATTCTTCTTTCTTCTGACCTTCCGGAAGTTGTGGGACTTGCAGACAGAGCAGTGATCTTACGTGAAGGACATACGATCGGAATGATCCGGAAAAAAGATATGACGGAAAATTCAATACTGATTGCAGCTAATGGGGAGGGAGAGTTCGTATCATGTCAGAAGTAAATAAAAATGGAAATACTGCCGCTCCAAAGGTAGATACAAGAAAAACAGAGATCAACAAAGCCAGCCTGATCTTTAATCAGCTTGGCATCTGGATCATTGTTGCAGGACTTATCATTCTGGGAATGATCATTTCGAAAGGACAGTTCTTCGGAAAAAGTAATATCCAGTCTATTCTGGAAGCAGTAGCCCTGACCGGTATGGTCTGTGCAGGACTGTTCTACGTTACATATTCAGGAAACATGACAGATATGTCTGTGCCGATCACAATGGCATTCGGCGGAGTTATGGCAGTACAGTGCATTAACTTCGGTTTTGTGGGATCTATTATTGCAGGACTTCTTGCAGGTGCCCTGATCGGTCTGATCAACGGTTTCATGATCGGTAAGATGAGAGCCAACGCCATCATCTGGACACTGGCGGTAAATCTTTTGATATCCGGTGTCATACGAGTAGTATGGCAGGGAAAAATGCTCTACGCAGAGGATATCGCGAAAGAGAGCATGCAGTCATCTGCTGAAAAGTTTTACGCGATTTCCAGAACCTATATCGGTGGAGCAATCTCCCTGATGGCAATCGTTATGCTGGTTATGTTTGTGATCTCATGGGTGATTCACACAAAAACAGCATTCGGACAGAAACTGAAGATCATCGGTACCAATTATGAGGTAGCGAAATTTTCAGGAATCAACTGTACAAAACAGATCATTATCGCATATGTGATCAATGGTCTCTGCAGCGCAACAGCTGGTATCTTTTATGCAGCTCTCAGAAAATGTGCTTCCTACGAAAACGGAACCGGTTATGATTTTGATGCTCTGACTGCGATCCTTCTGGGTGGCGTTTCCCTGAACGGTGGAAAAGGAAGTATTGTTGGAACCTTCGGTGGTGTTCTTGCTTATGGTATCCTCAACAATATTCTTTCCTGGATCGGTCTTGGAACATACACCAAGTATCTTGTCCAGGGTATCGTATTCCTGTTCATCGTATGGTTAAACACACATTCAAACAGAAAGTTGGGTAAAGCATGATGGAGAAGAAATTTAAGCTGAATGCAGCAATGATCAACAAAAACCGCGCATTTTTATTACTTGCGATCGTACTTTTCTGTGGACTGTTTGTGGACAATTTCTATACAGCCTACAATATCCGGGCAGTAACAGGTAACGGAAGTCTTGTTATCTGGCTGGGACTTGGATTTACTATCGTCCTCATTGCAGGGCATATGGATATGACAGTTATGTACATGTCAACCTTTGCAGCACTTCTTACACTTGGGCTTCACAGCAACCAGAAGCTTCCGTGGGCAATCTGCATTCTCATCGGTGCTCTGATGGGTGTTGTAAACGGCCTGATCATGGGACTGCTTGTTACAAAGCTGAAGATCCACGCATTTATCGCAAGTATCGGTATGCAGCTGGTTCTCAAGGGAATCATGTATGTGTACTGTAACGGAAGTGAGCTGAGTATCGGAAGAGATTATGATCTGAATGAGAAGCTGAATAATCAGCGGCTTCCATTTCTTCCATTCTCAACGTATTTTATTATCACAACACTTTTTGTAATCCTGGTAATTGTAATTCTTCGTTACACAAGACTTGGAAGAAATATCCATATGGTAGGTGGTAATGCAGAGACAGCATGGCTTGCAGGTATCCACAGTGACCGTGTTGTAATAGCAGCATTTATCATTTCCGGACTTGCAGCAGGACTTGGCGGAGCATTGAACGGAATCTATTCCGGCGCGGCGAATGTAACCATGGGTGAAAAAGGAATCTCACCTTTCTATATGGCATTTACAGCAACTGTTATCGGTGGAACAGATATCTACGGCGGCAAAGGAAGCGTAGGCTGGACCTACATTTCTCTTCTGATGATCGCGTTCCTGAAATCTCTCTGTAAATCCACAGAGCTTCAGGTACTGGTTATCGGTGCAGCACTTGTGCTTTGCCTGATCTATGAGACAGTTGCAAAATACAATAAAGATAAGATCCTTGGACGTCGTCCGAATCTTCATCTGGAACATCTCAAAGAGATGAAAGGTGCAAAATAAGTAATGAAAATAATAGGGGGAATTAAAAGCGGAGGGAGCTTTTAATAAAATAAAACTATATAAGGTATAGGAGGAAGAAAACATGATGAAAAAGAGACTGGCGGTTCTGTTATGTGGTGCTATGTTGTTAGGTACGGGGTCTGTAGCATTTGCAGAGGAGAACACAGACGCCCAGGCAACTGAGGCAGAGGCAAGTGATGAGAGTGCAGAAGAGGAAGCAGTAGAAGTTCCGGACGCTGCAAAAGATTCTTACGACAAACTGCAGGAAGCAGAGAAAACATTAAAAACAACAGATGACCATCTCATGATGGAAGCACCGCTTAGCTTCGATGTTCCGGAAGTAGACGGAGATGCTGCATATTGTGAAGACAATTACGAAGAGACAGATGCCAATCACTGGCATTACAAAGAGTATCTTGACTGGGACGAGGCAAATGATGCAAAATTCCCGGAGTCACCGGCAGATGGACAGGAAGGCAAAAAAGTTATCTTGATCGTTCATGGTGCACATGCCTGGACAACATGCTACACAGAAGCTTTCCAGAAAGCATGTGATGCAGTCGGAATGGAAGTAACTGTTTATGATCCAAACTGGGATCAGGGAAATCAGGACAGCTACATTGACCAGGCGATCAACGAGCATCCGGATGCAATCGCATTGATTCCGCTTTCCGCTGACCATGCAACACAGCAGTTCAAGAAGATCACAGACGCTGGAATCCCGGCATTCTGTGTAAATACAACACCGGAAGCAGAAGCTATGAACTACATCATTTCCTACACTGGCCCGAATGACTGGTACCAGATGAGAACACTTGCCGATATGCTTGGCGAGAAGATGGAAGGCAAAGGAGGAGTTGCTTACATTACACATAACGTAGGTGGATCTCCTTACTATGCACGCTGCTATGGACCTATGACAGAGCTTGCTGAGAAATATCCGGATATCGAGACACTTGATATCCAGTCTCCTGGATTTGAGGCTTCCAAGGTTAAACAGGTCGTATCCGACTGGATCACAAAATATGGCGATAAATTAAATGCTATCGTTCTTGCAGATGACTCTGACCAGGCTATCGGTGCAGCTGAGGCTTGCGAGGCAGCAGGACGTGACGATATCGTAATCGTTGCAGCTGGTATCTCCAAACAGGGTCTTGACCTTGTAAAAGACGGAAAACTTTATGGTATGTCCTATCAGACCTGCCAGGGTGATGCTGGTCTTGCAGTTCGTACAATCTCCGAGTGGTTCTGTGGCATTGATGTAAACCGTGTAAACTATCTGAGAACAGACGTTGTTACTTCTGAGAACACAGCAGACTTTGAGCCGTGCCAGTGGTAATAAAAAAGAATAAACATGTCTGCTGATGCGGATGTCTGGATGCCGTCTCCTTTGAGGGAGGCGGCATTTTCAAACTGTGGATTGTGAAGAGCTTATGCAGCAGTGGCTTGTGTGGGCATGAATAATGGAGGTAATGGGATGAAAGCAGAAGAAGTTAGGATCTCCGAATGGGAAGGATATCAGAGAAAGGATTTTAAACTGGATGGCCATGAGTGTATCCTGGTCATGCCGAAAGAAGTGCATCCGGGAAAACCATGGGTATGGCGCGCAGAGTTTTTCGGAGCTTTTGATTATGCAGACAGAGCACTTCTTGAAAAAGGCTGGCATATTGCATATATGATGATCAGCGACATGTACGGATGCCCGGAATCCATAAGCCTTATGGAAATGTTTTATCAGTATATCACAGAGGAAGAAGGCCTTAATAAAAAAGCAGATCTTTTCGGCTTCAGCCGAGGCGGTCTTTATTCTGTCAATTATACGGTGAAAAATCCTGAAACGATCTCCACGCTGTATCTGGATGCGCCGGTTATGAATGTGACGAGCTGGCCGGGAGGATATGGAGCAAGTGAGCGTTATTCAAAAGAATGGGAAGAGTGTAAGGCAGTTTATCATCTCACAGATGAGAATGCCCTGGAGTTTAGGGGGAATCCTCTGGACAAAATGCCTCAGCTTCTTAAAGCGGGGATCAGGATCATGCTGGTAGCGGGTGCGGTTGACAGTGTTGTGCCTTATCAGGAAAACGGTGCCAATCTGGCCAGATATTATGAGGAAAACGGCGGCCAGATCAAAGTGATCGTAAAACCGGACTGTGACCATCATCCGCACAGTCTGGAAGATCCTGCACCGATCGTAGAGTATATTGCAGATAATTTCGAGAGAAACTGAGAAGAGATATACTTAAAAACAAGTATGTCTACCAGAAACTAATCATAAACAGCCAGAAATTAAGAATTGTACACATTGGCTGACCGGGGTACAATATAGGCAATTCAAAAAACAATTAGACGAAATGCAAAGGCGCATTTGTTGTAGAAATACAGCGAATGCGCCTGTTTTTTACCAGAATGAACGCAGGATGCAGAGGCAGATCGCGGGATGATTTTTAGAAAGAGAGGGAATGTATTATGGCAAAGAGCGAACAGGTAATCAAAGATCTTGATAGAGTGATCGGACTGATCAACACAGATATGAAAGATATTCCGGCAGAGGAGAAAAAACAGATGGTGGCAGATACCATCGATCATTTTGACAACTATGTAAGCCCGGGCTGGCTGAAATACCGTAAATCTGTTTCTTCTGACTCTGAGCAGGGTGCAGTTCTTGAGTGGCAGGATGAAGGAGCTTACTGCTATGGACTGAACGGAGAAAAATTTATCGACTGTCTTGGCGGCTTCGGTATTTACACCTGTGGTCACAGAAATCCGGAGATTCTGAAAACCGTAAAAGCGCAGCTTGATCATCAGGCACTTCATTCTCAGGAGCTTCTTGATCCGCTTCGTGGATATCTTGCAAAAGCACTTGCAGATATCACACCTGGCGACCTGCAGTACTGCTTCTTCACAAACGGCGGTGCAGAGGCCGTTGAGATGGCTCTGAAGCTTGCACGTATCGCAACCGGCGGAAGATGGTTCATTTCCACAGTAGGTGCTTTCCATGGCAAGAGCATGGGTGCAATTTCCATGGGTGGTAAGAGTACATACCGTACTCCTTATATTCCGATGGTACAGCAGGTGCAGCATGTGCAGTATGGTATTGCAGATGATGTAAGAAAAGCGATCAAGAACCTTCAGGCAGTTGGAGAGAAGGTTGCCGGTGTGATCCTTGAGCCGATCCAGGGCGAGGCTGGCGTTATCGTTCCTCCGGCAGGATACCTTCAGGAGGTTCGTGAGATCTGTGATGAGACAGGTGTGGCGCTGATCTTTGATGAAATCCAGACAGGTATGGGACGTACCGGTACAATGTGGAGATGTGAGGCAGAGGGTGTTACACCGGATATCATGACATATGGTAAAGCTTTCGGCGGCGGTATCATGCCGATCACAGGTATCATCTGTAAACCGAAGATGTGGGTTCAGGATCTGATCGACAACCCATGGCTTCTTGGCTCTCCTACATTTGGCGGAAACCCGGTATGCTGTGCAGCAGCTATCGCAACTATCAAATATATGCTTGAAAATGATATCCCGGGTGTCTGCAAAAGTAAAGGTGAGATCCTGAAAGCAGGACTTCAGAGCCTTGCGGAAAAATATCCTGAGATCATCCAGGAGGTTCGTGGTACAGGTCTTATGCTTGCAGTTGAGTTCCATACATGTGAGCTTGGTTATGAGACTGCAAAGGGTCTGTTTGCAAGACGTGTCATGACAGCCGGTACTCTTGTTAATGCGAAAACCATCCGTTTCGAGCCTACAGCTGTTATCTCCGAACAGGATATCAAGGATGTTATCTCCAGAATGGACGAGGCTCTTGCTGATACAAAGAAAGAACTTAATGTATAAGATAAGACAGAATTTTACAGAGAGTATTTTTTATGCGGAAAGGCATCGGCTTAGCTGGGCTGATGCCTTTTCTGAATGAATTACAAAGCATTTATATTGATGGATATGCTGCAGAGATAGACGTGAATATCTGAGTTAATGATCAATGTATTTTTTCAGAAAGGGATGATATTATAAGATGAGCTTATGCAGAATAGAAGTCATCACAAGCCTTGCAAAATTTTCCAGCCTGAAATCTGCACTTAGTAAAGCCGGTGTCAGAGGTATGACTGTTATTGGCAGCGTCTTTCTTAATAAACGAGATAAACGAAATATTTTAAATCGTTTGTCAAGTACTTTTTTCAACTTTTTTCAAACTCTTTTTTTGATGAATCTCTGTCTCGCTGACAGCTTGTTTACTTTATCACATCCACAAGCGTTTGTCAACAAGTTTTTTCATTTTTTTGAAAAATTTATTTTTTTCAAAAAAATGACGGAGAAGGAGGGATTTGAACCCTCGCGCCGCGTTAGCGACCTATACCCTTAGCAGGGGCACCTCTTCGGCCTCTTGAGTACTTCTCCAGACTCCGAACTTATAATTTCTTATTAAATTGGAGTGCATTTCTTCTGTGTTTTCATCCGAAACGCATGGTTAATTATATCCGAAAGATATAAGTTTTGTCAACACCTTTTTTCATTTTTTTACATTAATTTTATCTTAGCGCGATTGACCAATCATATTATCCCCTTAGACAGGTGGCTACGCACGACACGCTGTCCGTGTGGACAGCGCAGGGAAAGTCCATCTCAGAGTTCCGAAGTCCGAGGGCTTCCCTGCCCCCCACCCTCTTGGGCACGGAACAAGCGCTACATCTTCGATATATAATGCGACTGACTTTTATTATGGAATCTTATGCCAAGCTGATTACTGTCTGAGCCGATATTATTCCGGAACGTTGTGCCGAGCTGATTCTTAGATACAACATTCCTCCTGAACAATTTCTGTATGACACTCTACTGCCATGCATCATTGAATACTATCTCGAACTGTTCACTTTCCGCAACCGGCCTGTGTGCACAGCCGAGGAGCTGGCATATGGGCGGGGCGCTCTGCAGGAGGTGTGACAACTACTTAGGCTCTGAAAGGTGGCGTTGTTTTTCAAAAGTTCGCTGTCTGAGCGCAGCGAGTTCGGACTTTTGGAAAACGCTTTTAGCCACCTTTCAGAGTCTTAGTAGTTTCCACCGACGAAGCCTGTCCCGCCCATATGCCAGCTCCTCGGCGTCCGTCAAACCACGAAATCCCGCAACACCCAAAGAAAAGAGGCCGCACATGCAGCCTCTTACACACATAACTATAGAAACTATAAGTAACCCAACATCAGATCATCCAGAAATTATCCGTGCAGACAATCCTCCTGTAAGTCTCAAACTTAAACCACTTATTATGAAACTCCGACTTATTATCAGCAGCCTCAAACTCCCTCAAAAACATCTGATAATCATCATTACTGCGGATCTCCAAGGCAAAACCTCTCTCATCCACAACAGGAAGCCCCATAAACACATACTCATCCAGCGGAATAATATCCTGCACCCTCTTATCACGGATCAGAACAGCCGCGCTATCCTCCAGAGACACAATATCAAAATAGCCCGGATACTCAAAGCTGTCACCCTCAACAGGCACCACATCCCCTACATGATAAGTCTTAACCTCTTTATCCGCCTTGGAAAGCAGCGCATTCTCAAGGTTAAAATAAAACTCCTCAAAAACATAACCGCCAACCTTCACATCATCCTTCTGGAAATAAGGCTTCTCCCCCTCAGTATCAACCGATTCCACAACACCACATGCAGAAGTCATATGACTCACACGGTCGATCAGGATCAGCTCACCAAGAGTCTTATTCCTCTTAAACTCATCCAGCACAACCTTATCAGAAAGACCGATTTTGCAAAGAGCGATCTCATTCTTCTCAATCGTATCCGCATGCAGATGCTCCCCGGTATTTACATCCGTCTTAAACTCAATACTCTTAACCACACCTGCGATCTTCTTGGTACCAAGCTTCACAAGATACTCCTTGCCCACTTCAAGCCTGGAATCATCCATCCATAGAAGCGTAGCCTCAAAGCTCTTTGCAACAGGGATCTCATTATTATTGGTAAGAACACATCCACGGCTGACATCCACTTCTTTATCCAGCTGAATCGTAACAGCCTGACCGGCAACAGCCTCTTCACGGTTGTCACTGCCCACCAGGATCGTCTTAACAGCCGCTGTCTCGTTGCTTGGGAGCGTTGTGATGATATCGCCTACATGAACCCGGCCACTCTCGATCTGGCCCTGGAAACCGCGAAATTCATGGTTTGGACGGGAAACACGCTGAACAGGCAGATAAAACTCGCTGACATTCTCAGCCTCGGAAACATCCACAGTCTCAAGATGATCCAGAAGAGCTTTGCCCGTATACCACGGCATATTCGGAGACTTCTTCGTTACGTTATCACCCTCTGTAGCACTGACAGGAATGATCACAACATCCTGAAGACCCAGAGTCTCAGAAAGCTCATTGATATCCTTCACGATCTCGTTAAAACGGCTCTCACTGTAACCAACAAGATCCATCTTATTAACAGCAAATACAAAATGATGGATACCCATCAGAGCGCAGATACGTGCATGACGCCTTGTCTGCACCAGAACCCCCTGCTTCGCATCCACAAGAATAATGGAAAGCTGAGCAAAGGAAGCTCCAACCGCCATGTTCCTTGTATACTCCTCATGTCCGGGAGTATCCGCAACGATAAAGCTTCTTTTATCGGTTGTAAAATAACGATACGCAACATCAATGGTGATTCCCTGCTCACGTTCTGCCATCAGGCCATCCAGAAGAAGAGAATAATCAATGGCACCACCTCTGGAACCTACCTTGCTGTCCAGAAGAAGGGCTTTTTCCTGGTCCGCATATAAAAGCTTGGAATCATAAAGAATATGACCGATCAGTGTAGATTTTCCATCATCTACACTTCCGCAAGTGATAAATTTCAGTAATCCGCTCATCCTAGAAGTACCCCTCTCTCTTTCTTTTTTCCATGCTGGCAGCTCCGCCGTCGGAATCAATAACACGTGTGGTTCTCTCAGATTCCACAGAGCTTAAGGTCTCGTCAATGATCTCGTCCAGTGTCTCCGCGTCAGACTCGATACCACCTGTCAGAGGATAGCATCCGAGAGTACGGAAACGGACCTTTTTCATCTGCGGCTCCTCCCCCGGGTTCAGGCGCATTCTGTCGTCATCCACCATAATGATGTTGCCGTCTCTGTATACAACCGGACGCTCTTTTGCAAAATACAGCGGAACGATCGGGATATTTTCTCTCTTAATGTACTGCCAGATATCAGTCTCAGTCCAGTTGGAGATTGGGAAAACACGGATGCTTTCACCTTTGTTGATCTCAGTATTGTAAAGCTTCCACATCTCCGGACGCTGGTTCTTCGGATCCCAGGCCTGCTCTGCATTACGGAAGGAGAAGATACGCTCTTTTGCACGGCTTTTCTCCTCGTCACGACGACCGCCGCCAAAAGCAGCTGTGAAACCATATTTCTTAAGAGCCTGCTTCAGTGCTTGCGTTTTCATGATATCTGTGTATGCGGAGCCGCTGTCAAAAGGATTGATACCCTGCTTCACACCATCCTGATTAATGTACTCAAGCATTTCGATTCCCAGATCCTTCGCGGTTTTGTCACGAAACTCTATCATCTCTTTAAATTTCCATGTTGTATTTACGTGAAGAAACGGAAATGGCGGTTTCTCCGGATAAAAAGCCTTCATTGCAAGATGAAGCATTACAGAACTGTCTTTTCCTATAGAATAAAGCATTACCGGCTTCTCGCACTCTGCTGCAACTTCACGGATGATATAAATTGCCTCTGCTTCCAGCTCATCCAAATGTGATAATCCACTCATATCTGATCTCATCCTCCTGTTCCGGCCGCCAGAACCGGCAGCGCTTATCTTCTGGTCTAATATTTATTCGAATTCCGTCGATCCACATCGATCACGGATGTAGAACCGTCCGTTTTTGTAATGATCCAATGAAGGATATCCCCTTCGCTTTTTACATTCATGATACTTCCGTTCCCGCCGATATCCGCACCAAGGAAAAAGTCGATGGCACCGGCTTTACATTCCTTTACACAGGAAACGCAGCCCCAGCAGTTTTTCGGATATTTCATCACGGCTTTTTTGTCTTCCATGACGATCAGGGTTCCCGGACATACTTCACTGCATTTTCTGCAGCCAACACATTTTTTCTGATCAATTCGTATGCTCATATGTGTCCTCCTTTACAATGTCGCGAAAAATCATCCTGATCTCGCCGTTTTCCAGTTTCGAATTTACATATTTATAAAATTTCTCATCTGTTTCCGGATGATCCAGATTTTCGTTAAAAGAATGCCATCTGGTCTCTTTGCGGTTTTTCAGATGAGCGATCAGTGAACGGCACACAATGAGACGCTCCCGAAGTTCGTATGCAAACATCAGCTCATGCATATCTGCTGCCGCTGTTTTTTCGGCAAGAGCCTGAAGCTGAAGGATTTTTTCATCTGCAAGAGCAAGCTGCTTCTCATTAAACTGATAATTAGAAGCAATTCCTCCCGCATATTCATCCATGACTTTCTGCATAGCCTCTTCCAGCTCTTCCACGGAAAATGCCGGTGCGTCTTCATTTCGGAACTTTTCGTACTGGGAAAGAATCTCCTCTTCCTGAACCTTGATCTCTGTCTCAGTCTGAACATCTGCTTCCTTCAGAGTTCCGGCCTTAAACTGTTTCACCATATCCAATGCTGCAAGCTTTCCTTCTGCAAGAGCTCCTGTTACATATTTCTGCGGACATCCACCTGCAACATCACCAGCTGCATATAGCCCCTTTACCGTGGTCTCACGGCCTGTGTTTACCCAGTAGCCGCTGGCTGTATGACCGCCTACGATATACGGCTCTGTTCCCTGGATCTCCACATCCTGCTCGCTGGGGCTCTTTCCGCTTTCGATCCATTTCAGAGTCTGGCTCGGTGCCATGTTGAGATAAGCCTTCAGAAGATCCTCATCCTGTTCCTTCGTGATCCCTGTAGTCTTCAGGTAACACGGGCCGTGGCCAAGCTGATTTTCCCGAACTGTTCCGTAAACTCTCTCGCTTGTGGTCAGTCCGTATTTTGTCTCATAGATCTCGCCAGCTGCATTGATCTGTTTTGCGCCGACACCCTGTGCGATGGTTCCCGTAGGAGCAATGGTATCCTTGCAGCGAAGTGCGATAAAACGCATCTCAAAGGACGTCATCTCCGCACCTGCCAGGATTCCCATTGCGTATCCGGCACCTGTGTTAAACGGCGGATACCACATCTTATGTCTGGAAAATCCCGGATTGTTCGGCTTATAAAGTCCGGCCGCTCCGCCTGTTGCAGCAAGAACTGCCTTTGCCCGGATAATGTATGCGGTTTCTTCCATAATAGAGAAACCAACCGCTCCGTAAACCTGTCCGTCTTTTACAAGAAGGTCTGTGATATTTACATAATTCAGAACGTCTACGTTCTCAGCTTTATGAACTGCATCAGCAAGAAGTGGTTTAAAATTTTCACCGTTGATCTTGATGTTACGGTTTCCTCTGGCTACATAATCACCATTTTCATCCTTCAGGATCACAAGCCCAAGCTTTTCCATCTTTGCAGTAACTTCGTTGAAATTCTCCGCTGCTGTAAGAAGAAGGTCCTGCCTTACGATCCCGGCGGCATCCTTTGTTGCATAATCTACATAATCCTGCGGCTTGCGGCCTTTTACAATATAGGCATTGATTGCATTAACACCTGCTGCCAGACAGCCGCTTCGTCTGATATTTGCTTTTTCTGCGATCAGTACCCTGCCGGCTTTCTGTTCTGAGAGAACCAGCGCCGCATAGCAGCCTGCGGTACCTCCGCCTATGATCAGCACATCTGTTGTAATTTCCTTTGTGTTTAATCTGTTTTTCATACTCATCACTCTGTTATCTGAAGCTCATGTACAGTTACATTTTTCTCTTTATCTACGCCAAAAGCCTTCAACACCGGATTTTCTGCATCCATAAGGGAGAGGATCAGATATTCGATGTTCAGGTCAAATGCAAGTCGTTTATCTTCTTCGGAAGGCCTTGACGGAGACTCCGGATGAGAATGAAAGTTTCCGATCATCTGATATCCGTTCTGACGGATATCTTTGATCGCGCTCAGCTGTTCCTTCGGGTCCATGGAAAAGTGCTCGTTGCTTTCATCGATATTTGTCAGCAGATACACCTTCTCGATGGTTTTTACATCGTCCTCAATGGTCCCGCCCAGAAGGCCGCAGGACTCATTGGGAAGTCCTTTTCTGCAGTGGTCTAATATTTTCTCGTAATCTTCTTTTTTAATTTCAGCATTTCTTCGCAGCCTCCAATGGGTTTCTATACTTAATTTATAACGTCTGCACCCGCAGACAATTCTTTAGTGTTTCAGCTCGCACACAGCCTGCTCATAATCGATCAGTTCTGTGATCGTCGGATCATCGCCGCATACCGGGCAATGATGATTCTTCGGAAGCTTCACGGTACGGAATGTCATCTTCAGCGCATCGTAGGTAAGAAGTCTTCCTGTAAGAAGATCACCCTGTCCGATGATATACTTGATCGCTTCCATTGCCTGAAGGCTTCCGATCACGCCGCCCATGGCTCCGATCACGCCAGCCTGCTTACAGGTCGGTACGGCGTCCTTTGGTGGCGGGCTCTGGAATGCACATCTGTAGCATGGTCCCTGTCCCGGGACGTAGGTCATCAGCTGTCCCTGGAAACGGATGATCCCTGCATGTGAAAACGGTTTCTCAGCCATTACACAGGCATCGTTGATCAGGAATTTTGCAGGAAAGTTGTCTGTTCCGTCAAGAATGAAATCGTAATCTTTGATCAGATCCATGATGTTGCTGGAATCTACAAAGGTATGATATGTATTTACAGTAACGTCCGGGTTGATTGCTTTCATGGTCTCAGCCGCAGACTCTACCTTCAGTTTGCCGACATCTGCAGTTGTGTGGATGACCTGTCGCTGAAGATTGGAAAGATCTACCTCATCTGCATCCGCGATCCCGATGGTTCCCACACCTGCTGCTGCAAGGTAAAGAGCTGCCGGTGCTCCAAGTCCGCCGGCTCCGATGATCAGAACCTTGGCATTCAGAAGCTTTTTCTGACCTTTTACTCCAACCTCCTTCAGGATGATATGGCGGGAGTACCGCTCAAGCTGCTCATTTGTAAAAGCCATTATCTTGCGCCTCCTCCCATGTAGTACAGGAACTCAACAACGTCGCCGTCCTTTACCTCTGTTTCCGGAACGTCTGCCTTGCTGATGAATTCATCGTTGATAGTTACGGTTACATACTCAGGACTTTCAATATCCTCTTTCTCAATAAGCTCTGTAAGCTTCAGTCCGTCTTCGTACTCTTTTTATTTCCTGCAACTGTGATTGTCATTTCTCTGTTCTCCTATTCTTCAACTTTTCTTACGATCAGTGTATAAGTTCCGTCTTCGTTGTCCTCGAGCTTCAGGATCTGATGTCCTTCTTCCTTCACGCTTCTCGGCACATTCTGTACCGGCTCGCCATCGTTCATTTTGATCGCCAGGATCTGTCCGTCATCCAGCTCCTCAAGTGCTACCTTTGCTTTTACAAAGGTTACCGGGCAGACCACATCGGTAATATCTACGGTATCATCAATCTTAATATCAGCCATTGTATGCTCCTTTCAAAACTTCCTGAAGTTTTTCAGCGCCTACCCGGTCGATGGTAAATTTAAAACGCTCTCCCGGATTTGCATAGTCATCAAAGAACTGGATCGCTGCATCGGTCACTCTGAAAAGCTGCTCCTCAGAGGTGATCAGCGGAAGGAATTCCTGTCCCTTGCTGATGTGATTTCCAAACGTTCCGCCAAAGGAAACGATATATGCTTCGTTTACATCCCATGCATCCACCGGACAGGATTTTGCACATCTGCCGCAGTAGTTACATTTCTCTGTATCGATCACCAGCTTGTCATCCTCAAAGGAGATAGCGTTTTCTCTGCAGGCCTTTTCGCAGACACCACAGTGGATACATGCATCCTCTTTCCAGCTGACCTCAGCTGCTCCCTTGATCCCTACATCATTCTCCTCTGCCTTCAGACAGTTGTTCTGGCATCCGGTAACACCGAATTTGAATTTATGAGGAAGCTCTCTTCCGAAATATCTTTCATTTAATTTCACTGCAATGTCATAGCTGTTGATATTTCCGCTTGGACAGACAGCGTTGCCCTGGCAGGCTGTAACTGTACGGACTCTCGGTCCGCAGACACCAGGCTTGCATCCGCCTTTTGCAAGATCATCCTTTACATCATCAATATCATCTAATTTAATGAACGGGATCTCAACTCCCTGTCTAGAAGTAAGATGTACATATCCGTCACCGTATTTCTCAGCTACTTCTGCGATCTTCTTAAGGTTTTCTGCGGTAAGTGTACCGCCTACACAGGCAAGACGAAGAGAAAAATTATTTTTCTGCTTCTGTCTCATGAAACCACCTTTTTTTAATGTAGCGTAATCTACTTTTGCCATAACGAACTCTCCATTTCTCTGCTGGTGCAGCTCTTAGATTTTATCGGTTATTTTCTATCGCTTGTTTGAAATCTTCTTTTAAATCTTCAATATCTTCAATTCCCACACTGATACGGATCAGATCCTCGAATACTCCGGACTGCAGCTTCTCTTCGTCGGAGATGTGTGCCGCGATGGTGGATTCCGGATGGATCACCAGGGTCTTCGTATCTCCGATATTGGAGATGATCAGCGGGATCTTCAATGAATTAATAATGGAAAAAGCCTTCTCCTTGCTTCCGGTTCTTACAGTTACGATAGCTCCGTAGCCATTACTGAACTGCTTTTCCGCAATTTCGTGATAAGGGCTTTCTTCCAGTCCCGGATAATTTACTTCAATGTCACCACCCAGGCCCTGTAAAAATCTCGCAAGCTCCAGTGCATTGTCACACTGTCTCTGCATTCGAAGTCCCAAGGTTTCCAGTCCCAGGTTATTAAGGAAAGCATTCTGCGGAGCAAGACACGCGCCAGTGTTCCGGAAAAGTCCGTTTCTAAGCTTGGCGATGTATGCAAATGGTCCGAATTTCCGGTATGGAGCAAGTCCCGGATATCGGTCAGGGTCCCATTTCAGACCCTTACCACAGACAAGAATACCGCTGATGGCATCGCTGCTTCCATTGATATATTTGGAAGAGGAATGAACCACAATGTCAGCTCCAAGCTTCAGTGGCTGGATCAGATACGGGGTTGCCACCGTGTTGTCTACGATCAGCGGTACGTTATGCTTATGTGCCACTTCCGCAACTGCCTGGATATCGGTAACATCCAGCTTGGGGTTGCCAATGGTCTCCGCAAAAACAAGTCGCGTCTTCTCTGTGATCTCTGCCTCAAAAGCTTCCGGCTTATTCTCTTTCACATATTTTACGGAAATCCCGAAAGGCTTCAGATCATCGAACAGTTCCACGGTTCCGCCGTACAGTCCGCAGGCTGCCACAATCTCGTCTCCCGCCTGAAGAATGTTCAGAAACGCATTGGTCAGCGCTGCCATTCCGGAAGCACAGGCCACACTGCCGATCCCATCCTCCAGCATGGTCACTCTCCTCTCAAAGGACTCTACCGTAGGATTGTTGATCCTTGTATAGGAGAAGCCCATTTTTTTATTGTCAAAAATTTTCTCCAGGTCTTCCGCGCTGTCATGTCGGAATGCGCTGCTCTGATAGATTGGAACCTGTGTGGCTCCCTGTGGATATTTCTCGTTGGTGCCGTGGAGCAGCCCTGTATTAAAGCCGTATTCGTTCATAGCCTCTTCCCTTTCTTTTGTTGACACTTATATTAACCTACTATTCATAGTATGTCAATAGGAAAACGGGATTAAATGTATTTTTTTGTGTACACAACTATACGACAGCATGATACAATTATAACAGTTACGATAATTACAGCACCAAAAGAAAGATGCCCGCAGGCATACAAACCTACATAAAGAACAGGAGGTGATCCTTATCAATATAAACCCGAAGCTCCGGAATATTTTTCACTCTTTATTCAGTCCCACCCTTGATTTCCGCGTCCGGCTGTTCAACATCCTCGCCTTGGGAGGTACTGTGATCAGCCTGATCATGGCCTTTCTCAGTCTCGGGACCGGTTCCTGGGGAAATGTACTGATCAATTTTGCGCTGGTTGCAATCTCCGGAGGGCTTTTTCTTTATTCCTATTACAGTGGAAAATATCAGCGCTGCTACCTGATCACCATTGTCGTGATCTTTCTGATCGTTTTTCCGGTGATGTTTTTTACCAGCGGCGGTTATCGTGGCGGCATGCCGGCATTCTTTGTGTTTGCTATTATTTTTACCGTGCTGATGCTGGAAAAAAGACGCGCTCTGATCGTTTCCCTGCTGGAGATCCTCCTTTATATGGGACTGTGTCTGGTTGCATACCATTTCCCGGACACTGTAACTCCTTTTGCCACGGAAGCAGACCGGCTGGCAGATATCCTTCTGGCGTTTGTCTCTGTAAGTATTGTCTGCGGCAGTGTTCTCTATTTTCATCTGAAGGAATATAACCAGCAGCAGCTCCTTCTGGAGGAACAGAATCTGCGACTGCGCTCCCTTGATAATGCCAAGTCCACCTTCCTGACCACCGTTGCCCATGAGATTAAAAATCCTCTGAGTTCCATTTCCCTCCACGCGCGGGACACCTCCGAGCTCCTTGAGGAAGAGCCTCTGGATTTCTCTCTTATGCAGGAAAATCTCCGCACCATTGAACAGTCGGTAATGCGGATCGACCGGATCGTGCTGGATCTGATGGATACGGTTTCCATTGAGCAGGGACGGCTTGCCCTTTCCCTTGTCCCATCAGATCTGTCCGGTCTTTTGTATTCTGTAAAAAAAGACTACTGCAGTCATCCAAGCTCAAAGAACAATCAGCTGGTCCTTACGACACAATCCGGACTCCCGGAAATCTCTGCTGATCCGGAACGGCTGATCCAGGTTGTCACCAATCTGATCTCCAATGCAGAGCGTCACACCCAAAACGGAACCATCACCATTTCTCTTACCGGCGAACCGGGCTGGCAGACCATCTGCGTCTCCGACACCGGAACCGGCATGTCAGAAGAAATGCGAAAAAACGCACTCAAGGGTTATGTTTCCGCTGATAAGGATTACTGGCGGCACGGCATAGGCCTCTATGTCTGTCATCAGATCATCACTGCCCATGGCGGCAAAATATGGCTGAAAAGTAAAGAAGGCGAGGGAACTCAGGTGTTCTTCTCACTTCCGGAGGAGGAATCATAAATGAATGAAATGAAATCACTTATCCTTATGGTCGAGGATGAAGAACAGGTGCTGAATACCAACTGCCGGATGCTGCGGCGCCGTGGCTACGATGTCCGCACTGCACAGACAGCCGCCGAAGCCTGTCATCAGCTTGAAGAACAGCTGCCGGATCTTCTTATCCTGGACATTATGCTTCCGGACGGAAACGGTCTGGATATCTGCCGCCGCTTCCGCGAAAAAACCATGAATCCGGTTCTTTTTCTCACCGGAAAAAGTGATATCCGGGATCGGGTAGAAGGACTTCAGCAAGGAGGCGACTATTATCTCACCAAACCTTATAATTTCGATGAATTTCTGGCCGTGATCCAAATGCTTCTGGAACGCCAGAAACGAATGGAAGAAAAAATAAAAGAAAAATTTCAGTCCTCCCGTCAGATCACCATCGGCAGCCTGCGGCTGGATCTTTCGGACGGCCATGCATATCTCAACAATGCCGACACAGGCCTTACCCGGACCGAATTCTCTCTGCTGCGTCTCCTTGCAGAAAACCAGGAGAAGATTTTTTCTGCAAAGGAGCTCTACGAAGCGGTATGGGGCAGCTGTGCAGGAACAGATACCAGCACGGTACGGCGGCATATCTTTAACCTCCGGACCAAGATCGGTGCCGAAGATACCGATGAGTATGACATTGTCTCGGTTTATGGGAAGGGATATCTTTTTACCTGCCGGTAAGCCGGCCTTTTCACGATCGGATAACATATTTCCAGACCTGTACGCAGCTTTCCGTAAATGTCTCTTTTTCTTCACATTTCCGGATATCGGGATCTGTCTGTTACAATATACTTAACAAACAGATCTTTTTTATTTGTAAAAATTTATGATCAAAGAATAGTACGCAGCTAACTGCTGCGCAATTTATCAGGAGGTGCCTATGCATAAAAAAATCTTAGTTCTTTTAACAGGCGCGATCGCTCTTTCCATATCTGCAGTCCCGGTCCTCGCTTCTGACCCTCCAACCGATGACGGTCAGTACATCTGGCAGGATGAAAACGGAGATTACTGGTACCGCAATGGTTCCGAGGATGAATATATCGGGGAAGGTAATTATGCCCCTGACCCGGATTCCGGTGAACTGATGGAAGGCAACGATGCCGGCTGGACCGAACAGGACGGTTATTTTGAGCCTCATTATTATTATGAGGACGGCAGTGTGTGGCTGGAAGATGCCACCGGAACCACATATATTGGCTCCAGAGATAAATATTATATTGATGACTACGGTAATCTTCAGGAATATTCCGATTCTGAAACTGATTCCTCCTCCGGAGATTCTTCAGAAGAATCCTCCGATACCAGTGGAAACTCCTCCTCGCAGGATTCCGATTCTTCATACCCAAATTCCTCTTCCGATACAAACACGGAGGATTCCTCTGAATCGGAAAAGCGCGGCGAGCTTCATATGCGGGTTGGATTCCCTGCCGATGATACGATCAGAGAATCCATGCCCGAAAAAGAAGGTTATTTCGAGCAGCGTTCCGTAAATGGCGGAAAAAGCACTGCCTTTGTTTTAAAAGTACCGAATTCCTCTCTGGAGGATTCTTCCCTGAAGGGTTTTCTGGCAGAATACTATCCGGTAAAGGGTGAGATCATCACCAAAAAGGATCTTACCTTTGAATCTTATCCTGCCACGAAATATCAATACTTAACCGAAGTCAACGAAGAAGAAAAAATGTAGATGCTCTTGTATGCCAGACTGACGATTATACATTCGGACTTTTTGTCCTGACTCCGTCAGACACCTATGATAAGGCCGCCGAAAAGGAAGCCACAGAGCTGATCAAATCCATAGATTTCGTTTACGCAGAGCGTGTGGATATGGCCATGACGGATTACTTCCAGGTCCTCACTCCGGAGCGCTGGAAATATCTCTGCCATTATGAAACAACCGAAACCGAAAATGGTGGATATAAACTGACTTATTACAATGAGGATGTTCCTGTACTGACTCTGGAAGCCAGATATTACGATGGCGAAGACCAGCCTCTGGACAGTGTATGGCAGGGCTATCTCGGCCGTATCGAAACCGTCGACGGCAAAAAATACGATCTTCTGTCCACCATCAGCCAGTACTCCAAGGACGCCTCTGATGAATGGAAGGAAATGTATGACACTTATCTGGATGTCATAAACGGGATCCGTATAATGGACGGCTGTTCCCTGACCGAAGGAAGCCATGCCTGATCCACCTTGTGATTCACATTGTCCCCTCTGCCGTTATTTTGCAGACCGGAAGATCCATAGCTGCATGAGATGTTGACAGTGCTATATATCAGATATAGATTTTCCAGTCGCAAAAGGCACATCATATTTACATAAAAGAAGCTGCAAACTCTGTTTTTTCACTGTTCTGCAGCTTCTTTGTGTTATTCCGTCCGACTATATCTTCTGCTGTCTATCCTTCGTAAATCTGATCAAAAATCCCTCCATCTGAGAAATGTGTTTCCTGTGCCTTTTTCCATCCGCCGAAATCATCAATGGTGACAAGATTGATGTCCAGATTAAACACATCGGAGTATTCCTTCAGAATATCCTGGTTTGACGGACGGTAATAATTATCACCGGCGATCCTCTGTGCTTCATCGGAATAGAGATAATTCAGATATTCCTCTGCCACATCTCTGGTGCCTCTTTTGTCTACGACTTTATCGACTACTGCTACAGATGGCTGTGCAAGGATGCTGATGCTTGGTGTTACGATCTCGTAGTCGTCCGGATAATCCTTTACGGAAAGATAGGCTTCATTTTCCCAGGCGATCAGTACATCACCCTGTCCGTTTTCCACGAAAGAGGTCGTTGCGCCTCTGGCTCCGGTGTCCAGGACAAGTACGTTTTTGTAAAGATCTCCGATGAATTCTTTAATTTTGTCCTCGTCTCCGTTATATTTATCTTTTGCATAGGCCCAGGCTGCCAGATAGTTCCATCTTGCTCCGCCGGAGGTTTTCGGGTTTGGTGTGATCACACCTACGTCTTTCTTTACCAGATCGTCCCAGTCTTTGATGTTCTTCGGATTTCCTTTTCTCACAAGAAATACAATAGTCGAAGTGTAGGGAGCGCTGTCCTCCGGAAATTCATCCACCCATCCGTCATCGATGAGTCCTGCATCCTGGATCGCATCCACATCATACTCCAGTGCCAGTGTTACCACATCTGCTTCCAGTCCGTTGGCAACCTCAAGTGCCTGCTTGCCGGAGCCGCCATGGGACTGTGTGATCTCCACATCCTGGCCTGTTTTTTCCTTCCAGTGTTCCTGAAAGATCTTGTTGTACTGCTCGTAAAGCTCTCTGGTCGGATCATAAGATACATTGGTGATGCTGACACTGTCCGCCGCATAGGTGGTTACACCTGTAAGGCTTCCGATTGTTGCTACTGCTGCAAGAGCTGCTACTGCTGATTTCCATCTTCTTTTCATAATACTTACCTCCTGTGTTTTGTTGTTGGGGCTATTATAAACATGAGTAAGTCCATATGAAAACTCTTAGATTGGAAACCGTTTTCAGGATTTTTCGGAAATATGGCTGTTTATGCGGATTTCACAGATTTTTGTGTTTGATCCCACCTGATATTATGTTGTTTTTGTTGATTTTGCCTCGTATTTTATTGTTCCCAGAGTATATGTGAAAACGTCATCAGTCTTGTAATTTCCGTATTTTTCGGGAATTTTGCCAAAGTATATCTTGTTTTTGCGGGATGTTTTCCTTCCTCTGTGAAATTTTGATCGGTGTCAGGCGGATATTTGCAATTGAAGCAGTGAACTTCCCTGATTCTGTTAAAACAAATCTCTTTGTACTTGTCCGAATGTGGAGTATTCTTATAGATTTTCAAAGACATTTCCTTTATAATCGAATTATAAATATCATACGTTTAAGGAGGAGTATGTATATGAAAAAGAAAACTCTTGCATTTTTATTATCCGCATGTCTGCTGACACAATCTGCAGGGTTCGTCTCTGCTGCTGATTTTTCTGCAGTTCCGGAAGAAGCTGCGAATGCGGAAGAAATTTTTTCTCCGGAGGCTAACGCCACAGATTCGGATCCTTCAGATAATCTGTCAGCCACCAGCGGTGATGATTTTTCTGACGAACATCCCAATCATATGACAACTACAGATTCCGGAGCAGTTTCCGAAGAATCCAAGGTTTCGTCGGACCTGGACGCAGATACAAATCCTGATTCCACAACAAACACAGAATCAGCTCCTTCCGTTTCCGACTCTATGACAAATCCGGAAACGGACCAGGACGTAGAACTGCTTCCAGAGGAAACCATGCCGGAAGATGTTGAACTGGAACCAGAAACTTCCTCAACCGAAAACGATTCCGAACTTTCTCAGGAGCTTCTTTTTGATGACGGCGAATCCGACACCTTTAACGATGGAAATGATTCTTCCTCCGTTGCATTCGCCTCATCCAAAATACCGGATCACGATATCTGGCTTGCCGATACAGTTAAGACCGGTCTTGTTGTTGATGGAAAAAATATCCAGACAAAATCTCTGTATAACCTTATCACCCAGCCTTCCGTAAAACCGGTTTATCAGGAGCTTGGCGAACGTATCCTGTCCAATAAGCCTATGCTTGTGCTTTCTTCCATCTGGAAGGGCGTTATCAAGCAGGAATTTTATGATGACCAAAAGCTGATCTATGAAGCTTTACTTGCGGATTATCTGCAGTTTGTAGATTCCACGGATTCCAAGGATTTTGATTCCTCACAAATTGAACGCGCCAATTCTTATCTGATAAAAATGTTTAATGACCTGTCCACGTATTATACCCAGAACGGAGTCTATAACTGGAAACCGGAAGATTTCATGAAACTTGATGCAGAAGAAGCCAATAAACTGCTTCAGTCTGTGGATTCCATGAAAACCGCAGTCTCTCTGGTAGGAGATGCCTGCTCCACCACAAAAGAGCTGGTAGAACTCTGCACAAAAGTAAATGCTTTCAAAAACGCAGCCGACGAGCGTATCCTTCTCATCCAGAAAGCACGAAATGCCGGCTCTTCCAATACCGCTTTTGTCGAAGCCTGCGACGCGATCCTTGCCCAGCTTGGTTCTCAGTCCATCGATGTCAGTTACCTGCGAAGCCAGAGTGCATCTGCAGCTATGAAAAAGTGTACAGAAACTATGATCAGTGAATTAAGCAAACAGAATCCTGCACTGAAAGCCTTAAGTTATGGTTCCAGTGCCATGGATATTTTGTTCAACACGTCCAGTATCAACTCTGACAACCTGAAGTTGTCCCTGCTTTATACTATGGACTGTTATTTTAATACTGCCCTGACCAGTTCTTCCTATACATATGCGCGGTATAAAAATACAGAAAACGCCAATGCTTTTGTAAAATGCTTCCAGGGATATACTACTTTCCAGATATACGCAAATAATATCGCAAAATCCTACATCTCCGGCGTTACTTCCGGTGGTGCCCTGAACCGGGCTTTTGCTGATATCTTTTACCGTGAGGGCGTTAAAAATGCGGAAAGCTGGAAAAATCTCTGCGATGGCCAGATCAATATTCGCAGAGGTATCCTGGATGTACTGGCAAAATTTTATCAGCTCTACAATCGTTTTTACCTGAAAGATGAATACACCAACGCTCTGAAAGACCAAATTACCGCTACACCTACTCCTACTCCAAGACCGTTGGTTCCGGTGGATTATGAGGTTACGGTACCGGAGAGTAAGAATCCGGTGAAGGAAAAATCTTCCGGATCTTCTTCTGTTAAATGGACACTCTTTGAAAATGGCAATTTATTCTTCTATGGAGAAGGCTCTATTAACGCAGATAATGATATCCGTCGCATTGTAACAGGAAGTGGTGCTCAATATAGTCAATTTATTAAAACCATACATGTTTCCGACGAAATAACGTCCATTGGCAACATCTGTTTTCTGGGTTTTTCAGCTTTAACAAATGTATCTCTTTCTGACAGTGTAACTCTTATCAGCAGTTCTGCCTTTAAGGACTGTAATTCGCTAAAGGAAATTAAACTATCCCAGAAATTAACAGAGATCTCATCAACTGCTTTTATGAACTGCAAAAATTTACAAAATATAACTTTTCCGGAAACATTAACTTCCATTGATGAACAAGCTTTTAAAGACTGTAGCAGCCTCAAAAATATTGACATTCCAAATTCTGTAACTCACCTTGGAAAATCCACTTTTGAAGGTTGTACAAATTTAAAATCCGCTTCAGTTTCCGGTTCTCTCAATGACAAATATTATTATTCTCGTAAATATACTTATGATAAAGAATATTACTATGGATTAACTGACTCTGTTTTTCAAAATTGTACCAGCCTGGAAACTGTTATATTCAAAAAAGGAAACTCGCTTAACTGTATTGGCAATAACTCTTTTAAAAACTGTTCCAAGTTAAAAAATATTACCTTTTCAAACACTATCGAGGTAATTGGTAATAACGCATTCTATATGTGTTCTGATTTGTCAGAAGTGAATTTACCATCCAGCATTCAAATATTACAAGAGGCCGCATTTAAAAGCTGTACAAATCTGAAAAAGGTTCAGTTTCCAGCTAATACTTTCTGTGATATAAAAGATGCAGCATTTCAAAACTGCAGTAATTTGGAAAATATTAGATTTTCAGGGAAAGTCGGAAAAGATGCTTTTAACGGATGCACAAATTTAAAGAAAGTTATTATATCCAATACTCAAGGATATTCTATCAGCGATAGAGCGTTCAAAAACTGTAAAAATCTTACATCTTTGACTTTGCCTGATAACCCTGATATTGGTGAAGAAACTTTTAGTGGATGCAGTAAACTAAAAAACATTTCTCTTCCTCACGGCGTATTTCACATGGGGCGAAGAGCATTTTATAATTGTTCCAGTTTACAAAGTATTGTCCTGAGTAAAGATTTTAATACTATAGAAAACGAAGAATTTATCGGCTGCAAAAGTTTAAGATCCATTACTTTTTTATTTACCGATCCTAATTATGGTATTTGCAAACGTTACCCTTCCATTGCTAAAACTTCTGTAAAAGGCTGCTCAAACCTGAAAATTATTTATGGTTATAAATATTTGCAGTTAGAATACGTTGCCAAAAATCTGGGGGCTAAATTTGTTGCTCTTGATAAAGCTCCAGCAACCCCGGTACTTACGGTTTCTCCTGGAAAAAACACTGTAAAAGTATCCTGGAAAAAATCTTCTGATTCCGAAGTTCGATACGAATTAGATTTGGATGAAAGCAGAAATTTTTCTTCTTATCATGGAACACAATATTTTTCCGGAAACTCTTCACCGACTTTTACGTATAAAAATCTTACTCCAGGTAAAACCTACTATTTACGTATCCGGGCATGCAAAATGTATGCAACTAACTGTTACAGCAAATGGTCCACTCCAAAAGCCGTAACCGTTCTGCCAATCAAAGTACTAACTGCATCCGCACCGGCCCTGAAATCCGGCAAACAGTATTTCCGTGCTTCCTGGAAAAAAACTTCCGGCACCAGTGGTTATCAGATACAGTACAGTTTATACAAAAACTTCAAAAAACCGGTAACCAGAACGCTCACCGGCAACACCAAGACCAGCATTACTGTATCCAGATTGAAACGCCAAAAACGATATTACGTTCGAGTCCGTGCATACAGAAATGCCAATTTCAAAAAATATTACGGCAAATGGTCAAAGACAAAATCCATTGTTGTAAAATAATCTCTTTGTCTCTATACACGCCCCGGAAGAACCTTCCGGGGCGTGTATCCTTATCTGCTATTATTTTGTAAATCCAACTCCTCCAGAAGTTTTTTACGATAGTCTTCATCCTCCATAGCACGCTTCAGGTCATCCATGCGACCTTTATCCATCAGATATTTTGTCAACTGAAATCCACGTTCCATACCACGTTCTATTCCACGTTCCATTCCACGTTCCATTCCCTCATCTAATAACATCTGACCAATTCTCGTCATCGCAACGACCTCCTTTATTTCGTCCAAATCTGCATTATCCAGAAATTTATCTGCCAATGTATATAACATTGCTGTTGTTTTCTCTGCGGTTAGATCTGTATTTCTTTTTGCCAGAATGATTGCTTCTCTGATCTTATCCTTCATCTGCATAGAGCCTGACATTAATGGTGTTAATGACAAGATTGCATAATCTTCTTTGGTCAGTTCTTCTCCATGCAGCTGCTTTTCTTTCATTCTGACAAAAACCTCATCTGCATTTTTCTCTTTAAGATAAACTGGCTGAATACGATAAGTAAACAAGCCCATGTTCAATTCAGCCTTTACTGACCGGATTCCTCCGGAATAAATCACGTATGTAATAACATTCTTTCCAGTCTTATGTGAATATACCGCATCATAGGCAAGAAATCTTCGTAAATCCTCTTCCCCCTTGTCTGTTGTCTGAAATTCTATATGAATATAAAATCCCTGTTTTGTGAGAAAGGTAAAATCCATATACATTGAATGAATAGTAAGCTCTACCAGCTCAGTCGGACCAACCTCCACAAAATCATAATCAATTCCGAGACTTTTCAGAATCGTATCACGAAAATAGTCAACACCCATTTTCATAACAGCATCTTCATGTTTTGCATTTGCCATAGGGCACCTCTTTTTTAGTTCAGTATTGTTATCTGATGTGCCTTGAAAATGCTTTTGTAAATTTTACACTGACTTTTTATCTTCTGTAAATCTTAATGCTCTCTGTAATCCTCCTTACTATATTCATTTTATCAGACCTGAACTGAAAAATCATCCTTACTCTGCCGACAAATTCTTCCAGTGATCCCCTCTGTTTGACAAAAAATTTTCTGCATTCATTTTTCTGAAACACTTATCCACACCCGCCCTAAAAAATCACCTTTTCGGGCGGGTGGTTTTCCACATATTCCACAGAAGTTATCCCCTGACGGCTGTGTTGTTATTTGATAATCGTATTACAGATAGATGTAGTCATTCATCACCGGCTGCAGGCCGTGGTCTTTCAGGGCGTTGAAGACTTCGTCCACAGACCTTCCGTCGGAAATCTCAAACTGATCATCACCTTTATCCTCAATATCATCCACATGGCTTCCGATTCCTGTGCTGACACCTGCAGAGATCTTGGTTGCTGCGATATTTACCAGGTTGTCACGGACACGCTCACATTCTCTGGTGGATACAGTAATACTTGCAAACGGCATAAACAGACGATATGCACAAACTACCTGGAGAAGCTGCGGTTCGTGGACATCCTTCGGGTTGATCCTGTCGTTGTTGATGATCGGACGAAGTCTCGGGCAGGAAAAAGCGATCTCTGCATGTGGATATTTTCTCTGCAGAAGATATGCGTGGTATCCTGTCGCAAAAGCATCCTTGCGGAAATCATCCAGTCCCAGAAGAGCCGCAAAACCAACCCCTCGCATGCCACCCTTCAGTGCACGCTCCTGGGTATTCAGTCTGTATGGGAAAATCCTCTTATGTCCTGCCAGATGCAGAGTTTCATACTTGTCAGAATTATAAGTCTCCTGGAAAACCGTCACATAATCTGCGCCGCATTTATGAAGATATGCATATTCATCGGAATTCATCGGATAAACCTCAAGGCCGATCACCTTGAAATATTTTCGCGCGATCTCACAGGCTTTTCCGATGTACTCCACATTGGATTTGGTTTTGCTCTCGCCGGTAAGGATCAGGATCTCCTGCAGACCAGTCTCGGCGATCGCTGCCATTTCCTTCTCGATCTCTTCTTCGTTCAGCTGTGCACGGCGGATCTTATTGTGGCAGTTAAATCCACAGTAGATGCAGTAATTCTCACAGTAGTTTGCAATGTAGATCGGTGTGAACATACAGATGCTGTTTCCGAAATGTTTCCTTGTTTCGATCCGTGCAGCCTGTGCGATTTCTTCCAAAAGAGGCAGCGCTGCCGGTGAAAGCAGTGCTTTAAAATCCTCCGGTGTACGGTTGTCATGAGCAAGCGCTCTCCGTACATCCGCTTCTGTGTACTTATCATAATCATATGCGTTCATTGCGGAAATAACCTGATCCATTACATCAGATTCTTCCAGCTGTTCCATATCCGGAAGGTACTTCATGTGATCGATACGGTTCTTTTTCATATCTTCCAGAATTTCTTCATTTACGATACTTTCATTAAAATGGCCGTCCTGCTGACTGGCCTGTACTGTCTCTGCCATTACTCTTATGTCGCTCCTCTCATATATTGCAGCAATACTCTGGTCCTCACTGCTGCATATCTGTAAACTCAATTTCGATTGAAACCAGACAATACCTGTGTTTCACTACACAGGCAGTGCCTGTCCCCCGCTTAGTGTTCTGCGTTCAATCATTCATTTATCAATTTTACTCATGAAGAAATCCGGTCAGCGGTGAGGATGCACTTGCACCTCTCTCCAGAGTTCTTCCCATACCGGAAAGATATGCACTTCTTCCTGCCTCAATAGCTTTCTTAAAGGCTTCCGCCATAACACGGACGTCTCCTGCAGTTGCAATGGCTGTATTTGCCATAACTGCTGCAGCACCCATTTCCATAGCCTCACATGCCTGTGACGGGCGGCCGATTCCTGCGTCCACGATGATCGGAAGGTCGATCTCGTCGATAAGGATCTGGATGAATTCTTTTGTACAGATTCCTTTGTTGGAACCGATTGGAGAGCCAAGTGGCATTACACAGGCAGCTCCTGCATTCACCAGATCTCTGGCTGCATTCAGATCCGGATACATGTATGGCATAACTACAAAGCCCTCTTTTGCAAGGATCTCTGTTGCCTTGATGGTCTCATAGTTATCCGGAAGAAGATATTTGGAATCATGGATAACTTCGATCTTTACAAAATCTCCACAACCAAGCTCGCGGGAAAGTCTTGCGATACGAACTGCTTCCTCTGCATTTCTGGCTCCTGATGTATTCGGAAGAAGAGTAACATCCTTCGGCACATAGTCCAGAATGTTCGCAAGTCCACCCTCATTTGCACGGCGCAGGGCAAGTGTTACGATCTGAGTTCCTGCTTTTTCAATACATGCTTTTACAAGCTCCAGAGAAAATTTTCCGGAACCAAGGATAAAACGGGAAGTAAACTCATGGCCTCCCAGGATCAGTTTGTCTTCATTTGTGTTTGCTGTTGTCATTTTTTATGTCCACCTTTCTTTATGTCTGTTTGCAGAAAATATTTCCACCGATTTATAACCAGCGCCTTCTTCTGCCAGATCATTCTTCATTTGCATTTTTTCAGTAACTTATCTGTCAGTTACTGCCGTGGTATATATACCTAATTTTATCTCTATAGCGACATCAGCAGCTTCCGCCGCCCATAAACTGCAGAATCTCCACAACATCGCCATCTTTCAGTACTGTTGTATCATAAGTGTCTCTCTTAATGATCTCTTCATTCAGCTCTACTACAACCTGCACCGGAACATAGTTACATGCTTCCAGATATTCTGTTACTGTCACCGGCTTTTCCAATGTTCTGCTTTCACCATTTACTGTGATCATGATCTCTCCTTTCCGGAAACTTCAAAAGCTATTCATCAATAAAAAGAGTTCACAAAGAAATACACCCGCGGTGGTGCACCCCTTCATGAACTCAGTTCACTCTCAAATTTCCCAATATTCAATTGTCGATACCGGGGTTAAAAGCATTCGCTCTTGATCCCTTCCCTGTAAATCCTGATCTTACGTATTCAATCGGATAAAAACATCCGCATCCAATAAAAAGGAGATACACCAAAGTATCTCCCGTAAATTCATCTTATACGTTCCTACGTTGGCATTATCCAAATCAGGTATAAGGGTCGAAGTTGAAGACTTCCTCTCAGCCTGCCATCACAAGCTCCCCTGTTATTTACATGAGTTAGTATAAGACGAATTATGATCAATGTCAAGAGTATTAAATTTTCTCACAATAGTTCCAATTTGTTCTAAACTATAGTACACTGTTAATGCTGCCAACCCTCCAGCAGAAAGGAGGTGAAGTCCAGTGTGCGAATTAATCATCACATTTTTTGTTTCTGTTACGGCGGATATAGTTAGCTACTATATTCGCAAATGGCTGGACAGAAACGACAGGCAGTAACAGCCTGAAAGGCTTAAGCCCCCTTACATAACGGCATAGAAAACCCCGGAAGTGTGCGAGACTTCCGGGGTTTTCGTTTTTGCCAATGTTTGAATTTCATCACATTTCTTAGCTACTATCATCTTATGCTTTCTATACTAATTTGTCAACCGAATTTTATTAACGGCATCATCATAGGATGTTACTGTTATTTATAAGCAGTGAATCCCAGATCTTTCATTGTCAGATTTAAATTCTTTTTCAGATAATCATTTGCTACTTTCATTGTCGCTTTCATCATAATATTGGAAGAATCCTGCAGATCTGTCATCGCTTTTTTCCGTTTGTATACAAGAAAGTCAGATTCTGACCTTTATAAGCAGATGCTTTTGTAGAAGAAGTCACCAGCAGAAAGACTTCATTTGTAGACAGGGCGGACTTCACACTGACCGTATCAGATTTCACACAGTTTCCGATAATATCCAGTCCGGCAAGGATTCCATCTGAAGGCATAGAGAGCATCATCCCAATATCTATCTTATCTTCTTTCTTCAGATAACCGATCATCAGAGTACTTTCTTTATCTACTTTGACATTTATAAACTGATTTCCGTCTTCAGTATATTTGCCTTTCTGACTGATGTATTTTTTCAATTTGCTATAATTCTGCGTCAATCTGGTATTAGCCGAGGTCGGATTCTTTACAGTAACCTTGCAGGTGAATTTTCTGCCACCAAGAGTCGCTGTGATAACCGCTGTTCCTGTTTTTACCGCGGTGATCTTTCCGACAGAAGTTATCTTGACAACATTTGTGTTGCTGCTCTTCCATGACGGTTTCAGACTGGTGCCTTTGATCTTCAGTGTATAAGTTTTTTCGATGCCAGTGTCAGGCTGGTCTTATTCAGGGTGAGATAATTCAGACCTGCGATTGCTGTCAGACCTTTTTCATTATATCTACTCCAGATCGTATTTTTTCCGGATTTCCGGTAAGCTCTCACTGTGTAAGTATAGCTTACTCCGGTACTTACTTTTGTATCGGTAAACGTAACATTTTTGCTTCCTGTGAGGGTTTTTACTGCTTTCCATCCGCTGTTTCCGGTCTTGCGGTATACCCGGTATCCGGCAACTCCTTTTACCTGTTTCCAGCTGAAAATAATCTTATTCCTGCCGGAGATCTTAATAGAAGACATAGCCGGCGTTGCTACGTTTATCGCCGCCTGTACTTCTGTCGCACTGATCAACTCCGGAACCGCAGCTGGTGCCGCCGTTGCAAGCATAAAACCTGTCAAAATGCCACATAAAGCTTTTTTCCAATTTCTTCTCATACGCTTTTTTCCTTTCTGCTTTGTGGTATATCTGGATTCCCTAACAAATATAGTATACATTATAAAAATTATTCCTGCTATGATATTTTTCGCCGAATCAGGGCTTTTGGTGAAATTCGGCAGTTTCTACAATGGCTTGACACTCCCCTCAAC
>NC_021014.1:2504699-2533306 GCF_000209835.1 Ruminococcus sp. SR1/5 | reverse complement strand
TACTATATTCCAAAACGACACAAAAAAATCGCCGAACCCCAGTAAAATCAAAAGGTACAGCGATTTTTTTGTTTAGCAACTGTCAAAGACAGGAGTATAAAACGGTTTCTGACCAATGTCAAGCCAGAAAGATTTAAGCCCTCTTACACTGTCTGATTTGCCAGACAGAATTCTTATAATTCCGGAATCACTGTCGTCCATAGATGATTTCCTATTTTCTGGAAATCCCCCTCCAGTGACATCACAGTTACTACTACATCTTTATCCGGAAATGCCAGGCAGAACTGACCATAATTTCCATCGGATCGATAGGAACCGGCTTCCGGATTCATTACAAACTGATATCCATATCCAAAACCGGAATAAAGATTTCCCGGACTTCCTGCCACTGAATTATCCACCAGATTGGACGTTGCCATCTTCATGTACGACTCTGGCACCAGCTGTTTTCCATTATAATTTCCCTTGTGAAGAATCATCTGTCCATACCGGGTAAACTCATCAATATTCACATAAAGTCCATTCGCCGCATGCACATGCCCTTTCGGACACAAAGTCCAGTCTGGATTTCCAATTCCCAGCGGCTCAAAAAAGCGATTTCTCAAATATTCCAGAAGATTAACTCCCGCACGTTTTTCAATCGCGCAGCTGATCATATAAGTATTAAAATTGCTGTACAGCCATTCTGTTCCCGGTTTTTTTATCACTTTCGCATTCTCGAAGAAATATCGGATCCAGTCCGGAGTTGTGTAACGCTCCGGCCAGTCACAGAAAAACAGAGAGCTTTCCAAACCTGTAGTCATTGTCAGCATATTTTCCAGCGTTACATCCCCCAGATATCCTTCCGGATTCTCCGGTGCATACTCTGGAAAAATATCCACAATCTTCTCATCAAGTCGAATCAGCCCTTCATCAAGTGCGATTCCTGCCGCACAGGACACAACACCCTTGCAGGCAGACCAGGTGTTAAGGCGTGTCTTGACCGGCATTCTTTTATATTCTGCCGTTAACTGTCCTTCACGCCATATCTGCGCATACATAACATTGAGATTTTCTTTTAAAGTTTTGATAGCAAATTCATTGATCAGGTTCTGGTCTTTATTCATAAACATTAATCCTCCCACACACTTGTTTCCATCTTTACATCAGGACTTACACTTCTAAACCATCCGTAAGCCATGCATACTACAATGGCTATCAGACTGATGATTACTACCGGAAGTTTCAGGCTTCTGCAAGAATTGATAAAAAATGCAGATATATGCAAACAGGCTCAAACAGCAGAGGAAATAATATTTTCCGTTAGAAATATGCATTGGTGATTTTTCCCATGCTTCTGCATGTTTTTTCGGAAGCTGGAAATACGCATAAATCTGCAGAAATGCCAATGCTGATGCCAGAAGCATAATATTATTTACAACATCACTGATAGAAAAGTCCAGTAACACAGGTAATATTCCCATAAGATAAGTAAATGTCATCAGTTTCCAGTAAGCCCCTCTTCTGTTCTGAGCTGCCCATGATTTCGGAAGCCATCCATCTTTACAGGACTGTGCAACCGGAATACAGTTATTGGAAATTGTTGAATTAATGGATGAAGACAGTGCAAGTACCGGACCACCAATCATAAATACTGTGAAAAGTGCCGGATTTAAAATATTTTTTGCAACCAGGGTAAGCGGCTGTCCGGCTACCTGATCCAGAGGAAGCACACCACTTGCTACAATTGCAACACCGCCATATATAACCATCAGTGTCGGAATACAGTACAGAAGTGCCTTTGGAATATCTTTATGTGCCTCTTTTGCCTGTTTACCATAATTCATAATGCAGGAATATCCGTTTGTTGAATATACATACAGCATGATTGCGGAAAAGAATCCGGATGGACCATTGGAGAAAAAGTCTGGTGCTGTAAACTCAAACACCGGATTTTTCAGCTGGAGGCATCCCAGAACAATAAACAGACCAAGTGCAACAAACAGCAGGGTAACCAGAATTTTCTGTACCTTCGCCATTACATCCACACCACACAGATTGATGGCAAAGAACACACTCAGGGCTGCAATTCCAAACCATTTCGCATTAATCTGCGGCCACAGGGAATTTGCATACATACCAATTGCCACACCATAAGTCGCCAGATTGATCGTCTGTGGCAAAAATCCTACTGCATACATACCGGCAACTCGTTTGCCGGCCATATCTCCTACCAGAGAATAAAATCCTCCTCCAAGTTTCAGTGTAGATGTAATCCATGGAATTGGTGCAATCATCATAAATCCCCAGATACATGCAGCTACATATGCCAACCATGCTGACTGACCAGTCAAAAGAATTGCCGGTCCGATCAGTGTCAGAACACCCGATCCAATCGCCTGTCCTACACCGATTGTATAAAGATCACTTCGTTTCAGGTAACCTGTTTTTTCTTTTATTTCCTTTACTGTTGACGACATAAAAGCCCCCCTTTTTTATTGACTTTAATATTAATAGTGCAATTAATTCTTTTTCTGACGTCATATGAATTATTTAATGCTATATTAACATCTAGGTTTCAAGATTTCTATTGACAATATTATTAAAAATACACACTTTAATTTGTGCATTATTTACATCTTTTTTATGTTAAGAAGAATTTTTTACTCCATTATATTGTAATCAAACTTTACACCTGTTATAATTTATTATACTAATCGTACAGTACAGGAGGTTTTCATGAAAATAGAACAGTTGATCCGTGAAAAAGTATCTTTCCTTTCTGCCGGTCAGAAGAAAGTTGCCGAATATATATTACAACACCTTGATTCATTCAGTTATTCCACCCTTGCGAAACTCAGCAAGGAAATTTCCGTAAGCGAAACCACTATCATACGCCTTGCCTATTCCCTGGGATTTGAAAGTTTTTCTGAAATGCAGCGTACTGTACAGAATGATATTCTTTCCGTTCCTACGGTTATAAAAGACGATTCACTGCTGGATAGCGGAAATTTTTATCAAAACATCATTGCCAATGAACTCCATTCCATGGAAAGCTGGGCATCTCATCTGAATCAGGAAGATATGGATCAGATTGTTACCCATCTGAGCAATGCCAAAAAACGCCTCATTGTTGGTGCACGCTCTTCCTACAGTGCCGCTCTCTGGATGGGAACTCTGTTGAATCAGCTTCTTGGAAATACCAAGGTGGTTCACGAATTTTACGATTCCAATTTCGAATATCTCACAGAAGCATCCGAGGATACAGTTGTTCTTCTGATCTCTTTTGCCCGCTATACCAAATGGTCTCTGAAATATGCACAGATTGCCAAAAATCATGGTGCAAAGATACTCGCCATCACAGACAGCATTTCATCACCGGCATGGGCGCTGGCAGACCACGCTATCATTATAGAGATCAATCTCAATGAAATGGGATTTAACTCCTTCTCATGCCTCTATTGTCTGTTTGACAGTATTGTTGCAAAAATCCGCAAAACCAGGTGCAAATCCATCAGTACACGACTTCATGACCTAGAAGAACTTTATTCAGACTTTGATCTTTTTTACGAATAATAATTTCAGGGGGGGATTATCATGCAGGAAATTTTAGATATTTTTCTTGAGAAATCAAAGCAACATCATTCCAATATCATCTACGCACAGATATATAAAAATGATCTTCTAAAAGAAGAATTTAGACTTTTTCCGGTCAAAACCCGTTTAAATATATGGTCTATTAGCAAGCCTTTTGTTGCAATGGCCGCAGGTATCGCAGAACGTGAAGGACTGATCACTCTTGATGAATACATTTATCCTTGGTTTGAAAAATATTTCCCTTCCGACCCTTCTGAAAATCTGTACAAGATAAAGATCCGTGATCTTCTTACCATGTCATCCGGTCAGAAAGATCCGCTCTTTTTCTGCGATGGACCAGAGCGATACAGAGAAAAGGACTGGGTGAGATATTTCTTTCAGAATGATTCTTTTCCATATACACCTGGTACTCATTTTGTGTACAGCAATTTTTGTTCCTATATTTTATCTGTTCTTCTGGAAGAGAAATCCGGAACGGGTCTGCTGAATTATCTGCGATATCGTTTCTTTGAACCGGTTGGCATTCCGAATCCGGACTGGACCCTCTGCCCTCAGGGACATTGTATGGCAGCTAACGGACTGTATCTGACGATTGATGAATTGGCTCGTTTTGGACATCTGCTTCTGCATGAGGGTTCCCTGAACGGAAAACAGATCGTCCCAAAAAAATTCGTGATTGATGCCTGTCAGAAACATATCGATTCTTACAATCCACTGACGGAGCATCCGGATTACCAGAGCTATGGTTATGGATATTTCATATATATGGGACCTATGGAAGATACACTGATCCTGTCCGGCAATTACGGCCAATACTGCGTCGTTGACAAAAAACGTCAGATGGTATCCTGTGTCATGTCCCTGGATGGCAATGACCACAAAAAAATCCGTGATGATCTGGTGGATTCTCTTGCAGAATATTACGGTGTAAAAATTTCACATATATAAAAAAATGCCACTCCGCGGCCACATCATATGATATTCGCAATCCGCTAGCGCTACTTGCTCATAAAAAAATGCCACTCCGCGGCCACATCATATGATATTCGCAATCCGCTAACGCTACTTGCTCATAAAAAAATGCCGCTCCCGCGGCATTTTTTATATCACTAACCAATCCTCAACCATAGCTGTATTATGTAGCAGTACTGCCTCATTTCCCTTTGTTACAAAAATCCTCTGCACAAACACATCCACAACTTCGCCTTCCCGGACGGGTTCTTCGTCAAGGCTTCTTCTGGCGCTGAGTGTGGTGTTTCCTACACGGACTTTCAGTTCCAGGCTGCTGCCGCGGAACGCGACTCGTTCTACGATGCCCTCTGTTGCGGAGCTTTTATATTTCTGCTCCTCGTTCTTCTTTGTCACTTTTACAAACTCCGGACGGACAATGGCTTTTTCGCCTCCCGGAACTTCCTCGAAGTGATTGAACACCTGATAATCATCGATCACAGAAGTCTGCCCGAAAAATCCCGCCGTAAACGCAGTATCCGGATTCTGATAAACCTCCAGTGGAGTTCCCTTCTGCTCGATCCGTCCACGGTTGGTAATAATAATTTCATCCGCCACCTCAATAGCCTCATCCTGATCATGAGTAACAAAAATGCTGGTGATCCCCAGCTTCTCGATCATATCCTTCAGCCAGCTTCGAAGCTCCGTACGGATCTTTGCATCGATCGCCGCAAAAGGCTCATCCAGAAGGAGAAGCTGCGGATTCGGAGCCAGAGCCCGGGCAAAAGCAACTCGCTGTCTCTGACCACCGGACAGCTGACTCGGATATCTTTTCTCCAGGTCCTTCAGCCCGATTAGCTCTACCAGTTCCATAACCCTCTGCTTAATATACTTCTTGTCCGCCTTCTGCACCTTCAGGCCAAATGCAATATTATCATACACCGTCATATACCGGAAAAGAGCATAATTCTGGAACACAAATCCAATGCCTCGCTCGCTGGCAGGCACATCATTGACCACTCTTCCGTCGATGATGATCTCACCGCTGTCCGGCTGCTCCAGACCGGCGATCATACGGAGAATCGTAGTTTTTCCGCTTCCGCTGGGCCCCAGAAGACCGATCAGCTTCCCCTTTTCGATACCAAAGCTTACGTTATCAGATGCCTTGTAATCCCCATATGTTTTATTGATATTTTTTAACTCAACGTACATCGCCTTTTTCCCCCTTTCCTTTATGCTCCAGAACATTTCTTGCGATCAGAAGGATCACCGCCAGGATCACCAGGATCGAAGAAACCGCAAATGCCGGAACATACTGGAATTCGTTATAAAGAATTTCCACATGAAGCGGAAGTGTATTTGTTTTTCCACGGAGATGTCCGGACAGTACGGACACAGCTCCAAACTCTCCCATGGCTCTGGCTGTACACAGCACAACACCATAGAGAAATGCCCACTTGATATGTGGAAATGTCACCTTGGTAAAAATCGTCCAGCCTTTTGCTCCCATCAATGCTGCCGCCTCTTCCTCATCGGACCCTATGGATTCCAGAACCGGTATGATCTCTCTGGACACAAATGGAAATGTGACAAAGATCGTTGCCAGGACAATTCCAGGAACTGCAAACACGATCTGTATCCCTGCACTTTCAAGAACAGAATAAAGAGGACTCTGCTTTCCAAAAACCAGGATATAGATAAGACCTGCGATAACCGGTGATACTGTAACCGGAACATCGATCAAAGTGGTAAGAAGCTTTTTTCCCCGAAAATGAAATCTGGTCATTGCCCATGCCGCACACAGACCAAAGATCGTGTTGCATACAACAGCCGCAGCCGTCGCCCCAATGGTCAGCTTCAGCGCTTTCAGCGTGTACTCATCTGTCACCGCCTGCACGTAGCACTGCCAGCCCTTGCTCAGCGCCTGGGTTACAACAACCACCAGAGGCAGTACCAGCATCACAAAAAGAAAGATCACGGAAATCCCGATAAGGATCCATTTCACCGGCCCGGAAGCCTGCTTCTTTTTTCATCCATTATGCATCCCTCCCTCTGATACGTTTCGTATTTCTTGCCTGCACCAGATTCACACCAAACAGGATCAGGAATGATACTGCCAGTGTAACCAGTGCGATAGCTGTTGCGCTTTCATAGTCAAACTCCTGAAGCTTTGACATGATGATCAGCGGCGTGATCTCTGTATAATAAGGCTTGTTTCCTGCGATAAAAACAACGCTTCCGTATTCTCCCAGGCAACGTCCGAAGGCAAGTCCCGCCCCGGAAAGCATTGCCGGCAGAAGCTCAGGAAGAATAACTCTGCGAAAAACGGTGAATGGCTTTGCACCCATGACACGAGCCGCCTCCTCATAAGAACCGTCCAGCTTCTCCAGAACCGGCTGAATGGCCCTGACTACAAAAGGGATTCCCACAAAGATCAATGCCACCGTGATACCGATCTTGGTATATGCGATCTTAATACCGAAATTTGCAAAAAAGCTTCCCACCAGACCTTTATCGGATGTCAGGGATGTCAGTGAGATACCGGCAACTGCAGTCGGCAGTGCGAAAGGCAGCTCGATCATTCCATCCATGATCCTTTTTCCCGGAAAATCATATCTTACCAGCACCCACGCAAGGACCAGTCCCATAATAGCATTGATCACTGTGGCCGCAAATGCGGTAATAAAGCTTACATAGAATCCGGACAAAACCCTCGGCCGTGTGATCACCTCAATAAATTCCCGAAAACCCAGCCGCGCCGAGTATACTGTCAGAGACGCAAGAGGGATCAGAACTACGATACTCAGCATCGCCAAAGTCACTCCCATTGTCAGTCCAAAGCCTGGTATCACACGTTTACTCTGTTGTTTCTTCATTTCTGTCTCCCCGCTTTTCTATTCTAAGTTTCTGGTCTGTTACAAATTCCCGGTCTGTTGCAAATCTCTGACTCTTCTACAACTCTCTGGTCTGTTACAAAATCTCAGGCTCTTCTACTCTTCATAGATCTCATCAAACACTCCGCCGTCTGCGAAATGCTTTTTCTGAACTGCATCCCAGCCGCCGAAATCTTTGATTGTTGTCAGCTTCACCTTCAGATCAAAAGTATCTGCATGCTTTTTCAGGATCGTCTGATCAACCGGCCTATAGTAATTCTCCGCGATCAGCTCCTGAGCTTCATCGGAATACAGATATTTCAGATATGCTTTCGCAGCTTCTGCATTATCATGCTTTTTCACATTTTCATCTACAACAGCAACGGATGGCTGTGCCAGGATACTGATGCCCGGCGTTACGATCTCGTAATCATCCGGATTATCCCTTACAGAAAGAAACGCTTCATTTTCCCAGGCGATCAGCACATCACCCTGCCCGTTTTCCACGAAAGAGGTTGTGGCACCTCTTGCTCCGGAATCCAGAACCAGGACATTTTTGTAAAGCTTCTTGATAAAGGCTTTCATCTCTGTCTCGTTGCCGTTATATTTCTCATTGGCATAAGCCCAGGCTGCCATATAATTCCAGCGGGCACCACCGGAGGTTTTCGGATTGGGAGTGATCACCCCCACACCATCCTTTGTCAGATCATCCCAATCTTGGATATTCTTTGGATTTCCCTTCCGAACAAGAAATACAATGGTGGAAGTATAAGGAGCACTGTCATCCGGATATTCATCGATCCAGCCCTTGTCGATCAGACCGGCATTCCGGATCGCATCAATATCATATTCCAGAGCAAGTGTCGCCACATCTGCAGGAAGTCCGTTGGAAATCTCAAGGGCTTGCTTTCCGGAACCGCCATGAGACTGGATCACATCCACACTCTGACCTGTTTCCTCTTTCCAATATTTTGAAAAAATCTTATTATATGCTTCATAAAATTCTCTGGTCGGATCATAGGACACATTGATGATCTCCACATGATTTTTATCCTTTGTATTGTTTCCCGATACTGCAAAAGTTCCTGCCAGTACCACTGCTGCCAGTGTGATACAGACACCTGCGATGCGTTTTCTTTTCATAATCTGTGTACTCCTTTACAACCACATTTTTATTTGGAAATCTTTTTCCCACCAATGTAACTGCTTCATTTCGCTGTCAAATCATACCTGTTCTTTCCGTTTACTGTGGTTCTGTAATTTTTTGTTTGAATTGAATACATTAAACCATATTATTCCCATTAATTAAATAGGAATATCTGAAAACGTTTTCACGAAATACTCTGGTCATAGTGCATCCGCATCCTGTCTGTCACTATATCTGCGCATCCGCAACACTCAGATACAATAATCGCTCCACATACTGTCCTCCACACTGCTGCAGCTGTTCCGTATCATCAGTCTGCCTTCCAGCTCCATTCGCACAATACCGGAATGCCCGCCCTTCAGCCGGTCCAGCAGCAGGTATAATGCAAATTTTCCCATATCCTCCTTGGGCAAGCTCACCGTTGTCAGCATCGGTCTGGTAAACTGTGCCTCCTGTATATCATCGCTGGATATGATCGAAGGCATATAATACCGGTTCCGAAATTTATTCAGGCACTTCAGCATTCCGATTGCTGAAATATCATTGGCACAGTAGATTCCGGTTGGCATGTCGTCCGACTGGAAGAACTTTTCCATGGCCTCATAACCCTCGGCCTCAGTCTGCTTTGTTTCGATAACATACTCCGGTATCACATCCAGATCATGCTTCTTCAGTGTTTCCAGATACCCGTTATACCGGTCCTCGCTGTGACACTGGCCAATATAACCGATATTTTTATGCCCCAGGAAGATCAGATATTCCACTGCCGCTGCTGCGATCTTTTTCCCATCACAAAGGACCTCATCCACTTCATAATTGGTAGAATTCCGGTTCACCGATACCACACTCTTATACTTCTTATTCAGCTTCTTCAAAGCCTCTTTATTACATCTGCCGATGATGATCAGTCCGTCCCTTTTCCCTTCCACCTCGTCATACATTCCGTCGATCAGCCGGTCAAGATTCTCCCTTCGGCACTTCCGGTCATCGGAAAACACAGACATATACCATACTTTGGAAAGAATGCAGTTTTTATCATGAATCTCACTTTCGATCACCCGAAGGAGCTCCGCAAAAAACGGATCCGTTGTGGAAGAATCGGTTCTTGTCATCAGGATATTGATGTACCAGGTTTTCTCCTGCTTTGCGGAAACGCCTTTTTTCAGATTCCGGGCCGCCTCGTTGGGCACATAATTCATCTCGATAGCTGTTTTCCATATCTTGTCCCTGAGTCCGGAAACAGAACATTTATAATTGGGATTATTCAAAACTCTGGAAACCGTCGCCGGTGAAACCCCTGCCTTTTCTGCGATCTTCTTGATGGACATGTACCCGTCCCCTCCTTCTGAAAAAAGTCTGCCCGCTGCCAGTCCTGTAAGCTGCTCAACGTCATCTGTGTAACAGAACTTTTTATCATTCCTTATTTCATAGTAATTAAATATGTTTTATATGATAATAAGAGTTTTGAAAAAAGTCAATCTTATTTTGTGAAAACGTATTCTTTTTTTGCTGCATCTTCCAGTAGACCACCCGGATTCTGCGCCTTGCCCATCTCATTTAGCATTACATTACCAAGCAAGGCGCACTACAAAAAATACCTTACACAGAGTTACTGTGGAAGGTATTTTTTGCGATCATCACTTATTATTGTCCTTTAATTTTCTTTTGATATATTCTTCTATCAATTCCAATAATTGTTTACCCGTTTCTATCTGTTCTTCTGCTTCTTCTCTTGTTGCAATATAAAAATCATCATAATCGCTGGCATGTCTGATTTCTTCTGCTTCTACGATTTTTCGTCCAAGTTTTCTGGGAAAAATCTCTGTTTTAATATAATTCTTATTGAAATTTGCTAATGCATCTTTATGACGTTTATATGCATTTCCATCTAGTGCATGTATTGCTGAAATTGCATGATAAATACCATAATATGCCCGATTATTAGCACCTCGAAATTCTTTTGCATTCAAAAGAATTTCCGCAGCTTTAATATCACTTTGGGCAGTTTCAATCCGATAAAAAATAAGATCTTTCTGCGTTCCTTTTTCATCAGGCTGCATCAAATAATTTTACCCCCTCTTTCTTTACATTTGCATAAAATGGATAAACATCAACCCAATTCAGAAAATGTTTTTCACTTTTTGCAATTGGCTTAATATCAAGATCATGATCCATATTAAAATCAAAAGTTTCTCCTGCCAATTCATGACGATACTGCTTAATATCTATATCAGACAGATCAAGGAGAATCATAATATCGATATCAGAATCTTCTCTATAATCTCCTCTGGCATATGAGCCGTATAAAATAACACTTTTCAAATGTTTCCCATATATTTTCTGTAATATTTTTGTGTATTGTTCCAACAATGTCTTCATCGATACCGGCATAATCCCGCCCCCTTCTATCTGATAAAACATCTTTATTCGATAACCACTATTTCTTCCATTTAATTATACGCTTTTATATCATTATTCCGCAATGAAATTTTTTCGACATAATTCTCCAGACATACAAAAACAGACTGAGAACCTGATATATATTCTTATCAAGCTCCAGTCTGTTTTGCGTGCTCAAATATATAAGATATAACTATGAGCAAATAACAAATGCGGATTGCTAATATCCCTTGAATTATTTAACCGTTACCTTACAGGTCAGTTTTTTAGAACCACTCTGAACGGTGATAGTTGCAGTTCCTTTTCTGATGCCTTTTACAACTCCTTTGGATGTGACAGTTGCGATTTTTTTGTTGGATGATCTATAAGTGACCTTCTCATCAGTATTTCTTGGTGTTGCAACGGCTTTGATGGTGAAGGTTTTTCCTCTGTTCACGGTCTTTGTTTTTGGTACACCGGTGAGTTTTGTTGTTTTGACTTTTGGCATTACCTTGATGGTAACAACTGATTTTTTGCTTCCGGCTTTTACTGTAATCTTTGCAGTTCCTACCTGTTTTCCTGTGACAACACCTTTGGAATTTACAGTTGCGATGTTCTTGTTTGAAGTGCTGTATGTAACCTTATCCTGACTTGTGATCGGGTCAAGAACTGGTTTCAGAGTTACTGTTTTTCCTTTGTAGATGCGGGTGGATTTCAGGTTTGTGATGTAGCGGGTAGATACCTTGCCTTTCTGAACGGTTATCATTACAGCAACTGATACTCCACTTTTTAAATTAATATCCACATACGTTTTTCCGGATTTGTTTTTTGCAGTAAGTTTGAATGTACCATTTTTGCTGACATTGGACACTGTTACAAGATTCTTATTTCTTGCTGTTACACTCTTTACATAATCTCCTTTTGTAAAACCGGAAGCACGGACTGCAGTTGTGGACTGGCCATATTTCATGGTAGTCTGATCTACATTAACATGGACCGTATAAGTCAGAATTTCTCCAAATTCTATCTGTCCGCACCGCTTACAAGTTCTCTCATTCTGATAAGCCTCTGATGCATCTATCGGGTAGCTTTTTCCAATCTGGTATCCATGAGCACCTGTTGCAATCTCCCGCAATTTCCATTCTGACCATTCATGCCCCAGTATAGGAGTAATCAACTCATCATTCGGATCAGAAATCTCCTTTTTTGCCTCTTTGTCCAAAAAACACTTTCCGCATTTCATGCACTAATAGTATTCACGTCTGCCTGAGTTCCAGCAATTGGCAGCTAATCCCGGAACTAATTCCAGTTCATGGCCTGTTGCAGGATATACTACAGATTCTAATTCATTTCCATTGTATGTATCATCATAATTTTTCCGCAGGATTCACAATGCCAGTAACCTCTGTTTCCATCTTCCGTACAGGTTGCTTCTTTCCAGTCAACCCAGGTAAATTTATGTTCAAGCTTCTCGATTTTTGTCTCACCGGAAACTACAGTTCCTGCCTCATTGCCGAAATCTTTTCCGCATACATTGCAATGCCAGTATTCGATATTTCCCTCGTTTATACAAGTCGGCTCAACACTTACATAATGTGTTAACGGATCTGCAACATTATGGAAGGCAAAGCTTTCCCCTGCTGCATAGGTTTCGGCCGTGGAACCTTTATGGCCTATGATCACAAGTGTGCTGTTTTTCTCGGTATCTGAATTGTAGCCAATCGCACGTTTCTCGATTTTTACAGAATTTCCCGGAATGTAAACACTTCTGAGCGCCTGACAGCCTTTAAATGCATCGGTGTCAATCTTGGTTACATTTTCTGGGATGATGATGTCTGTAAGTTTTTCGCAGGATAAAAATGTACCATATGCAACGCTTGTCAGTTCTTTTGGTAAAGCGATTTTTTCAAGCCTGAAACAGCTATTAAATGCATATTCCCCAATTTCTGTGACACTATCTGGAAGTTCCAGACTCTTAATTCTACTACACCCCACAAATGCATACTCTCCAATTGTTTTCAGGTTCTTCGGAAATTTTATGCTTTCAAGATTGTCATTATCATCAAATGTACCGTCTTTGATTTCGGTAATGCTGTCCGGGAGTTCAATTGTTTTTAATTTATGATTATTTGCAAATGCATATTCCCCAATTTCTGTGACACTATCTGGAAGTTCTAGACTCTTAATGCTACTACACCCATCAAATGCAAATTTTCCAATTGTTTTCAGGTTCTTCGGAAATTTTATGCTTTCAAGATTGTTATCATCATTAAATGTATTGTCTTTGATTTCGGTAATACTGTCCGGGAGTTCAATTGTTTTTAAATTATGATTATCTGCAAATGCATATTCCCCAATTTCTGTTACGGATTCCGGAACTGTAATCGTACTGTATTGACTACCTGAAAACGCACTGTCTCCAATTGTTTTCAGACCATTCGGTAATTTGAACTCTATTACGCCAGTGTTGCTAAATGCGCCAGCTTCAATCGTTGTCACGCCAACTGGCAGATTAATTTCCGTCAGTCTTCCACAATCTGAAAAAGCATTTTTCCCTATTTCTGTTACGCTGTCTGGAATTACAACACTGTTCAGCCTTCCACACCTTGAAAACATAGAATCATTTATACGTTTAAATCCGGATAGAAGTTTAACACTTCTCAAATCTGAACAATCGGAAAATACTTCTGTTCCTATATCTGTCAAACTATCCGGAAGTGAAACTTCCTTTATTCCAGTGTTATGAAATGCTACATTTCCTACACTTACAAGACCATTAGGAAATGTAACGCTACCCAAAGCTGTGCAATTATAAAACGCTCCAGTTCCCACACTTGTTACACCTTCCGGAATTTCAATAACTGTCAGACCACTGCATTTATTAAAGGTATTCGCTTCCACACTTTTCAGATTTTTGGAAAGTGTTACATTGCTGAGCTTCTCACAATTTCCAAATGCGCTCTCTCCTAAAGTTGTCAGGCTATCCGGTAAAACAATATTGCTTAAGCTACTGCAATACTGAAATGCACTCTCCCCAATAGTCGTTACACTTTCTGGTAATACGATACTCTGTAGACCACTACATGAATAAAATGTAGAACTTTCTATCGTTGTTACTCCATCAGGAATATTTATACTAGTTAAACCACTACACCCTGAAAATGTGTAATTTTTCAAACTTGTTAAACTTTTGGGTAATGTAACGCTAGTTAAACTCCTACATCCTGAAAATGTGTAATTTCCTATACTTGTTAAACTTTCGGGTAATGTAACACTAGTTAAACTCCTACACCCTGAAAATGTGTAATTTCCTATACTTGTTAAACTTTTGGGTAATGTAACACTGGTTAAATTCTTACAATCTTCAAATATACCTCTCCATGTCCGATATTCAAGTGATGTAATCCCTTCTCTAACTTCTACGCTTCTAATCCTTTCATCATTCTTGAACTGCCCGGAAAATACCACATCACTACCCTCAATCACAAGCCGTCCATCCCCATACAGCGTATAAGTAGCGTCATTTCCACAGCTTCCACTGTCAACAACTTCCGAACTGTCACCTTCACCGGCAACTGCAGCTTCTCCATCCGAAAAACCATTCTCCGCTTCTGCTTCCTGCTCTACATTCTCAGAGCTATCTGCTTCTGTCTCTACATTCAGTTCCTCTGCACTGTCGTCAAACATCTCCAGATTACTGGCATCGTCAGCCTGCGCATTCTCATCGGATCCTTCACTTTCAGTTTCTTCCTCGCCTTCTGCGTCTGACGCTGCAGCGACAGTTTCCTCACTTTCATCCGCTCCTGCAGTTTCATTTTCCGCTGCATCTACTGCAATTTCCGCTGTTGTCTCTGTCGCTGTATCTCCGTTTTCTGTTCCTGCTACTTCTGTTTCATCTGCCTGAAATTCCTCAGCCGCATGTACAGACACTGTCTCCACCGGGGCCGACGCTGTTGTCAGGATCATAGCCACAGACAGCAGCCATGCAATGTTCTTTTTCTTCATAGATTTCCCCCATTTTCCAATTCACATTTATACTAAAATTATAAATTTCCCATCACATTTAATCAAGCTTTGTTTAGAATATTTTCGTCATATTTTGTCTGTTTACAGACATTTTTGAACATTTTTTACTGTAAAAAACCGGCAGCTGCACATGTGATAACTTTTGCACCTGCTTTATTACCAAAATGCCAAGAATACGACGCACAGTTATTCAAAATAAATATCTGTACTTTCTTCTCCTGTTCATAATAATCTCAAATACTCTTTCTTTATATTCCTGCGGATAATAACTTTCCATATCCAATATTTCTTTTACGTCTTTTTTAGTAAATTCCAGACTTATCTGCTGACCATACAATTCTTCCGCAATCTCGATTTGCTCATCAAAATCTTCACACAGAGTTTTTGATCGTGCCTCCTCCATCAGATTATTTATGTTTTCTTCCATCGGATAATCCATCTGTATATCTGATAGCAGTCCTGCACCGTTATCAAATATTGGACATAAATGATATTTTTCTTCTGCATCCATTAAGACTCCAATATTATGCATATGCCGATCTTCATTCATAAAAAATGTATCAATTGCCAGGATCTTACTCATATACTTTCCAAAATCGCTAATTCCCGTAATGCGTTCCGTCTGATCTACTATAAATTCCAGTCTTTCCGAATGTTCTGGAATCGTGAATAATTTTTTATAAAGACTTTCATTATAAAATCCATAAAAAAGTCTTTCTAATGTAATAAGTTGCCATCCCTCAGGCAAAAAATTTTCACTTTTACATCCCAGATATTTTCTTCTCTTATAACTAATCTCTTCTGTTTTATATAAAACATACTCTTCCTGTTTCAGTGAAGATTTTTCCAACAAACGTGAAACAACATATTCCACCAATCCCTCATATCCCATATAATCAGCTTTATACCATACATTGTTCCTGCACCATTTCAATTGGTTTCCTTTTGACGATTGTCTGTCATTTGTTTTGATATCCTGTTCAAAAAGCTGCACCATCTTTACCTCTCAATCCTGATCCAGAAATCATCCTCTGCCATTCTTCCTTCGGTCTTTTCTATGATCATAAACGGATCATAAAATGGCAGATTCAAATCTTCTAATACCAATTTTATTTTGTCTCGTTGTCTCGGGAAACAACGAGATTCCAGAAATTCCTCGTATTCTTCAAAGGTTGGTTTTTCATTTCGGCCAAATGCTTTTTTAATAAAATTGTTTGTATAATTATATATTTTTACTTTTCTGCCTCTCTCATCCACATCAATAATCGTACATATTTCACTCTTAAACATGTACCATAAGCGTATCGGATATTCTTTTTCCGGCACGCGGAGGTTTTCTTCTATCTGAGGATACTCGTTTAAAATATGAACTAATGTCGTAACCGGTCCTGTAATATCCCGATTTTCACTTTCCCATCTTTCTATTGTTTTCTGAGATACATTTACTAACTTTGCAAAATCTTTTTGTGTAAGCTTCAATTTCTTCCTTAAAATTCGTATATCTTCTGCCCGTATCGAATGTTTCACAGCATATCCTGTCATTTTAGATTCCCCCTTTTTTATTAATATACCCTTATTTTAAGGGTATAACAAGCTATTTTATTCCTTATTTTAAGGGTTTTCTATATTTATAAAAAACCCGGCAGCTGCACATGTGAAAACTCTCCATGTTTCATCTGCCGGGCTTCTGTTTTTATTTTCTTTTGTATTCTTTCACTGTTATGGCGATTTTACGTACGCCTGCTTCATCGTTACTTCACCGTTATCTTACAGTTCAGTTTTTTCGCTCCGCTCTGCACGGTGATCACGGCCGTCCCTTTTCGGATTCCCTTTACAACACCTTTGGAATTTACCGTAGCGATCCTGCGATCCGAGGAACGGAAAAGAATCTTTTCGTCGCTGTAATACGGCACGGTCACTGCCTGGATCGTATATGTTTTTCCACGAAGTATGGTTTTTGTTTTGGGCACGCCGGTCATCTTTGCGGTCCTTACTGCGGCAGTATTGTTCAAAAACGGAACCCATTTTTCTTTGCGTAAGTCTGAGCAGTAGAACCCTTTTTTCCGGCAATGACAAAAGTTTTATTTTTTCCACTATTGAAATTATAGCCGATCGCTTCTTTTTCTATCACTGTTTTACTGTTGAGGATCGTAATCTTTTTCATTGCCAGGCAATCATAAAAAGCATGGCTTCTGATCTTTTTCACACTGGCAGGTACTGTAATATTCCCCAGTTTTCGACAATTACTGAATACACCGTTCCCGATCTCTGTAAGCTTCTTCGGCAACGACACCTTTCTGAGATCTGGACAAAAAGAAAACGCACCTTCACCAATAACCGTAACACTGTCCGGAAAGCTTACTCCTGTCAAACCGCAATGCCGAAAGGCCGCTCTTTCTATCCTGGAAACGCCCTGTCCAAGCGTAACCTTTTTCAGCTTCATATCCGCCTCAAATAACGATTCCGGTAATATTTTCACACTTCCCGGAATGCTGACAGATTCCAGACTGTTACAGTAACTGAAAGCATATTCATCAATTTTTGTTACAGTTTTCGGTACATCCAGGCTCATAAGCTTACTCTGGTAAAAAGCATATGCACCAATGCTTTTCAGTCCATCAGGAAGCTTGATCCTGGTGATCGCAGTATCTCCAAATGCTCTTACTCCAATACTCCGCAGAGTTCCCGGCAACGAAATCCTCTTCATATTTCTGCAGTCTGAAAAGGTTCTGTCACCGATTCCCGTGATCCCAGATGCAACGGTTACTGTTTTTATCATTGCTGATCTGTATGAAAAATCATCGGTAACCTTAACCTCCCCTTTTCCCTGTATCTGCAGGTTTCCATTGGAGTACAACCGGTAAACAGCTTTGCTTCCACAGGAGCCCTTCGCAACAAGCTTTGCAGTGCTCTGCACACCTGCTGCCGATGCTTCCTGCGCATATTCAGCCGCATAACCAGTCTGTGCATGTACAGCCACAGAAGATACACAGGACCCTGTCAGGATCATTGCCGTTGATAACAGTATTGCGATTTTTTTCCCAAACATAAAAGCTCCCTCCCCGAGAATCGATCGGATATCCACGATCTTCTCCCATGTAGCAACAAAAGGACCGACATACATCCGGTCCTCATGTTCATTATTTAGAATCTGTTGGTTAATCCAACCACATACATATCTTCTTTATATTCCGGGATCTTCACAAGAAGTCCTTCTGCAGTATCTTCAGTTTCTACCTTCACTGCCGGATCAAATGGTCTCAGCGCTCCGTGATAGCCCTTGATCAGGAATTCATTGGCACCTTCCTTCAGATGATCTGCAAACACATTCAGATTTCCGTCTTTCTGTGTATAATGGAGCTCGATTCCACTCTCAAGCAGCTCAGATTCACGGTCACTGCAGCGTGTTCCGTAAATACCGTCATGGTTTACCTTCAGCCATGCACCCAGGATCTTCAGTCTTCTTACCTGCTCCTCCGGGATAGTTCCATCTGCCTTCGGGCCGATGTTCAGGAGAAGATTTCCGTTATTTGCCACTGTTCCGACAAGAAGTGAGATCAGATCCGGAACAGAGATCAGCTTGTCATCACCTTCGTTGGCATTATAACCGAAGGATAAGCCCATTCCACGGCACATCTCCCATTTCTCATTTCTGTTTACAGAACCGGCTTTATATTCCTTAGTAAGGAAATCGTGATAACGTCCGTTGAAACGGTCATTTACCACACCCTCCGGAACCTTATTGTAATAATGTGCAAAGAAATACGGCATCATCTCTTCACTCTGTGTCGGCCATCCGATATCATTCCAGAACACACTCGGTGCATAATCATCAACAAGCTCTTTCATCTGATTATAGGAATAATCTGCATATGCAAATGTCGGGCTGGCTGTTCCAAACAGATCATCATCCTCAAAAATAGGATCGTTTGCATACTGCCAGTCGATCAGTCCGGAATAATACAGGCCCATGCGGATTCCTGCGTCACGGACAGCTTCTGTCAGCTCACCGGTGATATTTCTCTTCGGTCCCATTTCTACGGAATTGAAATGTGTATATTTACTTGGGAACAGGCAGAATCCGTCATGATGCTTGGTTGTCAGAACAACATACTCCGCACCTGCTTCTTTGAAGATCTCTGCCCACTGCTTCGGATCCCAGTTTTCAGCTTTCCACATAGGAATAAAATCTTCGTATTTGAAATCTTTTCCGTATTTTTCTATATGATGCTTATATGTAGGGCCTTTTCCAATGTTCAGAGAATTGTAATACCATTCTGCATACGGATTATCCGCAAACCATTCCTTGGAATCAACCTCTCCCAGCTCCCATGTATGCGGTGCAAATGCCGGCACGGAATAAATTCCCCAATGGATAAAAATTCCAAATTTACAATCCTCATACCATTTTGGAACTGTGTGTGCATTTACAGAGTTCCAGTTTCCTGTGAATCTTACATCTCCCATAATTAAAATACCTTATCCTTTCTGTCCTTTCAAAAAGACATTATAATTTACTCGCTTCCCCCAACAGCTATTCTACTGTGATCTTCAATACCACCGGCATATCTCCCGCCTCAATACCCCCTCTTCCGCAGGAAATATCCAGTTCTTTATTTCTCGCAAATGCCGGATGCAGATCTGTTCCGAGGATCTCAATATCCCGGATCGTGGATTTCAAAAGCTTCCTATCATTGCCAAGAGCTTTGATATGGATCTCTCCATCCTCCGGCCAGTGCAGAACAGTCGCATAAATATGATTGCTCTTACTTGTAAAACGGATATCCTCAGAAGTAAAGTGCTTATCATAGGTATCCGTGAAATGTCCCTCCGGAACCACCGTCGGTCCCTCTCCGAATGTCTTCCAGTATCTGGTTCCGTATATCGCCTCTCCGTTTACCTTCAGCCATTTTCCCATTTCTCTCAGGATATGTGCATCCTCTTCCGGAATTGTTCCATCCGGCTTCGGTCCGATATTAAGAAGAAGTGCACCATTTTTGCTGACTACATCGATCAGATCCAGCACTACATCGGAAGGCTTCTTATAATCATTTCCAATGGTATAGCCCCAGGAGTTCTTAGCTACAGACGTATCATTCTGCCACAGATCCGGCGTGATATGGTCTAACTGACCTCTTTCCAGATCATTGACTGCGCTGCCATAAACATATGCGTCAAATTTGGCATCAATAGCTGTTTCTTTTCCCCACTGTGCAGAACGGTTGTAATAATATGCTGCAAATTTACGAAGATACGGTTTCCATGCATACTGCTGGATCCACCAGTCAAAATACACAATGGATGGCTGATATTTATCCACGATCTCGCAGGTGCGGACAAGCCAGTCCTGCATATGCTCCTCTGTCGGAGGATTGTCATAAATATCACTCATATCTCTGGTGATTCCTGCTGCCGGCCCATAAAGATCCGCATATTCCGGATCATTGACATCAGCCTCCGGGATCTGACGACCTCCGTTAAAGAACCAGTAATGCTCTGCTCTGTGAGAAGAAGCACCGAGAACCATTCCCTCTTTCTCAACCTCTGTCTTCAGCTCTCCGAGAATATCTCTTTTCGGTCCCATCTCAGCAGCGTTCCAGCGACAAAGGTCACTGGCATACATCTGAAATCCATCGTGATGCTCCGCTACCGGAACTACGAATTTCGCCCCCGCCTCTTTAAATAAGGCCGCCCATTCCTTCGGATCAAACTTCTCAGCCTTAAACTGAGGAATAAAATCCTTGTAACCGAATTTATCCAGAGTTCCGTATTTCTCTGTATGATGCAGGTTCTCCTTAGAGCCTTTCACATACATATTTCTGGGATACCATTCATTTCCGAAAGCCGGAACACTGTAAACACCCCAGTGGATAAAAATTCCGAATTTATCTCTTGCATACCACTTCGGCGTAGGATGCTCACAGAGAGAATCCCAGGTATCCGTGTATGGTCCCTGTGCGATCATCTCATCGATCAGAGAAAGGTATTCTTCTTTTTTCATCTGTTCGTCCTCTTTACATCTTTTATTTATATTGTATGGATGTCTCTATGTTATCATCAAACCTTTTGGTTGTATATGCCCAACAATTCACAAATAAAACGTTTCGTTTTTATACAAAACATACAACAAAAAAAGACCTTGATGATGTTTTTGTTCCAACTTCATCAAAGTCTTTTCTTTTTTACATAATATTCTCTTCGATCACCTTTTCGATCCGTCTCTTCACTTCTTCTGCGAGCTCTGTGGTATGCATATCTTTGTATTCCTCATAATACATCGGAGGAAGGATATGCACCTGTACGGTGATCCTCTCTGTAGAGCCGGTATCAAAAGCCTTAAAGGAATCGATCAGTGCAACCGGAACGATCGGGCATTTCGTCTTGGTGGCAGTCTTGAAGCTGCCGCCCTTGAACGGCCCCGGATGATTTCCGTTTTTACTTCTGGTTCCCTCCGGAAAGATCAGATAATTACGACCAGCCCTCACTTCCCGTATTACATTGACAATGACCTGCATGGACTGCTTCAGGTCTTCCCTGTCAATGATAAAGGCCTTCATACAGGCAAAAACCTGCTTCAGAAAAGGAATCTCTCCAACTTCCTTCTTGGCAACTACCGAAAAAGGAACCGGGCATGCCCGGATGATCGCCAGCACATCAAACAGTCCCTGGTGATTCGGAAAAAACATAAATCCCTTTTCTTTTGGGATATTTTCAGCTCCATGCACATCAATATGGATATTTCCGCCTTCAATGGCATGCTCATCTACCAGTCTCAGGAATGCGTATTTCTTCTCTTCCGGATAATCATCTGTATGCGCTGCATACCAGCAAAGCTTGATCCACCAGTAAGGAACAAAGACTATATTTCTGAGCACCATCAGCAAAATCCGCTTCATTCTTACATCCTCCCGCCTCTGCTTTATCCGTTCAGTTTCCCTGCGATCTTATCCTCGTATCCCGGATTCTTTTTCAGAAAAACCTCATAAGCCTTTGTATAATCTGTATAGGTTTTCGTAGTCATAAATTTCTGATAATCCTTAGCAGCCTGCTGGCTGATCTTATCTGAAATCTCAGAAGGCGCATACAGATAATACTTTTTGTCCTGGACCTTTACAAGATAGGTACTGATACATGGATATTCCTGCTCGTTCTCCAGAACAAGATTATAGCGGATATAAACATAAGAATAATTTTTGTTTTCAGAAATGGAGCCACAGCTGTCGATATTTACATCCTTTACTCCATGGGCCTGAAAATATTTTATCGTGGAGGAAATCTCTGTTTTCACCTCATCCGATAACTTATCCGCACTGTAACAGCTCTGCATCTTTTTATTCTTGCCTGCTGCTGCCGCTTTGATGTAGCCTTCCACAACCCCCTCCGGAGTTCTGTGGCTGATCTTTCCGCAGCCCCTGGCCGCCAGAACGATCACCAGCAGGATCAGAATGATCCCCGCCAGTGTCGCAATGTGGATAAAATTCAGTTTTTTATTAGAGTATTTCAGCTTCTTTACTGATTTTTTCTGCGTTTTTCTTTGTCGTCGTCATGACTTATCCTCGACCTTATTCCTCTTCACTGCCTGTGACAGCTTCCTCTGCAGAGCCTTCTTCGTTATCGCCGGTTTCTCCGTCAGCTTTTTCGGTAGTTGTATCTGCTTCCGGATCTTTATCTCTTACCTTGGCGATACTTGCAACGGTTACACCTTCTGTAAGATTGATCATCTTCACACCGGAGGTGATCCTTCCAAGAACAGAGATATCCGCACACTGCAGACGGATAATGATACCCTCTGTAGTGATCATCATGATCTCGTTCTCTTCGTTGACAGCCTTGGCGCCGACAACATTTCCGGTCTTCTCGGTGATCTTGTAGCACTTCACACCCTTACCGCCACGGTTCTGGACAACGAACTCACTCATGGCTGTACGTTTGCCCATTCCGTTCTCGGAAACTACAAGCAGATAATCTCCCTGAGTGTTCAACTGCATGGCAACAACTTCATCACCGTCAGTAAGATTCATACCTCTTACTCCCATGGACGCACGGCCTGTGCTGCGGACATCTGTTTCCTTAAAGCGGATACACTGTCCGTCCCTGGTCACAAGAATAATATCTTTGTTATTATCAGTAGCCTTAACCTCGATCAGCTCGTCATCATCACGGAGAACGATTGCTGTAAGACCTGTCTTACGGACATTCTCGTAATCCTTGATCGGAGTTTTCTTCACAAGGCCTTTCTTTGTGGCCATCATCAGATAATGACCCTCTTCATATTTACGAAGCGGGATCACAGCTGTGATCTTTTCTCCCGGTGCAAGCTGCAGAAGATTGATGATCGCAGTTCCTCTGGCTGTACGACCGGCCTCCGGGATCTCATATACCTTCAGTCTGTATACACGTCCTGTATTAGTAAAGAACATGAGATAATGGTGCGTTGTCGTCATCAGAAGCTCTTCGATATAGTCATCCTCAATCGTCTGCATACCCTTGATTCCTCTGCCGCCACGGTTCTGGCTGCGGAAGTTGTCAACGGTCATACGCTTGATATAACCAAGCTTTGTCATTGCGATCACTGTATTTTCTCTCGGGATCAGATCCTCTGTAGAGATATCATATACATCGTATCCGATGGAAGTCTTTCTGTCATCGCCGTATTTCTCTGCAATGGCAAGGATCTCCTCACGGATCACTCGGAGAAGGAGCTTGCGATCAGCAAGGATTGCCTGGAACTTGCGGATCTTCTCCATAAGCTCTGCATACTCAGCCTCCAGCTTCTCTCTTTCCAGACCTGTCAATGCACGGAGACGCATATCCACGATCGCCTGTGCCTGCACATCTGTCAGCTCAAAACGGTCGATCAGCTCCTGCTTGGCGATCTGTACGTTGCGGGAACCACGGATGATGCGGATCACTTCGTCAATATTATCAAGTGCCTTCAGAAGACCCTCCAAAATATGGGCTCTCTCCTGTGCTTTATTAAGATCATACTGTGTTCTTCTGCGAACTACATTCTCCTGATGCTCCAGATAGTACTCCAGCATCTCTTTCAGATTCAGAACCTTCGGTTCCATACTTCCATGATTTGGAACAAGAGAAAGCATGATCACACCAAAAGTATCCTGCAGCTGTGTATGCTTGTAAAGCAGATTCAGGATCACGTTGGCATTGGCATCCTTACGAAGATCAATACAGATTCGCATACCCTCACGGCTGGAATGGTCGTTCAGGTCTGTGATCCCGTCGATCTTTTTGTCACGGACAAGCTCTGCGATCTTCTCGATCAGACGTGCCTTGTTTACAAGGTACGGGAGCTCGGTAACTACGATACGGGATTTACCGTTTGGCAAAGTCTCGATATTCGTCACCGCACGGACACGGATCTTGCCACGTCCGGTACGGTAAGCTTCCTCGATCCCTCTCGTTCCGAGGATGGTCGCTCCTGTAGGGAAGTCCGGTCCCTTTACGATCTCAAGAAGCTCCTCCATAGTTGTTTCTCTGTCTTCTTCTACAATGTTATCAATGATCTTAACAACTGCATTGATAGTTTCACGAAGGTTATGCGGCGGAATATTGGTTGCCATACCTACCGCAATACCTGTAGTACCGTTTACCAAAAGGTTCGGAAAACGTGCCGGAAGCACAACCGGCTCACGCTCTGTTTCATCAAAGTTCGGCTGAAAATCAACCGTATCCTTGTTGATGTCAGCAAGCATCTCCATGGATATCTTGCTGAGACGTGCCTCTGTATATCGCATGGCAGCCGCACCGTCACCATCCACAGAACCAAAGTTTCCATGTCCGTCAACCAGCGGATATCTTGTGGACCATTCCTGAGCCATATTGACCAGCGCACCATAGATGGAGCTGTCACCGTGCGGATGATATTTACCCATGGTATCACCGACAATACGCGCACATTTTCTGTGTGGCTTGTCAGGACCATTATTCAGCTCGATCATAGAGTACAGAACTCGACGCTGTACCGGCTTCAGACCGTCTCTTACATCAGGCAAAGCTCGTGAGGCGATAACACTCATGGCATAGTCGATGTAAGATTCCTTCATCGTTTTTTCCAGATCCACTTCGTGGACTTTGTCAAAAATATTATCTTCCATTCTTCTTTATTCTCCTAGATATCAAGATTCTTAACGAATCTTGCATTTTCTTCGATAAATTCACGTCTTGGCTCTACCTTGTCTCCCATAAGAGTGGTAAATGTCAGATCGATCTCAGATGTGGCAGCTTCGTCCATGGTCACACGGAGAAGGATTCTCTTCTCAGGGTCCATAGTAGTCTCCCAGAGCTGCTCGGCATCCATCTCACCCAGACCTTTATAACGCTGGATCTTATTGTTTCCGTCACGTCCGATCTCGGTAAGGATATTGTTCAGCTCATCATCGTCATATGCATACCATACCTTTTTGTTCTTCTCCACTTTATAGAGAGGAGGCTGCGCCAGGTATACATATCCCTGCTTGATCAGCTCCGGCATGAAACGATACAGGAAGGTCAGAAGCAGTGTTGCGATATGCGCACCGTCAACATCGGCATCGGTCATAATGATGATCTTGTGATAACGAAGCTTGGAAATATCAAAATCCTCATGGATTCCGGTTCCGAAGGCAGTGATCATTGCCTTGATCTCTTTGTTTCCGTAAATCTTATCCAGACGTGCCTTCTCAACATTCAGGATCTTACCACGCAGCGGAAGGATTGCCTGTGTGGCACGGTTTCTCGCTGTCTTGGCAGAACCGCCCGCGGAATCTCCCTCTACGATATAGATCTCACAGTTCTCCGGATTCTTGTCAGAACAGTCTGCAAGCTTTCCAGGAAGTGACATACTGTCCAGTGCGGATTTTCTTCTTGTAAGGTCACGTGCCTTTCTGGCTGCCTCTCTGGCTCTCTGTGCAAGAACAGATTTCTCAACGGTAGCCTTGGCAACTGCAGGATTCTGCTCCAGGAAAATCTCCAGCTGTTTACTTACAACACTGTCTACCGCACCTCTTGCCTCACTGTTTCCAAGCTTCTGCTTGGTCTGACCCTCAAACTGCGGATTCTCGATCTTAACACTGACGATCGCAGTCAGGCCCTCACGGATATCATCACCGCTTAAGTTCGGCTCACTGTCCTTGAGAAGCTTGTTCTTACGTGCATAATCATTAAATGTATTGGTGATCGCATTACGGAAACCGGTAATGTGTGTACCGCCCTCCGGTGTATTGATATTGTTTACAAAGCCATAGGTGTTCTCTGTATAGGAATCATTATGCTGCAGCGCAACCTCTACAGACACGCCGTCCTTCTCACCCTCACAGTAAATGATCTCCGGGTAAAGAGCCTCCTTGCTTCTGTTCAGGTAGCTTACAAACTCACGGATACCACCCTCATAGTGGAATACCTTCTCGCGCTCCTGTCCCTCTCTCTTATCCTCCAGAACGATACGAAGACCCTTAGTCAGGAAAGCCATCTCACGAAGTCTCTGTTTCAGGATATCATAATCATAAACAGTCTCCTCAAAGATCTCCTTGTCCGGAAGAAAATAAACCTTCGTACCGGAAAGCCCCGGATCACAGTCACCTACCACCTTCAGCGGGTACATAGTTTTGCCACGCTCATATCTCTGTTTGTATTCCTTACCCTCTCGGTAGATGGTAACCTCCAGCCATTCGGAAAGTGCATTTACAACAGATGCACCAACACCGTGAAGACCACCGGAAACCTTATATCCTCCACCGCCGAACTTACCGCCTGCGTGAAGAATGGTAAATACAACCTCAACTGCCGGAATACCCGCCTTATGATTGATACCAACCGGAATACCACGACCATTATCTGTAACTGTAATGGAATTATCCGGATTGATATCTACATGGATCTCCGTACAAAAACCAGCCAGTGCTTCATCGACTGCGTTATCCACGATCTCATATACGAGATGATGAAGTCCACGGCTGGAGGTACTTCCGATATACATTCCAGGCCTCTTACGTACGGCTTCCAGTCCTTCCAGGATCTGGATCTGATCCGCGCCGTATTCTGTATTCTCTGCGCCCATGTCATTCCTCCTGTTCTTGTCGTCCGGACGTGTTTGAAAATTCATTTCTGCAGAACCATAGCAGCTTTAGAAATTATTACATCAAATCCTGAACAAGATAAACTGATCTTTTAATTTCAGGAAATACTGTATTTTCATTTTGCAGAAAGCAATTCTCAAACCCGCTCCGGAAGTGTCATTTATACCTGTAAAATAAATATTTTTTACATACGAATACAGAGTTTATTATAGCACAAAAAAGCCTGTATTTCCACGCAAAATCATAGGAAATACAGGCAAAAAAGTATCTTATTAAATGCAATCCCAAAACACAGCACAATATGGTCTATACTGTAAGCAAATCATTTCGCCAAAATCCGCACAGTACTTTTTATTACCACAAAAAAAAGCCACATACGTTCCCAAAAATCCTTGGTCACAGTATGCAGCTTATTCAATCATCCACGATCACGTTACCTACGATCCGTACCACAATTACACCTGATCATTCAGCAGAACCTTCTCCATCCAGAAGCGCCTTATAAATATCCCGCTTGGAAACACCACGATCCTTGGCAGCAAGCTTCATGGCATCCTTCCTGGAATTCCCCTGCTGCTCATACATCGCCACATGCTCCGCAATGGAAATCTCCTCCCAGGAAGCACGCTTCTCCGCCTCCATCTCACTGCGGCTCCTGCCCTCGATCACAAGAACACACTCACCCAGCGGCTTCTCATCTTTATAAAAATCCATCAGATCATCGATCGTAGTCCGGAATGCCGTCTCATGCTTCTTGGTCAGCTCTCTGCAAAGAGTCATCCGGCGGTTGCCAAGCGCCTCTCTGAGCTCACCAAGAGTCCGTACAAGCCTGTGAGGTGCCTCATACAGGATAATAGTCCTTGTTTCACAGGAAAGCTCCTCCAGGATCGTTTTTCGTTCTTTCTTATCCGCCGGAAGAAAAGCCTCGAAAGCAAAACGCCTGGTATGCAGGCCTGACAAAGTCAGAGCAGTGATGCAGGCAGCAGGACCCGGAAGTGAAGTCACTTCAATTCCGGCTTCATAGCACATGGCGGCAAGCTCCTCCCCGGGGTCTGAGATACCCGGAGTACCTGCATCTGTGATCAACGCAATGTTTGTACCTGCCAGCAGCTTTTCCACGAGGACATGGCCCTTATCGATCTTATTGTATTCGTGGTAGCTGGTCATGGGGGTTTTTATATCAAAATGATTCAGAAGTTTTATGCTGTTGCGGGTATCCTCCGCAGCGATTAAGTCCACTTCCCGAAGGGTTCTTAGTACTCGAAGGGTGATGTCTTCGAGGTTTCCTATGGGGGTGGCGCATAAGTATAGTTTTCCGTTTTGTTTCATATTTGCCTCTTTTCTCGCTTGACCGCGGGGAGTTGTTTTCCACTTGGCCGTGGGGGAGTTGTTTTGCTTAACCGCGGGGGATATTTCGCTTGACCGCGGGGGATATTTCGCTTAACCGCGGGGGTTTGTTTAAGTTTGGAAACTTTGAAAACCGCAAAGGGGCCGCAAAGCCGCGCCCCCTCTGCACACCCCTTGGGCTTTTTTTAAGTAGTGCAAGGGATTCGTTGTTCTTATTTGTTGACTTGTGTCTGTATG
>NC_021014.1:2481520-2504229 GCF_000209835.1 Ruminococcus sp. SR1/5 | reverse complement strand
GTTGCGATCTCTCTCTTTGAATCTCAGGCGAGGGGAGGCAGGCTGCTGGTGGTGACGTTAGCGGAGCCCCCGTCAGCGAGGTGAGGATAGCTGCTGCCACCGAGCGCACTGTTTGAGCGAAGCGAGTTTGCGCGAATGGCAGCAAACCGGCGCCGCAGCCGAGCAGGGGGCGCAGCGTGTCACCACCAGCAGCCTGCCTCCCCTCGCCGTCCCTTCACCAACCGAAGTACCACAGCCACCACTACCTCCCAGCCATCCAGCGCAGCGCCGATGGCCCAAAACCTCCCGAGCAGCCACCCCAATCTCTCACAACCGGGGCAGCCACCCTAAGCCACAACATCACAACATTCACACCATCCGATACAACTTCAAAACATCCTCCGTATAAACCCCAGGCCGCTCATAAACCACCAGCGGCCGCTCAACCCGGATCCTGGAATTCCCGCCCTTACAAGCCTCGATCAACACCATATTCGGCTCCTTATCAATAAAAGGATACACCAGCTGCATCCTCTTAGGCTCCAGCTTATACTTCGTCAAAGTCGCCATCAGCTCCACAAGCCGAAACGGCCTGTGCACCAGAAAAAACCGCCCCCGGTCCTTCAGGACCCGGGCAGCCTGACAAGCAACATCATCAAACGAACACAAAATCTCATGCCTCGCGATCGCCTTCGGAAGATGCGGATTCGTCAACCCATGCTGCCCGATCATATACGGCGGATTACACGTCACCACATCAAAAGAAGCCGCCCCAAAAATCCCGGCAGCCTCCCTGATATCACCCTCAACGATCCGAACCCTGTCCTCAAGACCATTATACCTCACACTACGGTCAGCCATCTCCGCACACTCATGCTGGATCTCCAGCCCCGTGAAATGCTCCCCATCCGTACGATCAGAAAGCAAGATCGGAATGATCCCCGTACCGGTCCCCATATCCAGCGCAACCTCACCCCTCTTCACCCGGGCAAAACCAGACAACAGAACCGCATCCATCCCAAAGCAAAACTTCTTCGGATCCTGGATCACAAACAACCCATTCTGAAGATCATCCACACGCTCACCGCAATAAACCAGATCACTTCTCATTCGGCTTCGAATCTCCCTTTTTAACCTCTTTCTCCTCGTGGTCAGCAGAACCACCCTTACCCTTTTTTCTCTTAGGACGGAACCTCAGATCACGGACCGGAAACTCCTGGATCTCCTTCTCGTCATTCACCTCAACCACGATCTTAACCATCTGCCTGAGAACATTCACACTCTGGACCGTACCCGAAACACCCTGCGGCGTCGTTACCATATCACCGATACCCGGAAGATTCCGGTTCAGCTCCTCATAAGTCTCCTGCTCATTCTTCAGACAGCACATCAGACGACCACAGACACCAGAAATCTTCGTCTGGTTCAGAGAAAGATTCTGCTCCTTCGCCATCTTGATGGAAACCGGCGCAAACTCCGAAAGATACGTATGACAGCAAAGCGTCCTTCCACAGATACCAATACCGCCAAGGATCTTCGTCTCATCACGGACACCGATCTGACGAAGCTCAATCCTGGTCTTAAACACAGACGCCAGATCCTTAACCAGCTGCCGGAAATCAATACGGCCATCCGCTGTAAAATAAAACAGCACCTTGTTATTATCAAAGGTATACTCCGCATCGATCAGCTTCATATCAAGCTCATGCTCACGGATCTTCTTCTTACAGATCTTAAAAGCCTCTTTCTCCTTCTGGCGGTTCTCAGCCTCATGATCCTCGTCCTCCTTCGTTGCAACACGGAGAACCTCCTTCAGCGGATGGACCACCTCGTCCTCCTTCACGCTGCGCGGCTCCAGGACAACACGGCCATACTCCACACCACGGGCAGTCTCCACGATCACATGATCGCCGACCTTCACCTTATAATTCTTAGGATTAAAATAATAAATCTTACCAACGTTACGAAATCTGACTCCAACTACCTTTTCCATTCTATTTCTCCCTAATTGTCAGGAACAGGAGCTCCAGGGCAAGTTCGAGATTAACATTGGCACGGAGACGCACCTTCGTCTTCTCCAATGCCTCAAGGATTTTTTCGATATTCTCATAAGAACGCTCGCTGGCCTGCTCTCTGATAAAATTAATCTCCTGTTTAAAAACCAGGTTGTCAATTTCCCTTGTTGCCTTAAACATCAGAACATCGCGGAACCAGAACTGGAAAATATCCAGATAATCATTGATATTATTCTTATCAGCAGTCAAAGTCTTGATCGCCTCTGTCAGCTCATAAACCTCCATGGAATTGGCATATTTCAAAATCTTCAGGGCATTGGCAGTCATATCCGCAAACTCCTGAGAAGTCGCAGCCTCCTTCGCCTTGCCGATACTGCCCTGCGCATAAGACGCATCGATCTCAGCCTGATAATCCGGCACCTGAAGATGCTCCATCAGATATTCCTTCACAAGACTGTCATCCACCACCTTCAGATCCAGACGCACACATCTGGAACGGATCGTAGGAAGAAGACTGTCGATATTGCTTGTCAGCAGCATGATCACCGCATATTCCGGCGGTTCCTCGATAGTTTTCAAAATGGCATTCTGCGCCTGCACCGTCATCATCTCCGCATCCGGAATGATATAGATCTTATACGGACTGCAGTACGGCTTGATATCCACATCACGCACAACCTGGTCACGCACCTCGTCAATGCTGATGCTTCCAGGCTTCTCATGAGTTACTGTAATGATATCCGGATGATTCTTGCCGATCACCTTCTTACAGGAATCACAAGTCATACACGGTTCAGACTCTCCCGATTCACACTGCAGCGCTGCCGCAAAAGTCCCCGCAAGAAGCTTCTTGCCGGATCCCGGTTCCCCTGTAAAAATATAAGAGTGGGATACCTTCCCTGTCTCTATCGCATTCTTCAAATGCCTGATTATATCGTCATGGCCGATGATGTCATGAAATCCTGCCATAAGAATCACCTCTTTCTGCCTTTTGTGCCCTCCGTTATACCCGGCGGACATCTTTCAACTAATTATAACATAATCTTCTGTATAAAAAAACTATTTTTCCTTATTGTACAGATTTTATATAATTTACGATCTCCTTCACACATTCATCCAGATTATGATTCTCAAAACGCTTCCATATACCTGCTTTAAGAATATTTTCCTCGGAAAAATCATTCTGGTCTGCAAGAAAACGCCTGCACATCTCCTCGTACTTCGGCACCTCCTGGGTCTTCTCCCTGGCAAGCGCACGCTCCAGACGCTCTCCGTCTTCCACCTCTATATAAATAGGCCACATCACTTCATTGCCGTAATACTCCCGGAGCCTCACAAAAGACTCCAGTGTACCGATCCCCAGATAGCTGTCATTACCCACAGACACCTGCCCGTCATCCGCAGTAAAATATGTCCACGGCCCGTAAACCGTCTGATAAGTACGCGCCTCGATCAGCTTCCCGTTTCTTCGGAACTCCTTCAGTTTATTCTCATCTGCAAAAAAATATTCTCTTCCGTTCACCTCTCCATCTCGGATCGGACGGGTGGTATAGATCACAAGCCGCTTAAGCCCCAGCTCCTGATTCCCCTCCAGCTGTCTGTAAATACTGTCCTTACCGGAAGAGCTTTTTCCCATAATGTAAAAAATCTTTCCCATATGTCTCCTCTGCTGCATATGCGTTACTATACACGCTCTGATCCGTAATACACAGAGCCGTCTGCTGCCACGCACCTCACATCTCATTTCTCACAACACACACCGTCTCACTGGTCTGGTCGCTCAGGCCTTGGACCTCAAAGCCCTGTTCCAGGTATCTTCTCACATTTTTTACGAAATGTCCAGAAATCTGTTCCCCCGGAACGATCAGCGGGATCCCCGGCGGATAAAGATACGCAAACTCCCCGGACGTCCGTCCGATACACTCATCCAGCGGACACCGCTCACTCTCCGCATCCATAGCCTGGGAGATCCGCATGATCTGCTTCATTTTTCCGTTTTTCAAGGGCTCCTTCTCCACAGCCTCTTCTCTGTATTTTAACGATTCACGACGGTCGATCTCTTCAATAGCATCACAAAGCCGCTCAAAGCCCTCCGCCGTATCACCCACAGCCGCCAGCGCCAGCACATAATTCTCCGCCTCCATCTCCATTTCCAGATGAAACTCCCTCCGGAGGATCTGGTGCAGCTCCCGGCCGTTCAGCGAACTGTTCACAGTAGAAAGCAGTATCTTGGATCTGTCAAAATCAAAAACTCTCTGGCACTCACAGGCCTGCGGCGTCACCAGCCGGATATACTTACACTCGGAAAGACGCCTGCGTGCTTTTTCCAGATTCTCCGTAAACACACGGAACATCTCATCCCCCTCACGCTCCAGCTTATCCATGCACGCATCAATGCTGCTCATAAGAATATAAGAAGGACTGCTGCTCTGATAGATTCCCAGAAAACGCTTCAGTTTTTCCCGACTCACACGATCACTGCACAGGTGGATCACCCCCGTCTGGGTCAGACAGGGCAGCGTCTTATGCACACTGTTGATCACCACATCCGCACCAAGCTGCGCCGCAGACACCGGAAAATAATCCGAAAACCGAAAATGCGCCCCGTGAGCCTCATCCACGATCAGCGGCACACCATAGTGATGCGCGATCTCCGCGATCCTCGCCACATCCGACACGATCCCGTCATAAGTCGGCGAAGTGATCAGCACCGCCTGGATCTCCGGATTTTCCGCCAGATACATTTCCACACGGCCAGGTGAAATCCCTCCGTTTATCCCCAATTTCGGATCCTCATGTGGATAAATATACGTGACACTCAGCTCCCGCAGATAAATCGCATGGTAAACCGCCTTATGGCAGTTCCTTGCCACCAGGATCTGTCCCCCCTTATCCACAGCCGCAGACACCGCCGCCAGGATCGCCCCGGAGCTTCCATTAATACTGTAAAAACTCTCCGGCACACCATAAAGCCGTGCAACATCCTCCTGCGCCCTTTTCAAAATATCCTCAGCATGATGCAGGTTATCAAACCCGTCAATCTCCGTAATATCACTCTCCACCGGAAAATCCCCCTCCACAGCCAGCGGATTCCTCTTATGCCCCGGCATATGAAACGGATAAAAATCACTCTTACCGTACGCTTCCAGTTTCTTGTATAATCTGTCTTCCATAGTTCGTCCTTTTCATCCTAAAAACAAGGAGGGGCTATCACCAGACGATATTCCCCTCCATTTTTATCACATCTCAGCAAAATCGATCCTCAGCTCCTCATAGATTCCCACCTTGATCGAATCCTGAAATGTATACTGCTCCGTATCCTCATTTTCAAAATCATACACCATTACCAGCTTCTTCACAGGATCCACGATCCAGTACTCTCTCACACCGGCAGTCCTGTATTTAAACAGCTTGGTATAATAATCCATACGCCTGCTCGCCGGAGAAACGATCTCGATGATCCAGTCCGGAGCCCCCTTACATCCCCTGTCATCCAGCTTATCCGGATCACAGATAACAGAAACATCCGGTTCCACATAAGTATTCGTCTTCTCATCCAGATACACCGCAAACGGTGCGGCAAACACCTCACATTTGCCCTTGTTAGAATCTATATAGTTACCTATCTTTCTGGACAAAATACTTGAAATCCTCTGATGCATCGTATTCGGCGGCGCCATATAATAAATATGTCCATCGATCAGTTCCGCTCTTTCACCCTCCGGCAAAGCATAAATATCCTCTATCGTATAAATTCTTTCCCTCAACAGCGGCATATCTCCACTCCTCTCAAAAGCACCCGGCAGATCATACACCATCATTCCGATCTGCACTCATACACCTGCAGCAGCTCCATCCGAAGCCTTCCCCACAGACTCACACCTTAAACCGGTACCCCACACCCCAGATCGTCTCAATATACTGAGGCTTGGCCGTATTAAACTCGATCTTTTCACGGATCTTCTTGATATGCACCGTAACCGTAGCGATATCACCCACAGACTCCATATCCCAGATCTCCCGGAAAAGCTCCTCCTTTGTAAAAACCCTGTTCGGATTCTCAGCCAGAAAGGTCAAAAGATCAAACTCCTTGGTAGTAAACGTCGTCTCCTCACCATTGACCCACACACGCCTGGCCGTCTTATCGATCTTAATACCACGGATCTCGATCACATCATTCTTATGCACATTGGAACCAACCAGCCGGTTATAACGCTCCATATGCGCCTTCACACGCGCAACCAGCTCACTTGGGCTGAACGGCTTGGTCATATAATCATCCGCGCCAAGACCCAGTCCGCGGATCTTATCGATATCATCCTTCTTGGCCGAAACCATAATGATCGGCGTATTCTTCTCCTCACGGACCTGCCGGCAGATATCAAAGCCATCCACCTCCGGAAGCATCAGATCCAGGATGATCAGATCAAACTCCTCCTTCATGGCACGTACAAGCCCCGTATCACCACGGTTCTCGATCTCCACCTCAAAACCCGAAAGCTCCAGATAATCCTTCTCCAGATCCGCGATCGCTTCCTCATCCTCTATAATTAAAATCCTACTCATTCAGCGGTACCTCCTGATATTTTCTGAGAACAAAATACATGATCGTTCCGATTCCCAGCCGGCTTGTGGCCCAGACCTTTCCACCATGATCCTCCATGATCTTCTTTACGATGGAAAGTCCGATACCGCTTCCTCCCTTGGAAGAATTTCTGGAAACATCGGTACGGTAAAAACGGTCAAAAATATACGGCAGATCCTTGGCGGCAATACCCTTGCCGTTATCCTCGATCTCCACCTGGATAAAATCACCCACATCCTTCACCCGAAGCTGGATGATCCCCCTTGGCTTCTCCATATACTTAATGGCATTACTCACGATATTATGGATCACACGGCGGATCTGCTCACCATCCGCAATAACCTGCACACCCTTCTCCACATAATTGGCATACACAAGCTCGATCCCCCTGGTCTCCATCTCAAGCCCAAGCTCCTCCGCACAATCCGAAAAATAATCCTCCACATTCAGCTTGCTGAACGTATACGGAATACGGTTGGTATCGATCTTGGAATAAAAGGTCAGCTCATTGATCAGATGATCCATCTCATTGGTCTTATTATAAATGGTACGCACATACCGGTCCATCTTCTCCGGCGTATCCGCCACACCATCCATGATTCCCTCCACATAACCCTTCACCGCAGTGATCGGCGTCTTCAGATCATGGGAAATATTGCTGATCAGCTCCTTATTCTCCTTATCCATCAGGATCTTCTCTTCCGTGGACTCCTTCAGACGCTTACGCATCTCCTCAAAATCCTGGCAAAGCTGGGAAAATTCATCATTCCCCTCAACCTCCAGCACAAAATCCAGATTCCCCTCCTTGATGTTCTTGGTAGCCTTCTTAAGCTTCACCAGCGGAACCGCAATGCTCCGATAGATCCACAGCCCTACGGACAATGCGGTAAAAACAAGGATGATCGTTGCGGTCAGGATCATATCCTTAGCCATCAGCTTCACCTGGCTGCTGGAAGACTGCGGCAGCGAAATATCATAGACCATCTGGCTGGAATCCGAAGCCTGGCTGCTGCTCTCCTGCACATGCTTCGCCTGCGTCTGGCTGAACCCGTACAGACTTGCGGAAAAAGAAGCAGCGGCAGCAGGATGATCGCAACGAAGCCCACAATAATACGTGTTTTAACTTCATCTGTATCTCCGTCCTTTATAAATTCACACATTCACATACACGTATTATAACATAAACTATATTCCCTATCTCTAAATTTTCTATAAAAACCCCATCTTCCAGCATCAGTATTATTCCATTTTGTTCTAAACTATGCTATCATATTTTTGTTGTCCACCCGATACCCGGCAACGGGAGGAGGTGAGTTCTTTTGGAAATTATTATCTCTTTTCTTGTTTCCTGCATGGCAAACATAACTGCCTATTACGTTTGCAAATGGCTAGACGGCAACAAGTAGGACAACGCTAACCTAGTGGTTTCTTGTCCACTATAAAAAATTAGAAGAAGCCCCCGGTATTGGCACTACCGGGGGCTTCACTCTTTGTTCTTTTGGAACTATTACTATCTCTTTTGCCTAATGGCATTATATCATATGCATTTCTTAAAATCAATATTCCTGCCAAAAGGATATATAAATATTTTTTTGACTCTCTTACAGATACTTCTTCAGAGTCTCAACCTTGTCCAGATGCTCCCATGGAAGATCAACATCTGTACGGCCGAAATGACCATAAGCAGCAGTCTGCTTGTAGATCGGACGGCGAAGGTCAAGCATCTTGATGATACCAGCCGGACGAAGATCAAAATTCTCACGAACGATCTCAACAAGCTTAGTCTCAGAAAGCTTACCTGTTCCGAAGGTATTCACACTGACAGAAGTCGGATGCGCAACACCGATCGCATAGGAAAGCTGGATCTCACACTTGTCAGCAAGACCGGCTGCAACAATGTTCTTTGCAACATAACGTGCAGCATAAGCAGCAGAACGGTCAACCTTTGTGCAATCCTTACCGGAAAAAGCACCGCCGCCGTGACGTCCTGTTCCGCCGTAGGTATCAACGATGATCTTACGACCTGTCAGACCACTGTCACCGTGAGGTCCACCGATAACAAAACGACCTGTCGGATTGATGAAATACTTCGTATCCGCATCAACCATATCAGCCGGAATGATCGCATCAAAAACATACTTCTTAATATCCTCATGGATCTGCTCCTGAGTAACATCCGGATCATGCTGTGTAGAGCATACAACAGCATCGATTCTCTTCGGCTTGCCGGCCTCATCATACTCAACAGTAACCTGAGTCTTTCCATCTGGTCTTAAATATTTCAGAGTGCCATCCTTACGAACCTTTGTCAGCTGCTGAGCAAGCTTGTGAGCCATGTTGATGGCATATGGCATATACTCCTCAGTCTCATTGGAAGCATAACCAAACTGAAGACCCTGGTCACCGGCACCGATGGAATCCAGCTCGTCCTCATTCATATCGTCCTCTTTCTGCTCAAGAGCCTTGTCAACCCCCATAGCGATATCTGTGGACTGCTTATCAAGTGATGTGATAACCGCACAGGTATCTGCGTCAAAGCCATAATCCGCATTGTCATATCCGATCTCACGGATAGTATCGCGAACGATCTTCTGGATATCAACATTAGCCTTGGTTGTGATCTCGCCCATAACAAGTACAAGACCTGTTGTAGTAGCAGTCTCACATGCAACACGGCTCATCGGATCCTGTGCCATCATAGCATCAAGGATCGCATCGGAAATAGAGTCGCAGACCTTGTCAGGATGACCCTCAGTTACAGATTCAGATGTAAATAAAATTTTCTCCATGATCTTCTCCTTTTGTAATAAAACAACGGTTATATACATAAAAAACAGCCCGTACAATCCGGACTGTTTAAATTCTGTAAACAATCCTCTTATTGTTCGATTGCTCGCTCAGGTTGGCACCTTCCTGGATTCTCCGGGGTTGCCGTGGCTTCACAGATCCTTTGTATCTCCACCACTCTGAATAAAAGGCTATCTTTTATGAAATTTACTGCAACACATACAATATACTTATCATACCAAAATGTCAAGAGCAATTTTCGATAAAAAATATCACCCGCTGCTTTTTCATCCCCAATACGTAAATATTCCAAAAAAAGAACCGGGCATCCACATCGCCCGGTTCTTCCATTGATCATCCTTCAGAACGATCCGTTATTTATTTTTCTTCTTTCTCTTAACTCCATAAGCTGCACCACCGCCAACAATGATCGCTGCTGCAAGGATTCCAACCCATACGCCAATCGGTGTATCATCGCCGGTCTTTACAGAACGTCTTGCTGTACCGCTGGTATCGTTCGGAGCAGTTCCGCCCGCTGTACCATTATTCGGGATCGGAGTGATCCGATCATTTCCACCATGATTTGCTCCAGGTGTAGCAGTCGGAATCGGTGTCGGCTCGGAAGAAAGACTGTTAGTGATCTCCTTTGTTACAGTATATCGGTTATCATTATTCAGTGTAACCTCACCCTGACCGGTAACTGTATACTTAAAGGTATCATCATCAACCGGATTTCCATCCTTATCCGTCTCCAGAACAGTATAAGTAACACTGTTGATCTCCTGATCTGTTGGAAGATCCACCATTACCTGAACACTATCATTCTGTTTCAGAGTCACTACCTTCTCAAGCGTCAGCTCACCGTTACTTTCAGTGGAGAACAAACCTGCATAGAACGTATCATCCACAGTAGAAGCAACACCATCGATCATCACATTCTTCTTAATGTTGATATATCCGTTACGGCTGAATATATCGGAAATCTTTGTATAATAGTTATTTACATAAGCCGCTGCCTCAGTAGCACCACTATCTCCACCGATCACAACCTGATTGGACTTCTCTTCACTCTCGCCATTCAGCTTCGTTACATTGTAGTAGTAAAGATTCTCCTCATCCACCTCGATCTTCGTATTCTGCTGAAGAAGATTTCCATCCTCATCCAGCTCAAATACATAATAGGTGCCATCCGGAACATCCGTCCATGTAGCTGTACCACTGGAAGCATTCTGGATATGGATATCCTTTAAATAATCATCACGGAACGGGATCGTACCTTCCTGATCCGAAAAAACGCCAACCTTATAAGTTACATCCTCTTTCGTTTCCAGAGGAATCACATTGTCGTTCTCATCAACATTATAGATTCTCTTCGTAACCTGGATCTGTGTATGCTGTTTCGTTGAAGTCTTCGGATATGCCTGTACATCATACATCCAGCCCTGCTCCTGATCTGCAAAAGGAACGGAGATCAGCATCGGTGAAACCGCAACACTGCTGTTCGCATCTGTCTGCACCACCAGATACATGCCCTCAGCCAGATCGGTAACAGTAATATTACCCTCTGCATCAGAGGTTCTGGACAGCCCCCACACATCCACGCTTCCGCTGCTGATCATATCTGCCAGCTGCCCTGCTGCTTCATACCAGCCGTCAGCCGTCGTGATGGAACCAAAATCGATTGCTGCGGCAGCCAGTGCCTCATCCAGCACGAAATGCACATTACCATCAAAATTCACACTGCCAACCCTGTAGATCGTCAGCCCTACACCCGGCAGCGGAGTCTGATTTCCTTCCTCATCCGCCTGCTGAACCGTCAACGTCAGATTACCCTTTGTTCCAGCTACATAATCCCCGGCGAAAACCGGCTGCAAAACACTCGTGACCAGCATAGCCGTCAGCATCAGAACAGCCAGAAGGCTCCGGAATATTTTCCCTTGCTTTCTTCTATTTTTCATCGCTCTCTGCCTCCTCTTTCCTTTCTGAAAGCTGCTTCTTTTTCCGTTTTTTGTCCCTATGACGGACGATCAGATAAATCAGCAGGATCAGAACAACAAGCACTGCAGCGCCGCCGGCCAGAACCCTCTTCGGATCCACAACAGCAAGCTTCTGCGGTATCGTTTCGTCATTCTTTGTATCTTCCACCACATATTTCGTCCGCACTCCCCGGACAAGAAGCCTGTGGGTGTTAACTCCATAAGGGGTACACGTGATCAGAGTCACATGATCTTCACCCTCAATAATATCCAGGTCACTGGTCTCATCCGGAAGCACCGTCTTGATCTGATCCACCTTATAGGCCAGATGCTTGCCAAGAATGTGCAGGATAAAAATATCTCCCTTTTCCATCTGATCCAGATCTGTAAAAAGCTTTGCGTTAGGAAGACCTCGATGCGCCGCCAGAACCGCATGGGTGCTCCTGCCTCCGATGGGAAGGCTGGTACCCTCCACATGACCGACACCCTTTTCCAGGACCGTTTTGCTCAGTCCGTGATAGATCGCCAGTCTGGCTTTGATCTTCGGGATCTCGATACTCCCCATCAGACCATCACCGTTCGGATCCAGAACCCTGTCATAAGGATGACTCAGCTCATAAGTATCCTCTTCCTCAAAAGCATCTACAATGGCATTCACCGGATGCTCGGCATTATACTCCTTCGCCTCTTTCCACAGCCTGTCATAGTCGTTGTCTGAAAGCTCCGTTACCGCTTCCTCGTACTTACTGACCAGCTGGGCATTTCGATACTGGTTCCACATATCACTGATCGTGGGATAAAGGAACACACCCGCCCCCGCCAGAAACACCAGGACAATAATGATGTTCAGGACAACATTACTCTTTTCTTTTTTCTTTTTAGCCATAAACTATTTCCTGCGTCGTTTTTTGTTCTGAGCAGAATTGATACCGGCAACCAGGATCACCGCGATCACAATTCCGATCACAACACAGAGAGCAAGCATCGGAAGCGTCGGATTGGTGATTCCGGTAACCTTCTTCTCTGTTTTCTGAACCGCCTTCGCAGCCTTCATCGGAACTCTGTGTCCCCTCACCAGAAGTCTGTGCGTATTCACCGCATAAGGCGTACACGTAACCAGCGTTACATAATCATCCCCATCCGTGATACCCAGAGACTCTGTCTGCTCCGGAAGAACGGTAAGAATCTGATCCACCTCGTAGGCAAGCTTCTTACCCAGCACATGCAGGTAAAAAACATCTCCCTCTTCCACAAGATTCAGATCTGTAAAAAGTTTCGCACTTGGAAGTCCTCTGTGTGCCGACAAAATACAATGGGTACTCTTGCCGCCAACCGGAAGACTGCTGCCGAACAAATGACCTGCACCCTTCTCCAGAGTCTCATCTGTCGTGTAATGATAGATTGGAATGCTCACATCGATCACAGGAATCTCCACATACCCCATCATTCCATCACCATTCAGGTTCAGAAGAGACTCATATGTACTGTCCGTCTGTCCATCCCTCACGGAAAAGGCATCCGGCACACTTTCCTGCTTGATCTGTTCATTATACTCCTGTGCTGCCTTCCACATACTGTCAATCTTCTCCGAATTATCATCCGAAGAAACACTGCTGCTATAATTACTGATCAGCAGGCTGTCCCTGTACCGGTTCCAGGCATCACTGACCATTGGATACAGCAGTATGGACAACCCTATCAGAAACAGCAAACCAAGTCCAATATAATTTTTCTTCTTATTCTTTCTCATAGGTTTCTCCATACTGTTGTATTTACCTCTCCCGGCCCCCGAAAGGGCCGGGCGGTAAAAGATTTACTACTTTGTTTTAATACTTGCTTTGTCGTTGCTTATAAATAATTTTTGAATTGAATCGATCCGGCAATCAAACGATTACTCCTCAGATCCTTTTCTGCGGCTGATGAAGAAAGCACCAGCAGCGCCAGCCATAACTACAACACCGATGATAGTGAAGAGGTATGTTCCCATGCCACCTGTGGATGGAAGGGAGTTGAGTTTTGTATCATTTAAGCCACCTTCATTATACAATTTAGCTGTAGCAACTTCTCCGTCTACAGTAAGTGTAAGTGTCTTACCATCTGTATTAATAGAATATCCTTTTGGTGCTTTTGTTTCTTCAAAGTGATAAGAACCAACATCTAAACCTTCTACGTCAATATAACCATTTGCATCTGTCACAAGTTTTGAATCAGCATCTTTTGTATCTGGAGCATATTTATATTTTCCAGTTTTTTCTTCCTTTACGAATGTTAACGGTACTTCTTCTCCATCTTTATACAATACAAACTCAGCACCTTCCAATGCTTTATTTATATCACCATCGCCATATTTCATCAGAACTAATTCTCCAGTAAATAACTTAACTGGAACATTATTTCCGCCGTAATCTACACCTGCTGCATGGCTACCTGCTTTATTTTCTACTGTTGTTTCATTTACTTTTGCTGTATAAGTAACTGTAATTTTCTTTCCAGCATTCGGATTAGCTGTATCTGCAACTAATTTACCTAAATCAACAGTAAATCCATTGCCTTTATCATTTACTACGATTTCACCAACCTGGCCATTTTTGCCTTCCATTGTTACACTATTAACAGCATTTGGTCCTGTTAAATAGTAATCAGCACCAGTAATTTTATCAGTGATTGTAAATGTTCTGTTCTCTGTATTTGCTGCATCAATAAAAGGTACGTATGCGTCGATTGTATAAGTTACAATATCTCCAATTGCTACTACATGATCGGCATCTTCTGTTGTTTTATCTACAGATGTTGAAGATTTTTTAGCAATTACTTCTGTACCTGATAACGCTGGATATGGCTCGCCAAATCCTACATAAGCAGTTGCTGTTTTATAAGTATAGCCTTCCTCTTCTGCTTTAATTGCATAAATACCAGCTTCACTTACTTCAATTTTTGTCTTATCTGTTAATGTTGTAAATCCAGTAAGTGCTGCAACTTTACTTAATGCTAAGTCAATATTTGCTGCTGTTACATTTGCTGCTGTTACGCCAGTTGGTAAAGCAACATTAGTATCTTTAAACTTAATTAATCCCCAGATAACTTTCTGCTGTGCATCAGCGGAATTGGTCATTCCTAATGCTTCTGTGAAGCATGCTCCTGCTCCATTCACAAATGCCCAACCAGAAGTTGTGCTCTCATCCTTTTGAATGATCTGCATACACTCAACACTGTCTGCCGTATTAAAACCTGTAAGTTTAATTGTAGCATTTCCATCTGCAAATACCGCTGTGCACATAGACAGTACCATAACCGCTGCCACTAATAATGCACCAATCTTTTTTAATAAATTTTTTATAAGGTTTGCTCCTTTCTTTCTCTGCATTTTTCTTTTTCGCCCTTCATCGGCCATTTACAATTAATGTGTTACGATCTCTTTGCTTCTTCCTCCCTTCGTTTATTCTTTATAAACAACAGGAGTGCAGTTGCAAGAATCGCTACACCACTGATTGTAAATCCATAGGTTCCCGGACCACCGGATTCTGGTAAGGAATAAAGTTTAGCATTTTTGATTGTTAAAACTTTATTCGTTTCATCCAAAGTCCACATCTCACTACTATTTGCTGCCTCACCATTTTCATTAACAAGTTCTACTTTTCCTAATGAGATTTTGAAACAAATACTGCTACCCAGTATTGAATATCCCTTCGGAGCGATAATCTCTGTCAGCCTATAAATACCCGATTTCAATTTGGTCAGTTCAATATCTGAATCCCCATTGATTACTTTTATACCATTCTGAATAGTTTTCCAATTATCACCATTTTTTATTTCCAAATTAAATTCAGAACCTGTTAATAGATGATTTTCTGTATCTGTCTTCTTCAGATCCAGTTTTGTTACTGCTTCGTTTGTGTAGGAAGCAACACCCTTCACACCACCATCAGTTTGTTTATACGTATAATTCTTAATGACATTATTTTTATCCGTGTCATAACCAAGTCTGAAAGTCAATGATTTGGATGTATCTGATTTAGAGTTTTCGCAATCTGTCTGCCCGTCAACCTCAAATGCTTGAATTGTATATCCATCTGCTTCTACTTCCGTTACAGTGTAATATCCTCTTGGAAGATTCTCTAATTTTGCAACTCCACTAGTCTGATCAGCTTCAACTATCACCTTCAGCGGACTACCAGAAACAGCATTTCCATCTGAATCCTCTACATTAAATTTAAACGTTCTGGCTTCTGTAGACGCTTCTGTCACATTCTTTATAATCTGAATCTGACCGCTGATAACATTGATTTTATAAATACCATATAGATTGTTATTACCAGGATTTTTCGCTGTCTCAGTTCCCACGAAATGTCCGTCTGTATTAGTTTTACTCGTATCCGTTGATTCTGTTGGAGCAGTATAAGTTACTTCCAGATAATACTCAGTTCCATCATTAAGTGCAGTTTTTATTTCAGACTCATCGATGTTTGTTCTAACACCGTTGTCTTTTTTAAACCACTGTAATTTAATTAATGATGTACCATCCTCTTTTTTAGAATCTGTTTCGTTTACTGTACCATCTTTGTAAGATGTTGGTTTACTAGTGGCAAACAACTCATTCCGAATTTGCTCATCCATTGGTACGGAATCACCTTTGTAGATAGTAATCTCTTTATCCTTAACTACCAGATTAACTTTGACATTAACCGTAGGCTGATCCAATACTTTCTTCAAATCTCCTACGCTAATCTTAGAATCAGGGGAGACGTTGGTAGGAATATTGTTACCACCGATGAAACTATCTTTTGCTTTTACAGTAATGGTTCTACTCCAGCCATTTGTACCATCTGTCGTGTGTTTAATGGTCTGATCAGTCCACTGTACCTGATAAGTACCGTCATTACGCTTTGTTACAATCCCACCATTCTCTAATGTATATTTCCCACCTTCGAAATTGGTTTCGGTGATAACATTACCTCTATCTACAATTTCAAATCTACTGTCGATCACATCAGTAATTGTTGCACCGGTAATGTCAACGTTCTTATTAATTGTACTACTGATACTCTGGAAAATTTGTGTAAGCGATGCTGCATCATCTGCTGTTTTTGCGCAATCTGATGATGAAGCAATTCCTGGATCCTTTTTACCATCATACGTACCACCAGACAAGAACGTCTTCGCGCGATCTCCTTCATCATTAAGTGCAAAGCCTATGGTGTATACTGTATATGGATTTTTTGCATTATCCACATTATTTCTTAGGCCTGTTTTTAATTCGCCTGCCTGAGTTTCAGCATTTTTTTGTGCATTACTATTCCACTTATTACCTCCGCCAGTCGGCTTACCATCGGTGAACAGAACCACATACTTAGGATTTGTATCAACCATAGCATCCAACTTGTTCTTTGCATCCTCAAGTCCTACCGCAGGATCCGTACCTCCATTCGCCTTCAAATCTTTAACGAAATTCTTAAGTTCCGTTACCTTTGCACTATCTGCAGTACCTACTTCTCCCAGACTTACAGATGTTCCATGATTACCATATGGTCTATTGTAGTCGTCAGTACTGCTAAATACAGTAATACCTATTTTACTATTCGGAGATTTCTTCGCTGTATCATCTATAAACTGATTTACAGCATTCTTAAGTGCATCAAGCCGGGTTTCTGTTGTGCTAGTTCTTGTATATATTTTACAATTATTATATTTGTCTTTCGCTGCATCATCTGATGAACCCCTCGGACCCACACGCCATCCTTTGTTATAAGAAGAATAATACCACATCTCCTTATAAGAACCATCCACCTCAATATAATACGTTACATTACGATTTAGAAGCTTCTTGTCATCTCTTGCTTCAGAAGTATTATTAGCAACAAATGTGTATGAATAAGAAGTAATATCCTCTCCCATCGATCCGGACACATCCAATACCAACATGATATCTGCCACAGACGTTTTCGTTTCAATTATGGAACTTGTACTTGTGGATGTTGCGTTAATGGTAATGTCGTAGGTTCTCTGATCCCAGTCTTTCACTTTAGCCGTTTTGCTAGTCACCATACTGGAGTTGATAATTTCTTCCGGAGTCTCATTCAGAATTTTATTGTCTTTAACTGCTGTTCCTGAACTGTTTTTTAATGTGGTTGTAACATTATTATTTTCTTTTGTTACCGTTACCGTCCATTTTTCATTGGAAGCAACATATCCCACTGGCGCCTGAATCTCTTTCAGATAATATGTTCCTGCTCTCAGCTTATCAAATGTAACATTTCCGCTATCATCAGATGTAGCTGTTGCAATCTGTGTTGTGCACTCTTCGTCATTATAAAGAGTAAATCTTGCATCGCTAAGTCCAGCACCTTTTTTATTAACTTTTTGGAAATTCAGAGTTCCAAGCGCATCCGTTGTTACCTGTGAAATTGTTACGTTTGGAAGGGTAAAATTCATGTAACAGTTAGAAGCACCTGCTCCTCGTTCCATATAAAGAACCGTTAATGTATGTGTAGATTTATCTCCTTCATCCAAATAATCCCTCAAGTTCACAGTTTTAGTTGCCGCATTATGAATTCCACCTAAATCAATGATAATCTGCTGATTTTCTTTTCCTCCATCCATGACAACCCACATATCGTCATCACCGGTAAAAGAATAATTTAATGGACCTACATAATCACCAATGTTGAACTCCATGTCATAACGCATTCCAAAATAATAATTATGTTCTTTACCATCATTCCCAAGTGCACTTTGCGTTTTTCTAGTATATCCTTTCTCATACTTTGAAGCCACAGTATCTAATGGAAAGAAATCTTCTCCCGAATTTTCCTTTTTATTTAACTTATACTGTGTTGTTACGTTAGTGCCACTTCCATCTGTTACACCCGTTAATGTATATGTGTCACCACTTCTTTCAAAATTCAAATTATAATCTTTATATACTTTTCTTAAGTAATTGTCTTTTGAATTTCCTGCCAGTAAATCAGTCTCATTAAAAAATCCTGGATCTGGATAATTAAATTCTACATTGCCATTTTCATCTAGTCCCTTCAACAAATCAGTAATAACATCTTTGCCTCCAGTCCATAAGTTAACCGTTTTGTTACCCTTTTGCCAAGTATATTGATATGGCGTATAGTTTTGATCTGCTAATTTTCCATTATGGGTTTCACCCATACTTAACTTCTGATTACTGTCTGGATCACTATAATTACTCTTCTGATTAATGGAATAATAAGTACTTCCACTCTCTCCGGCCTTTACCGTATAATCATAAAACGTAGGTGCACCGGCGAATGTTCCAGTGGTAGGAGTATAATATACTTTAACCGTAGCATCCTGTGCTAATTCAATATCACCTGCCGCTACAGTATTCTCTTTTCCATCTATAACTACTTTTACTTCCTTGATATCCCAGTTTGTAGCCTTCTTACAATCAAATTTCTGCCCAACTGAAAGTTCTTTATCAACATCATCTGCATAAATCTTCTCTTCAGTTGTTGCGTCATAATGCTCTATTGTAACTTTTATCTTATCGTCACGCTTATTACCAACGATTACATAAGTCGAAAAATGCGTAGTCTCGAACTCAACATCACCATTCTTGGCAACGCTGCCATCCATATTTTCAACGTTATCATTCTCGTCTACGTGATATACATCTGCATCCTTGATTTTCTTCTCATCATTCAGAGATACAGATACCTTCACTGTAGCACCCGGCTGAACTTCTTCGCCGTCCACCAGGAATTTGATATCGTAGGAATGGATCTTCTCGATGGCTTTCTTTTCTTTGATCGCTTCTTCTGTGATCTGGTCTTCGGCTTCCTGGCTGAGCTCTACCGGTGTTACGGAAAGCTCTGCGTTGTCCGGAAGGTCTGCCGGATCGGTAAGAGTAACCTTGACATTGACCTCGTCACTCTTGTAATCATATCTGGTGATCTCAGGCTGAATTTCTTCTTCCTGCACATCCTCAGGCTCTTCTGCCTCATCACTGCTATCAACAACCTGTGCCATATCACTTCTTATGTAAGCCTCGGTTCCTTCCCAGGAAACCTTGTACCAGGTTGCTCCGTCCTCTGCTGTTACGGTATCCAGAAGTGTGAGCTGTGTTCCTGCGTTTACAGTTGCCAGAACCTCTGCCTCGATAGATGGGCTGACACGAAGATTCGTATCGTCTCCCAGAACCTCGATCAGGCTTGTCTCACCATTCTCATCTGCTGCCGTAACCTCATCCGGGCTCGCAATATCCTCTGCCGGTTCTTCCACCACATCCGGATCCTCTGCCGGCGCTTCGGTAGGTTCAGCATCCGGATTCTCCGCTGGCTCCTCAGAAGGCTCTGCCTCAGGAGTTACCTCCGGATTCTCTGCTGCCGGTGTCTCAGCTGCATCCTGCTCAGGCTCGTCCGAAATATCCATTCCGTCCGTAAGCTCCTCTGATGCGATAGGCACCTCGTCCTCATTACCGGAAACAGCTTCCGCCTCGACATCTGCTGTCTCAGGAGAATCCCACATAACGGCAAAAACAGCTGCGTTGCCAGTCTCAACCTGAAGTGTCTGGATCTGTTTGCCCTCGTTGACATTCAGAACCTTCAGATCCTCGTTGGCCTGTAAGGTGTTAACATCAGTATCACCGGTACTGCTGTTATAATGAAGCTTCTCAACGGTTACACTCGTGCTGGCTGCATCGGTAAGCTCCGGTGCTGCCGGTGTCTTGTACTCAAAAGTTACTCTGACTCTGCCGTTCGGCTCGACTCTGTTTCCGTCGCCATCAGCAAAATACACATCATACGCAAAAAAACCTCTCAGGCTGCTGCCCTTGTCTGTAGCTGCTGCTGAAAGCTTCTGAGAAACTGTATCATAAGATACGGATGAATTCTCGTTTACGCTGTCAGCCTTCAATGCTGTATTCTGCGGAAGAGCTCCGTCCTCCAGTGCCTCTGCTGTTACTTTAACAGAATCATTTTCATATGTAAGCGTCGATTGCTGCGCCTGTTCCGTTTCCTCCTGGTCAGCGCTGCTTACATCCGGTGTCGATTCTTCGGCCGCTGGTTCAGATGTAATTTCGCCATCTGTAAATATATCCTCCGTTCCATCTCCGAACGCCTCACTCGCGGAGATCGTATATGCACTCGGCATACAGGATACCATCAACGCCAAAGCCACCATAAATGCCAGGAGTTTTCTGATCTTATTATTCCTTAATTTTTTCATACCTTTCCCGCTTTCCTATGTGTGCATTAACGTGTACTGTATTTCTTATTACTTTACTTCTGTTTATATTCCTTTCTCTTAAAAAAGCTTCATGTTTTTAGCCGGTGAGTAAACAGGTTACACCTTTTCAATATTTTACCCTTATGTGATTGTAGTGTCAATATACCAGGCATTTTTGGTAAGGATATTGACATTATCAGATGCTATCGAAAATCAGTCTTCAACTCCTCCTTCTTAACTTACTCGTTTACTGGTTCTTTTCGTCTGATTTCTCCGATAAAATCTGACTATTCGTGATATTTATTATACAACACTACCAGTTGTTTTGTAAGGCCCGTTTTTTCAAAAAAAGTGCCTCTGTCACTATTTTAACATGAATTTCTTCAGCTCATCCCGCTTCTTGACATTCAGCTTGCAAAAGATATCCGTAAGGTAATGCTTGACAGTATTAATGGAAATCCCCAGATGCTCTCCGATCTCCTTATTGGTCCATCCCCCACTTGCCAGCATGGCAATAGAAAACTCCATCGTCGACAGCTCCCCCGTAACCTTTCTCCGATTTTCCGGATTATGAAGCGCCATCCAGCCCCTGCTGAAAGAAATCACACCCTCCGTGATCCGCTGATACGCTTCCGGATCCCGGTTCCGGATACAGGCCTCGATCAGCCCCCGCAAAAGCCCATGATGCTCAATAAAAGGCTCCAGAAACCCATCCATCTTCGCCAGCTCCCAGCTCCGTCCTCCAGTGCCTCCTGCTTATGCTTTCGGTTGATCGCACACACCGCCATCATACAGTGGATATACGTCATACTGATCGGATACGACCTATCCGCCATAAACAAAGCAGCCTTACCCATCCCATAAGCACTCCATATCTCCCCGTTAAGATAAGTATGGTGAGCCATCACATACGTGGCAAAAAGCCTCAGCCCCTCAGGAAGCATCCTGCTGTACTCCCCAAAAGCAGGCATCCCATCCGTAGGCAGATGAAGCAAAACCGCCCCCACATACCCCGCCAGAAGACAGGACGCATAAACATCCTTAGGAACCTTCTTCTTCATAGCAATCTTCACACAGGACTGGATTCCCTCCATCCCCCGCTTAGCCGCCGCCACATTCCCCAGCGTCAGATTAGAATACCCATACAAAATACACGCCGAAAGCTTCAGCTCAATAACCCTGCTGGACAGATACCCCCTCGTGATCTCACAACACTCCTCCGCCTGCCCCGTAAAATAAAAAAGCTCAGCCCGCGCAATATTCCTCAAATCCACATCCACAAACCCCTCAACAACCTCCCGAGCCCTCCCAGGCTCAAAAGACGAATTCAAAAGCGGCAAAACCACATAATCACACATACAACCCACTCTCCTCCAAAACCCAGGCAGCCCTCCCAAAAAAGACCACCCTCAAAACCAGACCAACCCAAACCTCCGAAGCCCTTCACCCAAGCCACACATCAACACACAGCCGAAATCCTTCTCTCAAGTCACACAAAAAAGTCACCAGAACTCCGGATATCAATAAATAAATCAACCAATCAGGCCAACCATCTTTTTCCATAATTATAATCCAAAATCCTCCAAAAATAAATTTAAATATTACACAAAAACACTACAATATATCCAAACCAGCCTCTATTCCCCAATCCCCTCCCGGCAAACCACCACTCCCTCACACCCCCAAAAAACAGAACGGACAGACTGCCAGCCATCCCACAAAAAAAGAGCCCCAGGCCCAAACACCCAGGAACTCTCCCAAAACCAAACAACATCATCTACCCCTCCGCAACTTCCTCAGCTCCCTCTCCAACCGATCCGCACGCGCCGTTACTGAAAACTTATAAAAAGTTACAAACTTCTATGTTTCATTCCTACTTCAACGAGTATGCTTTTGATGATATAAATATCTATCTACTCACAAGTTCTTGTACTCTCCATAGGCGTAAATTCCGGATTAACGTACCCGTACATATTTGCACTAACGTTTTAGTGTTAGCTTGCAACTCTTTCTCCATAAGCCTTGAGATTTATAGATGCCTGAAAATCTCTATCAATGACATTTCCACAATCACATTTATAAATCCTGTCAGATAATTTCAAGTCTTTTTTAATGTTTCCACAGCAACTGCAAAGCTTTGATGATGGATAAAACCGATCAGCCACAATAAGCTGG
>NC_021014.1:2444887-2480674 GCF_000209835.1 Ruminococcus sp. SR1/5 | reverse complement strand
CTTCCGCCTTTTTCATAGTTTTCTATCTCCCTTGCCAAAGCCCAGTTATAAGCAAATCTTGAAGCACCTGCGTACTGAAACATCTTAGTTTTCTGTACATTGTTTGGTATCAACATTGCTTTTATGGCTTTTACCATCTACTTCCTCCTGTATCAGTTAACTGTTAATAACCTTCTCCCTCAACGTATTCACTTAATCCCTTGCGTGATTCCTTGACTGATTCCCTGTTCGATCCCCTTATTAATCCACATCTGCTCAATCTCAAAACTCTTCATATACGCCACCGTAACCTTTCCGCCTCAAACATCTCTTCTACCCCTCCGCAGCTTCCTCAGCTCTCTCTCCAGCCGATCCGCACGCGCTTTCTCCCTCAACGTATTCGCCCTCTCTTCACTACGCCCCTGTTCAATTCCTTGACTGATCCCCTGTTCGATTCCCTTATTAATCCACATCTGTTCAATCTCAAAACTCTTCATATACGCCACCGTAACCTTTCCATCTTCTTTAACAACCCTGACCATCTCCAGCAACTCCCTCAAAACATCATTTACCGCATTCACCTCCCGGGTATCCTCCATAAACCGAAGCAACGCCACCAGCTCCTCAGGCACACCCGCGCCATCCCCCTTCGTATTCAGAAAAACCGTCCTCAGCCCATCATCATACTCCATCTCCGGAACCTCCTCACACATATTCCGGATCGTATACACCATCCTACCCCGATCAAACGGATCATACGAACAGACAAAGATCACAAAAACCCTCTTAAGCTTCCCGAAACCCTCACCCTTCTTCAAACACCGGCTGTCGATGATTGCATGGTAAAACCGCACCCGCTTCGGCAGATCCTTCAGACTCACAACATCACCATTATTATCCGGCTCAATATCAAAAACAGCAGGATCCGCCAAAACATCCATCAGATCCTCCTCAGCCAGAACATCAAGCCGCGCCCCGCGAAACTCCTCATCCCGGCCACCAAAAACCCTCTGCGCAACAACCCGAAGCCTCCCGATCTCACGCCCCAGCACCACCTGCAGCAGCAACCTGCAAAACCTCTCACCAATACCAGGAAACGTCATCACCGCGTTAAACAAAAAATCATCCAGAAGATTCATATCCTCAAGCCGCTTCCTCTGCATAAGCTTCCTCCTTTCACTATGATGGCAAAAGAAAAAACCTCACACAACCAACCGGCTCCTCCCCGCCATATTTATACAACCAACCATATGGGGATCAGATAGCCGAACGGCCCAGAATGTTCCCAGATATGTATCTTCAGTATAACCACCCCACCAGCAAAAGTCAACAAAAACCCTTCGACAAAAACCGCCAAAACCTCATTCCACTGCATCCACCACAGCGCCGATGCCACACTCCCCCCACAACGCATCCACCACAGCGCCGATGCCCATCCCCTCCCGGCACACCACAAGGAAACTCAGCCCCTGCAACCATCCAACGCAGCGCTGATAGCCCACACCCTCCCAGCACACCACAAGGAAACTCAGCCCCTGCAGCCATCCAGCGCAGCGCTGATGGCCCACCACCCTCCCGTCAGACCACCACACCTCACACCCCCAAAAAACAGAACGGACAGACTGCCAGCGGGACGGCTGCATGGTCGGGACCCGGTGCGTCGGAGTAAGCCGCTGGTCATACTTGGCGCCTGGGGCTTCTGACGGGAAGGTACTCTGCGGCCACAAGCCGCAGAGTAAGCCCCATCTGTCTGAGCCAGGTACGCATCAGCGTACATGGCGAGTTATGGGGCGCCCTGCACGGCAGAAGACTCAGACGCCTAGTATGACCCGGCGAAACGACCGCACCAGGCACGACCATGCAGCCGCCCCGCTGGCAGTCTGTCCGTTCGTCCCTCCCTCCATTCATCCCTCCCACCCACACAAAAAAGAGCCCCCAGGCCCAAACACCCAGGAACTCTCCCAAAACTCAAATATCCAATTATCATCAATCGTTACCAGTTGTCACCAACCATCACCCAACACGCAGCCGAAACTTCTGAATCTCCTTCTCACTGGAAACCCTCTCAATCTCAGCCCCAAGACTCCTGAGCTTCTCCTCAAAATTCTCATACCCACGCTGGATATAAACAATATCATCAACAACCGTAACACCCTCAGCAGCCAGCCCCGCAATAACAAGCGCAGCCCCCGCACGAAGATCCGGCGCACTCACACGCGCCCCCGTAAGCTTCCTCACACCATCAATAATAGCAGAGTTCCCCTCCACCTTAATATTGGCACCCATCCGGGAAAGCTCATCCGCATACTTAAACCGGTTCTCAAAAATACTCTCAGTAACAATACTCGTACCCTCAGCCAAAGCCAAAGTAACCGCGATCTGCGGCTGCATATCCGTAGGATAACCAGGATAAGGCAACGTCTTCACATGCGTACGATGAAGCACATGCGGCGCACGGACACGAACCGCATCATCAAACTCCTCAACCTCACACCCGATCTCCTCAAGCTTAGCCGTAGTAGCCTCAAGATGCTTAGGAATAACATTACGAACAGTAACATCACCACGAGTAGCCGCAGCAGCAAACAGAAACGTACCAGCCTCAATCTGGTCCGGAATGATCGAATACTCCGTACGATGAAGCGTCTCAACACCACGGATACGGATCACATCCGTACCGGCACCCTTGATATTCGCCCCCATACTGTTCAGGAAATTCGCCACATCAACAACATGCGGCTCCCTCGCAGCATTCTCAATGATCGTACGGCCAGTCGCCATAGAAGCAGCCATCATAATATTAATAGTAGCACCAACAGAAACCACATCCAGGAAAATATGGCTGCCATGCAGATTCTCCGCCTTGGCAACAATAGCACCATGACAGATATCAACATCCGCACCAAGAGCACGGAAACCCTTCAGATGCTGGTCGATCGGCCTGCTGCCGATATTACATCCACCCGGAAGCGGAACCTCCGCATGCTTATACTTACCAAGCAAAGCACCCAGAAGATAATAAGAAGCACGGATCTTCTTGATAAACTCATAATCCACGCTGAGATTGCCGATAGTAGAACCGTTGATCTTTACAGTAGACTTATCAATACGCTCAACCTGAGCCCCGATCTCGGAGATCGCCTCAAGCAGAACATTGATGTCCCTAACATCTGGCAGATTCTCGATCAATATAGTTTCATCAGTCATAATGGCTGCTGACAATATCGCAAGCGCCGCATTCTTCGCACCCGCAATATCCACTTCTCCAACCAGAGGATTGCCGCCTTTAATCACATACTGTTCCATAACACACCTCTATTATTTACTCCTCTATGAGCAGAAACTTTCTCTGAATTTACTGCAGGAACAAACGTTCCGCAATACCGTTTTTTAGGTCAGTTGTATATTATAACACATATTTCAGATTTGTAAACAATTTATGACGAAAACCTGTCACAACCCATGACCCGAAACACTCCAGCAAACCGTTTCCACAAGCCAACAGTTACGCCTTATCTCCCCTGTTCTTCAGTGCCTCAAGCACAACCTGGAGACTCCCCTCCAGATCCTTATCCTCTTCATCCACCACAATGTCCGCATATTTCTCATACAAAGGAACACGCTCATCATAAAGACTCGCCAGCGTCTGCCCCTCCTTGAGCACAACACCACGCCCCTTAAGATTACCAAGACGCCTGGAAAGAAGCTCCAGCGAGATCTTAAGATACACCACAACACCCTCAGACTTCAGATGCTGCATAGCCTCATCGCAGTAAACCACACTTCCACCGGTAGCGATCACCGTATTTTCCACCTGGATCGAAGCATTCACACGATTCTCGATCGCCTTGAAGCCCTCCGTACCCTCATCCTCGATGATCTTACTCAAAGTCCTCTTCTCCGCCTTCTGGATCAGAAGATCTGAGTCAATAAACTGGTAACCAAGTACCTTCGCAAGTACGACACCGATGCTGCTCTTCCCCGCACCAGGCATTCCTATCAGTGTAATATTATTCATACTGTATCCTTTCATTTTAGCATAACAGCTGCCAAATCTCAACAAACGTTACGGCTCCGCAGAACCTACCGTTTCTCTCTCCCTGCCTTTCCCGACGTCTTTAATTTCCCTGACATCCCTGGCTTTCCTGACACCTTCAACTTCCCTGACATCCCTGGCTTTCCTGACACCTTCAACTTCCCTGACATCCCTGGCTTTCCTGACGTCTTCAACTTCCCCGCCATCCCTGGCTTCCCCGACGTCTTCAACTTCTCTGCCATCCCTGCCATCTCTGATTCCCTGTCTGATTTCTTATCCAACTTCTTCTGCATCTGCTTCTTCTTTACGCTGTAGCCGAAGGTTCCCACCTTCCGGCCACCCGCCAGATACTCCCCATGGGAATAAACCAGAAGACCCGCATCATTAAGACAAAACCTGTTGTTTTTATCCATATAAGCTTCATCCGCATGGACCGCAAGCACATCCGCAAGAAACATGTCATGAGACCCCAGCTCCTTCACCTCACGCACCCTGCACTCGATTGAAACCGGAGCCTCCCCGATCATCGGTGCAGAAACAAACTGCGCTTTCTCTTTCGTAAGGTTCAGCTTCCGGAACTTGTCCACATCACGTCCCGAACGGACCCCGCAGAAATCCGTTGCATACGCCAGCTTCTCCGTTGTCAGATTGATCACAAATTCACCCGTTTTCCGGATCATATCATAGGAATAGCGGGAAGGTCGGACAGAAATATAAGCCATCGCCGGATTGGTACACACCGTACCCGTCCACGCAACCGTTATGATATTATCATGCCCCTCACCATCGGTAACACTCACCATTACAGCCGGCAGCGGATAGATCATGTTCCCCGGCTTCCATAACTGTTTCGCCATTTTCCGTCACCTCTTATGCATAATCGCTGTTCATCAGCTGAGCAGCCTCCATCATAGCCGGGATCAGCTGCTTCTTTCTGGAAACCACACCCGGCAGACTGAAGGTATCTCCATCCGGTTTCCGCTCAAAAGCGATCTCCGCCATCTGCTGGCTGCCCTCCCCGTAAAACAGAAGCTCTGTAGACTCCTCCAGGATATTCGTCAGCATAAAATAAACTCTCGTGATATCATGACGGCCACACTCACTCACCATAAACGGCATCAGCTTCTCCTTGATCTCCTTAAGCTCCTCGCTGTCCATGGAACTGATCTGACCCACACCAAAGGAAACATTACCCTCACCGATAAACTTCTTGTAATCCTGATAAAAAATCTCCTCCGGAGACTTATCCTTCAGATTACTTCCCGCAGAAAACATCTCTCGGGCAAACTCCTCGATCTTGATCCCCGCGATCAGCGCAAGAGCACTGGCAGCGATCTTATCCGTCTGCGTACAGGTCGGTGAACGGAACATCAATGTATCCGAAATAATAGCCGCACAGAGAAGCCCCGCAATCTTTTCCGGGATCTCCAGTCTCTGCTCTCCGTAGATCTCATAAAGGATCGTGCCCGTACATCCCACCGGCTCATTACGAAAAGCAACCGGCGTCATGGTCTGCAAGGTACCCAGCTTATGATGATCGATGATCTCAAGGATCTCCGCCTTCTCGATATTATCAACAGCCTGATCCACCTCATTATGATCCACAAGAACCACTTTCTTTTTATGCATATCCAGAAAATTACGTCTGGAGATCGTACCGATACACTTACCATGAGGATTGATCACCGGAAACGCCCTGTGACGGTTTTTGATCATAACATCCTGGATATCATCCGTAAAATCCTCGGTATTAAACGTAACCATGTTATCCCGCTTCATAACAAAGCTGACCGGAATACTCTGGTTGATCAGACGCGCAATATTAAACGTATCATACGGAGACCGGATAATCACGATATTCTTCTCATGAGCAAGCTTTATAACCTTCTCGGAAACCACGATATTCAGCCCCACGATGATACAGCTGACATTCTGGCTGATCGCCTGAAGATGATCCTCCTCACGGTCACCCATGATGATCATATCATCCTCCTCAACGTAGCCCTCCAGCATCTTCGGGTTGGCAGTACCGACAAGCACACGCCCCTTCACAAAATATCCGTGTCCGTTACCTTCCACCACTTCACCGCCAACAGTCTCGGCAATTCTCTGATACTGCGTCCTCGCATTGGAAAGAAGATAACTGTCTGTAGTATCCATATAGGTCTTTGCGATATCACCAATCGTCACAAGCCCCTCCAGACACCCATCCTTATCACGGATCGGAAGAGAAACGATCCCGTTCTCCTGCATCAGATCCCAGGTATTCTTCAGCGACATATTCTTATCCGCCTGCGGACTGGTCCGGATATCCATATCCTTGACCTGCGTACCGATATTTCCCAGATAAGCCGGCGGCTGTACGCCAAAACGGTTCAGCACATACCTGGTCTCCTCATTGATCTGCCCCGCTCTCTTCGGGATATATTTTTTATTCTGCGTAGTTCTGTTCTTAATATCCGCATAAGCAATAGCCGAACAGATGGAATCCGTATCCGGATTCTTATGTCCGATTACAAATATTCTCTCCGGTTTTTTCATACACATCCATCCTTTTTCATCCAAAATAATCATAATTTAATATTTGCAAACAAAGCACCCAGGGAAGTAGTAGCCTCCTCCCCCGACTCTGGAAGCTCAAAAGACTCCTCCTCAACCTCCTTAGCCATCAGATCCGATGCCTCTTTAATACTCAGGCTCAGCTTACCATCCTTGATCGCGATAACCTTCACCTTAACCTTATCCCCAACACTCAAAACCTCAGAAGGCTTCCGGATCCTCTTCTCACAGATCTGAGAAATATGCACCAGCCCGGAAACCCCGTTCCCAAGCTCCACAAAAGCACCATACGGCTGCAAACTCTCAACCGTACCCTCCGTCACAAAGCCAACCTGGATATTGGAAATCTTATTCCGTTTCTCCACCTCAGCCCTCTCACGAAGAATCTCCCTCGCCGAAAGCACCAGCCTCTTCTTCGCCTTATCAGCCTCGATCACCCGCACCTGGATCGGCTTATTCAGAAACACCTCAGTATCCTCAACAAACTCCAAAGCAAGCCTGGATGCCGGAATAAAACCACGGACACCCTCAACATAAGCAATGGCACCCCCGTTAACGATCCCCTTCACAACAACATCCAGCACCTCACCCGAATCCTGAAGCTCCTTCAGCCTGTCCCAGGCAAGCACATCCGCAGCATCCGCTCTGGAAAGAAGAATATTCCCCTGACCATCATCCCTGCGAAGAACCATCGCCTGAACCTCATCCCCCGGCTGAACAGCCTCTTTAATATTAAACCCCGGCACCCGGGAAAACTCCTCCACCGGAATAAAACCCTCAGCATAAAACTTAAGGTCAAGAACAACCCCCGACTCATCCACACTCACAACAGTCCCTGAGATAATATCACCCTCATCGATCCTCTTAAAAGAAGCCTCCAGCTCCCTCTCAAAATCCTTCATAGACTCCGCCATATCCAGACCTCCCATTCAAACAAAAACCCAACCACCGCCGCCCCAAACCAGACGACAGCACTATAATCCTAATCATTATAGCATGCACACCCCACCCGCGCTATATTTTTTGCACTGGAAATTTCTTAACCCCTTTATTTCTCTCCAACACACAGGACAGACTCAGATCAGCCCATTTATCACAACCTTGATGCTTTCTTTATTTCTCTCCAAGATGCTTTCTTTGTTTCTCTCCAACGCACAGGACGGACTGCCGGAGGGGCGGCTACATGGTCGGGACCCGGTGCGTCGGAGTAAGCCGCTGGTCATACTTAGCGCCTGAGGCTTCTGACGGGAAGGTACTCTGCGGCCACAAGCCGCAGAGTAAGCCCCATCTGTCTGAGCCAGGTACGCATCAGCGTACATGGCGAGTTATGGGGCGCCCTGCACGGCAGAAGACTCAGACGCTTAGTATAACCCGGCGAAACGACCGCACCAGGCACGACCATGCAGCCGCCCCTCCGGCAGTCCGTCCGTCCCTCCCTCCCTCCATCCCCACCCACAAAAAAAGAGCCCCAAAAAGGCCCAAAAACGAGGAGTGCCCCGGTAGTGGCTTACCGGGGCGATTATTATGAAAAAAATTGTATGTGTAATGATACAGATACACACCATTACAGCGTCTTTCGTAACGTTCTTTCGAACTATCCCTATACTACCAGACAAATATGAACAAACAATGAACATCTCGTAAACAATTAGCGCATTTGCACAATTTTTCCCAAAACACCCTCCCCCAATTTATAAAAACACCACATTCACAAACAAAACCAAAACCCTAAACATTGTACATATTGTACATCTCAACCAAACAAACCAACAACAACCCCAACAAAAGAGCCACAACCCTCACCCTCTAACTCAAACTCCATCTAAAACATCATCAAAAACACCAGCCATCACAAACCATCACCGCCGTGAAAGCATCCCCTTAATAAACTCAATCGCCTTCTCAAAAATATTCTTCACATCAGACTTCGTAACACCCATATCCTTCAAAGTACTATAAGCATCACTCACATACCCCTTGATCTGATCATCACTCATCTCGATCCCACGGAACTTACTGATAATATTAACCAGCGAACTCTTATCATCCTCATTAAGACTCACCCCAAAATGATCCGCAGCCTCATCGATCCCCTGAGAAATCTCATCATCCGTGATCTGGTTAGAATCAAAAAGCCCCTTCACATAAACAATGATATCCCCAACCTTATCCGGATCAGAAGCAAGAGACCCAACCTCATTATCCTTCAGGATCTCCTCCGCCTGACTCATAACAGAACCGGAATCAGACGCCATAACCATCATCGGAGATGTACATGAAATAACACCCGCAATAACCAAAGCTGTAACCTTGTTCAATCTTCTCATAATATTCAACCTCCATACGGGCACCAGCCCTTATCAAAAATTGCCTTTTACTATTTTTAACTATCTTTTACTGCCTTTTTATTACCTCATCATTACCTTTTCGACGCCCCTCAGTATACCACACACCCCCACCCCTCTGTAAACCTCAATTTTCCCCATTCCCACCCACGCCATTCAGACTTTATGTATATCACCAAAAATATATTCACAATATTTTCATATTTTAAACAAACTTTCCTAACATCTCATCAGTAAAATAAAAAATGTAAATTTTTCATTACTTACTTATGTCTGACACCTCAGACATAACCTCCTTTCTATAACAAATATATAGGTCCGGACAGGAAACCTCTCCAACATTCCCGTCCGGAAACGCAAAAAGAACCCGGAACAGCTGCCCGGGCTCTTTTTGCGTTTATCATATATTAATTTTTCTCATCATAAATACAGTTGGCAAGCATCGCAAACTGCTCCAGAGTCAGCGCCTCACCCCTGATATTCAGCGGAAGATCACACCTGTTGAACACATCCTCGATCTCCTCCTTACTCAGGGAAAAATCTCCGGAATTTCTGATCCCGTTCACAAGCGTCTTTCTCCTCTGGTTAAAAGATGCACGGATCAGACGGAACATAAGCCCCTCATCCTTCACATCCACCGGCGGCTTCTCATAACGCGTCAGCTTGATCACCGCACTTCCAACCTTCGGCCGCGGCATAAAACAGTTCGGCGGTACATTCGCAACGATCTCCGGCTTCGCATAATACTGCACAGCCAGGGAAAGCGCACCGTAATCCTTGGTACCGGGACCAACCTGCATACGGTCTGCAACCTCCTTCTGCACCATGACAGTGATCGAATCCACAGGAACATTCTTCTCAAAAAGCCCCATGATGATCGGAGTCGTAATGTAATACGGCAGATTCGCAACCACCTTCACAGGCTTACCGCCGTTTTTCTCATCTGCGATCTTTTTGATATCCGTTTTCAGGATATCGTTATTGATCACGGAAACATTATCCCAGTCCTTCAACGTATCCTTAAGGATCGGGATCAGCGAACTGTCGATCTCCACAGCAGCCACCTCTCTGGCAGCCTCCGCAAGATACTGGGTCATAGTTCCGATACCCGGACCGATCTCCAGTATAAAATCATCCTTCGTGATACCCGAAGACTCAATGATCTTTTCCAGAACATGCTCGTCGATCAGAAAATTCTGACCAAACCTTTTCTGGAAAACAAAATGATACTTTTGAAGGACTTCAATGGTATATTTCGGGTTACCAAGATAAGGTCTGGCCATATTTTTTACCTCTGCTTTTTCTTATTTTCAGCTGAAATCCTTTTCAAAAAGTACCGTGTAGCCATCACGGTCCACACGCTTCTTGGAATGCTTGAACAATCCGCTCTGAGCTCTCTCCATAGCCTTATCCAGCATGGTCTTCACAGTACCGATGCACATCGGCTGATCCTCCTTCTGGTTGATCCCGATCAGATTATACAGAGCAAGCATGCCCATCTGGTCGATACGGAATCCATTCTCCATGGTATAGACCTTGGCGAAATTAACAAGTTCATCGTTTGTAAATACAGGAATGTTGATCATGGATGTAAACTTCTTCGCAAGCTTCGGATATCTTGCGATCAGCTTACGCATACCGATCTTTTCATCCTCCAGGATCACGATCATTCCCTTTGTGTTTCCGGTCATAGCTTCCTCAAGCTCATCTGCTGTTTCCTGGGAAAGCTGGTTTGCATCCTCGATAACAAGGAAACCGCCGGCAAGCTTGGATACGATCTCCGGAATATCCTTTCCGTTGAGATCATCCGCAAATATATAGGCAACCTTGGAAGCCTCGATATTCAGCTCTTTACAGATTGCCGGGATCAGACTTGAGATCAGTCTCGTCTTACCTGTTTCTCTGCCGCCCATAACGATCACATTTCCGGTCTGGGAGGTCTTGTCTGCTGCGCCCATCTGCACATCACAGAGTACATCAAGCAACTGTTCCTTCATTCCGGGAACTGTAACAAAATAGGTGAAAAGCTGTTTCTCTTCATCTGTGAGCTCTTTCTTTCTGGAAACGATCTTTGTAGGATCCTTTTCCGGATGGATCGTAGCGATAAATTTCTCAAGCTGCTCTTCCTCGCTGAGCTCCTCTTCCTCATCGTCCTCTTCCATGGCTTCATCAGAATCATCACCGATGAGACTGCTGATAAAGTCATCGTCATCCTCTTCCTGGAATTCAAAGGCGTCATCACTGTATTCTTCTTCCTCATCAAGAAGATTTTCCTCTTCCACTGCAGCCACCGGTTCCTCATGATGAAGCTTCGCTGAAGGCTCTGCTGCCGCCTTCTGCACCTGCTCCTCAGATTCCAGTGAAGGAATCTCCGGAAGCACATCCTCTTCTTCCACCGGCTTCTGTACTCCTGACGGACCATTCAGAAACTCTGCTTCTGCAGCCTGAAGATCCTCCTCAGTAACCGGCTCCTCATCTTCATCAAATACGATATCCGGAAGTCTGGTATCGGAAGTCTCCGTTACCTCTTCCTCCTGCTGAGCGGAGATCTGCGCCATGATATCCTCGATATCTGCCGCATCCGGCTCCTCCGGAACAAATTCATCAGCCGCAATATCCAGATCCTCAATACCTGCCGGCTCTTCCGTTACGTCGGACTGCTGGACATCCGGAGATTTCTCTTCCTCCGGGATATCGATTCCCTGCTGTGTAGCTGCTGCCAGAATAGTATCCTCCAGGTTGAAGTCCTTATCTTTATCCTTCCCGGACCTGTCACCTACAGATGCCGCAATATCCTCGATATTTCCGAAAATTCCGGACGCATCCGGGATCTCCGCGGAACTGCTTGCATTCTCCGGGTCCACATTGATCATGGACTTCGGGATCTTCAGCTCCGGCATACGGATCGTTGCGGAAAAATCAGGCTTGCCTTCCTCATTGAGCGGAACCCCTGCAGGCTTCTCCTCACTTTCCTCATTTCCGGCAGCCTTCTCCTTCATGATCTCTGCAACACTCTGGGACAAAGACATCTCTGTAGCTTTCTCAGCCTCAGCTTCTTCCGCTTCCTGATAAGCCTCTTCTTCCTCTTTATCCTGCTGTTCCTGAGCCTGCAGCTTCATACTTCCGGATGACAGGTTCTCAACACCGGATGCCAGCGGGATCTCATCCGCTTCCTGTCCGGAAAACTCATCCTGCTCTTCAGAAGGCTCATCCGAAGCTTCCTCGCTTTCTTCTGCCGCTTCGATCTCCTCAGAATCTGTAAACTCCTCTGACGGTTCTGCTGCCGCAGCAGTCTCAGCCTCCGGCGCTTCCGCCTGTTCCGTCACATCCTCAGAGCCTGTGGAAACCTCATCCTGCTCTTCATCCTGCGCAGCTTCTTTTTCCTCCATATCCTCTTCCGCAGATTTCTTATGTCCGCCAAAGATATCACGGAATCCCTTGGAAAGCTTCTCCTGGAATGTCTCCGCACTGTTCAGATCCCGCTCATCATCTACCTGGATAGTATCTGTGACCGGTTTTGCCTCCTCATACTCGCCGGATGCTTCCTTGCTCTCCCTGATCTCCTGCGCCTTTTCCGGCGGGATCAGCTTCGGGATAAAACGCTGTTCGTATTTCTCTTTCTCTTCGCCAGTGAGAACACCCATCCGCTGTTTCAGGTCAAGGGCCTTCATCACATAAGTTCCGTCATTGAACCAAAGGATCATCTCATTGCAGAGATCCAGGCACTTCTGCTTGTCTCCTGCCTTGTAATAGAGCTTGGCCAGCTCATAGGACCAGCGCTCCGTAAATTCCTTCTCCTTATATTCCTCAAGAATACGGATCTGTTCATTCAGAGATGCATTCTTCGCTCTGGCGATCTTATATTTCAGTATATACTGGCTGTTATCATTACCTGCCACTTCTCTGTATTCATCAAAAAATTCTGTGGCTTCACTGATCTGTCCCATTTTCAGGGAAACCTCGATCAGACGGTAAAGTATGTTCTTGCCGATCGGCGCTCTGTGGTAGGCAAGAAGAAAAATTTCCTTGCTCTCTTCATAGCGCTTGTTGGCCGCGTAGATCTCGCCCACTACACAAAGGGTACGGACGTTTTTCACACGACGCCAGTCAATGCTGTCCACAATCTGCATGGCGCCTTTGTAATCCTGGGTCTCGACCAGCTTATTGATCTGTCCCAGCTTAACGCGAAACTCCTCTTTATCCAAAATATTCACCAACTTTCCATAATCAGAATCAGTTTACCATATGCATACGGGCTTGTCAAAACCCTTTAGGCATATAAACATGCCCCTTTACCACCTGAAAAACCCTGTTGATCTTGAACTGATGGCTGACAAAATCATCCAGTCCTGTACAGGTGATCAGAGTCTGTATATCGTGGATGCTTTCCAGCAGATATGTCTGCCTGCTGCTATCCAGCTCCGAAAGAACATCATCCAGCAGAAGAACCGGTGTATCCCGGATTTTTTCTTCACCAGATAGATCTCCGAAAGCTTCAGGGAAAGGGCCGCAGTCCTCTGCTGCCCCTGGGAACCATACCTCCGGATGTCGATCCCGTTGACCTTTACGCAAAAATCATCTCTGTGCGGTCCCACGGAGGTCAGCTTCATCCGAAGATCCCGCTCCCGATTCCTGGAAAGCTTATCCTCAAACTCCGCCGCCGTCACACTTGGCTCGTACAGGATCTCCAGCTCCTCGATCCCGCCAGTAAGGCCTTTATGAAGCCCCCTTGCGATCTCGTTAAGCTCCTCCACAAAGGCTTCCCGCTTCCCGATGATCTTCTTTCCGTAATCGACCATCTGCATATCCCAGACATCTAGGGTACTTTTCAGCCCGGGGTTCATATAACAGTCTTTGAGAAGACGGTTTCTCTGGTTCACGATGTGATTGTAGCCGGCCAGCTCCGTGATATAAACACCATCCAGCTGACAAAGCTCCGAATCCAGAAAACGTCTTCTCTCTCCCGGTCCATTCTTGATAATATTAAGATCCTCCGGAGAAAAAACACCAGATTCACCACCCCCAGCAGCTCCCTTGCCTTGCGAATCGGCAGCCCGTTGATGGCAACTCCCTTTGCTTTGTTTTTCCGGAGGTGCATGTCTATTTTGTATGAAAGATCGCCCTTCTTCACCATCATTCGGATATGGGATTCCTCATTCTCAAAGCGGATCATCTCCCGGTCCTTGCTTCCCTTGTGGGATTTGCTGGTACCTGCCAGATAAACCGCCTCCAGGATATTGGTCTTTCCCTGGGCATTGTCGCCGTAGAGAATATTGGTGCCCTGATCAAAATTCATCTCCAGCGACTCATAATTCCTGAAATTATTCAGTCTGATGGATTCAATGTACATTCCTTCACCCGATCACATAAATATCTTTTCCATCGTAGGAAATGGTATCTCCAGGATGGATCTTGCGGCCACGGCGGTTCTCCACCTCACCGTTCACCAGTACCAGACCATCATTGATGGCATATTTCGCCTCAACGCCGTCCTCCACAACACCGGCCAGCTTCAGCGCCTGACCAAGCTTGATAAATTCGTCTTTAATTCTGATCTCCAATTTTTTCTCCTCTTATCCCCGGGGTATTTTCTCCGTCAAATCGATATTTTCTGATCTTCTGGCGGTATTTAAAATCCCCCAAAATACAAATTTCACCGGAAGGCGGTAATTTAAATACCCCCTTCCAGCAGTTTACGCATAAAACAATTTTCAGAACACGATCGCATTCCCATGCATAATCGGTCAAAAACGGTCACACATTTTTAGTGTATCCGTTTATATCAATCCTGATATCTGCCGTCAGGCTGTACGTGCCCTACGGACACTTACATATCCTGACTGCCGAGCTCAATTCTGTTCACAGCTTCAAGCATATGCGTCTCACACGTACACTCACATTCCCGAAGCTGCTGCGTACATCTCTTGCCCCTCATTCCTTATATTTCCCAGGTCTTATCTGGCCTGATTCTGGTTGATGTTTACAGGAAGGATCAGGTAAGTATAGTTCTCCTCATCGTCACGGATAAAGCATGGTGCCTTCGGATTTACAAGATAGATCGTCACGGTTTCATCATCAATAACACGAAGCGCATCGATCAGGAATTTCGGGTTGAAGCCGATCATGATATCCTTACCCTCTTTTTCAATATCGATCTCTTCATTCATGGAACCCATTGCAGAATCAATGCGCAGCTCCATATCATCGTCTGTGATGTTGATAATGATCGGTTTTTTATCAACCTCACGTACCAGAAGTGTGGCACGGTCGATACAATCCAGGAACTCTTTTTTGTTGATCTTCAGTTTTGTCTCATAATCACTGGAAAGCATCTGGTCAATTCTGAAATATTCTCCCTCGATCAGTCTGGAAACTACCATAGTCTGATCAAATTCAAATAAAATATGGTTTTTTGTAAAGTAAATGCTGACCTGATCATCCACTTCTCCGGAAAGAATCTTGCTGACCTCGCTTAAAGTTTTGCCCGGAACTACCACCTTACGGTCAGAATAATCTTTCTTAAGGGACATTTTACGGATAGAGATACGATGTCCGTCCAGAGAAACTACCTTCAGACAGTTATTTTTGATCTCAAAAAGCTCACCGGTCATAAGTTTATTGTTTTCATTTACAGCAATAGAAAAAATAGTCTGGCGGATCATTTCTTTCAGTGTGTACTGAGAGATCGTCAGCGGTTCATCCTTCTCGATCATCGGTAAATAAGCAAAATCTTCTCCTGATTTTCCAGGGATATTGAATTTTGCTTTTTCACAGGTAATGGTTGCTGCATATTTATCATCGGTCTTAATGGTAACATCATTATCCGGAAGTCGTCTGATGATTTCATAGAAGATTTTTGCATCAAGAGCAACTTTACCTTTTTCTTCAATAGTACCCTCAACGATCGTTTCAATTCCCAGCTCCATATCGTTGGTGGTAAATTTGATCTGGTTTGTGGTTGCATCCATGAGAATACATTCCAGGATTGGCATTGTGGTTTTTGATGGAACTGCTTTGAGTGCGATACTTACACTTTTTAACAGACTTGATTTGGAGCAGATGATTTTCATAGTGTGCATAACTCCCTTTCTGAACAATTTGTGGTTTTTATAAATATATTTATAGAAAAAATCCGCAGTAACCGCCGTAGGGGGCCAGATTTTGTGAAAAAACTCCCGCAGGCCTGATGTTTTCAGGGGTTTTCCGTTGGGATAACTTTGTGTAAAAGTGGTATTTTCGCATGTGAATAACCCGGGGATAAAATTACCGCCGCGTTTTGGCAAAAAAGTTGTACACATCTCTCCACATACAATCAACACGTTATACACCAGTAATGTGGAAAACTTCCCTAACCTTGTGGATTAATCTTCTTTTTCAATATATCAATGGTATTTTTTAAGTTATCGTCGTTCTGCAATTCGTTTTCGATCTTTTCGATACCGTGCATAACGGTGGTATGGTCACGGTTTCCGAGCGCTTTTCCGATATTTTTCAAAGGTGTGGATATGATCTCACGGCAGAGATACATGGAAACCTGGCGGGGCATGACGATCTTGGAGTTTCGTTTATTTCCGCTTAAGTCCGCAGGTGTGACTCCGTAATGCTCTGCAACAACGGAGATGATGTATTCCGGTGTGATCACTTTTTTCTCATCCGGAGAAATAATATCCTTCAGTGCCTGCTCTGCCAGTTCCAGAGTTACTTCCTTTTTTTCAAGCTTGGCTCCGGCCATGACCTTGTTGAAGGCACCTTCCAGCTCACGGATATTGGATTTGATATTGGTAGCGATATATTTGATAACATCTTCACTGATGTTGTAGCCGTTCATTTCTTCATTTTTATGAAGGATCGCCATTCGGGTTTCGTAATCAGGCAGTGTGATATCTGCGATCAGACCCCACTCGAACCGGGAACGGAAGCGCTCTTCCAGGATCTCCATATCCTTCGGTGGTTTATCAGAGGATATGATGATCTGCTTTTTGGCACTGTGAAGACTGTTAAATGTATGGAAAAATTCCTCCTGTGTGGATTCTTTTCCTATAATAAACTGAATATCATCGACAAGAAGAACGTCGATATTTCTGTATTTTTCACGGAATTTGCTCATTGCCGTGTTATTTCCGTTTCGGATGGTTTCGATCAGCTCGTTGGTAAATTCCTCACTGGTTACATACAAAACACGGCTGTTTTCATCGTGTTCCAGAATGAAATGAGCGATGGAATGCATAAGATGCGTCTTACCAAGACCGGCTCCGCCATAGATAAACAGTGGATTGTAGGTATCTCCCGGTGATTCGGCAACTGCAAGAGCTGCGGCCTGGGCGAATTTGTTATTACTTCCTACAACGAAGGTGTCGAAGGTGTATTTTGGATTTAAATGCGCCTCTTCGTAACGTGTATCCTGAACCTGTTTATCATAAGAAGTGTTTTTTTCTGTTTTTTTGGGGAGATCTTTTTCCAGAACGAAGCGAACCTCGCATTCTTCCATGCCTGTCAGTACACAGATAGTAACCTGGAGGGGTATTTTGTAGCGTTTACTGATGTAATTGACTCCGATCGCTGCCTGTTCAGAGGGAACAACCACTGTTATCAGCTTTCCGTCAACCTCATAAACTTTCAGCGGCTTGAGCCAGGTATTAAAAGGGACATCAGTCACCTCATATTCAGATTTGACAGTTTGCAGGATCTCCTCCCATTTTTCAATAACAGCGTCCATTTTTTCCTCCCATGAGTATTATAATAACCCCAGTCTGCGACTGGAGATAGATATCCTTTTATATATTACAATGAAAATGGGGTTTTCGCAATGGAAAATCCTTGAGATTTTGGGGAAAAGAATGTGGATAATGTGGGGAAATTACTGTGGATTAGGGTGGATTATTGTGGATAAGAGTCCTGGAGGTTTCCATAAGTCGAGAATTGGTGGAAAATGTGGAAGAATTATGTGTATAAAAAAATCCACCTTAAAAATACCGCAAATAAAGGGTTTTTTTGAAAACGATGTGAACAAACTCTCCGAAAAAGTGGATAGATTTCCGGTCAATCCACAAGTTATCCACAAGTTATCCACAAAATGTGGATAATGTTACGTAAACCATAAGCGCTTTCCACATAAGAGAAAAAATAAATACCGTAAGGTGGGGGTATTTTATAGAACCCTTGATTTTATCGGGTTTTTTGCAATTTTTACTTGACGAAAAGGAGGTTTATTTATATAATTGAAACGATGTTCTGAATGATAAGTTATTTCATAACAATTAAAAATAGATAAAGGAGGTGCTTTACCTATGAAGATGACATTTCAGCCAAAAAAGAGATCCAGAGCTAAAGTTCACGGCTTCAGAGCTCGCATGAGCACAAAGGGCGGACGTAAAGTATTAGCTGCAAGAAGATTAAAAGGAAGAAAACAGTTATCAGCATAAGCTGCAAGACCGCATTTATGTGGTCTTTTCTTCTATCCGGAGAAATATCCGCGCAGGCGGAATCTAATTAAGGAGGATTCGTTTGATCAGATCAGAGTCCTTAAAGAAAAATCAAGATTTTAAAGTTGTATATCAGAACGGAACATCGTACGCAAATCGGCTTCTGGTGATGTACGTGCTGAAGAATCAGCACATGAAGAATCGTCTGGGAATATCAGTAAGCAAAAAAGTAGGGAACAGTGTGGTTCGCCACAGACTCACCAGATTGATCAGAGAAAGCTATCGTCTCAACGAAACAGATTTTGACAGTAACCTTGATATTGTAGTAGTAGCGAGAGCCGCAGCCAAGGGCAAGAGCTTTCACGAGATCGAGAGTGCTTTTCTGCATCTTGCAAGAAAGCATCATATAACAGGGAATGAACATGATAAAGAAATTTCTGATTAAGATGATAAGGCTCTATCAAAAATATATATCGCCGATGAAGAGAACGAAATGTCCTTATATTCCCACATGTTCTCAATATGGTTTGGAAGCAATCGAAAAATATGGCGCATTTAAGGGCAGTCTTCTTGCGGCATGGAGGATATTGCGATGCAATCCTTTTTCCCACGGAGGCTATGACCCTGTGCCATGAATTATTTTGTGACTGTTCAGCCTTTTCCCGGGCAGAGCAGTTATCGGAATTTGTAACTGTTCAGTACCTCCGCAGTTAGTGGACGAAAGAATAGTTACCGGACTTTTACAATTGAATAAGAAGTCTAGGAGGAAATGAATTTGGAACTGTTTTTAGCAACAAAAACCGGAACTCCTATTATCGGACAGATCGCGTCTGTGATGGGATGGATCATGGATGGCATATATAAGATGCTTGACGGCCTGTTCGGAATCCAGAACATTGGTCTTTGTATCATTATCTTCAGTATTCTTATCTTTGCCTTTATGACACCGCTGCAGATCAAGCAGCAGAAATTCTCCAAGTTAAGCGCGATCATGCAGCCTGAGATCCAGAAGATCCAGAAGAAATATCAGGGTAAAAAGGATCAGGCTTCCATGATGAAAATGAACGAAGAAACCCAGGCTGTTTATCAGAAATATGGTGTTTCTCCAACCGGTAGCTGTGTACAGTTAGCCATTCAGATGCCTATTCTGTTTGCTCTGTATCAGGTTATCTACCGGATTCCTGCTTACGTTGGAAGTGTAAAGAACATTTTTACTGGTGTAGTTGACAACCTGCTAGCTGTAAACGGATACACAGATATCCTGCAGCAGTTTATCACAGACCATTCCATGACACGAGTGCGTCTCGTTATGGACAGTGCCGGAAATGCTACAAGTAACTCGATTGTTGATTTTCTGTATGCACTTTCTCCTTCCCAGTGGAAAGAGCTGGCACAGATGAATCAGTTTTCAGGATTTTCTGATGCGATCACAAAAGCATCCGGCAATATTTCCAAGATGCAGGGCTTCTGTGGACTGAATATCGCAGACCAGCCGCTGTACTATATCATGGAATTCTTCAAAAATCATGGTTCTCTGTTACTTGCGATCGTAGCACTTCTGATCCCGGTTCTTGCATGGGCAACTCAGATGCTGAACCTGAAGCTTATGCCACAGGCTGCAACACAGCCGGCAGACGGAAATGATCAGGCCAGCGCAATGGCAAACTCCATGAAAACCATGAACATGGTCATGCCTCTGATGTCTGCATTCTTCTGTTTCACATTCCCGGTTGGTCTTGGTATCTACTGGATCGCCAGTGCTGTCGTTCGAAGTGCTCAGCAGTTTGCAATCAATCGTCATCTTGATAAGATGAACATTGATGATCTGGTTAATGAGAATATGAAGAAGATCGAAGCGAAGCGTGCGAAGGAAGGACTTCCGCCGCAGAAGATCACCAATCAGGCTCATCAGTCCGCCAAGAATATCAATAAACCTGTGATCAATAAGGGCAACAGCGGAAACAATGGTGCTTCAGACAGAGCACAGAAGGTTGATACTGCTTATGAGAAGGCAAGAAGTGCAAAACCGGGCAGCATCACAGCTAAAGCAAATCTCGTAAGAGACTTTGATGAGAGAAATAAGAAGAAATAATCAGGAACGGAGGGGTTCGTAATGGAGGATTACATTCAGTTTTCAGCAAAAACAAAGAATGAAGCTATCACAAAAGCGTGTCTTGAGCTTGGAACTTCCAGTGACCAGCTTGATATTCAGGTTATCAGTGAAGGCAGCTCCGGATTCTTCGGAATCGGCAGCAAACCTGCCGTGATCAAAGTTCGCAGAATCGAGCCAGTTTCTGATATGCAGGAAATCGATGAACTGGTAGAGTCCGTGAAACTGGACGCTATCAAAGAAGAGAAGAAATTAGAAAAGCCTTTTACTCCGGATGTAAAGAAAGAATCTGCACCGAAAGCAGCTCCTGCAGAGGAGAAGAAGCCGGTGAAGAAAGAAGCTGTACAGGTGGAGAAGGCATCCGAAGAAGCACCTGCAAAGGCAGCAGCGCCAAAGGAAAGACCTGCAAGGGATTTCCAGGGCAAAGCAAAGCCTGCACGTGAGAAACAGCCAAGAGCTCCAAAGGAGCGTCAGCCGAAGGAAACACGTGAGAGAGCACCGAAGCAGGGCAGACCGATAGAGATCCTCAGCGATCCGGAGAAGATCAGAGAGGTTGAGGAGAGAGCAGTCGTATTTCTTCGTGACGTATTCGGTTCCATGGATCTTGGAGAAGTGGAGATCACATCGAAATACAACACTGCAGACGGTTCTCTGGATGTGGATTTTGAAGGTGAGGATATGGGTATCCTCATCGGAAAAAGAGGCCAGACACTGGATTCTCTTCAGTATCTGACAAGCCTTGTGGTAAACAAAGGCGAGTCTACCTACATTCGTGTAAAACTCGATACCGAGGACTACAGACGCCGTCGTAAGGAAACGCTGGAGAACCTTGCAAGAGGAATCGCCTTCAAGGTAAAGAAAACCAGAAAACCGGTAGTTCTGGAACCGATGAATCCGTACGAAAGAAGGATCATCCATGCATCTCTACAGGGCAACCGCTATGTAGAGACAGTCAGTGAGGGAGAAGAACCTTACAGACATGTAGTAGTAAAACTGAAACGCAATAATTGATGATCCACCGGTAAAGCCATAAGCCGTATCCCGGAGCGTAAGCTCCGTAGGTACGGCTTTTTTGTATGGAACTGAAAATTAAAAATTATCATTGCAATCTCCGCAACAATTCTTTATAATCATTGAAGAGCAAATAACAAAAGATATTTCTGCAGCGGACATCCGGAATGCAGAGATTAGAGCGTATTTGAAAAATCATTCCCGCAATCTGCACGCCCCACTTTGCGGTATATTTTGCCCGAATTCAGTTGCCGTAGCCCGCTACGGCGCCTTCATCCGGACAAAATCTCCCACAAAGTGTGACGCACATCTTGCAGAAAGCCTTTTTCAAACACGCTCTAGCATTATAAATATGGAAACTGACAGAAGATGTTATTCTAGGTGAAAGCGTGAATAACACGTGTTTTTTGCGTGTAAAAAGCTTTTCCGGAGTAACATTTTTGCGTTTAACCGGATGCTTTTATCCGCTGGACCAGGATAAACGGCATGGCAGCGATCAGCTGCAGTGTGATATAGCGGATGCTTTTATCCGTTTGACAAAGGAGAGTGAAAAATGGAAGAGACAACGATTGCTGCGATTTCCACAGCCATGAGCGCATCGGGAATCGGGATCGTCAGGATCAGTGGCCCGGAGGCTTTTGAGATCGCATCCGGAGTATACCGTTCCAAGGGTGGAAAAAAATCTCTGAAAAACGTCCCAAGCCACACCATCCATTATGGATATATTTATGATAACGAAGAAATGGTAGACGAAGTGCTGGTCATGGCCATGCGCGGACCACGGACATACACAGGAGAAGATACCATAGAAATCGATTGCCACGGCGGCGTTTTAGCCATGAAAAAGGTACTGGAAACTGTGTTGAAAAACGGAGCCATTATTGCCGAGCCGGGAGAATTTACCAAGCGTGCATTCCTCAATGGAAGGATCGATCTTTCCCAGGCGGAGGCCGTTATGGACGTGATACAGTCCAAAAATGAGTACTCATTAAAGAACTCTGTAGGACAATTAAAAGGCTCAGTCCGAAAAAATGTACAGCAGATCAGAGAGAAACTACTGTACCATATAGCGTACATTGAATCGGCATTAGACGACCCAGAGCACTATGATCTGACAGGATATTCGGAAGAATTAGAGCAGATCGTAGCAGAAGAAAAAGAAAAGATACAGAACCTGTTAAAAACAGCCGGAGACGGAAAGATCATACAGGAAGGTATCCGGACCGTGATCCTGGGTAAGCCGAACGCAGGGAAATCTTCTCTGCTGAACCTGCTTCTGGGAGAGGACAGAGCCATCGTGACCGATATCGCAGGAACCACCAGAGACGTACTGGAAGAGTATATCAACCTGCATGGGATCACATTAAAGATCGCTGACACAGCCGGAATCCGCCAGACAGAAGACATCGTAGAGAAAATCGGCGTATCCAAAGCCAAAGAAATGGCAGCAGACGCAGACCTGATCCTCTATGTCGTAGATTCCTCCGTACCATTAGATGAAAACGACGAAGAAATCATAAAAATTTTGCAAGAGAAAAAGACAATTGTCCTCTACAGCAAGACAGATCTTGAATCTGCTATAGATATAGAGGATTTAAAGAGCAGAATAAACCAGCCGGTGATCCCAATCTCCGCAAAAGAAGAAACCGGGATCACAGACCTGGAAGAAAAAATCCGGGAAATGTTCTTCAGTGGGGAGATTGACTTCAATGATGAAGTCTACATCACCAATGAACGCCACAGACAGGAGCTTTTAAAAGCACAGGAAAGTCTTTCTCTGGTAGAAAATAGCATAGAAAGCGGAATGCCGGAGGATTTTTATTCCATAGACCTGACAGATGCATACGAAAGTCTGGGACGGATTCTGGGAGAATCACTTGGGGAAGACCTTGTTAATGAGATATTTTCTAAATTTTGTATGGGGAAATAATAACCGCATGGGCTGCGGAGGCCCCGGCCGAATGCCCGCATGGATTGCGGAATCCCGGCCGTATATGCCGCATGGATTGCGGAACATCGGCCGTATATGCCGCATAGATTGCGGCTCCCTGCTGTATGCCACATGGACTGCGGAAGCCCGCAGAGGGTAGATCCACATTGAAATGTGAGAAAACCGCAAAGGGGCACAAGGCCGCGCCCCTCTGCACACCCCTGGGCCTTTTTTATATAGTGCAGCGATTGTGGAATGCTGAAAGATGCTAACTTGTACCTGTATGCTTCTGTACTGGCAATTCAACACTGAGCCGAAATGCATCTAACGGAACTTTGTATATTTCTGTAGGATATATTGTTGCATAATATAGATTGCGGAGACCCCGCCGTATATACCGCATAGATTGAGGAACTCCGGCTGTATATGCCGCATGGATTGCGGAACATCGGCCGTATATGCCGCATAGGCTGCGGCCTCCGGCTGTATGGCACATAGGCTGCGGCCCCGCAGAGGGTAGATCACATTGAAATGTGAGAAAACCGCAAAGGGGCACAAGGCCGCGCCCCTCTGCACACCCCTGGGCCTTTTTTATATAGTGCGGCGATTGTGGAATGCTGAAAGATGCTAACTTGTACCTGTATGCTTCTGTACTGGCAATTCAACACTGAGCCGAAATATGGCAGACGGAAGCAGGAATAACCCCGCAGACGTGCATCGCACGTCGAGAACCTCATTACAGTTCCACTGCACCCCCCTCGGCACAACGTTTCACATCCAACACCGAAGCATACAGACAAAAGTCAGCACCGTATCACACACCACAACCCAAGAACTCCTAAAAAAAGCCCGAGGGGTGTGCAGAGGGGCCGTGGCTTTACGGCCCCTTTGCGGTTTTCCACAGCTTCCCAAAGCAAAAAAACCAGGCCTTCTGCCAAGCAAGAAAGTAAAAATAAAACCAAAAACCAACCACACAATAAACAAAGAAAAAGAAAATCACAAAGAAAAATAAAGAAAAAGAATAAGAGAAAAATAAAGGAGAAAAAGCATGAAAAATCTGGAACAGTTTTTCGACATCATAGTAGTAGGCGCCGGCCACGCAGGCTGCGAAGCATCACTGGCATGCGCCCGCTTAGGGCTCAACACAGTCATGTTCACAGTCAGCGTAGACAGCATCGCCCTTATGCCCTGCAACCCCAATGTAGGCGGCAGCTCCAAAGGGCATCTCGTCCGTGAGCTGGATGCTCTCGGTGGGGAAATGGGTAAAAACATAGACAAAACCTTCATCCAGTCCAAAATGCTCAACCAGTCCAAAGGCCCTGCAGTTCATTCCCTTCGTGCACAGGCCGATAAACAGGCCTACAGCACAGAAATGAGAAAGACACTGGAAAATACAGAGAACTTAACCATCCGCCAGGGTGAAGTGACCGAGCTTCTGGTAGAAGACGGGCATATCACCGGTGTAAAAACCTTCTCAGGAGCCACCTACCACGCAAAAGCTGTAGTCCTCTGTACAGGAACCTACCTCAAGGCCCGCTGCATTTACGGCGACGTCAGCAACTATACAGGACCGAACGGCCTTCAGGCAGCCAATTACCTTACGGATTCCCTGAAAAAGCTGGGGATCGAAATGTTCCGCTTCAAAACAGGAACTCCGGCCAGAATCGCCGGAAACACCATTGATTATTCTAAGATGGAAGAGCAGTTCGGAGATGAAAGAGTCGTACCGTTCTCTTTTTCCACAGACCCGGAATCGGTACAGATCGAGCAGAAATCCTGCTGGCTGACCTATACAAACGAAAAAACACACGAGATCATCCGTGCAAATCTGGACAGATCCCCCCTTTATTCCGGAATGATCGAAGGAACCGGACCACGTTACTGTCCGTCCATTGAGGATAAAGTAGTTCGTTTTGCAGACAAAAAACGCCATCAGGTATTTATCGAACCGGAAGGTCTTTACACAAATGAAATGTACATCGGCGGAATGTCCAGCTCCCTGCCGGAGGATGTTCAGTACGAGATGTACCATTCCGTACCGGGTCTGGAGAACGCCAGGATTGTAAAAAATGCTTACGCTATTGAGTATGACTGCATTAATCCGCGCCAGCTCTATCCCACACTGGAATTCAAAAAGATCAAGGGCCTTTTCAGCGGCGGACAGTTTAACGGAAGCTCCGGATATGAGGAAGCAGCCGCTCAGGGCCTCATAGCGGGAATTAATGCAGCTATGGAGGTAAAAGGCCGGGAACAGCTGATTTTGGACCGCTCAGAGGCATATATTGGCGTTCTCATCGATGATCTGGTAACAAAGGAGAACCATGAGCCGTACCGAATGATGACAAGCCGTGCTGAGTACCGTCTGCTCCTCCGCCAGGACAACGCAGATCTTCGTCTTCGCAAAAAAGGCTGGGAGGTCGGCCTGATCGATGATGAGACATACCATAAATTACAGGAAAAAGAGCGCCGGATCCAGGAAGAGATCGAGAGAGTGGAACATGCAACCGTAGGTGGTTCTGCAGAGGTACAGAGCCTTCTGGAATCTCTGAACAGTACCCTTCTGAAATCCGGAACCACCATTGCAGAGCTGATCCGTCGGCCGGAGCTTAACTATAAGGTGCTTGCACCCATCGATAAAGAAAGACCGGAGCTTCCGGAAGATGTATGTGAGCAGGTAGAGATCAACATCAAATATGACGGTTACATCCGCCGCCAGATGAAGCAGGTAGAGCAGTTTAAGAAACTGGAGCAGAAAAAGCTTCCGGAAGACATTGATTACGAAGATGTAGGAAGCCTCCGCATTGAGGCACGCCAGAAGCTGGAAGCCTACAGACCGGTGTCCATCGGTCAGGCGTCCCGTATCTCCGGTGTCTCCCCGGCTGACATTTCCGTGCTTCTTGTATATCTGGAAAGCAGATCCGGACATAAACACGGATAATACAAAGAATAACAATAAAACACAGAAAATAAGAGAGGAAGCTGCATGTACAATTTAGAAATCCTGGAAAAAGGCTGCGAGGAGCTTGGGATCACACTCAGTGACACGCAGAAAAACCAGTTTATCCGATTCTACGAATATCTTGTAGAAAAAACAAAGTCATGAACCTCACCGGTATCACAGAATTTGACGAGGTTCTCGTGAAACATTTCCTGGACAGCCTCTGCTGCGTCAAGGCTGTAGATATGGGTAAGATAAAAACCGTTATGGACATCGGAACCGGCGCCGGATTCCCGGGTGTTCCCCTGAAGATCGCCTTCCCGGAGGTGGAAGCCTGCCTTCTGGACTCCCTCAATAAAAGAGTAAAATTCCTGGAAGAAACCTTTGCGCTCCTGGGCCTGGAGGGGATTTCCGCCATTCACGGAAGAGCTGAAGAATATGCAAAAAACAAAGCCTACAGAGAAAAATATGATCTCTGCGTATCCAGAGCAGTATCCGGACTGGCAACCCTGTCTGAATACTGTCTCCCGTATGTAAAGGTCGGAGGGCTTTTTGTTTCCTATAAATCCGGTTCTGTAAAGGAAGAAGCAGAAGCAGCAGAGAAAGCAGTAAAAATCCTTGGTGGAAAGATCAGGGATATTCAGTACTTTGACCTTCCGGGATCTGAGATCGGCCGCTCCCTGGTCATTATCGAGAAGGTAAAGAACACCCCGGGCAAATATCCGAGAAAAGCCGGAACACCGCTCAGAGAGCCACTGGCATAAGATACCTCCTGTCGAACAAAGGCAAAATCTGTCCGACAGGAGATTTCTTTGTCCGGGAGTTTCACAAAATTATCACAAATTTATCCTACTTTTATCACAAATTACTTTTACACTATAATCCGATAGAGATGCCCCTGGATTTCCCCCATTCTCTGTTTCATCCAGGGGCATTTTCTATTGGTATTGAAAAGACGCCAGAGTCAAGGGCTTCAGTTTCAGGACCTTTTGCCTCTGGCATCTTATAAAATGGGAAATCGATAATTAAAAAAAGTATTTCCCTGAAAATAAAAGGAGGAGAGTAAAGTGATCGAAGTAAGTAATCTGGTCAAAAAGTATGGCGATCATACTGCAGTTGACCATCTTTCCTTTCAGATCGAAAAGGGGAAAATTTACGGATTCCTGGGCCCCAACGGTGCAGGAAAATCAACAACTATGAACATGATCACAGGATACATTGCTTCCACAGAAGGAAAAGTGATGATCGATGGTCATGATATTCTGGAGGAACCGGAGGCAGCCAAGAAATGTATCGGCTATCTGCCGGAAATGCCGCCGCTCTATTTTGACATGACTGTTCTTGAGTACATGAAATTTGCGGCTGATCTGAAAAAAATCCCAAGAAACCAAAAAGACAAGCAGATAAAAGAAGTCATGGATATGGTAAAGATCACAGACATGAAAGACCGTCTGATCAAAAACCTTTCCAAAGGTTATCGCCAGAGGGTGGGCCTTGCACAGGCGATCCTGGGATATCCGGAGGTGATCATCCTGGATGAGCCGACAGTAGGACTTGACCCGAAGCAGATCATCGAGATCCGTGACCTGATCAAAGGCCTGAAGCAGAAGCACACGGTTATCCTAAGCTCCCATATCCTTTCCGAGGTAAGAGCAGTGTGTGATTATGTTCTGATCATTTCCCATGGAAAGCTGGTAGCCAGCGATACACCGGATAATCTGGAACGTCTGGCAGCAGGCTCCAACAGCCTCCTTATGAAGGTAAAAGGCGAGAAAGACATGATTCGAAAAGCTCTGGAAACGATCGAAGGCGTAACCGGAGTGGAAATGTCCTATGACAGCGATGAAAAATTGTGGAAAACAAAACTTTCCATTCAGGAAAATGTGGATATCCGTGAAAAAGTCTTCTACGCTATGGCAAAAGCGAACTGTCCAATCTACGAGATGCAGGTTAAGAGAGTTTCCCTTGAGGATGTATTCCTTGAGCTTACCGAAGGAGAGAAAAAATCCGCCGGAAAACCGGAAAGCTCACAGTGGAAACCGGTAGAAGACAGATCATCGGAAGAAGAAAAAACTCAGGAAGAAAAAACGGGGAACCAGAGAAGGCTTCTGATGAGAAAGAGGGGGATCAGTCATGACAGCGATTTTTAAAAGAGAACTGAAAAGCTATCTGACCTCCATGGTTGGATATCTCTTCATATTTTTTGTCCTGGTGCTGACCGGAATTTATTTTTCCGCATATCAGCTTTCAGGCGGCTATTCAAAATTTGAAACTACCTTAAGTGCACTGACCTTTGTGTTCCTGATCGGTGTGCCGATCCTTTCCATGCGCGTACTTGCAGAAGAGCGCAAGCAGAAAACGGATCAGCTTCTTCTGACCGCACCGGTATCTGTATGGGATATCGTATTTGGAAAATATCTTGCACTGGTAGCTGTGTTTGCCATTCCGGTCGTGATCATGTGCGTTTATCCTCTGATCATGAGTAAGTTCGGAACGATTTCCTATGCTTCCGCATACACCGGAATCCTGGGATTTTTCCTTCTGGGATGCGCGAATCTGGCGATCGGTGTATTTATGTCAGCGCTTACAGAAAGCCAGGTAATTGCAGCAGTACTTACGTTTGTATTCCTGTTCGCCTTCTATATGATGAACGGAATTTCCTCATTCTTTTCACAGACCTCCATGTCAACTGCAGTGGCATTCGGACTTCTGATCGTGGCGATCGCGATCATCATTTATACTATGATCAAAAATGTCCTGATCTCTGTAGTGATCGGAGCTGTGGGAGAGATTGCCCTTGTGATCGTATACGTTGTAAAATCCAGTATTTTCCAGGGTGGTATCCAGAAGGTACTGAACGTATTTAACCTGAGCGGACATTATGATAATTTTACAAAAGGCGTGTTTGACGTGACAGGAATCGTTTATTTTATTTCTGTTATTGCGATCTGCCTGTTCCTTACCATGCAGTCCATTCAGAAGAGACGCTGGAACTAGGGGGTGAATGGAAATGAAATTCAGTGAGAAATTTAAGAAAAATAAAGGCGAGGCAGCCGTACCGGAGACCGCACAGGACTCCGGCAAAAAGAAACATAAACCGGATCCGAAAAAGCTGGTAGGCACCATTAGCAAAAAACATATCAAAAATGGTTCCTACAGCATGGCTATGGCAGCAGTCTTTATCGTGATCGTGGTTGTGATCAATATGATCGTCGGTGCGATCCCATCCAAATATTCACAGCTGGATGTAAGCTCATCCAAGCTTTACACCATCGGTGATGAAACAAAGAAGGTACTGAAGGCACTGGATAAGGATGTTACCATTTATCAGATCGCGGCAAGCGGTTCTGAGGACGACACGATCTCCAATCTGCTTTCACGTTATAAAGATGAGTCCAAGCATATTAAAGTTGAGGTAAAAGACCCTGTTGTAAATCCGAAATTTGCATCGGAATATACAACCGATGATCTTGCGTCAAACAGCCTGATCGTAGTCTGCGGCGACAGAAACAAGGTTATCAATTACAACGATATGTATTCCTCTTCAGTAGACTATAATACCTGGCAGCAGACTACTACCGGATTTGATGGAGAAGGACAGATCACAAGTGCGATCGGTTATGTAACATCCGAGGATCTTCCGATCATGTACACCTTATCCGGACACGGAGAAAAAGATCTGGATTCCAGCTTTAAAGAAGATATCCAGAAAGCAAACATTGATATTAAGGAGCTGAACCTTCTCACAGAGGGAAAGGTTCCGGATGATGCAGACTGCCTGATGATCGTATCTCCGACCAGCGATATTTCCGAGGAAGAAAAAACAGAGCTCCTGGATTATCTGGAGGCAGGCGGAAAAGCTATGATCTTCTCGGATTATACACAGGATGATCTGCCGAACTTTGATGCGGTTCTTGAAAACTATGGTGTAAAGTGTGCAGAGGGAATCGTATTTGAGGGTGATAATCAGCATTATGGAATGCAGATGCCATATTATCTTGTACCAACAGTCAACAGCACAGATGCAAGCTCTGAGGCAGCTTCTGCAGGCTCCTATGTACTGGCACCGTATGCGCAGGGCATTCAGAAAACAGATGATGTAAGAGATACCGTAACCATCGACAGTATCCTGACAACCTCTGACAAGGCTTACTCCAAAACAAATATGCAGAGCAGCAATATCGAAAAGGAAGACGGAGATGTAGACGGACCGTTTGATCTTGGTGTTGCCATCACTGAGAAACTGGATGATGATAAGGAAACACAGATCGTTTACTACTCCACAGCAAATCTGATGGAGAGCCAGATAAACCAGATGGTATCCGGCGGAAATGAAAAGCTCCTTCTGGAGTCCTTAAACTGGATGACCAGCACAGACGACAGTAATTCCGTTTCTATTCCATCCAAGAGCCTTGAGTCCACAAGCCTGACAGTAACCGATTATGCTGCAGCCTTCTGGAAGATCTGTACCATTGGTCTGATCCCGGGAGTGTTCCTTGTTGCAGGATTTCTGATCTGGCTTAAGAGGAGAAAAGCATAATGAAAAAATCAACCAAACTTGTTTCAGCAGTTGTTGTTCTGGCAGTTCTCGGCGGCGTTTATGTGGGACTGAACACCTACGTATCCAAAGAAGAAAAGACAGAGAGCAGCGAAGAGGAAAGCAAAACAGAAGTGTTTTCCGTGAAAACGGATGACATTAAATCCCTGGAATTTATCGTAGACAAGAAGGAAGTGACCTTTGAGAAAAAAGATGATTCCTGGGTGAAAAAGGATGAGACTGCTTTTCCTGTAAATCAGACAACTCTGGATTCCGCAGCTTCCGCCATCAAAAAGGTGGAAGCGGATAGAGTCCTGGAGGATGTGGAGGATCTTACGGAATACGGGCTGGATTCTCCATCTAACACAGTAACCGTTGATACCGCTGATGGGACAACGAAGCTCAACATCGGAGATGAGAATACGTCTACGAATCAGTATTACATTTCCAAGGATGATGATGACAGCACGGTATATGTAGTGGCAGCGGACACTGTGTCTCCGTTTATGAATTCCCTTTACGATTATGCACAGGGAGAAGATTTCCCGACAATTGATTCTTCCACAGTGAAAAAGGTCCAGGTCAGTGAGAATAAAGATTCCTATGTCCTGGAAGAAAATTCCGACGGAGCTACCTGGAATGTTTCCGGTGACGGAAGCAGCGATAAAGAGTCTGCCGATACAACGGCAGCAGGAAACGTAACCTCCGGACTTGGAAGCTTTGCATTTGACCAGTTTGTAAACTACAATGCAGAGGATCTTTCCCAGTATGGCCTTGATAAGCCCTATGCGACGATTACAGTGGATTATCAGGAAGAGGTGAAGGATGACAGCACAGACAGTACAGAATCCGGAGAAAACGATTCTACGGCCTCTGAGAGCGATTCTGAGAGCGGCGACAGCGCTGACACGGACAGCAGCTCAGAAGATGCAGACAGCAAGACAACCACAGTAGATAAACAGCTTGTCATTTATGTTGGTGATGAGGCAGGAGATGGCAGCAGATATGTAACGGTAGATAACAAACAGATCTATACAATGTCAACGGATACACTGAGTGCAGTTATTGACAAGACGCCGTCAGATCTCTGGTCACTGATCGTCAATTATCTGTCTGTAAAAAATCTGGATCAGCTCCAGGTTACTTACGGTGAAACAACAAGTACTGTAAATGTTTCACGTGAAACATCCACAGATGATGACGGAAACGAAAAAGAAACAACAACCTATCAGCTGGATGGTAAGGAAATAGAAAGTACAACCTTTACCACCTTCTACAACAAGCTGATAAACATGGCAGGACAGAAGAGACTGACAGACGCTTATACACCGGCTGCAGATCCGGAGATGACCGCTGTATTCACAGACTCTGACAAGAACCAGACAACCGTTACCTTCTACACATATGACACAAACTATTATGCAGCTGTCGTTGGAGACAAGGTATTTCTTGTAAACAAAATGACAGTAAAAGAAATGTTCAATGCATATGAAACCATGGTAAACGGTGAAACAGAGACAGAAGCCATAGCAACACCAACAGCTGAGGCGGAAAAATAAAATATTAAGAAAATAAATAAAAACACCTCGGAGATCCGTAAATAATAAGGTGATCTCCGAATATCCGCTTGATGATCAGATATTCGGAGACACCACACAGATTAGGATTTTCCGGGGTGTTTTTATGTTGCTATTATTTTACGGTCCTTACAGATGAATAAGGTCCGTATATTTTTTACCGTTTATGATGCGGTATGCACGGATACAGTATTTGGTTGCGGTGCCTGGCTTTTTATCGGTGTAGGTTGTATTTTTTGTATTGCCGATAGCTTTCCAGGTTTTACCATGAAGACGGTAAATGGTGTAGCATAGGTGATGATTCCGTCTGTTTTTGCGGTCAGTGGATTAGATGCATACCAGGTTGCTTTTCCATTGAAAATCGCAGGCTTGCAGTCAGAAAGAGCTCCGGTTTGTGAGTAGATCTGAGAAGTCATATTGCCGCTTCTTCTGAATCTGACAGGAGTGTTTCTGAACTGAAATCTGCTGCATAGATCAGGCACGGTGTACTGGCGAGCTTGATTTTCTATAACTGCTATAATTATAGCGTGGAGAATTGACGAGGACAATAATAAAAAACTGTACAGAAGCTCATCTGAGCAACTGTACAGTTTTAATTTTTCTATATCTAACAGAAGGTTCGGGGGAGCTTCTGTCAGTAACTAAGTATTATGCAAGACCTCTTTCTTCCAGCCAGTCGAAGAGAACAACTTTTTCTGCTTTCTTTCTCTTGGTCATGTGATTGAACTGAAGGATCGTCAGGATCGTGAAGATCACTAACAGTGCAACCATTACAATAATGGAAGTGGTAATGCTCCGGCCACCGCTGATCGTTGCACGGAATGCATCGACCGTATAAGTAAACGGAACGTATGCATGGATCTTTGCAACGAATGAAGGTGAAACCTCAACCGGATAAGTTCCGGCAGATCCTGCAAGCTGAACGACCATGAATACCAGCATCAGGAAGCTTCCTACTTTACCAAGAGTAATGTTAAAGAAGTACATGATAGAGGTAAAGGTCATTGATGTCAGGCAGGCGAAGAGTACGGTTTTGCCCATCTCTGCAGGTGTGAATCCGTTAAATGCACGTAACAGCAGGATCAGGCAGATTCCCTGAAGGATCGCTACCGGATAAAGGACGGAAGCTTTGCTTGCCCACCATGCGAAACCGGATTTCAGTTTGCCTTTATACTGAGCCAGAGGATACATCAGGCAGAATGCCAGTGCGCCGACCCAGAGGCCTACAGACATCATGTAAGGTGCCATTGCGTGTCCGTTATTCGGGACATCGGTAAGTTTTGTTTCATCGTTTACAACAGGAGTTGCGAACATTTTGATCGTTTCATCACTTGCTGAATTGTCTTTTACAGTGGTAGCTCCATCGCTGAGGCTTGTGGTCAGTGTCTTGGAACCGTCTTTCAGTTCTTTCATACCGCTTCCAAGCTTCTTGGAGCCATCATACAGCTGAGAGGAACCGCTCTGGATCTGGGCAGCGCCATCTGCAAGCTGTTTTGCACCATTGTTAAGTGTGCTGTTGTTGCTTACAAGCTTCTCGGTACCGCTGAGAAGTGTTGAGGTACCGTTTGCTAATGTCTTAGTACCGTTTGCAAGAGTAGTAGCACCGCTGGAAAGGGTTTTGGCTCCTGTTGAGAGCTTTTTGGTACCGTCTGTAAGAGCGGAGCTGTTTTCGGAAAGCTTAGCAACACCATCGGTGTAGGTTGTGATTCCGGTTGTCAGTGTTCCGGAACCATCGGCTAATGCTTTTGTTCCATCTGCAAGAGTAGTAGCACCGCTGGAAAGAGCATTGGCTCCTGTTGCCAGTTTCTTGGTGCCGTCTGTAAGAGCAGCACTGTTTTCGGAAAGCTTAGCAATACCATCGGTGTAAGTTGTGATTCCATCTGTCAGTGCCTTAGAACCATCTGCCAGCTGACCTGCACCGGATTTGATATCCGGAAGTGCGCCAGTGATCTGTTTGCCGGCTGTTTTCAGATTCTTTGCACCATCGTTGAGCTGCTTATCATAAGATGTCAGTTGGTCAAATCCATCGTTCAGAGCTTTGATTCCTGCTGCTGCAGCCGGGAAGGCTTCGACTGTGCCGTCTTCCAGAGACTGAAGTCCTGCGGAAACGTTCTTGGTTCCTGTGTTTACAGCCTGTGCACCCTGATACAGCTGGGTAACACCTGCAGAAAGCTGAGCGATCAGATCTGTAGGAAGCTGACTTGTAGCTGCAGATAACTGCTCTGCACCTGCGCTCATGGTTGTTGCACCTGCACTCATCTGGTTTGCACCATCTGTCATGGTTGTTGCACCCTCAGAAAGTGTGCCGGCACCCTGAGTCAGTCCTCCGGAGATCTGAGTCAGTCCGGAAGCTGCTTCGTTAAGCTTGGAAGCAACAGCATTCAGATTTTCCTGAGTAGAAGAGAGCTGACCGGATACACCAGCTGCAAGCTGTGAAACCTGATCAGAATAGCTGCTCATGTAAGAACCGTCCACGCCAGTCATTCCACCGGCTATGCTGTTTAAAGCGTTGATCACATCATTCAGAGCTGCTGCGGAAATGGTTCCGTCCTCAGAAGCGGTTGCCTGAATCGCCTGAAGCTGTGCTGCTAAATCGGTCATTGTCTGTCCGGCAGTACCGATCTTGGTATTTGCATCAGTAAGTGCCTCCGTTGTCTGCTGTCCGTATCCTGTAAGGATGTTGCTGACCTGATCACCTACCTGTGAGAACTGTGTGCCTGCATTCTGGAGAGCAGGGATCAGACTGTCTGTGATACTGCTGCTGGTCTGACTTGTGATACCTGCGGCCTGAGTGATATATCCGGCTGCGTTGTTGATTCCGTCTGCCGCATTGTTCATACCAGCTGCAGCACTGTTCATACCAGCTGCGGCTGTGTCCATACCATCCTTTGCGGAAGTAAGGCCGGCTGCAAGCTTGTTGATGGATTCCTGTGTTGTTCCCTCTTTCAGAGCAGAAACCTTATCGTTCAGGGCTTTCAGTCCGTTTTCCAGCTGCTGTGTTCCGGATATCAGTGACTGTGAGTCATCGGTTCCTTTGGTAACACCGGTATTCAGCTGAGAGATACCATTGGAAACTGTTGTGAGTCCGTCTTCAAGTTTTGCAAGCTCTTTGGCACCGGCTGCGAGTTTGCCAGCACCAGCCACATAGGTGGTAGTTCCATCTGCAAGAGTGTCAGCACCAGCTACATACTGTGTTGCTCCGTCGGAAAGAGTATCAATACCTGCACTTAATGCATTTGCACCGGATTCCAGGCTGCTTGCGCCGGATTTCAGCGTATCAGAATTTTTATTAAGCTCATCCACACCAGCGGTGTACTGCTGAACACCTTCATCCAGAGTATCT
>NC_021014.1:2323936-2444514 GCF_000209835.1 Ruminococcus sp. SR1/5 | reverse complement strand
GAGGGTTGCAACGCCGCTGTTCAGCTGATCTGCACCATCGTCCAGGCTCTTTGCACCATCGTTAACCTTTGCAACACCATCGGTGTAGGTCTTAAGACCTTCGGTGAGACTGTCAGCACCGCTTACGAAAGTAAGAGTACTGGTGGAAAGCTTCTTAAGGTTTTTGGTAATTGTTTTGTTACCATCAGCTGCTGTATTCAGTCCGTCTTCGATCTTTCCGGATCCGTCTGCAGCTTCCTGCATTCCGTCACCTGCTTCTGAGATAGAATCAAAAACGGTTTCTGTATAGGTTTCCGTAACCTTGGAAGCAATGTTATCACGAAGCTTCAGCATTGCTGTTTCACTGAGCTTGGAGGCGATATAGTTGGTTCCAGGGTTTGTCTCATAGGATAGCTCCATTTGCTTTGGCTCGTTGTCCATTACAGTGGCTGCGTTTGCGGAGAAATTTTCCGGAATTTTGATAACCATGTAATAGGTTCCATTGGCCAGACCGTCCTCTGCTGTCTTGCTGTCTACAATGTTAAATGCCATTGAGTCGTTGTCTTTCAGCTCATCCGTCATGTCCTTACCTATGCTTAAGGTCTTGCCATTATACTCGACAGGTTTGTCTTCGTTTACCACGGCCACTGGCAGGCTGTCTACGTTTCCGTAAGGATCCCACATGGATTTCAGAAACAGACCTGCATAGATGATCGGGATTACGATAATGGCGATTACGACGATAAGCATGAGCTTGTTACGAAGTAAGCTTTTCCATTCGTTTTTGATCATATTACCTATCCCTTTCTTATTAAATTGTATTATCAAACATAGTTGATTAATCAAACTTTATTCCAGTAATGGCGACGAGATCTATTAATCATATTAAAATCTATTAATAGCTTTATATTCCATTATCAAACAAAGTGTTGATTTTCTTTACGTGATGTATTATACTAAACACATACCACAGATACAACCATTAAATCTTTACTGAATGTATATTAATAGACGGAAATAATGGAAGTGTCTATTACAAATAAAAAACTGCATAATAGACAAAAAGTACGTTATTTCCTTTGAATTTATGTGCAGTTGGTAATATTAAATGCAGACAGGGTTCCTATGTTTCAACACAAATATGCAGCAGATATCTGGTATCGTGTAGGTCGGCGTCGTTAACAATTTTGATCTTGTCAATTCTTAACAACAGCAGATATCTGGTATCATGCAGATCGGCGTAGAGAAAGCGAATGCTTTTATTCGTTTGAAGGATGCATTATGCATTGTATGACAGTTGCAGAGTATCGTAAGTGACAGGTGATTGAGGCGGAGGAAACGTGCTTGCTTTTTTGAATTGCAGGGGGAATTAAGATGGCGGAAAAAGTTGACAGAAGAGTACGTAAGACCAAGGCACAGTTGCGAGCGGGGCTTGCCCGTCTTATGCAGAAGAAGAGCATTAAGGAGATTACGGTAAAGGAACTGGTGGAAGAAGTTGATATCAACCGCTCCACATTTTATCTTCACTATACAGATATCTATCAGATGCTGGAATCCATTGAGGCTGAATTGATGGAGGAAATCACGCATCTGGTGGCAGACTATCCTCTGGATCCTCTTAATAATAAGGAGAGCTCGTATCCTTTTATTGAGCAGATATTTACGATCCTGGATCATAATAAGGATATTTGTATCGCACTTCTTGGAAAGAATGGAGATATGGCTTTTGTGAATCGTATAGAAAAACTGATCGCAGATACAGTGCTGCATCGCTTGTCAATTCGTCTGCCGAAAGACAACCGTGATATTGAGTATGCGTATGCGTTTTGTCTGAATGGATGCGTGGGAATGATCAAGACATGGCTGTCTTCTGAGAATCAGGAGAGTACACAGCATATGGCAGAGCTGACACATAAGCTGATCGATAATACAACACACATGTATCTGGAGCAGGCACTTAGATAAGAGAAATGTCCGGATGCATGCTGTGAGTCTGGTAAAAAATAAAGAGTATTGTTTCACGTTTGTTTGAGGGAAAACTCATGTTTCACGTGAAACAGTACTCTTTTTTATTGGCTTTTTGTTGGTTTATAGCATTTCCACAAATTACTGCATGAAGCTCAACGGCTCCGAACATGAACAATGTTCTTTTGATACGTTGATTTCCAAAATTACTATAGATAAATTTTGATGCCGGATCATAAGTTGTTTTTACAGGAAAATAGCTACCTGTTCCAGGAAATGTTCCGGATCTTCCAGATGAGGAAGATGTCTGGTTTCCGGGATCACAGCGGTTTCAATGGAAGAATTCAGCTTCTGGTATTCCTCTGCGATAAGAGAAGCGGAAGCTTCTTTTTCTCCGGAAATAATATAGATGCATGCATCGGAAGATTCTACGGCATTATTAATGCTGATATTCAGGTATTTGCCAATGTAGCTGGAATACAGATATTTGGCGTTGGAACCACCCTTGTGAGCGGATTCATAATAGGTGTCTACCAGTGTATCTGTTACATGGAAGGGATTGTAGAACAGCTTTTCCATAAACAGACTGCTGATGGATTCGCGGGAAGCTACCATATGATAGATCAGAGTTCCGAAAATCGGAAGCTCGATAAAATACTTAAAGAGCTTGTTGTCTTTGCAAGGTGCCTGCTTCAGGGAACTGAAGCTTGGTGGATTGACCAGCATGATCTTGCGGAAATGGTCGGAATTGTTACGGTAAGCCATGATCGCAAAAGAACCTGAGAAACCACTGGCAATAACATCGGTTTCCTCACGAATCACATTCTTGGCAAAATCACAGAGTAACTGAGCAAATACAAAATTGGTATAAGTAATATCCGGTTTTTCGGAACGTCCACATCCAAGAAGATCAATGGTGTAAACTGTATGTTCGGTTGCGAGCTGCTTCTCTATGGCATTCCATTCATAACCGGAAGCGCCTGGCATGATATCATGAATAAGAAGAATAGGGGTGCCATGTCCCTGTTTTGTATAAAAAATCTTTCCAAAACGCCAGTCATAGGTTCTACTGTGTGGCTGTTCCAGCATATCTTTAAGCTGAGATGTGGCATCTATGAAACGGTTAGCAATATGAATAACACCTGCGGCAGTTCCGACTAAAGCTGCAAGAGTAAGTAGTCTGTGTCCATTTTTCTTCATTAAAAAGCCTCCTGGAATTCGTAAAAATAATCAGGACAGATGTAACGTAATTCAGGTATCTGATCTGATTTTTTCTGAATATTTCTTTGCTTTATTATACGACAGGAACGAAAAATTTACAATGCTTTTGTGGGAACCCTAACCTTGTTATTGTATGCTGACGCTACTGTCCATTCTGTTCTTGGCGATGATTGCTAAGTTGCTGTTCGTTCTGCTTTCAGTAACGCGCTTCGCAATGCAAAGAATTTATGTTGATCGCATAAATTGGTGCGGTATGGCTTCGGGCTTTCTGCGGCCTTTGTTCACAAAAAAAACTTACGGAATTTATCGTTGAACAGTAACGCTCGCTAAGTTGCTGTTCATTCTGCTTTCAGTAACGCGCTTCGCAATGCAAAGAATTTATGTTGATCGCATAAATTGGTGCGGTATGGTCTCGGGCTTTCTGCGACCTTCGTTTATAAAAAACTTACGGAATATTATCAGTGAACAGTAGCATAGCCAATATGCTTCATGATACATAGAAATCAGATTTCGAACCGAATCAAGTAAGTTCCTTGCTTTAATTGCGAAGAGCAATAAGCAGAGGGTGGGGACTTACTTGTATCAGGAGAAAGAAAAACTCCTTCTGATAAACGGCGAAGCAGTTATTTGGTTATGAGCAAGTAGCGAAGCGGATGCTGTTATCCGCTGGAATGCTTTTATACTTCAGTAAAATACCAAGTGTTTCACGTGAAACATTGGACTTGTTATCCGACAGAGCTGATGCTATACAGGATTACCGAGGATGATGTTGATAAGGGTTTTGTTCAGCATCAGTGTGCGGTTCCATGGATTGAGAATTACTCCCTCAACAGACGGCTCTTGCAATGCAGAAGCAAAAATCTTATCAATATCTGCGGTAAATGAGGACATGATCTTATCACTGCCTTTTAACTCTTCGTCAAAGCTGGTAAATGCAGCCCACCATTGCTTTCCATCGTTGGTTTTGATCGCATGAAGAGAAATTTTTCCATCACCTTTTGGAGGTTCTACAGCAATGATCAGCTGTGCCTGCTCCTGCATTCTGTGACGGATTACGGTGAGAGTATGAGCAAGCATTTCTTCGGTTGCTTCTTTTTGGAGTGCTGCAATGGCAGTTTCGATCTTTTCATTGCCATTTAAAGTCTTGTCTAATTGTTCTTTATAGAAATCGTTGCGATTATTTGTGGTGTTCATGTATAAAATATTCCTTTCAATCAGATGATAAATGACTAGTACAGCGAATATTAAGTAACCGCCATATTGACTTGTCTGATTTTTCATATGCTGCGTTGTCGTCAATCGCCGTAGCCACCGCTACGCCTCATTCCTTCGCCTTGCATATGAGAAAATCATCCTACGTCAATATAGCAGAAACTTAATTTTCGCTGTACTAGTACATTGTTTTCGAAATAACTATACCAATTACTTGTTGGTGAATCCGACTGCACAGATCTAAAAGTCTCAGCATAGCCAGCTACGCCTGCATTTTTATACCTGCACACTCGAATCCACATCCCACGCGATTAGTATAGTTATTTACGAAACAATGTATTAGCCGCAAACTGCAAGGAGTTTGCGAATGCTTTCTTTATGGATTATAGCATTTCAGGGGAAAATGAGGCAAGAGAAGAAGTATTTTTAACTGAATCAAATAAGTCCCCTGGTTCGATTTCGAAAAGCAATAATCAGGGGAACTTGCTTGCATCAGGAGAAGTGCAGGCTCCTTCTGATAAACTGCGAAGCACTTATTCGGTTATGAGCAAGTAGTGAAACGGATGCTTTTATCTGCTTGAATTAAATCAAGCAGTTTCCTGATTACTGATCACTCCGTTCTTGGTAATACACTTCGCGATGCACAGAAATTATGCTAATCACATAAATTTGCATGGTATGTCCAGGGCTTTCAGTGGTCTTTGCTCACAAAAAAACTCGGAGGATAATATTACCAGTTAACAGTAAGTCCCCTGCTTCAATTACGAAAAAGTAATAAGTAATAAGCAGTGGGTGGCGTGTATTAGGAAGAATGCAACGGCGTTTAGAAGCAGGGAAAAGAATAGTGGGCATGTCTAAAAACAAGGTACTGCACTAATTCATGTGGCCACTGTTATGGGTACATTGTAAGCAGGTCCTGATAAATTGCAAAGTAGCTATTGGGTGTAGAACTGCGTAGCGAATACGGGTATTTTTATTCGTTTGATCCCAAATTGGATAGATATGTTTGCACACTTGAAGGTGAGTTGCCAGATACTGTCATCAGTATTCCCCATGATTTCGGTCAGATGCTTTTGTGAACTGGATGGGGAATTAACAAGTTAAGTGAATGTAATAAAAATGTGTATTTATATGAAAAATGGAGGGTAAGGCGGAAAATATGGGGGATTTTATAGAAGAACGATATAAGAGTAAGGATGAAATAAAGAGAAATAAGAGATTATTTCTGTGAAGAGAACACTATGATAATGACAATAACACAAATGTTAAGTACGATAAAAAGGACTTTATAAAAGAAAATACTGGCAAATAAATAGAAATAATAGGATATTTACGAATGAAAAAAGCATTAAAGTACAAATTATAGTACTTTAAATAAAAAGTACGATAAAACGTACTTTATATGTATACACATATAAAAAAGTCTAAAAATGCAAAATGTGCACCTGCACACATGCGGCAAAAAGATAAAATATAGATCCGTTCCTACTTTAAACATGTAAAATTTTGATTGATCGAATAAAAGAAAGCAGCTGCTTCGATTACAAAAAACAATAAGCTGTGGGTGGGAAAATACTTGTGCTCTTCCTGATAAACTGTAAAATAGCTATTTTGTGTAAAACTATGATTGAATGCAAAAATTTTTGTCCGCATGACTGGGATAAAGAGAAGACAGGGAAGTGTTTTACGGCTTGATTTAGAAGAAAAAGCCTATTAAGTGAAATTTATTTTATGCCAGTTCTATGCCGGAACTTTATTCAGATACATTTTATATTGGATATTACAAAATGAAACTATGCTTGAAAAAGCCTTTAGTTAACATGTACATAACGAATATATAACAGGATTGGAAGAAAAATGAAATAAATACGCAAATCTTTCGTAAACATAATAAAATAAACAAAAATCGAAAATTCCAGTTTCATAATATTATATTTTTTTCACGAGAGATACATGTATTTCACGCTATAAAAACACTCCGGGAAAAGAAGTTTCCATTTACTATATATAGATGCTTTTGGGGAATATAAAGATAACAGCCACATTATTTTGTGGATGGAGTTTCTTGTATTTTTTACATGCTTTCGTGATACAGATAATGCCAGAGAGAATATATCGGAGTATTTTTTGATATTTCTCATTGATTTTATAATGTGTTCGTAACTGTTCAGTACCCTTGCAGTTACAAGTCAAACCGTGTCCTGGATCGATTTCGTTGATGGCATTTTTAACCGGATCGAGGAAGTCACTTGCTTCAATTATGAATATTGGTTTGATAATCTATCTTCGGATGTTTCACGTGAAACATCCGAAGACAGATTAAGAATAAAGAGTTATAACCCCATCTTTGACAATTGCAGAAATAAAAAACAGCTGTAGTTCGTGCTTATGTGATTTATGGTAGGTTTAATGTAGATTTTAATCGAATCAAGTAATTCACCTGCTTCAATTGTGAATTACAATAAGCAGTGGTTGGGGACTTGCTTGTATCAGGAGAAGTACAGTCTCCTTCTGATAAACTGCGAAGCATTTATTAAACTATGAGCAGTAGTGAAGAGGATGTTTTTATCCGCTTGACTTAAAAAATGTTTCGCAACAACGACAACTCATATGCGCTTTACGGTAGCGTGATATAGTTTTTAATCGAGTCAGGAGGTCCCCTGCTTCAAGTGTAAGAAGCAATAAACAGCGGTTGGTGACTTGCTTATATCAGGAAGAGTACAAGCAAGTTTTAATAAACTGCGGAGCAGTTATTCGGTGTAAAGCTGCGTAGCAACTGCGGATGCTTTTGTTTGTATGACTCGAATCAGGAGGTCCCACTGTTTTTGGCTTCAATTGCAAGAAACGATAAGCAGTGGTTGAAGAACTGCTTCTTATCAGGGAAGAGTAGTTTGTAGTCCTTTTGGTAAATCGCGAAGCAGTTATTCAGTGTAGAACTGCGAATGCGTTTACAGATGCTTTTATTCGCTTGATAATAATAGTAATGTTTTTAGCGTTCAGATAAAATTTGAAAATGCTATAAATGCTGTAAAAGAAAGGAATTTCGATGCCTATGTAGCAGTGTGCAAGGTTCCATAAAAGATAATATATCTATACCGAGAAAATCGAATTATTTTCGAGATTACGATAAATCAGAACAATTTCAGCAAAATATCTATAAATGGGAACTTCATTTCTCGGTACGTTTTTATGGCGTGATGGCGTAAAATATATAGTCTGATTGACAGCAAATAAAACTGGAAGTTTATGCGGAGTTGATGGACTTTATAATCGATGTACTGTTACTGTCAAACTTCTGTTTAGTCCGGAATGAGTTTGGGTATACTACACAATAAATAAAATAATTCAAAACCTATTTTCTATTGTTTCACGTGAAACATTATGTGGCAGTTTAAAAATAAAAGTGTTATAATGATATCCAATGAGTAAAAATCCCTTAAAAAAATAAAAAGGAGGGGTACAATGGGACGAATCATTGCAGTTGCCAATCAGAAAGGCGGGGTTGGAAAATCAACGACAGCCATCAATCTATCGGCCTGCCTTGCTGAAAAAGGGAAAAAGGTTCTTGCCATCGACATTGATCCGCAGGGAAATACGACCAGTGGACTTGGCGCAGACAAGAATGCAGTAGAAAACACCCTTTATGAGCTGCTGCTTGGAGAAGCAGAGACCAAGGATACCATTATAAAGAACGTTGTAGATAATGTTGACCTGATACCATCGAATATGAATCTTTCCGGTGCAGAAATTGAACTGGTTGATCTTGAGGATAAAGAATTTATTCTGAAAAAGATCACGGATAAACTTCGCCGGAAATATGATTACATAATCATGGATTGTCCGCCGTCACTGAGTATGCTTACAATTAATGCTTTGACAGCCGCAACCTCCGTTCTGGTGCCGATTCAGTGTGAGTATTATGCATTGGAAGGTTTGTCACAGTTGATACATACCATCGAACTGGTAAGAGACCGATTGAATAAGAGACTGAAGATCGAAGGCGTGGTCTTTACTATGTATGATGCCAGAACAAATCTGTCACTTCAGGTTGTAGAAAATGTAAAAGAAAACCTGGACCAGAATATATACAAAACGATCATACCGAGAAATGTACGACTTGCAGAGGCACCAAGCTATGGAAAACCGATCAATCTGTACGATTCACGATCTACAGGAGCAGAGAGTTATCGCCTCCTGGCAGAAGAAGTTATAGGCAGGGAGGACGAGTGATGGCTGGAAGAAGAACAGGAGGCCTTGGAAAGGGTCTTGACGCACTGATCCCGAACAAAGCAGGCGGTCCGTCAAAGGAACCTGCAAAAAAGACAAGATCTGCAGTTGTAAAAAAAGACAAACCAACTGAAAAAGATAATCCGGCCGCAGAACGACTTGTGAAAATTTCCAGCGTAGAACCAAATCTGAATCAGCCCAGAAGACATTTTGATGAGGATGCGCTGCTGGAACTTTCGGAATCCATTAAACAGTACGGTGTTCTTCAGCCGTTGTTGGTATCCGATAAGAAGGATTATTTTGAGATCATTGCAGGCGAACGCCGCTGGAGAGCTGCCAAGATGGCAGGACTCAAGGAAGTTCCTGTTGTTGTAAAAGAGTTTACAGACCAAGAAATCGTAGAAATTTCCTTGATCGAAAACATTCAGCGGGAAGACCTGAATCCTATAGAGGAAGCGATGGCATACAAACGTCTGATGGAAGAGTTTCACCTGAAACAGGATGAAATCGCAGACAGAGTTGCCAAAAGCAGAACTGCAGTAACTAATTCCATGCGTCTTCTGAAGCTTTCTTCAAAAGTTCAGGAAATGGTAATTGCAGATATGATCTCAGCTGGTCATGCGAGAGCACTTCTGGGAATTTCTGATGAAGCTCTTCAGGAAACAACAGCCATGAAGGTTTTTGATGAAAAACTCAGTGTTCGTGAGACGGAAAAACTTGTAAAGAATCTGGTTTCTCCTGCGAAAAAAGTAAAAACAGAGAAAAACACAGCAGAAGATGCCATTTATGAGAGCCTGGAAGAAAAAATGAAAGGTATCATGGGAACAAAGGTATCCATTCAGCGAAAGAAGAACAACAAAGGTAAAATTGAAATTGAATATTATTCCAGAGATGAACTGGAGAGGATCATTGATCTGTTCGAATCTATCAGATAGGAGGCAGAATGAGCGGGATTTTTGAAAGCATGGGAATTGATTCCGGGATTGTGATCATTGTTTTGCTGATCCTTACCATCATTCTTCTGATCAATGTGGTGAGTAGCAATATGCGTCTCAGCCGTTTGGAACGGAAGTACAAGATGTTTATGAGAGGCGGAGATGCACAGTCACTGGAAAAAGTTTTTGTAAGAAAATTTGCACAGATCGACCGGCTGTATGAAGCAAAGGAAGATCATGATCATGACATCAGCTTTATCAAAAAAAATATGAATGTAATGTTCAGCAAATATGGCGTTGAAAAGTATGATGCATTTGATGATGTAGGTGGAAAACTCAGCTTTGCACTGGCGCTTCTTGATAAAAACAATACGGGTCTGATCTTGAATGCGGTTCACAGCCGCGATAACTGTTTCCTTTATTTAAAGGAGATCGTAAAAGGTGAGTCCTATGTTGTACTTAGTCAGGAAGAAGTGGAAGCTTTGAGAAAAGCAGTAAACTTTGGCCTTGGTGAGATTGAGAAGGAATAAAAAACTGCAAAGAGTAAGAATATTTTTAATACAGGAGGAATATCATGTTAGACATTAAGTTTGTGAGAGAGAATCCGGAGGTTGTAAAGCAGAATATCCGCAATAAGTTCCAGGACAGCAAACTGGAGCTGGTTGACAAGGTTCTCGAACTTGATAAAGAAAACAGAGAGATCAAGCAGGAGGTTGAGGCTCTCCGTGCTGAGAGAAACAAGATCTCCAAACAGATCGGTGCTCTTATGGGCCAGGGAAAAAGAGAAGAGGCAGAAGAGGTTAAAAAACAGGTTGCTGCATCCGGAACTCGTATTGAGGAACTTTCTCAGAGAGAGAAAGAGGTTGAGGAAGAGCTTCTGAAAGATATGATGGTGATCCCGAACATCATCGATCCTTCTGTACCGATCGGTAAAGACGACAGCCAGAACGTAGAGATTGAGAAATTTGGTGAGCCGGTTGTTCCGGATTTTGAAGTTCCGTATCATACAGATATCATGGAGAATTTTGATGGAATCGATCTTGACAGCGCAAGACGTGTTGCCGGTAACGGATTCTATTATCTGATGGGTGATATCGCACGCCTTCATTCCGCAGTAATTTCCTATGCAAGAGATTTCATGATCAACCGGGGATTTACTTACTGCGTACCGCCTTTCATGATCAGAAGCAACGTTGTTACAGGCGTTATGAGCTTTGCGGAGATGGATGCTATGATGTACAAGATTGAGGGAGAGGATCTTTACCTGATCGGAACAAGTGAGCATTCCATGATCGGTAAATTCATTGACCAGATCATCCCGGAGGAAGAGCTTCCGAAGACACTTACAAGCTATTCTCCGTGCTTCCGTAAAGAGAAAGGTGCTCATGGACTTGAGGAGAGAGGTGTTTACCGTATCCATCAGTTCGAGAAACAGGAGATGATCGTTGTCTGCAAGCCAGAGGAGAGTAAGATGTGGTTCGACAAGCTGTGGCAGAATACAGTAGATCTGTTCCGTTCTCTTGATATTCCGGTTCGTACGCTTGAGTGCTGCTCCGGTGACCTTGCTGATCTTAAGGTAAAATCCCTCGATGTTGAAGCATGGTCTCCACGTCAGAAGAAATACTTTGAGGTAGGAAGCTGCTCCAACCTTGGAGATGCACAAGCACGTCGTTTGAAAATCCGTGTAAACGGCAAAGATGGCAAGAAATATCTTGCTCATACATTAAACAATACAGTAGTAGCACCTCCGAGAATGCTCATTGCTTTCCTGGAGAATAACCTGAATGCAGATGGATCTGTAAACATTCCAAAAGCTCTGCAGCCATATATGGGCGGTATGACAAAGATTGAGAAAAAGACACGCGCGTAAGAGAAACGCAGGCTTTTTCAGGGAGGTGTTCTTGTGCACAGTTATTTAAAGACCGTTGGTTTTTCACAGATTACCAGAAGAAGTGAAATAAAAGAGATCATCCGTGATGTGATCGCAAGCTACGATGAAAAGGTTTGCGTGGAAAATCATCCGGAAGGCGTATTTGTACAGTTTTCCAAGAATTATGGCTGTGACTGTGGAATCAGCGTTTGTGGTCAGTACGATGAGAACGGTGAGTTTCACGTGGAATATTATTTCCCATTTTTCAGGGGAACAGGAATCACATCCAAGGAAAAAGTGACTGTTGAACGTCATACAGATAAGGAATCTTATGCAGGAGCATGTGATGATTTGCGTATTGGCGTGACTATGATCTTTTATCTGCAGAATCTGGCAGAATATATGCAGGAGAAATACAAAGGCCTGAAAGACCCGGGGGACCGTCCGGTGACGGTTTCCGGTCTGGCTTCTGAGGGAAAGATCCTGTTTCCGCTGCAGAAGGATAAGGAAGCGGTAAAGGTGGAGAGAGAGCTTTCCAAAAACAGGACTAATCTGATCGCAGCAGCGCGTAATGGTGATGAGGAAGCTATGGAGAGCCTTACAATGGAGGATATGGATACTTACTCCATGATTTCCCAGAGAATTGTTACAGATGATGTTCTCACGATCGTGGATTCTTATTTCATGCCTTATGGAATCGAATGTGATCAGTATAATGTTCTTGGTGAGATTCTGGATATCATGAAATTTAAGAATATCCTGACAGGTGAAGAAATCTGCCAGATGACTATAGAGAGCAATGATATACAGTTTGATATCTGCATCAACAGCAAAGATCTTCTCGGTGAACCGGCAGTTGGACGCCGCTTCAAAGGAACAATCTGGCTGCAGGGTCAGCTGCACTATTAAGTTTTCGAATTTAGAATTAATTCTTGTAATTTCAAAATAAATATAGTAAAATAATGGTTGTGAAACTTTTGGAAGTGTTCGAAATGTTTCACAACCATATATGTCCATATAGCTCAGCTGGATAGAGCACTCGCCTCCTAAGCGAGGGGTCGGAGGTTCAAATCCTCTTATGGACGGGCTTCAAAGCGTTCGAAAATGTTAGCTGGATTAGCTGACAACGAACGCTTTTGTTATTTTCTAAACACGTTCGTGACACAAAATTCCATTCAAAAGGATCAATTTCCAGCTAACGCAATCCGATTTTTGTTAGCTGACAGCTAATCAAAATTACCGGTTTGCAAACATGGTTTTTAGGAAGTCTAGCTAACATTTGGGTTCCGCTCTGTTGTCACCCCTTATTCGGGGATGTAAATCAGAGAAAAGGCGGGAAAAGAAACAATTTCTCCCAAACCTGCAAACATAAATTAGCTGAAACAGTATTCACTTCTATTAGCTACAGCTAATGGTCAAACAGCAATGTCTGTTTGGAACTTTACTATCTATAAAAGTTCCAGGCAGGCATTTTTTAGTATCCTGAATCCTGGAGGAAAGGAGTCAAGATGACTGAGCCAAACAGACAATCAGGAGAAAACGAAGAAAGAATCATAGAAATTGAGATTGAGCGTCTTCGACCGTTCAAAGAGCATCCGTTTCAAGTGAAAGATGATAAGTAAATGTTTCTTCTGCAGGAAAGCATTGAGAAGTATGGCATCTTAAATCCGCTGATCGTTAGACCAGTACCGGATGGATACTATGAGATCATATCCGGCCACAGAAGAAAACATGCTGCGGAGAAGTTGGGATACCGTAAAGTACCGGTAATTATCCGGGTATTAAGTGAAGATGATTCCATTTTAAGTATGGTAGATTCCAATCTTCACAGAGAACGGATCAGTTACAGTGAAAAAGCTTTTGCTTACAAACTGAAAAATGACGTACTAAAAAGAAAGAGTGGTCGAAAAAAGAGCCAAGTTGACCACAAAAAACCAAGAAAACGATCGATAGATATTATCAGTGAGAATTGTGGTGATAGCCCAAAACAAGTGCAACGTTATATATCACTGACAAAGCTTATACCAGAAATGCTGCAGAAGCTGGATGATGAGATTATTTCTTTTTGTCCGGCCGTGGAGATAGCAGCACTGAAAGAAAATGAACAAAGAGAACTGCTTAAAGCAATGGATTATGCACAAGCGATTCCATCACTCTCACAGGCCCAGCGGATAAAGCAGCTGAGTAAAGAAAAACAGTTATCGCTAGAAAAGATGGAAGAAATCATGTGTGAAGTGAAAAAGGGTGAGATCACAAGAGTGGCATTCACAAACGAGCAGTTACACAAGTATTTTCCAAATTCCTATACACCGGCAATGATGAAACGGGAAATACTGGCACTGTTGAAATTATGGAAAAAAGAATCATGGGAAAGTTAAAGGAGGAAGAAATCATGTGTAAAGTTATATCCGTAGTAAACCAGAAAGGCGGCGTTGGAAAGACCACCACAACCGTAAATGTAGGCATTGGACTGGCAAGAGAAGGTAAAAAAGTGTTGCTGATCGACGCGGATCCACAGGGAAGTTTAACAGCAAGTCTTGGATATGAGGAACCGGATGATCTTCGCATCACACTGGCAACGATCATGATGGATGTCATCAACGAAGAAGAAATCTCTCTGGAAGATGGTATCTTACATCACCAGGAAAATGTAGATTTACTTCCGGCAAATATTGAGCTTTCTGCCCTGGAAGTAACGATGGGAAATGTTATGAGCAGAGAAATGATCATGAAGGAATATATCGATGCGATAAGATGCCGATACGATTATATCCTGATCGACTGTATGCCAAGCCTTGGTATGATGACAATCAATGCACTGGTCTCTTCTGATTCTGTTCTGATACCTGTGCAGGCCGCATATCTGCCTGTTAAAGGACTTCAGCAGCTGATTCTTACAGTAAAGAAAAGACTGAACCGAAAACTGGCGATTGAGGGCATTCTCCTGACTATGGTAGATTTCAGAACCAATTATGCAAGGGACATTGCATCAAGAGTACACACAACCTACGGAAGCCAGATCGAGGTATTTGAAAATGTGATCCCGATGTCTGTAAAAGCTGCTGAGACCAGTGCAGAGGGAAAAAGCATCTACATGTATTGTCCGAAAGGAAAGGTTGTAGAGGCCTATATGAACTTAACACAGGAGGTTTTGAAGAATGAAAAATAGAAGTGGCGAAAAGATTAAACTGGCAAGCATTGATGAACTGCTTGGTGTGGTAAATGAAGAATCTGCAATGGAGATAGAGATTAGTAAGATCCATCCGTTTAAAAATCATCCGTTCAAGGTGCTAGATGATGAAAAGATGCAGGAGCTAGTTGAAAGCGTAAAGATCAATGGCGTGCTAGCATTTATGTGGGAGTATATGAAAGTACCGGAGAATTCAAGAGAAAAAGTTAAGAATCTGCTTAAAGATGCAAATGAAAATGGAGTAAAATTAAGTCATCAGGCACCAACCTTGTATGATGTTGTCCCAAAAGAAGAAATTGCTGAATTTGAAGAGCTTATGCGCAAAACCATAGCTGACATTGTATCAGAAGCCAGTAGCGTTGCCTGTTGGGTGTATGTGCAGAAATATGTGAAACAGAAAACTCTTGATGAAATGCTGCAAGAATTGCCAGGAGTAGGCCAGTTTATCATTGTCATGGATACCTGGTTCGAAAGACTGATGGCGGATTAATAGAAGTTGTGATAGAATGAAGAAAACGATTTGATGTGCAAATCGGAAGTTGGAGGATACACGCATGAAAATTGTAATCATTAATGGAAGTGCCAGAAAAGGAAATACGCTGGCAGCAATCAATGCATTTATAAAAGGAGCGTCAGAAAAGAATAAAATTGAAATCATTGAACCCGACAAACTCAACATTGCACCATGCAAGGGATGTGGTGTCTGTCAATGCTCTAAGGGATGCGTCGATAAGGATGATACAAATCCTACAATTGATAAAATTGCTACCGCAGATATGATTCTTTTTGCTACGCCAGTTTATTGGTGGGGAATGTCAGCACAATTGAAATTAGTCATTGATAAGTGCTACTGCCGTGGATTGCAGTTAAAAATAAAAAGTGGGCACGATTGTTGTAGGTGGTTCTCCCGTAGACAGTATCCAGTATGAGCTGATTGATAAGCAGTTTGACTGTATGGCAAAATATCTTTCATGGGATATGCTTTTCAAAAAATCATATTACGCAACAGCCAGAGATGAACTTGAAAAAATAAGGATTCCATGAACGAACTTGAGTGGATCGGAAAAAATTTATAAAGCACACACCAAATTCCTGTTTTTAAAGCTGTACATGAAAATGTATGGCTTTATTTTATAAAAACACATTGACAATTATCTATGTATATGCTAATCTACACACATAGATAAATATCAATGCGAGGTAAATGAAATGGAACTAACAAATGTTGCATTAATCTGCAAGGCACTTGGAGATTCAAACAGATTAGAAATAGTGCAAATGTTGTCAGATGGCGAAAAATGTGGATGCAGGCTCTTGGAAAAATTTGAAATTACACAGCCAACCCTGTCTCATCATATGAAGATACTGGTGGAATGTGGATTGGTGAATGATCGCAAAGAAGGTAAATGGCATCATTACTCTTTGAATTGTGATACTTTATTAGAATTCAAGAATTTTATTGGCAGTTTGACATGTGAGTCATGCTGTGACAAAAAAGATAGCTGTTGTTAGAGTGGAAATGCTAAGATGAAGTTTTTTCAAAAGTATTTATCTGTGTGGGTCATTCTATGCATGATCATCGGTGTATCCATAGGACATTTTTTCCGATGATACCCAATATATTAAATAAGTTTGAATATGCAGGGATATCTATTCCTATGGCTGTATTAATCTGGATTATGATTTATCCAATGATGATTAAGGTGGACTTCAAAAGTGTCAAGTATATCAGCAAAAATCCGAAAGGATTATTTGTGACTTGGATCGTTAATTGGCTGATCAAACCATTTACAATGTATGGAATTGCATGCTTGTTCTTCTTTGTGTTATTCAGGGCATTTATTCCGGTTGAACTTGCTACAGAATATCTGGCTGGGGCAGTATTGCTTGGTGCAGCACCATGCACAGCAATGGTATTTGTATGGAGCAGTCTGGCGCAAGGGAATCCGGTATATACTGTCGTTCAGGTTGCAACGAATGATATTATCATTCTTTTTGCATTTGGACCGATTGTGAAATTTCTGCTGGGTGTGTCCAATGTAGCAGTGCCTTTTAATACAATATTTTTAAGTGTCGTGCTTTTTGTAGTAATACCGCTTGTTGGTGGAATTATTACCAGAATGGCTGTAATCAGAAAACATGATGAGAATTATTTAAACCAGCAGTTTTTAAATAAATTTGATTCAGTTACAACTATAGGGCTACTATTGACATTAGTGCTGATATTTATGTTTCAGTCGGAAGTTATTCTGAAAAATCCTATACACATAATACTGATTGCAATACCTTTGATAATTCAGACATTTTTTGATCTTTGGAATCGCATACGTAGCGTGTTATCTGTTAAAACTGCCACACAATATTGCAGCACCTGCAGGAATGATAGGAGCATCTAATTTCTTTGAACTTGCGGTGGCAGTGGCGATTGCATTGTTTGGAACAACAAGTGAGGCTGCACTTGCTACTACTGTGGGTGTCTTAACAGAAGTTCCGGTAATGCTTATGCTTGTAAGAATTGCAAATAAGACGAAAGGAAGGTTTCTATGACAGTAAGAGAAAAAGCAGAACTGATTGTAAAAGATATAAAGAAAGAACAGGGAACAAATCCGGTTGTTATTTTTAAGCAGATTGCAGAGAAGGAATATATCAGCATTCATGGACCGGAACACCATATATTAGATGGTGCAAGTTTGCTAGTAGCCTACAAAAACGCAGGTGGAGAGATAGACTTAGAACAGGCATTGGACAGGCTGATGTCAGAAGGACTTCGGATGCCGGGAGCAATGTGCGGTTTATGGGGAATATGCGGAGCAATCACATCCATTGGCGCTGCACTTGCAATCATCGACGGAACAGGTCCGCTTTCAACAGATGGAACATGGGGAAATCATATGCAGTTTACCTCGAAAGCAATCGGAGAATTAGGAGCCATAAACGGACCAAGATGTTGCAAGAGAGATGCAATGATAGCATTTAAGAATGGTATTGATTATGTGAATGCTCATTATGGAGTAACATTGCAATACGAACAAATGCAATGTGGATTCACAGATTTTAATGAGCAGTGTATAAAGGAGAGGTGTCCATTTCATGAGTAATGTAAAAGTGGCATTTATTTGTGTCCATAATTCCTGCCGAAGTCAGATTGCTGAGGCTTTTGGAAGACATCTGGCATCAGATGTGTTTCAAAGTTATTCGGCGGGTACAGAAACAAAACCACAGATTAACCAAGATGCTGTCCGTATTATGAAGGAATTATATAATATAGATATGGAAGCAGATGGGCAGTTCAGTAAGCTGGTTAGTGATATTCCAAATCCGGATATTGCAATATCAATGGGGTGTAATGTGGGATGTCCATTTATAGGAAGACCGTTTGATGATAACTGGGGACTTGAAGATCCAACAGGAAAAAGTGATGAGAAATTTAAGATAGTCATTGAAAAAATCAGAAAAGATATTTTGAAATTAAAAAATGGATTGGATAAGAGGTAGACAGCATCAGATTCCAGTTTGCAGAGCTGACAATCTATCATTTTATCAATGTAAGAAAAGTAATTACCAAAGAGAAGGGTTCATTATTCAATGTGAAGGTTTAGATGAAGATACTGGTGAAAAAGAGTACACTATGCTATGGAAACAAAAATAGAAATCGGAAGTTGTGGGAATAAAAAATATGGAATTAAGACTATTGCGCTATTTTCTGACGGTGGCAAAAGAACAGAGCTTTACAAAAGCAGCAGAACAATTGCATATTACTCAGCCAACGCTATCCAGACAAATGGCGGCATTTGAAGAGGAGCTTGGAGTAACATTATTTATTCGAAGCGGGAAGAAAATTTCGCTTACTGAAGAGGGGATTTTATTAAAAAGGCGTGCCCTGGAGATCCTTAATCTTGAGGAAAAAACACTTGAGGAACTGAAAGGAAAAGAAGATGTTGTAGAGGGAAATATAACCATTGGATGCGGTGAATTTGCAGCGGTGGAGACATTGGCGGAGATATGTAAAACATATAAAGAAAAATACCCGCTGGTTCAGATTGTATTGCATACTGCAACAGCAGATGCAGTGTATGAGATGATGAACAAAGGACTTGTAGATATTGCATTATTCATGGAGCCGGTGGACACCGAAGGTCTGGATTATATCCGGATCACAGATTGCGATCACTGGTGTGTTGGAATGCGGCCGGATGATCCGCTGGCAGAAAAAGAGTTTATAAGAAAAGAAGATCTTATTGGAAAACCATTGATCCTGCCGGAAAGAGTAAATGTTCAAAGTGAACTTGCCAATTGGTTTGGAAAAGACTTTTCGAAACTGCAGATTGCTTTTACAAGTAATCTTGGAACGAATGCCGGAGTTATGGCAGCAAATGGACTGGGCTATCCGGTATCCATCGAAGGTGCTGCAAAGTATTGGCGGGAGGATATTCTTGTACAGCGAAGAATTTCTCCTGAAATCACAACAAGTACTGTGATTGCCTGGAGACGAAACATTCCATATTCTCTGGCGGTCAGTAAAATGATAGAAGAAATAAATGCTTTTCAGGCATAGAATGGAATTCAATATAAGCATTAGACATAATAAAAATATCAGGTATAAAATAGATGTATAAGAGAAATTCAAATCTTATACATCTATTTTTATACGAAAAATTCGCAAAGAAAGGGGATTTTTATTATGAGTAAAAATTTAGTCGCATTTTTCAGTGCAAGCGGGACAACAAAAAAAGTAGCAGAAATGATTGCAGAGGAAGCAAAAGCGGATTTATTTGAGATTGAGCCAAAAGTTCCATATACAAAGGCTGATCTTGACTGGATGAATAAAAAATCCCGCAGCAGTGTGGAAATGAGTGATAAGAAATACAGACCGGAGATTATGAAGAAAAAGATGGATATGAGTTCTTATGATGAGATCCTTCTGGGATTCCCAATCTGGTGGTATGTAGCTCCGACAATTGTCAATACATTTTTGGAAGCCTATGATTTCAGTGGCAAAAAGATTGTGCTCTTTGCAACATCCGGTGGAAGTGGATTCGGTAATACTGTAAAGGAATTACAGCCATCTGCACCGGATGCGGTTATCACAGAAGGCAGCCTGTTAAACCGTGGAACAAAACAGGAAATCAGTGAGTGGGTAAAATCTTTATAAATAACAGTGCTATGGAGGTATACAGAAAATGGGAAAAATAGTACAGACAGCAGGAAGAAATACACTTGGTGAATTCGCACCGGAATTTGCACATTTTAACGATGATGTACTTTTCGGCGAAAACTGGAATAACCAGGACATCGACGTAAAAACAAGAAGTATCATCACAGTGGTTGCTCTGATGGCTTCCGGAATTACAGATTCTTCTTTAAAATATCATCTTCAAAATGCAAAAAATCATGGTGTAACACAAAAAGAGATTGCCGCAGTAATCACACATGTCGCATTTTATGCAGGATGGCCAAAAGCATGGGCTGTTTTCAATCTTGCAAAGGAAGTGTGGGAGGCAGGTGAAGGAGATTTACCATACGAAGAGGAAGCAATGCGGGCGCATGCAAAAGAGATGGTATTTCCAATTGGTGCACCAAATGATGGCTTTGCACAGTATTTTTCTGGCAGAAGTTTTCTTGCACCGATTTCCACTTCTCAGGTTGGCATTTTCAACGTGACATTTGAACCCGGATGCAGGAATAATTGGCATATTCATCATGCAAAAAGCGGTGGCGGGCAGATCTTAGTATGTGTAGCCGGCCGAGGGTTTTATCAGGAAGAAGGCAGGGATGCGGTAGAAATGAAACCGGGTGACTGTATTAACATTCCGGTAGATGTAAAGCACTGGCATGGGGCCGCTCCGGATGAATGGTTTTCCCATCTGGCAATTGAGGTGCCGGGAGTGGATTGTTCCAATGAGTGGTGTGAGGCGGTATCGGAGAAAGAGTACGCTGGATTAAGATAAGGAGAGCACTATGGAATACGGTAAACTCGGAAATACAGATATAGAAGTGTCAAAATTATGTGTGGGCTGTATGAGTTTTGGGAAAGCTGGAACCATGCATAACTGGACGTTGGATGAAGCTGAAAGTGAGAATGTTATCAAGCATGCACTTGATTTGGGATATAACTTTTTTGATACAGCAAATGGATATTCAGCAGGAACAAGTGAGGAATATTTAGGTAAAGCATTGAAGAAAAATGTAGCGAGAAATCAGGTTGTGATTGCATCCAAGGTATATTTTAATGAAGGTCGTTTATCAAGACAGGCAATCATGAGGGAAATAGATGGAACTCTGTCACGTCTTGGAACCGACTATCTTGATTTATATATCATCCATAGATTTGACTATGATACACCAATTGAAGAAACTATGGAGGCACTGCACGATCTGGTAAAAGCAGGAAAGGTCAGGGCACTTGGTGCATCTGCCATGTATGGATATCAGTTTTATAATATGCAGTTAGCCGCAAGAGACAATGGATGGACACCATTTTCTGCGATGGAGAATCATTATAATTTGCTTTACAGAGAGGATGAGAGAGAATTGCTACCAATTTGTAAGCAAATGAAAGTTTCGTTAATGCCGTATAGCCCTCTTGCAGCCGGACATCTGGCAAGACCACAGTGGAAATCAGAGTCTCTTCGTGGAACCACGGATAGGGTTGCCATGGGAAAATATGATAAGACTGAAGCGGAAGACATGCAGATAGTTAAACGTGTAGCGGAGCTTGCCGAAAAGTATAACTGCAAAATGTCCCAGATAGCCATTGCATGGCAGTGGGCAAAGGGAATTCTATCGCCTATTATTGGGGCAACCAAAACGCAGTATCTGGATGATTCAGCCGGAGCATTTGACATTAAATTAACTGCCGAAGACCTTGCATATCTTGAAGAGCCATATGTTCCACATGAGATAGTTGGTGCAATTGATAAAAATCCGGCACAAGGTGTTATTTTGCTTGATGAAAAGAAATAATAAAGAACTAGGTGTAGCCATATGAAGAAATATTTATCAGTTATTCTGGAAATTATCCTCACAGCCTGTCTGGTTGCATGTGGTAGTTCTAACAAGGATTCCGTGAACGATGATAAACAAGAGGTAAGACTGGGAAAAATGAATATGCCAGAGCGTGAGGTTGTAGAATTGCTGAGTAACGGAGACGTAGAATTAAAAATTTCGAAAGAATGAAATTACTGTTTTTCTATACGAAGAGCTCGACAGATTTTAGATAATTGCGATCTGTGAAGGATTTGCAATTTTAGGAATGATATTTTTGATTATCAGTTGATAGTCAACTTCCAGTTTGTTGAATTAAAAATGAAATAAAGTTTCAGTAATCATAGAGTGTATGGATTCAATTCCATATGCTCTTTTTCTTTTACTTAATTTCAAGAAAATGCAGAAATCTAATGTTACGAGTTTCTTACGAGTGGCATTTAAAAAAACTCGCAAGAAAACTCGTAAGAAAAAAAGTAAAAAAATTTGCTTTTGACCACTGTAAAACAGGCTCTGAGCGTTTCGTTATATGAAGGGATAATTTTTCTTTCATAATTCAAAGAAAAGAGGACAAAGAAATGTCAGAGAACTGGATGACGAAACAGGAATTGGTCTGATTGAGAAACGCAGACAGGGATTTGGAAAGGTGAACGTTATCTACGTGAAAACCTTTATGCCTGAGAAAACAGATGAGAAAAAATCTGGAGAGGAATTAAAGAAGTTTAAAAAACAAACTTCTGTGGAAAATGAGGAATCTACAGAAGTTTACAATTCAAACTTCATGAAGTCCCAAAATCAAACTTCTAGAAGTCCCGAAAACAAACTTCAAGAAGTTTACATTTCAAACCCTAATAATACTAATCTTAGTGATACTGAAATGAATGATAATAAATCTAATCATATCATATCTGTGGATGAGAAAAGATTTGATAGCGATAATCGCTCTGAGGATTATCAGGCTTATGAAAACCTTGTCAAAGAGACCATTGATTATGAATCACTGGAAGTAACCCATCATGACGATATGCGACAGGTAGATGAAATCGTGAACCTGATCGTAGAGACTGTGATGTGTAAAAATGACAAGATCTTGATTGCCAGCAACTGGTATCCGGCATCACTGGTGAAGAAAAAATTTCTGATGCTGACCTATTCACATATCGAGTATGTCTTACACTGTATGAGTGGTAACACCACAAAGGTGAAGAACATCAAGAAATATTTATTAGCAGCCCTGTTTAATGCACCGTCAACGATGAACGGGTATTATCAGGCAGAGGTGAACCATGATATGCCAGGACTGGTAAGATAGGAGGTGCACATGTTTATTTTAAAACTTGCTGGAAAGATATTATTACTGCCGGTATGGCTGATCCTTTTTGTGATCGGCCTGGCAGTGAAGATGACAGTACAGACTTATGCGGTTGTAAGGGGAATCCTTGGTTTTATATTCACTTTGTTGATTATAGCAACTGCATACTGTTACCATGACTGGGTACAGGTTGTATTCCTGTTTGCGCTGAGTGTTATTCTGTATCTGATCCTGTTTGCAGGAGTGTTCGTAGATACTGTACTGGACATGACAAGAGAACGTATTATTGATTTTATTATATCGTGAGGAGGATATGAAAATGAGCGAAAACAATGATTATATTCAGTTACTACCACTTAAAAAAGACACACCGTCCGATGTGGTAGCATTTATGTGGTAGTACATGAAAGTACCGGAGAATTCAAGAGAAAAAGTTAAGAATCTGCTTAAAGATGCAAATGAAAATGGCGTAAAATTAAGTCATCAGGCACCAACACTGTATGATGTTGTCCCAAAAGAAGAAATTGCTGAATTTGAAGAGCTTATGCGCAAAACCATAGCTGACATTGTATCAGAAGCCAGTGGCGTTGCCTGTTGGGTGTATGTGCAGAAATATGTGAAGCACAAAACCCTAAACGAAATGCTGCAAGAATTGCCAGACGTAGGTCAATTCATCCTAGCTATGGATACCTGGTTTGAAAAACTGATGGAGAAATAATCTAGGAAAATAGTTTAAAGTTTACATGTTATGATCATGTATGAAGTTGGAACAGAATAAAAGATTGTGCTATACTATTGTTCAAGAAAAAAACTCATTGACATATTTCAATCTATTTAGGAGGATAAATGATCATGTGTACAGCAGCAACTTATAAAACAAAAGATTTTTACTTTGGACGAACCCTCGATTATGAATTCTCTTATGGTGATCAGATAGTAATTACACCACGTAATTATGCGTTTAATTTTCGCCATGTTGACGATATGAAAAATCATTATGCAATTATTGGAATGGCTCATGTTGCAGAGGATTATCCTTTGTATTATGATGCTATGAATGAAAAAGGAGTGGCAATGGCAGGACTGAATTTTGTCGGAAATGCTGTTTATTCCGCGATTAAGCCAGATGTGGAAAATATTGCACAGTTTGAATTTATTCCGTGGATTTTAAGTCAGTGTTCTTCTTTAGTTGAAGTTCGCGAGCTTCTTGAACGAATTAATATTGTTAATACTCCTTTCAGCGAGCAATTACCATTAGCACAATTACACTGGATCATTTCTGATGAGAATGAGTCAATTACGGTAGAATCTATGTCGGATGGTTTGCATATTTATGACAATCCAGTAGGAGTGCTTACGAATAATCCGCCATTTCCACAGCAGATGTTTCAACTAAATAATTATATGTATTTATCTCCTAAACAGCCCAGAAATACTTTCTGCGAAAATTTGGCTCTTGATGCATATAGTAGAGGTATGGGAGGATTAGGTCTTCCGGGAGATCTCTCATCTTCCTCACGCTTTGTACGTGTAGCTTTTACAAAGGTAAATGCAATTTCAGGTGAATCAGAGGAAGAAAGCGTTAGCCAATTCTTCCACATTCTCGGATCTGTGGATCAGCAACGAGGATGTTGCGAAGTAGCGGATGGAAAATATGAAATCACATTGTATACGTCGTGTTGTAATGTTACAAAAGGTATTTATTATTACAATACTTATGAAAACCATCAGATCAGTGCAGTAGATATGCATGTAGAAAATCTGGATAGTGATAAAATGATTTGTTATCCAGTAATTCAAGGAGAACGAATCAACTATCAAAATAAATAATGTTTTGAAATCAGGGATGAGGTAGAAAGGAAAGTTCCATGACAAAAGATGAAGTAAAAAAACTCAGGATGAACAGTCCGGAATCACTACAGTTTTTAAATAATGCTACAAAATTTTATAATTTAATGATGATGTATCGTTGTGCTATTCGGGAGATACAAACTAAACTTGAGGTTTTGGATGATGAATTTTCAGTTGAGAACAATCGAAATCCTATTTCTTTTATAAAAACAAGAATTAAGAAGCCCAATAGTATTTACGATAAACTGCAGAAGATGGGATATGAATTTACAACAGAAAATATACAGACATATCTCAATGATGTAGCAGGCGTTCGAATAGTTTGTGCGTTTATTGACGATATTTATATGATATCAGATTTGATTACTCAACAGGATGATATTAAAGTTATTGAAATAAAAGATTATATAAAAAATCCAAAATCGAATGGTTATCGAAGCTATCATATGATTGTCGAAATACCAGTATTTTTTGCTAAGGGTAAAACACCTATGCGTGTAGAATTACAGATTCGAACCAATGGTATGGATTTCTGGGCAACATTGGAACATCAACTTCGCTATAAAAAAGGAATTGAAGAAATGCCTGGCTATGATGAGATAAGTGAAGAATTACTTCATTCTGCAAGAGCTATCATTGAAGCAGATAATGAAATGCAGAGAATAAAAGACAAAATTGGTATGTTCCACGAAATTTAGGGAGAAAACTGAGCAAGTAGGAAGGTGGAATATATATGAAACAAGATACTTTAGAGGGCAAAGCAAAAACAAAAAATGGGGTAAAACGGCTGTGTTTTTCCATAATCTGCATTCTTCTGGAAGTGATTTTTATTATTACTATCGTAACACGCTTGAATGAATATGCAGAAATCATAAATTTATTTACAAGGATTTTGAGTGGGATCTTGGTTTTGGGATTGTACGCATCAAATAAGACATCCTCTATGAAAATGCCTTGGGTCATCTTAATTCTAATTTTCCCAATTATGGGTGTAGGCCTGTATTTGTTGATTGGTTTGAATGGTGGCACACATAAAATGCGTGAGCGATATGCAGAAATTGATAGCAAATTGTTACCAATGCTTCCGGACGGTCAGGAGTGTTTGAGCAAAATAAAAGAAACAATTCCGAAAGCAGGAAATATAGCAAGTTACATACAAAGAAATTCGCAGTATCCAATCTATCAGAATACGGATATTGTGTATTTTGATGAAGCAGTGAAAGGATTAGAGGCACAGCTTAAGGATTTGGAGAAAGCACAGAAGTTTATCTTTATGGAATATCATGCGATAGAAGACGCTGAAGCATGGCATAAGATTCAAGATGTTCTGGAAGAGCGAGTAAAAGCAGGTGTGGAAGTTAGAGTATTCTACGATGATATGGGTTCTATAGGCTTTATTAACACAGATTTTGTGAAAAAGATGGAGGCAATAGGAATTCATTGCCGTGTATTTAATCCGTTTATGCCAGGTTTAAATCTGTTTTTGAACAATCGTGATCATAGAAAAATAACAGTTATTGATGGAAAAGTCGGATTTACAGGTGGATATAATCTAGCAAACGAATATTTTAATTACACACACCCGTATGGACAGTGGAAAGATACAGGTATTCGTTTAGAAGGAGATGCTGTTCAGTCGCTTACGGTGACATTTTTGGAAATGTGGAATGCAGTAAGTGATAAGGATGCTAATGATTCTGATTTTAGTAAATACCTTTTCCACTATGATTATGCGGCACAGCAAACTGGGTTTGTTCAACCTTATGCAGACAGCCCTATGGATAATGAGCAAGTAGGAGAAGAAGTTTATATCAGTATGATAAATAAAGCTGAAAAATATTGTTGGTTTATGACTCCATATCTAATCATAACAGATGAAATGACGCATGCGTTATGTCTGGCTGCTAAGCGAGGGGTAGACGTAAGAATTATCACACCTGGTATCCCTGATAAAAAATTCATTTATAATATAACTCGTTCTTTTTATCATGGATTAGTTAAACATGGTGTTCGTGTTTATGAGTGGACTCCTGGTTTCTGTCATGCAAAAATGAGTGTGGCAGATGACTGTATGGCAACTTGTGGAACAATTAATCTGGATTATCGAAGTTTATATCACCATTTTGAAAACGGCTGTTTTATGGCAGATTGTCAGGCAGTTGTGGAAATAAAAAATGATCTGATAAGAACGATGGGAGAATGTCGTGATGTGACAGACCAATATCAAACCGGACGAAGTGCATATTTGCGACTGGGACAATTATTTATGAGATTATTTGCTGGATTGCTATAAGAATCTGATGAAACGACCTTTCAAAAAACAGTTGATTTAGAAGTTAACTGTTTTTGAAAGGCCGTTTTTGCTATATCTAACAGTCTGTTGTACAAAGAAGATTTTGCATGGATGAAAAAAACAAACCTTGTTGAGGTTAAATTGAGATTGACTTTGTATTGTATAAGTATGAAATAAAAAGGAATCAGGTGATGTACAATGAAAAAGCATAAAATATGTAAAATCCTTCTTGTTATACTGGCAATTTTTTTATGTGTGGCTTTTTATGAATTGCTCGGAATCTGCGTTGCATATAAAAAGCAGCCGGAAGTGTCCAATACAACCAAAAAAGAAACAAAAAATGGGTCATGGAACGAATGCAGTGAAAATACAGAACGGGCAGTAATCATAGAAAAGAATCCAGAAGCGCTTTTACAAAGAGTGCGTTTGATCAAGAATGCAAAAAAGGAAATTATTCTTTCTACTTTTGCATTTCAATCCGATGAAAGTGGAAAATTGATTTTAGGAGCATTGCATGATGCGGCAGACAGAGGTGTACATATTCGTCTGTTAGTAGATGGAATGGAGAGCTGGATTGATATGGAAGGAAATCCGTATTTCTATGGATTATCTTCCCATGAGAATGTTGAAATTAAACTGTATAATAAGGCCAATCCGTTGAAACCGTGGAAAATGATGGGTAGAATGCATGATAAATATTTGATTGCAGATGGAAAGAGATATATTCTTGGGGGAAGAAATACATACAATTATTTCCTGGGTGATTTTCCGGGACATAAGAACTATGACAGAGACGTGTTAGTGGTTTGCGATGAACCTGAGAAAGAAAATTCAGTTAACCAGTTGTCAGAGTATTTTGAAACCATATGGAATCAGGAAGACTGTGGTTATTTTCATAACAATAAAAAACTGGCAAATAGAAAATCTGTAAAGAACGCAGTTTTAGAGCTGCAGAACAGCTATCAGAAATATTTTGAAGAGAATAAGGAAAGAATCTGCGAGACCAATTATACGGACGAAACTTTTGAGACAGAAAAGATTACATTAGTGTCAAATCCTATTCACACAGGTTCCAAAGAACCAGTAGTGTGGTATCAGTTGGGAGAATTGATGAAAAATGCAAAAAATCGTGTGAAGATCCACACGCCATATATTATCTGTAATGATATGATGTATAATACATGGGAGGAAATTGCAGAGAACGTTTCAGATTTTTCTATCATGACAAATTCAGTTGCGAATAATGGGAATCCATTTGGGGCTGCCGATTATGCGAAAAACAGAAATAGAATCTTAAGTACAGGAATTAATATCTGGGAATATGAAGGCGGTTATTCATACCACGGAAAAAGTATTCTGATTGACGATGATCTGTCTGTAATCGGTTCCTTTAATATGGACATGAGAAGTGCATATCTGGATACGGAACTGATGCTTGTAATTCGCAGTAAAGATATTAATAAACAGTTGGAAGAGGGCATGATGGAATATGAAAAAGTGTCCCGCCAGATATTAGAAGGCGGAACTTATAATGATCCATATCATGTAGAGCCAATCGAATTAACAAAGAAACGTCAGAGAAACGTACTTTTGGTACAGCATCTGCTTGGATGGGCAAGATATCTGTTCTGATAAAGGAGGAAGAAGATCGTGTTTCAAATATTAATTGTAGAAGATGATAAAGAATTAAGCCAGCTATTCCAAAAAGTGCTTGAGAAGAATGGATATCAGGTCAAAAGTGCATCGGATGGAGCACTGGCATTAGAAATATTGGATAAAGAGTATATTGATCTGATCATTTCCGATATTATGATGCCGGTTATGGATGGCTATGAACTGGTGTCAGAACTTCGTTCAGCAGGATATCAGATACCGGTACTTATGATCACTGCGAAAGGTTCCTTTGATGATATGCGCCAGGGATTTCTTTCGGGAAGTGACGATTATATGGTAAAACCGGTAAATGTGAATGAAATGGTTTTAAGAGTCGGAGCACTGCTTCGCCGTGCACAGATACTGAATGAACACAAAATTGTGATCGGTTCAACAGAGTTTGATTATGATGCAATGACGATTACAACTGATAAGGAAAGTCTTGTTTTGCCTAAAAAAGAATTCCTGCTTTTATATAAGCTTGCAGCTTCGCCAGGCAGAACATTTACAAAACAACAGTTGATGGATGAAGTATGGGGATACGAGACGGAGGCAGACCCACATACAATAGAGGTACATATAGGAAGAATCAGAGAGCGTTTTAAAGATACCCCGGATTTTGAAATCGTAACAATGCGTGGAATTGGATACAAGGTGGTGAAAAAATAATGGAACAAAAGAAAGAAAAAGGATTGCGGATCCGATCCTGTCTGACTGGTGCAATCTGGCTGGCACTTGTATTTTCAACAGTCATATCTGCGTTATTATTTGCTTTTTTGAATCATTTTTTAATCTGCCGGGCAGCATACCTGTGCTTGGCTGGCTTTTGATTTTCAATACATTGATTGCCGGGCTGATCACTTCCTTTATCAATGCAAAGTTGCTGGAACCAATTACCAGACTCAGTAAAGCAATGAAGGAAGTTTCGCAGGGAGATTTTGAACAGCACTTGGAAACGAACAGCCGTATCGCAGAAGTTGGAGAATCTTACCAGAGTTTTAATGTGATGACAAAAGAGCTTCGTGCAACAGAAGTACTGCAGATGGATTTTGTCTCCAATGTTTCTCATGAGTTTAAGACCCCGATCAATGCCATTGAAGGGTATACAATGCTTCTTCAGGGAGAAGAATTGTCTCAGGAGCAAGAGGAATATGTAGAAAAAATCTTATTTAACACCCAAAGACTTTCCGGATTGGTTGGTAATATTTTGCTGTTATCCAAGTTAGAGAATCAGAATATACCAATGAAAAAACAGAATATCGTCTGGATGAACAGATCCGCCAGGCATTTCTTTCATTGGAAACAAAATGGACAGAAAAAGAAATTGGTTTTCAGGTAGAATTGGAGGAAGTTAAATATACTGGGAATGAAGGACTTTTTATGCATATCTGGATAAATCTTTTGGATAATGCGATTAAGTTCAGCCCTTCAAAGGGGACAATTACGATGTTTCTGAAACAAGAACAGGATTCTGTTAAGTTCATTCTGGAAGATGAAGGACCAGGAATAGAGGATGATGTAAAATCCAGAATATTTGACAAGTTCTATCAGGTAGATGGATCTCATAAAGCAGAAGGAAATGGCCTAGGTCTTGCACTTGTAAAACGGATTGTAGATAGTGCCGGAGGAACAATCAAAGCAGAAAACCGTGAATATGGTGGATGCAGATTTGTTATAGAGCTGCCAAAGCAGAAAGATGAGATTATATAGTTTTAAGATAAATTAGAAGATGGGAGGATTTATATGACATTTTATCAGGAGTTGCAGTTAAATCAGGCAGGTTCTAAAAACCTGTTGAAAAAGAGTGAAACACTAAAAGAAAAATTATATCATATGTGGGTATATCTAGTGAAGATAGCTGTTACAATGGCATTTTGTTTTTTCTTTGTTAGTATTTTCAGCATCCTATTTGGAAATGAGAACAGCATTGTAGGTGTAGTAGTCTTATTATGTCTCATGGTGTTTAGAAATGCGGATCTGGGGATCCACACCGGACAATCTACGATGCTTTTGGCTTTGTTCTTTGTAATTATGACTGTATGTCCGCATTTAGCAAACCAGCTTTCACCGGTACTTGGAATGCTGTTAAATATTGCGGCACTGGCTGTGTTGATTCTGTTCGGATGCCATAATCCATTTATGTTTAATCAATCTACATTGGTTCTTGGGTATCTGCTGCTATATGGTTATGATGTTACGGGAAAAAGCTATCAGATGCGATTAGTCGGAATGGCTTTAGGTGCAGCACTTACCTGCTTCGTATTTTATCGAAATCATAAAAACAGAACTTATAAAAGAAATCTGAAAGATCTGATACAAGAATTTGATATCACTTCTTCCAGAACAAAATGGCAGATATGTCAGATTTTATGCGTACCGATTGTCCTTTGCATTGCAGAACTTTGTAATATGCCACGTGCAATGTGGGCTGGTATTGCGGCCATGTCCGCGATTTTGCCGTTTATGGAAGATATGCACTACAGAGTCCGTAAAAGGATTGTCGGAAATATTGCAGGTGTTATATGTTTTACAGTATTATATTTTCTGCTTCCTTCGTCAATCTATGCATATATAGGAATTCTTGGTGGAATCGGTGTAGGATTTTCAGCACAATATGGCTGGCAGGCAGTATTTAACACATTTGGTGCTTTAGCCATTGCTGCAGAGACTTATGGACTACAAGGAGCGGTTAGTCTTAGAGTGATTCAAAATGTTTTTGGTGTTGTGTTTGCTTTAGCATTTTGTGTTATATTTTATTGGTTTATGTCTAAAAAAAGGAAAGTGAGATGACCGTACATGCAGAGTGAAGTGAATCAGGAAGAAAATTTGAATAGAATTATTACGGTTCCTAATCTTCTTTCTTTTTTCGGCTTTGTCTGATTCCGGTAATTATATGGAGTTATTGTGTAAAGAAAAATCCTCTGTTAGCTGGTGAAATCTTATTGCTGTCTGGTCTTACGGATCTTGCTGATGGATATATCGCAAGAAGATTCCATAGGATTAGTAATTTAGGAAAAATACTTGATCCGGTGGCTGATAAGCTGACACAGGCAGCGATGTTAATCTGTCTGTTTACTCGTTTTCCGCATGTGCTTCTTTTAATCGTAATAATGGCAGGTAAGGAGCTGTATATGGTAGTCAGTGGATGTCTTGTGATACGAAAGACAGGAAAAGTACATGGTGCAGACTGGCATGGAAAGATAGTAACCTTTTTATTATATGGAACTGCAGCGGTGCATATTATATGGTTCCACATTACACCGATGGTATCAGATCTGTTGATTGGTTTGTGCGCTATAATGATGGTCATATCGGTCGCTCTGTATATTATCCAGAATACCAGGACTCTTAAGGAAGAGACTGTATAAGCAATTTTATATTACAATGACTAGAAAAATATTTAGGAAGATAAGCGGGAATCCTCGGTAATTCAATTGCCGAGATGAAAGCGTAAACTGTGCATATCTGCACATTATAAGTAAAATATATTTATTTTTTTACTAAAAAATGCTGTATCCAGCTTTATTAAAAAAGAAAATATGTTCGGCATTTTATTGTGATATTCTTAATACTATGCTATACTATATGTATGAAGGAGAATCTTATACATTACCGCACTTGTGTGTGCAATATTAATTACCATATGGTATGGTCAGTGAAATACTGGCGGAAGATATTGAATGCGGAGATTGAAGCATATCTTCAGGAGCTGGTGCAGGAGATCGCAGCGGATAAAGGTTTTACCGTCCATTTGTTTGAATGCGGGGAAGGAGACCATGTGCACTGTTTTGTGTCTGCTCCTCCCAAATTATCCATAACTGCGATCGTGAAATATCTGAAAGGGATCACCGGCAGGAAATTATTCGAACGTTTTCCGGAAATAAGAGAACAGCTTTGGAAAGGAGAGCTGTGGAACCATTCCTATTATGTGGAAACGGTCGGGTCTGTGTCGGAAGAAAACATCCGCAGATATATTGAGCATCAGAGTAAAGTTTATTGAGATCATAGAGGTGGGAAATGCTGCTGTCAAAGAAAACATCCATAAAGGTCAGTCAGGAATATGCAAACGTCATCGGACATATGTGTTATGCGGCATCCAAGCTCTGGAATGTCTGTAATTACGAACGTCAGCATTACAAAGAAATGGGAATGGAGAAATACCCGGACTGGTATTATCAGAAAAAATCCCATAGAGAGGATCTGTGGTATAAACAGCTTCCATCTCAGACAGCCCAGGAAGTCTGCAAGCTGCTGGATAAAGCATGGAAATCTTTTTACGCCTTGAAAAGATCCGGAGGGATTGAGAATCCCAGACCACCGCGGTTTAAACAGGAAAGTATCCCCATTACCTATATGCAGATGGGAATTGTACATGAATGGGACACAGAAAAAGTCCGTCTGTCCCTTCCAAAAGCATTAAAAAGATATATGGAAGAAACGTATCAGATCCATGAGAACTTTCTTTATCTTGAAAATAAGATTTTCAGGGGCATGGATCAGATCAAACAGTTGCGGATCTACCCACCGGAAAAAGGTGAATGTAAAGTTATTGTTGTTTATGAGATTTCAGAGAGGGAAGAACTTTCGCAGAATGGACACTATCTGTCAGTTGATCTGGGACTTCATAATCTTATGACATGCTATGATTCCGGGAATGGGAATACATTTATCCTGGGCAGAAGATATCTTGCATTGGAAAGATATTTTCATAAAGAGATTGCAAGGGTGCAGGCACAATGGTATGGACAGCAGTCTGTGAAGGAAATAAAACATCCAGTCACATCAAAACATATTCGCAGATTATATCAGAAAAAGCAGAACTCGGTAACGGATTATCTGCACAAGATCACAAGATACTTTGCAAAATACTGCCGTGAACAGGGAATTACCTGTGTTGTGGCAGGGGATATCCGGAATATCCGGAAAGGAAAAGACCTGGGACACAGAACAAACCAGAAGTTCCACAATCTGCCGTATAACAGGCTCTATAGCATGATGGAATATAAGCTTAAGATGTACGGGATCCGTTTTGTAAGACAGGAAGAAAGCTATACCAGCCAGTGCAGTCCGCTGTCACCAGAGGTGGAAAAAAGATATGCACAGCCATGCAACCGAAAACAAAGGGGACTGTACAGGGACAGAAACCGGAAGTATAACGCAGATGCTGTAGGTGCATATAACATCCTGAGAAAATATCTCTCCGTATCCGGAGAGAAAAAGGAACTGTCCGTAACCGGACTAAAAACGCCAGAAATAATAAAAGTAGCTGTATAGCTCTAAAGAGCAAACAGTAGTGGTGTCATGGACGCACCCTGAAAAGGCGGTATCCCGCCTTAATTCAGATGCTCTGGTAACTCAGTTGCCGAGTAGTTCACATAGAAAATAAATCATTATAAAAAGATCCTGTTCATACTATGATATATGCGATGATTATGGAGATAACAATTATGACTGCCAGTATGGAAAGCCAGAAATAATCTATAATTCTTTGATTGCAAGGTATTTTGTTGTATTGCGTGTCTTGGTCAGGTTCACCTCCTCTCTATTTCGTCGAGTTTTTTAAGAAATCAATCTCCATTTGTTGCTGCTGTGTTTGAGCTTTTAGTAGTCGGTTTTCAGCTTTCAACTTCTCAATATCTGATAATTGAGAAATCGCTTTGTTCTTACCTCGTCGATCATATAATCCTTCGATTCCTTTATCTTTATATTTTCTAACCTATGCATAAACTTGTCCGTAGGAGCAACCATATTTATTCGCTGTAGAAGAATAATTACATCCCGTGTTCAAGGCTTTGCGGTATTTTTTCGGATTTCAATGTGTCAAACTCCCGTGTTTATGAAAGTTGTGTTTTTCTTGGCAATATGTTACAATTACTCCATATAAATTTATAACTTTTCTAGACAGAAAGTAAAAGGGGAACGTCATGAAGTGTATTAAAACAACGGACGCGGTAGGACATGTACTGTGCCATGATATTACCAGAATTGTGAAGGATGTGGTAAAAGATACAGCCTTTCGTAAAGGACATATTGTACAGGAAGAAGATATTCCGGTTTTGCTATCTCTGGGAAAAGACCATCTTTATGTGTGGGAGAAGGATGAAAATACTTTGCATGAAAATGAAGCAGCGCAGATTCTGTGTGATGTGTGCATCAATGAGAATATGCATCCAACGGATGTAAAAGAAGGAAAAATTGAGTTGATTGCAGATTGTGACGGAGTATTTCAGGTGGATGTGCCGAGGCTGGATGCTATTAATGAGATCGATGAGATTATGATTGCCACCCGTCATACAAATTTCCCGGTAAAAAAGGTGACCGTCTTTTAGGAACCCGTGTGATTCCGCTGGTGATTGCAAAAGAAAAAATGGATTTGGTGAAGAAAACAGCAGGAGAAAAACCGCTGGTATCGCTGGCACCTTATAAGAAACGGAAGGTAGGAATTGTAACCACCGGAAATGAAGTATTTTATGGAAGAATTAAGGATACTTTCACACCGGTAATCATCGAAAAAATGAAATCTTACGGTGCTGAAATTCACGGACATATTCTGTGCAATGATGATATGGAAAAAATCACTGCCGCTATTATGAAATTAAAAGAAGAAGGGGCAGATCTGATTGTCTGTACCGGTGGTATGAGCGTGGATCCAGATGATAAGACACCGGGCGCGATCAAAAATACAGGAGCGAGAATCGTATCTTATGGTGCTCCGGTACTTCCGGGAGCGATGTTCCTGTTATCCTATCTGGAAGATGGCACACCGGTAATGGGACTGCCGGGATGTGTGATGTATGCAAAAGCCACCGTATTTGATCTTGTTCTGCCACGTATTATCGCAGGTATAGAAGTGACAAAAAAAGATCTGGCACATATGGGAAATGGCGGATTCTGTCTTGGCTGCAAAGAATGTCATTATCCGAACTGCAGCTTTGGAAAGGGCGTATAAGAGCAGGACAGGAGGAATAAGCATGGAAAAGCTTACGGTAGAGTAGGCACTGGAAGCACTGCTGGAACATACAAAAGTAATAGAGGAAACGGAAACTGTACCACTTTTGCAGGCATGTGGAAGAGTGTTGGCAAAGGATATGATTGCAGGATTTGATAACCCGCCGTTTGACAGATCACCTGTGGATGGTTATGCCTGCAAAGCGGAGGATATAACGGATGCATCAGAAAGTCATCCGGTACAGTTGACGGTATTGGAAGAGATTGATGCGGGGCAGTATTCCAGAGTCACAGTGGAAAAGGGGGCAGGCGGTTCGGATTATGACAGGCGCAGCTATTCCGAAAGGCTGTGACTGCTGTGTCCGTCAGGAGGATACAGATTATGGAGAAGAGACTGTCAGAATCTTCCGTCCGACCGGACAGTGGCAGAATTACTGTTATCAGGGAGAGAATTTTAAAAATGGAACGGTTCTTTTGAAAAAGGGTGACAAAATCGGATTTATTGAAGCAGGTATACTGGCCAGTATGGGAGTCATAAAAGTGAAGGTTTATCGTCGGGTAAGAGCAGCTGTTCTGACTATCGGAGATGAAGTAATGGCACCCGGAAAAAGATTGATTCCGGGGAAGATTTATGATTGTAATCAGGGACTTCTGGCGGTTCGCATGAAAGAATTTGGTGCAGAACTGGTGGAAGTGGCAGCCATAGAGGATCGCCCGCAGGCTATGACAGCAGCAGGCGAAGTCATGGCTCTGGACTGGGGAATTACATTGCAGTGTGATACCACAGGAAAAGAAGACGCCAGCAGTGTAGGAGTGCGAAGTCACTTTATACATCCGGTACTACCGGAAGCAGATGGCACAACGAAAAACGTATTTCCATGTAAAGTGGAAAGAGTGATTGAGGACGTGTTTTCGTATATCTTGATCGTATCTACGAAAGAAGAAGCCAGGATTCGCGTAGATGTGACGAAAGAACAATGGCAGCAGTACCAAAAGCATATTTCTGGAAATAAGATATGGATTGGGATAGATGAAAAAGATGTGATGTTATTAAAATAAATGAAAGAATCACCGTATCAAGGTTGAGGTAATCTATGATACGGTGATTCTTTCGTGAAAAATGCGAAAAAGCTTTCAATATCCAGTTCCGGTGGTTTAATATGCGGTTGTCAAACATTATTTCGTAAATACTTTCATTCGATCCCTTCTGGCTGCACAGATCAGGGTCAGGTGATATTTTTTTGCAAGATCAATTGCTTCAGAAGTAGGAGAAGCCTTGCTGGAGAGAATTGGAATCCCTGCATGGATGACCTTTAAAGTCATATCAGTAGGTATTCTGCCGCTGGAATATACCATACATTGATGCAGGTCAATATTGTGCCGCAGAGCGTAGCCGATCACTTTATCCAAAGCATTGTGCCGTCCGATATCTTCGCAGGAAAACAGAATGTGATCTTTTTGAGCGAGAATGCAGCTATGTGTGGCAAAGGTAATGCCATGGAGAGGAGAACCATCCGCAAAGGCATCCGCCATATGAAAGATCCATTCTGGTTTCCAGAAAATCGGTGTAAGTGACTGCGGCTCTTTGGATGTAACAAAGTAATCATTTAAAATATGATTGCCGGTACAGCAGGTAGGAGTTACTTCTACAAAGGCATCCGATGAGGATTGTGTGCTGCGTGCCGAATTTTTTAAATAGACTTTTGCACGTTTTCCATATTCACAGATATAGATATGATCTACATCTTCGGAAGACGTGATGATTTGTTCTGTCAGCAATCTTCCAAGAACCAGTTCAGTCAGATGCTGGGGCAGGCAAACAAGTTTCATAGTCAGATGATCATTTATATAGACATCCATCATATGTTCGTTCAATATTTCTTCTTGTTCCGTACGGGATTCTCCATTTCTTCCGATATATTGATATGTTTTTGTCTCTAGCAGAGACAGATTTTGTTATTGTTCGTTAATATACATAATTTCTCCAATTGAAAAAACAATTCTTTTATCATGTTTACTATGTGGTATACTAGATCTAGTATAACGGACATCTCTTTATTTCGAAAGAGTGAATTGAGGGATGAAGGAGGAAATAAAATGGGAAAGATTATGGCGGTAAATATCAGTGAGAAGAAAGGTACACAGAAAAAGAATGTACATAGTGCCAGACTGATGGAAGAATTTGGAATCGAGAAGGACGCCCATGCCGGCAAGTGGCATCGCCAGGTGAGTCTTCTTTCTTATGAAAAAATAGAAGAATTCAAGGCAAAGGGAGCACCGATCGAAGACGGAGCATTTGGAGAAAACCTGATTGTAAGTGGATACGATCTGAAGGCATTGCCGGTTGGCACCAGACTTCGCAGCGGAGAGGTATTATTAGAAGTGACACAGATCGGGAAAAAATGTCATAGTGGATGTGAGATTTATAAAATTATGGGTGACTGTATTATGCCAAGAGAAGGTATCTTTACCAGAGTACTTCATGGTGGCGTATTGACAGAAGGCGATGAAATTGTGATAGAGAAGGCAGCAGGTGAGGCAGATGGAGAATAAGCTGAATCATTTTGATCAGAAGGGTAACGCTGTTATGGTGGATGTGTCCGGAAAGATACCGACATCCAGAACAGCAGTAGCAAAAGGCAAGATTTGTGTCTGTCAGGCTGTGATGGATGCAGTGAAACAGGGGACTGTGAAAAAAGGAGATGTACTTGGAATAGCAAGAGTGGCTGGCATTATGGCGGTAAAACAGACATCTCATCTGATTCCGATGTGTCATCCGCTGATGATTTAGAAGTGTTCGGTAGATTTTGAACTGGATGAAGAAAATCTTGAAATTACGGCAATCTGTACAGCCAAAATGGAAGGTCAGACCGGTGTGGAGATGGAGGCGCTTACTGGTGTGAATGTGGCACTTTTGACAATTTATGACATGTGTAAGGCAATTGACAAGTCCATGGAGCTGACGGACATTCATCTGGTAGAAAAAAGCGGAGGAAAAAGCGGGTTATATCGAAACCCGAAAGAATAGTATGAAGGATAGATTTGGAAGAGAGATTGACTATCTGCGGATATCCATTACAGATCGATGTAATCTCAGGTGCGTCTATTGTATGCCGGAAAATGGAGTTGTGCAGATCCCGCATGAAGAAATTCTGACTTATGATGAGATTACCAGAATCAGCAGATGTATGACTGGTTTAGGTATACGTAAGATCAAACTGACCGGAGGAGAACCGTTAATTAGAAAGAATTGTGCCACACTGGTTCGAATGTTAAAAGAACTTCCTGGCATCGAAAAAGTGACATTAACGACCAATGGTGTATTGCTCGAAGAACAGATAGCAGATCTGGCAGAAGCGGGGCTTGATGATATAAATATCAGTCTGGATACTTTAAATGCAGCAGAGTTTGCAAAGGTAACCAGGAGAGAAAGTCTGGATCGGGTGCTGGAGGGAATCCAGGCGGCATTACAGTATCCGCAGATTGGATTGAAGATTAATTGTGTGCCGGTAGTGGAAGAGCAGGAAAATCTGGTATCGATAGCGAGACTTGCAAAGCAATATCCGATTCATGTTCGTTTCATTGAAATGATGCCGATTGGATATGGAAAGGATTTTCAGTTTCGGGGAGAAAGTGAAATATGCGAAATATTAGAGAAAGCATATGGAAGAATGACTCCAATAAAAGAACGATATGGGAATGGACCGTGTCATTATTATAAAATAGAAGAATTTCAGGGTAAAATAGGATTTATCAGTGCGATGACGCATAAGTTTTGCGACCAGTGTAATCGTGTGCGTATGACAGCAGAAGGATTTTTAAAAGCCTGTCTGCAATATCAGACTGGAACGGATTTGAAGAATTTGATGCGTTCAGGATGCACAGATGATGAACTGACAGAGGCAATACAGAAAGTAATATGGGAAAAACCGGTCAGTCATCATTTTACATCGGAAGAGATTGAGACAGATGAATGTAAATTAATGTCCCAGATAGGAGGATAAGGAATTATGAAAGCTGCGATTATCACATCCAGTGATTCCGGATATGCAGGAGAGAGAGAAGATAAAAGTGGTTCGGTAATCCAGGAAATTTTGGAAGCGAACGATTACGAAGTGGTGCATACCATTCTTTTGCCGGATGACAGAAAGATGCTGGCAGATGAGATGGCTCGTATAGCAGATGAGGGAATAGCAGAGATGATTGTAACTACGGGTGGAACCGGATTTTCGCCGAGAGACTGTATGCCGGAGGCAACAAAGGATATTATAGAACGTGAAGTGCCGGGGATTCCGGAAGCAATGAGAGCATATAGTATGACGATTACACCAAGAGCTATGCTCAGTCGTGCAGCAGCAGGTATTCGAAAAGGAACACTGATCGTGAATCTGCCGGGAAGCCCGAAAGCAGTCAGAGAAAGTCTGGAATATATTATTCCAGCGCTGGAACATGGATTACAGATCCTGACCGGGGAGGCAACGAACTGTGCCAGAAAATAATCGGAAAATGCAGACTGATATATCTGAATTAGAAAACGGTCAGTTGGCAGAACAGCAATTGCCATCAGATTTTACGCTGGTAGTCCTGGCAGGTGGTGCCAGCAGCCATATGGGAAGGGAGAAGTCAGATCTGCTTTTAGATGGACAGACATTTTTGGAGATACAGATCGGAAAAGGATGTCAGTTGGGAGCAAAACAGATCTTAATTTCTGGATATCGTGGAACACAGTGTGGGGAAGAGATTGTGCCGGATCGAATTTCCGGTCAGGGTCCACTTGGCGGTCTGGAGAGCTGTTTTCGAAGGGCAAAGACAGAAAAATGCCTGGTGCTGGGGGTAGATACGCCGCTGGTACCTGTGGAAGAACTTCAAAATCTGTTGAAGTTCGCAATGGAAAAAGCCGACCAACCGGTGACTATGCTGTGTCATAATGGAAAAGAAGAATCGCTGATAGCGGTATATGATGCCAGACTTTATAAAGAGATCACAGATTTTCTGGAATCAGGAAAATCATCGGTGTATCGTTTTTTAAATACAGTGGGATATTCCCTATACCATACCAGTGCACCGGAAAACTATTTTCAGAATATCAATGATCCGGAAATCTATAAGAAAGTCTGCACGGAATGCGAAATTGCTGATATTTTCACAAAGGAATCCGTTAAACTATAGATTTTTAAATACTGTAGGAATTTTTGTTTGTTATACGGAAATCCAATGAGGGATATTTTCAGAATATTAACGATTCTGATACATATTTAAAGACTGAAGGGTATCTCGTAAAATAGCATAATACAGAAGGCGTATAGGATTATGAAAGGCTTTCGATTAGGTTTTAAATGATTTTTCGGATAATAGCACTTCCATGCAGATCGCATACAGGATCTGCAAACAGGTGGTGTTTCAGGCAGAATTCGTCTACAGCTTTGTTACATCCGGAAAACTGGGTACTGTATACGTCATGGATCAGGAGAACTCCGCCGATAGACAGACGTTCATAAAACAGAGGTAATGCAGCAGCAGTTGGAGCATAGAGATCTGCATCTAATGATACGAAACAGAAAGTTTCATCGGTAATATCGGAAAAAGTATCCGGAAACCATCCTTTATGGATGATCACATGTGATGGATCAGGCATGATGCGAAGAACAGAATCTACATCTGTAGAAGAAAAGTCACCTGTTTTAGCGCGAGACAGATGCCTGGAGGTTTCTACGGCAATATCTTTTTCTGAAAAGCCTTCAAAAGTATCAAAAAGATGTATTTTTCGATCTGGAAAGGCTGTACTGATCAGGCAAGAAAAATCACCCTGGAAAACACCAAGTTCTGCCACATCTCCAGGGATATTTTGTTGATGCATCTGTTCGGCTAAAAGGCGCATAACCGCAACCCGTGCATCGAACATGCGAAGTGCAGAAGGATCACAAAATGAACCGTGATAGCCCAAGTGCTCCATCTGCTGCATCATAGAACCACGCCGCTCTTCATCCAATACACCAAGAATAATCAGATCAGGAAGAAGAGCAGCGGCCTTTGATGGAGAACAGATTGGGATATTACCAATAAATTGTCCATGTTTGCGCGGATCATTATCGGCAAAGCACATGATCTGATAGGCATTTCCAAGAAGTCGGGCAGTCATCTGCCCAATCTGTCCGGCACCGAATATAATAGTTTTGTAGACATGTTTTGTCATCATTTCATAGCAGCCTTTCTTTCAGCTCGAACCTGAATCATTTGTCCTGTGATAGATATTGCGATTTCAGCAGGTGTTTCTGCTTTAATATTAAGTCCCACAGGCGTGATAATACGGTCTAATTCTCGCTCATCGATTCCATACTCTTCTACGAGACGATGAAATACACCAGCTCTTTTGGCGAGACTTCCAATGACGCCGATATAGCATGCAGGTGTGGCAAGAAGTTGTGCCTGCACAATCGTATCATAGGCATGACCTCGTGTCATGACACAGCAATAATCAGCATCTGTGATAGAAATGCTCTGATCCAGATGATCAAAATCGCAAAGGATTGTCTCCGCTGCATCCGGGAAAAGAGCAGGATCTGTAAATTCCGGACGGTCATCCAGAACGATGCAGTGAAAGTCAACACTTGCAAGTATTGGTACCAGCTTTTGTGAAACATGCCCGCCTCCAAATACATAGACAGTTCCGGATGTACCGATTTGTTCTGTAAACAGGTCACAGGTTTCATTGCGATGACGGCATGGTCTTGCAGATAAGGAAGATAAGATGGAAGAAGGAACATCAGCATTTCCAGTCAATCCATAGGATGCACTGTAAAGACTCATACCGGATGTAGCATGAAGATCACAGATCAGCCAGAAATCTTTTCGTTCTTTATATAATGTTTCAGCAGTTACTGCAAGTTCCATAATAATAGGGTCATTATGGTCCAGATACTGGAAAAATACGGTAACATCACCACCACAAATCATACCGATATTCTCAACATCTTTGCGATTCAACCGGAATTCATGTTCACAGGATTCTTTCTTTTCAAGAATATCAAGTGCCATAAGCTCTGCACGATATTCGACAGAACCTCCGCCTATGGTTCCGGCAACTCGGCCTTTTTTTCCAACCAACATACGGGAACCGGCACCTCTTGGCGTTGATCCTGAGGAAGCAACGATGGATGCAAGCACAAGGTCGTTTCCTTTTTGAAATTCTTGTTGTATGATCTGAAATAAAGTTCTCATATATAAAACACCTCCTGTAATTTTCTATAAGTCATATCGTCATGTGACAGATGGTCTGTATCATATTTTGCAGATCAAGAGCCTGTTTAAGCTGTCGTTCATGAGATTTCAAAGCTTCGGGACTGTTACACTTACACAGACTGTCCGCAAATCGTTTTTCGATGGTTACACGTTCGGTTTCCTGAATCAGTTTATCTGATAAAAAGACGATAGCCGCTTCATTCAGAAGTGTCTTCTGTAAACCATGATGTTGTGAAATAATCTGACTGATTTCAGTATAGCCTAATTGTAAGAAAAGATCACCACCTGTTTTGGTGTGATGTTTTTGAAGTCTGGCAATATCGTGAAGGAGTGCTCCGGAGCGAATCAGTTTTTATTAAAAAGTAACCATGAGATTCCAGCAGATCGCAGAAATGGCAAGCCAATTCAGTCACTGCATCACTGTGCGCTTGTACATGATGAGGAAGAGACACCGAATCGCGAAGCATCCGGCATAGTTCGTCATGCAAGTCAGGATGAGGCAGCAGGTAAGTCGAATCAGATAAGGCAACATGATCGTTATCGTCTGCGTTCAGATGATAATAGGAACCACATGGAAGACGAAAATACTGTCTGGCATGCTGTTTTGAATCAAGCAAATACAGATAAGAAGAAATTACATCTGTATGAGCAACAATCGCAATATCACCCTCAGAAGAACGAAGAATCTCATAAATTGCCTGCGAAAAACGCATGCCAGATGCGAAAGGAGTTTCTGCTCCTGGAATCGGGTAATCAGGATTCATTCCACGTGCTTCATATATGTCCGGCCATCTTTTGCGTATCTCATCAAATGAAAGACCATCCCATTCTCCCAGATTTCGTTCTGTTAAATCTGAGATAGTGATATGTGGAAGATCAGGTGTGATATGTGCAGCCGTTTCCATAGCTCTTGACAAAGGACTGCAGTAAACAGCAGTTATTTTATCATCCAGTTCTCCGTGAAGAAGGACTGACTGCAGATGTCCAAGCATAGATAAAGAAAAATCAGTCTGACCGATACAGTAAGAATGTTCATCTGGATATTGTGGTTTTCCGTGTCGAATAAGATAAAGATTACGCATTGAAAAATCCTCTGAAACACTTTTCAAATATTGCTTCGGAACAGGTACGTGTTTCCTCTGAAAAACGGGCATATCGCTTCAAAAATTCTTCTCCGTATGGTGTCAGCTCACTGTGACTGCCCTTTACACCGCCCTGACTTCGAATAATCAGCGGTTCATGAAGCTGAGATTCTAATGTATGGATCAGATTCCAGCTGGTGGAGTAGGAAATGTGCATGCGTTCGCAGGCATCACGAACAGATCCTGTTTCATGAATCAGTGTAAGCAGCGAATAAAGCTGTTCATCAAAGAAGACCTTTTCCCGTGCCAGCTGAATCTGAATCTCTGAACGGATCAGACTTTGATTGTGTGCACGAAGAAGTTCTACATAATCCTCTGGTGTATCCGCATCATGAATGATTCCAGGATCTTCTACATTTAAACAATACATGGGAGTTCCACAATGTTCTACAGCACCCTTCAGACCAGTGTTTCCATCATTGCTTAAAATGGACTCAATTAATGAGGAACGAATCAGGATCGGATGACCTGGAGTTCCGTTACAGACCGGAGTGACAAGAGGCTGTCCAAGAGAAAGCATTTGTGTAACGGTATGTGCTGTGAATAGTGGAACATCTACAGGTGTAAAGAGTACCGTATCCACTTTGTCTTTTAAATATTCCAGTCCAATCCTGACAGAATCAAACATATGAGTAGTTTCATAGTCCTCATTTCGAAGAAAAATAACATGATTGGAAGCAAGGTGGCGTTCCAGAGCATCCGCATTGTATCCGGTTACCACCACTATTTTAGAGATTCCGGCCTGCCGGAAGTTATTAATCACACGCTGCGCGATGGAAATGGATCCAAGCTGAAGCATGGGCTTGAAGTCTCCCATTCGTGACGATTTCCCTGCAGCTACGATGAGAGCACCTGTCTGCATCATAGATACCTCCTAAAAATAACATTGTACAAATTTGATATTATTATAGCATGAAAAGTGGGAATAAATAGTAAAATTTTTCGACAAAGTAATAAAACAATATAAAAAAGAACAAAAAATAGCCAACTAATAATTATTTACAATTTGTAAAACTGTACAAAATTATGATAACATGAAATTATACAAAATAATGTAAACAGGAGAACGTTTCCATGGATAAGATTTTTGAAATTACCGCAAAAGAAGTTACGATACAGGTAAAAGATGAGCGCACAGGAGAGCAATACAGTCGGACACTTCCGATTGATTATTATGAGAATGCGAATGTTTTAAAACTCAGCGGTGAGAATCTGGACGGAAGCAGTTCTTCCATTGTTTTCTATTCTGTCAGAGGAATGGAAAGACTTAAAGATCTGACGGGTAAGGGAGCCGATCATGATCCATGTGGAACACATAAGTCAGAAGATTTGTAACATCGGAACGTGTATTTTTTAAAGGAGGAATGAAACATGATTAAAAAGACATTGAAGATCAATGGTGTGGAGCGAATCCTTATTCTTGATAAGGATGAGACACTGGCTCAGGTACTTCGTGAGCATCTTCTTCTTACAGGATGTAAGATCGGTTGTGGAGAAGGTCATTGCGGAGCATGTAATGTTATTATGAACGGAAAAGTTACAAGATCCTGTATTTACAAGATGAGCCGTGTTCCGGACAATGCAGAGATCACAACAATCGAGGGTGTGGGAACAATTTCTGATATGCATCCGATACAGGTTGCATGGATGGCATATGGATGTGCACAGTGTGGTTTCTGTTCACCAGGTTTTATTATTTCAGCAAAGGTTCTTCTCGATAATAATCCGAGCCCTACCCGTGAAGAAGTGAGGGACTGGTTTAACAAGCAGCGTAATCTCTGTCGTTGTACAGGTTACAAGCCGCTTATCGATGCGACCATGGCGGCAGCAGCAGTTATGCGTGGCGAGATGACTAAAGAAGACCTCGTATTCAAGCAGACAGGTGATTCTATCGTCGGTACAAACTATATCCGTCCATCAGCAGCACAGAAGGTAACAGGTACCTGGGATTTCGGTGCAGATGATGCATTAAAGATGCCGGAGGGAACTCTTCGTCTTGCACTTACACAGGCCAAGGTTTCTCACGCAAATATTCTCAGTATCGATACAACAGAAGCAGAGAGTATGCCGGGAGTTGTTCGTGTTATTACAGCGAAGGACATTAAGGCAGCAGGCGGAACCAACAAGATCAATGGTCTTGTAATGCTTCCGAAACACAATAAGACAGACGGATTTGAGCGTCCTGTACTCTGCGACGAAAAGATCTTTCAGTTTGGTGATGCGATTGCGATCGTAGCTGCCGACACAGAAGAGCATGCACGTGCAGCAGCAGATGCAGTTAAGGTGGAGATCGAAGAACTTCCTGCATATATGAACGCAATGGATGCAATCGCACCGGATGCAGCAGAGATCCATCCTGGTACTCCAAACGCATTTTTTGAGACAAACTGTATCAAGGGACCGGACTTTGACTGGGACAGCATTCCGGATTCACAGCAGGTTGAGATCGAGTCCTACTGTTCACGCCAGCCTCATCTTCACCTTGAGCCGGACTGTGGTTATGGATATATTGATGAAGACGGTATGATAACAGTGCATTCCAAATCTATCGGTATACATCTTCATATGCCTATGATCGCAGATGGTATCGGTGTACCAATGGAAAACTTAAGACTTGTTCAGAACCATGCAGGCGGAACATTTGGTTACAAGTTCTCACCGACAAATGAGGCTCTGATTGGTGCAGCTGTTAAGATTCTGGAACGTCCGGTATCGCTGGTATTTAATCAGTTCCAGAACATTACTTATACAGGAAAGAGATCTCCTGCATTTATGAATATTAAGCTTGCAGCAGATGAAAATGGTAAACTCTTAGCACTTTGGGGTAACAACTATGTAGATCACGGTCCATATTCAGAATTTGGCGATCTGCTTACCATGAGACTTTCTCAGTTTACAGGCGCAGGTTATGGAATTAATTCTATTCGTAATAAATCAACAACCGTATTTACAAACCATGCATGGGGCTCCGCATTCCGTGCTTATGGTTCACCACAGTCTTATATGGGATCTGAGATTGCGATTGACGTGCTGGCAGCTAAGATGGGAATCGATCCGTTTGATATCCGTGAAATGAACTGCTATAAAGAATCAGAGGGCACTACCATCCCGACAGGTTATCCACCGGAGGTATATTGTGAGGAAGATTTGTTTAAGAAAGCACGTCCATTGTATGAAGCGGCGAAAAAACGTGTTGCCGAAAAGAATGCAGCTTCTGACGGAAAGATGAAATATGGTATCGGTGTATCTCTTGGAGTATACGGTTGTGGTCTTGATGGTGTTGATACATCAAATGCATTTGCAGAATTAAATCCGGATGGAACCGTTACGATGTATGCTGCATGGGAAGATCATGGACAGGGGGCTGATATGGGTGTTCTTGTATCATCTCATGAAACACTGCGTCAGGCAGGAATCAGACCGGAACAGATTAAACTGGTTATGAATGATACGAAGACATGTCCGAATGCAGGACCTGCAGGAGGATCACGCTCACAGGTTATGTCAGGTAATGCATGTCGTCTGGCTGCAGAAAATCTTGTAGCAGCAATGAAGAAAGAAGACGGAACATTCCGTACTTATGATGAGATGGTAGCAGAAGGGCTTGCAACAAAATATGAAGGTAACTGGGTAACTACATTCTGTGCAGATCATCCGATCGATCAGGATACCGCACAGGGCGATCCATTTGCAACTTATATGTATACTATCTTCCTGCCGGAAGTTGCTGTTAATACAGAAACAGGTAAAGTTACCGTTGAGAAATTTACTTGCGTAGCTGACGTAGGTACGATCATGAACAGACTTCTTGTAGAAGGTAATTTCTATGGTGGTCTTGTACAGGGTATCGGTCTTGCTCTTTCGGAAGATTTTGAAGATTTGAACCATGACACCACTTTGAAGAATTGTGGTATTCCATATCCAAAGGATGCTCCGGATGATATTGAACTTCACTTCAATGAAACATATCGTCCAAGTGGTCCTTACGGTGCGGCTGGTTGTGGTGAGGCTCCACTGGATGCTCCACATCCTGCAATCCTGAATGCAATCTTTAATGCGACAGGTGCACGTATTACACGTATCCCTGCCCGTCCGGAAAGGGTTCTTGCAGCATTAAAAGAACTTGAGAAATAAGCTTAATTCATAATGTGGTTGGAGTAAAAGCTGCCAACTGTGATATAATCAGGGGAGACGGGAAACTGCCTCCCCTTTACAGACGAAAGGAGTATCAGGTTATGACATACATACAGGAGAGGGGTTCTACTCACGTTTATCATGTAAATCGAATGTCAAAAGAAGAGATGGATCATATGATCAGTCTCTGCGTCCATGAACAGCCGGCCTATTGTGTTGCAGCCTGTCCTTTCAAAATGGATACAAAAGAGATGCTGTATTATGCTGCAAAAGGAAATTTTAAGAAAGCGTTGGCAATTTATGAGAAAATTACACCATTTCCAATGATTCTCTGTGATGGATGTACGGCACCTTGCGAAGATAATTGCAAGCTTTGTGAACTTGGTGATGGTGTCTCCATACGAGAAGTAGAACGTGCGATTGTCCGGTATGGAGAACCGGGAAGACGAAGCAGTGTATTTCGCATGAGAAAGAAGAAAAGGGCAGCAATCTTTGGTTCTGGATTATTTCCACTGTTTCTTGCAGGGGAACTGGAAAAGAAAATGTATCCTACGACAATTTATTGTAAGGAAGAAGATTATGAAAGCTATATTGCAGCGGCAGCCGGACATCTTTTGGAATCAGACCGCAGCAATGAAGCGAAACGTCTGAAATCTATGGATCTTTCTTTTGAATTTGGATGCAGTTTGAATCTTTCGTTTATCAGAGAAAAAATGGAACTGGCAGATGTGGTATGCGCATCAGAAGAAGTGGCAAAAATGTTAGCTCCGGAAGAAGCAGCAGATGTCGAGATTATGTTAAGAGAACAGGCAAAGATTGTCAGCGGACCTGCGGAATCTGTGATGGATGCGGCTTTTGCCGCAAAGCGGGCAGCTTTGACAGTGGATCTTCTGGTACAGAATTTATCGCCGCACAGCAACAGAGGCAGTGAAGGAGCAGTGACTACCAAGCTTTATACGAACATGGAAGGAATCCATGAATCGAATAAGATTTTCTGTGGTCAGGATGGGTATTCAAAAGAAGAAGCTGTAGAAGAAGCAAAACGATGTATTCAGTGTCATTGTGACGAATGCATGAAAGGCTGTGTGTATTTAAGTGAATATCAAAAACATCCGGGTTTATTAGCCCGTGAGATCTATAATAATACGCAGATTATCATGGGAGATCATCCGATGAACAAACCGATGAATGCCTGTGCCCTCTGTGGACAGTGTACGGTGATCTGTCCGAATGGATTTGATATGAGTCAGGTGTGTAAGTCAGCAAGAGAAAATATGGTATCTACAGATAAGATGCCGCTGGCGCCACATGAATTTGCACTGATGGACATGTTATTTTCAAATTCAGAGGCTTTTTTAAGCAGACCCCAGCCGGGATATGAAACTTGCAGATATGTATTTTTCCCGGGCTGTCAGGCAGGGGCGATAGCGCCGGATGTGGTTATGCAGGCATACGAAGATTTAAGTAATCGGGTAGATAGAGGTGTTGCTCTGATGCTGGGATGCTGTGGTGCAATCAGCGAATGGGCGGGCCGCTATGAAATGACAGAAAAAGTAAATGAGCAGCTGAAACAGGAACTAGCCAAGCTTGGTGATCCGATCATCATAGCAGGTTGTCCAACCTGTATGAAGCAGCTAAAAGAAAGTATTGGAGCGCATGTTATAGGAATCTGGGAAATTTTGAAAGAAATCGGACTTCCACAGCAGGCAAAAGGACTGGAGATACCGGTTGCCATACATGATGCCTGTGGTGCCAGAGGGGATGCACAGACACAAGATACGATACGACAACTTTTGTCGGATATGGGATGTATCGTTGAAGATACAGAATATTCCAGAGATTTGTCTCCATGTTGTGGATATGGAGGTCTGACGGCATATGCCAATAAAGATATGGCAGCGAAAATGACAGAAAAGTGTCTGGAACGTTCCGATGCACCATATATTACATACTGCATGGCATGCAGAGACCGATTTGCCAGAGAGGGAAGAGAATCCAGACATATCATGGAACTTCTGTATGGTGCAAATGCCAGCAACATGCCTGATATCAGTGAGAAACGCTACAACAGGCTCATATTGAAACAGACACTTTTAAAAAACATCTGGAATGAGGAACCGATCATGGAGAAAAAAGACTATACTGTTGCCTATACAGAAGAGGCAATCCATATGATGGATGAGCGCATGATACTGAAAAGTGATGTGGAACGTGTGTTATCAGATTACAGAGAAAATCGGGAAGCAATCCTGGATGAAGAAACAAAAGAACTGGTGACAAGAAGCAGACTGGGAAATGTCACATTCTGGGTGCGGTTTGTGGAAACAGAAGACGGATATCTGGTACACAGAGCATACAGTCATCGAATGAATATTATGAAAAGGGTGGGACAGTAATGGCAGTAGAAAGAACATATTATACGATTGATCCGGAAGGAAAGCTGACCTGCATGAAATGTAAGGTTCCTCTTGTAAAAGGAAAAGCAAAATTTATGTATCTGGAAAATGGGTTTCCTGTGGAAATGCCTGTCTGTCCAAAGTGTGGGTTTGTGTATGTTCCGGAAGAACTCGCACTTGGAAAAGTGCTTGCGGTGGAGCGTGCACTGGAGGATAAATAGATGAACAGGCATCCGGGAGGGGAAGCGCAGACGCTTCATCTTCTGGAGAACATAGAATGGAAAAAAGAAATGAAAGCACTGGATCTTGGAGCAGGAGAAGGAGACACGGTTCGAATCCTGAAATCATTTGGGCTGGAAGCACATGGCGTGGATCTTTTCCCACGGGGCAGTGATGTGGAAATTGGCGATTTTCTGCATTTGCAGTATTCATCAGACAGTATAGATCTTTGCATCAGCCAGTGTGCATTTTTTGTCAGCAGAGATCAGAAAAATGCACTATCTGAATGTTGGCGTGTTTTGAAAAAGGGAGGTTTTCTATTATTGTCAGATCTGGATACTGGAAATCTTTCAGAAATGGCAGAACAGACAGGATTTACCATTCTCCGGCAGGAGGATCAGACGTTACTTTGGCGGGAATATTATCTGGAAGCAATCTGGAATGATTCGTTCTGTTGCGAAGAGTATACGATTCTGCAGAAAGAATATAAAGGAAAGAAGCTGCGCTATACCATGTTGGTTGGCAGAAAGGAGTAGCACATGGATCTTTATGAAAGAATCATAGAACTTAGCAGTATGGGTTATCATTGCTCACAAATGGTTATGATTATGACACTGGAAGCCATAGGTGAGGAAAATCCACAGCTTGTAAAGGCTCTGGGAGGTCTTGGCGGTGGGATCGGTTACTGTGGAGATACCTGTGGCTGCCTGACAGGAGGAGCCTGTGCGATAGGTTTGTTCCTTGGCAATCTGGCTCCGCAGGAGAAAGAAGATATACAGATGAAACCGGCTGTGCAGGAATTATATCAGTGGTTCCATAAGAAGACCGAAGAAGAATTTGGTGCTTTTTATTGTAAGGATATCACTTCTAATTTGGATTGGGGAGTGATTATGGAGCAATGTCCTGCGCTGATTGCAGATACTTATACGAAAGTGATAGAAATACTGACAGAACGGGGAATATTGGAACTATGATTACGCTGGGTAAAACAAAAAGTGTATGCCCGATATGTATGAAAGTACTTACGGCAAAAAAATGTATTGGTGAAGATGGCATTTATCTGGTGAAAGAATGTGATATCCACGGAAAGTTTCAGACACTGATCTGGGAAGGAACGGCAGCAGAGTATCTTTCCTGGGGAAGAGAAAACCTGTCTGCGGAGACTCCGGTAAATCCCAAAATCAAAGAGAAATCCTGCCCGGATAATTGTGGACTCTGTGAGGAGCACGAACGAAAAGGCTGTTGTATGATACTGGAAGTGACAAAGCGCTGCAATATGCACTGCCCGGTCTGCTTTGCTTCGGCAGGAGAATGTCTGGAAAACGGTGATCTTTCAATTGATGAAATAGAAAAGCAATATGATTTTCTGATGGATCATGGAGGACCATTCAATATTCAGCTCTCAGGTGGAGAACCAACCATGCGGGAGGATCTTCCGGAGATCATACATATGGGTAGAGAAAAAGGGTTTACATTTTTTCAATTGAATACCAATGGAATCCGTCTTGCGCAGGAAGCAGGATATGCCAGAAAACTAAAAAAAGCAGGACTGAATACAGTATTTCTTCAGTTTGACGGTGTCACAGATGATGTGTATCAGACATTGCGCGGACGCTCTATGATAGAACTGAAAGAAAAGGCTGTGTTAAACTGTTCGGAAGCGGAACTGGGAATTGCCCTGGTACCTGTCATTGCGCCAGGAGTAAATGACATGCAGGTTGGAGATATTCTGAAGTTTGCGATGGATTATATGCCATTTGTAAGAGGAGTACATTTCCAGCCGATCAGCTATTTTGGCAGATGTTCTCAGCAGCGTCCACAAGCTCCGATTACCATACCAAAGATGTTGAAGCTGATCGAGGAACAGACTGACGGGCTTATGAAAAGCAAGGATTTCGCCGGTGGTGGAGCAGAGAATCCATACTGTTCTTTTCATGCAAGTTATCTGAAAAAAGGTGAGAGGGAACTGAAACTTTTGGAAAAGAAATCAGGCAGAGGATGTTGTTGTACTACCAGCGATAATTCCAGACAGTATGTGGAAAATCAGTGGAGCTATAGCACAAAAAAATTTGATGATGGAGAAATGACACAGACAGATGCGCTGGATGAATTCCTGATCCGGGTTCATAATGAAACTTTTGCAGTATCAGGGATGATTTTTCAGGATGCATGGAATCTGGATCTTGAACGTCTGAAAAGATGTTATATCTGCGAGGTGGATTCTGATTATGGAATGGTGCCGTTTTGTGCATATAATCTGACGAATTCGAAAGGAATATATTTATACAGAAAGTGAAACGATCGAATATAGATGCAATGATCTGTAAGCAGGAAGGTATTACAGAGATTACAAGAGATGAAATACACAGAATACAGCTGGAGAAATTAAATATTGTACTGAAGAGAGAGAAAGAACGAGAGGGTTTTTACCGAGATTTGCCGGAAAGACTGGAAAGCCTGATAGATTTGAGAAGCCTTCCTTTTACGACAGAAACAGATCTGGCACGAGATGGAGGCAGGATGCTGCTTTGCTCCCAGGGGGAAGTACAGAAAGTGATATCAGAACAGACAAGCGGAACTACCGGTGCCGGTAAACGTGTATTCTATACAGAGGGAGACTGTGAACACACCATAGAACTTTTTATGGCAGGTCTGGGTGAATTTATTTATCCTGGAAGTATAACGATGGTGGCTATGCCATTTTCAGGTCCTTTTGGATTAGGAGAACTGATCGCGGAGGCAATCAGACGTCTGGGAGCAAAACCTCTTTCAACCGGGACAGGAAGAACTTATGGCGAACTGAACAGGATTCTGGAAGAGGAGCAGCCGGATACGTATGTGGGAATGCCGACGGCATTGCTGTCCATGCTTCGAATGTGCGGAAAAGGCAGTATAAAAAGAGCACTGGTATCCGGAGATGCCTGTCCGAAAACTGTCATGAAAGCAATCGAAGAAATTCTGCAAACACGACTTTGGCCGCACTATGGTTCCAGAGAGATGGGGCTTGGAGGTGCCATTTGCTGCACGGCGCATGAGGGCATGCATATGCGGGAAAACCATTGTATTACAGAGATTATAGATGAGAACGGAAATGTGCTGCCGGACGGTAAATGGGGAGAACTGGTGATTACAACCATTGGAATGGAAGCACAGCCGTTGATTCGATATCGAACCGGTGACTGGTCAAGGATCATTCCAGGAAGATGCCTCTGTGGAAGTGAAATAAAACGCCTGGACTTTGTAAAGCGGATGGATCCATTGGGAAGTATCAGAGAGATGGATGAATTACTGTTTGAGATTCCGGAACTGGTAGATTATTGTGTGAAAATTGTAGATGGAAAAAAGGAAATTACAGCGCTTTTTACATCGGACAATGGAGAAGAACGAATCAGGAGTGTTTTGGAAGAGAAGGATATTCGTTCATGGAACTGCAAAAAAGCAAAGTGGGAAGATGGGGCGCTGTATCCTGGCAAACGAGTTACAAGGCAGTGATTTCGTGGTATCATGGAATCACTGCCTTGCCTGTTATTCAGGATAGTATGGACAATCTTCCTGGATACATTCGCGATTATCTTCGCAGTATTTACACGTTATAGAAGACAACGGAATGTTTACAGAACAAAACTGACTGTAAAAATGAACGGCTTCTTCAATGGCAATTCTGCTGGTACGTTTGCAGCAGCGAGGTCCACCAACATCTGCCAGTCTGGATAAAATAATGGAAACAAGTTTTTGAGGAAACGGCCATGCATCTTTGTGAAGTGGACTGGATCCAGTCATAACGGACATGAAAATACCGGCTCCGGCAGCAGCTCCACAGACACCCCAGTAACCACAGGTACCGCCCGGAACCTGCTTCGCTCTTTTACAGATTTCAGATAGTGCAGCATCGTAATCCATATGTTCTCCATTATTGCGAAACGCTGTCAGAAGAACACATGGGACAATTGCATGATGCTCCGGTCCATGCATATGTACAGATGGAAGATCCATAATTTTTTCCAGAAGAAGCAAAGCATCTTTTTCTGTACTGTCTCTGAGTGTTGTGATTACCGGAGCATATGTGCCATAGCTGTGACAGGCATCACAGATAAAGTGACCATTTTCACAGACCGCATTGGTTAATTGCTCTTTATGGCAGATGCTGCACGTCTGAATAGAGCTTTCAGCACGATACGTAATAGAAGCACCACAAATCAGACATCCGGAAAAATGTTCCGCTTCACCACAACAACAGGAATTATTCGTATGATCCATTTGATTCACCTCCGGAGAATTTATTTTAATAGTGTTAACGATGTAAAAAGTATAACATAAAATGAAAAAGTAATGATAAAGTATCTTGACAATCATGTTACTTTGGGTATATGATTTGATCCAATAAAGGGGAGTAACCTGCGCTTAACAAATTGCGTTTGTGATGTTGTCAGTACGGTGGAAGCATCCGGTATCATAAGGAAATGGTGAGACTTTTATTGCATTTTTATTATGCAATGAAGGTCTTTTTTATTATTTTTTCAAAGAGGTCTTTCATTGCATAAGAAATTCAGGTAGTAAATACTTAGAAACGATGAGGCGGAAGTGATGAAGGAAATTTATCAGCAGACGGTAGAAGAGGTTCTTGAAAGGGTGAATGGCAAGAAATCTGGGCTTACAAGTGAACAGGTGAAAAGATCCAGAGAAAAGTGTGGGTGGAATGAACTTACAGAAGGAAAGAAGAAAGGTATCCTGCAGATTTTCTTTGAAGGAGCTGTCTATTTCCCGACAGCTCCTTTTCTTGTATTCATTCGGCTGATACAAAGCGACAAAGCCGGCACAATATCATAAGTAATATATAAAACTCTGATGTACATGTGATTAAAAAGAATCAATCATATGCATTAGCCGCTCATGAAAAATATCTCTTTCTTCGTAAACTTTTTTCTAACTCTTTTTCAGTAAACAATGCATAGGCGCTATCAGGAACAGTTGTTAATCCATCACAGGTAAATGGTATACGTCGCCCACCTCTGAAAATGGCTGCTTCCCAGTACTTTTTTCTAAAATATTTAATTATTCCCATGTAGTACCATCTCTTTCCCATATTTGTTATTGACGTTCTGGCAAATAAAATACTTCTGTTCTTACTATATTATCATCAAAATCCGCAAGTCAAATTCCAGTTTGGAGAATTGAAAAAATGGAATTTACCTATTAAGACATATAAACTCTTGACAATAAAGCTCCTATATAGTATGTTTTTAATAAACTACTATATAGGAGCTTTTGCATGGAAATGAATGGAGGATTTCTTGTCACAAAAATAAAACAGCTTGGAGACCGGATTTTTTGAGAAGATTCTCAGTGAAAAGAATATTGATGCGTTTAATGGAGCCCAGGGACGTATTCTTTATGTGCTGTGGCAGGAGGATGGTATCTCAATCAGGTCACTTTCGACTAAATGCGGATTAGCGATAACATCTCTTACTACGATGCTGGAAAGAATGGAAAATCAAGGGCTGATAAGCCGTGTTCAGTCTGAAACGGACAAAAGGAAAACGCTCCTGTTTCTGACTGAGAAAGCACATGCCTTAAAGGGCGAGTACGATTCTGTATCTGATGAGATGGGCAGTATTTATTACAAAGGTTTTTCTGAGGAAGAAATTACCCGGTTTGAGGAATGCCTCGACCGCATCAGAAAGAATCTTGAGGAGTGGCAGAAGTCATGAGTATTTGTATCAAAGATCAGATTCAGAACATGAATATCGTCATTGGCTGCACAGTGGGGTGTGCATATTGCTATGCCCGCAACAACGTGAAACGCTGGCATATGATTGATGACTTCGCTAACCCTGAATTCTTTCCGGGTAAGCTCAAGATGATGGAAAAGAAACGTCCGCAGAACTTTCTTCTTACCGGCATGAGCGATCTCTCCGGATGGAAGCCGGAATGGAGAGACGAGGTATTTGCAAAGATCCATGAAAATCCACAGCATCAGTTCCTGTTCCTTACCAAGCGACCTGATTTGCTGGATTTTGATACCGATCTGGAAAACGCATGGTTTGGCGTTACGGTGACGAGGAAAGCAGAACTGTGGCGTATCGACGCCCTTCGGAAAAACGTCAGAGCAAAACATTACCATGTTACCTTTGAGCCGTTATTCGATGATCCCTGCACAGTTGACCTTTCCGGAATCAATTGGATCGTTGTCGGCACCATGACCGGAGCTCAGAGCAGGAAGATTCATACGGAGCCGGAATGGGCATGGTCTCTGACGGACCAGGCACATAAGCTCGGCATTCCGGTGTTTATGAAGGAAGACCTTGTCCCTATCATAGGGGATGAAAATATGATTCAGGAAATGCCGGAAGAATTTAATAAAGTGTTAGAGGTACAGAAATCATGGAAGAAGTAATAAATGGAATCCTCATTCGTGAGGTGGAAACAAAGAACATCATGACCAAGTCCAGTCTGCCGGTAGGCGGTTACTCGGTCAATCCCTATGTGGGCTGTACACATGCCTGCAAGTATTGCTATGCTTCTTTTATGAAGCGCTTTACCGGGCACAAGGAGGAATGGGGAACTTTCCTTGATGTGAAGCATTGGCCGGAAATAAAAAATCCGAAGAAATATGCCGGACAGAGGTTGGTCATCGGTTCTGTGACAGATGGCTACAATCCACAGGAGGAGCAATTCGGGAATACCAGAAAACTTCTGGAGCAGCTGATCGGCAGTGACGCAGATATTCTGATCTGCACAAAGTCGGATCTTGTGGTACGGGATATTGATCTGTTGAAGAAGTTTGGACGTGTAACCGTTTCATGGTCGATCAACACACTAGATGAAAATTTCAAGAACGATATGGATTCTGCTTCGAGCATTGAGCACCGTATCGCTGCTATGAAGCAGGTATATGAGGCAGGTATCCGTACAGTCTGTTTCGTATCCCCGGTATTCCCCGGTATCACGGATTTTGAAGCAATCTTTGAGCGGGTAAAGGATCAGTGCGATCTGTTCTGGCTTGAAAATCTCAATCTTCGAGGCGGTTTCAAAAAGACAATTATGGATTATATCGCCGGAAAATATCCTGATCTTGTACCACTTTACGACGAGATTTATAACAAGCATAACCGCAGCTACTTTGAAGCACTTGAAGTAAAAGCTGAGAAAATGGCTAAGAAGTATGATTGTGCCTTTGTGGATAATGAAATGCCTTATGGCAGAGTCCCGCAGGGACATCCGGTGATCGTAGATTATTTCTATCATGAGGAAATCCGTGGGACAGAGAATACCGGAAAAAGAAATCGCTAACTTCCAGTTTGTATATATCTTTTAAAAGGTATATGATTAAGAAAAACGGCAGGAGGTATCTGAATGAAATCACATAAATATTGGTCTATCGGTGCACTGATTACAATGCTTGGAACTTTTTATACAGGTTATAAGGGATCAAAAGAAGGCCATAAGTACTTTGCAGCAAGTTCTTTGCTTTGCATGATTATGGCTATTTATACAGGACACAAGATGATTTCTGGTAAAAGTAGGAAGAAAAAAGAAGTTTCAGTAGAGAGTGTTGAAGATTAAAAAACAAAATATTTTAATAAATAACGCCGGTGCGGGATTTTTGATATCCAGTACTGGCGTTATTTATTCTACAGGGGCTTGGGGGGGGAGCCACCAAATAGTCAGTTCGCATTCCTTGTCAAAAGACATCGGATCACAGTTCAGTACATCCATATAAAACTCTTTTCGTAGGATGCTTTGTCTGAATTCATCTGCAATCTCCGTCATAATAAAAATATCTCCATCATTTCAAAAGAGAATGCTGGAGATATTTCGCCTTGCTTATTCTTGTAGTAACCAATCGACTATATCGTGAATTACGATTCCTTCATAGCTATATTGGGGATGTTTGGTTCTAGCAATAATCATTTTCGGATAAGCATCTCGAATCTGAAGCCGAGGAAAGCATTCTCTCTCAAATGTTTCCTGCCCGGAAATGTTGTCGCTGATCTGAATATAAAACTTCTCGTTGCTTCTCTGAGCAACAAAGTCGATTTCCTTTTGATAGAGCTTGCCGACATAAACATTATATGAAAATAGATCATACGCTCTGTTTTTTGCAATATTTTATCTTGCGAATTTATCATTGTAACGAATATGCATATCTTCCCAATCCATGAACAATACATAAAATACTTTCCCGTATTGCGGGCTCTCTACAATTCTTCCATGATCAAGAACAGAAAAATAAGTTCCGTCAGCTTTTCGAAGATGAAAGTGAATATAGTCATTTTCATTGCCGTTGTCAATCTGTTCCCAGATACTTGATTCTATCTGTTGCTGTTCATCTTCACGAATCAAGTTGCGAAAACTTTTCTCAGTAAGTCTGAACAGTTCATCTATATCTTTATATCCGGACATATGAAGAAATTCATCATTTGCAAAAATTAGTTCATCATCTTCTTTGTCTGCTCTGTATATGATGAATGCACCTGGAAGATGTTCAGAGATATCCTTGAATGCGAATCCAAGTTGTTTGCGGGCACCTGACTGAAGTCCTTCTCTGTAGACCATACATCCATTTTTTCCATGAAGCTTTATTTCATAAAGAGCGGCATCTGCGCAGCGCATGAGTTGTGAACGATTGGATGCAAATGTTGGATATTCTGCATATCCTAGAGAAATATAAAATGCATGTTCCTTACCATGGTATGAGAATGATTTAGGAAGTTTGGTGAATTTCTGCAGCTGTATATCTGCTTCTGCAAAGGTACAATTTGGTAAAAGAATGCAGAATTCGTCACCACCATTTCTTCCAAGTAATGCATCGGATGGGAAAAAAGTCTTCATGCTGTCTGCAAGATTCTTTAGTGCCCTGTCTCCGTAATTATGTCCATAGATATCATTAATAAACTTGAAATCATCGATATCAAGGAGCGCAGCCACAAAATGTGCTTTTGGATTTTTTTGAATCATTTTTTCTGCAAATTCATCAAATCCATAGCGGTTATAAATATTTGTAAGAGAATCTGTGTGCGCCAGTATCTGAAACTTTTTCTTATGTTCTTTTGCTACTAACCATACTCTGGTAAGAATTGACAGGAGAAGGCTTATTGTAAGAAAAATTCCGATGATGATTATCAGTAATGTGGCATTTCTCCATCCACTTTTAGGAGTTACTTCAAATTTCCAGTTTTCGTCTCCTATTGTAAATGTATAAGAAACAGGACGATTTATTTGCCCATCTGATTGATAAACCACTTTATAAGTATCACTCCATGGAGCGTCTGTTTTTGAAATTTTGTATTCGTATCCAAAATTTGAAAGTGCACTGATTGAATCTGAAAAAATATTCGGAACACGCAGGATAACAATAGTAAATCCCCAGAAATACTCATGTCCGTTTTTATCTTTCAGGTATATGGGATTACGGATTGCAATTCCATATCCTCCCTGTTTTAATTTGAAGGGGCCCTGCGTAATGATTGTATGGTTGTCTCTTGCGTAACAGGAAATTTTTCCGCGGTCTTTATCATGGATCAAATCAATCTTACCTGCCTCATTTTCATTAGCCGGATAAATATCTGTAACAACACCATTAGGAGCGAGCTGTACACTTTCAATAGAATCAGACATAAGATTTCCTGCAATTGTTTCAAACTGACGGATTTCGCCATCTTCACTTATTAAGATTTGCTTCAAGGTATCTGTGATCTCAATTCCATTTGTAATTTCATTCTTTATTTGTTCGCCATAGGTGGCCACGTTTAATTGTGCTGTTATGTGTCTCTGCTCTTTTTCGTGGGTGTCTGTTTTGTATACAATCAAACTAATAAGGCATATGCCCAGTAAAAAAGTGATAAGAGGCACAAGTGTTTTCTTTTTCACTTGGTTTACCTCATTTTGTCCATGGGAATTATTATAATAAAGCATTATATCACAGAAGTTGAAAAACAGAATAAGTTTTATGAAAAAAACGAACTGTGCAAAATCTTTATACATCTATGACAGAAGAATGTATATCGATAGGGATTTGTGAAATCTATATATTTTAAGAAGGAGCCTTGGAATCATCATAAATATCCTGTATTTTTGCTTTTACAGCTTTACGACGTTTTTCTGTATCAGAAGGTACGTGGTGGAGCCATGCAAGATATCCTGAGCGAGAGACACCTAAAAATTTCAACATTCCGGAAACGGAAACCCGACGTCCAGCCTTTTTGGCAGCTTCCGTCTTCTCAGACACTTCAAGATAAATGGCTTCCGTCATTTTCCCAGAATGTTGATTGCTTTTTTTAACACATCAAGTGCATCTTGGGCATCACGTAATTCACGTCTGAGACGGGCAATTTCCTTCTGCTCATCAGATGCATAATTACCAGAACCACGAACAGGAATATCACCTGATTCCCGGAAGTCTTTTAGCCATTTTGTTAATGTGCTGTATCCGATGCCAAGATTTTCTGCACATCCACGTACTCCGAGATCTTTGTGATCCTGATAGTACTGGACTGCATCAAGTTTAAATTGTTTGTCATGTTGCTTTGCCATATGAGATCTTCCTTCAGCATGTCTCTATTGTATCATGCTTATGTGTATTTGGAATTTCTCATTTTGGTTTGTACTATTTATATTCTAGCACCAATACCTGCAATCTATGAAGGCAAATCTGAGAGAAATTATTCACTATATTGACGAGTCAACACTTGAAAAAGCGAAGAACGAAAAAGTTCAAAAGCAAGAGTCTCCCTCAAAGATGTCAAAAGACGTAGAGGAGTCTGTTGATAAGATGATCTCCAATCGTATGAGCAAAGCATATTCTGAATGGAAATCAAATCAAGATACACAGCCATTTAATGAAAATATAGAGAAGGAATACCAGAAGCTTTTGGAAACACTGTCTCCGGAACAAGAGGAAGTGCTTACGAAGTATTGTGATGAAATATTTGCCAGCGGAGCAGAGACAGAAGAGTTTTTTTATCGCCTGGGTATAAAGGATGGACTGGGATTAAAAAATACGGTAAAATCTGTATTAGAAATGATGTCGTGAAATCGGAATTTGGAGGGATAATGAGATGAATATAAAAGATTTTAAGTGGACGAGAGAACCTGATGATTACACGCTGACAGATGACAAAATTGAGATTATCACACAGCCTGGAACTGATTTGTGGCAAAGAACTTACTATCATTTCCGCAATGATAATGCTCCGGTTTTGCAGATAGAAACAGAGGAAAAGTTTTTTCATTTATGGTGAAAACAGATTTTAAGGAAAGCCATCATCGCTTTGATCAGTGCGGTGTGGTTATGTATCTTGACAGTGAGAATTGGTTGAAAGGTTCTATAGAATATGAGAATGACAATTTTCAGCACCTGGGAAGTGTTGTGACAAACAATGGATATTCAGATTGGGCAACTACGGAAATTGATGCAGAGATTAAATCTATGTGGTATCGTCTCAGTAGACGTGAAGATGATTATTGCATTGAATGTTCTGAGGATGGAATACGGTTTAAGCAAATGAGGATTTGTCATATGTGGGCTGGTGCAGGAAAAATCAAATTTGGAATTTATGCATGCAGTCCGGAAGATTCATCGTTTAAAGCGGTATTTACAGATATGAAATTGACGGAGTGTCAATGGAAAGCCCACGATGGTCAAAAGCCGGATGAGATGTAGCAGACTGTATTTGATATAAAAAACCAATATGAAAATAGTTAAAGTTTTTCAATTTGTGTAACTGAGAAAAATGAAAATTGCGGAGGTGGATTTGTTGAAGGAAAGTACATATCAAACTCCTTGCGGAACAATTCACTATTGGTCAAATAATCTAAGTTTGGATACAACGACGCTTGTATTTTTACCAGGGCTGACTGCTGACCATAGATTATTTGATAAACAGGTTGAGTACTTCGATGGAAAATATAATATTATTGTATGGGATGCACCGGCTCATGCCTCTTCCTGGCCGTTCCGCTTTGACTTTGATCTGTTTGATAAGGCAAAATGGCTGAATGGGATTCTTGAAAAAGAAGAAATCATAAAACCAATTATAATCGGTCAATCAATGGGAGGATATGTAGGCCAGGCTTATGCACAATTGTATCCTGACCGGCTGGCAGGTTTTATTTCCATTGATTCAGCACCGCTCCAGAGAAACTATGTGACAGCAGTGGAGATCTGGCTTCTGAAAAGAATGGAACCAGTATATGCATATTACCCATGGAAGTTGCTTTTGAAATCCGGAACTGAGGGAGTTGCAACTTCTGAGTATGGCAGAAATCTGATGAAGGAAATGATGCTGGTCTATGATGGTGATCAGCATCGTTATGCCCAAATTGCCGGGCATGGATTTCGTATTCTGGCAGAGGCAATGGAAAAGGATCTGCCATATGAAATCAAATGTCCTTCCCTGTTGATATGTGGTACAAAGGATCATGCCGGTTCATGCATCTAAATAAAATATCAGTAACTCAGTTGTGTATAGAGTCCGGTATCAATAGAGCGACCTTTTATCGTCATTATGAAGAGCCTCGCGATATATTAAATGATATTAAGTATGAAATATTTCAGGAAGTTTCAGCATTTGCGGAAAAAGCTGCATCTAAGGGTGACACGAGGAAATGGCTGGAACTTGCATGCTGCTACTTTTACGAGCATTCTGATATATTAAAAATTCTTTTTCGGTACAGGACAGATGATGATTTTGTATTGTTTTTAAATGAGAGATTTAATGAGCAGTATCCGAATCTGATAAATAAAGGATATTTTACTGATGTTGATGATGATACGATGAGACTTGGTACTTTTTATCATGCAGGTGGTATTTATTATATCCTAAGACAGTGGATTACAGAGCCAATCAACAAAACACCACAGGAAGTAGCCGTACTGATGTACCATTTTCTCAATGTGGATTAACTTGATAACTAGGGATTTATAAAAACGGCAGTTATATCGGATGCCTGAGCAAAGAATTTTCATTCCTGACGCCACATTATAATATTGATTACAATGGATGGCATATTGATGGAACAATTATGGAATGGGATTATAGCATTCTTGATCAAAGTGGTTATTTAATTGCACGGGTCAATAAAGAACTGTTTCATATGTCAGATACTTATGTCATTGATGTACAGGATCCAGGAAATACGTTGGATGCGTTGATGTTTGTACTGGCAATCGATGCAGAAAAATGTTCCAGAAATTAAATAGTTGATCTTGTTGTCGAAGATATTCGGAGATGGGGAGGTAGCATGGGATTATTCAAAAAGAAAATCGTGAAAAAAACATATGACCGAGAACATATGAAACCAGTTATTCGTGCAAGCATTTGTACCGGAGAAGAAGTAGCAGGATTCAAAGACATACGGACTGGAAAAATCGAAGAAATCATGCTGATCAGATCTCCAGAGGACTTAGAAAAATTCAAAGAGATATATGAGATAACAGAGGAAATTGCAAAAGAATATTAGACATTGGATGAGGAGGAGATGTTGTCATGAGAACTATAGGTAATATCCTTTGGTTTATATTTGGAGGATTACTGGGCGGTTTGGCCTGGGTTTTTGCAGGTTGCATATGGTGTATTACAATTATTGGAATTCCGGTAGGTCTGCAATGCTTTAAATTTGCAACCTTGGCATTTTGGCCGTTTGGAAAAGAAATCGTGTATGGAAATGGCATGTTTTCATTTCTGGTAAATCTTATATGGATTATATTTTTTGGATGGGAAATGGCACTTGGAAACCTGATAGTGGGTTGTATTTGGTGCATTACGATAGTTGGAATTCCATTTGGAAAGCAGTTCTTCAAGATGGCAAGACTCTCTTTCATGCCATTTGGTGCGAGTGTGATAGGGTAGAATGTGTAAGGTCTTATTGATGAAAAATGAAATAATATTATTCACGGATGGTAATATTAATATTGGAGTTCAAATAAACCCTGAACAGGAAACAGTCTGGTTGACACAGAAGTATTGTTTGATGTTAAGCATATGCAGCAGCCGGTCACTGATAAGGAATTTAAAAATTTCACAGACTGTGCGGTTAAGAAAAGTAACGAAAATGCTCTGATTTTCACAACTGAAGATATGGAGAAGCCTTTCATAAGCTTTAATGAAGGAATGTAGAATTTCTTTGAACCGGAGCTTCAGAAGAGATTGTATGAAATGGAAAAAGTCATTTAATATATATTGATCAATGATATAATATTCTAAAATGTTGATGATAAAAGAAATATAGTAATTAAAAATGTTACAAAGTTGTTCTTGATAAAAATATTATTTGGTAACAGGAGATGTTTTATGTTAAAAAGAAAAGTGACGCATTACATAAAAAATGGGTAGATTCAAAAAACAAAAAATGTCTTGTAATTCAGGGAGCCAGACAAACAGGAAAAACATATATAGTTGAAAGATTTGCAGAAGAGAACTATGAAGAAATTGTTGAAATTAATTTTAAATAGATACCTTCTGCGATGGATATTTTTTCCGGTGATCTAACAGTAGATAATATGGTTATGGCTATGTCCGTATTTGATGACGGAAAGTGCAAAAGCATTAGATAAAATATTGCAGACCATGAGAGAGTGGGGAAACTGATATTTATAACTTTGAATTTGGAGGTTATCGGAAATGACTGAAAGAGAAAAAATGCTAAGTGGAGAGTTGTACGATCCAACGGATAAAGAATTGGAGCAATTACGCGTGAATGCACGTAAATTAGCAAGAAAATACAATTCGACAGATGAAGATGATCAAGAAGAACAAGCACAGATATTGAGGGAATTATTGCCAGCAACAGAGGAACTCCCCTATTTACAGGCGCCTGTTTATTTTGATTACGGATGTAATACGTTCTTTGGAAGATTCAGCTCTGCTAATTTTAACTTTACATGTTTAGATGTATGTGAAATACATATAGGCGATAATGTGATGATTGGTCCAAATGTTACATTGGCAACTCCTATGCATCCATTATTACCTGAAGAACGCAATATTAGGAAAAGAGAAGATGGAAGTTTTTATAATCTTGAATATGCGAAGCCAATAACTATAAAGGATAATTGCTGGCTGGCATCCAATGTGGTTGTTTGCGGTGGTGTCACCATAGGAGAAGGGTGTGTAATTGGTGCAGGGAGTGTTGTAACAAAAGATATTCCGCCGTATAGTTTGGCAGTTGGAAATCCATGCCGGGTCATTCGAAAAATAACTGAGAAAGATCATATGCCAGATGGAATTGAAAAGAATTAAAAATTTGCATTGATGATAAGCAGTTCATCTGAATAAAGAAAATAAAATGATCACGATTAATAACGCCGATGCAGGATTTTTATAATCCTATATCGGCGTTTGTTGGTTACAAGAGAATGTATTTTACACTTATTTTCCAAATGTATTGCTGGATTTAGCAGCAGCTTTAGCTGCCATGGTGTTAGTGGACTCAAACAAGGAAGTTGTCGGTGCGACCGGACACATCAGTACCCGTCCTGTTCCACGATAAACATTTACCAGACCCTCTCCGCTAACTGCAGATCCGACAAGTGTTTTTGTAGATCTTTCTACGGTAAACTCAAGATTTGATGACCAGCATACAGCAAGGTTTCCATCAATTTTCAGTTCATCATTTTCCAATATGACTTCAATCAATTCATCTTCGGGAACATTAGACTCCAGTGCAGCTACACCATTTCCCTGCAAACTCAGATTAAACAGACCTTCGCTACCTAATACTGCTGATGAAAGGTTCTTTCTGGCTACAACTTTACTTTTTACATTTGCATCACAAGCCAGGAACATGCCATCTTCAATTGTCATTCCGGCTGGTCCCCATTTGCCAATGTCTGCAAGGATAATATATTTGTATGTCGGTTCTAATACCAGACAGCCTTCACCAACATATTCCGGTTTAACTGCGGTTTCTTTTGTAACCGCACCCTTGAGTGCCTTTCCAAGGAAATCTCCGATACCTTTTACACCAGATGTGGCTTGTACATTACCACCCATCTATTGCATGGCACCAGCCTGGATAACAGCTGAATGGTCTTTATCAATATCAATAACAACCTGTCTTCTTCTGACATTCATTTTACTCATGAAATACTCATTCATTGCATTCATAGGCGAAACGCTGGCATCCTGCACATATTCAAGCACATGGAAGTTTTCGATACTTTTCGCATATTTTCTGTTTTCATTTTGCAAGTTTTCAATTCGCATAGCATAATCTCCCTTTTAATAATAATTTATGATGTTGCTCGGATATGCTTATTATAAAAGAGGCAGCATAGATAGGAAACAATTCGTGCAGAGAAATATAAAGACAGAATTCTCAAAATTCGAGAAATATAAAGATGCAATTCCTCATGGTGGATGTGTATTATGAAAAATAAATTTGTTATAGTGACAATATCAACAAAAAACAGAATATAAATGGGGTGATCAGATGGAAGCGGCACAGAGAATTCGATTAATCCGGATAATAGAAAAGATGGAGAAAAATCCGGCATTCAGTAATAAGCTTGGCATAAAGAACACATCTGAATATTTAGCAGAAAAAGAACAGAAAAAATGAAAGACACATATCAGAATGAGTTTCAGAAGGAGTAAAAAATGTTATCGTTATTATTTGCAATTTGTATGATTTGGTTTGTTGGAAAATTTTTTGTTTTTGGGTTAAGAGCATCCTGGGGAATTATGAAATTACTTTGCACAGTTATTTTCTTCCCGGTGATATTGATTGGTATGGTTGTAGGTGGACTGATGTACATTGCTTTTCCATTGTTGATTGTCGGTGGCATTATAGCATTGGTGACGTCACATTCATAATCGATCAGGAGGAGAAAACGAATGGTATATGATATTGAAAAAGAAAAAAGAGAAGCAATTGAAGCTGGACGTAGAGCTTTGAACAGTCTTCAGGCAGCAAAAGAAAATTTAAACAGTGCAAAGAACTGGGGACTGGTAGATATGTTTGGCGGTGGTTTTTTCACTACGATGCTAAAACATTCTAGAATTGATCAGGCCAAACGGAATATGGAACAGGCAAAGTATGATCTTCGTAATTTCAGTAGAGAATTAAATGATGTAAATATGGTATGTAACTTGAATATCGATACTGGAGATTTTCTTTCTTTTGCGGATTATTTTTTGATGGATTTGTTGTGGACTGGGTGGTCCAGGATCGAATCAATAATGCAAAAAGACAGGTAGAAGAAGCTATTCGAAGAACAGAAAGTATCGTCAATCAATTACAGCGTATGTAAAGGAAAAGGCAATGAGTCAGAAATGGTTCATTGCTTTTCGTCGCGTTATGGCTTATTTTAATTTTTCTTTTTCGGCATTTAAGAGCTCAAGATTCTTGGTGAAGGCGCTTTCTCCGGAACCTTGATACCAGCTTTGCGGATCATAGCATCAAAATTTTTTTCAATTATATGCAGGGTATTCTGTTGCTTCTGGAGATCCTGCTTTTCTTTTTTTGCTGAGGACAGTTCTTCTTCCAGTTTCATCTGTTGTCGCTGCAGTTTTTCAGCCGACGGAAGTTTGTGAATACCAAATTCTGAGAACGTATGATGTCACGACAGGCCCGATAGACTTCACAGTGTTTCTGAATTACTTGTTGATTTTGAATTGCCAGTCTCGTTTGCTGAATCTTATTATCGGTGGCATGAATGGAAGCCTCCAAATCTGCAACATGATTTTGGAATTCTTTGTAGTTTAGTTGGCAATTAAAGGCCTTTAATCAGCGTTTAATCTGCCATAGAGCCCAATTATCTCCGCCATAGAACCAGTTGGTTGTCGGGATTTTCGCACAGCCATTTATTGTAAGATGATAACATCAAAAAAGAAGAAAAATCCAAGGAGGACTGGCAGATGAAAGGTTATAACACAAGGTCAGTATGGATAATATCAGCAGAAATAAGGTATCTGCTGTCGGAACAGAAAAAGTTTCAAAATAAATCAAAAAATATTGATGAAGTCTACCAATCAGTGTTTTTTCGTTGTATAATGTTTTTGTCGTACAAGGTCACTTTCCTTTGTAATGTTTTGGGTCAAATTCATTATACATCAGAAAGTCCTGTACGATATTTTTTTATGAAAAAGTTGTAAAGTGGTGTTAGATAATAAAATATTGGAACAATGAAAGAGGAACAGGAAATATTTGAGCGAATTGTTATGACGAGAAAGATTTCTGGTCAAGATAGATAAGAATTAGAGTACAGGAGAAAGTAAATGGTAAAACAAATAGTAAGAGATGTTTTCTTCTTAGGCCAGCCATCTGAACCGGCCACGAAAGCTGACATCCAGGTTGGAAAGGATCTGCAGGATACGCTGCAGGCGAACAGAGAACGTTGTGTTGGTATGGCGGCGAACATGATTGGTGTAAAGAAGAATATCATCATTGTGAATATGGGATTCATAAATGTTGTGATGTTCAATCCGGTGATTGTTTCAAAACGTGACATGTATGAGACAGAAGAAGGCTGTCTGTCGCTGGATGGTGTTCGTAAGACGACCAGATACCAGGAAATAGAAGTAGAGTATTATGACTTCAAATGGAAAAAACAGCGCCAGAAATTGTCAGGATGGACAGCACAGATTTGCCAGCATGAAATTGATCATTTGTCTGGAAAGATTATTTAACCGCATGCGGATTGCGAATATTCGCTTGACTCAAAGCGGATTGTGAGGTGACGGATATGCTGAAAAACGTACTGATCGTGGTGGATGATATAGAAAAATCCATAGAGTTTTATAAAGACTTATTTGGACTGCAAGTGATTCTTAAGAATGAAGGTAATGTGATCTTATCGGAGGGACTTGTTTTGCAGGATGCCGACGTATGGGGGAAAACATTGAATGAAACTTCTACGCCATTCAATAACATGATGGAATTGTATTTCGAGGATTTTGATATAGATGGATTGCTTGCAAAATATGAATCTGGTAAGTATTTCGTCCGATATGCCACTGAACTGACAGAACTTGCAGGTGGGCAGAAGCTTGTAAGGCTGTATGATCCGAGTGGTAATCTCATCGAGGTTCGTACGCCATTTATGTGTAATTAAAGGAGAAGATATGCAGATTTTTGTTGATGCAGATGCCTGTCCGGTAATTGGTATTGTTGAAAAAGTTGCAAAAGAGCACAGTGTTCCTGTAACGTTGTTGTGTGATACCAATCATGTGTTATCTTCTGATTACAGTGAAGTGATCGTAGTTGGAGCCGGAGCAGATGCCGTGGATTATAAACTGATCAGCATTTGCCATAAAGGCGATATTGTTGTATCACAGGACTACGGTGTGGCTGCAATGGCATTAGGAAAAAATGCGTATGCGATTCATCAATCCGGGAAATGGTATACCAATGAAAATATTGACCAGATGCTTATGGAACGGCATCTGAATAAGAAAGCACGAAGGGCATCCGGAAAGAATCATTTAAAAGGACCACGAAAACGAACATCGGAGGATGATGAGCATTTTAGAGAATCCTTTGAGAAAATGATACATATGGCAATGGATAAGGAGAATTGATTTGAACGTACAGATTTTTGGAACAAAGAAGTGCAATGATACAAAGAAAGCAGAACGTTTCTTTAAGGAACGTGGGATCAAGTTTCAGTTTATTGATATGAAAGAAAAGGGCATGAGCAAGGGCGAATTCAATTCGGTTGCCCAGGCAAATGGTGGACTGGAAAATATGATAAACTGGGAGGGCAAGGATAAGGATCTGCTTGCGCTCATTAAGTACATTGCAGAGGAAGATAAACTTAAGAAGGTGCTGGAAAATCCGCAGGTGATTAAGACACCGGTGGTTCGTAATGGAAAACAATCCACTCTTGGATATCAGCCGGATATCTGGAAGGCGTGGAAGTAAGAAACAGGATGTTTTACCATGTATGAGGAAGAAGAAAATCGCTGGCGTTGTTCCTTCCGGTCTGATGGAAAATGGATCAATGTAAACGAACTTCTGCAGACGTTTGGCGGAGGTGGACATGCTGCAGCAGCTGGTGTGCGCAAACGGACGAATGATGTTGAAAAATTCAGGCAGGAAATCCTTGAGTGGATTGTTATGATGAGAAAGTTTTCCGGGCAGGATAAATAAGAATTAGAAACAGAACACAGAAGAATCGGGAGATGTAGAATGATGGAAAAGGAAAGAACCTATATTGCAATCGATCTTAAGTCATTCTATGCGTCTGTGGAATGTAAAGAACGAAATCGGGATCCTTTGACGACCAATCTTGTGGTTGCAGATAAAAGCAGAACAGAAAAGACAATCTGTCTTGCGGTATCGCCAGCATTAAAGTGTTATGGGATACCAGGAAGGGCTCGTTTATTTGAGGTTGTTCAAAAAGTAAAAGAAGCCAACAGCGCCCGCAGGTGGAAAGTGCCGAACAGAATTTTTATCGGAGCCTCTGATGACAGCACAGAATTAGATACCAATCCGGAACTGGAGATTGATTATATTGTTGCTCCTCCCCGGATGGCTCTCTATCTGGAATACAGCACCAGAATTTACAGTATTTATCTGAAATATATTGCGCCGGAAGATATTTTCCCGTATTCGATCGACGAAGTATTTATGGATGTAACGGATTATCTGCATACTTATAATATGACAGCAAGAGAACTTGCAATGACCATGATACAGGATGTGCTGAAAACGACAGGTATAACGGCAACTGCTGGAATCGGAACGAATATGTATCTGTGTAAGATTGCGATGGATATCGTGGCAAAGCACATTAAAGCAGATAAAGATGGTGTACGAATTGCAGAACTGGATGAAATGTCATACCGAAGGAAACTCTGGGGTCACAGACCACTTACTGATTTTTGGAGAGTAGGAAAAGGATATGCAAAGAAGCTGGAAGAATACGGGCTTTATACAATGGGAGATATTGCCAGATGTTCCATCGGAAAAGAAAATGAGTTATATAATGAAGACTTGTTATATAGGTTGTTTGGTGTTAATGCGGAGCTGCTGATCGACCATGCCTGGGGATATGAGCCCTGTACCATGGAAATGGTCAAGGCTTATAAGCCGGAAACGAACAGTGTTTGTTCCGGGCAGGTACTTCATTGCCCTTATGATTTTGAAAAAGCAAAATTAGTCGTTAAAGAGATGACAGACCAGATGGTTTTGGATTTGGTGGATAAGAAGCTTGTAACGGATCAGATCGTGTTGACGGTTGGTTATGATATTGAGAATCTGAACAATGCCGACAGGAGAAAGCAGTATCATGGAGAGGTTACGATCGACCGTTATGGAAGAAGAATTCCGAAACATGCACATGGAACGACCAATCTGAAACGGCAGACTTCCTCAACCAAGATGATAACGGATGCAGTAATAGAGTTATATGACAGGATCGTTGACAGAAACCTGCTTGTCAGAAGAATCAATATCACAGCGAACAGGCTTGTGGATGAAAGTTCTGTCAAGAAAGAAGAAGTATATGAGCAGCTGGATCTTTTTACGGATTATGAGGCGCAAAGGAAAAAGCAGGAAGAGGAAGAGGCTGCGCTGGATCGCGAAAAACGTATGCAGGAAGCAATGCTTAGTATCAAAAAGAAATTTGGAAAAAACGCTGTACTGAAGGGGATGAATCTTCAGGAAGGTGCAACTGCCAGGGACAGAAATGAACAGATTGGCGGTCATAAGGCGTAAAGGAGTTGAAAGAGGATGAAAAATAATTCTTATGACGATATCATTAATTTACCGCATCCGGTCTCTAAGAATCATCCGCAAATGCCTCTTCGGGATCGGGCAGCGCAATTTGCTCCTTTTGCAGCCCTGACCGGACATGATGCTGCGATAAAGGAAACGGCAAGATTAACCGATGAAAGATTGGAACTGAGCGAGGAAGCGATTGCTCAGCTGAATGAAAAAATCAATATAATCAGAAATAATATCGGTATAGAACAGAAAATATCGATAACTTATTTTATTCCCGATGCAAAAAAAGCAGGCGGCTCCTATGTTGTGTGTTCTGGTGTTGTAAAAAAGGTAGACGAATACGAGCATGCTATAATCATGACGGATCAAACGGTCATTCCAGTCGAACAGATAAGTGATATTAAATGTGAAGAGTGGTAAATGTGAAAAATGTTTCACTGGTGTTGATTTACTGTTTATAGTATTTCGCAACATCGTTTTTGAATTTTTCAAAAAGAGGATAATAAATATTTATAATGTCCTGAAATTTCTCTGCGGCGAAAGTACCATCGTAATCATGAGACAAATGATTTCTGGATTTCAGCATTTGCAGCCAGGTGTCATCATCAATAATACCATTGGTAAATGCCTGTTGCAGAGTTTCGCGTGGAGAGCCAACTGCAAAATTAAGAATTCCCATTTTTTTGATCAGGATATCTTTCATAACTTTCCAGGAGATGTCGAAAGTAAGACTGAAATTGAGAACAGTTCCCTCGAGAACAAAATCGGTCTTGGGGTCGGCTGTTTTGCTTTTTGCAAGATTGGAGAGACTTTTACAGAAAGTGTTATAGCGGTTAATAAATTTGTTTTCCATATTTTTTTATATCCTCCAATAAATACTCATTTTTTATATTGTCAAAGTCAAAAATATCAATTTTCCTTAGCGTTTCAATCTGCAGAAGATCATCTTCTAACTGCATTAGATTATCACAGCCGTATACTACAAAATCAATATCACTGGTGGGGGTTGCAGTGCCTGTGGCGAAGGAACCGAATAAATCAAGGCGTTTTACGTTATTTTTTTGCAAATCATGGTTACTTTTTCGATGATTTCGGAAATTGGCATTACGTTCATGATCCACTCATGTCCTCCTTTACTTGGAAAATTCTGATAAAAATATGATAGCAGTTTCTATAGATTAATTCAACTTTAAAGACACTGACTGCGGTTGGTGTTATTCTATAGTCGTAATCCTTTCGTGGTGTTATGGATTATTTTAATTTTTCTTTTTCGGCATTTAAGAGTTCAAGATTGAGCCCTTGTTCTCCAGCTGTTTTATCTACCCAAAGATTCAAGGAGTCTATGGCTAAAGAAATTTCATCAAGTTTTTTACTGATATAAGCAAAATCTTTCATTTCATCATCACTGATCTTACCGTCACGGGCAATCTGGATCAGACGACCGGTAAGAGGATTGATTTCATTTAAACTGGCAATTGTCTCCAAAATGATATTTGACAGATCGGTCATTTCTATTTCTGGAACATAACGATAGCCGATTTCGCATTTGTGAGAGCAATAATAATTGCAAAGATCTGGTCTTTTATAGGCATCTGCCATCTGGAGGATATCATAAGGCGTAGGTTCTTGTGTTTCATATTCAAATTTTTCAATTTTTGAATCAGAGACAGCATCCATTTTTTCACTGGCTTCTGCTCTTGTAAGTCCTGCCGCTTCGCGGCAAAGCTGGTAAATTGTTTTGTTTTCCCTGGTGGATTGTTTACCCATGAGAATTTCCTCCTCGTATATCGCTAAACTTGCGGATTATTTATGTTCCAGGCCGCATGCTGAGCATGTATTTCTTATATTAATTTTATTATACATAAATTATGAATTAACAACAAGTAATAGACTTTGTAAAATTACCTATTTTATAAATCATTTCACGGGAATTTTTTACAATTAAATAATCCATTCCAAGGGAAAGCCAGCCCAGCTATTCATTGGAAAGACCATAGAAAAGACAGGTTCAGATACACTGATTAACCTCAGTATGTCCGGAACTGTTTTTTGTTGCTATCGTTACTTTCGGCTGCCTTTGCCACGCTTGCTTCCTGGAGATTTCAATGACAAACCCTCTCCCATAAGGTATAATAAAGCAGAGTATTTTGTTTTGCTCACCACGAAACGAGAGGGAGATCTACATTAATGGATGCGAATGTGATCAATGAATTGAATTAAAGGAAGCAGAAGCGGCAAAATGGCTTACAAGGGATCAGTTAGATAGTGTTGCCTGGTTACCGGCAGATGTCACATTGATAGATAAAATCCGAAGGTACATGAAATAAGATAAGATCGAGGAGAAACTTCCTGGACAAAACGATAGAATATTATAATCAAAATGCGGATATGTTTGTCCAGGGGACTCGGTTGGTAGATTTTACGGTTGTACAGGAGCGGTTCGCTAAAATGCTTCCGGTAGGTTCAAGGATATTAGATTTTGGTTGTGGTTCTGGTTGAGATTCACGATATAGCTGATTGGTTGTTACAGAGAAATCAAAGTTGGTGGAGAATATTTGTTATGATCAGAAAGATGCAGAACATAGATATTGATAGAGTCGCTGACATATGGTTAAAGACTAATTTAAAAGCACATTATTTTATTCCTGAGCAATATTGGACAAGTAATTATGAATCAGTGAAAGAAATGATGTCACAAGCGGAAGTCTATGTGTATGAAGATGATAAAATGATTCAAGGTTTTGTCGGATTAAGTAACGAATACATGGAAGGTATTTTTGTTTCTGATGAAATGCAGTCATGTGGTATAGGTAAGCTTTTATTAGACTATATCAAGAATAAAAAAGTTAGATTGCGATTAAACGTATACTAGAAGAATGCCAGAGCCCTCTCTTTTTATCAAAGAGAAGGGTTCGATATTCAATGCGAAGGATTCGATGATGCTACTGGTGAAAAAGAATACACAATGTTGTGGCAACAGAAATAGAAAGCGGATTTTTGGGGAGGATTTTATATGGAGTTTAACAATAAGGTAGTGATTGTGACGGGAGGCGCGCAGGGCATTGGAAAGACCATTGCAGAGGAATTGCCTTTATGAAAAAAGCATAAATATAATGACAACACCCAAAAGAAAGGAAGAAGTAATCATGTATAAAAAATTAATGACATGCCTGGAAAGCGTAAGAAAGAAAATTGATTTCAAACCAGAAGTTGCACTGATCCTTGGATCCGGACTTGGAGATTTTGCGGATGGAATTCAGATTGAACAGACCATCGACTATACGGACATCGAGGGATTTCCGGTTTCTACTGTAAAAGGACATAAGGGACGTTTTGTGTTTGGGTATGTGGAGAAAACACCGGTTGTAATCATGCAGGGACGTGTTCATTATTATGAAGGATACGCAATGTCAGATGTTGTTCTTCCAACGCGTCTTATGGGAATGCTCGGTGCGAAAAAATCCTTCTCACTAATGCAGCAGGAGGAGCTAATCCTTCCTATAAACCGGGAGATTTCATGATGATCACAGATCACATTACAACGGGAGTTCCAAGCCCTCTGATAGGACCGAACATAGATGAGCTGGGAACCAGATTTCCGGATATGAGTGAGGTATACAGCCGCCGTCTTCAGGATGTGATCCGCAAATGTGCAAAAGAATGTGACATCAAACTTCAGGAAGGTGTTTATGTACAGTTTACAGGACCAAATTATGAGACTCCTGCAGAAGTAAGACTTGCACAGAGATGGGGTGGAGATGCAGTTGGAATGAGCACCGCATGCGAAGCTATGGCTGCCCGGCACATGGGAATGGAAATCTGTGGAATTTCCTGCATCACAAATATGGCAGCAGGAATTTCCCAAAAAGAGCTTAACCATAAAGAAGTGCAGGAAACAGCAGACCGCGTAGCGAAATCCTTCAAGGAATTAGTAACAAAAGTTGTTGTAAATATGTAAGATCCATAAGTAAGACATCAGAAAGGAGACAAAAATTATGAAGAAATATAAGAGAATATTTACTATTGTAATAGACTCCTTTGGGGCAGGAGAAATGCCGGACGCAGCCCAGTACGGGGATGAAGGAACAGATACTATGGGACATATTTCCCAGAATGTAGATGAATTTACGATTCCAAACCTTCAGAAGCTTGGAATTGCAAATCTTCATCCGTTGAAACAGGTTGCAGCAGTGGAGCGACCAATGGGTTATTATACATTTTTAAAAGAAGCCAGTACCGGAAAAGATACTATGACAGGACACTGGGAAATGATGGGGCTTCACATCACAAAACCGTTTAAGACTTTTACAGAGACCGGATTTCCAAAAGAGCTGATCGATGAGCTTGAGAAGAGAACGGGACATAAAGTAATTGGAAACAAGAGCTCCAGCGGAACAGAGATCCTGGATGAACTGGCTGAGGAAGAAATCGCTACCGGTCATATGATCGTTTACACATCTGCTGATTCTGTATTGCAGATCTGCGGAAACGAGGAGACTTTCGGACTGGATGAACTGTATCGCTGCTGTGAGATCGCCCGTGATATCACCATGAGGGATGAGTGGAAAGTCGGACGTGTTATTGCAAGACCTTACCTTGGCAAGAAAAAAGGTGAGTTCAAACGTACCAGCAACCGCCATGATTATGCACTGAAGCCTTACGGAAAAACTGCGCTTAATGCATTGAAGGATGCAGGTTATGATGTGATCTCCGTTGGAAAGATTTTTGATATTTTTGACGGCGAGGGACTGACAGAGTCTAATAAGTCAAAAAGCTCTGTTCATGGAATGGAGCAGACAATTGACATTGCGAAAAGAGAGTTTGAGGGGCTTTGTTTTGTAAATCTTGTAGATTTCGATGCTCTTTGGGGACATCGACGCAATGTAAAGGGATATGCAGAGGAACTTGAAAGATTTGATGTAAAACTTGGTGAACTTCTTGATGAGCTTCGTGAGGATGACCTTCTGATCATTACAGCTGACCACGGAAATGATCCGACGCATACAGGAACTGATCACACAAGAGAAAAAGTACCATTTTTTGCTTATTCCCCATCTATGGAGGGATACGGAAAACTGGAAGATCAGAATACTTTTGCAGTAATCGGTGCAACGATCGCAGATAATTTTGAAGTTAAGATGCCGGAGGGAACAATTGGAAGTTCTCTTCTGGATGAGCTGAAGTAAAAGGAACGTAAAATGGATAAAAAAGATATATTAAAAAAGGTGGATCACACATTACTTGGACAGACTGCAACATGGGATGATATTCGAGGAATCCTGGATGATGCCATGAAATATGAGGCTGCATCTGCATGTATTCCGGCTGCTTACGTAAAACAGGCAGCAGAATATGTAGCGGGAAAACTTCCGATTTGTACAGTGATCGGTTTTCCGAACGGATATAATACAACTGCTGTAAAGGTATTTGAAACAAAAGACGCCATTGCAAATGGTGCTTCAGAAATCGATATGGTTATTAACATCGGATTTTTAAAGGATGGAAGATATGAGGAAGTAGAGAATGAGATTCGTGCGATCCATGAAGCTTGTGATGGAAGAATCCTCAAAGTCATCATTGAGACATGCCTTCTTACAGAAGAAGAGAAAATTAAAATGTGTGAGATCGTTACAAATGCAGGAGCAGAATTTATCAAAACTTCTACCGGATTTTCCACAGCGGGAGCAACTTTTGCAGATGTAGAGCTGATGAAGAAATATATTGGAAAAGATGTAAAAGTTAAGGCAGCAGGTGGAATTTCATCCTTCGATGATGCAGAAAAATTTATCAGTCTTGGCGCAGAGCGTCTTGGAACAAGCCGTCTTATTAAGATCCTGAAAAATACGGACACTGGTGCAGGATATTAACACTGTGAAAGAGGACTGTCAAAGACAGGATTATACATAAATTATGAACTAACAACAAGTAATAGAATTTGTAAAAGTATCATTTCACATTTTTCTACCAGCTGTGGATAAAGGATGGACGGAATCTAAAAAATACGATAAAATCTGCATTAGAAATGCTGTTGTCGTGAAATTTACAAACGCTCGAAAAAGGAAAAATAAACATGGCAAAGAAAGATTTGCTATCCGGTACCGGCGTTAATTTATATAGGTGATATTATGAAAATTACTTACATTAACCACAGTGGATTTTTGGTTGAGACCAGAGACTGCTACTATATTTTTGATTATTACAAGGGTGAATTACCGAATCTTGACAAGGAGAAAGAAGTGATCGTTTTTTGCAGTCACTTCCATAAAGATCATTTTAACCCACAAATTTTTGGGATCCTTGATGATATGGGAATGACTTATCAGGCAATCCTGGCGAATGATATACGAAAAAGGAATCATTTGTCGGATATGAAGATCACATATGTTTATCATGATCAAGCTTATAGTTTGGATAATGAAACCAAAGTTGATACATTGCTATCTAACGATAGTGGTGTCGCATTTATTGTCAAAACAAAGGAAGGTACCATTTATCATGCCGGTGATTTAAACGACTGGTATTGGGATGGTGGGGCGAAAGCTGATAACCAGAGACTTACTTCAGCATATCGCGCGGCGATCAGGAAAATCAAGGGTATGCATTTTGACGCTGCATTTGTTCCCTTGGATCCGAGACAGGGAGATCACTATGCTGACGGGATCCTGTATTTCCTTAAAAATGTAGATTGCAATGTCATTTTTCCAATGCATTACTGGAATGATGCCAATGTAATTAAGCGGTTTATTACTGAATATCCGCAATATAAGTCACGCATTAGAAACACAGAATGTACAAAAGGAGAAGAAATTTCATCGTAGACCCAGATGGCTACTGGCTTGAGATTCTGCCGTAAAGCGGATGTATGTTGGTGATCTTTTATGGATCAGAGCATTTTATTCTGTGGTCATTTGTGATGAATTATGAGTAGAAGGAGACGGGCATGGAGCACTTACGTTGTGTAGTTGAGAGAATTACATATCAGAATGCCGACAATGGCTACACGGTTCTGAAATGTGCGGTGAAGAATTACAGTGATCTTGTCACAGTAGTTGGCACGATGCCGGATACCCATGTTGGTTCTGTGCTGTCTCTGGAAGGTATGTGGAAGATGGATGCCAAATATGGGCGGCAGTTTTTGGTGGAGAAATTTGAGGAGACACTTCCTGCTACAGTATATGGAATTGAAAAATATCTTGGTTCCGGTCTGGTGAAGGGCGTTGGTCCAAAGTTTGCAAAAAGAATTGTGGAAAAATTCGGGAAGGATACACTGGATGTTATTGAAGAGACACCAGATGAACTGCTCAAAGTATCAGGTATAGGAAAAGTACGTGTAGACCGGATCAAAACAAGCTGGCAGGAGCAGAAAGAGATCAAGAATATCATGCTTTTTCTGCAGAGTCATGAGGTCAGCACCTCTCATGCGACAAAGATTTTCAAGACGTATGGAAGTGAGAGCATTGCGATCGTAAAGGAGAACCCATACCGGCTTGCAGATGACATCTGGGGAATTGGATTTAAGACAGCGGATTCCATTGCACAGAAGATGGGGATTGACAAAGGTAAATTTGTCCGTCTGCGCAGTGGTATTTTTTATACATTGAATAAGCTGGCAGAAGCAGGTCATTGTTATACAACAAGAGAACAGCTGACTGGAAGGGCAAAGGAACTTCTGGAAGTGGAAGAACCGGAGCTGGAGATCACCTTGGATGAGATGATCCGCACGAATGATGTGATCAGAGATGAAGCAGAAGATCGGGAAGCAATCTATCTGCCCCCATATTATTTTTCAGAAAGTGGCTGTGCAAAGCGACTGCTTCGGTTGATGTCCTGTGGAAAGAAGAAATCTGAGGATACGGAAGAAATATTGAAGAAAGTAGTAGCTTCATCAGAAATTACTTATGACGAGATTCAGTGGCAGGCGGTAAAGACAGCGGTTTCCTCTAAGGTCATGGTGCTGACCGGTGGACCTGGAACCGGAAAGACTACAACAACTCTGGGCATTATTTCTGCATATAAGCAGGCTGGATGTCAGATCATTCTTGCTGCACCGACTGGAAGAGCAGCAAAGAGAATGTCAGAAGCAACTGGAATGGAAGCAAAAACGATTCACCGGTTATTGGAATATAAACCTCCGGAAGGCTATCAGAAAAATGAAGAACATCCGCTGGAAGGAGATGTGCTGATACTGGATGAATGTTCCATGATCGATATTATGCTGATGTATAATCTTTTAAAAACATTGCCGCAGCAGATGTCTCTGATTCTGGTAGGCGACATTGATCAGCTGCCAAGTGTCGGAGCGGGCAATGTTCTCAGAGATATCATTGATTCCGGATGTGTTCCTGTAGTTCGTCTGACCAGGATTTTCCGTCAGGCACAGGGAAGCCGGATCATCATGAATGCACACCGGATTAATAGAGGGGAAGGCATTGATATGAGAGGCGGGAAAGATGCCGACTTTTTCTTTGCTAGCAAAGAGAGTAATCAGGAAGTGGTGGATACTATCGTCCAATATTGTAAGACGAACCTGCCGAGATACTATCATGTAGATCCACTGCAGGATATTCAGGTGCTGACTCCGATGCAGAGAGGCGAATGTGGGGCAGTAAATCTGAACCAGGTGCTGCAGGAAGCCATGAATCCGTCAAAGATCTTTCTGCGGAGAGGCGGCACACAGTACCGGCTGAAGGATAAGGTGATGCAGATCCGGAATGATTACGATAAGGAAGTATTCAACGGAGATATTGGGACTATCACAAAAGTTGACGTGGAAGAACGGGAACTGACAGTTCTGTTTGATGAACGGGAAGTAGTCTATGATGTGACAGAGCTGGACGAACTGGCGCTTGCCTATGCAGTAACGATCCACAAATCCCAGGGAAGCGAATATCCAATCGTTGTCATGCCATTTACCATGAGTCATTTTGTCATGCTGCAGAGAAATCTCCTTTATACGGGTGTGACCAGGGCGAAAAAGATCCTGGTACTTGTCGGAGAGAAGAAAGCTGTGTATTATGCGATAAAAAATGAAACTACAACTGGCAGAAATACATGTCTGGCAAGACGTCTGCAGCCGAACAGCAAAGAAGCACAGGAAGTGAAGGCACAGCTTTTGAAAGAGGCAGTAGACGAGACCGCAAATGAGAACGGAAGTGACAGTAATAAGATGATCGTCTATAAGGGCAGCATCCAGCCTTCTATGGTATGTGAGACACCGGCAGTTTATGAGGGAAATCTCTGGAAACGCCTGTCGCAGTCAAAGTTCAGAAGCAGTTTTTCCCTGAAGGCAAACGATCGGAGTTATGTATCAGAAAAGGGAATGGAGAAAGTACGTGAGCATGCCTGTGATTTTATCAGAAAGCGTCTTGCACCGGCAGAAATACCAAATGATGGAAAACAGACACCGATGAGAGGGCATCCGGTTTTTGTAGCCCAGCATGCCACAGCTACCTGTTGCAGGGGATGTCTGGAAAAATGGCATCGTATTCCGAAAGGACGGGAATTGACAGAAGCGGAGCAGGAATATATTGTAAATGTGATCATGGAATGGATCGGTCGGGAAATTCATTGAGAGAACGTCTCAGCTTTGGGGTCTGATTTCTATAGCCGTAATCCTTTAATATCTTTAATACGTGATAAGATTGTATTGCAGCTGCAGCTGATAACGCCGGGCAGTGTAGCAATAAATGAAATTATGAAACCTGTGGAGGAATATGATAATGTCAAAAGATGAATATTTGATCACAGATGCGCCTCTTAAAGCGCTGACGGTTTTTGCAATGCCAATGATTTTGGGCAGCTTTTTTCAGCAAATATACAATATGGCTGACTCTATCATCGTCGGCCAATTTGTTGGTTCCTCCGCACTTGCAGCTGTCGGGGCCTGTGCAGCGCTGACCAATGTTTTTATTTGTGTGGCACTGGGGGCAGGTGTCGGTGCCGGTGTGCTGGTGAGCCGCTATTTCGGTGCCAGGGAGTATGGAAAAATGAAGACCATCGTGTCAACATCCTTGTTTAGCTTTTTAATTCTAAGTATAGTCCTTGGGGTTTTTGGATTTTGCTTTTCCCACTGGATGATGAGTGTGTTACAAACCCCTGGCGATATACTGGATGATGCAGTGTTATATCTGAGGGTCTATTTCGTGGGATTTCCGTTTCTGTTTATGTATAACATTCTTTCCAATATGTTTACTTCCATAGGCGAATCAAAAATCCCGCTGGGGCTCCTGATATTTTCGTCAATCTTAAATATTTTTATGGATCTCTGGATGGTGGCCGGACTTGGTCTCGGTGTGTTTGGTGCAGCCCTTGCGACTCTTATAGCACAGGGAATTTCTGCGGTGTTTTCACTTTTGCTTTTCCTTAGCCGGATGCGTCGATATAAAAGTCATTTTGACTGGTTTGACAGGCAGGAGTTACATTCCATGCTTCAAATTGCTGTACCTTCGGTTCTTCAGCAGTCTACAGTGTCCATCGGTATGATGATCGTACAGGCTGTTGTAAATCCCTTCGGTACACAGGCACTTGCGGGGTATGCGGCGACGATGCGGGTAGAGAATGTTTTTTCATTGATTTTTGTATCCATTGGCAATGCGGTTTCCCCATATGTTTCCCAGAATCTTGGCGCAAAGAAAATTGAACGGATCAAAAAAGGATATCACGCTGCACTGGTGTTAGATGTATGTTTTGCAGTTCTTGCTTTTATAGTCATTGAAACACTGCACACGCAGATTTCCTCGCTATTCCTTGGTAAAGATGGAACTGCCCTGGCCTATCAGGTATCCGAGGGCTATATGAGATGGCTTGGTTACTTTTTCATCTTTATGGGAATCAAAATGGCAACCGATGGGGTTCTTCGTGGTCTTGGGATCATGCGCCCGTTCCTCATTGCAAATATGGTGAACCTGGCGATCCGCCTGTCTGTTGCTTTGATCTGTGCACCGCGTTTTGGCATTGTATTTGTCTGGCTTGCTGTACCAGCTGGTTGGTTTGCGAACTTTTTAATATCCTATGTGGCTCTTCGGAGATCATGGCCGACTGATAGCAGCACGGAAGAAGGGGATTACAGTTTGTAATATCCTGGCATACAGCACAGAACGTGTGGCACGTACTGCGATCATGATGATATTAAATCTGAGTTCTGCAATGCGGGTACAGATGAAGATGCTGGCATGCGGAAATCATGACAATTTTACCAGAAATCTTCAGGTTCCGCTCAATGCTGTATCAGGTCTATAGTATCTGGCAGCAAAGTGATGATACAGCTTCCGGGTTTGCAGAGTGAAAAAATATAATTACAATCAATAAGTCAGTGCTTTGATATCTTCTTCCGATACAGCAGGAATAACATAAACAATAGAATTACTGGAAAAATAAGTCCGAATCCCATGCCGATCTTAATATTATTTCCAGCATTCTGAGTGATACGACCAACAATTCCAGGTCCAATGCTGCCACCTAAATCTCCTGCCATGGCAAGAAGAGAGAACATAGCCGTTCCACCTGTTGGAAAAGTTTTTGAGGAAATACTGATGGTTCCAGGCCACATGATTCCAACTGAAAATCCACATGCAATACAACCGATCAGTCCGATGATCGGGTTGGATGACAAAGCAGTAAGCAGATAACAGACAACGCATAATATGCCTGAACCACTCATAAACTTCATTAAATCTAACTGCTCTCCATATTTACCAAAAATTATACGGCTGATTCCCATTGTTACTGCAAACATGCAGGGACCTGTTAGATCTCCCAGAGCTTTTGATAATCCCAGTGCTGATTCTGCATAAGCAGATGCCCATTGAGCCATTGCAAGTTCAGAAGCTCCGGAACAGATCATCAGACATATTGCAACCCAGAAAAATGGCTTGGAAAACAGATCCTTAATTCCCATTCCAGAACCATTGTCAACCAGAGATTCAATGGGACAGGTCATGAAGTTATAAGTATTAATTGCAGGAATGATTGCCCATATTACGGCGAGCCACTTCCAACTGTCTATTCCAAATATCAGGAAAAATAAGCTGGAAATCAAAATTGTCCCAACAGCTCCCCAACAGTAAAACGAATGGAGCAGACTCATAGTTGCTTCTTTGTTTTCAAACGGACAGGCCTCGATAATAGGACTGCAAAGTACTTCTATTAAACCGCTTCCGATGGCATAAACAATAACACTACATATAATTCCAATAAAAGGATCAGGTAAAAAATCAGGTAAAAATGCCAGTCCAAGCAGACCCAATGCAGCAAATATTTCTGATGCAACAATGCACACACGATATCCGATATGATCTACGAATTTGGCACAGAACAGATCAACCAGAAGCTGTGTGAAAAAGAAGAAAGTGGATATCAGAGCAATGTTACCGAGAGAAATATGGTAGTCACTGTGAAATTTCAAAAAAAGAAGCGGTGCGAAGTTTGCCGCAATAGCCTGTGTGATAAATCCCATATAACAGGCTATTTTTGTCTTATGGTAGTTAGTTTTTTTACAGCATTCATTTTTTATTTTCCTCTCCGAATGTTTTTAACAGTTTTATGTTCAATCTTCACATTCATCAATACTTCCACAAAAAAGTCTGTTCTGGGTGGTGCGGTTATTTCAATTTTGTCGCCCTCAATGTTGATCTCACTTTCATTCATCCATTTAAAAATCATAAGAATACCTCTTTTCTTTTTTACTTGATTATATAGCAAATATCAGATATATACATTGAATTAAATTGTAGAAATACTGTATAATATCGTAAAAAAGAAAGAACGTGATATGGGATGGATTATAATAAAATACTTACAGACGAGGAGTTCATGGAAATTAAACAGCATGGAAGCAGTGATTATCCATTCCAGTATTATTATGATAATCTGGAATTGTTTGATTTTCATTGTATTGAGTGGCACTGGCACAGAGAATTTGAGTTTTTATATGTCGAGTCCGGACAAGTTACATGCGGAATAGGAGAAAAACAGATTATATTGTCAGAAGGAGAAGCAATTTTTATTAATTCTAAAATATTGCACCGCTTTTACGCATCATCAGGTGGTATCATTCCTAACTTTGTATGTATGCCGGAATTTATTGCGCCGGAGAACAGCCTGATCTATAAGAAATATATCTTGCCAATCATTTCATCGAATATATATTTCCAGCGTTTTCAGCCTGATGAACTATGGCAAACAAAGATCATACAAACTATGATAAAAATAATGGAAATACAGAGGAATGAGAAAATAAGAGAACTTGCTACTTTGGCATTGCTGCAGGATTTATGGCTGACTTTTTATGAAAATGTAAAGTTATCTGATAAAGGAGATGTACAGACAGTGGATGAAGTTGCACAGAAAAGAGTGCAGTTGATCATGCAATATATACATGAAAACTATAATCGCAATTTGTCTCTGGATGAAATTGCTTCGTATATAGGAATCAGCAAAAGTACTGCACTTAATTTGTTCCACCGTTTTTTACATACTACACCGGTTAATTATCTGATAGGATATCGACTTCAGGCAGCTTCCTGGTTATTGAAAAATACGAATAAAAAAGTAAAAACGATCGCTTATGAAAGCGGATTTCATAACGTTGATTATTTTTGCAGATTGTTTAAAAAACGTTATCATTTAACTCCATCAGAATATCGCTGCACATGTTTAAAAGTGTTGTCGGCTGATCCGAGTCTTTAGACCTGTAAATAAAGCCGATGCAGGACTTTTGGAATCCTGTATCGGCTTTGTTGATTTTGTAAAGGCTTTGAAAAATTTACTTTTACTGGTTCATCAGTGCTTTGATATCTTCTTCCGGTGTGGTGATAGGTGCAATGCCATAATTTTCAACCAGAAAGTTCAGAATATTAGGAGACAGGAACGCCGGAAGAGAAGGACCAAGGCGGATATTTTTGATACCCAGATGCAGGAGGGTTAACAGGATACAGACTGCTTTCTGTTCATACCAGGAGAGTACGAAGGAAAGCGGAAGCTCATTTACAGAACATCCAAATGCATCTGCAAGTGCCACAGCAACCTGGATCGCACCATAAGCATCATTACACTGACCCATATCCATCAGTCGTGGCAGACCACCGATCTCTCCCAGATCGAGATCATTGAAACGGAATTTTCCACATGCCAGGGTGAGAACGATACTGTCAGAAGGTGTCTGTTTCACAAATTCCGTATAATAGTTTCGACCTGGCTTGGCACCGTCACAGCCGGCAACCAGGAAGAAATGGCGGATCGCGCCTGATTTTACGGCTTCTACCACAGTACCTGCATGGGACAGGATAGCTGCATGACCAAAACCAGTTGTCACTTTATTACCACCGTTGATACCGGAGAACGTCCGATCTTCTTTGTAACCACCCAGCTCCAGTGCTTTTTCAATAAGCGGTGTGAAATCTTTCTTCTCGTCAATATGGACAGCTCCCGGGAAGGCAACCACTTCTGTTGTAAACACTCTGTCAGCGTAGCTGCTTTTTGGAGGCATCAGACAGTTGGTAGTGTAGAGGATCGGGGCCGGAAGATGGTCAAACTCTTTCTGCTGATTCTGCCATGCAGTTCCGAAATTGCCTTTCAGGTGAGAGTATTTCTTTAAGAATGGATAGGCATGGGCAGGGAGCATTTCACCATGTGTATAGATATTGATTCCTTTTCCCTCAGTCTGTTCAAGTAAAAGCTGCAGATCTTTCAGATCATGTCCGGTCACGACAATAAAAGGCCCTTTTTCTACCGTAAGTGTAACATCAGTTGGCTCTGGTGTTCCATAGGTTTCTGTATTTGCCTTATCAAGAAGTGCCATGCACTTCAGATTGATCTCTCCTGTTTTGAGTACTGTGGAAAGCAGTGCTTCTGTGCTTTCTTCATAACCGATCTTAGATAATGCCTCGCAGAAGAACTGATTCACTTCGGCATCTTCATAATTCAGAACATTTGCATGATAGGCATAGGCAGCCATTCCGCGGATACCAAAGAGAATAAGAGATTTCAAGGAGCGGATATCTTCATTGGCATTCCACAGCTGCTGAAGATCATATTCCTTTGTTCTGCAGTCAGGAGCCAGTCTTTCTTTTTCAGCTCTGACTTTTTGTATCATATTTTCGATTGCTGCATTGTCAAAACTTACATTTGTAACTGTAGTAAACAGTCCTTCGATTATGATCTGTCCGGTTCTTTTTGAAATAGTTTCCGTGCTGTCGGCAGCTTTAGCCAGACTGATCAACGCACCTGTCAGTTCGTCCTGTAATTTCGCTGTATCTGCTTTTTTCCACAGACACCGGAATTTCCGGTGCAGCCGGTACACCCGACAGTCTGTTCACACTGAAAACAAAACATTTTTTATCCATTATTGTATTCTCCTTTTATTCTGTGATTTTTTCGAAGGATCTTTCTTATTATTTTATCCTCGACCAGTAGTATTTATCCTTGGTTTCTGTTAGGAGTATAGTATAATAATTACAACGTGTATGTTTGATTTCCAACAGGAGGATTAATTTTGAAAAAATATTTACCCATTCTAAGAACGAGCCCTTTCTTTAAAGGTCTTACTGATAATGAGATATTATCCATACTGCATTGTGTAAATGCAGCAACGATCTCCAGAAAACGGGATTCTTATATTTTCAGAGCCGGAGACTCTACCGAAGTAATGGGACTTGTGGTGGCAGGCTGTGTTCTTGTTATTCAGGAAGACCTGTGGGGACATCGGAATATTCTGTCAAAATGTCATGCGGGAGATTTTTTTGGTGAACCATATGCAGCAAGTCCGGGAGCTGTTCTGAATGTCAGTGTGGTAGCAGACGAAGATTGTGAGATTATTTTATTAAATGTTCAAAGGCTTCTGGTTTCCTGCCCAATAGTATGTGAGCATCATCAGAAGCTGATCCGTAACCTGGTCGGTGTCCTGGCAAATAAGATCCTGATCCTCAACGATAAGATCACACATGTGGGCAAGCGAACGACAAGGGATAAGCTGTTGTCCTATCTGTCGTCGGTATCTATCAGACAGGCATCGTTATCCTTTGATATTCCTTTTGACCGGCAGCAGCTGGCAGATTATCTTTGCATTGACCGTGCGGCAATGTCTTCGGAGATATCAAAGCTGCAAAAAGAAGGACTTATAAAAACAAACAGAAACCATTTTGAGCTGACTGTCTGTAATGATACGGATTCAGGAATAAAAATGTGATATACATCACGGAAAACGATAAACTTTTTCATTATAATGCAAAAGGAAAGTGAGACTGCTTAAAGAGATTCTATTGTTATAAGCGTTCACACGATGGTATTATGGTGTATGTATAAAGAATCTATGAAATCAGTTATTGAAAAATAGGAGGAAAAAAATGCTCATCAGAAAAGCAGAAGAAAAAGATATTCCGAGGATCCTGGAATTGTTAGGACAGGTGCTGCAGATCCATGCAGATATAAGGCCTGATATTTTTATTCCGGGCACAACAAAATATACGACAGACGAATTGACAGAGCTTTTGAAAAATGAAGAAAAGCCAATATATGTTGCAGCGGATGAGGCTGATGTTTGTGTGGGGTATGCATTTTGTCAATTAAAGGAGCAGCCTTTTTCAAACAATATGGTACCGTTTAAATCTCTTTTTATAGATGACCTGTGTGTCGATCAGGAGACACGAGGTCAGCATATTGGGGAAAGCCTGTTTGAATATGTAAAAAATAAAGCAAAGCAGCTAGGATGCTATGAAGTGACATTGAATGTGTGGGCAGGAAATACTTCAGCAGAAAAATTTTATGAAAAAATGGGAATGCGGACAAAAGAAAGGCAGATGGAATACATATTATAAGATGTTGAATTGTTCAGGAAAAAAACAGCCGGCTAAGATACAGACTGAGATGTCTGTACCTTAGCCGGAAAATTTATCACTGTAATGAACATGCATGGCTTCCCAGTCCATAAACAATACATAAAATACTCTTCCGTATTGCTGGCTGTCTACAATCCTTCCGTGATCAAGAACAGAAAGGTAAGTGCCGTCAGCTTTTCGAAGATGAAAGTGGATGTAATCATTCTTATTGCCGGCATCGATCTGTTTCCAGATGCTTGCTTCTATCTGCTGCTGTTCATCCTCACGGATCAGGTTGTGGAAGCTTTTATTTGTAAGGCTGAAGAGTTCATCTATAGTTTTATATCCGGTCATTTGAAGGAACTCATGGTTTGCATACAGGAGTTCATCATCATCTTTGTCCGCTCTGTATATGATAAATGCACCCGGAAGGTGTTCAGAGATATCCTTGAATGCAAATCCGAGCTGTTTGCGGACTCCTGACCGGAGCCCCTCCCTGTAAGCCATACATCCGTTTTTTCCGTGAAGCTTTATTTCATAAAGTGCTGCATCTGCACAGCGCATAAGCTGTGAACGGCTGGATGCAAAGGTTGGATATTCTGCATATCCGAGAGAAATAAAAAACGGATATTCTTTTCCCTTGCATGAAAATGTCTTTGGAAGCTTGGTAAATTGTAGCAGCAGTTCTCCCGCTTCTTTATAGGTATGATCCGGCAGAAGAATGCAGAACTCATCGCCACCGTTTCTTCCCAGTAATGTGTTTTTTGGGAAAAAAGCCTTCATGCTATCTGTAAGACTCTTTAATGCCCTGTCTCCATAGACATGTCCGTAAATATCATTAATAAACTTAAAGTCATCAATATCAAGGAGTGCGGCCACAAAATGCGATTTTGGATTTTTAGTGATCATCCTTTCGGCTAATTCATCAAATCCATAGCGGTTGTAAATATCGGTGAGAGAATCTGTGTGTGCCAGTATTTGAAATTTGTTTTTATTTTCTTTCGATACTAACCATACCCGGGTAAGACCTGAGAAAAGTAAAACGACAGTAGTAAACATTCCGCCGACGATTACCAGTAATCTAAGGTTTCTCCATCCGCTTTCAGGAGCTACTTCTAATGTCCAGTTCTCTTCCCCTATCGTAAAACCATAAGAAACAGTAGGAGTTAATTGGTCGTCTGACTGATAAACAACTTTATAAGTATCGTTCCAGGGAGCGTCGGTTTTTGAGAGCCTGTATTCATATCCGAAATCCGAAAGTGCACTGATCGCATCTGAAAAAATGTCAGGAACACGTAGGATAACAATGGTAAATCCCCAGAAATATTCCTGGTTGTTTTCATCTTTCAGGTAGACTGGATTGCGGACAGCAATTCCACAGCCGTCCTGTTTTAAATCGAAAGGACCTTGTGTAATGATCACGTGATTGTCTCTTGCGTAACAGGAAATTTTGCTGCAATCTTTATCCTGGAGCAGATTGATCTTACTCGCTTCCGTTCCCTCAGAAGGATAAATATCTGTTACATTACCATCCGGAGCAAGCTGTATGCTTTCAATAACGTCAGACATAATATTTTCCGCAATTGTGTCAAACTGACTGATCTTTCCGTTTTCACTGATCAGGACCTGCTTTAGCGTATCTGTGATCGCAATTCCATTTGTAATCTCATTTTTATACGTTCGCCGTAGGTTGTTGCATTTAATTGTGCTTTTATGTGTTGTTGTTCAGTTTCATGTGAGTCTATTTTGTATACAATTAAACCAACAAGGCATATGCCCAGTAAAAAAACGATAAGAGGTACAATTGTTTTTTCTTCACCTGGTTCACCTCGTTTTATTAGTTTCGCAATAAAATATTATATCATAGAAGTGAAAAAATAGAATGATTTTTTGCGTTAAAGTGATATTGTTTTTTATGTACAATGGAAATATGACCAGAGGGTGAAATATAGTATACAATTGAGGATTATATTGGAAAGAGTACTGAAAAAACCTCGCGGTTTTGTAGGGTATATGATATACTGTTCTTTATAAGTAAATATCTTATCGGAATTCACGGAGGATCTGACCGATGCTGAATAAAAAAGATTTTTTAAAATATGCATCAAAATTAGCATTTCCGATCATGATCCAAAATCTGATCGGAACATTAGTAAATGTTGCGGATACTGTAATGCTAGGATATGTAAGCCAGACTGCCATGTCAGCTTCATCTCTTGCCAACCAGTACACATTTATTCTTTTCTGTTTGTATTATGGTATGGCTACAGGTACTTCGGTTTTATGTGCCCAGTACTGGGGAAAGGGTGATAAAAAGACAGTAGAAAAGATTCTCGGCCTGGCGGAGCGGATCTCACTGATCGTTTCTCTTGTATTTTTCGTTATCTCCTTTTCCATGCCGACTACGATCATGAAGATTTTTACAAACAGTCCGGATACGATTGCTGCCGGCAGCGAGTATTTGAAGGTGGTCTCATTTTCCTTTATGTTTATGGGCTTCTCTCAGGTTTTCATGAGTGCCCTTCGAAGTGTCGGAAAAATAATGCTGCCTTCTGTTACATACATTGTATCGCTTTGCGTCAATGTATTTTGTAATGCCACCTTTATCTTTGGCCTGTTTGGACTTCCAAAGCTTGGTGTTACCGGTGTTGCCCTTGGTACTGTTATTGCCAGGATCGCAGAGGTATTGATCTGTCTCATCTATTCATTAAACAGCTCCGATGTCAGATTTCGGATAAAATATTTCTGTGCGAAATCCGGTATTCTGTTCAGGGACTTTATGAAAATTGCTTCTCCGGCTGTGATAAATGATGTTGTCTGGAGCTTTGCCAGTTCAGCGTTCGCAGCGATCCTTGGCCACATTGGCGATGATATGGTTGCTGCAAATGCAGTTGCTGTTATGGTGGTAAACATTGGTGCCATCGCCTGTCGCGGTTTTGCCAACGCTACTACCATCATTATCAGCCAGGAGCTTGGTAAAGATCACAAGGATACAGCCAGAGAATATGGGAAACGTATGCTGAGAATAACAATTATCGTAAGTCTCATCGGATGTGCCATTATTCTGGCAGTCCGCCCTATGATACTGGACTTCTACCGGGATAAACTGACAGAGACAGCCATTTATTATCTTGGTATTTTTATAATCATGACAACCTGGCGTCTTGTAGGAGAGGGTATCAATACCTGTCTTATATGCGGATGCTTCAGAGGAGGTGGCGATTCCAGGTTCGGAATGATCGTAGATTCCATATTTATGTGGCTTGTTGCAGTTCCTCTCACCTTCCTTGCAGCATATGTTTTAAAACTGCCGCCTGTCTGGGTATATTTTATAATGACCCTGGATGAGTTCGAAAAAATGCCTGTGGTGTTCATCCACTATTTCAGAAATAAATGGCTTACGAACATTACCAGAGATTTTGACTGATTATGTAACTAAGCAGGAGGCTTTTATAGAAATGAAATACTTTGAGGCAAAAATGTCTTATCCTCAATTTTTAAAATATCTGGTTCCATCAGTGCTGACCATGATCTTTTTATCATTTTATACAACGATAGATGGATTTTTTGTATCACGGTATGCAGGCTCTGACGCGCTTGCAGGAATTAATATTGTTATTCCGATCACCTGTGTTATTTTCGGAACATCTGTCATGCTTGCAACGGGATCAGGTGCCATCATAGGAGAGCGGATGGGACAAAAAAGAGAACAGGAAGCAAATGAGATATTTACTTTTATCACGATCGTGCTGTTCGTACTTTCAGTTGCTTTTACAGCTGTGGGAATCCTTTTTCTGAAACCGATCTGTATTTTTTAGGAAGCAGTGAGCGCCTGATGGAGCATGTGGTGCCATACGCATTTGTCATATTTTTAGGATCGGTTTCGATGTCATTCAAGCTATTTTTTGAATATCTTGTGAGGACGGATGGGAGATCGTACATCGGAATGATCATGTCTCTGACAGGTCTGGCTTTTAATATTGTTTTCGACTATATTTTTGTGGCTGTATTCAGACTGGGAACGCTTGGAGCTGCATGGGGAACATTTCTCTCCATTACAGTAAGCATGTTGATCGGCTTTATCTATTTTCTGAAATACAGCCATATAAGGTTTTGCAGACCGAAGACCGACATGAGTGTTCTTCTGAAATCCTGCACCAATGGAAGCAGTGAAATGCTGACGGAGATGTCTACCGGGATCACTACATTTTTATTTAATCTTATTATCATGCAATATTTTGGTGAAGATGGAGTTGCGGCTGTGACGATCATTATGTATATTTACTATTTCTTCATCGCTTTTTATATGGGAATTGCCGTTGCAGCAGCTCCGATCATAAGCTATAATTATGGCTCTGAAAATCATGATAAGATCAGAGAAATAACACGATATAGTTTTATTACGATTGCCATCAGTTCAGTATTGATCCTTACAGTATCGCTTGTATTTGGAAAACAGATCATCCATTTATTCGTCGGGAACGGAAATGTATTTACATTGACATGGGATGGCCTGAAGCTGTTTAGTCCGGTTTTCCTGTTTATTGGTTTAAATGTATTTCTTTCCGGATATTTTACTGCCCTGGGAAAAGGTTTTATTTCGGCATTGATCTCATCAATGCGTTCTTTGATCCTGGTGGCTGTGTTCATATTGATCCTGCCAAAGCTTATAGGGGTTGCAGGCATCTGGATGACGATGCCGCTGGCAGAAGCCGTGACTATTTTCATGGCGGTTTATCTGTATCGAACATACGGAAAAAGTTTCATGCAGGAAAATTCCAGAGCCACGTCTTAATGATATTTTGCAAAATTCTAACGAAAAAGAGGCCGTACTTGACGGCCTCTTTTTCGTTATGGCTTTATCATGTCCATGCCATGGGAGTATTTATAACTCCTGTGGAGATATTTCCAGGTATTCATAGGATGGCTGGAAATCATGGCTGTCACACTGACAGTAATATTGGGTAAAAATACGTTCTATGATGTCCGGGATATGCGTTTCGTCAGGCTCAAACAGTATGATGAGATACTGCAGGGAACTGTAGCGTGTACAGATATCCACACGGCGGATATTCTGCCGGATGGCCTGTTCCATATACTCCAGAGCCTGCTCAATGGATTCGATATCAGGAACTGTATCCACAAGTGTCTCGATGGTGATCATCGCCAGATAACATCTGCACTGGCTGCGTGTGACAAGCTGACTCATGTATTCATACTGTCGTGCGAAATCCCGGTAATTCAGATCAAGAGCACCTACATAGATGCCGCTTTTCTGAAGGGACTCTGCCACAAGCGCCAGATCCTTTCCGGAACCGGATGCCGCAAGAGTGCTGCGGTCGATCTGCTGGTAGAAAAAGAACTGGTTTTTGCCGTTTTGTTTTACGTAATACAGAGCTTTATCTGCTTTGGAATAGCAGTCCTCAAAGGAATCATCGGTGCTGCACAGACACAGGCCTGCGGACAGTGTGGCAAACCGGAGTTCCGGATCATCGGTAGTGATGGTGTGAAATTTCTGGAACAGATCGTCCATCTGCAGAGATAGGGAATCAGGATCTGTGTCCGGAAGGAACATCAGGAATTCATCTCCGCCAAGTCTGCAGGAAATTCCCTGATCTGCCCGTTTCTGAAGCAGCTTTCCAAGACATTTCAGTGCACGGTCGCCGGCTTTGTGGCCATAGATGTCGTTGATCTTTTTCAGGTTGTCCATATCAAGGAATACCAGACATCCATCATGTGTCTGCATAAATTCCGCGGTAAGACGTTCGCCCAGGTTACGCATGGGAAGACCGGTAAGGAAATCATAGCTTTTTGCGTCTTCCTGACTTTTTATGGTGGCCATTATGTCCGAGATGAATTTGCTGACGGTAAGCTGCATATCCGGAAGGTTATAGGTGTCCGGTTCTTCCTGGGAAGGATCCCACTGAGGCAGCCGTTTTTCATTGAGCAGTTTCAGAAAAATGTCTGTGATCTCCGGGTCGAACTGTGTACCACGGTTTTTGCGGAATTCTTCGTAAACAACCTCCGGTGGAAGCGCATTACGGTAGATTCGGCGGGAGTTCATGGCATCGTAGCAGTCGGCAACAGCCACGATCCGGGCATGGATGGGGATTTCTGTTCCGGCCAGCCCGTCCGGATAGCCTTTTCCGTCATAACGTTCATGGTGACTTCTTGCGATTTCTGCCGCATGCGGGATCAGGGTTATATCCTTCAGGATCTCGGCGCCGATGACGGTGTGTTTTTTTATAAGATTGTATTCATCATCGGTCAGCTGTGCCGGTTTGTTCAGGAACGGATCCGGGATACCGATCTTTCCGATGTCGTGAAGGTGAGTAGCCCGTTTCAGATTCAGGATCTCCTCCGGTGTCCAGCCCAGCTCCTCTGCGATCAGGGCCGCATATTGTGCAACCCGGTAGGAATGACCGCGGGTGTACGCATCCTTTGCCTCAATGGTGGTGGAAAGGGTCTGTATCATCTGCAGAGACATTTTTTCATTCTGTTCCTGGTTTTTGCGGATTTCGCTTTGCTGGCGTTTCAGTTCTATATCCTGGACATTTTTGATGGCTCTTACAATATTGACAAAGAGCAGGATCAGCATGCCGGCGCCCACAAACAGTCCGGACATTAATGTGACAAAGTATACGGAGGTTGCCTCAACGGCAATACACAGGATCGCTGCCAGCAGACCAATGAGCAAAAGCCGGTCGGCCTTGTTTTTTTCGGTGCGTATATATTGGAAAAGGTGTACAAATATTGTGGCAACGGTGATCGCCAGGATTCCGTGACTTACAGGCATGGTTTCGATATAATCTGCGATACCTGCAGCAGTGAGGATCGTACAGACTGCAAAGTTTATCATTGCGATGCTTCCAAGACAGACATAAAATCTGTGATGCAGCCCTTTCTGGAGACTGTCCGCAAAAAACAGGATCGGGAGCGGACACAAAAGGATCATAACGAAGCACAGAGATCCGAGAGCGGAAGCGTTGGGGACCAGGAACTGACGGAGCTTGGATTCACCCAGCATCCAGACGGCGCCCATAACCATGCACCATCCAAGATATTCCGTGTCAAATCGTGTATGATAGACCAATCCCAAAGCGAAACTGAACAGGATCGTGACGATTCCGGCAAACAGGATAAAAAAAGCAATGTAGGTTTCCAGTCCGTATCTGCTGAAAATATATATCCAGATATCTGCCTTGTTTCCGCAGTAAACAGGATTGACAACTCCGGTGTAATTGGAGGTGTAGGTGGTCAGTTCAATACGGAGCTCTTTGCCGGCATCGGACGCATAAACCGGGCAGAAAACATAACGGCTGGCGGAGTTTTTGCCCACAAGCCTTGTTTTATGCGTGGAGTAGCTGGTCCTGAGGTTGTCCTCTACATAAAAATTCACATCCTGCAAGGAAGAACGGATGGCAAAGCAGGTATCTGTAAGATCATCGGGAAGCTGGATGGTGAGGACCATCGTGTCACCGACGGGAACCTTGTAGGTGCCCGGAACGGAGATTTCCTGGGTGGTTCCATCCGGTTTCTGCCAGGTAACGGTACCGGAATAGATCACAGAGGCTGCTGAGGTGTCGGAAGAACGTTCATCCGCACCAAAGATCTGCATAAAAATGAACCAGCCAAGGATGGCGAACATCAGAATATAAAAGAAATATCTTTTTCCCTGGTTAAAGGTGTCGGTTTTTTCTTTCATGGCAATATGCCTCCTTGTAATGGGAAAGGAGTGTTTTGTAAATTGAAAAACTCCTTTAGATCGATTATACCAGACCGGAGTGGAAAAATCAGTATAAACAGACTAAGACGGGTAATTTGGTAAGATTTTACCAAATTTTTTATGAATTCGGTGGTATTATATAAAGCGGATAGAAAACATATCCGATGCATCTGCGTGCAGGATATGGTACAATGGGTAAATGTGGAGTATGACATGCAAAACATGATATATGCAGAATAAAGGATCAGAATAAAGAATGAGAGTAAAGCGACAGGAGGAAGGATTATGAGTAAGATCGTAAATATCACATCAAAAGAGGACAAAGATCAGAAGCTGCAGGACATTGCAAACTCACTGGAAGAGCTGAAGGATGTAATGGCTGAAGTGATAGAAGCCTATGAGGAAGAAAATGCGGACAGCCGGAAGATGGACACGCTGACAGAGGCACTGGATGCGCTTGAGGACGCTTATGAGGCTGTTAACGATGTGCTGCTTGAGGAAATCTGATCATGCAGTATAAGGTTCTGAAGATAGAAGAAGACATGGATTTCGGCTGTGAAGAGCGGCAGCCGGGTGAAGCACTTATGTCAGTAGTGCTGATGGAAGATGAAAATGGAAATGAAACGAGTCTGCGACATGATGACGGCCTCCTGTATGAAAGAGATATCAATGAGGGAGATCTTGTTACCATGGACGGTCAGCATCAGCTGTGGAAATTGTAAAACAGAAGGGACGTACATCGTTGGATTTTGTCATGACTGCGCTGTTTGTGGTTATGTTCATTGATCAGTGGGAAGATGCACAAGATCATAAGCCGGCGCTGGTCGGAATTGTATGCTCTGTAATTTGCCTGGTGATCTTTGGAAGCGGGAAGTTTATCCTTCCGTCAATGGCATCGATCGTTTTATGCTTCCTGGGAATGAAGAAGCATGAGGAGAAGAGAAAAAAGAACGTATACAGAAGTCAGGAGAATATTAGGCATGACAGTTGGGATATAGCCGGACAGGAGGGATAAGGAATGACTATGACAATAACACAGCAGATCATAACGGTTGTGGTAGTGGTCCTGGGGACTATGACAACGCGATTTTTGCCGTTTATCATATTCCCGGAAGGAAAGGAACCGCCGGCTGTGATCACCTATCTGGGAAAAGTGCTGCCCTGTGCAGTGATCGGATTGCTGGTGGTATTTTGTCTGAAGGATGTGCCGGAAAGTACGCATTACGGACTGCCGGAGCTGATCGCAATACTGTTCATTGTGGTATTACATAAATGGAAGAAGAGTACATTGCTCAGCATAGGAGGGGGAACGGTGTTTTATATGGTGCTGGTGCAGACCATATTTGGTTAGGCAGAAATATGTGAAAAACAGAAAATGAAAAGCTAAGGCAGGATACGATAACCGTATCCTGTTTTTTTGATTGCTGCAGTAATTTATGAAAATGCTGTAGATCAGATAAGCAGGCGCAGGATTGTATGTAAAGGTGCAATAAGCCGTGAAAAGAAGCGAGTGGTCGTGAAAATGAGTGCGTCCGCAAGGGACGCACAGATGTATTTCCTTGTTCCTGGAAAATACAGAGAAAATATGCCGGGAGCAGAGGAATCTGTAATTGTAACAGAACAACGATACCCCTTACTTGTCTGTGAATCCGATTGCACAGGTCTAAAAGCCTCAGCGTAGCTGGAAGCAATAAATAGTGTGTGTGGAATGGTGTGTTATGAAAATAACAAAAATGAGTAACTTTTGCTCTCACAATGGAATAAAAAACGACAAGACACTATGCAGTTTTATGGCTGTAAATGCATGCGTTTCAAGAGTTTATACAGGGAACATGGAATACCATGAAATGTGAATAAATTAACACATAATTTTGAAAATATACTTAAAATATAACCATACTATATTAACAAAATTAAAAATAAATGATAATATGTGGCCAGAACAAAACGAGAATGACTAAAATTTTTATGAAATTAAGAATAAAAAGGTAAGCACGAAAGGAGTATCCTAAAATGGCTGAGATCAAAAAATGGGTTACTGTGTAAACGGTGAGTGGAAAGAGTCAAAGGCAGAGAAATACATGGATGTTACAGATTCCAGTACAGGTGAGGTGATCGCGCAGGTTCCCTGCTGTACACCGGATGAGGTAGAAGAGGCGATCGCTTCCGCACAGGCTGCATTCCCGGAATGGTCCTCACTTTCTCTTGCAAAGAGACAGCAGTATATGTTCAGATGGAGAGATGTTCTTTATGCTCATAAGGAAGAACTTTCCGTACTTTGTGCAAAAGAGCTCGGAAAGAACATCAAAGAGGCAAGAGGAGATGTTCAGAAAGCAATTGAGCCTACAGAAGAGGCATGTGCACTTCCGACAATGATCCAGGGCGATGCTGCAATGCAGGTAACTACAGGATATGATACAGCTACATATCGCAAACCACTTGGAGTAACTGCTGGTATTGTTCCGATGAACTTCCCGGCAATGATCCCATGGGGCTGGATGGTTCCGCTTTCCATTGCATGTGGAAATACAGTAGTACTGAAAGCAAGCTCCCAGACACCACTTACAGCTATGAGGATTATGGAGCTCTTCTATACAGAGGGCGGATTCCCGAAGGGTGTTGTAAACCTTGTGACCTGCAGCCGTGTAGAGGCTGATATCCTTCTTACAGATGAGAGAGTAAAGGCTGTTACATTCGTAGGAACAACAGGTGTTGGTAAACAGGTATATTCCAAGGCAGCAGCTCATGGCAAACGAGTTCAGGCACAGTGTGAGGCAAAGAACCATGCACTTGTACTTGAGGACTGCAACCTTGAGGCTACTGTTAATGCGATCATCAACTCTACATACGGATGCGCAGGTATGAGATGTATGGCTCTTCCGGTTGTATGCGTACAGGATAGTATCGCAGACGAATTTGTTTCACTTCTTAAGAAAAAAGCAGAGGCTATGAAGCTTGGCTGTGCATATGATGAAGATACCGATCTCGGCCCGGTTGTAAATGCAGGTCATAAGGAGAAGATCTGCAACTGGATCCAGAAGGGTATCGATGAGGGTGCGGAGCTTGTACTTGACGGACGTAATGTAGTAGTTCCGGGATATGAGAACGGATTCTTCGTAGGACCGACAATTCTTGATCATGTAACACCTGAGATGACAGTTGGAAACCGTGAGATCTTCGGACCGGTAACCTGTATCAAACGAGTAAAGGATTACGAGGAAGGCATCGCAGTCATGAATGCCAATCCATTTGCAAATGGTTCTTGTATCTTTACACAGAGCGGATATTACAGCCGTAAATTCGCTATGGAGACAGATGGCGGTATGGTAGGAATCAATGTAGGTATCCCGGTTCCGACAGCATACTTCCCATTCTCCGGAAACAAGGATTCCTTCTTCGGTGATCTGCACGTTCTCGGAAAAGACGGCTATCGTTTCTTCACAAGAGCAAAAACAGTTACAACACACTGGTTCGATGAAGCTGCCGGAAAGAGAAAGGTCGGCACATGGGAAGGAAGTACTGAGGCTTAAGAAAGCTTCATAAATAAATTTATGACACTGAAAGGCAGATCGGGTAAGATCTGCCTTTCAGATAAAATCCTCTAATGAAATGAGCATATTCAAAAACGGTGCATCTGCTGGATTTCCGGCAGATGCACCGTTTTTTAGGGTCAATATCCGATTTAATCGATCGTCATAACACGGATGCCGTGCTCCTGGCAGAAGCTGTCGTATTCTTCAGGAAGTGGCTGGTCGGTTACGATGGCGTCCAGCTTTTCCATGGAAGAATAGGTCATAAGCGAGATCCGGCCGAATTTGGAATGGTCTGCAAGAAGGATCATGCTGTTGGCATTCTCTGCGATGGCTTTTTTGGTGATGTATTCCTCTGCGCTGGCATTGGTAAGTCCGCTCTTCATGGTTACACCTGTGCAGGCCATAAAAGCCATGGAAATGTTGTAGGTCTGCAGATAATCATTGATATCCGGTCCTGTGAAGGACAGGGTCTTGCGGTTCAGCTTTCCGGGAACGGAAATGATATCCAGGTTCGGATAGGATGCTGCCTTGTTGAAGATAAGCAGGCTGTTGGTCAGGATCGTACAGTGCTTATCTGCAATAAAATCAACCAGGTTCAGGCAGGTTGTACCTGTATCGATATAGATGGTATCGTCTTCTGCCACAAGCTCTGCGGCACGGCGGCAGATTTCTTTCTTTTCGTCAGGAAAACGTCCGCCACGCTCTTCGTAAGACAGAAGGGGAAGAGTCTGTGGAGTTTCGAGTGCTGCGACACCGCCATATACTTTCATGATACTGCCACGTTTCAGAAGGATATCGACATCTCTTCTGATGGTGTTTTTGGATACGTTGAATTTCTCACATAATGTATCGAGAGAAGCGTTCTTATGCTCCAGCACATATTCTTCGATCATGTCCAGTCGCTGTGATTTCATAGAGGTCTACCTTCTTTCTATTGGTTAAGTCTTGGTTATATTTTATCATAAAAGAAGGTAGAGATAAAGTGCTTTTATAAGAACATACCAAAAATTATTTCCCTTCAAAAATATCTTGACGAAATTCTTATTTGAATGTAATATGAAAACGGTTTTCAAATTCAAATCTGCCATGTAAGGTGCAGTTGATAGAAGAGAGTAGGAAATATAATGGAAGAAAAAATGAAATACAGCACCAGGCAGCAGAAAATAATTCTGGAATGCCTGCAGGAATATGGAGATACATTTTATACCATAGATCAGTTTATGGAGCTCCTTCGTGGAAAAGAGATCCAGATCGGAAGGACAACGGTATACAGAGGACTGGAGCGGCTGCAGAAGGAGGGAGCGGTGCTGAAGGTTCCGTCTGTGGAGGGAGCGCCTGCCCAGTATCGTTTTATACGTGATGAGGAGCGGAAGAATTACGGTAAGCTTGTGTGTCTGGAATGTGGGCATACGATTCCTCTGCAGTGTGGATGTATCGATCATTTTGTGGGACATGTGCTGGATGAACACGGATTTGAGATCGATCAGAGCCGGACGATCTTTTATGGATATTGTGACAGCTGCAGGAGGCTTAAAAAATGAATGTTAACAGAGGGAAGATGACAGCGGCAGCAGTTCTGGCGGTGACGCTTCTTGTTGTGGGCGGTGTGACCGGATATGGTTTGCACAGGGCCGGAACGGTGGGACAGCCATTTGTGGAGGATGGCCGACTGAAGGTGATGGCCAGCTTTTATCCCATGTATGATTTTGCCCGGAAGGTAGGGGGCGACAGGATCCAGGTGAAGGATATGGTTCCGGCGGGAACGGAGCCTCATGACTGGGAGCCGGCGGCAATGGATATCCGGAATCTTGAAGATGCAGATGTGTTTGTCTATAATGGTGCGGATCTGGAGCACTGGGCGGAGGATGTACTGGATACTCTGGAGAATCAGGATCTGGTTGTGTCTGAGGCATCGGATGGTGTGGAGCTTCTGGATGGAGGACATGATCATGCTCATGGTGATGAAGGAAAAGATCCTCATGTCTGGCTTGATCCTATGCGTGCAAAGCAGGAAATGAAGAATATCAGGGATGCTTTGGTAAAGGCTGATCCTGGGAACGGTGATTATTATGAAGCAAATTATGAGAAATATGCCGGTGAATTTGATGAGCTGGATCAGGAGTTCAGAGATGGTCTGAAAGGTACGAAGAGCCGGGATATCATAGTGGCGCATGAGGCTTTTGGATATCTATGCAATGCCTATGATCTGAAGCAGCTGGCTATCGAAGGGCTGACACCGGATTCAGAGCCTGATCCTGCCAAGATGCAGGAAGTGATCGAGTATGCGAAAAAATACGACATCCATACCATATTTTTTGAGGAGCTGGCAAGTCCCAAGGTGGCGAAGACAGTGGCGAAGGAAGTGGATGCGGTGACTGCTGTGTTGAATCCGATCGAGGGATTAAGTGAGGAGGATATCGAGGCCGGAGAGGATTATTTTTCTGTGATGAGGAAGAATCTGGAGGCACTCAGGAAGGCATTGAACTGAAGGTGCAGGACAGTAGCTGTAACAAAAAAGGAGAAATTATGGGAATTTTGATAGAAAATCTTTCGTTTCACTATACAGGGACACCTGTGCTGGATCAGGTGAACCTGGAGGTGAAGGATGGCGATTATGCCATCCTTACCGGTGAAAACGGAAGTGGAAAAAGTACATTTCTGAAGCTTCTTCTGGGCGAACTGAAGGCGCAGGAGGGAAGTATCACTGTAAATGGAAAAGATATTTCTGCCACATTCGGAAAGGGAGATCTGGGATATGTTCCACAGAACAGTATCAGCAGAAACCAGAATTTTCCGGCGACTGTGGAAGAGATCATGATGACAGGTGTGTATTCCTCTTCCTGGAAGGCACGTTTCCGGGCAAAAAAAGAGATCCCGCGTTTGAAAGCCGCACTTGCGGAAATGGAAATGGAAGAGTTCTGGAAAAGAAGGATCGGAGATCTTTCCGGAGGACAGCAGCAGAGGGTTATGCTGGCACGTGCACTGGCAGGAAAACCGAAGATCCTGATCCTGGATGAGCCTACCACAGGAATGGATATGGTTTCTGTGAAAACACTTGCAGAAGTTCTGAGGAAGCGGAATGAGGAACAGGGGCTGACGATCCTTATGGTTACTCATGGAAATTCCGGTGAGTTTAAAGGCGCAAACCGGTTCTTTAAAGCGGAAGAGGGGAGGATCGACGAAGTATGAGTATTTTACAGTATGGATTTATGCAGAGGGCTTTTCTGGTGGGAATCCTTCTGGCTGTGATCACGCCCTGCATCGGGATCACCATTGTTCTGAAACGGATGTCCATGATCGGAGATGCGCTTTCCCATTCTTCACTGGCCGGTGTTGTGCTGGGACTGATACTTGGAGTGAATCCGGTAGCCGGTGCAGTAGTGATGTGCATCGTAGCTGCTCTTGGAATTGAGGCTATCCGCAAAAAAATCCCGCGTTATTCGGAGGTGGCGATCTCCATCGTCATGTCTGCCGGGATCGGACTGGCCGGTGTGCTGTCCGGCTTTGTGGAAAACGGTGCCAGTCTGAACAGCTTTTTGTTCGGAAGTATTGTGTCCATCAGTGAAGGAGAGCTGGCGCTGGTAGTTGTGATCAGTGTGCTGGTACTGGCAGCAGTGCTGTTTTTTTACAGGGAACTGTTTTATATCGGATTTGATGAAAATGCGGCAAGGATCTCCGGTGTTTCCGTGCGGAATATTAATTTTCTTTTTACTATTCTGACGGCTCTGACAGTTTCCATTGCGTCCCGAACAGTAGGAACCCTGATCGTTTCCTCCATGCTGGTAGTTCCGGTGGCGTGTGGGATGCAGATGGCAAAAAGCTATAAGGGTACACTGATCTGTGCCATTATCGTGGCGGTATGTACCACCATTGCCGGACTGTTTCTTTCCTATTATGCCGGACTGAAACCAGGTGGAATGATCGTTCTTCTTGAGGTTGCGTGGTTTGTAGTTGTGATGACAGTGAAAAGTTTTAACAAATAAAACACATTTTTCCCACAAAGTAAACACAATTAACCCATATACTTTGAAGCATCAAAAGGAAACAGAGAAGAATTTTTTCCCAGGGAGGACTTAACCATGAACAACAACAGAAAATTAAAAATAAAGAAAATGATGAAAAAGGGTGCAACCATCAGCCTGTGTGCAGTACTTGCCGGCGGCATTGGAGTTGGTGCATATGAAGGTATAAATTATTTCTCCGGTGCACAGTCCGTACAGGCGGCAACCGATAGCTCCGAGAATCTGACTCTTATGAAGTCTGATAAAAAATCAAATAAAGACAGCGAAGATACAGAGGCTACAAAATCCTCCGATACAAAGGGCAGTCTGGATGTATCAGATGTTGCTGAGAAGGCAATGCCTTCTGTAGTTGCCATCACAACCAAGTCCGTTCAGGAGGTTCAGGATTATTACAGCATGTTTGGTTCCCAGTATGCGCCGAGCCAGGAGCAGGAAGTTGAAGGAAGCGGTTCCGGTATTATCATCGGAAAAACAGATTCTGAGCTACTGATCGCCACAAACTATCATGTTGTGGATGGTGCCGATACCTTGTCAGTTGCCTTTGCAGATGGTAATGCTTATGAGGCTACGGTAAAGGGCTTTGATGAAAGCGAGGATCTTGCAGTTGTTTCTGTTGCAACGAAGGATGTTTCGGATGATACAATGGATGCAATTTCTGTTGCAAAGATCGGAAGCTCTGATGATCTGAAGATCGGTGAGCAGGTTGTTGCCATCGGTAATGCACTTGGCTATGGCCAGTCCGTTACTACTGGTATTGTCAGTGCTAAGAACCGTAAGACAGATGCATCAGGACAGATCGAGGGTGATTCTACAGATAACAGCAGCAGTATCAACAAGGGCGTGAACCTGATCCAGACAGATGCGGCTATCAATCCCGGTAACAGTGGCGGTGCGCTTCTGAATATGGATGGTGAGGTTGTTGGTATTAACTCTTCCAAGCTTGCTTCTACTGAGGTTGAAGGTATGGGGTATGCCATTGCAATTTCTGATGTTGCGGATTCTCTTGAGAACATGATGAATGCCAAGGCAAGAGATAAAGTGGATAATCATGGTATCCTTGGTATCACAGGCAGTACAGTAAGTACGGAGGCAGTACAGATTTATGGTATCCCGCAGGGTGTATTTGTTTCGAAGGTAACCGAGGGCGGCCCTGCCGATGATGCAGGTATTACCAAGAATATGGTCATTACAGAGTTTGATGGTAAAACGATCACCAGTATCGATCAGCTGGTTGAGCTGCTTCAGTATTATGAGCCGAAGGAAAAGATCGATGTGACGGTTGCAGTTCTGGATGGCAATGAGTATAAGGAGAAGACACTCACTGTAAAACTTGGTAAAGATGACAGTTCCAGCAAGGATAGCAAGGACAGTTCTGAGGATAGCGTGTCCCAGGATTCCCAGGATGCAGATATCCCATATATCCAGGGAGGACAGGATGACTCCGATCAGGGGGATGCAGATGCATTTGCTGATGATGGAGAAGCCAGCCTGTTTAGAGATTTTGAGCAGAATGGCTTGTATGACTGATCAGTCCTAAATTATAATGGAGAGCATTTTCGAGGTGAAGAACCGCAATCAGTTCATCCCCTCCATGAATCCGCAGGAAAAAACCAGAAATACAGCGGATGGAAAGACGCAGTAGAAAAAGTTCTTGTATAAGCATAAAAATTTCTCAATATAAAAAAGGTGTTGCTGATCACAGAGTGAGCAGCAACAAAACGGGAGCTTTAGGCAGCGGCAATTGCTTGACCCCATGTGTATGTCAGATTATAATAAAATAACAGGCATTTCCGGATGCATTCCAGATGTATCGGAAATGACGGAAAGCCGGTCTTTGCCAGTATCATGTGCAGAGGCCGGCAAAAGTTATATTCAGAGATAAACGATCATCCATTTGCAGTAGCTGTGCAGTGGCATCCGGAGATGATGTATGATTCTTCAGAACAGCTGAAGCTTCTCCGGGCATTTGTGGAGGCAGCAGGGAAGGAGACGGAAGCATGAATATTTGTATCTATGGAGCGTCCAGCGCAGAGCTGAAAAAGATCTATTATGAGAAAACGGAAGAGCTGGGACAGCTGATGGGAAAGCGAGGACACGGCCTTGTTTTCGGAGGTGGAAAAGAGGGGCTGATGGGGGCGGCAGCCCGGGGTGTTGACAGAGAAAAAGGCTATATCCTGGGTATCGCACCGAGATTTTTTGACCAGCCGGGAGTGTTGTATGAGCATTGTACAGAGTTTATTTTTACTGAAAATATGCGTGAGAGGAAGCACCTGCTGGAAAGCCGCTCGGATGCGACTATCGTGGTACCTGGGGGAATTGGTACTTATGAGGAGTTTTTTGAGATTCTGACATTGAAGAGTCTGGGACGGATCGACAGGCCGATCGTTCTTTATAATATTCAGGGATATTACGACAGCATGCAGGCACTCCTGGAATACACAGCCGGGGAAAAATTTATGTCCAGAGATGTTGTGGGTATGTGCCGGTTCATGAAAGACCCGGAGGAGATCCTGGATTATATTGAGAATTACCGGAATTATGGGGGAAGGCTATAAATAAAATACAGTACGGCTGATACAACAGCCCTGTATATAAGATCGTGCGAAGGGGATTTTTACAGGAGAAGATATATTTTATGAGGAAAATAATGTTAAATGGCCAGTGGGAGCTGGCAGAAGCAGGAAATGACAGATTATGTGAGGTACAGGTTCCGGGATCTGTGCTTTCCGGGCTCTATGGTGCCGGGAAGATCGAAGATCCTTTTTACCGGACAAATGAGGATGTGACAAGGGAACTGTTCCGGAAGGATTATGAATTCAGCAGAACATTTGTGGCTGCAGAGGATATCCTGAAAGAAGAAAAAATAATTCTGGTCTGTGAGGGGCTGGATACTCTTGCAGATATTTATATCAATGGGCAAAAAGCCGGATCTGCAGATAACATGCATCGTACCTGGAAGCTGGATGTGAAAGAATTTCTTCATTCCGGGGAGAATCAGATCCGGATCGTATTCCGGTCGGTATTCAAGTATATCGAAGCTTATGAGTATGAAGATAATAAAGAGATCCACTATGTTCCCTGCGGTGGAATGAAAGGAAACCAGCTGATCCGGAAGGCTCATTGTATGTTTGGATGGGACTGGGGCCCCCAGACCATTGATGCCGGGATTTTTCGGGATATTTATCTGGAAGCATACAGTCATCCGAGAATTGAGGATGTGAAGATCACACAGGTGCATGGGGATAATGCTGTGGATGTGTGTACAACTGTGGCTGTAAGCGGAGATGCTGTGGATAAGTGTCAGGTGAGAGTGACGATCCAGGAGGATGCAGAGAGCGTCTGTGGACATAGAACAGGTGCTAACGACCGAAAAACGGAAGCCCATGTATGCAAAGTGGGGGAGACTGTATCAGCGAATAATAATCCAGCAGTGCTGACATCCTCGATCCACAACCCGAAGCTCTGGTGGCCAAACGGCTACGGCGATCAGCCGTTATATAAAGTTCAGGTGGAACTTCTGGACGAGTATGGCACAGTTCTGGAAACCATAACGAAGCGCATCGGTCTCCGTACCCTTACCATCAGCCAGGAAAAAGATCTCTGGGGAAAAGAGTTCGCGTTCTGTGTCAATGGCGTGAAAATTTTTGCCATGGGCGGAAATTATATTCCGGAGGACTGTATTTATTCCAGGATCACGCCGGAGCTTCAGGAGTACCTTCTGGAATCCTGTAAACGTGCCAATTTTAACTGCGTCCGTGTGTGGGGTGGCGGTTATTATCCTTCGGATCATTTCTATGATCTCTGTGACGAGATGGGGTTGATCGTATGGCAGGATCTGATGTTTGCTTGTAATGTTTATGATCTTACAGAAGAATTTGAAGAGAATATCACGAAGGAAATTACAGAAAATGTAAAACGTCTCCGTCATCATGCATCTCTGGGACTGTGGTGCGGAAATAACGAGATGGAATCTGCCTGGGATCACTGGCCGGAGGTGCAGAGTGAGTCGAAATATCTTCGTGCGGACTACATAAAAATGTTTGAGCATGTGGTGCCAAAAGCAGTGAAAGCGGCAGACAGCGAGACCTTTTTCTGGCAGTCTTCTCCGAGTTCCGGGGGTTGTTTTGATGAGCCGGATGATGAGAACCGGGGGGACTGTCACTACTGGGATGTATGGCATGGCCAGAAGCCTTTTACGGATTATCAGAAGCATTATTTCCGGTTCTGTTCGGAATTTGGTTTCCAGTCCTTCCCGTGTCTGAAAACAGTAGAGAGCTTTACGGAAGAAAAAGACCGGAATATTTTTTCCAGGGTGATGGAGAAACACCAGAAGAATCCGGCAGCCAACGGAAAGATCCTGTATTACCTTTCGGAGAATTTCCGTTATCCGGAGAATTTCCGCAAGCTTCTCTATGTGAGCCAGATCCTTCAGGGAATGGCCATGAAGTATGGCGTAGATCACTGGAGACGTCACAGAGGCCGCTGTATGGGAACTCTTTACTGGCAGATCAATGATAACTGGCCGGTGGCGTCCTGGGCAAGTATCGACTATTTTGGTCGCTGGAAGGCACTTCATTATATGGCAAAAAAATTCTATGGGCCACAGGCGGTGAGTATGTGCATGGAAGAGGATACCATGCAGGTTTATCTGGAAAATGAAAGTTTGGATGAAATACCGCATCAGGTGGATTTTTATGTGAAAGATATGGAGTGTAACATTCTGGATAAGATCACGGCAAAAGGATCTGTGGGACAGCAGGAATCCGGGCAGATCCTGGCAGTGGATATTTCCCGGTGGGAGGAACGGAAGTATGAGATCTTTCTTGAGGCGGAGGTTACCCTGAAGGATGGAAGGATACTTCAGGATGTGGAGACGCTGGTTCCCTATAAGTATCTGGAACTGGATCAGCCGGAAATTACAGCAGAGGTGGAAGAGCAGGAAGATGCCTTTGTGATCCATCTGAAGAGCAGCTGCTTCAGCCCATTTACAGCTATTGGATTTACAGACGCGGATATGATCCTGGAGGATAATTTTTTCCATATGACAGGTGAGAAGGGAAAAGATATCCGGGTGGAGAAAAGGGATATCCGAAATGGGGAAATCAGGAATGCGGAAGAGATGACCAGACAGATGGAGATCCTGACACTGGCGTGATTCTGGTATAGAAAAAGCAGAAAAATAAAAGACGCGAAGTCTTACATGAAAAATGTAAGATCTCGCGTCTTTTTTATATATGACATTATGGGTTTACTCGTAGTTTTTATGTCTTTTGAAGAAATCTTTTGTTTCTTTTACAACCACACCGCTCAGGGCAAGAAGAGCGATCAGGTTCGGGAATGCCATCAGGGCATTGAAGATATCTGCGATGTTCCATACAGCTGCTACAGTCATATATGGTCCGATGAATACGCAGATGATGTACAGCCAGCGGTATGTTGTAACTGCGGCTTTGTTTCTGTTGAACAGGTATTCCAGACATCTTTCACCGTAGTAATCCCATCCGAGGATTGTTGTGAATGCGAAGAATACCAGGCACAGCATCAGTGAGAAGGATGCTACAAACGGCGGGAAAGGAAGACCTTTCTGGAAAGCAGCTGTTGTGATGGCAACACCCTCAAGACCTGTGTTCCATGTCTCTGTGATGACGATGGAAAGACCTGTCATGGTACAGATAACGATAGTATCAATGAATGTACCTGTCATGGATACAAGACCCTGACGTACCGGCTCCTTTGTCTGAGCTGCAGCGGCTGCGATCGGGGCACTACCAAGACCGGACTCATTGGAGAAGATACCGCGGGCGATACCCTTCTGCATAGCTACGACCATGGTTCCCATTGCGCCACCTGCAAGTGCACTTCCTGTGAAAGCAGATTTTACGATAGTTACGATCGCTGTAGGTACTGCCGTGATGTTTGTGATCACAATGATCAGTGCCAGTGCAACATAGAGAACTGCCATAAACGGTACAACGACCTGGGATACCTTTGCGATTCTCTGGATTCCGCCGAGAACGACAAGTCCTACACATACGGTAAGTATCAGACATGCAACTACAGTTGCCCAGGAATATGTATTTCCGAAAAGTGCTACCGTGTGTGCTTTATCCGGGTCAAAGAAATTGGTAACTGCAGATGAGATACCGTTTACCTGTGTAAAGGTTCCGATACCGAAAAGTCCCACACCTGCTCCGAAAAATGCGAAGATCTTGGCAAGCCATCTCCACTGTTTTCCCATACCGTTTTCGATGTAGTAGAAAGGTCCGCCGAGAACGTGGCCTTCTTTGTCAATGGTACGGTACTTGATCGCCAGAAGTCCTTCTGCGTATTTGGTTGCCATTCCGAAGAATGCGGCTACGATCATCCAGAAAAGTGCTCCTGGTCCGCCGGCTGCGATAGCAGTTGCGACACCTACGATATTTCCGGTTCCGATGGTTGCTGAAAGCGCAGTACACAGAGCTCCGAAGCTTGTGACCTCACCATCGCCGCCTTCTTCATTTTTTACCATGAATTTCAGTGCCTTTCCGAGGTGCCTTACCTGTAAAAGACCTAACCGAGTGGTTAACAGAATTCCTGTGAACAGGATCAGAATGATCAGCGGAAGTCCCCAAACGACTCCGTCAAACCATGTGATAAAGTTGTTGATTTGTGTAAACATTACTCTTTCCTCCATCCTTTTGCCTGAGAGATTTACAGCATTTTGTGTGCTGCGTACACCTTCGGCGCTCTTCCCTTTTGATTTGAAGAGACTCTCCTGAGTTTTTTATTTTTGAATGATGCCAGGACCTTTTTGTGTACGGTGGTGGCGGTCATTCGTTTTGTGTAGAAAAACACTGTAACACAGAGTATCACATGAATTGATGGATTTCAATGGTTTTTTAAAAAAAATGCATTTATTAGAAAAATTAATCGACATATAATTGGAAGTTTTGGGATTTACTTTTCTATCAGCGGATGTTCTTTGTAATACATGCGGGTGAAATGCAGAAATGTCAGCATATCGCCGCTGATATATTTGCTTTTTTCCATACCATGCCGATTTTTATGCGGACAGGTGGATTGAGCGGGATACCGGTAACATTGGAAGTGGAAAAGTTATCGGTCATGCTGGAGTAGAGAAAGCAGCCATATTTTCCGGTTTTTACAAATTGTAGGGTGGTGTAAATCTGGCTGCTCCGCATAACGATATTGGGTGTGTGGCCATCCATCTCAAAACGCATTTTCAGGATTTGATTCTGGACGGAGTCAGCATTGAAAAAGATCAGCTGCTCTTTCGCCATATCTTTTGTTGTGACTGATTTTTTTTCTGCCAGCCTGTGGTCGTTGCTCACACAGAAAACCACCTGGTCGTTGGCCAGGACGGTGTTGTGAAATTTATCTATATTATACTGTTCCATATTGACCAAAGCTACATCCAGGGTGTCATCCTGTACCAGATTGCAGGCACGGACAGATCCGTATTCTTCCAGTACTACGGCAATTTCCGGGTGTTTTTCGTGAAACGCCGTAAGCAGCTCCGGAAAAAATACGGTACTCAGCATGGGAGGGATCCCGATGCGAAGAGGGGGCTTTATCCTGGACATGCTGGAGTAATCGGCCTGAAGCTCATTACAATATTGAAGGATATAGGTAGCTTTTTTGTAGAAGGACTCTCCCTCCTGGGTCAGACTCAGCTGATTTCCTTTTCTGGAAAAAAGGCTGATCCCGAATTCAATCTCCAGATCGCGGATAGCCATGGAAATGGTGGGCTGGGTCACATATAATTCTTCGGCTGCCTTTGTGATGCTGTGGCAGCGGCTGGCTGTGCAGAAATAGCGTAGTTGATTCAGTGTCATGATAAACCTTCTCTCGATGAATTGTCAGATTAAATTTTTAGTAAAGTTTTTCATTTCTGTCCGGAAAAGATGTGACAGAGTATTTTGGTGTCTACATAAAAATAGCATAGAAATATAATTTTTGCCAGATTCATTTGCTGATACGCTGATTTTATGTTAGTAATGTACAAAAATTATCATTAAAAACTGATACTATAAATATTTTTTATGCGGATATATGTTTCATTAATTTGTTTTTTATATGTACACCGGTTATAATGGAACCATCAAAAGAAACGTGTACGGCCTATACTTTTCAGGAAAAAACCAAATGGAAGGAGAGTACAGAAATGTCTCAGACAACTATCACATTGCTGTTTCTTGTGTTCACCATTATCAGTTTCATCCTTGAAAAAATTCCTCTTGGTCTGACGGCTTCGATCTGTGCGATTGGCCTGACCCTTACAGGAGTTGTGGATGCAACAACAACATTTTCACAGTATGTAAACAGTAACGTAATCCTTTGCGTTGGCATGTTTGTAGTAGGCCAGGCATTGTTCGAAACAGGAATGGCAAATAAGATCGGAGGACTGGTCACGAAATTTGCCAGAACAGAAAAAACACTGATCATTGCGATCATGGTGATCGTAGGTGTAATGTCCGGATTCTTATCCAATACAGGTACTGCAGCAGTGCTGATCCCGGTAGTCTGTGGAATCGCCGATGAGTCCGGCTATTCCAGAAGCCGTCTTCTGATGCCGCTGGTATTTGCCGCAGCACTTGGCGGAAACCTTTCTATTATCGGTGCACCCGGAAACCTGATGGGTGTGAATGCACTTCAGGAGATGGGGCTTTCCACAAGCTTCTTTATGTATGCGCCGGTTGGAGTTCCGATGCTTCTGATCGGAATCCTTTACTTTGTCCTTATCGGATATAAATTCCTTCCGGATGGAAAGAATGCATCCGGTGCAGCTCTTGAAGATCAGCAGGATTTCAGTCATGTACCGAAGTGGAAACAGACTGTTTCCCTGGTAGTACTGATCCTTGTGATCCTTGCAATGATCTTTGAGAAAGAGATCGGCATCAGCATTGAGGTTTCCGCATGTATCGGAGCGATCCTCCTGGTTCTGACAGGAGTTATTTCCGAGAAAGACGCACTGAATTCCATTGACCTGAAGGTTGTATTTCTTTTCGGCGGTTCTCTGACACTTGCAAAAGCATTGGATACAACCGGAGCCGGAGAACTGATCGCAGATAAGATCGTAGGACTTCTTGGAGCAGATCCGAGTCCGATCCTTCTTCTTCTGGTGATTTTTATTGTAACCTGTGTGCTGACAAATTTCATGTCAAATACAGCAACCACAGCACTGATGATTCCAATTGCGGTATCTCTTGCAAACAACCTCGGAGCAGATCCGAGAGCCGTTGTTATCGCAACTGTTATCGCAGGTTCCTGTGCATATGCAACACCGATCGGTATGCCGGCAAACACCATGGTAGTCGGTCTTGGAGGATACAAATTCAAGGACTATGTGAAATCCGGTCTGCCGCTGATCCTGGTATCCTTTGTGATCTGTATGATTCTGTTACCGATCCTGTTTCCGTTCTATCCGTAAGGAGAGAAACTTTTGAGTTACTGTTCACTTTGTGACCAGCAACACTTTTAATTAAGTTCATTCCCTTCTGCACTGACCATACAGTGAAGGAGAAATGATAAATAAGCCAAAAAAGCCATCTTAACCATTAATCAGCCAAAATTAATGATGAAACAACCAACAAAAACCTATGTAACTAAAAAACATTAAACCATCGAACCATATCAGGAGGTAAATCATGACTAAGGAAAATGGAGTTAAAGTATTAACAGACATGGTAGCAGATTTTGTTGCCCATATTGGAAAAAATTACCGGATGACGTAGTTAATAAACTTGAAGAGCTTGGTTCACAGGAAACAGCTGCACTTCCAAAGGTTCTTTATGAGACAATGACAAAGAACCAGGGTCTTGCTGTAGAGCTGAACCGTCCAAGCTGTCAGGATACAGGTGTTCTTCAGTTCTGGCTGAAATGCGGAACAAATTTCCCGTATATCAATGAGCTGGAAGCACTTCTGAAAGATGCTGTTGTTCAGGCTACTTTTGCAGCACCGTTAAGACATAATTCCGTTGAGACTTTTGATGAGTACAACACAAAGAAAAACGTTGGTAAAGGAACCCCGACTGTATGGTGGGATATTGTTCCTAACAGCGATAAATGTGAGATCTACGCATATATGGCAGGCGGCGGATGTACCCTTCCGGGAAAAGCAATGGTTCTGATGCCGGGGGCAGGATATGAAGGTATTACAGATTTCGTTCTTGATCAGATGACAACCTACGGACTGAATGCGTGTCCTCCACTTCTTGTTGGTGTTGGTGTAGGAACATCTGTAGAGACAGCTGCTCTGAACTCCAAGAAAGCGCTGATGCGTCCGATCGGTTCTCACAACGATAACGCAAACGCAGCAAAAATGGAGAAGCTTCTCGAGGATGGTATCAATGCCATCGGCCTTGGACCGCAGGGTATGGGCGGAAAGTATTCTGTAATGGGTGTTAACATTGAGAATACTGCACGACATCCATCTACCATCGGTGTTGCAGTAAATGTTGGATGCTGGTCCCACCGTCGTGGACATCTGGTTGTAAATCCGGATCTTACAGTAACCTGTGATACTCATTCCACATGGAAATTTAATGCATAATATAAACGGAGGGAAAAATCATGATCGAAATCAGAGGAGATAAAAAAGTTCTTATTACACCTGTAAGCGCAGAAGACCTGGCTGATATCAAAATCGGTGATATTGTATGGCTGGACGGAGATCTGATGACCTGTCGTGACGTTGCTCACCGTCGTCTGGTTGAGTATGGAAGAGAGCTTCCGTATGATATCCGCAACAAAGCTATTTTCCATGCCGGCCCGATCGTTCGCAAGATCGAGGGTACAGAGGATGATTATGAAATGGTTTCTGTAGGACCGACAACCTCTATGCGTATGGAGAAATTCGAGTATGAGTTTACCAAGCTTACTGGTGTCAGAGTGATCGTTGGTAAGGGTGGTATGGGTCCGAACACGGAGCGTGCCTGCAAAGAGTTCGGTGCGATCCACTGTGTTTTCCCGGCCGGCTGTGCAGTTGTAGCTGCTACAGAGGTTGAGAAGATTGCTGAGCATCACTGGGATGAGCTTGGAATGCCTGAGACTTTATGGTGCAACAAGGTTAAAGAATTTGGGCCGCTGATCGTATCTATCGATGCACAGGGACGTAACCTGTTTGAGGAGAACAAGGTTGTATTTAATGAGCGTAAAGAGGCTGCCAAGCAGGCAATTTATCCTGAGGTTAAGTTCATTAAATAATATTGGATATTGGAAAAAATTTTTCGGGATATCTGAAATAACGAGGCTCTGCCATGAGAGCTTCGGGATTGACTGGTGATTGTGAAATTGAATTAACAGCGTGATATAAAAAAGAGAGATGTCCTGCAGATCATATAATGTGGTCTGCAGGATGTCTTTTTTGTTGCTTTTTGTTGTTTCTTGGGGTTTTTGTGTTTTACAGGGGTGAGGGGGTGTGATAGAATATAAGCGTTGCAGCAGGCTGGTTATTAAGGTATTATCTGGTATGGATCTTGCGCAGTGAAGGTGGATCGTGGATATCTGCCTGACAATATTTTCAGAGAGGATGAGGTATGAGGTTTATGGGGGATTTTTTGAAGAATATTAACTGGAAGCATGTTCTGATCATGTGTATCGGAAATGTTTTTGCAGGTATGGGGATTGGAATTTTCAAGCTTGCCGGGCTTGGAACGGATCCGTTCAGTGGAATGAATATGGCGGTTGCGGATATGATTGGTATGGCGTATGGTAATTTCCAGCTGATTGTAAATATTGTGCTGCTGATCATTGAGATTGCTTTTGGCAGAAGGTTCCTTGGGATCGGTACGGTTGTGAATGCGGTTTGTCTGGCTTATATTACTACTTTCTTTTATAATATTTATACTGGTGTTTTTGGATTGGAGCTTGTGGCGCTGCCGGTACGTTTGGTGGCACTGTGTGTGGGTGTTGTGATCTGCTGTCTGGGACTGTCGATGTATCAGATGCCGGATGAGGGGGTTGCGCCTTATGATAGTCTTTCGCTGATCATGACAGAGAGATGGCCGAAGATTCCTTATTTCTGGCACAGGATGTCTAATGATGTGCTTTGTGCGCTGATCTGTTATCTGACTGGTGGTGTTGTGGGTATTGGTACGCTGGTGACGGCTTTTGGGCTGGGACCGGTGATCCATTTCTTTAATAGGGTTTTTACCGGGAAGCTGCTTGCCTGGGTTGATGGTGAGTGAGTTTGTAGTTGTATGGGGTGAGCTGAACTGGCTGCGGGATGTGGCTGGTTCGGCTTTTTTGGTGAAAAGGGACGCCCGTGAGGCGTGTGCTGCCTGCCGCCGGGGCTTCGTCGGGGGCCAGCCAAGAATCAGCTCCCCTCCTGCAGAGTCCGGCGACAGGCAGCACACGCCTCACGGGCTGGCTTTTCTGTGGCTGCTCGGGAGTTGGATGGGCTATCAGCGCTACGCTGGATAGCTGGGAGGAAAGGCTAAGTTTGCAGTAAGTGGCCGAAAAAATTACCGATGCGAATATCCACTTGACTGGATCTCTTTACCTTGACATCTTCCGTGAGAGTATGCACAATAAAGGTATCATAAATTTGCCGGACAGAGATAAAATATGAAACAAGAGTAATAAACATGCAGAACATTTTCATCGTAGCAGACATGCCAGACCAGACTTGTCTGTTAAGAAGGATGAAACCGCAGGAAAGGAGAACACTATGAAAAAGAAGCTTCTGAAAAATTAATGGTCCTTGCGCTGTCTGCAGTAACTGCTTTCAGTGCGGTACCGGTGGCAACGGTAACAGCAGCAGGTAATCCTTATCCTACAACACAGGATGTGGATCGAGATGGCTTATACGAGATCCCCTGCACACGCTTTGCATGGCAGTGCGTGTATGACAGACAGGGAATCGCATTGCCTTCGTGGGGAAATGCGGTAAGCTGGTGGCAAAATGCTATCAATCAGGGCTATGCAGTAGGAAATGAGCCTGTTCCCGGTTCTATTGCTGTATGGAGCGGAGATTATTACGGACATGCTGCTTATGTAACAGCTAATCTTGGAAACAACAGATTTACGGTAGATGAGGGAGGAAGAACGGACAAAGATCAGACATCCTCTCATGGAGTTGCATATGGATATACACTGACCAATGCAGTCGGAGGAAGGCGCCCTTATGATTCTAACAAGGTGCTGCTTGGCTTTATCTATCCGGGCGTTCGTGTACCGGGCAAGCCATATGTGAGCGTGAATCCGGGAAAAGCGAATCAGACCACAACGTTTTCCTGGAATGCAACAAGCTATGCCAGATATTATGATGTATATGTGTATAAAGCAGGAGAATCCAATCCGACGCAATTTCAGTATGGAGTGAATGGAACAAGCTGGTCCTGCACATTGCCGGCGGGGAATTACAGGGTAGCGGTGGCATCTGTGAATCATGCACAGTATGCATATACATTTTCGGATTCTGTGAATTTCACTGTCCAGGCAGCTCCGGTCACACATACACATAACTATCAGAGAGTAACAGTAAAGGCAACCACCACTGCCAACGGATATACACAGGAGCAGTGCAGCTGCGGAAGTATACAGAATAAACAGATCATCTATTATCCGAAAAAATACAGCTTTCCAGAACAAGCTATACTTATAATGGAAAAGTAAAAAAGCCAACAGTAAAGGTTACAGACAGCAATAATAAGGTGATCAGTGCAGACAATTATACAGTTACCTATTCTGCCGGAAGAAAATATGTTGGAACTTATCGGGTAACAGTTCGGTTTAAAGGCAATTACTCGGGAACCGTTACAAAAACCTTTAAGATCACCGGAAAAGCTCATAAACACAGCTACAAAAAACAGGTGAAGAAAGCAACTACATCCAGGAACGGATATGTCCAGTATCTTTGCTCCTGCGGTGCGGTGACCGGAAAGAAAACAATCTATTATCCGAAGACAATAAAGCTTTCTGCAACAAGCTATACATACGACGGAAAAGTAAAAACACCGAAGGTAAAAGTGACTGGTGCGAATAATAAAACCATCAGTTCCGGCAATTATAAGGTGTCATATTCCCGTGGAAGAAAAAATGTTGGTACTTATAAGGTAACGGTGAAGTTTAAGGGGAATTACAGCGGAACCGTAACAAAGACCTTTAAGATCAAGGCGAAACCTAAAAACTGGGTTTATGTGGATACGCTTCCCAAGAATATTACTTCCGATAAATATACGATCCAGTATAAACACACCTATCAGAAAACAACCTCCAGCTATGTCAACGATGGTGGTGTTTATGAGTCTGTAAGACCACTGGAGACATCTGCTTCCAGACAGCTGGTGGGCTATTATTACTATCATTTCTGCGGACCGAATACCGGAAAGAATGTAAACTTCGCACAGACGGGATCTTATGTACATTTTGACAGTGTGGCAGCCAGTCAGGTAACCGTAGCTGCTTCCGGCGCAGATGGAGATGACCCGAGTATTACCTATTATCTGCTGAACTGGAACGGGAACGGCAGCCGGGTATGGTGCTCCAGCGGAACTACCTGTAACGGCGCCTACGGAAGCCACGGAGCCAGAGGCCAGGCCTGGTACCGCATGAACCAGTACCAGAACAAAAAACTCCAGACTCAGACCACAACCTCCGAAAGTGATTGGACAACCGGTAAAGACAGCACAGCAGTAAAAACCGTTTACCGTTATAAAGCAAAATAGATCATAGATCAGTCATAAATCACAGTCATAAATCAGAAACTCCCTCATGTATCAGAAAAAACTGATATGTGAGGGAGTTTTTTTGCAGAAGGATATTTGTAGTCTGCGCCGTATCTGGTTGATTGCCATAAAATATTGTGTCGAAATACAGAGAAACAACAGGAAGGAAAAATCTTGGATGAAAGATAAAAATATGATATTCTATAAGTATCTTATAAGACTTATTCTAGCCGTATGGCATTCACAGATGTTTCAGATCTGAAACGGAATTTCCATTTTTTATCAGACAAGGAGAAGATTAATTGAATACGAAATTAAAGGCTTATTTTCCAATGATAAGAACCCGCGAGGAGATTTTGCGGGACATTCAGCAGAACATAAATCTGACAGAGAGATTTTATAGCTGGAAAGAAGAACAGAGAGAGGAATTTATGGATTTCTGTACGGGAGTGAAGGGGGTGAAAATGCTGTATGATGCATTTTTTAAGGAAATTATGAATCCGGAAACAGTACCGGAAAGATTAGAGGATTTTCTTGAAGTATTGCTTCAGAGAAAGGTGAAAATTATCGAAGTTTTACCAGGAGATTCTACAAGACTGGCAGATGAGCAGTCTCTTTTGATCATGGATATTCTGGTACGATTTGATGATGGTTCATATTGTAACGTGGAAGTGCAAAAAATAGGTTACGCTTTTCCTGGGGAAAGATGCGCATGTTATTCTTCTGATCTATTATTAAGGCAATATAAAAATGCCCGAAGTACCAGAAAAGAGAATTTTTCCTATAAGGATATAAAAAGTGTATATACAATTGTACTGATTGATAAAAGTACAGGAGATTTTCATAAATATAAAGATAGATACTGCCATATTTTTCAACAGAGATCAGATACAGGATTGGAACTTAATCTGCTTCAGAAATATGTATTTCTTCCGCTTGACATCTTTCGTGAGAATATGCACAATAAAGGTATCACAGATAAACTGGATGCATGGCTGGCATTTTTGAGTATGGATTCTCCGGAAGTAATCGTGAAATTAATAAAAAATATCCGGAGTTTACGGTCATGTACGAGCACATATATAATATATGCCGGAATGTGGAAGGGATGATGGAAATGTATTCAGAGGAATTAAAGATTCTTGACAGAAACACAGTGAAGTATATGGTTGATCAGATGCAGGAGCAGATTGATAATCAAAAGGAGAAAATTGCAGCTCAGGAAAAAGAAATTCAGATGTTAAAAAGAAAGCTTGAAGAACAGAAATAAAATATAAGATCAGAAACTCCCTCATATATCAGAAAAAAACTGATATGTGAGGGAGTTTTTTTGCTTAAAAAACGGCTTATTTATTTAGATTATAGTTAGTAAATTTCA
>NC_021014.1:2258005-2322937 GCF_000209835.1 Ruminococcus sp. SR1/5 | reverse complement strand
CGAAAGAGCAGAAATACCGGCATGGACATGTAATGAGCAGTGCCTGTTTTTGACTGCCATAGCATACAAGAAGGAGGTTTGAAGTATGATACATAATCATTCATCTGGAAAACACCGTCTGTGGAGGAAGGTCCTCTCAGTCTGTATTGCGTTTGCAATGATCTGCAGTGTTTCCATCTCAGCGTTTGCGGTAGAGGCCAGCAGTGAAACAGCCAATGAAAATATTGAAACAGTACAGTCCGGATCCGCAGAGGAAGCAGAAGAGCTGACAGCCACAGAAGCGGAAAATGATCAGTCGGTGGATGAATTACAACCGGAAGAACCTGCGGTGACAACCGGAGATGAAAATACAGAGGAACCGACAGATGTTATCGAAGCTCCATCTGAGGATCCGGAGCAGCCGGAAGAGCCATCCGTAGAGCCTGGCGAAGAGCCAATCCAGCCAGCAGATCCGACCGTGACCGAACAGCCGGAGGAGCCGACCGTGACCGAACAGCCCGAAGAACCAGCTGCGACACCGGCGGGAGATGCAGATGCATCGGTAGATGAGGTGCAGGATGTGGAGCTGGAAGCGCAGGCGGATGCACAGACAGTACAGGATATAGAGCAGAAGCAAGATCCGGTAGCGGTGCAGGAACGAAGGGGTAGTTATAACAACTATACCGGAATAGCAGCTATCTATTATCTGGCTACACCAGATGGCATTCCGGAAAGTAATGATACCCAATATTGGGCACCAGAATCAGACAAGAGCAAATTATTTGGAAAAATTAATACTAAGGGGGCAAAATGGGAAAAGGTTGATAACAAGGATAAAAATATTAGGGAAAATGTGAGCAATCATGTTAGTACATGGCCAGATGAAACTGCAGGATCTTCATGGATTGTAAAAAGAAGCGATTCAAGTGGAAATGTGGATGGAAAAACATATTTTAATTATATTTTGGATTCTATTTGGAAAGATTATAAAGGTAATCTGGAAAAGAAATTGGGAATAACAGGTTTAAAAAAAGAAGATGTGACAGAAATTACATTAAAACCATTCAAAATTTCAAGAGATAACAGCACAACATCAGTGCAGAAGTATCATATTGACTGTACGATTGATATTGTATGTAAAAAAACTTTTACTGCAAAATTCTGGATTAAAAGTCCGGAGGCGTCAGGATATGATCTGTCCGATGCAAAAGATTATATAAGAGGAAGAAATGTTGAAACAACAGAAAAAGCTACAATAGGCAGTAAAAAAGTTATCAATGGAATAACATATGTTCTGGATGGTTGGTATCCGGAAAATGATGGCGGAGGAGCATGTGGAGATCAGAAAATTACAACCTGGCCATATCGTCCAACTGATACAGAGTTAGCAGATGGTACCGTAAATTTTTATGCTCACTATATACCGCTTTATACAACTGTAAATATTAAAAAATTGTAACCGGAAATATGGGGGATAAGAGCAAAGCGTTCCACTTCAAAGTTTTTGTAGTAAATGGAAATATTAGTCTTCCATTTAACATCGATGAGACACAGTGTAGTGGTTCAGCGGAAATCACATTGTCGGATAACCAGACAAAAATGCTGACAAAGGTTCCAGTTGGAGCAACGGTGACAATTACAGAGGATGATTATAGCAACAGTAGATATGAAACTTCTTATACAATAAACAATTCTGTTTCTGCTAAAGGCAACATTGCGACAATATCCAGTATTCAGCAATTGAATGAGGATGAAAATACCGCACATGAAGTTACCTTTACCAACAACAAAGACGCAATCCCGGACACTGGGTTGGATTTCAATACAACACCATACATTCTGGCATTAGGTATCGTAGCTGCCGGAGCAGGTGTGCTGTTATTCGGGCGCAGGAAGCGTTGGAGTTGAAGGCGGTTGTGATGAAGAAGAAACGGTCAGGAAAAAAGGAAGCCGCAATGCTGGAGCAGAGCGGTTTCCGCAGACAGAGGCGTTAAATCATGAGCACGAAAAGCTGAAGGAGTGGTTCCGGACGGTCAGGTTTCGGAAAGTGCTGTTTGGCGGAGTGGATGAAATTCATCTCTGGAAAAAGCTGGAAGAGCTGAATCAGATTTATGAAACATCCTTAAGTGCAGAACGTGCACGGTACGATGCACTGATCGCTGACCATCAGAAAAGCTGTGATGCCATGATTCGCAAATATAAGGAACTTGCTGAAAGAGGGACTACCGGACAGGATACAAATGTCTGATCTGTTCACAGGATATAGTTCCAGAGAAGAGGTGCGGAGGTGATGCGTGCTGAAAAAGATCAAACCTGTTCTCAGACAATCCGGAAAAGAAGATATTCTACAGAAATAAAGGAAGGCTACATCCGTCTTTTCTGGCGGATTGTGTTGATCGTGGCCGTTGGCTGGCTGCTGTTTACACAGGTTTTTCTTATAGGCCAGGCACCGGATAATGAAATGTTCCCGGCAGTGGAGGCCGGAGATCTTCTCATTGGTTATCGGCTGGAACAGAATCTTGAAAAAGAAGATGTTGTCGTGTATGAAGTCGACGGCAAAACTTACGTAGGGCGTATCCTGGGATGCGAAACCGACGTGATCACAATGGATGACACAGGAACGCTTCTCGTAAACGGAACAGCCCAGACAGGAGAAATTGCATTTCCTACATATGCAAAGGAAGGGATCACATATCCCTATACAGTTCCGGAAGGCAGTGTATTTATTCTGGGAGATTACCGAACCCATGCAAAAAGACAGCCGTGAATTCGGTTCCATCTCCACGGAGGATGTAAAAGCAAAAGTGATCACTATACTTCGAAGAAGGGAACTGTAAAAAAAGTAACTGTTCTCCCATTTTCAGGGGAACATCACAGTCAAAATGTATAAGCTGCTTTTTATGAGCTTATAAATAAATTTATATTTCTAGGAGGATTTTCTTATGAAAAAGACAAAGAAACTGTTAGCATGTTTGATCGCAGCAGCCACCATGCTTACCATGGGAAGTACGGTGTTTGCGGCAGATGCAGGCACTACGTACACTGACCAGTCAACGGTTACTATTAAGAAAGCTTACAAGCTTACAAATGAGGGAACAACTTCTCCAGCAGAGACTTTCACATTAGTTCAGGTTGGAGATGGAACAGTAAGAGATAGTGAGGCAACTTCAGCTCCGGCACTTGGAACAATCACAGGTGCTACATTTGCTGAGCAAGCAGCGACTGTTAATGGAACACCTGGAGAGATTACAGTTGCACTGCCTACTTATGAACATGTTGGTATTTATGAGTACACATTAAAAGAAAAAGAAGATAATCAGACAGCAGGTGTTACTTATTACGGAAACGACATTAAACTCGTTGTAACTGTTATTCAGGGAGAGAATGGAAAACTTCGTGTAGCAGCAGTTCATACAGAAGCTGAAGGAGAAAAATCTGATACATTTACAAATACCTACTCCGCAGGTAAATTAAACATTTCCAAAACAGTTAAAGGTAATCTTGGTGATCAGTCTAAATACTTCGAGTTCAAAGTAACCTTAACAGGTGAAAAAGGAAAAACATATGCTAGTTCTTATGCTGTATCCGGTGGTAGCAATACAGCAAATCCTACATCCATTGAAATTGGTAAAGAAACAACATTCTTATTGAAACATGGCGAGACAATCAGCATTGCTAACCTTCCATATGGAGTATCCTATATTGTTACCGAGACAGCAGCAGATGGCTACACAACAACAAAGAGCGGTGACACAGGTAGTGTAAAAGAAGATAATCAGACAGCAGCATTCGAAAACAGTAGAAACGGTGAAGTTGACACTGGCATCAACCTCACAACCCTCCCATACATCCTCGTATTCGCAGGCGTGATCGTAATCGCAGGTGCAGCATTCATCACCAGAAGACGTAAATACGAAGACTAATGATCATCCAGGCAGCAGAGAGGAGGCAGTATGAACGCATCTAAGTTTTTTCTGAAAGCAGCCAACTCTCTGGTCACTGCCATTGTAGCATTGTTTCTGATCCTGGCGGCGGCGTATTCCGGGTATGCACTCTGGGATAACGCACAGGTCTATGGCGCTGTGGACGACATTCAGTCCCAACTCTTAAAACTGAAACCGGACCCGGAACAGAAAGACGGAGGCGCTTCTTTTGAAGAGCTCCGCAAGATCAATCCGGACGTCTGTGGATGGATCACACTGGACCACACAAAGATCGATTATCCGATCCTTCAGGGAGAAGATAACCTGACTTACATCAATACTGATGTATACGGTGATTTTGCTTTGTCAGGAAGCATCTTTCTGGATTCCGGCTGTGACAGAAGTTTTCAGGGGAAATATTCTCTCCTGTATGGTCATCACATGGCAGAGCATAAGATGTTCGGAGATCTGGATCTTTACAGAAAAAAGAAATTTTTTGACAAAAACACCACAGGTACGCTGATCCTGCCTGACCGTTCCTACAAGCTGGAAATTTTTGCATGTATGCAGGTTTCCGCATCTGAGGATTCTATTTTTGCAACGGGAAAATGGCAGGCGGACACCAGCGGACTTGTGGATTTTGTCAGAAAAAACGCGGAACATGTCCATCAGCAGACAATGGATAACATTGGAAAGTCCGAAGATTTTTCCCAGATACTGGCAATGTCAACCTGCTCTTCGGAATTTACAGATGCAAGAACAGTTCTTCTGGCGGTAATGAAACCTTATTCGCCGGAGACGTAAGGAGGGGATGAAGACGAATATACGAAAATTTCCGGCAGTGCTCCTGCTTGCGGTTCTGTGCCTGACAGTTTTTCCGATTTCAGCTATGGCAGCTGGAGTTGCGGAAGTAAAGATTCCTGTCAGCGTGGAATTGTCAGGTGAGAAGCCATCTCCGGACGAAACTTATACGATCATTCTTCAGGGTGAGGACGAAGCCCCCATGCCGGAAGAAAATACGATCACGATCACAGGTGCGGGGAAAGCAGAATTTCTTGCAGTGGAATATGCTGTTCCTGGCGTATACACTTACAGCGTTTCCCAGCAGCCTGGAAAGCTGGAAAACGGACATTATGACAATACCGTTTATTATGTGAAAGTAACAGTAACGAACGGAGAGTCCGGTGATCTGGAAGCAGTTGTGGCTGCACATACCGATGCACAGATGAACAGCGAGAAACAGGATATCGGCTTTGTGAATTCCTACGATCCTGTGGATACGCCGACACCTGTACCGGAAAATACACCGACACCACTTCCGGAAAAAACTCCGACTGCAGTGCCGACCAGAACTCCGGCAGCGACCATAACGAACACGCCGATAAAACCTGACAGCAATCCGCCTGCTTCCGGAACTTCTTCCTATACGGGAACTTCTTCCTATACAGGAAATACTGGTTCCAGTCATGTAAAAGCTATGCCAAAAACAGGAGATAACACAAACATTGCAAAATGGATCGCAGTGATCTGCGTTTCCGGATGCGTGGTATTACTGGCAGCAGTATTTGTCAGAAGAAAAAGAAAACGGATAAATAACAGGATCCGGACAGCGGTGCGGCAGGAAAAATTTCTACCGCATCGCTTTTTTTGACGAAATGTGAGGGACAGAGGATGGCAAACGGACTTAAACTGGAAGGTCAGAGATTTGGTCATCTGACGGTACTGAAAAAACTGGATGAGCGGGAAAACAGGTATGTTGTATGGCTGTGCAGATGTGATTGTGGAAATGAGATAAAAGTAAATACCAGACATCTGATGCGTGGGACTGTAAAGGACTGTGGATGTATTCCGGAAAACAGTGCCAAGAGAGGACCGGTGGCAGAAGACCTTACAGGCCGGCGTTTCGGGAAACTTGTGGCAGTAAAAAAATGGAAAGTAAAAACGGCAGGACCAGGTGGGAATGCCGCTGTGACTGCGGGAATATGCATATTTCCACTGCACACAGCCTGAAAGCCGGAAAATGTACCAGCTGCGGTTGCGGCCATTATGTCAGAGGTCGCGGGATCACCGACATCAGCGGACAGCGTTTCGGGCGGCTGACTGCTCTCTATCATACAGATAAAAGGAGCAAAAAGGGCTCTGTGTTCTGGCATTGTCGGTGTGACTGCGGAAATGAAGTGGATGTGACAGAGGATGGCCTTCTTCATGGTAATTACAGAAGCTGTGGCTGTCTGAGACAGGAGATATGGAAGGAGCTTCCCGGGCAGCTGCATATGGTAGATGGAACCTGTGTGGAGATGCTGGAAAAAAGAAAGCACCGCAGTGATAATACCAGCGGATTCCGTGGCGTCTATCAGCTGCGGAATGGAAAATACCGTGCTACCATCGGATTCAAGGGGAAACGATTTTATATCGGAACTTTTGTGGATTATCAGGATGCGGTCCAGGCCCGCCAGGAAGCGGAATCTACCATTCACGAAGGCTTTGTCCGCGCCTGGTACAGCTGGAACCGGCAGGCAGAAAAAGATCCCGGCTGGGCCAGAAATAATCCCCTGGTATACGAGATCCAACGGATCAACGGAGAGTTTCAGGTGACAACGAATATGAAAGAAAAAGAACTGCTGAAGTAAACTGAATATTCTCACATAAGCTGTCGCGTTAATGTGCTACAGCTTATTTTTTGAAAAATACCGATAAAAATGTGGACAAAACCAAAAATAATGGTTAATATATACACATGCCTAAAAAACAAAAATATGAAAATTATGCGAAATATATAATATAAACCCGGCGTTGATAAAAAATATATAGATATATTTACAAATCAACATTACGGATATCAATACCTGAGGAAGTGGGAAAACAACGGGAGGAAGAGAATATGCTGAAATTTTTTAAAGGAAAAGATAAAGGGAATTTAATCTATGCACCCTGTAAGGGTAGAGTGGTTCCCCTTGCGGAGGTTCCGGATCCGGTCTTTGCGGATAAGGTACTGGGTGACGGTTTCGCCGTGATCCCGGCAGACGGCAGGATATATGCTCCGGCAGACGGTGAGGTGGCAATGGTATTTGATACGCTTCATGCTGTTACGCTGACAAGCACTCAGGGCGCGGAAATACTGATACATATCGGACTGGATACAGTCACACTTAAGGGCGAACCCTTTAAAGCCCACGTTGCAGCAGGTGACAAGGTTAAAAAGGGTGATCTTCTGATAGAGGCTGATCTGGACAAAATTGAGAAAGCCGGTTTAAACACGATTATCCCGGTTCTGATCTGCAACACAGATGATTACGGAAAGATAAGCCTCCAGAAGGAGGGGGATGTTTCGGCGGATGAAGCCGTCCTCAAGCTTTCATGATCATCGTCATGCAGCTGACAGGCTTATAGCAGCCCGGAGATAGTAGCAATTTTCGGGGTGTTATAACCGGAGTGATCCGGTCAAATATATTTATTTTAAGGGAGGGGAAATATATGAAATTTCTTCAAAAACTGGGAAAAGCGTTAATGCTTCCAGTGGCAGTACTGCCAATCTGTGGTATCCTCATGGGTATCGGATACTTGTTATGTCCGGCAACCATGCAGGGTGGAGACATTCATGGCGCAGCCAATCTGATCGGTCTGTTTTTGGTTAAGGCAGGCGGAGCTCTGATCGACAACATGGCAATCCTTTTTGCTATCGGTGTTGGTGTCGGTATGTCAGAAAAGAATGACGGAACCGGCGGAATTGCTGCACTTGCATCTTGGCTGATGCTCACAACACTTCTTTCTACAGGATTTGTTACAACCATCATGCCATCAATCGCTGACAGTGCAACAAAAACTCTTGCATTTGACAAAATTGCGAATCCTTTTATCGGAATCCTTGCCGGTATCATCGGATCTACATGCTATAACAAATTCAAGAGCACCAAGCTTCCTGACTGGCTGTCATTCTTCAGCGGCAAGCGCTGCGTAGCGATCATCGCAGGAGTGGTTTCCATTATCGTATCTGTTGTATTACTGTTTGTATGGCCATTACTTTTCAGTGCACTTGTAGCATTAGGAAAAGCGATCGCAGGTATGGATGTTGTTGGTGCAGGTATCTATGCATTCCTGAATCGTCTGTTGATCCCTACCGGATTACATCACGCATTGAACAATGTATTCTGGTTTGACACGATCGGACTTGGTGATCTTCAGCACTTCTGGGCAGGTGAAACCTCTGCAGATGTATCCTGGAGCCTTGGAATGTACATGTCCGGATTCTTCCCATGTATGATGTTTGGTATTCCTGGTGCAGCACTTGCAATGGTTAAATGTGCGAAACCTGCAAAGAAAAAAATCGCGATCGGTCTTGTTGCATCTGCAGCGATCTGTGCATTTATCTGTGGTGTAACTGAGCCGTTCGAGTTTGGATTTATGTTCCTTGCTCCTGGCCTCTATGTGATCTATGCATTACTTTACGGTATCTTTACCATGATCACAGTTGCTCTTGGCTTCCGTGCAGGCTTCAGCTTCTCAGCCGGTGCGATGGATTTACTTTTCTCATCCTCACTTCCGGCAGCACAGAAGACATGGCTCATCCTTCCGCTTGGAATTGCAGCATTCATCGTATTCTATGTTGTATTCCTTTTTGCCATCAAGAAATTTGATCTGAAGACTCCGGGAAGAGAAGACGATGACGATCTTGAGGCAGAGAAGAATATTGAGCTTGCAAATGATGACTATACTGCTATTGCCGCGAAGATCCTGGAAGGCTGTGGCGGAAAAGAGAATATCACAAGCATCGATAACTGCATCACAAGACTGAGACTTGAGGTTAAGGATATTACAGCTGTAAATGATAAGGTGATCAAATCTGCAGGTGTTGCAGGCGTGATCAAACCTGGAAAAACTTCTGTACAGGTTATTATCGGAACCAAGGTTCAGTTTGTTGCAGATGCATTTTCTGCGCTTTGTAAATAATGGCTTTTTTGGAGTCAGGTATTTGTTAAAATAATTATGGGGGCAGCAGCAGAACTGTGAAAACGGTTCTGCTGCTGTTTTTTGTATACCTTATATTGACCGATACTTTCAAAAAGCGTACAATGTTACTTCGATAAAAAGCAACCGGTCAGTGCGTTTACAATTGCAATATTTCTACAGGGGGAATGAAGTTAATGAAATTCTGCATATTTCACAAAAAATATCTTTTAGCCGGCATATATATTATTTTTGTTCTGTTTACCTGCTGTAATTCCCGATTTTATCATACACCGCTGGCAAAAATATGTTCCGTAACAGAAAAACAGACTCTGAGCAGAGAAGGAACCAGGTGCTCAAAAGAATATTACTATACTCAGAATATTACGGCACGGATATTAAACGGTTCGCATAAAGGGGAAAAAATAACGGTCTCTAATGAATATACATCTTCTCAGGTTCAGACCAAGAAATATCATAAAGGAGACACCGTTCTTTTAAGCGGTTCAAAGGAAAGCCCCGGAAAAACGATACGTTCTGTAAAAAGGGATGGGTATTTGGCATTACTGGCAGGAGGATTATTTTTTCTTCTGATCTGCATTACAGGAAAGCAGGGATTTTACACGATCATATCACTGATACTGAATACAGTCATATTTGCGTATGGATTTCAGGCTTTTACAGAAGGGAAAAATATTTTAAATATCTGTAATGTCATCGCAGTTCTTTTTTCACTGACTACATTGATCTGCTTAAATGGAATTCATAGAAAAACATTTTCCTCAGTTCTTTCAACACTGTGTGTTCTGTTTCTGATCATGGCATTGTTTGAATTTTCTATTTATATGTACGGAGATCTGGATTATTCCAATCTGGAATACCTTGGAAGTACAGGCAATTCAGCAGATATATTCTGGGCAGATATTATGCTGACAGGACTTGGTGCAATTATGGATGTGACGGTGACGATCAGCGCAGCAGTAGGAGAGATCGTGCGGAAAAATCCATCGGTTTCTCTGAGAAGACTGATACATTCCGGTCGTGAAATCGGATATGATATTATGGGAACCATGATAAATGTACTGCTGTTTGTTCTGGCAAGCGGCATGATTCCCATGTTCATACTTAAGATGAATAATGATATAAGTTTTATAACGATCGTGAGATACCACATTCCATATGATATCTGTCGTTTTCTGATAGAAAGTATTGGAATTGTACTGGCAATACCAGTATCTGTTTTTATTGCTTCAGCGATTATGAAAATACCATCACGGAAAAGGGGTGTCAGAGAATGATCATTTTTCTTGCATTGATTTTAATTTTTCTGGTGATCTTGATTGGCGGAGAGCGTGGAGCCATGTCAATTATGACACTGGCGGGGAATATTGTAATTTTGTTTTTTCAATTATGCTGATGTCTGCCGGTTTTCCTGTACTGCTCCTGATATTGGTGGCAGGTGCAGGTGTCTGTTATATTTCTCTGTTTTATCAGAACGGAAATAATCCAAAGACGCGGGCGGCTTTTCTGGCTACACTGCTGGTAATGTTACTTTTGTTTATTCCGATTTATATTATTACATGGAGATCAGGAAGCTACGGATTAAATGAGATCCAGATTTCAGAAGATGATTTTATGTATTATTACAGTACGGACCTTCATATTAACATGCTTCATGTAGGAATATTTGTAACTGTTTTCAGTACTCTTGGGGCTGTTATCGATACAGCATTATCTGTAACATCTTCTGTATATGAAGTCTGGACTCATAAAAACAGTCTGACAGCGAAAGAGCTTACAGCTTCCGGCTATCAGGTTGGGAAAGAAATTATCGGTACAACGGTAAATACGTTGCTGTTTGCTTATCTTGGAGGAACTATTTTATTATTTTCATACATTCAGACACAGCAATATAGCCTGGAGATCATTCTTAATTCCCAGTTCCTATTCCAGGATGTTGCAGTCATGCTATCTGGTGCGGTAGCCTGCCTTGTTACTGTCCCGGTATCGATCAGATGTATTATTCGACAGATCTCATGAAGTATATCTCCACTGCACTGAATACGGATCCATGGTCCCGATACAGATGTTCTTTCCTGTATTCAGCAGACGTGTGCTCTCTTTTATGAAAGCAGTTATTATATTTATGTATTTATGGGAGTGTTTTTACAGGCAGTTCCATTTCTGATCCTGGGAGTCCTTCTATCTTCGGCGCTTCAGACATATGTATCGGAAAAATGGATCGTAAAATTACGTGAAATGTGAAGAAAGTGTGAAATTAGCACTCGCCTCTTGACAGTGCTAATAATGCGTGTTATAGTACATACAGAACAAAGGAAGAGAGAAAAAAGAAATCTTCCGGAGAAAGTTCTTACAGAATTTGCAGATGTTTTCAGAAACAGTAAATTAAAAACGCCTGCGCAGCACGCAGCGAATATAGATCAGGAGGAATGAGTTATGTTAATGCCAAGTATTTTCGGAGAAGATTTATTTGATGATTTTATGGGATATCCGACAGGCCGTCAGGCAGCTGCCAATGCTTATCCTCAGGTGAAGGATATGATGAAGACAGATATCCGTGATGTAGATGGCAATTATGAACTGGAGATTGATCTTCCGGGATTTAAGAAAGAGGATGTGAAGATCCAGCTGAAGAATGGTTATCTGAACATTCAGGCAACCAGAGAAGAGAAGAAGGACGAGAAGGATGATAAAGGTAAATATGTTCGCAGAGAACGTTATACAGGAACCTGCAACAGAAGCTTTTATGTAGGCTCGAGCATTAAGCATGAAGATATCCATGCGAAATATGAGAACGGAATCCTTCATGTAACCTTCCCGAAGGAAGAGACCAAGAAAGAAGCAGAAGAGAAGAAATTTGTTTCTATTGATTGATCAGCATTTATTGTGAAGCCCCGGTACTGGATTGCAAGCTCCGGGTGATGGGATATAGCATAATAACAATATCCGGAACAACCCAAACGGATATTGCAAATATTAAAGCTCCAAATTGCACATTGCATTTGTTTATATAAATGAATATAACCCCCTTTTTTCCACCCCTCTGCCAATGTCCGGCAGAGGGGTTCTTTACGTTTCAGCCTGAAGTACAGAGGTGAATTCTGATTACTGTTTACTGGTAATATTCCGCGAAGCGTGTTGCTGAGAACGGAGTGAACAGTAACGAATTCTGATTAACTTTACACTCTTTCCTCACTCTGTTATACTTGGAACAGGTAAACAGCGGAAATTCGGCAATACTATAAAATTGGGGAAAGAGTTTTTACAGAGGTGAATATATGGGAGATAAGATCAAGGTTATCATGGACTGTGATCCCGGAATCGATGACGGGATCGCACTGGCATATGCGGCAGCACATCAGGATGAACTGGAGCTGCTTGCAGTGACGACATCTGCAGGAAGTACCAGGATAGAAAGAGTGACCCAAAATGCACTGGAGCTGGTGGATTTTTACGGACTGAAGGTTCCGGTGGCAGGAGGCCAGGACCGTCCTCTTGTGAAAGCGGCAATTTATGCGGAAGAATTTCACGGAGAGACAGGGCTTGGCCATTGCGTACTGCCGGAAGCAAAATCAGAGGCTGCTTCTGACAATGCAGTGCTTTTTATCCGTGATATTCTGAATGCCATTCCGGAGGGCGAGCAGGTAGTAATGATCGAAACTGCACCAATGACTAATCTTGCACTTCTGTTGAAGGTTTTTCCTGAAATAAAGAATAAGATCAGAAAAATCGTATTTACAGGCGGCGCAGCAAAAGGCGGAAACATCACACCGGCAGCAGAATTCAACATCTACGCAGATCCTGAGGCGGCAAAGATCGTATTCGATTCCGGAATCCCACTGATCATGTGTGGACTGGATGCTACCCTGAAATGTAATCTCACCAGAAACCAGATCATGAAGCTGTGCCAGTCCGGTGATCCGGCAGCCAGAGCCTGTGGAGATATGGCTGGCTACGTACTTGAAAATTTTTCCAAATATCGCTGCGTGGCAAGTATCCATGCTGCTGTACCGTTTATGTATCTCATCCATCCGGAGTTCTTTAAAACAGAAAAAGTATTCCTGGATGTGGATTGTTCAGATGGTGCCGGACGGGGTGCCACATTATGCGATTTCCGCTGGTGGCTACACGAAGAAGACGAAATGAAAGATATGATTCTGACAGATGCAGATACAGAAAGCTTCCAGCAGGAGCTGTTTGAAGCGATTTATTCTGTGTCCGAATGCAAAAATATGAAATAGCCGGACAACGATCCGGAAACAGCTGCATTTATGAAGCAGCTGAGCAGTCAGATAAGAGGATAGAAAACCCATGAACTATATTGTATTTGACCTGGAATGGAACCAGAATCCGGATGGAAGAAGACATCCGGATAGTCGGCTCCCGTTTGAGATCATAGAGATCGGGGCAGTAAAATTAAATGAAAAAAGAGAGATCGTTGATACCTTTCAGTGCCTGATCAAGCCCAAAGTGTACCACTGGATCCACGACAGTATCCATGAAGTGATCCACGTGGATTATCATGAACTGGAAAAAGGCATCCCTTTTCCAAGGGCAATCCGCAGATTTCTGGAATGGTGCGGGGAGGAGTATCGCTTTTTTACCTGGGGAGACCAGGATGTGATGGAACTTCAGCGCAATATGAAATACTATAATCTTCTGAAGCTGATGCCAGGGCCGGTGCATTACTACGATGTGCAGAAACTTTTCAGCATAAAATTCGAGGATGGAATATCCAGGCGTTCCCTGGAATATGCTACAGACTACCTGCAGCTTCCCAAAAACCGGGATTTTCACCGGGCACTGGCAGACGCCAGCTATACTGCCAGGATACTCCTGGAGATCGATGAAGCCTGCATGATCCGCCATCCGTCCCTGGATGTATATCAGAATCCAAAATCCAGAGACAGCGAGATCTATATTTCCTATACAGACCATGACAAGTTTGTGTCCAGGGAATTTGTATCAAAGGAGCGTCTGATGAAGGACCGTACCATGGTAAGTACCATGTGTCCCATTTGCAGATGCCCTGCCAAGAGGAAGATCCGCTGGTTCAGTACCAACAATTCCAAGGTATATTACAGCCTTGCCCTTTGCCATGAGCATGGACCTGTTGCCGGAAAGATCCGGATTCGAAAAACCGATGAGGGAAAATATTTCGGGGTGAAGACCCTGAGAGCAGAAGATACAGAAGCGGCGGATGAGATCCGTGAAAAGCACGAATCTCTCCGCCGCAGGAAAATGTTACGCAGCCAGGAGAAGGTCTGATACGATGTTTCGTTCGTATTGCATTCCCCATCCGACCATTTGTTTCTTATAATAATATTTGCTTTTCAGACGCAGTGGGCCGACAGCATTCTGAAGAACGGCCTGGCGTTTGTTAAGCTGTGATTTTTTGATACCTTTTGGAAGAGTCACATAAACCTTTGTCTGATAATAAAACGGATAGGTGTTTCCGTTATTCTTAAGGATATATTTGTCACAAGGGAGTACCTTAAACGGGACTGGCTCCATGGACACCTTCATATCCACCTTTTCAAAATTTTCAAAACCATAATTAAAAAGAGAAGCGGTATCGCTGTAAGCATTTGCCGCGGAAGTAGAATTCAGGATCACGGCTACCAGCGTTATATTTCCTCGTTTGCAGTAGGTGACAAGTGTGTTGCCGGATGCATCCGTGTAACCTGTTTTTCCGCCACGGACGCCTTCATAATAATATTCGCCGTTTTTCATCATCTTGTGATGATTGAGCAGCTGGCGGGCTTCCGCAAATTTATTGGTAGGCGGGATCTCGTAATAACGTTTGGTGCAGTATCGCCGGAAAAGAGGATTCAGCCAGGCGGATTTGGCGATCTTTGCCATGTCGGAGGCTGTGGTGTAATGATTCTCATCCGGAAGACCGTTGGGATTATTAAAGTGTGTGTTCTTGCAGCCAAAAAGCTTGGCGCGCCAGTTCATGAGTTCTGCGAATTTCTTTACAGAGCCGGAAACTTCTTCCGCAATGGCGACAGACATTTCATTAGCGGACTGGAGCATGACAGCCATCAGGGCCTGATCCCTGGTGAATTTTTCACCGGGAGCAGCATAAATACTGGAATCTCCGGCAGTTACACTGGTGGAAGCTTTTTCAGATACGGTAATGTTTGTCTTAGCGTTCAGATTTTCGCAGGCAAGCAGTGTAGTCAGGATCTTCGTGATGCTGGCAGGGTAGAGCTGTGTGTCCGCATTTTTGGAATAAAGAACGGCTTCTGTATTTACATCCATAAGGACTGCAGCCTGTGCTTCGATGCCGGGACCTTTGGGCCACCCGTCAATGGAATCGGTGTCGGCAGCCTGTGAATAATAGCTGGAGTGAGCAGGCGTGACTGCTGCTGCCTGACCATCAGGAACCGGTGTGGCAGTGACGATAGGATCACCATATTCATCGTATCCATAGGCAGCCGCCGCGCAGGGAGCTGCGCCTGTGAGCAGGATCCCTATGCCGAGAATGCCTGCAAAGATCCGGCGCAAGGATCGTTTTTTCATATTTTTCATAACAAGATACCTTTCAGTAATAAATCCGGGCGAGAAGGTTATTATTCATTTGAGGATCAGTAACCGAAAAAATCTTGCCCGTTTTGTGATGAGGTGCAGTATTTCATTAATTATAGCATTGTATTAATGAAACGCTGTATTTTGGCCCTCAAGATTCTGTAGTAGTATACCACTTTCCTCCCGGAAAAACTACTTGCAGTCTGTGAAAATTCCATTAAGAAGAAGTGAACATACATATAATAAGAAAAATCCATGAAAACACTTGACATATGGATTTTCCCCAACCTATAATAGACAGCGTATATAGAAAAAGCTGTGATGGAGACAGTAGGCCATATGGAAAGCTTGTAGCGAACTGGGGATGGTGGGAGCCCGGGACGAGTAAATATGGCGGAATATCACTCCTGAGCTTCAGTTCCGAAGTTGTCCGGCAGCAGCCGGAAGAATATCTGATATACAGATGATCATTAAGTAAGAACTGACGGATTTCCTCCGTTACAGGGAACATATATCGGCAGATACAAAGAATTGTCCGCCATGAACAGACATGGAACAATAGCCCGCGCCATAACACAGAGCATAAGAACACAGCAGAAGACGCAGGGATCTGGACACAGGCCCGTATAATGTAACAGGTGGTACAGCGAATCAGACTTCGTCCTTTTACAGGATGGGGTCTTTTTTATAAGTGCCCGAAGCATTGGCACGAACAGGTATCTGTGAAGAAACAATCCGCTGTGGCCTTACAGATGAGGCAGCAGCCAGTAATCAGACACAGGAGGTAAATATTGTGTATCGTAAAGTTGACACGAATCTGAATTTTGTTGACCGTGAAAAAGAAGTCGAGAAATTCTGGAAAGACAACAAGATTTTCGAAAAGAGTATGGACAGCCGTAAAGAGGGCGAGACATACACATTCTATGACGGACCGCCTACCGCAAATGGTAAGCCACATATCGGACACGTTCTGACACGAGTTATCAAGGATATGATCCCGAGATACCGTACAATGAAGGGGTACATGGTTCCGAGAAAAGCAGGATGGGATACTCACGGACTTCCGGTTGAGCTTGAGGTTGAGAAGAAGCTTGGCCTTGACGGCAAGGAGCAGATCGAGGAGTACGGAATGGAGCCGTTCATTCAGCAGTGTAAGGAGAGCGTATGGAAATACAAGGGAATGTGGGAGGATTTCTCATCTACCGTTGGTTTCTGGGCTGACATGGAGCATCCGTATGTAACATACGACAACAATTTCATCGAGTCCGAGTGGTGGGCGCTGAAAGAGATCTGGGAAAAAGGTCTCCTTTATAAAGGCTTTAAGATCGTTCCTTACTGCCCACGCTGTGGAACTCCGCTTTCCGCACAGGAGGTTTCTCAGGGCTACAAGACTGTTAAAGAGCGCTCTGCGATCGTGCGTTTCAAGGTTGTTGGTGAGGACGCATACTTCCTGGCATGGACAACAACACCATGGACACTTCCATCCAACGTTGCACTTTGTGTAAACCCGGATGAGATCTACTGTAAGGTAAAAGCAGCAGACGGCTATACCTACTACATGGCAGAGGCACTTCTGGACAAGGTTCTCGGCAAGCTTGCAAAGGATGATGAGCCTGCATATGAGATCCTTGAGAAATATAAAGGAACAGACCTTGAGCGCAGAGAATATGAGCCGCTTTTTGCATGTACAGGAGAGGCAGCAGCAAAACAGCACAAAAAAGCTCATTTCGTAACCTGTGACAACTACGTTACTATGAGTGATGGTACCGGTATCGTTCATATCGCACCTGCATTTGGTGAGGATGACAGCCGTGTCGGACGTGAGTATGACCTTCCGTTCGTACAGTTCGTAGACGGACAGGGTAACATGACCAAAGAGACACCATACGCAGGTGTATTCGTAAAGAAAGCGGACCCGATGGTCCTCACAGACCTTGATAAAGAGGGCAAGCTTTTTGACGCGCCGAAATTCGAGCATGATTATCCGCACTGCTGGAGATGTGACACACCGCTTATCTACTATGCACGTGAGTCCTGGTTCATCAAGATGACTGCAGTAAAGGATGATCTGATCCGTAACAACAATACTATCAACTGGATTCCGGAGAGCATCGGTAAAGGACGTTTCGGTGACTGGCTTGAGAATGTTCAGGACTGGGGTATTTCCAGAAACCGTTACTGGGGAACACCACTGAATATCTGGCAGTGTGAGTGCGGACATATGGAATCCGTAGGAAGCCGCCAGGATCTCTATGAGAAGAGTGGTGACGAGCGTGCGAAGACCATCGAGCTTCACCGTCCATACATTGATGATATCACCATGAAGTGTCCGGACTGCGGCAAGACTATGCACCGTGTACCGGAGGTAATCGACTGCTGGTTTGATTCTGGAGCAATGCCTTTTGCACAGCATCATTATCCATTTGAGAATAAAGACCTGTTCGAGCAGCAGTTCCCGGCAGACTTCATCTCCGAGGCTGTTGACCAGACAAGAGGATGGTTCTACTCCCTTCTTGCTGAGTCCACACTGCTTTTCAACAAGGCTCCGTATAAGAATGTAATCGTTCTGGGACATGTACAGGATGAGAACGGACAGAAGATGAGTAAGTCCAAGGGAAATGCAGTAGATCCGTTTGATGCACTGAACAAATACGGTGCAGATGCGATCCGCTGGTATTTCTACATCAACAGTGCTCCATGGCTTCCGAACCGTTTCCACGGCAAGGCAGTTGTAGAGGGACAGAGAAAGTTCATGAGCACTCTGTGGAACACCTACGCATTCTTCGTACTGTATGCGAACATTGACAATTTTGATGCGACTAAATATACTTTAAATTACGATAAGCTTCCGGTTATGGATAAATGGCTGCTCAGCAAGCTGAATACCATGGTGAAGACTGTCGATGCGGATCTTGATTCCTACAAGATTCCGGAGGCTGCAAGAGCACTCCAGGAATTTGTTGACGATATGAGTAACTGGTATGTAAGAAGAAGCCGTGAGCGTTTCTGGGCAAAGGGCATGGAGCAGGATAAGATCAATGCTTACATGACACTTTACACAGCACTGGTAACTGTTGCCAAGGCTGCAGCTCCGATGATCCCGTTCATGACTGAGGATATCTACCAGAACCTTGTAAGAAGCATTGATGCAGACGCTCCGGAGAGTATCCATCTCTGCGATTACCCGGAGGTAAACGAGGCATGGATCGACAAGGATCTTGAGGCAAACATGGAAGAGCTTCTTGAGATCGTTGTTCTCGGACGTGCATGCAGAAATACCGCAAACATCAAGAACCGTCAGCCGATCGGAACCATGTATGTAAAGGCTGAGAAAGCTATGGATAAATTCTACACAGATATCATCGCAGATGAGCTTAACGTAAAAGAAGTGAAATTCGCAGATGATGTAGAGTCCTTCATTTCCTACAGCTTCAAGCCGCAGCTTCGTACAGTAGGACCGAAATACGGCAAGCTTCTGAACGGCATCCGTACCGCACTCTCCGAGATCGACGGAACCGCAGCAATGAAAGAGCTGAGAGATAATGGTGTTCTCGTTCTTGACATTGACGGAAACAGAGTCGAGCTTGCAGAGGAAGACTTATTGATCGAAACAGCCCAGAGCGAGGGCTATGTGACAGAGACAGACGGTGAGACATCCGTTGTCCTTGATACAAACCTTACACCTGAACTGATCCAGGAGGGCTTTGTCCGCGAGATCATCAGCAAGGTTCAGACCATGCGTAAAGAGGCTGGTTTCGAAGTCATGGACAAGATCATTGTCTATGCAAAAGATAACGATAAGATCATGGATATCATGAAAGCAAACCAGGATGAGATCAAACGTGAAGTACTGGCAGAAAACATTATTCTGGGAGAAGCAGAGGGTTACACCAAGGAGTGGAACATCAATAAAGAGGCTGTAACACTGGGAGTATCCAAAGTACAGGAGGAAAACTAATGATTGACAAGCAGTTTGAGAAAGAGGAATTCAAAAAAAGTGTAAAAGAAAACGTAAAATTCCTTTATCGAAAAACACTGGAAGAGGCTACACAGGAGCAGATCTTTCAGGCTGTAAGCTACACTGTGAAGGACGTGATCATTGACAACTGGCTCAAGAGCCAGAAGGCGTATGAAAAACAGGACCCGAAGATTGTATATTATATGTCCATGGAGTTCCTTATGGGCCGTGCCCTTGGAAACAACCTGATCAACCTTGGTGCATACGGTGAGGTTAAGGAGGCTCTTGAGGAGCTTGGACTTGACATTAACTGCATCGAAGACCAGGAGCCGGATCCGGCTCTTGGAAACGGTGGACTCGGAAGACTGGCAGCATGCTTCCTGGATTCCCTTGCAACTCTGAACTACTGTGCATACGGATGCGGAATCCGTTACCGTTATGGTATGTTCAAGCAGGAGATCCGTGACGGTTATCAGGTAGAAGCACCGGATAACTGGCTGAAGAACGGCTATCCTTTCGAGCTCCGTCGTCCGGAGTATGCAAAAGAGGTTCATTTCGGCGGATATGTACGTGTTGAGTGGGATCCGGTGAAGAACGAGAATAAATTCATCCATGAAGGATATCAGGCAGTTAAGGCTGTTCCTTACGATATGCCGATCACAGGTTATAACAACGATGTTGTAAACACACTTCGTATCTGGGATGCAGAGCCGATCGTAGACTTCAACCTTGACTCTTTCGACAAGGGTGATTATCACAACGCAGTAGAGCAGGAGAACCTTGCACGTACTATTGTTGAGGTACTTTATCCGAATGATAACCATATGGCAGGTAAAGAGCTTCGTCTGAAACAGCAGTACTTCTTCGTATCTGCCAGCCTTCAGGCAGCGATTGCCAAATACAAGAAAACACACGATGACATCACAAAGCTTCATGAGAAGGTTGTATTCCAGATGAACGATACTCATCCGACTGTAGCAGTTGCAGAGCTGATGCGTATTCTTATGGATCAGGAAGGTCTTGGCTGGGATCAGGCATGGGATATCACAACAAAATGCTGTGCTTACACCAACCACACCATCATGTCCGAGGCACTTGAGAAATGGCCGATCGAGCTGTTCTCCAGACTGCTTCCGCGTGTATACCAGATCATCGAGGAGATCAACCGTCGTTTCATTCTTGAGATCCAGCAGAAATATCCTGGAAACTTCGAGAAGATCAAGAAGATGGCGATCATCTATGACGGACAGGTTAAGATGGCTCACCTTGCGATCGTTGCAGGCTACTCTGTAAACGGTGTTGCACGCCTTCATACCGAGATCCTCAAGAATCAGGAGTTGAAGGATTTCTATGAGATGATGCCTGAGAAGTTCAACAATAAAACAAACGGTATCACACAGAGACGTTTCCTTGCTCATGGAAACCCGCTTCTGGCTGACTGGGTAACAGACAAGATCGGACCGGACTGGATCACAGATCTTTCCCAGCTTTCCAAGCTTAAGGTTTACGCAGACGATGAGAAGGCTCTTCAGGAGTTCATGACCATCAAGTTCAAGAACAAAGAGCGTCTTGCAAAATATATCCTGGAGCACAATGGTGTTGAGGTTGACCCGCACTCTATCTTCGATATCCAGGTTAAGAGACTTCATGAGTACAAACGTCAGCTTCTTAACATCCTGCATGTGATCTATCTGTACAACCAGATCAAGGCACATCCGGAGATGGATTTCTATCCAAGAACATTTATCTTTGGTGCAAAAGCTTCCGCAGCTTACGCACGTGCAAAGAAGATCATCAAGCTGATCAACTGTGTGGCAGATGTTGTAAACAATGATGCTTCCATCAACGGTAAGCTGAAGGTTGTATTCATCGAGAACTACCGTGTATCCAATGCTGAGATCATTTTTGCGGCAGCAGATGTTTCCGAGCAGATCTCCACAGCAAGTAAAGAGGCTTCCGGTACAGGTAACATGAAATTCATGCTGAACGGTGCTCCGACACTTGGAACCATGGATGGTGCTAACGTTGAGATCGTACAGGAGGTTGGCGAGGAGAATGCATTTATCTTCGGTATGAGTTCCGACCAGATCATCAACTATGAGAACAACGGCGGTTACGATCCGGACTTCATCTACAACACAGATCCGGAGATCCGTCAGGTACTGATGCAGCTGATCAACGGAACCTTCTCCAGCGATACAGAGATGTTCCGTGACATCTACAATTCACTTCTCGACAAACGCAACATGCCGAGACCTGACCAGTACTTCATCCTTGGCGACTTCCGTTCCTATGCAGAGGCACAGAAGCGTGTTGAGGAAGCATATAAGGATGAGAAACGCTGGGCTAAGATGGCACTTCTCAATACAGCATGCAGCGGTAAGTTCACATCCGACAGAACTATCCAGGAGTATGTAGATGATATCTGGCATCTGGATAAGGTTATTGTGAAAGAGAACTAAGATATAGAAAGTAATCTGCAAAGTATTACCATAAAATAAATTTCCACACAAAAACAGGGCGCGTCAGAAGTGGCGACGGCCCTGTTTTTGTGTGGAAATTATGCCGGATTGATGACGATCCGGTTCCGTCTGGCCAGTGCAATGGCGATATGGCAGCCTTCCGCGATGGCGCAGGCTTTATCGGCAAAGCTGATGATCCAGGCTTCCCTGTTGCGTGGAAGAGGTCCCAGAGGGAACATATGTGAGAGTATCGCATCCAGCTCTCTGTCTGTGACATCAAAGTGTGCGGCACTGTTGTCTGCGGCAGCCTTCGGGTGATAAAACGCCTGATGCTCACCGGTCGGTGTCTTCGCCCTGAAGTCATAGGGACAGAAATCGTGGAGAAGTCCTGCCCTTGCGGCGGCTTTCTCGTCACATCCCAGCTTCCTGGCAATGAACCAGGAGAGGTAAGAAACATTGATACTGTGCATGAGCCGTGTGGTCCACTGGTGGTGGGTGTACAGGCTCAGCTTCAGGAACTCTCTGTTACAGAGGATGTTCTTCACAAGCGCATGATATTCCTGTGAGACCTCATCCGACACCGTGATATCCATCGGCAATCACCTTCTTTCTTTTGTTTATAATTTCATTATGACGATTATGGAGAAAAATGCAATATGGTTTATAGTTTTTTAGAAATTAGCTTGGACAAATTTATTTGGGATGGGAAATGTCAGCGCGCAGAAGTAAGGAGAATGTTTTTTGGGGGTCTGTTCTTTGGGAAATTATGGTATAGTAAAGTGAAAACGCTATAACGGTTTTATGGACAGCTATATAAGATAGGCTGAAAATAGCTGATTTAGATGGTTGACATAATAAAAAGAAGAGGAGCGTAATATATATGAAACCAGAAAAACTGATCGAAGTACTTTCCGTTGCAGAGCGGTTAAAGGATGCAGTGCGTCATAGTTATACTTCCGGTGGCAGGCGGGAGAGCGTTGCAGAGCATTCCTGGAGGATCACGCTGATGGCATATTTTGTCAGTGATGAGTTTCCTGAGGCAGATCTTCTGAAAATTATGAAAATGTGCCTCATCCATGATCTGGGAGAAGCTTTTACCGGGGATATCCCAGCCTTTGAAAAAACGGATAAGGATTCGGAGAAAGAAGCCGATGTGCTGGGAGAATGGGTGAAGACTCTGCCGGAGCCGTTCGATAAAGAGATGGCGGAACTATATCAGGAGATGGAAGCGCAGCGGACTCTGGAGGCCAGGATTTATAAAGCGCTGGACAAGCTGGAAGCCCTGATTCAGCACAATGAATCCGATATTAAAACCTGGATTCCGCTGGAGTATGATCTGCAGATGATTTACGGAAATGAGCAGGTGAAATTCTCAGAATATCTGACAGAGCTTCGCGCAAAGGTTCGGGAAGATAGTATACAGAAAATTCAGAAAAAAGGTTGTTGAATATGAATAACTCATGTATACTAATATGTATGGAATAAGTCCAAAATGCTTATAAAAGGGGGAAAAGTAATGAAAAAAGCAGTAAAGAGATTATTGGTGTTATTTCTGGCACTTACATTTATCGTGACAGATCTTGCAGTAGCACCGGTCACAGCGCAGGCGGCGGGTACACTCAAATTTCATAAGTCGATCGCTCTTATGAAGGGTGAGGAAATCGGATATGTAATCATAAACTCTGTCAGCTCTGACAAAGTTCTGGGGCTGAAATCCAGTAATACCAGTGTGGTATCAGTAAAAAAATGCCGTTTCTGGGTGATTATACCCTTACGCTGAAGGCAAAAAAACAGGAACTTCTATCATATCCTTCAAAGTAAAAAGAAAGAATGGAAAAACATATTCTTTCAAATCTAAAGTTACGGTACATAATTATTCAAATCCGTTAAATGTGTGCAAATTCGGAAGAAAAGATTATAAAAAATCCTTTGATAAAAAGACCATGGTCCCGGTTGCAAAAGGTTATCCCAGAAAGGCAAAAGTATGTATCACTGCAAAGAAGGGCTACAAGATAGTTGCAATATATTACAGTGAACACGGAACCGGAAGACAGAGAAAGATCAAAAATGGAAGCACAGTCATTTTGGATGGAGAACATTATCTGCAGATATTGTATAAGAATACCAGCAAAAATTATGTATCATCGGTATATCTGGATGGATATAGTATGTAGAGATGACGAAAAAAGGAACCGGGAGACCGGTTCCTTTTTTGGTGATTTCAGAACATCTCTGAGTGCTGGTATTTCAAGGCTTTTTGGAATGTTTTTATTTGCTTTATATTAGCACACTGGGTGATTTTTTAGGAGTATATTTTTTTAAACCAGTAGAAGGAAGAATATGATAGCCAGTGCTTCAGTGAATATAGTATAATTATGGCAGAAAAAACGAAAATGGGAGAATCATATGAAGAAAAAGAGGATTGCAATGCTTTTGGTCGCAACACTTACGTTTTCACAGAGTATGGGCGCGGTCATACCGGTAGCAGCTGAGGAACTGACAGCAGATACCGGACAGGAAACTGCAGAGACAGAAGAATCAGAAGAAATAGTTCAGGAGAACGGTGGCTCGGAAACAACAGGGGAAGTAGCTTCAGTGCCTGATCTGGAAGACGAGGAGGAATTAAGTCTTCAGGATGATGCAGAGAATGCGGAAGAAGAAATTGCAGAAGAAGAAAACACATCAGAAACTACGGAGCTATCCGGGGATAACACCGAAAACCAGGAGGCCTTCAGTGACGGTTCAGAAGCTGGAGAGTCTGCCGCAGCAAATGAACAATATCAGCTTAATCTGATATTTGAAGGTGCCAGTGGAGGCCAGGATTTACTGCCGAACAGCCGTGTCAGAATTAAATCCCGTCTGGTTGATACAATTGGATGTAGTGATGTTTCTGCATATGAACTGAAAGTTGCTCCGGTAACGGGTGGAAATGGTGTCAAAATGGCAGACGTATCATTAGACGGCCAGGATATTGTGCTGGATGTTTACAATAAAACCGGAGACGCCAGAATTTCCGCAACGGCATCCATAAATGGAACTGAAGTGGCAAAAAGGGAATTTTGGGTTAACATCAGTGAGTATGTGATCCTACCGGAAAAAATCACAGATACAAGTGGTAATGAAATCAACCTTGAAGTAGGTCAGCAGCTGGATATAGCAAAAGACATGAAACCACAGCTTGTCCGTTACAAAGATGGAAAAGGAGACCCAATTCCGTTAACAGGGGACAATTACAAGATCGTCATGTCACAGACAGGTCCTGGAGGTGAAGAATTTCGTGATTATGATGCAGATGGCCTGAAATGGATAGAGGTTCCGGGACAGGATCTTCCAATCCTGGAGAGAACAACAGAGAATTCTACATGGTTTGCACTTTTAGCTATGGAGAGATCAGAAAATGGAGACTGGCATTATATTACCCGACATCATTATGAACTTACTTCTTTGATCAGCAACGATTATGACAATGGTCATAATGATGACAGCGAAGAGAAAAGCTCCTACAGACTGGTATATGATTATCAGGATACGACAGGAAATGGAGCCATGCTGCCGAACAGTCAGATGACAGCTACCACTTATCTGGAGGACAAAACAAAGGATTATCAGAGAGTAGATGATTATAAACTGGAAATTCTGGAACAGTCAAAGCTGGCAGATATTTCAGTTTCTGCAGATGGAAAAAACTTGTTATTAAATCTGGCAATAAAACCGGTCAGGGCTGCTGTTACATATCTGTACAGATACCGGATGGAAAAGGCGGATACAGAGAAGCCTTCAGAAAAGATATGTGGTTCAGCGTCAGTGAGTATGTGATCCTGCCGGAAAAAATCACAGATGCAAATGGAAATGTAATTATTCCTGAAGTAGGCCAGCAGGTAGACATTGTAAATAACATGAAGCCGCAGCTTGTCCGTTACAAAGATGGAAAAGGAGATCCGATTCCGGTAACAGGAGATAATTATAAAATCGTAATATCTTCATGGACAGATGAAAGTACAGGCACAGTGTACCATGATTATGATACAGACGGCTGGAAATGGATCGATGTTCCAGGCCAGGAGCTCCCAATCCTTGAGAGAACATCAGGATATGGTACATATTTTGGGCTTACTGCAATGGAAAAAAGTGCAGATGGAAACTGGCACCAGATTGCAAGACGGATGTATGAGCTGGATACTTTGCCCGGTTATAATGGCGATGACAGTGGAAACTTCGGTGACAGTGGTCATGACAGTGATGATAGTGAGGAAAAAAGCTTTTATAATCTGACATACGATTTGGAAGGCACAGCAGGAAATGAAGCCATGCTGCCGAACAATGAAACGACCATTGTGACAGACATACTGGATAAAACCAGTGGCCAGCATCCGGTAAAAGATTATAAGCTGGAAATCATAGAACAGTCAAAACTGGCAGAAGCTACAGTTTCTCCGGATGGAAAGAAGCTTATAATTAAATCCAACGATAAAACCGGTGTTGGCTGCTGTTATGTAGCAGTAAAACTTCTGGATAAAACCGGTGAATATAAAGAAGCCTTCAGAAAAGATATATGGTTTGAAGTCAGCGAATTTATGCTGTTACCGGAGAATCTGACAGATAAGAATGGAAAGCTGCTTAATCCGGCTGTTGGAGAATCCATTAATCTCGCCAATTTAAAAGTAAAACTGGTTCAGTATATAAACGGAAAAGGTGATCCCGTTGAGATTACAGGAAATGATATAAAAATCGTAGTGATGAGCTGGAAGGATACAGAATCCGGTAAACTGCAATATGATTACGATGATGAAGCATGGAACATGCAGAAAGTTTCCGGCCAGGAGCTTCCGATCATGACGAGAAAGTCCGATGATAATACAAGGCTTGCACTGTCTGCCATGCGAAAAAACAAAAACGGGGAGTGGGAGCGGCTTGTAAGAAAACATTTTGAGATTGGAGAAAACAGTTCAAAACACAGTCACAGCTGGAAAGCAGTAAAAACTGTTCAGGCAACCTGTACGTCAAAAGGAAGCAGAACCGATAAATGTACTTCCTGTGATGGTGTAAGAACCGTAACACTTCCGGCAAAACATACCGCTGTAAAAGATGCAGCAGTTGCAGCGACAGTATTTAAAGCAGGAAAGAAGGAAGGAAGTCATTGTAAAGTATGTGGCAAAGTGCTCAGAAAACAAATTACAGTTGCCAAACTGAAACCGACGATTTCCCTGACTGCATCTTCCCTGAAAATGAAAGCAGGTCAGTCTACCACTGCATTTAAAGCAGCCGGACTGGCGAAAGGTGATTATGTTACAAGAGTGACATCCGGAAATACAGGAATCGTAAAAGTATCTTCTGTGACAAAGAAGGGAGCTTTCAGACTGACAGCAGGTAAAAAGGCAGGAAGTACTACAGTTAAGGTTATTCTTGCAAGCAAAAAGTCAGCATCTTTTAAAGTTACCGTACAGAGAGGAGTAGTAAAAACTTCGAAAATTACTGTAAGCACTAAATCTGTGACACTCAAAAAGGAACTACTTACCGTAAACTGGCATCTTCAGTTAAAGTCACTCCTGTAACCAGCCAGGAAAAAGTTACATACACATCATCCAACAAAAAAATTGTGACAGTAACATCCGGTGGTGTGATCAAAGGTCTGAAAAAAGGAAACGCAACGATCACAATCCGAAGCGGCTCAAAGAGGACAACCTGTAAAGTTACAGTTAAATAAAAATTGTACGAAAAAAGGGGGAATCACTTCTGTGATTCCCCCTTAAAAAATCCTTATTTTATGCGGATTTCTTATTTACCGAAATATCTCTTAAGCAGACCAGCGAATGCTTTTCCGTGTCTTGCCTCGTCCTTAGCCATCTCATGTACTGTGTCATGGATTGCGTCAAGGTCAGCTGCTTTCGCACGTTTTGCAAGGTCGAATTTACCTGCTGTAGCGCCGTTTTCAGCCTCTACACGCATCTGAAGGTTCTTCTCTGTGCTGTCTGTTACAACCTCACCAAGGAGCTCTGCGAATTTAGCTGCATGCTCTGCTTCCTCGTAAGCTGCTTTCTCATAGTACATACCAACTTCCGGATATCCTTCTCTGTGAGCAACTCTAGCCATTGCAAGATACATACCAACCTCAGAGCACTCGCCCTCGAAGTTCGCTCTCAGGTCTGCAAGGATGTCCTCGCTAACGCCTTTAGCTACACCTACAACGTGCTCAGCTGCCCATGAGAGCTCGCCTTCCTGTTTCTGGAATTTAGAAGCTGGTGCTTTACATACTGGACAGGCTTCCGGTGCCTGCTCGCCTTCATAAACATATCCACATACTGTACATACCCATTTAGCCATAGTAATGATCTCCTTTTCTTTTTTGAAATATATTGTTTGTTTTTGTTTCTTTTAAATTAATAATAGTAATTATTACTATTTTATAATATCATGTGATCTTTGTTTTGTCAAGCTTGTTTTTCTTCTTTTTTCAGGCATTCCTTGCAGATCCCATAGAAGCTTGCATCTACGTCAAAGACTTTTCCGTGGATAAATTCTGCAGCTGCCTGTTCAAGAATTCCGTTAAGGCTGTCTGACTGCATATCGATCACCCGGTTGCATCTGGTACACATGAAATGTGAGTGTGGTGCGACCCTTCCATCGTAGCGATCCGCGCTTCCGAAATTGGTCAGCTTCCGGATCTCACCGATGTCACTGAGAAGAGAAAGATTACGGTAGACAGTTCCGAGACTGATATTCGGGTAGATCTGTCGAAGATTCTCGTATACTGTATCTGCCGTTGGATGATCTGTTCTGGATCTCAGAAATTCCTTAATGGACTCTCGCTGACGGCTGTATTTAAGTGCTGCCATAATGTTTCCTCCTATCAGTAATAGTAATTATTACTGATATTATAATACATGACAGAGGGAGGTTTGTCAAGAGGTTTGGATATGATTATCCTGAAATATTTTCATTTTATGAGTTGGATGTAAATGAGTATTTTTACGCTGCAGGTGTAGGAGATATTTGCAACCCTGCAGAGGACTTACTTGATTCAGTTAAATGGTGAGAACTGGCAGTCGGATGTCTGACAGAGTGTTTGTTATAAGGAATATTGTGCCCTTAATGATAGGATTTTATCAGTAAAAATTCTCGGTGAAAATTTATAAAAATAAGTTGACAGAGACTAACTTTAGTAGTATATTTACAACAGTTAGAGAAATCTAACTAATATGTAAAGGAGAATGCAAATGACTTGTGAAAAATTTGAATCTGTCATGGGTTATCATTGTTCCCCTGTATTAATGGGAATGAAACCGGCGAATCTTGTTTCCTTTTCCAAGGAAAAAATGCCGGAGCTGCCGGAGATCATTTCGGATTATGAGGAGAGTCTTGAACGGGAAGGTATCCGTATGGAGATCATTTGTGGATGCAGGAAGCATTATCTTCTTCTGGTGTACCGGCCGGATATGCTGCAGGAATATCTTAAGCAGGATGAAGCCAAGAAACTTTTGCTTCAGGATGGGTATAATATAGATAGTTCTTTGGATGAGATGATCGCCCGTTTGAAGGAGAGATTTTTTCATAAGACGGAGTTTCCTCATGAGATCGGACTTTTCCTGGGTTATCCCATTGAAGATGTGAAGGGCTTCCGGAAGTTCGGAGGCAGTGGCTGCAAGATGTGTGGTTACTGGAAGGTTTATGATGATGTGGAGCAGGCTCGCAGGATTTTTGACAGCTATGATAAGTGCCGGGAGTTTACTGCGGCGCAGATCCGTGCGGGGTATTCGATTTTGCAGGTTGTTGGTATGAAGCATCTCTGTACATCTCAGATGTGCGTATAATATAAAGTTTAAAAACAGGAGGTTTTTAAGATGAGCAAGGTAGGAATTATTTACTGGTCTTCCACAGGCAACACAGAGGCAATGGCACAGGCTGTTGAGGAAGGTGCAAAAGCAGCTGGTGCGGATGTTGAGATCATGGAAGTTGCAGATGCAGATGTAGATAAAGCTCTCTCTTATGATGTTTTGGCACTTGGTTGTCCGGCTATGGGGGATGAGGAGCTTGAGGAGGGTGAGTTCGAGCCATTCTTCTCTGATCTGGAAGGCAAACTTTCCGGTAAGAAAGTTGCGCTTTTCGGTTCCTATGACTGGGGCGACGGAGAGTGGATGAGAACATGGTGCGGCAGAGCAAAAGACGCAGGCGCAGAGCTTGTTGATGATGAAGGACTCATTGTAAACAACACACCTGATGATGAAGGACTTGCAGCTTGCCGTGAACTTGGCGGAAAACTTGCATAAGATCTATTAGATTTCAAATAAATAAAAACTGAGCAGAGCATTGGATTTTCAAACACAAACACCATCCGGACAGAAGGGATAGATATCTTTTTTGTCCGGGTGGTGTTTTATTTTGAGCGAAAATATCTGCTTATTACTTTGAGAAAATATAGAAGAAATGAATATTAAGACAAAAAATCCTTGTTGATTTTAATATTTACGTGTCCTAAAATAGATAAAAATGAAATAAAGCAGGAAAGTGAGGGATGCCGGATGACGCGGGAGGAAGCGGAACAGTATTTATATTATGCGATGACAATTGGTGAACAGCTTCTTTGCTGCGGAGCAGAGGTTGGACGTGTGGAAGATACCATACGGCGGATCTGCCTGGCATATGGAGCCACCCGGGCAGATGTTTTTCTATCACATCCAGTATTGTGACGACTATTTATGGAGAGGATTTCGGTATTTGCACCCAGACGCGGCGTGTGCCGGGAATGTCCAATGATCTGGGACGGCTGGATGACCTGAACCAGCTTTCCAGATACATCTGTGAGTATCGGCCGAAGCCGGAGGAGATCCAGAAGGGGCTGGAAAAGATCCGGGATAAACAAGGATATTCTTTTAAAACGCAGATTTTGATCTATGCTGTAATTTCAGGTTCTTTTTCCGTGTTTTTCGGAGGAGATGTCAACGATATGATTGCTTCTGCGCTGATTGGTATCGCCCTGAAGCTGTTTGAGGCTTTTGTAAAAAAAGGTGCATTAAACTCGCTACTGACAGTGCTTCTTTGCTGCGGAGCCGGTGGAGTACTTTCTAATCTTACAGTTCTAATCGGGCTTGGACATCATGCGGATCTGATCAGTATCGGAAATATCATGCTTCTGATACCGGGAATTGCATTTACCAATTCATTGCGCGATATGTTTTCAGGAGATACCATTACAGGTTTGATCCGATGTATGGAGGCGCTTTTGCTGGCACTGGTCGTGGGCCTTGGTTTTACGGTGGCGAATCTGTTGTTTTAACCGAATCAGGGAAGTTCTCTTGAAGGTTGCGAAAAGCAATAAGCAGTGAATGAGGAGTTTAGATACTGCATCAATTGCGGAGTAGCGAAATGCAGCAGATGATGGGAGTATTTGAGAGTAGTTATGATTTTATTCAGGAGGAAAACATGCGGGAAATCATACAGCTGGTCGTATCCTTCACAGGATCCCTCGGCTTTGCGGCATTATTTAATATCCATGGAAAAAAACTCTGGTTTGCGGCATTGGGTGGATGTCTGTCCTGGGCTGTATATCTGGCAGTAGAGTTCATAACGCCAAGTCCGTATGTGTGCGGTTTCTGGTCAACAGTAGCTATTACTTTGTATGCAGAATGTATGGCAAGAATTCATAAAACGCCGGTAACTGTATTTCTGGTTTCTGCGACAATTCCGTTGATTCCGGGAGCAGCACTTTACCGGACAATGAACTGGATGTTGATGAAGGACTGGGCAAAATTCCAGAAAGACGGAATCTATACGATCCTTTTTGCGGTGAGCATGGCAGCAGGAATGACGCTGACAACCATTGCGTTCCGGATGGCGTGGCGGTGGATGTACAGGCAGAGGAGAATGTAATACAGTATCGAAATTCCCCGTTTACAAACCATCGGAAATGTGTTACGATTTTCCCATATGGAAAACTCATGGAAGAAGAGAGTACATGTGTACACCGTACTACAGGGAAATCCCCGGAGGACTTTTTAGATGCAAGCTGTGACGCAGTTGATGTCATAGATCTGCGGCAGAGTGAATGGTAAAGGTTCACTTTATGCAGGAGTTCCGAGACTGAGAGGGATGTGCAGGCGCAGATGGAAGATGGCTTCGGAGAGGCATTGCTGAACCGGTTTAAACGCGATAAGCGAAGTACGAATGCCCGATTTAACGGACAGCGGTAGGCAGTGACAGGACCGCCTGTTATAGCGGAAGGGTATAGAGCTTGCTGTACCTGATGAGGTTTTTGCCGCGAGGCAGGAACGAAAAGAAGTGGTAACACGGGTAATAACTCGTCTTCTCATATCATTATGGTATGAGAAGACGTTTTTTATGTCGCTGAGAATTACTTGGTAATCTTCCAATGTCCCCGGACAGGAAATTTCCTGTTTTGACGGAATATATTTTCAGTCCGTTATGAGTAAGTACACAATTTATTTTTATATTTATGGAGGAAAGAAAAGATGGAAAAGCAGAGATATTATATCAGCACTGCCATTGCGTACACATCCGGTAAACCGCATATCGGAAATACCTATGAGGTCGTTCTTGCGGATGCGATCGCACGTTTTAAAAGACAGCAGGGTTATGACGTATATTTTCAGACAGGTACTGATGAGCATGGCCAGAAGATCGAGCTGAAGGCTGAGGAGGCTGGTGTTACACCAAAGGAATTCGTAGATAACGTTTCCGGTGAGATCAAACGCATCTGGGATCTGATGAACACATCCTATGATAAATTCATCCGTACAACAGATAAAGACCATGAAGAGCAGGTCAAAAAAATCTTCAAAAAAATGTATGCAAAGGGAGATATCTACAAGGGTCATTATGAAGGAATGTACTGTACACCATGTGAGTCCTTCTTCACAGAGTCCCAGCTTGTAGACGGCAAATGTCCGGATTGCGGACGTCCATGCGTACCTGCCAAGGAAGAGGCATATTTCTTCAAAATGAGTAAATATGCAGATAAGCTTATTGACTACATCAACACACATCCGGATTTCATCCAGCCGGAGTCCCGTAAAAACGAGATGATGAACAACTTCCTTCTTCCGGGACTTCAGGATCTCTGTGTATCCAGAACATCCTTTAAATGGGGAATCCCGGTAGATTTCGATCCGAAGCACGTTGTATATGTATGGCTGGATGCCCTGACAAACTATATCACAGGTATCGGCTATGACTGCGACGGAAACAGCAGCGATAAATTCAACAAATACTGGCCGGCAGATCTTCACCTGATCGGAAAAGATATCATCCGTTTCCATACCATTTACTGGCCGATCTTCCTGATGTCTCTGGATCTTCCGCTTCCGAAACAGGTATTCGGACATCCATGGCTGCTTCAGGGCGATGGAAAAATGAGTAAATCCAAAGGAAATGTAATCTATGCAGATGAGCTGGTTGAGTTCTTCGGTGTAGATGCTGTCCGTTATTTTGTACTCCACGAAATGCCATTTGAGAATGACGGTGTGATCACATGGGAGCTGATGGTTGAGAGACTGAATTCCGACCTTGCAAACACACTTGGAAATCTTGTAAACCGTACAATTTCCATGTCCAACAAATATTTTAACGGAGTCGTTGAGAATAAGAATGTTATTGAGCCGGTTGATGAGGATCTTAAGAGCTTCATCCTTCAGGTTCCGAAGAACGTTTCCGCAAAAATGGACAAGCTTCGTGTGGCAGATGCTATCACAGAGGTATTCTCTCTGTTTAAACGCTGCAACAAATATATCGACGAGACAATGCCATGGGCACTTGCAAAGGATGAGACAAAGCAGGATCGTCTTGCAACCGTTCTCTACAACCTGGTTGAGGGAATCTGCATCGGCGCATCTCTTCTGAAATCCTTTATGCCGCGTACAACAGAGCGTATTCTTGTACAGCTCAACGCAAACGAGAGAACTCTTGAGGAGATGGAGCAGTTTGGTCTTTATCCTTCAGGAAACCGCGTAACCGACAAACCGGAGATCCTTTTTGCGAGACTTGACCTGAAAGAGGTTCTTGAGAAGGTTGAGAAGCTTCATCCGAAGAAAGAAGAGCCGAAAGAAGAGCCGAAGGAAGAGGTAGAAGAGGAGAAAACAGAGAATGTGATCGATATCGAGGCAAAGCCGGAGATCACTTTCGATGATTTTGAGAAGCTGCAGTTCCAGGTTGGTGAGATCATCGCCTGTGAGGAGGTTAAGAAATCCAGAAAACTTCTCTGCTCTCAGGTTAAGATCGGAAGTCAGGTTCGTCAGATCGTATCCGGAATCAAGGCTCATTATTCCGCAGAGGAAATGGTGGGCAAAAAGGTTATGGTCGTTACAAACCTGAAGCCTGCTAAGCTTGCCGGAATCCTCAGCGAGGGTATGATCCTCTGTGCAGAGGATGCAGACGGAAATCTTTCCCTGATGGTACCGGAGAAAGAGATGCCTGCAGGCGCTGAGATCTGCTAAGTATAGACAGATATGGAATTGAATCATTTTGATAAAAACGGCAATGCTGTTATGGTGGATGTGTCCGACAAACCGGTCACTCACCGTACGGCAACAGCCACGGGTTCCATTCAGGTAAGCCCGGAGATCATGGCCGCGGTAAAAAGCGGAAATGTGAAAAAGGGTGATGTACTTGGTGTGGCCCGTGTGGCAGGTATCATGGGTGTGAAGCGTACTTCTGAGCTGATCCCCATGTGTCATCCACTTCCCATCCAGAAGTGTTCTGTGGATTTTGAGACGGATGAGGATGCGGGAGTGATCCGTGTATTCTGCACGGTAAAAACAGAGGGAAAAACAGGCGTGGAGATGGAGGCGCTGACAGGTGTTCAGGTGACGCTTCTTACCATTTATGACATGTGCAAGGCAATTGACAAGCACATGGTCATGTCTGATATCCATCTGGAAGAAAAACAGGAGGCAAAAGCGGAGATTTTCGTTTTGAGGAAAAATAATGATAGACAGGTGCGGAAGAAATATTGATTATCTCAGGATTTCCGTAACTGACAGATGTAATTTGCGGTGTATTTATTGTATGCCGGAGGAGGGAGTGCAGCATGTGGAGCGCTCCCTCATTTTGCAGGAAGAGGAAATTTTGAGGATCTGCCGGGTGATGGCAGAGCTGGGTATCCGGAAGATCAAGCTGACCGGCGGGGAACCGCTTGTACGGCCGCGGATGCCTCAGCTGGTGGAAAAACTGAAAAATATGCCGGGGATCGAGAAGGTGACTCTGACTACAAATGGTGTGCTTCTGAAAGATCAGATGAGTGATTTTGCCCGGGCGAGGCTGGACGGATTGAATATCAGCCTGGATACGCTGGATGAGGCCTGCAGCAGGAGGATCACGCGGCGGGATGAACTGGGGCGGACGCTGGAAGGGATTTCGGAGGCAATGAAGTATCCGGAGATTTCACTGAAGATCAATTGTGTGCCTCTTGGGATCCAGGAGCAGGATCTTTGCCGGGTGGCGCTTTTGGCCAGGGATCATAGGGTGCATGTGCGGTTTATTGAGATGATGCCCATTGGGATGGGAAAAGAATTTCATGGGGTGTCGGAGGAGGAACTGCTTCGGATCCTTGGGGAAAAGCTTCCGCGGTTTTCGCCGTATGTTGGGGAGCCCCTTGGGAATGGACCGTGTCATTATTATGATGTGGATGGTTTTTCCGGAAAGATCGGGTTTATCAGCGCGGTGAGCCATAAGTTCTGTGGGGAGTGTAACCGGATCCGGCTGACTTCTCAGGGTTTTTTGAAGACCTGTCTGCAGTATGCGGCGGGAAGGGATCTTCGGGCGGTGATCCGCAGTGGTGGTTCGGATGAGGTGCTGAAGGCTGTGATCCTGGAGGCTCTGGCGGAGAAACCGGACGGGCATGCTTTTGGCGTAGGCCTGGAGAAACAGAAGGATGATAAGACGGAGAAGCTTTGTATGGCTCAGATCGGAGGTTGAGTGATGAAGAGAGTTGCTGTGATCACTTCTAGTGATAAGGGGTACAGAGGAGAGCGGGAGGATCTTAGTGGTCCTGCTGTGAAGGAGATTATGGAGGCGGCCGGGTATGAGGTTGTTTCTGTGGATGTTTTGCCGGATGACCGTGGGATGCTTGGAAGCCGGATGGCTGAGATCGCAGATCTGGGGCTTGCGGAGCTGATCCTGACTACGGGTGGTACCGGGTTTTCTCAGAGGGATGTGACACCGGAGGCTACGGAGGATGTGATCGAGCGGCGTGTGCCGGGGATTCCGGAGGCGATGCGGGCGTTTAGTCTGACGATCACGAAGCGGGCGATGCTGAGCCGGGCTACGGCCGGGATCCGGAAGGGGACGTTGATCGTTAACCTGCCGGGGAGTCCTAAGGCTGTCAGGGAGTGCCTGGAGGTTATTATTGAGGCGTTGGGGCATGGGATTGAGATTTTGACTGGCGATGCTGGAGAATGCGGACGGTAGTGTGCGGTGTATACTTGTATTAACGAACGGACGCCCAACGGAGGCAGGGCCAGTACGGTGACACGCTGCGCGGCCTGTTCGGCTGCGTCGCTGGTTTGCTGCCATTCGCGCCAACTCGCCTGCGGCTCAAACAGGGCGCTCGGTGGCAGCAGCTATACTCGCCTCTCGACGGCCGCTCCGCTAACGTCACCGTACTGGCCCTGCCTCCGTTGGGCTGGTTGTTGAATGTGGTAGGTTTTATGATTAAAATTCATCTCCAGCGATTCATAATTCCTGAGGCTTGAGAGTTACATGTGGTAGGTTTTGGAAATCAATATTGCTGGTGTGATATAGGAATAAATTTGGTAACGATGTGTAATTAATAGGAGTCTGTTATGGGAAAAGTACTTGCGGTTTGTATCAGTGAGAAGAAAGGAACACAGAAGAAGAATGTTGGGTCTGCAGTTTTTGTGGAGGACTGGGGGCTTGAGGGGGATGCTCATGCCGGAAAGTGGCACCGGCAGGTGAGTCTTCTTTCCGGTGAAAAGATCGATGCGTTTCGTGCGAAGGGCGCAGAGGTCGAGGATGGTGCTTTTGGTGAGAATCTGGTTGTGGAAGGGATTGATTTCGCAAAGCTTCCGGTTGGCACCAGATTTCGCTGTGGTGAGGTTGTGCTGGAGCTGACTCAGATCGGAAAGGAGTGCCACAATGGCTGTGCCATTTTTCAGAAGATGGGTGAGTGCATCATGCCCCGGGAAGGTGTGTTTACAAGAGTGCTGAAAGGTGGAAAAGTTTCCGTCGGTGACGAGATGACTGTGGATAAAGCTATGATTTTTGATACCCATGCACATTACGATGATGAAGCTTTTGATGAGGATCGTTCTGACATGCTGGATGGCATGCAGGAGAATGGGATCGGGCATATTGTGGATGTGTGTGCTTCTGTGGGACATTTTGACCGGGTTTATGATCTGGTTGGGAAGTATCCTTTTGTTTATGGCGCAGTGGGTGTTCATCCGGATGATGCGGATAAGGTGGATGCAGCTGTGCTGGATGAGATCCGCAGATATTGCGACATGGAAAAAACGGTAGCCGTAGGCGAGATCGGCCTGGATTATTACTGGCATAAGGAGAAGGAGGAGCATCTTCTCCAGCAGAAGGTATTCCGCCAGCAGATGGACATCGCCCGTGAGAAAAAGCTCCCATTTATGATCCACAGCCGTGACGCAGCAGAGGATACGCTGAATATTGTGAAAGAATATATGCAGGATGGGATGTACGGCGGAGTTATCCATTGCTTTTCCTATAGTAAGGAAATTGCAAGAGAGTATCTGAATATGGGACTTTACCTGGGAATCGGTGGAGTGGTTACTTTTAAGAATTCCCGGAAGCTGAAAGAGGTGGCAGAGTATGCGCCGCTGAATCAGATCCTGCTTGAAACCGACTGCCCCTACATGGCACCTGTGCCGAACCGTGGAAAAAGAAACAGCTCCCTGTATCTGCCGGAGGTTGTGAAGACCATTGCGGAGATTAAGGGAATCAGCTGCGAGGAGGTTGTGGCTGTGACGGAGAGTAATGCGATGAAGGTGTTGGGGTTGATATGATATAGAAATGAGAAAAACCAGTTGGCCTGAAATTTTTGTTTCGGGTTGGCTGGTTTTTTCTTTGATCCAAAATGGGGCTATTAAAGGAAATCATAAATCAATAATTAATGATCCAAGTTTACATTCCAAAATGGCTTGTATTTTTTTATATTATAAATGATATATAGGTAGAATTAAATATATATATGTGATTTTTTTCACTATTAGTACATTATTTATATATTGAAATCCATTGGAACATTAATTATTTTTATATTGACTTTGTATAGAATATGTAGTATTTTGAAAAAAGAAACCTATCGTTAATTATTCAAATACAGAGGGGAGGAACAAGATGAATGAATTAAAATTGGAATTTCAGCTGGAGACAACGGAAATTCCGGCAGAACTGGACAAGGTTTTGGTGAGCTTTCTGAAAGCAACAATAGAGAATTATTCTCCGGCACTTTTTGAAAAGCTTTATAATAAAAATTCGTCCATACTAAAAAAATATACCTGGGCAACATGCCTGCCTGGGGCAAGATTTACACAGGAAAAATATTACTTAACCAGAAGCGATTTACTATGACATTTTCAGATGCAGACATAGGGGAACTGATTGAATTTTATAATGCATTTATACTTATGAAATATAAGACATATTCTATGAATCAGAACTCTATGCGATTGATGGCAGTAAAGATACGAAACATTCCAGAAATACAGGATACAGAACTTATTATAAAAATGAGGAGTGCACTTATTGTTCGTAAGCATGATTCTATAAATAATAGTGATAAGTATTACACATGTAAAGATCTGGAATTTGGAGAAATGGTGAAGGAAAATCTGAGGATTTTTCTTGAAAAATTGAATTTGGAAATGGATATTAGTGATTTTTCAATAACCCCATTGAAAGGGAAAAAAGTGGTAACAAGGACATGGGGTCGCTTAGTAGATGGAAGTATCGGGATATATAAGATAACAGGAAATTTAGAACTATTGAATTTTCTGCGTGCGGCAGGATTGGGAACAAGAAGATCGATTGGAAAAGGGATGTGGGAAGTCATATATTAGGAGGTAAATTATCATGGAAAAATATGTGATTACTCTTGGTGATTTCCTGAAGAATGCCGGAATTGTGGGATTTCATTACATGCTTGAAACAGCAGGGGCGAGAGAAAATATTGATTTTGGTCATTCCGAGGATGATCAGGCATTGTGGGTCAGCATGGATTTTGCACAGAATGCTGACTGGACGGATATGTATTTTAAAGCCTTTATCAGGTATTTTGGACTATTCAGCACGTATCAGGGAATTAAGGATAAAATTCAAATATGTATTGAAAAAATAGAAGCTGAAAATTGGAATCCGGGAAAACAGGAAAAAGATGATTTAAAATTTATCAATGACAAGCTGCAGTCAAACAGCTATCAGGCTGGTTTGGCAAATATTCAAAAGAAAATTGAAAATCCGGAAATCTATGAGAAATTAAAAAGAATAAACTTAGTGATAAACTGTCAGCAGAAGAACTGAAAAACAGATTAGAAGAACTTCTGGATTTTATAAATCAGCCGGAATGCAGCGAAACTTTTGCAATGAAAAGTATCATATATACTTATATAAATCGGTTCTGGAATGGAAAATGTTTTCTTTTACGTCCTAATGCAAAAAAAGATATGCGAGAGGTGTTTGAAAAAGATTTTTCCGAACCATTTCGAAAGTATCTGAGTGCGGATCATAAGAAGGCAAAAGATCTCTGTATTGATTGTGGTGATCCAATAGGACCGAAAGAAAAGGTTTCAATAGCATTTATGAATGAAGTTGGAGATGATTTTACAAGAAAACGATCTGCGTTTTGGAATTGTAAAGTAGATGCTTTTCTTTGTCCAGGTTGTGCTTTTATATATGCGCTCAGTCCTCTGGGATTCCGGTTGTATGCAAACAAATTTGTTTTTGTAAATATAAATGATAGCATTAGTACTTTGTTATATGCAAATCATAAAAAAGGAAGAATAGATGAAGAAGGAGAAAAAACTGAAAATAAAAAATATTCTCAGTGGTTTGCAGAGACAATCAATATTTTACTGAAAGAGAAACAGAAGGAATTATCAAATGTCCAAGTAATCTTACGTGGAGTAAGTGCAGATGACAGATATGTATTGAGCATTATTCACAGAAGAATAATAGAAATTATCCGGGAACCAAGAATATCTGATGCATTAACTGCTTTAGCCAAAGCTCCGGTTACGAAAGTTAGAGATAATTTTGTAAATATACATGAAACAGTGGTTATGAATCTTTTACAACATCGGGAACAGTATCAGTTATTAAATTGTCTATTTAAAGAAAATATAAAAGAAGAATCGAAGAATTTTTATATTTTCTGGGTATATGAGGTGCAACTTTGGACGGAACTTGTAGTAGCATATTCTTCGGATAGAGATAAAAGAAGGGAGATTTCTATGAGCTGTGGAGCTATGAAAAAAAGTGGAGCGGATTTGAGAAAAGCAATTATGGCTGCAAAGGGTATGACTTCCAGTGAAGGCTTGAGAGGTATTGAATATCAGTTGTTAAATGCTTTAGCTGTAAGAAACGTAAATAAATTTATGGATGTTGTAATGCGTTTGTACAGTGCATATGGTTCCAAGAGAAATGAGGATGGACATGAACTTTTGATACCGACTGGATTTGTTCAGATGTTAAATGACAAACAGAAATTTACAGAATATGGATATGCGTTTGTAATGGGATTAGTAGGATCTTACGAGCCTAAGAAGGAGGAAGCATGATTATGAAAAGAGAAGGTTTAACATTTACAGTAATTTTTCTGGCAGAAAGTGCGAACTATGGGGAAGGAATTGGAAATATTTCATCACTGAAAAAAATGACCAGAGGAAACTATGAAGAGTATTCTTATATTTCCAGGCAGGCACTGAGATACAACATGGTGCAGCAAGCAAAATGGGATACTACGCCTGTAGATGGAAAAAGTGGAGTAGTACAGTTTGCTCCCTCTGCAACAATTGAAGATTACCCGGAGATTGATCTGTTTGGATATATGAAAACAACATCCAAAGGAGAAGACCAGAATGGTGGAGCTTCTACAAGAAGTGCAGTTGCCAGACTCAGTAATGCTATTGCGCTGGAACCATTTCAGGGAAATCTTGAATTTTTGACAAATATGGGGCTTGCTTTGAGAAGAAATCTGCCGAATGGAATTGCTCAGAGTGAGATACATCGTTCTTATTATTCTTATACTATGTCTATAGATCTGGACAGAGTAGGTGTAGATGGTGAAATTAATATTGCAGAAGAGGATAAAGCGGAAAGAGTGAAAGTTCTCCTGGACTCTGTTCATTATTTGTACAGAGATATTAAAGGAAGAAGAGAAAATCTCAGTCCATTATTTATAATTGGAGGCAGATACAGCAGAAAAAATCCATTTTTTGAGAACAGAGTAAAAGTAGATGCAAATAAGATTAATGTAAGTACACTGCAGGAATTACTTGAGGATGATAATATCAGAAATTATACGTATGCAGGTGTTACAGCGGGTATTTTTGATAATGAAGATAAATTAAAAGATGTATTAAAAGCAGAATCAGTAGGTGCAGTATTTAATCATCTGAAAAAGGAAGTGGAGCAGTATTATGGAGAGGGCAATCAGGATTAAGTGTTTCCAGAATCTTGTAAATTATAGAAAACCCGGAAGCTTTATTATTAAAGAGACGTTTCCTCTTCCGCCATATTCTACAGTTCTTGGGATGATCCATGCAGCTTGTGGTTATACAGAATTTCATCCAATGAAGCTCTGCATACAAGGAACAAATAGTGGGACGGTATCAGAACTTTATACAAGATATTCATTTTCAGCAGGTACGAAATATGAAGAAGGACGACATCAGATCTGTGTTGAAGATGGAGAAAAATATGGAATTTTCAGAGGAATTGCCAATGTTGAACTGGTCTGTGACAATGATATGGTGATACATGTAATTCCAGAAGAGGAAGCTTTTGAGAAAGTATATAATTCACTGAAATATCCGCCAAGATATTTATCACTTGGACGATATGAAGATCTGCTGGATATTGAGCGGGTGGATATTGTGAATATTCATCAGGAAGATGAAGTGGTAATAAAGAGAGATATGTATATACCGGTGAGTTACGGAAGTGAGTTGGGGGCCAGACGCGGAACAATATATAATCTTACAAAAGAATATGAAATTACAAAACAGGGGTTGCGCCGCTGGAAAAAAGAAAATGGAAGAGTAAAGGCTTATTATTGTTCTGAAGGAGTAGTAATAGACGAAGGAGCGTATGTGGATGATTTTGAGAAAGATGCAGCGCTGATATTTTGCTGATTAACAAATAAGAAAGTTATCAGCAATGAGATTGGTTTGGAAATGCGGTGGATTATGGATAGGTTTACAAGGAGGCAGGACAAATATCCTGCCTCCGGAAGGAGAAAGCTATGGAGTATTATGCAAAATCCAGACAAAAGATCTTGACTCAGGGAGAGATAGATAAAGTCAAAAATGAACTAGAAGATCTTATAATGAATCTTGAAGGTGAATTTACAGAAACAGATCTTAAAATTATCAGAAATAATATATCTCATTTGCAGGATACAGAAGAAGAGGGACAGAAAACGTTAAAGGAACATCAGAATGACATTGTAAAATGTGCAGAGTTGTTTTTTGAGGAATATGGCGAATATTTTACAGAAAAAGAAAAATGTTTGGTTATAGAAGCTTGTAGAATGCATGATTGGGGAAAAGCGAATCTGATTTTTCAGGGGTTAGTAAATTCAGCTCAGGTTAAAGAACAATATTCTGATATAGGACGGATTACACAGATTCCGCATGGATTTTTAAGCGCAGCTACCATATCAAGAAATGAATTTAAAAAATTATCGGAATTGTTTTCAGAAGCAGATTTCAGACCATTTATCACAGCGGTATATCATCACCACGATAGAGAAGACATTTATGAGGGAGATGAAATCCAGGAATATGCAGCAAAATACTATGCAGAACAAATAAGTGAATATTTAAAGAAGGATATCAAAAAATTATATTGTAGTAACCAGAATAAATTGTTGTATCGCAATAATTCTTATGCCTGTGAAACTCCAATTGAACCTAAGATGTGGGAAGAGTATCTTTTGATCAAGGGCTTGCTTAATAAATTTGATTACACAGTAAGTGCAGGGTATGAGAGGGCAGAAATTGCGCCAGATTTGCGAGAGAAAAAACTGAAAAAAATATAGAAGTTTATCTTCAGAATAAAGAATTGCGGCCTGCACAGAAATTTATGATGGAACACAGAAATGAAAATTTGGTTGTTGTAGCACCTACAGGTTCTGGTAAAACAGAAGCAGCATTGTTATGGCTTAATGGAGAAAAAGGATTTTATACTCTTCCATTGAAGGTATCTTCTAATGCGATTTATTCTCGTATTAAAAATAATTATTCTTATGCGAATGTTGCGTTGTTACATTCTGACAGTATGGCAATGTACTTAAAAGAGTATAAAGAAAATGATTTAGACATTAATGAAAAATATGATCGTGCAAGAATGCTTGCACAGCCATTAACCGTTTGTACGGTTGATCAGCTTTTTAAATTTGTTTATAAAGCATTAGGGACAGAAATTTTTGCAGCAACTTTGAAGTATTCTAAATTAATTTTGGATGAAATTCAATCATATGAACCGGCAGTTATTGCGATTATTATATATGGACTAAAGACAATCCAGGAAATGGGAGGGCGTTTTGCAATTATCACGGCAACATTTCCGCCAGTTCTTAAGCATTTTATGGAAGAAAATGGTTTGATAGAAAATAAACAGTATATTTTTAAGGATTTTACAGGAGAAGAATACTTAACAAATCAGGTTGTGCGACATAAGATTCGGATTAGAAAATCAGAAATGGATATTGATGAAATATTAGAGCAGGGCAGAAATAAAAAGATTTTGGTTATCTGTAATACAGTTTCCCGAGCACAAAAGATTTATAAAGAAATGCAGGAAAAATCAGAAAATGTTTATTTGTTGCATTCGCGTTATATAAGAAGAGACAGAGCTTTTCTGGAAAAACAGATTATGGATTTTGCGGAATCAGAAGAAGCTGGCATATGGATAACAACGCAGATTGTGGAAGCGAGTCTGGATATAGATTTTGATGTACTTCATACGGAGATGTGTACAGCAGATAGTCTTTTACAGAGAATGGGGCGTTGTAACAGAAAGGGAAGATATTTTCCGGAAGAAGCAAATGTTATCATATATGATAATAGAAATGGCGTTGGAAAAAATGGCATTTATGATTCGGTTATGTATGATCGTTCGCTTAAATTGCTTGCTCAGTATGAAAATTTAGAGTTTGTAGAAAGCATGAAAACGATATATATGAATCAGGTTTATGATTCAGACGAAATAAAGGGAACAGGCTATTATGAAGAAATTGAGAAATGTCTGAACAAACTTTCGGAGATTCATCCTGTAGATTATAAACTGAAGGATGCTGAAATAAGGAAAATCAATAGTGTAACAGTTGTACCGGAAGAGATTTATCAAGAAAAAATGGATTTGTTTGAATGTGGAACAGATTTTCTGAGAAAATCCAATGTGAGTAAAGAAACTAAAAGTCTTATAAGATCTAAGTTGGAGGATATGACATTAAATTTAAGTATTTACAGGAATAAATATCCGGAAAATGTAGATAGAGTTTCTGTTGGTTTTAAAAATTGCAAAAAAGTTACAGATATTCATCGTACAGAATATAAATATGAATTTGATCCTAAAACAGGAAAAGGTCAGGGATTGTTGACATCTGAGATTCTTGAGCAGTGTGGATATTTTATGTAGGAGAAAATGTATGGATGAGAGAATCACTGGTGTGATGATTTATTATTATTTCGTCTGTAAGCGGAAATTATGGTATTTTTGTCATGATATTCGGATGGAAACGGAGAATGAAGATGTAATGCTTGGTAAGATTCTGGATGAGAGCAGTTATAAGAAAAAGGATAAACATGTAAATATCGATGATATTATAAATATTGATTTTATTAGTGAGCATAAGGAACTGCATGAGATTAAGAAGAGTAAGGCGGTGGAAGATGCTGGAATCTGGCAGGTGAAGTATTATCTTTATTATTTGCAGAAACGAGGGGTGAGTGGACTTAAAGGGAAGATTGATTATCCGTTGCTGAAGAAGTCGATAATTGTTGAAGTGTCGGAAAAAGATGTGGAAATTCTGGAACGGATTATTACTGAGATTACAAATATTAAACATCAGGAGATTATGTCGGTTTCTGGTAATAGTAAATTATGCAAAAAATGTGCTTATTATGATTTATGTACTATATAAACTTTGGATTTGTATCGGGGGAAAAGCATGAAGCAAAGTTTTTACGTTTATAATAACGGGGATTTGAAACGGAAAGATAATACGCTTCAGTTTACAAATTATGATGGTGAAAAGAGGGATATTCCTATTGAGCGGATTTCAGATATTTATGTTATGTCTGAGATGTCGTTTAATACGAAGTTTATTGATTACATATCTCAGTATGGGATTCCGATGCATTTTTTCAATTATTATAATTTTTATATGGGAAGTTATTATCCGAGAGAAAGTCTGCTAGCGGGCCAGCTGTTGGTGAAGCAGGTCAACTATTATACAGATTATGAGAAAAGGCTGGTTCTTGCAAGAAAATTTATAGAGGCGGCAGCAGATAGTATTTATCGGAATCTTCGGTATTATAATGGTCGGGGAAAAGATGTGTCGGAATATCTCAGAGATGTGGATTCTCTTCGTAAACAGCTAAGTAGTGTGACAACGATTGAAGAACTGATGGGAATTGAGGGGAACATCAGGAGAAGATATTATGCTGCGTGGAATGTGATTGTTAATCAGGAGATTCAGTTTGAAAAGCGTGTAATGCATCCACCAGATAACATGATCAATTCTTTGATTTCTTTTGTAAATACATTAATTTATACGAAAGTGCTTGGCGAGATTTATCATACACAGTTGAATCCTACGATCAGTTATCTGCATGAACCTGGAGCAAGACGATTTTCATTGAGTCTGGATATTGCGGAAGTGTTTAAACCATTGATTGGTGACAGATTGATTTTCTCGTTGTTGAATCGAAATCAGATTACAGAGGATAGTTTTACGAAGGAACTAAATTTTCTTCATTTGAAAAAAGATGCTTCTAAACTGATTGTATCTGAACTTGAAAAGAATCTTAAAAAGACTGTGATGCACAAGAATTTGGGAAGGCAGGTTTCTTATCAGTATTTACTTCGGTTGGAGTGCTATAAGTTGATAAAGCATCTGCTTGGTGAAAAAGAATATGAAGGGTTCAGAATATGGTGGTGAATTATGTATGTAGTTTTGGTTTATGATGTGAGTCAGCAGGAAAATGGTTCGAAGCGTTGGTCGAGGATTTTTAAGATTTGTAAAAGGTATTTAACGCATATCCAGAATTCTGTTTTTGAAGGTGAAATTTCTAAGGCTCAGTTGGCAAAGTTACAACAGGAACTTAAGTTCTGTATAGATAAAGAATTGGATTCTGTGATTATTTTTAAATCAAGGCAGGAAAAATGGTTGGATAAGGAATTCTGGGGACGGAAAGATGATGCAACCAGTTTTATTTTGTAATTGTCAACCTACGATACGGGAAAAATCCCGGGAGGTTGACAAAGCCTTTATTTATAAGGAAAATGGAAGTTTTATAGAGTGTTATAATATCTATTTTGTGTATAAAATAATTGTAAATGACAAGGTCGACAGAAAATGGTAAAATAAACGATGTATTATAGGCGAATGTGGAGCACGGGTATTAATAGAAACATTGTGGAATGTAAAGTCGGATATGGCAGAGTTGATGGCTGGTGAAGAAGCCGTATTAATAGAAACATTGTGGAATGTAAAGGTTGACAGCGACGGCAACTATACAGAGTTCCCTGAGTATTAATAGAAACATTGTGGAATGTAAAGTTGTATCCTGCGAAACTAATCCGCTTGAATCTTTAGTATTAATAGAAACATTGTGGAATGTAAAGTTGCAAGTGCGGCCGCCGCGAATGGCAGCATTGCGTATTAATAGAAACATTGTGGAATGTAAAGAGACATCCGCCCTCCCAGGACCATGGCGAAATGAGTATTAATAGAAACATTGTGGAATGTAAAGGTTTCAGCAACTTATCAATTTCTTTGAGTTCTGTCTGTATTAATAGAAACATTGTGGAATGTAAAGAAAAGTATAATGAATAATCATAAAGCGTCTATCGTATTAATAGAAACATTGTGGAATGTAAAGAGAGGACAGGTTATTGCAACTCCTGTTGAGAACATCGTATTAATAGAAACATTGTGGAATGTAAAGTAGTTTCTCTCAGTGACTTCATGGATCCGTCTTCGGTATTAATAGAAACATTGTGGAATGTAAAGAAGAGAGACGTATACATCTGTATGGACGCATCACTGTATTAATAGAAACATTGTGGAATGTAAAGAAAGAAGAAGCTGCGCCGATCGAGTATACTGCTGGTATTAATAGAAACATTGTGGAATGTAAAGTCCTGTGTCCGGCGGTTTAATCCACGCGAGCAGTCGTATTAATAGAAACATTGTGGAATGTAAAGTTATTTGCTATACAAAAATCTTTGATCTTAGCTTTGTATTAATAGAAACATTGTGGAATGTAAAGAACTGTCCGTCAGCTTCTACGCCCAGCATTGCCTGGTATTAATAGAAACATTGTGGAATGTAAAGCTTGATGAGATTAATCGGTATTCTGCACAGGATACGTATTAATAGAAACATTGTGGAATGTAAAGTACGAAATCAGCATCGTATCTGTACCGGCAGACCCGGTATTAATAGAAACATTGTGGAATGTAAAGCTGGTATCCTCCCCTTTCGATGCTTTTAGCCGGGAGTATTAATAGAAACATTGTGGAATGTAAAGATATTTGTATGCGCCTTCCGGTCCGGCTACGGAATACGTATTAATAGAAACATTGTGGAATGTAAAGTGCAGATCAGTGGTGGTTTGAGATAGTTTAGTTTCGTATTAATAGAAACATTGTGGAATGTAAAGGAGGATGCGGATTCTTTAATGATTTACGACGCAGCGGTATTAATAGAAACATTGTGGAATGTAAAGGTGTATCAGTCAACAGCAGAATTCGGAAACCTGGTACGTATTAATAGAAACATTGTGGAATGTAAAGTGGCATCTGGTTACACAAAACTGGAATCAGACTCAGTATTAATAGAAACATTGTGGAATGTAAAGGCGTATGCAAATCGCATTTATAAGCGTTACGGTCTTGGTATTAATAGAAACATTGTGGAATGTAAAGAATTTACGAGCCCCGAGAAAACTGACCGAAGAGCAGAGTATTAATAGAAACATTGTGGAATGTAAAGCTGCTAAAAAAAGAAGGAGAAAAAATCCGGAAGATTGTATTAATAGAAACATTATGGAGTGTCAAAGATTAAGAACAATTTTTTACATAGGCATTCCCCCCCCTTAATGTTAACCCCACGTTAAATCTTCATTCAACCTTCGCAAAGTCCATTGTATTCCAATTTTTCCATCCCGATAATATACGCAGATAAAGCAGTTTCAGGAGTTGATGAGATCTGAATCTGAAGAAGCTGGCTGGCAGATCAGAGTTCGTGTAAGGGAAGAGAGATGGATAGCAGTATGGACAAAGTTCTGACGGTGATCGTACCTGTCTACAATATGGAAAAATATATCCGGTAGTGTCTGGAATCTCTGGTGATCGGGGAGGCGCTGGACCGGATCGAGGTGCTGGTGGTGTTGGATGGCTCCAAGGATGGTTCTGCGGAGATCGCGTATGAGTTTGTGGAGCAGTATCCGGATACCTTCCGGATCATTTATAAGGCGAATGGTGGTCATGGTTCAGCAATCAACACAGGTCTTATGATGGCGTCCGGTGAGTATGTGAAGATCCTGGACAGTGATGACTGGGTAGAAAGGGATGCTTTCTGCAGGCTGGTGGACTGCCTTGAAACGGAAGGGACGGAGCCTGCCAGACAGGCGGGGCGGAAGATCGATGAAAACTGCTACTACGTTGATGTAGAATTTGTCATGTATCCCATCACTGAGGTAGAGCCGAGTCTGTCAGGCACAGGAAGCATAAAACAGGGGATCCAGAAATCCCGGATCGTATTGTACAGCTTTTACAGCGATTTCAGCACTTTAACAAGCCGTGAATTATCCTCCGGCATCATAATACAGAATCGTACAAATTCCCCGTCCAGGCACTGGAAGGAAGAACAGTCACGGATCATCATGCCTTGTCTGATGCAGGCTTCAAATACGTCATAGGAGGTCAGTCCGTTTTTCAGGATCCGGAGCAGGATAAAGTTTGCATAGGCGGGATAGATTTTGTAGGTGTCTGTATCCCTCAGTTCTCGGATCATCCGGTCGCGTTCGGAAAGGATCAGATTTCTGGTTTCTTTAATATAATCTTCATCCTGCAGCATGATCTCTCCTGCAAAGGCACCAAGGCTGTTAAGTGACCATGGTGTCTGTTTTTCGCGCATTTTTGCAAGAAAGTCCATATTTCCGGTGATGCCGTAGCCCAGGCGCATTCCGGGAGCAGCAAAGAATTTGGATACGCCGCGGAGTACCATGAGATTGGTGAATTCCCGTGTCAGCGGAACTGCGGTGATGGCGTTGATATCCGGGGCAAATTCCACATAGGTTTCGTCGATCATCACGAAGATATTTTTTTCTGCACAGAAACCGATAAGTCTGCGAAGCTCTTCCTGGGTGATGGCAGAGGAGGTCGGATTGTTGGGGTTGCAGAGGATGAGAAAATCATAGCCCTGCTCCAGCTTTCGGCAGAGATCCGGAATGTCCGGCTCGAAATCATTGCTTTCCTGAAGGTGGTAGTATTCCTGGGTACTTCCGGAGAAAGAGAGCTCTCTGGAGTATTCAGAATAGGTAGGCCCAAGGATCAGAGTATGCTTCGGGGCACGCTCCTGGATCAGAAGGGAGATCAATTCGCTGGAGCCGTTTCCCGGAAGGATGAAATCAGCGGGAATATTGCAGTAGCTGGAAATCGTATTCCGAAGGGATGTGTATTCTCTGTCCGGGTAGGAGGAAAGGATATCCACGTGTTCTGCAATGGCTCTGCCGGCTTTTGGGGAAAGTCCCAGAGGATTGACATTTGCACCGAATTTGACGATGTTTTCTTTTTTCAGATTGTAGTAGCTGCAGATCTTTTCTATATCACTTCCGTGAAAAACGGGTTTGGTATCCATTTTTGTCACCTCACATTTTTGTTTTTTCGTAAAAAATTTATATCCAGTATACACCAGAATCCGGGACAAAAAAAGACGGGATAAAAAGTTTCTGTATTTTTCTATATTTTTTTGAACAGGATATTACTGAAAATTGCTTTCTAGAAATGTATGGGAATATTTGATACAATGAGCAGGTAGTGAATGCGGATTGTGAATATCCATGCTGTTTGTCAATGCGGATCGTGAATATCCACATTTTTCCCGGGGCGGGTAAGTTTTCAGGGAGAAACAGCAGGAAAGGAAACAGAAAATATGAATACAGAAGAGAAAAAGATCGCAGTGATCGGAATTGGTGGTGTTGGCGGCTACATAGCCGGGCTGCTGGCGAAGGCGTATCCGCATGTGACGATGGTTGCACGTGGCGCCAAGGCAGAGAGCATCCGGAAAAAAGGCCTGGTGCTCCACAGTGATTATAAGGGTGAGATCGTGGCAAAGCCAGAGCGGGTAGTTCCAATTCAGGATATGGGACAGCAGGATTATATTTTTATCTGTGTAAAAAATTATTCTCTGGCTGAGGTGTGCGAAAGTATCCGGGACATGGTCACGGATAACACAGTGATCATTCCGGTGATGAATGGTGTGGACCCGGGAGAAAACATCCGCCGTCTGGTTGGTAAGGGAATGGTTGTGGATTCGCTGATCTATACGGTGGCTTTTGCCAATGAGGATTTTTCCATTTCCCAGCAGGATACGTTTACGTGGCTTTGTATTGGAATCAAAGATGCGGATGAACGGCAGCAGAAGAAAGTTGCAGAAGTGGCAGGGATCCTGAAAGGTGCGGATATTGATTATAAGGATCAGGGGGATATCGAGGTGGAGATCTGGAGAAAGTATATCCTCAACTGTGCCTTTAATGTGATGACTGCTTTTTATGATAATACCATCGGGGAGCTCCGCAGAGATCCGGTGAAAGCGCAGCAGTATGAGAAGCTTGTATGGGAAGCTGCCAGTGTAGGTCAGGCCAAGGGGGTTGCGCTGACGGATGAGCACATCAATGAGGTGATCCATAAATTCCGCCATGTACATGCAGATAATGCAACCAGCTCCCTGCAGAGAGATTTTCGCATCCGGAGAAAACAGACGGAGCTGGAAACCTTCAGCGGCTATATTGTGAAAGAAGCGAAGAGACTTGGTGTTTCCATTCCGCTTTCCGAAAAAATATATCAGGGACTTATGGAAATAGCAGAAAAATTCTGACCGAAAAGGGTGAGTTTTTCTGGTGGAATCCTGTATGCTCTGGTACAATGGGGATATAAAAAATCCTGTATCGCAGGCTGAAAGGTTATCTGTGATATCGGAAGGGAGGAAAAGAGATGAAGAAAGTATTTTTGGCTGTTATTGCAGTGATCGTGGTCCTTGCTGGAGGACTTATGCTCAGTTACAACGGGCTTGCCGGAAGTAAAGAAGCTGTGGAAACAGCAGAGGCTGATGTGGATACCATGCTGCAGAGACGGGCAGATCTGATCCCGAATCTCGTCAGCACGGTAAAAAGCTACACGAAGCATGAGACGGAGGTTGTTGACAGGGTTCTGGCGGCGAGGGACCAGCTGATGAATGCGGATACTGTGGAAGAGAAATCTGAGGCAGATCAGCAGATGGACAGTGCACTTTCCGGTCTGAAGGTTGTGGTGGAAAATTATCCGGAACTGAAAAGCAATACTACTTATGTGGGCCTGATGGATGAACTGTCCGGAAGCGAAAACCGGATTTCTGTAGCGAGAAAAGATTATAATGAGGCTGTGAAAGCTTATAACACAAGGCTTGTGAAATTCCCAGGGAATGTATTTGGTTCCATGCTTGGCTTTGAGAAGGCGTCATATTTTGAGGCCGATGATTCAGCAGCAGATACGCCGGATGTAGGGGATATGCTGGCAGAGTGATAAGATCAGACCATTGTTCTGATGAAATGAAAGAACGGATAGAGGGAGAATATCCTATGAAAAAATGGATCGGACGGATGGCTGTGCTGCTGGCTTTTGTATTGACGCTGTCCGGAAGTACGCTGGCAGCTTTCGGGAAGATCCCGTCTGCCACAAAAGAATTCTATGTTAATGATTATGCAGGGGTTTTCAGCGATACCTGGAAGGAAGAGCTTTGCAAGGCTGGTGAGCAGCTGTATGAGGATACCACAGCGCAGCTGGTTGTCCTTACCGTGGATACCACCGATGGGGAAGACATCAGTGATTATGCAGTGGAAACCGGCCGCAAATGGGGAATTGGTTCAAAGAAGAAAAATAATGGTGTCCTGATCGTCCTCTCGGTTTCGGACCGTAAAGTCTGGGTATCTGTCGGCTACGGTCTTGAGGGAAAGCTGCCTGATTCAAAGACCGGACGACTTCTGGATGAATATGCAGTTCCTTCCTATAAAGACAATCAGTTTGAAAAAGGTACCGTGGAGCTTTATTATGCACTGCTAAATGAGATCCGTGAGGAATACGGCCTGGAGAAGATAACAGCTCCCAGGTATGAGAAGGTGCAGCAGGATGTGGACGACGATGAGGATGAGGGAACTGTCTGGGAGATCGCGCTGGGGCTTGTGATGATCGTTTTGCTCATGGTGGGCGCATATCTGCTGTGCGTGATGCTGCCTGTATTTCTTATCGTGACTATGGTTCTGATTCTGAAGGGCCTGATAATGAAATTGTCGGGAAAGGATACCGCAGACTACTGGAAAAAGAATTTCAGCCGTATGAGTGTACTGCACCGGCTCTTTAATTCCCTGTTTCCGCTGAGCTGGATCCTAGGAAGAGGAGGAAAAAGCAGCGGCGGAAGTTCCGGTAATGACGATGACATAGATGATGATTATGACAGCTACGACAGCGGAAGCTCCGGAGACGGAGGAAGCTTCGGCGGTGGCGGTGCAGGCAGGGATTTCTAGTGGTGTCGGCATGAATCGCCGGTTCTCTTGTACAGCACAGGCGGAGCTTTCTAATGCTCTTGACAAAATTTCTCAACTTTGCTACAATGACGAAAATCAATTCCGTGAGGGAGTAATTCGCGTGTAGACGTGGTTTGTCAACATACTGGTGCATGCACCTGGCAAATCTTAAAGAATGAGACTCATGTATATTTTATTTCTGTTACAGAGATAGAGTATACGTGGGTCTTTTTTTATGGCTCCGGAGCGGATGAATATGCAAAGGAGAAGAAAAATGCTGTTATTTATGAAAGTGCTTTTTACCCAGTTTATTGCGGAAATGGGTGACAAAACACAGCTGATGCTGGTGGCAATGACTTCCAGGTTCAAGCTGAAGGATATTTTGCTTGGAACCGGTGTTGCTGTCCTGGTGCTCAACGGACTGGCAGTGCTTGCAGGAGGTATTATCAGTACCGTGGTCCCTACCTGGCTGATCCGTCTGATCGCAGGTGCAGCGTTCCTGTTTTTTGCGGTGACAACACTGGAGGGTGACGATGATGAGGAGGAGAATGTTAAGGATCGTAAGATCAGATTTGCACCGCTGTCTGTATTCTGTACATTTTTTGTTGCGGAGCTGGGGGATAAGACACAGCTTACCGCAATTACATTTGGTGCCAATGAGGGACTGAGTTCAGCGGTTTTGGTATGGCTTGCCTGTTCACTGGGACTTTTTGCAGCGGATGTGATCGGACTTCTGATCGGATATCTTCTGAAAAGCAAGGCACCGGAGGGAATCCTCAATACAGTTGCATTTGTTATTTTTTCCATCTTTGGAATCCTGACGCTGAGACAGGGATTTGGCCTTCTGCTCGGGGCGGGCTCTTCTATGATCCTTCCGCTTACCGTAGCGGTTACGGTTGTGTTTGTGATCGTCTGTCTTGTGCTTTATAAGCAGGCGAAAAAGAATTAAATTATTATAAGGAGCTTTGCACAGAATAGGGCTCATACCTGAAAAAGCCTCCGCATACACTGTAAAAAAGCGTCTTCGGGGGCTTGGCAGTGAAGGATTATATTGAAGAACGTGCAGTTGAGATCGCAGGATATATTGTTGAAACAAAGGCTACGGTGCGGCAGGCAGCTAAGAAATTCGGGATCAGTAAGAGTACGGTACATAAGGATTGCGTAGAACGCCTGAAAGTGATCAATCCGGCTCTGGCCATAGAAGTTCGCAAGGTACTGGATGTAAACAAGCAGGAGCGACATATCCGGGGAGGTATCGCTACCCGGGAAAAATATCTCCATGCTCACATGCGGTGAACAGGCGGGCCGGGTTAAATGCTGATCATAAAATATCAGTGTTTATGGAGCCGGGTAAACTAAAATATGAATGTCTGTGTTATTATCCGGCTTGCTCTGGTTGACATACCTGATAAGATGTGCGAAGATTTATCATACGATAGAACAGCAAAATAAAGCACATAGGAAAGAGAGGATTTTATCATGCTGAAACAGTTATCCATCTATGCAGAAAATAAAAAGGGTGTTATGCAGAACATTACCGGTATCCTGAAGAACGAGGATATCAACATTCTGGGCTCTGTGACTAATGACAGCGCAGAGTACGGAATCGTACGAATGGTAGTTTCGGAGCCGGATAAGGCAATGGAGGCTCTGATCGCTGCAGGATATCTCTGCCACGTGATCGAGGTGATCGGAGTGGAGGTTGAGGATAAGACTGGAAATCTGAATGATCTGCTTCTTACACTGAAGGACAGTAATGTGAGCGTGGATTATCTGTACCTCTCCTTTAACCGTGATTCAGGCAAGCCGATCATGGTATTCCATACCGAGGATATCATGGAAGTGAGATCCTGCCTGAAATCCAGAGGCTATACCGTTTTATAAAAACAGGATTTTACCGTGTGGTAGAGGCTTTTATCCGTTTGATAAATATTAAAATATTCTATATTATAAACACGAAATATCAATTTTACAAATGTATATGGCCATGCTATCATATATCCATAATAGTTCTTAACCTGTAAACAGCCACCTCAGGATATGTGAATATCCGTATCATACAGGCCGGGAACTAAAAACTCATCACATAAAGTTAATAATTACACCCATGAAGAGATCTGTGGATCAGCGTACACAGATTCCTTCAGAAAGAAGCTGTTACGTCGGCGGAGTTTTCTGTGTCTCTAAGGATGTGACAGCCTTTTTCTTTTGCTCTGAAAAAATTCGCAGTAATTTCACAAAAACATGATACAGTAGGAAAAAACGACGGAAAAGAAATAACAGTATTTCAGAAAATAACAGCCGATAGATAATTCAGCTGTCCAGAACAGAACGGACTGGAATTACTACAGACAGACGAGGAAATGAAATGAGACCAATAAGAATACAGAAAGCGGAAAAAAACAAAAAACAGGGAAACAGAGGGTGGATCTATCTCCTGGCGTTTCTGTTTCCGGTGCTGATCTTTACGCTGGGCTTTGCATTGAAGGGTGTTTATCCTTTTGGAGAAAATTCGGCGCTGGTGGTAGATGGAGTCCATCAGTATACAGCCTTTTACAGGGAACTTTCAGAGCAGCTTGGAAAGGGAACGGGCTGGACCTGGTCTGCACATGCCATGGGATATAATTTTTACGGATTGTTTTGCTATTATCTCTGCAGTCCGTTCAGCTTCCTAATACTGCTGTTTATGAAATTCATGTATGTAAACGAGGCTGTCACTGCGGTGATCCTGATCAAGGCAGGGCTTTGCAGCGTATCCATGGCATGGTATTCCGGGAAAAAATATCCGGGCAGAGGAAGTATGGCAGTTTCTCTTGGCTGTATGTACGCACTGTCTGATTTTTTTATAGGCTATTACAGCAATGTGATGTGGCTGGACTGTATCATGCTTCTTCCGGTGCTTGCATATCTTATTGAACAGCTGGTGCATACCGGAAAATGGCGAGGGTATTGTCTGGTGCTGGGGTACTGTATTTTAACCAGCTATTATATGGGATTTATGTTATGCACATTTGCTGCTTTTTATTATCTGGCAGAGCTGGCTGCGGCAGAATCCGGTCGACGGCCGGAGAAAATCCGTTTTTCATTATTGAAATTTGCCGGGGCGTCTGTTGCCGGAGCCGGACTTGCAGGAATCACACTGATCCCCGGAATTGCTGCGGTATCCAGAACTGCAGCGGCGGAAGAGGCAGGCACCGGACTTTCGGGAGTGTACGGAGATATCTGGAAACAGCTGGGCGCATTATTCGAGGATTCCCTGTCCTTTGTAAAATCCGGCGACCAGGGAGATGTGAACCTTTACTGTGGCTGTGCAGTGCTGCTTTTTGCCGGAATTTATTTTCTGAATAAAGAAATCCGCACAGCAGAAAAAATCGTAACAGGTATATTGATCGTTTTGTATTTTGCGGGGATCCATATCACAGCGCTGAATCTGCTTTTTCACGGATTGCATAAACCTGTGGGAATCCCCAATCGTTTTGTGTTCATCCTGATATTTCTGCTGTTGAAAATGTCCTGTGATGCATGGGGAAATGTGGAAAATGAAAGCACAGGAAGAATTTTTGCCGGACTGATCGCTGCAGAGGGCTTCTGTATCGTTGTGGGGATCAAAAGTGGAAATATCTGGGGACTTCTGCTTACAGCAGGGGTTCTTGCAGTATTCTTTCTGGTTATGTGGACGGAACGGTGTATCTGTGGAAAACTGTCCGGTCATGCCTTCTGCTGTGTGGAGATCCGAAAGCTGGGATGTCTGGTGCTGGCAGTGCTGATCCTTGCAGAGACAGGAATTCACGGAATCGTCAGTATTACAGATAATGGAACCGCAAACCGTGATATTTATGTGGAAAGTGAGCAGGAGGTTTGTGGATTACTGGAATCTGCCGGTGTGGATCAGGTGGATTACCGTGCCGCCATCGTAAATCCTCTTGTGAGGAATGAAGAGATGCTGTATCAGCTGAACGGGATATCTATGTATTCCTCTACTAATACAGAGGAAATGTGGGATTTTGTAAAAAACATGGGCTTTGAAAATCTGGAAAATCGTTTTCAGTATGCAGGATCCACGGAAGTGACGGATATGCTTCTGGGAATACGATATCTGTTTTGCAGGAATACAAGAAAGCTTCATATTGTTTATAAAAAAATCGGAGAAAGCCAGTCCTTTGATCTCTATGAGAATCCGAGAGCACTGAAAGCAGGATATATGGTCAGTGATTCTGTACTGGACTATGTAATGGAAGGAACAGATCCACTTGAAGTTCAGAACCGGCTGCTCAGCGGTATTGCGGGAAAAAGACTGTACAAAATGCAGACGGTGTCTTCAGAAGCAGTATGGGCCGGGACTGTGGATTTTGATATTTCGCTGAAAAAAGGGGAGCATGGGTATCTCTATATTCCGGGGACAGAGCCGGAAACTGTAACGATCAACGGCCAGGAGCAGAAATCCGATTACTGGAATAATAATTTCCTGGATCTTGGCACTTATGATACGGATACGGTTGTGCATGTAACTGCGGAAACCGGAATGCAGGAAGCGGTTCTGGGAACTTACCGGGAATCGGACCTGGATGAGATCTATGAAATGCTTTCTTCCCAGCAGATGGATCTGAAGAATGGAAAGGGTACCATAGCTGCAGCAAAGGATGGAATGCTCCTTCTCAGCATATTTTATGATCCTGATATGCAGATTTATGTAGATGGGAAAAAGGTCGATGGGAAAAGCATCCAGGGGCTTACCGGTGTAAAGCTTTCGGCCGGGACACATACGGTTACTATGAAATATCGGACTCCGGGGCTGCAGGCGGGAGCAGTTCTTTCTATATTAATAGCAGGAATACTGGGAATACTCTGGTATATCAGCAGAAGAAAAATGGGTATTTCCGGCAGGTTGTGACATCTATGGAGAAAACCGTGTAAAACCCCTGTAAAATCAGCAAAAATTCTTTATAAAACACCTTGACAAGCCCTGTATTTACGGTCTATAATGAGCAAGCGTGCGAATGAAACGTTATATTTTCGCATGCCGTAATTTGTAAATAGCAACCGCAAGGCCCCATGGGAAAGCCCATGGAGAAATAAATCGGGAGGTGAAATGGAATGCCAACATTCAACCAGTTAGTAAGAAAGGGCCGTCAGACAGCTGTTAAAAAATCTACAGCACCGGCTCTGCAGAAAACATACAACTCTTTAAGAAAGAAAGCAGTTGATCAGGCTGCTCCACAGAAACGTGGTGTTTGTACTGCTGTTAAAACAGCTACTCCTAAAAAGCCTAACTCAGCTCTTAGAAAGATCGCCAGAGTTCGTCTTTCCAACGGTATCGAGGTAACAAGTTATATTCCAGGAGAGGGTCACAACCTTCAGGAGCATAGCGTTGTTCTTATCCGTGGAGGAAGAGTTAAGGACTTACCTGGTACAAGATACCACATCATCAGAGGTACTCTTGATACCGCAGGTGTCGCTAACAGAAAACAGGCTCGTTCCAAATACGGAGCTAAGAGACCTAAAGTTAAAAAATAATTTTTGTAGATCAGAAATCTACGCCGCTTCCTGATTGCAGATAATCAGGAGGATTACAAAGATATTATTCATCTAATGTATTACAGCGGAAGACTATAAGGATTTGTACGGTATTCCATATACCCTGTCGGTTGCGGGTTAAATATAGGACCTTACCAGTGCGAACATGCAATAGTTTTACTGCGTGAGTACCGATGATATAATCAATATGATTAAGGAGGGAAGTAACGTGCCACGTAAAGGACATACTCAGAAAAGAGACGTTCTGGCTGACCCGATGTACAATAACAAAGTGGTTACCAAGCTTATCAATAACATCATGTTAGACGGTAAGAAAGGTGTTGCTCAGAAAATTGTATACGGTGCATTCACCAGAGTAGAGGAAAAAGCTGGTAAACCAGCAATTGAAGTATTTGAAGAGGCTATGAACAACATCATGCCAGTTCTCGAGGTAAAAGCAAGACGTATCGGTGGTGCTACTTATCAGGTTCCGATCGAGGTAAGAGCAGACAGACGTCAGGCACTTGCTCTTCGTTGGCTTACAATGTTCTCACGTAAGAGAGGCGAGAAGACAATGGAAGAAAGACTGGCTAATGAGCTTCTGGACGCAATGAACAACACAGGTGCATCCGTTAAGAGAAAAGAAGACATGCACAAGATGGCTGAGGCAAATAAAGCATTTGCTCACTATCGCTTCTAATTCGAGGAGGAAAATTCATTGGCTGGAAAAGAAGGAAGAGAATATCCATTAGAGAGAACCAGAAATATCGGTATCATGGCGCATATCGATGCTGGTAAAACAACTCTTACAGAGCGTATTCTTTATTACACAGGTGTTAACTACAAGATCGGTGATACTCATGAAGGTACAGCGACAATGGACTGGATGGAGCAGGAGCAGGAGCGTGGTATCACAATCACATCCGCTGCTACAACATGTCACTGGACTCTTGAGGAGAACTGCAAACCAAAGCCAGGTGCTCTTGAGCATCGTATCAACATCATTGATACACCAGGACACGTAGACTTCACTGTTGAGGTTGAGCGTTCCCTTCGTGTACTTGATGGTGCTGTCGGCGTTTTCTGTGCTAAGGGTGGTGTTGAGCCGCAGTCAGAGAACGTATGGCGTCAGGCTGATACCTACAATGTACCTCGTATGGCATTCATCAACAAGATGGATATCCTTGGTGCAAACTTCTACGGTGCAGTAGAGCAGATCAAGACTCGTCTTGGTAAAAACGCTATCTGCCTTCAGCTTCCGATCGGAAAAGAGGATGACTTCAAAGGAATCATCGATCTTTTCGAGATGAAAGCATACATCTACAATGATGAGAAGGGTGATGACATCTCCATTACTGATATCCCGGAGGATATGCAGGAAGATGCAGAACTTTATCATACAGAGCTGATCGAGAAGATCTGCGAGCTGGATGATGACCTCATGATGGAGTATCTTGAGGGAGATGAGCCTTCTGTAGACAAGCTGAAAGCTGTCCTCAGAAAAGCTACATGTGAGTGTACAGCAGTACCGGTTTGCTGCGGTTCCGCTTACAGAAACAAAGGTGTTCAGAAACTTCTGGATGCAATCCTTGAGTATATGCCGGCTCCTACAGATATCCCGGCTATCAAGGGTGTTGACCTTGACGGCAACGAAGTTGAGAGACATTCATCTGATGATGAGCCGTTCTCCGCTCTTGCATTCAAGATCATGACTGACCCATTCGTAGGAAAACTTGCTTATTTCCGTGTTTATTCAGGAACAATGAACTCCGGTTCTTATGTACTGAATGCCACAAAAGATAAAAAAGAGCGTGTTGGACGTATTCTTCAGATGCACGCTAACAAACGTATGGAGCTGGATAAGGTTTACTCCGGTGATATCGCTGCAGCGATCGGATTCAAATTCACTACAACAGGTGATACAATCTGTGACGAGCAGCATCCGGTAATCCTTGAGTCCATGGAGTTCCCGGAGCCAGTTATCGAGCTCGCGATCGAGCCTAAGACAAAAGCTGGACAGGGCAAACTTGGTGAGGCACTTGCTAAGCTTGCTGAGGAGGACCCGACATTCCGTGCTCATACAGATCAGGAAACTGGACAGACCATTATCGCTGGTATGGGTGAGCTTCACCTGGATATCATCGTTGACCGTCTTCTTCGTGAGTTCAAGGTTGAGGCTAACGTTGGTGCACCTCAGGTTGCTTACAAAGAGACAATCACCAAGCCTGTTGATGTAGACAGCAAGTATGCTAAACAGTCTGGTGGTCGTGGACAGTATGGTCACTGTAAAGTTAAATTCGAGCCTATGGATGCCAACGGAGAAGAGCTGTACAAGTTCGAGTCCACAGTTGTTGGTGGTGCTATTCCGAAGGAATACATCCCGGCAATTGGCGAAGGTATCGAGGAAGCTATGAAAGCTGGTATCCTCGGAGGATTCCCGGTAGTTGGTGTACATGCAAATGTATACGATGGTTCTTACCATGAAGTCGATTCTTCTGAGATGGCATTCCACATTGCAGGTTCTCTTGCATTCAAGGATGCTATGCAGAAAGCAGCTCCGATTCTTCTTGAGCCAATCATGAAGGTCGAAGTTACTACACCAGAGGATTACATGGGTGACGTTATCGGTGATATCAACTCCCGTCGTGGACGTATCGAGGGTATGGAAGATATCGGCGGCGGTAAGATGATCCGTGGATATGTTCCGCTTTCCGAGATGTTCGGATATGCTACAGACCTTCGTTCCAGAACACAGGGACGTGGTAACTACTCTATGTTCTTCGAGAAATATGAGCAGGTTCCGAAGTCTGTACAGGAGAAGATCCTTTCCAAAAAGGACTGATCTGATATAAAATAATAAAATGCTTGCAAATAACCTTGGTTTGCAATATAATCAAGGTTAGCAAGTTTAAATCTGAAAAAATGCTCTAATTTTGATAGAGCCAAGTTTTAAGGAGGACATTTTAAAATGGCAAAGGCTAAGTTTGAGAGAACAAAACCGCATTGTAACATTGGTACCATCGGACACGTTGACCATGGTAAAACAACATTAACAGCAGCTATCACTAAAGTTCTTGCAGAGAGAGTTCCAGGAAACGTAGTAGAGAACTTTGAGGATATCGATAAAGCTCCAGAGGAAAGAGAGCGTGGTATCACAATTTCTACAGCTCACGTTGAGTATCAGACAGAGCGTAGACATTACGCACACGTTGACTGCCCAGGACATGCTGACTACGTTAAGAACATGATCACAGGTGCAGCTCAGATGGATGGTGCTATCCTTGTTGTTGCTGCTACAGACGGTGTTATGGCTCAGACTAAAGAGCATATCCTTCTTTCCCGTCAGGTAGGTGTTCCTTACATCGTTGTATTCATGAACAAATGTGATATGGTAGACGATGAGGAGCTTCTTGAGCTCGTAGAGATGGAGATCCGTGATCTTCTTTCCGAGTATGACTTCCCAGGAGATGACATTCCGGTTATCCAGGGTTCTGCTCTTAAAGCTCTTGAGGATCCGGCTGGCCCATGGGGAGACAAGATCATGGAGCTTATGGATGCTGTTGATGAGTACATTCCGGACCCACAGCGTGACACAGATAAACCGTTCGTAATGCCTGTAGAGGACGTATTCTCCATCACAGGACGTGGTACAGTTGCAACTGGTAGAGTTGAGGCTGGTGTTCTTCACGTATCTGAGGAAGTTGAGATCGTTGGTATCAAAGAGGAGACTCGTAAAGTTGTTGTAACTGGTATCGAGATGTTCCGTAAACTTCTTGATGAGGCTCAGGCTGGTGATAACATCGGAGCACTTCTTCGTGGTGTTCAGAGAAACGAGATCGAGCGTGGACAGGTTCTTGCTAAACCAGGAACACTTACATGCCATACAAAATTCACAGCTCAGGTTTACGTTCTGACTAAAGACGAGGGTGGCCGTCATACACCATTCTTCAACAACTATCGTCCGCAGTTCTATTTCAGAACAACAGACGTAACAGGTGTTTGCAACCTTCCAGAGGGAACAGAGATGTGCATGCCTGGAGATAACATCGAGATGACAATCGAGCTGATTCATCCGATCGCTATGAGCCAGGGTCTTACATTTGCTATCCGTGAAGGTGGACGTACTGTAGGATCAGGACGTGTTGCTACAATCATCGAGTAATCGTTAATTAGTATAACATCCTAATTTAATATATATTGAGTACCGCAAGGTACATTGTGTCCAAACGTAAGATACCCCGGAACCGTAAGGTTTCCGGGGTTTTTCTGTTGGGTGGAAAGTAAAATCATCTATGAATTTTCAATGCGGAGATTAAAGGAAATTTATCAATAAGACTAAGTAAAGATAAATTTAAAATTGAAAAATAAGACCAGCGGTGCCAAAACGGTGCCAAAAAAACTCCTGCGAATGTTTGCTATTCACAGGAGTAATTTTTTTACCAGCCTTTGATCTGTTTGATCTGTTCAGCACGTTCCGGATCACGATGATATTGCAGTTTCAGACGGATTGTTACCACAATATCCAGCTTTTAAAAGATGACAAGGAGCAGGCAGTTAAAGATAAAGAGGAAGCTGAGAAGTGTGCGGAAAAAGCCGAGAAAGATCTGCATAGCCTGGAAGAACGCAGAGAACGGTTACAGCCGGTAATGGATAATGTCAGCAAAGAAATAAAGGAATATGGAACAGTGAAAACTCTACTTCCAGAAGCTGGTGCATTGGAACGTGCAACAACCTACCGGGATAAGAAAATAAAACCACTGTTTACTCAGGTGAAAAATAAAATTGCTGCGATGGCTGCACAGGTTAAAGAACTTGCCGAAGAAGTAGAAAAATGGAAACACAAATATCAGAAAACAAAGCAAGCATATAACCAAATACAAAGAGAGTTAGATGCAGTGCGTGAAGAAAAAGAGCAGTTATTTGATGAAAAACAACAATTGCAGGATGTTTCTGATAGATATGACCGGGTAGTGCGTGTTCTTGGAGAAAATGCTGTAGATGATGCGGTACAACAGGATATACAGGAGCAGAAGGCATTAGAAGAAAAGCGACAAATGGAGCAAATGCCAACAGGAAGTATTCACGAAAGACTTGCCTGGGGAGCCAGAAAGAGCAGTCGGAAGGCTGCTCTTTGGCAATCTAAGAATAGAGTTTTGGGATAGAATATGATAAAATGTAAGAGATAAATCGGTATTTAACGAGGAGGTAATGATTATGAGTAGAAATATAAAAGGTGGTTTTTAACATTAAGTAGTGTTGTTGGTATTGTAGGAATGATAATAGCGGCAATGCAAAATCCAGCAACTGCATGGGTAACGCCACCTGGAAGAATGATTATAAGTATTTTAGAAAATGGATTATTGATTCCTACGGTTTTATTCCTTGTTCTTTTATTTATGGATTGTATATTCTCCTAACGGAGAAAAACGATTGAGCAATACCGGTTTGTCGAATTAAGAAAACCGGTATTTGTGGAGGAGGAATTCTGTAATGAGATTTTTTGAAAATACCCGTAAGCCACAAGGCTTCGGCGGAAAATTGATGACGAAGATGATGAACAGCGGTCACGCCAAATTATCGCAATGGGGATTCTCAAATATCTCCACGAAGTCTGATGCTGAAGTTCTTGACGTCGGCTGTGGCGGCGGAGCAAATATTGCGGTCTGGCTTGATAGATGTAGAAATGGCCACGTGACAGGAATGGATTATTCTGAGGTTAGTGTGGCAAAATCTCAAAAATTGAACGCCCTCGCCATTAAACAAGGGAAATGTAATGTAGTTCAAGGAGATGTATCTGCTATACCCTTTTCTGACGCGACTTTTGATTATGTTTCTGCCTTCGAAACAGTTTACTTTTGGCCAGGATTAGTAAAATGCTTTTCCGAGGTCAACCGTGTGCTGAAAAGCGAAGGCATATTCCTGATTTGTAACGAGAGTGACGGAACGAATGCCGCAGATGAAAAATGGACAAAGATGATCAATGGTATGAAGATTTACACATCTAAACAACTTGTTGCCGCTTTGAAAGAAACGGGTTTTACAGAGATCAAAACGTATTCAAATGCAAAAAATCATTGGATAAGTATTGTTGCAACGAAATAGCCAAATTCAAGTTTGCCGAAATATATTTCTAACTTTCCCTATTTTACAGGCTTTCCAGCCTGTGCATTAGCGAAACGATATGTATTTTCCCTTATTTTTGCCCTTATGAGATAATCGTAAGGGAAATAAGGGAAAGTTTTATTTAGTCATTGCCTGCCACTTTATCAAGTAACCTTGCAGATTCCCGCTTGGCTTTTCTTGTAGAGTGTGCATAGACATTCATGGTGGTACTGACATCTGAGTGCCCTAACAGTTCCTGCACATCCTTTGGT
>NC_021014.1:2256483-2257450 GCF_000209835.1 Ruminococcus sp. SR1/5 | reverse complement strand
TGGTAAAGTTCTCCGTACTGCATTCGGTTTTTAAGTTGTTCCTTTCGGGCATTGCGAAGAATCTCTGCCAGTGTATCTCCAAAATCAACAATCCTTACCTTTTTTCGTTTGGTTGGTCCGATGATATTCTTGTGCCTTGAACCATCATATCGGATACTGCGTCTGATCGTAAGGCACTGTTCTTCAAGATTTACATCCTGCCATGCCAGACCACAGGCTTCACCGATACGAAGTCCTGCATAATAAGCTATCTGGATTGGAAGTATTGCCGGTGGATTGTAATCCTGTAGAAATTCAATCAGTCTTTCATAATCCTCTCGTGGAATTGGCTGTATATCGCCATCCATGTCATCATCAGAAAACAGGTCAACCTCATCCGTCTGGTATTTCAGCTTAATATACTGCATCGGATTGAAAGTGATATATTGCTTTGGTGATACTGCAAACCGGAATGACTGCTGTAATACTGCCGAGAAAGAACGAATGTAATCTTTGCTGTAACCTTTTCTTTCTGAACCATCTGGATAAGTGCCACCAAAGGAAAGCAGATCGAAGAAGGCTTGTAAATGCTCAGATGTTACATTTTTCAACTTTCTCTCTGAAATTGGATGCTTCTTGATGTTGGTAATAGCACCAAGGTAATTCTGGACTGTCCCATTACTGAGAGTACCGGTCTTTAATTCTTCCTCTGCCCATATATCAAGTAATTCTCCAACTGTAATATTTTCCGACTTTGCAATGAATTTCTTGCTTTCGTAATCGTCCATTGCCTGACGGAGCAGTTTTTCCGTTTCACTTTTGCTTTCTGTTCCAGCGTATTCTTTCTGAACCAGATTGCCGCTTGCATCTTCTACATAGAAGCGGTAGTACCATTTCTTTCCTTTTTTCTTACAGATCCTTTTGCCATAATCGTGTGTCTCCTTTCGATATCAGACAATCGGAACTGATGAAATGCTTCTTGCGTGTA
>NC_021014.1:2226996-2255493 GCF_000209835.1 Ruminococcus sp. SR1/5 | reverse complement strand
ATTATATCAGCATCTGCCTATCTCAATGGAGATGTGATGAAAAATGAAGAAACAGGCAGAATCAGTTACTATACTTCCAAAAAGGAAGTCGTCTACACCAGTCTGATAATGTGCGAAAATGCACCTCCTGAATGGCTGCATGTACCGGAAGAAAATATAAAAAGGTTTCAACAGTCTATCCGTTATAAAAGAGCGGATGATAAAGAAGCTGTACTGGAAAAGTTTAAAATCACATTTCAGAAACAGCGGCTATGGAATGAGGTCTTGAAGATAGAAAAAATGCAGATGCACAGCTTGGACGCTCATTTGAATTTTCCTTACCGAAAGAATGGAGCAGACAGGAACAGATTGATTATACAACCGAATATATTCAAAAAACTTTCGTAGATAAGGGAATGTGTGCCGACTGGAGCATACACGATAAGGGCGACGGGAACCCACATGTGCATTTACTTGTAACCATGCGACCATTCAATCCGAACCATTCATGGGGCAACAAAGAAGTCAAGGACTGGGATTTTGTCAGAGATACTGACGGAAATATCGTAGTTGATGAATCCCACCCGGACTGGTGGCAGGATAAGAAAAACCCTGACCGGCATGGAATCCGCATTCCGGTACTTGATGAAAACGGAGTACAGAAAGTCGGGGCAAGAAACCGAAAACAATGGAAACGGGTTCTGACCGATGCTACCGGCTGGAATAATCCAAAGAATTGTGAGTTATGGCGAAGCGAATGGGCTAGGATGTGTAATCAGCATTTATCCGTAGACAATCAGATTGACCACCGCTCTTATGAAAGACAGGGCAAATTAAAAGTCCCTACGATTCATGAGGGTCCGGATGCAAGAAAGATTGAGGAAAAATATCTCACCGGACAGATATGGAATGGTTCATGGAAGGTAGAGGAAAACCAGATGATTAAAAAACAAAATGCACTACTGCAAAAGGTAATTGAAACCTTTGGTAAGGTATCCGGTGCATTGTCAATATGGAAGGAGTGGTTGAATGACATTAGAAGAAAGCAAAGAAGTAATTCCCATGATGGAAGCAATGATTACACAGATAGAGGAACAGCAGAATATCATGGCAGAGATGCTTCAGGAAATACAGGAAAAGGACGAGAAGCTGATGTGCTTTCAGGAGAAGGAAGAACGATTGCAGCAATTAGAGAGCGAATTATCAGAACTGCTTCAAATCTTGCCGGATACAGAAGAACTGTTGATACTTCTGGAAGAAAAGACAGACCAGATACAGAAGCTTACAGACGAAAATCAGCAATGGCAGGAATTGGCACAGAAATTAAACAGCGAGAACCGGCTATTGCAGAAACAGAACAGCGAATTACTGAACTTGAACAGCAATTAGAGAAAGGAAGGTCGATTGATGAACGAATTAAGAAACTCAAAGAGCGACGATCAACTGGAAGAGTTGCTTCTGCTGACAGAGCAGATGCAGGAAGAACTCGACCAGAAAGACAGGACTATCCGGGAACTGAAAATGCAGCTCGACGAATCGCTGATCTTGAACGAGAGGTTAAACAGCGAGAACAGAGCAGGGAACATTCAAGCCTTAAAGAACGACTTGAGGAAAACAAAAGAATTGTTGCAGAGAGAGAAAGAGAAAACGCACGCTGCCGAAATCATGACAGAGGAATGTCAAGATAAGCTAAGGCAGGCAGAACAGGAACGGGACTATGCACTCTCTCATCAGAAAAAGTAGAGATACCGGTTGAAAAGCCAGTACTCTATCAAAAGTGTGGGAACTGTAACCTGACAGCTTATCTGAAAGCCAAGGAAAAGTATGATACGCAGAGAGAAAAACTGGCAGGCAGATATAAAACAAAAACAGCCATGTATGAAGCATTGATGTTTCTGCTGATATGGTATTCCGTATCAACTACTCTTTTTCAGATGATACGGTCAAAAATATTTATTTCTGATTGCGTGGTATTCTTTGATACAATCGCCACTTTTATACAGACCATTGCAGGGTGGATTATACTGACAGGAAAGAACATGGCACAGATTAGTAATGGAATATCCAATCCTGTCGTTGCCGGAATTGTATATTGGCTGATAAGAATACTGATCTGCGGTGGATGTTTGGTGGGTGCTGGAATACTTGTAGCATTTATAGAGATAAAGATTGCAGAGTTATATAAGAAGTGCTGTTGGGATATGATTACCATAATGGTAATACTTATAAGCATGGCAACAGCTATCTACTTTGGGAAGTGGATAAAGACAACATTGCCAATCAATCTGCTATTTCTCTTATTATTCGTGCAACTGGTATATGTTGGAATCAGGTGGTATGTAAAGGGATGGCGAGAAACAAGGGGATATCATTAAAACAAAAATACCGATATTTTATTGGTACTATATGTCTTTACTTTCGTGCTAATATATATTATCATATTAGCACGAAAGGAGAAAGCATATGACTCAGTTTGAAAAATTAGATTTGTTGTTGCGTGAATGTGGAGGGACAATTCAGACATTTCAAGTTCTAAATAATGGAATTAGTAAGTCTGTGTTTTATGCATATGTGAAGGAACGAGGATTAGAACAAGCTGCTCATGGTGTGTATGTATCGCCGGATACGTGGACAGATGCAATGTACCTTTTGCATTTACGTTGTGGTCAAGCTGTATTTTCTCATGAAACTGCATTGTTTTTTCATGATTTAACGGACAGAGAGCCTTTGAAATACACCATAACAGTAAGAACTGGATATAATCCAAGTCGTTTGCAGGAAGACGGTTTTCAAGTGTACACAGTAAAAAAGGATTTACATGAAATAGGAATCATAGCTATGCAGACATCATTCGGACATTCCGTTCCCGTTTATGACATGGAGAGAACAATTTGTGATCTGCTTCGTAGCAGAAAAAATGTTGAAATGCAGGTCTTTCAAGACGCATTGAAACAATATGCAAAACGTAAGGATAAAAACTTACGGATGCTTATGAAATACGCAGCTATGTTTCATGTTGAAAACATACTTAGACCATATTTGGAGGTGTTACTTTAGATGATAACAACGGCAAGACAATTAAAGGATTTAATTCGTAATATGTCAAAGAAAAAATCCGCAGATGCACAGATTTTGATGCGGAATTATATGATGGAACGTTTTTTAGAACGAATTTCTTTATCAGAGTATAAAAACCAGTTTATATTAAAAGGTGGAATGCTTGTGGCGGCAATGGTTGGTCTGGATGCCAGAGCTACTATGGATCTGGATGCTACCATAAAAGGCACTAATGTTAGTGTGGAGGATGTAGAAATGATTATATCCCAAATTATATCAATTCCACTGGACGATGGTGTTTCATTTCGGGTCAAACGGATATCGGAAATCATGGAAGAAGCAGATTATCCTGGTGTTCGTGTAAGCATGGAAACGAAATTTGATGGTGTAATCACACCATTAAAGATTGATATTTCTACAGGAGATGTAATTACACCAAGAGAAATCAAGTACAAATTTAATCTTATGCTTGAAGACCGCACTATTGAGGTATGGGCATATAATCTGGAAACGGTATTGGCTGAAAAATTGGAAACTGTTGTTAGTCGAAACGTTACAAATACACGAATGAGAGATTTTTATGATATTTATATTTTACAAAAGTTGTATGGAGAACAACTCCAAAAACAAGTTTTATGGACTGCACTTGTGGCTACAGCCAAAAAAGGGGAACATTAGACCTGATAGAAGCTGAGGATATAAGAGAAATATTTGATGAAATTGAATCAAGTCCGGTTATGGAGACCTTATGGAAAACATATCAAAAAATTATTCTTATGCTGCTGATATTTCATGGCATGCAATTGTGAAGTCAATCTGTGCATTATATGGAAGTATATTGGAGAATATGTATGACACATAAAAAACTGATATGTAAATTACGTTAGCATTTTGAGTTGCCTAAATTCGAAAGTTAGGAAAATCTTAATAATTTCTCAGGCAATCCATTGTGAATTTAGATGTTGTATTTGCTATACTTAATTGGAAATATGAGCAAAGGAGTTGAAAATATGTCTGAAAAGATATTGATTATAGATGACGAGCAAGATATAGCGGATCTGTTGGAGGTCTACTTGAAAAACGAAAATTACGTCGTTTATAAATTTTACTGCGCAACGGATGCCATGTCGTGTATTGAAAGCGGCGACATTGATCTTGCCATTCTGGATATTATGCTTCCGGATATGAACGGCTTTTCACTTTGCCAGCTTATCCGAAAGAAATACACTTATCCAATCATAATGCTAACGGCTAAAATTGAGGAAACGGATAAAATAACGGGGCTGACATTGGGAGCGGACGATTATGTGACAAAACCCTTTCGCCCACTTGAAGTAGTTGCCAGAGTGAAAGCGCAGTTAAGACGTTACAAGAAATATTCACCCGGTATCATCACAGAGAAAATTCCATCGGAACTTTCCTATAACAAATTGTGCTTGAATGTGCAGACCCATGAATGTCTGTTAGACGGGGAACCTGTTTCTCTAACCCCGACAGAATTTTCTATTCTCCACGTCCTTTTGTCAAGTGCTGGAAATGTTGTAAGCATTGAGGAACTGTTTCATGCGGTTTGGAAAGATGAATACTACTCTAAAAACAGCAGCACAATTACTGTGCATATCCGGCATCTGCGCGAGAAACTGAACGATACTTCCGATACTCCGCAGTATATTAAAACGATTTGGGGTGTCGGCTACAAAATTTAAGCGAAAGGAGAACGCTATGAAGAGAAAATCAAATTGTTTGGCAACTATTTTATTCTTAATTTATCTGGCACTTCTGGTTTGGATCATACTGTTCAAACTACAGTTTTCAATCAGTGATCTGGATAAAGTAAGGAGTATAAACCTTATTCCTTTTCACTATGACAAAGAAGTTGGCGCAGCATTTCACTTAACAGAGGTACTCGAAAATTTCTTGATTTTTGTTCCTATGGGCATTTATCTTCAAATGCTTCTGCCAAGAACAAAATTATATGTGAAGTTCATGCTGATTGCTGGAACAAGTTTTTTATTGGAAACTATGCAGTATATCTTAGCAGTCGGACGTTCTGATATTACTGATGTACTTACAAATACGGCAGGTGGTCTTTTGGGGCTTGCTGTATATTCGATGGCAGCCCGGTTAATCGGAAATAGAATAAAAGCAAACAGACTGTTTTCCATTCTGGCAGGCATAGTAAGTGTTGTCGTGATTGGTCTGCTTGGCTTTCTTCTGTTTGCTAATCGGTAGGAGGTGTATTCTCATGTCGAATAAAGAAATGACAACAGAAAAGCGCCTTAAAGTGCGCTTATACCTATCATTGCTGGTTTATACCGTTGTTGGATATGGTTTGACCCTTATCTTGGACTACATCTTTTCAAAATTTGACAACGGTATTTTTGCATGGCTCTACTGGCGGCTTGATCTGCTTTTTATTTTGTATCTGATGCTCGGCTTTATATGTATCTTCAATTACTATTGGAAAAAGCCGTGGGGCTATCTGGATGAAGTAATTGACGCAACCCAAACGGTCTATGAGCAGAACAATCATACAGTATCGTTGTCTGAGCCACTGAAAGAACTGGAGGAACAGCTCAATCAGATTAAAATGTCTGTTCTGTTGAGCAAGCAGGCTGCAAAGCAGGCAGAAGAAAAGAAAAATGAAATTATTATGTATCTGGCACATGATATACGCACCCCTCTCACAACAGTAATCGGCTATTTGAGCCTGCTCCATGAAGCCCCTGACATGCCTGAACAGCAAAAGGAAAAGTATGTAAAAGTGGCGTTGAATAAGGCAGAGCGCCTTGAAAAGCTCATCAATGAACTTTTTGAAATTACCAAGTACAATGCACATACGGTTATTATCAAAAAAGAAACTGTGGATTTACATTGTCTGATTGCGCAGGTAATAGATGAAATATATCCGACACTCTCCGCAAATGGCAATACAGCGGTATTTACTGCGGAGGATAACTTATCCGTGAACGCTGACCCTGAAAAACTGGCGAGAGTTTTCAGTAATCTTTTACGAAATGCTGCGTCATATAGTTACCCGCAGACAGAAATCACTATATCCGCCAAACGGTTAGAGCATGATATTCAGATCACTTTTGAAAATCATGGAAAAACAATTCCGCAGGAACAGCTTAACAGTATATTTGAAAAATTCAATCGCTTGGATGATGCCCGGCTTTCTAATACAGGTGGTGCGGGACTTGGTCTTTCTATTGCGGAAGAAATTATACATTTACATGGTGGAAAGATTACTGCATCCAGTCAAAACGAAACCATAGACTTTGTGATTACATTACCACTTTCCGCTTAGGAAAATAAGAATGTGATCTTAGGAATTACTTAGGAATTTAAGCGTGTGATTTTTGAGATTGAAAAGCCTTTGTTCGGTACAATGATTATCGAACAAGGGCTTTTTATTGTTCAGCTGAAGCAAAAGAAAGGAGTGTAAGCATGGAACTGAAAATAGAGCATTTAAGCAAGCAGTTCAAAGACAAAACAGCAGTAAATGATGTCAATCTGACATTGACTCCCGGCGTTTGGGGACTTTTGGGGGCGAATGGTGCAGGGAAAACCACGCTCATGCGCATGATTGCTGATATTATGACACCAACCAACGGAGCGGTTTACTATGACGGAAAAGACATTCGAGAGTTAGGTGAAGTCTACCGAAGCAAGTTTGGCTTTCTGCCGCAGGATTTTGGGTATCACCGGGATTTTACGGTCAAAGATTATTTGGAGTATATGGCTGCGCTGAAAGATATTCCTACAAGGGCAACCACCCAAAAGATCAATCATTTGTTGGACATTCTTTCGCTCTCCGATGTGAAAAAGAAAAAAATCTCCAATCTGTCAGGCGGCATGAAGCGTCGTGTTGGTATTGCGCAGGCTATGTTGAACGACCCGGAGATACTTGTCATGGACGAACCGACAGCAGGACTTGATCCCGGGGAGCGCGTGCGTCTGCGGAATTTCATTTCCGAGTTTTCGCATGATCGAATCGTGTTGATTTCCACCCATATCGTATCTGACATAGAATATATTTCTACGCGCAACGCAATTATGAAAGCCGGAGAAATTGTTGATGTCGGAACTACCGCAGAACTTGTCAAGCGGATTGAGGGCAAGGTTTGGAATTGCATAATTCCGACCTCAAAGCTGCCGGAATGTGAAATGCGGCTGCGCATTATCAATCAGCGAGGCGAAGATCACAATCAGGTTTCTATTCGTTATCTGTCCGAACATTCGGAAATTGATGGGGCTGTTACAACGGAGCCACGATTGGAAGATCTGTATCTGTGGTTGTTCCCGCAGACAGACTTGGAAAAGGAGGACAGATAATATGCGGCTCTTTAGACTTGAACTAAAACGTATTTTGAAGTCACGGCGCACCCTGATTTTACTTGCAATCGCACTTTTGCTTTCCGTAGCCATGGCATACCTGCCTATTTCATTTGAGGGTATTAACCGTCCAAACGAAGATGGCACGGTTACAGAATTAGATGGCTTGGCAGCTATCAAGTACAAACAAGATTTATATAAAACATCCGCTGGTGAAGTGACCCCGGATAGGATCAAATCGGCTTTGGAAACTTATCAAAGCTGCGTTCGAGAATATGGGCCAGTCGAGGAAGAGGGCTTTCCTCTGGCTGTATTTATTGAAAAAATCGTCCCGTTCCGTCACTTGCTGATGGGTCTGTCCGAAGCGTTTGCTGATCCAGTAACAGGCATTGGTGCTGATTTAATGGATATTGACCCGAATGACATTGACGGAGCCTATTATGAAAAGTGCGCAGAACATTTACAGGATGTCATGCGGAATGAGCAAAGAGAAAACAAAACCGCACAGCAGAAAGCTCTTGAAAAATATTCAGAACTTGATACGCCATTTTATCTTCATTCTGGAATTTCAAAAGATGCATTTGATTATATTGAGTTTTATATTTTGTTCCTTGCTATTTTGTGTGTGGCAATCGCAGCATCTACTTTCGCCGGAGAATATCAAACGGGCGGTGACAGCATCCTGCGAACCACCAAATACGGGCATAAACAATTAGCAATTACCAAAATTCTGGCGGCATTTACACTTTTCGTTGTTACTTTCCTTGTCGGGATCACGATACACATTCTGATTTTAGATGCAGCGTTCGGGACGGATTGCTTAAAAACATCGTTTCAGATGCGATACTCTATCATTAATCTGCCAAACATCAATCTGGGGCAGTTGCAGATAATTCTCGCAGCAGCGGGCTTACTTTCTGTATTAGCAACGGTTAGCTGTACGTTGTTCCTGTCTGCAAAATGTAAAGACACATTGACAGTTTTGCTGATCTCTATTGTAGTTCTTCTCATGCCGCTTTTTGCTTATGTAGCGATGGGAGCAACATGGCTCTCTACCATACTTCCATCTGCCGGAATTGGTATGCAGAACAATTTCCTTTCTCAGCTTGCAGATTTCAATTATCTGAATATCGGTGGAATGAGTTTCTGGACACCGCATGTTATTTTGATTTCGGCAGGAATTGAATTATTTGTGTTTACATTCTTGGCGATTCATTCCTATTGCAGACATCAGGTAGCATAAAAGAAGTTCAAAATAGAACGAATAGGTTATCTGCAGCGCGACGGCAAAAGAAAAAAAGCCGTCGCAGAGCAGACACATTTTCACGCGCCTATGAAACGGCGGCTTTGATTTTCAGAGCCGCCGTTTCTTTGCATTTGCACAAACCTATGATGAATTTTCCGGAAATATTGTGGTTAATAGCGATTTAAACTGTTGTATTTGTTTAAAAATTAAAAAATATCTAATGAGTCTTCCGCATCTACCCACATCTGCAAATTTCCATCAAGATATAATTTTGCATATTCAAGAGGTTCATCAATGGCGAGTGCGTTTAATGCACAGTCTGATCCTGGTGTGGTTTTTAAGTTCTTTTCAGCTTCCCAACAGTCAATGCGGAGCATATAGCCAACAGAGGTGTAAACATCAATACTGTTGCGCTTGGGATTGTATTCTGCAAATATTGTTCTCATCGTATCAAATCTCCTTATCGTTAAATCAATCATTTGTTGCAAAAATCAGAAGCATTTCAATCAGTTCACAATGTCACTTTTATTTTGTGTTATACTGTTTTATATAATTTTCTTGCCCTTGTTTTTGCCCTTATCAGAGTTCGTAAACACTGGTGGGACGATATAACGCAAGGGAAACAATAAGGGAAAGCTCACCTGCGATAAACTTTGTGTTTTCAAGGGATTGAGAGATATTTGATAATAAAATATAACAGTTATTAAATCCCTTGGAATATATGAAATCTCAATTCCAGTTTGTATAATTGAAAAAATGAAAAACGCATAGACAACTGTGTCTATTAGTGAAAATACGACATTTCTCGCTTTGTGTCGTGTTATTTGCAGATAACAGATTCTATATTTGATGATGAAAGGAGGAGTTGAGGTGGACCAAGTAAAAATCGGGAATTTTTTAAAAAACTTCGCAAAGAAAAAGGCATTACACAGGAGCAGTTGGCAGAAATATTAAATGTCTCTGGAAGGACCGTATCCAGATGGGAAACCGGAAACAATATGCCGGATATCAGTATTCTTGTGGATATTGCAGATTATTATGATATCAGCATTCCTGAGATTATCAGTGGAGAAAGGAAAAGCGAGATGATGAACGAAGAAGAAAGAAAAATTGCTAAAACAATGTCAGATTATGCAACTACAGAGAAAGAGAAGATTTTTAAGGAAATGAAGCTCCAAAGTGTCATGGGAGTTTGTGCATTGGTTCTATACTGGATTCTGCATGAAACAGGTGCATATATGTATAATGATGTGTTAGGAAAGCTTGCCGGCTATTGTGAGACCTTGGTATCTGTGTCAGTCATAATGATAGCAGCATTTACGACAGGATCTTTAAGCAAGGTGCGGAGCAAGAGTAGGAAAGTTTTTGTGTTCGAAAATTTCCCAAAACCTATGCAATTAGTTGTAACTGCAGTTGTTGCCTTTGGTGGAGCTGCTGTGATCAAGCTGGTACTGGTGTATTTTTTCGGCTTATAAGTATTTTCAAATTCGTATTACATACTATGGAAAAAGAACTTTTTGACATTCTTACAGATGCGTAATAATATGCTTATAGAAAAAAGAGTGTTGCTGATAGACGGTTAGTCCGTTTTGCTATTTAGAATATCTATCAAAAATAACCGCTTAGTTTGCAGACTGGGCGGTTATTTTTGTGGTTTATGATTATCCTTGCCTAATGTATATCCGATACAAAAACAGGTTAGGCCGAAGCTCACTACTGCTATGAAGTCAACAATACTCATTGGCTTAGTTCTTCTTTCCATTGGATTCCTTTACAGGTTTCTATGTAATCAGAAGGTCACAGGTCTCCGTTTCACTTCGGTCGTTGCAAAACGAGTGCCACTGGCACTCTGCAACCCTCTGGAGAAGGACTAACCGTCTACCGTTATGGTAGCACCCATGTTCTGATTATAACCGTCTGAAACTGTCGGCGCAATATGAAGTTGACAGATGAGAGTAGGGCAACTGTAGAAAAGAATCTTTTCGACCAGGGATTCCGGTGCCAAGAAATCAGGCAAATAAAAATAGATGGTGCAAATCAGCCGTTTTTCACTGTATTTTGGATAGAAAACCATAAAAAATATGAGGTAAAACGGGATTAAAGTATCGCGAGGGTGGACGTACTGTAGGATCAGGACGTGTTGCTACAGTTATCGAGTAATCGTTAATTAGTATAACATCCTAATTTAATATATATTGAGTACCGCAAGGTACATTGTGTCCAAACGTAAGATACCCCGGAAACCTTACGGTTCCGGGGTATTTTTACGAAAAATATTCATAAAATTTCTGTTTTATGGATTCAAGAAATACCAGAATTCATGCCCCTGGCATACGATATATCTTTCCAGCCATTCATTAAAAGGGATATTAAAACGATCAGTATCTGGAGCCGGATAGCATAGGTAATCGTCTCTGCCTTCTGATACAGCCTGAAGATCCATGGTTATATCGCCGATGTCCTGTAAGCAAAGAACAGGAAGATGATATGTAAACTCCGGATCAGATAAAATAGGCGTACTATTCCAAGATTCCTTTTCTTTGAGCGCTCTTTTTAAAGAATAAATGGTACAGCTGACTAAAGAACTGCCTTCCTCTCCGCAAAAAAGTTCCATGCCATTTGAGCAGGATAAAAAAGCTTTGTATGAGGCAGGAAGTTTCATATTGGGAAAATATTTTTCAAACAGCTGAAATTCTTCAGGTGTTACAGGAGGGTTAAATTTATGAGTTACTTTTATAGGTTCATCGCCTAAATGCCACTGATAGACCCATCCATTATTTTCCATTTCATATTTTAGATTGTTGAAAATTCTGTAGATTGCACGGATGTCTTCCATTACATATATGCTCCTTGATCGATGTGATATTGTAAAGATTCATATGTCTGCTTTATTTGATAACGGAGAGTAATTATAGCATGCTTAAAAGTTTTTTCAATGCTTTTTTGTGCAGAATTTACCAAAACCCTCTCGACTTTACATCACGTTAATGCTATACTTATACAGTTGTTTAACGTTTTAAAGCAAAAAATAAAAGCGAAAATACAGGAAAGAAGATAGAAAATGAAGATCGTTGTATGTATGAAGCAGGTACCGGCAACTTCCAAGGTTGATATCGATCCGGAAACCGGTGCCATGAAACGAATGTCCGGTGAGACAAGGACTAATCCATATGATCTGTTTGCATTGGAAACAGCCCTTGCGATCCGGGAAAAAACAGGCGGAACTGTAACCGTTCTTACTATGGGACCGCCTCAGGCGGAAGAGATGATCCGGGATGCTTATACCATGGGTGCTGATGAGGGCGTGATTCTTTCAGACCGAAAATTTGCGGGAGCGGATGTTCTGGCAACCTCTTATGCGTTAGCACAGGGAATCCAGGTGATCGGCGGTGCAGATCTGATCATCTGCGGAAGACAGACCACAGATGGTGACACAGCCCAGGTTGGACCGGCCATTGCAGAGCATCTGACCATCCCACATGCTGCATGGGTAGCTGAGATCATGGACGTCAATGAAAAAAGCATTCAGGTCCGTCAGGATCTTGTCAGTGTTTCCCAGGTTTCCGAGATTCCGTATCCATGTCTGCTGACTATTGATAAGGATACCTGCGTGCCACGTCTGCCATCCTATTTGTTAAAGAAGGCAACTGCAGACCGTCCGGTACGGATCTTAAACTTTGAAGATATGCCGGATCAGGATCTGAGCCGTTACGGACTGATCGGTTCCCCCACCTCTGTGGAAAAAATGTTTGCGCCGGAGGAAAGTGAAAAACAGGTTTATCTGGAAGGAACTGCAAAGGAAAAAGCAGACAAGCTTGTTGCTCTCCTGACCGGAAAGAAGATCATATAGGGGGAAGCGGAACATGGAATTTTTAAAATTTGATATAAACAAATGCGTACTCTGCGGAGTATGCGTGGAGAAATGTCCTTTTGGGGCCCTCACCATAGAGGGAAATGGAATTGTTGTAGGCGATGCCTGTCGTATGTGTGGGCTTTGTGTTCGTAACTGCCCGGAGAAAGCCATCCGGTTTGAGCAGAAGGCGAAATCCTTTGACAAGGATAAATGGAAAAACTTTCTTATCTATGTGGAGCAGGAGAGAGGAGAGATCCATCCGGTTACCTTTGAGCTGATCGGAGAAGCAAGAAAGATGGCTGTCAAAGTCGGTTATCAGGTTAACTGTGTGATCGTCGGAGGAAAAGGAACAAAGGAAAATGCGGAAAAGCTTCTGCCGTATGGCGTAGACAATGTGTACGTATATGAGCATGAAGGCTTCGAAGGCTTCCGCGCAGACTGTTATACAGACGCAGTTGCAGACTGTATCGCAGCAAACAAACCAAGCTCTGTGCTGATCGGAGCTACTGCGCTGGGGCGTTCCCTTGCACCGCGGCTTTCCACCAGATTCCATACGGGACTGACTGCAGACTGTACTACATTGGATATTCGTTCCAACACCGATATGATCCAGATCAGACCGGCTTTCGGCGGAAATATCATGGCTCAGATCGGCATCACCAAATCACGGCCACAGTTTGCCACGGTTCGTTATAAGGTTATGGACAAGGCAGAAAAAGTAAAAAATCCGCATGGTCAGGTGGTTGTATGTCCGGTAAATGAAAAAATGGCAGATTCCAGGATCAAGATTCTGTCATCCAGGGTCATTGATAAGGTAAAGAGCCTTGAGGAAGAGGATGTTCTGGTAGTAGCAGGCCGTGGTGTCCGGAATGAAAAGGATGTGGAAATGTGCCGGGAACTGGCAGATGCCCTTGGCGGACAGCTTGCCTTCACCCGTCCTATGGTAGAAAACGGATTCGGAGATGTTGCACATCAGATTGGACTTTCCGGAAGAACTGTCCGTCCGAAGCTGATCATCACCTGCGGCGTATCCGGTGCTATCCAGTTTACCTCCTGCATGACAGGATCTGACTGTATCGTAGCGATCAACAATGATCCGGAGGCACAGATCTTTAATGTTGCCGGTTACTGCATCGTGGACGATTTGTATCAGGTTGTACCGGAGCTGACAGAACTGATAAAGAATCGGAAGGAGGATTAAGTCATGGCATATCCCTATAAAAAAATGACTTCAGAAGATTTTGACTACATCCGTTCTGTGACTGCTTCAGATCGTGTATGGGTCGGCGATGAGATCGCAAAAGAATATTATCGTGATGAGATGCCGGAGTACGGAGTTTTTCCTCCGGAGCTTTATGTGGAGGTTTTAAATAAAGAAGAGATCTCAGCCATCATGGCTTACGCATATAAAGAAAATATCCCGGTGGTATGCCGTGGCGCAGGAACCGGACTTGCAGGTGGAGCAACCTGTAAATATGGTGGGATCATGCTGTCCGTGATGCGCATGAACAAGATCTTTCCGATCGACAGAAAGAATCAGACCATCACAGCGGAGCCGGGAGCACTTCTCATCGATATCCAGGCGGCAGCAGCGGCAGGCGGACTTTTTTATCCGCCGGACCCGGGCGAAAAAACAGCTTCCATCGGCGGCAATGTTATCACAAATGCCGGTGGCATGAAAGCGGTACGATATGGACTGACCAGGGATTTTGTCCGCTGTATCGAGGCAGTTATGCCGGATGGTTCCATCATGAATTTTTCATCCAACGTTGTGAAGAACACAACGGGATATGATGTAAAAGATCTGGTGATCGGCTCAGAGGGAACCTTATGTATCCTGACTCAGGTAACGCTGAAGCTTCTTCCCGCACCGACCTGCACCTGTACCCTTGTAATGCCGTTCAGGAGTCTTGAGGAATGTGCAGACATGGTCCCGAAGGTTCTGGAGCTGCCGTTTGTGCCAACAGCCATCGAGTTTCTGGAAAGAGAACTGATCGATATCGTAAAACGCAATCTGAATAAAATGTTCCCAGTAAAACAGGGAGAAGCAGTGCTGATCGTTATGTATGATGCTTCCAGTAAACAGGAACTTGACAGCGCAGTAGAGGCAGCAGCGGAAGCAGCCCTGGCAAACGGAGCCCTGGACTGCTGTATCGCAGGCACACCGGAGCGTGCCGGAGCTGTATGGAGTGTCCGGGGCGGGATTTTGGAAGGAATGAAAGCAGATTCTGTCGCACAGGAGGAGTGTGACGTAGTTGTTCCGCGTGCAAGGATCGCAGAGTATGTAAAAGCAGCCAAAAAGATCGCAAGTGCACATGGTATCCGTGTAGAGCCCTGCGGACATTGCGGAGACGGAAATATCCATACAGAGATGCTCCGTGGACCGGAAATGAGTGACCAGGAGTGGAAGGAAGCCACTCACGCAAGTCTGGTAGAGCTGTATGCACTGTCCAAGGAACTGGGCGGACAGCTTTCCGGTGAGCATGGCATCGGAAACGGACGTCTGGAATTCTTGGAAGAATTTGCGGGACCGAGAATGATCGCTCTTTATAAAGCCATCAAGCTGGCTTTCGATGATAAACTGATCCTGAATCCGGGAAAAGTCATCGAATATAATAAATAAAAAATGGGGGAAAGAGAGATGAGTCAGAATAAATCATTACAAAGTAAAATGCCTCTGGCTATGGGACTTGCGTTCGTCGCATTTACCACACAGTTCGGAGGCGGATTCGCATCAGGAGCGCAGATCTATCAGTACTTTATCAACTACGGTATCTGGTGTCTGATCCTGCCGGCAGTGACACAGGGATTGTATGCATTGTTTTTCTGGTATGGAATGCGCTATGCTTATAAACACAAAACCTACGATTACAGAAGCTTTTCCGACAGTCTTTACGGAAAAACGAAACCGGTTATGTCCAATCTCTATGAGATTTGTTACCTGATCATGATCGGAACTGCATCAGCAGCAGCCTTTGCAACCGGCGGTTCCACACTGCAGACACTGTTCGGGATCCCATACTGGCTCTGTACACTGATCATTGCAGCATTTATCTTTGTGATCGCGCTTTTCGGAACCAATGTCGTAAGAAAATGTGCTTCTACATTAAGTGTGCTGATCATCATCGGTCTTGTACTGGTACTTGTTCCGAATATCATTGCACAGTGGGGAGATATCACAGCTTCCATCCATACTATGTCCTCCGGAGAAATGACTGTACTTTCCTCCGAGAGCGGAGCCTTTGGACCGGCTCTCTATTCAGCAGTCCTTTATTTCTTCTTCCAGCTGGCATCTGTTTCTGTTATGTACCAGCACATGGAGGATGTAACGGACGAAAAACAGATCAACAAAGCAGCGATCTGGATGTTTGTATGCAACTTCTGTGCAATGGAACTTTCCATTCTGGGACTTCTTGCAATTGCCTATGTTGGTGAGCTTGCATCTGCATCTGTACCGATGCTTGTACTGGTTCAGAACGGAGTTGGTTCCGGAATTCTGACACCGATCATTTCTCTGCTGATCATCCTTGGAGCTATTTCCACAGCAGTAAATATGATCTCCGGTATCGTAACACGTTGCGTAAACGCAGTAGAACGCCGTATGGACAGCCCGGAGAAAAAATCTCAGGGACATCTTGGAAGAAATGCTATTTTCACAGCGATCTTCACATTTCTGGCATTTGCCATCGCACAGTTTGGTCTGATGACAGTTGTCAAAAAAGGTTACGCATACCTTGGATATGCGGCATTTATCACATTGTTTGTACCGTTTGTAGTACATGCCATTGCTACAAAAGGAAAAGAGATCTGAAGAATAAAAAGCTGAACAGAAAATCCCCCGTTGATCCGTCTGGCAGGATCATCAGGGGACTTTGTCAAAGTTCACAAAAATATTATAAATATTTTATTAAATATTCCAGATAGACAACATATATTTTTTCTGATATTATTACGTACAGTTATTAAATAGTTACGAATCAGAAGGATTGTTACTGAAATATTGATTTATCGTCAGGCAAGACCTTATAGTAGTATAGGAATAGGTTTTCTATATACTGTAATGGTCTTTTTTATTTGTTTGGCAGCGGGGGAACAGGACTATGGTTATCCATAAGATTTTGAATAATAATCTGATACTGTCCAGGGATGGACAGGGACATGAAGTTATTGTAAAGGGCTGCGGAATTGCCTTTCAGAAAAAGAAAGGACAGCAAGTGGAGGAGTCCAGGATCGAGAAGATCTTTACTGCGGAAAATGCCCAGATCAGCAAGGAGATACAGGGTTATCTGACTGCTATTCCGGAAAAATATCTGGATTTTGTGGAAGCCTTTGTAAATGATGTGAAGGAAAAAGAGGGGATGAAATTAAATGACAGTATTTATTTTTCCCTTAGCGACCATATCATGGGTGCGATCTCCAGACTTGAAAACGGGATCCGCCTTCAGAATATGCTGCTTCTGGATATCAAGCAGCTTTATCATAAGGAATATGAGATCGGCTTGGAATTACTGAAAAAGGTAAATGAGATGTTCGAGGTAGATCTTTCTGCAGATGAAGCAGGATTTTTTGCATTGCATTTTGTGAATGCGGAAGATGGCGGCAAGACGGACAGCTATCAGATTTCCATTATCGTACATCAGATCCTGGACATCGTGGAGAAGTATTATGACAATATGGAATTTCAGGAGGATAATCTGTATTATCAGCGGTTTCTCACGCATCTGAAATATTTTGCCCAGAGATTCCTTCATAAAGAGCTTCACTATGATGAGAATCAGGAGCTTTTCAAGATCATCAAGGAGCAGTACAGAGAAGCTTACGGCTGTGTAAAAATGATCTATCTTATGATGGAAGAGGAATATAAATACGCTATGACTGAGGACGAAATGCTGTATCTGACGATTCATATCCAGAAGATCACAGAAGACCATAAACGTCTGAAAAATCTGTGAAAAGAGATTGTTTTATAAAGTTAGGTGTTAATGGATTGTTACTGAAATACGTGCCATGTGCGTATCTTTTCAGGCAAGACCTTTAATATAAATTTCAATATTTATTATTAAAGGAGGTCCCCAAATGAAAAAGGACTATGCAAAAACTGCAGACACACTGATTGCAGCACTGGGCGGAAAAGAGAATATCACCCGTCTGTTCCACTGCATGACAAGGCTTCGTTTCTATGTGAAAGACAGATCGAAGATCAACGAGAAAGAGATCTTAAAGCTTTCTGAGATCTCCGGCGTTAACTGGCATGAAGATCAGTTCCAGGTTATCGCAGGAAATGAAGTGAACGCTGTTTACAAGGCATTGGAGGACAAAGGTGTTCCTACCGATGATGCACCGGCAGCGAACTCTGACAGCTCAAAGAGTGTTGTTTCAAAAGTTATCGATGCCATCACCGGATGTATGACCCCGATGATCCCTGCCCTGACTGCAGCCGGTATGATCAAAGTTGTACTTACTCTGCTGACAACTTTTCATCTGGTATCAGAAACAAGCAGTACCTACCAGGTGATCAGTTTTATCGGAGATGTTACTTTCTACTTCATGCCGTTCCTGATCGCAGCAAATGCTGCCAAGGTTTTCCGCGTGAACCAGTCACTGGCGCTGTTTATTGCCGGTGTTTACTTAAGCCCTACCTTTGTAACTATGGTAGCTGGTGATGCGGCCATCACACTGTTTGGTCTGCCGATCACAAAAGCAACTTATTCTTATTCCGTTATTCCGGTTATCCTGATGGTATGGATCACACATTATATTGAGATTCTGGTTGATAAGATCACACCGAAAATGGTAAAACTGATCCTGAACCCGACACTGGTAATTCTGATCAGTGCACCGATCGCCCTGATCGTAGTTGGACCGCTCGGAACAATTATTGGTAACGGACTTGCGGTAGCCATCAACTTCCTGTCCGTAAAACTTGGTTTCATTATTGTAGGTATCCTTGCAGCAACCTTCCCGTTCATCGTTATGACCGGTATGCACCATGCGCTGACACCGATCGGACTGAATGCCATTGCAACCGGTGGTACCGATACACTGATCTTTGTATCTCAGGTATGCTCTAACCTTGCACAGTCCGGAGCTTCTCTTGCAGTAGCTGTAAGATCCAAGGACAGCAACATGAAACAGCTGGCAAGTGCAGCCGGTGTCTCCGCTCTTATGGGTATCACAGAGCCTGCTCTGTATGGTGTTACACTGAAACTGAAAAGACCGGTTGTAGCAGCTTCCATAGCAGCCGGAATCGGTGGTATCGTAGGAGGACTTCTTCAGGTTTCTCTTTACATTGCACAGAATTGTATCATGGCGATCCCGGCGTTTATCGGTGAGAAGGGATTAAGCAATCTGCTTTATGGAATCATTATGATCGTGGTATCTTTTGTAGCTGCTTTTGTTCTTACGCTTATCTTCGGATTTGAGGATGTAAAGGCTGAGACAGAGGATGAAGTACAGAACACAGATACAGAAAAACAGTCGGCACAGCAGAGTGCTCCGCTTGTAGACAAGATCGAGCTTTGTGCACCGGTAGCAGGAACTGTAAAAGCACTTTCCGATGTTCCGGATAAAACTTTTGCGGATAAGGTTTTAGGTGACGGAGCAGCAATCGTTCCATCAGAAGGTAAGGTTTATGCACCGGCAGATGGTACGGTGGCAAATATCATGGACAGCAAACATGGAATCATGTTTGTGACAGAAAGTGGAGCAGAAATTCTGATCCACATCGGACTTGATACTGTAAATTTAAATGGTAAATATTTTAAATCCCATGTTTCTGATGGAGATAAGGTAAAAAAGGAAAGCTTCTTGTGGAATTCGATATGGATGCTATTAAGAAAGAAGGATATGATCTGATCACACCGGTTGTTGTGACCAATATTTCTGATTATATCAAAGCAGTATGCATGGAAAAAGAAGATGCAGCTGTAAATGCAGGAGATAAATTCCTGACTATTGTATAAGAATAACAACGAAACATCAGGCGGAGATAACAGATCCGCCTGATGTTTGTAAAAAGGAGAAAATTAAAATATGAAAAATTATAACCGTATGCCGGAAAACTTTCTCTGGGGCGGAGCAACTGCTGCAAACCAGTATGAAGGCGGTTGGGATGAGGATGGCAGAGGCCCGTCCATTGCAGATGTCCTGACAGGAGGAAGTGTGGATAAGGAACGTCGTCTTACACCGCCGGCACCGTTACCGGAAGAATTTTATCCCAATCACCAGGCGACTGATTTTTATCATCACTGGAAAGAGGATATTGCTCTTTTTGCAGAGATGGGATTTAAGGTATATCGTTTTTCTATTTCTTGGTCCAGAGTGTTCCCAAATGGGGATGAGGAAACTCCAAATGAGGAAGGCCTTAAGTTCTACGACAATGTGATCGACGAACTGAGAAAATATAACATTGAGCCGCTGATAACGATCTCTCATTATGAGAATCCCCTTCATCTTTCTCTGGAGTATGGCGGATGGAAAAATCGTAAGATGATCGATTTCTATCTTCGATTTGCAAAGGTTTTATTTGAGAGATATAAAGGTAAGGTAAAATACTGGCTGACTTTTAATGAGATCAATATGCTGACGCAGGACTTTGGTGCGGTATTCTGTGCAGGAATGCTGGACCCGAAGGATGTATGTGAGCAGAGCCGTTATCAGGCAATGCATCACCAGCTGGTAGCAAGTGCACTTGCAGTTTCCATGGCTCATGAGATCGATCCGGAGTTTATGCTTGGCTGTATGCTTGCTTATCACAATGGTTATCCATATACTTGCCATCCGGATGATATCTTATATGCACAGCAGTTTGGGCAGATCCACAATTCCATTGCCGGTGATGTTCATGTAAGAGGATATTATCCGGGATTTGCAGCGAGATACTTTGAGGAGCACGGAATCCAGCTGGAGGTTCTTCAGGAGGATAAAGAGATCCTCAAGAAGGGTACGGTGGACTTTTTCACTATCAGCTATTATTCCAGTAGCTGTGTCAGCGTGACAAAGGACGGAGAGAAAACGGCCGGAAATGGAAGTGACAATCTGAAAAATCCATATCTGAAAGCTTCCGACTGGGGCTGGCAGATCGATGCAACTGGTCTTCGCTATGTTCTGAACCAGATCTATGACCGCTATCAGATTCCGATCATGATCGTGGAAAATGGTCTTGGGGCCGTGGATCAGCTGACAGAGGATGGAAAGATTCACGATGATTACCGTATTGAATATATGCGCCGCCATATAGAGCAGATGAAGGAAGCAATCCATGACGGAGTAGATCTGATCGGCTACACCTGCTGGGGCTGTACAGATCTTGTCAGTGCCTCCACCGGAGAATTCAAGAAGCGTTATGGTCTTATCTATGTAAATAAAAATGATGACGGGACCGGAGACTTTTCCAGAATCCGCAAAGATTCTTTTTACTGGTACAAAAAAGTGATTGAATCCTGCGGGGAAGAGCTTTAACTGAATCAACTGCGAAGCAGTTATCTGGTGTAGAATTATGTAGCGAATGCGGTTGCTTTTATCCGGCTGACGACAAAATCCTGGAGTATGACAATGTACTCCGGGATTTTTTTGGAAGGTTGACTTTTGCACGGTAAAGTGTAATACTTATTGTAAGTGACGAATGTGAGGAGTGTTTTTTATGCCGGATGATAAAGTACTGCAGGTAGCGATACTTATATGGGGATGTGTATTTTGTGCCATAGCTGCAATATGTATATTTCTGAGCAGTAATTATGACAGGGAAAAGCGTCGGTATCTTATCCTGATGGAGAGTTTTGCTTCTCTGTTATTGCTGATGGATGCCATGGCGCATATTTTCAGCGGATATCCCGGAGTTCCGGGCAGTGTGATGGTCCGTATTTCGAGTTTTCTCGTATTCCTTTTAAGTGACGTAGTCCTGCTGTGTTTTCACATTTATGTGTGTGTTTATCTGTTTTCGAAGAGGGAGCGGAGAACATTAAAAAGAGTAAAAGCCGGATATGTTATTGCTGCTGCAGGGGTTGCTTTTGTGGTGATCTCGCAGTTTACTCACTGGTATTATTACATAGATGGGGATAATTGTTATCATCGGGCACCGTTATATATTATGTCAATTCTTTTTTCGGCAGCAGGCTTGCTCATTGATCTTACGCTTCTGTTCCAGTACAAAAAGAGAGTCAGTCGGAAGCTCCTGTTCTCTATGCTGTCATGCATTGTACTTCCGGCAGTGGCGGCAGCTGTGCAGGCATTCTGGTATGGAATGTCGCTGATCGAGTTTTCTGTTGGTATTTCCATGATCATTATGTTTATCGTGACGATGACGGAGCTGAATCAGGAAATGTATCAGCTGATAAGCAGAGAGGGCAAGATAAAGGAAAGACTTGAGATCGCAACGATACTGAATAAATGCATTGCTGAGTTGATATCAGGAGAAGATGAAGATGCGGCAATCTCCAATCTGCTGCGTATTATCAGTGGGTATTTTGACGGAGATCGCAGTTATATTGTTCAGATCGATGAAAAGAGAAATGTTTGTACAAATACCTATGAGTATGCCATGAACGGAGTGACTGCTGAGAAGGATAATCTTCAGGAGGTTCCCATGGAAATGCTGGATATCTGGATGGACAGCTTTCGGAAAAATGGCCTGTATTATATTCCGGATATTGAGGAGGAGCAGGGGCAGCCGTATTATGAGACTCTGAAGATGCAGGACATTACCAGGCTGCTGGCCGTTCCTTTAAACAGTGACGGAAAGATCATAGGATTTCTCGGGGTAGATAATCCGAGACTGCATTATGAGGATCATACGCTGCTGTCATCCATACAGTATTTTTTAACGGACAGCCTGAAAGCCAAGGAGCGTAAGGCGTGTCTGCAGTACATGAGTTACCGTGATATGCTGACGACCTTGTATAACAGGAACAGGTATATTCAGGTTTTGGAAGGCATGCAGGCAAAAACAGTGATAAAAACAGGCGTAGCATATATTGATATCAATGGTCTGAAACGGGTGAATGATTTTTACGGACATGAGGCCGGAGACAGGCTGATCATAAATACAGCGCGTTCCATGCTTGCGATTCTGCCGGAAAATGCTTACCGGGTAGGTGGCGATGAATTTGTACTTATCTGTTTTGACATGGATGAGAAGATTTTTCGGAGTAAGGTTCGGGATATTTGTGACAGCATTGCTGCTAAAAGGATCAGTGTTTCTGTTGGCGTTGTCTGGGAGGAAAGCTCTTCGGAGCTTGAGACAATGCTGAGAAGAGCAGATGATCTTATGTATGCGGAAAAAAAGAAATATTATGAAAAGCATGGAACGATGTGAAGGTATGCAGCAGAGTGTAAGAGGAGGTCAGAAGAAAATTCTGATAATGCTGTGCCCGGTATTTTTATACCGGGCATTTCGTTTGTGCTAAAAGAAACGTCGAAATAAAAATATCGGACGAAATTTTGAAAGATTTTCTGTAACGTTTTTGAGATCAGTGCGTCTTATAAGTGAGAAGGGAGGAAAGAGAAAAACCGATGAACATAGAGGAACTTTACCGGACATATTTTGACATTGTATATCGGTATATCCGTTCTATCTCACAGGATGGATCGCTGGCTGAGGAAGTGACACAGGAGACATTTTTTAAAGCTCTGGAAAAGATAGATCAGTTCCGGGGTGACTGTGATGTGCGTGTGTGGCTCTGCCAGATCGCAAAGAATACGTTGTACGATCATCTGAAAAAACAGAAGAAGCAACTTCTCGGGGATGAGAAGCTGGAAAAAACAGAAAGCGCTGGCGGAGAGCTTCTGGAGGAAAAGCTGGCGCAGCGGAGCCAGGCTATGGAAATCCACAAGGTTCTGCATAGACTTTCGGAACCGTATAAAGAAGTTTTTCCCTGCGGACATTCGGAGAGCTTAAGTTTAGTGAGATCGGAATGCTTTTTGGAAAAAGTGAAAACTGGGCGCGGGTGACTTATTACCGTGCAAGAGTAAAGATCAGAGAGGAGCTGGAATATGAAGATCACATGTGACGTAATACAGGATCTGATGCCATCTTATATAGATGGGATATTAAGCGAAGACAGTCGGGCGCTGGTGGAAGAACATATGGGAACCTGTCAGGAATGCAGAAAAATGTTGGAGATCATGAAAGAAGAGCAGGGAAAAGAGCAGGCCCGGATAAGATCATCTGTAGCTTCTGTAGCAGGATGTGGAACTGGTGGGACGGAAAATACTGAAAGTAATGCAAATACCGGAAGCGCAGCCGCACTGAAAAAAATCCGGAAAAAATTAATAATACGCAGAGTGCTGACAGCAGCAGTGGCAGTTATCCTGACACTCATCGCTGCGGCAGCAGGCTACAACCACTGGTATTTCAACGAAAAATACATGACCCTGGAAAATAGCGGAATGTACGTAAAAGACAACTGCCTGTATTCTTCCAACAATCTTATTAACCGTATGAAAGTACAGTACACAGAAGATGGAAGAACAGAGTTCGTCTACGCCATTGATGCGCCCTATGCAGGAACCCTGGAACTGAAAAGCGATGACATGCTGCTTCAGGATTTTTCCAAAAAAACAGAGGAAGTATCACCGGAGGACGACAGCACTCCGGAAACGGTAAAAGAAGTTTACTATATGAGTGAGGAGGCCAGGAAGAAGAGCCTTGAATTAACAGAACTGGAAGCAAAGGGAGATCTGGATGCAGCGGAGAAAATTGTGGATGAGATGAAACAGGAATCGAAGCTGATATGGTCGGAACAATAGGATAGAAATACCGCATCGTCTATGTTAAAATAAAACCTGGACAGTACAGTGAAAAAGTTCTATAAAAATTCTGTGCTGTAGGCAAAAAAACAGACAGCAGTGAATTTACGTATTTACTGCCGAAGAACAGGGGGACATAAGATGTTATTTGTATGCTATCCAAAATGCAGTACCTGCAAAAAGGCTCAGAAATGGCTGGATGAGAGTGGCGCAGAATATACATTGCGTGATATTAAGACGGACAATCCAACTGCAGAGGAACTGAAAGCCTGGTGGGAAAAAAGCGGTCTTCCGCTGAAGCGTTTCTTCAATACCAGTGGAAATATTTATAAAGAGATGAAACTGAAAGATAAACTTCCGGAGATGAGTGAGGAAGAGCAGCTTGCGCTTCTTGCAACAGACGGGATGCTTGTGAAACGACCAATCCTTGTTGGGAAAGACAAGGTGCTGGTGGGCGCTAAAGAAAAAGAATGGGAAGAGTATCTGAAATCATGAAAAAGAAACTGAATTATGCGGATATCGTTAAGGAAACCGTGATCCTCACCGTAGCAGTGGCGATCATCGCAGCGGCGGTATATTTTTTCCTAGTGCCAAGCCATACGTCGGTCAGCAGTATTTCCGGTCTTGGAATCGTGCTTTCCAACTTTGTGCCGCTGCAGCTGTCGGCGATTACCATGATCCTGAATGTGGTATTGCTGATTATTGGATTTTTTACCTGTGGAAGAGAGTTTGGAGTTAAGACGGTTTATACCAGTGTAATGCTGCCGTTGTTTCTGGGATTGTTTGAGATCATTTTTCCAAATTTCGGTTCCATGACAGACAGCCAGGAACTGGATGTTCTGTGTTATATTCTGGTAGTGAGTGTGGGACTTAGCATTCTTTTTAACAGGAATGCATCCTCAGGCGGACTGGATATCGTGGCGAAGATCATGAATAAGTATCTCCACATGGAACTTGGAAAAGCCATGTCTCTTTCCGGTATGTGCGTGGCACTTTCCGCGGCGCTTGTGTATGATAAAAAGACGGTGGTCTTAAGTATTCTGGGAACGTATTTTAACGGAATCGTTCTGGATCATTTTATTTTTGACAATAATATCAAGCGGCGTGTCTGCATCATCACGAAAAAGGAAGAGGAGCTGAGGCAGTTTATCATTCATGACCTGCACAGCGGAGCCACGATCTATGAGGCCATCGGAGCCTATAACATGGAAAAACGCCGTGAGATCATCACCATCGTAGATAAAGGTGAATATCAGAAGCTGATGAAGTTTATAAACCAGGAGGACCCGAAAGCGTTTATCACGGTTTATAATGTATCGAATATGCGGTATCAGCCGAAGAAATAAAAATATTTTGCTGGAATAAAAAAACTCCCGGGACAAAACGCCCGGGAATTTTTTTGCCATATTTTACAGGAAAATATATTTCAGGATAAACAGCACTGCCAGTACATACATCAGAGCGCTGATCTTCTTTTCTTTTGCCTTACCTGTGATCAGGTTGATTGCTACGTATGTGATAATTCCCATGGAGATACCTTCGGAAATGCTGTAGAAGAACGGCATTGCGATGATACATACATAACATGGGATCGCCTCGGACATATCGCTGAAATCAATGCTGATAACATTGCTGAGCATGTACAATCCAACGATCACCAGAGCCGGAGCTGTGGCAAAGGACGGGATTGCCAGGAAGATCGGAGACAGGAATAGGGACAGGCCAAATAAGATGGCAGTTGTCACTGCGGTAAGTCCGGTTCTTCCGCCTTCGGATACACCGGAAGCACTTTCTACGAAGGTAGTGGTTGTGGATGTACCAAGAACTGCACCGGCAGTTGTTGCAACTGCATCTGCAAGAAGTGCGCCCTTGATGTTAGGAAGCTTGCCATTTTCATCCAGCATGCCTGCTTTAGAAGAGACACCAACGAGAGTTCCAAGAGTATCAAAAAGATCTACAAATAAAAATGCAAACAGGATAACAAGGAAATCCAGTGAGAAAACTCCGTCAAACTGCAGCTTCGCAAAGATCGGAGCAAGACTCGGGATAGAGAGTCCGTTGCTGAAATCCGGGAGCAGGCTGTAGAAGCCGATTTCCGGGTTCGGAACATAAAGTCCGGCGAACTGACAGATGATTCCAAGTCCCCATGTGATCAGGATACCCCAGAGGATGTTTCCCTTTACATTTTTAACAACCAGGATTCCTGTTACGATGATACCGATCAGAGCCAGGATAACGGTGATCCCCACATTGTTGAAGGAAGCCTCTACACCCTTGGCTGCGTTGTAGCCATCTACAGAGAAAAGCTGCAGCAGAGTGGAGCCGCCGATCACGATATTGGCATTCTGTAATCCTACAAATGCAATAAAAAGACCGATACCAACACTGACTGCGGATTTCAGGTTCAGAGGGATCGCATTGAAGATCGCTTCACGTACATTGGTAAGTGAAAGAACGATAAATACGATACCTTCTGCAAAAACTGCAGTCAGTGCATACTGCCAGCTGTATCCCATACCGATAACAACTGTATAGGCAAAGTATGCGTTCAGACCCATTCCGGGTGCCAGTGCGAACGGGTAGTTGGCGAAGATTGCCATCAGCAGCGTTCCCAGGAAGGCTGCCAGTGCGGTAGCTGTGAATACAGCTCCGGAATCCATGCCGGTTGCGGACAGGATGTTCGGGTTAACTGCCAGGATATAGGCCATTGTCATGAAGGTGGTGATACCTGCCAGAACCTCAGTTTTGGCGTCCGTTTTGTTTGCGGACAGCTTGAAGATTTTTTCTAACATATTTCTTTCCCTTTCTTAAATATGTTTTTGGACAACATGTCTATTTTATCATATAAAAATTTCGTATGCAATCATTAGTGCTTAACAGATATTGTTATGTAAGGTAATTTTTTGCAAAATACTTTTACAAGCAGGCAATTTGTGTGTAAAATACAGGAAAGAGAGTATTTAATTTACAGACGGGTTTATTCTGCAATGAAAGGGGGATGGATAATGTCTGAGAAAAAACTGCGGAATATTACAGATGTGCTTTGCTTTCTGATGATCCTTGGGTACGTGATGTATCTTGTGGCCACCTGGGGAAATCTGCCGGAGAGGGTGCCGATCCATTTTAATGCGCATGGGATCCCGGACCGGTATGGGAAGAAGGGCAGCCTTCTTCTGGAGCCGATTTTGGGGCTGCTGATTCTGGCACTTCTGATGTTCTGTCAGAGATTTCCACAGTGGTGGAACTATCCGGTTGAGGTGACAGAGGAAAACAGAGAGCATATCTTTGAGATTGCGTCAAAAATGATGTCTGTGATCAAGCTGTTATCCATTGGAGTATGTCTTTATGCCGGGATCAGCGGGAATCTGGGAACGGCACCTATGTGGCCGGTGTGGATGCTGATCGCAGGGATTTTCGTAACATTGATCCTGGGGATCCGGAGAATATATAAGACTGATAAAGAAAATGGCATGGATGAGGAGGATAAATCGTGAAACGGTCGTGTTTGTGATCATGTAGCAGAGTGGAAGGGAAATGTTCGATTTATTGTACTGAATATGGATGGAACCAGCGAAAGCGGATCGCGAATATCCGCTTGGTGAAATTATAATAAAAACAGGAAAGGAATCTCAGAAGCATATGGTAGATACAAGAACAGATGAGCTTTACAGAGCGCTTCAGGATAAGGGATATCCCGATGAGCTGTGCCGGGAAATCGCCTATAAACATATGAATACCGATTACACAGCTACACGGATGCTGGGGTATTTATACAGGGTGACAAGTCCCAGAGTGGAGGATGTGATCGATGAGATGCTGGCGATCTTAAGTGATAGGGAAGCCATCGTCCGGAAGAAAGAGCTGGAGCACGCCCAGGCTACGATCAACAGCGTGTATCGGGAGGGTTTGTAACGGAAATCCCGGAGCTTTGCCAGTGCTGGCGGATCAGAAGCTTCATCCTTTAAGGAAAATCAGGAGATCATGGCTCTGGAGCATCATCTCCTTCCGCAGAAATTCATCATTGATAACTACATCAATATGAACGCACACTTTAATTTTATCCGTTTCTTTTAAACAGTATTGTTATTACGGTAGTGATTACTCTGATCGTAATTTATGCAAGTAATTGAAGATGGACAAAATAGTAATTGTATTAACTGATAAACCATAGTATAATACAAATATGAACACAACATATAAATCAAACAACAATGTCGTCTATTCCTGTAAATACCATGTAGTATGGTGTCCAAAGTATAGACGAAAAGTATTAATTAAC
>NC_021014.1:2217251-2225882 GCF_000209835.1 Ruminococcus sp. SR1/5 | reverse complement strand
AAACAGGTCTGCGCTATGAGGGTGGACGAATGGTGGATATGTACCGTACTCTGGACAGTATCCCGGTTCTTGCAAAAGCAGGCGGTATTCTGGTGATGACCGATGAGATCCGTGGAACAGAGGCGGAAAAGAATCCGGAAAGCCTGAATATCCGGGTATTCCCGGGTGCTGACGGAAGCTTCAGATTGTATGAGGATGACAACGAAACCTGTGCTTACGAAAATGGTGCCTGTGTATTTACGGAAATGGATTATAAGGAAAAGGATCAGGGAGTGTTTACCATTCATCTCGCACAGGGAAAAACAGAGTTGATCCCGGCAAAGAGAGCTTATACCGTGGAGTTCTGTAATTTTGCGAAAACAGGAACAGATACTGTGAAGGTTCTGGTTAACGGAGCAGAGACTGAGGCTGCTGTAAAATATGAAGAGAAACTTCAGAAGATCTGTGTGGAAGTGGAAGCAGACACAGCGGCAGAGGTGCAGATCATTCTCGCTGGCGAAGTGGCAGACAATCAGACAAAAGAGCGTGTCTTTGATTTCCTGAACCAGGCAGAGATCGGTTTTGTACTGAAGGACAGATTATATCAGCTGATCACAGCCGGAAAGAAGCTGCCGGTTCTTTTATCTGAGCTTCAGTCTATGGAGCTGGACAAGGATCTTTATGGAGCACTGATGGAGATCCTGACTGCGTAAAACATGAATAAAATCGCGTTTCCAAACCATACTATCATTATTATCAAAAGAAAGGATGATCATAATGATATTAAAGGAAAAAGAACGCACAGTGATCCAGGATCTTCAGACACAGGAAAAAAGCTGCATTGAAAAATACGGAAAATACGCACAGCAGGCCAGGGATCCGGAGCTTAAAAGCTTATTTCAGACTCTTCAGAAAAAAGAGCAGGAGCATTACGATTCCCTGAGCCAGGTGCTTTCCGGTACAGTTCCCCAGGTAAACTGCAACGACAGCGACGGACGGGATTACCAGCCAAAGGCTGCTTACACATCGGTAATGTCCTCAGAGGATAAGGAACACGATGCTTTTCTTGCAACAGACTGTATCGGAACAGAAAAGCTGATTTCCGGAGAATACAACTCGGATGTTTTTGCTTTTGAAGACAGTGGTGTGAGGAAGCTTCTGGCAGATATCCAGGTGGAAGAGCAGAATCATGCGGAGATGCTTTACAAATACAAGACTGCGAACGGAATGTTCTGATATATAAAAAAGAGGGAGGATTTCAGTAATGGAATTCTTCCTTTTTTATTATATAATCAGGAGAACAGCAGGGAGAAATACTTTCCTGCAAAGAGAGGAGAAATAAATATGAAGGGAACCAGCTGCGAATACTGTGCAAACTATACATATGATGAAGAGTGTGACGAATATTATTGTGATGTCAATCTGGATGAGGATGAATATTATCGTTTTGTGAGCAGTGATTACAAGGAATGTCCGTATTATCGTTCCGGAGATGAATATAAGGTGGTACGTCATCAGATGTGATACAGAGTAACGGAAAAAACAGAGCAGAAGATAATGCGATAAGACAAATGCGGGTTTTCCACGAAAAGGAATGCGAGTTTTGTGGAAAATCTGCATTTTGATGTTTTGATATGTGCAAAAGGCTTCAAATTTGTAAAAATTGGCGTGTTTACATTTGAAAAAAATATCTTTATAATAAAAATATTGGTCTGACAGGTGAAAACTTTATACCATCCAGACGATGATAATGCTACAGGATTTTGTCTGAGAATAAAAATTCCGGGTAAGCGTTTGACAGACTTATAATAGATTTTTTGACTTGACGGAGGGGGTAACAGATTGGATATCATAAAAAAATTCGGGGATATGGTGGGAGAGAGATCCATCAAGGACCCGGAAAAAGCACGAAAACTTCTTCTCACTGGCTATCGGCTTCAGGAAAAACGTCTGCAGCTTTTCCCTGACAGGAAGCTTCCGGCTTCGGGACAGTATGTAGCCCGTGTAGTTATGCAGAATATTATCAAAGCCCTTGCAAAACCGGACGATACCGCTCTGGTGAGCATTTTTGTACCGGGAGAGCTTCTGACAGCAGCAGGGATCACTCCGTATTCCGTGGAGGCAATGTCCTGCTTCATCGCCGGAACCAGATGTGAGCAGGCATTTCTGGCACAGACGGAATCAGAAGGCTTTCCGGAAACCATGTGCTCCTATCACAGAGTTTTTCTGGGAGCGTCCATGACAGGATTGGTACCGAAGCCAAAATGTACCATCTACACAAACCTTGCCTGCGATGGAAACATGATGACGTTTCCTTATCTGAAACAGAAATATCAGATCCCGGGCTTTTATATTGACGTACCCTATGAAAAAAATCAGGATTCCATCAGCTATGTTGCAGATCAGCTCCGTGAGCTGAAGAAATTCCTGGAGGATGTAGGCGGGAAAAAATCTCCGAGCAGTCGGTACAGCATGCAGTTGCCAACAGCAATGAAGCGGCCTCCTATTACAGCCGCCAGCTTGCCCTCAGAAAGGATCACGATCCGGTGACTTCCCTGACAAATGAGCTGTATGCGATCTTTATGTGCCATCTTCTGGCGGGCTCAGAGGAATCCCTGAAATACACAAAAATGCTTCTTGAGGATGTGAAGAAGGCACCAAAGGGGGAAGGTCTTCATATTTTGTGGATGCATATGATGCCGTTTTTGCAGGAGCCGGTAAAGGATGTATTTAATTACAGCCAGAACGTGCATATCCGTGCCTGTGATTTTGTTGCAGACGGTTTTCAGCGGATGCAGGCCTCGGATCCTTATGAGGCCCTTGCGGAAAAAATGATCAACTGCATTTACAACGGAAGTGTGAAGCAGAGGATCCGGCGTGCCCAGGAGCTGGCGAACCTTACAGAGGCAGACGGCGGGATTCTTTTTGCGCATTGGGGCTGCAAGGGAACCATCGGAGCCTCCAGCCTGATCAAAAATTCTCTGGAAAATGCAGGACTTCCAACCATGGTCCTGGACGGTGATGGCTGTAACCCGGCCAATTCCAGTGACGGCCAGGTATCCACACGACTTCAGGCATATCTGGAAATGCTGTCAGAAGGTAAGGAGGAAAAACGGTCATGATACATTACGTCTGTAAATATACACCGCTGGAGCTGTTTAAGGGCTTTGGCGAGGAATGTGCGGTTCTTGAGGAAATGCCGGAGAATTTTGAGCTTTCGGACCAGATCGCCCATGCTAATCTCTGTGGCTTCGGAAAATCTGTGATCCAGGCAGTGCTGGAGGGAAAGGTAGAGCAGCTTGTTCTTGTTAACTGCTGTGATTCCATGCGCCGTGTGTACGACATTGTGGAAAGTACCGGTAAATGTAAATTTCTGTACATGTTGGACATGCCTCATGAGGATAACGACTGTGAAAAGGTGAAGCTTGCCCAGGGCATCCACCGTCTGAAGAAAGCTTATGAGAAATTTTCGGGGAAAACCTTCGACAGAAGTGGATTTCTGAATGCTTTTTCCCATGAGCCTGTGGATAACCAGCCGTATATCGGTGTTCTGGGTGTCCGTGTCAGCGGCATCCTGGAAAAAATGATCCGGGATAATATCCGCATGGATGTGGAAAACCTGACCTGTACAGGTGGAAGACGTCTTGCAGTGATCCGTGAGGAGCTGGAAAAAATGGAAGACGATGCCATGTTTCTGGCTTATGCGGATGCACTTCTTTCCCAGATGCCCTGCTTTCGTATGAACAACAGCACCCGAAGAAACCGGCTGTATCTGGATCCGAACCTGAAGGGGATCATTTATCATACTATTAAATTCTGCGACTATTACGGATTTGAGTATGCAAGCATCAAGCGTGATATCAAGGTTCCGCTTCTGAAGATCGAGACAGATTTTACAAGCCAGAGTGCAGGACAGCTCCTTACCAGAGTGCAGGCTTTTGCGGAGACCCTGGAAGGCTCTGAGGATATGGACCCATCAAAAGGAATCAGCGAGGAGATAAGGAAAAAAATGGAATCAGGAGTTTATTATGTGGCAGGGATCGACAGCGGTTCCACAAGTACGGATGTTGTGATCCTGGATAAAGACGGAAAAATTAGATCGACCATGATCATTCCCACAGGCGGCGGCGCTATGATGAGTGCAGAGAAGAGCCTGGAGATGGCCGTGGAAAAAGCAGGGATCAGGAAAGAAGATATCGTGCGTATCGTTACTACCGGATATGGACGTGCCTATATTGACAGTGGTGATGACAGTATCACAGAGATTACCTGTCACGCAAAGGGCGCCCATTATCTGAATCCGAATGTGCGTACAGTTATCGACATCGGCGGTCAGGATATCAAGGCGATCAGCATTGACGAGAACGGTGCGGTAAAAAATTTCCTGATGAACGATAAATGTGCAGCAGGAACCGGACGATTCCTGGAAATGATGGCCCGTACTCTTGGACTTTCCCTGGAGGAGATGAGTACCCGTGGTCTGGAGTGGAAAGAGAACGTAGTGATCTCAAGCATGTGTACTGTATTTGCAGAGTCCGAGGTAGTTTCCCTGGTTGCCCAGAATAAGGACGTGGCAGATATCATCCATGGTCTGAATGTATCTGTTGCTTCCAAGGTAGGAGCTCTTGCAGCCCGCCTTGGCAAAAAGAATCCGGGGGAATACATGATGACCGGTGGTGTTGCCAGAAATAAAGGTATCATCCAGGCATTGGAGGAGAAGCTGGGAGCGAAGCTTTATATCTGTGATGAGGCACAGCTTTGTGGTGCGCTTGGTGCGGCACTGTTTGCTTATGAGAAGTGTAATGCGGCACGGTGATCAGATCAGACAAGTTGCCTGCGCAGTAAATGCAGAGTGTGAATATCCTTTTGGTCAGGGGCGGCGTGCCCACTCACTGGGCGAACAGCCACAGTTCTTTCGGAAGTACCGGCTGAAGTGTGAGAGATTTGAAAATCCGCACAGCAGAGCCACCTGTTGAACAGGCAGAGCTTCGTTGGTGAGCAGATTTTTGGCTTTTTCCAGACGGAGCAGATTCAGGTCAGCATGAGGGGTGCTGTCAAAAAAATTCCGGTAACAGGAATAAAACTGACTTTTTTCGAGATTAGCCATGGCGCAGAGCTTTTCTGTTGTCCATGGCTTTTCGTAATTTGTAAGCATTTCCAGACGGATTTTTTGGAACAGGCTGCAGAGCTCCGAGTCTGCAGACTTGCCTGTATCTGTACTGCGGAGTTCCCGTGAGGCTGTGATCATCAGCTGGCAGAGCAGGGCATACTCGTAGTCCCGGGAAAAAACTTCTCTGTTCAGATATTCATGCTGCAGCTTCTGGATACAGTGATCGATCTCCTGGCAGTCACTGGGGTAAAAAATTTCGTTGCAGGGAAGTCCGAACCGTTTTGCCAGGTTTTCTCCGCAGGAAAAATGGACATAACTGTTCCGGAATTTTCGCACAGCCTGATAATGCTGGGGATTTCCCGGAATATAAAAGATGCAGGCATTATCCCGGGTGACAGTAAGCTGACCGCCCAGATAAACCTTCATTGGTGTTTTAAATAAAAGAAAAAGAAAATCTCCGCTTCCCTCCGGTCGGAAAATCCTGTCGTAATCGGAGTTGGAACGGTTGTATTCGCAGAAATTTAAGGTGAAATCCATGAAAATGCTGCGCTCCTTTCATTACGTAGATCAGACAATCCGACTGTGGCATTGTAAAGAACTTTCTGTCTGGAAGTATAAAGTAAAGTGACAGAGGGACGTCCGTCTGGTAAGACTGTCTTTACGATAAATCTTACCGGAAAAAAAGTCAACTGTTTCGGAAGATAATCACTGGTATGGATAGAACAGGATGGTAAAATGAAACATAGAAACGGTTGATTTCCGATCTGTCTGAGAGTGTGTGAGCGAACAGAGGCGTAAGAGCCTGTATATGGCGGAATCGGAAACAGAGTCCAATGCAGTGGCAGGCAGAAAATAATAATTTACAGGAGGATTTTTACAATGAAAAAAGCGCAGATCATCGTGGACAAATATTTCCTCACCGGAAAAACAGACAAAAGAATCTATGGTTCCTTTATAGAACATCTCGGACGTGCGGTTTATGAGGGGATTTATCAGGAAGGCAGCCCTCTTTCTGATGAGCAGGGATTTCGGAAGGATACTCTGGAGTTGGTAAGGGAGCTTCAGGTACCGATCGTTCGTTATCCGGGCGGAAATTTTGTATCCGGATTCCGTTGGGAGGACAGCGTCGGGCCGAAAACTCAGCGTCCGTCCAGACCGGAGCTGGCCTGGGGTGTCATCGAGACAAACCAGTTTGGACTCAATGAGTTTGTGGACTGGTCCAGAAAAGCCGGCAGCGATGTGATGATGGCAGTAAACCTGGGAACAAGAGGACCGGAGGATGCGAAAAATCTTCTGGAATACTGTAACTTTAAGGGAGGTACCTATTACAGTGATCTCCGTAAGGCTCACGGCTATGAACAGCCGCATGATATCAAATTATGGTGTCTCGGAAACGAGATGGACGGTCCGTGGCAGATGGGACATAAAACTGCGGCAGAGTACGGAAGAGTTGCAGCAGAAACTGCCCGCCTGATGAAATTTATGGATCCGGAGGTTGAGACTGTTGCATGCGGAAGCTCCAGTCTGGAAATGCCTACCTTTGGCTCCTGGGAGTATACGGTTCTTGACGAGGCTTACGATCAGGTGGATTATCTTTCCCTGCATCAGTACTATGGAAATGCATCGGGAGACACTGCCGATTTTCTGGCAAGCTCCAAGGGCATGGATGATTTTATCTCAGGAGTGGTTTCCATCTGCGATGCTGTAAAAGCAAAGAAGCATGGAAAAAAACAGATCAATCTTTCCTTCGACGAGTGGAACGTATGGTACCACAGCAATGAACAGGATAAAAAGCTGGAAAAATGGGTACAGGCGCCCCATCAGTTGGAGGATGTTTATAACTTTGAGGATGCACTTCTTGTGGGAAGTATGTTGATCACACTTCTCCGTCATGCAGATCGCGTAAAGATCGCCTGCATGGCACAGCTGGTAAATGTTATTGCACCGATCATGACATCTGATACAGGCGCATGGCGTCAGACGATCTTTTATCCGTATATGTTGACAAGTGTGTTTGGAAGAGGAACCGTCCTTAATACACAGGTTCTCACACCTATATATGAAAGCAAGACTTATGGAGAAGCTCCATATCTGGATTCTGTGTGTGTCTGGGATGAGGAAAAGGATACGCTGACGATCTTTGCAGTGAATAAGAGTCTGGATGAGGATATGGAGGTTTCCTGCGACTTGAGACAGTTTGAGGGATATAAGATCGTAGAGCATATTGTACTCAATAATGACGATCTTCAGGCAGCCAATACAGAGGCTCAGCCGGAGAATGTAGTTCCTGTAAAAGCCAGTGCAGAGTGCTCAAAGCTGGACGGCGGAAAACTGGAAGCAGTTTTTGCAAAACACAGCTGGAATATGATCCGTCTTGCAAGATAAACGTGGGTGAAGTATAGTAAAAGCAGTAACAGAAAATGTAAATCATGCTACATTATGGGAGGTCTTTTTTATGTACACACCTGCAAAGGAACGCTACGAAACTATGGAGTACAACCGCTGCGGTGAAAGCGGTCTGATGCTTCCGAAGGTGTCTCTTGGATTATGGCATAATTTCGGAGATACTTCTGATTATGAAAACATGAAGCAGCTGTGTTTCACAGCTTTTGACAATGGTATCACACAGTTTGACCTTGCCAATAATTACGGACCTGTCTATGGAAGTGCGGAACGGAATTTCGGCAAGATCCTGAAAGAAGAACTGATGCCATACCGTGATGAGCTGATCATCACAACAAAGGCAGGCTATGATATGTGGGAAGGCCCTTATGGAAACTGGGGCAGCCGCAAGTATCTTCTGGCGAGCCTTGACCAGAGCCTGAAGCGCATGGGTCTGGAATATGTGGATATTTTTTACCATCACAGAATGGACCCGGAGACTCCGCTTGAGGAGACTATGGGGGCGCTGGCAACAGCGGTTCAGCAGGGCAAGGCCCTTTATGTGGGACTTTCCAATTATGATGGAAAAACCTTAAGCCAGGCGGCAGCGATCCTGAAGGATCTGAAATGTCCCTTTGTGATCAACCAGAACCGGTATTCCGTTTTTGACAGAACTGTGGAAGAAAACGGTCTCAAGAGAACCACCGGCATTTTGAAAAAAGGTCTGATCACCTTTAGCCCTCTTGCTCAGGGACAGCTGACAGACCGTTACCTGAACGGGATCCCGGAGGACAGCCGTATCCGCAAAGATGGAAGATTCCTTAAGGAAAGTGTGCTGACGCCGGAGCGTCTGGATCAGATCCGGAGACTGAACGATCTGGCAGCCCAGCGTGGAGAGAAGCTGGCTGATATGGCACTTGGCTGGCTGCTTCAGCATAAGGAAGTTACCAGTGTTCTGATCGGAGCTTCCAAGCCGCAGCAGATCCTTGATAATGTGAAAGCGATCCACTGTGCACCGTTTACAGCTGAGGAGCTGCGTCTGATCGACGAGATCTCAAAATAAGATTTATATACTTCCTGTTTTACTATGAAAAGTAGTGAAGCAGGGAGTTTTTTATGTCGAAATAATTGTTTAACTGAATTAGGAAAGTTTCCGGGTT
>NC_021014.1:2176274-2217110 GCF_000209835.1 Ruminococcus sp. SR1/5 | reverse complement strand
CGTCTCCGGCGGGAGTGCAAAGAGCAATAAGCAGTGGAGGTTTGACAATGGGATAGGTGTGTGCTATATTGAAAAACAGAAAAGAAAAGAGCCAGCGGGAGCTTGTGTGACAGGCTGAGAGGAAGATAGATCTTCGACCGTACCTGATTTGGGTAATGCCAACGGAGGGATTGTGATCTGAGAGCGTGTCTCCGTGGAGTTTTCCATGGGATGCGCTCTTTTCGGATGCAGGAATGGAACTGGAATGTTCTGACAATGTGGGGATGTGAAAGTGACAGAGACTGCATGTGGAGCTTCTGCGAAAGAGCGGGCAGGAAGGGGAGCGCCTTAATGTCTGGCAGGAGAGTGATATTCCGGAGGATTTTTTCCGGAAGGATCATGTAAGCGATGGGAATCCGTGTTTTCGGAGTGAGAGGAAGTAAGGGAACTTCGACCGCCAAAATCTAAGGGCAGACTGCAGCAGACGGGAAGCTTTTGCCCGGATCTGACAGGGCTCTGTCTGATATTTCAGGGAGGAAAAACACTATGGAAAAACAAAGGATGCACACGCTTCGTATGGTAATGCTGGCAATGATGGTTGCGATCGGTGTCGTTATTTCACCGATCCTGAGGATTGAGGGAATGTGCCCCACGGCGCATCTTGTCAATATCGTATGCTCGGTTCTGATGGGACCGTGGTATTCCCTTCTCTGTGCGACCATGATCGGCGTGATCCGTATGATGTTCATGGGAATCCCGCCACTTGCACTGACCGGTGCAGTATTTGGCGCATTCCTTTCAGGTGTGTTCTACAGACTTTCCAAAGGCAAGATCATCTGCGCGGTGATCGGTGAGATCTTTGGAACGGGTATCATCGGGTCCATGGTTTCTTATCCGGTGATGGCATTCCTGATGGGAAGAGGCGGACTGACAGCATTTTATTATACGCCGATGTTCCTTGCAGCAACCACAATGGGAGGATGTGTTGCCTATATTTTCCTGAAGGCTCTGAGTAAAGCAGGTCTTCTGGTGAAATTCCAGGCAGCTTTGGGTTCAAAAACATATGAGACAAAGAATTTTACAACTGCGAAAGCGAATTAAAGAAGAAAAGCCGCTGATCCATTGCATCACCAATCCGATCTCGATCCATGACTGTGCCAACGTGGTCCTTGCAGTAGGTGCAAGGCCGATCATGGCGGAGCATCCGGCAGAGGTGACAGATATTACGGCATCGGCTGGTGCGCTGATGCTGAATCTCGGGAATATTACCGATGCCAGGATCGAGTCAATGAAGCGTTCTATGAGAACAGCGATGGAAAATAAGATTCCGGTTCTTCTGGATCTGGTAGGGGTTGCCTGCAGTGATCTCAGGCTGGATCTGGCGAGGGAGCTTTTAAGGATCGGTCATCCGGCAGTGCTGAAGGGAAATATGTCAGAGCTTCTGGCTGTTTCCGGGCTGCCGTCTCATGCGATCGGAATCGATGCGGGTGTCGAGGATGCTCTGACTGAGGAAAATATCGATGGAGTCAGTGAAGTGCTTAAGGCTTTTTCCAGAAATAATCAGGCAATCGTGCTGGCTACCGGGAAACAGGATTTTGTTACGGATGGTGAACGGGTTGTTCTGGTACAAAATGGCAGTGCGGCGCTGTCCGGGATCACAGGAACCGGCTGTATGGTCGGTGCACTGACTGCGGCGTTTTTGCCGGGGTGCGAAGATAATATTGCGAAAGAGATGACGGATAGTATAGAGGCAGGTGTCTGGTCTGGCGTTGAGATGGAATTAAATGGGAGATCCGGGAATTATCTGGCTGCGGCAGTGCTTGGTACTGCACTTATGGGTATCGCCGGCGAGGAAGCGGAGAAGATTTCCCGCGGTCCGGGAAGCTTTCAGGTAAATCTGCTGGATGAGATCTATGGGCTTTCGGATCGACAGCTGCTGGATCTGTTGAAGATTGAAATGTACTGAAAAAGAGGGGATTAGGATGGATAGAAAAGATTTGGATGTAACGTTGTATCTGGTGACGGATAGTTCTTATCATACGGAGGAGTCTTTGCTCCGTACGGTTGAGGAGGCTTGTAAGGGTGGTGTGACTCTGGTCCAGCTTCGCGAGAAGAATAAGGGTGGACGGGAGTATCTGGATAAGGCTTTTAAGGTGAAGGAGATCACAGATCGTTACAATGTGCCGCTGATCATTGATGATCGTGTGGATGTGGCGCTGGCCTGTGATGCGGCTGGTGTGCATGTTGGAGCTTCTGATATTCCGGTTGCTGTGGCAAGGAAGCTGATGGGACCGGATAAGATCGTGGGGGCTACTGCCAAGACGGTGGAGGCTGCTGTGAAGGCTTATGAGGATGGTGCGGATTATCTTGGTGTGGGGGCGATTTATCCTACTACTACTAAGGTTGTGACGATCCTTACCAAGGTTTCTACGTTGAAGGATATCTGTGAGGCGGTTCCGATTCCGGCGGTTGCGATCGGGGGATTGAATGCCGGGAATATGGATGTGCTTGAGGGCGCCGGTATGAGTGGTATGGCGGTTGTTTCTGCGATCATGAAGGCGGAGGATCCGAAGAAGAATGCGCGGGAGCTGAAGGAGAAGATTGTTGCTTTGATGGGAAAGTGATTTAGGAAATGAATGGAGAGCAGTGGTGGATTTGAGGTTCATTGCTGTTCTTTTTTGTTGAAATACGGACGCCCGTGAGGCGTGTGCTGCCTGTCGCCGGGGCTTCGTCGGGGGCTGGCTTCTAGGCTGCCGGAATTCTGCTAAAATCGTTTTCCAAAAGTCCAAACTCGCGTCTTGCAGCCGCTCAGACAGCGGACTTTTGAAAAACAACGCAGATTTCCGCCAGCCAAGAATCAGCTCCCCTCCTGCAGAGTCCGGCGACAGGCAGCACACGCCTCACGGGCTGGTTTTTCAAGGCGTCAGGGGAGGGTGGCTGCTCGGGAGTTTGGGTGTAAATGTTGGGTTGAGTGGTCTGCCGGGAATGCGATGAGGCATCAGCGCTGCGCTGGATGCCTGGGAGGAAAGGCTGAGTTTCCGGTTGTCTGACGGTAGGGTGGCCGAGGCGCTTCGCTGTCGGCTGGTAGAGCGATGTGATATGGTTTATAAAAAATGCCGGTGGGGGTTACTCCACCGGCAGATCTCTGTGTTCTACGCTGGTGGAGAATACGATCTGTGTTTTGGTGCGGCCGAACTGCTGGAGTTCGTTGATGAAGTGGTCCAGTTCCATGGTGGAGCGGAAGGCTACTTCGATGAGCATGGAGTAATCGCCGGTGACGCAGTTGCATTCGATGACGTTTGGGATGGACTGGATGAAGGGATAAAAGTCTTTTTTTGGTTGGGTTCTACTTCCAGGTTGATGAATGCTTTTATATGATAACCGAGAAATACCGGGTTGATCTGGGCGTGGTAGCCTGTGATCAGCCCGTTTTTTTCGAGGTGTTCGATTCTGGCGGAAACAGCGGGGGATGAGAGGAAGACTTCCTTTGCGATTTCCTTTACCGGGGTGCGGGCGTTCTTCTGAAGCATTTCGATGATCTTTCGGTCGATGTTGTCGAGTTTGTGTTCCATGTAGAATGTCTCCTTTCAATGAAAAATGTTATTTGTAACTGGTACAGGGCTGCGTAGGGAAGTGGATTGAAAATAGGTATTTCTGTATTGATTATACTGCGTGTGTTATCACAACACAAGAAACGACTTAATAAAAATAAGAAAAATAAAAGAAACTCTTAAAAAGATTAATATAAACTATTGAAAAACACGGATAATCATGGTTTTCCCTTAAAAGTATTTACAAGCCACAAAGAAAGTGTTAGTTTCTTAGGAATCAGAAAAACAGCTGCTGATAAAAATGAAAATAACAGAATGATTTGTAAACAGTGAATATCCGTCGGACTGAAAAAGATGAGATCAGAGGGCGGAGCAAATCAGATGTGCACAGGATCAGAAGAAAGAAGAGGGATGACAAAATGACAACAGAAACAAGACTGGAAGCAGATTCGATCGGAACTATGGAAGTGCCTGCAGAGGCTTATTACGGAGTTCAGGCTTTAAGGGCAAAACAGAATTTTCCTATTACAGGTACAAAGCTTCATCCGGTATTTATCAGGAACCTGGCACAGATTAAAAAAGCAGCAGCTATCACTAATAATAATGCAGGGCTTCTTCCGGAGGATAAGGCAGATGCCATTGTCAGAGCCTGTGATGAAGTGATCGCAGGAAAATTGGCTGAGGAATTTATCGTAGATGCCATTCAGGGTGGTGCCGGAACCAGCGCAAATATGAATATGAATGAGGTGATCGCAAACAGAGCCGGTGAGATCCTCGGATGTCCGAAGGGTAGCTATAAAATGGTCCATCCAAATGATCACGTAAACATGGCGCAGTCCACCAATGATGTGATCCCGACGGCCGGTAAGCTTACCGTTCTGGATCTTCTTGCACCTCTGGAAAAAGCACTGGTAAGACTTGAGAAGGAGCTTGCAAAAAAGGCAGAGGAGTTCGATGACGTGATCACTATGGGACGTACACAGCTTCAGGATGCAGTTCCGATCCGTCTTGGTCAGGTGTTCCACGGTTATGCGTCCATGGTTTCCAGAGACAGGAAACGTATCGAAAAGGCTCACAGGGAAATGTACACCGTAAACCTTGGAGGAACTGCAGTGGGAACTGCTATCAACGTTTCCGATTCTTATTTTTATAAGATCGTGCCAAATCTGGAAAAGATTACAGGTTATCCGCTGAAACAGGCCGAGGACCTTTTTGACGCAACAGAAAATCTGGACGGCTTTGTTGCCGTATCCGGTGTAGTAAAAACCTGTGCGGTGGATCTTTCCAAGATGTGCAACGATCTTCGACTGATGTCTTCCGGCCCGAAAACCGGATTTGGGGAGATCAATCTTCCAGCAAAGCAGAATGGGTCTTCCATCATGCCAGGTAAGGTAAATCCGGTCATTCCGGAGGTAGTAAGCCAGGTTGCTTTCCACATCGTAGGACATGATACCACCATTACCATGGCGGCAGAAGCCGGACAGCTGGAGCTGAATGCTTTTGAGCCGGTTGTATTTTGTAATCTTTTTGAATCCATTACGACTCTGGAAAAAGCAGTGGATACATTGATCGTAAACTGCATCACAGGAATCACCGCAAACCGCAAACACTGCAAAGACCTGATGGAAAGCAGTGCAGGAATCGCAACGGCTCTTTGCCCGCATATTGGCTACAAGGCGTCTGCAACCATCGCAAAAACTGCAGTAAAAACTGGCAAGTCTGTCCGGGAACTTGTTCTGGAACAAGGGATCATGACTGAGAAAGAGCTGGAAGAGGTTCTTGATCCGTATCTGATGACAGAAGTCGGAGAAGAGCGGAAAGAGGATGAAGCAAGAAGGAAAGCCTGCTGAGAAAGTTATCTGTACCAACGTATGACGGGAACGTCTGATGCAGCAATTCATTTCAGAGCAGCTGAACCTGATGCGGGATTTTATGGAAATGCTATAGGCAGATCAGGAATGAGATATCAATGAGTACTATAAGGAGACTTGTCACAGTGCAGGTCTCCTTTTATAATGGAAGAAACGCGATAAGAAAAGAAGGGAAAGATGCATGCTTAAACGAACAGCCATACGGGCACTTTGTAATACAACGGCATATCAGAGAGGTCTTGATATTTATCGTACCGGAAAGAGGATTCAGTCGCTGGATATTAAGTCGGAAGGAGCTGTGGATAAAATATCTGCAGCAGTGAAGGGAAGTGGGCGTAATGTATACAATACAGGCTTTCAGTATGATACAGAAGCGGACCGCATAAAAGAAGCATACTGTGACTGCCCGGCCTTTCGCAGCTATTCCGGAATCTGTAAGCATTGCGTGGCAGTGCTTCTGGAATATGGAGACCGTAAGGCCTATGAGCGTGTGGAAATCCGCAGACAGCAGAATGAGGAACAGAAGCAGGCAGAGTTATTCAGCGGAACAGCATTTCCGGCTGCTTTATCCGGACCAGGGCAGCCTGCAACGAAAACCACCGTTGAGCTGAAAAGCCTCCTCAATCGCCAGCTATACAGCCGTATGCTTCCGTTTTCCGGGGATCCGTATTTTGGCAGGGTGGAGCTGGAAACCTGCCTGAAATTTAATTCTGTGAGAAATTGTTTTACCGTGGAATTCCGCGTTGGCTGTGAGAAAAAATATATCCTCAAGGACGTGTTGGCCTTTGTGTGGAACCTGGATCATAATGAGAAGGTTTCTTATGGAAAAAATCTGGAATTTATCCATTCAGATGAAGCCTTTTCAGAAGGATCCAGAAGCGTGCTGTCCTTTATCCGGGAATGGGTCGAGAATCATCACGGCACTTACATGTCCAGATATGAACAGCTGAAGAATATAGCTGTGGAAAAGGTGAGGGATCTTACCGTTGACAGAAAAGAACTTGAGGATCTGCTTCTTATACTTGGCGAAAAAAGTTTCAAGTTCAAAATGAACAATGATCCGGAAACAACATGGCATTCTGTCAGAGAAATTCCGGACAGGACGCTGATGATCCGGAAGAAGGATCAGGGGTTATCTCTTGAGATCGCGCCGGTATACAGTGTGACAGGCATACGGTATCATATGTATTTTGATAATGCAAAGGTATATCTGGTTTCTAGGCAGGAGCTTGGAGCAGTGGAGGAATTTGTTACCTGCCTGGAGCGGCTTCCTGCAGGCCGAGGCTTTATTGATGAACCGGATGTGCCTGCGTTTGTGCGTGAGCTGCTTCCTTCCCTGAAAAAATTTTTTCACTGTGATCTCAGGGATTTCCCGGAAGAAACAGGTCTTGAATGCTACAAGGCTGCATATGAGATCTATCTGGATGCGCCGGAGCGTGACTGGATCACCTGTAAGGCATTTTCTGTTTACGGGAAGGATAAATTTTCGGTTTTTGACCGAGATGTGTCTGCCCGCACCAGGGATATTCCGGGAGAGCTTGGCGTGTTTGCACTGCTGTCAAAATATTTTAACGGATATGATGACCAGCGGATGGAGCTGGCATTGGATTGTCGTGCCGAGGAACTGGAATCTTTGTGCAGGGAAGGTTCAGGGAAGCCCGACAGTGTGAAAGCTTCCGAAGAAAAGCTCTACCAGCTTCTTACTGAAGGGATCCCCGCCATGCAGAAAGTTGCAGCTGTCTATATTTCCCAGTCCATCAAACAGATGAGGGTGACAAAGCTGCCAAACATCCGTCTTGGCGTTTCTCTGTCAGCCGGACTTCTGAACCTGGATCTGGATGTGGAGGGGATGGATCAGGCGCAGCTTTTTGATATTCTTTCCAGGTACGATCGCAGGAAAAAATATTTTCGCCTGAAGGATGGCAGCTTTCTGGATGTTTCCGATGGTCAGCTCAGGGAGCTTTCTGCTCTGAAAAATGGACTGCAGATCAGTGATCGTGAACTGAAAAAAGGAAAGACTCAGGTTCCGGCCTATCGTGCTATGTATCTGGACAGTCAGCTGAAGGGCGGCGATCTGATCAAGGTAGAGAAGGACAATGCCTTTCGTGCGTTGATCCGGAACATGCAGACAATGGAAGAACATAAATTTCAGATTCCCAGGGAGCAGGAAAAAATCCTCCGGGGCTATCAGAAAGAGGGCTTTTACTGGATCAAAACTCTGAAGCATAATCAGTTTGGAGGGATCCTGGCAGATGATATGGGACTTGGAAAAACCCTCCAGGTGCTCACATTTCTCTGGTCAGAATTTCAGGAATCTGCGCCGGGAGAAAACAGACGTGCCCTTGTGATAACGCCTGCTTCACTTGTGTTTAACTGGATGAACGAGATCGAACGTTTTGCGCCGGGACTTCCGGCTACCGTTGTGACAGGTGATGTGAAGGAGAGGAAAGCACTGATCAAAAATGCGGGAGAACGAGAGGTTCTGATCACCTCCTATGACCTTCTGAAACGGGATCTGAAGGCTTATCAGAACCTGGATTTTGCTGTGCAGATCATTGATGAGGCGCAGTATATCAAGAATCACGGAACTCAGGTGGCAAAGGCTGTGAAGGAGATCCGGTCAGAATTCCGACTGGCGTTAACTGGTACACCGGTGGAGAACCGGCTCAGTGAGCTGTGGAGTATTTTTGATTTCCTGATGCCTGGATTTTTGTATTCTTATGAGAAATTCCGCAAGGAGATCGAACTTCCGGCTGTGCAGTACAGCAGTTCCAATGCCATGGAACGTCTGCAGAAGATGATCCGGCCTTTTGTGCTGCGGAGATTGAAGAGGGATGTGCTGAAGGATCTTCCGGATAAGCTGGAAAAAGATATGTTTTCCCCGTTGGAAAGCGAGCAGAAGGAGCTGTATGAGGCCCATACGGAACGGTTTCGCCTGATGCTTGGGATGCAGTCGGATGCGGAGTTTCGCACTTCTAAACTGCAGATCCTTGCAGAGATCACAAGGCTTCGGCAGATCTGCTGTTATCCGGGGCTGGTATATGAAGGATACAAAGGGAATTCTTCCAAGCTGGAGATGTGCATGGAGCTGGTTCAGAATGCGGTGAACGGCGGACATAAGATCCTGCTTTTTTCCCAGTTTACCACCATGCTGGATGTGCTGGCTGTCCGTCTGAAAAAAGCAAAAGTTTCTTTTTATATGTTGACCGGATCGACTTCCAAGGAAAAACGGGCGCAGATGGTACATGCATTTAATGAGGATGATACTTCTGTTTTCTGCATTTCTCTGAAAGCAGGAGGAACAGGCCTGAATCTTACGGCAGCTGATATTGTGATCCACTACGATCCCTGGTGGAATCTTGCCGTGCAGAATCAGGCAACAGACCGTGCCCACCGCATCGGTCAGCAGAACGTTGTCAGTGTCTACCGCCTCTTTATGAAAGACACCATAGAAGAACGAATCCGGGCTCTTCAGGAAAGAAAACGGGAACTGGCTGATGAGATCTTAAACGGCGAGGGAATCGGCCAGGCTTTGATCAGCAGAGAGGAAGTACTGGAGCTGCTAGGCAGGTAAAATTCTTAACTGAATCAAGTAAGTTCCCTGCTTCAATTACGAAAAGCAATACGCAGTGAGGGGACTTGCTTGTATCGGGAAGAATGCAGGCTGTGAATATCCGCCTGACTCAACAAAAACACCCCCGATGGAAATCGCGTGTGTAAATCACATACGATATCCGTCAGGGGTGTTTTATTTAAAGTTTTATTTTATGCAAAAAACTTATCGTACAGACCAAAGAAGAAGATAAACAGAATGATCAGCGGCAGGATATAAGTGATGTATCCGCGCATCCATTTCCGGATCTTCATGCCTTTTCCGGTGTTGGCTTCTTCTGTGAAGTTTTCCCAGCCCCAGCCCCGTTTGGAAACACAGAAAAGCAGGTATACAAGAGAACCAAGCGGGAGCAGAATGTTGCTTACCAGAAAATCTTCAAGGTCGAGAATTGCGCCGCCGAATACCTTGAGCCAGTCCCAGGACCATACATTGTATCCAAGTACGCATGGCAGAGACAGAAGGATGATGGCGATGGCATTTACAAGACTGGATTTTTTCGGCTCCAGCCGGTAAGCTCCATACCGCAGGAAATAATATTTTCAAATACAGCCAGGATGGTAGAGAAAGCTGCAAATGACATAAAGATGAAGAACAGGCTTCCCCACAGTCTTCCAAGCGGAATGTGGTTGAAAATATTCGGCAGTGTGATGAAGATCAGGCTCGGTCCGGAAGTCTGGTCAACATTGAATGTGAAACATGCCGGGAAAATAATAAGTCCGGAGGTGATCGCAACAAAAGTATCCAGAAGCGCAATATTCATGGATTCACCAAGCAGTGCGTGATCTTTTCCGATGTAGCTTCCGAAGATAGCCATAGCACCGATACCAAGGCTGAGAGTAAAGAATGCCTGGTTCATAGCACCGGTAATGGTAGAAATAATACCGATCTCTTTCATACGCTCGAAATCCGGGATCAGGTAGAATTTCAGTCCCTCTTTGGCACCATCCATGGTAAAACTGTTGATGGCAAGAACAACCATGATCACCAGAAGAGAGATCATCATAACCTTGGTAACTTTTTCAAGGCCGTTCTGAAGACCGCGGGAGCAGACAAAAACACCTGCAATAACAACAACGATCATCCAGAATCCCATAGTAACGGGCTGGCCAAGCATGTTGGTAAACTGTCCTGCAACACCGTCGGAATCAAGTCCCTGGAATTTACCGGTGGCTGTCATATAGAAGTAATTCAGCATCCAGCCTGTAACAGTGGTGTAAAACATCATCAGGAGATAACATCCGATCAGAGTGATATATCCATGGATGTGCCATTTCTGTCCTGGTTTTTCCAGTGCGTAATATGCTTTGACAGGACTCTTCTGGCTGGCACGTCCAACAGAAAACTCCATAGTCATAACAGGAAGTCCAAGAAGGGCCAGGAAGATCAGGTAAAACAGTACGAATGTGCCGCCACCGCCCTGTCCGGCCATGTAAGGGAATTTCCAGACGTTTCCGATTCCGATGGCACAGCCAGCAGAAATCAGAATGAATCCCAGACGGGATCCAAGTTTTTCTCTTTCTTTCATAACTCACCTCATTATTGCAGTATGGTAAACTGCTATTTGTATAAAGTCGCAGGTTTTATCTTAACACATTCCGGGATATTGCACAATAAAAAGAACTTGCATTTTACATAAAACATATGTTAGAGTAAAATGTAATTTTAATAAGATGAAGCGGTGAAACGTTACGCTTTAATGATATAAAGATCATATGCCGATAGAACCTGGATAACTGTTCTTTTCAGTCAGGGATACAAAGTTTTTTGGAGAGATTCCGTAATATTTCCGGAAACATTTGCTGAAATATCCGGAATCAGAAAATCCGCATAAAGAAGCTACATTTTGAATGGAAGGGCTGTCTTCCAGAAGAAACTGTCTGGCTTTTTTCATGCGGCAGACATTGATATATGAGGTAAGTGTAACTCCGGATTCCTGACTGAATACAGCAGAGAGATGCTGGGGATTGACAAAAAAATGGGAAGCAATGGTTTCAAGACGAAGATCCGGCTGATTAAAATTCAGACAGATATATTCCTGAACCTGGGATACAAGAGCTGACTTCCGCGGATTTTTTTCATCAGCAAGAGAATCCAGAACTGCCTTGCAGGTAGACTGGAGCAGTTGTTTTAACTGCAGGGCACTCTGGCAGTTCTGGTAAGTATTCAGGGCGTTTTCCAGAAGAGGAAAAAGCGTTTCACGCTGACTGCACTCCGTGATAAAACCGTCAAGTACAGTAAGAAAAGCAGCAGCTACACTCCAGGTCTGCCGGATATGGATTTTTTTGGTGATGATATCGTTGAAATATTCATCAATATATTTACAGAGAGCCGGTGAATTTTGCTGGCGCAGAAAGATCAGGATATCATTATAAACCAGAGGCTTTAATGTAAAATCACCGGAATGGGACTGGGGCGTGAAATAAAGAAATCCGGAAGAAGACGCAGTTCTGTTATGAAAAACAGAAAGAGCCTCTTCATAGGAATAGCGGATTCCTTCCACGCCTTCATGAGGTGTTCCACAGCAGAAAAAAGTGGAAATCTGTGCGATATTATCATATATCCCGGCAAGTCTGAGACAGGATTGTTCCAGATCGGTAAAAGAAAAATCAGAGCTTTTTTCCATGATGATATACTGTCTCATCTGAGAATAGTCAATGTAAATAAGCTCTTTGCACACAGGCTGTAAGATTTCCCTGCATATATTTTCCAGGATGGTGTGGAGCAGAGAAAAATCACCTTTTTCATCCCATATTTCCGGATTGGCATTGTGGATCTCCATAAGAATGGTAAGATAATCGGAAGTTTTATGAATCGGAATTTTTTCCAGATCATCCGGGGAAATGGTTGTTCCGCTGATCACCTTCTGGAAGAAATTAAGCTGCATTTGCCGTGTATACAGATCGCGGAACTGAAAATAATTATTCACATAACTGTTTCTGGAATTTTCCTGATCGATCTCGTCACTTACTTTCTGGAGTGTCTCCATAAGCTCCCGGTGATCCAATGGCTTCAGGAGGTATCCGCGGACCTGAAGAGAGATGGCTTTTTGGCATAGTCAAAATCTTCGTATCCTGTGGAAAGGATGAACCTGGTATGACAGTCTGTTCCAAGAGCTGCGATCATATCCAGACCGCTCATAACCGGCATGGATATATCCACAAGGGCAATATCGGGTTTAACATTTTCAATAAGCCGGATTCCGGCCTGTCCGTTATTAGCTTCCCCTGCAATGTTATAAAGGTTTTGTTTTTCAAGAAAATTGATCAGAGATTTTCTGAAAAAAACTTCGTCGTCAATAATTACAAGTGTTTTCACTTTATATTTCCCCCTCGATCAGATTTTTGTCAGGTATTACTATGGTTACAGTGGTTCCCTTTTCAGGTGAACTTTCGATGGTAAGTCCGTAATTCTCACCGTAGAGAAGAGCAATCCTGTGGTTGATACTTGGAAGCCCGAAAGAATGTCGGGCAGTTTTGAAGTCTCTGATAGAACGGTTAAGTTCGGCAAGTTTTTCCGGCGGGATACCGGAACCATTATCAGAAACAGAAATACAGATGGTACCATTTTTGATAGAAACAATTAAGTGAATATGGCATATCTGGCTGGTAAGTCCGTGGACAAAAATATTTTCCACAACAGGCTGTATGGTCAGCTTGGGTATCTCTGCCCCATGATCCTCCCAGGACGGCTCATAGATGATCTCGTAATCAACAAAATCCATATACCGCAGATTCTGGATATAAAGATACTGTTCTGTAAGAAGCAGCTCCTGGCGCAGAGGAATGATAAACTGTCCCTTTGAAAGAGAGTTTCTGTAGAAAGATGACATGGCAGACACTGCTTTTACTGCGGTATCATTCATATCAATTTCTATGAGAGACTTGATGGTGTTTAAAGTATTATAAAGAAAATGGGGATTGATCTGGGACTGTAAAAGACGTATTTCCATTTTCTGTTTGGCATTTTGTTCCTCATAGATATCGTTAAGTAATGTCTGGATCTTCTGCATCATAAGGTTAAACTGGTTATAGAGAACTGCAAGTTCATCATTTGAAGAGTAACTGGCAGAAATATTCAGCTTTCCGGCAGATGCAGATTTCATTTTTTCCACAAGTTTCTGTATAGGTGCGGTGACAGTACCTGTACATAATATGGAAAAAATACAGATAAAATAAACACTACAATGCTGATCAGAAGAATGTTGTGCAGGATCACCATATGATCCAGAGTCAGGCTTTCCAGAGGAATCAGGTTGATCACATTCCAGTTTAGGTCAGGATAGGATTTGCAGATAAAAAGAGTGTCAGTGCCGTCTACGGAAAAAACTGCCTGTCGGTTTCTGTCAGGGTTTTATAATTCTCTGAACTGATTTTTGTATAGGATGAGAAGTCTTTATAAATACCTCCGGATGAAGAAGAGGAAAGTATCTGTCCATTTTCATCAGTAATATAGAAATCCCTGGAAGAGCTGTCCGGAAGGTCGCGGAATGCAGAGGAAATATTTGTTTCTCTGATCAGAAGGACCAGGGCGCCCAGATATTTGGTGTTATCAATGTTTGTAATACTTTTTAAGGCTACAAAGGTTGGCTCCCCACTTATCTGGAAGGGTCCGAGAAACTGAAAGGCCAGATTAGTCTGAAGGCTGTCAAGGACTTCGGGACCTAAAATGGAATCAAGCTGATCTGTTTCTGTGGTACTGCTGTGAAACCAGTGGTTTTCTGTATCCAGGATATCCCAGGCATAGATGTTTTTGTGAAGTCCGATGATACGCTGGGCCTGGTCTGTAAGCTCGGAATTTACCAGAAAATGTTCCAGTGTGTTTTCGGGAACTGTGGGATTTTCTTTTAAAACATCGGCGATATTGCTGTTGATGGAAAGGGTGATGGCATAGTTTGATATATTATCGATCTTTTCTCCAAGGTTGCTGGTGATCAGGGATAGCTGCTGCTGACTGGAAAGTGCGGCACGCTTGATCAGTACTTTTTTGGATGCAGTATAAAAAAACACGGAAGTAAGCATGAGTATCAGAGAACTGAGCAGCAGATATGTAATAAAAAGCCTGCGTTTCAGACTGATTCCTAAAAATAAGTGAAACACCTTTTTTTTCAGATTTTCTATCATGGAATCCCCCCTCTGGTTTTATTGGCTACATTATATAATAAGGGAAAAATTCTCACAAGTGTGGGGGAAAGATTGGAGAAAATATTCCAGGTACAGCGAAGATTTTCCATGTATTTTTCCGGACGGATTTAATATAATGGTCTCATCGATAAGGAAAGCGGAACAAAATATTCAATCCGGATGAATAGAAATGTACCAAAAGGAGGACGAAAATGAAATTAAAAAAAGTGATGGCTGCTACACTTGCCACAATGATGTGTCTCTCTTCATTCAGCATGATGAATGTGTGGGCAGATAAAAAAGAGGATTCCGAACCACTTGTGATCAATTATATCAGTGCCAGGGGCGAAACAGATGCGGCACTGAAAACATTGAAGAAGCTTGCAGAAGATTATAAAAAAGATCACCCGGATTTTGAATTCAATGTAGAGTCTATTGCAGACAGAGAAACATATCTTCAGAAGATCAAGATCCTTGCATCCAGCAATGAACTGCCGGACTGGTTTGACGCAGATCCGGAGGCATTTTTGAAGGACTTTGCAAAAAGGATCTGATCTACAGTGTGGATGACCTTTATGATGAACTGGGTATCAAAGACAAGTTCTTTGATATTGCACTGAATTATCCGAAACTCAGTGACGGAAGCAATTACCTTATGACCTGGCAGGGAAATGTAGAGTATTTCTGGTATCACAAAGACATGTTTGAAAAAGCCGGAATTACTGAAACACCTCAGACACTGGAAGACCTCCTGGATGTGTGCAAGAAGCTGAAAGATGCGGGAATGACCCCGATATCCGCAGGAAATTACGACATGATCATGCGTTATCCTGCATTTAAGGCTTTCAGACTGGAAGGAAATGACTTCATTGACAATGCAAGAATGGGAAAAGAAAATTTAATTCTGAGACAGGTATCGCAACAGCCCAGTATACACAGGATATAGCCCAGTATTTCAGTGAAGGATGGACAAGTTCAGATACTACCGCACAGATGGATCTGTTTCTGAACAGTGGTGCGGCAATGTTATACACCGGAACATGGGATACACCGGATCTTGTAGATGATGAGGGAAATCTTAAAGATGACATTTCCATGTTCAAACTTCCTGTAGACAGCGAAGGAACCGCTACAGGAGAAAATGATTACTATGCGAATTGTGGAATCGGAACTGCCATTCTCAAGGATTCCATGAGTGATGAGATGAAAGATTTCATCAGTTATGTATGGGATAATTTTGCTGATACGGCAATGTATGAGTTCAATATGCTTCCATCCATGATGCCAAGTGATTCGGAGAAGCTTCCGGAGCTTACACAGCAGATTTTAAGTGATCTTGAGAACTGCGGCACTTTTGCCCAGTGCTGGGATGTTCGTCTGGATCCTTCTACAAACGAGGTTTACAGAAAAGAGTTGGCAAGCCTTGGAATGGGAGAATCAACTCCTGAAGAGTTCTGCGAAAACATGGACAAAGCTGTAGAACAGTATGCATCTGATTATTTTGACACTGAAGAATAACTGAGAGAATACGCAGATGCGGAATTTTATCTGCATCTGCGTATGAAAGGGGAGAGGATATGAAGCCCAGAAATAAAATCCAGCCTTTACCGTTTGTTCTTCCTGCACTGTTCGTATATATTCTTACTGTTATCATCCCAATTCTGTGGTCAATGGGTTACAGCCTTTTTTCCTGGAATGGAATCGGTGATATGAAGTTTATCGGACTGGAAAATTATGTGAGGATGTTTCAGGATGAGACATTTCGTGAGGCTGTTGTAAATAATCTTAAATTTGTTGTATTGGGAAGTTTGTTCCAGTTATGTGCAGGACTGATCCTGGCAATTTTGCTTACACATATTTCCAAAGGTGGAAATATTCTGCGGGTTATTTATTTTATTCCATGTATCATTTCATCTATGGCGATCTGCCAGATTTTTTCCAAAATGCTTTCTGTCCAGCCCCAGGGCCTGGTTTGCTATGTGATGGAAAAACTGGGAATGGAACCTATCGCTTTGCTGGCAAATTCCCATACAGCGCTGATTACCATAACCCTGATCGATGGATATAAATACTGTGGTCTGTACATGATCATTTTTTATTCCGCATTTGTATCCATATCAAAGGATGTGATCGAGGCATCTACAATGGATGGCTGCAATGTTTTTCAACAGTATCGTTACATAAAGCTTCCACTGGTGAAAAATATATTCAGCATTGTCATTGTAATGCTTGTAAATGGTTGTCTGAAAACCTTTGATGTATTCTATATTCTTGACAATAAATCCAGATCAACAGAGATGGTGGCAACTTATATGTATAAAACCGCTTTTAATTCGGCTGACTTTGGCTATGGAAGTACATTGTCCGTTTTTCTGGTCATTGAATGTCTGGTAGCAGTAGGGATTATACAGAAATGCCTGGGATCGGCGAAAGGAGATGGGTCAGAATGATAAAATCAAGAAAAAATATACCTATTCGTGCTGTGTTCTATGTAGTGATCCTTATTTTTGTCATGATACAGGTCTACCCTATTTTCTGGGTTATCTGCTCCAGTCTGAAAACACCGGATGAAATGACATATACTGCACAGTATGCCCTGCCATCAGGATTTTATCTTGGAAACTATATCAGCGCACTGACGATCTCATCCATTCCAAGATATTTTCTTAACAGTACGGTTGTGGCAGTTCTCACACTTCTTGGCATCGTAGTCCTGGGATGCCCGGTTGCATTTGTGATCAGCAAGGTAAAGGTAAAATATGCCAATGCACTGATGGCATTTTTCCTGTTTGGAATGATGGTGCCTATTTTTTCCTGCCTTATACCCATGTTCCAGATTTATAACAGGATCGGACTGAGAAATACATACTGGGCACTGGTGCTTCCGCAGATCGGGTTCGGACTTCCAATGTGTATCTATCTTTACACCGGATTTTTTAAATTTATGCCGGATTCTCTTCTGGAAGCAGCAGTTATTGACGGTGCCACAATGGGAACCACATTCCGCAAGATCGTGGTACCTATGGCTAAAAATACTACAATGACAGTTCTTACATACAATTTTGTTTTTGTATGGAACGAATTTACATATGCCAATACATTTATCTCATCTTCTGATATGAAAACTCTGCCAATTGGCCTGAATGACTTTGTGGGGCAGTTCGGAAGAGTGGACTGGGGAAGTACATTTGCGGCGATCGTAATATCGATCCTGCCTACACTGATCGTGTATTTTATTCTTAACAAAAACATAATCGAAGGTATGGCTGCAGGTGCGGTCAAGAGTTAGGAGGCTGAAATGGAAACAAGGATTGAATTGAAACAAGGATGGAAAATTTTGCAGGATGTTCATGATACAGGGGAAAAGACCGGGCTTTATGCTGCCAGGGAAGCGGATACTTCCGTAGGTTCCCAGGTGTCTGAATGGGAGGAACTGGAGGAACTGAAACATCTGCAGCTTATCTATGCCAGACAGCCATATTTCGGGCGTGAACTGAGATATTTCAATCAGGCGCCCTGGTGGTACAAAACAGAGTTTGAAGTTCCGGATCAGAAAGTTACGGATGCTGTCCTTAAATTTACCAATGTTGATTATTATGGAAAAGTATGGATTAACGGAGAATTTCTTGGAGAGCATGAAGGATATTCCGCTCCATTTTCCTTTAATGTAAAAGATAAGCTTGTTTTTGGAGAGAAAAATTATCTCATTGTAAAGGTAAGTTCTCCATGGGATGATGAGGTGGAGCTGGATGCACAGGATTCCAGAACCCACCTGGTAAAAAGAAATATGGTAAAAGGTACCTACGAACATTCTGATACATTTATCCAGAGAGATGTAAATCCTGTAGGAATCTACGGAAAAGTGGAACTGATCCTGACAGAAGAAGGTGTTCTGGAAGATCAGACAGATCTGAAGTATGAACTGGATCCGGATGTAAGGAAAGCAGACGTATATGTGGAAACTGAAGCGCGAGGTCTGAAATCCGGGGAGACATATGATTTTAATGTAAAGATCCGGGAAAAAGAGTCCGGTCTTATAAAGGCAGAAAAAACTGTTCAGATAATGGCAGAGAAAGCAGAGACAGGTTTTAAATGTGAGCTTAAAGTGGAAGATGTCAGACTGTGGTCCACATGGGATCATGGTTATCCCTGGATGTATCAGGCAGAACTTACGTTAAGCAGGGGAAAAGACATACTGAGCAGCAGAACAACGAATTTTGCTTTTCGGGACATTCAGATTGAGCGTAATGAAAAAATAACAAGATTCTGGCTTAATAACAGGAAACTGTATATAAGAGGAACCTCTTATTTTCCGGATTGTTATATTTCTGCAATGACAAAGGAACGGTACCTGAGAGATCTTCTTAATGTAAAGGCGGCAGGTTTTAATCTGGTACGAGTACATGTCCACACAGAGCAGGAAGTTTTTTATGATCTGTGTGACGAGCTGGGAATTGCAGTTTTTCAGGATTCGGAGTACAACTGGACGCATCCTTCAACAGATGAATGGGCGCAGAGATTTGCAGATGTTTACAGAGAAAATGTGAAACTTCTGAAGCATCATCCGTCTCTGATCTGCTGGATCATTATGAATGAACCGGGATGTATTGATCCGGATGGAAATGTGAGAAGGAGATTTATGGAGGAAAATCCGGGACCTGCTTTGTACAGGGAAGTACAGAAGATGGATCCGGGCAGACCGATCATCAAGGGTTCTTTCTGCGAAGACGATCTGCTTAGCGGGGACAGCCATAATTATCTGGGTTCTTTATGCGGTGGAGAATATGCAGATATTTATGAGCAGACAGAAAAGCTGAATACAGAGTACGGATTTGATGCACCGGGCAGCAGTGAAAATCTGAAAACTGTTCCGGCGGTATATCATCGTCTGGAAAAACTGGTGGATGATATCCCGAAGATCCAGGAATATCAGTATAAGCTTCTGAAATATTATACAGAGCATTACAGGATCCAGAAATATGAACCTTGCTCAGGATATATACAGTTTATGTTTATCGATCTGTGTCCTCAGAGCTTCTACGGATTATATGACTGGTGGGGAATTCCCAAAAAGGGTCTTCAGGCTATACTGGAAAGCAACGCACCAGTGGGTGCTTTTGCAAAGCACAAAGATTATCTGGACAGTCTGTATATTGTAAATGATACAGATGGAGCTCTGGGAGAGTGTGAACTTACATGGATCATTACAGAAACATTGAACGGAGAACTGGTGGAAAAGGGAAGTGTTAAAGCAGAAGTTCCGGCAGACAGCCGTGTCATGGTAAAAACCTTTGAGAAAGAATACGGAAAAGGCAAGAAGTGGAACCTTACACTAATTCTTTCTGATAATAGCGGTAAATGTATGGCAAAGAATACCTATCAGGATATCTGTACTTTGCTTTCAAGAGTTGATGGGCATCCGGACCGTATGAGCCATGAGTTTGGAATGAGACTCTACTGGGCCTGAGCTATCTGCAGCTCACAGGCACTTTCATCCTTGACTTGTGTCAAAAATCACAACATGTTATACTTTGTGTATAAAGGAAGATTTTAGGCGTGGAAGGAGCGATATTATATGCGTTTACAGAAAGTACAGGATGCTCTGAACAAAAAAATATCACATTCGAATACACAGAGGAAGATGGTTGCGGAAGTCTGGATTTCATGTTCCGTGGACTGAAATTCCATGTATGGGAATACGAGGACAACGGTTGGGGTGCCGAGACCAATATTTATGCGGCTGGAAGAAGTGAGGACATTGACGGAGATTATGAAGAGAAGATTTCTGCAGAGATTCTTTCCTGGCCGGATATGATCAATAACTGAATATAATAATATTGAATAAAGTGGCTGTAACTGAACGAATACGCTCAGTTACAGCTACTTTTTATCGGAGAAAAGTTTTCTGAAGAACTATAGCTGTACGTTCAGGTATTCACTGGGAGACATCTGACAGTTCTTTTTAAAAACCTTGCTGAAGTAATTTCCATTGCTGAAACCAAGATGCCAGGCAATGTCGTCGAGAGTTATATCCGTAGACTGCAGAAGCCGTTTCACCTCGGTGAGCTTTAACTGCATAGTATAGGAAAAAAGATTCTGACGTTTTTTTAAAACAATCTGGACAGATGCTCCTTACTTAGAAAAAAGATTCTGCAATATCGGCCAGGGAGATATTTTCCAGATAATGTGCATTGATATAATCAAAAACATCACTGATTACCCTACTGGTGAACGCAGAGCAGGGTTCGGGTGATGAAGCAGAATCGGAAGTCCCAGTTTTGCCTGCTTCACTTTCCAACTGAGAAATTGTGGCTGAAAGCGCATTGTTCAAATTCTGGGGATCAACAGGCTTCAGTATGTAATCAATAACACCGGCCTGGATCGCAAGTCTTGTATATTTGAAATCGCTGAATCCGCTGATCACACTGATTTTGCTGTCGATGTGAAGTTCTTCCGGCTTTTTTTAGAGCTGTATTCCGTCCATGACGGGCATTTTCATATCTGTGATAATAATGTCAGGATGCTCTTTGAGAATGATCTTCAGGCCATCTTCGGCATTATCTGCTTCCAGAAGATCACTGTTTGCTCGGATTTATCCCATGGTGTTTTGAACTTCCGGATAAGGGATATGAAGAAGCTTGGGAGCAGATTGTGAATCCGGAAGGTTTTGCCTCCCCCCCCTGTGGCCCTACAACTGCGGAACAGAGACATCCACGGTACGGAGGCAGATTATGAATGTCTGTGGAACGGCCCATCCTAGCCATTTTCAACGACACAGACACAGACAGCAATGGCAAATCTTCTGAAAGATTATCCGCAGACTTATGTGACAAATATGGTCTATCCGTAAGGTTTTTGGTTGTTACTGAAAAAGATTTCATGGTTCAGGATTCCACATCAGTGACATTGATCTCATCCTGGAATCCGTCAGTATAATGCAGTTCATAATCTTCTGTGATAAGAACGGCCTGCACTCCTTTTTTCTCCGCAAATTTCAGTCCGTCCTCCAGACCAAGGGCGAAACAGGTGGTGCTTAAGGCATCGCCGTCCACAGACTGGTCGGAGATGATTGTCACAGAGATCAGGCTATTGTCATATGGATAGCCGGTTTTGGGGTTCAGGATGTGATGGTATAATTTTCCGTTCTGCTTAAAGCACCTCTCATAAATTCCGGAGGATACAACAGATTTTCCGGTGATATCCATAACGGCTTCGGTTTCGTTGCGATCTGCAAAGGGCTTCTGGATGCCTACTTTGAAGGGAGTGCCGTCAGGCTTTGAGCCGATGCAGAGGACGTTGCCGCCAAGGTTGATGATGGCACTCTTTACCCCTTTTTTACCAGAAGATCTTTCATGCGGTCTGCGATATAGCCCTTGGCAATGGCGCCTACATCGAACTGGATGTCATCAGAGGGAAGTGTGATATCCTGCCCGTCAATGGTGACGCCGTCGGAGCTGCACAGAGGGAGTGCTTTCTGAATAGCTGCATCATCCGGAACCTTCGGGTCTTCTGCTGTGAAATCCCAGAGAGAGGTCAAAGGCGCAATGGCGATGTCAAAGGCACCGTCGGATTCCCTGGTGATATCGAGTCCTTCAGAAAGCAGAGCGGCAAGGTCTTCAGATATATGCCAGGTGTCTGCTGTGCCGCTGACCGGATATGGAGTAGTCTGCCGGTCGGTATTGGTATCTTTATCCGATGTATCTTTGCGGTGATTTAATTTATAAAGCTCGCTTTTCTCATTTGTCCGGCTGAAGATCAGCTCATATTTATCGCACAGTGCCAGACAGTCATCTAGGAGAGCTTTATCCTGAGAATCGTAAATTGTGATCTGTACAGCTGTATTCAATTTGATACTGCTGATACTGATAGGCTCATTTCCGGTGGTGGATGTATCTGCATCCGTGATATTTCCGCAGCCTGTGAAAAGGAGTATTGGACAGACAAGGACTGTGCACAATATTAAATAGAAGAAACGGGAATGCGAGCGGCTTCTTTTGGAATGAAAAAAATAAGTTGACATAATATTCTCCTGTTTTCTGATTGACTGACTTAACTGAAGAGCATTTATTTGATGCAAATCTATGTAGTACATGTGGATGGGGTTATTCACTTAACCGGATCAAGCAGCGACGCGGATTGCGGATATACGCTTGACCGACATCGGACAGATTTATGAAATCTCATTATACCATGTATTTCTGAAATCAGAAAGGCATATGCCTGTCGCAAAAATCATTGTATTTTGCAATAATATAAGATATAATTTCTCCGAAAAAAGGACATATTTGCTATGGATCCGAATGATTGACCGGAATTTTTACAGATAAAAGGAGAAATTTTTCATGATAAAAGTAATTGCAAGTGATATGGATGGCACACTTCTTGGTGATGACCATAGGATCGCACCGGAAACCCTTGCGGCGGTCAGGCGTGCCTGCGATGCGGGAATCCGTTTTATGGTTGCCACCGGCCGGAATTTTCCCGGTGCCATGGAGGAGCTGAAGGGAACAGAGCTGACCTGTGATTATGTGGTGAGCAGCGGTGCTGAAGTACGGAATCCGCAGCAGGAGGTTGTAAAGAGTACACCGATCTCTATTGAACTGTGTGAGGAGGTCTACAATACGGCAAAAAAATACCCGGTATCTGTAGCATTTTTTACGGATCGCTATGATTACCGTATTGGAACAAAGAAGGAAATTGAAGACGGGATCATTCAGCAGATCCGTCTTTTCAATATGGACATAGATACCAGCGAGGAGATTGTACGGAAATCCCTGCAGTACCGCAGAATCGCCGGAAACACGAAAGGGATTTCCGATATCCGTTCCCTGGAGAGCAGCGGTGCGCCGATATATAAGATCTTCATTTTTGCGGCAGATGTGGAGCAGCTGGAGAAACTCAGCGATGAGCTGAAAGAAAATCCAGCCGTTGCAGTGGCTTCTTCCTTTATATATAATCAGGAGATTACAGCAGTAGAGGCGCAGAAAGGCCCGGTGCTGAAAGAATATATCGAGTCTCTGGGATATACCATGGATGAGGTGATGGTTCTTGGTGACAGCCTTAATGATTATTCCATGATTTCCATGGATTTCGGCGCAACCGTTGCAATGGAAAATGCAGTTCCGGAGATCAAAAAGGCAGCAAAATACATCACAAAGAGCAACAATGAGTTTGGTGTGGCCTATGCTATCGATCAGGTTTTGGAACGCCAGGGAAAATAGTTTTTCCCCCCTTTTGAAAAAGTGCCATATATATTATAATGTAGAAAGATGAATACAGAAAAGCGAAAGGCTTGCGTTCCGGTGTATGAAGCAGAGTGGAATGAGAAGTTTCGCTTTACAAAAAACACAGACAAAGAGAGGAAATCACGATGGAAAAAATGAAAAATGTTTATATTATGGATCACCCGCTGATCAAACACAAAATTTCAATGCTCCGTGATAAAAATACAGGAACAAACGAGTTCCGTAAACTGGTGGAGGAAATCGGAATCCTGATGGGATATGAGGCGCTTCGTGATCTTCCTACAGAGGAAGTGGAAATCGAGACACCGATAGAAACCTGTAAGACACCGATGATCTCAGGTAAGAAGCTGGCAGTGATCCCGGTCCTCCGTGCAGGACTTGGAATGGTAAACAGCATTCTCACACTGGTACCGTCTGCAAAGGTCGGACATGTGGGACTTTACCGTGATCCGGTAACACATGAGCCCCATGAGTATTACTGTAAGCTTCCTGAATCTATTGACGAGCGTATTTCAGTGATCGTTGATCCGATGCTTGCAACCGGCGGTTCTGCCGAAGCTGCCATTGATTTTGTCAAGAAACAGGGCGGAAAGAATATCAAGTTTATGTGCATCATCGCAGCTCCTGAGGGACTGAAACGTCTCCATGAGGCACATCCGGATGTACAGATCTACTGCGGTTCCCTTGACAGAGAGCTCAATGAGAACGCTTATATCTGCCCGGGACTTGGTGATGCCGGTGACAGAATTTTTGGTACTAAATAATTTTGAAAAAATCTTAAAAAATACTTGACACACCCGGCACTGTTATGGTATTGTACCTAAGAACGCTGCCGAAGACAGTAGGTGCCGTAAGGCATAAGGATCAAAACGCCTACCGAGGTCCAAGTATTCTGAGTTAAGATTACACAAGGCCTTATTGCGAAGCAGTAAGGTCTTTTTTTAAAACAGATTGACTTATTGCGACGGCGGTATACAAAATCTATAAGGAGGTGTACCATTTCATGGCAAAAGTAGAACTGAAACAACCAATCGTAGAAGAGATCTCTAACAGCATTAAAGACGCACAGTCTGTTGTACTTGTAAACTACAGCGGTCTTACAGTTGAGCAGGATACAATTCTTCGTAAAGAGTTAAGAGAAGCTGGTGTTCAGTACAAGGTATACAAAAATACCATGATGCGTCGTGCATTCGAGGGTACAGCATTTGAGAGCCTTAGTGATCATTTACATGGCACAAATGCGATCGCTATCTCCGAGAAAGACGCAACTGCTCCGGCAAGAATCCTTGCTAAATATGCAAAACAGTTCCCGGCACTGGAGCTGATCGCAGGTGTAGTTGAAGGTAACTACAATGATCAGGCCGGAATTCAGGCACTGTCCACAATTCCTTCAAGAGAGGAACTTCTTGGAAAACTGCTTGGAAGCATGCAGTCTCCGATCGCAAACTTCGCTCGTGTGCTTAATCAGATCGCAGAGCAGAACGGCGGAGCTGACGCAGCAGCTGCTGAGTAATCCCAGCAACGTGCAATTGGCGGCATAACGACCGCATGATTATTAATTAAAATTTATAAATGGAGGGAAATTAAAATGGCAAAATTAACAACAGAAGAATTTATTGCAGCAATCAAAGAATTATCTGTATTAGAGTTAAATGACCTTGTAAAAGCTTGTGAGGAAGAGTTTGGCGTTTCCGCAGCAGCAGGTGTTGTTGTAGCAGCAGCAGGTGCAGCAGGCGAGGCAGCTGAGGAGAAAGATGAGTTTGACGTAGAGCTTACAGAGGTTGGCGCTAACAAAGTTAAAGTTATCAAAGTTGTTCGTGAGGTTACAGGTCTTGGACTTAAAGAGGCTAAAGCTATCGTTGATGGTGCTCCGAAGGTTGTTAAAGAGGGCGCATCCAAAGCTGAGGCTGAGGACATCAAAACTAAACTTGAGGCTGAGGGAGCTAAGGTTACACTTAAATAATCCGATCAGATCAGAAGTTTTAAAGGCTGTTGTGCCTGCCGGTTTACCGGCGGCACAGCAGCCTTTTTTAGTGAAAAATCCAGGGTAAATCTTGCTTTTTGAAGAAAAAGAAAGGATAATAAAGGAGATAGGAAAGGGTGGATGGAATATGAAACGAAAATAATGGCCTGTATCCTTGCTGCTGCGTTGGGAATCACAGGAGTTTCTTTTCCGACGGCAGCCAAGACAGTGTCTGTCGGAAAAAATGTAAAAAATATAACTGTAAACGTGAAAAATCCTCTGGATGAACTTCGGGCTCAGGAAGCTGCAATGCAGCAGCAGGAGGAGCTTGAAGAAGAGGAAAATATGCCGGAACAGGATCTGGATCCGCTTGTGCTGGATAACGATGGCAGTGTGGTTCCTGCATCACAGGCATCCTGGACAAAAATAGAGTCAGGTGCTGTAGAAGCAGTGGATGTATCAAAGGCACCGGGGGATGAGGAAATATCGGAAAATTCAACTGAAGACACATTTTCAGATGGAAGCACAGATGGAGATTTTGACACAAATAAGAATATTTCTGACAATGCAGCAACGGAAGCTGGCAGTGAGGATATTCAGACAGCAGATGGCAGTATCAGCGGAGAATTGCCGGCAGATTTTTCCGAAGGAACGGAGAACGGCGATAACGGTTCCGAAGAACTTCAGCTTCAGCAGGAAAACGGTAATGTAGAAAACGTCGCAGAGCCGGATAATAATAAAGCTGATGAAGGCGCAGGTCAGGCACAGGCTGATTTTACAGATGATGCCAATGCTGCTGGGGATTTTTCCGCAGGAGATGCTTCAGATGGAGAACTTGGAACTTATCAGACTGTGACTCTGGAAGTTGAGGAAGGACAGGATATCACAGCACCCCTGAACACACTGTTTCTTGAACTGAAAGATCAGGCCACAGATGAAAATCCCTGCAAGATCATAATTCCACCGGGAAATTATGAACTGACAGGTACACTTTGCATGTACAGTAATATGTACTTATATGCAAGAGACGCTAATATTACAAAAACGTCTACCACCAAACATCTGATCCTCCGCCTTGGAAATACCAAAGATTCAGAAGGCGGATATGATGGATATCGCAACATTGTGATCGATGGAGGAACCTGGGACTACAATTATCAGTGTGTGGAAAATAAGGATGCACCAGGCGGATTTGTGGGATTTTGCATTGGACATGCTACGAATGTTACGATTAAAAATGCTACATTTCTTAATAATCTGAAATCTCATTTTCTGGAATTTGGCGGAGTGAAAAATGCCAAGATCACAGGCTGTACATTCAGTGGCTATTATAAGAATTATGTGGAAGGCGGACAGGAATGTATTCAGATCGACTGCTGTACAGATGAGAGCAATGTTTTTCCACAGTACAGACCTTACGATGGAACGACCTGTGAAGATTTTGTGATTGATGGAAATGTGTTCGAAGATGTCTTTACAGGGCTGGGAACGCACAGTATGATGTCCGGAAAAACATATAAAAGGATCACAGTTACGAATAATACTTTCCATAATGTAAAAAAACGCTGTATAAGGTTTATGAATTATGAAGATTCTACAGCAGAAAATAATACCATGGTAAATGTGGGAAATGGAGTGGACATTTCTTCTGTGAGCAGCAATACACACCAGACGCCAGGCTATGATGATGGGCCGGACATGCTGAAAAACAGGAATCTTCGTGTGGCAGGAAACTACATCAGTCTTGCCAGAACTACCAGTATTGGTGGAATTGCATGGATCTGCAGTGGTATAAAAGTTTCAGGCTATAATATGAAAAAAGATGGAGCTGTGCTCCCTAAAAAGATATATCCGGTGAAAGGTGTGACTGTAGAAGATAATCAGATCAGCGGATATGGAAACGGAATCAGCATGTCTCTTACTGACACAGATACCGTAACAGATAATCAGGTAACAATGAAAAAACTTCTTCATATTCCAATTTTGGGATTTATGCCCAGGATTCCAGAGGAAGCGTTATCAGCAGGAATACAGTGTCCGGAACTGCAAATACGGGAATTTATCTCTCCGGTTCTGTCTATGCAGCAGGATCAGAACAGAGAAATCTTGTAGAGCAGAATACTGTTTCCAGAGCAGGCGGAGATGGAATTTATCTGCAATCTGTAAATACTTCATCCACTGCACAGAAGAATACTGTTAAATCAGTGGCCGGCTCGGGAATACGTGTAAATGCAGGAAAGAACAATAATGTTCTTGGTAATATCTGTTTATCCAACAAAAATCATGGCGTGAAAATTGAGTATGTGGCCGGCGGAGTCAGGGTAAAAAGCAATCGTGTGACATCAAATGCAAAAAGTGGTATTTTGCTCTGGAAATCAAAAGTATCCGAAGTATCAGGAAACCGTGCGGAGAAAAATAGGGGGAATGGTGTTTATGCATATGCATCTGTAATACCGGTCATGAAAAAGAATACATTTTGTGAAAACGGAAAGGTTCAGGCGGTATATGTAAAAAGCTGCAAAGGATGGACCGGCATCAACCGTCCTTCATGCAGAGCTGTTACATCAAGAAGTACAGCTATAAGCGGAACTGCATCAGGTAGCCAGACAGTTATTGCCTATGCGCGGCGTTCCGGAAAACAGACAAAGCTGGGTGTATCATCCGTAAACAAAAAGAAACAGTACGTTATTAAAATAAAGAAGCAAAAAAAGAATACTGCTCTGAAACTTGTCTCAAAAGATAAATACGGAAATACAGTAACAGTAAATACTATTGTGAAGTAAGTATGTGTGATAAAAAAGATTCTGTTCCGGATATCCATACATCGTATGTATAGAAGGAACAGAATCTTTTTTTTGAAAAAATGTAAAAAAATCAAAAAAAGTGCTTGACACACTTTTTTTCTTATGTTAAAGTGGAGGATGCTATATTATGGCTAGATATGCCTGCCTAAAGGTCAGGCGGGATCATGTTGTAATAAATAATAAAAAAACAGGGGTGAAACGTCAATGGAAAAAACAGAATTCGTTCTGTAAAAACTGGAAAAAGCATGCGTATGAGCTACCAGAGACAAAAAGAAGTCCTGGAAATGCCAAACCTGATCGAAGTTCAGAAAGATTCCTACCAGTGGTTTCTTGACGAAGGTTTAAAAGAAGTATTTGATGATATTTCTCCGATCGCAGATTACGGCGGAAAGCTCAGTCTGGAATTCATCGATTTCACATACGATGAAAAAGATGCAAAATATTCCATCGAGCAGTGTAAAGAACGTGACGTGACTTATGCCGCACCTTTGAAGGTTCGAGTAAGGCTGATCAATAAGGAAACAGAAGAGATCAACGAACACGAGATTTTCATGGGAGATTTACCGCTGATGACAGCTACGGGTACCTTTGTTATCAATGGTGCTGAGCGTGTTATTGTCAGCCAGTTAGTACGTTCCCCTGGAATCTACTACGCGATCGCTCATGATAAGCTTGGTAAGAGACTGTTTTCCAGTACTGTAATTCCGAACAGAGGTGCATGGCTGGAGTACGAGACAGATTCAAATGATGTATTTTATGTACGTGTAGACAGAACAAGAAAGGTTCCGATCACTGTTCTGATCCGTGCACTGGGCATTGGAACCAATGCTGAGATCATCGATCTGTTTGGTGAAGAGCCAAAGATCCTTGCCAGCTTTACAAAGGATACCTCCACAAACTATCAGGAAGGTCTCCTTGAGCTGTATAAGAAGATCCGTCCGGGCGAGCCGCTTGCAGTAGAGAGCGCAGAGAGCCTGATCATGGCAATGTTCTTCGATCCGAGAAGATATGACCTTGCCAAAGTCGGACGTTATAAATTTAATAAGAAGCTTCATTTCAATAAACGTATCGTAGGCCACAAGCTTTCCCAGGATGTTGTAGATACAACAACAGGTGAGATCCTTGCTGAGGCTGAGACACTTGTTACAAAAGAGCTTGCTGATACATTACAGAATTCCGCAGTTCCGTACGTATGGATCCAGGGTGAGGAGAGAGAGATCAAAGTTCTTTCCAGCCTTATGGTTGATATCCGTCACTATCTGCCGGAGCTTGAGGATCCGAAGTCCCTGGGTGTTACAGAATTAGTATACTACCCGGTGCTCGAAAAAATTCTGGAAGAAAATGACACATTTGAGGACAGATGTGATGCGATCAAACGTGATATCCACGACCTGATCCCGAAACACATCACCAAGGAAGATATCCTTGCGTCCATTAACTACAATATGCATCTGGAGTATGGCCTTGGTAACGATGATGATATCGACCACCTGGGCAACCGTCGTATCCGTGCTGTCGGTGAGCTGCTTCAGAATCAGTACCGCATCGGTCTTTCCAGACTTGAGCGTGTGGTACGTGAGAGAATGACAACACAGGACACAGAGAGTATTTCTCCGCAGTCCCTGATCAATATCAAACCTGTAACTGCAGCAGTAAAAGAGTTCTTCGGTTCTTCCCAGCTGTCACAGTTCATGGATCAGAACAACCCGCTTGGAGAGCTGACTCACAAGAGAAGACTTTCCGCACTGGGACCTGGCGGTCTGTCACGAGACAGAGCCGGATTCGAGGTTCGAGACGTACATTATTCCCACTATGGAAGAATGTGCCCGATCGAGACTCCTGAGGGACCGAACATCGGTCTTATCAACTCCCTTGCATCCTATGCAAGGATCAATCAGTACGGCTTCGTAGAGGCTCCGTACAGAAAGATCGACAAAACAGATCCTTCCAACCCGCGTGTAACCGATGAGGTTGTATACATGACAGCGGATGAGGAAGATAATTACCATGTAGCACAGGCGAATGAGCCGCTGGATGAAGAGGGACACTTCATTCATAAGAACGTTTCCGGTCGTTACCGCGAGGAGACACAGGAGTACGAGCAGCACATGTTCGATTACATGGATGTATCTCCGCGAATGGTATTCTCCGTTGCTACAGCCCTGATCCCGTTCCTGCAGAACGATGATGCGAACCGTGCGCTGATGGGATCCAACATGCAGCGTCAGGCCGTTCCGCTTCTTACAACAGAGGCTCCGGTTGTTGGTACAGGTATGGAGACCAAGACAGCTGTTGACTCCGGTGTATGCGTTGTTGCAAGAAAAGCAGGTACAGTACTTCGTTCCACATCTACAGATATCTCTATCAAGAATGATGACGGAACAAAAGATGATTATCATCTGACTAAATTCATGCGAAGCAACCAGAGCAACTGTTACAACCAGAGACCGATCGTGTTCCAGGGTGAGCATGTTGAGGCAGGACAGGTTATCGCGGATGGCCCGTCTACATCCAATGGTGAGCTTGCACTTGGTAAGAACCCGCTGATCGGATTTATGACCTGGGAGGGTTATAACTACGAGGATGCTGTTCTTCTTAGTGAGAAACTGGTACAGAATGATGTTTATACATCTGTCCATATTGAGGAATATGAGGCAGAATCCCGTGATACCAAGCTGGGACCGGAAGAGATCACACGTGACGTTCCGGGTGTCGGCGATGACGCTCTGAAGGATCTGGATGAGCGCGGTATCATCCGTATCGGTGCTGAGGTACGTGCCGGTGATATCCTTGTCGGTAAGGTTACTCCTAAGGGAGAGACTGAGCTTACTGCTGAGGAGCGTCTCCTTCGTGCTATCTTCGGTGAGAAGGCAAGAGAGGTACGTGATACTTCCCTTAAGGTACCGCACGGTGAGTATGGTATTATCGTAGATGCCAAGGTATTTACAAGAGAGAACGGCGATGAGCTGAGCCCTGGAGTAAATCAGGCAGTACGTATTTATATTGCACAGAAGAGAAAGATCTCCGTTGGTGATAAGATGGCTGGTCGTCATGGTAACAAGGGTGTCGTTTCCCGTGTACTTCCGGTTGAGGATATGCCATTCCTTCCAAACGGACGTCCTCTTGATATCGTGCTGAATCCTCTGGGTGTACCTTCCCGAATGAACATCGGACAGGTCCTGGAGATCCACTTGAGCCTTGCTGCCAAAGCACTTGGCTTCAATATTGCAACACCTGTATTCGATGGCGCAAACGAGGTTGATATCCAGGATACTCTGGAGCTTGCCAACGATTACGTTAATACGGAAGACTTTGAGGAATTCCGTGAGAAATATAAAGACATCCTTGCACCGGATGTTATGCAGTATCTCGATGAGAATAAAGCTCACAGAGCACTCTGGAAGGGCGTTCCGATCTCCAGAGACGGTAAGGTAAGACTTCGTGACGGACGTACAGGCGAGTACTTCGACAGCCCTGTAACTATCGGTCACATGCACTACCTGAAGCTGCATCATCTGGTAGATGATAAGATCCATGCACGTTCCACAGGTCCATACTCCCTGGTAACACAGCAGCCTCTGGGTGGTAAAGCTCAGTTCGGTGGACAGCGTTTCGGAGAGATGGAGGTTTGGGCACTGGAGGCATATGGTGCTTCCTACACACTGCAGGAGATTCTGACAGTGAAGTCTGATGATGTGATCGGACGTGTTAAGACCTATGAAGCGATCATCAAAGGTGACAACATTCCTGAGCCAGGTATTCCTGAGTCCTTTAAGGTACTTCTTAAAGAGCTTCAGTCTCTTGGTCTGGATGTACGTGTGCTCAGCGAAGACGGATCAGAGGTACACATTATGGAGACCTCTGATTACGGAGATACTGATCTTCGTCATGTCATCGAGGGCGATTCCAGAGGACGCAGAGATGAGGAGTCCTTCGGTAAACACGGCTACACCAAGCAGGAGTTCAGCGGAGAAGAGCTTGTCAATGTAGAAGAAGATGAGGACATGGAAGACGAAGATGATATGATCGAGTTTGAAGAGTCCTTTGATGATGAGGAATAAGAAAGGGGAAAGAATACATGGCAGAAACAACCAACGCCAATGAAACATATCAGCCAATGACTTTCGATGCCATCAAGATCGGACTGGCGTCCCCTGAGAAGATCAGAGAGTGGTCACACGGTGAGGTTTTAAAACCTGAAACGATCAACTACAGAACCTTGAAGCCTGAGAAGGATGGTCTTTTCTGTGAAAGGATTTTCGGACCGAGCAAGGACTGGGAGTGCCACTGTGGAAAGTACAAAAAAATTCGCTATAAAGGCGTTGTCTGCGACAGATGCGGTGTTGAAGTAACCAAATCTGCCGTTCGTAGAGAGCGTATGGGACACATCGAGCTTGCAGCTCCGGTGTCTCATATCTGGTACTTTAAAGGAATTCCGTCCCGTATGGGTCTGATCCTTGATATTTCTCCGAGAACACTGGAGAAAGTGCTTTACTTTGCTAACTATATCGTTCTGGATCCTGCAGATTCCGGACTTATGTACAAACAGGTACTCACCGAGCGTGAGTACCAGGAAGCACGTGAGTCTTACGGAGAAGGATTCCGTGTAGGTATGGGTGCCGAGTCCATCATGGAGCTCCTTCAGGCTATCGATCTTGAAAAAGATTCTGAAGAACTGAAGGCAGAGCTTGTGGACGCAACAGGCCAGAAACGTGCAAGGATCATCAAACGTCTTGAGGTTGTGGAGTCCTTCCGTGAGTCCGGCAACCGTCCTGAGTGGATGATCATGACCGTTATCCCGGTTATCCCGCCGGATCTTCGTCCTATGGTACAGCTGGACGGAGGACGTTTTGCAACATCTGACCTGAATGATCTTTACAGAAGGATCATCAACAGAAACAACCGTCTGAAAAGACTTCTGGAGCTTGGTGCTCCGGATATCATTGTCCGCAACGAGAAGCGTATGCTGCAGGAGGCTGTAGATGCCCTGATCGATAACGGACGCCGTGGACGTCCTGTAACAGGACCTGGAAACAGAGCTCTGAAATCCCTTTCCGATATGCTGAAGGGTAAATCCGGACGTTTCCGTCAGAACCTTCTCGGTAAACGAGTTGACTATTCCGGACGTTCTGTAATCGTCGTAGGACCTGAACTGAAGATCTATCAGTGTGGTCTTCCGAAGGAGATGGCTATCGAGCTGTTCAAACCTTTCGTTATGAAAGAGCTTGTTGCCAACGGAACTTCCCACAACATCAAAAATGCCAAGAAAATGGTAGAGAAGCTTGAGCCGGCAGTATGGGATGTCCTTGAGGACGTCATTAAGGAGCATCCGGTTATGCTGAACCGTGCACCTACACTGCATCGTCTGGGTATCCAGGCATTCGAGCCGATTCTTGTAGAAGGTAAGGCGATCAAGCTTCATCCGCTTGTTTGTACCGCGTTCAACGCAGACTTCGATGGTGACCAGATGGCCGTGCATCTTCCGCTTTCCCAGGAAGCACAGGCAGAGTGCCGTTTCCTTCTGTTATCACCGAACAACCTTCTGAAACCGTCAGATGGTGGTCCTGTAGCCGTTCCTTCACAGGATATGGTCCTTGGTATCTACTACCTGACACAGGAAAGACCTGGAAACAAGGGTGAGGGCAAGTTCTTCAAGAGTGTCAACGAGGCAATTCTTGCATATGAGAACAAGGTCATCACACTCCAGACAAAGATCATTGTCCATTGTCATAAGACAATGCCGGACGGAACTGTTTTAAGCGGCAATGTTCAGTCCACACTGGGACGTTTCCTGTTCAACGAGATCCTTCCGCAGGACCTTGGATTTGTGGACAGAAGCGTACCTGGAAACGAACTGCTTCTTGAGGTTGATTTCCTTGTAGGTAAGAAACAGCTGAAGCAGATCCTTGAAAAGGTTATCAATACTCACGGTGCAACAAAGACAGCCGAGGTACTTGACTCCGTTAAGTCTATGGGTTACAAATACTCCACACGTGCAGCCATGACCGTATCCATTTCCGATATGACCGTGCCGCCGCAGAAGCCGGAGATGATCAAGCAGGCTCAGGATACTGTTGACCGTATCACAAAGAACTACAAACGTGGTCTTATCACAGAGGAAGAGCGTTACAAAGAGGTTGTTGATACCTGGAAGAAGACCGATGATGAGCTTACAAAGGCACTTCTTACAGGTCTTGATAAGTACAACAACATCTTCATGATGGCTGACTCCGGAGCCCGTGGTTCCGATAAGCAGATCAAACAGCTTGCCGGAATGCGAGGACTGATGGCTGATACAACCGGTCATACCATCGAGCTCCCGATCAAGTCAAACTTCCGTGAAGGTCTTGACGTACTGGAGTACTTCATGTCCGCTCATGGAGCTCGTAAAGGTCTTTCTGATACCGCTCTTCGTACAGCCGATTCCGGATACCTGACAAGACGACTTGTTGACGTATCCCAGGATCTGATCGTTCGTGAGGCGGACTGCTGTGAGAACAGAGCAGAGATCTCCGGTATGGTCGTTCGTGGATTCATGGACGGAAAAGAAGAGATCGAGAGCCTTCAGGAGCGTATCACAGGACGTTTCTCCTGTGAGACAGTTAAGAATAAAGATGGAGAAATCCTTGTTAAAGCAAACCACATGATCACACCGAAGCGTGCAGCCCGTATCATGAAAGAGGGCGTAAGCAACCAGACAGGCGGACCGATCGACAAACTGAAGATCCGTACCATCCTTTCCTGTAAGTGCAAGGTTGGTGTCTGCGCAAAATGTTATGGTGCGAACATGGCTACCGGTGAGCCGGTACAGGTTGGTGAGTCTGTTGGTATCATCGCAGCACAGTCTATCGGTGAGCCAGGTACACAGCTGACCATGCGTACTTTCCATACCGGTGGTGTTGCCGGTGGAGATATCACACAGGGTCTTCCTCGTGTCGAGGAGCTTTTTGAGGCAAGAAAGCCGAAGGGTCTTGCAATCATCACAGAGATCCCAGGTGTTGCCACGATCAACGACACTAAGAAGAAACGTGAGATCATCGTAAACGATCCGGAGACAGGCGATTCCAAGACTTACCTGATCCCATACGGTTCTCGTATCAAAGTCCTTGACGGACAGGTTCTTGAGGCCGGCGATGAGCTGACAGAAGGTAGTGTAAATCCGCATGATATCCTGAGAATCAAGGGTGTGCGTGCAGTTCAGGATTACATGATTCGTGAGGTTCAGCGTGTATATCGTCTGCAGGGTGTTGAGATCAACGATAAGCATATCGAGGTTATCGTTCATCAGATGCTGAAGAAGATCCGTATCGAGGATAACGGAGATACAGAGTTCCTGCCAGGAACACTTGTTGATGTCCTTGATGTTGAGGAAGTTAACGAGAAACTTGAGGCAGAGGGCAAACAGCCGGCAGAGGGCAAACAGGTTATGCTTGGTATTACCAAAGCATCCCTTGCTACAAACTCCTTCCTGTCAGCAGCATCCTTCCAGGAAACAACAAAAGTCCTGACAGAGGCTGCTATCAAAGGTAAGATCGATCCGCTGATCGGTCTGAAAGAGAACGTTATCATCGGTAAGCTGATTCCTGCAGGTACAGGTATGAAGCGTTACAGTGAGATCAGTCTTGACACAGGAATGCCGGAGGTAAAAACAGCTTCCGAGGAGCCTGAGGATACAGAGGAAATTTCCGTAGAGGAAGAGAAGACTGAGACTGCTCCGGAGGAAGAGACCATTGCTGTTGAAGAGACAGCAGAGGAAACTGCACCGGTAGAAGAATAAGTCGATATACCTTGCTAATATAAATAAATCTCCCCCCGGAAATCCGGAGGGAGATTTCTGTTTATAAGCAGGGATTTTCTGAGAGAGGAGGGATTGCGATGGACAAGGAACTGCCAATTTCCCCGTGGCCGGAATGGAAGATCGTAAGCAAGATCGGGGAAGGCTCTTTTGGAAGAGTGTATAAAGCTCAGAGAACTGAGAAGGGACGTTCTTTTTACTCGGCAATTAAGATAATCACAATCCCCGCCAGTAAAGGGGAGCTGGACAGTGTGCGCTCAGAATCCGGTGATGAAAAATCTGTCCGCGGTTATTTTGAAAATCTGGTGGAGGAGTGCATTCAGGAAGTAAGCACCATGGAGTATTTCCGGGGAAATTCCCATATTGTATCTGTAGAAGATTACAAGGTGATGGAATATCTGGACGAGATCGGATGGGATATTTTTATCCGCATGGAATATCTCACAAGCTTCATGGAATATTATGCGGGAAAAAATCTCACAGAAAAAGAAGTGATGAAGCTGGGTATCGATCTTTGCAGATCACTGGAATACTGTGGGCAGCTTCACATCATCCACAGGGATATCAAACCTGAGAATATTTTTGTATCCAGGTTCGGGGATTTCAAGCTGGGGGACTTTGGAATCGCCAGAGAACTGGAAAAAACCATGAGTACCCTTTCCAAAAAGGGAACTTATTCCTATATGGCGCCGGAGATGTACAGGGGAGAACAGTACGACAGCAGAGTGGACATTTATGCACTTGGCCTGGTGTTATATAAACTGATGAATCATAACAGGCTTCCGTTTCTGAATCTTGAAAAACAGCTGATCACATACAGAGATAAGGAGAACGCACTCACGAGGAGGATGTCAGGCGAAACACCGCCACCCCCTGTGGATGCAGGAGAGGCTTTCGGCTCCGTTATCTTAAAAGCCTGTGCTTATGATGCAAAAGAACGATATCAGACTCCTGATAAGTTTCGGGAAGCACTGGAAGAAATCCGGTATGGAGCGGCAAACAGAGAACAGGGAGTTCATGAGAAACCGAAACCAGTGGAGGAAAGACCTGTTCCGGAGTCCATGCCGAAGTTTCTTCAGGAGGGTGCAGCCAGACAGCTGGCAAGAACGAGTCAGCTGAATACGGATGCGATCCGTCAGGCACGTAAAAATCCTGTGCCGGTATCCATACAGCCGGATAAACCGATAGCCGGAGAAATAGCAAAAAATGCAGCCCGGAATACGCCAAAGGCTCAGAGCACAATACAGAAGCCTCAGAAATCTGCATCCGGAAAAACAGCATCCGAAAAGGATAGCCTGTCCGGTTATCCGTCAGGACGTTCCCGTCAGTCAGATCCCGGTATAAGAAAAACCGGAGCTGTAAAGCCCAGAGTTACCTCTATCACAGATCTGGAAGACGACCGTGACCAGAATCTCCAGGAGTGGGAAGGATCCGTGCCAGAGAATGATGGAAATGACGATGACAGAAGGAAACGGAAAGGTATTTTCAGAATGCTTATAACAGCCGGGATCCTTGTTGTGCTGATCGGCGGGATCCTTGCGGTACGAACGATACGGAAACCTGTGGATAACGGGGAACCTTCGTATACAGATTCCGATGATTCTGATGCTCTGAACAAAGGAAATTTCGGTACTGCAGACAATTCGGATAAAAGTTTCGCACAGGCAATGGAAACGATACGTGACCATGCGACAACCATAGAAAATGCTCTGGACAGCTATAGACGTGAAGGTACAGAGGGGGATCGCCTGCGCTTTTATAATGGATCAGGAGAGATCGCCAAAGTACTTGTATATCCAGGCAGTTCCGCAGATGGCGTTTATGAGGAATATTTTTACTGGGGCGAGCAGATGTTTTATACTTATGTATGGGACGGAGATGAGAAGCAGTATTTTTATTATCAGGACGGCCTTCTGATCCGATGGATCGATGCAGATGGTAAGGTTCATGATAAAGAGAGCGATAACGACAAATATGTAGAACTGGGAGACAAATACTGGAGTAATTCTGTAGTGGAGCTTCAGCAGTAATGTCGAAGGGTTTTTACGAAAGGAAAAAGAATGGCCTATCAGATTGATTATGCGTATACATGTCACACCGGAAAGGTGAGGACAAATAATGAGGATAATTTCTGGTGCTGCGGAGTGCGCCTGCCGGTGCACAACCAGGGGGTTGACGGAATCCTGGCAGGTCATACACAGCACTGGCAGCTTCCAATGCTGGCTGTTTTTGACGGCATGGGCGGAGAAAGCTGCGGTGAAATGGCAGCTTCTGCAGCTGTGGAAGCGCTGGGAGGCTTCTATGAAGAAAACAAAAAGACCTTGAAAAAAGAGCCTGTGGTTTTTCTGACAGGAGCCTGCGAAAATATGAATGAGGCAGTATGTCGCTACAGCAATGAAAACGGTATCAGAAGCATGGGAACAACCATGGCACTTTTGTCTTTCAGTGAAAAGGTGATCTATGCCTGCAACCTTGGGGATAGCCGTATCTACCGTCATTTTCAGGGGAAGTTCCAGCAGATTTCCACGGACCATGTGATCGGCGGAAAAATGCTGGGAAAAGCTCCGCTGACGCAGTATCTGGGCTTTCAGGAAGAAAACATGGCACTGGAGCCTTCTATCGTGGAGATCGGTTATCAGCCGGGAAGCTCGTATCTGATCTGTTCAGATGGAGTGACAGACATGCTTTCTGATCAGGAGCTTCAGAAGATCCTTGACGGGACAGAAACCGCAGAAGAAAAAGTAGGTAAGATCCTGGAACAGGCATTGGAAAGAGGCGGCAGAGATAATGTGACACTGGTCCTTGCACAGATCAGCGGCTATGAAGAAAAAAATATTCTCAAACGCTGGGCAGAGCGCCACAGTACCGGACGGTAATAAACCCGGGGAGTAAGAAAAGGGATAAGGAGAAAATTTGCGATGAGAAATCGAATGCAGGATCTTGATTTTGAACAGACAGTTGCCTTCGATTCAGTGAAGGACTTTGAATTTACAAGAAAGGCAGCACAGAAGTTCCGCCAGGTTGTCAGTCTGGATTCCTTTGAGGATGAGGATGCAGATGTTATTTTTCATTATCTTTACAAGGAGATGGAACTGGTTTCCTTTGGTGACTATCTGAAACGATATGTGTATGAGCGTGCAGAGCTTGAGGAGCCTTTTTCCCAGGTGCCGCAGGAAGTCTACAGAGAGATCGTTGTGGAATCCTTCAAGGAAACCTACACACCGAAATCCATGTCACCTACATCAGCCAAGCTGAGTTCTCTGGTGAATAATTGGCTGACTCAGGCATCTGTGAAGCGTGAAACAGTTTTTCTGCTGGGGTTCGGACTTCGGATGAGTACAGAGGATGTTTCAGATTTTCTGACCCGGGTGCTTCGTGAGCAGGATTTTGATTTTCATAATCCGGAAGAAGTGATCTACTGGTATTGTTACCGGAATCATCTTGGCTATTATAAAGCGGAGGAATATAAAGAAACCTACAAACAGATGACTCCGGTGGAAAAAAAGACCGGAGAGATCGTGTATGGCACAGGGCTTTGTCTGGACAGTGAAGAAAAGCTTCTGGAATATCTGGCTTTTCTGAAAGGAAGACATGATGATCCGAAATCAGAGAAGAGCCAGGCTTTTCAGGAATTTATGATCCTTCTGGAGCGGGCAAGGAAGATCATTGCAGCCATGTATCAGGAAGATGAGGAAGAAAACGGTGGCAAAAAGATCTGGAAGCCTGAGAATATCAGTGCTTCGGATCTGGAAAAGGTTATCTGCAGCGGGATCCCTATTAATAAAATGGGAAATCTCAAAAAGATGTCCGCATCCATTCTGGCAAAGCATTTCAGCCAGAAGCGCTTCAGCCGCCAGAGGATCAACAATATCCTGAACCATAAATTTCCGGTGGAGCGGTTTGATCTGATCACGCTGGAGTTTTTTGTGATCTCTCAGGAGATGGCAGAAGATGATCCGTATACGAGATATCGCCATTTCCTGGAGGAGATCCAAGAGATCCTGGCCCGCTGCGAAATGAGTGAGATCTACATAGTGAATCCATATGAGTGCTTTCTTCTGATGTGCCTGCTGACAGACTGTCCGCTGGCAGTATTTTCCGAGATTTGGGAAAAATCCTATGAAGAGGGAGAAGAAAAGAACTGAAAAAAGGATGATGCGTTTCGGTGACGCATCATCCTTTTTTTGTCCGATCCGGTAAGTCTGTTATTTTGCTTTTCCGGTTTTTACCGCACTTGCAGGTCCGGTCTTTACCTTCCTGTTTACTGTGCGGTATGGAACCAGTCTGTAGCTATATGTAACATTTTTTGCTGTCTTAAATGTATAGCTGGTATTTTTGGAAGAAATAGTTTTTACTTTTTTGAAGGAACCATTTCCTTTTTTCTGATAGATGACATAGCCGGTTGCTCCGGAAATCTTTTTCCAGGAAAGGGTCTGTTTTCCTTTGAGGGTTTTAAGCTTTATGGACGGACGGAGCAGATTCGGTTTCACAGTCACTGCTTTGGAAACTGGACTGTAAATATAACCGGAGGATGTTTTTTTGCTTGCACGGATCACGTAAGAATATTTATTTCCGATAGTGATCTTTGTGTCTTTGTATGAAGTAGTATTTGCGTTTAAAGTTTTGATCTTTGTGTATTTCCCAGAATTTGTTTTTCTGTAGAGAATATAGTTCCGGGCATTGTTTATACGGTTCCAGCGGAGCGTACAGCTGTTCCAGGAGGCAGAGGTCTTAATTGACGGTGCAGTTAATTTCGTGATCACAGGAGCCGGAGTAGTGGATGGCTTCGGAGCCGGAGTGCCAGATGGCATTGGAGCCGGGGTAGTGGATGGCTTCGGAACTGGAGTAGCAGTAGGTTTCGGAGTTGGAGTAGCAGTAGGCTTCGGTTTTGGAGT
>NC_021014.1:2167667-2176226 GCF_000209835.1 Ruminococcus sp. SR1/5 | reverse complement strand
AGCAGTAGGCTTCGGCTTTGGGGTAGCAGTAGGTTTCGGAGTTGGAGTGCTCGTTGGTGCCGGAGCGGATATTTTAAAGGTCAGGGACTGACTTGAAAAATAATTGTTGATTCCTGTAACCGTTACGGAGCCAGTGCCGGTTTTGGCGTTATCTTTCCAGGTAAGGATATAATCCGTGCCTTCCTGAAGCGTGTCCGAGCCGTATTTTACGGTAGGCTTCGGAGTTACTGCATTGCCGTTGAAGATCTGTTCCGGAATATCCGAAAGATCGCAAAGCTTTACAGATGTCATATGCCTTGAACCGGAATAATTCTGCTTATAGGAAAGTGAAAAATCCAGGATCTCATTGCTGGAGGAATAGTATACAGAAGTAATGCGAAAATCATCAGAGGTCAGTTGTGTGCCATTATAGGTGATGACCAGGTTATTTCGCAGATAAGAGATTACACTTTCACTTTTGCAGTTTGGATCTGCCAGTTGGATGGTCTCACCGGAGAGCTTCAGTGGATTGATGGTGAAGTATTTGGAAAAACCGCTTCTGTAAATGCCGATACCGGTTATATGGACACGAGGTCTGTTGGTTCTGGAACTTGCCATGGTGTTATCATAATAAGAAAGGGTATAATCAACATCTTTCTTTAAAGTAACACCATTTAATATGACCGTTGGCTCCGGCTTGAATTCTTTGCCAGGAGCATATTCATAATCCGGGATATCACCAATCTCAGCTTCCGTGATCGGGGTAAGGTCGATGTAGAAATATTTATTATTTTCACCGGTGAAATTTCCCTTACCGGAAACAGTAACATAAGCGTTTCCCTGCTGGGCATTGTTATGCCAGGAGAGTGTATAATCTACATTTTCTGTCAGGGTTATACCATTCCAGGTGACAGTGGGCTTCGGAGTTAGTGGAGTTCCGGTATACAGATAGGAGGACTGGGAAAAATCAATCTCTGCCTGAGAGAGATTGATCTGCCAGATACCGAAATTATTCGTCAGAGTTCCGGAATAAAGGCCAAGACCTGTGATCGTGAAAGTTCCCACACCGCTGTTCTGATTGTTGGAGAAAGAAATCGTATAATCTTTTCCCTCAGTCAGCGTACGACCATGGAATTTTAGTTCAGGAGAAAAAGTAATGGGACTTCCGGTATAGTTCCAGGAACTTGTATAGCGCAGAGAAGTCTCTCTGGAATTTTCCAGATCATAGTATGCATTGAGATCTGCAGACAGTGTTTTGTCCGGGCAGGATTTCAGTGTGGCAGAAACCGTAGTGGTTCCTCTGCTTTTCAGTCGGATAACACCGCTCTGATCCACAGTGGCAATGGAAGGATCTCCGGTTGACCATGTGAAAGAAGCTGGGTCAAGGCTGGAACTCATAGGGCTGAATCCATTACAGGTTATATAGATAGCCAGTGTTTTCTGTTCTTCTGTGAATGTGATCGGAGAAGCTTCGTTGAAATGGATATTTATCAGCTTTGGAAGCACGGAAATAACAGGTGACACAGTCTGATTGGCAGGTTGTGTGCAGGCTTCTGTTGCGTGAGAAGAAAAGCACTGGATCCAGTAGAGATGACCGTTCTGTGAGTAGCAGCCGATTCCGGCAGAAACATTTTTGGAATTCATGATGTTCGTGTAATGTCCGGAAGATTCGATCCATGATTCCATAACTTCTTCAGGAGTTCCCTGGTTGATCGCAAGATTTTCACTTGGATCCTCAAAATAAGGAAAGGCTGAAAAACAGATGGAACCATTGGGACGGGTATGACTGGCGTAAACGGTCAGTTCTTCTGCTCTGGTCATGGCGCATTCCAGAAGGTTCTTATCCATAGTGACAGGATTCCGGTTCTTTTTGGCACGTTCCTGATTTACCAGATCAAGGACCTGGTAAGCATAATCATAGCGGCGGATACCCTGACTGAGTTTCAGCTGGACAGCAGTCTGGTCAGAGGCAGCCTGCACACGGACAATGTTGCCCGGCGCCAGCAGAAGAAGCAGAAGCAGCAGCGCAGGCCATAATAAGTATCTTGTTTTTTCTCTTTTGTCTGATTCATGATGTTTTCCTTACCAATATAAAATGAAGATAGTTTCTTTTGTTATTCGTTGTAGTATCCATAAATCGCACGGCTGTCCTGTGCGATGGTGTTCTGTGCAGCAGAGGTATCGTTAAGATCCTGTGACATAAAGCAGACTACCAGGTCGATCCCCTTTGCAGTGTCATAGATGATGCCGACATCGTTTTCTACGTGATCCAGTTCACCGGTTTTGTTGGCAACCTTTACCTCGGAAGGCATCTGAGCCGGGATCTTGTTTTTCCTGGTCTGCATTTTCAGAAGACGATACATATATTCGGCTCCTGCCAGAGTATCGTTGTTATCGGTAGCAGTACCCTTGTCGATCTGATAGATGGTCTTCAGAAATTTTCCACAATCCTTTGCGGAAGTGTAGTTATCCCCATTGGAATTATCTGCAAGAAGAAGACGTCCCATGGAAGTGCTGGTGTATCCGTGATCCTGACAGAATTTATTCACACGGGCCATTCCGGCTGCGTCATCCCCGCCGCCAAGATAATTGACAAGTGTATTGGCAGCATCATTGTCGCTGACTGTGATCATGGAGTTCAGTGCATTGTCCAGCTGATCCTTGCTGTATTTGGAGGAAAGACTGTCATAATCCTCATATACAGCACCCATGATATAGAGCTTGATCAGGCTGGCAGCCTGCATCTGCTGATCATTGATGGTACCTTCGGTATTTTTTGCAAGATTGCATACATATACGGACCAGGTTCCGTTATCGGTGGGAAGAAGAGACTGTACCTGATTCAGAAGGTTGTCCATGCTGGAATCCGAATTGTCTGTGAAAGTGCTTCCGCTGGATGGAGAAAGAGTTCCTTCTTCCTGAGTGGAAGAAGAACTGTCCTTGCTGCCAGAAGCTTCGGAAGAATCGGAGGCTGCAGATGTATCTGTGGATTCTTCCTGTGCGGAAGGACCCTGGACCTCAGCTGAAGATGCTGCGGCAGCAGCGCTGGAAACGGTAGGATCATCAGGATAAAGAGCATCCAGCTGATCGGCTTTGCTGCTGAGCTCAGCGGCAGAATCAGAAACCTCCTGCACACTTTTCTGCAGCTTGTTAACTTTTGTCTGGAGAGATGCAAGCTTGTCCAGGGAGCGGACATTCAGTGCCCCAAGTCCTGCCAGTGCGATGACAAGCACTGCGATCACAATATATAGAAATGTATTTTTTTCATATATAAACAAACTCCTTTTTATTATTGGAAATAAGCATCGATTCCATTGGCGATCCCTTCTGCCATAGTCTGCTGGAAGGAGGAATCCGCCATTTTCAGATCATCGCTCTGGTTGGTCATAAATCCCATTTCCACAATCGTCACCGGGATCGTGCTCCAGTTAATACCTGTCATGGAATCTGTGTAGATGATCCCGCGGTTCTGGAAGCCGGTAGCTGCGCAGTAGGAATCCACAATGCATTTGGATAGTTTGTTGGAACTGTCATAGAGACTGGAAACATAAGGATTCTGCTGGGACGGACACATGGTCAGAGCACCGGAGACATCTGCAGAATCATCTCCGTTTGCATGGATACGGACACAGATCTCCGCACCCTGGGAAGCGACCAGTTCTGCACGCTCCTTGTTGCTGATAGCGGTATCATTGTCTGTCCTTGTCATTATTACCTGGTATCCACGCTGTTCCAGGATATCCTTAAGCAGAAGAGAAACGTCCAGATTCAGCTGATACTCCGGGAGACCGCTGAAGGAACCTCTGGTTCCGGTGGAAGCCTTGGCCTTCATGGTGGAGGAACCGGGGCCGTTCGGCTCTGTGGCACTCATATCAACATTTTCGCCCTGATGTCCGGGATCGATTCCGACGATATGGCCGTTGTTGGAAGCAGAAGAGGTATCATTACCGCCATCGGTGAATACCTCACCACCGGCTTCATTGAAAACAGAGGGTTTGGTCGTTTTCTGACTGTTTTCAGCTTCCGGTGCCCGTTCATGTTCACCGGTGTTGTTTTTGACAGCTTTTTCTGTCTGTGCCCGCTGCTGCAGGTATTTGTTGGCTGCCTGTTTCTTTTCGATCTTAGCTGTATAAAGTTCGATATCCTCTTTCATGGATTTCTGCTTTTTCTGGACCGGTTTGATCACGGAGGCCATTTTCTGGTCAACGGCATCGATCTTCCGGTAGGTTTTATAGCTGAGTCCAAAAAGCAGTCCAATACAGATAAGACCCGTCAGAAACAGGACGATCGCCATCAGATGAGGCTTTTTTCCATAAAAATACGTCCTTTCTTGGTGGGTGTTTGCATTTGTAAATATTATAAATAAGGAGATAGGAAAAAGCAATTGTGAAATTGGGCTTGACAACAGGGGAAAGTGTGGTACTATATATGTAAAATAATTATATATAAAAATTTTATATATAAAATAATTATATAAAGAGGTGTGCCTATGTATTATTATCCGGTGTCTGCAGTGCTGACGGAATGCCTGATCCTTTCTGTTGTAGAGCAGCAGGATTCTTACGGATATGAGATCAGCCAGACAGTGAAGATGGTAGCTTCTATCAAGGAATCCACATTGTATCCGATCCTTCGCAGACTGGAGACGGATGGTTATCTGACAACTTATTCAGAGGAATTTCAGGGACGGAAACGTAAATATTATTCCATCACAGAAGACGGACGGAAGCAGCTGGAATATTTGAGGAAAGAGTGGAGAGAATACCGCGATACTATAGACGATATTGTGGAAGGGAGACTTCGAAAATGACAAGAAAAGAGTATATGGAGCAGCTGAAGAAATATCTGAAGCGGCTTCCAAAAGAAGATTATGACAATGCCATTGAGTATTTTTCGGAATACTTCGATGAGGCTGGACCTGAGAATGAACAGCAGGTTATGGAAGAACTGGGACAGCCTAAAGAGGCGGCAAGGGAACTGCTTCTGAACCTTTTACAGGAGAGTGTTGGTGACAGTAAAGACATCACCGAGGAAAAAACAGCAGCTTTGCCGGCAGCAGGTTCATATTACGGAGAGAGCTCCCATGCACATAGCCGGACAGATTCAAGAAACCTGAGTACAACAGGGTACAGTACATCCGCAGGAAAGAAGCGTTCTCCCGGAAAGATCATTCTTCTCGCATTTCTGGTGATCTGTGCATCGCCGGTGAGCATTGCGCTGCTGTTTGCAGGCCTTGCAGTACTGGCAGCAGTGGTGCTTGTCATCGCAGCAGTGATCTTTTCCATGGCAGTTACAGGTGTATCAGCAATTGCCGGAGGTATCGTGCTCACAGGTTTCGGCATGACATTGATCGCAAGATCTCTGGCAGCAGCCTGCATGATGGTCGGCAGTGGATTTCTGATGGCAGGTGCGGGAATCCTCGTTGGAGTACTTACCATATATATATGTAAATGGTGTGCAATGGGAATCGGCCGTCTGGTTAACAGACTTGTAAGAAAGAAGGTGCATAAAAATGAATAAGATTGCAAAAACAGTGCTGATGACAGGTACAGCACTCTGTGTAGCGGGAGTTGTTCTTTCCACAGCAGGATATTTTGCAGGGGGAAAAGATTTCACATATACTTCAGATCATATGTATGTATCCGGAGGAAATTCTTCCAGTCGTAAAAATCTTACAGTAATGAAAAAAGAACAGATTGATGATTTTATGAAGCTGAATGTGGATTTTGAGGATTTTGATCTGGATATCCGTACCTCAGATGATGACCATTATTATATGGAATATAAGCTTGAGAAAAACGGGAGGAAAAAATCCTCTGACCTGGAAGGATAAGGATGGAGAGCTCACGCTTGAGGAGTCTGCAGGCGGCAGTGGAAGTTATTATATAACCTATGATCTGGGGATATTCTCTACACATGCGGATCTGACAGAAAAGAAAGATGCATTGAATACGGTGGTTCTTTATATTCCGGAGAAGGCACAGCTTTCCGAAGCGGAGCTTCAGCTTTCCGACGGGGATCTTGCTGCCGATCAGCTTTTGTGTAAAGAAATGACCCTGGAACTTCTCAATGGAGATCTGATGCTGGACAAGGGCGAGTTCGAAAAGTTTGATGCAAAGCTTTCCGACGGGGATCTGAATGTAAAAGAACTTCAATGTACAGATAACATGCAGCTGAAATCCGGAAACGGAGATGTGACCATAAAAAAGGCAGAGCTTGCAGATGGGCAGATAGCTCTCAGCGACGGAGATATTCAGATAGACAACAGCAGCTTTAACGGAGATATGAAGATCAATAGCTCCTGCGGTGATGTTTCTGTAGAAATGAAGAACGGCAGTGCAGAGAAAACCAATATTTATCTGAAAGCTACAGACGGAGATGTGGACACGGAGGGGCTTTCCAGGGGAAAAACCGACAATGAGGAAGACACCTCTGTTTATGAGAACAAGGCCGGTGCTTCAGCACCGACTTTAAATGTGGAATGCAGCGATGGGGATATTACATTAACAGAATCTGAAAAATAAAGAATATGAATATCCGCCTGACTATGCATCTGCTTGTAAAAATCCTAAAAAAGAATAAATGAAATTATATGAAGCGCAGGGGTTTTTTCCGGAGAAAAATTCCTGCGTTTTTTGGCTGAAATGTATTGACAAATCCCTGTACTATGATATAATTCAATCAAATCACAGAAAACATATATAGTTACTAGGAAATAAGGAAATGGACATAAAGGAAATAAGGAGGATATCATCATGGGTAAAATTTACGGAAGCGCACTGGAACTGATCGGAAACACACCGCTTGTAGAGGTTAAGAACGTAGAGAAGTCTGAGGGACTTGAGGCTACAGTACTTGCCAAGCTTGAGTATTTTAACCCGGCAGGAAGTGTTAAGGACAGAATCGGTAAGGCAATGATCGAGGATGCAGAGCAGAAAGGTGTCCTGAAACCAGGCGCAACCATTATCGAGCCAACATCCGGTAACACAGGAATCGGACTTGCAGCCATCGCAGCTGCCAAGGGCTATAAGACGATCCTCACCATGCCGGAGACCATGAGTGTTGAGAGAAGAAACATCTTGAAGGCATATGGTGCAGAGGTAGTTCTCACAGACGGAGCCAAGGGAATGAAGGGTGCCATTGCCAAGGCAGAAGAGCTTGCCAAGGAGATTCCGGGAAGCTTCATCCCGGGACAGTTTGAGAACCCGGCTAACCCGAAGGCACATGCAGCAACAACAGGTCCTGAGATCTGGAATGACACAGACGGAAAGGTAGACATTTTCGTAGCAGGTGTCGGCACAGGCGGAACGATCACCGGTACAGGTGAGTACCTGAAGAGCCAGAACCCGAATGTGAAGGTAGTTGCTGTTGAGCCTGCAACTTCTCCTGTACTTTCTGAGGGAAAAGCAGGCCCGCATAAGATCCAGGGTATCGGCGCAGGTTTTGTTCCGGACACACTTGACACCAAGGTTTATGACGAGATCATTCCGGTAGAGAACGAGGATGCATTTGAAACATCCAAACTCCTTACCAAGAAAGAGGGAATCCTTACAGGAATTTCCTCCGGTGCAGCTCTCTATGCTGCGATCCAGCTTGCAAAACGCCCGGAGAACAAGGGGAAAGTGATCGTAGCACTTCTTCCGGACAGTGGAGACCGTTACTACTCCACACCACTGTTTACAAAATAATCGATCCGAAGATCGCTTCTTTTGCCCCGAAGCGTGATTCTGCGGGATTATTTACGGCGCTCCTGAATGCCTGTCCAAGCAGGCTGCCGGAGCGCCGGTTTTATTCTTGATTTCATCGAATTAAGTAAGCCCTCTGTGGGGCTGTGGTTACTGTTCACTGGTAAGGTCCCGCGAAAAGCAATAAGCAGTGTGTGTGGACTTGCTTGTATCTTGTAGCTTTTTCAGGTATAATAGAGAAAACAAACAAAACCTATTAACAATATAAAGAATAAAGTCTGCAAAGCAGATTCTGCTTTCTATGAAAGAAGATACAGGAAGCTGCCTGTGTATCACAGAGAAGGGTGCCGGTTATGGAATACAGAGGAATATTTCCGGCTGAACAGCTACACAATAACAGAAAGAGCAAAAGGCTATAAATCAGAAGAATACTGAAATATTGGAGGTAAATATTACATGAGGATTTCTACAAGAGGAAGATATGCGCTGAGACTGATGTTGGATCTTGCTACAAATTATACAGGAAAACCGATCCGCCTGAAGGATGTGGCGAAGCGCCAGGAGATCTCCGATAAATATCTGGAGCAGATCATCTCCATTCTGAACAAAGCAGGCTTTGTCCGCAGTGTCCGTGGCCCTCAGGGTGGCTATGCACTGCAGCAGACTCCGGATAAATACACCATCGGAATGATCCTCCGCCTCACAGAAGGAAGCCTTTCCCCTGTGGAATGTCTGGACGACAACGGAGCCATCTGTGACCGTGAGGAGAACTGCGTCACCCAGATCCTCTGGAAAAAGCTGGACGACGCCATCAAAGGTGTGGTAGATCATATAACACTGGAAGACCTGATGAACTGGCAAGCCGTGAAGGCGGACGAATATATCATATAAAAAA
>NC_021014.1:2104366-2167372 GCF_000209835.1 Ruminococcus sp. SR1/5 | reverse complement strand
AAGGCGGACGAATATATCATATAAAAAGGCTGCGCAAGCAGCTTTTTTATATCACATTTTTTTACTAACATTTTACAAAACCGCGATTTTATATTTTACCTTCCATTCCTATAATAACACCTGTATTTAAGCAGTAAGCAAGTAAAAATGATCATAGAAATGAGGAGAAAAAATCATGAAAAAAGAATCGCAGGTATCTTAACAGCAGCACTTATCGGAACTACAGTAATGGGAACCGTTGTAATGGCAGCACCATCCGGAGCGATCGACGTAATTTCCCGTGAGGACGGATCCGGAACACGTGGAGCATTCGTAGAGCTGTTTGGGATCGAAGAAGAAAAAGACGGCGAGAAAGTAGATATGACAACACAGGAAGCAAGCATCACAAACAACACAGATGTAATGCTTACCACAGTAGCAGGCGATGAGAACTCTATCGGATACGTATCCCTTGGTTCCCTCAACGATACAGTAAAAGCAGTAAAGATAGACGGAGCAGAGGCAACAGCAGAGAACGTTGCAGATGATACATACAAGGTAGCACGTCCGTTCAACATCGTAACAGGCGACAAGCTCAGTGATGCAGCACAGGATTTCATCAACTACATCATGAGCTCTGACGGACAGGACATCATCGAAAAAGAAGGCTACATCAAAGTAGATGAAAAAGCAGAGGCATACAAAGCCGGAGATGCAAAAGGCAAAGTCGTAGTTATGGGATCTTCTTCCGTAGGACCTGTAATGGAGAAGCTTGCAGAGGCATATCAGAAAACAAACAAAAACATCACAGTAGAAGTTCAGGTCAGCGACTCCACAACAGGAATCAACAGCGCAACAGAGGGTGTATGTGATATCGGAATGGCATCCCGTGAGCTGAAGGACGAGGAAACAGAGAAAGGTGTTAAAGCTACAGAGATCGCAAAAGATGGTATCGCAGTCATCGTAAATAACGACAATGACCTTGAGGAGCTTTCAAGTGACCAGGTAAAATCCATCTTCACAGGTGACATCACAGACTGGGAAGACGTGACCAAATAAATTCCCAGGTAAAAAACGATTGAAGTATCTTACAAAGAGCGGCGATCATGACAAGGTCAGGAAAGCCGCTCCGTTATATATCAGCACAGTGGATATCCACTGGAACAGAGAGAAAGGTGTCTTATGAATCATTTAGGAGAAAAGGCCATGAAGGTCGTTTTCCTCATTGCGGCCTGTGCATCGGTTCTTGCAGTATTTCTTATTTGTGTGTTCCTTTTTGCAAACGGCCTTCCTGCAATGGGAAAGATCGGTCCCTTAAAATTCCTCTTCGGAACAGAATGGAGACCAACAAACGATAAATTCGGAATCCTGCCAATGATCGTGGCAAGTATTTATGTAACTGCAGGAGCAATCCTTATCGGAGTTCCGATCGCACTTTTTACATCCGTATTTATGGCAAGATATTGCCCGAAAAAAATCTATAAACCACTGAAATCTGGTATTGAGCTTATGGCAGGCGTTCCATCCATCGTATATGGCTATTTTGGTCTGGTTCTCCTGGTACCGCTGATCCGCCAACTGTTCGGAGGAACCGGAAGCAGTATGCTGGCAGCATGTATCCTTCTGGGAATCATGATCCTTCCGACGATCATCGGAGTTACGGAATCGGCAGTACGAAGCGTTCCGGAAAGCTATTATGAAGGCTCACTTGCACTTGGCGCAACAAAAGAAAGAAGCATTTTCTTTGTTATGCTTCCGGCAGCAAAGTCAGGAATCCTGGCAGGCGTTGTCCTTGGGATCGGACGTGCCATCGGTGAGACCATGGCCGTGATCATGGTAGCCGGAAACCAGCCACGTATGCCGAAGGGACTTCTTCAGGGTGTCCGTACCATGACTGCAAACATCGTAACAGAGATGGGATATGCATCAGGACTTCACAGAGAAGCACTGATCGCAACAGGAGTTGTACTCTTTGTATTTATCCTGATCATCAACTTAAGTCTTTCACTGCTGAACAGGAGGGCGGAGTATGCAAACTAACGTATCAGTAACTGCAGATCCTGCGGCAGAAACAACCATGAAAAAAAGAAATACACTTACCATAGGAGACCAGCTGAAGTCTTATGCAAGACATCCCGGTGCAGGAGTCCTGGCATTTCTCACACTGCTGGGAGCAGTGATCACTTTTGCACTGCTGTTCTTCCTGATCGGCTATGTGCTTGTAAAAGGTATTCCCTATCTGAATGCAAGTCTGTTCAGCCTTACCTATACCTCAGAGAACGTTTCCCTTCTCCCGTCACTGATCAATACCCTGATCATGACACTGGTATCTCTGGCGATTGCCGCTCCGGTAGGAATCTTTGCAGCGATCTTCCTTGTGGAATATGCAAAAAAGGCAGCCGTTTTGTAAAGCTGATCCGTATTACCGCAGAGACACTTTCCGGTATTCCATCCATCGTATATGGTCTGTTCGGTATGCTGTTCTTTGTAACTGCATTGCACTGGGGCATGTCTCTTCTTTCCGGTGCCCTGACCATGGTGATCATGGTACTTCCCCTGATCATGCGTACCGCTGAGGAAGCACTGAAATCTGTTCCGGATTCTTACCGTGAGGCAAGCTTCGGACTTGGAGCAGGCAAGCTCCGTACTATTTTTACGATTGTACTTCCCTCCGCAGTTCCTGGAATCCTGGCAGGTGTGATCCTGGCCATCGGACGTGTGGTAGGTGAGACTGCAGCACTTCTTTATACCTCCGGTACTGTTGCGGCAGTTCCAAACAGCCTGATGGGTTCCGGACGTACCCTGGCACTTCACATGTATGTGCTTTCCAGTGAGGGACTTCATGTAAACCAGGCATCTGCAACAGCAGTAGTCATTCTGGCATTTGTACTTGTTATCAACGGACTGTCCGGTCTGGTAGCCAGAAAAATTGCGAAAGGATAATGATCGATCATGAGTGAAAATACAAAAATTTCAATTGACAATATGAATCTCCATTACGGAAGCTTTCATGCCCTGAAGGGAATCAATATGGAGATCCCGGAAAAGGAGATCACAGCATTTATCGGACCAAGCGGCTGCGGTAAATCCACACTTCTGAAATCCTTAAACCGTATGAATGACCTTGTGGAAGGCTGTACCATCACAGGAAAGGTAGAGCTTGACGGGGAAGATATTTACGGAGATATGGATGTGAATCTTCTGCGTAAACGTGTGGGAATGGTATTCCAGAAGCCCAATCCGTTCCCAATGAGCATTTATGATAATATTGCATACGGTCCGAGAACACACGGTATCCGTTCCAAGGCAAAGCTGGATGAGATCGTGGAAAAATCTCTCCGTGATGCGGCAATCTGGGATGAGGTCAAGGACCGCCTGAAAAAAAGTGCTCTTGGAATGTCAGGCGGACAGCAGCAGCGTCTCTGCATTGCCCGTGCCCTGGCAGTACAGCCGGAGGTGCTTCTTATGGATGAGCCCACATCTGCCCTGGACCCTATCTCCACTTCCAAGATCGAGGATCTGGCAGTAGAGCTTAAAAAGGATTACACCATTGTCATGGTCACACATAACATGCAGCAGGCAACCCGTATCTCCGACAAGACAGCATTTTTCCTTCTTGGTGAGGTTGTGGAATTTGCGGATACAGACAAGCTGTTCTCCATGCCGGCAGATAAGCGTACAGAGGATTATATTACAGGAAGGTTTGGTTGATATTATGTCAGAACGTTTTGTAAGACAGCTGGAAGAGCTTCACGTGGAACTGATCACCATGGGAAGTCTCTGCGAAAAAGCAATTTCACTTTCTGCCAAAGCTATTCAGGGTGAAGGCGGGATGACTCTCATTGGCAAGATCTTTGAGACGGAAAAAGAGATCGATGCACAGGAAAGAGAGATCGAAAATCTCTGCATGAAGCTTCTTCTTCATGAGCATCCGGTAGCTGGAGATCTGCGATCTATTTCCGCAGCGCTGAAGATGATCTCCGATATGGAACGCATCGGTGACCAGGCAGCAGATATTGCGGATCTGTCCAAGCATATCGAGGACAAAGCAGTTACCGGAGATATCATTAATATCCGGAAGATGGCAGAGGATACTGTCCGGATGGTTACAGAAAGTATCGATGCCTTTGTAAAGGGTGATCTTGAGCTTTGCAGAAAGGTTATTGACGATGATGATAAGGTGGACGATGCCTTCAATGATATTAAGGAAAAGCTGGCCGAGGTTCTGAATAACGGAAAGCCGGATGCAAGCATCGGTCTGGATATCCTTATGGCTGCAAAATATTTCGAGCGTATCGGTGATCACGCTGTGAACATTGCAGAGTGGGTGGAATATTCCATCACAGGAAACCACAGAAGCGGTTCCAGCCATACAGATAACTATTTTGTTGAGGAATAGAAATAAGTAAGAGCAGATTGCAAAGAGTTGCATTATTGTAAAAAAGTGCTGTGGTATTGAAAGGATATCACAGCACTTTTTATAATGTGATGAAATTTACAAGGATTTAACTTTTTCCGGATAATTATTTTTACATTGCTTTTGTAAAATGCTATATAGATTTCGGAGAAAGGAAAGGGCTGAGCTTTGAGTAAAAAATATTTAAGTATATCATGCTGGTTTCATCACTGATCACAGTACTGGGACTGGCATTTGTCGTGGGGATCCTTTATCACTATTTTCAGGGACAGCTGATGGGTGAGCTGAAGAAAGAAGCCGTGTATATTTCCAGAGGTGTGGAAAGTACCGGGACAGATTATCTGAAGAAGCTGAATGATGAGGATTCCAGGATCACTTATGTGGATGAAAGTGGAAAAGTTATCTACGACAATGAGGCAAATGTGGAAAGCATGGATAATCACGGACATCGCAAGGAGATCCGTGAAGCAGAGATCAACGGAGAAGGTGCGGATGAAAGAATGTCATCCACGCTTTCCGAAAAAACAATGTATTATGCAGTACGCCTTGAAAATGGCAATGTGCTGAGAGTTTCCAGTAACCAGGCTTCTGTATGGATGCTGCTCCTGCAGCTGCTTCCGCCTTTTGCTGCAGTTCTGATACTTATGCTGCTCCTATCCGGCGTATTTGCATCCAGGCTTTCCGGGAAGGTTGTGGAACCTCTTAATGGGCTTGATCTGGAGCATCCGGAGGAGAATGATGCCTATGATGAGGTACAGCCGCTTCTCAGCAAGATTGGCAGACAGAGCCGGCAGATCCGTCTGCAGCTTGAGGCAGCCAGAAGACAGCAGAAAGAATTTTCTATTATCACGGAGAACATGCAGGAGGGACTTCTTGTGATCGACCGTTATACCATGGTACTTTCTGTCAACTCCAGTGTGGGAAAGCTTCTTAAGGTAAAGGAGATCAAAACAGGAGAAAGTGTATATCTTCTGAACCGCTCGGAGGAGTTTCGAGGTGTCGTTGGGCAGGTCCTTGAAGGAAAGCATGAGAACAAGATCCTTCGTCTGGATGGCAGTGAGATTCAGGTGATCGCCAATCCTGTCACAAGAGAAAATAAGACAGAGGGTGCTGTGATCCTTCTGGTGGATGTGACCGAAAAAGTAGAAAGGGAACAGCTGCGAAGAGAATTTTCCGCCAATGTTTCCCATGAACTGAAAACGCCGCTGACTTCCATTTCCGGATTTGCTGAGATCATGCAGGACGGATTTGTGAAGGATGAGGATGTGAAGGTTTTTGCAGGACGCATCTATAAGGAAGCGCAGAGACTGATCCGTCTGGTTGGGGATGTGATCCGGATCTCCCGTCTGGATGAGGGCGGATTGCCGTATCAGTGGGAAAAACTGGATCTTTACAGTCTGACTCATGATATTTTTTCTACCTTACATGAAGCTGCCGAAAAGCAGGAAGTGCATATGTATATGGAAGGCGGAAGTACAGTGCTGGATACAGTGCCGACGATCATGGAAGAGGTTCTCTATAATGTCTGCGATAATGCTGTCAAATATAACCGCCGGGGTGGAGAGGTCTTTGTGAGACTGAAGGATGGCGAGGATGCAGTTCGCGTGAATGTGCGGGATACAGGGATCGGTATTCCGAAGGAAGATCAGGAACGCATTTTTGAACGCTTTTATCGGGTGGACAAAAGCCATTCCAAGGAAATCGGCGGAACCGGTCTTGGCCTTTCTATTGTGAAGCACGGGGTAAAAACTCTGAACGGCAGGCTGTGGCTTAACAGTGAACCGGGACAGGGAACCGAGATCCTTATGGAATTTCCGAAACATCATATGGAAAAGGAAGCAGCAGAGTGAACATAGGTCGTGCAGCGATGATGTTCATAGGCATGCAGCAGAGTGGAAGATGAAAGGCCGTTCTGTTGTATGTATCTGCTGCTTTTTATATCATAGTATATTGCTGGTTGGAGGTTGATGGTTTGACAGACCGGAAGGGTTATGCTATCTTATGTAATAATAATCAGAATAAGCAACAGGAAAGCGGATGATAACGGTCCGCTTTCTGTATTATAATTGGTTCGGAATAATTCCGGACGATACTGAGGGGAATAAAAATATGATACAGGCAATTGTTTTACTGGTGTTCCTGATCCTTCTGAATTCTGTTTTCGCAGGTGCGGAAATGGCGATTCTGTCCATGAATGAAGCAAAGATGAGGGCGCTGGCGGAAGAGGGAGATCACCGGGCGCAGATTTTGATAAAGTTTACAGAACAGCCGGCACATTTTATGACAGCGATCCGTGTAACGGTAACTACGGCAGGATTTCTGCAGAGCGCTTTTGCGGCAGAATATTTTGCACAGCCGATGACAGAGGCACTGATAAGGTCAGGGATAGATGTACCACAGAATGTTCTGAAGATCGTATGCATGATCATTGTGACCATACTGCTTTCCTATGTAAGTCTTCTGTTCGGAGAACTGGTGCCAAGACGTCTGGGAATGAAAAATCCGGATGAGCTGTCTCTGCGTCTGGCAGGACTTCTTAAGATCGCGATGATCGCAGTCTGGCCGGCTACTGCACTTCTGACAGTAACTGCCAATGGTGTGCTGTATCTGATGGGAATCAAACCGGAAGAAAAAGAGGAGCAGGCCACAGAGGAAGAGATCCGTATGCTGCTTACAGAGGGAAATGAACAGGGCAGCATCCAGCAGGAAGAAAGCGAGATGATCCAGAATGTTTTTGACCTGGATGATACTGCGGCAGATGAGATCTGTACACACAGAAGAGATGTGGTTGTCCTCTATATGGAAGACTCCGATGAGGAATGGGAACGGATCATCAGAGAGAACCGTCACACCTTTTATCCGGTATGCGGGGAAGATCAGGATGATATTATCCATATTCTGGACACCAGAGATTATTTCCGCCTGGATGACAGATCCAGAGAAGCTGTTCTGCAGCATGCCTGTTATTCACCGTTTTTTGTACCGGAATCCATGCGTGCCAACCTGATCTTCCGGGAAATGAGGGAAAAACGGGATTATTTTGCAGTAGTGCTGGATGAATACGGCTGCTTTGTGGGAATTGTCACTCTGCATGATCTTGTGGAGACGCTGGTGGGAGATATTGACGACAGGACAGATCTGCCGAAGCCGGATGATATTGAGAAGACAGGAGAACATATCTGGAAAATACAGGGAGGAGCGATCCTGGATGATGTGGCAGAGGTCATAAATGTGGAGCTTCCTGTAGAAAAATATGATACTTTCAGCGGCTTTGTCTGCGGAGTTCTGGAACGTGTACCGGAGGACGGAGAACAGTTCCGATGCAGCTGGAAAAACCTGGATATTGTGGTAAATCAGGTCAGAAACCATACCGTTGTGGAGGGAATCGTTCATGTTCAGCCAGAGAAAAAAGTGCAGGAACAGAAAGAAGAGATCTGACAAAACCTTGTTCAGCCAGGTCATGGGACAGTTATCGGGAGAAAGATCTCCGGGGATTTATGGACATTTTCGAACATGTTGTTGCTTGAAAGTATGTTATTTTTATGACATAATAAGGAAATAACCCGAGGAAAGCTTGTGATGGGGGAGAAAAAATGCCAGGTTTTACAAGACAGATCATACTGCATACACTGACGGAACTTATGAACGAAAAACCATTGTCCAAGATCACGGTAAAGGACATCGTGGAACGCTGTGGAGTAAACAGGAATACATTTTACTACCATTTCAGGGATATTCCGGATGCAGTGGAAGCAATGGTAAAGGAAGAGCTGAATGACATTCTGAAGGATCAGAAAGTACCGGAATCAGTCAGCGACTGTATGGAAATCCTTGTCAATGCAGTTCAGAAGAACAAAAAAGCCATGATACATCTGTACCGCTCGATCCAGAGGGATGTATTTGCCGATTATCTGGATCATGCCGCAGAGCGTGTGGTGGAGGAGCTGATCAACAGGGCGGTCGGAGACTTCGAAATGGATCAGGAAGATAGGCATCTTATAAGCCGGTATTATAAATGCGTATTTGTGGGAGTGATCCTGGACTGGCTGCGGCATGATATGGATTATGATATCCTGTCAGATATGCATAAGCTGGAGTATATTTACGAGAAGAGCCTTGAGAGTCAGTACAAAAATCTGAAAGAAAAGCTATGATTTCAACTAAATGAAGATTAAAAATATCCATTTAGTGTAAAACAGGAATGTCCTCGAATATTATTAAGGTATAGAAACGGTTAATTTTGAGCTGGTGTCTGAAATTTAGGCACTGGCTCTTTTTTGTCTGTTTTTTTAAACGACACAGGGATGTATAATTCAGTACAATAAATGAGAAAAAATTATCAAGGAGGGAACGTATGGATGACCTGAAACAGCTGAAGCTTGTAAAAAACATCTACATCGTCATGTCATTACTGTTCTGTGTGCTGGGTATTTTTCTGATGGCAAGGCCCAAAAGCTCTGTAAAAATGCTGTGCGTGCTCATGGGAATCATGCTGATTCTGTACGGAGCTATTAAGATCAGCGGATATTTCACGAGAGATGCTTTCTGTCTGGCATTTCAGTTTGATCTGGCTTTCGGGATCCTGCTGATGGCAGTGGGAGTGATCCTGATAGCCAGAAAAAATTTCGCAGTGGATCTTATTTTTTCCGTGTTCGGAATCCTGATCCTGGCAGATGCCCTGTTTAAGATCCAGATGTCTGTAGATGCGAAGAGATTCGGTCTGGCGTTGTGGTGGCAGATCCTGCTGATCGCACTGGTCACCGGAGTGATCGGAGTTCTGGTTTTTATCAGACCATTTGAAGCAGCAGCTATGATGATGGTGTTGGTAGGATTTTCCATTTTACTGGAAGGGATCCTCAATCTATGGGTCGGGATCCTGACGATCAAGATCATCAAGAGTCGGCTTTAAACATAAACATAAAAATAACCAATCACTTTAGATAATAACATAGGAGGAAATAGAGTATGGGAATCGTAGACAAAGCAAAACAGGCAGCGATCGCAGCTACCGTAACAAAAGCACTGGATTATCTTGAGAAGGATCCGGAGACAAACATACCGAAGATCATGGAAATGGTTGATAAAGTAACACCGGATGGCTGGTATGCAGGACAGAGAAATGCGATCCGTCACTCCATCGAGGCAAAGGACAACTGGTATCAGCTGATCCTTCGTATGTATCAGCTGGATGCCGGCGTACGCCAGACATTTTTCCGCAACTTTATTGTAAATGCCAGTCTTAAGGGAAGCGCAACGCAGGAAAAGGTATCAGAAGAGAATGACTGCAATGTACCGTGGGCAATTCTTCTTGATCCTACCAGCGCATGTAACCTTCATTGCACAGGATGCTGGGCAGCAGAGTATGGCCACAAGCTGAACCTGGATCTTGAGACCATCGATTCTATCGTAAAACAGGGTAAAGAACTGGGAACCTATATGTACATCTACACAGGCGGTGAGCCACTGGTCCGCAAAAAGGATCTCATTAAGATCTGTGAGATGAATCCGGACTGCGAGTTCCTTTCCTTCACAAACGGAACTCTTATTGACGAAGAATTTTGTCAGGAAATGCTCCGTGTGAAAAACTTCGTTCCGGCTATCAGCCTTGAGGGAACAGAGGCAACTACAGACGGACGTCGTGGTGATGGTGTATATCAGAAGGTTATGCACGCCATGGAGCTTCTGAAGAGCCACGGCCTTCCGTTCGGTGTTTCCACATGCTACACATCCGCAAACGTAGATGCAGTAAGCAGTGAGGAGTATTTTGATCATCTGATCGAGTGCGGAGCTTATTTTGCATGGTTCTTCCACTATATGCCGGTTGGAAATGATGCAGCAGCAGATCTCCTCCCCACACCGGAGCAGAGAATCAAAATGTATGACAGCGTCCGCAGATTCCGTGCCACAAAATCTCTCTTCACTATGGACTTCCAGAACGATGCAGAGTATGTAGGCGGATGTATCGCAGGTGGCCGTCGTTACCTCCATATCAATGCAAACGGGGATGTGGATCCTTGTGTATTCATTCATTTCTCCAATGCGAACATTAAAGAATGTACACTCCTTGAGGCGCTGAAGAGCCCGATCTTTATGGAGTATCACAAGGGTCAGCCGTTCAACAAAAACATGCTTCGTCCATGCCCGATGCTTGAAAATCCTGAGCTTCTCCGCAAGATGGTTGAACGTGCAGGAGCGAAATCTACAGATCTTCAGTCTCCGGAAACAGCGGAGCATCTCTGTGCAAAGTGTGATCACTATGCAGAGGTATGGAAAAAACAGGCCGATGAGCTCTGGAGTGAGAGCCAGGCAAAAAAGCTGCAAAAAATCAACAACTTGTTAATTAACACTTGATATAGATGTTGGGATACTGTATAATGAACCCGTTTTTCAGGAGTCTGAAATAACAGTTCAGATAAGAGTGTCGAAACAGAAGAGACACGATACGTGTACTGACAGATAACAGGGCGGTTATATTCAGCAGTGGGTATAACTGCCTTCTTTTTATGTTATCGTCAGGACATAGGGAAAGAAAGGATGGATTCATTATGGAAAAACAGGAGAAAAACACAGCCAGCCCTTATGAGCTGGACGGACGCCCACCTCTTAAGGTGGCAATTCCCCTTGGACTGCAGCACGTGCTTGCCATGTTTGTGGGTAATCTTACCCCGCTTCTGATCATCACAGCTGCCTGCGGGATCGAAGCAGGAGGGGATCTTCAGGTTGCATTACTTCAGAATGCAATGCTGATCGCAGGAATTGTTACACTTGTACAGGTCTTTACGATCGGACCGGTCGGTGGCAAGCTTCCTATCGTTATGGGAACAAGTTCAGGCTTCATCGGCGTATGTCAGAGCGTTGCCGGAGTCATGGGAAATGGTATCGTTGCCTATGGTTCAATCATGGCAGCCTGCTTTATCGGCGGTCTTTTTGAGACTGTTCTGGGAAGCTTTCTGAAGCCCTTGAGAAAATTTTTTCCCATCTGTTGTAACAGGTACGGTTGTACTTTCAATCGGTCTTTCACTGATCGGTGTGGGAATCAGCTCTTTCGGTGGCGGAAGCTCCGCAAAGGATTACGGTTCTCTTGAAAACCTTTTCGTAGGCTTTGTAGTTCTGATCGTGATCATTGTACTGAAGCATGGAACAAAAGGCTTCACAAGCTTTTCTTCAATCCTCATCGGTATTATCGTGGGATACATTCTGGTAAGTATCATGGCTATGGTACTTCCTACAACATTTACATATGTAGATGACACAGGTGCTACTGTGGAGGCTACAAAGGCCTGGGTTCTCAACTGGGACAAGGTTGCTCAGGCAAAATGGTTTGCGGTACCGGCACTGATGCCTGTAAAATGGGTGTTTGACGCACGTGCGATCGTGCCGATCCTGATCATGTTTATTGTAACTGCAGTTGAAACAGTTGGTGATATTTCCGGAATCACAGAGGGTGGTCTTGGAAGAGAGGCTACAGACAAAGAGCTTTCCGGTGGTGTTATGTGTGACGGACTTGGATCTTCCTTCGCAGCACTGTTCGGTGTGCTTCCGAACACATCCTTCAGCCAGAACGTTGGTCTGGTTGCAATGAATAAGGTTGTAAACCGTTTCTGTATCGCTACAGGAGGAATCTTCCTGATCGCATGCGGACTGTTCCCGAAGCTTGCTGCACTGATCTCCATCATGCCGCAGAGTGTTCTTGGCGGCGCTGCTGTTATGATGTTCTCATCTATTGTTGTCAGCGGTATCCAGTTAATCACCAAGTGGCCGATCGGACCGAGAAATGTTACGATCGTTTCCGTAGCACTTGGTCTTGGTTATGGACTTGGCTCCAATACAGCGATCCTGGTGCATCTGCCACAGGCGATCAGCCTGATCTTCGGCGGTTCCGGTATTGTTCCGGCAGCGGTATTTGCGATTATTCTTAATATTGTTCTTCCGAAGGATGAGAAGAGTGAGATTGAGAGAGCTGAGGAGATGCTTGAAAAAGTTAAGAATAAATAAAAAAGTGTAAGAATAAAAAGATTTTTTTCTTTTTTGAGACTGTTGGACTTTATTGGTCTGACGGTCTCTTTTTTTATATGTTTTTATTTTTTTATTTTTTATTTTTAGGATAAAGGTTCGGCCTTTTGGAAGGCGGTAATTTGCGAGAAGGGGAAGCACTCGGAGTTGCGAAGGCCGTCTCCCCTTCTCGCGCTCTTCCCCTCCTGGCCACGCCGCTGTTCGGCGTTGTGGTGGGCGTGAATGTTCTGACAGGGTGCGGAATTCGGGGGTGTCGAGGAGGGGAGGCTGTGTCGATCTGTTGGGTGGTGGATAATAATAAAAAGGATCTGTAAAAGGCGAGATTTTACAAATAGTTCTGCCTTTTTCAGATCCTTTTTTGGTTAGTAATTGTAGGCTCCCTCATAAGCATTGCATCGTTCCTTCCGATGTCCCTGCTCTACACAGGAGCTGCACCGGTCACAAAATTCCTGTTCATAGCAGGTAGAACAGACACATCCCTTACAGGCATCCCGGTCATAAGCCGGCGTGCAGGTAAAAGGAAGAGTATCCTTCGTAGTTTCCGTACTCATAAAGATCACGCTCCTTTTTTCTATATTATAGACCTATCAAAAAAGCGTTTCAATACAAATAATCAGAAAATACAAAAAGATACCTGATAAAAAGTTACTGTTCACTCCGTTTTCAGTAATACGCTTTGTGATGCACAGAATTTATACTGATCGTATAAATTCGCGCGGTATGTCTCGGGCTTTCTGTGACCTTCGCTCATAAAAAACACCTCGCGGAATATTACCATTGAATAGTAAGGATAAAAATCGGCACAACGCTTCACATCCAACACAGTAGAATCCATCATCCCGCCAATACAGAATCACATTTCACAACGCAGAACAGCGGCGTGGCCAGGAGGGGAAGAGCGCGAGAAGGGGAGACGGCCTTCGCTAACTCCGAGTGCTTCCCCTTCTCGCAACCCTGCCCACGCTAAAGTGTCCCCCTGAAAGGAAAAATCTTCATTTACAGCAGTTTGCAACAGCAGAAAAAAAGTGCCAGCTAATAAGGATGCCACAACATCCTTATCCTACCGGGAGGAGCTCCACCGTCCGGAAGCTCCGCAAGGAAGAACCAGACCACTTTCTGTTACAGGAAGTCCGATCTCCTGTGACTCCACATTACCCTTCCAGGGTTTTAGCTCCGTGGCAAGCATATAAGTCAGAACAGCCGGAGCAAGACCTGTAGTATAGGAATTTACCAGGAAAAACAGCGGATCATCGCTGAGGATCTTCGTACAAAGCTTGATCAGCGGATGGATTGCATCCTCGATCTTCCAGATCTCGCCCTTAGGTCCGCGGCCGTAAGAAGGTGGGTCCATAATGATCGCATCATAATGATTTCCTCTGCGGATCTCACGCTCTACGAACTTCACGCAGTCATCCACAAGCCAGCGGATCGGCGCACCGGAAAGTCCGGAAGCAGCAGCATTCTCTTTTGCCCAGTTCACCATACCCTTGGAAGCGTCCACGTGAGTAACGGAAGCACCGGCTGCAGCTGCAGCCAGAGTAGCGCCGCCGGTATAGGCAAAAAGATTTAAGACCTTGATCGGGCGTCCTGCATTGCGGATCTTTTCACCGAACCAGTCCCAGTTCACAGCCTGCTCCGGGAAAAGTCCTGTATGCTTGAAGCTGAAAGGCTTCAGATTAAAAGTAAGGTTCTTGTAATGAAGCTCCCACTGATGAGGCAGATCAAAGAACTCCCACTCACCGCCGCCACGGCTGCTTCTGTGATAATGTCCGTTCATATGCTTCCAGCCACGGTTTTTGCGGGGAGTATCCCAGATTACCTGCGGGTCCGGACGAACCAGAAGATAATCCCCCCAGCGCTCCAGCTTTTCTCCTTTTGATGTATCAATAACTTCATATTCTTTCCATCCATCTGCAATCCACATGATGATCAATACCTCTTTCATAATAGTAAATTTATAAGATATATATAGCATTTTTATATAGCATTTCCGGAGATTACTGTACCAGATCCGGCTGACCGGGACATGAATCCATAAAAACGCCATAATAATGTTTTTTCCAGTATAGAGGAAAAATGGATGCTGTGCAAGAGAAGTGCAGGATTTTTCACGAAAGATTTGACAACAGCGCTTTTACATACTAAAATGTACGCAGAGATTTTCTGCCGGGGCAGAGGCTTCCCGCTTCCGTGAAACTGTGGCTGTTTTTTGCGGAAGAGATTTTGCAGAGAATTCCTGACAGACAGAAATCGTTAACAGAAGAAACACAGCAACCGCAGATATGAAACTGTGCACAAAAAGAGGAGAAGCAAACTTATGAAAAAATATTGTGAGATGAGCAGGGAAGAGCTACTCGATTTAAAGAAAGAACTCGACCGTGAGTTCGACGAGATCAAAGCCGAAGGTCTGGCACTGGATATGTCCCGTGGTAAACCTGCACCGGATCAGCTTGATCTTTCCATGAAAATGATGGAAGTACTTGCAGGGGATGCAGATCTGAAATGTGAGACCGGTGTGGACTGCCGTAACTATGGAGTCATCGACGGAATCCCGGAAGCCAAGAGACTTCTCGGTGAGATGTCAGAGGTAGAGCCAGAGAACATCATCATCTATGGGAACTCCAGTCTGAACGTAATGTTCGATACCATTGCACGTTCCTATTCCCACGGAGTAATGGGAAATACACCATGGTGCAAGCTTGACAAGGTGAAATTCCTTTGTCCTGTACCAGGATACGACCGTCATTTCCGTATCACAGAATTTTTCGGCATTGAGATGATCAACATTCCGATGACTCCGGAAGGCCCGGATATGGACATGGTTGAGAAATATGTCAATGAAGATCCGGCAGTAAAAGGAATCTGGTGTGTTCCGAAATATTCCAATCCGCAGGGCTACACCTATTCCGAAGAAACAGTTAAGCGTTTTGCGCATCTGAAGCCGGCTGCACCGGACTTCCGTATTTACTGGGATAACGCTTACAGCATCCATCATCTCTATGATGACAATCAGGATTTCCTTCTTGAGATTCTTGATGAGTGTGCGAAAGCAGGAAATCCGGACATTGTTTATAAATTTACTTCTACCTCCAAGGTAAGCTTCCCTGGTTCCGGTATCGCAGCAGTTGCTGCATCCAAGGCGAACCTGGATGACTTCCGCAAATACATGACTGTACAGACCATCGGACACGACAAACTGAACCAGCTTCGTCACGTTCGTTTCTTCAAAGATATCAACGGACTGCATGAGCATATGAAGAAACACGCAGACATCCTTCGTCCGAAATTCGAGCTTGTTCTCGCAACACTGGATAAAGAGCTTAACGGACTTGGAATCGGTGAGTGGACCAAACCTCACGGCGGATATTTCATTTCCTTTGATTCTATGGAAGGCTGTGCGAAAGCCATCGTTGCCAAAGCAAAAGAAGCAGGCGTTGTTATGACTGGAGCGGGCGCAACCTATCCATATGGAAAGGACCCGAAAGACAGCAATATCCGTATTGCACCAAGCTACCCGAGCGTTGAGGAGCTTGGCAAGGCAGCAGAGGTATTTGTTCTCTGTGTGAAGCTTGTAAGTGTGGAAAAACTTCTGGAGAAATAAATCGATCACATCAGACTGCCCGGTATTTCAGCATGCGTAATACCGGGCAGTCATAACTATTGGAGAGAGCTCATGGATGAGGAAAAAGAAAAAATGAAAACAGGCAAAAAGTTGGTCATTGCACTGATCATGATCCTGCTGATCCTTACAGCAGGGGCTTATGGATATGGTGTACACTATTTTACAGATCATTTTTTGCCGGGATCTCAGGTGAATGGTTTTAACTGCTCCTATAAAACTGCAGATGAAACAGAAAAGCTTCTTGCAAAGGAAGTGCAGGCATATGTTCTTACCGTTGATACAAGAAACAACGGAAAAGAGAGCATTACCGCAAAAGAAGCCGGACTGGTCTACAAGCCGGGTGGCGGAGCCAAAAAGCTGATCAAGAAACAGGCCCGGTACAAATGGTTCCTTGCTTTTAATCAGAAGAAAAAATATACACTGGCAACGGATACTGCTTATGAAGATCAGAACAAGCTGACAGAGGCTGTGAAGAATCTGAAATGCATGCAGAAGGACAATATGGAAAAGCCTGCAGACGCATGCATTAAGGATAATGGCGAAACCTACGAGATCCAGCCGGAAAAAGAAGGAACGACCCTGGATACAAAAAAGGTTCAGAAGGTGATCCGTGCAGCTGTTTCCGCAGGAGACAAAACAGTTAGTCTGGAAAAGAAAAACTGCTACAAAAAACCATCGATATATAAAGACGATGAAGCTCTGAAAAAAGATTGTGACCAGATGAACAAGCTTACCAGCTGCGTGATCACCTATGATTTTTCGGACCGGTCGGAACAGCTTGACCGAAATACCATCAAAGACTGGCTGGTCAGGGACGCAAACGGAGATTATATAGTAAATAAAGATCAGGTTGCAGCTTATGTGAACAGCCTGGGATATAAATATGATACCTTTGGTTGCACGAGGACATTTACCACCTACGATGGCCGCCAGAAAACCATTAAAGGCGGTGATTACGGATGGGCTATCGATCAGACCGCAGAGACTGAATGGCTTTATAATGCCATTCTTGCAGGAACTACAGAAGTGAGACAGCCGGCGTATGCTTACAGCGGACTTTGCAGAGATACCAATGATATCGGAAATACATATGTAGAGATTGACCTGACCAACCAGAGAATGGTATTCTATAAAGACGGACAGCTTCTGGTAGATACACCGGTAGTTACCGGCTGTGTCCGAAAGGGCCATTCCACACCGACCGGATGCTTTGCACTGGATGCCATGCGTTCACCGGCAGTTTTGAAGGGACCTGGATATGCATCACCGGTTACATACTGGATGCCGTTTTCCGGAGGAGTCGGAATCCATGACGCAAGCTGGCGTTCACAGTATGGCGGGCAGATCTATATCACAAATGGTTCTCATGGCTGTGTAAACACCCCGAAGGATAAGGCGGCAATCATTTATAATAATATTAGTGTAGGAGTACCAATCGTAGTTTATGAATAAGAGATTAAAAGAAATATTAAAACAATACGAAAAAAGAAAACACAAGATCATCAAGGGAGATGAAAGTATGAATATCGTTGTATTGGCAGGCGGAACCAGTACAGAAAGAGAGATCTCCATCGTAACAGGAACCGGTGTCTGCAAGGCACTTCGTAAAAAAGGCCATAATGCCATTCTTGTAGATATTTTCTGCGGACTGGAGCCGGTGGACTGGGATGAGCCCTTTGGAGATAAAGATTATGAGGTAGATTCTGCGGCAGAGTATATGAGAAGCTTCGATGATGATATCGAAGAGATCAAACGAACAAGAAGAAGCTTTTTCGGACCGAATGTACTGGAATTGTGTCAGGCAGCAGACATTGTATTTATGGGACTTCACGGTTCCAACGGAGAGGATGGAAAGGTTCAGGCAACCTTCGATCTTCTGGGGATCCGTTACACAGGAACCGGATATTTAAGCAGTGCCCTTGCTATGGATAAGGGTCTCACCAAGAAGATCTTTCTCATGGATCAGGTACCGACACCGAAGGGCGTCTCCATGCTGAAAGAAAACTGTACAAGAAACATCCATGATCTTGGTATGGAATTTCCTGTTGTTGTAAAAACATGCTGCGGTGGTTCCAGCGTAGGTGTTTATATTGTAAACAACCAGAAAGAATATGAGGATGCCATTGATGGTGCTTATTCTTATGAAGATGAGGTAGTTGTTGAAGAGTATATCAGGGGCCGTGAGTTTTCCGTTGCAGTTGTAGACGGAAAGGCTTATCCGATCATCGAGATCGCACCGAAGCAGGGCTTTTATGATTACAAGAACAAATATCAGGCAGGCTCCACAGTAGAAACCTGTCCGGCTGAGATCTCACCGGAACTGACCGAGAAAATGCAGCATTATGCGGAAGCTGGCGCAAAGGCTCTCTGCATTGAGGGCTATGCACGTTTTGACTTCATGATGAAAGAAAACGGTGATATGTACTGCCTGGAGGCAAACACACTTCCGGGAATGACACCCACCAGTCTGATCCCTCAGGAAGCAAAGGTCCTGGGAATTGACTATCCGGACCTCTGTGAGGAACTGATCCGCATTTCTTTTAAGAAATACAGCAAATAAAATATCTGACCGTAACTCCTCCTGTTGACAGGAGGAGTTTCTGGCAAAAGAAAGGATTTTATTCATGAAAAATCTTACATTGGAAAATATCACAAAAGTCTGCAATGGTATTTACCACGGCCCGCAGGAAAAACTTCAGGAGGAAGTGACTGCGATCACAACGGACAGCCGTAAGGTGGAAAAAGGAGGTCTTTTTGTACCGGTAGTAGGAGAGCGTGTGGATGCTCACCGTTTTATCCCGCAGGTAATGGAAGCAGGTGCACTCGCGACCTTATCCGAGAGAACTCTTGAAGGGGCGGATCATCCGTATATCCAGGTAGGCTCCTCCCTTCAGGCAGTAAAAGACATTGCGGAGTTTTATCTGGAGCAGCTTGATATTCCGGTTGTGGGAATCACAGGAAGCGTTGGAAAGACCAGCACAAAAGAGGTGATCGCCTCTGTGCTGAAGGAAAAATACCGTACACTGAAAACCCAGGGGAATTTCAACAATGAGCTGGGACTTCCACTGACAGTATTCCGCCTTCGTGATGAAGATGAGATCGCAGTTCTGGAAATGGGAATCAGTGATTTCGGTGAGATGACCCGTCTTGCAAAGATCGCAAAACCGGACACCTGCGTGATCACAAACATCGGAACCTGCCATCTGGAAAACCTTGGGGACAGAGACGGCGTCCTGAAGGCAAAAACAGAGATTTTTCAGTATGTGAAGAGAAATATCGTACTTAACGGTGATGATGATAAGCTCTCCACAGTAAAGGAATACAACAGCATGCAGCCGGTATTTTTCGGAAACGGAGAAAATGCTTCTGTTACCTGTGAAAATGTGGAAAGCCGTGGCCTGAAGGGAATGAGCTGTGACATCTGTCTGAAGGGAAAAATGGCAGAGAACGGAGAGTTCCAGACATTTCATGTAGATATTCCAATGCCGGGACGTCATATGGTATCCAATGCACTGGCAGCAGCAGCTGTGGGCAGACTTTACGGACTGAATGCAGAGCAGATCAAAAATGGCATCGAAAGCCTGGAACCGGTCAGCGGAAGATTCAATATGATCGAGACCGATAAATTCATGATCGTAGATGACTGCTACAACGCAAATCCCATGTCCATGAAGGCGTCCCTGGATGTTCTTCAGGACGGACTTGGAAGAAAGGTTGCCATCCTTGGCGATATGGGTGAGCTTGGAACGGATGAAGCTGCACTTCATGAAGGTGTAGGCGTTCATGCAGGTCAGTGCAGGATCGATGCATGCATCTGCGTAGGACCACTTGCAGCCCATATCGCGGAAAAAGCATCTCAGACCAATCCGGACTTGACAGTCATCCGGGAAAAAGATCTGGAAAGCCTTCTTAAGAACCTGAACACATATGTGAAACCTGGAGATACCATCCTCGTAAAGGCTTCTCACTTCATGAAATTTGAAAATGTAGTCAAAGCACTGCAGGAAATGTAAAAAGACCGAAAACAGGGGCAGCATTTGACGAACGAAAATTCTTTCCAGTTAAGTTATATAGAAGTATAATATTCCTAAGGCGATGAGCAGTGCGGCTAAAGAACAAAAGCACGCTCAGGCACTGTGCGGCAGTGAAAAAGGGAGGGCTTATGCTGGAGATGATCATGAAGCTGAACATCCCGCTTTACGTCATGACATCCATGGGATGTATCGGCGGTCTGGGGATGCTGGCAACAAACCTTACCTACCGAAGAATGATCCGAAATACGCAGCGATTACAGAATCTCAAAGAAAAATGGCTGAACCTGTGGAAATCAAGGGACAGGCTCTGGCATCGGATGAACCGATTTGTGTGGTATCCGTCACTGTTTTGTACATTTCTTTTTGGAATGTCTGTTTTTCTCAACAGCAGACTGGGATACAGGGAAGGATTGTCTATGCTTTATCTTTATATAGGGGCGGCAGTGCCGGTAGTACTGCTTCTTCTTCGTCAGGCATTGGACTTTTCTTATAAGGAAGAGCTTGTGATGGCTTCTCTTGCAGATTATGTGGAACAGGTCCGTACCTGGGTGGAGGAAGTACCGGTCGCAGAAAAGCCGGATCCTGTTCTGCAGGAAGAAATCGTAGATAAGATCACCAGAAGTATCCGTCAGACGGCTGCTACCGGAAGTCACTTCAGCAAGATGCTTTCTCCGGAGGAGGAAGAGATCATGCGGGAGATCATACGGGAGTTTATGAATGCAGAGTAAAAACATATCCCGGTATATTTGAGAAAATACAGAAATGTACACAAAGATATTCCGGAATAAGGGAACCGGATGCAAAAAAACTCTCCGGCAGATACGATTCTCTGTATCCGCCGGAGAGCTTTTTTATGTATGCAGTTGTGTAAGATAAGGAATTTATCAGCTATACCTTATCACCCCATGGAGATCGGGCCGCCACGGAGCTTGCCGGCTGTGGTGATCCTCTTGATCGCAACCATGTAAGCTGCCATACGGAGCGTTACGTTTTTCTCCTGGCTGAGAGCATAAACTTCATTAAAAGCAGTAAGCGTGATCTTCTGAAATATACCTCCCAGATTGGGGATTTCTGAAAAAAGAGAACGCAGGATAAGCATTCGTGGCTTTCCTGCGTCCTTTTATATGTTACTCAGTCTTCCTCGATCACCTGGATCTCCAGGTAGTCGAATTCAATATGTTCAATGAAATTATCCTGATAAAAGCGGGCCTTATCATGCTTTTTGAAATCCCGCACTGTGGCATCCAGCCAGATAGGATTTCCCAGATCCATCTGATAACAGATTTCCTCAAGTCCGTGAAAGATCTTGTGGGTTCTGGTATCATCGCTGTCATCACAGACAACGGTGTCCTGAAGCATGCGATTGTCTTTCCATATTTTTCCCCATAAACGAAACATAAACAGTACCTCCGTATTGAAACTGCCACAGCCGGCAGAATATGAATATCCGTCCGATATGGTCTTCAGTATAGCGGATTTTGCAGGGAAAGTAAAGCACAGGGCAATAACGCTTGTACGCAAAACAATGCACCAGGTGTGTTCACTTTTATTGACTAATGTGTAAAAATCCTCTATAATAAACGAAATTATGAAAAAAAGAATCATTACAGATTGGAGGAAACGAAATGAAACTTTACGATACCGGCGTTTATTTTCAGAACGGACAGGAAATCATTCCCGAGAACCAGGCTGATCTGCCTGTAGCGAAAGAAGAGGCTGCTAAGAATACCATCGCATATTCTATTCTCAAGGCTCATAATAAATCCGATAACATGGAGAAACTTCAGATCAAATTCGATAAACTGACTTCCCATGATATCACATTTGTGGGAATCATCCAGACTGCAAGAGCTTCAGGACTTGAGAAGTTCCCGGTACCATATGTACTGACCAACTGCCATAACTCCCTCTGTGCAGTAGGCGGAACCATCAATGAAGATGACCACATGTTTGGTCTCACCTGTGCCAAAAAGTACGGCGGAGTTTATGTACCGCCTCATCAGGCAGTTATCCATCAGTTTGCAAGAGAAATGCTTGCAGGCGGCGGAAAGATGATCCTCGGTTCCGACAGTCATACAAGATACGGAGCACTTGGAACCATGGCTATGGGAGAGGGCGGACCGGAGCTTGTAAAACAGCTTCTCTGCCAGACATACGATATTAATATGCCAGGAGTAGTTGCTATTTATCTGAAAGGTGCTCCACGTCCGGGTGTAGGACCGCAGGATGTAGCGCTTGCCATCATCGGCGAGGTTTTTGCCAACGGCTATGTGAAGAATAAGGTTATGGAGTTCGTTGGACCAGGCGTTGCCAGCTTAAGCGCAGATTTCCGTATCGGTGTTGATGTTATGACAACAGAAACCACATGTCTTTCCTCCATCTGGCAGACAGATGCGAAGATCGAGGAATTCTATGCGATCCACGGAAGACCGGAGGATTACAAAGAACTGAAACCGGGCAACGTTGCATACTATGACGGCTGTGTAGAGATCGACCTCAGTGAGATCAAACCAATGATCGCAATGCCGTTCCACCCAAGTAACACCTACACCATCGATGAGCTGAAGGCAAACCTTGACGATATCCTTGCAGATGTGGAGAAGAGAGCACAGGTAAGCCTTGACGGAAAGATTCCGTTCACATTGAGAGACAAGGTAGTTGATGGCAAGCTTTATGTTGAGCAGGGCATCATCGCCGGCTGTGCAGGCGGTGGATTCGAGAATATCTGCGCTGCAGCAGATATCCTCAAGGGCAAAAATATCGGCCATGATGCCTTCACCTTAAGTGTATACCCGGCAAGTACTCCAATCTACATGGAACTGGCTAAGAATGGTGTTCTTGCAGAACTGATCGGAACAGGCGCAGTTGTGAAAACTGCATTCTGCGGACCGTGCTTCGGTGCCGGAGATACACCTGCAAACAATGCATTCAGTATCCGTCATACAACCAGAAACTTCCCGAACCGTGAAGGCTCCAAGATCCAGAACGGTCAAATCTCTTCGGTTGCACTTATGGATGCACGTTCCATTGCAGCTACAGCAGCAAACAAGGGATTCCTTACCTCAGCAGAGGAGTTCGACGGAAGCTATTCCGAGCATAAATACTACTTCGATAAGTCTATCTACGAGAACCGTGTATTTGACAGCAAGGGCGTGGCAGATCCAAGCGTAGAAATCCAGTTTGGACCGAATATCAAAGACTGGCCGGAGATGGCTGCACTTGCAGACAACCTGATCCTGAAGGTTGTTTCCGAGATCCACGATCCGGTTACTACCACTGACGAGCTGATCCCGTCCGGTGAGACATCCTCCTATCGTTCCAATCCGCTTGGACTTGCAGAGTTCACACTGTCCAGAAAGGATCCGGCTTATGTTGGCCGTGCAAAAGAGATCCAGGCAGCACAGAAGGCGATCCAGGCAGGTAACTGCCCGGCAGAGGCTGTTCCGGAACTGAAACCGGTTATTAAAACCATCAACAAGACTTATCCGGATGTAGATAAGACCAACCTTGGCGTAGGAAGTACTATCTTTGCAGTGAAACCGGGCGATGGCTCTGCCAGAGAGCAGGCTGCATCCTGCCAGAAGGTACTTGGCGGCTGGGCAAACATTGCCAATGAGTATGCAACCAAGAGGTATCGTTCCAATCTGATCAATTGGGGTATGCTTCCATTCCTGATCCCGTCCGGAAATCTTCCGTTCAAGAACGGTGATTATCTGTTCTTCCCGGGAATCCGCAAGGCGGTTGAGGAAAAAGCAGACGTGATCAAGGGATATACTGTTGAAGGTGATTCTTTGAAGGAGTTCGATGTAACTCTGGGTGAGCTGACAGATGATGAGAGAGAGATCATCCTTAAGGGTTGTCTGATCAATTATAATCGTAAATAGATGCAGGGATTGAACATATGTAGAGCGTGAAGGCGTTGGAGCTGTGTTCATGAATATGCTGCAGAGCGGAATATAGTAATTTAAGAATTTCCGTGTTGTTTTGCAGACTGGTGACCGTTTTAATCGAGGTTGCCGGTCTGCTTTTTTACTTTTAAGGTTATGGATACTTATTTATGGGATGTGGATGATGCGGACGCGTGAGGTGTCCTGTGGGGAGCAGAGGCTGTCGTTTCGCCTGGTCATACTAAGCGTCTGAGGCAACCTGTGAAAAGGCCGGCCCATAACTCGCCATGTACGCTGATGCGTACCTGGCTCAGACAGATGGGCCTTATTCTGCGGCCTGTATCCGCAGAATACCTTTCCACAGGTCACCTCAGCCGCCAAGTATGACCAAAGGCTCACTCCGAATCCCCTGCTCCCCACAGGACACCTCACGCTGACATTCCCAGAGACAAATCCCAGCCCCGGTAAAAATATCAAGAAAAGCTTAACAAATGATGACCGTCTCAACACTCTTCGTTATTTAATTTTCTTCCTCTTCGTTCTTTCGAATAAAGTTTATCTCAATCCCCTGCAAATATTGCAAAGTACAAACATTGCAATGTTTGCAGGGCCAATACAGTCACACAGAAACTTTTCTAACTAACTTTCCATGTTCGAAAGTCAGGCCGGGAAGGACGGGAGGGGCGGGTGACTCTGCAGGAGTCGTAGTACTTCTTAGGCCGCGGGGAGGCTGCGTTGCTGGAAAAATCCCAGCTGTTTGAGCGTTAGCGAGTTCTGGGATTTTTTCAGCGGTTTTAGCAGAATTCCCGCAGCCTTAGAAGCACTAGATCTCCGAAGCCTCACCCGCCCCTCCCGTCCTTCCCGGCCGTCCGTTCGCAACATACCCTCCCGTTCTTCACAACTTCACAACAGCATAAATTAACAGAAAATAATAAAAAATACAAACAAATTATAAAATATAAACACATAATAAAACAAATAAATAAAAATAATAGCATAAAAACACAAAAATGTATTGACAAATACTCGCAACGATGTTATTATAAGACCATCAAAAACAACAAGAGAAAAACAAAAAGAAAATCATTCAATTCATAGCATAGATGCACATGAAGGATGAAGAAAGGAAAAGGTGATTCCAGTGGGAACATAAACAAACACCATCATCAATATGAGAGTGACAGGAACCGAATTTCCTGCAAGAAAGACCTGATACAGATCACATATGATACACCTTAAGAAAACAGAAGTTTCTTTTATGAAATATAAATAAGATCCTCTTAAATCTTACTTATATTTTAAGAAATCAGAAACAAAAGGAAATCAGTATTTCAGGTAATATAGAATCGGTAACTCATATTGAACAACTGTCACACACCTGATACAAAGATTTCAGGAAATATGTAAAGAAATATTTCCCGAAAGAGTAAAACCCTCAACTCACCGGTTCGTTGGAAAGAAGAGATTCCAAGAACAAACGTGAAGATGAGAACGATACTTTGAAATGCATATCAGAACCATTAGGATATGGATTGAAGCTTTGCATCAGAAGAATATCTGAGAGGATATTAAAACAGAAGAATCGGGCAGGAACTTTTTTCCAGGATACTTTAAAGAACTGCAGAGGAGAAAATCCCAATAGGTCGATTTGAATCAGCAGATCGCAAAGTACAGAGATGACAAATGGTTTTGAATTTAAGAAGTTAAGTCCAGAATTGTTTAGTGAACAGGAAAAAGTATAACCACCGAAATTCTTCAGATAAACAGGAAATCAAACATCGTAAAAAATGATTTCTGATCTATAAAACTTTCTAAATAATCGAAGAGATATACTTACATATATCAGTCGTTTATGAGCAGGAAATAAAAAAGAAGAGAGAATCTGAAAAAGAAAAATTTCAAAATTGAATAAAGAGAATCGAAATTATTTTATAAAGTATATAAAATCAAAGATTTCGATTGATAAGTATAATAAGTATAACAAGAAAACTTTATTCGAAAGAACGAAGAGGAAGAAAAATTGAATAACGAAGAGTGTTGAGACGGTCATCATTTTTGGAAACTGTAAAAGTAAAAAAAGTGATGACCGTCTCGTTGTGTATATAAGATTGCATATATTAAGTATATAACCGTTCCGAAAAGCCCTGGATAAAATAATATGATCCGAGCAGAGAGCAAAATTTTCGATCAGAGATTTTCCGAACAGTTATATTTATCAGTTGCCATCAAAAACATCATCAGTTATACTTCTGTGAGAAAGGAAGTAAGATGAGAAAATATGTGGAATTATCAGATTGAAGAAAATATTTTATATGAAGACAAAGAGATCCTTGTGTGCAGAAAAACAGCAGGAATGCCGGTGCAGGCAGCAAAAATAGGAACAATGGATATGGAAAGTGCCCTGAAAAATTATCTGGCACAAAAAACACCGGGAAAGATCCCATATCTGGGAGTAGTACATCGCCTTGATCAGCCAGTAGAAGGCATTCTTGTATTTGCGAAAACATCCGAAGCAGCAGGAAATTTGAGTAAACAGATGATGGCAGGAGGCGCCGGAAAATATTACCTGGCAGTAACAGAGGGAAAAGCAAAGAGCTCAGAAGGGACTCTTACAGACTATCTGAAAAAAAATGGAAAAGCCAACATGTCTCAGGTGGTGTCTGCCAATACACCGGGAGCAAAAAAAGCGATCCTTCACTATAAAGTTCTGGATCAGCAGGAGATAAACGGAAAATCCCGGACACTTCTTAAGATCAGGCTGGAAACAGGTCGGCATCATCAGATTCGTGTGCAGCTTTCTCATGAGGGACTGCCCATTCTAGGAGACCGGAAATATAATCCTTCGGGAGAAAAAGGTACATCACTGGGACTTTGTTCCAGTTGTCTGGAATTCAAACACCCCAGAACAGGAAAAATGATGAAGTTTGAAACAGAGCCACAGGGAAGCGCATTTTTTGGATTTTGTGAAAAAAGTGTAAAAACTCTGGACGGAAATACGAAAAAGTGTATAATGTAAAAAGCAAGTAACCAAATGTAAGATTTTTGTAAAGTATAAGTTACTGTGGATGGACAAGGCAGACGATAAAGAACATAGAGAACAGTAACCAGCGAGGAAGAGGAGATTACAATGAAAAGAGCTGCAGTAGCGTCAGCAGCCTTGTTGGCTGTGGCAACCCTGCTGACAGGCTGTCAGAAAGAAGAAGTAGAAAAGCTTGTTGCACCGATTGTAGCAGATGTCCAGGAAACCCCTGAAGCAACCGAAGTGGAAGAAGAAAAAAGCCCGCTGATCCCTGAGATCGATGACACTCTTTCTATTGAAGAAGGTGCCAGAATAGCTGTTGTCAGCAAAAGCAAAAAAGGCGAGTTCTGGAATAAAGTAAAAGAAGGAATGGAAGCTGCTGTCAAGGATGTAAATGAGGCGTATGGTTTCAAAAAAGACAAGCAGATCACGATGACCTTTGAGGGTCCGGATGATGAAGAGGACGTAGAAAGTCAGATCAATACTCTTGATGCAGTAATCGCTGAGAATCCATCTGTAGTGTGTCTTTCTGCCGGAGATGTGGATTCCTGTCAGGCACAGCTGGAAGCAGCGAAAGAGAACGGAATTCCGGTGGTCGCATTTGATTCCAATGTCAGTGATACGAAGCTGGTCAGAGCTTTCCGTGGAACAGACAATACACAGATCGGCAAATATGCAGCATATAAGCTTGGCAGCGCCATTGGAAAAATGGGAAATGTGGCTGTTTTTTCCGCACAGGAGAAAACACAGAGCGCGCAGGAGCGTGTAAAAGGATTTCTGGATAATATTGCAAATTATACGGATATTAAAGTGGTGGAAACCGTATATTCTGACCAGGTTGATGATATGAAGGAAGCCATGAAGGAAGTTCTGGATAAATATCCGGCATTGGATGGTGTTTTCTGCACCAATGCCGAGGTTTCTGAAATGTTTCTGGAGGTAAATAAGGACACAGGAGAAAATAAAGTTGCTATGGTAGGCGTAGATGCAACCAGCAAACAGCAGGAAGCGATCCAGAAAGGGGAAGAACTGGGAGTGCTTTCACAGAATCCTTATGCGATGGGATATCAGACCATGTGGGCGGCTATTCAGTCTACTGCACCGAAGAAGGAAACAAAGATTGATAAGAAGGTTTTACTTGATCCGATATGGATTGATGCTGAGAATATCAAAAGCGAAGACATTGCAAATTACCTGTACAATTAACAAATAGAACAGATAGCCACTGTAGGTCGGGTGAATAGGTTAGTCCGCATTCACCGTCTGTTCATAATTGAAAGCCATCAGTCTGATGAAGATGTAAAAAACATTTTCATCGGGCTGATGGCTTTTTTGAATAAAAATAAAAAATATGAATAGAATAAACAAATAAAAAGTGTGCGAAAAAATGGCAAAAATATAACATATATGACGACTTTTTGACACAATACAAATAAATTTATCGTTAAATTGCATAACAAACATTGTTTTGAAAAAGCGATTGTGGTACAATTTGGATATGCAGAGAGGCGGTGATCAGATGATCCAAGAAACGATCAAGGCAGTGAAAGAGGCGGAGGCAAAAGCACAGCAGAAGATAAAGGATGCATCCGTCCGTGCACAGAGTATCATCAGCGAAGCTGAGAAAGAGGCAGAGAATATTATCAGAAAGGCGGAAACAGCCGCCGGCGAACAGGCGGCATCTGATATGAAAGTAGCCGAAGAACGTGCACACAGTACAGAGAACACTGTCGTTGGACAGGCGGAGGAAGAGCTTGCAGCTTTGAAAAAGAAAGCGGAGTCGAAGCACGAGCAGGCAATCCAGACAGTAATGGACAGTTTGTTCTGAGAGGGGGAGTGCGAAAATGGCAGTATTGCAGATGCAGCGAATCAGTATCTGCGCAATGAAAAAGAACCGTAAGGCCATATTGGAAGAACTGCAGTCACTTGGAGTATTGGAGATCGATGCAGCGGAATTGGATCCGGAGCTTAAGACGATGGATACTATGAATGCCCGGCTGATCTTTGAGAAGAACGCATCCCTTTGTGATCAGGCAATCGAAATACTGGATGAATTTTCGAAGGAAAAGCAATCCATGCTGGCATCCCTGGCAGGGAAACCGCTGATCGGAAGGAAGCAGGAGGAAGAAGCTATCCGGGATCAGGAAGAGATCCTGAGAACAGCCAGAGAAATTCAGGGATACCGGAAGAAGCTTACAGAGAACAGTGCGGCGGCAGTTAAGCTAGAACAGCAGGAAGCAGCTCTTGCTCCATGGCTGAAGCTGGATATTCCGATGAACTTCGGCGGTACAGCGAAAGCAGCGGTACTTGTGGGAAGTATTGATGGAAATATAACTCTGGATCAGGTATACAGTCAGCTGGCAGCGGATGCACCACAGCTTGAAGCCTTTGACATTCGGGAAATCTCAAATGATGCCGGTAAGCTGAGCCTGGTGGTTGTCTGCCTGAAAGCACAGGCACAGGAACTGGAAGAAGCGCTTCGGATGCAGGGATTTGCAAGACCGGCACAGCTGGTATCAGAGGTTCCGGCACAGGAGCTGGAGAACCTTAAGAATGAAGTGGTACGCATTCAGGAAGAGTCCGAACAGATCCGGGAACAGATACGCGCTCTTCACGACAGGAAGAGCTCTCTTCAGCTTTTGTCCGATTATTTCCGGATCCGTGCACAGAAATATGAGGTATTAGGACAGCTCCGCCAGTCGGAGAGCACTTTTTTTGTGACAGGATATCTTCCGAAGAAACAGGTTTCTGCAATGGAGAAACGGCTTACGGAGAAGTACGATATTGTTTTTGAAGCAGAAGATGCTGAGGGAGAAAATGTTCCGGTTGCCCTTCAGAACGGCAAATTCGGAGCAGCAGGAGAGGGAGTTCTGGCAGCATTTGGTCTTCCCGGAAAGGGAGAGATCGATCCTTCCACGATCATGACAGCCTGCTATGTATTTCTTTTCGGACTGATGCTGTCAGACGCAGCATATGGACTGATCGTCTTTGCAGTCTGTCTGGGAGTACTTCTGAAGTTCCCCAGGATGGAGAGCGGAATGCAGAAATCCATCCGGCTTTTTATGTACTGTGGATTGTCCACTTTGTTCTGGGGCGTGATGTTTGGCGGATATTTCGGAGATTTTATCGATGTATTTTCGAAGGTATATCTGCACAGGCCGGTCACGGTGAAGCCGGTATGGTTTGCACCGTTAAATGAGCCAATGCGACTTCTGGTGTTCTCCATGCTGTTTGGCCTGATTCATATGTTTCTGGGAATGGGTCTTAAGGGCTACATGCTGTTACGTGACAAAAAATATCTCGACTTTTTCTGTGACGTAGTACTCTGGTTCCTGCTTCTTATGGGACTGATCCTGATCTTTATCCCAAGCAGCATGTTCCGTTCTATTTCTCAGATGGATCTGAACCTTTCACCGGCAATGATACAGGTCGGAAAATGGATGGCGATCATCGGTGCGGTGGGAATTCTCTTCATGTCAGGAAGAGATAAGAAGAATCCATTCCTGAGGCTGGCGCTTGGAGCCTATGATCTTTACAATATCACGGGATGGGTCAGTGATATCCTTTCCTATTCCAGACTTCTGGCCCTGGGGCTTGCCACCGGAGTTATCGCATCAGTTATGAACCAGATGGGAAGTATGCTGGGAGACAGTATTCTGGGATGGATCGTATTTATCCTTGTATTTGTGATTGGTCATATCTTTAACCTTCTGATCAATCTTCTGGGTGCATACGTGCACACCTGCCGATTACAGTACGTAGAGTTTTTCGGCAAATTCTTTGAGGGCGGAGGAAAAGAGTTCCACCCCTTCCGCGAAAATACAAAATATGTAGATATTAAGGAGGATTAATATTATGAGTGGTATCGTTTGGGCATTATTGGGAGCAGCAATTTCCGTAGCTCTTGCAGGTATAGGTTCCGCCATCGGTGTTGGTACAGCCGGCCGTGCAGCAGCAGGCGTTGTAACAGAAGACCCGGACAAATTTGCCAAGGTTCTGCTTCTTCAGCTTCTTCCCGGTACGCAGGGTATTTACGGACTGCTGGTAGCATTCCTTGCACTTTCCAAGGTTGGTATCCTGGGCGGCGGTGTTGCTGATATTTCCCTGGAAACCGGTCTTATGATCTTTGTGGCTTGTCTTCCGATCGCTATCGCAGGTCTTCTTTCTGCGATCCATCAGGGAAAAACTTCCGTAGCTTCCATCGGTATTGTAGCCAAGAAACCGGAGCAGTTCGGTAAAGCCATGCTTTTCCCTGCAATGGTTGAGACATATGCGATTCTGGCTCTTCTGATCTCCATTCTTGCAGTCAGCGGAATTCAGGTTTGATTCATCAGGAGGGCAGAGCATGACAGGATTAGAGAAGATGGTAAGCCAGATTCTTGAAGAGGCCGATGCTTCTGCAGCCGTTACGATCAGTGATGCGGAGAAAAAAGCCGCAGAGATCCTCAGGGAAGCCGGAGAAAAGGCAGATAAGATCCGGCAGCAGAGAGAAGAACAGTCCAGGGCAAAGGTGAAAAGCTATGAAGAGCGGACAGCTTCCGCTGCAGATATGAAGAAGCGTACCGCAGTTCTTGCAGCCAAGCAGGAGCTGATCGGAAATGTGATCGCAGATGCCTGTGACCGTGTGAAGAATCTGGATGAAGAAAAATATTTTGGGATCCTTAAGAATATGGCTGAGAAATATCTTCTTCCAAGAGAAGGAGAGATCTGTTTTTCAAAAAAGGATCTGGAACGTATGCCGGCAGGTTTCCGTGAGGAAATAAAGAGCCTGGCACAGAAAAAGGGTGGTGTGCTGGAAATTTCCGGTGAAACCCGAAACATAGACGGAGGTTTTATCCTGATATACGGCGGCATTGAGGAAAACTGTTCCATTGATGCCATGTTCGCAGAGAAGCGGGATGAGCTTCTGGATCAGGTAAGAAAGATTTTGTTTGCGTAAAACACCATCGCAAAAAGGAGGGCGTGAATGATGTTTGGTGAAGATTATGCCTATGCGGTGGCGCGGATACGTGTTCTGGAGACCGGACTTCTGAATCAGGCAGCGATCGAGCAGCTTCTGGCATGTCAGGATGAGCAGCAGTGCCTTCAGATCCTTACAGAGAAGGGCTGGGGAAATGGTGATCCTGCAGCCGGTGCGGATGCCATTCTTTCTCGGGAGAGAGAAAAGATCTGGGAGATCATGGATTCGCTGGTAGCGGACCGATCTGTGTTTTCTGTTCTTTCCTATCAGGATCTTTTCCATAACCTGAAAGCGGCTGTGAAGGCAAGCATCCTGCAAGGGGCAGCGCCGAATATTTTTTTCAGCGACTGTTCCATTGACGGAGAGGATATGGTGAAATTCCTGAAGGATAAGGAATATGATCGTTTTCCTGAGGATATGCGGGAAGCGGCAAGAGAAGCCTATGAGACCTTTTTGCACACAAGAGACGGACAGCTTGCGGATATTATCGTAGACAGGGCAGCACTGGATGCCATAAAAAAAGCTGGAGAACGGTCAAAAGAAGAGATCGTCCGGCAGTATGCGGAATCCACGGTAGCGGTAGCAGATATCCGGATCGCAGTCCGTGCCTGCAAAACAGGAAAAAGTTCGGACTTTATGAAAAAAGCCATGGCAGAATGTGACACACTGGATAAGGAGAGACTGATCCACGCGGCAGTAAGCGGAATGGATCAGATCATGGGTTATCTGGCAGAAACGAAATATGGGGACGGAGCTCTGGCACTGGCGGAATCAGCTTCCGCTTTTGAGAGATGGTGTGATAACCAGATCATGGAGACCATCCGCCCTCAGCTGTACAATTCATTTTCACTGGGACCGCTGGTAGCCTATGTGCTTGCCCGTGAAAATGAGATCAAGACGGTGCGGATCATTCTCACCGGAAAGCGCAGCGGCCTTCCGGAAGAGTTTATCCGGGAAAGGGCAAGGGAAATGTATGTATAAGATCGCAGTTTTAGGTGATTATAACAGCATTTACGGGTTTGCGGCTCTTGGCCTTGATACTTTTCCGGTGGAGGATCCTGCAGATGGTAAAGAGAAGCTTAACCGTCTGGCAGCCGGTGAATATGCGGTTATTTATATTACGGAACAGCTGGCGGCCCAGCTTTCCGCAGAGATCAGTAAATACAGTGAGGAGCTGATGCCTGCGATCATTCAGATTCCCGGAATTTCCGGAAATACAGGTGCAGGTATCGAAAATGTAAAGAAATCCGTGGAGACGGCAGTTGGCTCCGATATTCTTTTCAGTAATGAGTGACAAGAAAGCAGGTGATTGGTTCAGATGAGCAGAGGAACCATTAAGAAGGTGGCAGGACCGCTGGTAATTGCCAAGGGTATGCGGGATGCAAATATGTATGACGTGGTTCGTGTAAGCAGCCAGCGTCTGATCGGTGAGATCATTGAGATGCATGAAGATGAGGCTTCCATACAGGTATATGAGGAGACTTCAGGACTTCGTCCGGGAGAACCGGTAGAGTCCATGGAGGTGCCCCTTTCCGTGGAGCTTGGTCCTGGCCTTATTACAAGCATTTACGATGGAATCCAGCGTCCGCTGGATGACATCATGAAGGTAGCAGGCAGCAACAACCTGAAACGAGGCGTTGAGGTTCCTGCCCTGAAGCGGGACAAAAAATGGAATTTCATTCCGGTTGCGAAGGTGGGAGATCCGCTGGAGGGCGGCGATGTTCTTGGAACCGTTCAGGAGACTATCGTTGTTACACAGAAGATCATGGTACCTCCCAATATGAAAGGTACTCTGAAGGAAATTAAATCCGGCGAGTTTACCGTGGATGAGACCGTTGCAGTTCTTTCCACAGCAGACGGCGATAAAGAGCTGACCCTGATGCAGCACTGGCCGGTACGACGTGGCCGTCCGTATAGGAAGAAACTTCCGCCAGCCAAACCTCTGGTAACAGGACAGCGTGTTATTGATACTATGTTCCCTATTGCCAAGGGTGGTGTGGCAGCAGTTCCCGGCCCGTTCGGAAGCGGCAAGACGGTTATCCAGCATCAGCTTGCAAAATGGGCTGAGGCAGATATCGTGGTCTATATCGGCTGCGGTGAGCGTGGAAATGAGATGACAGACGTTCTGAACGAGTTCCCGGAGCTGAAGGATCCAAAAACAGGACAGTCTCTGATGGAGCGTACGGTTCTGATCGCCAATACCTCAGATATGCCGGTTGCAGCTCGTGAGGCGTCGATCTATACAGGTATTACAATTGCGGAGTATTTCCGTGATATGGGATATTCCGTAGCACTGATGGCAGATTCTACTTCCAGATGGGCTGAGGCTCTCCGTGAGATGTCCGGACGACTGGAGGAGATGCCAGGCGAGGAAGGTTATCCTGCATATCTTGGTTCCCGTCTTGCACAGTTCTATGAGCGTGCCGGACATGTGATCTGCAGTGGAAAAGACGGAAGAGAGGGTGCCCTGACAGCGATCGGCGCCGTATCTCCTCCAGGTGGTGATATCTCCGAGCCGGTTTCCCAGGCGACACTTCGAATCGTAAAGGTATTCTGGGGACTGGACGCAAACCTTGCATACAAACGTCATTTCCCGGCAATCAACTGGCTGACCAGCTATTCTCTGTATCTGGACAGCGTTGGCGGATGGTTTGACGAAAATGTAGCGAATGACTGGATGAAGCTCCGTCAGAGAATGATGACCCTTCTTCAGGAAGAGGCAGAGCTGGAAGAAATCGTAAAGATGGTAGGTATGGATGCGCTTTCTCCGGGTGACCGACTGAAAATGGAAGCAGCCCGTTCCATCCGAGAGGATTTCCTCCACCAGAACTCTTTCCACGAGATCGATACCTACACATCTCTGGAAAAACAGCACAATATGATGCGTCTGGTACTTGCATTTTATGATGCGGGTCTGGATGTGCTGAAACAGGGCGCAGATATCAATGATATCGTAAAGCTTCCGGTACGTGAGCAGATCGGCCGTTATAAATATACAAAAGAAGATCAGCTGGCAGCAGAGTATGAGAAAGTAACCCGCCAGCTGGCAGCAGAGACTGCAGAACTTCTGGGAAAGGAGGGCCTGTAAAATGCCAAAAGAATATAGGACCATACAGGAAGTTGCCGGCCCTTTGATGCTGGTACGGGGCGTTGAAGATGTAGCATTTGACGAGCTTGGTGAGATCGAGCTTGCCGATGGCGAAACAAGAAGATGCCGTGTTCTGGAGATCGACGGAAGCAATGCACTGGTGCAGCTGTTTGAGAGCTCCACAGGTATCAATCTTTCCAACAGCAAGGTACGTTTCTTGGGACGGAGCATGGAGCTTGGTGTATCCGGCGATATGCTGGGTCGTGTTTTTGACGGACTGGGACGTCCCATTGATGACGGCCCTGAGATCCTTCCGGAGGAAAGAAGAGATATCAACGGACTTCCCATGAATCCGGCTGCCAGAAGCTATCCGGAGGAGTTTATCCAGACGGGTGTATCTGCGATTGACGGCCTGAACACCCTGGTACGCGGACAGAAGCTTCCGATCTTCTCCGCATCCGGTCTTCCCCATGCACAGCTTGCGGCACAGATCGCAAGACAGGCGAAGGTTCGCGGAAAAGATGAGCAGTTTGCCGTTGTATTTGCAGCCATGGGTATCACTTTCGAGGAGTCAAACTTCTTTGTAGAGAGCTTTAAGGAAACCGGAGCTATAGATCGTACTGTTCTGTTTGTGAACCTGGCAAATGACCCGGCTGTTGAGCGTATTGCTACTCCGCGAATGGCACTGACAGCGGCTGAATATCTTGCCTTCGAAAAAGACATGCACGTATTGGTAATCCTTACGGATATCACAAACTATGCGGATGCGCTCCGTGAGGTTTCCGCGGCTCGTAAGGAGGTTCCGGGACGTCGTGGATATCCCGGATATATGTACACAGATCTTGCTTCTCTTTATGAGCGTGCAGGCCGTCAGAAAGGAAAATCAGGAAGTATCACCATGGTTCCGATCCTGACTATGCCTGAGGATGATAAGACCCATCCGATCCCGGACCTTACCGGTTACATCACAGAGGGACAGATCATCCTGAGCCGTGAGCTTTACCGTAAGGGAATCACACCGCCCATCGATGTTCTTCCGTCTCTGTCACGACTGAAGGATAAGGGTATCGGTGAAGGCAAGACAAGAGCAGACCATGCTAACACCATGAACCAGCTGTTTGCCGCATATGCCCGTGGTAAAGAGGCCAAAGAGCTGATGACCATTCTTGGTGAGGCAGCTCTCTCCGATATTGACCTGATCTATGCAAAATTTGCGGATGCTTTCGAGAAGGAATATGTTTCCCAGGGCTATCAGGCTAACCGTGATATTGAGGAAACACTGGCCATCGGCTGGAAGCTGCTTTCCATTCTTCCGAGAAGCGAGCTGAAACGTATCGATGACAAATTCCTTGATCAGTATTACGGAAAAGTATAAAGGGGGGATGATTTGTGGCATCAACACAGGTGAATCCTACCCGTATGGAGCTTACGAAGCAGAAAAAGAAGCTGGTGACTGCAGTACGTGGCCATAAGCTTCTGAAGGATAAGCGGGACGAGCTGATGAGACAGTTCCTGGATCTGGTACGGGAGAATATGGAGCTGCGAAAAAAAGTAGAAGCCGGTATCCGAAGCGCCAACACCAATTTTGTCATTGCAAAAGCAGGAATGTCGGAGGAGACGCTGAATACGGCACTGATGGCTCCCAAGCAGGAAGTTTATCTGGAAACCGGAAAAAAGAATGTCATGAGTGTGGATATTCCTGTTTTTGAATACAAAACAAGAACACCGGATGCCAACGATATTTATTCCTATGGCTTTGCTTTTACATCCAGTGATCTGGACGGAGCGGTAAAATCCCTGGCAGACATCCTGCCGGATATGCTTCGTCTGGCAGAAGTGGAAAAGGCCTGTCAGCTTATGGCTTCCGAGATCGAAAAAACAAGGCGTCGTGTAAATGCTCTGGAGCATGTCATCATACCGGAAGCCCGGGCAAACATTAAATACATCACCATGAAGCTGGATGAGAACGAGAGAAGTACTCAGATCCGACTGATGAAGGTGAAAGATATGATGCTGGAGGAGGCACATCATTATAAGGAGCGGGAGGCAGAGCGCGGAGCGTAAAGCGCAGCCATCCTGAAAGAAAAAGAAAAGTTTATATAGAAAGTTTTAAGTAACGGAAAGGAGATGTCCCTGTACTGTGTGAAATTTCGGCAGTGCAGGGGCGTTTTATTTATAAAATATTTAGCTTTTGTTATTAGAAAATCAAGAAAAATACAGTATAATAGATAATAAGTAAATCAGACAGCTGCAGATGCAGAAATATAAAAGAAAGCTGCTCTGTCTGCTGAAAAATAAAGAAATAAAAAATAAAGAAAGAGGAGAAAGCTGATCTGACCAGGTAAACTGCCGGGCAGCTGCATGGCTATGAACAGCTGGCAAAGCAGATTGCGGTAGCGTCTGATCAGTAAGAGGTATATGAATATTTTACAGTCAATACAACAGCTGGACGGAGAAATCCTTCTCCTGATCCAGCGATATTTAAGAACGGATATGCTGACACCATTTATGAAATCTGTTACATTTCTGGGAAACGGAGGATGGTTCTGGATCCTCTGTGCAGTTGTTCTTCTTGCTGTTCCAAAGACAAGAAAAACAGGCTATGCGGCAGCCTTATCCCTGATCTTCGGGGCGATCGTTACCAACCTGCTTCTCAAAAATATAGTGGCAAGACCAAGGCCTTTTGCGGAAATCGAAGCTCTCATCCCTATGATCACCAAACCGAAGGATTTCTCTTTTCCGTCAGGTCACACCACAGCATCCTTTGCCGTTGCTCTGGTAATGCTTCGGATGCTTCCGAAGAAATTCGGAATCCCGGCAGTAGTCCTGGCAGCACTGGTGGCATTTTCCAGACTGTATCTTGGTGTCCATTATCCGACAGATGTTCTGACCGGATTCGTGATCGCGCTGGTGGGAAGCATGTTGTCAGTATGGATCGTGCGAACGAAACCGGAAGACAAACAGGTACACTAGCATTGTCCATAGGAAATATGAAGCACTTTACCTGGACAAAGTATTGACACGCTGAAGCAAGACGGGGTAAAATTGTAGACAGTACAACAGATTCTGACTATGGTAGAAATAAGGATATGAAACCCTGTAAAATCGGATAAAAGGAGAGAGCACAAAATGATATCAGAAAAAATGAAACCCTACGTAAAAAATAATTCCGCCATCCGTATGATGTTTGAGGAAGGAAACCGCCTCCGTGCGAAATACGGCGCAGACAAGGTTTTTGATTTCAGTCTCGGAAATCCAAGTGTACCGGCACCGGACAGCGTCCGCGAAGCAATTATCGAGCTTGTAAACACTACGGATCCGACAGTTCTTCACGGATATATGAGCAACGCAGGCTTTGAGGATGTACGCCAGACCATCGCAGAATCCCTCAACAGACGTTTCGATACGAAATTTTCCGCAAAGAATCTGATCATGACCGTCGGTGCTGCAAGCGGACTGAATGTGATCCTGAAAACAATCCTGAATCCCGGAGAAGAGGTGATCGTTTTTGCACCATATTTTCTGGAATACGGTGCATATGTCCGCAATTATGATGGTGTCCTTGTGGAAATCTCTCCGGATACCACAATCTTCCAGCCAAATCTCGCTGAGTTTGAACAGAAGATCACACCGAAGACAAGAGCAGTTATCGTAAATACCCCGCACAATCCTACCGGAGTTGTATATTCAGAAGAAACGATCAAGAAACTTTCCGCAATCCTGGAAGCAAAACAGAAAGAGTTCGGAACTGTGATCTACCTGATCTCCGATGAGCCATACCGTGAGCTGGCTTATGATGGCGTGGAGGTCCCATACCTGACGAAATATTATAACAATACTGTTGTAGGCTATTCCTACAGCAAATCTCTTTCCCTTCCGGGTGAACGTATCGGATATCTGGTGATCCCTGATGAGGCAGACGGAAGCGAAGAGCTGATCTCTGCAGCAACCATTGCAAACCGTACACTTGGCTGTGTAAATGCACCGTCCCTGATCCAGAAGGTAGTTGCAAAATGTGTAGACGCCAAGACGGATCTTGCAGCTTATGATAAAAATCGGCAGGCACTTTATAATGGCCTGAAAGAATGCGGATTTGAGTGCATCAAACCACAGGGTGCATTCTATCTCTTTGTAAAATCTCCGGTTGAAGACGAAAAAGCCTTCTGTGAAGCCGGTAAGAAATATAACATCCTTATGGTACCGGGAAGCTCCTTCGCATGCCCCGGTTATGTGAGACTTGCATATTGTGTATCCTATGAGACAATTGTGAATTCTCTTCCTGAATTTAAAAAACTTGCAGCAGAGTATGGCTTGAAATAAACGATCATTACCAAGCAGTTGAATAAAAGATCCCCGGTACAGTCTGTTCATGCAGCCCTGTATCGGGGATCTTTTGCAAGAGGGAATAAGCAAATGAAACGTAGTCGGGAGTGAATAGACTCCCGACTGTGTTTCATTAAAAGGATGTTCCACATTTATTTGGCTTTTTTCTTTTCTTTATTTGGCATTTCACCGTAGTAAGCTTTCAGATAGATATCTTTCAGCTCGGATACAAGCGGATATCTCGGGTTGGCACCGGTACACTGGTCATTGAAGGCCTGCTCGGACATCTCATCCAGAGTTTCCAGGAAATACTTCTCATCTACGCCGTAATCACGGATCGTCGGCAGGATCTCGATAGTTCTCATAAGCTCATCCAGTTTAGCAAGAAGTTTTTCGAATACTTCTGCATCGTTCTTGCCTGTAAGACCTACAGAACGTCCGATCTCAGCGTAGCGTGCAAGTGTTTTCGGATACTGATACTGTGGGAAGGTACCCATCTTAGTCGGAACCTCAGCACTGTTGTAACGCATAACATCCAGAAGAACAACTGCGTTTGCGATACCGTGTGGCAGGTGATGGAAAGCACCGAGCTTGTGAGCGAGAGAGTGGTTAACGCCGAGGAATGCATTGGCGAATGCAAGACCTGCCATGCAGGAAGCGTTAGCCATATGATCTCTGGCCTCTACGTCATTGCCATCTTTATATGCACGCGGCAAATACTCAAATACAAGCTTGATCGCTTTCAGTGCAAGACCATCGGTGTAATCGGAAGCCATCATGGAAACATAAGCCTCAATGGCATGTGTCATAACATCGATACCGGAAGCACGGGTAAGTCCCTTCGGTGCGCTCATCATGTTATTGGTATCTACGATCGCCATATCCGGGAGAAGCTCGTAATCAGCCAGTGGCCATTTAACGCCGGTATCCTGATCTGTGATGATGGCGAAAGGAGTAACCTCGGAGCCTGTACCGGAAGAGGTCGGGATCGCTACGAAGTAAGCTTTTTTACCCATCTTCGGGAAGGTATAAACTCTCTTACGGATATCCATGAAGTCCATGGACATATCGGAGAAGTCAGCGTCCGGATTCTCATAAAGCATCCACATAACCTTGCCGGCATCCATTGCGGAACCGCCGCCAAGAGCGATGATGCAGTCTGGCTCAAAGGCGGTCATAGCCTTGGCACCGGCTTTGGCGGAAGCGAGAGACGGGTCAGGAGCTACATCAGAGAAGCATGTATGAACGATGCCCATCTGATCCAGTTTATCTTCAATCGGTTTGGTGTAGCCATTCTTGTAGAGGAAGGAGTCTGTTACGATGAAGCAGCGTTTCTTGCCCATAACAGTACCGAGCTCATCAAGAGCAACCGGCATACAGCCCTTCTTAAAGTAAACCTTTTCCGGTGTTCTCATCCAGAGCATATTCTCTCTCCTTTCAGCAACAGTCTTGGTATTGAGAAGGTGTTTGACACCAACGTTCTCGGATACGGAGTTACCGCCCCAGGAACCGCAGCCAAGAGTAAGGGATGGAGCAAGCTTGAAGTTATAAAGGTCACCGATACCACCCTGGGAAGAAGGGGTATTGATAAGGATACGGCAGGTTTTCATAGTTGCTTCGAATTTATCCATCTTCTCTGTTTCATTTACGTTGATGTAGAGGGAAGAGGTATGACCATAGCCGCCGTCTGCAACGAGCTGCGCAGCCTTTGCAACAGCATCGTCAAAATTCTTGGCCTTGTACATGGCAAGTACAGGGGAAAGCTTCTCGTGTGCGAATTCTTCGCTGATATCAACGGACTCAACCTCACCGATCAGGATCTTGGTCTCAGCCGGTACAGTAACGCCTGCCATTTCAGCGATAGTAGCAGCCTTCTGTCCTACGATCTTGGCATTCAGTGCACCGTTGATAAGGATGGTCTTTCTGACTTTCTCGATCTCGTCTTTTTTAAGGAAGTAGCATCCTCTGTAAAGGAACTCTTCCTTCACTTCTTTATAAATGCTCTCCAGAACAGTTACGGACTGCTCGGAAGCACAGATCATACCATTGTCAAAGGTCTTGGAGTGGATGATGGAGTTAACTGCAAGACGGATATCTGCGCTGTCATCAATAATGGCAGGTGTATTTCCGGGTCCTACACCAACAGCCGGTTTACCGGAGGAGTAAGCTGCTTTGACCATTCCGGGACCACCGGTGGCAAGGATGATATCTGCGTTCTGCATTACCATGTTGGTAAGGTCAAGGCTTGGGATATCGATCCATCCGATGATTCCTTCCGGCGCACCTGCGGCAACAGCTGCTTCCAGAACAACTTTTGCAGCTTCAATAGTGGATTTCTTAGCACGCGGATGCGGGCTGATGATGATCGCATTACGGGTTTTCAGGGAAATAAGAGATTTATAGATTGCTGTGGAGGTCGGGTTGGTTGTAGGGATAACTGCGGCGATCAGTCCTACAGGTTCCAGGATCTTCTTGAGTCCGTATGCCTTGTCTTCTTCTACAACACCACATGTCTGAGTGTTCTTATATGCATTGTAAACATACTCTGCTGCGTAATGGTTCTTGATAACCTTGTCTTCCATGATACCCATGCCTGTTTCCTCAACAGCCATTTTGGCAAGTGGGATACGCATCTTGTCAGCAGCAGTAGCAGCTGCCTTAAAGATCTTGTCGACCTGCTCCTGTGTGTAGGTAGCAAAGATCTTCTGTGCCTCTTTCATTGCAGCCATTTTCGCGGTCAGGGCTTCTGGAGTGTCGATGATGGTAGGGATAGTTTCTTTCTTTGCCATGTGGAATCCTCCTGTTTTCATATGATAATGGTCTGTGGTCCTGCGGGCTTATCCTTTTTTCGCCGGCAGGTGCTGCAGAGTTTTGTAAGTCCCCGCGCTGCGTTTCGTTGTTGATTCAATCTGATTGAATTTTCTGCTTTGATACTGATATAGTATCAAAATTCTGAAAAAAACGCAAATTCTGAATTTTGCCACTATGTGCAAAATGACGAACAGAAAATTCGGGGAAAATACTGTAAATTTTACTTTGCAGAACGCTGAATTATTGGAAAAATCTTAAAAAAATTTTCGAAATTCAGCACTGTGCACAAAAAACATGTTAAAAAATTGTCAGCACTGACAAAAAACATGCACACATATGAAGGGTGGGCAAAAGATAAAACGCAACATGCGGTTAAAACATTAACGTTAAACTTTTGTCAAACGATCATGTGCACATTATAATTCAAGTGATTCCAGACGTCAATAGCGGATTCGATAAATAATTAACAAAAATAAAGAAAGATTTTGATAAATAATTAACAAAAATATCGCGCCATGGTAAAGTATAGAATCATAAGAAATAAAAAACTTGAAACTGTTCAAATTTTCAGAACAATTAAGCGAAAAGTATCCGGATTTTACGACAGAAAACGGATTTTCCGGCAAAAAAAACTGCCATACGGGAAATTCTTCCCATATGGCAGTTTATATAAATATAGGTCAGGCGGATAAAAGCATCCGCATTCACTATGCGGCTTTGCGCCGAATTACTGTAAAAGGTTTCTGCTCAACAGTAAATGATAGCCAGGTTCGATCAGCTCTTGCGGAATGCGGCACGTTTTCTGTCTCTGGAGTCCAGAATACGTTTACGGATACGAAGGCTTGTCGGTGTTACCTCAAGAAGCTCATCCTGGTCGATGAACTCAATGGCCTGCTCAAGACTTAAGATCTTTGGCGGAACAAGCTTCAGTGCATCGTCAGCGGAAGAGGAACGAGTATTGGTAAGGTGCTTGGTCTTGCAGACATTCAGTTCGATATCCTCGGCCTTTCCGTTCTGTCCGATGACCATACCGCTGTAAACCTTCTCGCCAGGTCCGACAAAGAGAGTACCACGCTCCTGAGCAGAGAAAAGACCGTAGGTAACAGTTTCGCCTGCCTCGAATGCGATGAGGGAACCCTGTTTACGGTACGGGAAGTCTCCCTTGTATGGTGCATATCCGTCAAACATGGTATTCAGGATACCGGTACCCTTGGTGGAGGTAAGGAATTCGTTACGGAATCCGATCAGTCCACGGGAGGGGATGGAGAACTCGAGACGTACAGTTCCGTCGCTTGCTGTGCTCATACCCTGAAGCTCACCTTTACGCTCGCTGAGTTTCTGGATGATAGTACCGGAAAATTCTTCCGGAACGTCAACGTATGCGATTTCGATCGGCTCCAGTTTACGTCCACGCTCGTCTGTGTGATAGAGAACCTCCGGTTTGCTGACTGCAAACTCGTATCCCTCACGGCGCATGTTCTCAATAAGAACGGAGAGGTGAAGCTCACCACGGCCGGAAACCTTGAAGCACTCGGTTGTATCGGTGTCTTCTACACGAAGGCTGACGTCTGTGTTCAGCTCACGGTAGAGACGGTCACGAAGGTGACGGGAAGTGATGTATTTACCTTCCTGTCCTGCAAGAGGACTGTCGTTTACAAGGAAGTTCATGGAGATTGTTGGCTCGGAAATCTTCTGGAACGGAATGGACTCCGGGTTGTCTCCTGCACAGAGGGTATCTCCAATGTGGATATCCGCGATACCGGAGATTGCAACAATAGCTCCGATGGTAGCGCTTTTAACTTCAACTTTGTTCAGCCCGTCAAATTCGTAGAGTTTGCTGATCTTTACGCGCTCGTGTTTGTCAGGGTCATGATGGTTCAGAAGCATCAGCTCCTGGTTCACGGAAATGGTTCCGCGCTCAACCTTACCGACACCGATACGGCCTACATACTCATTGTAGTCGATGGTGCTGATAAGAACCTGCGTATCTCCGTCCGGATCTCCCTCCGGAGCAGGAATCGCATCAAGGATGGTCTCAAAAAGCGGAGCCATATTCTCAGGTTTGTCCTCAAGGTTACGAACTGCATAGCCGGCTTTTGCGGAGGCATACAGGAACGGGCAGTCCAGCTGTTCGTCAGATGCGTCCAGATCCATGAGAAGCTCCAGAACCTCGTCGACAACCTCCTCCGGACGTGCTTCCGGACGGTCGATCTTATTGATGCAGACAATAACATGCAGGTTCAGTTCGAGAGCTTTACGAAGTACAAATTTAGTCTGAGGCATGGCACCCTCGAAGGCGTCCACAAGAAGAATAACGCCGTCTACCATCTTCAGCACACGCTCTACCTCGCCGCCGAAGTCCGCATGACCTGGAGTATCGATGATATTGATTTTTACATCCTTATAATGAACTGCGGTGTTTTTGGAGAGAATCGTAATGCCGCGCTCACGCTCAATATCGTTGGAGTCCATGACACGTTCCTGGACTTCCTGGTTCTCACGGAAAACACCGCTCTGTTTCAAAAGCTCGTCAACAAGTGTTGTTTTACCGTGATCGACATGGGCGATAATGGCCACGTTACGAACATCTTCACGCTTGGTCTTCATATAATCCAAATCCTTTCTTTCCATATATAAGTAATCTTTTTTGTTAAAAATGATGTCCAAATTTATAGTCTATCACATTTTTGTGAGATTACAAGACATAAAAAAATATTTTTGGTTTTTCATTTTTCAGGCATATTATACCGTAAATACACATAGATTGATATAGACGAAATACACGAAGAGGAAGGAGAGCTACTTATTATGGCAGATAAAATTATTGAAAACAATCAGGTATCCGTTATGGGACGGATCGCTACGGGGTTTACTTTCAGCCATCAGGTCTTTGGAGAAGGATTTTACATGATGGATATCCTGGTAAAACGTCTCAGCGATTCGGAGGACAGGATCCCGGTGATGGTGTCTGAGCGGCTGATCGATATCACACAGGATTATGTGGGAGAATATATCGAGATCCACGGACAGTTCCGATCCTATAACCGTCATGAAGAAAAGAGAAACCGGCTTGTGCTTTCAGTCTTTGCCCGGGAAGTGAAGTTTGTGGGGGAGGAAGAAGAAACTGTGCCGGTCAATCAGATCTTTCTGGACGGATATATCTGTAAACCGCCTGTATACAGAAAAACACCGTTGGGAAGAGAGATCGCAGATCTTCTGATGGCAGTTAATCGACCTTACGGAAAATCCGATTACATACCATGTATATGCTGGGGAAGAAATGCCAGATATGCTTCTGCTTTTGAAGTAGGCGGGCATGTACTGATCTGGGGCAGGATCCAGAGCAGGGAGTACATGAAACGGATTAGTGAAAACGAAACAGAAAAAAGGATTGCCTATGAAGTTTCGGTGAGTAAATTGGAATATGTTGAGTAACATTGGATATATTTTGGAATAGTGGTGAGAACATTAAGGTAACACTTGCATTTCCAGCCAATCTGCGGTAATATTAAAAAAATCAGAAAAATGGGGAATTACCGGTTTCACTAACAGTAAGAGGAAAAATCATGGAAAGAGAAATAACAGAGGTTTATTGCGGGAACGGGAAAGGAAAGACAACTCTGGCTGTAGGCCGGGGGCTGCGCTTTGCTACACAGGGAAAAAGTGTGATCATCATACAGTTCCTCAAGGGCAGGGAACGCAGAGAACTGGATTTCCTTGAGGAACTGGATAATTTTGATTTCAAGATTTTCCGTTTCGAAAAAATGGACACCTGCTATAATGACCTAAGTGAGCAGGAAAAGGCAGAAGAGAGAACTAATATTCTCAATGGCCTTAATTTCGCACGGAAGGTAATTGCTACCAGAGAGTGTGATTTTCTGCTACTGGATGAGATCCTCGGGCTTATGGATAAAGGAATCGCTCCAGTTGAGACGATCATCGATATGCTTAAGCAGAAGGATGAAAGTATGCATATAATTATGACCGGACGCTGGCTTCCGGATGCTTTGAAGCCCTATGTGGATAGTATTACCACGATAACAACAGAGCTGACTGACCAGGAACGGGAATAAGCAATATTTCACAGAAGAAAGAAGGAGGAAGACAAATGGCAATTTTTAAAGGAACAGGCGTTGCAATCGTAACACCTATGCATGAAGACGGTAAAGTGAATTTTGAGAAACTTGAGGAGATCCTTGAGGATCAGATCGCGAACAGCACAGACGCCATCGTTATCTGTGGAACAACAGGAGAATCTTCTACTCTGACACACGGAGAGCATCTTCAGACAATTAAGTTCACAATTGATAAAGTTAACAAACGTGTGCCTGTTATCGCAGGAACAGGTTCCAATTGTACAGAGACAGCGATCATGATGTCCAAGGAAGCAGCTTCCTATGGCGCAGACGCTCTTCTTATTGTAACACCTTACTATAACAAGGCTACACAGAAGGGTCTTATCGCTCACTACACAGCAATTGCCAATGCAGTTCCGGAAACTCCGCTCATCATGTACAACGTACCGAGCCGTACAGGCTGCAACATCCAGCCGGCTACAGCAGCTTACCTTGCGAAGAATGTAAAGAACATTGTCGGAATCAAGGAAGCAACAGGAGATCTTTCCCAGATCGCCAAGATGATGTCTCTGGCAGACGGACAGCTTGAGCTTTACTCCGGAAATGATGATCAGGTACTTCCGATTCTTTCTCTTGGCGGACTTGGAGTTATTTCCGTACTTTCCAACGTTGCACCGAAGTTTACACATGACATGGTCATGAAATATTTCGACGGCGACACCAAGGGAGCAACAGAGGATCAGCTGAAAGCTCTTCCGCTGATCAATGCGCTGTTCAGCGAAGTAAACCCGATTCCTGTTAAGACAGCTATGAATCTTATGGGAATGAACGTAGGGCCGCTTCGTATGCCGCTCTGCGAGATGGAAGAGGACACAAAGGCAGCTCTTGCAAAAGAGATCGAGAAATTCGGCCTTAAGCTTGCTAAGTGATCTGACTGTAAGCGAAAGGTAAAGGAGAATATACTATGGTAAAAATCATCATGCACGGCTGCAACGGACATATGGGCCAGGTCATCAGCGGCATTGTGGAGAAAGATCCGGATGCTGAGATCGTAGCAGGTATTGATATTGCAGATCAGGGAAAAAACAGCTATCCGGTATTTACCGATATTGACGCATGTCAGGTAGAGGCAGATGCGATCATTGATTTTTCTTCCGCAAAGGCAACAGACAAGCTTCTTGAGTACAGCGCGGCACGCCAGATCCCGGTTGTTCTGTGCAGTACCGGTTTAAGCCAGGAGCAGCTTGCAAAAGTGGAAGAAACATCCCGAAAGGTAGCAGTGCTGAAATCCGCAAACATGTCTCTTGGCATCAACACACTTCTGAAGCTGGTTCAGGACGCAGCTAAGGTTCTTGCAGCTGCAGGCTTTGATATGGAGATCGTAGAGAAGCATCACCGCCTGAAATTAGACGCACCAAGTGGTACTGCACTTGCGCTGGCAGACAGCATTAATGAAGCTATGGATAATCAGTATCATTATGTATATGACCGCAGCCAGAAACGTGAAAAACGCGATGATAAGGAGATCGGTATCTCCGCAGTTCGCGGCGGAACTATCGTAGGTGAGCATGAGATAATTTTTGCAGGTCAGGACGAAGTGATCGAGTTCAAGCATACTGCATATTCCAAGGCTATTTTTGGAAAAGGTGCTGTAGAAGCAGCCAAATTCCTTGCAGGCAAACCGGCAGGACGTTATGATATGAGTGACGTGATCGGCTGATCCTGACAGATTGAGCCGCAACAGAATAAAATTACAGGTAATACAGACGGGGTTCGTGTAAGATCGGACCCCGTCTTTTTTGGATGAAATTGCGGTTTTTGAAATTTTTTCCAGAATAGGATAGCGGAAAAAGTGCCATATTAGGAATACAGAATTTTTTAGAAAAAGGAGAAGATCATATGAAAAAATGGAAGGCGATTCTTTTTGGTACTTTGCTTACCCTGTCTCTGTGTACATTTACAGCCTGCGGCACAGAGGTAAATAATGCGGATGAAACAGTGGGTGAAAAAGATAAAAACACGAAGGATAAGGAAAAAGATACAAACGAAAATACTGCCGCAGAAGATGAAACTATGGAAGAAAAAGCAGACAATGACGGTGTGAAGGACAATGGAGAGAGCATTAAGGATTCCGGCACGGATAACAATGAGATATCCGATGGAAATATTACCGTGACGCCTGCAGGAAATGGAAATAACGGGACAGCAGCACCCGGAGCTGCGGATGCTGACAGAAACGAAAATGACGGAACTGTATCCGGTGAGCTGGGTGACAGTGTAAAGGACCTTGGCGACGGCGTAGGTAATGCAGTGGATGATATCGGAAACGCAGTGGGAAATGCGGTAGAAGGAAGATAACAGATATTTTACCACAGCATTGCATAAAACTGTTTCAGATGCTATTATCAGTGCATGGAAAGAAAATGGAGGACAGGATTATGAAATTCAGACCATGCATTGATATACATAACGGAAAGGTAAAACAGATCGTAGGAGGAAGCCTGAAGGATCAGGGGGATCAGGCGGCAGAAAATTTTGTGTCAGAGCAGGATGCGGCATTCTATGCAGAGCTTTATAAGAAGGCAGGATTAAAGGGCGGTCATGTGATCCTTCTGAACGGAAAGGATTCCCCGAACTATGAAGCAACGAAAGCCCAGGCACTTCAGGCTCTGGGAAAATATCCCGGAGGGCTTCAGATCGGAGGCGGCATCTGCCCGGAGAATGCGGCAGAATATCTGGAGGCTGGCGCCAGCCACGTGATCGTAACCTCCTATGTGTTTAAAAACGGAGTGATCTCCTGGGAAAATCTGGAGAAGATCCGTGATGCTGCAGGGAAAGAACATCTTGTACTTGACCTGAGCTGCCGCAAAAAAGATGGCAAATATTATATTGTCACAGACCGATGGCAGAAATTTACAGAAGAGATCGTGACACCGGAGCTGATGGAAAGGCTTGGAAGCTTCTGCGACGAATTTCTGGTCCATGCAGTGGATGTGGAAGGAAAGGCCCGAGGTGTGGAAACAGAGCTTGCAAAGCTTCTGGGACAGTATACAGCCCATCCGGTGACCTATGCAGGCGGTGTGGGTTCTATGGCAGATATTGAAGAGCTTCGAAAAGCAGGTCAGGGCAGACTGGATGTGACTGTTGGCAGTGCTTTGGATATTTTTGGCGGAAGTATACCCTTTGAAGCTCTGGCTAAAATGAAATAGTATATACAAATAGTGAAGCAGATGCTTTTGTCCCATCAATCTTCTGGCACTGGTGTGCAGATATACATTTGTAATGAATTAATTAGATGAAATACTCTAATAGTTGCGCATTCACGACAAAAAAAACATTTTGAAGGAATATATCGAATAAATTTGGAAAAAATTTATGAAATTTTTGAAAAGTGATGTTAAAATTCAATTTAATATGTTATAATAGCAACATAAAACAGCAAAGGGGATGGAAGTCATGAAATTTATTATTAGTGGAAAGAATATAGCAGTAACCGAAGGACTTAAAACAGCTGTTGAGGACAAGCTTGGTAAACTTGAAAGGTATTTCACTCCTGAAACTGAGATTTCAGTAACCTTAAGCGTTGAGAAGGATCGCCAGAAGATCGAGGTAACGATCCCTGTGAAAGGTAACATTATCCGTTCCGAGCAGGTAAGCAATGATATGTATGTATCCATCGATCTGGTTGAAGAGGTAATTGAGCGTCAGCTTCGTAAATACAAGAACAAGATCGTTGACAAGCAGCAGGAATCCACAAACTTCCAGAAGGCATACCTTGATAAGGATTATGAAGAGGATGAGGAAGTTAAGATCATCCGTACCAAGAAATTCGGGATCAAACCAATGTATCCGGAAGATGCATGCGTACAGATGGAGCTTCTCGGACATAATTTCTTTGTATTCTTTAATGCTGAGACAGAGCAGGTTAACGTAGTTTATAAACGTAAAGGAAATACTTACGGACTGATCGAACCAGAGTTTTGATAGGGAATTTTATTATCACAACTGAATATTGAATGGAAGGCTCCGGGAATCTGTGTGAGAAATCGGCAGGTTTCCGGAGCCTTTTATGTCACAGCAAAATCAGGCTTCTTTTCTGTTGCAAGCAATAGGGGAGAATTATATAATGAAGACATATGCGAAAGGAGAAAGGAAAAAGAAGCTTCCTGTGGTGATCTTAAGTGTAGCTCTTGGTATGACCATGATACCGGCTACCTGTATGGCAGCGGAATTTAACAGTGGTGACACCATAAAAGAACAGACTGTGGAGGACCTGGAACTGAGTTCCGGAGAAAACAATACAAAGGATTCCCAAAAGTCAGAAATACAATGGACAGGATTTAAATGGGACAGCTATTCCCAGGCAGAGATAACGCTTACGTCAGCCGTTAACGGCGTCTGCTATTATAAATGGGCAGAGCGGGGGGAAGACGGAAATCCCCAGGTGCCTCAGATCGAGACCGGAAATACCGTGAATGATGAGGTTTTGATCAGTGAGGATGAAGAGTTCGAGATCACACTTGCAGATCTGGATACAGACCAGGCAGTTGATCTGTATATCCAGATTGAGGATGAGAATGGGAAATTAAGTGATCTGAAGCGGATGGAGCTGGATCAGGACAGCCGCCCGGCGAAAAAAACAGATTCTGAAAAAAACATAAAGCATCCAAACCAAAGGCAGAGGACAGTACGGTAGAGGGGCTGGATTCTCCTCTGGAATTCTACCCGGATACATTTTATGATTTTAAGGTTATCGGTGCAGGTACCGATAATGAGGATCCGGAAAACGGAGACATTAAGTGGGTGCCTGTTTACTGGAGCACATCTGCGAATCCGAATTCCAACCGGATCCGGAGCACCTGGAAGATCGGTTCCAAGGAAGGAATCGACCAGGAGGGAACTTTTAATCTGTATGTTTTCTTCCGCAAATATACCTGCAAGGATTCCAAATGGCAGTCTACGGATAAGATACAGTCTGTACAGTACAAGTTTCAGTCAGCCCCACTTTCTGAAAAATAATACTGTGTGGAGTGCGAATATCTCCTTGACATAACAAATATGTAACTCACGGAGAAAAGGAGGAAGGTAAATGAAGAAAAAAGTTCTGGCACTTTTTTTAAGTGCCGCGCTTTGTGTGACGGTGTTTCCGGCAACCGGTGTGGCTGCAGAGTTTGGCAGCGGTGATGCAGAAATCACAGAAAATGCTGGGGACAGCCAGGAGCTGTTTTCCGCAGAGGAAACTACAGAGCCTATGGGAGAGACTGAGCAGCCTGCAGAAGACAGTGAGGATATTTCTGAGGAAATGGTGGATAACTCTTCCGATGCAACCATGGAAGATGTGGAAAACGCAGAAAATGCGGAGAACAGCGAGGATGCTTTCGGCGGAGCTGAGGAAAGAGTTTCAGAAGAAATCTCCAGTGAGGATGATCCGGAAGTATTATTGACAGAACTGATACCTGAAGAAGCAGGAGACAGTATGGAAGAAGAAAACGCAGAAGCTATGTCAGCGTCAGCTCCAGAGCTGACAGTGACACCGACAGCGGATCCTGAACTGACAGTGACACCAACACCGGTGCCAAAAATAAACGTAAAATGGACCGGAGAAAAATGGGTAAGCCGCAGTTCTGTAAATGTGACACTTAAAGTTGATGCAAACGGAGCCTGCTACTACAAAGCTGTAGCGAGAAAAAGGACGGAACATCTGATGTTCCGAGGGTCGATACGGGAAACTCTCGTGTGGCGGTTACTGCAAACAGAAGCTTTGTGATATATCTTAAGAATCTGGATACAGAGAAAGAATTTGATCTGTATCTTAAGGTATTGGGTTCAGACGGAAGAACCAGCAACCTGAAAAAATTAAAGTTGAATTACAGGGGAACCCGCCCGAAATATGATGTGACGCCGACGCCAGCCTATACACCTTATATACCGGATGTTAAAGATAGTTTTGTAAGAGGTTTGGATTCTCCGCTGAAATTTACTCCGAATAAATATTATAATTTTACCGTGACCGGTGCGGGAACTACAAATTTAAATCCCGGGCCTGGAGATGTGAAGTGGGTGCCGGTTTACTGGAGTACTTCACCAAATCCAACCGATAACAGGAAGAATACTACATGGCGGATCGGATCTGCCAAAGGAATAAACAAAGCCGCAACTTATAACATGTATATCTTTTTCCAGAAGTATGTTTATCAGAAATCTGAATGGAAAAAGACTGATGAAGTACAGTCAGCTGTATACCAGTTCCGGTCCGCGGCCCTTACAACGGTAAAGCTTACCACGCCCGGGTTATCCGGCACTTCCAACAGCCCTGCCGGCATCGTCTTCAAATGGAAAAAAGCTGCAAATGCTTCCGGCTATAAGATTTATCGAAGGACCGGAAACAGCAGCAAGTGGGTCAATATCGCTACCGTAAGCGGAAGCAATACGCTGGTCTATACAGACGGATCAGTAAAATCAGGAACCATGTATACCTATACAGTCCGCGCATACAAGGGCTCTGCTTTAAGTGCTTATAACAAAAACGGCAGCCGGATCGTCCGTCTGACAGCTCCGGTGCAGTACAAACCGTCCAGCAAGGCTTCCGGGAAGCTGACTGTCCGCTGGAAAAAAGCAGCTGGCGCTTCCGGCTATCAGATCCAGTATGCGGCCTCAAGGTCCATGAGAGGGGCCAGAACAGTGTCCACCAGTGCACTGACCCGAACACTTTCCGGTTTGAAAAAGGGAAGCACTTATTATGTTCGTATCCGTGCATACAAAAAAGTGAGCGGAAAGACATATTACGGTGCCTGGAGCAGTGTGAAAAATGCAAAAGTAAGGAAATAAGATCTGTAATATCCCGCGGGATCCTCGAAAACAGGATCCTATGCGGGATATTTTCTGTTGTTCCTGACATGATTTGTTAAATAATTGTTCATTGTTTTTATAACAGGAAAGTGGTAGAATATATACCATATGTGATCCAGTATAACGGATATCAACAGAGAACTGGAATGATCCAAAATTGGACAGATCAGAGACAGCAGTCTTATTTGAATAAAATGATTGGAGCAGAAACATGAATGTTTTTTCAAAAGTATTTGGAACCCGCAGCCAGCGTGAGGTAAAACGTATTATGCCGCTGGTTGAAAAAACCGAGAGCTATCAGTCTCAGATGCAGCAGCTTACGGATGAGCAGTTACGAGACAAGACAAGAGAATATAAGAAACGTCTTGCAGAAGGTGCAACACTGGATGATCTTCTTCCAGAGGCATTTGCCACCGTACGTGAGGCAGCCAAGCGTGTACTTGGAATGGAGCATTACCGTGTACAGATCATCGGTGGTATCATCCTTCACCAGGGCCGTATCGCCGAGATGAAAACAGGTGAAGGTAAAACTCTTGTTTCCACACTTCCTGCATATCTGAATGCCCTTGAGGGAAAAGGTGTCCACATCGTAACCGTCAACGACTACCTGGCAAAACGAGATGCTGAGTGGATGGGTAAGGTTCACGAGTTCCTTGGCCTGACTGTAGGCGTGGTACTTAACGACATGAAGCCGGAAGAGCGTCGTGCGGCATATGGATGTGACATCACATACGTAACAAACAACGAACTTGGATTTGATTATCTTCGTGACAACATGGTTATCTATAAAGAACAGCTTGTTCAGAGAGATCTTCACTACTGTATCATCGATGAGATCGACTCTGTCCTGATCGATGAGGCACGTACACCTCTGATTATTTCCGGACAGAGCGGCAAGTCCACCAAGCTTTATGAGGTGTGTGATATCCTTGCACAGCAGCTGGAGCGTGGTGAGGCCAGCCATGAGATGACCAAGATGGCAGCCATCATGGGTGAGGAGGTTATCGAGACCGGTGACTTCGTTGTAAATGAGAAAGATAAGATCGTCAACCTTACCGAGCAGGGTATCAAGAAGGTTGAGAAATTCTTTAATATCGAGAACCTGGCAGATCCGGAAAACCTGGAGATCCAGCACAACATCATCCTTGCACTTCGTGCACATAATCTGATGCACAAGGATCAGGATTATGTTGTAAAAGATGACGAGATCCTGATCGTTGATGAGTTTACCGGTCGTATCATGCCGGGCCGTCGTTACTCCGATGGTCTTCATCAGGCGATCGAGGCGAAAGAGCATGTGAAGGTTAAGAGAGAGAGCAAGACTCTCGCAACTATTACCTTCCAGAACTTTTTCAACAAATATGATAAAAAAGGCGGTATGACAGGTACAGCCCTTACCGAAGAAAAAGAGTTCCGTGATATTTACGGCATGGACGTTGTAGAGATCCCGACCAACCGTGTAGTACAGCGTAAAGACCTTGATGATGCTGTTTACATGACAAAGAAAGAGAAATTCAACGCCGTTGTAGAGGCAGTTAAGGAAGCTCACGCAAAACATCAGCCGGTACTGGTTGGTACGATCACCATCGAGACTTCCGAGCTTCTCAGCAGAATGCTGAAGAGAGAGGGAATCCCCCACAATGTATTGAATGCCAAGTTCCATGAGCTTGAGGCTGAGATCGTAGCTCAGGCAGGACAGGCAGATGCCGTTACCATCGCGACCAACATGGCAGGCCGTGGTACCGATATCAAGCTTGACGATGTGGCAAGAGAGGCCGGCGGTCTGAAGATCATCGGTACCGAGCGTCATGAGTCAAGACGTATCGATAACCAGCTCCGTGGACGTTCCGGACGACAGGGAGATCCGGGTGAATCCCGTTTCTACATTTCCCTTGAGGATGACCTGATGCGTCTGTTCGGTTCCGAGAGACTGATGAAGGTGTTCACATCCCTTGGTGTTGAGGAGAATGAGCAGATCGAGCACAAGATGCTTTCCAATGCTATCGAGAAAGCCCAGGAGAAGATCGAGTTCAACAACTTCGGTATCCGTAAAAACCTTCTCGACTATGACCAGGTTAACAATGAGCAGAGAGAGATCATCTATGAGGAGCGCCGCCAGGTACTTGACGGTGAGAATATGCGTGATGCCATCTATAAGATGATCACAGATATCGTAGACAGCATGACAGACATGTGCTTCTCCGATGACATGGATTCTTCTGAGTGGGATCTTGATGAGTTCAACACTGCGATCACTCCGATCATCCCGATCCACCCGCTGACCGCAGAGAAGGTAAAAGGCCATAAGAAAGACGAGATCAAGCACATTGTGAAGGAAGAGGCTGTGAAGCTTTATGAAGCAAAAGAGGCTGAGTTCCCGGAACCGGAACAGCTTCGTGAGCTTGAGCGAGTTGTCCTTCTGAAATGCATCGACAGCAAATGGATGGATCACATCGATGATATGGAAATGCTCCGTCAGGGTATCGGTCTGATGGCATACGGCCAGAGAGATCCGGTTGTTGAGTACAAGATGAACGCATTCGAGATGTTTAACAGCATGATCAGCTCCATTCAGGAAGACACTGTACGTATGCTGTATCATGTTCATGTGGAGCAGAAGATCGAGCGTGAGCAGGTTGCTAAGGTAACCGGCACAAACAAAGATGACAGCGCAGGCCCGAAGAAACCGGTTCAGCGAAAAGAAGATAAAGTATACCCGAATGATCCATGCCCATGCGGAAGCGGCAAGAAATACAAACAGTGCTGCGGACGTAAGGCTGCCAGGATCTGAGAAGGAAGATAAAAATAGTCTCACCCGGATGATGCGGTGGGGCTATTTTTTCTGGAATTTCTGTTACACAGGAACAGAGTACAGCGAATATTAAATAACCGTCATATAGACTTGTCTGATTTTTCATATGCTGCGTTGTTGTCAATCGCCGTAGCCACCGCTACGCTTCATTCCCCCGCTCTGCATATGAGAAAGTCATCCGCGTCAATATAACAGATACTTAATTTTCGCTGTAAGAGAAGGGGTATGATAATATGGCAATTATAAAAACTGCAATTCTTCAGACACATGTATATACTGATAAATTTCGCAATATCACCCAGGCAGCAGAACTTCTTGCCAGCCCGGAGCTTCAGGGGATCGATCTGGCAGCCCTGCCCGAAATGTTCTGCTGCCCCTACGAAAATAAATACTTTCCGGAATATGCCGAAATTGAGGGCGGAGATACCTGGGAAAAATGTTCCCGACTGGCGGCAGAACACGGAATTTATCTCGTAGCAGGAAGTATGCCGGAGAGAGATGAAGCCGGCAATATTTATAACACTTCCTATGTCTTTGACAGAAATGGTCATCAGATCGGTAAGCACCGGAAGATGCATCTTTTTGACATTGATGTAAAAGGCGGTCAGTATTTTAAAGAGTCCGATACCCTGACACCGGGAGACCAGGTGACGGTTTTTGATACAGAATTTGGAAAGATGGGCCTTTGCATCTGCTACGACTTCCGTTTTCCGGAGCTTGCCAGGCTGATGGTGGACGAAGGCGCCCAGGTGATCATCGTGCCGGCTGCTTTTAACATGACAACAGGGCCCCTTCACTGGGAGCTGATGTTCCGCCAGAGAGCCGTGGATAACCAGGTATACACCATCGGAGCTGCCCCCGCCAGAGACCTGAACGCCGGGTATCATTCCTGGGGCCACTCCATTGCCGCAGACCCCTGGGGAAAAGTCCTCATGGAGATGGAAGAGAAGCCGGCTGTGAAGGTTGTGGAACTGGAACTGGACGAGGTAAAAAAGTCCGTGAGCAGCTGCCGCTTCTGAAGCACAGGAGAGGGGATATTTACGCCCTGACCACGTTTTCGTTGTAATTTCCATGCCCATATGGTATTGTATAAGACAGGCAGGAAATCCTGTATCAATATATAGAAAGAAGGTGAAGCTGTGGTTGAGTTAGATCAGTTCAAGAGTATTCTTGCAACATACACAGAGCCATTAGTGGAAGTGAGGGATTCACTTTGACCTCGCTAACAAAGAGCAGAAGGTCGAAGAATTAGAGCGCGAGATGGAGGCGCCTGATTTCTGGGATAATGCGGAAGCATCCCAGATGAAGATGAAACAGTTAAAGAGTCTCAAGGACGATATTGAGACATACCATAATCTGGAAACACAGATGGAAGATATGGAAACCATGATCGAGATGGGATATGAGGAGAATGATCCTGAGATCGTCCCTGAGATCCAGGAAATGCTGGACGAGTTCCAGGCAAGCTTTGACAGCATCCGTGTGAAGACACTCCTTTCCGGAGAGTACGACGGAGAGAATGCTATCATCAAGCTGAACGCAGGAGCCGGCGGTACAGAAGCCTGCGACTGGTGCGGAATGCTTTACCGTATGTACAGCAGATGGGCGGAGAAGAAGGGCTTTGCGCTGGAGGTCCTGGATTACCTTGACGGTGATGAGGCCGGTGTGAAATCCGTAACCTTCCAGGTAAACGGAGAGAACGCCTACGGTTATCTGAAATCCGAGAAGGGTGTTCATCGTCTTGTACGTATTTCTCCGTTTAATGCAGCAGGAAAGAGACAGACCTCTTTTGTATCCTGCGATGTTATGCCGGATATCAAGAAGGATCTGGACGTAGAGATCAATGACGATGATATCCGTATCGATACCTACCGAAGCAGTGGTGCCGGTGGACAGCATATCAACAAGACATCCTCTGCGATCCGTATCACCCATTTCCCAACAGGAATCGTGGTACAGTGCCAGAATGAACGTTCTCAGCACATGAACAAGGACAAGGCCATGCAGATGCTGAAGGCCAAGCTGTATCTGCTGAAACAGCAGGAAGCCGAGGAGAAGCTTTCCGGCATTCGAGGCGAAGTGACAGATATCGGCTGGGGAAACCAGATCCGTTCCTATGTCCTGCAGCCATACACCATGGTAAAAGACCATAGAACCAATGAAGAAACCGGTAATGTTGACGCAGTTCTGGACGGCGGTATTGACATTTTTATCAATGCATACCTGAAATGGATTGCGCTGGCGAAAAAGAAAGAATAACATTACTGTCACGGAACCCCATAAAGACAGAGAAAAGGACTCCGCAGGCAAAAAAGCGCTTGTGGAGTTTCTTTTATTATGATAATATATCTCTTGTACAAAAACAGTTGTCTTTATGAAACGGACAGAAGGCTGCTGGCCGCAATGTGAACAGCAGTCAGAGAGGTTGCTATGCAGAAACAGGTTGAAAAGAAAAATACTATGTAGTAAGAGAACGGGCAGTGCCGGAGGTACTTCTCAAGGTGGTTGAGGCCAAGAGATTGCTGGAATCCAAACGGGTGGCTACTGTTCAGGAAGCTGCTGAAAGGACCGGGATTAGCCGCAGTTCTTTTTACAAATATAAGGACGATATTTTTCCTTTCCACGAGGAGACCAAGGGAAAGACCATCACCTTTATCATTCAGATGGACGATGAGCCGGGGCTTTTATCAATGGTGCTGCAGACGATTGCCCGTTTTCACGGTAATATCCTGACCATACATCAGAGTATTCCCATTAACGGAGTCGCAACACTGACGCTGAGCGTTGACATCCTTCCGGGAGAAGGCGACGCAGAGGCTATGGTGGAGGATATTGAGCAGAGAGACGGTATACACTATTTGAAAATTTTAGGCAGGGAGTAAGCATATGATAAACATAGCAGTATTAGGCTACGGTACAGTAGGAAGCGGAGTTGTTGAAGTCATCAACACCAATCATGAGAGCATTAACAAGAGAGCTGGAGATGAGATTAACATCAAGTACGTTCTTGATTTAAGAGATTTTCCGGGAGATCCGGTTGAGAAAGTTCTGGTTCATGATTATGAAGTGATCGTAAACGATCCGGAGGTAGATATTGTTGTTGAGGTTATGGGCGGGATCGAGCCGGCTTATACCTTTGTAAAAAGAGCGCTTCAGGCAGGAAAGAGCGTAAGCACATCCAATAAGGCTCTGGTAGCCAAGCATGGTTCCGAGCTCATGGAGATCGCAAAAGAAAAAATATCAACTTCCTTTTTGAGGCAAGCTGCGGCGGCGGTATCCCGATCATCCGCGCACTGAATTCTTCACTGACAGCAGATGAGATCGATGAGATCACAGGAATCCTTAACGGAACCACCAACTACATGCTTTACAAGATGAGCACAGAGAACTGTGATTTTGATACGGTTCTGAAGGAAGCTCAGGCAAAGGGCTATGCAGAGGCAGATCCGACTGCAGACGTAGGAGGCGCTGACGCATGCCGTAAGATCGCCATCCTTTCTTCACTTGCATACGGAAAATTCCTGAATTACGAGGATATTTATACAGAAGGAATCACAAAGATCACACCGGCAGATATGGAATATGCAAAAGAGCTTGGCATGACCATCAAGCTTCTTGCCACAAGCCGCAGGATCGGAGATTCTTTCTATGCAATGGTAGCGCCGTTCCTGGTAGGCCAGAGTAGCCCGCTTTACAGTGTAAATGATGTGTTTAATGCAGTATTTGTGCACGGAAATGTTCTTGGAGATGCCATGTTCTACGGAAGCGGAGCAGGTAAGCTTCCGACTGCAAGTGCAGTAGTTGCAGATGTTGTGGATGAAGCAAAGCATCTCCACAGAAATATCATGACAAACTGGAGCAGCTATGCCCTGAAGCTTATGGATATGGATGAAGTTGAGGGACGTTTCTTCGTACGTGTGTCTGATACTACTATGGATGAAGTGGAAAAAGCTTTTGGTGATGTACAGACCATCGAGCCGGATGACCTTCCGGACGAATTCGGATTTATCACACCGGTGATGAAGCAGGCTGAATATTATGAGAAGATCAGCAAGCTCACCGGAAAAGTACTGGCAATGATCCGTGTAAAGGATTGATGCCGAAGGGAAGAAAAGAACATGTTGATTGTAAAAAAATTCGGCGGTACTTCTGTGGCAAACAAAGAGCGTATCTTTAATGTTGCCAGAAGATGTATCGAAGATTACAAAAAAGGAAACGACGTGGTGATCGTGCTTTCTGCAATGGGTAAGTATACCGATGAGCTGATCACCATGGCAAAGGATATCAATGACAAACCTCCGAAACGTGAGATGGATATGCTTTTTACCATCGGAGAGCAGATGTCAGTGGCACTGATGTCCATGGCTATGGACAGTCTGGGAGTACCGGCTGTTTCTCTGAATGCCTTTCAGGTAGCTATGCACACAACAAGTGCACATAGCAGCGCACGCCTGAAAAAGATCGATGCGGCACGTATCCGCAGAGAGCTGGATAACCGCAGGATCGTTGTGGTCACAGGCTTCCAGGGCATTGATAAATATAATGACTATACCACACTTGGACGTGGCGGTTCTGATACCACAGCCGTAGCTCTTGCGGCAGCGCTTCATGCAGATGCCTGTGAGATCTATACCGATGTGGACGGTGTTTATACCGCTGACCCGCGTAAGGTTCCGAATGCCCGCAAGCTCAAGGAGATCACTTACGATGAGATGCTGGATCTGGCAACTCTGGGTGCGGGAGTGCTTCATAACCGTTCTGTGGAGATGGCAAAGAAATACGGCGTGCCGCTGGTGGTACGTTCCAGTCTCAACAACAGCGAAGGAACTGTGGTAAAGGAGGAAGTAACAGTGGAGAGAATGCTGATCAGCGGTGTTGCTCTGGATACAGATGCAGTACGTATTGCTGTGATCGGACTTAAAGATTCACCAGGAGTGGCATTTAAGCTTTTTGATACCCTGGCTAAGAAAAATATCAATGTGGATATGATCCTTCAGTCTATCGGCCGTGCCGGAACCAAGGACATTTCCTTTACTGTTGATAAAAATGATCTGGACGATGCAATGGGTGTTCTGGAAGCTAACCAGGCACGCATCGCCTATTCTGAGCTTCATGCGGAGAAAAACATTGCCAAGCTTTCTATTGTAGGAGCAGGTATGATGAGCAATCCGGGTGTTGCTGCAAAAATGTTCGAAAGCCTTTACAATGAGGGTGTGAACATCAATATGATCGCAACATCTGAGATCCGTGTGACGGTTCTCATTAACGAGAAAGATGGCGTACGTGCCATGAATGCGGTACATGATGCGTTTAATCTTGCAGACTAAACAGATGTGAAATATGAGAATATGATATATCTGAAGTAAAAAATGACGGGGCGGAGGCTTGGATGAGTCTCCGCCTTCTATAACGAAGGGATACAGAATTATGAGAAAAAATCTGAAGGGCTGTAAGAAGCTGGCAGGGGAAACTCTGGCCGGTAATTTTACGGTCCCTGTGATCGGGAGTATTGCGGTTGCGGCGATGAGCGCAGTTTCAAGCTATATTTCCACAGCACTTTTTCCGGGAGATTCCCTGTATGCGATCATTGGAGGAGAGATATTCAGCTTTGTCCTTTCTCTGGTGATCTGTATTTTTTCCGCAGGACTTTACCGGATCTATCTGAATATTTCCAGAAGGGAAGCCTACTCTTTCGGAGACCTTCTGTACTTTTTCAGCCATCAGCCGGATCATGTGATCGTGGCATCCTTTGTGTTGGCATTGATCAATCTGGTGACATCACTTCCACTGGCGTGGTTTTCTTTTACAAGCAATATGGGAAATACAACGGAGGAGCAGATGAACTGGGCAGTAACTTACATGCTGCTCACACTTCTCGGGTTTGCGCTGAACCTGCTGGCAGCTATGCCGTTCACCATGAGCTATTACATCCTGTCCGATAATTCGGACATAAAAGGAGTGCAGGCACTGAAAGCCAGTGCAAAGCTTATGAAGGGACATTACTGGGAATATATGAAAATGCTCTTAAGTTTTGTTCCGTGGATCATTTTTTCCATATTTACATTGTATCTGGCACTGATCTGGCTGGTGCCTTATATAGAAACCTGTATGGCGGTTTTCTATCGGAATATTTCCGGAGAGTTTGATGAACCTCCGGTGGATACTTATCCTCCGGTAACTCCGATCCCGCAGTTCCACGATGAAACCGAAGCCTGATCGCCTTCCGGAGGATGTTTTCCCTTTCCGGGAGGATGCATGAAACGCAGGTGATGCCCTTTCCGGGGGGATGCTTGAAACGCAGGTGATGCCCTTTCCGGGGGGATGCTTGAAACACAGGTACTTTCCCTTTCAGGGGGACCATTTTGGCATGGGCAGGTACGAGGGGGAAAGCACTCAAAGTTGCGAAGCCCGCTTTTCCCCCTCGAGCTCCCCCTTTCCGGGCACGCAGCTATTGTAGGTTGTAGAAATATGTGAAGATATTGGAGGGGCGATGGATTCTACTACGTTGGCTGTGGAAGGTTGAGCCGATTTATGCTGACGTAAATATATTGGCGAAGCCTGTTCCTGAATAACAGCGATACACCACAATCCAGAGAACAAGCCCGCTACGCAGTCCACTTTCCCATTCAGCCAGAAGCGATAAACAGTGAAGAAGCAATAATCAGCGCCGAAGCAACAATCGGCTCAGCCTGCTACTGTCGGTACAGCAGAATACAGTGCCGAAGCAATAATCGGCTCAGCCTGCTACTGCCAGTGCAGCAGAATACATGGCCGAAGCAATAATCGGCTCAGCCTGCTACTGCCAGTGCAGCAGAATACAAGACAGAATCAATAATCGGCTTAGCCTGCTACTGCCAGTGCAGCAGAATGCAAGGCCGAATCAATAATCGGCTCAGCCTGTCACTGCCGATACAGCAGAATACAGGACTGAGCCGATACACTTACACATTCCACAACGCATCACAGTGGCGTGGCCAGGAGGGGAAGAGCGCGAGAAGGGGAGACGGCCTTCGCAACTATGAGTGCTTCCCCTTCTCGCAAATTACCCACTTTCAAAAAGTGAAAACTATAATCCAAAAAAATCAAACCATCCAATTTCCTCTCACTTTCAAAAAG
>NC_021014.1:2037423-2104342 GCF_000209835.1 Ruminococcus sp. SR1/5 | reverse complement strand
CCACACAATTTCCCCTCACTTCAAAAAGTGAAAACCATAATCCAAAAAGCAAACCACATAATTATAGATTCAAAGGAAGTCGTCCCACAACCTCCTTTGTCAACCCACCTATGAGAATCCCCGCCAGGACTCCTGCCACCAGCAGTGCCGGTGCATAAACCATCAAACTCGTATTGCTCACCACGATCATGGCAACGATCAGCTGCCCGATATTATGTGTGACACCACCGGCCACACTGATACCGATCAGACTGAAGCCGGAATGTTTTTTCAAAAGCTCCATCACAGTCAGGCTAAGCGCAGCGCCAGCCAGACTATACAAAATACTGAACAGATTTCCAAACATAAATCCGATCACCAGGATTCTGACAACGGACACGAGAGCCGCTTCTTTAAAGGAATATCGGTCCAGTATAAAAAGTACCGCCAGGTTTGCAAGCCCGAGCTTGATACCCGGAATTCCTGTAAATACAGGGACCAGAGACTCCACATATCCAAAAATGATCGCTACTGCGGCAAATAATCCGAGATAAGCTGTTTTTCGTTTCATAAATAAATCCTTTCATTTGTTGCAGGAATATCGTTGCAGAAACAGCACAGACAGAATACCGTCTGTCAGAGAAAACTCTACGGAGAACACGTATTACGCATATTCTCCGGAAATTTTATGTCACCGCATCAATTTTAGGCGAACTCTCCGAATCCAAATCCTCTGCAGTATTTTCCCCTTCTATCACAACCTTATTAGGAAGGCAGATGATGGAACCGCCGTGCTCGTCCACAGCCTTCTGTTTCATACAGTAATGATCCGGGCAGGTTGCTTCGATCATTGTAACTTTTCCATCTTTGATTTCGCAGACATTGGTGTCTCCGATGTGGATGATCTGGTCCTGGGAAAGCGAATAGGTTCCGAATTCTTTTCCGTCAACGGTAATACGGATCGTATTATGGGAACGTTTCCCCGCAATCTGAAAACCAAGCCAGAGAACCCCCGCCAGAATCAGGATCCCGGCAATAAAAATCAATTCTTTTTTCTTCAAAACAAATCTCCATTTCTGTTACAGATTCAGAAAAAATCATATCATAATCGAAATTAAAAGGCAAACATAAGTTAATGATATCTAACCATAATTCATACAGCTGTTCCCAACGGAAAGGGAGGAGTGGCGATGATTTTTCTTTTATAAAAGACATAAAACAGAAAAATTCATATTGGAAAAAGTTATAGACTGCTAACAAAAGTGTAGACAAGAAAAAAACAGGTGATATAATACCTAACTGTAAGTTAGCATCGTCTAATTTTACAAAAAAGATTAATCAAAACTAATTTATGTATATGGATAAAAACTATATAATTTATCCAAAAGACAGTTATACGCAGATTACAGGACTGGATCGAGAGCATCTGACGTAGCAATATATGTTCGCATAGCGTGAGTCTGATGCAGCAATTTACAGAATTGTTAAAAATACAAGGGAGAAAAGAGATGAAAAATCAGAATTTTTATATGAGAGTGATCTCCTTACTGTTGGTGATCCTGGCTGTACTTTTTTATAACAGCAGCATGAAAGCCCAGGCAAATGAAAAAGAGATCGCGGCTCTGACAGATAAGGTAGATACACTTCAGGAGCAGCAGAATGAACTTCTCAGTGCGCTGGAGACGAGTTATGTAAATCGTATGCAGAATCAGGCAGCATCTGCAGGATCAGGCAGCAGTGATACAGATACAGCAGGCGATGACAAAACAACAGACACTTCAGACGGCAATGTATCCGATGCAGACGCAGAGGACACAGCAACCGCAGATTCCGATAATGTATATAAAGATGGAACCTATACAGGAGAAGCCGAGGGATACGGCGGGACCATTCAGGTGGAAGTGACACTTGTCGGTGATGAGATCACATCCATCAACGTAGTCAGCGCCCCAGGCGAGGACAGTGCATATCTTTCACAGGCAGAGAGTGTGATCGATTCCATCCTGAGTGCTCAGAGTACAGATGTGGATACCGTATCTGGAGCAACGTTCAGCTCCACAGGAATCCTGAACGCAGTGGATGCGGCACTTGGAAAGGCGGAAAACTCATGAAAAAAAGACAGCGGGAGGTAAGGCTGATGCGTGCGGGAATACAGCTGGCATTTTTTATTGCCGCCCCGTCTCTGTTTTCTACAGCCTTTGCAGGTATCAAATCGATCTTTCTTGCCATTGCGGCCGGTCAGCCGGTGGAGTGGAATTCCTTTCTGACTGTAACGGCAGTGCTTCTGATCTTTACCTGCTTTTTCGGAAGACATTTCTGCGGATATGCGTGTGCATTCGGATCTTTCGGAGATGCCGTATATGAAGGCTTTTCCTGGATCCGGATGAAATGCTTTCACAAAAAAAAGAAACCGGCTCTTTCCGAAAAAATGGTTCACGGGCTTCAGAAAGTCAAATATATCGTACTGGCACTGATCCTGCTTTCCTGCCTTACAGGTGTATACGGAAAGCTTACGGGAACCAGCCCGTGGGATGTTTTTTCCATGCTCACGGCAGGACGGCTCCCGAACAGCAAATATCTGGTGGGAATTGTGCTCCTGGTGCTGATCATTGTGGGAATGTGTACACAGGAAAGGTTTTTCTGCCAGTTTCTCTGTCCCATGGGAGCGGTTTTTGCATTAATGCCAATCCTTCCGGGTGCACTGTTTCGGAGAAACCGTGAGAAATGTCCGCCGAAATGTGGTCTCTGTAAAAAAAGATGTCCGGCTCATCTGGATATCGACGGCGACACAGGCAGATCCGGCGAATGTCTTTGCTGCCACGCATGTGCCGCAGCATGCCCGAGAAAAAATATTCACATTGGAATAATTGAGGAAAAATGATCTATGAGATATCAGGCTCTGAAAAAGAAAACTTTTCTGGCAGCAGCTACATTTACAGGAATTGCGGTGTTGTTTCCTGTGCTGTGCATGGCTGCTTCGGAAAATGATGTACAGACATATACCGATACAGATTTTGCAATGGATACTGTGGTATCAGAAACACTCTATACCACAGGTGACGATATAAACAGTAAGCTGACAGCTGTGCTGACAGATGTGGAGACGAACCTTCTTTCCTGGACCAATGAGAAGTCCCAGATCTATAAGGTGAATGCAGACAGCGGAAAAGATACGGAGATTTCCGACGAGCTTTCCGGATACCTGAAACGTCTTCTGAAGATCGCAGAGGATTCTGACGGAGCCTTTGACCCAACCATCGGGAAGCTGATCCGCCTGTGGGATATTGGAGGGGAAAACCAGAAAATTCCGGAAGAAGCAGAAATTAAGAATGTTCTGAAGGATTCCGGATATCAGAAAATTTTTCTTGACGGAAATACGGTCCACATGGAGGAGGGCTGTTCTCTGGATCTTGGAGCAGCGGGAAAGGGTATTGGCTGTGACCGGATCCTTAAAGAACTGGAAACAAAGAAGGATGTAATAGCAGCACTTATGAATCTGGGAGGAAGCAGTGTCATGACCTACGGAAGCAAGCCGGATGGTTCTTCCTGGAATGTGGCAGTGACAGATCCCAGAGCTGAAAATGAGGATGACTATCTTGGTGTGGTTGCCTTAAATGGTACAGAATTTCTTTCCACATCTGGAGATTATGAGAAATATTTTATCGAAAATGCTGTAAGGTATCACCACATTATGGACCCGTCTACCGGCTATCCGGCAGAAAGCGGAGTGACCGGGGTAACGGTAGTCTGTGACTCAGGTCTGGAGGCAGATGCGCTTTCCACAGCATGTTTTGTGCTGGGGGTGGAAAAAGGGACACAGCTGTTGAAAGCTTACGGTGCAGACGGACTTTTTGTGGATGAAGACCATCATGTATATCTCACTGAGGGGATGAAGGAGCGGTTCAGCCTGCTTGCGGATTCCTATAGTGTGGAGGATATTGCAGAGTGAAGCTGATCTCCCGGCGATCCGGTTTATGATTGTTTGGCAGAGGGGAATGCTCATATCCGCAGTACTTGCGATAGTAAACCTGGAAAGGGTTCTATAAATATATCATATTTTTAGGAGGAATAAGCAATGCAGAAGTGGAATCTATTGAAAAAAACAGCTCCATGCATTTTAAGTCTTGCAGTGGCAGCAACAACCTTTCCGACCGCTGTAATGGCATCTGATCTTGATGCAGCCGTGGTTTCCGAGGCAGAGGCAGGAGATACGGAGGATTTTAGCACAGAGGAAACGGCAGAGGATACTGAAGCTGTAGCAGAAGAAGCTATAGAGGATGCTGCAGACATAACAGAAGAAGCAGCAGAGGATGCAGCAGTGCCAGAAGCTGCTGCAGACGAGACAGAGGATATCCAGCAGGAAGATACAGCAGAGGAAGCAGACCCGTTCTCTACAGGGGAAGAGAATTTCACAGAAGGCGATGAAGTGGCGGAAGCATTTTCCGATTCTGACCAGCTGACAGGCGAGTATCAGTACGTATATGCAGGACTTACCTGGGGTGAGTACTGGGCAGCAGAAGGCGTATATGCAGCTGGAGATACAAGCTCTTCAGAAGAGAAGGATTCACATAGTGAGTTTGATACAGGAGCTTTTGATACAGTAACAAGAGCGACTGCAAATCATGGACTTCACAGAGGAAGCTATCAGACAGAAGCTACGATCATTGCTGAAGACGGAACCAGATTCGACGTATCCTACTGGGAGGATAAAGGAAGCACACTTTATCTTACAGACGGTTCCAAGGTAAAATGGAACAGAGGCAGTATAACAACAGAAGATGGAAAAACCTATACGATGGATCATTATGAGATATATGGTCTGAAATATGTCCCGGTAGCAGTTAAGACCGCAGATTTTGCAGATTTTTGCAAAAAGTATAATGTTGTACAGGATGGAGCTGTGCTCTCCGGAGGATACAGTGAAAACAATCTCCAGTATTATAAAGGCCTTGTGGCAGACGTAAATGCACAGACAAATGGTCTGAAATATGCGGAGAAAAATGGTGACGGCTTTACATTTACAGCAAGAAAATCAGACGGAACAGCTTCCGGTATCAAGGATCAGGCGTTAAAAACAGCAACAGAGATCAAGCCGAGTGTAAAAGCAGCAAGCGGAAGCTACGGCGAATTCCTCCGTGTGGATCTCAATGGAAATTATGGTGATCTTGGTGCAAATATGCAGGCTGTACGCTGGGATTATTATGGAGATGATTCCACATATACAAAATGCCTCGCTTCTTATGGAACCAAGTTTGCCGCAGATAACTGGATGCATAAAGCAATGGGAATCCAGCTTGGACTTACAAAATCTGCACGCTGCAAGCTTCCGGGAGGAACAGACGGAACAGGATACTGGAAACTGACAGTGTATGCTCTTGGATATAATGACTATACCTACAGCTTCCAGGCAACTGCAGAGAATATCGTAAATCCTACAATGGAGCCAACTGATTTTACAAGTCTTAAAACAGAAGTGGAAGCTGCAAAGGCTCTGGCAGAGGCAGATTACACAATTGCAACCTGGAAGTCCTTTGCCGGTGAGCTTCAGGAAGCAGAAGACATTCTTACAAAAACAGATGCAAGTCAGGCTGAGGTAAATGAAGCACTTGAACATCTTCAGGGAGCAGAGAAAGAGCTTCAGAAGGTAACAGTTACACTTGATAAGACAGCAGCTGTATATACAGGAAAAACAACGACTCTTAAGGCAACAACAAATGACAGCGATGCAACAGTGACATTTGAGTCCGGCAACACAAAGGTTGCAACGGTAAGCAGCAAGGGTGTTGTTAAAGGCGTAAAAGCCGGAACAGCAGTTATCACAGCAAAGGTAGGAAATACCACAGCAACCTGCAAGGTAACAGTAAAAGCTTCTACAATCAAGTTTGCAAAGGCTTCCGTAACGATCTACAAAGGAAAAACAGCAACTGTAAAAGCAACTGCAACACCATCTGCAACTGTAAAATACACAAGCAGCAACACAAAGGTTGCAACCGTAAACAGTAAAACAGGTGTTGTAAAAGGAATCAAAGCAGGAACCATTACGATTACAGCAAAGGCAGGAGCCCTGAAGACAACCTGCAAAGTAGTTGTCAAGAATCCTGCATTCAGTCTTGTAAAATCTTCTGCAACGATCAAAAAAGGTAAAACAACAACCATCAGATCCAAAGCAACACCTGCAGGCAAGGTTACATATACAAGCAGCAATAAAAAAGTTGTAGCTGTAAACAGCAAGGGTGTTGTAAAGGGAATCAAAAAAGGTAAAGCAACGATCACAGTGAAATGCAACGGAATTACAAAGAAATTTGTGGTAACAGTTAAATAATTTCACTGTTGAACCGAATGTGAGCACAGATATCCAGAAGCCTCTGCCGCAGACATAGAGCAATGTCTGCGGCAGAGGTCTGCTGATTTCTGAAGAGCAATGTCTGACAGAGGCCGCAAGAAAAGAGGAGAGAGTAAGGAAGCATGGAAAAAGATCTGAAAGATAAAAAGCAGGAGGAAAAAAATACTCCGAAGATACCCTGGACCAAGCTGGTCCCTGCAGCTGCTGTGATTGCGGCGCTTGTGTTTTCAGGCATAAAGGCGAAGGGCTCTGATGGAGAGACAGAAGCAGTCGGGCAGGCAGAGACGACCGTAATGTCCGCTTCAGAGCTGGAAAAATATTTCGGGTATGAAAAAGAAAATACTGTTTCTGACAGCACAGCTGAGAAAAACAGTACAACAAAAAAGAAAAGCTCATCGAAAAAAAGTTCAAAAAAACAGCAGCGAAAAAAAGCTCAGGTACAAGAACGGTTTCCGAATCTGCAAAAAGCAATGCCGGCGCCGCAGGACAGGGAACCACGCAGACACCGGTAGCAAGCGTTCCGGCAGATGGATATAAGGACGGTACGTATGAAGGAAGCGGAACCGGATTTGGCGGGACGATCCGCGTGAGAGTAACAATCAGCGGTGGAAAGATTGCGGCCATAGATATTCTGGAGGCATCTGGAGAAACTGCGTCGTATTTTGCGTCAGCTCAGGGTGTGATCAGCAGGATGATCGCCGGAAATACACCGAATGTAGATGCAGTAAGTGGAGCAACCTATTCCTCCAACGGAATCATCCAGGCAGTTCAGAATGCCCTCTCCCAGGCAGCGGCAGATGGAAACAGCCAGCAGGTCACCCCTACACCTGCAGCAACTGCTTTACCAACTCCGACATCAGCTCCGTCACCTACAAAAAAACCATCCAAAAAACCATCTCCTACAAAGGAACCGGAAGATCCGGACAGTCCGAAAAATATCTGGATGGTAAATATACAGCTTCGGCAAAGGGCTTCAATGGAGACGTGAAAGTAATTGTGACCATCAAGGATGGAGTGATCAAAGCTCTGAAACAGGAAAATACGGACACAAAGCAGTTTTTTGAAAAAGCATGGAGCGTGCTGGAAGAACAGATCATCGGTACAGATTCTGTGGATGATATTGATGCAGTCAGCGGAGCAACCTATTCCTCCAACGGAATTCTCAACGCTGTAAAAAAAGCTCTTAAAGAAGCGATCAATCCGGAGTATGGAAAGAAACCGACACCAACTCCGACAAAGAAACCGACACCAAAGCCAACAGCCACACCGAAACCTACGGCAACGCCGAAACCAACAGCCACACCGAAGCCAACAGAGACGCCGGCAGCAACCCCGACGCCGGAGCCGGACGACCCGGATGTGACGCCGGTTCCTGAAAAACCCAATGTAACTCCAACACCAGGGACAGATGAGCCGGATGCAACACCGGAGCCAACGGAAGCACCGGAACCGGTGGGAATGTACAGAGATGGAACGTATACAGGCTCGGCTTTTGGATATGGAGGAAAAACATATCTGACAATTACGATCTCAGGAGGCCAGATCGTATCCATTGAGCAGACAAATCAGGATACACCGGAATTTTTTGATCCTGCATGGAGCACGATCTATTCTCAGATCATGGCAAACCAGTCGGCGGATGGAATCGATACTGTCAGCGGAGCCACATATTCTTCCGAAGGGATCCTGGACGCTGCACAAAAAGCCCTTGCCCAGGCAAAGAATTAACCGGGTGAACGTTGGAGCAGCTATAAACATCTGAATCTAAGCCAATAATAAGAGGTGAAAGAAACCTCTGGACTTCTTGATTTTTTTTGAAGTTCAGAGGTTTTTTGCTAGGTTTCTGAAATTGCTTCTATAAATCGATAAAAAATAACAGGAATGTATACAGAATAATAGGAAAAATATCAGAAAATATAAGCGGTTTAAATAATTTGAAATGCAAATTAGCGGGGATTAACCTGAGAAATACAATAAAATTTTTATTGCACAGGGCAATGTTTTATGTTATGTTTGAATGTGTGTAATTAAAGTTGTTATTAAAATGACAAACAACGCTGAAAGGAGAACAAATATGAGCAGTAAAATTACGATCATCGGAGCAGGAAGTGTAGGAGCAACTATCGCTTATACCTTATCACAGAGGAGTATTGCATCAGAGATCGTTCTGATCGATATTAACAAAGATAAGGCTGAAGGTGAGGTTATGGATATTGAGCAGGGAACCAGTTTCCGTGAGCCGATCTCCATCGTGGCAGGAGATTACCCGGATGCTGTAGATTCTGACATTGTGATCATCACTTCCGGTATTGCCAGAAAACCGGGACAGACTCGCATCGAGCTGACACAGACCAACGTCAACATTATGAAGAGTATTACTCCGGAGATCGTAAAGGTGGCTCCCAAAGCGCTTTATATTATCGTAAGTAATCCATGTGATATTATGACTTATGCATTTGCAAAGCTTTCCGGACTGCCGGAAAATCAGATCCTTGGTTCCGGAACCGCCCTGGATACGGCCCGTCTCCGCTGCAGACTTTCTCAGCACTACGGTGTATCTGAGAAAAATATCCACGCCTATGTATTCGGAGAGCATGGAGATACTTCCTTTGTACCGTGGTCCAGAGCCTTTGTTGCAGGTGCGACCCTTGATGAGTTTGACAAGATCGTTCATGAGGATCAGAAAGATCTGCAGCCACTTGACAGAGAAGAGGTTCTGGAGTATGTTCATACTTCAGGATCAACTGTGATCGCCAAGAAGGGTGCTACATTTTATGCGGTAGCCGTATCTGTTTGCAGACTTTGCTCGCTTCTTCTTGCAGCATCTGATACAATAGTCAGTGTATCAACCATGCTTCACGGAGAGTACGGTGTTGAAGACGTATGTCTTAGTACCATGGCTTCTATCGGACCGGAAGGTGTAAAACGTATCGTTCGTGTTCCGCTGACCGAGGAGGAGACAGAGAAGCTTCATGCAAGCGCCAATGCTCTGAAGGACGTGATCGCACAGATTGATCTTTGATAAATGTCAGAAGCTGTGTAAAGAGGAAAAAGCAGCCTCAGGCAAATTTGAAACAACGGGAGAAAGATAAAAATGGATATTATTCAGGTAATTACCAGAGAATTGAACGTTGAGAAATGGCAGGTCGAGGCAGCGGTTAAGCTGATCGATGAAGGCTGCACCATTCCTTTTATTTCCAGATACCGTAAGGAAGCAACCGGTACACTGAACGACGAACAGCTTCGTAATCTTAATGAGAGACTTACTTATTTAAGAAATCTTGAGGATAAAAAGGCTCAGGTTCTGGGCAGCATCGAGGAGCAGGGCAAGCTGACTCCGGAGCTGAAGAAACAGATCGAGGCAGCGCAGACACTCGTTGTGGTAGAGGATCTTTACCGTCCGTACCGCCCGAAGCGCCGTACACGTGCCATCATCGCCAGGGAAAAAGGTCTGGGACCTCTGGCCGACATCATCCTTCTCCAGATGACGAAGAAACCTCTTGAAGAAGAGGCAAAAGCATTTCTTTCTGAGGAAAAAGAAGTCAAAACTGTGGAAGAGGCCATCAGCGGTGCCAGAGATATCATTGCAGAACACATTTCTGATGAAGCAGATTATCGTATCAGTATCCGTAAGAGAACAATGGATAAGGGAACTATATGTTCCACCGCAAGAGATGAGAAGGAGCAGTCTGTATACGAGATGTATTATGACTTTGAGGAGCCGGTGAAAAAGCTTGCAGGTCATCGTGTCCTTGCTCTGAACCGTGGTGAGAAAGAGAAATTCCTTACTGTGAAGATCCTTGCACCTGAGGAAGAGATCATCCGTTATCTTGAAAAACAGGTGATCGTCCGCGATAATCCATACACTACACCTGTTCTGAAAGAAGCCATTGAGGACAGCTATAAACGTCTCATCGGACCGGCTATTGAGCGTGAGATCCGAAGCGCCCTTACAGAGGCAGCAGAGGACGGTGCCATCCATGTCTTTGGCAAAAATCTGGAGCAGCTTCTCATGCAGCCTCCAATTGCAGGACAGGTAGTTCTTGGCTGGGACCCTGCCTTCCGTACCGGATGCAAGCTGGCAGTGGTAGATCCTACCGGAAAGGTTCTGGATACCACAGTTATTTATCCCACAGCACCAACCAATGAGACCAAGATCCGTGCCGCAAAGGAAACCCTGAAAAAGCTTATCAGCAAATATCATGTGACACTGATCTCTGTAGGAAACGGAACGGCATCCAGAGAATCCGAGCAGATCATCGTGGAGCTTCTTAAGGAAATCCCTGAAAAGGTCCAGTATGTTATCACCAACGAGGCAGGTGCTTCTGTATATTCCGCAAGCAAGCTTGCCACGGAAGAATTCCCGAATTTCGATGTTGGACAGAGAAGCGCCGCATCCATCGCAAGACGTGTACAGGATCCGCTTGCAGAGCTTGTAAAGATCGATCCGAAATCCATCGGTGTCGGTCAGTATCAGCATGATATGAACCAGAAAAAGCTGGGAGAAGCCCTTAACGGCGTTGTGGAAGATTGTGTAAACAAGGTCGGAGTGGATCTGAATACTGCGTCTGCATCCCTTCTGGAGTATATTTCCGGAATTAGCAAGGCCATCGCAAAGAATATTGTAGCCTACCGTGAGGAAAACGGCCGTTTCCAGACAAGAAGAGAACTTCTTAAGGTTGCCAAGCTTGGTCCGAAAGCCTTTGAGCAGTGTGCAGGTTTCACACGGATCACAGGAGGCAAAAATCCTCTGGACGCAACCAGTGTCCATCCGGAAAGCTATGACGCAGCAAAAAAACTCTTGGAAAAGCTGGGCTACACACCGGAAGATGTGGCAGAGCGTAAGCTTACCGGTATTTCCGGGCAGATCCGCGATTACGGAAAACTGGCAAAGGAGCTGGAGATCGGAGAGCCAACCTTACGTGATATCGTAAAGGAACTGGAAAAACCTGCCAGAGATCCACGTGACGAGATGCCGAAACCGATCCTCCGTACCGATGTCCTAGATATGAAGGATCTGAAAGAGGGCATGGTTCTTAAGGGAACTGTCCGCAATGTCATTGACTTCGGTGCTTTTGTGGATATCGGTGTGCATCAGGATGGCCTGGTCCATATTTCCGAGATGAGCGAGAAATTCATCAAACATCCGCTGGAAGCAGTCAGTGTGGGAGATATCGTGGATGTCCGTGTTCTTGGTGTTGATATGAAGAAAAAACGGATCAGCCTTTCCATGAAGGGAATCAGTAAATAAAGAGAAAAACTGAGTAAAGAGAAGCAGGCAAGTATATTCTGCAGCATTCTGCGGCGGATTACCGGACCGATATACAATAAAGCTATAACAGAAATACAGCAGTGGTTTATACCCTATACTTTATAGAACCGGAGAAATCAGGTTTACAGGGAAAAACCACTGCTATATTATTATATTACCAGATGCGGATTATAGGAAATGCTTATATCAGAAATAAGCTTTGAAGCTCATAGATCGATCCGCATATGTATATCGAATAATCGATCAGACAGGAGGGATTATATTTGGATAGTACTGTACAGACCGTGCAGGAGGTCGGAAATCAGGTAAGCCAGTACAGGCAGATGTTTGAAAATTATCTGCCGGACATCACGAAATTCGGAATCAAGGTTGTTCTGGCTATTGTTGCTTTCTGGGTAGGAAGCACGGTAATTAAATGGATCGTAAAGTTTGTGAGGAAATCACTGACAAAATCCAGGCTGGATACAGGAGTGGCACAGTTTATGTCCTCACTGGTCAAGATCGTACTTTACATACTCCTGATCTTTAACATATCCATAAGCTTTGGAGTAAAGGAATCATCTCTGGCAGCACTTCTCGGAACTGCAGGTGTTACTATGGGTCTTGCCCTCCAGGGTGGACTTGCCAACCTGGCAGGAGGTATGATGCTTCTTCTGTTCAAGCCTTTCCAGGTAGGGGATTACATCATCGTTAACGGACAGGACGGAAGCGAGGGAACGGTAGCCAAGGTCGAGATCTGTTATACAACGCTGTTATCCATTGATAACAAGCACATCGTGATCCCGAACGGTACTCTTTCCAATGTGACCATCACCAACGTAACAGCAAGGGATCAGCGAAGGCTGGAGATCAAAGTGGGGATCTCTTACAATGCAGATATCCAGAAGGCCAAGGATATCCTGGAAGATATCCTCACCGAGGATCCGGATACAAGAGAAGACGAAGAGATGGTGGTATTCGTAGACGAGCTGGCAGAAAGCTCTGTGATCATGGGCTTTCGTGTCTGGGTAGATACCGACCGCTACTGGGCAGCCAGATGGAGATTGAACCAGAGGATCAAGGAAGATTTTGATTATTATGGAATTGAGATTCCTTATAATCAGCTGGATGTGCATATCCATAAATAATGTGCATAAAGGAAGAAAGCTAAAGCCCTTTCACATGGCAGAGAAATTGCTGTGTGGGAGGGTTTTTTGGTGAAAGTAACTGGTTTTGAGATTATTACTGCCATTCACGATAATAGAGAATATGAAAATTATTGACAAACCAGTGTCGGGGTGCAATAATACCCCACAGAGATAGTATTTGGACTCAAAACTATACTCTGGCTGAAATCACTGGAATCTTATATAAAAATAGCCAGCCGGAACCCGGGATCGGGAACGGACGGATATATGAAAATTATAAAAGATACGAGCCTGTATCGATGATAACGAAGGCGTTACAACAGTTATGGGAATTTTGTGCAACTGTTGAAGAGCATGCTTTTCGTGTATAAAAAACAGGACTCAATATACAGGGAATCAATCAGAAGCGTTTCAGGGTCGAAGTGTACCCCGAGACGTTTTTTTATTAAATACGGAAGCGGATGTTTTTATCCACTTGAAAGTTATTCCCTGCAGGAAAGGACTTATATAAGATGACAATAGAGATGTTAAAAGGAAAGATCCACAGAGCAACCGTTGTCCAGGCGGAACTGGATTATGTAGGAAGTATCACTGTGGATGAGGAACTGCTGGAAGCTGCCGGGATACTGGAATATGAGAAGGTCCAGATCGTAGATGTGAACAACGGCAGCCGTTTCGAGACATACACCATTTGTGGAGAACGCGGAAGCGGTATGATCTGCCTGAACGGAGCAGCAGCAAGATGTGTAAGCACCGGTGACAAGATCATCATTATGGCTTACGCACAGTACGAGCAGGAAGAAGCCCGTACTCACAAGCCTGCAGTTGTATTTGTAGATGAAGAGAACAGGATCAGCAGAGTGACCAATTATGAGAAACACGGACTGCTGAAGGATATGGCCTGACGCAGATCAGGAAGATAATAAGACGAAGGTGAATTCAGAAAAGAGGCTATCTCGAATCTATAAAGAAAACCGGTTCTAGAACCGGAAAAGAGGAGAGCACAATGCAGGTAACAAAAACAGTAGAAGAAACAAGAAAACAGATCAAAGCGTGGAAAAAAGAAGGAAAAACAGTAGGCCTTGTGCCAACCATGGGATTTCTCCATGAGGGACACGCAAGCCTGATCAAAAAATGCAGAGAGCAGAATGATATCGTAGTGGTATCCGATTTCGTCAATCCTACACAGTTCGGTCCTACCGAGGACCTGGAAGCCTACCCGAGAGACTTTGAGCGTGACAGCAAACTCTGCGAAAGCCTGGGAGCAGACCTGATCTTCTGCCCGGAGCCTTCCGAGATGTATCATGATCCCCACGCATTTGTAAGTATAGATACTCTGTCAGAGACACTTTGCGGAAAAACGCGTCCGATCCATTTCAAAGGTGTGTGTACCGTTGTGACCAAACTGTTCCATATTGTGGCACCGGACAGAGCATATTTCGGACAGAAAGACGCACAGCAGCTGGCCATCATCCGCAAGATGGTGAGTGATCTGAACTTCGATATTGAGATCGTAGGCTGTCCGATCATCCGTGAGGAGGACGGACTTGCAAAATCCTCCAGAAATACATACTTAAGCCCTGAAGAGAGAAAAGCAGCTCTTTGCCTGTCAAAGGCAGTAAAAGCCGGACAGGAAGCCATTCACGCAGGAATCCCGGCAGAAGAGCTTCTCGGAAAAATGCGAGCAGTGATCGAAGCAGAGCCTCTGGCAAAGATTGATTATGTATCCATGGTAGATGCACTTACCATGCAGCCGGTGGAAAAAGCTGACCGCAGCGTTCTTGTAGCAATGGCTGTTTACATCGGAAAAACAAGACTGATCGACAACTTCAGCTACGAGGTATAATGTATGGGAAAAGTTTTAAAGAAAATCGGAATTATCAGCAGCCTTGCATCCAGATATATCGGGATCATTATCATTGCTTTTTCCTGCCTGGCTTTTTTCTGGCGTGACGGATTTTCTTGGATGACGAACTATACGTCTGTATTTCTGGGAGTGATCATGTTTGGTATGGGTCTGACCATAAAACTGGATGACTTCCGGGCAATTTTTTCCAGACCCAAAGAAGTGGTGATCGGTGCAGTGGCTCAGTATACCATTATGCCGGTGATCGCCTGGCTTCTGTGTAAAGTGATGAACCTTCCGGCAGATCTGGCACTGGGAGTGATCCTGGTGGGATGCTGTCCGGGCGGAACAGCCAGCAATGTGATCACCTATATCGCAGGAGGTGATGTGGCGCTTTCTGTGGGAATGACTATAGTTTCCACACTGGCAGCACCGTTGATGACACCGTTTCTTGTATATGTTCTGGCAGGAACCTGGGTGGAAGTATCCTTCTGGGCTATGGTGATCTCTGTGGTAAAGGTAATTCTGATCCCGGTTCTCCTGGGAGTTTTTCTTCGGAGTCTTGCGGGAGAGCATGTGGATAAGGTATCCGATGTTATGCCGCTGGTGTCGGTTGTAGCTATTGTTATGATCATCGGAGGAATTGTAGCTGTAAATGCAGAGAAGATCGTAAGCTGTGGAGTTCTGGTGCTTGGAGTAGTGGCGATCCACAATTTCTGTGGTATGATGCTGGGATTTCTGGCTGCAAAAATCTTCCATGTGGAGTATTCCAGAACAACTGCTATAGCTATAGAGGTAGGCATGCAGAACAGTGGCCTTGCTGTCTCACTGGCAGCAGCTAATTTTGCAGCCAATCCGCTTGCAACACTTCCGGGCGCGATCTTCAGTGTATGGCACAATATTGCGGGTTCCATTTTTGCGGGGATCCGCCGTGCAGGTGCAGAAAACCTTGCAGAGCTTGACCGGATCAGGGAAATCGACTGCTGTAATTGCGAAAAGCAATAAGCAGTGAATGCGGATTGCGGATATCCTCCTGACGGGGAACAGAAAAGCTGTGGAAGAATGTCTGTAAAGAAAGATCGGGGGGAGTTTGAGAGATAAAATGGCAGATTATGTCGAAAGAAAAAGTCATAAAATGCAGAATTGTGGTTTACAAATTTTAGCCGGTATACTATAATAACCACATGGACGAACAAACGTCCCCAACATATGAAAACAGGGGGGCCCGCTGAAGCGAGCTGAGAGTAGACTGTAAATGTCTTGACCCATAACCTGATTTGGATAATGCCAACGTAGGGACATATACACGAAGGATTCTTAAAGACACAGAAGATCAGAGAGTACAGAAGAGATCAGAAGTACAGAAGATTTTCATTAAGTACGTAAGATTAAGAGCCGGTTGCCGTGATGCGTATGCGTTGCAGCAGCCGGTTTTTTGTTGTATAAACACAAAGAATTTATGGAAGGAGATTTTTTTTACATGAGAAATTACAGTACACAGATGGAGGCAGCCCGTAAAGGCATCATCACACCTGAGCTTGAGATCGTAGCTAAGAAGGAACGCATGACAACAGAGGAACTGCTTCCGCTGGTAGCTTCCGGTAAGGTGGCGATCTGTGCAAATAAAAATCACAAATGTATCGATCCGGAGGGCGTAGGTTCCATGCTCCGCACCAAGATCAATGTAAACCTTGGTGTATCCAGAGACTGCAAGGACTACGATGTAGAGATGCAGAAAGTAATGGAAGCTGTAAACATGGGCGCCCATGCTATCATGGATCTTTCTTCCCACGGAAATACCATTCCGTTCCGACGCAAGCTGACATCCGAGAGTCCGGCAATGATCGGAACCGTTCCGGTTTATGATTCCGTTATCCACTATCAGAGAGATCTTGATACGCTGACAGCTAAAGATTTTATCGATGTAGTCAGACTCCATGCACAGGATGGTGTTGACTTTGTAACTCTTCACTGTGGAATCACAAGAAAGACCATCGATCAGATCCGTAATCACAAGAGAAAAATGAATATCGTTTCCAGAGGAGGATCTCTTGTATTTGCATGGATGTGTATGACCGGTGAGGAGAATCCGTTCTATGAATATTACGATGAGATCCTGGATATCTGCCGCGAGTATGATGTGACCATCTCCCTTGGTGATGCCTGCCGTCCGGGATGCCTGGCTGATGCAACAGATGTATGCCAGATTGAGGAGCTTGTACGTCTTGGCGAGCTGACCAAACGTGCATGGGAAAAGGACGTTCAGGTTATGGTTGAGGGACCGGGACATGTGCCGCTTGATCAGGTTGAGGCAAATATGAAAGTACAGCAGTCCATCTGTCAGGGTGCACCGTTCTATGTATTAGGACCTATCGTAACTGACGTTGCACCGGGATATGACCACATCACATCCGCGATCGGCGGAGCAGTAGCTGCTATGTCCGGAGCAGCATTCCTCTGCTATGTAACACCGGCCGAGCACCTTGCACTTCCGAATCTTGAGGACGTAAAACAGGGAATCATGGCATCTAAGATCGCAGCTCATGCAGCAGACATTGCCAAAGGTGTCCGCGGTGCCCGTGAGATCGATGACAAGATGGCAGATGCCAGAAGAAAGCTTGACTGGGAGGCACAGTGGGAATGCGCCATGGATCCGGAAACAGCAAAACGTATCTGGAACGAGCGCAAACCGGAGCATGATGATACCTGCTCCATGTGTGGTAAATTCTGCGCAGTACGAAGCATGAACAAGGCACTTGCAGGAGAGCATATCGATATTCTGTAAGAATACAGAATGCATATGAGCATGCAGCATCACAGTAGAACGTGGTGTTGGCAGTATCCAGCCAGAAAACTGGTTGATTGAATGCGGATATGGAAAGAACAGTAATGCTGAAATTGTGGAAAGTCTGATGTTCCGATAATAAAACATAAACCGCTGTGATCTAAAATGAAGATCACAGCGGTTTTTTGCAGAGTAGGGGACATTATTGCAGCTTGCGAAAAGACAGGGCCGCGTTATAATAAAAACAGAACTTACATATAAACGGTTTACATAAAAAGGAAGGAAAGGTACGAAATGAAATTTCCGAAAAAATTGATAGCATTTGGTCTGTCATTATGTATGTCTGTTGTTCCATGTGGACCGGTGGCGGCCGAAGATTTTACAGATGCACAGACGGATATGACAGACACCATTGATACTTTTACAGATGACGGGAATTCTGAGGAATCAGAAAATACCGTAAACACAGATCAGATCACGGAAGAAGATACTGCCGTGAGCACAGATCAGATTACAGAAGAAGAGTTTCCGGGATCAGATATCGGAACGGAAACGGATGAAGCTGAAAGCTCAGAGAGTGAGGAAATACAACAGGATTCTGATGAAGGATTAATTCTGGAAGAACCTTCGGCGGTCATCAGAAAAGCAGAAGGAACAGAGGATACAGAGGAGGCTGCGGCACCGGAAGAAATTTTTGGTGACGGAGAAAACCAGGAGCAGCAGGAAGATATATTCACAGATGATATTCCGGCAGCAGGCACTTCCGAAAAAGAAACAGATGTAGAGAGCACAGAAATATATCTGTATGCGATGAATGATACCTACAGCAGTGTGATCTCCATGCCGGATACCATGCAGACATCTTATCAGATCCAGACATCCGGCAAAAATCCGGTATATACGGTTGTTTCCGGTTATACTGCGAAAGTCAGCGAAACCGGTCTTGTTACTCCTAAAATGCAGTATGTAACCTATGTAGACAAAAACGGAAATGACGTAAAGAGCCAGTGGGAATACATGTTTGGAGAGACCCTGATCTCTGTACAGGATGGAAACAGTACCGTTTATTATAAATTCATACTCAAAGATTATGCGGAGTATTACGCAGAACAAAAAATGGATACATTCCTCAAAGAAAATATTACTGCGGAAATGTCCGATTATAAAAAGGTTGAGACGATCGCCAGATGGCTTGCCAACAACTTCAATTACAGTCAGTATCATTCCGGTTATACAGGCCTGATGCTGGATGGCGGCGGAGACTGCTGGGCCAATACCAGCGCAGTGAACTATATGTGCGAAAAACTGGGACTGACCGTGTATGCAAGGTATGCGGCAAATGATCCGGGGGCGGGAAGCGGTCACAGGAACTCTGTAGTCATAATTGACGGAGAAAGATATCTGGTTGACTGCGGATATACGGGAAATGCCCCCAGACATTATGAATTGTCCAAAATGGACTATGACTATTCTTATAAGATTCTGAATGATGGAACACTCAGGCTGTATCAGTATGAAGGAACGGATACAAATATCGTAGTTCCGGATACTATTGACGGAAGAAAAGTAACGGTTCTTGGAAACAGTACCTTCCAGTATTGCACCCAGGCTTCTGATATAGAGTCTGTTACTTTGCCGGATTCGCTTACAACCATCGAAAAGAATGCTTTTTACAACTGTGAGAAATTGAAATCTGTTACGATTCCCCCAAATGTGTCATCTATAGGGCTGGCTGCTTTTGTGGAGGGCTTGTCTGAGTCCAGTCTGACAGAAATTAAAGTAGATCCGGAAAATCCGTATTTTTCTGAAAAAGACGGAGTGGTATTCAGCAAGGATGGCACAAAACTGATCGTGTTTCCGTCCGGACGTTCCGGAGATTACCAGATCCCGGATGGAACTGTAAGCGTGGGAGACTATGCTTTTTATTACTGTGTAAATGTTTCTTCCATAACAGTACCGGGAAGTGTCAGAAGCCTTGGAGAAGGTGCTTTCGGAAACTGTTCGTCGCTTACGAAAGCTGTCCTGAACGAAGGCTTGGAAGAAATCGGTGAATATGCATTCCAGAGCAGTTCAGGGATCCGTGATATTATAATTCCCGCATCTGTAAAATCAGTTGGGAAAAATGGACTTCGTCTGTCTTCCGGGTGCAGGATAAGAGTACTGAGCACAGATACTGTCTGGGCGGATGATGCGTTCAGGGATTCAGCACTGATCGCGGGAAAAAAGGATTCCACACTTCAGAAATACGCAGAGGACCGTGGCTGCACGTTTGTGGAGCTGTCAGCAGACAACCGGATACCGCTTCAGAATGAATGGTTTGAACAGATCACTTCAGACTATGAATATAATGGAAAAAGCCATGAACCCGAAATAGAATCCAGTGAATCCGCACCGGAACTTGAGCAGGGCTTCGATTATGAAGTAACTTATGAAAATAACATCAATGCAGGAACTGCGACTGTAAAGATCACGGGAAAAGATATTTTCTGCGGTACAGTAGAGCGGAGTTTCAAGATTACGCCAGATGAAAATGGAATGTATGTGTGCTATTTTGCGGAAAATAATGAAACATACCTGGAAACCACCTTTAAAGGAAAAAAGTGGAACCGGAAGTGGTAATTGACGGACTGGTACAGGGAAAAGATTATACGGTAACCTATGTTAATAATGAAAAGCCTGGTGAAGCTCGTGCAGAGCTCACGGGAATCGGCAATTATAAAGGATCGGAAACATTATATTTTACTATTTACGGAAAACTACCGGCTGCGGATCCAATAGCTGATCAGACATATACAGGAAAAGAACTCACACCTGCCATCGTAATCCCCGGATTGAAAGCCGGCGAAGATTATTATATGTACTACGAGGATAATCAGTATCCGGGTGTTGCAACGGTAACCATTTATGGTACCGGTTATTATAAAGGTACCGCAACCATTCATTTCAAGATCATAAAAAAGACAGAAAAGTTTGTCAGCAATGTTAAGCTAAACAGAACCTCTTACACTTATACGGGAAAAACCATCCGGCCATCAGTAACCGTAACTGTAAATGGAAAGAAGATCGGGGCGAGTGCTTATAAGCTGTATTACAAAAATAATAAAAATTCCGGAATTGGAACTGTGCAGGTCAGAGGAATCGGAAAATACAGTCGTATCAACAAAACGCTTACCTTTAAGATCCTGCCTCCAAAAACTCTGCTGACAGGACTGAAAAAAGCAAACAGATCCTTTACTGCAAGCTGGAAAAAAATATACAGGCAACCGGCTATCAGATCCAGTATGCAGCAGACAGCAGATTTACAAAAGAAAGAAAAACGGTCACAGTTGGAAAACAGTCTGCGACCAGATATAAGATATCAGGACTGAAAAACAAAAAGACCTATTATGTCCGCATCCGGTCATATAAAAGAGTCGGAAAAAAGGTTCTTTACAGTAGCTGGAGTACGGTAAAGAAAATCTGGGTTTGATCATAAAGGAGTGGATCTTAGATTTATATAAATGGAGCAGAATGCTTCTGTGACAGAATTAAGCCTTGTAATTATAAAAAGAGCGCGTTATAATGAACTCATAAAAAAGAAAATTTCTTCGGGGCAGGGTGTGATTCCCTACCGGCGGTATAGTCCGCGACCCGCTTTGGCGGCTGATCTGGTGAAATTCCGGAACCGACAGTAAAGTCTGGATGAGAGAAGAACGCGCAGTATTTAAAGAACGTGCTCAGTGCCCCGGGAAGAAGCTCCCGGGGCTTTTTATGTGAAGAAATAGAAATTTTTTTCGCATAAAGATTTCTTGTGGAAATTTTCTTTGAATATTTCTGAAGAAGGAGAGAGAGTTATGAGTGAACAGATATTACAGAGAGGAAATGCCGTGGAAAGAAGCAGAACAAGGACCATCGCGCAGGTAGCCATGCTTGGTGCTGTGGCAGGAGTATTAATGAATCTTGAGTTTCCGATCCCGTTTCTTGCACCGTCTTTTTATCAGCTTGATTTTTCCGAGGTACCGGTTATGGTAGGAACCTTCGCTATGGGACCTGTGGCAGGTATCCTGATCGAACTTGTGAAGATTCTCGTACATCTTGTGACGAAGGGAACCATGACTGCCGGTGTTGGTGATGTTGCCAACTTTCTGTTTGGATGTGCCTATGTGGTACCGGCCGGTCTGATCTATCGTTTCCGTCACAAAAAGAGCAGAGTACATGCAGTTGCAGGTATGGCAGTGGGAACAGTTCTGACAGCGATCCTTGCATGCTTTGTCAATGCCTTTGTGCTGCTTCCAGCTTACGGTAAGGCGTTTGGAATGCCAATCGAGACCTTTATCCAGATGGGAAGCGCAGTACACAGCTCCGTAAACGGATTGCTTACCTTTGCACTGCTGATCATTGCTCCGTTTAATATCTTTAAATATGCACTGACATCTCTGATCGTATTTGTAATTTATAAGAAGATCCGTGTTGTACTGAAGGGTGACTGATCATAAGCAGCTGCCGGAGGATGAAGAAAAGATCAGAAATTGGTGGTTTCAGATAAATATCTGAGAATGTGAGAAATGCCATGTAATATATTGCCGATGGGCAGTAAATTACATGGCATTTTTTATGTCAGGCGTTTTGTTCTGCAGCTTTCATGACTCCAAGCTCACGTCTGGCAAAAACAACGGCCAGCACAAATGCAGAGGTATCTGCAATTGGTCCTGCGTACATGACGCCATCGATTCCGAAGAAGACCGGGAAGATGACGATCAGCGGCAGCAGGAAGAGCACCTGCCTTGTGAGGGACATGATCACACCAAGCCTGGCTTTTCCAATGGAGGTAAAAAAGCCGGCGGACATAGGCTGGATCCCGTTGGCAAAGGTCATCAGCATGAAGATGCGGAGATATTTTTCTGCAAAATGAAAGTACAGGTCGCTGCCGTTTCCGAAGATGCCTACGATCTGATGCGGGAAGAACTGGAAGCAGATAAAAAATATGGTTGCGATCACAGTACATAAGGTTACGGAATAGCGGTATGTCTGGCGTACACGGCTGTATTTTTCGGCACCGTAGTTAAATCCCCAGATGGGCTGGGAGCCCTGGGAGATTCCGATGCAGATGGCCATAAATACCTGATTGACTTTGGAAATGATCCCTGCACAGGCGATCGGAATATCACTTCCGTAAGCGGAGAGTGCTCCGTAATGGCGAAGTGTATTGTTCATGACGATCTGCACTGCAGCAATGGCAACCTGATTGATGCAGGATGCCATTCCCAGAGAAAAAATGGCAGACAGATTGCGTGCCTTAGGAATCAGCATGGAGTGGTCCAGGTACATTTTCCGGAGTCTGGAAAAATAAAAGATGATCAGAAGTCCGGATACGATCTGGCCGATCACGGTTGCCCAGGCTGCACCTTTGATGCCCCAGCCGAATCCAAAGATGAAAAGCGGGTCCAGGATGGTGTTGATGGCGGCACCGGCCAGGATGCAGGTCATGGAATAGGTAGGACTCCTGTCTGCTCGGATCAGGTGGTTGCCGCCTGTGCTTAAAACATAAAAGGGAAGTCCAATGGCGGTGATCCCCATGTAATCAATGGCATAGGGCATGACGTCCGGTGTTCCGCCGAAAAAATGAAGAAGTGGCTTCAGGAACAGAAGGACGATGACAGAGAGTATCGTACCGGAGATTATCAGCGAGGAGAGTCCGGTTCCTGCGATGGAGCTGGCTTTTTTTTCGTTTCCTGCGCCCATTTCCAGGTTGTAATTGGAGGCACTGCCGATTCCCAGGAGCAATGCAGCAGCAGTAGAGATAATGGTTACGGGAAATGCGATGTTTGTGGCGGCGTTTCCAAGCATTCCTACGCCCTGTCCGATAAAGATCTGGTCAACGATATTGTACAGAGCGCTGACCAGCATGCTGATGATGGCGGGAATGGCGAATTTGGTGATCAGGCTGCCTACAGGGGCGGTTCCCAGAGGGTTTTCGGCCTGGGCAGCATTGGTCTGGTTTTTCAATGTTTTTTCCTTCTTTCTTGTCTACAGTAGCTGTTTGGTAATGTGATAAGTGGATTTTTAATTTTATAGCAGGGTATTTATTATAGCACTATTGTGAAGGGAGTGTAAGTATAAAAAATTGACCTTTGGTTTTGGATGGGATAAAATGTTTTTAGAAAAATTTTCGGGAAGGAGCTTTTCAGATGGGTAAGATCAACAGTGTGAAAAAACTTACAGATAATAAGTTCGTGAATCTTTATGGAGTGGATGCGACCAGTGTACATGATACGCCGGTTTCTTATTTTGTGGCCTCCAGGGCGAAGAGTGTGGAGGATATGAAGCTTTCTACAGGGGAGAATCATCCGGATGGGGTGATCATTTACAGTGTTTATGGAGAGAAGCGGGATAAGGTTGTGCTGATCCGTCAGTATCGGTATACGATCGGCGGGTATATTTATGAGTTTCCGGCGGGGCTTGTGGAGCCTGGGGAGGATTTCCATGAGGGTGCTGTGCGGGAGATGTTTGAGGAGACCGGGTTGAAGCTGGAGCCGATCAAGGTTGCGGAGGCTTTTGAGAAGCCTTATTTTACGACGATTGGGATGACGGATGAATCCTGTGCTACGGTTTATGGGTATGCCAGTGGTGAGGTTAGTAAGGCTGCTCAGGAGGATAGTGAGGAGATCGAGGTTGTGATCGCGGACCGGGATGAGGTCAGGAGGATACTGAAGGAGGAGAGGGTTGCGATCATGTGTGCTTATATGCTGATGCATTTTCTTGAGGATGAGGAGGTGTTTGGATTTCTTGGGGAGATTTAAACGGAGGTAGTTATATGGCGGAAGGGGACGCCAGTGAGGGGCTTCTTTCCAGGCTGGGGCTTCGTCGGGGGCTGGCTTCTAAGGTGCCGGAATTCTGCTAAAAGCGCTTCAAAAAATCTCGAACTCGCGTCTGAAGCCGCTCAAACAGCGAGATTTTTTGAAGCAACGCAGATTTCCGCCACCTAAGAAGCAGCTCCCCTCCTGCAGAGTCAGCCTGGAAAGAAGCCCCTCACTGGCTGTGCGTTGGCCGTGAGACGTGTTAAATCTCGTGGGGAGTGTTGCTAGTGGGGTGGTATGACGGGAGTTGGATGAGCCGTCAGCGCTGCGCTGGACGGCTGGGAGGAAAGGCTGAGATTCCTTGTGGCATGACGGGAGTTGGATGAGCCATCGGCGCTGCGCTGGATGGCTGGGAGGAAAGGCTGAGATTCCCTGTGGCTTGAAGAGGGGAATGGGTCATCGGCGCTGCACTGGATGGATGAGAAAAACGGGGAATCTGCGGTTGCGGATTCCCCGTTTTGATCAGAGTTCTATGAGTTTTCCCAGGTCTTTGTTGTATTTGCAGTATTTGCCGTTTTCGGAGATAAATGGCTGGTAGGTGTCGGTACGGTTGTCTTTGACGTAGACGATTCCGGTGGCGATCATTTCTACCAGGGAGAAGCGTTTGCTTAAGCTGGAGATCCAGCGGTAGGTTTTTTCGTTGCCGGAGTCTGCCATGAGGAGGTTGTAGCCGCCTGGGCAGGCTTCCAGGGTGAAGTAGACTTTCTGGGACCGGATGGAGGTGTTGAAGACCTGGCCGGTGATGTAGGTGGAGAAGTTGGTTTCTACAAATTGGCGGAAGGTGTAGAAATCGTAGATCACGCCGGTGGTCTCATCTTTGATCTTGTCGCCGCGTTCGATGCGGGCTTTCAGGAGCTTGAGGACTTCGATGGTCCAATTGATGAAGGAGATGCTGCTGTAGGTCATGCTTTCCTGAAGTTGATCGACCAGTTGTTTTGACAGGATGTTGGATTTTGATGCTTCATTAAAAAGTTCTTCGTTCATAAGGTTCCCTCCAGTGTTGGATTTTTATATGGTTTTCGCTCTTTTTTTGTATCTTTTATTATAAGTCTGAATTATATATAAAGCAATAAAAAATGCGTAAAATACAAAGATGATTATCGGGAAATGATATATAATTGACGATTATGTTTTGAAAATGTCAGTGCTTTTGAGGGCTGGGTTAAATGTGGACTTTAAATATCGAGTTAATTTGGATAACTATAAATAATTATAAGGAAGAGTTTTACCAAATATTCTCATTTTATTGATAAAATTTTGTTGTATATCTCCCTTGACATAAAGCCTTCCTCCGGGTGTATCATAGTGCTGTGTTAAAGGAGGTAGACTATTATGTTTGAGACATTACAGGAGAAGACGGAAGAGAAAGCAATGGTACAGTTCCTTGAACGCTTTACAGATTATCCATTTCTGGTAAAGTTCAAGAATTCCGAGTATCACATCGGAGAGGGTGAACCTACATTTACGGTGAATTTTAAGAAAGCGATTCCTCTGGCGGATCTGATGAAGAGCACATCCCTTGCACTGGGTGAGGCGTATATGCGTGGGGATCTGGATATCGAGGGAAATCTTTATGAAGCGCTGGATCATTTTCTAGGTCAGATGGGGAAATTTTCTACCAATGAATCTGCTCTGAAAAAAATCATGTTCAGTTCAACATCAAAGAAGAACCAGGAAAAGGAAGTGACCAGCCATTATGATATTGGAAATGACTTTTATAAACTTTGGCTGGATGAGACTATGAGTTATTCCTGCGGGTATTTTATCCATGAGGATGATACGTTGTATCAGGCACAGGTAAATAAAGTTGATTATATCCTTAAAAAATTACATCTGGAAGAGGGTATGAGTCTTTTGGATATCGGCTGCGGCTGGGGTTTTCTGCTGATCGAGGCAGCTAAGAAATATAAGGTTCATGGTACCGGTATCACCTTAAGTCATGAACAGTATGCAGAATTTCAGAGACGGATTAAGGATCAGGGGCTGGAAGATTATCTTACGGTAGAGCTGATGGATTACCGTGATCTGCCGAAGAAGGAGTATCAGTTTGACCGTGTTGTCAGTGTCGGTATGCTGGAGCATGTTGGACGTGATAATTATCAGCTGTTTCTTGATTGTGTGGAAAAGGTTCTGAAGCCGGGCGGACTGTTTCTGCTTCACTTTATCAGTGCTCTGAAGGAGCATCCGGGTGACCCGTGGGTCAAGAAATATATTTTCCCGGGCGGAACTGTTCCGAGCTTACGTGAGATCCTGAACCATATGGCAGAGGACAATTTCCATACCCTGGATATCGAAAATCTCCGTCTGCATTACAATAAGACATTGCTTCACTGGGAAAAGAATTTCCGGGACAATATTGAAAAAGAAAAGACTATGTTTGACGAAGAGTTCCTGCGTATGTGGGATCTGTACCTGTCAGCATGTGCGGCAACCTTCCACAACGGAATTATCGATCTTCACCAGATTCTTATGACCAAGGGTGTGAATAATGATCTGCCGATGACACGCTGGTATTGATAAAAGCCTTTACAAACCTGCCGGAAAGGAATATCATACTTCTATAAAATTATTTATTAAAGCGTATAAGGAGCCTGTGGATTCAGCATATGATTACAGAAATGCTGAATCCGCAGGCTTTGTTTTTTAACCGATAAACCGCGAAGGAGTTATTCGGTCATGAGCAAGTAGCGAAGCGTATTGCGAATATTCGCTTGACTATTCCGTTTACCGATAATTATGGAATGTGCATAAAAACAAAGCTGCAAACTTGTTCAATAAGCAGAATCATAGAAAACTATCTTGACAGATCAGAAGAAAAGAATAATAATGTAATTACTTTAATAAAATAATTAATAAAAGATGATATGCAATAGAAAGAAATTAGAGGAGGAGAATAAGATGCTTCAACAGGTAATGACAAATCCCGGAGAGATTATTTTCAGAGAGGTTCCGGTTCCGGAAGTGGGAGATGACCAGGTTCTGGTTAAGATCATGAACATTGGTATCTGCGGATCAGATATCCACGTATATCACGGTAAGCATCCTTTTACAAAATATCCGGTAACACAGGGACATGAAGTATCCGGTGAGATCACGGGGCTTGGAAAGAATGTGACAGGTTTTAAGGTTGGCCAGAAAGTAACCATCGAGCCTCAGGTATACTGCGGACATTGCTATCCGTGCCGCCATGGAAAATATAATCTCTGCGAGGAACTGAAGGTTATGGGCTTCCAGACAACAGGAACAGCTTCTGAATTCTTTGCAGTAGATGCATCTAAGGTAACACCGATCCCGGAGGAGATGTCTTACGAGGAAGGTGCAATGATCGAGCCGCTGGCAGTTGCAGTCCATGCCGTGAAGCAGATGGGCGATGTAAAAGGGATGAACATCACAGTGATCGGTGCAGGTCCCATCGGAAATCTTGTTGCGCAGACAGCCAAAGGAATGGGGGCAGCCAGGGTTATGATCACGGATGTCAGTGACCTTCGTCTTGCAAAAGCAAAAGAGTGCGGCATTGATATCTGTGTAAACACGAAGGAGAAAAATTTCGGAGAGGCACTGGTAGAGGCATTTGGTCCGGATAAGGCAGATGTGATCTATGACTGTGCCGGAAATAACATCACCATGGGACAGGCCATCCAGTATGCGAGAAAAGGCAGCGTGATCGTACTGGTAGCGGTATTTGCAGATATGGCAACCGTTGACCTTGCTGTTGCCAATGACCACGAGCTGGATATCAAGAGTACTATGATGTACCGTCATGATGATTATGTAGATGCCATTGATCTTGTAAATGCGGGAAAGGTTCATTTAAAGCCGCTGATCTCAAAGACATTTAAGTTCGCAGATTATCTGAAGGCTTATCAGTATATTGATGAGAACCGTGAGACAACCATGAAGGTTATCATCAATGTGCAGGAGAAATAATTTCTGAAGATTATAAGTGATATAAGAAAAACTCCCGGATGTTTGGCTGTCCGGGAGTTTTCAGATGGTGGCGGTGTCAGATTATGGGAGAATTTTTGGAACAGTTTTGAGTGATTTGTTTATTGATGTGTGGTATGGTTATTATATCTTATAGGATTCTTGTCTGTATGGACATTCTGAAAGCTTCGTATTCTGGAGCGTTTTCCATTTTAAGTTCCTGTAGAGTTTGTAAAAATACGTTTTATGGGGTTTTTATGTTTTGATGATGTGGTATAATTTGTATATACCGGTGGGAGTGATCAATCGTTTGTTTTTGGATGGACGGTCGGATGAAGTGCAGCGTGTGATGACGGATGTAAAATGGCGTCAGAAGCTGTATGATGAGTATGAACTGTAACAAGTGATATGAGTATGACGAGGAGAAAATAGCATGGAGAATATTTTTCACAGAGTAAGTATCCGTAAATATGAAGATAAACCCGTAGAGAAGGAAAAGATCCTTCAGATCCTGAAAGCAGGTATGCAGGCGCCAAGCGCATGTAATCAGCAGCCGTGGGAATTTTATGTTGTGACAGATAAGGAGAAGATCCTGGAGCTTTCCAAAGCCACTCCCTATTCCGGATGTGCAGCAGGTGCACCGGTTGTGATCGTTCCGGTATATCGGAAAGAGGGATTGCCTGTTCAGGATATGGCACAGATCGATATGTCTATCGCACAGGAGAATATCTGGCTGGAAACGGATGCACTGGGACTTGGCGGCGTGTGGATCGGAATTGCACCGCTTAAGGATCGTATGGCGCTGGTCCATGATATTCTGAAGCTTCCGGAGAATGTGGAGGTATTTTCTCTTTTTGCCCTGGGGTACCCGGCAGAGAGCAGAATGCAGCAGGATCGTTTTGATAAAAGCAGGATCCACTTTGTAGAATAAAAAAGCCTTCTTTGAGGAAGATAACATCCGGAAACAGAAAAAGTCTGAATGTAGTGAAAAATACCAATAAATCCTCTGAAAATTTGTGCAGAACGCATTTTGCATGATCGGGATTTTTACGATAAAATGTAAGTATAAGAACTGAAAAACTGCATTAAATGAAAGAGGTGAAGGGTATGAAGGAATATGAGATCATTATTGAAACCATTAATCCCTGCGGTGGCGATCGTCATTCTCAGCAGGAGATCGTTGAAGCAAAGATCGAGAGTCCGGAAGCTTTCGTAAAAGAAAAAGGAAGATTTCCGATCATTGATAAGATCGAGAATCCCGATGGCGGAGTCGTGATTGTAACCGGTGACGGAAAAGGATACATGGTAAGATATACATTTTCTGAATAATGGATAATGCGGCGTATGTGACGGAAAACGGATCGTAAAGCAGAGCTGGGATCAGATCTGGCTTCGTTACATACGCCGTGTTTGGGCTTTTACCTAAAAAATGCATAAAAAACATATGCAAATTTGTAAAATATATATAAATTATTTGTTGAATTTTTATAAAAAAGGAGTAAAACATTAGATAAATAAAAAAGAGAAATGCATGGAACAGGACAGATCACAAGAAGCAGACCGGATCACAGAGAGCCGCAGCTGGTGAGAAGCGGCAGAAGGTATTTTGTGATATCACCTGGGAGCATCCCGCTGAATAAAAAGGTTAAGTAAGCAGGGACGTAGTCTTCACGTTACAGAAGAGGCTGTTTGATATGACAGTAATAAGTGGTCGCGTTTAGCAATAAATACGATAATACAAAGTGGTACCACGGAACATTCCGCCTTTGTTATCCGAAAGGATAGCAAGGGCGTTTTTTGATGCAATAACTGTTTTACGGTCATTGTATCATGTATAAAAAACACAAAGGAAAGAGAGTTGATATTATGAACGGAATCACAATGATGATCATAGCCATCGTAGTTCTTGGAGGTGCATATCTTCTGTATGGCCGTTATCTCCAGAACAAATGGGGCATTGATCCGAAAGCAAAAACTCCGGCATACGAAATGGAGGACGGAGTTGATTATGTACCGGCTGATACAAATGTAGTATTCGGACATCAGTTTGCATCCATAGCAGGTGCAGGTCCCATCAACGGACCGATCCAGGCCGCAATTTTCGGCTGGCTGCCGGTTCTGCTCTGGATCCTCATCGGTGGTGTATTTTTCGGAGCTGTGCAGGATTTTGCATCCATGTATGCATCCGTAAAGAATAAAGGACGTACGATCGGATATATCATCGAAGCGTATATCGGAAAGCTTGGAAAAAATTATTTCTTTTATTCTGCTGGCTGTTCTGTATTCTGGTCGTTGCCGCATTTGCAGATGTTGTAGCAGGAACCTTTAACGGATTTGCCGTAAATGATGCAGGAACAGTTACAAAGGTAGCGGCAAACGGAGCTGTTGCAACCACTTCCATGTTATTTATATTTGAGGCTGTTGCACTTGGATTTTTCCTTAAATATACAAAATTCAACAAATGGGTCAACACTGCAGTCGCAATTTTACTGCTGGTAGCAGCAATTGTGCTGGGACTTAATTTCCCCATGTATGTAAGTCTTGGAACCTGGCATATCATCATTTTTGTATACATTCTGATCGCCAGTGTCGCTCCTGTATGGGCACTGCTTCAGCCACGTGATTATCTGAACAGCTATCTGCTCATTTTTATGATTGTCGGTGCGGTTATCGGTGTATTTGTTGCCAATCCTTCCTGTAACCTGAAGGCATTTACAAGCTTTAACGTAGACGGACAGTATATGTTTCCGATCCTGTTTGTAACCATTGCCTGCGGTGCTGTTTCCGGCTTCCATTCACTGGTATCTTCCGGTACTGCATCCAAGCAGATCAAAAATGAGAAAAACATGCTTCCTGTTTCCTTTGGAGCAATGCTGATGGAAAGTATGCTTGCCATCATCGCACTGATCGCAGTTGCATCCTTTGCAGACGGTGAAGCAGCAGCACAGGGACTTACAACACAGCCGCAGATTTTTGCAGGTGCTATCGCAAACTTCCTTTCTGTAGTTGGCCTTCCGCATTCCCTGGTATTTACCCTGATCAACCTTGCTGTATCCGCATTTGCACTGACCTCTCTTGATTCTGTGGCCAGAGTCGGACGTTTGTCATTCCAGGAATTTTTCCTTGATTCTGATACAGATGAGGAAAACATGAGCCCGTTCCTGAAGGTAGTAACAAATAAATATTTCGCAACAGTCATTACACTGGTACTTGCCTACATGCTTACAAAGGTCGGCTATGCAGAAATCTGGCCGCTGTTCGGCTCCGCAAACCAGCTGTTATCTGTACTCGCTCTTGTAGCCTGTGCAGTATTCTTAAAGAAAACAAAACGTCAGGGCTGCATGCTCTGGATCCCGATGGTATTCATGATGGCAGTTACCTTCACAGCACTTGGCATGACCATCACAAAGCTTTCAAAGGCACTGGTAACAACAGGGCTGGATCTTGGAAACACCTTACAGCTTGTATTTGCAGTATTACTGCTGATCCTTGGTGTACTGGTAGCGATCCAGGGCGTGAAGAAACTGCTTGAGAAGACAGATGATAAAAAAGCAACAGCATAATATTATCGGATGAGATCACGGATTTCTGTTTGGCTGAAGAGGCATAAAAGGTGCTGATCGTACTGATGGATTTGTTAGTGTATTGCAGCAATTCTTTACCTTCCTCCAGCTTGCTGCGCAAAATAAATGCGCTGACAGAAAAACCAAGGGTCTTTTTAAATAATCAGGAAATGATGGCTGTGATGATGGAAGGAATGCCGCTTCGTCAGTTGTTAAGCTTCGTTCCCGGAATTAAAAGAGAAATGCTGGAACAGATGGTTGGTGCTTTAAACGAAGGCTTTGCATATAATAAAAAAATGTATCAATGGAAATGAAAGCCTTATGCCAGATCAGAAAATAGAGAATCTTCTTAATCTTGCCATGAATGCCCTGCCGCAGGAACGGGCAAAATCGGAAAATCTGAATGTGGGATATGATCCCACCACCAGGTTGTGGGATGTGATCGTGAAATACAGTGGCCCGGAAAGCGGACTTGGTGGTGAGCGGATCCAGGTGGTCCCGCTGCTTGGTGGTTATGCAGTAGTGACACTGCCGGAAGCGGAAATTTCTGCATACTCAGTCAGAGAGCAGATCGAGTTTATAGAAAAGCCCAAGAGACTCTACTTTGAGACCTTTGAAGAGCGGGAGGCAAGCTGCATTTTACCAGTGCAGAATGGAGCCGATGGCTTAACCGGCGAAGGTATTTTGGTGGGCATTGTGGATTCCGGAGTGGACTATTTCCATCCGGATTTCAGAAACGAGGATGGCAGTACCCGGATCCTGCGACTGTGGGATCAGAGTGTAGCTGGAAATCCACCGAAAGGCTATGTATCAGGAACTGAATATACGAAGGAAGAAATTGATGAGGCGCTTGCACTCGGGGAAACCGAAGGCAGGCGCCTTGTTCCGTCTGGAGATTTCAGCGGACATGGAACAGCAGTTCTTGGAATAGCAGCAGGAAATGGGAGAGCATCGGATGGAGTGAATCGAGGCGTTGCGTATAGAAGTGATCTTCTAGTGGTAAAAATGGGAAATCCACGGGAAAATTCATTTCCGCGGACAACGGAGCTGATGGAGGGTATTGATTACCTGATACGGCAGGCAGTGAAGATGAGAAAACCGATCGTTATAAACGTCAGCTTTGGGAATAATTATGGTTCTCATGAACCTTATAATTAAGGGAAAACATAAGAAAACACTGATATTTCCTGTGTTTTCAGGCAATTCAGTGTTTTACTCGGATTCATGTTTGGTTGTTGTTTGAGTCTTATAATACTCGGTCAGGATCATGTTAATCTGCTGGGAACGTGTACGATAGTTCGCTTTTGCATCCTTATCAATCTCAGCAACCAGTTCTTTGGACAAAGTAGTATAGACCTGAATATTGTTGGAACTGATAGCCATGTGGCACCTCCGATTCAATTTAATAGAATTATTCTATCATACTTCTTCGGGAGGGGCAATGTGAACTGAAAATTGAAGAATTATTGTTACTGTAAAATTGGAACGGTCGTAAAGAAAATCTATGAATAGAGAACGATAAGAAAGGTAGAACAGACAATGAAGAAAACAATTTTTGAAGAGATGGGCGGTACTTATATCAGACATGGGGATTATCTTATCCCTGCTCTTACCTTACCGAAGGAAGAAGAACAAAGGGTTGTCGGTGTATGGGGACAAAGACATTTGCGGTATTTGAAGGAATACCGCAGATTGCTATATCTGAATATGCTTACAAGCGGCAGGCTGAATGGTTATTTGGCTGATATAGAAGAACAGGCACAGGAACGCTTTGAAAGACTTGTAGAACAGATGAAACAGGCACAAGGCATTACAGAACAGCTAAAGGTGGAAAATGTCTTGGAATGGATAGGAAGAATGAACAATATACAAGTATGTGCGAGGGAGATTGTGGATAAAGAGATAATTTATCAAGAATGAAATGTAAGATAAATAGTGTATAAAATGTAGCAGGGCATCATAAGATAAAATTGTAATTGCATTTTCCACATAGTTCGTGTAAAATGTAATTAGAAAAGCTGTGCATCAGCGGTGGGTTGACACCTAAAATCTGATACGTTTTCCGAACGAAGGTGTCGGAGGTTGGCAGGCAACGGAAAAACCTGATATTTTCCAGACGAAGGTGCTGGAGGTTGGCAGACAACGGAAAAATCAACCATGAGAAGGGAATGTTTAGTGCTGCGGCGTGAACATTCCCTTCTCTAAATTTTATGGGATAAGGATTAAGTTATGGACAAAAGACGTGCAATTCAGATTATGACAAAAGCGGCACAACTATATAAAGAACATCTTGAGGATCAGAAGGTTTTGTTCCTATATGGCTTACCGAAAGAGGTGAATAAGCAATTACAGGAAAGTAATAAGATTTTGTCATCTGTACAGGGATATGAAGTTGTTTTCCATAGATACAATTTTTTACATTTGACAGGAGTTCGATTGAATAAAAAAGAGACAGCTTCTGCAATTCATTTTTACCAGAAATGCCTGGATAAGCGATTAACAGAAAATGATTTTGTTTTTGCAAAAGATGGCTCTACGGGGCAAAAAATTGGATATATTGGAACGTATGATGCTTATTAAGAAAAACGTAACAATGATAGGAGAATTTACAGATCGAGGACCGAAATTATATACAGAAAAAGCTGCCGGGAATATATGTGGTTGTATTGGCTTCGTAAAAGATAAAAATACGAAATTAAATGTACCGAACACATTGCTGAAAAAGGACATCAGAGATGTAACAGCACAGCCTACATATAAAGTATTTGCTGTAATATCAAAACACTATACAGATGAGAAATATACAAATCTTGTGAAGATGGACAAAAGTATTGATTTGAAAGAGTGTTGTTTCTCAGAAACAATAGAAAATATGATAGATAGAGAAAATCTATAATGAAATATAAAGAAACCATGCTACTGCTTTTTGTAACAGTATCATGGTTTTATTGTTTGTCGTCTATATTTTAAGTTGATTATTACTTTACAAAATTGGCAATGTTATAATTATCATTGATTTTAGAAGAAGGGAGTATCGAGGGAAATTAGTGGAACTGGTTTTGCAAGCATAGCGTTTGGATATCCAAACGCACTTTGGGAGCCCCCCAAACCCCATTTGTTGGCTTTACAAAGTAGGAATTTTTTGCTCAAGATAAAAAGAGAGTGCGTAAGCGGAAAGAAATCAAATTATGCTTACGCACTTTGTGCCTCACTTTTGCTCGGTGGTTAGCAGTTTGTGAATTATTGGGATGAAGCAATATAACTGTTTTGAGAAAACGGGATATTTTTTATATTAGTAGTTTAAACATTATAGTTCTGTGTTGTGCGATTTTTGCCTGGATTGAACAGGATGTTTTTTTGCAATTCCTGTTTCCTCTGATATTCAAGTTCCCAGGTACGATGAGAGAAGCTATAGGGATCTTCCATATTGAGATCATCCACTTCATGGGTTGCGATATCACGATAGTGATAGTCATAATATTCACCAAAAGTACCTTTGAGCTGCTCAATCAGTTTCTCTCGGAAAGTAGGTCGTATCTGGATTCTGGCATCCAGTAATTCTGTATATTGCTCTGGTTTAGGCCGGAGTTTTTCCTCTTGGAAAGCGACAGCATCTTTTTCAAGCTGCTCTTTGAGAGCCATATCCTGAGAATCGAGAATATCCAGATTCTTATCCATCTGGTCGTATTTTCTGGAAAGGCTCGCCATATCTTTCTCTGTGGAGCATTCAGCCTGAAACAGCAGCTGTTCTTTGGCAGATTTCAGTTCCTCGATTTCTTCTGTTACGGTTGTAAGCTGCTGGTTTAACTTTATATGCTGGAAAGGATTTAGAATACTGGTTTACTTTTTGCACATTTAGTTCTTTCTTTTCAGTAACTTTCGCTTTGAGCTTTTTCTTAATGGTATCATATTTATTTAGGATAGGACGAAAATGCTGCATCCAGTCATGGATCACTTCTTTTTGCATTTCATTATGAAGTAAATGATATTGTGTAAAAATCATATGATTGCGGATTGCTTCTAATGTTTCTGCAATTACCGGAATAGATTTTTCGACAGCTTGAACCAATTTTTTTATCTGTGTTTTTAATTCCCGTAGTATTCTGTTATCCGCACGAACCCGACGGTTGATTTCACACCGGTCTGCTATCATGCCTTTCTTTTCCATATTCTGGGCAATGTAGCCTTCGTGGATGGTTGGCTGTTCAGTGATTCCCTGAGCTGCAAAACTGCGGTGATCAATGGCGGCATTTATCTGATTAAGGGCAAGCATTTTATTTACGGCATCTGCCCAGTTTGCTCTCCAGAGGCAGAGCTGTTCCTCACTGTTCCATTGTTCGGAAATCGGGTTTTGTCTGCCATACCGGGTGCTTTTTGGATGTTTGTCGATACGTTCATAACCTTTCTCCTGTGCTGCCGAGGGAGTCAGATATACTTTCTTTTTCCCAGCTTTATAACGATACTGTTTTTCCCAGCCCTCTTTCTGAGCATCCTTAAATTCAGAAGCAGTAAATCCCTTTTCCTCTCCATCTTTGATGCATAGATATTCTTTTTCGGTTTTATACTGCCATGTTCCGTTTTCGTTTAATGGACGGACAGTAAGTAGAATGTGTGCATGGGGATTGTGACCATCTGTATCGTGAATGGCGAAATCGGCACACATTCCCATATCTACAAAATTCTTTTGAATAAAATTCTGAAGAAGAGAAATATTGCTGTCTTTATCCAACTCAATAGGGAGTGCGACAACAAATTCTCTTGCCAGTCGGCTGTCTTTTGTTTTTTCAGCAGCTTCTACAGCATTCCAGAGTTGCTCCCGGTTTTTCCATTTAGGCGGAGCCATAGGGGGAAGCATTACTTCCTGATAGATCAGTCCATGTTTTCGGGTGTAGTCATGCTGGATGCCATCGTAATCATTGTATATGCGGCTACAGCTCATATAAGCAGATGCAGCGACAGCAGACCGCCCGGAACCACGGCTGACGACCTTGGCTTGCATATGATAAATTGCCATATCTGGCACCTCCTTTCGATGTTGCCTGCAACAGCGGATAGCCCTCGGCAGAGCGCACGAGCCCCGTAGGGGATACCACCGCCCGATTTATCGGGTGGTGAGTAAGTGCGCCCTTCGGGAGTAGAACTTGTGTATTTACATTCCTCTTAGCCGGAGCATCAGCTCCCGCTTTAGGGTATCTAAATCCATTTCTTTAATATGTGGAGCAATGCTTTCCAGAATCGCTCCTTCTTGAATCAATCTGCGTGTTCTGGCATTACGTTCCTTTTTACGGTTTCTTGCTTCGATTTCTTCCAGTCTGTGTTTTGCCTGTAAAAGCACTTTTTCTTCTGGTGTCATAATTCTTTTATTTGCCATATCTGGCACCTCCTTTTTATGCCCGTATCCGGGCGATTTAGTTTTAAAATCTTGTGGTTTAGTACTATAGTTTTAGATAACTGACAGTGGCATGTCTCTGGTGATAAATAAGAAAAGAAAGTAGTACTACTGTCAGTGAAAAATAGTTATTGTGCGATGCTGCTTTGTTTCAACTCTGGTTTGAAGTGTGATTATCTAACAGAATTTTTTCGTTTTTTAAATTAGCTGTTGCATTGTCCTGACGGATATTCCGGTTATTGATACGGATGGGAACACATCTCTCCAGAATCCGGTCATAAATTCGCTTGTGTGCGATATCAGCGGCGTTATTCAGCTCTGATAAAGTGAGATTGGTTGTTATGATCAGGGGCTTTTTACTGCGGTAACGGCTGTCAATCACATTGAATACCTGTTCCAGTGCAAAGTCAGAGTTCCGTTCAATTCCGAGGTCATCAATGATCAGAAGGCTGTAGCGGTTTAAGCTGTGGATGAACTGATTCCTGTCTTCAAAATGCATTCCGGTAAGGGTATTCAGAATCCGGGAAAAGTTGGTCATCAGTACCGGGACGCCTTTTTCCAGAAGGGCATTGGCAATGCAGCCTGCAAAGAAAGATTTTCCAGTACCGACATCGCCCCAGATGAGAAGTCCGGAAGCGTTTGCTTTCATCTCTTCCCAGTTACTTACATAATTGTGTGCAAGTTTCATTTCCGGATTGCTGCCGTTATCTTTGGCAAAGGTGTAGTCATAAAGTGATTTGTCCTGTAAGCCGCTGGTTTTGAGATGCTCTATTTCCATTTGCTTTTCATGAAGTTTTCTCTGGGCTTCCTCCTGTTCAAAGATCTCCTGCTGGCACTTACAGCGGATGGAAGGAATAAGAACCTTTCCCTGTAATTCATGCCTGCACTGTCTTGGCGTATTGCATTTGGAACAGTAGATCAGGTGATTTGTTTCGTTAAAATATTCATCAGACTGAAGCTCTCTGTTTGGTGTGATAGCTGTTGGTTTTTCTGTAAATGTTGTCATAATGTTTCGTATTCCTCACTTTCATAATTTCGTTGCCGGGAAACAGGATGATCCTGTCTTGCCCAACGGATGATGGTAGCTGCATGGTTTTGGTATTGCTTTCCGGTAGAAGCCATATAACCGGATAAGCGTTCCATATAGTCCTGCCAGTCAGGGATTGTCTGCCGGATATTTTCCAGCTCCGTCTCTGACAGAAAAACATTTTGAAATGTTCCATAGGGTGAGCGTGGCTCTTTACTCCCTCTTATTGTTAAATGGTTCTTTTTTATCTCTTTCTTATTACTGGACAGTTTTCTGTCTGTATCAGGGAAAGAATCCTGTCTGTCAATAGGACAGTTTTCTGTCTGTCTTGAGGAAAGAATTCTGTCTGTATTGCTGAGGGTTTCTTTCGGGATTTTTACATAGATCCGATTAGGGTGTCCGGGTCCCTGCCGTTTTCGGAAGATAAGCTCTTGTTTTTCCAGTACTGCCAGAGCAGTTTTCACCGTCATCTGGCTTTTGTGGAGAACTTCTGCCAGTGCTTCAATCGTAAAGTAGAGGAACACATGACCATTTGTATCTGACCAGCCCTCATTTTTCTGGGAAAGCCTTGCACGGTCGAGCAGGATCATATAAAGCATTTTGGCAGTTTCGTTTATTTCCATGTCCAGAAGAAAACGGGGAAACATCATATAAGATGGCAGGCTTGTGTCTGCTGTCAGAAAGTCCGTCATGTGTTCACCTCCAATCACAATGGTTTATTCTCCAAGAAAATCCCAGTCTATATCACGATCCGGCTGTTCTTTTTCAGGAGCTGGAAAGGGCATCCTGATGGGGGATTCCCTTTCCAACATGCCTGCAGTCAGCCCGGACAGAAAAATCGGCAATGACTGTTTCAGGCTGTGTTCTACTGCTTCTACAATCTGTTTCACAAAAAGTTCTTCCCGTTCCCTTGTTTCCAGATAGGGATCAGCCTGAGTGCGGTAGTAGCGGTCAAAATAATCGACCAGTGCAAGGGAGATTACCTGGCTGTAAGATTTAAAATTCTGTCTGTCCATCGTCTGTAAATATTCCCAGGCTCTCCGCTGCTGGTCTTTGTCCAGATTAAATCGCAGGTTTGTGTTGCGGATATGGTTCTGCATGGCTTATCCCCTCCTTTTCAGGCTCATATAAGCCAGAGATTCATAACCTTTGGCAGTGGCACAGATATCATCAAGGATGGTAACTCGTGATTTGTCATACGCTCCAAAGTTACGGATCAGGCATCCACCGCCTCCGACCACATACAGGCGCATCAGGCCAGGATTGTATTCATATTTGCGGAGCGTGGCAAAAATATCTGTGACATACTGTCTGGCAACAGCAGTAATACAATCCAGATAAGACGCTGAAATGTCAGCGGTTCCAAACCGCAGAATCTGCTCTACGGTAGATTCTTCAATCTTTACTCCGAAGTTGTCCAGAACAGCGTTTTTAGCGGCAATCATGCATTGGTTTACGCCAAACTTTTCTGTCCAGCACCGGCTTTCCTGTGCTTTCTTATTATTGATATACAGAATGTTCATGGTTCCGTTGCCGATATCTGCAAGAAGATTTGTCCCCTTGAAATCTCCAAGTCGGTTTACGATAGCCGGATATCCCTGCGGGTAAAGGCTGCATCCCACAAAACGGAGATGATACTCTTTGCTGTTAAATCGGTAATGGACTTCTGGATTCTGGAGCAGATAGGAACGGAAATCTTCTCTCTGGTTTCTGATCCATGTCAGAGGAAGCCCGGCAGCCAGATGAACGTCTGCTTCACGGATGGAAAAGACATTCAGTTCCCTTGCAATCGCCATGAGAGTTAGAAGATAATATTCTTCGTCCATAGCTTTATCTGGGATAAATTCTTTGTGTCCTTCGCCAATCCGGTAGTAAATGCCGTTATATTCCAGAATATTCCCGGTGAAGATGGGTTCTGTTTCATAGGCTTTGATTCCGGTTGGTGTGACGGTATTTGCTGTTTTCATGTTGCCGTAGCCGTGATCTACAGCAATGATTTTTGTGTTTCTGAGTTCTCGCATAAAAAACACCTCCATTTTCGTATTGATTAATTCAGCAGGCTGTACCGGTGTGGTACTGCTTTGCTGTGAGATAAGCATACGAAAGTTGGAGGAAAAAGACATTGAGGGAAAATTGAGTTGGAATTGAAAAATAGGATATAATTTTGTAAAATAGAGCAATTTCTTTAGTTTTTTATAGCCCTGCATTTTTTGTTATAAACGTTCATTAAATGTTGACATGTTATTATATAAATGGTAAAATTGCACAATAAAATGTGGAAAGTTGGATGGAATTTATTGAATTATAATAAAACTAATCGTACTTAACTGGCGGCTTATGTATTTGTAGAACTTAGAATAATAGAAAATTTAAAATATTATCAATTTTTACAGCTGTTGCAATGCTTTCAGTAGGAACAACAGTTTTTGCAAGTCCTTAACTGTTGTTTGATAAGGAGTGTAGTTTTATACAAATAGTGATATTATTGCAAAAAACTAGGATTTTATAAAAATAAAAAATCAAGTCTATAGCTGTTTGAAGTGAGGAGAAAAGCGTATGAGAAATGTGTTGGCAACGGACATAAAAAACAATATTCGAAGCATTCGCTTTATTTTGGGGATTTTTCTAATCGTTTCGGCTACCCTGATGTCTGAGCATGAGATGTTGCAGAAGATCATAAATGCAGGCGGATCTGCAGAAGGACCAGGCTGGTTCGTAGCATACACCTATTGTATGAACAGCGTTAATATGCTTCTGTTTGTTCCCATTGCCGTTGCTTTTGCGGGTGGAGAGAATACGGAGGCTGAGCTGCACAGTCGTTTTTTTCTGTTCAGTTATATCCGTTCAGGGAGAAAACAGTATCTCGTAGGAAAAGCAGCAGGATTGTTGGTCTCCGGAGGTTTGACAGCTTTTTTAGCCATGGTGTTCCTTCTTGTAATCTGTATACTGAGGTTCGGTCAGTATCCTTCTCTGATTGACGGAAATTATGAGATGGCAGTGCTTGTGGGCAGAACGGCGGTAAGCTTTCTGAGATTGTTTTTAAATGGCGCTTTTTGGGCGCTAATTGGCGGTACGTCGGCTGTCATAACAAAAAATCGCTATATGTCCTATGCCGTTCCTTTTATTCTTTATTATGTCCTGACCGTATTTCAGGAGCGTTACTATCAAAAAGCATTCTTTCTGAGTCCCCGCTATTGGGCGGCGTCTATTTACTACAATGATATCTTCTGCATTGCTATATTAGCGGTTGGAAGTTTTTTAACGGCACTGATCTTTATGTGCGCAATAGAAAGAAGGTTGCGGTATGCGTGATATTAAACAGGCTTTTTGGATTGCAGGCCAGAATTTCTATGGATGGAAAAAAAGTCCGAGGATCTGGATGACCTTTATTTTGGCAGCTATATTATGTCTGATGCTGTCGGATCAGATTATTTCCCATGCGATAAAATATGAGACAATCCTTCAGGTATTCGAGCCGTTTATTTGGACATATGGGGATGCATCCTCTGTTATGCTGTCCTCCCTGCTTTTAATCCTGCTCTTTGCGGACATGCCATTTATCAGTCAGGCAACTCCGTATTGGCTTGTACGCACAAAACGGAAGATATGGCTTGCGGGTCAGATTATCTATGTGATCCTGGCGACTGTGATCTATAATATTTTTTTGGCTGTGATGCTTGGAATTATGGGAGCTCCCTTTTCCTTTACGGGAAATGTGTGGAGCGAAACAGCGGCAATGTTGGGCTATGGCGGTGGGGAGAGCATAACCGTTCCTGTTTCCATAAAAACAATGGAAAGCTCAACTCCTTATATGTGCGCAGCAATAGTGTTTGGACTTGTACTTTTATATACTCTTTTTATCGCAGTTCTCATGTTGTTTTTAAATCTGGCTGCGGGAAATATGGCAGGGGTGATCGGTGCTTTTGCAGTCAGTCTGTATGGGCTCCTGCTGAACCCAGATGTTTTCCGGAAACTGTTTCATTTTACAGAAAGTCAGGAATATAGGGCGAACGTGTTCTGCGGCTGGCTGTCTCCGTTGAACCAAGCTACCTTTCCCATGCACAGCTTTGGTTATGATTACCTGCCAGGGATCGGGATGAGCATGTTCATATTTGCAATATTAATCATAGCGCTGATCGGCTTGTCAGCCGTCCGAATTAAGGGCTATAATTTCTCTTTTACGCAGACAAACGAATAAATGGAGGGCAAAATGGAATATGCAATCAGGTTGAAGGGACTGACAAAATCCTTTCAAAAAGAAAAGTATTAAAGAACATTACCCATGATTTTGAAAAAGGGAAGATTCATGGGATTATGGGGTTTAACGGTTCAGGGAAAACCGTAATGTTTAAATGCATCTGTGGATTTTTACAACCTGAGAGCGGCACAGTGCTCGTAGGGGGAAAACAGATCGGGAAGGAGCTGGACTTTCCAGATTCCGTAGGCATTATCATTGAAAACCCTGGCTTCTTTCTGGATCTCAGCGGTTTTGCGAATTTAAAGAGACTGGCGTCTCTGAAACACCGTATTTCCGATGACGATGTGAGGGCGACGATGCGTGCCCTAGGGCTTGATCCTCTGTCTAAAAAGAAGGTAGGACAGTATTCTCTTGGAATGCGTGAACGTCTTGGTATCGCACAGGCAATCATGGAAGATCCGGAGCTTTTGATATTGGACGAGCCTTTTAATGGTCTGGACAAGCAGGGGGCAGGAGAGGTCTGCGAGCTTTTGCGGGGATTAAAGGAACGAGGGAAGACTATTCTTATCGCAGCACATAACATGCTGGAGATCGAATGGCTCTGCGATACGATCTGTGAGATGGATGCAGGTGTCCTGACGCAGATAAAATAAAAATACGGGGGAAAGAATATGGGAAAGGTATTAATTAAATGCATTCAAACACCAATGCAGAAATATTTTTATGATCGTTCTTTGGATTCTGTAGTTATGGTGAATGATGAAGAATATCAGATATTAAAAACTGTGGAAAAGACAAAATTGGTTCCTGATGGAGTGTTAAGACGGTTTGTGAAAAGCGGATTATTGCGTGAGACTGCGATAGAAGAAATTGAGCATCCTGAGACAGAAAACTTACATTTGTTGGCAGAACATTATATGGGCAATCTGATTTTGCAGGTAACTCAGCAGTGTAATTTGAGATGCAAATATTGTGCATATTCTGGAAACTACTATAATCGTTCCCATACGTCAAATAGGATGGATTTCGAGACAGCCAAAAAAGCAATAGACTTTTATTTGAAAAGAAGCGAAAAAGCGGATCAACTTGCATTATCATTTTATGGGGGTGAGCCTCTTCTGGAATTTGAATTGATTAAGAAATGTGTTTCCTATATTTTACAACGTAAAGGGGATAAAAAAATTCTTTTTACTATGACGACTAATGGGACTTTAATGACAGAAGATGTCATAGAATTTTTGGTAAAATATGAGTTTAATCTTATGATTAGCCTTGATGGTGATAAGAAAAGTCACGATATAAATCGAAGATTTAAAACAGGAAAAGGTTCATTTGACATTATTTTAGAAAATTTGAGTAGACTGAAAGCTTACAATGAAGAGTACTATTCAAAAGTTTTGTTTAATTGTGTTATTAGTTCTTCATCAGATCTTGAAAATATATATCGATTTTATTCGGAAGAAGAGCTGTTTGAAGCAGGGACAGTGAATTTCAATTATGTAAATCCAGTTGGTTTAAAAGATGAGACATTGTCGCGCATAACACAAAAAAATTTCAGAGTACATCGACTAGCATATATAAAGATGATTTTATCTGTATTAGAGAAGCGAAAATGGGATGCACAAAGTCGATTGTTGCGAAGAGAACTGCAAGATATTGAGTTATTATATGAACAGCTACATAGTCATGTTGCTGAAGGCAAAAAAACACATCATGGTGGTCCATGCATTCCTGCAGTTAGAAGACTATTTGTGGATACAAAAGGTGAATTTTTTCCATGTGAAAGAGTTTCGGAAGAAGATTCAGAAATGTGCATCGGAAGTTTGGATTCGGGATTTGATTTTGATAAAATGAGTTTCCTACTTAACCATGGTAAGATGATTAAAGAAAAATGTTTAGGATGTTGGAATTTGAGAATGTGTGCATATTGTTTGGCGCAAATTCCAAAATAAATAAGGTAGTCTGTTTCTAAAAAATATACGAAAACGTTAATAGTGTCAGGAAGGTATTTATAAGTTAAAGAGTTTATAATTGAAGTTTCGTGAAAAAGCGACAATTCTATAAGATATATGGAGGAAAAATGAAAAAAAGTGTTCTAGCAATTATGGTAGGTGCGTTGTGTATTATTCTTTCCAGCTGTCAGGAAACACCAGAGGAGAGTTCGGTAGTCAGCAAAGTGGATGGGATTAGCGAGGCGGCTGTCTGTGAACCTCTTAAAAAAGGAGAAAAGAGAGAGACAAATGTTCCAACGCATTGGAAATTTGAAGAAAAGAAAAGCAACGACCGTGTGGTTATCCAGGCAGATATTAAGTTGGGCGAACAAAGCATTGGCAATCTTCCAGTCATAGAGATGCAAAATCACGAGTTAACGCAGGAAGAACTGAATGGATTGATTGATTATTTTACGGACGGTGAGGAACTATATATGCCACAGATGGTGACAAAGGATGCGTATCAGGAAGTGTTAGACAGGATTTCCAGCAAGGAAGGAAGTTACTTGCAATCAGCATATTCTACATCGATTGCAGGGATTCAAAACGCAACCCGAGAGGGGATGGAGCTTGCACCGGATGAAGCGTCTGCACCGGAAAAGATGGAGATAAAATTTCAAAAAAACAGAGGATCACGGTGTGGAAGCGGCACGGAGTTGGATGAGTACTGAATTGGAAAACACAGATACAGAGGATTATTTTACTGCAGATGTGGGCGAGGACAGGAAGGCATATATAGAAGCAGAGCGGTATAATCAGGAAATTGACAATGACAGTAGTTTTCTCTGGATGGAGGGTTCTAATTTTATAGAAGAAGAAACAATAGAAACTGAGGAAATGCAGAGTGAGTATTACAGTAGCTTTGGCATGGATACCAACGGCTATACAGAGAAATTTCATGAACTGGCAGATGCGTATCGAAAGTGCATGGACAAGATCACCTTTACAGAGGAAGATGGAAAGGAACAGGCAGAACAAGTTTTAGAGGATTTAGGTATCGATGGAATGGGCCTTGTAGATTCTGATCGTACCGTGTGGTTCCCGAATGGCGCATGTTCAGAGCGCAATGGTCTGGGACTTGGTAGTGATGCTTTGTGGCAGGGAGATCTGGATAGAGGATTACCGGGATATCTGTATTGTTTTTCGAAAAGTGTAGAGGGTATTACTTCAGTTCCTGATGGCGTGGTTGCGGAAGAAACAGTGGATAGTTATGTGCCTCCGTTCCAGGTAGAAACAATCTCTATTCTGATAACAGAGGAAGGAATTAAATATTTTAAATGGGATGGGATATCGGAAGAAGTCTGTACGGTGACGGAAAATACAAAGCTTCTGCCTTTTGAAAAAATACAGGCAAAGCTGACAGATCAGATTTTTTATTGGTATTCCGGAAAAGGCCAGTCTGCCAACGACACTACCGCACTGGAGTATGATGTGGTAAACGCAAAATTGCAGTATACTTATACCACAGCCTATCAGGAGCCGAAACACGCATGGTTGGTTCCAGCATGGATTTTTACTGTCAGGGAAAGTATTGGTGGAAATTCTCTACAGGAGCTTTCTTATGTGATCAATGCTTATGATGGCAGTGTGATTGGAGAAGCATATTAGGGTTCAGCGACACTTGAATTTTTATTGACCATAGAATTACAAGGTTTATCATGAGAATAATAAATATGCGATATTTGGCTTGGATATATAACAGGTAAGAATAGGAATAGTGCAAATGATTAAGCTCGCATTGATTGATAACGGTATACCTTATCATATGAGAAATAACAGGAATCAAAGGATTGTTCATAAATCTTTTTTGGCTTCTAAATGCGATCCAAGTGAGTATAAAGACGATAAATCATTCCATGGCGCTGTATGCGTCGGAATTATCACAAGCATATGTAGTGATATAGAATTATGGGACTTGAATGTGACTGACTCTGCAGGAACAACACAGATCACAGTTTTGCTGGAAGCTTTGGAATGGTGTATTCAAAATAAAATAAAGTTAATTCACATGAGTCTTGGAACAATCAATTATTTTGATATTAAACCCTTATGGATTCAAATAAAAAGATTACTTGATGCTGATGCGATTATAGTAGCAGCATATCATAACAGAAATATAAAGACTTATCCAGCTGCATATCCAGGTGTTTTTGGTGTCAGGCAGGATCGTTATGGTCTTTTGGGAAATGGTCAAATTCTGTTTCAAGAACAAAAAGGTTATAATATTGAGAATTCTATTATAGCAAATTTTTCGTGGAATGGGATCGTAAATCAAGCCAATAGTTATGCGGCTCCTGTTGTCACTGGACATATTGCTACATATTTAAACAGAAAGCCCACAGCAGGATTTGATGATGTTATGGACTTTTTGATGACTATAGCAACGCATAAATCTGATTATCCGGATATACTAGAAAATGTAATAAGGGATAAAACCAATATAGAGATACCGGTAATTGCCGGTATTGATTTAGATTACGAGGAAATGATACAGCTAAAAGTGATGTTTAGTCAGAACGGTTATTACGCAATAAATCTGCAGAAAAATCCTTTAGATGAAAATGTAATTCCTTTAGAATATTATGACGATTCCAATGAGTCATTGAACGATATCCTTTATACAGTATATATAGCTTATGAACCTGATATTATTCTTTTGAATCAAGAGGAAGAAATATTTGAAAGTAGTAAGGCATCAGATATAGATATGTATATTGTGCGTAAAAATAATATGTATGAATTGTATGCAGAAGATCGAATAGGAATAACTTACAATATAGAGGATATATATGAGCTTGTTTGTCAATATTTTGCTTAACGAATAGTGAGGATGGCAATTGGATATGAGAGAAAATGGGAAAACATGGTATCGAATTTGTAAAATGTTGTGTGAATATAAAAAGTATTTTCCAGGGATTATCTGTTGCCTTTTGGGTTCATCATTCATAACGTTTATACACCCACTGCTTATAAGACAAATAACAGATTGTGGTATATTGCAGAAAAACATGAAATACATTCTTTTATTTTCTGTTATATTAATAATAATTTCTTTAACCCAGCAAGAGTTAAATATAATCCAAACAAAATTATTTTCAAATGTACATAATCAGTTTACACATTCTCTCTATAAAAAGACTTACTGGAAAATCAATAGGATGAAAATACAGTATTTTGCTGAAAGAGGAAGTGCAGAGATTATAAATACAATTGGTATGGATATTGATAATGTGTCATCTGTTGTGGATCAGATTACTCAGTTTTCTATATCATCAATTCTCCAAATAATAGGAGGAGTAGTTGGGCTGTCCTTATTAGACTGGAAATTAGCAATATTGATAGAAGCAATTATTCCACTGAAATTTATAATAGTGTCCTATTGTGCAAACAAGAAACGGGAAGTGTTTGAACAGTGGATTGAGGATAAACGAAAGTTTATGAGTTGGTTTGCCGAGTGTATAAATGGAATTCATGAAATGAAGCTCTGGAATCTGTTTCAGGTAAAAAAATCTCAATTTGAAGGTCTGCAAAAAGATTTGATGGATTCATATAAAAAGAACGCAATGCTAGATGAATATAGTACTGTCAGTGTTGTAGTAATAGACACGGTTGTAAATGCGTTATTATATATATTAAGTGGGCTTTTTATAATAAAAGGAGAATTCACTATAGGCGGAGCATTTGCTTTTATTACATATTGAACAAGCAGAGGAGCATATTTACAAGTTCTCAGGCATTGATGAAGGCAATATACCTAGACTATAAAAAATTTGAGATAGGAGGAGCGAAAAGTGTCAAAAAAAGAAAAGTGATCCTTATGTAAACGCTCCATGTCTAAGAAAAAATGGAAATGGACAAGCGCCTAGTCTTGGAGTGTATCTCAAAACTAGGCGTTTACATTATTGAGGCAATATATTTTACAAGTGTTTGTAGGAACCGTTAGTGCTTGGTGAGAAGAATACTTTTTGCCAGAGCAATTCCAGCTTGTGGATACAATTCTTGAATTGCTTGATATTTTTCTTCAATCAATTCGGGTTCGTCTGCCCATATATCCTCATAAATTTTCAAGGCTTTTTTAAAATGGGTTTTCGCTTGCGAAATATTTGCAGTGATCAGGCAGATACTTCCAAGGGATTCCTGTACCTGGGCATAATCCAAACAGTGGTTTGAATTATATTCTTTGATAATCTGTGCTAATTTCTGAAGAGCAGACAGGGCAAGGTCAGGTTCTTGTATTTCAATTAAGAGGACAGCATAATTATTAATCTGAGGAATACTGTCATTAGTATAAAGAAGCTGGTATTGTTGTAAAAGAGAGATACCCATTTTCATGTGCCTTTTAGCGAGATCAAGTTGTCCGTTGATTCGGTAAAGCCCTCCAAGATTGGAATGGAGGTTGGAAACCAGGTGGGCATTTTCTTTTGTGGTTTCTTTTATTTGAGCAAGTGCTTCTTTTTCTAATTTTATCGCTTTTTCTGTTTTGGGTTCCAGAGTTGCCTGATAATCCAATAGTAAGGCACGGTCAGATGCAGTCCCGTAAGTATTTGCTTTTATAAAATGCTGTAGTTCCTGGATGATTTTTTTCATACCCTTTTGATAGTGGTACTTCTCCATATATGGAAAAACATCTTCTAAAAATAACAGGTATTGGGGAATATCGTCCTTTTCAATGAAAAGCATGATGTTTTCTACTGTTTGAAATAATTTTTTATAATAGCTAACTTCAATGCCATGCATCAAACATATTTTTTGCAGAGAATCCAATAACGTGTGGCAGCTTGTAACAGAAGGTGCGGTCTCGGAAACTGCAATTTCCTGAATCATTGGATGCAGAGAAATAGTATGCCGGAGACTTGACTGTACAAAACCTGTCTCGATCAGATCATTCACGTCATTTAAAGTAGGCAGCTCCAGCCATTTGGAAAATATACGGGCAGAAATACCAGATGAAGGCATAAAACACATATTGCACATAATATCCTGCTGTTTCCGTGATAAGGAGTATAACGAAAACAGGGTATGGATATGGTTGTAATAGGTGGCTTTTTTGCTCTGACCATCTTTCATTACTTTAATCTTATCTTCATTATGAAGAGAAGCCTTTTCCTCTTGAAGTTTTATCAATAATTGCTCTGGAGTTAAAATTCCATTTTCCAGAAGTTTGGCTGCCAGTTCGACAGCAAAAGTATGGTAGTGTACAGTTTCTATGATTTTTTCTACGATTGCCCGGTTTTCCTCTGCTTCTGAATAAAATACAGATGTCAGTTGAAAAAGAGTGGGTATATCTTTCAGTTCTTTTAATTGAAAACTACAGTATTCAGACAGTTGGCTTCTGGTTGTAAATAAAACCCGGCAACGGTATTTTAATACGACTGACAGGCAACTGTCCTGTGTGGATGTGACATTAAAATTGTCTATGATCAGCAGTGTATCAGATTTCAAAGAGCGTAAGAAACGGTTATGTCTTTGAAAACGTTCCTGCTCACTGATTTCTGGTGGATCATCAATAAAATCCATGTCTACAATATCTTGATATAGATTACCGGTGTATTCCATATAGAGAATATTGGTGTACTGTTTTCTGTATTGCTTTGCATAGGCTTTAGCAAGCTCGCTTTTTCCAATTCCGGCAATTCCATAAAGAAATATATGTCGGTTCTCTTCAAACAAAGTATGGAGTTCATCCAGTTCTTCTTCTCTTCCTAGAAAATGACGGCATGGTTTTGGGACTTCGCTGTCCATAATGTAATCCAGAACAATCGGAGATAGAACACCTCCTGCAATCAGTTTTTGATTTCTTGTATCACGTTTAATAAATTGCCGTTCCATACCAAAAGAAAGTACTTTTGCTAAAAACAACAGCCTTGAATCAGAAGGTTTATATAGAGATACAAGTTCCTGCTTTTTTGTATCCGAAATCGTATCGTCCTGTATGAATAACGTGTAAATGTCCTGTATAACCATGTTGCAGTCTGCCATTAAGGGAAGTAAGTTCCGCTGAATGGTTGTTGCCAGTTTTTTCTGATTGCTGGGTTTTGCATAATATGAGGTTATTTTGGGACTGATTTTTGCTTGTCCGGTTATCCAGCGGCAAATTAGACCATTATCCATAGAAAAATCTTCATTTATCGGATCATTCATAAAATCTTCAAATAATTCGTATAAAAAATCAGGTTGGTTCATCTGATTGCTTTCACTGATTTGATTTTTTAGGCATGTGCTAATAGAAGAAAAATCACATCGTTCCAACAGAAATCCCTCCTTTGGTTTTCGTGTTTTATATTCTTAAAGTCTTTTTATTATAACACGAACAAATGTTCCGGACAATAGGAATTGATACTGTATAGGAAGAAAATGAATCTTAAAAACTCAATCTGCGGTCAATTTCAATTCAATGTGATTGGTGCAGAATAATTTTAGAATGTAATCAGGCTTTCGAAAGCCGAATTCAATTCATACAGAACTTTTGTACAATCCTGCCGGCATAGGATGTAGAGAGAACTGTATGCTGAAGGAGGCATATAGCATGAATACGTTATTTGATTCTGTAGAAGTTCTGGATACAAAAAAGAAATCCAAAAAGAGAATGTAAGCTATGAACATGCAGGATATCAGATTCGAGTGCATTTTAATGGGGAAAAGACATTGATCCAGTGCATTCAGAATCTTACTGAACGAAAAATTGCAGGTTGATTTTCTTAAGTTCTTGTTGTAAAATAAAGACAATTAAAGACAATGACTACGCAAGACCGATGAAAAGAGGGATAGAATGTATCAGGCAGGAATTTATTGCCGAATTTCCATTGAAGAGCAAAATAAAGAGGGTGAATACAGCAATAGTATTCACTCTCAGATTCAGATGGCAAGAGATTATATTGCAGAGAATAAAGATATTGCAGAGAAAAAAGTTTATGTAGACGATGGGGCTTCTGGAAGTAATTTTGAAAGAACTGAATTTCGGAGGATGCTGGCAGATATTGAGCTTGGTGTTATCAATATGGTGATTTTTAAGGACGTATCTCGACTTGGAAGAGAACATATTGATACCAACTATTATCTAGGCAAATATTTCCCGGAGAAACAGATTCGGATTGTTTCGATTCTGGATAATTATGATTCAGCCGTTGGAACTTATGATGAAATGTTAGAAATAAAAACTTTGCTGAATGATATGTATTTGAGAGATACATCCAGAAAGATTAAGACAACGATTCAGACCAAAAGAAGTATGGGCGAATATACTCCGAAACAGCCCCCCTTTGGATATGTGAAAAGTAAAACAATTCATAATCATCTGGAAATTGATCCTTATGCAGCCGAGGTTGTTCGAAGAATTTACAGAATGTATCAAAATGGATTTGGCTGTACGGTTATTTGCAGGACTTTGAATGAAGATGAAATCCCTTGTCCCGCAAAATATAAAAAGGAAGTTTTAAAAACCAATTATGTATGGGATTCGGGAAAAGGTCTGTGGACATCGTCTACTGTAAGTGGAATTTTAAAGAATCCGGTCTATACTGGGGCGGTTGTGATTCGGAAACATGAAAGACCGTCTTATAAGCTGAAATACAAAAAGGCAATTCCCCTGGAAGAAATGGAGCTGGTGCCGGATGCACATGAGGCAATCATTTCTAAAGAAGAGTTTGATAGGGTTCAGCAAATAAGAAAGGGGCGCAGAGTTTCCTATTTTGATAAAAACAATGAACCACATAAATATGTGGGACTGCTCTTTTGTGGGAAATGTAAAACAGCCATGCGAAAACGTTATCTGGCATCTCATAAAGACTATGACGGATATATGTGTGGTTTTCATCAGAAGCAGGGGCAGAATTACTGTGAGCTGAATCATATTACATTTGAAAAGCTGGATGAACTGGTTGTATTTGCAATCAACCAGCAATTGAAACAGATGAAGATGGATATGAAGAATCTGGAAACTCAGATCAGACAGAAACAGCCGGAACTGGATGGTAAAATTGCAAAATTGCAGGCAAAAATAGAAAGAAATCTGGAATACCGGAAACGAGCATATGAACAGTTTATGGATGAAGTACTTTCCAAAGAGGAATATCTGGAATTAAAACAGATGTATGAAACAGAGAATCAGAAATATCAAAAAGAATTATCAGAACTGAACCATGAAGAGCAAAGGCAGCGGGCGGCGGTCAATGAAACAAAGATATGGTTGGAGCACTTTAATCGCAGAAGAATAACGGTAAAGCAGCTTACCAGAGAAGCGCTTGTGGAGTTAGTTGATAAAATTTATGTATATCCAGAGCAGAAAATAGATATATATTTTAAGTTTGCTTCAGTAGAGAGTTCACCAGATAGAATACTTGAGAAAGATGGGGTGATATGATGTATCAGATGGGTGTATATTGTCGTCTGTCGAAGGATGATGGAGAGAATAAAGTTAGTGAGAGTATTGAAAATCAGATGAAACTGATTCGTGAGTATGTGACTAAATCAGAGGATCTGGAAATCGCAGATATTTATATTGATGACGGTTATTCGGGGCTTTATTTTGCGAATAGACCGGAATTTCAGCGGATGATGGAGGATATCTACAAAGGGAAAATTCAAGGCGTTATTACGAAAGATATTTCCCGGCTTGGGCGTGAACATATTGAAACCAGTAACTATATTGAGCGTGTTTTTCCATCTTTGGGTGTGCGTTATATTGCAATTTTGGATGGCGTGGATTCTGTTCATCACAGTAATGAAGAATTGGCACAGTTTAAGACGTTGTTTAATGATATGTATAGTCGTGATATATCTAAGAAAATCAGAGGTGCATTGACCGCCCAGAAGAAACGGGGACAGTTTATGTCTGGGTTTGCCCCATATGGATATGTAAAAGATCCGGCAGATAAGCATCATTTTCTTGTAGATGAAGAAGCAGCTAAAGTGGTACGGAGAATCTTTTATATGAGTTTGGAAGGATATTCCAGGGATGGTATTGCAAAGAAACTGAATCAGGAAGGAATTCTGACACCGTCAGAGTATAAGAGAAAGGTGCAGGGATTGAAATATGCCAATGCATTAGAAAAAGCGGGTGCAAAGGGCTGGGCATATCCTACGATCAATGTAATTTTGCGAAACAGAGTTTATACAGGGGCTATGGTACAGCATAAATCAGAAAAGATATCCTATAAAGTGGAAAAGTATCAATATATTCCAGAGGAACAGCAGTATATTGTGGAAGGAATGCACGAAGCAATTATTAGCAAAGATACTTTTGAGCAGGTACAGGAACTTATGAAGAAAAGAACACGGACACCGGGATTTAATAGCGAAGTGAGAAAGGTAAATCCATACGCAGGAATTATTGTTTGTGGAGATTGCGGATATAATTTCCAGAGGGTTACTTGTCGGGACGGTTATGAGTGCGGTACCTATCACAAAAAAGGAAACACAGTTTGTTATTCTCATTTCATTAAAAAAGAAGTATTGGATTCTATTGTAAAAAATGAAATCCAAAGACAAGCGGAACTGGCACTGAAAGAAAGTGATAAGGATGAAATATTAAAAGTAGCAGATAGGAAGAAGGAGGTGCAGAGACGATGTGCAGAAGCAGACCAGCAGATTGAACGGTTACAAAAAGAACTTGCGGCTGTCCAAAAGTATAAAAAGAAAACTTACGAAAATTATGTAGATGGTGTTCTGGATAAAGAAGAATATCTCTCCTATAAGGCAGAATATGAAAAGCAGGATAAAGATATCAGGGCGAAGATTCAGTTGGCAGAACAAGAGAAAGACAGCTTTGGAGAGGCAGAAGAATCTTATGAAAACTGGATAGAGAAATTTATCAAGTATGGAACATTATCCGAAGTGACAAGAGAAATTGTGACAGAATTGATTGAAAAAATTGTTGTGAATGGAGATAAGAGCATTGATATTGTATTTAAGTATCAGTCGCCTTATCCGGTAGAAAAACAGGCAGTGTAAAGACTGCAAATTTTTTTACAGTAATTTTCCCCTAGTTATAATGAACACACAGAGGGGATTCTCTTCTGGAAAACTATATTGATACAGTTGCGGCCATGGGGCGGACTGTGATCGTTACAGGAACCGGAAATAACGGCAGCCAGCCCTGGCATGCAGGAGGAATCCTGCAGCAGGGGAAAACAGAAGAGATCCAGTTGGCGGTGGGAGCTTTTGAGCCCACATTAAATGTACAGTTATGGAAGGATTATGAAGATGAGATGGAAATTTATCTGGAAAGTCCGTCCGGAGAACGGATTGGTCCATTATATGAAAGGCTGGGGCCACAGCGGCATCTGCTGGAAAATACAGAGCTTCTGATCTATTATGGAAAACCCGGTCCCTATCAGCTGTCCCAGGAAATCTACATAGATTTCATTCCTGAGGGTAATTATGTGGACAGCGGTGTCTGGAAAGTTCTTTTAAGTGGAAAACGTGTGCGCTCCGGGCAGTATTTCCTCTGGCTGCCGGGTGGAAATGTACTGAATCGCAGAACCGGGTTTTATTCTCCGCGGGCTGTGGGAACTTTGACGATTCCTTCCACTGCCGGAAAAGTTATTTCTGTTGGAGCTTATGATTCCAGACAGAATGCCTACGCAGATTTTTCCGGAAGGGGAAGTCAGTTCTTGCCGATCCGGAAGCCTGATCTCGCAGCTCCCGGTGTATCCATCTCCGCCCCGGTTCCCGGCGGAGGCTACGCCACTGTCACCGGAACCTCCTTTGCGGCACCCTTTGTCAGCGGAAGCGCAGCTCTGCTTATGGAATGGGGGATCGTGAAAGGAAATGATCCGTTTCTTTATGGGGAAAAGGTGAAGGCATATCTGAGGAAAGGCGCACAGAGTGTGGGCGGATATGAGGAATATCCGAATGTGGAGGTGGGATGGGGACGGTTGTGTCTGGCAGAGAGTATCCCATACGGCATATCCTGAACATATAGAAACGGACAGGATTTTCAGATACGAGCCTTATGATCCTGACATTGATATGAAGATGAATTCAGTTACTGTCAGAGATGCTAGTGCAAATGGCGAAGCATTCACGCATAATGTAGATAAACAAAAACACAAATATAAAAAGAAGGAGGATTGGGTATGGGATTATTTGATAAGAAGATCTGTGATATCTGCGGAGAGAAAATAGGTTTATTAGGCAACAGAAAACTGGATGACGGAAATCTGTGTAAGGATTGTGCAAAAAAATTGTCACCATGGTTTGAAGACCGGCGGCACAGTACGGTAGAGGATATAAAACGTCAACTGGAATATCGTGAAAAAACAAAAAAGCCGTAATGGATTTTTGTATAACACGTCAGATCAATACCAGAAATTACAATGTTTTTATTGATGACAATAAGGGGAATTTTACTGTTGCACGGAAGCTGGATGTCAATGAAAATCCGGATATAGTTCCTTTATCCGCTGTTGTGCAGTGCAGAGTTGATGTAGAGCGACAGCAGAACGAGGAAACATATACAACAAAGGATGGAGAAACCGTAAGCTATCAGCCACCGGTATATAAGTATGAATTTGATTATACTATGCGTATTAAGGTAAAAAATCCATGGTTTGATGATATGGATTTTCGTTTGAATACTTTTTCCATAAGCAGCGATAACAGAGGTGAATTGATGGAAGTGGAGCAGACAGGTCATCAGATCATAGCCGCCCTGACACCAAATGCGGCTGGAATGCAGCAGCCTGGGATGAACATGAACAGCGGAATGCAGCAGTCCGGAATGAACATGAACAATGGAATGCAGCAGCCCGGGATGAACATGAACAGCGGAATGCAGCAGCCCGGGATGTACATGAACAATGGAATGCAGCAGTCCGGGATGTACATGAACAATGGAATGCAGCAGCCTGGTATGAATATGAACAACGGAATGCAGCAATCTGGAATGCAGCAGCCCGGAATGAACATGAATAGTGGAATGCAGCAGCCTGGTATGAATATGAACAGCGGAATACAGCAGCCTGGAATGCATATAAACAATGGAATGCAGGAGTCCGGGATGAACATGAACAGCGGAATGCAGCAATCTGGAATGCAGATGAACAACGGAATGCAGCAGCCTGGTATGAATATGAACAATGGAATACAGCAACCCGGAATGCAGCAGCCCGGCGGTTTGTGGAAATGTCAGTGCGGTGCAGAGAATACCGGAAGGTTCTGCGAATACTGTGGCCAGCCAAGACCATTTTGAGTGATGATAGACAGAGTGGACAGAATTGTTCACTCTGTTTGTGACAACAGGGTTGAGAATGGATGATTTCTCTGAAAACTATATAATAAAATAGAGTTTTATAGTATACTTGTCACAGGGATGTATTAATGAGAGAGGAATTTTCATGACATACAATAAAAAAAGGGCACTGTCGTATGGAGGAATCCTGATAAGTGTATTGCTGGCGTATTTCTGCAGGCTGGGAAGACCGGAAAATGTTTTTATGAGAAATCTCGCAGATCAGTGTCGTAACTGTATTTATCTGGGAATGTATTGTGCCTGGGTGATTTATCTGGAAAAGCATGTAGTGCATAGAAAAACGCGCAGATGTCTGACTGCAATTGGCTGTCTGATGGTCTTCTGGTTTTTTGTACGGACAGTAAAATTTCATATTTTTCATGATCCGCTTGGAGAACATATCTGCTGGTATCTGTATTATATCCCGATGATCCTGATTCCGGTCCTTGGACTGGCAGCAGCGATGTTTCTAGGGGAAAAGGATGGAGAGAAAACAGTCAGAAAAATTATTGCCTTGCTTGCTTTTGCGGTGGTTTTGATCATCAGTGTTTTTACAAATGATCTGCATCAGCTGGTGTTTCGGTTTTCCGGGCGGCCGCCGCTTTCAGATAGAGATTACAGCTATGGTATTCTTTTTATAGTAATCCAGGGATGGATCATATTTTGCCTGATATGGATGGAAATCATGCTGATCAGAAAAAGCAGGATTCCGGGAAGAAAGCAATTTTGGCTGCCGGTTATTCCGGGAATATTGCTTCTGGGATGGAATATCGGGAATTTACTCCGTCTGCCTCTGATCAAAACAATTGCCGGAGATATGACAGCGGTATGCTGCCTTTTGATGGCGGCAATTTACCAGGGATGTATATTATGCGGCCTGATACAGACGAACAATCGATATTTTGAATTATTCCAGACCTCCGGAGGACTGGATGCAGAGATTACGGATGATTCCTTTCAGCGTTATTATCATTCCGGTGATTTTCCTGAGCTGTCACCGGAACTGCGTAAAATTGTAATAAACAGATCAGCTGTACAGGAACAGGGAATCCGGATCAACCATATTCCTATAAGAGGAGGACATTTGTTCTGGTCAGAAGATATTTCGGTGCTTCTGGATCAGTATCAGGATATCCGGGAACAGCAGGAGGAGCTGACTGCCAGAAATCGTCTGTTGCAGAAAACCTATCAGAAAGAAGCTGAGCGGAGAAAAACAGAAGAACAGAACCGACTGCTGAACATGATACAGAATCAGACAGCCGGGCAGCTGGAATTGCTGTCACAGCTGATGGATGAGCTGGAAAGAACGGAGTCAAGGGAACACTATGACCGGATCTTGGGAAAAATCGTGGTTGTTGGTACATATTTAAAAAGAAGAAAAAATCTGGTATTGACACAATATGCATCAGACGGAAATCTGCTTACAATGGAGGATCTCAGACAGAGTCTTGCGGAATCCTGTGACAGCTTAAAATTATGTAAGATCCGGGCAGCTTATTATGTCGAAAATGGTGAAGTGCAGCTGAATGCAGATGATATACTAAAATGCTATGATACCTTTGAATGGCTTGTGGAACGATTGTTTGATACAATGCAGTCTGTTTTTTACCGTGTGTCGCAGATCGATGATGCTTTGCGGATCTCGGTTCATATTGTAGCAGAAGCAGATCTTCGGGGATTAATGTCAGAAAGACCGGAATTAAATGTGCAGCAGGAAGATGAAAACGAATGGTTTATCGGATGTATCGTATTCAGAAAGAGAGGCGGAAGATGACTGATTTTGCGGAATGCAGTATGGCAATGCAGGATTTTTTGATGATCCTTCTTGAAATCTGCCTGATTCTGGAATTGATCCTTCTGTTGATCAGGATAACCTGTTTTTACGGGAAAAAGAAAATTATAACAGCAGTGACTGTTTTTGCAGTTTCTTTTATGCTTATGGGGTTCCTGATGAATGATCACAGATATTGCCAGGGGGAAAGCGCATATCAGCTAATGCTCCGGATGTGTCCGGTCAGTGTTTTGATGGCAGCGATGGTGGTATTGTTGCTTTATCTTTGCTGGGCAATCTGGAGAGAGAGACGCAGATATCACCATTCTCTGTCTTACTGGTCTGTGAATGAAGCTGTTGATGATGTTCCTTGTGGGGTGTGTTTTTCGGATCCTCTTGGAAGGATCGTTTTATGCAACACCAAGATGCATGAACTGAGCAGGATAATGATAGGCTCCTATCTGCAGGATTATGAGGCATTGCGGAAAGTAATAAATGGAGGATCCGAAGCAGAGGGACTTCGCAGATTAAACAGTGACAGTAATGTATTTTATTTTCCGGATGATTCCGTCTGGATGTTTCAGGAATATCGTCTGCAGGAGCCGGATTGTGCAGGATATCTGCAGACAGTGGCAGTTAATGTATCAGAAATTTATTACAATGGTGAAAAGATCAGAGCAAATAATGAAAAGCTGGAAATCCTGAATCATAAGCTAGAGGAAATGTATGAAAAAATCGGAGATAAAATAAGAGAGCAGGAGACACTTGCCATGAAAATGCAGGTTCATGACAATTTTGGCCGAAGCCTTCTGTCAATACGCAGGATATTGGAAAGAAAAGAAAATCAGGATAAAATGGATGAACAGCTATCTGCATTAAAGCATCTGGTCTATATTCTTACAGATTCTTCTGTTGAGAATATGGAAGAATTATGCGCGGATACGATCAGGCATGCAGAAGAACTTGGAATTTATGTTCAGATCAGCGGGGATTTCCCTCAGCATCCCTCCTACAGGCTGCTGACAGACAGAGCGATCCGTGAATGTGTGACAAATTGTGCCAGACATGCCCATGGAAGTACAGTTCTGGTGAAGATAGAAAAAGGTGCAAATGAATACAGCATCCGGATAACGAATGATGGAGATGCACCTGAAAAAAATGCAGAAGAAGGTGGTGGTCTGTCTGCACTGAGAAAAGCTGCGGAGTCGGAGAAATGTATTATGCAGGTTTCTTTTTCGCCGGAGTTTTGTCTGGTGTTGAAAATGCCACTGACAGAAAGGATGGGAGTCTATGGTACGGATACTGATAGTAGAAGATCAGAGGATCATGCAGAAGTATTTTGAAAGTATTATCATGCGGGAACCGGAATTCCGACATGTCCAGACAGTTTCGGATGCCTGTGAAGCTGTAAAGATCTGCTCTTACTCGGCAATTGATCTTGTGCTTATGGATGTGCAGACATTTCATAATCATGATGGGCTGAGTGCCGGAAAGATCATCAGGGAAAAATATCCATATACAAAGGTATTGGTTGTTACTTCGCTGATCGATCCCAAGGTGCTGGAAAGAGCAAAGAGCGGATGTGCAGACAGTCTATGGTATAAGGATCACGGTGAAGAGGAAATACGGAGTGTGATCTACAGAACGTTAAATGGGGAGCATGTATTTCCGGATGTGGCACCGGAGGTGGAACTTAACTGGATCACAAGCGGTGATATCAGTCCCAGACAGCTGGAGATGCTGCGCCTGTATATCCACGGGATGTCATATTCCGAGATCGCAAGGAAAATGGACTGTTCTGCTTCTGGGGTGAGATGGAATTTTCAGGAAATGATCGCCAAGGCGGGATACAGCTGCAAAGAGGATCTGATAGCAGCTGCACTGGAAAGTAAACTGATCGTAACCACACTGAAATAGAAGATCCACAGAATGCAGAAACATATTCGGACAGAGGGAGTTTGGCGTGAGCTGACGGAGCATTCACAAATATAGCATAAGATTTTGAATAATAGGAAAGAGGAAATAGACATGAGCGATTTTTTGACAGAAAAAATAAAAAACAGGAATACTTGGGAAACTGAAATGGGTTCTTTGTGGCTTTTTTATACTTTTTTCCCTGGGAGCTATTGGCGCATCGGAGAAGTATATTGGTGAAGGGCGCTGGGGAATGGCAGCAACAGAGATCATACTTGGATTGCTGTTTCTGTATCCAACCTTCCGGGAAATTCAAAAAGCATTAAAGAAGAAAAAAACTGGAGAAATTGCCTGCTGGTTTGAATCCTATGCCCAGAATACTGTCTCATTTGAAAAGTTTGAGCAGGAACTGGGAAAAGGTGCAGTGAAAAAGCTGGAAAAATTTATTGCGGGGGGATATATCCGGAATATCCAGATAGACAGAGAAGGAAATTATATTATGATCACTGCACCGAACAGACGCGTAAATGAGAAGATCTATATTACAGTTACCTGCCCCAGCTGCGGTGCAAAGAATCAGGTAATAAAAGGTCGTCTGAGCACCTGTGAATATTGCGGACAGCGTCTTACCCCATGACAAAAGACACCTTTCGGATCTGCCCTGTTAAAGATAAAATCCTTGTGCAATATGCTCAATGCATAAAAAGGATATTTTATAAACAAAATTATATAAGTTGCATATAACTAACGCATGTAGCATAACAGAAGTTGTACAAATATCTGTACATCCATAGACGATTGGAATGAAATCATAGAATAAATTTATAAAAATAGCTAATAAAACTGGATAATATGTTCAAATTATGGTACATTTATTGTAGCAGTCAGAGGAAATACTGCGGCCTTTTTTTGGATCGGGATTTTCGAAGGGCTGAACAAATAACAAAGAACTTATTTATTTGGTTTTATTGTTTCTTTCCTGGGAGTGCAGAGAAGGAGGGAACGGATAAGAGCAGATAATCATAAGGATATAATCTTTATAAGGAAGGTGAGCAATTGGAAAACTATACTAAGTACAAGCTGAAAAGCAGTGATGAGCTTGCATCAGTGCTGAACGGCAGGGACAATCTGTTTGTAATCGCCTGTAACAAGTGTTTCAAGGAATTTGAGACCGTTGACGAACCGGATTGCGAGGAATTCCTGAAATTTGCTGCGGAGCAGGGAAAAACCGTCACAGGCAGTGCGAAATTCGATTTTCTGTGCAACAAGATGCACACAGAAAGAAAATTACAGGATCTGCTGCCGGAAGGTACAGAGAATGTAGTTGTGATCTCCTGTGGTCTTGGTATCCAGACTGTTGCAGATCTGACCGGTAAGCCGGTGATCGCAGCAAGTAATACCCTTAACTACAGAGGCCATCACGGCATGGCACTTACCAAAAAGAGCTGTGATGCATGTGCACAGTGCTATCTGAACATTACCGGAGGCGTCTGTCCTATCGTCGACTGTTCCAAGAGTCTTGTGAATGGACAGTGCGGCGGAGCAAAGAACGGGAAATGTGAAGTGGATCCTAACAAGGACTGCGCATGGGAGAAGATCTACCAGAGACTGGCAAAACAGGGTCGTCTGGAAGAGTTCCTGAATCAGCCGGTACAGGTACGTGATTACTCCAAGGTTAACTTTAAGGTGATCAATGATTACGTGAAGTCTATCAGAGAGGACAGACTGAATGGATACTATGGTGGCGTTCATCCGTCAGAGCATAAGGAATTCAGCGAGCATATCGATCTGAAGAAATTCCCGGATCCGAAGACGGTTGTGATCTCCATGTCCCAGCATCTTGGTGCACCTGCCAACCCGATCGTGGAAGTAGGCGACACAGTAAAGGTTGGACAGAAGATCGGAGAAGCTGCCGGATTTATCAGCGCACCGGTACATTCTAGTGTAAGCGGAACCGTAGTTGCTGTTGAGCCACGTATGCATGGTACAAGAGGCAGTGAGGTGATGGCAGTTGTCATCGAATCCGACGGAAAAAATACTCTGCACGAATCCGTACAGCCACATAAAGCCCTGGACGAACTTACACCGGATGAGATCATTGAGATCGTAAAAGAAGCCGGAATCGTTGGTATGGGTGGTGCAGGTTTCCCGACCTGTGTCAAGCTGAAACCTGCAAAACCGGTTGATACCATCCTTCTCAACGGATGTGAGTGTGAGCCATATTTAACAGCAGACCATAAGGTTCTCCTTGAGTTTGCTGATGATATTATTTTCGGTCTGAAAGCGATCCTCAAGACAACAGGTGCTAAGAAGGGCATCATTGTCATCGAGGATAACAAGCAGGATGCGATCGAATTAATGCAGGAAAAAGTTGCCGATATCGGAAATATGGAAGTTTTTGTTGCAAGAACCAAATACCCGCAGGGTGCTGAGAAAACTCTCATCAAGCGCGTCATGGGCAGAAAGGTTCCAAGCGGCGGCCTTCCGGCAGATGTTGGCGTTATCGTAGATAATATCAGTACTGTAAAAGCGATCTCCGATGCGATCCAGAAGGGTATGCCGCTGATCGAGCGTGTTGCAACCGTAACAGGCGAGAAGATCAAGAATCCTGGCAACTTTATCATCAAGATCGGTACCAGCGTAAAAGAGCTGATCGATTACTGCGGTGGATTTACAGATGACGATGTTCTGGTCAAGATGGGCGGACCTATGATGGGATTCCCTCTGAACACTCTGGAGGTACCTATGATGAAGGGCTCCAACGGTATCATCGCCATTGATACAGACGAGACCAAAGAGCAGCCATGTATCAAGTGCGGACGCTGTGTGGACGTATGTCCGATGGAACTTTCTCCTCTGTATTTCGTAAAATATGCGAAAGAAGAGAACTGGCAGGGCATGAAGGACATGAATGTCATGGACTGTGTTGAGTGCAGATGCTGTCAGTATATCTGTTCTTCCAAGATTCCGATCATTAACAGTATCAAAGCCGGAAAAAATGCAGTAAGGGGGATGAAGTGATATGTTGATTACCCAGTTAAAAGCAAAAGAAACTATCGTATCACTGGCAGCCGGAAAGAAAGTTTTTATCATCAACTGCCATGGATGCAAGGAAGTTCGTTTTCCGGAAAAAGAAGCTGTTGAACTTCAGAAGGAGCTTTTCGCTGAAGGAAATGTGACAGGGATCATGACAACGGATTATATCTGTAATCCGGAAAATATGCAGTTACGTCTTCAGAAACACATGGATAAGATCAGGGAAGCGGATCTGGTCCTGGTATTCTCCTGTGGTGTTGGTGTACAGACCATCGCAGAATATCTGGAAGACAAGATGGTATGCGCAGCCTGCGATACATACCCGGTACCTGGTTTCCAGGGTGTAACACCGTTAGAATATAAATGTGACCAGTGTGGTGAGTGTTATCTGAACCTTACCGGCGGGATCTGCCCGATCACAGCATGCTCCAAGAGTCTTGTCAACGGCCAGTGCGGCGGTTCCAAGAATGGTAAATGCGAAGTTGACAGTGACATGGAGTGTGGATGGGAGCGCATCTACAGACGTCTGAAAGAGATCGGACGCCTTGACGCACTGAAATGCCCGACACAGATCCATAATTTCGCTACAGATGATGAAGTGAAATAATAAGCAAAGATTTATTAAGAAGCCAAATTAAATTATGATACGGTTCACCGGAAATATTCCGCAATGTATGCAGCAGAGCAGGTGGACCGTACCCCAAATTTTAAATGATTGGAGCAAATATAATATGAAAATGAAAGAATTATTCGACCGTGGTGAATTTGTAGTTTCTGCAGAAGTAGGACCGCCAAAAGGGATCCATGTAGATGAACTGGTAGAAGAAGCCAAAACTTATCTCAAAGGCGTTCATGCAGTCAATGTAACAGATAACCAGTCTTCGGTTATGCGTCTTGGATCTCTTGCAATGTGTAAAGTTCTCAAAGACGCCGGAATGGATCCGATCTTCCAGCTTGCATGCCGTGACAGAAACCGTATCGCACTGGAGTCTGATCTTTTAAGTGCTGCTATGCTTGGTATTGAGAACATCCTCTGTCTGACAGGTGACCATACGAAGATGGGTGATCATCCGCAGGCAAAACCGGTATTCGATCTTGATTCTGTATCTCTTCTTCATACAGTACAGCTTCTCGAGTCCGGTGTAGATCTTGGAGGAAACCAGCTGGTTGGTGAGCCACCGAAATTCTCCAAGGGTGCCGTTGTATCTCCATGCAGCGATTCCGTTGACGCTCAGCTTGCAAAGATGGAAAGAAAGGTTGCTGCAGGTGCAGACTACTTCCAGACACAGGCTGTATTTGAGCCGGAGAAATTCATCAAATTTATGGAAAAAGCAAAACAGTTCGGAAAACCTGTACAGGTTGGTATCATCATTCCGAAATCTGCTGGAATGGCTAAGTTCATGAACAACAACGTAGCCGGCATCCATGTTCCGGATGAGATGATCGAGGAGCTGAAAGCAGACAAAGAGAAAACAAAAGCTGGTATCACTGGTGTTGAGATCGCTGCACGTATCATTAAAGAGTGCAAGCCATACTGCCAGGGTGTACATATCATGGCACTTGGATGGGAGTCCAAGATCCCGGCACTTCTGGAGCAGGCTGAGATCTGATCAGAACGATTGCTTTATAAAAAATAACCAGAAAAGCTGTCCGGAACCGGATGCAGGAGATGCACACCGACCGGGCAGCTTTTGTGTAAGAAAAAGCTTCTTTATACGGAAAAACTCTTCGGGAAGCCTGCGGGATCCACAGCGGAAGAATTCTAGCTTAAGAGGTAAAGAGACGATGGAAAGTATTATTATCGGGATCGCCGGAGGGTCAGGCTCCGGCAAATCTACATTTACAAACAGACTGAAGAAGCATTTCGGAGACGATGTGGTGGTGATCTATCATGATAATTACTACCGCAGACAGGACGGAATTCCTTTTGAAGAACGTGTGAAGGTGAATTACGATCACCCGGATTCACTGGAAACCGATCTTCTGGTAGAGCATCTCAAAGAACTCAAGGAGGGCAAAACCATCCAATGTCCGGTATACGATTACAGTCAGCACAACCGCTCCGACAAAGTGCTGAAAATCGAACCAAGACCGGTCATTCTGGTAGAGGGAATCCTGCTTCTTGCAGATCCGCGTATCCGAGATCTTCTGGATATCAAGGTTTATGTGGAAGCAGATGCAGATGAGAGGATCTTAAGACGGATCTCCAGAGATGTGGAGGAACGTGGACGGGATTTAAACGGAATCATCGATCAGTATCTTACCACAGTAAAACCGATGCATTATCTGTATGTGGAGTCTACACGGGCGAAAGCAGATATTGTGATCAACAGCGGTAAGAATAATGTGGCCTTTGATCTGTTTGTGTCAAAGATCGGGCAGCTTCTGAAAGAACTGAAAAAATAATAAGTAAAATAAAAAGCATGTCATACTTTAGGACAGAGCGGATCAAGTTATATCCGTCTGGCTGTGTATGACATGCTTTTTTGAGCGGTTCAGGTGAAGCTGCCTGTATTCACACGCTCTGTATAAATTTTTCCACATAATATAAAGCTGCACCAATGGCAGGTGTATACTGCCCGTGGGTGCCGACCAGAATCTGATCTTTATCCAGGGTAAAGGGTGCGCCTGTGTTGATGTGTTCCAGCAGATAAGTGATGTCTTCTTCCGTAAAATAAGGTGCCAGATATCCGCTGATGATGATCGGCGCATCGATGATCAGGTTCAGGTTTTTCATGGCAAATGCCAGATGGTTCAGGTAATCTTCCCAGTGCTCAGCAAGCCGGGGAGATTTTTTTCGCGGAGCAGCGGGAAAAATTCCTTCACAGGCATCCCGGCAGACTGTTCCAGAGCGTTGGCAGAGCAGTAGGTTTCCAGACAGCCATGGTTTCCGCAGTAACATAAAGGGCCGTCAGGATTGACGCACATATGCTCAAGGGTTCCGCTGTGCATGGAACTTCCCTGATGAATTTGATGATTGGTGATAATGGCACCGCCCAGGTTTCGGTTCAGAAGGAACACGACAGCACTGTCAAGCTCCGGGTGATTCCACAGCTCCAGAAAAGCAGCGGATTTGGAATCATGTTCCAGATGGCAGGGGTAAGGAAGATGCCGGGAAAAATCCTCCAGTTTCATTCCGGTATTGTTCATGATGTTTCCGTAGATCACAGTGGAATTATCCGGAGAAGTGATCCCCTGTGTGGCAATGGAAATACCCAGGATCTTTTCATTCGGATAGTGATTTTCTGCGATGAATTTTCGTACTTTATCGGTCAGCTGTCTGTAATATTCTTCTGTGTTGGAATAGGGAAGAGCAATGGTTTCTGTATAAAAGGCATTTCCATATAAGTCGATTGCTGTGATATGGAACATGTTTTTCAGGATCCCGATTCCAATGGAAATCCGGAAATCCGAGACGATCTGGATGGCCTGGGCCTTTCGACCACCTGTGGAATCAAAATATCCGTTTCTGTCAATAAGCCCTTCTTTTTCCAGCAGGTTCAGGTTCTGGCTTACGGTGGAAAGCCCCATCTGAAGATCCTGGACGATCTGCATTTTGGAAGTCTGGTGTGTTTTGTATATATATTGGTAAACCTTGGAGCGGTTTATTTTTTAAATTGATGGTGGTTAATCCTTTTTCACTCATGAGATTCTCCTGATAAAAGTAATTATAGATATGTTTAAGTCGT
>NC_021014.1:1866126-2035869 GCF_000209835.1 Ruminococcus sp. SR1/5 | reverse complement strand
TGTATTTTAGTATAAATTTGCGGGAAATGCAATGTAGGGGAGAACGGGTAAAAGTAAACAAAAAATAAGAGTAAAATTAGACGCTTTGCCAATAGATTTTTAAAAAGGAAAGTTTTATACTCTACTTACAGTTAAGACATAAACATAAGTAAAAGACATAAATAACGAAATGAACGAAAAAAAGGAGGTTCTATCATGAAATTAACAAGAGAAGGAATCAAAGAGCGTGAAGCATGGGAGAAAGCAGGCATCAATCTTCCAGGATACGATGTAGAGGCAGTTACTGAGAAAGCGAAGAAGGAGCCAGGCTGGGTACATTTCGGAATCGGAAATATCTTCCGTGTATTTATCGGAGGTATTGCAGATGGTCTTCTGGAAGGGGGAGTTCTTGACAGAGGCATCACATGTGTAGAGACCTTTGATTATGATGTAGTAGATAAGATTTACGCGCCATATGACAACCTTGGCTTAAATGTCATTCTCCACGGTGATGGAACCCGTGAATACAAAGTTCTTGGGGCGCTTGCAGAAGCAGTGAAAGCACAGTCATCTGATGCTGGACAATGGGACCGCCTGAAAGAAATTTTTGCGGCTAAATCCCTGCAGCTGGTTTCCTTCACTATCACAGAAAAGGGTTATGCACTCCAGAAAGCAGACGGAACATGGTTCCCGTTTGTGGAAGCAGATATTAAGAACGGACCGGATAAGGCAACGGGAGCAATGGCAGTTCTTGTGGCTATGCTGAATGAGAGATATAAAGCAGGGAAATATCCGATCGCCCTGGTATCCATGGACAACTGCTCACAGAACGGCGCCAAGCTTCGTGAGTCCGTGCTGACTATGACAGAGGAATGGCATAAAGCGGGCTTCGTAGATGATGGCTTCGTAGATTATGTAACGGACGAGAAGGTGGTTGCATTCCCGTGGACCATGATCGACAAGATCACACCTCGTCCAAGCGAGCAGATCGCAGCAGACCTTGAGAAGCTTGGCGTTGAAGACATGCAGCCGGTGATCACAGGAAAGAAGACATACATAGCACCATTTGTTAATGCTGAGAAGCCACAGTATCTTGTTATCGAGGACAGCTTCCCTAACGGACGCCCTGCTCTGGAAAAAGGCTTCGGCGTATACATGGCGGACAGAAATACCGTCAATCTTTCCGAGAGAATGAAAGTAACCGTATGCCTGAATCCTGTACATTCCGCAACCGGCCCTCTTGGTGTGGTACTTGGCTATGATCTGTTTGCACATATGCTGAACACCAACGAAGATATGATGAAAATGGCCCGTATGGTTGCTTATGACGAGGGACTTCCGGTAGTTGCAGATCCTGGAATCCTTTCCCCACAGGCATTTGTGGATGAGCTTTTTAATGACCGTTTCCCGAATGAGTATCTTGGAGATACCAACCTTCGTCTGGCTGTAGATGTGTCCCAGATGGTAGGTATCCGTTTCGGTGAGACTGTAAAAGCATATGTGAAGAAATTTGGAGATGCTTCCAGGCTGACAGCAATCCCGCTTGGAATCGCAGGATGGCTGAGATACATGCTGGCTGTAGATGATGAAGGAAACAAATTTGAGCTTGCACCGGACCCGATGAATGAGGAACTTCAGGAGCAGCTTGGAGATATCGTGATCGGAAAACCGGAGACCTTTAAGAATCAGCTGAAGCCGATCCTTTCCAATGAGAGACTGTTCTTCACAGACCTCTATAAAGATGGTGTCGGAGAGAAGATCGAGGACATGTTCCGTGAGATGATCGTCGGCCCCGGAGCTGTAAAGGCAACTATTCATAAATATGTAAAATAAAACCAGGGTTACGAGAACAGTTTATGTAAATATTGAATAAAGAGAAATGAGGTAAATGGAAAGATGACAGAACCGGTATTTGCGGCAGACCCGGCAAGACTGTTGATCGCGGCAGCAGCAGGAATTTTATTATTATTGTTACTTATCATAAAATTTAAGATCCACCCGGTTTTATCCCTGCTGATCGCTGCACTGGTTATCGGGCTTGGCGCCGGAATGCCGGTTCCAACGCTGGTAAGCACTGTGGAAAACGGCGCAGGAGAAACCTTACAGGGAATCATACTCCTGATCGGACTGGGCTCTCTGTTCGGTGGGATATTGGAAGTGTCCGGCGGCGCACAGTGCGTTGCTCAGACACTGATAAACAAATTTGGTGAGAAAAAAGCGGGAATCGCTCTTGGGATCACAGGACTTGTGGTAGGAACTACGGTATTCTTTGAGGCTGGCGTTGTGATCCTGATCCCTCTGGCATTCGGACTTGCGAAGAAAACAAAGAAATCTACTTTATATTATGTGATTCCTCTTCTCGCCGGACTTGCCACCGGATTTGCATTTATACCGCCATCAGCAGGATCTGTTCTGGTGGCAAATATGCTGAATGTGGATCTCGGAGTGATGATCGCGGTAGGTGTGCCTGTGGGCATTTTATCATTGATCTTTGCAGGAATCTTATGGTCCAAATTTATCGGCAAAAAGATCAATACAGGGCTGCCCTCCAATATCCAGGAGGTACGTGAGGAAGAAGAAGCCAATCTGCCGAAATTTTCTACAGTATTATGTATCATTCTTGTTCCGCTGGTACTGATCCTGTGCAATACAGTTTCTGAATACATTCCGGGAATCGACGCGGCACGTCCTGTTCTGGAATTTCTGGGAACACCATTTGTGGCACTGATCATAGCAGTATTGCTTGCCATGTATTTTCTTGGAAAGAAGCAGGGCTATAATGGAGAGCAGCTTAAGAAAATCCTGGATCGTTCTCTGAAGCCTACCGGACAGATTCTTCTGGTCATCACTGGTGGAGGTATCATCCGCTGGGTGCTGCAGGACTGCGGTATGGGAAATATTATAGGACCAGCCCTGGAAAAAAGCGGACTTCCGCTTGTACTGGTTGCATTCCTTATTGCAGCTCTGATCCGTGCATCGGTTGGTGCGGCAGTTGTGGCTATGACAATGGCAGCAGGAATTATGGCGGCTATGCCCGGAGTTGCAGACCTGTCACCGGTTTATCTGGCAGCAATGGTCTGTGCCATCAACGGAGGCGCAACGGCATTCAGCCATGTAAATGACTCCGGATTCTGGCTGGTAGGTTCCCTTCTTGAGATTGATGAGAAAACAACCCTGAAATCCTGGACAATGATGGAAACCATCGTAGGAGTAACAGGTCTGGTCTGTGCTGTTGTGATCAGCCTGTTTGCATAGGAGAGTAGACAAAAATGATAGTAAAAGTAATTTTAGGCACAATGCAGAATGCAAGAAAGCTGGTAAGTATTGCAGAATCCATCCCCTGTGATGTAGAATTATGTTATGGCCGTTATGTTGTAAATGCGAAGTCTATGCTTGGTGTCTTAAGTATGCCTGAGTTTGACGAGGGAGAGCTTCATATACATACAGATAATGAGAAAGAATGCGAGAAGATCTTTTTTCAGCTGCTTGATCAGAACCTTATTATGGACACAGGAGATGCTGTGAAAAGATCCATCTATGATATCACAACCTTTGGTGAGATCCTGATCGATTTTACATCTCAGGATATCAATGAGGATGGACAGATGCTGTATGCCAGAAATCCGGGCGGTGCACCAGCCAATGTTGCAGTTGCAGCCAGCAGACTGGGAGCTCATACTGCATTTATCGGTAAAGCAGGAAAAGATATGCACGGAAAGTTCCTGAAATCTGTTCTTGAGAAAGAAAACGTGGATACCAAGGGTATGCTCCTGGATGAAAATTATTTTACTACACTGGCTTTTGTGGAAGTCAGCGAGACTGGAGAGAGGACTTTCTCTTTTGCAAGAAAACCGGGAGCGGATACGAAGATCCAGAAGGAAGAAGTGGATGTGGATGTGCTGGATCATACCCATATTTTTCATGTTGGATCCCTGTCCCTGACGGATCAGCCTGCAAGAGATACCACGTTTTATGCGGTAAAAAGAGCAAAAAACAAGGGCAGCGTGATTTCTTACGATCCCAATTACCGTGCATCTCTGTGGCCGGATGAAAAGACAGCGAAGAAGCATATGAGAAGCCTGGTTCCCTATGTGGATCTTATGAAGATTTCGGATGAAGAGACAGAACTTCTGACAGATCATAAGGATGTCCGGGAAGCAGCAGAAGCACTGTACAGCCAGGGCGTGAAAGTTGTGGCAGTTACACTTGGCGGCGAAGGAGCCTATCTTTACGGCAAGGATGGCGGCTGTATGGTACCGGGATTTGCAGTGAAACAGATCGCAGACACGAACGGAGCCGGAGATTCTTTCTGGGGCGGTTTCCTGTACAAAGTCAGCACAGCAGAGAAACATCTGGACGAGCTGACCCAGGAGGATCTGAAGGAATTTGCCCGTTTCGGCAATGCAGTGGCCAGTCTCTGCGTGGAGAAAAAAGGTGCGATCCCGGCAATGCCGGAGCTTGCACAGGTGGAACGCAGAATTGCAAAGTGATCGTATTCATAAAACTGTAGCAGAGTTGAATCTAAATTGCGAAGCGATTGTGTTTATGAGTATGTCAGATTTATGAAAGGATGGGGTTTTGAAATGAATTTAAAAGATCAGATGAACGGAGTTCAGCACGTAGGTGTGCCAACCAATGATATTGAGACAACCATTAAATTTTATGAGGCACTGGGATTTAAGATCGCTTTCCAGACGGTGAACGAGGCTGCCAATGAGAAGGTTGCTTTCCTGAAGCTTGGAAATCTTGTGATCGAGACTTACGAGAACAAAGCAGCAAAAATGGAATCCGGCGCCATTGACCATGTTGCCATTGATGTGAAGGATGTGGAGAAAGTCCACGAGCTGGTGACAGCAGCAGGACTGAATACCACCAATGACGAGGTGCATTTTCTGCCGTTCTGGGAGAATGGTGTGAAGTTCTTTACTATTGAGGGACCGAATAAGGAGAAGGTGGAGTTCAGCCAGTATTTATAAAATGTGTAAGTCAGTTAAGTCTCCTGCAAGAATGTGGGTACCTGTCTTAATGGGAATTTACAATACAGTAAAAATACGCTAGAATAGAATACTGTTAATATTCATCTAAATAAAAAGATCTATAAGAACAGGAGTATATACATGCTGGGACTTAAACCAATAAAGACTTTACCCATAAGAGAAAAGATTGCGGCGAATCTCAGAGAGGCAATTCTTTCAAAAAAATTCCGGCGGGGGAAATTCTGACACTGGAAAGTACTGCGCAGGAACTTGGAGTGTCCATTACACCTACAAGAGAAGCCTTTCAGATTCTGGCAAGAGATGGACTTCTGGAACTGGAGCGAAATAAACGTGCAGTAGTTCTTGGAGTGAATGAAAAAACGATCCGCGAACATTTTCAGGTGCGGGCGGCACTGGAAAGTGAAGCCTGTGTTTTGTGTTGTGAAAATAAGATCGATCTTCAGAGGATTGATCAGATCCTCAAGGTTTCCAGAGAAGAGATAGAAAAAGGTGATTTTGAAAGTTATTCAAGTCTCAATCAGACTTTGCACATGGAATTATGGACAGCAGCAGGAAATGATAAACTTAAAAATATGCTGTCAGAACTGTGGAACGGACTGTCCAGAGGCGTACTGGTAAATGAAGAAGAGTACGTAAGAAAATCTCTGAAAGAGCATGAGGAAATTGTAGAAAGTATTCGAAAAGGTGATGCTATGGAATGTTATCTGCGTATGCAGAAACATATAAAAAGCAGTTGTGAGAACTTTGTGCAACGGTATAATTAGGCTGTAGAAATCACCATTTTTCTGTAAAAAGTATACAAAAACAGAACAGATAATTTTTACAAAACGCCGAAATTGTTAATTGTTATTGACAGTTACGGCGTTTTTCACTATTCTTTATGTATACAATATAAAAAATAAAAATAAAAAGTAAAAAAGTAAAGAAAGGCGCAATGAAATGAACGACAAGAACATAATTGTGAACAAGCCGGAACCGAAACCGGGTATACTTGAGCGTAGTGATCTTTTTGCGATCGCAGTAGGAATGGTAATCGGCTCCGGAATGGTAACTCTGATCGGATCGGCAATGGCTTATACCGGTTATTCTGTATGGCTTGCTTATCTGACAGCGATTGTCATGGGATTCTTTATGGTTTTTCCGTATATTATTCTTGGTGGGACCATGCGCGTGGCAGGAGGCCCGTATTCCATCGTAACGAACCTTTCCGGAGTCAGCACCGGAGGTCTGGTAGCTTATACGAAACTGGTAACGCCGATCCTCAACAGTTCTTTTGCGTTGGCACTGGGATTGTATTTGAATAATCTCCTCCCGGGAATTACAGTGAAAGCACTGGCAATCGCAGGTGTTGTTATCCTGTTTGTTCTGAATCTTCTGGGAATGGATATTTTTGCAAAGGTAAGCAAGATATTATCAACGGTTCTTCTGATCACAATGGTTCTGTATGTTGTTTTCGGACTTACACAGATCAGACAGCCGATCTTTAATTTTTCAGGAGATAAGATGTTTACCGGCGGCTTTAAAGGCTTTATGCTGGCGGCACTTCTTCTTATCAATTCCGCAAATGGTTACTACAATGTTCTGTGGTATGGTAAAGACGCGAAAAGAGCAACGAAAGATGTTCCGTTTGCGGCAATGTCCTGCGTGCCATGTCTGCTTTTTATTTATGTGGGCCTTGCGATGGTTACAGGTGGGGTGCTTCCTCACGATGAGGTTGCAGGTGTGGAAACAATCCTTCCGGCAGCACAGGAGATCCTTCCTGGTATTGTGTATAAACTTTTTATGATCGGCGGACCGATCATGGCAATCATCACTACTTTGAATGGTGTATTTAATGATGTACGATATCCGATCGCTCAGGCTGCCAAGGATGGATGGCTGCCGAAAGGAATTCTGAAGGAAAACCGTTTCGGAGCACCGTACCTGATCTATACCTACACACTGATCGTAGTGTTGCTTCCGATCATTTTTGATATGAGTATCGTGACGATCACAAATATTTTCCAGGTGATCACATTTTTTATGAATGTTACAGTTGTGTATGCAATTTCACGTCTTCCGAAGAAATATCCGGATACCTGGAAGAAGAACAAATTTCACCTTTCCAGTGCAGGACTTTACGTATTCTGTACCATCAGTATCATCATTTACACGATTATTTTTATAAAAGGAATTTTCAGTATTAAACTTGTATATGCAGTATCTGCTGTTATAGTTATGGTTGCATTGATCCTGATTGGTGTATATCTCACCAGAAAAGGTGGAATCCGTATCGAGACATCCATATGGCAGCCTGCAGAGGAGGAAAAAAATGAATGAATTAAATCCGTTCAAGCTGGCAAAAATGCTTGAGGAACTTGAGAACACCGTAGAATTACACAGTATTTCTGTACGGTATAAAGGAGAAAAGGTTGTTGAAGGAGCCTGGGCACCTTTCTCAATGGAAGAGCCGCAGATGCTGCATTCTTTATCAAAGATCGGAACAAGTATCTGTGTTGGATTTGCGGTGGATGAGGGAAAACTTCATCTGGAGGATAAATTTCTGGATTATGTGAGAGAAGATCTTCCGGATGAATATGATGAAGCCCTGGAAAATATTACCGTATATGATCTTCTTACCATGCAGGCCGGTTCCCCGGAATGCTGTAATAATGTATGGTTTTCCAGACTGGAAAAAGACTGGGAGAAGAACTGGCTTGGACAGCCTAAGCTGAAAGAAGATATCGGAAAAGTTTTTCATTATGATTCCGGATGCAGCTATACACTTTCCAGGATCGTGACCAAAGTTATGGGTGAAAACTGTCTGTCCATTATGCAGAAACGTGTTTTTGACAAACTTGGTTTTGGAAAGATCAACTGGCTTACAAGTCCTGAGGGACATAATACTGGCGGCTGGGGCATGTATCTGACCGCAGATCAGATTTCCACACTGGCACAGCTCCTTCTCCAGAAAGGAAACTGGAAGGGTGAGCAGCTGGTGCCACAGTGGTGGATCGAAGAGATGGGACAGTCAAGAGTCGTAATTCCCGGAGATGAGAAAAAAGCACTGACTCATTATGCATATCACATCAAAGCAGGAAAAGAGATCTTTGCGGCAGAAGGAGCATTTGGACAGTATTTGGTGTGCTTCCGGGAACTTCCGGTTGCCATTGGCATTACCGCAGGTGCGAGAGAATATCTTGCGGCAGATATCTGCCTTAAATATATGAAGGAAGCAGTTTCCATACCTTGCCCGGAAGAAAAACGGGAAGAAGGAGAGAAATATCTGGAAGCAAAAATAAAAAGCCTTTCTCTGCCACAGCCGGAAGGCAGACTGAAAACTGCGGAAAAAGAACTCAGTGGATTATTTAACCGGGAGATTATTTTTACAGAAAATCCGAGAAACATTGAAAGTGCAAAGATCATTCCGGAAGGATGTAAACTGCGTCTGGAAATGATAGTCCAGGGTGAGAAAAAGATTGCTTATGCAGGATTTAAGAGCTGGAAACAGAACGATCTTTATCCGGATGATTTTACAAAGAGATATCACAGCATTGCTTATGGAATGGATCAGGAAACGTTATATCTGTCTGTGGGACTGCTCAACACTTCCTACAGGGAAGAGTATTCCTTCTGGGTCAATTCTAAAGATACCGTGATCGCGACCTGGAGACCTAACGTTACCTATCTTCCGGAACAGCCGGATATGGTATGGAAGTTTACAGGAAACTTTAAATCCTGAAGAGAAAAAACTCAAAGTATAGACCGATAAAAATATAGCAATTCCTCCAACCTTATGATAAAAGAAACGAACAACCCGCAGGATACTGACTTGCCATCAGTGGTCCGATGGGTTGTTTTTGTTTGGAATAAGTCTACAATAGGAAACAGAAATTTTTATTATTGTGACATAGGGAAGAAAGTGTACGATGAAAATACATTACAGAATTAAAAATAATGCAATAGAGATCGTTCGGTGTTATGGTACCGATGACCGGATCGTGCTGCCGGAAGAGATCAATGGTCTTCCGGTAGTCAGTGCGGCGCCGTATGCGTTTTCTGCACATAAGGATGGAGAAGAAGATGCAGAAACCTGGGAGAGCGAAGATGTAATTTCGTTCGGAGAAGAGAGACTTCTTGCCGGAGAGGAAGTGCAAGAGATCGTTTTTCCCGATACACTGAAGGAAATCGGAAGATATATTTTTTATGGATGCAAAAAACTGGAACGGCTGGAATTTTCGGATACGCTGATGCAGGTGGGAACCGGGGCGTTTACGGGCTGCAGCGGGCTGAAGGAGCTTGTGATCCATCAGAAAAAAGGGCTCAAGTCCTGTGCAAAGGAGATCCTCGGTGAGCTGTGGCAGAAGATCGATGTGGATTTTTTGTATGAAAATGGTGAGGCAGGTGGAAAACGTGCGCATATGGTTTTTCCGGAGCATTATGATGAGGCGGTGGAGAATACGCCTGCGAGAATTCTGTTTACGGAGTATCATGGCTCAGGGACCAATTACCGGCAATGCTTCTACAGCAAAGAACTGGATTTCGCAGAGTATGACAGCCTGTTTGATATGGCAGTGGTAATGGATAAGCTGGAGGTTCTGGTTGATATGAGCTTTGGGCGGCTTCGTTATCCGTGGCAGCTGAGCGAAAAGGCGAAGAAACAGTATGAGGATTATATCCGGGGAAACCTTAAGGATATCGGGGAATTTCTGGTGGAAAGCGGAAGCTTAAATGGTCTGGAGCTGCTTTCTCGGGAAAAACTCTGGAACAGAGAGGGCCTGGAACATAGTATTGATGTGGCGGCCAGGAAGAAGGATATGGAGATTTCCGCATTTCTGATGAATGAACGCAGCCGGATGCTGAAGGAAGAGCAGAAGGTGGCCGGGGAGACAGAAAATGATGGGCGGCCAGCGAGACGGAGGAAGAAATTTCAGCTGTAAGTTGGAAGAGCCTGATGACAAATTGAGGAGATCTTGCGTAGAATGGTATACGAACATTTGCTTTATGCAGAAAAATTAAGTTTATAGAGTGTCTGAGAGAATATGAGAAAAATAAGCTACAAGTGAATTATGAGATTATGTGTAAACAATAATGGTAAATTAATGAAAAAAGAATTGCAACAGCAGATCAGAGGAGGTGGAAATCCTGAATGGCATAGAAACAACTGAAAACAATAAAAATAACTTCCTGCCCGGTCAGGGATCCAATCCCCAGGAGGCGGCCCAGCGTCTCCAGGACATCGGCAGCAGCATCCTCCGGGCGGCAAGAGACGAGCTGTATCTTGGCATGCGTTTTCTGGATGTGGCGCTGAGCAGCTTTATTTATCAGATGGATGGTTCGGTCAGTCCGTTTGGAACAGACGGGGCTGTGATGTACTTCCATCCGGCACAGCTTGGCGGGCTTTATAAAGAAAACAGGATTCTTGTGAATCGAGGATATCTCCATATGGTATTTCACTGCATTTTCCGGCACTTTGGGAAGCCGGGAATAGAGAAGCGTTTGTGGAATTTAAGCTGCGATATTGCAGTGGAGCATATGATCGACGGGATCTACCACCGCTCAGTCCGATATTCCAGAAGTCTTCTCCGGAGGGAAACCTACCGTCTTCTGGAAAAGGAAAAGAAGACGCTGAATGCAGAGAGAATCTACAAGATTCTGAAAGAAGAATTTCTGAAGGAAAAAGAACTGGCACAGCTTGAAAAAGAGTTCTACGTGGACGACCATAAATACTGGGCAAACCAGCAGCCCGACCGGAAACCCAATCCCCTGATGAGCAAAAAATGGGGAGATATCAGCGAAGGAATTGAGACAGATCTGGAGACCTTTTCCAGGGAGGCAGGAGCGCAGGACGGAGATTTTCTGGATCAGCTGAAAATAGAGAACCGGGAACGATATGATTATCGGGAATTTCTGCGGAAGTTTGCAGTATTTCGGGAAGAACTGACTGTAGATCCGGACAGCTTTGATTATAATTTTTATACCTACGGGCTTTCCCTTTACGGGAATATGCCGCTGATCGAACCCCTGGAAACCAGAGAAGTGAAAAAAGTTTCGGAATTTGTCATGGTGATCGATACCTCCATGTCCTGTTCAGGAGAACTGGTACAGAGATTTCTGGAGGAAACCTATGGGATCTTAAGCGACAGCGGGAATTTTTTCCAGAAGGTAAATATACACATTATCCAGTGTGATGAGAAGGTGCATTCGGATGTAAAGATCACCGGTGCAGAGGAATTGCAGGAGTATATGAACAGCCTGGAACTTTATGGTGATGGAGGTACAGATTTCCGTCCGGCTTTTGCTTATGTGGAAGAGCTGATGGAAAAACGTGAGTTTGAAAATCTGAAGGGACTGGTGTATTTTACAGACGGTTACGGTATTTTTCCGGCAAAGATGCCGCCATACCGGACAGCATTTGTATTTATGGAGCAGGAGCCTGAGGATGTGGATATCCCGGCCTGGGCCATGAAGCTGGTGATCACGGAGGAAGAATTGTAAAGAATTATATCCATATCTTATGTCATGAATCTGATATTTTAATCTTTTATTTTGTATATTGCTATCTGCATATCAGTTATAGTGTAGAAAATAGGTAACAGCAGACAATGTTACGGAAAATATACAGAACAGGAGATTGTATGGCATGAGATATGGGTATTTTGATGAAGAAAAAAAGGAATATGTGATTACCAGGCCGGACACACCTGCTCCGTGGGTGAATTATTTGGGATCGCCGGAATACGGAGCAATCGTTTCCAATAATGCAGGGGGATACAGCTTTGCAAAATCCGGGGCGAACGGCAGAATCCTGAGATATATTTTTAATCAGTTTGATCAGCCGGGAAGATATATTTATCTCAGGGATAATGACACAAAAGATTATTGGTCAGCATCCTGGCAGCCGGTTGGCAAAGATCTCAGTGAGTATAAAAGTGAATGTCATCATGGCACAGCCTATACTAAAATGATGGCAGATTACAGCGAGATACATTCAGAGGTGAGATACTATGTACCGCTTGGGCAGTCCTACGAGGTATGGAATCTGAAAGTTACCAACTGCTCAGACAGAAAACGTGAGATCAGTGTGACTGGATATGCAGAGTTTACAAATAACAGCAATTATGAACAGGATCAGGTGAATCTGCAGTATTCCCAGTATATTACAAGAACAGTATTCTGTGGAGATCGTGTACGTCAGATGATCCATGCGAATCTGGACGGCCTTAAGGATGGGGAAGAGGTTGATAACAAGAACGTGTTCAACCGATTTTTCGGCCTGGCTGGAGAGAAGGTTTCTTCCTGGTGTGGTGACAGGGAAAAATTCCTTGGAAGATATCACGGATACAACAATCCAGCAGGGGTTGAAGCTGGTGTATTATGTAATGAGGGAAATTATAATGAAAACAGCTGTGGAGCTCTTTCAGCTGTAATTACTCTGGAACCGGGAGAAAGTCGGGAAATGGCTTTTCTGGCAGGAATGAAGGAGGATAATGAAGCAGCGGAGATTATAGCACATTATGCAGACTGTGAAAAAACATGCGCGGTGGAGCTTGAAGAACTGATCAGTTACTGGCACGGACAGCTTGCACATTTTCAGATCAGAACACCAAGTCCGGAATTCGATACCATGATCAATACATGGAACGCATATAACTGTTTTATGACATTTATCTGGTCACGTGCAGCATCTTTTACTTATTGCGGACTTCGTAACGGATATGGATACCGTGATACTGTACAGGATATCCAGGGTGTGATCCATCTTGCACCCCAAATGGCACTGGATAAGATCCGTTTCATGTTGTCAGCACAGGTAGATAACGGCGGCGGTCTTCCACTTGTGAAATTCACACATAATCCGGGACATGAGGATACACCGGATGATGCATCCTATGTACAGGAAACCGGTCATCCGGCATACCGCGCAGATGATGCACTCTGGCTGTTCCCTACTGTATACAAATATATTTCAGAGACAGGAAATTTTGCATTCATCGATGAAGTGATCCCGTTTGCAAACAAGGATGAAGGAACTGTATACGAGCATCTGAAAAGAGCTATTGACTTCTCCATGAACCATCTTGGCAGACATGGAATGCCGGCCGGACTTTATGCAGACTGGAATGATTGTCTGAGACTTGGAAAGGATGGGGAATCTACTTTCGTTGCATTACAGTTCTATTATGCAATGACTATCCTGAAAGAGTTTGCAAAATACAAAAAAGATGAAAAATATATAAAATACCTGGAAGAAAAACAAGAGCAGCTTGGAAAATTGATCCAGGAACTCTGTTGGAATGAAGATCGTTTTATCCGTGGGTTTACGGAGCGGGGAGAGGTTATCGGAAAGAGAACTGACCCGGAGGCAAACATGTGGCTGAATCCACAGAGCTGGGCTGTGATCAGCGGCCTTGCAACAGAGCGGCAGGCAGATCTGGCTCTTCAAATGGTTTATGAAAGATTGAATACAGAATACGGTGCAATCCTTATGGATCCTCCATATCATGCAAATGCTTTCGACGGAGCACTTGCGGTTATCTACAATGCAGGAACAAAGGAAAATGCGGGAATCTTTTCACAGTCACAGGGATGGCTCATTCTGGCAGAAGCACTTTGCGGACATGGTGAGCGTGCATTTAATTATTTCCTGGAGAATGCTCCGGCAGCGCAGAATGACAGGGCTGAGATCAGACAGCTGGAGCCATACTGCTATGGACAGTTTACAGAAGGAAAAGCAAGCCCGAATTTCGGACGATCTCATGTGCACTGGCTGACAGGAACAGCATCTACTGTGATGGTAGGATGTGTAGAAGGAATTCTTGGCATGCGTCCGGATTTCTATGGCTTACGTATAGCACCATCGATTCCAAAAGAATGGGAGAAGTTTGAGATAAGCAAGGATTTCCGTGGATGTCATCTCCATATCACTGTGAAGAATCCGGGACATGTGGAAGCCGGATGTAAAAAACTCTATGTAAATGGAGAAGAACTTCCGGGTAATTATATTCCGCAGGAGAAACTTACCGGTGAGACAGAAATTGAATTCTATATGTCATGACATAATGGATATAAATTGCGAGGAGATCACATTTATGAATACAAAGTAAAATGGAATATAAATACCGTTTTATTTTGGCAGGAAGGAGATCACAGAATGAAATATATAAAATTTCAGGATAAAAATGGAAGCTTTTCCATAGAAAATCCGGAGAATTACAGCGGTTTATATATACCTCTGGCCGGAGAAAACGGATTGAAATCCGCGATCACCCCTTCTCTGGGAGGAGACAGCAAACTGGATCAGAATCATTTTCTGCTGGAACCGGTAAGCATTGAGAATCTTCATAATAATCGAAACACCAGAAATTTCTGGTGCAAGATAAAAGGAAAGGTTACTGGTCAGCATGCGGAGTTTCGGCAGAACAGGAATTTCAGAAATATACTGATAAACAGGATAAAAGCAGCCTGGAAGCCGGATTTATGTGGCAGAAGCTGCACAGAACTTCTGAGAAATACGGACTTCAGTCAGAGATTTTGTCTTTTGTGACAGTGAAAGGTGATGCGGAGGTCCATCTTGTAAAGATTACCAATATTGAAGAGGAAGAACAGGAGATCACACCGGTTGCTGTAATACCTGTATATGGAAGAAGTGCAGACAATCTCAGAGATCACAGGCATGTGACTTCCCTTTTGCACAGGATAAGAACAACGGAGTACGGTGTTGAAGTAAAACCGGTGCTTTCTTTTGATGAAAGAGGTCATCAGAAGAATAATACTGCATATTTTGTATATGGATCTGAAGGCGAGGGAACGGAACCGGAAAGCTTTTATCCTGATGTGGAAATGTTTATCGGAGAAGGCGGTTCTTTCCTGATTCCGGAGGTGGTCAGAGAAGAGAAAAAAGGTGTTCCGGCAGGAACAGAAATTGAAGGAAAGGAATCTGTCGGTGGTATTCGTTTTGCATCCAGGGTTCTGAGACCACATGAAACAGCTGTATATGTTGTGACAGCGGGAATATCTGAAAAAAATCAGCTGCCGGAGGAGACTGCACGGTTTTACAGAACTGAAAAACAGGTTGCAAGAGAATTTGAACATGTAAAAAAACACTGGACAGAAAAAGTGAACGTTTCTTTTGAGACAGGTGATGAGGACAGAGATAATTATCTGAAATGGATCTGTTTCCAGCCGATATTAAGAAGAATTTACGGTTGTTCATTCCTCCCGTATCATGATTATGGAAAAGGTGGAAGAGGCTGGCGTGATCTTTGGCAAGACTGTCTGGCACTTCTGATCATGGATCCTTCTGTTGTACGTCAGATGATCGTCGATAATTACGGTGGAGTACGCATCGATGGAACCAATGCCACGATCATCGGAAACAGACAGGGTGAATTTATCGCAGACCGTAACAACATTGCCCGCGTGTGGATGGATCATGCTTTCTGGCCATTTGTGACAACGCAGCTTTATATGGATCAGACCGGGGATATGAATGTCCTTTTTGAGAAGATTCCATATTTCAAGGATCTTCAGACAAAAAGAGGAACTGCGCATGATGAAAAATGGAGCAGTGCCTATGGAGAAAATCAGAAAACAGAATCCGGTGAGATTTATTACGGAACGGTTCTGGAACACATTTTGCTGGAAAATCTCTGTGCTTTTTATGATGTAGGAGAGCACAACGAGATGAAACTTCACGGGGCAGACTGGAACGATGCCATGGATATGGCATGGGAAAATGGTGAGAGTGTGGCATTTACCTGTGCATATGCTGGAAATATGAAGAACATCGCAGAATATCTGAGAAAACTTCAGGAAAAGGAAATGTTTGACAGGATTGAAGTTGCGGAAGAAATGGAAATCCTGTTTACCGGAGACCGTGAGCTTTATGAAAGCCCGGAGAAAAAACAGCAGCTTCTGAGACAGTACACAGAAAAATGTGCACATGATATCAGCGGAAATACTATTGTGATCCGTCTGGACCAGCTTAGCCGGAATCTGGATGAAAAGGCAGATTGGATGATGGAAAACATCCGCAGAAGAGAATGGGTAAAAGACGGAGAAAACGGCTGGTTCAACGGATATTATGATGATCATAAACGTCCTGTGGAAAGGGCAGAAAACAGCCAGGTACGTATGATGCTTACCAGTCAGGTATTTGCGATCATGAGTAAAACCGCACAGAAAGATCAGATTGAGTCTATCTGTAAAAGTGCGGATAAATATCTTTTTGACCGTCAGGCAGGAGGATATCGCCTGAATACCAATTTCCATGAAGAAAAATTTGATCTGGGAAGAATGTTCGGGTTTGCTTATGGAGAAAAGGAAAACGGAGCGGTATTTTCCCATATGGCTGTTATGTATGGCAATGCACTGTATAAAAACGGCTATGCAAAAGAAGGACATAAGGTTCTGGAAACGCTTCTGGACGCTGCCATGGATTTTGAGAACAGCAGGATGTATCCTGGAATTCCGGAATATTTTGATAATCAGGGAAGAGGATTGTATGCATATCTTACCGGTGCTGCAAGCTGGTATATGCTGACTATGATCACAGAGGTATTTGGCGTCAGAGGAGATCTTGGAGATCTGGTGATCGCGCCGGCACTGATGCCGGAGCAGTATAATGAGAATGGACAGGCATCTCTTACTATGGAATTTGCCGGAAGAAAGCTGGAGATCTGTATCTGCAATCTGGAGAAAAAACTTCCTTCAGAATATAAAATAAAAACAGTATGGTGCGATGAAAAGGAAATGAAAAACAAACAGAGTACCTGTGTACGTATAGATCGGGAACTGCTCGAAAAGCTTTCTGTAAAAGAAACACACAGGATCAAAGTGGAACTGATGTAACCGAAATCGGTTATACATAATTGTTAAATTACAGAAACAGAAGTATCAATAGGAAAACGGCATCCCACAGTTGTAAAAAGCTGCGGGATGTCGTTTTTGGTGCTGATAAAAAATATCAGCCATAATAATAAAGAGGTTTACCACATTGATTTGTAATATTTGTCACGGTACTTCTTTGGGGTAAGGCCGGTGAAGTTTTCAAAGATCTGGATAAAATGACTCTGTGAAGAGAAATTCAGATAATTGGCGATATCAACTACTGCTTTATCAGAGTATCGGAGCAGGTGAGTGGCTTTTTCGATTTTTTTCTCGCGGATGTAATCACTTATGGATACTCCAAGATTCTGTTTGAATACTCTGGACAGATAACTGGGAGAAAGCCCGGTATGTTCTGACAGATCCTGAATGGTGATACGCTCCTTAATGTGACCGTAAATATAGTCCACGCATTGCATGACCGGTCTGGAAAGAATAGAGCTTTTTTTCTGGAGGATCATTTTTTCGGTAAAATCTCTGGCCATAATATGATGCAGATCTGCAATCTGGCGTACAGTGGTGCAGGAATCCATTTTCAGAATGTAAAAATCGCTGAGACGATATGCCTGTTCAGGCTCCAGTCCACCGTCAATACAGTAACGGGTGAGCATGGCAGTAGTGACAACGAAATGATACTTCAGGTTGGTCAGAGGATTTTTGGAGAGGATACCGGTTCCCTTCAGATGAAGAAAAGAGTCTTCCTCGCAGTTTTTGTTTACAGCTTCCATATCACCGGCTCTTACGGCATTGTAAAAAGAATATTCCACAGAGGGAGAGCGATGAAGAGCTTCCAGTTCTGTATCTTCCAGTTCATTAGTAATCCAGTCTTGGGAAATGGACATATTGATATCCTCCTTATATGTTGATGTTTAAGGAATGCGTTGGTTTTTTATATTATGACATGAATTTGACATTTTGTTAAGATTAATAATATAATCGCAGATAAAAAAATGGTATATTTTTATCATCAAAGGTAAAGCATCGGGGATGCTACAGAAAAAGGAGGATTTATACTATGAAGAAAAGAGCGGTATCTATGATCCTTGCAGCAGCAATGGTTTGTGGAATGATGGCAGCAAATGTAAGCTGTGTATCTGCAAAAGGATCGGATGAGGGAAAAGTGATCAATATTTATTCCTGGAATGATGAGTTCCGTCAGAGACTGGAAGCTATTTATCCGGAAGTAGAGTCCACTTCCAAAGATGGTACAGTTACAAAACTGAAAGATGGTACAGAGATCCACTGGATCGTAAATCCGAACCAGGATGGCGTATATCAGCAGAAACTGGATGAGGCACTTCTCAACCAGGCTGATGCAAGTGCAGATGATAAGGTAGACATGTTCCTTTCTGAGACAGATTATGTATTCAAATATACAGACAAAGATGCAGATGTTGCAATGCCTCTTACTGATCTTGGCATTGATCCGGACAAGGATCTTGCAGATCAGTATGATTTCACGAAAACAACAGCTTCTGATGCGGATGGAGTACAGAGAGGCGCCACATGGCAGTGCTGCCCGGGTGTCCTTGTATATCGTCGTGACATTGCGAAAGATGTTTTCGGTACTGATGACCCGAAAGAAGTTGGCGAGAAGATGAAAGACTGGGATACAGCCAAAGAAACAGCAGCTCAGCTGAAAGAAAAAGGATATTATACATTTGCTTCTTATGCAGACACTTTTCGTTTATATGGAAACAGCATTGAGAATCCGTGGGTAGAGTCCGGTGATTCTGTGATCAAAGTAGATTCAAAGATCATGGACTGGGTAAAAGATTCCAAAGAGTGGCTGGATGCAGGTTATCTTAACAAAACTGTAAAAGGTCAGTGGAACGATGACTGGAACAAGGCAATGAGTTCTGAGTCCAAGGTATTCGCATTCCTCTTCCCGGCATGGGGTATCGACTTTACTCTGAAACCAAACTGGGATGGAGCAGAAGGTGACTGGGCTGTTACAAATCCTCCGCAGGAATACAACTGGGGTGGTTCTTACATTCAGGCTGCAACAGGAACAGATAATCCGGAACATGTCAAAGATATTATCCTGGCAATGACGGGAAATCAGGATAATCTTCTTAAGATTTCCAAAGAATACTCTGATTTTACAAATACAAAATCCGGTATGAAAGATGCAGCTACAAATGCAGATTTCGCATCTGATTTCCTTGGTGGACAGAACCCGTTTGAGTATTTTGCACCGGTTGCAGAGAATATCAAGATCGCACCGCTTTCCGCATATGACCAGGGTTGTGTAGAGCTGATCCAGAACGCTTTCAGTGATTACTTCCAGGGTAAAGTAGACTTTGACAAAGCAAAAGCCAACTTTGAGACAGCTATTCAGGAGCGTTATCCGGAGATCACAGAGATCCAGTGGCCGGAATAAATACCACATGAGGATAATTGTTGATGCTGCAGGATCTTTGGATCCTGCAGCTTGCTGGAAAGGAAGAGCATTATGAAGAAAAAGAGCGTTAATTACGGAAAATGGGGATACATATTTATTCTTCCGTTTTTTGTGATCTATTTTATCTTTTCGCTGATTCCGCTGTTTGATACAGTGAGATACAGCTTTTTTGAATATTTCCGTTCTGGAATCAAGCAGATTGGTCCTAATTTTATAGGACTTGCCAATTATGTCAGTCTTCTGCATTCTGACATGCTGAAATACGGACTGAATACACTGATCCTTTGGGTGATCGGATTTGTTCCGCAGATCGTTATTGCACTGGTGCTTGCATGCTGGTTTACTGATGCCAGGCTGAAGCTTCATGGCAAGCAGTTTTTTAAGGTTGTAATTTATCTGCCGAATCTGATCATGGCATCAGCATTTGCACTTCTGTTTTTTACCATGTTTTCCACAAACGGACCTGTAAACTCCATTTTGTGTTCACTGGGCTGGATAAAGGAACCGATTGATTTTCTGGGCTCTGTTCTGGGAACAAGATCATTAGTAGGTTTCATGAATTTCCTGATGTGGTTCGGAAACACGACCATCATGCTGATGGCAGCAGTAATGGGAATCAGTATGGATATTTTTGAAGCATCGGATCTGGACGGATGCAACAGCATTCAGCGTTTCGTCTATATTACGCTTCCACTGATTCGTCCGATTCTTTCCTATACTCTGATCACTTCCATCATCGGTGGCCTTCAGATGTTTGATGTACCGCAGATCCTCACAAACGGACAGGGTAATCCGGACAGAACATCCATGACACTGATTATGTTCCTGAACAGCCATCTGAAGAGCAAGAATTATGGTATGGCCGGAGCATTGTCTGTATACCTGTTTATTATCAGTGCAATCCTCTGCTTCTTTGTATATCGTATGACTAACGACAATGATCCGGACGGATCTAAGAAAGCAGCGAAAAAGAGAGCAAGAGCAGAAAGGAGAAAAACAAAATGATGAAAGATAAGACAGCCAGCAGGATCAGAAGTATCGTGGCACATGTGGTACTTATTATTCTTTCCTTTATGTGTCTCTTTTCTTTTATGTACTGATCGTGAATGCGTCTCATTCTCATGCAGAGCTTCAGAAGGGATTTTCTGCTCTTCCTGGAAAATATTTCTGGAAAAACCTGATGAATGTTGCAAATGACGGAAGCTTTCCGATGTTCAGGGGAATTCTTAACAGTATTATCGTGTCCGGATGCAGTGCAGTATTATGTACATATTTTTCCTCACTGACAGCATATGGTCTTTATGCCTATGATTTCAAGGCAAGGAATGTAGCGTTTACATTTATCATGGCGATCCTCGTCATGCCGACACAGGTAACTGCAATGGGCTTCCTTCGTCTGATCACAAAGATGGGATTATATGATTCCCTGCTTCCGTTGATCATTCCGTCTGTTGCGTCACCGGCCGTATTCTATTTTATGTACAGCTATCTGCAGTCCTCACTGCCGATGTCACTGGTAGAAGCAGCCAGAATTGACGGCTCCGGAGAATTCCGTACTTTCAACAGTATTGTCCTGCCAATCATGAAGCCGGCAATCGCTGTACAGGCGATTTTTACATTTGTAGGCTCCTGGAACAATTATTTCGTTCCTGCTCTGGTTATCCAGTCTAAAAGCAAGATGACTGTTCCAATCCTGATTGCAACACTTCGTGGAGCAGATTATATGAATTTTGATATGGGTAAGATTTACATGATGATCACAGTTGCCATTGTGCCGATCATTATCGTATATCTCCTTCTTTCCAAGTTTATCATCGCAGGAGTGACACTTGGAGGTGTAAAAGAATAACAAAAGGTAGCAGGTAAGATATGACAGTTAAGAAATGGAAACACAGCGGAACAAAGAAACACAGCATGTCAGACCGTGAAATACGAAACGGTCTTCTTTCGGAAAAAGCAGCAGAGGAGGGTATTGTACTGCTGAAAAATGATAAAAAAATACTCCCTCTGAATATTTCCACGAAAATAGGTTTATACGGCGCCGGTGCGGGAAAGACAGTGAAAGGCGGAACAGGTTCCGGTGATGTGAATAACAGAAGTAACATTTCTATTTATCAGGGACTGAAAGAAAACGGTATTCAGATCGTAAGCGAGAAATGGCTAGCCAATTATGAGTCAATATACGCAGAAGCACGCCGGGCATGGAAAGAAAAAATACTGGAAGAAGCAAAGTTTGTGGAAAATCCTTTTGATGCCTATGCGGAAAATCCTTTTGCAATGCCGGAAGGCCGTGCAGTCACAGCAGAAGATACTGTCGATGCCCAGACAGCAATCTATGTGGTAAGCAGGATTTCCGGTGAGGGAAAGGATAGGCGCAGGGTCGAGGGAGATTATTATCTGAGCAGACGGGAGCGGGAGGATCTCCGGTTCCTTGATGCACAGAAGATTCCTACAGTACTTATCCTGAATTCCGGCGGTCCGGTAGAACTGACAGATATTTTGGAAGAAACAGAAAATATCTGTGCTGTCCTGAATATTTCTCAGCTTGGACAAAGAGGCGGACTTGCCCTCGCCAATGTCCTTCTGGGAAAGGTAACTCCAGGCGGCAAGCTGACTGCAACATGGGCCAGAAGGTATGAGGATTATCCGTGTGCAGAGGAATACAGCTATCTTAATGGCAAGCTTGAAAGAGAAGAGTACAAGGAAGGAATTTATACAGGATATCGTTATTTTGATACTTTTGGTGTAAAACCGCTGTTTCCGTTTGGATATGGACTTTCTTACACAGAAATGCAGATACGCTTCCATGGGATGAAAACATCAGGGGATGGCGTTGAAGTTGAAGCAGAGGTAACGAATACAGGAGAAACTTTTTCGGGAAAAGAGGTCGTGCAGGTCTATGTGTCTCTTCCACAGAATGAATCAGGGAAGGAATACCGTCGACTGGCTGGCTTTGCAAAAACAAAACTTCTGAAGCCGGGGGAAAAAGAACTGCTGAAAATCAGGATCGACAGAAAGACACTGGCATATTTTTCCGAAGAGCAGCATGCCTGGATTGCTGAAAAAGGTTATTATGCTGTCTGGGTCGGAAACAGCATTGCATCGCTTACGCTGGCTGCAATGCTTGAAGTGCCGGAGAGTGTGATCCTGGATAAAACGAATATCCTTGAGAACCAGACTGATATTACTGAAGAAGTTTATGACCGCCAGAATCTTTCTGCCAGAACTCTGAAATGGAAAGAGAAGGCAGAGAATGAGAAGATTGGAAGATATATCTATTATCCTGAACCAGAGAAGAGAACAGAATGCACCTGCCAACCGGAAAATAAGATTCCTGCAAAGGATCTGCTCCCACTGTTTTATGGGAATATTGCTGGAATCTCCAGTAATCTGGGGGCGGCAGGAATCCGTGTTCCTGGCTCTGCCGGTGAGACCACGGCTGCTCTTTATGAGCAATATGGTGTTTCCTCACTGATCATGGCCGATGGGCCGGCAGGACTGAGACTTCAGCAGAATTATGAAGTAGACAGAGAAACAGACACAGTATATGGAATCGGTGTCCTTGGATCTCTGGAAAACGGATACCTGAGAACAGATGAGACTCACGAAAACGCAGACAGATATTATCAGTTCTGTACGGCATTTCCGGTTGGAACTGCACTGGCTCAGACCTGGGATACTGCCCTTGTGGAAAAAGTTGGAATAGCAGTGGCAGAAGAAATGGAAGAATTCCACATAGATCTCTGGCTAGCACCTGGTCTTAATATTCAGAGAAACCCTCTGTGCGGCAGAAATTTTGAGTATTATTCCGAAGATCCGCTGCTTTCCGGAACTATGGCAGCAGCCATGACAAAAGGAGTGCAGAGCAGACCTGGCTGCGGTGTTACCGTTAAGCATTTTGCCTGCAACAATCAGGAAGATAATCGTATGGGCGTAGATGCACAGGTATCAGAACGTGCCCTGAGGGAAATTTACCTGCGTGGTTTTGAGATTGCAGTTAAAGAAAGCAGACCAGTGGCAATCATGTCTTCCTATAATTTACTGAATGGTGTCCATGCTGCAAACAGTGTTGATCTCTGTACAGCCATTGCCCGAAAAGAGTGGGGATTTGACGGTGTGATCATGTCAGACTGGAATACAACGGTTCCGGAAGATGGAAGTATTCCGTGGAAATGCGTGACAGCAGGAAATGATATTATCATGCCTGGTAATGCAGCCGACGCAGAAAATATCCGAAAAGCTTTTGAAGACGGAAAGCTTTCGGAAGAAGTTGTCAGAATGTGTGCGGGACGTATTCTGAACCTGATACACACACTGACAGCAGAATAAAAAATATATATAGTAGTGAAAAACTTGCCTGAATTCAATTTTCGATTTATCATTGGATTCAGGCATATTTTTTGCAGATGTCGCGCAAGGCAACCCGTTTTAGGCGGAGGATCCTGCAGGCAGTTTTTTATATGCCGTGAAAAGGAGAATACCATGAACATAAAACGAGCAAAGCAGGAGATCAGAGATTCCATAGAAGCATATCTTTCAAAGGACGAATTCGGTGAGTACCGGATCCCGGCGATCCGACAGAGACCGATCCTTCTTATGGGCCCTCCGGGAATCGGAAAGACACAGATTATGGAACAGATAGCAAGGGAATGCGGGATTGCTCTTGTTTCCTATACCATTACCCACCACACCAGGCAGAGTGCTGTGGGACTTCCTTTTATTGTAAAAAAGAATTATGGTGAGGAAGAATTTTCTGTCACGGAATATACCATGAGTGAGATCATTTCGTCCGTTTACGACAAAATGGAAAAAACAGGTCTGAAAGAAGGCATCCTGTTCATTGATGAGATCAACTGCGTATCTGAAACACTAGCGCCGATGATGCTGCAGTTCCTTCAGGGAAAAACCTTCGGAAACCAGAAGGTGCCGGAAGGCTGGGTGATCGTCACAGCAGGCAACCCGCCAGAATATAACAAATCCGTCCGGGAATTCGATGTGGTCACTCTGGACCGTATCAAGAAGATCGATGTGGAGGCAGACTTTGATGTGTGGAAGGAATACGCCTATCAGCAGGGAATTCATCCGGCGGTGATCTCCTATCTGGAGCTTCGCAGAAAAAATTTCTACAGGGTGGAGAATACCGTAGACGGAAAGATCTTTGCCACAGCCAGAGGCTGGGAGGATCTTTCCCGTCTGATCCAGGTTTATGAGATCCTTGGAAAAACCGTAGACCGTGAGGTGGTCAGTCAGTACATTCAGCACAGGATGATCGCGAAGGATTTTGCAGGCTATCTGGCTCTTTATTATAAGTACAGAACGGACTATAAAGTGGAGGACATCCTGAAAGGAAAGTGGGATCCCATTACTCTGGGTAAGATCCGCACAGCCTCTCTGGACGAGCATTTGAGCATTGTAAGCCTTCTCAACGGAAAGCTCAGCGAGCTTTTTACAGAATGCTATCTTACCGATGCCTACATCACGAAACTGTATGATTATATGGTGTACTTCAGAGAAGATCAGGACAGCCTCACAGCAAAAAATCTCATGGAAAAAGCAGAGGCGGATCTTGAAAAGGACAAAAAGAGTGAGCTTCTTACAAAACAGCAGGAGCGTATACAGAAACGTGTTGTGTCATTTTTTGAAAATGCGTCCGGATCGAAATCAACCTCGGGATCAATTGGATCGAAATCAACCGGATCAGATAAAACCAGATCAGGCTCATATCCGGCAGGAGGCAGAAGTGCTGCAGCAGAATCGAAAGATCCATCGTCAAACAGGAACTATGAGTTTGTGAAAGTCCTCTTCGAATCCGAAACCGAAGCCTACGAAAACCGAACCGATGAAATATCTCTTACTCTTCAGAACGTCTTCGACTTCATGGAAGCTGCTTTTGGGGACAGCCAGGAAATGGTGGCATTTATCACAGAACTGAATGCCAACTATTATAGTCTCTGGTTCATTCGGGAGAACGGTTCTGACCAGTATTACAGGCATAATAAAGGTCTTCTTTTTGACGACCGCCAGAAAATGCTTCTGGGACAGATGGAGGAAGTGGAAAACATTCTCAATAATGGAATAAAATAATATTACTGTTCACTCCGTTCTCAGTAACACGCTTCGCGATGCACAGAATTTATGCTAATCGCATAAATTCGCGCGGTATGTCTCGGGTTTTCTGTGACCTTCGTTCACAAAAAACACCTCGCGGAATATTACCAGTGGACAGTAACAAAATAATATGTCTTACCAATTTATTATTTACTATTGATTAAATTGGGGAATTATCGTATAATATTTACTATAAAAGTCCGGAAAATAGAGAGGGCAAATAGTCAAAATGCACAGACTGGCTGAATGGCTGCAGAGCGATCATCTGGTGCAGAACTGCATGATGACTGAGAATGGTAAATATCCACTTGTCTATATTCCGGGATTTTTATGTAAAGGAAGGCAACACAATAATAAAGGAAGGCGGCCGAAACGGACGACATGTTTACAAAGATTACAGAAGAACGAGCATTTGACGGAATATTAGCGCAGATCATAGAAAATATCCGGCGGGGAGAACTGAAGCCGGGGGACACTTTACCTGCGGAACGTGTTATGGCAGAATCACTGGGAGTTTCCAGACCTGCTGTCCGTGAAGTCCTGCGGGCACTGGAGCTGATGGGAATTGTCACAACGGTCCGCGGCGGAGCCAACTATATTACCGAGAATATGGATCAGTGGCTTTCTGCACCACTGGCCCTTCTTTTTCAGCTGAATAACAGCCATGTACAGCAGGTACAGGAACTTCGTTCTGCGTTGGAGCAGGAGGCTGCGCTTCTTGCAGCCGGGAATTGTACGGAGAAGGATGCATTAGATCTGCGTTCCATCCTGGCACAGTTGGAGAGCTCAGAGGACGAGAAAGCCCGTGCAGGTCTTGATAAGAAGCTTCATACGAAGATTGGCAGGATCGCAGGGAATCCTATGATCTACAATGTCCTGGATGCGGCAGCGCAGCTGACTGAGGAGATCATTTCCGGCACCCGAGCCTATATTATGCAGAAACATAATTCCGCTCTGGAGGTGGATGAGCAGCACAGAAGGCTGGTGGAAGCCATTATTTCCGGAGACCGGAACCAGGCGGAGAAGCTGATGCGCGAACATATGGAAACCATTGAGAAATATATACTGGAGATTGCGCAGCAGCAGGGGGAGAACAGCCTTGTATTTCATCGCTGATCCACCTGAAAAAATTAAATAAAATTTCAGTAAAAATCCCGTTGATTTGGTAAGACCACTATTGATTTTGGTAAGACCGAGTGCTATAATAGGGACTGTATTGGTAATACCAAAAAGTTTGATATTATGGCAGCATCCTGAAGGCTTCATGACGAGACAGCGTAAGACGAGACAGCATAAGTTGAGACAGCATGAGATGAGACAGCATAAGTTGAGACAGCATGAGTTGAGACAGCATGAGATGAGGCAGCATAAGTTGAGACAGCATGAGATGAGACAGCATAAGTTGAAGCAGCGTTAGGTAGGACAGCGTAAGACGAGACAGCACAGGATGAAGGTTACTGTATCCCTGCGGTATTATATAAAGTATGCAGCAGGCCACAGCGTGGGCGGTAACCTGCCGGAAATATCAGGAGAAAGGACTTGCGATTATGGGATATGTAAAATGGAGTTATGACACACTGAACCATTTCTGCGGAGACGTTTTTAAAGCGTTTGGCTTTTCTGAGGAAGAAGGAAGCATCATTAAAGATGTTCTTCTGACTGCTGATCTGTATGGGATCGAGAGCCACGGAATGCAGAGGATGGTTCGTTACCATAAAGGAATCGAGAAGGGGACTATTCATCCCCAGGCGAAACCGGAAGTTGTTTTTGAAACACCGATTTCTGCTGTGATAGACGGACATAACGGAATGGGCCAGCTGATCAGCCATTTTGCCATGGAAAAGGCAATTGAGAAGGCAAAGACAACTGGTGTGGGAATCGTAAGTGTACGAAATTCCAACCATTTCGGTATTGCAGGATATTATGCGAACATGGCCTGCCATGAAGGCCTTCTTGGAATGGCATGTACCAACTCCGAGGCGATCATGGTACCGACTTTTGGAAGAAAGGCTATGCTGGGCTCCAACCCGATCGCAGTCGCTATGCCTGCAGACCCGTATCCGTTTTTCTTTGACTGTTCCACAACAGTTGTAACCAGAGGTAAACTGGAAATGTATAATAAGATGGGTAAGCCTCTTCCGGATGGCTGGGCACTTGACAAAAACGGTCATGCCAGCAATAATGCACCGGATGTACTTGCAAACATCGTAGCCAAGAAGGGCGGCGGAATCATGCCTCTTGGTGGAAACGAGGAAGTCAGCGGAAGCCATAAGGGATATGGCTATGGAATGCTCTGTGAGCTGTTCAGCTCCATTCTTTCCATGGGCGTTACCTCCGACAAATGCTGTACATTCCCGGACAAGACCGGTATCTGCCATGGATTTATGGCGATCAACCCGGCGGCATTCGGAGATCCGGATGCGATCCGCAAGCATTTTTCAGAATATCTTGAGGCGCTTCGGGAGAGTCCGAAGGCAGACGGTCAGGACAGGATCTATACACACGGCGAGAAAGAGGTAGCTGCTGAAAAAGACAGAAAAGAGAATGGCATTCCGGTCAACGACAATACCATGGTAGAGCTTGCTGATCTCTGCAGTTATCTGAAGCTTGATTTTGGCTCTTATTTTGAAGGCTATGAGCTTCCGAAGGACAGTAAATTCTTCAATGGTAATTATTAATTCAGGTAATCCTTTTGAAATGAAATATATCATAATTATCCAAGGAGGAAAAGAAAATGGATTATGCAAAAGAGTCATTAAGACTGCACGGAGATTGGAAAGGTAAGATCGAGGTTGTTACAAGAGTGCCGGTTGAGAATAAAGACGACCTTTCTCTTGCATATACACCAGGTGTAGCTCAGCCTTGCCTTGAGATCCAGAAAGATATCAATAAATCCTACGAGCTTACAAGAAGATGGAATATGTGTCTTGTTGTAACAGACGGTTCCGCAGTTCTTGGTCTTGGTGACATCGGACCGGAAGCCGGTATGCCTGTAATGGAAGGTAAATGTGTACTGTTCAAGGCATTCGGCGATGTAGACGCATTCCCGCTTTGCATTAAGAGCCATGATGTAGACGAGATCGTAAATACTATTTACATGATCTCCGGATCCTTCGGTGGTGTTAACCTTGAGGATATCTCCGCTCCGAGATGCTTTGAGATCGAGAAAAAACTGAAAGAGAAATGTGATATTCCGATCTTCCACGATGATCAGCACGGAACTGCAGTTATCACACTTGCAGGTCTGACAAACGCTCTGAAGGTTGTCGGAAAGAAGAAAGAGGATGTTCGTATCGTTATGAACGGTGCAGGTGCAGCTGCTATCTCTATCTGCAGACTTCTTCTGAAAGCAGGCTTCAAGGATGTTACACTCTGCGATAGAAAGGGTGCCATCTATGAGGGACGTACAGAAGGAATGAACCCGGTTAAGGAAGAGATGAGCAAGCTCACAAACCTTCAGAAGAAACAGGGATCTCTTGCAGAGATGCTGGTTGGCGCGGATGTATTTATCGGTGTTTCCGCTCCTGGAGCAGTTACAACAGAGATGGTTAAGACCATGAACAAAGATGCCATCATCTTCGCATGCGCAAACCCGACACCGGAGATCTTCCCGGATGACGCAAAAGCAGGCGGAGCAAAGGTTATCTCCACAGGAAGAAGTGACTTCCCGAACCAGATCAACAACGTTCTTGCATTCCCTGGAATCTTCCGTGGTGCATTTGATGTAAGAGCAAGTGATATCAACGATGAGATGAAGATCGCAGCTTCCAAGGCGCTTGCAGATCTGATCACAGATGAGGAGCTTTCTCCGGAGTATATCATTCCGAAGGCATTCGACAAGAGAGTCGGACCGGCTGTCGCAAAAGCAGTAGCAGAGGCAGCAAAAGCAACAGGCGTAGCACGTATCTGATCTTAAGCGCCTGATACGAACCAAAACAGCCCTTCATTAAGAAGAATATATCAGACACCCGTACTCTGTAACCCGGTACGGGTGTCTTTTTGTTTCCCGGCAGGTGGTATTACCCTTTGACAAATGTCCTCTCAGTGAGTACAATAGCAAAAGAATATGATAGGAGGTTAAGCACAGCATGAAACCATGGGAAGCTAATATACGAAAAGTAGTGCCGTATACTCCTGGCGAGCAGCCAAATGAGAGCGGCATGATCAAACTGAATACAAACGAGAATCCATATTCACCGGCTCCGGGTGTGGAGAAGGCGCTGAAGGCCCTTGATGCCGATACCCTGAGACTTTATCCGGATCCGACAGCAGGAGACCTGGTACACAGTATTGCCGCGTTCTACGGCCTGAAGGACGAGCAGGTATTTACAGGCGTTGGTTCCGATGACGTACTGGCTATGTGTTTTCTCACATTTTTTAATTCAGAGAAACCGATCCTGTTCCCGGACATCACTTATTCTTTCTATGATGTATGGGCAGATCTTTTAAGGATCCCATATGAGCGCCCGGCATTAGATGAGGAGTTCCATATCCGTAAGGAAGATTATTTCCGTGAAAACGGCGGAATCGTATTCCCTAATCCCAATGCACCGACCGGCGTGGAAATGCCTCTTTCTGAGATCGAGGAGATCGTGGCAAAGAATCCGGAGAGTATCGTGATCGTAGATGAGGCGTACGTGGATTTCGGAGCAGCATCCGCACTGCCGCTGATCGAAAAATATGATAATCTGCTTGTTGTACAGACCTTCTCCAAGTCCAGATCCCTGGCAGGAATGCGTATCGGATATGCTTTCGGAAATCCGGAGCTGATCAAATATCTCAATGATGTGAAATATTCCTTTAACTCCTATACCATGGATCGTACAACCATCGCGGCTGGTGTGGCATCTATGGAGGATAAGGTATATTTTGAGGAATGCTGCCATAAGATCATTACAACAAGAGAGTGGACAAAGGCAGAGCTCAGGAAGCTTGGATTTTCCTTCCAGGATTCCAGATCCAACTTTATCTTTGCCACACATGAGAGCTGTCCGGCCAAAGAGCTTTTCGCAGCACTGAGGGAGAAACATATCTATGTAAGATATTTCCCGAAGGACAGGATCGACAATCATCTCCGTATCTCCATCGGTACCGATGAGGAGATGAAAAAGCTGGTAGAATTCCTGACGGAATATCTGCAGAAATAACAGTTAAGGAGGTACTATGGAAGTACTGGTACAATGGTTTTCACACCACCTTGCACAGTTTATCTCTCCCGAGGGAGCTGTGTTCATCATTTCTATGATCCCGATACTGGAGCTTCGCGGCGGCCTTCTGGCAGCTTCTTTGCTGAAGATATCGGCTGCGAAGGCACTGCCGATCTGTATCGTGGGAAATATTATTCCGATTCCGTTTATCCTGCTTTTTATCCGGCAGATCTTTAAATGGATGAAAAAACAAAGACGTTCAGAGGTCTGATCACAAAGCTGGAAAACAGAGCTATGGGAAAGAGTGACCAGATCAAGAGATATGAATTTCTTGGACTTTTGCTGTTTGTGGGAATCCCTCTTCCGGGCACAGGAGCCTGGACAGGTGCACTGATCGCCTCTCTTCTTGAGGTGGATATCAAAAAATCCTCCATTGCGATCCTGTGCGGACTTTTTATGGCAAGTGCCATTATGTATATTGTTTCTTATGGAATTGTAGGAAATGTAGTGCATTGATCGATCGCAGAGAAGGAATGTCTTTTTGGTCGAAATCGGATTGAAAATAAAGAAATCCCTTACCGGATCTGTAAAATGATATGTGTTCTGTATTCAGGAAACATATCAGAGATCGGTAAGGGATTTCTTTATGTGTTTTTACATATCAGGCAGAAGTATACCGAGAAGATCCTTACATAAGTCTGCGCTTCAGCATGTCCGCGTTTAAAGCGTATTTCAGAGCTGTATCCCTGGTGATACGGCCTTTTTTATATAATTCCAGAAGGCTCTGGTCCATAGAACGCATCTGCTCCTGACCGGATGTGGAGATCACGCCTTCGATCTGGTGTACTTTATTGTCGCGGATCATATTGCGGATGGCAGGAGTCAGGCGCATGATCTCGAAAACAGGAATGTTGCGTCCGTCCACATCCGGGATCAGCTGCTGGGAGATTACAGCCTGAAGGACCATGGAAAGCTGGAGGGCAATCTGATGCTGCTGGGATGGTTCAAACACGTCCATGATGCGTTCGATGGTGTTGGCTGCTCCCAGAGTGTGCAGGCTGGAAAAGACAAGATGGCCGGTTTCCGCAGCGGTCATGGCAGTCTGGATGGTTTCATGATCACGCATCTCTCCAAGAAGGATCACATCCGGGCTCTGACGTAGTGTGGCACGAAGAGATGTCAGATAGCTTTCGGTGTCGGTACAGATCTCGCGCTGGCTGACGATACAGCGATCATGGCGGTGGAGATATTCCAGAGGATCCTCCAGAGTGATGATGTGGCCTTCCCGGGTATGGTTGATCCTGTCGATCAGACAGGCCATGGTGGTGGATTTACCGCTTCCAGCAGAACCGGTAACAAGGACCATGCCACGGGTATATTCGGAGATGTTCATCACATCCTCGGGAATGGAAAGCTCTGCAGGATCCGGCAGCCGGAAGGCGATCACGCGGATCACGGCAGCCAGGGAACCACGCTGCTTGTAGGCATTGACACGAAATCTGGAAACACCGGGAATGGAAAAAGAAAAGTCATCATCACCGGTTTCCATAAGACGGGATATATCGCGGTTTTCCGCAAGGCCGTAAATGGTGCGGAGTAAATTTTCTGTCTGATCAGGCATCAGCCTGTCACCACGGTCCAAAAGATGACCGTCGATCTTTTCGGCCAGGGGGCGGCCTGCGATGATAAAGATATCAGAGACACGCCGGTTGGCAGCTTCTGCTAAAAATTCAGGAATAGGGGTATCCATAGGTTTATTCTCCTTTAAATACATTCTGGTGGTTGTCAGGTTGCCAGGATCCGGTAAGCTCTGTGTTCCATTGCAGGATCTGATAAGCGGAAGAGCTTTTTTCCTGCGGGTAAAAAATCTCAAGCACTACAGAAAGCTGTTGTGTCTCGGAAATTCCAACGGAGAAGGAAAGGGTGTGGCTGTGGGAATCCCAGCTGAGATCGTTCCTTGTGTACGCAAGCTTTTGTATCATGGAAAAATATCTGGTCTCATCGGAAGCTTTTTCCCTGTATTGCTCCAGATCATCACGGATTTCTGAAACGGTTTCCGTGGCGCTTGCGCAGCCGGTGTAATAATTTTCGGTCTGTTCCATAGAATGTCTGGCTGTGTTAAGACTGGATCTGGAGCTTCCAAGAGTAAGCAGAGCAAGTACACAGAGACACAGCACAGAGAAGATAAGAAACAGGGAAGGAATGCCGACAGTTACAAAAAACGTATGCTTCTGTTTCAATGTACAGCCTCCCTTCTGTAGTCATCGACAGGAAAACGCAGGGTGATCCGGTAAAGCTCACTGCAGTTGGAAAGCTGCCGGAAAGAAAGCTCGCCGGATTTTTCTGAAGAAGAAATATCTGTTTCCAGGATCATTTCACAGGCGGCTTCTCCGGAAGAGCAGCTCTGCCAGTTACGGTCATAATACCAGATCAGGTTGGTGTTCTTTTTGATGCCCCCCGGAAGCAGAGAGAGGAACTGTTCATCGGTTCCGTCAGTGCCTTCCAGTATCTCGCCCACGGAGGTTGTGAGAGCCTGGATCTGGTTCCACTGTTCTGCCTGGAGCCGGTTTTTCCGTGCTGCCGCGAAGATCTGGATGCAGGCAGCTGAGGAAAGTGACAGAAACAAAAGGGCAAGGATCATTTCCATCAGAAAAAGGCTGGTACCGGAATTATGTCTTGATTCTTTCATGATGCCTCCTTTTTGTCAATGCGATGAAGCAGGAATTCCGAGCGGACTCCCGTGGTACTTTCCAGAGAAAAGTGGTAAAAACCATTTTCCATTTCCGAAAACCGGAAATCGGAAAGCTGTGAGATGACGGTTCCTGCATCGGAACTGGCCTGAGAGCCTTTTGCAGTGAAAAGCTCCATCAGACTGTCATTCTTCAGGTAAATATACGTGATATATTCTTTTCCTTTGATATCGTCCCGGAAACAAAGGGCAGGAATATCATCCAGAGAACCGGAAAAGATCTCATCGCCGCGGTCATGCTGCCGGAATTTGGTAGTCAGATAAGTTGCTGCGGTCCCAAGCTCGGAATCGGAGTCAGTCTGTTTCACAGTCTGCTGGTAAATCCGGGCGGAAAATAGCAGCATCAGTATAAGGAACAAAACAAAAACACCGAAAAGAAGAAGCGAAAAAAGAGAAGAAACGGAATGTCCGGTGTTCTTCCGGTGATTCATGAGGCATTCCCTCCTTTCGCACTGCCGGACAGAGCGATCACGCTGATAGACGGCAGGAGATTGGAACCGTTAGGAACATACTCTACTACGAATTTGGTTTTGTCATAAGTGATATGATAATCCGAGAGAAGCTGGGACAGGCTTTCGGGATATGTGCCTGTGAGGGCATAGGTGCGGATGGCACCGTTTTTCAGTGCCTGTTCCAGAGTATCCTGTTCTTTGTGTACGGCCTGGTCGGAGGTGCTGCTGACACCTGCCACAAACAAGGTGCAGGATAAAACCAGAAGCAGCGCCGGAAAGAGAAGAAAAAATGCTCTGAGAAATTTTGTTCTGCGGCTTTCAAAAAGTTCCATGCGGTCACCACCTTACATTGCAAAATCTGAGAGGATCCCCAGAAGCGGCATCATGACGGATAAAAGGACCAACCCCACAAGAAGAGACAGCAGGATCACGATGGTAGGCTCCACAATGGAGACTGCCTGTGAGATCAGATCTATGGATCTTTCGGTGTACTGCCGGGAAAGCCTGCGGAAGGTTTCGTCACTGGAACCGGAATAGAAGGATATCGTGATGAGACGGCCTTCCATGCCGCCGAACAGACCGGATTCTGTAAGGGCCCTGGAAAAAGTTTCTCCGCTATCCAGGATAGAGGAAGCCTTCCGGAGTCTTTCGAGTATCACCGGCTGTGAGATCAGATCCTTTGTAAGCTCCAGGCTGGTTTCCGGGGAAAGTCCGCTCCGAAGCCCCAGGGAAAGGCCCTGGGTCAGACGACTGTAATCCATGGCAACCGGGATCTCACGGAAAAACGGGAGATGGATGACCATTTTTCGCAGCTGGCTGTGACCTTTTTCCGTAAGACTGAAAAACAGGATGCAGCCAATGAGGGCTGCGGCGAGGATCAGAAAAACAGAGGAATACCGGCTGATTACGTTGCCTGCATTCAGAAGTCCCCGGGAAACCCCGTTCATTTCCATTCCCATCTGGTTAAATACCTGTTGAAATACCGGCAGGACTTTTATCAGAAGGACCAGGATCACAACAGCCATCATGCCAAGCATGAGCAGCGGGTAAGTGACTGCAGACCGTATCTGTCCTGAGATTTCTTCCTCCTGTTCATAGTGGGAACTGAGACTTTCCATGATCTCATCCAGGCAGCCGGTTTCCTCACCGGTCCGGACATAGGCGGTCATGGATGTGGGAAAGATCCCGGATTCGTCAAGAGCCCGGGAAAGAGAACCGTTTTCTTCCACGGAACGGATCAGGGGTGTGAGGATCTGCCGGTCTGCATCGGTCTTGCTTTCGTCACAGAGGATGTGAAGTCCTTCCGCTGTGGATATGCCGGAATGCAGAAGCATTCCCATCTGCCCGCAGAAACTGGATAATTCCCGGGCTGTCAGTTTGTTTTTCATAATAAGGTCTCCTTTAGTGGGTCAGCGCGTGAACTGTACCGTATAATTGCTTTCATCACCGATATATTCCTGGATCGCTTCATCACCATCACTGTTGGCGTCAAAGGTGGGATCCATCAGCTTCCAGGTGTCGCCGTCAAAAGATACTGCCTTTGTCACCCAGCCTCTGCCACGGATATAAACATCGATCCATGCATGCTTTACATCACCGGAATAGCCGATCTGAAGCTTGCAGGGAATGTCCTGGCTACGGAGCATTGCAGTAGTCAGTGCAGCGTAATCAAAACAGATCCCCGTGCCGGTGCTTAAAGTATCATCTACATCAGGAAGATAACCGGCTTCGACAGAATCAGCTTTGTCATAATCGTAGGAAATATGACTGGTAACATATGCATAGAAGGTTTTCAGGATGTCGATATCGGTCATGTCTTCTTTGACAAGAGAGGCTGCCAGTTTGCAGGCTTTACTTTTGGAAGAAAAGTCCACGTACTGGTTTGGATACAGAAACGGAAGAAATTCATTCTGAAGTTTTATTGTGAGCGTTTCCGTGTAAAGGGCGGCATACTGGTTTCCATCAACCTGCTGATAGCAGGTGATGAGATACTCACCGGAGCCTTCGGAAAAAGGAAGTACCGTCTGTTCATCAGGTTCCAGAAAATAGGAATAGACCACACCGGAGGGAGCAGTAAGCTGAATGTTCATGCGGGAATCATCGGAATCGGATTCTGCGGTCAGATACCCCTGATCCTGATTGGAAATATCCAGGATCAGAGGGGAACTGCCCAGTGTTTTTTGCCGGGGGCCTCCGGGGTGAGGACTCTGGTCGGAGAATATACCGGAGGTTCTTCATCGGAGGAAGGAGAATTTCCACAGCCTGCCAGCAGGATTCCGAAAAGCAGCCATACAAAAAAGAGACGGACTGGTAAAAATTTTGACATTGTTTCCGTTCTCCTGTTATATCATGCTTTCTTTTTGAACAGTATAGCAGATTCCGTGAAAAAAAGACAGGAGTAGGGCTCAAAATGCAGTGGAAAATGTTGACATTTCAGGGAAAAAAACATATACTCTATATATAAAGGCAAACCTGTTGAAAGACAGGGACGCAAAGCCATGGGTCTAAGGTCCGAAGGATGACTATGACAGCCGGTTGCCGCATTAAATTCCGATTTAATGACGTATTCAGATAACATCTATGAACAAGAATCTGTGTGTTAATGCGGCCGTTTATTTCGTTAGAATAAGCGGCTTTTTTGATGCCTAAAATCCGGTTTAGGTTGGAAACTGAAACGTCGGCTTTCAGAAAGGTGTGAATGATATGAAAAGAACAGATATCCGTAAAATTTTTACAGGCAGGAAAAAAGCTTTAGCAGGATGCCTTGCAGCTGTTATTGTACTGGCAGGTGGCTTTAATGTCTGGCAGTCGTCACAGGTTCCGGAATTTCCGGATTTTACAGATCCGGTAGTGGAGACTACCATCACAGAGGACGACACTCCACTTGCTTCAAAACCGAAGGTGACTACCAAAACGACTTCAAATACCAAGACAACCAGAAAAAAGTTAAGCTGAAAAAAGCGGCGACCAAGACTTATACCAAGAAGCTTCCGACTACCAATAAGAAGAGTACGACCACAAAGAAAACAAACAGAAATACAACCGTAAAAACATTAAAGACAGTTAAGACTGCAACAACACAGAAATACACAAAGAAATCAAAAACAGCCGTTCAGACACGGAAAGTAACTACAACCATTCAGACGACCACAACAGTCATGGCGGCTTCAGCTACTGCCGGCAAAGCGAATGCAGCTTCCACAAAAAAGTAGAAAGCATCAGCATGGACAGCAAATATTCAGTAAGCAATATTGCTTCCATTGCACCGAAGATGGACAGCAGGGTGCTCAAAGCCTACAAGAAGCTTGGATTTACTGTAACGATCGATCCGTCTGTTAACTACGGAGGCTGCTTTAACGCACATTCAAGAAGCATCATCCTTCGTTTTGAGAATGAGACAATCTACCATGAGCTGGGACATTTCCTTGCTTTTGTTGCGGGAAACGTAGACAGAACAAGTGATTTTGCCGCAGTTTATAACAGCGAAAAATCCAAATTTACAGGTATTAACAGAAGCTATGCAACGCAGAACAGTTCAGAATATTTTGCAGAATCAGTGCTTGAGTATGTAACAAGTCCGTCAATACTTAAGAGACAGAGACCAAAAACGTATGCAGCGATCGTGGCGGCTCTGAATAAAATTACCGATGAACGTATCCAGAGGGTCATGGATATATACGGACCGTTCTGGAGCTAAAAAAGAAGCATACAGGAACGTTGGATCTGTCCGGGAAGAGATCTCCCGGGCAGATTTTTTCTTTTTTGTGAGAAAAGTATAAAAAAATGTCGATAAATATTTCTTGCAATAGACTCTATAAGGTGTGTATAATGAAACATAAGCTGAAAACACGCTTTCATTCAAAAAAAGTGCAGCCATGTCAGGTTGTATCTGATTCCATAAACAACAAATATATAATTTATCAGATTTAAGAATAGAGGATTTAATATGAGAGAAAAGTATGAATCATTATCTCTGGCGGTGCTGAAGGATCTGGCAAAGGCGAGAGGGATGAAGGGAATTTCTACTCTGAGAAAACCGGCACTGATCGAGCGGATGCTGGAGGAGGACGTCAAAGAGTCCGACAGAGGAAATCCCGAAGAAGTACACAAAAGTACACCGGCAGAAAATACTGTAAAAGAAAAAAGCTATGATTCGGAAAAAACAGAATATCGTACCCGTCCGGCAGGGGAAGGACTTCAGGAGCAGCGGAAGGAATATCGTAGTGATAAGAATGAGCAGGAACACAGAAACACAAATCTCCGCAGAGAGTACAACCGTGAATATAACCGGGAAGCTACAAGGGAGAACGGGAATGTCCCGTCAGAATCCACCCAGCTGGACAGTGGCGAAAAGGCTAACGGGATCCTGGAGGTCCTTCCGGATGGATATGGCTTTATCCGATGTGAGAATTATATGCCGGGTGAGAACGACATTTATGTTTCTCCTTCCCAGATCCGCCGCTTTAATTTAAAGACAGGTGATATCATCCAGGGAAATATCCGCATCAAGACCCAGGGAGAGAAGTTCAGTGCCCTTCTCTACGTATCTTCCATTAACGGTTTCCATCCGAGTGAGGGACAGAGACGGTATAATTTTGAAGATATGACACCGATCTTTCCGAATGAGAGACTTGTCATGGAGCGTGCAGGCGGTACAACGGCCATGCGTATCGTGGATCTGATCAGTCCTATAGGAAAGGGCCAGCGAGGAATGATCGTATCTCCGCCAAAGGCAGGTAAGACAACCCTTCTGAAAGATGTTGCCAAGTCTATCCTCAGGAATAACAGAGATATGCATCTGATCATTCTTCTGATCGATGAGCGCCCTGAGGAGGTTACCGATATCAGAGAGGCGATCCAGGGACCGAATGTGGAAGTGATCTATTCTACATTTGATGAGCTTCCGGAACATCATAAGAGAGTTTCCGAGATGGTTGTGGAGCGTGCGCGCCGTCTTGTAGAGCATAAACAGGATGTGATCATTCTTCTGGATTCGATCACACGACTTGCTAGAGCCTATAATCTGATCATCCCGCCAAGCGGAAGAACCTTATCCGGTGGTCTTGACCCGGCGGCTCTCCATATGCCCAAAAGATTTTTTGGCGCAGCCCGTAATATGCGCGAGGGCGGAAGCCTGACGATTCTGGCAACCGCACTTGTGGATACCGGAAGCAAGATGGACGATGTTATTTATGAGGAGTTCAAGGGAACCGGTAATATGGAGCTTGTCCTGGATCGTAAATTACAGGAGAAACGGGTATTCCCGGCCATTGATATCCAGAAATCCGGAACCAGAAGAGAGGATCTGCTTCTCAGCAAGGATGAACAGGAAGCGGTTTATATTATGCGAAAAGCTCTCAACGGAATGAAAGCGGATGAGGCAGTAGAACAGATCCTGAATACCTTTGCCAGAACCAGGAACAATGCAGAACTGGTACAGACTGTAAAGAAACAGAAATTTTTATAAAGTCCTTGCATTTTACGGAAAGCTATGTTATACTTAGCAAGCTGTTTAAAATGGAATTCGTCAATTGAATACGAATAATATTAAATATATAGAGAGGTGAAAATCATGAGAGAAGGAATCCATCCGAACTACTATCAGGCAACTGTAACCTGCAACTGCGGAAACACTTTCGTAACAGGTTCTACTAAAGAGGACATCCATGTTGAGATCTGTTCCAAATGCCATCCGTTCTACACAGGACAGCAGAAGGCTACACAGGCTCGTGGACGTATCGATAAGTTCAACAAGAAATACGGCCTGAATAAGTAATTATTGCGAATACAGGAAATGAGAAGGTTGAGGTTGGGAAATCTCAACCTTTCTTTAACTGAAAAATTTTAAATTTGCACAGGAGAGAATGAATGAGATCATCGAATATCGGCGGACAGGCGGTCATGGAAGGCATCATGATGCGCCACAAGGACAAATATTCTATCGCAGTGCGCCGCCCGGACCAGGAGATCGAGCTGAAGGTAGAGGATTATAAATGTATCTTCGGAAATCACGCATTTCTGAAGAAACCGATCATCCGTGGTGTGGTAAGCTTTGTGGATTCTCTTGTGGTAGGCACGAAATGCCTGATGTATTCTGCGGAGATCGCAGGAGACGAGGAAGATGAGGAAACAGCCAGGAAGAATGAGCAGCTTACAGAAGAAGAGCGTTCTGCAAAGAAAGCCAAAGAGGATAAGCAGTTCAAGTGGCTTCTTTACATTACGGTAGCTATCTCCATGGTGGTTTCTGTGGCTGCTTTTATGTTTCTTCCGTATGTACTGGCCAGTCTGATCCGAGGGGTAGGTGCTTCGGAATTTCTGGTCACCATAGTGGAAGCCTTTGTGAAGCTGGCACTGTTTATGGGATATATGTTCCTGATCTCCAGAATGAAGGATATCCAGAGGACATTTATGTATCACGGTGCGGAGCACAAATGTATCAACTGTGTGGAGCATGGTCTGCCTCTGACGGTAGAGAATGTGTTAAAGAGCTCCAGGCTTCATAAGCGCTGTGGAACAAGCTTTCTGTTTCTGGTCATGCTGGTAAGTATTGTGCTGCATTTTATGTTTGTGGCGGTGCCGTTTTATTGGGTGAGACTGCTGGGAAGACTTCTCATGGTACCGGTAGTTGCGGGGATTTCCTTTGAAATCATCCAGTGGGCAGGAAGAACAGATAGTAAATTTGCGGACATTATGAGTAAACCAGGTCTTGCCATGCAGAAATTCACCACAAAGGAGCCTGCTGCAGATATGGCAGAGGTAGCCATTAAAGCAGTTGAGGCTGTTTTTGATTGGAGAGCTTATCTGAAAGAGGAATTTGACCTAGACATCCCATATGAGACAGAGGAGACAGAAAATGCAGACTCTTGAGTCCCTTCTGAAAAAAGGTACAACAATACTGAAAGATAACGGATTGGAAGAAGCCGGGCTGGATGCCTGGCTCCTTCTGGAATTTAAGACCGGAAAGAATCGGGCATATTATTTTGCGCATGGAGATGAACCGGTGTCTGATGAGACCGCAGCAGAGTATCTTACGCTGATCGACAGGCGGGCAGGACATATTCCTGTACAGCAGCTGACTCATCAGGCTTTTTTTATGGGCTATGAGTTTTATGTAAACGAAAACGTGCTGATTCCTAGACAGGATACGGAGACTCTGGTGGAAGAGGCATTGAAACACCTTGGGAATGTGGAAAAACCGGAGATCCTGGATATGTGTACCGGCTCCGGCTGCATCCTGCTCAGCCTTCTTCTGGAACGGCAGGATGCCTGTGGGACCGGTGTGGATGTTTCACCGGAAGCACTGGAAGTGGCAAAAAAGAATGCAGGTATTCTAAAGGTGGAGAACCGGGCGGATTTTGTGGAAAGCGATCTGTTCTCAGCACCGTATTTTTGTGAAAAAGGTGGAAAAGATAGTGGGAAATATGATATCCTTATTTCAAATCCGCCTTATATCGCAACAGAAGAAATTGAAACACTGATGGAAGAAGTCCGCCTTCATGATCCGAGGAAGGCCCTTGACGGAATGGAAGACGGGCTCTATTTTTACAGAAAGATCACCGCAGAGGCCGGAAGGTACCTGAAACCGGGCGGATGGCTTCTGTATGAGATCGGCTGCACCCAGGGTGAGGCAGTCAGTACAATGATGAAAGCAGCCGGTTTTACCGGGGTTCAGATCGTAAAGGATCTGCCGGGCCTTGACCGTGTGGTGCTTGGACAGAAACAGGAGGAAATACATGTTTGATAAACTGGATGATCTGCTGGTACGTTTTGAAGAGCTTCTCAATGAGCTGGGAGAACCGGGAGTAACCGACGATCCGGCACATTTTCAGAAGCTGATGAAGGAGCAGAGCGACCTGCAGCCAATCGTTGACGCATATAAAGAATATAAGAAAAATAAGGAAACCATCGAGGACAGTCTTTCCATGCTGGAGAGCGAGAAGGACGAAGAGATGCGTGAAATGCTGAAGGAAGAGCTTTCCGATGCAAAAAAGAGAGTGGAGGAGCTGGAGCATGAGTTGAAGATCCTTCTTCTTCCGAAGGACCCTAACGACAGCAAGAACGTTATCGTTGAGATCCGTGGAGGTGCAGGCGGTGATGAGGCAGCGCTTTTTGCAGCAGAGATTTATCGTATGTATGTGAAATACGCGGAGTCCCGCCGCTGGAAAACCGAGATGCTCAGCCTCAATGAGAACGGCATCGGCGGCTTTAAGGAGGTTACCTTCATGATCAAGGGTGAGGGTGCATATTCCAGACTGAAATACGAAAGCGGTGTTCACCGTGTACAGCGAGTACCGGAGACAGAGTCCGGCGGAAGGATCCATACCTCTACCTGTACGGTAGCGATCATGCCGGAGGCGGAAGAAATTGATTTCCATCTGGATCTCAATGAGTGTAAATTCGATGTGTTCCGTGCATCCGGAAACGGTGGTCAGTGTGTCAACACCACAGACTCCGCAGTACGTCTTACTCATATCCCTACAGGAATCGTGATTTCCTGCCAGGATGAGAAGTCTCAGCTTAAGAACAAGGATAAAGCACTTCGTGTGCTTCGTTCCCGTCTGTATGAGATGGAGCTTGCCAAGCAGCATGACGCTGAGGCAGAGGCAAGGAGAAGCCAGATCGGTACAGGTGACCGCTCCGAGAAGATCCGTACCTACAACTTCCCTCAGGGACGTGTAACAGACCACAGGATCAAGCTTACCCTTCATCGTCTTGAGAATATCCTTAACGGAGATCTGGATGAGATCATTGACAGTCTGATCGCAGCAGACCAGGCAGTAAAGCTGACAAAGCTGAATGAACAGGAGTAAGCGCTGATTACAGCTACAGAGTTCAAAAAATTATAATAAATCAGGAGGAAACGAAAATGAAAAAGACAGCACTGGTGATTATGGCAGCCGGTATCGGCAGCCGTTTTGGAAAAGGAATCAAGCAGCTTGCACCGGTAGGCCCGAAGGGCGAGATCATTATGGACTATTCCATCCATGATGCACTGGAGGCAGGATTCAACAAGGTCGTATTTATCATCCGCAAAGACCTTGAAGATGAATTCAAAAAAGTGATCGGAGACCGTATCTCCAACATTACAGAAGTTGCTTATGCATTCCAGGAGATCGACGATCTTCCGGGCAATTTCACAAAACCGGCGGACCGTACCAAGCCATGGGGAACCGGACACGCTGTACTGGCAGCAAAGAAAGTCCTTTCCGAGCCATTCGCTGTTATCAATGCAGATGACTACTACGGAAAAGAAGCCTACGTAAAGGTACATGACTACCTGGTACAGGATCATCCGCAGGATGGCCCGATGCACATCTGCATGGCAGGTTTCCGCCTTGGAAATACATTAAGTGACAACGGAAGCGTCACAAGAGGAGTGTGCCATATTGAGGACGGCAAGCTTGTGGGTGTTACAGAGACACATAACATCTTCAAGACAGCAGATGGCGCAGAGACAAGAAATGACGATGGTACAGCAGAAACACTGGATACAAAGAGCCTTGTTTCCATGAATATGTGGGGACTGACACCGGAATTTATGGAGATCCTTGAGAAAGGCTTCGTTGAGTTTCTTGGCGGGATCAAAGAGGGAGACATCAAAAAAGAGTATCTTCTTCCTGAGCTTATCGACCAGCTGATCCATTCCGGAAAAGCAGCGGTAGATGTTCTTGAGACAAAGGACGAGTGGTTCGGTGTTACCTATCAGGAGGATAAGGCATCTGTACAGGCTGCATTCAAAAAACTTACAGATGACGGCGTTTATCCGGAAGGACTGTATCAGTAATAAAGGAGAACATTATGGGTAAATATTTCGGAACAGATGGTTTTCGTGGTGAAGCAAATGTAAAACTTACAGCAGATCATGCATTTCGTGTGGGACGTTATCTCGGCTGGTATTACGGCAGAGATCACAAGGCGAAGATCGTGATCGGCAAGGATACAAGAAGAAGCAGTTACATGTTTGAGTATGCCCTTGCGGCAGGACTTACCGCATCCGGAGCAGATGCCTATCTGCTTCATGTAACCACAACTCCAAGTGTATCCTATGTGGTACGTACAGAAGATTTTGACTGCGGTATCATGATTTCCGCAAGCCATAATCCGTTTAATGATAATGGGATCAAGGTCCTTAATGAGAACGGACAGAAGATTTCCGCAGATATTGAAGCACGTATCGAGGCATATCTGGACGGCGAGATCGAGGAGCTTCCGCTGGCAACCGGAGAAGATATCGGCTGTACTGTGGATTTTGCATCCGGAAGAAACCGTTATATCGGACATCTGATCTCTATCCCATGCCATGATTTCAAAAATATCAAGGTTGGGCTGGATTGTTCCAACGGAAGCTCATCCGCCATTGCTAAGAGCGTTTTTGACGCACTTCGTGCAAAAACCTATGTGATCAACAATGAGCCAAACGGAACCAACATCAACCGTGGCTGCGGTTCCACACACATTGAAGTTCTGAGACAGTTCGTGGTAGATAAAGGCCTGGATATCGGTTTTGCATATGATGGTGACGCAGACCGCTGTATCGCCGTAGACCACCGCGGAAACATCATTGACGGTGATAAGATCATGTATGTGTGCGGCAAATATTTAAGAGAGAAAGGCCAGCTCAACGGAAATACAGTTGTAACAACCGTTATGTCCAATCTTGGTCTTTACAAGTCTCTGGAGCGTGAAGGCATCGACTATGAGCAGACTGCAGTTGGTGACAAATACGTTGCTGAGAACATGATGGAAAACAATTACAGTATCGGTGGTGAACAGTCCGGACATATCATCTTTAGCCGCTATTCCGCTACCGGTGACGGGATCCTGACTTCTCTTATGATCATGGAGGCATGTGTGGATCAGAAGGCCACACTCTGCGACCTTGCAAAGGAGATGAAGGTTTATCCGCAGCTTCTCCGGAATGTGCGTGTTTCCGACAAGAAAACAGCACTGGAGAACGAAAAGGTAAAAGCAGCCATTGAGGCAGCCGCAGAGGCACTTGGCGATGACGGACGTATCCTGGTACGTGAGAGTGGTACAGAGCCGCTGATCCGTGTTATGGTAGAAGCGGGAACGGATGATCTCTGCCATAAATATGTAGATAGTGTTGTTGATGTGATGGAAGCCGAAGGGCTTGTTGTAGAATAAGGAATTCCATGAAAAAAACAAAGACCGTATTGATTCTTGCAGCCGTTACAGGAGCCTTGCTTCTGGGCGGCTGCGGCAGTGAAAAAACAAAAATATATGAACAGGCCGGAAAGGATCTTTCCCAGGGAAGCTACAAGTATGCCCTGGAGGAGTACCAGAGCTCGATCCAGAACGGAGTGAAGCTGGCACAGTCCTATCGCGGGGCAGGTATCGCAAGCCTGCGTCTTGGCAAATATGAGGATGCGGTGAATAGCTTCACGGAAGCTCTGAACTGCGATAAAGTAAGCAAAAGCCTTCGTAAGGATATCCTGTCCTACCGGGCTACTGCAGAGCTGAAGTCTGGAAAATACGAGGATGCCATGGCAGACTGCCAGACACTTGGAGAAGATTTTTCCATGGATGCAGGCAGTTATTTTCTCACCGGAAAGGTTGCCCTTGCCATGGATTCCTACGAAGAAGCCGCATCTAACTTCAAACAGGCCTATGGAGAAGATTCCACCTATGATATGGCGATCGAGATCTATGAGGCATATCTGGACAAGGATATGGAAGCGGACGGAACCAGATATCTGGAAGCTGCTCTTTCTTCTGAGGCCAAGGATGCCCAGGACCACTGTGACAGAGGCCGTGTCTACTACTATATGGAAGACTACAGCAACGCAAAAAAGAGCTTCTGGAAGCAACCAAGAAGGATAATACGGAAGCATTGCTTCTTCTGGGAATGGTATATCTGGCCCAGGATGATGTGGAAAATGCTCAGGCAATGTACAAGCAGTATATTTCCGCAGTGGGTGATTCCGCCAAGGGCTATAATGGTCTGGCACTGTGCGATATCCGAAGCGGAGATTATGATTCCGCTCTTGATAACATCACAAAAGGCCTTCCGACAGCTACCACAGACGAGATGCAGAGTCTTCTGTTCAATGAGATCGTAGCCTATGAAAAAAAGCTGGATTTTGCTACTGCACTGACCAAGGTCCAGGAATATATTGAGATGTTCCCTGAAGATTCCGCTGCAAAAAAAGAGCGGGCTTTCCTGAAAACCAGAACGTCTTCGGAGGGCTGATATGGAATATTTTGAGGAAATACAGGACAGGGTTATCCTGATCGGTGTCCAGGCAGATCGGGGGGATGACATGGAGGAATCCCTGGATGAGCTTGGAGAACTTGCGGTTACGGCAGGTGCGGCGGTTGCAGGCAGGATCATTCAGAATCGTGAGGCCGTACATCCGGGCACCTATATCGGAAAAGGCAAGATCGAAGAGGTAAAAGGTCTTCTCTATGCCCTGGATGCCAATGGTGTGATCTGTGACGATGAGCTTTCTCCTGCCCAGATGAATAATCTGGAGCGGGAGCTGGAGTGCAAGGTTATGGATCGTACCCTGCTGATCCTTGACATTTTTGCGAAGCGTGCCGTCACAAGTGAAGGCAAGATCCAGGTAGAGCTTGCACAGCTTCGTTACCGGTCTGCACGTCTTGTGGGACTACGTTCTTCTCTTTCGCGACTTGGAGGAGGAATCGGAACCAGAGGCCCTGGTGAGAAAAAGCTGGAGACAGACCGTCGTCTGATCCGGAACAGGATATCCGCACTGAAGCAGGAGCTTTCCCAGGTAGAAAAGCACAGAGAGCTGATCCGTTCCAGAAGAGCTGTGGGAAATCTGAAGACAGCAGCCATTGTTGGCTATACCAATGCAGGAAAGTCAACGCTTCTGAATACACTGACAGGCGCTTCGGTGCTTTCGGAGGATAAGCTGTTTGCCACACTGGATCCGACTACCCGTCTTCTGACACTGGATGACGGACAGCAGCTTCTTCTTACGGATACCGTAGGCTTTATCCGCAAGCTTCCCCACAATCTGGTGGAAGCCTTCAAAAGTACTCTGGAGGAAGCCAAATATGCGGATTATATCATTCATGTGGTAGATGCATCCAATCCTCAGGCGGAGATACAGATGCATATCGTATATGAAACCCTGAAAGAGCTTGGGGCCCTTGGAAAAAAGACGATCACACTTTTTAACAAGCAGGACCGTGTTTCCGGGGAGAGCTTTCGGGATCTCCGAGCAGACCATACGCTGAAGATTTCCGCACGGACAGGAGAGGGGCTTGAGGAATTTAAGCAGCTTCTTTCTGAGATACTGGCAGAAGGACAGATTTATATGGAACGGCTTTTTCCTTATTCGGAGGCCGGTCAGATCCAGCTGATCCGTGAGTATGGACAGCTTCTTTCGGAAGAGTATACCGAAGGAGGGATTGCTGTAAAAGCAAGAGTTCCGCGGGAAATCTATCCGAAAGTCACATAATGTTAAAATATCTACTCAGTACCATATATAGTACCGTGAACAAAACGGGCACTATATATGGTACTTTTTATGTTGACGCAAAGAGGCGTGTCTGATACAATAAGCCTACAGCGCTTTGAACACAGATCGTGAAACGGAGTGTGTTCGTAAGCAGGCAAGTGAGGCGGAATGAAATATCCGCTTATAAATAAATGCATGAGGGAGGCATTTTCTTATGTTTCAGGTAGTAAAAAGAGACGGTGAATTAGACGAATTTAAAATGGGGAAGATCACTGCGGCAATTGATAAGGCATTTGATGCCAAAGGTAAGAATTACAGTTCGGATATGATCGATCTTCTGGGACTTCGTGTTACAGCGGATTTTCAGAATAAGATCGAGAACAACCGGATTTCTGTTGAGGATATCCAGGACAGTGTGGAGAACGTACTGATCCAGGCCGGATATTCTGATGTTGCCAAGGCGTATATCCTTTATCGTAAGCAGCGTGAGAAGATCCGCAATATGAAATCCACCATCCTTGACTATAAAGAAATCGTAAACAGCTATGTAAAGGTTGAGGACTGGCGTGTAAAGGAGAACTCAACGGTTACTTATTCTGTAGGAGGTCTGATCTTAAGCAACTCCGGAGCAGTTACCGCAAACTACTGGCTGTCTGAGATCTACGACAACGAGATCGCAGATGCACACAGAAATGCAGATATCCATATCCATGATCTGTCCATGCTGACCGGTTACTGTGCAGGCTGGTCCCTGAAGCAACTGATTCGAGAGGGACTTGGTGGTATTGAGGGTAAGATCACTTCTGCACCTGCAAAGCATTTAAGTGTACTCTGCAACCAGATGGTGAATTTCCTGGGTATCATGCAGAACGAATGGGCGGGCGCACAGGCATTTTCATCCTTTGATACTTATCTGGCACCTTTTGTAAAGGCAGACAACCTTTCCTATCCGGAGGTTAAGAAATGCATTGAGTCCTTTGTATATGGCGTAAATACTCCAAGCCGCTGGGGCACTCAGGCACCATTTTCCAACATTACACTGGACTGGACCGTTCCGGACGACCTTGCAGAGCTTCCGGCTATCGTAGGCGGCAAGGACATGGATTTCAAATACAAAGACTGTAAGAAAGAAATGGATATGGTCAATAAGGCATTTATCGAGACCATGATCGAGGGAGATGCCAACGGACGTGGATTTCAGTATCCGATCCCGACCTACTCCATCACAAAGGAATTCGACTGGTCTGATACCGAGAACAACCGTCTTCTCTTTGAGATGACTTCCAAGTACGGTACTCCGTATTTTTCCAATTATATCAACAGTGATATGAAGCCAAGCGACATCCGCAGCATGTGCTGTCGCCTCCGTCTGGATCTCCGTGAGCTCCGCAAAAAGAGTGGTGGATTCTTTGGCTCCGGTGAGAGTACAGGTTCTGTAGGCGTTGTTACCATCAATATGCCGCGTATCGCATACCTTTCCAGAACGCCGAAGGAATTTTATCAGCGCCTGGACCACATGATGGATATCTCCGCAAGATCTCTTCACATCAAGAGAGATGTGATCAGCAGGCTTCTGGATGAGGGACTGTATCCGTACACGAAGAGATATCTTGGAAGCTTTGACAATCATTTTTCCACCATCGGTCTTGTGGGAATGAACGAAGCGGGCTTAAATGCCTGCTGGCTGAAAAAAGACATGACAGATCCGAAAACCCAGAAGTTTACAAAAGAGGTTCTGGAGCATATGAGAAGCCGTCTTTCAGACTATCAGGAGCAGTATCCGGGAGAGCTTTTCAACCTGGAGGCAACACCGGCAGAGTCCACTGCATACCGTCTTGCCAAACACGACAGAAGCCGTTATCCGGATATCAAAACAGCAGGAAAAGAGGGCGACACTCCGTATTACACAAACAGCTCTCATCTGCCGGTTGATTACACTGCGGATATTTTTGACGCACTGGATATTCAGGACGATCTGCAGACTCTGTATACTTCAGGAACCGTATTCCATGCATTCCTTGGGGAGAAGCTTCCGGACTGGAAGGCAGCGGCAGCGCTGGTACGTAAGATCGCAGAGAATTATCGCCTGCCCTATTACACCATCTCACCGACCTATTCTGTATGTCAGGAGCATGGCTACATCAGCGGCGAGCATTTCACCTGCCCGAAATGTGGAAAGAAGGCTGAGGTTTACAGCCGTATCACAGGATATTACCGTCCTGTACAGAACTGGAACGATGGTAAGACCCAGGAGTACAAGAACCGTACCCTCTATGATATTACCCATTCCCATCTGAAAAAGGTCCATACCAGTGTGATGACCATGAAGGGTGACGAGTTGGAGATCCAGCCTGTGGAATCTCATAAATATCTTTTTACGACCAGCACTTGTCCGAACTGCCGTATGGCAAAGAAAATGCTGGAAGGCGAAGAACTGGAGATCATCGATGCTGAGCAGAATCCCGAGCTTGTCAAGCAGTATGGGATCCGTCAGGCCCCGACGCTTGTCATTACTGACGGGGCGAAGGTTAGGAAGTATGTGAATGCTTCTAATATACAGAAGTATGTAGACGAAGAGTTGGATTGAGTTTTTTGCCAAAATAACTGTAAGTAAAAAATGGATGGCTGGACGCATGTCTGTTGGATGTGTGTCTGGCCTTTTTTATATTGGGAATTTTATGTTATGATATTTTATGTTTGAGATTTGGGGCCTGGAAAAGATGGTTGACATTTCATGTCGAGATGGGTATACTTATACCTGAATTTAATGATTAAAAGCGTTACGCTTTAATGTATGAATGTATACGCAAAACGCTCCATCCCGGAAGGGCCCCGCTGGGGAAGGGATTCACTTCCACCAAATTTCATGCTAAAATAAAAAAGAAAATAAAAAGAATAACAGAAAAGAGGAAAATTATTATGGTAAAACAGAACATCGTCTTCGTAGAAAACACTCCAGGCAGTCTTCAGAAAGTTACAAAGATTCTTGCAGAGAATCAGATCGATATCTACGGTTTCGGCTGCTTTGACGCACCGGAGTTTGCAAACTTCCGTATGGTATGCGACAATCCGGAAAGAGCAGATGAGATCATGGCTGAGCATGGATACATGACTCGTATCACACAGGCTATCCTGGTAGACCTTCAGGATGAGATCGGTGGGTTAGACAAGCTTCTTAGTGTCATGGGCGACAGCAACGTAAACCTTCATTACATCTACACCTTCTTCCACAGAGGCCTGAAAGTTCCGGTAGCGATCATGCACTGTGAGGATCTTCTGGTTGCAGAGAGTGTTCTCCGTAACAATGGATTCCAGGTTCTGAACCGCCTGGTAGATCCGGATGGAGAAGCAGAGGCGTAATCAATCGCATAAAAGGGACAAACAGGAATGAAGTATCGTATTTTTATTGTAGAAGATGACGAAACAATCGCGAATCTTCTGAAAAAGCATCTCAGTTCCTGGGGATATGACGTTTTTCTGGCTGAGGATTTTTCCAATATACTGCAGGAATTTGCGGGGAAAGATCCTCAGCTTGTTCTTCTGGATCTGAAACTTCCATTTTATAATGGCTTTCACTGGTGTGAGGAAATCCGAAAGGTTTCCCAGGTGCCGGTGATCTTCATCTCCTCCGCAGCGGATAACATGAACATGGTCATGGCCATGAGCCGTGTAGCCGATGACTTTATTGCCAAGCCTTTTGATATGGACGTACTGGTGGCCAAGATCCAGGCAATCCTCCGCAGAACCTATTCCTTCGGAAACCCGGGAAATGTCCTGGAACATAAAGGCGCGGTTCTCAATCTTTCCAGAGCGACACTGACCTGGAACGGGGAGGAGACGGAACTGACCAGAAATGAACTGCGTATCCTGGAACTGCTTTTTTCCCAGGCAGGGAAACCGGTATCCAGAGATGCCATTATGACAAAACTGTGGGAAAGTGACAGCTTTGTGGATGACAACACCCTGACCGTAAACATTACACGCCTTCGCAAAAAACTGGAGGCGGCAGGCCTTGTGGATTTTATCATCACGCGAAAAGGTCTTGGATATATGGTGTGAGGTTTTTATGGAATCATTTCGAGCATATTTAAAACAGACAAAAATTTTTTCATCGCCTGTGTTTTTATGGCGGCTGTGTCGACAGCAGTGATCTGCCTGTACCAGCTTCCCCTGGAGGCGGCGGTCTATCTGGCAGTTCTGTGGCTGGGAGCAGGAGCTGCCGTTTTTTTATACGGTTATGCCTGTTACAGACAGAAGGTGCAGAACTTAATCCTGGTGGAAAAAGCTCCGGAGATTAATCTGGACCGGCTGGGCGAGACCACCGATGAGGTGGAGCTTCTTTACAGGGATATCATCCGGAAACTGGACGGCATGCGGATGGGTGCGGAGACAGAACGGCAGCGTTCTCTGGAAGAAATGACCGATTACTACACTATGTGGGCACATCAGATCAAGACGCCGATCTTTGCTCTACGCCTGCTGCTTCGGGAGGAGCCGGAGGAGAACCGGGAGTCCGGGGCACAGCTTTTTCGCATTGAACAGTATGTGGAGATGGTGTTGGGCTACCTTCGCACGGAGGACATGTCCGCCGATCTGAAGCTGACCCGATGCTCGCTGGATCGGATCATCCGGGAGCAGATCCATAAATACGCAGGGATCTTTGTGTCAAAAAAGCTTTCGTTATCATATGAGGGGACAGATGCGATCGTTCTTACCGATGAAAAATGGCTTGGTTTTGTCATTGGACAGATTCTTTCCAATGCGTTGAAATATACAAGAACGGGCGGCATTGAAATCTGGCTGGAGGATGAGCGTGGAAACAGGGTATCTGAGAATCCAAATTTGAAGCAGAATACGGCTCCGGGGATTTGTAATACGGCCCCGGCAACTCTGGTCATCGCAGACTCCGGCATCGGAATCCAGCCGGAGGATCTTCCGCGCATCTTCGAAAAAGGCTACACAGGCGTCAATGGACGGGAGGACAACCGTGCTACCGGGATCGGTCTGTATTTAAGCCGGAAGATCCTGAGAAAACTGGGTCACGAGATCACTGTGGATTCCCAGGTGGATAAAGGCACGGAAGTTCGGATGAGCCTGTGGAAAAAAGATCTGGAGATGTATTAACCTTACACAAATGTAAGCTTCCTCCGTAAAATGTAAGCCACTTCGATGGCAGCCGCCGGAGAATTTTCTTATACTGAAACCATAACATAGCGTTTCGGGTAATTCTTACATCAGGTTCGATCGCTTTAGAACATGATGCACGACTCCCTGGATCGCTGTAAATACAGATAAGAAAGGAATTAGCGTATGGCATTACTGGAAGTAACAAATGTAAAAAAGATATACAGCACCCGCTTCGGCGGAAATAAAGTGCAGGCACTTTTCAATGTGACATTTTCGGTGGAAGAAGGAGAATATGTGGCGATCATGGGAGAGTCCGGTTCCGGAAAAACAACACTTCTGAATATTCTGGCAGCCCTGGACCGCCCCACATCCGGCGAAGTGCTTCTGGAAGGAAAAAGCATTACTCACCTGACAGAAAAAGAAATTTCCGCATTCCGTCGGAAGAACTTAGGCTTCGTGTTCCAGGATTTCAATCTTCTGGACACCTTCAGCCTCCGGGACAATATTTATCTTCCTCTCGTGCTGGCAGGGGAAGATTATCAGGAGATGGAGCAGAAGATCCGTCCCATTGCAAAAGCCCTTCACATCAACCAGCTTCTGGAAAAATTCCCCTACGAGGTTTCCGGCGGACAGAAGCAGAGAGCAGCAGTTGCAAGGGCACTGATCACAGATCCGAAGCTGATCCTTGCGGACGAACCGACCGGAGCCCTGGATTCCCGTGCAGCCTCCGATCTTCTTTCCATGTTCAATGAGGTAAATCGGGAAGGCCAGACCATTCTCATGGTAACTCACAGCGCGCAGGCCGCCAGCCACGCATCCAGAGTACTTTTTATCAAGGATGGCGAAGTGTTCCACCAGATCTACCGTGGCACAAAAACAAGACAGGAAATGTACCAGATGATTGCAGATACCCTGACGATCCTTACGACAGGCGGTGAGACCTATGCGTAAAGGAATGTTTGGAAAACTGGCAGTGCAGAACATCCGGAATAACCGGAGCACCTATGTTCCCTATATGCTTACCTGCATTTTCTGCATTGCCATGATGTATATGATGGAATTTCTGCGGGACTGTCCCACATTGGAGAAAGCAGTGCCCCAGGCAGCAGAAGTGAGGATGATCGTAGGAACCGGTGAAGTGGTTGTTGGAATTTTCTGCGTTATCTTTCTGATCTACAGCAACAGTTTTCTCATGAAACACAGACAGAAAGAAATCGGGCTTTACAACATTCTGGGACTGGAAAAAGGCCATATCGGAAAAGTGATGTTTCTGGAAACAAGCATGACTTCGCTGCTTTCTCTGACGGCAGGGATCGGGATTGGCATCCTTGGAAGCAAGCTCTCCCTGCTTTTGCTTTTCCGTTTTCTTCATGTTCCGGCAGTGCTGGGATTTTATGTTTCCATTACAGGAATCCTGTTTTGCATCGCAGGATTTGGAGGGATTTTTCTTGTTATTCTGGCACTGAATCTTACCAGAGTAAGGATGAATAACCCCATAGAACTTCTGAGAGGCGGAAACACAGGAGAGAAGGAGCCCCGGGCAAAATGGCTCATGGCACTTCTGGGGATGATTTCTCTTGGAGTGGGATATTATCTGGCAGTAACCACGGAATCCCCAATCCAGGCAATTTTCATTTTTCTTCTGGCAGTGATTCTGGTTATGGCAGGAACGTATCTTCTTTTTACCGCAGGAAGCATTGTAATCCTGAAACTTTTGCGAAAGAACAAAAAGTTCTACTATAAAACCGGCAACTTTATCAGTGTCTCCGGCATGATCTATCGTATGAAACAAAATGCGGCAGGCCTGGCCAGCATCTGTATTTTAAGTACAGGAGTGCTCCTGCTTCTTTCTATGACTGTGTCGCTGTATTTTGGAATGGGTGACATCATGGTGAACCGGTATCCTTTTGATACGGATGCCAGGATTTCGGGCATCAGCCAGGAACAGAGTGAACAGATTCAGAAAGTTTTTGCACAGGCAATCAAAAATGATCAGGTGCCGGCAGAAAAAACAGTGGACGAAACTTATCTCGAGATCGGCTGCAGGCAGGAAAAAAACGGTATTATGATCGGACAGGCTTACAGTTACTCAGAAGATGGAAAATCCGTAGATCTGTATACGATCCGTCAGTCTGAGTATGAGAAACTTACCGGTGAAAAAACAGATCTTCACGACGGCGAGATCTTTGCCTGGTATCCGTCTGAAAAGGAAAAAGACATATTAAAAATTGATGACCGGGATTTTGCAGTAAAAAATGGCTGGAAAAAGCACCTTTAAGTGCCATGAACAATCTGGTATCCAATATGGCGGCAATTGTTGTGACGGATTCCGATTTCGAGTATATTGACGGGCTTCGGACAAAGATGTATGAAGGTCTTGATGCCTACGAGGCTGGAAAAGATCTCACAGTTCATTTGGGTGTAGATATCCGTGGCAGCGGGGAGGAAAAGATCCGGTATGGCCAGGCTGTTTATCAGGCACTGAAAGATTACTGCAGAAGCGGTGGCTTTTCAGAGAATACCATCGTGATCGGTGGTGTCCGCCAGAGTGAGTACGAAACGTATTATGTAGATAATGGAACGATCCTGTTTATTGGAATCTTTTTGGGAGCACTGTTCCTTATGGGAACGGCGATGATCATTTACTACAAACAGATCTCAGAGGGCTACGAAGATCAGGGAAGGTTCCAGATCATGCAGAAAGTAGGTATGAGCCGCAGAGAGGTGAAAGGAGCTATCCGCAGACAGATCCTTCTGGTATTTTTTATCCCGCTTGTGATGGCAATGGTGCATATTTCCATGGCATTTCCGCTGATCCGCCGGCTCCTGCTGCTGTTCGGAATGGCCAATACAAAATTGTACGTGGGCTGCACTGCGGGAACGGTTCTGGCCTTTGCGCTGGTCTATGGACTGATCTACTCCATGACAGCCAGATCTTACTATAAAATAGTGGAAAAAGCATAAAATCGGTGAAAAAGCACAGCTGTGTTTGCTGTGAAGTATTGAAGTTTTGATATGGCAATGCTACAATAAAGGGGCGTGTCAGGAAGCAGAAAAGTTTCCGGACACGCTCTTATTTACATGTACAACGAACTATAGCGATGCACTAATTTATTGGATCGCTGTAAGACGAGACGCTGGTGATCGCTGCACAGATCGGAGAAGCCTGCAAAGGTGCTTTTCATAGTTGCGTTTTATAACGGAATGTACATACAATGGAGGAAATCGATGAAAAGAGAAAGTTTCAGAAAAGGTATGAAGGATGGAGTTCCCATCGCTCTTGGATATTTTGCGGTATCCTTTACCTTTGGCATGATGGCTGTTGCCGGCGGCTTGCGTATCTGGCAGGCAGTTCTGATCTCCCTGACCAACCTGACATCGGCCGGTCAGTTTGCGGGACTGGACATTATTTTTGCGGGAGGCTCCATGTGGGAGATGGCAATGACCCAGCTGATCATCAACCTGAGATACTGCCTGATGTCATTTTCCCTGTCCCAGAAATTCCGGCGTGAGGAGTCCGGTATCCTGAAATACATCGCTGCTTTTGGTATCACCGATGAAATTTTCGGGATCAGTGCGGCCCAGGAGGGAAAGGTCAGCGTATTTTATAATTACGGAGCCATGTGCGTGGCAATTCCCGGATGGACTCTTGGAACTCTGGCAGGAGGAATCTCCGGAAGCCTTTTGCCGGATTTTATGCTTAGTGCGTTGAGCGTTGCCATTTACGGAATGTTCCTGGCCATCATCATCCCGCCGTCCAAAAAGAGCAGACCGGTTCTTGGGGTGGTTGTGGCATCCATGGCAGTCAGTACTGTTTTTGCGGTGACACCGGTGTTAAAACAGGTATCATCCGGATTTATGATCATTATCACAACACTTCTGGTAGCAGGCCTGGCAGCTTATTTCTGCCCGCTGGAAGAGAAAGGGGAAGCCGTTCATGAGTCATAATGTATATCTTTATATCCTGGTGATGGCAATTGTCACCTATCTCATCCGTATGCTGCCCCTTGCTCTTGCAAAAAACGAGATCAGAAGCCCGTTTATCAAGTCCTTTCTGTATTATGTGCCATATGCCTGTCTGGCAGCCATGACCTTCCCGGCCATCCTGAAGGCCACAGACAGCATCATCTCCGGTGCAGCAGGTTTCCTGGTAGCACTTATTGCTGCATATAAGGAAAAAAGCCTGATCACAGTAGCCCTGCTGGCGTGTGCGGCGGTGTTTATCGTGGAGAGGGTTCTGGTATTTATCTGAAAAGTATAATATGCAGGAGGGAGCTTCGAAAAGCTCCCTCCTTTTTCATTTATTCACCTAAAAATCCAAGATCGATCTCTCCGTCAAACACCGTAGTTGCAGGTCCTGTCATATATACAAGGTTTTCATCTCTTTCCCAGGAGATGTTTAAGTCTCCGCCAAGAAGCTGTACAGTAACCGGTTTGCTGCCGTCAACCTTGTCATTGAGGATGGAAGCTACCGTAACTGCGCAGGCGCCTGTGCCGCAGGCAAGGGTTTCTCCGGAGCCACGCTCCCATACACGCATCTTTACGGTGTGGCGGTCGATCACCTGAACAAACTCAGTGTTGACTCTGTCCGGGAAGCATACGTGATTTTCAAAGGACGGGCCGATCTTTTCCAGGTCAAGGCTGTTCACATCGTCTACGTAGATGATGGCATGAGGATTACCCATGGAAACTGCGGTCATGTGATATTCTTTTCCGTCGACGGTGATGGGAGCGTCGATCACCTGCTCGGTTTCGGCAACCACCGGGATCTCTTTTGCAGTGAGAATCGGGGAGCCCATGTTGACTTTTACCATGGAGGCCTTGCCGTCGCGGATAGTAAGATCCACATATTTGATACCGCTTCTTGTGGCGATGCTTAAAGAAGTTTTGTCCACAATGCCGTGGTCATAGACATATTTGGCAACGCAGCGGATACCGTTTCCGCACATGGCACCCTGAGAGCCGTCCAGATTGTACATATCCATCTCGCAGTCTGCAATCTCAGACGGGCGGATCAGGATCAGACCATCGGAACCAATGCCAAAATGACGGTCGCTGACAAATTTTGCCACTGCGGCCGGATCCTTAACAGTTTCCTCGAAACAGTTTACATATACATAATCGTTTCCAATGCCGTGCATTTTCGTGAATTTCATAATAGTAACCTCCTCTTGTTTCTGAATATTATACTTGTTTTTTCTGTTGGAACACAAGACCCCATGGAAAAAACACGCAGGTTTTTTCCATTTGTTGCCTTTAATAGTATAGTATATTGGACAATTGTTATCGAAAAGTGAATTTTCCCTGTGGAATTCCGGTAAATTAGAAGTGGATTTTCGTATTTATGGATTTTATGTGCTTGCATTTTGTCAGAAACATGGTATCATAAAACAAAGTAATATGCATGGAGATGTATAATTATGCTGTACATTACGAATTGGACTGACACAAGCAGAGAGACAGTTAACGTAAAGTACATAGAATTCAGGAGGAAGAAAAAATGAAGAGAAAATTTATGGCACTTGCACTTGCAGCAGCTATGACAGTTTCTATGACATCCGCTGTTTTTGCAGCAGATGAGATCAAGAGCGCAGATGATCTGGAGGGTAAGAAGATCGGTGTTCAGCTTGGAACAACCGGTGATGCAGACGCTACAGAGGTTAAAGACGCAACAGTAGAGAGATACAACAAAGGTAATGACGCTGTTATGGCTCTGAAACAGGGTAAGATTGACTGCGTAGTGATCGACAGCGAGCCTGCTAAGAAATTTGTTGAGAAAAACGATGATCTTGAGATCGTTGAGGATATTTTTGATAAAGAGGAGTATGCAATCTGTCTTTCCAAAGATAATGCAGACCTTACCAAAGAGTTCAACGAAGCGCTGAAGGAGCTGAAGGATGACGGAACTCTGGATTCCATCAGAGATAACTACATCGGTGATGATGCAGGTAAGACACCGTATGAGACTCCTAAGGATGCAGATCACTCCAAGGGAACTCTTACCATGGCAACAAACGCAACCTTCCAGCCATACGAATACTATGACGGAGATAAGATCGTAGGTATTGATGTTGATATCGCTCAGGCTGTCTGCGACAAGCTTGGATATGAGCTGAAGGTCGAGGATATGGAGTTTGATGCGATCGTAAATTCTGTTAAATCCGGAAAAGCTGATTTCGGTGCTGCAGGAATGACAGTAACAGAGGATCGTAAAAAGAGCGTTGATTTCACTGATCCGTACACAACTGCAGAGCAGGTTGTTATTGTAAAGAAATAATTTTGCACAGAGAAATCAGAGGATTCTGAACGGATAAGCTGAGAAACAGATATTCGTTGCAGGGTTCAGTAGCGAATGATCAGGTTCCGGATATCCGGGTATGTTTTCCGGATTTCGGAACCTGTAGTTTTGGAAAGGGTGGAAATTTTGAGTCTTATTGAACAGTTTCAGTTTAACTTTCTGGACGACAATCGCTGGCAGTTCATTTTGTCCGGTCTGAAAAATACCATCATCATTACTTTTTTGCTGTACTTCTTGGTATTTTTCTGGGATTTGTCATTGCTATTGTCCGTTCTACACATGATAAGACAGGTAAGCTTAAGATCCTTAATGTGATCTGTCGTGTTTATCTGACTGTGATCCGTGGCACCCCAACGATGGTACAGCTGCTGATCGTATTTTATGTTATTTTTGCAACCATAGATCCGGGTAAGATAGTTGTTGCCATTATCGCCTTTGGTATGAACTCTGCTGCATACGTGGCTGAGATCGTCCGTTCCGGTATCATGTCTATTGATCAGGGACAGTTTGAGGCAGGACGGAGCCTGGGTCTTAACTATACACAGACTATGATCAAGATCATTCTTCCGCAGGCGGTCAAGAACATCCTGCCGGCCCTTGGAAACGAGCTGATCGTACTTTTGAAGGAGACATCCATCAGTGGTTATATCGGACTTATGGATCTGACCCGTGGCGGAGACATTATCCGAAGCCAGACCTACAGTGCACTGTTCCCGCTGCTGGTAGTAGCTGCGATCTATCTTGTGATCGTTTGCTTCCTTACCTATCTGGTAGGAAGACTTGAAAGGAGGCTGAGAACCAATGAGCGTAAGTAATGAAGTGCTTCTGGATGTACAGGGACTTGAAAAGGCCTATGGCGGCAATCAGGTTCTCAACGGGATCACCACACAGATCCGCAGAGGTGAAGTAGTAGCCATTATCGGACCATCCGGCTGTGGTAAATCTACATTCCTCCGTTCCCTGAATCTCCTTGAGGAGCCGACCGGGGGAAAAATCCTCTTTGAGGGAACCGACATCACAGATTCCAAGGTGGATATCAACCGTCATCGTCAGAAGATCGGAATGGTATTCCAGCAGTTTAATCTTTTCCACATAAGACAGTAAAAGAGAACATTATGCTCGCACCTGTGACTCTGAATCTTATGAGTAAGGAAGAGGCTGAAAAAACGGCACTGGAGCTTCTGGAGCGAGTAGGTCTTCCGGATAAGGCAGATTCCTATCCGGACATGCTTTCCGGCGGTCAGAAGCAGCGTATCGCCATTGCAAGATCTCTTGCCATGAACCCGGACGTGATGCTATTTGATGAGCCTACATCTGCTCTTGATCCGGAGATGGTAGGAGAGGTTCTGGAACTGATGCAGGAGCTTGCAAGATCCGGCATGACCATGGTTGTGGTAACTCATGAGATGGGCTTTGCCCGCGAGGTGGCAACCAGAGTCCTCTTCATTGATGAAGGAAAGATCCAGGAAGAAAATTCTCCTAAGGAATTCTTTGCAAATCCAAAGAATAAGAGACTTCGAGAGTTTCTTTCAAAGACATTATAATGACATTATAAATATAAGAATATTAAAAACGGATGCTTTATCCTCCTGTGGAAATGCTGCAGGAGATAAAGCATCCGTTTTTTGTAGTGCTAGTTGCAAAAAAATCCTTTTTCTTTCCGCTGCTCAGTGGATTTCTTCACCGGCAGTTTTTTGTGCGGCTTTTATTTCGTTGTAACAGTATTTGATGATAGATTTTCTGGTTATGATCCCGATGAAGGAGCCCTGGTCATCTACCACCGGTACGAAGTTCTGATTAATGGCACGATCCAGGAGATCTTCCATATTGGAATCTGCATGGACCGGTTTGTAGGTGGCACGGCGTGGGATCGCCATGATCGGGATTCCCTCTGTTTCCTTGATGTCGTGGATATCTGCACGGCGCATGCCCCAGAGGAGATCTCCCTCTGAGATGGTGCCGAGATATTTGCCGTCCATGGTGAGGATAGGAATGCAGGAGTACTTGCGGTGCTCCATTTTTTCGAGGGTCTGGCGAAGAGTTTCATCCTCAAAGATGTAGGCTACTTCGCTTTTGGGAATCAGAAAAAACAGAATGTTCACGTTATTACCTCATTTCCGCGAAAATTATAAATAAATCTGTAGGCTGTTTTAGAGAAGCTGAAGTCCGTGTGTCTCTGCAGCATCTGTGATCTCCTTCGGCCAGAGAGAGACATGTACTTCTCCGATGTGTGCTTTACGAAGGAAGAACATACAGATCCTGGACTGTCCGATACCACCACCGATGGTGTACGGAAGCTCTTTGTTCAGGATTGCTTTCTGGAATGGAAGCTCTCTTCGGTCATCACAGCCTGCTTCGGTAAGCTGGCGGTCAAGTGCGTCCTCGTCAACACGGATTCCCATTGAGGAAAGCTCAAGGGCAATGTCAAGTACCGGATAGTATACGAGGATATCACCGTTCAGTTCCCAGTCATCATAGTCCGGGGCACGTCCGTCGTGGCGCTCGCCGTTGGTGAGGGTTTTGCCGACTTTCATAAGGAAGACAGCGCCCTTTTCACGGGTGATCCGATATTCACGTTCCTTCGGTGTGCAGTCCGGATACATGTCAAGAAGTTCCTGAGTTGTGATAAAGAAGATATCCTTCGGAAGGATCTCCTCGATGTAGTCATACTGTACAGCCATGTATTTCTCAGTTTTACGAAGGACACTGTAAATGGTGCGTACGGTTTCCTTGAGAGTCTCCATGGAACGTTCTTCTTTGGAGATGATCTTTTCCCAGTCCCACTGGTCTACGTAAACAGAGTGGATATTGTCCAGATCTTCATCCCGGCGGATGGCTACCATATCTGTGTAAAGACCTTCTCCGTGAGAAAATCCGTATTTTTTCAGTGCGTAGCGTTTCCATTTGGCAAGGGAGTGTACGATTTCGGCGTTGCTTCCTTCGATAGCCTTGATATCAAAGCTTACCGGGCGCTCTACACCATTAAGGTTGTCATTAAGGCCGGATTCCGGTGCTACAAATGTTGGAGCGGATACTCGAAGAAGGTTCAGCTTCTGTGAGAGTGTCTGCTGGAAGAAATCTTTTACTGTTTTGATCGCAATCTGTGTGTCATGGAGGTTCAGGTCTGCATGATAGGTTGCGGGGATTGTGATTGTATTCATTATCGGCTCCTCCTGATGATTTTTAGGCTTATTGCTCTGTGGGGTATTATAGCAGAAAATGGGTGGAGTGGCAATATAATGAGAGGGGAAGTCTTTTGGGGTATCGTAGAAAAATGCTGGGTATTAAATGCCTGGTGTGATATACTGAAAAAAGAATGCTTATGTTTACGACGGAAATATAAATATCCGTTTTGACGGATAGAATGGAGGGAGCTTATGGCAGGTCAAAGGTGTCAGGTTTGTGGGGGTAAGGTTGTAAATGGCAGGTGTTCATTATGTGGGATGCCTTACAGAAATGATGAAGTGTTATATCATTTGAATGAGCCCCGGGAGATACATTATAAACATGCTTCCGCCAAAGTGCGGGATATGATGCGGCAGTATGGACAGGATGCTGATCAAACAACACAACATAACGGAAACGTAAACCGGAATACGAACGTAAACCGGAATACGAACGCAAACCGGAATACAAACATAAATCGGAATACGAATGCAAGCCGCAATACCGATTTGAATCGGAATCTAACCAGAAGCCGGAATACAGGTGCAGCAGCCGGACGTAAGACTGCAGCGGCAGTTAATACCAGGAATAAAACAACGGTGGGCAGAAATCGTGCAGAAGTTTTAGATCAGGGAAAAAACAGCAAAAAAAGATCAGAAAAGCAGCGGGGCAGGCTGGATCATATGGTTTATAGTGACACTGGCCATTCTGCTTCCGAAATTATGGGATTTTCTTGCAGACTGGATCGGAACAAATTTGTGAGAATATTTCTGCAGTGAGATCAGGCAGTGCTAAGTGTCTGTATTTTCGTGTATACAGAAATATCCCTTTTCTTTTCTCCTCAGCTGTGTTATACTCATGCCTAGCACAACATATAGATGAAAAACAATATATAGAAGATATAGGTACTATATATAGTATTTTGCATAGCGACTTATATATAGCACAGGGAGGGATGAGCAATGTTATATGTGATCAAGAAAGACGGGACAAGAGAGGAGTTTAATCCGCAGAAGATCGTGGCTGCCGTGAACAAATCCGCAGAGCGTATTCTTTATACTTTTTCAGACGAGGAGAAGGATTTTATCTGCCGTTTTGCCCAGGAGCATGCGGATTCCCTTGGAAAGAATGAGATTGAGATCCAGGAGATGCACAATATCGTGGAGGGGGCTCTGGAGCGTGTGAATCCGGCAGTTGCCAAGAGCTACCGTGATTATCGGAATTACAAGCTGGATTTTATCCATATGATGGATGATGTCTATACCAAGAGTCAGGCGATCCGTTATATCGGTGATAAAAGTAATGCCAATACAGACAGCGCCCTTGTTGCCACGAAACGAAGCCTGATCTTTAATGAGCTGAACAAGGAACTCTATCGGAAGTTTTTTATGAACCGTAATGAGCTTCAGGCATGTAAGGACGGCTACATTTATATTCATGACCAGTCTGCACGTCTGGATACCATGAATTGCTGTCTGTTCGATGTGGCAGCTGTTTTAAGTGGCGGTTTTGAGATGGGTAATGTCTGGTATAACGAGCCGAAGACTCTGGATACAGCCTTTGATGTTATGGGGGATATCATTCTCAGTACAGCAGCACAGCAGTATGGTGGCTTTACAGTGCCGGAGGTTGATAAGATCCTGGCACCGTATGCAAAGAAGAGCTATGATAAATATATTTCCGAATTTATGAAATACTCGGACGAGAGCTGGAGTGGCCGTGAGGAGAGAGCTATTGAGTATGCTCTTGATAAGGTCCGCAGGGATTATGACCAGGGCTGGCAGGGAATTGAGTACAAGCTGAATACCGTCGGTTCTTCCAGAGGTGATTATCCGTTTGTTACGGTGACACTTGGTCTCGGAACCGAGCAGTTTGAGAAGATGTGTACGATTTCCCTTCTTGAGGTCCATCAGGGAGGACAGGGTAAGGCCGGACACAAGAAACCGGTACTTTTCCCGAAGATCGTATTCCTTTATGACAAAGAGATCCATGGTCCAGGAAAGTGCTGTGAGGATATTTTTGAGGCTGGTGTGGAGTGTTCCTCCAAAACCATGTATCCGGACTGGCTGTCTATGTCCGGCGCAGGCTATATTTCCAGTATGTACAGGAAATACAAGAAGGTCATCAGCCCGATGGGATGCCGTGCTTTCTTAAGTCCGTGGTATGAGCGTGGCGGTATGGAGCCGGCGGATGAGAATGATACGCCTGTTTTTGTGGGACGTTTTAACATTGGTGCGGTAAGCCTTCATCTTCCGATGATCCTTGCAAAAGCCAGAGCGGAGAGCAGAGATTTTTATGAGGTTCTGGATTTCTATCTGGAAATGATCCGTAACCTGCATATTCGCACTTACGAATATCTGGGACAGATGCGTGCATCCACCAACCCGCTTGCATATTGTGAAGGCGGTTTCTACGGCGGACATCTGAAACCGAATGAAAAGATTGGCAAGATCCTGAAGCCTATGACAGCTTCCTTCGGTATCACAGCGTTAAATGAGCTTCAGGAACTTTACAATGGCAAATCCATTGCCGAGGATGGGGCGTTTGCTCTGGAGGTCTTGAAATATATCAATGACAAGGTAAATCAGTACAAGAAGGAAGATGGTTATCTTTATGCGATCTACGGAACACCGGCAGAGAGTCTTTGTGGCCTGCAGGTAGAGCAGTTCCGTAAGATGTATGGAATCATTGAGGGCGTTTCTGACAGACCATATGTGAGCAACAGCTTCCACTGCCATGTAACAGAGGATGTGACTCCGATCGAGAAACAGGATCTGGAGGGACGTTTCTGGGAGCTCTGCAATGGCGGTAAGATTCAGTATGTACGTTATCCGATCGGCTACAATAAGGAAGCTATCCGTACACTGATCCGCAGAGCCATGGATCTGGGATATTATGAGGGAGTGAACCTTTCTCTTGCATACTGTGACGATTGTGGTCATGAGGAACTGGAGATGGATGTATGCCCTGTCTGCGGTTCCAGAAACCTGACCAAGATCGACCGTATGAACGGATATCTTTCCTACAGCCGTGTCCATGGAGATACCCGCCTGAATGAGGCGAAGATGGCTGAGATCGCTGAGCGAAAATCTATGTAAATGCTAGCTGTCCGATCAACTGTGGAACAGTGATCGGACAGCCAGATAATATAAAAATATCCCGCAGAGCTGCCGGTAAGACCAGCAGCTGTCTGCGGGATATTTTTATGTAAAGTGAAGTTTTATAGTTCACTTTGTATTCTGAGTCCGTAAAATGATCATTTAATGATAGTTCCGGTCTTCTCACGGTAGCCGTCTTTTGCATGGGCCATGTCTGTGATGATGGTACGGCGTCCGGTTCCCTTCTCCACGAAGGAAACACCTGCTTCGATCTTAGGAAGCATGGAGCCTGCCGCAAACTGTTTGCCGGCAATATATTTCTTGGCATCTTCTGTGGAAATAGTATCCAGATAAGATTCGTGATCCGTATTATGGTCAAGGCTTACTTTCTCGACGCTTGTAAGGATCATCAGAGTGTCAGCGTTCAGTTCTTCTGCAAGAAGTCCTGCTGCCAGGTCTTTCTCGATGATGGCGCTGGCACCATTCAGCTGAGTTCCCTGCTCAAGAACCGGGATTCCGCCACCGCCTGCGGCAATGACGATCTGCTCTGCTGCAGAGAGGACCTTTACGGTTTCAATCTCTACGATCTTCTGTGGCTTCGGTGCTGCAAGGATACGTCTGTACTGGCCCTCGCCCACCTTTGTGACAAAGTTTCCTTTTTCTTCTTCAGCTTCGGCCTCTTCTGCGTTAAGAACACGTCCAATGATCTTCTCCGGCTCTGCAAATGCTTCATCGTATGGATCGATGACAACCTGTGTCAGAACTGTGCTGACCGGTTTGTAGATCCCTCTGGAGATAAGCTCAGCACGGATGGCGTTCTGAAGGTCATAGCCGATATAACCCTGGCTCATGGCGGAACATACGGACATTGGTGCAAATGTATAATCAGGATGTGCCTTACCGAATTCATTCATTGCGGTGTGGATCATCCCTACCTGCGGACCGTTGCTGTGGGAGATCACTACGCGGGTTCCCTCCTCTACCAGATCTGCGATTACCTTCGCTGCGAGTTTTGTAGCTGTTTTTTGCTCTGGAAGTGTGGTGCCAAGTGCCCGGTGGCCTAATGCAACTACTACGGTTTTTTCGCTCATAGGAAATACCTCGTTTCTCTTAAAAATTGGAATGAAATCAGTTACTGTATCCAGTAACGAGTACATCGAAAACGACGTACGAGTATTATATTTTATTATAAAAGACCTATGTGGGAAATGCAATAGAAAATCGAGTGTTTTCCGAGACAGGAAAAACCGCCTGATCCAGTCAGACGGTTTGCTTCCTACTATTTTTTGAGGGGGGAGATAGAGAGTGGTTTTTCATCTATCCAACACCTATTATATAGAGAAAATATGTTTAAAATATGTCGTTAATCTAAAAGAAATGGAAAATTTATAAAGAAAGTTTAAACAAACTTTATAATTTTTATATCCGGTTGCGCATGGCCTGAAAATGTGATACATTGAAAAAGTCTTGATCCTGCATTCTGCGGGATCTGTTCACGCATCGTTTCGATGCAGAAATCCATTTTATTTTATCGAAAAAAATATTGATCATGCATCATTTGCCGGGGAGGGATGCCTTTGTCTGTGGAAAAGTAAGTTTCTGTAAAAAACATGTGTATAAGAAATGCCAGATCAGGCAGAAATGAGGAAGAGCCATGAAAAACAGAATATGGAAACAGATGAAGAAAGCCGGAATTGTGACAGTGCTGGCAGGAGCCATGCTGGGAGGAACAATAGAACCGGAGCTGACTCTGGGAGCAGATTTTTTGCCGGGACAGGCACCGTTTATCGATCAGAGTGTGTTCTGGAAAGACATAGAATCCGGACAGGCGGAGCTTGGGATCCGGATTCGCGGCCTGAATGAATGGCTGTCCGGGAGAAGGTTTTCGGAGGATAAGGAGAAAAATGAGAAGTGGGACGATGAACTTCAGAAGATTGAAGATCCATCGGTGGAGCAGGAAGAAGAGATAGAACAGGAGCTGCCAGAGAATGACTTGCAGCAGGAAAAGGAGTCAGAACAGGAGCTGCCAGAGGATGATTGGCAGCAGGAAGAAGAGCCAGAACAGGAACTTTCAAAGGATGAGGATGACTTGCAGCAGGAAGAGAAGGCAGAACAGGAATTGCCGGTGGATAAGGTTGTGGAAGGAATCGGAATAGAAATGGAGGAAGCATATGAGCACGTGGAGCAGCTGGCATCCGGGGAAACAGTACAGCCGGAGGATGAAGAGCAGGAGAAAACGGGTCCGCTCACACCGGAAGGAACGTCGACCGGAGGGGAAAATGTAGGGAATGAAGAGGAAAGTGAGTCTGAGGAGACGCAAAAGCTGACGCTGGTCACGTATATTTCGGAGTATTTTGTTCCGGAAACGGATTCTGTCCCGAAAAATATGGCTGCACAGCAGATTTCTGTAAGGAGCCAGAGCGGTGAAGCTACAGAGATCACAAAGCTGGAAAGCGTGCTGAACGTGGAGCAGAACGGGCAGGATGAGATCTTTTTCCGTATCCCGCTGATTCTGCGGCAGGAATACCGTTTTCCGGCAGAGAAAAGCAGTTATCCTGTGACTCAGGAGGAACCGCTCCAGAAGGACTGTACCGGTGCGGGAACCTTTCTCATGACAGAAGAAAACGGGGAAGAGCTGGTGATCGCAGAGGGAATCTCGCCTATGCTGGACGTGGAGGCTGCTGAGGCTGATATGGAATTGTCGGTAACTGCACAGAATGAAAAAATGAAAGCAGGGCAGACCATCCGTTATCAGGTAGAGATCGCTAATACCGGAAAGCTGGATCTTGCAGATATCCGTCTGACCAGCAGCCTTTCCTGCCCTAAGATCCGGCAGCTGTGGGAAGATGCAGAAGGCCTTCTGACAGAAGGAACTGTGGCGGAATTTGCAGAATTAAAAGCCGGAGAGAGCAGGAGCTTTTATATACAGGCGCCGCTTCTGGATGAACAGGAAAAAGATCTGGAGCACCAGGTGGAAGCAGAGGCCAGGGTGAAGGACAGAGCGGATGAAGTGATCCGGAAGAACGCCTCCACTATAAATGGTCTGGAGGCACTGAAGGCGGATCTTTCTGTAAAGAAAACTGCAGACAAAGAAACCGCTGCACCGGGTGAGACTGTGACCTATCAGATCTGTATCGTGAATACCGGTGAAAAAACGCTTCATTCGGTTGTGGGAACGGAGCGCTTTCAGGCAGCAGGGATCCATGCACAGTTTCTGGAGCAGGAAGGTGTAACGCTCAACAGCAGCCGTACAAAGGCAATGATCCAACAGATCCCGCCGGGAGAGGCAGTTTCTCTTCAGGCTGTGGTGAAGATCCCGGGAAAAACAGCGGATCAGAAGCTTTTTAACCAGGTGACGGTCACAAGCCAGGAAACCGGAGAGCGATTGATGGAGGCCTCCGCTTCTGTCATGGTAAAAGGAGAGGTGGCTATTACGCCGGAAGAAGGGCTGCCTTTGCAGGGAGATGACCAGGGTCCGGCTTCCGGTCAGATACAGATGGCAAGAACTGCGTCCACACATCCGAAGACCGGAGATGATACCAGGAGGGATTTGTGGACGCTTCTGGCAGTGACAGCTTTGGTGACTGTGCTGGGCGGCATCTGGTTCCGGAAAAAATATGCGGATATTTATGGAAAAAGCTGATGTTACTGAGAACGGAGTGAACAGTAACAAGCTGATATTTTACAAGGCGGCCGTACCTCAAAGAAACGTTGAAAACAGGGGGGAGGTGTGCTATTCTATATGGTATGTACAGAAAATAAGAACAGTATATTTCCCGCCTCCGGTGTGCTGCCCGTCAGACCGGAAAAAGGGAAGATGGAGGAGAAAAATGAATCTTTTATCCTTATTGGAACATCTTGAATACAAATGCCTTCAGGGAAGTACAGAGCAGGAGGTTTCTTCTGTTGTATATGATTCCCGCAAAGTAGAAGAAGGGAGCCTTTTTATCTGCATCAGAGGTGCGGTTGTGGATGGACATAAATTTATACCTGATGTTGTGGCAAAGGGTGCGAAGACACTCATCGTGGAAGAAGCGGTGGAGGCACCGGAGGATGTGACAGTGATCCAGGTAGAGGATACCCGTTACGCCATGGCCTTTATTTCAGCAGCATGGTTCGGACATCCGGCAGAAAAGCTCAAAACCATCGGTATCACCGGAACCAAAGGAAAAACAACTACAACCTATATGGTGAAATCAATCCTTGAGAATGCCGGATATAAGGTTGGTCTGATCGGAACCATCGAGGCTGTTATCGGGGAGAAGCATATCCCGGCAGCCAACACGACACCGGAATCCTATATGGTACAGAAATATTTTCATGATATGGTAGAAGCAGGCTGCGATGCGGTCGTTATGGAGGTTTCCTCACAGGGACTGATGCTTCACAGGACCCAGGGATTTGTGTTTGATTTTGGAATTTTCACAAATATTGAACCAGATCATATCGGACCGAATGAGCATAAGGACTTTGATGATTATCTGCACTGCAAATCCATGCTTCTCAGACAGTGTAAGGTTGGTATCGTAAATCGTGACGATGAACACTTTGACCGCATTATCGAAGGCCACACCTGTAAACTTGAAACCTATGGATTTTCCGAAAAAGCAGATCTCCGTGCAGAGGACGCCAGACTCGTTGGAAGAAAGGGCTATCTGGGAATTTCCTATCATGTTAAGGGACTTATGGATTTTCCTGTGGAGATCGATATTCCAGGTAAGTTCAGCATTTACAATTCTCTGACTGCCATTGCCATCTGCCGTCATTTTAAGGTATCCGAGGAGAATATCATCAAAGCTCTGAAGGTGGCCAGGGTCAAAGGCCGTATTGAGATGATCAAGGTATCTGACGAATTCACACTGATGATCGATTACGCACATAATGCCATGGCGCTGGAGAGCCTTCTCGGAACACTGAAGGAATATGATCCGCACAGACTGGTATGCCTGTTTGGCTGTGGCGGAAACCGTTCCAAGCTGCGCCGTTATGAGATGGGTGAGGTTTCAGGAAAGATGGCAGATCTGACCATCATTACTTCAGATAATCCGCGAGATGAGGATCCACAGGCCATCATCGATGATATTAAGATCGGAATGGCAAAAACAGATGGAAAATATGTAGAGATCCCGGATCGTAAAGAGGCGATCGCCTACGCGATCCATCATGGTGAGCCGGGAGATATCATCGTCCTTGCCGGAAAGGGCCATGAGGATTATCAGGAGATCAAGGGTAAGAAATATCCCATGGATGAGCGTGTACTGATCCGGGAGATCCTGGAAGAAGATCAGAAAGCGTAAATGGATGATCTATGCAGATGTGATCATTGATATTTCTCATGAAAAGCTGGACCGGGATTTTCAGTATCGTGTACCTGAGGAACTGGTGCAGGCAATAAAACCCGGAGTTGTGGTCACAGTGCCCTTCGGAAAGGGAAATACCCTTCGGAAAGGCTATGTGACCGGGATTTCCGGAACGGCAAAATATGATGCGTCAAAGCTCAAGGAGATCCGGGGAGTATCCACAGACAGTGAGACAACAGAATCCCGGCTGATCGCACTTGCGGCCTGGATGAAGGAGACCTATGGCTCCACCATGATCCAGGCGCTGAAAACAGTTCTGCCTGTAAAAGACAAGGTCCGTGCAAAAGAGAAAAGGCTGATTTTTTTTACAGGAAAAAGGAAGAGGGTCAGGCACTTCTTGGCAAGCTGGAAGGCAGCCGCTTTAAAGCACGTGAGCGGTTCCTTCGGGCAATCCTGGAGGCCGGGAGCCTGGATTATACCTATGCCTCTAAAGAGCTTGGAGCCGGCATTTCCGTTCTTGATTTTTTTGAAAAAAAAGGTCTGATAACTATTGAAAGTCAGGAAATGTATCGCATTCCCGAGGGGCTCGGCCTGGTGAAGGAGAACATGGAGCTGAGTCTGAACCAGGAACAGCTTTTGGCGGCAGAGCAGATCTTTCGGGAATGGCAGGAGCCGGACCCAAGGCCTGCACTTCTTTTCGGAGTGACCGGAAGCGGAAAGACCCAGGTTTATATGCGCCTGATCCAGAAGGTACTGGAGGAGGGAAAACAGGCGATCGTGCTGATCCCTGAGATCGCGCTTACTTATCAGACAGTCAGGCGCTTTTATGCCATGTTCGGAGATAAGGTTTCGGTTCTGAACTCCAGACTTTCCCAGGGAGAACGTTATGATCAGTTCAAAAGAGCAAAACGTGGTGAGATCCAGGTGATGGTAGGACCCAGATCCGCACTGTTCACACCGTTTTCAGATCTGGGACTGATCGTTATCGACGAAGAGCATGAACCCACCTACAAAAGTGAGAATACGCCAAGGTACCATGCACGTGAGACTGCCATTGAGAGGGCACGAATGGAACATGCCCGTGTGGTCATGGGATCAGCCACTCCGTCATTGGAAGCCTACAGTCATGCCTGTGACGGAGAATATCTTCTGGTAAAGTTAAACGCACGTTATGAGGAAAGGCCTCTTCCACAGGTATCAATCGTGGATCTTCGGGAAGAATTAAAGAAAGGAAACCGCTCGGTACTGAGTCTGGAGCTGAAGAGGGATCTGGAGCAGGTCCTTGAAAGAAGAGAACAGGCCATGCTGTTTCTGAACCGGAGAGGATATGCGGGCTTTGTTTCCTGCAGAGCCTGCGGTCACGTTATGAAATGTCCCCACTGTGATGTATCTCTAAGTGAACACAATGGCAATCGTCTGATCTGTCATTATTGCGGCTATGAGACTGTGAAACCGGAAATCTGTCCGTCCTGTGGTTCACCGCACATTGGTGGATTTAAGGCAGGAACCCAGCAGATCGAGAAGGTCATTGAAAAAGAATTCCCGAAAGCCAGGGTACTTCGAATGGATTTTGATACCACAAGGACCAAGGACAGCTATGAGAAGATCCTGGCTTCTTTTGCAAAGCATGAGGCAGATATTCTGGTGGGGACCCAGATGATCGTCAAGGGACATGATTTTCCGAATGTGACTCTGGTAGGAGTGATTGCAGCAGATCTTTCGCTGAATATGGATGACTATCACTGCGGGGAGCGTACATTCCAGCTTCTGACTCAGGCAGTTGGACGTTCCGGCAGAGGGAATCGGCCGGGGCAGGCGGTGATCCAGACATATCAGCCGGAGCATTACAGTATCCAGGCTGCGGCTATTCAGGATTATAAGAAATTTTATAAAGAAGAAATGGGGTATCGGATGCTTCTGGACTATCCGCCGGCAGCCCATATGATGACTGTTTTTGGCGCCTGCCAGGATGAAGAACTTCTGAAAAATGCCATGTATTATATAGAAGTTTTTATCCGCAGGGTAAGTCCGAAGGAAGAGCTTCACATGATCGGACCTGCAGCTGCATCGGTAGGTAAGGTAAAGGATGTTTATCGTCAGGTGATCCATCTGAAGCACAGGGATATCTGCTTTCTCACAGCAGTCAGAGAGAAGCTGGAGAAATATATAGAGATAAATTCCGGATTCCGGAAAATATACATTCAATTTGATATGAATTAAAGGAGAAGAAAAATGGCACTTAGAACAATCCGTGTACAGGGGGATTCTGTACTGACAAAAAAATCCCGGACAGTAGACAAAATGACACCGAGGATCGGGGAACTGATCACAGATATGCTGGATACCATGTATGATGCAATGGGTGTTGGCCTCGCTGCACCACAGGTAGGAATCCTGAAACGTATCGTTGTCATCGATGTAGGTGAGGGCCCGATCGTGCTGATCAATCCGGAGATCCTTGAGACAAGCGGCGAGCAGACCGGTGACGAGGGATGCCTGAGCGTTCCGGGAATGGCAGGACAGGTAACACGTCCGAACTATGTGAAGGTAAAAGCATTTGATGTAAATATGAACGAACAGATCTACGAGGGAGAGGGCCTTCTGGCAAGAGCGTTCTGTCATGAGATTGACCATCTGGATGGAAAAATGTATACAGAACTTGTGGAGGGAGAACTTCACAAGGTAACTTATGATGAAGAAGACTAAAGGCGGATACTATGAAGATTATTTATATGGGAACTCCGGACTTTGCGGTGGCGCCTCTTGCAGCACTGGCAGAGAACGGATATGAAGTGGAGGCTGTGATCACACAGCCGGACAAACCGAAGGGCAGAGGCAAAACTATGATGCCTACTCCTGTAAAAGAAGAAGCACTGAAACACGGGATCCCGGTACTGCAGCCGGTGAAGGTAAGAGATCCTGAATTTGTGGAAGAACTGAAAAATCTTGCACCGGACATCATCATTGTTGCGGCATTCGGGCAGATCATTCCAAAGAGCATCCTGGATATGCCGAGATTCGGATGTATCAATATCCATGCGTCTCTGCTTCCTAAATATCGTGGAGCTGCACCAATCCAGCAGGCGGTGATCGACGGTGAAAAAGAATCCGGCGTTACCATTATGCAGATGGGAACCGGTCTGGATACCGGTGATATGATTTCCAAGATCGTGGTTCCGCTTGCCAAAGATGAGACAGGTGGAAGCTTGTTTGATAAGCTCGCACAGGCAGGTGCAGAGCTTCTGGTACAGACTTTACCGTCCATTTTTGACGGAACTGCAACCCGCGAGAAACAGCCGGAGGAGAGTCCAACACCATATGCTGCCATGATCTCAAAAAAAATGGGGCTTCTGGATTTCAGCAAAAATGCGGAAGAACTGGAGCGTCTGGTAAGAGGCCTTGATCCATGGCCAAGCGCTTTTACCTTTATCAATGGAAAAACATTGAAGGTCTGGAAGAGCTCTGTTCTGGAAAAACAGGCACAGGAAGCACCGGGAACTGTGATAGCCGCTGACAAAGGAGGAATCCAGGTAGCATGCGGCCAGAAGGTACTCGTGCTTCATGAAGTGCAGCTGGAAGGCAAAAAACGCATGGAAGCGGATGCGTTCCTTCGGGGATATCAGTTGAAACCAGGAGACATGTTCAGAGATTCCAGGGAGTGATGAGTTATGTACGGATATGGTTATTACGGATGGGGAATGGACCCCACGATTCTTTTGCTCGTGATCGGAATGCTTCTTTCTCTTGCGGCATCTGCGAAGCTGCGCAGTACCTTTGCAGTCTATAAAAAGGTCCGGAGTCATTCAGGTATCACCGGTGCGGAAGCTGCACAGAGGATCCTGAGAGCGGCTGGGATCACAGACGTACAGGTGGTTCCGATCCGCGGAAGTCTTACGGATCACTATGATCCGAGAACGAAAACGGTTTCCCTTTCAGAAGATATTTATGGAAGAAATTCTCTGGCGGCTGTGGGGGTGGCAGCACATGAATGTGGCCATGCGATCCAGGATGCGATCAATTATGCACCACTGAATATCCGTTCAGCCATTGTACCTGCCGCAAATATTGGTTCCCAGCTTTCATGGCCGCTGTTTATCGCAGGACTGATCTTTTCCATTGATCCGCTGGTAACTCTGGGAATTGTTTTGTTTTCACTGGCAGTACTGTTTCAGCTGGTGACACTTCCGGTTGAGATCAATGCGTCTTCCAGAGCGCTTAAAATGCTGGAAAGTACAGGTATCTTAGGTGCAGATGAAAAAAAGGGTGCAAGAAAAGTACTTACAGCGGCAGCGCTTACCTATGTAGCAGCTCTGGCGGCATCTATTCTGCAGCTTCTGAGACTGATTATCCTTGCAGGAGGTAGAGATCGTGATTAGCAGCGGAGTAAATACCAGAGAACTGATCCTTGAGATCCTGTTACAGATCGAGGAGGAGGGTGAGCACAGCCATATTGCGATCCGGAATGCGCTTTCCAAATATCAGTTTCTTCCGAAACAGGAACGTAGCTTTATTACAAGAGTATGTGAGGGAACCCTGGAATACAGGATCTATATTGATTATGTCATCGATTCTTTTTCCAAGGTTTCTGTAAACAAGATGAAACCGCAGATCCGTGAGATCCTGAGAAGTGCGGTATATCAGCTGAAATTTATGGACAGTGTTCCGGACAGTGCAGTATGCAATGAAGCGGTAAAGCTGGCACAGCGAAAAGGCTTTTATAATCTAAAGCCCTTTGTCAACGGGGTGCTCCGTACGATCGCAAGAGAGATCGGTGATCTGGAGCTTCCTTCCAGGGAAGAAAACGAAGTTCGTTATCTTTCTGTGAAATATTCCATGCCGGAATATCTGGTAGAAAAATGGAAAGCAGCCTACGGAGTGAAGACTACGGAGAAGATCCTGGAGGATTTTCTGACAGAAAGACCGATCACAGTACGGTGCCGTACTCATAAGGCGTCTCTGAGAGAAATCGTCACCAGTTTGAAGTCTCAGGGAGTGACAGTAGAACAGGCTCCTTATCTTCCCTATGCACTGAAGATTTCCGATTACAATCATATTTTGACACTTGAGACCTTCCTTCAGGGAAAGATCCTGGTGCAGGATGTAAGCTCTATGCTTGTAGCGGAAGCTGCAAGTCCGAAAAAAGGTGACCATATCATCGACATGTGCGCTGCACCAGGTGGAAAAAGCATCCATGCGGCAGACAAAATGGGGGATTACGGAAATGTGGATGCCAGAGATGTAAGTCAGTATAAGGCAGATCTTATCAAAGAAAACATCCACAGGACCGGAGTGATCAATGTGGAAGCCAGAGTTCAGGATGCAACGGTATATGATCCGGATTCCGAACAGGCTGCGGATATTGTGATCGCGGATGTACCGTGCTCCGGTTATGGAGTTATCGGCAAGAAACCGGAAATCAAATACCGGGCAACTCCGCAGAAACAGGAAGAGATCGTAATGCTCCAGAGAATGATCCTGGATAAGGCTGCAAAGTATGTGAAACCGGATGGAACGCTGATCTTCAGCACATGTACCATTGCCCGGGAAGAAAACGAAGAAAATGTATTATGGTTTTTAAAGAATTATCCGTACCGGCTGGAAAGCCTGGATCCGTATATTCCGGAGGAACTGCACTGTAAGTCCACGAAGCTTGGCTATCTGCAGCTTCTGCCGGGAATACATAAGACAGATGGATTCTTTATTGCCAGATTCAGAAGGAAATAACAGAAAATGACAGATGTAAAATCCATGACCATGGAGGAATTGAAGGAATTCATGACAAAGATCGGTGAAAAGCCTTTCCGGGCGAAACAGATCTATGCATGGCTTCACCAGCAGCTGGTTACCTCCTGGGATGAAATGACAAATCTTTCCAAAAGCCTCAGGGAAAAGCTTTCGGCTTATCCGATCACAGCACTGACCCAGGCAGATGTAAGGATCTCAAAAATTGACGGAACCAGAAAATATCTGTTCCAGCTGGAAGATGGAAATGTGATCGAGAGTGTTCTCATGCGGTATCACCACGGAAATTCTGTGTGCATTTCTTCTCAGGTGGGTTGCCGTATGGGATGCAGATTCTGTGCATCTACCATCGGAGGACTGACCAGATGCCTGAAACCGTCCGAGATGCTGGATCAGATTTACCGTATCCAGGCAGATACCGGTGAACGTGTGGCCAATGTAGTTGTGATGGGAACCGGTGAGCCGATGGATAATTATGACAATCTTGTCCGTTTTGTCCGGATCCTTACCGACGAAAACGGTCTTGGGATCAGTCAGAGAAATGTGACGGTTTCTACCTGTGGGATCGTGCCGAAGATGTATGATCTGGCTGAAGAAAAGCTTCAGATCACTCTGGCACTTTCCCTTCATGCTCCAAATGATGAAAAACGACAGGAACTGATGCCGATCGCGAATAAGTATTCTATGGATGAGGTTCTGGATGCCTGCAGAAATTATTTTGACAAAACAGGCCGAAGGATCACCTTTGAGTACAGTCTTGTAGCCGGCGTCAACGACAGTGAAGAAGATGCGAGACAGCTGGCAGGCCGTATAAAAGGCATTAATTGCCATGTAAATCTGATTCCGGTCAATCCCATCAAGGAACGCTCCTATGTGAGGTCTACTCGACAGGCTGTGGAGAATTTCAAAATAAAACTTGAAAAATACGGAATTAATGTTACTATTAGAAGGGAAATGGGCAGCGATATCGACGGTGCCTGTGGACAGCTAAGAAAAAGTTACATGGAAAAAACAGAAAGCGAGAAGTGACATGAGGATATACTCAGCTACTGATGTAGGGCAGAAGCGGAAGATGAATCAGGATTACGTGTTTGCATCTGAAGGTCCGGTTGGAAATCTGCCTAATCTTTTCACAGTCGCGGACGGAATGGGCGGACATAACGCCGGTGACTATGCATCCTCACATGCAGTACGGATCCTTGTGGATGAAATCCGTGAAGATGCGGATTACAATCCTGTGAAGGTTATTCGTCATGCGATCGAAGCTGCGAACACGGAGATCAGAAACCGTGCGCAGGAAGACGAAAACCTCCGGGGCATGGGAACCACTATGGTGGTGGCGACTATTGTAGATCAGTATGCCTATGTAGCCAATGTGGGTGACAGCCGTTTATATGTGATCCAGGACGGGATCCGCCAGGTCACCAGAGATCATTCCCTGGTACAGGAAATGGTGAGAATGGGCGAGATCAGCGAAGCGGAAGCACGGAATCATCCGGATAAGAACATCATTACAAGGGCACTTGGCGCGGAGAAAACGGTGGATGTGGATTTCTTTGATCTGAAACTTGAAAAAGGATGTACGATCCTGATGTGTTCAGACGGTCTCAGCAATATGGTTGAAGATGAGAAGATCCAGGAGATCATATCCGATCCGGAAGCAGATATTGATCAGAAGGGCAGTGCGCTCCTTCGGGAAGCAAATCAGAATGGTGGTAAGGATAATATTGCAGTCGTACTGGTAGAGCCATTCACGAATGAGGTGGAAGCATGTTGAAGACGGGAATGATCATAGCCGAGCGCTATGAGATCGTAGGAAAAATCGGAACTGGCGGAATGGCAGATGTCTATAAGGCTATGGACCATAAGCTGAACCGTTTTGTTGCAGTGAAGGTCCTGAAACCGGAGTTTCGGGAAGACACCACGTTTATAAAGAAATTCAGAAGTGAGGCCCAGGCGGCAGCTGGTCTTACACATCCGAATATCGTCAATGTATTTGACGTAGGAGATGACGGCGGTATTTATTACATTGTTATGGAACTGATCGAGGGTATCACTCTGAAGGAATACATCTCCAAGAAGGGAAAGCTTTCCATTAAAGAGGCTACAAGTATCGCAATCCAGGTTTCTATGGGTCTGGAGGCGGCACACAGCCATGGTATCGTTCACAGAGATGTGAAACCCCAGAATATCATTATCTCCACAGATGGTAAAGTAAAGGTGACAGACTTTGGAATTGCCAGAGCTGCATCTTCCAATACGATCAGCTCCAATGTAATGGGATCTGTACATTACAGCTCACCTGAGCAGGTGAGAGGCGGATACAGCGATGAGAAGAGCGATATCTATTCTCTTGGAATCACACTGTATGAGATGGTCACAGGAAGAGTTCCTTTTGACGGAGATACCACTGTGGCGATCGCTATCAAGCATCTGCAGGAAGAGATGGTTCCGCCAAGTGTTTATACACCGGACCTTCCGTACAGTCTGGAGCAGATCATTCTGAAATGTACACAGAAAAGTGTAGATCGTCGTTACAGCCGTATGGAGGATGTGATCGCAGATCTGAAGCATTCTCTGATCGATCCCCAGGGTGATTTTGTAAAGCTTACTACAGTTGACAACGATGCCAAGACGGTTGTGATCTCAGAAGAAGAGCTTGGTGAGATCAAACATACACCGAAGCAGATCACAAAACCGGAGATCACCGCACTTGAGGAAGAAAAATACGACGATAACGATTACGATGATGCAGAGGAAGAATACAGACCGAGATCCGAGCATAGATCCGGAAAGAAAAAGAAGCATCATGGTTCCGGAAGAGGCCTGACGATTGCGGCATTGATCGGCGGGGCAGCCCTTCTGATCGTTCTTGTGGTAGTGCTTGGACGTGCCGCAGGACTGTTTGGAACCGGCAGCAGCGGAGCGGCAGACAGCAGCAAGGCAGAAGCGAAGCAGGAATCATCAGCTGACGGTCTGGCAACCGTTCCTGATCTTGTAGGCAAGACAGAGGAAGAGGCTAAAACACTTGCAAACGATGCACATCTGGGTGTCCAGATGGCTGGTGAGGAGGCATCCGATCAGGAAAAAGGCAGGATCTCCCGTCAGGAGACAGCTGCGGGAACACAGGTTGAAGCCAATACAACTGTGAAATACTGGGTAAGCACCGGAACAGCACAGGTTACGATCCCAGATCTGGATGGACGTACAGGAATCGATGCACAGCAGACTCTGGAAGATCTTGGACTTCAGGTAAATGTCCAGAAAGAATACAGCGACACAGATGACAACGGATATGCACTGGTAGATCCGGGATATGTTTACAATGTCGAGCCGGCAGCAGGTACTTCTGTGCAGGCAGGCTCTTCTGTAACACTGACAGTCAGTCGAGGGGTTGATTATGGCGATAATGCTGAGGTCCCGAGTGTTGTGGGAATGACCAAGGATGATGCGCTTACTACTTTAGGTAAATTTATTGATATCCAGATAACAGAACAGCAGAGTACAGAAGCTGCAGGTACAGTTATCGCACAGGATCCGGAAGCCTATGCGGCAGCAGACCCGGATCAGCCGATCAGCATTACCATCAGCTCCGGTGACAAGGCTCCATCCACAGATAGCGCAGCATCTGCAGATAGTACAGCATCTACAGACAGTACAGCATCTACAGATAGCACAGCATCTGCGGACAGCACAGTATCCACAACTACATCTACAGCAGATGTCAATGCAAACACAGGCTGGAAATGTACACAGACACTGGATACCCCGTCCGGCTACAATGGAGGCGCGATCCGTCTGGAACTGATCCAGGACGTAAACGGTGAGCCTAAGGCATCCACCATCATTGATGGACAGAATATCAGTTTCCCGTATCAGCTTGATATCTCAGGTGCTGAGGGCGTTACCTCAGGAACCATCTATCTCTATGAAGAGGTAGACGGGGATTATCAGCAGCTTGGAACCTACACGGTTACATTCAAGAAAGCTGAGTGATCATGCAGGGAAAGATAATCAAAGGTATTGCCGGATTCTACTACGTATATGCAGAAGACGGCAATACATATGAATGCAGAGCCAAGGGAATTTTCCGTAAGGATAAATTCAAGCCTCTGGTAGGTGACAATGTGGACATTACAGTTCTGGATGAAAAGGAACTGGAGGGAAGTGTGACGGAGATCCACAAGCGGAAGAATTCTCTGATCCGTCCGGCTGTGGCCAATGTAGATCAGGCACTGGTGATCTTTGCCATGGATAATCCGAAGCCGAACTTCATGCTTCTGGATCGTTTCCTCATTATGATGGAGAGGGAAGGTGTTCCGGCAGTCATCTGTTTTAACAAAAAGATCTGGCAACAACGGAAGAGCTGGAATTTCTCTATGAAACATACCAGAGCTGCGGCTATCAGGTGATCCTGTCAAGTGCCCTGAAGAGAGAAGGACTCGACGAGATCGAAGAAGTGCTTCAGGGCATGACAACTGTGGTTGCCGGCCCATCCGGCGTGGGAAAATCTTCTCTTACAAATTCCCTTCAGGAAGAAGTGGAGATGGAAACCGGTGAGATCAGCCGTAAGCTGAAACGGGGAAAACATACTACGCGCCATGCACAGATCATACCGGTGGCACAGGATACATTCCTTGTGGATACGCCGGGATTTTCCTCCTTATATATTGAAAATATGGAGGAGCAGGAACTGAAGGATTACTTTCCAGAGTTCCGAAGATATGAAGGACAGTGCCGCTTTCAGGGGTGCCGTCACATACATGAACCGGGCTGCGCTGTTAAGGAAGCCCTTGAGAACAATGAGATCAGCAGACTCCGATATGAAGATTATCTGGAGCTGCACCAGGAATTAAAAGAGAAAAGGAGATACTGAGTCATGGAATACCGATTGTGCCCGTCGATCTTATCAGCAGATTTTAACAGACTGGGAGAACAGATCAAAATTCTGGAAAAGGAAGGCGTTGAATATCTGCATATTGATGTTATGGATGGAGATTTTGTTCCCAGCATTTCTTTTGGAATGCCGGTGATCAAATCGATCCGGAAAGAATCCAACATGTTTTTCGACGTACATTTGATGGTAACAGAACCGGAAAGATATATCCGCGATTTTGTAGAATGCGGAGCAGATTCCATTACTGTACATGCGGAGGCATGTGAGGATCTGGAGCGTACACTGGAGCAGATCAGGGCAGCAGGGGTAAAGGCGGCAGTTTCAATCAAGCCATCCACACCGGTAAATGACATCAGCCATCTTCTTGAAGATGTGGATATGGTGCTGATAATGACTGTTCAGCCAGGATTTGGCGGACAGAAATACATGGACGAATGCACGGAGAAGATCCAGGAGCTTCGTGAGCTTATTGATGAAGAAGAGCTGGATGTTGATATCCAGGTAGATGGTGGTATCAATGATGATACACTGGAGACGGTTATGCGTGCCGGTGCAAACCTCATGGTCGCAGGTTCCTGGGTATTTAAGGGCGATGTGGCAGCCAATGTAAGACACATTACAGAAAAAATCCACAATATCAAAAAAGAGCTGGACTGAAAATGATCGATACAATAATAATCAGCGGGGGCAATATCCAGAATGGTTTTGCCCTCGATTTTTTAAAAAAGAATAGAAGAAAGCCGAGGAGAGAAAATCACTCTTGTTGCTGCAGATAAGGGGATGGAATGGTTTATGAAAAACCGGGAATTTATTCCGGATCTTGCAATTGGGGATTTTGACAGTCTTTCCGAAGAAGGCCAAAAATATATGGAAAGCCTGAAGGGACCGGAGATCATCAGGCTGAAGCCAGAGAAGGATGATTCGGATACACAGTCTGCGGTAAACCAGATGATCCGCAAGGGTGCAAAGGATATCCTGATCCTGGGAGCTACCGGCACAAGGCTGGATCATGTGCTGGCGAATCTGGGACTGCTTTCCATGGGTAAGGAACAGGGCGTTCGTATTGCGATCGCAGATCAGTGGAATTATATCACACTTGCAGAAAGCGGAACCATACTGCACAGAGAGGAGCAGTTTGGAAAATATGTTTCATTCTTTACTGTGGGAGGTGATGTGACAGGCCTCACTCTGAAGGGATTTAAGTATCCGCTGAACGGATATCATCTGACAGTAGAAGACAGTGGCCTGACCGTCAGCAATGAAATTTCGGAAGAAACCGCAGAGATCCTGTATGAAAGCGGGCAGCTTCTGATGATCATGTCCAGGGACTGACAGTAACAATAAATGCCTCACAGTTGCGATTTCAGGCTGTGTATGGTAATATGGGACAGGAATGGCCTGAAAAACGGAAAGGCCTGTTTAAAGAGTATCTGAAAAATACTGTAAATAAATATATTGAAAGGACGTATATAGAGAGATGAAATTAGGAATCGTAGGTCTTCCTAACGTAGGAAAAGTACATTATTCAATTCACTGACAAAAGCCGGAGCAGAATCCGCAAACTATCCGTTCTGTACTATCGACCCCAATGTGGGGGTTGTAACCGTTCCGGATGAGAGACTGAATCTTCTCGGAGATTTTTATAAATCAAAAAAGTAACACCGGCAGTGATCGAATTCGTCGATATTGCAGGTCTTGTAAAAGGCGCATCTAAGGGAGAGGGACTTGGAAACCAGTTCCTTGCAAATATCCGTGAGGTAGATGCTATCGTTCACGTGGTACGCTGCTTTGAGGATTCCAATGTTGTTCATGTAGATGGAAGCATTGATCCGCTCCGCGATATCGAGACTATTAATCTGGAGCTTGTTTTCTCTGATCTTGAGATCCTCGAGAGAAGAATTGCCAAGGTTACCAAGACTGCACGTATGGATAAGGAAGCTGCCAAAGAGCTTGCATTCCTTGAAAAAGTAAAGGCGCATCTGGAAGAGGGACAGCTTGCCATTACTCTGGAAACAGAGAACGAAGATGAGGATGCATGGCTTGCAACCTATAATCTTCTTACTGCAAAACCGGTGATCTATGCGGCTAACGTTGCAGAGGATGATATCGCAGATGATGGGGCGAACAATCAGTATGTACAGGCAGTACGTGAATACGCTGCCAAACAGAACAGCGAGGTATTTGTGATCTGTGCGCAGATCGAGGAGGAGATCTCCGAGCTGGATGAGGATGAGAGAAAGATGTTCCTTGAGGATCTGGGACTGACAGAATCCGGCCTGGAGAAGTTGGTGCGCGCAAGCTATCACCTTCTTGGCCTTATGAGCTTCCTGACAGCAGGAGAGGATGAGACAAGAGCATGGACTATCAAGATCGGAACCAAGGCACCGCAGGCAGCAGGTAAGATCCACACAGACTTTGAACGTGGATTTATCAAAGCAGAGGTTGTGAATTATCAGGATCTTCTGGATTGCGGTTCCTATGCAGGTGCCAGAGAGAAGGGCCTTGTACGTATGGAAGGAAAAGAGTACGTTGTACAGGACGGAGATGTGATCTTATTCAGATTTAACGTGTGATCACCAACGTCTGTGAAATACCGGCTGTAAGCTGAAAAATTATAACAGGTGATTTTATGGATATGTCAATTCGGTTTCCCGGATTAAATCTGGTTTTGGATCATGTGCCGAGATCCTTTGAGATCTTTGGCTTTGAGATCACGATCTATGGCGTCCTGATCGCGATAGGAATGCTTCTGGGAATCTTTTTTGTGGTACTGGAAGCCAGAAGAAATCATGAAGATCCGGATGCATATCTGGATCTGGCCATCATAACGCTGCTTTCCGGTGTGGCAGGGGCAAGGCTGCTTTATGCGGCTTTTTCCTGGAGTCTTTATAAAAATGATCCGGGACAGCTTCTGAATATACGGTCCGGAGGACTTATGTTTTATGGCGGACTTCTGGGCGGTGTGCTGGGTGGTGCGGTCTACTGCAGGATCCGAAAGAAATCCTTCTGGCAGATGGCAGATCTTGCCTGCATGGGACTTCTGATCGGGCAGATAATAGGAAAGTGGGGAAGCTTTTTTAACAGAGAATCTTTCGGGGAATATGCAGACAACATTTTTTCCATGCAGCTGCCGCTGACTGCGGTACGGGCAGGAGAGGTCACCACGGCTATGCGTGAAAAGCTTCAAACCGTGGACGGTGGTACCTGGATTTTGGTACAGCCCTTGTTTTTCTATGAAAGTCTCTGGTGTCTGCTTGTGCTTTTGATGCTTATGATGCTGCTTCGCAAAAAAGTATTTCAGGGAGAGATCTTTCTGAGATATCTGGCAGGCTATGGTCTTGGAAGAGCAGTGATCCAGTGGTTCCGCACAGATAAAATACTGTTTCCGGGAACCGGTGTGGATGTTTCACTGGTGATCTCGGTAATACTTTTTGTTCTTTGCACCGTGGTAGTTGCAGTGAAACGCGTGATGTCCAGAAAGCGGGCAAAAGTACGGATGAGAAGGATCGAGAAAGATCAGCAAGCAGAGAAAGAAGCGGAACAGCAACGGGAAAATGTAGCAGAGAATCTGGAAACAGAGACTGTACAGGGAGAAAAAAATGGATCAGAACGAGATACAGAAGAAAGAGGAATCTCTTCGGAAAGCGTCACTTTTGCGGCAGCTGCAGGAGGAACGGAAGAAGCTGGACAGCCAGATCAGGAGCAGGAGCGATCTTCTGAAGAATCTGGAGGCCAGCCAAAGAGTTGACCGTATTCTGGAATTATATTACGGAAACTGAGAGCAAACAGATATAGGATACAGATGCTTTTGTCTGATGGATCAGAATATAGGATACCGGCATTTGGCTGATAAGAGCAGCAGAAAACTGCCCTGCAGGAAAACGTCTTCTACGACGTTTCCGGCAGGGCAGTTTTTGTGCTGTGCAGTAGGAATATATCAGTACATCTTTCGGAAATCCAGAGGAGTTGTGCCTGTGACTTTACGGAACATGGCGATAAAGTGGCTGGCATCGGAAAATCCGGAAGCGCCGGCAACATCCTGGATCTTCATATCCGGTCTGGAAAGCAGAAGCTCACGTGCGCGGCTGATGCGGTACATGGTAACGTACTCGTAAACCGAGCAGCCCATAAAACGGCGGAACAGACGGGAAAGATACTGCGGAGAGACAAAAACGCTCCGGCTCAGCTGCGCTGCAGTGATATCCTGCTGATAACCGGTTTCGATTTCTTTTATTACCGGAATCACATATCTCTGGTAGAGAGGATTATCCTGTATCTTCGGAGAAGCTGCACAGTCTGTAAAATTCATAAGAAAATTATAGCAGTCGGAAGAAAGAGATTTCATATCCGGTGTGGGCTGATGATATTTACGCAAGGTAGAAGAAATCATTTTCCGGATACTGGCTCCTTGTTCCTTTTCGATAAGGATCACTTCCTGGTTGTCTGTCATGGAAGGAATGCTGCCTGCCAATGTTCCTGTGAAGGTGGCAAACATCGTGGTCCAGGAAGTAGACTCCCTGTGATAGGAATGAGGGACACCGGGGGCGATGAGGATGCCCTCGTTGGCTCCGAGAGTATAAAATTTTCCACGGACTTCAATGCGTCCGGTACCCTTTTCAGTCTGGAGGTAATGATAATACGGATATCCGTCCGGACGGAAGATATTAACCTGATTCCAGTGGTTCCCAAGAGACTCAAACATGAAGGGAGCACTGACCGGAGTGTTTCTGAAATAGATCGACATGATATTCACCTGTTTCTAAATGTTATATATTTTGGCGAAACATATTATACCATAATCCGGTGGATTATACTATAATGATCATAGCATAAAAAACGAAGGATCCGGCAGAAAAACAGAATCTGCCGGGCAGGAGGAAAAAATGAAAAAATTTGATCATTCTCTGTTAAAAGATCCCCGGTATTTCAGCGACGGAAGAATGGATGCCCACTCAGATCATACATATTATCGCTGTGAGGAAGAGAGAGAAGATGGGAAAACTTCTTTCCGTCACAGTCTGAATGGTCTCTGGAAGTTCCATTATGCACGGAATTATGCATCTGCTATCCCAGGCTTTGAGGAAGAAGCATATTCCTGTAAGGACTGGGAGGACATTTATGTGCCGGCACATATCCAGATGGAAGGATATGATGCACCGCAGTATGCCAATGTCCAGTATCCGTGGGAAGGCCATGAAGAACTTCATCCGGGACAGATCCCGGAACGTTTTAACCCGGTGGCAAGCTATGTGAGATATTTCCATGTGCCGGAGAGCATGAAAGGAAAAGAGTATTTGTTTCATTCCAGGGAGCAGAGAGCGGCCTGGCTCTGTGGCTCAATGGAAAATTTGTGGGATACAGTGAAGATTCTTTTACTCCGTCAGAATTCGAGCTTACGGAATATCTGAAGGACGGCGAGAACAAGCTGGCGGCACAGGTGTTTAAATGGACAGCCAGCAGCTGGTGCGAGGATCAGGATTTTTACCGTTTTTCCGGAATTTACAGAGATGTTTATCTGTTTACGGTACCGGATGTCCATGTATATGATCTCAGGATCCGTGCCATTCCGGATGAAACTCTCAAAAAAGCCGAGCTTGAGATCGTGACCAGTACCTGGGGAAAAGGAAAAATGAAGCTTACACTTTCCGGAAAGGGAGAGATCCTTTTGCAGGAGGAAAGATCTCTGAACGGAGAGGATACCTGTACCTGGGAGATTCAGGAGCCCCTTCTCTGGAGTGCAGAAGAGCCGAATCTCTATGATCTGGAGCTGGAAATCAGTGATGAAAGCGGAAAGCTCCAGGAGATCATCCCGGAGAAAGTCGGTTTCCGCCGTTTTGAAATGAAGGATGGTATCATGACCCTTAACGGAAAACGTATCGTATTCAAGGGTGTGAACCGCCATGAGTTCAGCTCTGTCACAGGAAGACATGTGTCCCGGGAGGAACTGCTCAAAGACATCGTGACCATGAAACAGAACAACATCAATGCGATCCGTACCTGTCATTATCCGGATGCATCTCCGATCTACCGTCTCTGTGATGAATATGGTATTTACATGATCGCAGAAAACAATCTGGAATCTCACGGAACCTGGGATATAGCAGAATTTACCGGAGATCACACGGATATCGTTCCGCACAACAAACCGGAATGGCTGGGCATGATGCTGGACCGTGTAAATTCCATGTATCAGCGTGACAAGAACCACCCGGCGATCCTGATCTGGTCCTGTGGAAATGAATCCTTTGGTGGAAAAGATATCTTTGAGATGTCTGAGTTCTACCACAAGAATGATCCTACAAGACTGGTACATTATGAGGGGGTTTTCCATGACCGCAGCTACAATGCCACCAGTGACATGGAAAGCCAGATGTATCCTTCCGTAGAAGCGATCCGGGAGTTCCTTGCAAAGGATGACAGCAAGCCGTTTATTTGCTGTGAGTATACCCATGCAATGGGAAATTCCTGCGGCGCAATGCATAAATATACAGATCTTACAGATACAGAACCGAAATATCAGGGTGGCTTTATCTGGGATTACATTGATCAGTCTATTTACAAAAAAGACCGTTACGGTAAAGAATTCCAGGCATACGGCGGAGACTTCGGTGAACGTCCTACAGATTATAATTTCAGTGGAAACGGTATCGCATACGGCGGAGACAGAGATGCTTCACCAAAGATGCAGGAGGTAAAATTCAACTACCAGAATATCACTGCGCAGGTAAGTGAGGATTCTGTTAAGATCATCAACAAAAATCTTTTTGTAAATACGGACACATTCCGATGTGAAGTGACTCTTGCAAAGAACGGTCATGTTCTCCGCACAGAGACACTGGATACAGCGGTGGAGCCTTTAAGCCAACAGACCTACAGACTTCCATTTGGAAAACAGCAGCGCCCGGGCGAATATACGGTAACCGTAGCCTTCCTTCTCAGAGAAAAAACACTTTGGGCAGAGGCAGGACATGAGGTTGCTTTCGGCCAGTATGTTTATCAGGTGGAAGGAACACCGGAAGCTCCTACGTGTGGCGTGGAGTTTGTGAGAAGCCTTCATAACATCGGCGTCCGCGGGGAAAATTTCGAAGTGCTGTTTTCTGTTCTCAATGGTGGTCTGGTTTCGTATAAATATGCAGGAAGAGAAATGATCGAAGCGATTCCGAAGCCCAACTTCTGGAGAGCACCTACAGATAATGATTGCGGAAGTCTGATGCAGATGCGCTATGCACAGTGGAAGATCGCCAGTATGTACGCAAGTCATAAGGATTACCGAAAAGGCATGTATGGTCCGGCCAATGCTCCGGAGACAACGGTTCACGAAAACAGCGTGGAGGTTGCTTTTACCTACATCCTGCCAACTACGCCTGCCAGTGAATGCCGTCTTGCCTATGAGGTAACCGGAGATGGAAGAGTAAAGACAACGCTGACCTATGATCCTGTAAAAGAGCTGGGCGATATGCCGGAGTTCGGAGTACTCTTTAAATTCAATGCGGATTATGATCATGTTCAGTGGTACGGCCTGGGACCGGCAGAGACTTATGCAGACCGGAAGCATGGCGCAAAGCTCGGCATTTATGAGAATCTCGTGACAGACAATATGGCACGCTATCTTGTGCCGCAGGAATGCGGAAACAAAGAGGAAGTACGCTGGGCAAAGATCACAGACAGAAAGGGTAGAGGAATGCTCTTTGAGATGGATAAAGAAAACGGCCCGATGATGTTCTCGGCACTTCCATATACTCCTCATGAAATGGAAAATGCCATGCATCCCTATGAGCTTCCGGCAATCCATTATACCGTTGTCCGTGCCGCAAAGGCGCAGATGGGTGTTGGAGGAGATGACAGCTGGGGTGCCCGCACCCATCCGGAATACCTTCTGGATACCAATGGAAAGATGAAATTTTCCTTTGCGTTCAAAGGCCTTTAAAATGTCATAAAATAACAGAACATAAAGTCAGAAAAAAGCTTCCGGCGACTGTCCGGAAGCTTTTTCATTTCATAATAATGCACAGAAAATAAACAGGTTGAAAAAAACCTGTGGATATTTCATGAAATGAAAAAACTTGGATATGCACTTGTTTTTCATGGTAAATAGTTTAGAATGATTACATAAGTGGTAGAAAGTGGTGAATAGTGGTAGCGAATGGGGATGAGTGGCAGAACACACCATTTGCACCCTGGAAGCACGAAGGGGAGAATCGTGTTTCACGAGAGTAGGTGGGTTTCATGTTCATGGGCGAGTATAATCATACGATCGACGCGAAGGGGCGTCTGATCATCCCTTCCAGGTTCAGGGAACTCTTAGGGGAAGAGTTCGTACTGACAAGAGGGTTGGATGGTTGCCTTTCTATTTATCCGATGGATGAATGGGTTGCTTTTGAAGAGAAACTCCGAGCATTACCACTTACAAATAAAGACGCAAGAACCTTTTCACGTTTCTTTGTAGCCGGAGCTACAACATGTCAGCTGGATAAGCAGGGAAGAATCCTGGTGCCGCAGACGCTGCGCCAGTTCGCTGGTCTGGATAAGGATGTGGTGCTTACGGGTAATCTGAACCGGATCGAGGTTTGGAGCAAAGAGAAGTGGAGCGAGAACTGCAATTATGATGATATGGACAGCATTGCGGAAAGCATGCAGAACATAGGAATCGTCATTTGAGCATAACGCAGGTAGAAATCCCACAGGAGACGGATATGGAATTTAAGCATAAATCTGTATTACTCAATGAGACCATTGACGGCTTAAGGGTAAAGCCGGATGGAATCTATGTGGATGGCACTTTAGGAGGAGCGGGACACGCCACAGAGGTGTGTAAGAAACTTTCTGCCAAGGGGAGATTTATTGGCATAGATCAAGACCAGGATGCGATAATTGCTGCGAGTGAACGGCTGTCAGCCTTTAATCAGGTGACAATCATTCGCAGCAATTATTGTTACATGGCAGATGAGCTGAGATCCCGTGGCATTGAGAAGGTGGACGGGATCCTGCTGGATTTGGGAGTGTCATCTTATCAGCTGGATAATGAAGAGAGAGGTTTTTCCTATCGGTACGATTCTCCTCTGGACATGCGAATGGACAGAAGACAGAGCCGTACAGCCGGTGATATAGTCAACGGTTATGAGGAACGGGAGCTGTATCGGATTATCCGCGATTACGGCGAAGATAAATTTGCCAAAAATATAGCGAAACACATTGTGGCTGCCAGAGAGCAGGCACCGATCCGGACAACCGGAGAACTGACAGAGATCATACGGGGTGCGATCCCCATGAAAATACAAGCTACAGGAGGACATCCGGCCAAGAGGACTTTTCAGGCAATACGTATTGAGCTCAACCGGGAGCTTGACGTGCTCCGGGATTCCCTGGACGGCATGATCGATCTCCTGGATGACGGAGGAAGGATCTGTATCATTACATTCCATTCTCTGGAAGACAGGATCGTTAAGACCATTTTCCGAAAAAATGAAAATCCCTGTACCTGCCCGCCGGATTTTCCGGTCTGCGTATGCGGAAAGAAATCCAAGGGTAAGGTGATCACAAGGAAACCGATCTTACCGGGAAAAGAGGAAATGGAAGAGAATCCGAGATCCAAAAGTGCGAAGCTTCGTATTTTTGAACGGAAAATGTAGTTGAGAGATGGAAGGTAGGCAAATGGCGAAGACAGGAAGAGGGACTACAGCCAGAAGAAATCGAAATACCGTCAGGAACAGCAGAGAAATGTATGTTCAGGGAAATGCGGTAAAACGGCTGCAGGAAGTTCCTCAGAGGACTGATCTGCCCGAGATACAGGAAAGGCGACGGCTGGCTCAGAAAAGAAAACAGAAATCCGCAGTACCTGTGACACCGGCAAAACAGGTGGTAAGCAGACAGGCACAGCGGAACCGGGAAAAGGCAATGGCCATGAACAAGGGGTTCGTTCTGTTTCTTACGGCAGTTTCCATCGCGGTACTTTTTACCTGTATCAATTATCTTCAGGTAAAATCCGAAATCACGGCGAGTATGAAAAATGTTGCAAATCTGGAATCTGAGCTTGCACAGCTGAAAGAAGATAACGATGCATATTACAGTCAGGTCACTTCTGCAGTGGATATCAGCGAGATCAAGAAAAAAGCTATCGGCGAGCTTGGAATGAAATATCCTTCGGAGGATCAGATACAGACCTATACCACGGAAGGAAACAGTTATGTGAGACAGTATCAGGATGTGGACACGCACAAGTAACAGAAGTACAGTTTTTAAGCAGGTGATCGATTGAGTACAAGAAGGCGCAGGCCGGTAAAAAAATAAATTACAGTATGAAGAAAAAGCTGGCAGTACTATTTTCCTTAGTATTGCTGGCTTTAGTCGGTTTGGTGGCAAGAATTACCTATATCAATGCCACCAGCGGAAGCAAATATCGAAAGCAGGTGCTGAGTCAGGCTCAGCAGAAATATGAAAATCAGACACTTCCGGCAAAAAGAGGAGATATCTATGACCGGAACGGGAATATCCTGGCAACCAGCAACAAGGTCTATAATGTGGTCCTTGACTGTCTGGAGGTCAATAAGGATCAGGATTCCGTGGAGCCTACCATAAAGGCTCTTGTGGAAGTCCTGGGATTGGATGAAGATGAGATGCGGAAGCTTCTCACCGACAGCAGTACAAAAAAAGTCAGTATCAGATCGTAAAGAAACAGATTTCCATGGACGACAAAAAAGCCTTCGAAAAATACGAAGATCCGGGAGACGACAGTGAACTGACTGCCACGCAGCTGAAAGAACGTTCCAGGATCACAGGTGTATGGTTTGAAGAAGATTATCTCAGATCTTATCCGTTTAATGAGACTGCCTGTGATACCGTTGGATTTACACTTTCCAGAGATGTGGCGGATGCCGGACTGGAAGGATATTACAATGCGACACTTACCGGCGTGGATGGAAGACAGTACGGATACATCAACAACAATTCCGACGTAGAACAGACGATCATCGAACCGACGGATGGCAAAAGCATTGAGACCTCGCTGGATCTGGGACTTCAGCAGATCGTGGAAAAATACGTAAATACCTTTGAAGAAAAGATGGGAGCCAAAAATGTAGGCGTGATCATCGAGGATCCGAAAACAGGAGAGATCCTGGCAATGGACGGCGGTGACCGTTATGACCTGAATAACCCGAGAGATCTTTCAAATGTGTATTCCCAGAGTGAGATCGCTGCCATGAACGATGAGGAAACCGTGGAAGCGCTGAACGGGATGTGGAGTAATTTCTGTGTGACAGATGCCTACGAGCCTGGATCGGTTGTAAAGCCTATCGTTATGGGCTCCGCACTTGAAATGGGAGCGATTTCCGAGAGCGATAATTTTGTCTGTGACGGCGGACAGTCTTTTGGAGCGGAAGGTGCGACTACTTTTATCAAATGTGCGGTATGGCCGGATGCTCACGGGACAGAAGCTCTTTCCGATGTCATTGCCAATTCCTGCAACGATGGTATGATGCAGATCGCAGCAAAGATGGGAAAAGATAATTTTCTTAAGACACAGAGCGTTTTCAATTTCGGAACAAGAACCGGTATCGATCTTCCCAATGAGGGAAGCGGTGTGATCCATACCAGCGATACCATGGGAGAAACGGAGCTTGCATGCTCTGCTTTCGGACAGGGCTATACACTGACCATGATACAGGAGATCAATGCAATGTGTTCTGTGATCAATGGAGGATACTACTATCAGCCTCATCTGGTGACGAAGATCAAGGACAGCAGCGGCGGAATCGTAAAAACGATCTCTCCGACACTGATGAAGCAGACGATTTCCGAGAAGATATCTGCAGATATCCGCTCCTACATGGCTGCCAGCGTAGACCATGGTACCAGCCGTACCTCCAAGGTGCAGGGCTACAGCTCCGGTGGTAAAACCGGTACTGCCGAGAAGCTTCCGCGAGGCAATGGCAAGTATCTGGTATCCTTTATCGGATTTGCACCGGTAGATGATCCGGCGCTTGTGATTTATGTAGTTGTGGATGAGCCGAAGGTAGATGATCAGGCAAGCAGTACGTACGCACAGTACATTGCACAGGGAATCCTTTCCGAAGCACTTCCGTATCTGAATGTACAGCCGGATGAGGCAGAGGATGGAGAAGTTCCGACTACAGAGCTGTGGGAACTTTTTAAGGGAATCAGCGATTCTGCAACAGGAACCGGCGCGGACGGGCAGAAGGAGGCAATTTCCGATGAGAATGTACCAAGTCCGCCGGAAGATGAGTCGGAGGACAGTGATACCGAAGATAATAACGATATGCAGAGCGAAGGTCTTACCAACGAGGAGGCCGGTCTGGAATAGATAAAAAGAATACCCTCTCAGAGGAACGTCATATATTACAGTGACGACCTCTGAGAGGGATTTTTTATGATCCGGACCATGGTTTATCACAGGAAAAAATATGGATGGTTTTTCTGATCTGCATAATGCTTCTTCTGGGACTTGTGGGAAGACTCTGGTATCTTATGAACGTTCGGGCAGAATATTATTCAAAAAAGGCGGAGGATCTTCATGAGAGGGAACGTGACATAAAAGCAGCCAGGGGAAAGATCCTGGACATCAGGGGAAATATTCTGGCAGATAACCGGACAGTCTGCACAGTATCGGTGATACACAGCCAGATCAAAGATCCTGAAAAAGTGATCCGTGTACTGTCCGGAGCATTGTCTGTAAAAGAAGAGGAAATCCGAAAAAAGTTGAAAAAATTTCTTCTATTGAAAGAATACAGACAAACGTGGAAAAAAGCATTGGAGACAGGATCCGGGAATATGACCTTGAGGGAGTGAAGATAGATGAGGATTATCGGAGATATTATCCTTATGGATCTCTCGCTTCAAAAGTACTGGGATTTACCGGAGGTGATAATCAGGGGATCATTGGTCTTGAAGTGAAATACGATGAGATCCTGAAAGGAGAGCCTGGAAAGATCCTCACAGTTACGGATGCACGTGGTGTGGAGATCGACGGAACCGGAGAACGGAGGAAGGAACCGGTGTCAGGAAATACTCTGCGTACCAGTCTGGATGTTAATATCCAGGAATATGTGCAGCAGGCAGCCGGTAAAGTCATGGAAGAAAAACAGGCGGAGAGAGTTTCCATACTGCTTATGAACCCTCAGAACGGAGAAATCTATGCCTGTGTCAATGTGCCTGAATTTGATCTGAACGATCCGTTTACTCTGAATACAGAAGAAACAGCAGCAGAGGGAGAAAAGAAGCAGGATCTTCTGAACCGGATGTGGAGAAACCCCTGCCTGAATGATACCTATGAACCTGGCTCGACTTTTAAGATCATCACTATGGCAGCAGGGCTGGAGGAAGGAGTGGTGTCAACAGAGGATCGCTTTTTCTGTCCGGGCTATAAGGTGGTGGAGGACCGGCGGATCCACTGTGCAAAGAGAACAGGACATGGTGCGCAGAGTTTTGTAGAAGGTGCTCAGAACTCCTGCAACCCGGTATTTATTGAGGTGGGCCTGCGGCTTGGAGCAGACCGTTATTACAAATATTTTAAACAGTTCGGACTTTTGAAAAAACAGGGATAGATCTTCCGGGAGAGGCAGGAACGATCATGCATAACCCCAAAAATATGGGAGAGGTGGAGCTTGCCACGGTATCCTTTGGCCAGTCGTTTCAGATCACACCGATCCAGCTTGCAACAACCGTCAGTGGGATCATCAATGGCGGAAACCGGATCACACCTCATTTTGGGATCAGCGTGGAAAGTGCGGACGGAACAAAGGTGCGGACACTGGAATATCCGGTGGAAAGAGGGATCGTGTCCGGTGAGACTTCCCGTACAGTACGTACAATCCTGGAAACTGTAGTTTCAGAAGGCTCCGGAAAAAATGCCGGGATCCAGGGGTTTTCCATTGGGGGAAAAACAGCTACCTCTCAGACACTGCCCAGAGGCTCCGGCAGATATATTTCTTCATTCCTGGGGTTTGCCCCGGCAGAGGATCCGAAGGTCCTGGCTCTTTGTATCATCTATGTACCTCAGGGTATGTATTATGGTGGGATTATTGCCGCACCGGTGGTACGCAGTATTTTTGAAAATGTACTTCCCTATCTTGGGATCGAGAGGACAGTTACGGAAACTCCATCCGGGGAAAACCGGGCAGATGGGGTTGATTAATGAGGATAAAAGCCTTATACTGTTGAAGAAGTATAAAAAACGAAAGAATTAGAGGTGTGAGGATGGAGTTTCATGTTGTGATCCCTGTGCTGATCTCATTTGCGATCAGCCTTGTATTAGGACCGATTGTTATCCCTTTTCTAAGAAGACTTAAAATGGGACAGACAGAGAGAGAGCTGGGTGTGCAGTCCCACCTGAAAAAGAACGGTACCCCTACTATGGGTGGAGTGATCTTTCTCATTGCAACAACTGTAACATCACTGTTTTATATCAGAGATTATCCGATGATCATCCCGGTACTTTTCCTGACACTGGGATTTGGACTGATCGGATTTCTGGATGATTATCTGAAGGTAGTTCTGAAGCGTTCTGACGGACTTCTGCCATGGCAGAAAATGGCACTGCAGATCGTTGTGACAGCTGTATTTGCTTTTTATCTTGTAAATTATTCCAACGTATCCCTGACTATGAAGATCCCGTTCTGGAGCGGACATTATCTGAACCTGGGATGGTTTGCGGTTCCGGTACTGTTCTTTGCGGTGATCGGTACAGTAAACGGAGTCAATTTTACGGATGGACTTGACGGACTGGCTTCCAGTGTTACCCTGATTGTGGCAGTATTCTTTACGGTGGTTTCCCTTGGAATGAACAGTGGTGTGGAACCGATCACCTGTGCAGTTGTGGGCAGTCTGATGGGATTTCTTCTGTTTAATGTATATCCTGCCAAGGTATTTATGGGAGACACCGGTTCTCTGGCATTGGGTGGCTTTGTGGCTGGTGTGGCTTATGCCATGCAGATGCCGCTGTTTATCATCCTGGTCGGACTGATCTACCTTGTGGAGGTATTGTCTGTTATGCTCCAGGTATCCTATTTCAAGGCAACACACGGAAAAAGAATCTTCAAGATGGCGCCTATCCACCATCATTTTGAGCTTTGTGGGTGGTCTGAGACACGAGTTGTTGCAGTGTTCTCTGTTGTAACTGCTATTATGTGCCTGATCGCTCTCCTGGCATTATAAGGAGGAACAGAAAAATGGATTTAAAAGGAAAAAAAGTTCTCGTTTTCGGAGCAGGAAAAAGCGGCATTGGAGCAGCTGATCTGCTTGGGAGTGCAGGAGCACAGCCGGTGATCTATGACGGAAACGCAGATCTTGATAAAGAGGCAGTTTTACATAAAACAAACGGAAAATACACCCCGGAGATCTGGGCCGGAGATTTTCCGGAGAGAGCGCTGGACAGTCTTGATCTTATAGTGCTAAGTCCGGGAGTTCCCACAGACCTGCCGCTGGTAAAGAGCTTCTATGAAAAGGGCCTTCCGGTATGGAGCGAGGTGGAGCTTGCCTATCGTACAGGCAAGGGAGAGGTTCTTGCGATCACAGGAACCAACGGTAAGACAACAACAACAGCACTTCTCGGAAAGATCATGGGAGATGCCCGTGAATCTGTATTTGTTGTAGGAAATATCGGAACTGCATATACATCCAAATCATTGGAGATGAGGGAGGATTCCGTAACTGTTGCGGAGATCAGCAGCTTTCAGCTGGAGACTATTGACCAGTTCCGCCCGAAGGTAAGTGCGATCCTCAACATCACAGAGGACCATCTGAATCGTCATCATACCATGGAGGAATACATCCGTGTAAAAGAGCTGATCACCAAAAATCAGGGACCGGAAGATGTATGTGTTCTGAATTACGAGGATGAAGTCCTTCGTAAATTCGGTGAAAATATCGTTCCGAAGGTGGTATATTTCTCAAGTCTTCGCAAACTGGATCAGGGAATCTATCTGGACGGAGACCAGATCATTCTCAAAACAGAAAAAGAAGAGATACCGATCGTAAAAACCGAAGAGCTTAAGATCCTGGGACGTCATAATCACGAGAATGTAATGGCCGCCGCCGCCATGGCATATTATGCGGGCGTTTCTGTGGAGAGTATCCGCAAGAGTGTCTGTGAGTTTGTGGCAGTTCCACACAGGATCGAGTATGTGACAGAGAAAAACGGTGTTGCATATTACAACGATTCCAAGGGAACCAATCCGGATGCGGCCATCAAGGGGATTCAGGCAATGAACCGTCCGACTCTTCTGATCGGCGGTGGCTATGACAAGGAATCCAGCTATGATGAGTGGATAGAATCCTTCGACGGAAAAGTCCGTTATCTTGTTCTCATCGGTCAGACGAAAGAGAAGATCAAAGCAGCAGCAGAACGTCTTGGATTTACAGATATCATCCTCTGCGAGGATCTGAAGGAAGCTGTCCGGGTCTGTGCGGAAAAAGCCAATCCCGGAGATGCGGTTCTGCTTTCACCGGCATGTGCGAGCTGGGGACAGTTTGATAATTATGAGCAGCGCGGCGACATGTTCAAGGAATACGTGAAAGCACTGTAATAATCCGAAAAATACATACATAAGCTGAAATAAAGACCACTGTGGAGGCCATGCATGAAGGCAGGACAGAAACAGACCGGAAAGACAGATACCGTTCTCTGGGTACTGGTTCTGATTCTGGTGGTATTGGGACTCGGGGCACTTTTTTCGGCAAGTGAATATAATGGCAGAGTACGTTTCCACGACTCTGCCTATTATTTTAAGAAGCAGCTCTTTGCCACGGCACTGGGGCTGCTTGTTATGTATCTGGCATCACGGGTAGATTACCGGCTGTCTGTAAAGCTGGCGCCGGCTGCCTATATTTTTTCGCTTTTTCTATCTGCTGCAGTCCTGCTTTTCGGACAGGAGATCAATGGATCGAAGAGGTGGCTGAACCTGGGGCCGCTTTCCTTTCAGCCGTCGGAGTTTTCCAAGGTGGCAGTGATATTGTTTCTGGTGTGGCAGATCAGCAATACAAAAAGCAAAACAACCGGATTCTGGTTTATCTGCAGGACTATGATGACGTTGCTTCCGGTAGCAGGTCTGGTGGGCTCCAATAACTTAAGCACAGCGGTGATCATTCTGGGGATCGGTGTGCTGCTGATCTTTGTGGCCAATCCCAGGTATCTGCAGTTTCTCGCACTTGGAGGTGCGGGGATAGGATTTATTGCGGTTTTTCTTGCCGCGGAGAGTTATCGTCTGGAACGCCTGGCAATCTGGCGGGATCCGGAAAAATATGAAAAAGGATTTCAGACCATACAGGGCCTGTATGCAATCGGAAGCGGAGGGATCTTCGGCAAGGGGTTCGGGAACAGTCTGCAGAAGCTGGGATTTGTCCCGGAAGCCCAGAATGATATGATATTTTCTATTGTGTGTGAGGAAACGGGGATACTGGGAGCCTTTCTGACACTTTTTCTGTTTGGTATTCTGATCTGGAGGCTTTGTATTCTGGCATTAAACTGCCGGGATCTGCAGGGAACGCTGCTGTGCGCCGGGATCATGGCACATATGGCGATCCAGGTAGTCCTGAATGTTGCAGTAGTAACGAATACGATTCCCAACACCGGGATCACTCTGCCCTTTGTAAGCTATGGCGGAACTTCTGTTGTTTTTCTTCTGGGGGAAATGGGGCTGGCCTTAAGTGTCAGCAGTCACAGACATGGAAGGATCACATAGAATAACAAGTAAGAGGCCCTTTTAGGAGTGGAATACTTGAATGAGATCGATGAGATCATCGTGACCGGAGGCAGGCCGCTACATGGAAGCGTCCGGATCCAGGGGTCAAAAAATGCGGCACTTCCGGTTATGGCAGCAGCACTCTTAAGCACCGGGACCAGTGTACTGCGGGGATGCCCGAGAATCAGTGATGTATATTTGATGGAAAAGATCCTGAAATATCTGGGGGCAGAAACCTGGTGGGAAGGTCAAGATCTTTATCTGGACTGCAGTCATGCGGACGGCACCATGATACCGGAGTGTTATTCCGGAAAAATGCGTTCTTCCGTGATCTTAATGGGAGCAATGCTGGGGCGGAGCAAAAAAGGCACAGACAGGATATCCCGGAGGCTGTGTGATCGGGAAGCGGCCGGTGGATCTTCATATCCAGGTTTTGCGCCGCCTTGGGGCAGCTGTGGTGGAAAACGGCGGGATGATCCGGGCATCCTGTGGAAAACTCCGAGGCGCAGAGATGTTTTTTCAAAAAAGAAGTGTAGGCGCTACAGAACAGGGCATTCTGGCAGCGGTCCTTGCAGAGGGGAAAACAGTCCTTAACGGCTGCGCCTGTGAACCGGAAATTTATTGGCTTTGCCATTATCTTACCGGAATGGGGGCAAAGATCCGGATTCGTGAAAATGGCTGTATCTGTATTGAAGGGGTGGAGAAGCTTGAAGCTGGCGATGACTGCATTCCACCAGACCGTATTGTCGCCGGAACCTATCTCATGGCAGCGGCGGCAACCAGAGGAGAGATCATCCTGGAAAATCCGCCTCTGGAGGAAATGGATGGAATCCTGGACGTATATCGGAAAATGGGTGGACAATGCCGCAGGGTAGGTGGTAAACTAATAGTCAACGGAAAAAATACAGGTTTTCCCCTGGAGCTTCTGGAAACAGAAGTTTATCCGGGATTTCCTACAGACCTGCAGTCTCCTGCGATGGCGGTACTGGCCACGATCCCGGGAGTGAGCAGGATCCGCGAGAAGATTTTTGAAGACAGATATAAAACAGCTTCATGGCTCTGTAAAATGGGAGCACAGATCCAGATCCGGGATGGAGTTGCTGTGATATACGGAGGGCAGCCCCTGACCGGTTGTACTGTGGAAGCAGAGGAACTTCGCGGTGGTGCGGCACTTGTGATCGCAGCACTTGCCGCGCAGGGGATTACCAGGATCCGGGGCTGTTGTTTCATAGAAAGAGGCTATGAACATATCTGTGAGGATCTGACCGCACTGGGCGGTCTGCTGATAAAGGACAGAGGAACTTTATGAAAACATCAAAAAAAAGCCACTGAAAGCAGTTGGCGGACTTCTTGTCCTGCTGCTGGCAGGAATTATTTTCTTTTTTACGTATTATCAGGTAGATGAAGTGCAGGTGATGGGCAGCAGCCATTATTCTGAAAAACAGATCAGGAAGATGGTGCTTAGGGGGCCGCTGGCATCCAATTCTGTTCTTGCACCGCTTCTTTATACTAAGCAGAATACAAAGGATGTTCCCTTTATAGAAGGCTATACCGTAACAAGGCTGAACCGGCACACCATCTGTGTCAGTGTGAAGGAGAAGGATATCGTTGGCTGTATCCCTTATCTGGACAGTTATATTTATTTTGACAGAAACGGTATTTTTGTGGAAGGATCCACGGAACGTAACGAAAAAATCCCGTTTTTTGACGGGATCAAAGTCAAAAAAGTGATCCAGAACGAGAAACTCCCCATCAAGGATGAAACGGTGATGAACACGGCAGTTGCTCTTTCTACTATTTTTGCAAAAAATGATAAGGTTCCGGATCACATTGAATTTGAAGACGACGGACAGATCAGTCTTGTTTACGGGGATATCACAGTTAAACTTGGAAAGGATGAATATCTGGAAGACAAAATGACCAGAGTTCTGGCTATCCTTCCGATGATTTCCGAAAAAAAGGAATTCTCCATGCAGAAAATGTAAATGATAATTCCAAGAACATTACCCTGGAGCAGGATCAGGATGAGAGCCAGACTTCCGCAGAAAACTGGACCGGAGGCTATGATGAGGAAGGAAATTACACCGGAGAAGGCGAATACGACGAAAATGGCAACTATGTAGGACCGAAACCGCAGACGGATCTGGAGTATGCGCAGGAAAACTGGGTAGGTGGCTATGATGAAGAGGGAGATTACACAGGCAGTGGTGAGTACGATGCCAACATGACCTATGTAGGCGAAGCCCCCACAGAAGAAACCATGGCAGAAAAAGGAAACTGGAAGGGCGGTTACCGGGAAGACGGAGGCTATGACGGAGTCAGTGAATATGACCGTGATGGCAATTATGTAGGCACTCTGGAGGATTATCAGGCTTCGGCAGAAAGCTCCGGAGACGGAACAGACTCCGAAGATCCAGATGCTCAGAGTACGGATACCGGAGATACAGAAAATGAAGAAGACTCTTCAGACAGCAGTACGGACAGCACCGAGGAAGAGGCTGATTACAGCAGTGATCAGGAAGAAGGAGCTGAGGATTATGATGAAAATTCGTACAGCGATTACAGTGATGAGTCCGATTATGAGTAAAGATAAAAAAGCTTTCTTAATATATAGTACCGGTATTTGGGCATTTTGCCAGAGATTGTTTTGTAAATGTTTCGGTTAATAGAAACAGTGCCGAAATTTAGTGAAAAAGTATAAAAAACAAAATTAATGGTTGATTAATTACCGAAAAAATAATATGATATAACTATGTGTATATGTAGCTTGGAATAGATTATTACACTGAATCGGATATCAGGTAGAAATAAAGGAGGAAGTACATTGTTAGAGATAATGACGAATGAGGCTGAGTCTTCTGCGAAAATTATTGTAATTGGAGTAGGCGGCGCAGGTAATAATGCGGTAAACAGAATGGTGGAAGAGGCCATTGGCGGAGTTGAGTTTGTAGGTGTTAATACCGATAAACAGGCTCTGACACTGTGTAAAGCTCCGACTGTACTTCAGATTGGTGAGAAAATTACGAAAGGTCTCGGCGCCGGTGCACAGCCGGAGGTTGGACAGAAGGCAGCTGAGGAGAGCATTGAGGAAGTTAAGAAGATCATCGAGGGAGCGGACATGGTTTTCGTTACCTGTGGTATGGGAGGCGGAACCGGAACCGGAGCTGCTCCTGTGATCGCCGGTGCGGCAAAAGAGATGGGTATCCTGACTGTCGGTGTTGTTACCAAGCCTTTCCGTTTTGAAGCAAAGACCCGTATGAACAATGCACTTGCGGGAATCGAAAATCTGAAGAAAGCAGTTGACACATTGATTGTCATCCCAAATGACAAATTACTTGAGATCGTTGACAGAAGAACAACCATGCCGGAAGCACTGCGTAAGGCTGATGAGGTTCTTCAGCAGGCAGTACAGGGTATTACAGACCTGATCAATCTGCCGGCTCTGATCAACCTTGACTTTGCAGATGTGCAGACAGTCATGACAGACAAGGGAATCGCTCATATCGGTATCGGTGAGGCAAGAGGTGATGACAAGGCTATGGAGGCTGTACAGCAGGCGGTATCTTCTCCGCTTCTTGAGACAACCATCAAGGGCGCTACTCATGTGATCATCAACATTTCCGGAGATATTTCTCTTATGGATGCCAACGATGCTGCAAGCTATGTACAGGAGCTTACAGGTGAGGATGCAAACATCATCTTTGGTGCTATGTATGATGATTCTGTTGCAGATTATGCGAGAATTACAGTTATTGCTACAGGTCTTACAGACAATAACCTTCAGAACACACCATTTGGAAACAGAGCTTCCAATTCTGTATTCGGAAACACCAAAAAAACAAGCCAGTCACAGCCAGGCGGTATGAACCTTAACATGCCAAGCTTCAGCCTGCCGACTATGAATTCCACACAGTTTGGAACAAAGGCTCCTACAAGCACTGTTCAGAAAAAGGACATCCAGATCCCGGATTTTCTTAAGAACAGATAATAAATGAACATGATAAGATCCGGCAGAGATTCCATCTGGAACGCTGCCGGATCTTTTTGACTTTCTGATCAAAAGAAACAGGAATGTCTGCTCTGTATGGAAACAGGATTTCTGTTCAGGATATCAGCATTCGCAGCTGAAAGTATCACATTTTGTATCACAGCAGCGATGTGCATTGTCACCGGATACATTGATGGAAGCTGCGGTGCATTTGCAGTGCTCATTGTAGGTGCAGTTGTGTGCTTTGCAGTCGATGTTAATGGTCTCGCACCCACAGCAGGGATCTGCGGAATTTTTTACAGCACACTCTTCCTGGTCACGGAAGCTTTCACAGGCGGTGTCGTCCGCATAACGAGCATCTGCACCTTCGACACTGATGGATCCCCTGGAGCAGAGAGAATTTTTGTTATAGCAGCAGTTGTGTGCGGAGCATTTAAGACTTGTCATAAAAGTGTCCTCCTGATAATTATGATTTTACCGGAAACCGTCAGCCTGCCGGAATGCGCATCCTGTCTGATCGTCAGCACTGCGGTAAGGCTTGACAGATTCCGATGTTGCATAGTATGTCCGGAAGAAGAAAAATTTATACTCAAAAAATAAATACATAATAATATAAAAAACAGTTGACAAATAGCAGACACCATGGTATCCTCTTAAAGTACGTAGCGAAAAGAAAGCAGAGTTCACTCTCACCTCAGCGCTGAAGATAAGCGACTCAGGTCAATATTGCACAGTACTGCGAACGGACCAACCATCAGTGCGCAGGTGTAATTATTTGAAGTGTGGACATCTGTCTGCGCTTTTTTTGTGCGGCTTAAGCTACATTAATGAGAAAGAAAAAATAATTCTATCATGTTCATGGAGGTGTACAACAATTAGCGGTTTAATGATTAACGAACAGATCAGAGACAGAGAGGTACGCTTGATTGGTCCGGACGGAGCTCAGCTTGGAATCGTGTCCGCCAGAGAAGCGATGGCGAAAGCGCAGGAGGCAGGACTTGACCTTGTAAAGATTGCCCCACAGGCGAAACCGCCGGTATGCAAGATCATCGATTACGGTAAATACCGTTACGAGCTTGCAAGAAAAGAAAAAGAGGCCAGAAAAAAGCAGAAAACCATCGATGTCAAAGAAGTGCGTCTTTCCCCGAACATTGATACGAATGATTTGAAGACGAAGGTAAATGCAGCAAGAAAGTTCCTTAGCAAGGGCGACAGAGTTAAGGTTACACTTCGTTTCCGCGGAAGAGAGATGGCACATATGTCCAGCAGTAGGCATGTGCTTGATGACTTCGCAGATCTTCTGTCCGATATAGCGACTGTAGAGAAGGCTCCGAAGGTAGAAGGCAGAAGCATGACTATGTTTCTGACTGAGAAACGGTAGATATCTCAGTCTTCACGGCAACAGCCGGGCAGAACGGGATGCTATATAAAATTTAGAAGTACCAAATCAAGGAGGAATTCATAATGCCAAAAATTAAAACTTGCAGAGCAGCAGCAAAGCGCTTTAAAAAACAGGTACAGGAAAATTAGTAAGAAATAAAGCCTACAAGAGCCATATCCTTACAAAGAAATCTCAGAAGAGAAAGAGAAATCTGAGAAAATCTACTGTTGTTGATTCTACTAATGTAAAGAGCATGAAGAAAGTATTACCATATTTATAAGATAGAGAAGACGAACAGGAGGAGAATTAAGAAATGGCAAGAATTAAAGGCGGATTAAACGCAAAGAAAAGACATAACCGTACATTAAAACTGGCAAAAGGCTACAGAGGAGCCCGTTCCAAACAGTATAGAGTAGCAAAACAGTCTGTAATGAGAGCTCTTACAAGCTCCTATGCAGGAAGAAAACAGAAGAAACGTCAGTTCAGACAGCTCTGGATCGCTCGTATCAACGCAGCAGCAAGAATGAATGGACTTTCTTACAGCAAAATGATGCACGGCCTTAAGGTTGCAAACATCGACATCAACAGAAAGATGCTTGCAGAGATGGCTGTTAACGATGCAGCAGGCTTCACAGCTCTTGCTGAGATCGCTAAGAAAGCAATCGCATAAGTAAAGTATTAAAAGACGAAGGAGTCCAGGGAATTTTTCCCTGGATTTTTTGTAAAAAATTCAGACAATTTGCCGAAAAACGACACAAGCTGTACAGCGGACAAGTGTCCGCGTTGTGCAATCAGACGAAAAACAACAGATAACTAAATTTGCCCTTGAAATAAAAAATATGCGATGCTATAATTTTACCATTAAACATTAGTAACGCGACAAAGCGCAGGAGGAGAGATTATTATGAAGAATTGGAAGAAAGTAATCGGCGTTGCATCAGCAGCAGCGATGACAGCAGCTATGATGATGCCTACATCAGTTTTTGCAGCAGATGAGACATTTAAGATCGGTGTGATCGGACCGATGACAGGTGATTACGCACAGTACGGTACTAACGTATACAACGCAGCCAAGATCGCAGCTGATGAGATCAACGAGAACGGTGGATTCAACGGATATAAAGTAGAGATTCTTGACGCAGGTGATGACCAGGGAGATCCGGAGAAGGCTGTTAACGCATACAATGACCTGATCGATAAAGGAATGCAGATGCTCTGTGGAACTGTAACATCCGGTTCCTGTATCGCAGTAGGAGCTGAGGCAGCTGAGGATACATTCCTCTTCACACCATCCGCAACAGCACTTGACTGTATCACAGCAGGAACAAACGAGTTCCGTATGTGCTTCACAGACCCGGCACAGGGAACCAAATCTGCTCAGTACATTTCCGAGCACAAACTTGCAACGAAAGTAGCAGTACTTTATGATTCCGCTGCTGACTACAACTCCGGTGTACATGACGCATTCGTTGCAGCAGCTGCTGATGACGGACTTGAAGTAGTTGCAGATGAGGCTTACACAACAGACAGCAACACAGACTATTCTGTACAGCTTGCAAAGATCAAGAAGAGCGGCGCTGAGCTTCTTTTCCTTCCGAACTACTATTCCGACAATGCGCTGATCCTTCAGCAGGCATCTGAGGCAGGACTTGACATTAAATTCTTTGGTGTAGATGGCATGGATGGTATCCTCAATGTAGAGAACTTCGATAAATCCCTTGCAGAGGGTGTTATGCTTCTGACACCATTCTCCGCAACAGCTACAGATGAGAAGAGCCAGAACTTTGTAAAAGCATACGGCGATGCTCACAACGGTGAGATCCCGAACCAGTTTGCGGCAGATACATATGATGTACTTTACGCAATGCAGCTTGCAGCTGACGATGCAAAGATCACACCAGATATGGAAAATGCAGACATCAGTGCAGCAATGAGCGCATCCATGGCAAACATCGAGCTTGACGGACTTACCGGAAAAGCAAAATGGACCGAGGATGGCGAGTGTGATAAAGAGCCGAAAGCATTCGAGATCAAAGATGGTGCTTATGTAGAGATGAAATAAGTAATTTCTGTTAACGTTAGGGGTCAGGGGACGGTCACCTTTAGTGGGAACCGTCCCCTTTTTCCCTTATCAATAAACAATTAAAAGAGGTGCGTTATGAGTTTTATATCTTATTTAAAAGACGGCATCAGTCTTGGCAGTATCTATGCGATCATCGCACTTGGATATACCATGGTTTATGGTATTGCCAAGATGCTGAACTTCGCACACGGAGATGTTATCATGGTGGGAGCTTATATCATCCTTACCTGTATCACAAGAGGCGGCATGTCACCGATCCTTGCTGTGATCCTTTCCGTTGTGATCTGTACACTGCTTGGTGTTGTCATTGAGAAGGTAGCTTACAGTCCACTTAGAAAAGCTTCCTCAAACCTGGCCGTTCTTATCACGGCTATCGGTGTCAGTTATCTGCTTCAGAACCTGGCACTTCTGATCTTCGGCGCAGATGCCAAGAGTTTCGTAGCTGTTATCAAAGTTCCGTCCATCACACTGTTTGACGGTGAGCTTACCATCAAGGGAATCACCATCGTAACCATCCTTGCATGTATCATCATCATGGTGGGACTTTCCCTCTTTGTAAAAAAGACAAAACCTGGCCGTGCCATGCAGGCGGTTTCCGAGGACAGAGATGCGGCACAGCTGATGGGAGTTAACGTCAATGCGACAATTTCCCTCACATTTGCCATCGGTTCCGGACTTGCAGCGATCGCAGGCCTTCTGCTCTGTCAGACTTATCCGACACTGACTCCGTACACAGGAGCCATGCCTGGTATCAAAGCTTTCGTAGCTGCTGTATTCGGTGGAATCGGTTCGATTCCGGGAGCTATGGTCGGTGGCATCCTTCTGGGAATCATCGAGATCTTCGGAAAAGCTTATATTTCTTCCCAGGTTGCAGATGCAATCGTATTTGCAGTCCTGATCGTCGTGCTTCTTGTAAAACCTACCGGACTGTTCGGCAAGAACATCCAGGAGAAAGTGTAAGGTGGCCGATATGAAGAATATGAAAAACAAAACAACAAAAAATAACATGATCAACTATGGAATTGTCATTGTGCTCTTTGTGATCGTACAGGCACTTTCCTCAACTGGAAATCTTTCCAGACTTCTTATGGGACTTCTTGTTCCCCTTTGTGTTTATACCATTGCATCAGTTTCCCTGAACCTGGTAGTCGGTTTTTCCGGTGAGCTGAGCCTTGGACATGCGGGCTTCATGTGCGTGGGAGCTTTTTCCAGTGCCCTGTTTTCGCAGGTTGCTGCAGACTCCATTCCGCAGGTTCCTCGCTTTATCCTTGCAATCCTTGTAGGTGCGGCAGTTGCAGCACTGTTCGGTGTGATCATCGGTATTCCGGTACTTCGTCTCCGCGGTGACTACCTGGCTATTGTTACACTGGCTTTTGGTGAGATCATCAAGAACCTGATAAATGTACTTTACATTGGCGTGGATGACAAAGGACTTCACGTTGCAACCAGTGCAGCCGGTCTTCATATGGATCCGGGCGGAAAGCAGATTCTCAAAGGTGCCCTTGGTATTTCGGGAACAGCAACTCTTTATAAAGATATCAAGAATTACTTTTTCCTGATCGGCGTGATCCTGCTTCTTCTCACATTGTTTATTGTACAGAACCTTGTAAACTCCAGAAGCGGACGTGCTATTATGTCAACCAGGGACAACCGTATTGCAGCGGAGTCTGTAGGAATCAATATCACCAGATATAAGCTGCTGGCATTTACCATTTCTGCAGCCCTTGCAGGAGTTGCAGGTGTGCTGTATGCACATAACCTTTCTCTTCTTAAGGTTTCTGTATTCGATTACAATATGTCCATCCTGGTACTGGTATATGTAGTACTTGGCGGAATCGGAAATATCAGAGGATCTATCATCGCGACAATTATCCTCTATGCACTGCCTGAACTTCTCCGTGGATTCGCAAACTACCGTATGCTGATCTACGCAATCGTGCTGATCATCATGATGCTCTTTAACTGGGCACCTGCAGCAAGAGACTGGAGAGCGCGCATGGTAGAGAAATTTAAAGGCAAAAAAGCGAAAAAGGAGGTGGCCTGATCATGGCAATGCTGGAAGTAAATAATCTGTCTATCCAGTTCGGCGGTCTTCGTGCTGTTGACGGCTTTAACATGACCATTGAGAAAGGACAGCTCTATGGACTGATCGGACCGAACGGTGCCGGTAAGACAACGGTGTTCAACCTTCTCACAGGCGTATACAAGCCAACAGAGGGAATCATTAAACTGGACGGCCAGGACATTACAGGAAAAAGCACCATCGAGATCAACAAGGCCGGAATCGCAAGAACTTTCCAGAATATCCGTCTTTTCAAGGATATGCCGGTTCTTGACAATGTAAAAGTAGGACTTCACAATCATCATCCATACTCCACACTGACCGGAATCTTAAGACTGCCGAAATATTATAAGGTAGAAAAAGAGATGAACGAACGTGCCATGGAGATCCTGAAGGTCTTTGACCTGGATAAGGAAGCAGACACTCTGGCAGGCAACCTGCCTTATGGTAAACAGCGTAAGCTGGAGATCGCCAGAGCCCTTGCCACAGATCCGAAGCTTCTTCTTCTGGATGAGCCGGCAGCCGGCATGAACCCAAATGAGACGCAGGAGCTGATGGATACCATCCGTTTTGTGCGGGAGCATTTTGATATGACAGTCCTTCTGATCGAGCATGACATGAAACTGGTCGGTGGTATCTGTGAGGAACTGACGGTTCTGAATTTCGGTCAGGTACTGATCCAGGGTGAGACATCTGCAGTACTGAAAGACCCGACTGTTATCACTGCATATCTGGGAGAGTAAGGAGGAACGAGACAATGGCAATGTTGGAAGTAAAGGACCTCCAGGTCTACTATGGTGTGATCCAGGCTCTGAAGGGAATTTCTTTTCATGTAAATCAGGGAGAGGTTATTGCGCTGATCGGTGCCAATGGTGCCGGAAAGACAACCACACTTCAGACACTTACCGGAATTCTTTCTCCGAAGTCCGGAAGCATTGTGTTTGAGGGAAAAGACCTCACAAGAACACCGGCCCATAAGATCGTAGAGATGGGTATGGCACACGTTCCGGAGGGAAGACGTGTATTTGCGGATATGTCCGTTTATGAGAATCTGCTCCTTGGAGCCTATACAAGAAAGGACAAGGCAGAGATCGCAGAGAGTCTTGCAGGTGTATACAAGAGATTTCCACGTCTGGAAGAACGTAAAGGACAGCGTGCCGGAACACTTTCCGGTGGTGAGCAGCAGATGCTTGCCATGGGACGTGCACTGATGAGCAGACCAAGGATCATTTTGATGGATGAGCCGTCCATGGGTCTGTCGCCGATCTTTGTAAATGAGATTTTTGACATTATCCGCGAGGTAAGTGAGAGCGGAACTACAGTGCTTCTGGTTGAGCAGAATGCGAAGAAGGCTCTTTCCATTGCGGACAGAGCGTACGTTCTGGAAACAGGAAGCATTACTATGGATGGAAAGGCAGAGGATCTTCTGAATGACGAGGCCGTTCAGAAGGCATATCTTGGAGAGTAGGTGGAAAGACATGGATAATTTCGTAATTACCATTGCAAGACAGTATGGAAGCGGTGGACGTACCATCGGAGAGGAGCTTGCAAAGAAATTAGGGATTTCTTACTATGATAAGGATATCATCCGCATGGCATCTGAGGAGAGCGGCATTCATGAGCAGCTTTTTGGAAGGGCAGATGAAAATGTCAGCACAAAGCAGAGATTTTTTGCAAAGTCCGGAATCTACAAGGGTGAGCTGATCCCGCCTCAGAGCAAGGATTTCACATCCGATGAGAACCTGTTCAATTATCAGGCAAAAATCATCCGCCAGCTGGCAGAGACAGAGTCATGTGTGATTATCGGACGTTGTGCAAACATGATCCTGAAAGACTATTCCAATGTTCTCCGTGTGTTTGTTTACGGAGACTGGGATTTCCGTATCCGCGAGGCAAGCAAGAAGCTCAGCGGAACCACAAAGGACATTGAGAAATTCATGCATAAAGATGACAAACGCAAAGAAGACTTCTGCAAACGTTTCATGGGTGTTGACTGGGCAGACATGACGAAATATAATCTGTGCCTGGATAACGGTACCCTTGGCTATAAAAAATGCGTGGAAGAGATCGAGAGTGCACTTGAGATCCTGAAAAAATAAGACATATATCAGAGAATATTCCCCGGGAAAGAAAAGCCAAAAGTCTTTTCCCGGGGATTTTTTCATATATTGTGGAAAAGTATATTTGATCCGGCGGGAAATATGGATAAGCGAAAAAAATATTTCTGTGTAGTGGCAATGGTATTGATCCTGCTCAGCGGATATGGAAAAATCTCAGACAGTGCATTTCGGATGCGGGTGACCAGAATGATCGCCGGTGAGGGGATGTTCCGGCTGGTGGCGGCGCAGTACAGACAAAAAGTAGCAGAACCGGTGGCTGAGACAGCCTCTGACAGAAGCGAAAAAGAGGATCGTCCACGTGTGGCTCTTACCTTTGATGATGGACCGCATGCAACATATACACCTCTGCTTCTGGATGGCCTGCGGAAGCGTGGGATCCATGCCACATTTTTTCTTATGGGAAAAAATATCCGGGGAAATGAGGAGATCGTAACGCAGATGCAGAGAGACGGTCATCTCATCGGTAATCACACGTATGATCACGTGCAGCTTGATAAGCTTCCCGGTGACCAGGCCTGTCAGCAGATCATAAAGACGAATAATGAGATCTACGAGATCACAGGAGAGTATCCCATGTATCTTCGCCCGCCCTACGGTGCCTGGCCGAAGGATCTGGAGCTCTGTGTGACCATGCTGCCGGTATTCTGGGATGTGGATACCCTGGACTGGAAATCAAAAAATGTCCGTTCTGTGGAAAATATCGTAAAAAGACAAGTGAAGGATGGCTCCATTATCCTGATGCATGACAGCTTTTCTACCTCCGTGGAAGCGGCCCTGGAGATCGCGGATATGCTTACGGAAGAAGGATATGACCTGGTAACTGCAGATCATCTGCTGGTGATGTAACTGTGATTTGCCGAAAAGGCAGAAACGATTGCTTTTTTATGTGCAAACAGGTAAAATTATAAAAATAAGGAATCTGTCCGTATGCCGGAAACAAATGAAACGATCGTTGCCGGATACAGATCTATGAAAAGAATACGGATCGTGAATATCCGCTTTTTACAGAAAATACAGGAGTGAAAGCCATGGATTTATTTGAATACGCAAAGTCAAAAACGCTGGATCAGGAGTCACCTCTTGCATCCAGGCTGCGTCCGCGAACGCTGGATGAGGTGGTGGGACAGCAGCACATCGTAGGAAAAGATAAATTGCTGTATCGTGCCATAAAGGCGGATAAGCTGACATCTGTTATCTTTTACGGCCCTCCGGGAACCGGAAAGACCACCCTGGCAAAAGTCATCGCCAATACCACAAGCGCCAGCTTTACCCAGATCAATGCAACCGTAGCAGGGAAGAAAGATATGGAAGCAGTTGTAAAGCAGGCACAGGACGATCTCGGCATGTATGGAAAAAAGACCATTCTGTTCATCGATGAGATCCATCGTTTCAACAAAGGCCAGCAGGATTACCTTCTTCCCTTTGTGGAGGACGGAACCATCATTCTTATCGGGGCCACAACAGAGAATCCATATTTTGAGGTAAACGGAGCGCTTCTTTCAAGATCGATCATCTTTGAATTGAAGTCCCTGGAGATACCGGAGATAAAGGAACTGATCCTGCGTGCGGTTAACGATCCGGAACGTGGAATGGGAAGCTATGGGGCGGTGATCGAGGAGGATGCTCTGGAGTTTCTGGCAGATATGGCAGGAGGAGACGCCAGAAGCGCCTTAAACGCCATAGAACTGGGAATCCTCACCACACCTCGTGATACAGACGGTAAGATCCATCTGACCCTTGAGGTGGCTTCTGAGTGTATCCAGAAGCGGGTGGTGCGCTACGATAAGAACGGGGACAATCATTATGATATCATTTCTGCCTTTATCAAGAGCATGCGAGGCTCCGACCCGGATGCGGCAGTCTATTATCTGGCAAAAATGCTCTATGCAGGAGAAGATGTGAAATTTATCGCAAGAAGGATCATGATCCTTGCTTCCGAAGATATCGGAAACGCAGATCCCCAGGCCCTCTGCGTGGCAACGGCAGCAGCACAGGCAGTGGAACGTGTGGGAATGCCGGAGTCCCAGATCATTCTTTCCCAGGCAGTTACATACATGGCCTGTGCACCCAAGAGCAATTCCGCAGTAAATGCCATACAGGAAGCCATGCGCTGCGTGAAGGCGAAGAAGACAACCGTTCCGGTGCATCTGCAGGATGCCCATTATGGTGGCCACGAAAGTCTGGGTCATGGTATCGGATATAAATATGCCCATGATTATCCGAACCATTATGTAAACCAACAGTATCTGCCATCAGAAATCGAAGGAGAACATTTTTACGAGCTCAGTGATATGGGATATGAAAAGAAACTGAAAGAGCATATGAAGAAGATCCACGAAGAAGCGAAATAAATGAATATAAGTAAAACGGAGGAGCTTCTCAGAGAAGCTCCTCCATTATTTTGTCATAAACATTCTGGTATTTATAAGGCCAGCTTTCACATACAGACTGTGCAGCAGCAAGATTTGGCACATTGATGCTGAGATCAACGATGCTGACGTCGCTTTCGATGATCCGCAGACGTACGGAGTAGCTGCCCTCTTTGGTGGGATAGTAATCTGCAGGAGTCAGGAGATGTTCTTCGATCTTGCAGTGGAGGGAATTGAGATATTCTTCCACTTCTTTCTTGATGTCAGAGGAAAGTTCTTTGGAAAAATATTTCAGAGTGTTTTTCCCTCGGAGGTCAGTCGATAGTAACTGCGGTTGGACTGTGAAGACATTTCCACCAGATCTGCCTCCACAAGTTCGGAAACTGCCTGCTGGAGCTGAAAATAATTGGTGTATTTCCGGTCCAGGATAAAATCGGTGATCTGGGAATTTGTGAGATCCCCATCGGAATTCTGCAGCATATATAAAATAATAAGCTTATAGGTTGTAAAAGGTGATGCCATAAGAATCCTCCTTTTTACTGGCTGCGGGAAAGGGCTTCGAGAGCTTTTCCCTGAAAACTTGCTCTTTCTTTCATCCGGTGATGAAGAAGGTTTAAAACTTCTCGTTTGCGGCTGGCCCATAAAGGTGCGATCAGCAGATCCTTCGGTCCGTCGCCGGTGACCCGGTGGATCACGATATCCGGTCTGAGATGTTCCAGACAGTCAATGACAAGGTTCAGATACTCGTCCCGTTCATAAGTGCGGAAAAGACCGGCTTCATGATCAGCGGCAAGATCTGTACCACGCAGTACATGAAGAAGCTGCAGCTTGATCCCCTGGATATCCATGGCGTTCAGATAAGCCATTGTTTCCAGGATATCCTTCCGGCTTTCGCCGGGAAGCCCCAGGATGGTGTGGACGATCACTTCGATGCCGCCTGCGCGGAGATTTTTTACTGCGGTATCAAAACAGGACAGTGGATAGCCGCGCCGTATATATCTGGCGGTATCTTCATGGATAGTCTGGAGTCCCAGCTCCACCCACACCGGTTTGATCTGGTTCAGGGAATAAAGAAGATCCAGTACATCATCTCCCAGACAGTCCGGTCTGGTACCAATGGACAGTGCCACGATATCCGGATGGGAGATGGCTTCTGTGAAGATCTTACGCAGGTGTTCCACAGGAGCGTATGTGTTTGTATATGCCTGAAAATAGGCGATATATTTATGAATCGGGCGTTTGGAAGAGAGACTTTTAATCTGTGTGTTGATCTGCTCTGTAATGGAAAGAGCGGCGTTTGCTGCAAAATCTCCGCTTCCGCCCTGGCTGCAGAAGATGCAGCCTTTTTTGCCCAGGGTGCCGTCACGGTTGGGACAGGACATGCCGCCGTTTAATGCAACCCGGTAGACCTTTTCGCCGTACCGTTCCCGGAGCATATAGTCCAGAGAGTGATAAGGCTTGTCGTTCCAGCGCTTCATTATGCCTCTTTCGGTTCGTTTTTCTCTTCGCCGTTTTCTTCGTTTTCATCTTTCGGTATATAGTTATCGAAGATCTTTACAAAGATCTTTGATTTCCAGTACGCCAGCGTGGAAAATCCCATCAGAATAAAAAGCATGATCAGGATGGATGTAAACCGTGCGTAGCTCACATAAGCAAAAAGCCACATCAGTAGGAGTGGGGACGCAGAGATCACAAGCATCAAAAGTGTCAGCGGAAGATGGCGGACGGACATCAGGAATGCATTTACAAAGGTATTCTTGACGGAATTAAAAAATTTGGAAAGGATCGGATAAATGTACAGAAGGATCATCGCATAGATCAGTGCAAATGCAATGAACAGACTGAAAAGTCCTTTGTACATAGCTCCGCTTCCGGCTCTGGCGATCCGAAGATCGATAAACAGAACAGCAGCGGTGAGGAGCATGATGATATTGATGATGGTCGCCTGTTTGAAGTTCTGTTTGAAGGAGTGGAAAAAGCTGCGGGCAATATAGGATTCCTCGTCTCTTGCCATCTTTAGTGTGACATAGTAGAGAGCTGTTATGGAGGCGCCTGCGGTGACAACCGGAATGCAGCAGAGGATGCACAGAAAATTCAGAAGAAGCAGGTCTGCTACGCGTCCCATGAACACGAAGAATTTGTTGTCCATGTTGAAAAAACGATTCATTTGATAAGTCTCCTTTTCTTTTGGATATTATTTTAAGTATACCCAATCACAGCAGAAAAAGCAAATCCCAAATGTTTTCCGGGGCAGTGGAAATGGGAAAATCATGTGTCCGCTATAGAAAGACAAAATAGCGAAATAGTTTATTAAATTTCCTTAAAAGGCTTGCTTATCACGATTTAGAGTGTTAAAATATCAGTATTGTATTAGACGAAATTTATGTATTTTAAAGGAGCGTAACAATGAGCAAAAAAATCAGGACGGAGGCTGTGGATCATCTTTTTGAAGCGATCCTGTGCCTGAAGGATAAGGAAGAGTGTTATACATTTTTTGAGGATGTGTGCACCATCAATGAGCTGCTTTCTTTATCTCAGCGCTTCGAGGTAGCCAAGATGCTTACTGATAAGCGTACATACCTTGATATTTCCGAGAAAACAGGAGCTTCCACAGCTACGATCAGCCGTGTGAACCGTTCCCTGAACTATGGAAATGATGGTTATGAGATGGTATTTGCACGTATGAAGAAGGATAACGGGGAGCAGGGCGGCGAAGCAGAATAAGGCTTACGTCCATACCGTGATGATAACGGATAATGCTGTAACGAAAAAGAGACAGGCGATCGTGCGTCTGTCTCTTTTTTTCGGTGCGCCCGGCGACGCACGTTTATGACCGGATGTGAGCTCCGGATATTATTTGTCTTTTTTTGAGGAATCCGTATCTTTTGAGGAATTCATGTGGTCGATCATGTTTTCGATGATCATTTTTTTCATGTATACGTCGAAGCTAAGAAGACAGATAAAGGAAAACTGGTGAAGGAATTCCTTATCCTCCGGGTCGGCGTCCTCAAAAATTTCTCCGGCACTTTTGAAACGGCGCATAAGATCCTTTTCCAGGTAACGGATCTGTGACTGCTCCATACTGAAAACCTCCTGGTAGATGTAAGTCATGTCCTTTTCTGTAACGGACTTGAAGTATTTCTCGGTGATCGGTCCCAGAAGGGTCTGGATATCACTGATGGAGAGGATATTCTTAAAATAGTAGATAAAGATCAGCATCAGCAGATGCTCCCGGGAATAGCGCTTCTTTTCCGGCGGGGGAAGGAGCTTGTTCTTTGCGTAATTGTTGATCATGGTCTTGGTCAGGATCTTGTCATCATGATGACGCTTGGTGGAAGCGAGATTATCTTCCATAAAGGTTGTGACCTGATCCATGTAAAGAGCAATATTGGGAATTTCATCGGGTTTTATATAATCAAGCTCAGCAATTTTTGCAAAAATGCTGTTCATCATTTCTTTTTCGTTTTCTGTCATCGCATTATCACCTCTGCTCCTTATTATATAGTTTTAAATACTACTTGTAAAGAAACTTTTTTTCAGAGAGGTGGGTTTACCGGAAAGTAAAGTCATGATAGTATATAAAGATACTGTTCATATGGAAAAAGAAATGGAGATCAAAATGAGTATACATGATGCTTTGGACACATTGAATCCTATGCAGCGGGAAGCTGCCGTACATACAGAGGGACCACTTCTGATCCTTGCAGGAGCCGGTTCCGGAAAAACAAGAGTGCTGACCCACAGGATCGCCTATTTAATGGAAGAAAAGGGTGTAAACCCATGGAATATCCTGGCGATCACCTTTACCAACAAGGCCGCCAGTGAGATGCGGGAACGTGTGAATAAAATTGCGGGAATGGGTGCGGAGAGCGTATGGGTCTCCACCTTCCATTCCGCCTGCGTGAGGATTCTGCGCAGACATATTGAGGTGCTGGGCTTTGGCAGTAATTTTACCATCTATGATGCCGACGACCAAAAAACAGTCATGAAGGAAATCTTCCGGAAGTTTGATATCAATACCAAGATTTACAAGGAACGAGGCGTTCTTGCTGAGATTTCCCATGCCAAGGATGAACTGATCACACCGGAAGAGATGGAGCTGAATGCAGGCGGCGATCCGGATGCACGGAAGATTGCCGGTATGTATAAGGAATATCAGTCTATCCTCAGGGGAAACAATGCGCTGGATTTTGATGACCTGATCGTGAAGACTGTGGAGCTTTTTCAGCATAATCCGGATATCCTGGACTATTATCAGGAACGTTTCAAATATATTATGGTGGATGAGTATCAGGATACCAATACTGCCCAGTTTAAATTCGTAAGTCTTCTTGCTGAGAAATACAAGAATCTCTGTGTGGTTGGTGATGATGATCAGTCCATCTATCGTTTTCGTGGAGCAAATATCGGGAACATCTTAGGATTTGAGAAGGTTTTTCCTGAGGCTAAGGTGGTGCGCCTGGAACAGAATTACCGTTCTACCCAGAACATCCTCAATGCAGCCAATGAGGTGATCGTCAACAACACAGAGCGTAAGGAAAAACGCCTCTGGACAGAAAATGAAGAGGGCGATAAAGTACATTTCCGTCAGTTCAACAACGGATTTGAGGAAGCGGAGTATGTTGCAGGAGAGATCATCCAGGGGCGCCGCAACGGGAAATTCCAGTACAAGGACTGTGCAGTACTTTATCGGACCAATGCCCAGTCACGTCTCTTTGAGGAGAAATTCCTCCTGGCAAATGTTCCTTATAAGATTGTCGGCGGCGTGAATTTTTATGCCCGCAAAGAGATCAAGGATCTGTTAAGCTATCTAAAGACCATTGACAATGCCAGTGATGATCTGGCTGTGCGTAGGATCTTAAATGTGCCAAAAAGAGGGATCGGACTCACCAGCATCGGCCGCGTCCAGGACTATGCGGATATGATGAACCTGAGCTTTTACGATGCGCTCCGCGTGGTGGAGGAAGTACCGTCCATTGGCAGGGCAGCAGGAAAGATCAATGATTTTGTATCCTTTATCCAAGGACTGAAAAGTAAGGCAGAGGCCTATACAGTCCGTGAAACCCTGGAAGAGGTCATTGAACTTACCGGTTATGTGAAGGAACTGGAGGCAGAGAAAACGGAGGAGGCTCAGGCGAGGATCGAAAATATCGACGAGCTGATCTCCAAGACAGAATCCTTCCAGGAAGCCATGGAGGAGGCCGGACAGCCGGCAACACTTTCTGCATTTCTGGAGGAGATCGCACTGGTGGCAGATATCGATTCTGTTGATCCGGATCAGGATTATGTGCTGCTGATGACTCTTCACAGTGCCAAGGGACTGGAGTTCCCAAATGTATTTATCGTGGGAATGGAGGACGGTGTTTTTCCGGGATATGCTTCCATCTGGTCCGGTGATCCGTCGGATATCGAGGAGGAGCGAAGGCTCTGTTATGTGGGGATCACCCGTGCCATGAAGGAACTGACTTTAACCTGTGCAAAACAGCGGATGATCCGTGGGGAGACTCAGTATAACCGTGTGTCACGTTTTGTAAGGGAGGTTCCACGGGAGCTGGTAGATCTTGGACATACCATTCAGGAGAAAAAGCCCAGAGTAGATGATATCGTATCTCCGAAAAGCGCCTATGCCCAGATGAAAATGAATTTCCAGGCAAAGAGCACCCTGCAGAAAAAAGATTTCACAGTGAAGAAGGCGGACAGCCTGGACTATGGTGAGGGAGACACGGTCCGTCATGTGAAATTCGGAGTCGGTATCGTAAAAAATATCGCAGACGGCGGCAGAGACTACGAAGTGACGGTAGACTTTGACAAAGTCGGCGTGAAAAAATGTTCGCCGGTTTTGCCAAGCTGAAAAAGATCTGAGAGGGATCTCTCCGGGCAGACTATTTCTGCAAAAAACTGTAAAAATCCGGCCTCAAGGTTGTAATTGGAAAACCGGTATGTTAGAATCAGTATCAGCGTAATTGAATTGCTGTGAAGTGAACAGTATCACCGGCACATATGCTGCCGGATACTGTGAGGAGGGAATCGGGTAAAAAGCCTGAGCGGTTGCGGCCACTGTATACAGAAGAAGGGATTTCACATGCCATTGCAGAAACTCATGTGAGAAGGCGAAATCCCGATGTCAGAGAGATTCTGGAGAAAATTCTGATACATCATTCATGATCGGCTAAAAGATGAATGGTGTATCAGTTTTTATTTTGCGGAGTTTTTTCTGAGTCTGTAAGTCAGGAAACCTGCTTGACAGTATGTAAGTGGGAGCTTCCGTACAAAGTGTTCCGTGCAGATTTTATGAAGCCCCATCTTTTCGGTTACCCATAGGCAACAGGAGATAAAACAGGCGAAAAGAGAGGAAATGAAAAACAAGTATGTATCCACAAGAATCATGGCAATGGTAATGGCAGCGGCAATGACCGTATCAGCAGCTCCGGCTGTTTATGCCGCAGAGAGAGCAGACTCCGAGACCATCAAGGAAGACAACCAGCCGGCAGCAGAAGACAGTACAGAGTCTGCAGACATCGAAGATTCTTCCGCAGAGGCAACCAAGACAGAATATCCTCTGACCATCACAACCTATGATTACGATGGAAACGAAATCGAAACCACTTATGAAAAAGCACCGGAAAAAGTCCTTGCTGTATATCAGGGAAGCATTGAGACTATGCTCGCACTTGGTCTGGAAGACCACCTGGTAGCTACCGCAGGTCTTGATAATGAAGTTCCGGAAGATCTCAAAGAAGCATTCTCAAAAACAAATTATCTTGACGAATTTACCCCATCCCTTGAAACTGTAACAATGCTGGAGCCGGACATGATCTTATCCTGGAGCTCTCTTTTCTCTGATAAGAATCTGGGAAATGTAACAGACTGGATCGACAAAGGCTGCAACACCTACTACAACACCAATACTCGTCCGGACGGCGACAGAACACTGGAAAATGAATTCACAGATATCTTAAATATCGGAAAGATCTTCGATGTACAGGACAAAGCACAGGCTATCGTTGATGATGCAAAAGCAGTGATCGACAAAACTCTTACTGCAACTGCAGATGTAAAAGACAAACCAAGCGTAATGGTATTGGAGCCTCTTGGAGATGACATCACAAACTATGGCGTAAAGAGCCTTGGCGGAGATATGGTAACACAGTTAGGCGCAACTCTTGCAAACCCGGATGCTTCCACCGTTGGAAAAGAGGATATCATCGCAGCCAACCCTGACGTGATCTTTGTGGTTTACATGCCATATGCAGGAGATGATCCGGAAACTGTTAAGAACAGCCAGCTTGCAGTGATCCAGGATGATGAGTCCCTGAAGAGCCTTGACGCAGTAAAGAACGGACGTGTTTACCCGATCATGCTCAGTGAGATGTATGCAAGTGCAACACGTACCCAGGACGGAATCGAAACTTTTGCAAAGGGATTATATCCGGACGTAAATCTTGACTGATCGGAGAAAATGCAGTGAAAGAAACAGCTTCACAGAGAAAAAAAGATAAGGTGCTCAGAACATCCATGTATGTGGCAGTTCTCATCGGACTTGCAGGATTCCTTATTTTTTCCATACTTGCAGCCATCACTTTTGGAAATGCGGATCTGTCACTGAAGGATGTATACAGCGTTATCGCTTATAAATTGTTTCATATAAAAAGTCTGTCCGCCTATGCGGAAGGCGCAGTTCATGATGTTGTGTGGCTGATCCGGCTGCCTAGAGTCCTTCTGGCTCTGGCAGTTGGAATGGCTCTTTCCGTGTGCGGCGTGGTGATGCAGGCTATCGTGCAGAACCCGCTGGCAGACCCGTATGTGCTGGGTATCTCATCTGGTGCATCTCTGGGTGCCACACTGGCCATCATGCTTGGAATCGGAAGCTTTCTTGGTGGAAACTCTGTGGGAATCACAGCTTTCATTGGCGCGATGATCACTTCTTTTGCGGTGATCGCCATTGCAAACATGGGTGGAAAGGCAACTTCCGCAAAACTGATCCTTGCGGGAATGGCGGTCAGCGCAGTCTGTTCTGCTTTTTCCAATTTTGTCATTTATATTACCAATGACAAAAATGCGGCAACAGAAGTTATGAAGTGGAGCATGGGAAGTCTTGCCGGAGCAAGCTGGACCAGAGTGGGTGTAATGCTTCCGGTCACGCTGGTGTGCGTGGCTGTTTTCTGGACGCAGTACCGGAACCTGAATCTGATGCTTCTGGGAGATGACGTATCCATTACCCTTGGAACAGATCTGCACAGACTGCGGACTTTTTATCTGATCGTTGCTTCTGTTATGATCGGATTTGCCGTGTACTGTGCCGGTGTGATCGGATTTGTGGGACTGGTGATCCCTCATGTGGTCCGGATCCTTTTTGGAACAGATCACAGAAAACTGCTCCCCTTAAGTGCGCTTCTTGGTGCATCGTTTCTGATCTGGTGCGATGTGGCATGTCGTGTGATCCTTAAAAATTCCGAGATGCCCATCGGTGTGCTGGTATCCATTATCGGTGCTCCCTGCTTTATTTATCTGCTTGTGCGGAAATCCTATGGATTCGGAGGTGCCCGGTAATGAAGATCACCACAGAAAATATTCAGGTTGGCTTTCACGCCAGACAGATCCTGAAGGGAATCTCCATGGAATCCCAGGATAAGGAACTGGTAGGAATCATCGGACCAAACGGAAGCGGAAAATCCACTTTGCTGAAATGCATTTACCGTATTCTGAAACCAGACGCAGGAGCCGTGTATCTGGACGGCGAGGAGCTTCATTCCATGAGTGTTCGAAGTTCTGCGAAAAAATGGCCGTGGTGGCACAGCACAATTATTATAATTTTGATTTTACGGTCCGCGAGGTGGTTCTTATGGGGCGTGCGCCTCATAAAAAGACTCTGGAACGGGACAATGCAAAAGATTACCAGATCGTGGATGAAGCGCTGAAAACCGTACAGATGGAGGCGTTTGCAGACCGTACCTTTTCCACTCTTTCCGGAGGAGAGCAGCAGAGGGTGATCCTGGCAAGAGCACTTGCCCAGCAGACCTCTGCACTGATTCTGGATGAGCCTACCAATCATCTGGACATTACCCACCAGATCATGCTGATGGAGCTGGTGAAAAAACTTAATGTAACCGTGATCTCCGCTATTCACGATCTGAATATTGCAGCAGCATACTGTGATAAGATCTATGTACTGAAGGACGGAGTTCTGGAAGGTTACGGAACGCCGGAAGAAGTCCTGACCCCGGAGCTGATCCGCAGGATCTATAAAGTAGAAGCGGAGATCGTTTACGACAGCCGCGGAAAGATGCATATTTTGTTTTTATGATTCTGGCTGTGAGGCGGGATGCATAGAGGGAAAAAGATGAAAAAGATCGGGATTTTGACATGCCTTAATTCCAATGATGTGTGTACCAGGGCAGGATGTCTGTCTGCATTTCGGGAAAGAAGAGATTTTTTTCCGGCTATCCGGAAGATACGATTCTGGCAGCTGTGATGACATGCAACGGATGCAAAGAAACCAATGCAAAAGAACCTGCTGAAGATGAGGGGATTTTGGAAAAGGCAGATCGGCTGGTCAGTGAAAAGATCAGCGTCATCCATGTCGGGGTATGCCGTCTGAATGAGGAAAAAAGGAATGTCCGCGGATAACACAGATCTGCGGTCTGATAGAAGAACGCGGGATCAAAGTGATCCGAGGAACCCATAAAGAATAAGAGAAAACCGCCGTATCTTTCCGGAAATGCCGGAAATACGGCGATTTTTTTATAGAATGTTTCTGCGAAAATTTGTGTAAGTTCTGGTAAAACCAGACATATGGTGGTATAATAAGAACATTAAAAAAGGCTCGGGTGCAGCGACCTCAAAAAACGCTGCGCCGCAGATTTACTGACAGAAAGTACAGCCGAACAGAAAGAAAGGATGGTGCAGTGTTATGAATTTAAATACAACAAAACTTGAAGAACTGCTCGCAACACTGAAGAAAAAAGAAGAAGAGAAAGATAAGAACACAGTCCTTTGGGTATTGGCGATCATCGGCGCAGTTGCAGCTGTTGCAGGAATCGCATTTGCAGTATATCGTTTCTTCGCTCCGGATTACCTGGAAGATTTTGAAGAAGATTTTGATGATGACTTCGATGATTATTTCGAGGATGAGGAAGAGTAAGAACTTTCACTGCAGAGGCTGTTTTGAACAGATCAGAATGGCTGTCTGTTATGTATGATATGAGAAGCGGATAATTGAAGCCCCGGCGCGATACCGGGGCTTGATTTTTGAAGACGGACCGTGAAACGCTGGCGTTCATGAGCAGACAGTAAAGAGGATCCTGAATGTTCGAACTATTGTCTGCTGGTTATAAAACAGAAAGAGGATTTATGAAAAAAGGTGAAATTTACGAAGGTATTATAGAAAAAGTGGAATTTCCAAACAAAGGTTTTGTTTGGGTTGATGACCAGAAAGTAATTGTAAAAACGGAATCCCGGGACAGAAAGTCCGGTTTATGATCAATAAAAAACGTTCCGGCCGGGCGGAAGGACGTCTTCTGGAGGTCCTGGAGAAATCTCCCCTGGAAACAAGAGAACCTGCCTGTCAGGAGTTTCCGTCATGCGGCGGCTGCATGTACCAGACCATGAGCTATGAGGCGCAGAAGGAGATGAAGGAGCGCCAGGTGAGAGAACTTCTGGATGGGGCAGTAAAAGAAAGTCTGGCTAAGATCGGGAAGAACGGTGATGGGACGGAAGAAGCTGAGGCTGCAGATCATTTATATCACTGGGATGGGATTTACGGCAGTCCTATTGAGTTCGGGTACCGCAATAAGATGGAGTTTTCCTTTGGGGATGAGTATAAGGATGGGCCGCTGTCCCTTGGACTTCACAAGAAGGGAAGCACTTACGATATCCTGAATACGGATGACTGTAAACTGGTCCATCCGGATATGACGAAGATCCTAGTCTGTGTGCGGGAGTTTTTCCTGGAGCGTAATGCCAGCTTCTATAAAAAGCTGCAGCATGTGGGGTATCTTCGACATCTTCTTCTTCGAAGAGGCGTCACAAGTGGTGAGATCCTGGTCCATGTGGTAACCACCACCCAGGAAGAATATGATCTGGAGCCTCTGAAAGAACAGCTTCTTGCACTTCCGCTGGAAGGGAAGATCGTGGGGATCATGCACATTTTAAATGATTCTTTATCCGACGTGGTACAGAGCGACGAGACGAAGATCCTTTATGGAAAGGATTATTTCTATGAAGAACTTCTTGGACTGAAATTTAAGATCAGCACCTTTTCCTTTTTCCAGCCAAATTCCCTGGCTGCAGAGATCCTGTATTCCAAGGTGCGGGAATATGTAGGAGATACCAGAGATAAGGTAGTGTTTGACCTTTACAGCGGAACAGGAACTATTGCACAGCTTGCAGCGTCTGTTGCCAGCGAGGTGATCGGTGTGGAGATCGTGGAAGATGCGGTAAAAGCCGCCAGAGAAAACGCTGCACTTAACGGCATTGATAACTGTCGTTTTATTGCCGGAGACGTGCTGAAGGTTCTGGACGAGGTGCCGGAGAAACCGGATATGATCATTCTTGATCCGCCCAGAGATGGCGTTCACCCCAAAGCCCTTCCAAAGATCCTGGCTTACGGCGTAGACCAGATCGTATACATTTCCTGCAAGGTTACAAGTCTTGTGAGAGACCTCCCGGCATTTTATGAGGCAGGATATGAGATGACCCACGCCTGTGCAGTGGATCAGTTCTGCCAGGGCGTTCATGTTGAGACGATTGTTCTTTTGTCCCAACATCGAGACAAGAGTACTCGTCTCGATGAACGCGGCAGTCGGCAAATCGAGATGCAAGCATCTCGGCTTGCCTCGTTGCTCGCGCAAAAACCAGATGACACGATAGAGAGCGACTTAGACTTAGATGAGTTGGATGCAACCAGTGCTGAGTTGAAGGCTCGTGATTAGATGGAATGGGTCAGATTGGTAAATGGTATTCGTAATATGGCAGAAGAGATTGTGTTAAAAGAATTGGTGTTCTAAAGCGTGGAAGGCTCCTTCGGGAGCTTTTTGCTGTTTATAAGATAAATTTTGTCGGAGATTTATTATAAAACATTGCTTTACAAGAAGAATAAAAAAGCATATAATTCTTTTATAATATATTTAATAAAAGAGGGTAAGAAAACGGAAAATAAAGATAAAAAAATATAACAAGAAAAAGAATAATTAATTATGTGCTGAACAATCATATTACATCCAAGGCGGGAATCGCAAAAGATTTAAATTTGAGTATGCCGACTGTGTTAGCAAATGTGAATGACTTGTTAGAAAAAATGGTGTTGGAAGAAACTGGGGAATATGCTTCGACCGGTGGACGAAAGGCAAAAAGTATAGGGATTAATAAGTCATACTGTCATGCAATGGGAATTTTGATTACAGCGAATCATATAGAAATGGTATTAGTAAATCTTGGAGATGAGATTATAAAAAAAGATCGCATCCGTTTAAAATTTACGGCAGAATTATCCTATTGTGCAGAAGTGGCACAAAAGGTCAAAACTTTTCTTGAAGGCGAATTAGCGAAGGATACGCTACTTGGGATTGGAGTGGCGATTCCAGGAATTATTGATCAGAAAGAACGGATCGTTTTAAAATCCCATGCTTTAGGTATAGAGAATTATAGTCTGCGCTTTTTAGAGCAGGCTTTGGAAATTCCAGTATATTTTGAAAACGATGCTAATGCTGCAATGCTTGCAGAAAAAAGCAAAAGTATCCAAATGCGATATATCTGTCTTTGAACCACACCTTAGGAGGCGCATTCTGCATAGATGGAAAGCTGTTTCGAGGGCAGAACCAGAAAGCAGGTGAGTTTGGTCACATGATACTCGTTCCCGGTGGAAGAAAGTGTTATTGTGGTAAAGCAGGATGTGCAGATGCATATTGTGCTGCAAGTGTACTGACACAAGATAACAGGCAGTCACTGGATGCATTTATGGAAAAAATTGAAAGTGGTGATGAAAAAAATTTGCAGACATGGAATGAGTATCTGGATCATCTTGCTGTTTTGATATCAAATCTGCGGATGGCATATGATATGGATATTATACTCGGAGGTGATGTGGGAGGTGTATTGTCAGATTATATGATACCACTGGGAGAAAAAGTGATGGCATATAATGGCTTTGAGCATGATGTTTCATACTTAAAAAATTGTTCGTATAAGAAAGAAGCGTCGGCTGTTGGAGCCGCGAAATACTTTTTTACAAAACATATGGCAGAATTGTAAATTTTTTGAACGCAGATAAGCAGTCCACCGCATCTGGTGCGCAGGGCATCAAGCGTTGGGTAAGGGGATGTTCACTCTGTTGGAGTTAAAAGCTCCCACTGACAGGTTGCAAAGTGAATGCAGATGTCCGCTTTATATGTGTGAAAAACGAGAAGTTGTGTAAAATTAGAAAAAGATATTATAGTAAAAAACGGAAAGAAAACAGTAACTACGGTTTCCTTTCCGTTTTTTTCGTGTTGATTGTGAAAAATACACAAAAAATGTATTTTAAAATTATGAAATATATAAAATTATGAAAAACATATTGACAAATCGTGTTTACAGGATAATAATGTAATTACTTTAATAAAACAATTTATAAAAGACCAAATAAAACAATATAAATAAGGAGGAAACAATTATGATAAAAAAGGAGAAAACAATTATGTTACAGCAGGTAATGACAAATCCAGGAGAAATTATTTTCAGAGAGGTTCCGGTTCCGGAGGTAAAGGAAAATCAGGTGTTGGTAAAGATTATGAATATTGGTGTTTGTGGATCAGATATTCATGTTTATCATGGAAAACATCCGTTTACAAAATATCCGGTAACACAGGGACATGAGGTTTCCGGTGAGATTACAGAACTTGGAAAAAATGTCACAGAGTTTCATGTGGGACAGAAGGTGACGATAGAGCCGCAGGTATATTGTGGACATTGCTATCCATGTCGTCATGGAAAGTATAATCTCTGTGAGGAATTAAAAGTAATGGGATTTCAGACGACAGGAACAGCATCTGAGTATTTTGCAGTGGATGCATCTAAAGTAACACCGATTCCAGAAGATATGTCCTATGAAGAAGGAGCTATGATCGAACCTCTTGCTGTGGCAGTCCATGGTGTAAAACAGATGGGCGATGTGGCTGGCATGAATATTGCAGTCCTTGGAGCAGGACCGATTGGAAATCTCGTGGCACAGGCAGCAAAAGGAATGGGGGCAGCGAAAGTGATGATCACAGATATCAGTGATCTTAGACTGGCAAAGGCAAAAGAATGTGGAATTGATGTGTGTGTGAATACCCAAAATAAAGACTTCGGTGAGGCAATGATCGAAGCATTTGGACCGGATAAGGCAGATGTGATCTACGACTGTGCCGGAAACAATATCACAATGGGACAGGCAATTAAATATGCAAGAAAAGGAAGCACGATCGTACTGGTGGCTGTTTTTGCAGGAATGGCAGAAGTAGATCTTGCAGTGGCAAATGACCACGAACTTGACATTAAGAGCACGATGATGTACCGCCATGATGATTACATAGATGGAATCAGACTGGTAAATGAGGGCAAAGTTCATTTGAAACCGCTCATCTCAAAGACATTTGCTTTTAAAGATTATCTGAAGGCGTACCAGTATATTGATGATAACCGCGAGACAACGATGAAAGTAATTATCAATGTCAGTGAAAAGTAAGGAGTTCGTATGGAAAATAAATATGGAATTGTCGGAGTTGCCCATGTCGGGCTTCCGACAAACGATTTGCAGAAAACAGTTGAGTTTTATAAGAGTCTTGGATTTGAAGTAATTATGCAGTCTTATAATGAAAAAGCAGGGGAAAAAGTGGCATTTTTACAGATAAAAAATTACTGTATAGAGACTTTTGAAAATGGGCAGGCGGCAATGTCAGACGGTGCATATCAACATGTTGCACTTGATGTGGAAGACATTGAAAGTATGTATCAGAAAATCTGCAATGAAAAATACACAATTATTACAGACGGAATCGAAGAACTGCCATTTTGGGAAAATGGTGTGAAGTTTTTTATGATCAAGGGACCAAATGAGGAAAGAATAGAGTTCTGTCAGAAACTCTGATAAAAATAGGAGGGACATATGGGAAGCGAAAACAAAAATGGAAAAGTACCGCTGATCAGTAAGATTGCATATGGGTTTGGTGATGTCGGATGTAATTTCAGCTGGATGTTCGTCAGTAATTTTCTGATGATATTTTATACAGACGTGTTCGGAATCAGTATGGCGGCTGTGTCAGCACTTATGCTTTTTTCAAGATTTTGGGATGCGATCAATGATCCAATCGTCGGGGGACTTACGGATAAAACAAAATCGAGATGGGGACGGTACCGTCCATGGCTGTTAGTAGCGGCACCAATTACAGCGATTCTTCTTGTTATGACATTCTGGGCAAGACCCGACTGGCCGCAGAATGGAAAGATCATTTATATGGTAATTACATATTGTCTGCTGGTTTTGGGGTATACCTGTGTGAATATTCCATATGGAACCTTGTGTGGTGCTATGACACAGGATATTGATGAACGTGCAAAAATAAATACATCCCGTTCGGTTGCAGCGATGATTGCAATTGGTGTGTTAAATATTATCACAGTTCCACTGCTCAGCAAATTCGGCAGTCACAGTGCAAAGACAGGATATCTGACGGTGGCGGTCATATATGGATGTATTTTTACAGCCTGTCATTTCTTCTGCTTTGCGAAGACGAAAGAGGCAGTGATTACTCCGGAAAAAGAAAAAATTTCTGTAAAGATACAGTTGAAAGCAGTTATGCAGAACAGACCATATCTTCTTGCATTGGCAGGACAGATATTATTTGGATTTACATTGTATGGTAGAAACGCAGATATTCTGTATTATTTTACATATGTGGAAGGGAATGCCTCCTACTACACAACTTATTCGATGTGCATTATTATTCCTTCTATCATCGGGGCAGCCTGTTTTCAACCATTATTCCGCAAGTTGAATAACAAAGGAAGAACAGCATCTCTCTTTGCTTTATTTACAGGAATTTCCATGTTGTTTATGTTTTTCTTCAATGCCAAAGAATCACCAGCTATTTTTTATGCATTATCTGGTCTCACACAGTTTTTCTTCTCTGGATTTAATACCGCAATCTATGCAATTATTCCAGACTGTGTGGAATATGGGGAGTGGAAAACAGGACTTAGAAATGACGGTTTTCAGTATGCATTTATTTCACTTGGAAATAAAATCGGAATGGCAGTTGGAACAGCACTTTTAGCAGGATTACTTGGAAAATATGGTTATATTGCAAATCAGACACAAAATGCAATTGTACTTTCAATTATGAAACATGCATTTACGACGATTCCGGGTGTACTGTGGATTGTGACTGCGGTTGTATTATTTTTCTACCGGTTAAATAAAAAACGTTATAACGAGATTGTAGAGGAACTAAAAAATGGAAGAAAAAGTTGATATCGTGGCATTGGGAGAGTTGCTTCCTATGATCCAAATTATCGCTCGTCTCTTTGGAAGAGCAAAGAGTATGCAGTGAAAAAAATGAGATCTGTCATAGAATTGGTAGATGTCATGAAGGTATCGGATGAAGAGAGTATTCTGTTGACAGAGGCGAAAAGTTATGAGCAGGCTGCAGATCAACTCCTTGCCATGGGACCAAAGCTGGTTGCCATTACATTGGGAGAACAGGGCGTTCTTATGGCAACAAAAAGCAGAAAAGAAATCATCAAAGCATTTCAGACACATGCGGTCGACACGACTGGGTCAGGTGATTCATTCTGGGGAGGCGTATTATGCAGTATCCTTTCTATGAATAAGAATGTTGAAAAAATGGAATGGGAAGAAATCAAAAAAGTGTGCTGTTTTGGGAAATGCAGTTGCTGGATTGTGTGTGCAAAAGAGAGGCGGAATCCCTGCGATTCCGACGAAAGAGGCAGTGCTTGAATTTATGCAGAAATAATGAATGTATATGAACAAACTCGGGGCTGTAAAAATCACGATTTATTAATCGTTAAAGCATCAGCCCCGTGTTTTTCTGTCGGAGTATTATTCCGCTTTTATCTTTCCATCATACTGATCGATTCAATTCCAACACTTCCGCCGCGGACAACTTCGATATGCTTGAACTCTTCTTTGATAAGCTTGATGACCGCGTCATTTTTGGTTGCGGTCTGGACGAATTCCAGAAGGAGGCTGTCTTTTCCATAGTCGATGACACGTGCCTTGAAAGTCTCAGCAATCTGGAAAAGTTCTACTTTATCTTCCGGGGAGCAGCCCTTTACCTTGATGTAAAGGATCTCCTTCATTCGAACGAACACGTCTGTAAAATCAATAACCTTGATCACCTCGATCATACGGTTCAGCTGTTTTTTGATCTGCTCAAAAGTCTCATCATCGCTGACTGTGGCGATGGTCATTCTGGAAACTGTGGGGTCCTCGGTGGTTCCAACAGTAAGACTGTCCAGGTTATAGGACTTTCCGGAGAAAAGACCGGAAATCTTGGAAAGAACACCGACCTGGTTTTCAACGTAGAGAGAGATCCATCTTTTTTTCATTCCTTTATCCATCATTCATTCCTCCTAACAATCCATGATCAGATCAGCCAGGGTGCCGCCCGGCTTGACCATCGGGTAAACCATTTCCTCCGGATCAATGATAAATTCGATGATCGTAGGAGTTTTTGTATTCTTTTTAGCCTCTTCGAAAGCAGCCGCGATCTGATCCTTCTCAGTTACGCGGATACCCTTTGCCCCATAGCTCTCTGCGAGACGGATGAAATCCGGTGTGTATTCCGGATATTCCTGACCGTCTGTGCGGCGGGAGAGTGCACCGGCCTTCAGATTTGTCATGGCGTAACGTTTTCCGTAGAAAAGCTTCTGCCACTGGCGGACCATTCCGAGATATTCATTATTAAAGATACAGCAGATGATCGGAAGCTCCTCCAGAACTGCGGTAGCCAGCTCCTGAATGTTCATCTGCATGCCGCCGTCACCGGAAACGGAGATGACCGGTGTATCCGGATTACCGATCTTGGCACCGATGGCACCTGGAAGGCCGTAACCCATGGTTCCAAGTCCGCCGGACATGATCAGCTGACGGTTCTCGGTGATGTCTGCATACTGGCTCACCAGCATCTGATGCTGACCTACATCGGTAACAAGAATGGCCTTGTCAAACTGGCGGTTGATTTCGCCGATGATATCCAGCGGTCCCATAATACCACGGTCTTTCATGGTAAGAGGATGCTCTTCCTTCCATTCCTGGATCTGCTTCAGCCATTTGCCGGTATTACAGTCCTGTACATATTCATTCATTTTTGTTATTGCCTCTTTTGCATCGGCAACGATGGGGATGTCTACATGGATATTTCTGGAAATGGAAGCGGTGTCAATATCGATGTGGACGATCTGTGCATGTGGGGCAAATTCATGGAGCTTGCCTGTGATACGGTCGTTAAAACGGGTTCCAATGGAAAACAGAAGATCGCATTCATTCACTGCCATATTTGCGGCATAAGCGCCGTGCATACCGAGATTTCCGATAAACAGAGGGTTCTTTGTGGAAATGGCGCCACGTCCCATGACGGTTGTGACAACCGGGATCTGAGTTTTCTCAACAACCTGGGTAAAAATCTCCTGCGCGCGGGAAATGATCACACCGCCGCCAGCAAGAAACAGAGGTTTTTTGGCCTTCTGCAGCATTTTGAGGGCACGCTTTAGCTGTCCGATATGCACGCTGGTGTTAGGCTTGTAGCCACGGATATTGACGGTCTTCGGATACTCAGCACTTCCCAGCTCGGCCATTACATCCTTTGGAAGGTCGATGAGAACCGGGCCTGGGCGTCCGGTGCGTGCGATATAGAAGGCTTCCTTGATGATACGTCCAAGATCCTCACGGTTGCGGACGGTAACACCGTATTTTGTGATGCTTCTGGTGATCCCGACAATATCAACCTCCTGGAACGCATCGTTTCCGATGAGGTGACGGGCAACCTGTCCGGTAAAGCATACAAGCGGAACGCTGTCATAGTTGGCAGTTGCAAGACCTGTAACAAGGTTGGTAGCTCCGGGACCGCTGGTAACGAGACATACGCCAACCTTTCCGGTAGTTCTGGCATAGGCATCTGCTTCGTGTACAAGGGCCTGCTCGTGACGTGGCAGGATGATGTCAATGCCGCTCTGTTTATATAATTCATCGCTGATATCGATGGTGCAGGCACCAGGATAGCCGAACAGAACATCAACGCCTTCTTCTTTTAAGGCTTTTACAAGCAATTTGTTTCCGGAAATCTGTTTCATGAATTGGTTCCCTCCTTTGATGATGTGAAAAGTTAAGCAGATAAGGGCTGCCGCGAGAAATTTTTCCAATAAAAAAGTCCCGGCATATCGGATAAAATATGCTCAGGACGGATGATTCCGCGGTACCACCTGTTTTCAGAGGTAAAACTCTGCTCTCTGCCAGTACAAAATTATACTGCCTCCCTGTAACGTGGGAATGACGATGAAGCCTACTGCATGAAGATCCATGGTTCAGTCCACTGCTCGAGGGCTACTTCCACAGTTCAGTCACGAAGATTCTCACCGGCCATCTTCTCTCTGTGCATCCGGAGACTGTGTACTACTCCCTGTCATTGCATTTAGTAAATATGGATAAAAATTTTCTATCATTATAATATAAAATATCGGAACTGTCAATCAAAAATCCTGATGGCTCAACGGGTGAGCCGGGGATTACGATAACAGTTCCGATATGGATGATATTAAGTATTAAATATTTTTTCAGTACATCAGCTGTTTATTGTTACGGAGCTGGAGCCTGCTTACTCAGGATTCGGTATTATCCAGTGTTTCAGGATCTTTTTCCGGAAGGTAGACATGCACTTTCTCGATACGGTTTTTATCCAGCTTTTCTACGATCAGACGGATTCCGTCCTCTGTGATCACTTCGTCACCGGCAACAGGCAGACGATCCAGATGTTCGATGATAAATCCACCCAGGGAATCATAATCCTCGGAATCCAGTTCCGTATCCAGATGATCATTTACGTCATCCAGATGCATGGAACCTTCGATGATATATTCCCGGTCGGAAATCTTCTGGACAAGCTCGTCCTCCTTCTCATCGTATTCATCATGGATCTCACCCACGATCTCCTCCAGGATATCCTCCAGTGTGATCAGTCCGGCCATATCACCGTATTCATCCAGTACAATGGCAATGTTGAAGGTGGAGTCCTTCATTTCCACAAGAAGATCGGAAATGCTTTTTGTTTCGTAAGTGAAATGTGGCTTTCGGAGGAAATGATCGATAACAAATTCCTCATTTTTGTCGTAAAGAAGAAGATCCTTCATGTTGATGATTCCCACAATGTTGTTCTGGCTGTCCTTATAAACCGGCAGACGTGTGAACTTATCCTCGCGGAAAATATCGATCAGCTCATCATAGGTGGATTCCACATCCGCAAAGGTAACATGTACTCTTGGAACCATGATATCCTTGGCTGTGGCATCTCCAAGATCAAACACATTGTAGATCATTTCTTTTTCGTCGGATTCAATGACACCGTCCTCATGGCTGACGTCCACGATAGTACGAAGCTCCTCCTCGGTCATGGCCTTGCTGGCTGCATCCGGATCCACACGCATCAGGCGCATCACACCTCTTGAAAAGAGATTGATGATGAAGATCACCGGTGTCATGATGGTCATAAGAAATTTAAAGACCGGGATATAGCGGAGGGTGATCTTTTCAGAGTTAATGGTTGCGTAGTTCTTGGGGGTGATCTCACCGAAGATCAGGATCAGAACCGTCAGGATCACCGTCACGATGCTGACCATATAGCCGCCAAAGCTGTATGCAAGTGTGGTTGCAAGGGAAGAAGCTGAAATGTTCACAATGTTGTTTCCGATGAGAATCGCACTGAGAAGCTTGGGCGTCTGGTTCTCCAGGATATCGAGAGCCATGGCTGCACGCTTGTTTCCCTCGTCTGCAAGAGAGCGGAGACGGATCTTGTTTACCGACATCAGCGCGGTTTCGTTAGATGAGAAAAAGGCTGACAATGCCAGCAGAATAAGTAATATGATTATCTGGTAAGTGTCGCTGGGGTCCACTTTCAATATTCACTCCTTTAAAAATAAGATTATTTGGTTAAAAATATACAGATACTCCCACATTATATACGTTTTACTGGATTTTGGCAAGAGCCGGACCGGTACAGCGCATATAGATATATGGAAAAAATACGAAAATAAGTCTGCTTCTTGACAAAAGAGTAAGTTCAGACTAACATATATGTGTATTCATATATAAAGAAGAACTGTATAGGAATGGAAGGAGCGGTTTATGTTTCTGGAGATAAAAGGAATCAAAAAATCCTTCGGGGCAGGAGAGAGCCATGTAGATGTTCTGAAGGGGATCGATCTTGAGATTGAAAAGGGAGAATTTTGTGTGCTTCTGGGGCCGTCCGGTTCCGGGAAATCCACGCTGCTAAACATTATTGGCGGCATTGACGGAGCAGATGCAGGAAGCATTACCATTCAGGGAGAACAGCTGGAGGATATGAATGAAAAGAAGCTTTCCCTCTACCGCAGAAAACATCTGGGATATATTTTTCAGATGTATAATCTGATTCCCAATCTGACTGTGAGGGAGAATATTGAAGTTGGTGCTTATTTAAGTGACAGACCGCTGGATGTGGATGAACTGCTGGAGACACTGGGACTTTATGAACATCAGCGGAAGCTTCCGAACCAGCTTTCGGGAGGTCAGCAGCAGAGAACTGCTATTGGACGTGCCATTGTAAAAAATCCGGATATCCTGCTTTGTGATGAGCCTACCGGCGCTCTGGACTACAACACCTCCAAGGAAATCCTGAAGCTGATCGAAACAGTCAATCACAAATACGGAAATACTATAGTCATGGTTACTCATAACGATGCCATCAAGGATATGGCAGACCGTGTGGTAAAGCTTCGTGACGGGATGATCCGCAGAAACTATCAGAATGAGCAGAAGATTCCGGCTGCTGACCTGGAATGGTAAGGGGGCATTATGAAGAATCCTTTACGTAAACGTATCCCCAGGGAACTGAAGGGGGAATTTGGAAAATATCTGGTGGTTTTCCTGCTGATGGTACTGACCATCGGGTTTGTGTCTGGCTTTCTGGTAGCCGATGGAAGCATGCTGAAGGCTTATAATGAGAGCTTTGATAAATATAACATCGAAAACGGAAATTTCCGTACTGCGGAAAAGATTTACAGTTCTCAGTGGAAGGATATTGAAGCTGCCGGTGTTAAGCTTTATGAGAACTACTATATAGAAGAAGATCTGGATAACGGAAGCACCATGCGTTTTTTTAAAAACCGTGAGAAGGTGAATAAGGTCTGCCTGATGAAGGGAGAAATGCCGTCAGGGCAGGGCGAGATCGCCATTGACCGTATGTATGCGGATAACAACAGTCTTAAGGTAGGAGATACCCTGATCAGAGGTGAAAAATCCTGGAAGATCACAGGCCTGGTGGCACTTTCGGATTACAGTGCCCTGTTTCAGAATAATAATGATTCCATGTTTGATTCTGTAAAGTTTGGTGTGGCGATCGTAGCCCCGGAGGAATTTGAAAACCTGGATCAGGAAAAGCTCCGGTACAATTATGCATGGATATATGATCATCAGCCAAAGAACGAAAAAGAGGAGAAGAAGGTTTCCGAAAATCTCATGGAAGACATTGGCAAAGTGGTAGCTCTGGAAACCTTTGTCCCACGTTATCTTAACCAGGCGATCATTTTCACCGGTGATGATATGGGCGGAGACAGGGCAATGGTCATCACGCTTCTTTATATTGTGATCGTGATCATGGCTTTTGTGTTTGGAATTACCATCAGCAATACGATCCGAAAGGAAGCCGGTGTTATCGGTACGTTACGTGCATCCGGTTATACCAGACGGGAGCTGATCCTTCATTATATGACGCTTCCGGTTCTGGTCACGCTGGCTGGTGCCCTGATCGGAAATATTCTTGGATATACCGTATTTAAGGGTGTATGTGCAGACATGTATTACGGGAGCTATAGTCTGCCGACTTATGTGACCGTATGGAATGCAGATGCCTTTCTTCTGACAACCGTAGTTCCGGTCATCATTATGATACTGATCGATCATGCGGTGCTCAGGTACCGCCTGCAGCTTTCGCCTCTGAAGCTCCTGCGAAGGGATTTTTCTGGTAAAAACAGAAACGTGCAGTGTATTTAAGCCCGAAGATAGGAATTTTTTCCAGGTTTCGCCTCCGGGTGATCTTTCAGAATGTCAGCAGTTATCTGGTGCTGTTTGTGGGAGTTGTTTTCGCAAATCTGCTGCTGTTTTTCGGAATGCTTCTTCCGTCTGCGCTGGATCATTATCAGCTTGAGATCCAGGAAAATATGCTGGCGAAATATCAGTACATGCTTTCGGTTCCGGCAAGTGCCTATTCTGGGAATAAAGAGGATGCCATGAATTCTCTTCTGGAATATTATACGGATATCAGAACGGACAATAAAGATGCGGAAAAATTTTCTGCGTATTCTTTGAATACCATGCCTGGTAAATATAAAAGTGAGGAGATCGCTTTTTACGGTGTGGAGCCTGACAGCCGGTATATCCAGGCGGATCTTTCGGGAGACGGTGTTTATATTTCCAGTGCCTATGCGGACAAATTCCGGATCAAGGAGGGCGATACCATAACTTTGAAGGAAAAATACGAGAAGGATGAGTATTCCTTTAAAGTAGATGGAATCTATGATTATGCGGCAAGCCTTTGTGTATTTATGGAAAGAGATAAACTGAATGAGGCGTTTGATCTTGGAGATGATTATTTTGGAGGATATTTCTCTGATACAGAGATCAGGGATATCCCTTCAAAATATATCGGCTCTGTCATTGATCTGGAGGCTCTTACAAAAATATCCAGGCAGCTGGATGTCTCCATGGGAGATATGATGGGAATGATGTATGGATTTTCCGTGATCATTTTCCTGGTGGTGATCTATCTGCTTTCCAAGGTCATCATCGAAAAAAATGCCCAGTCGATTTCCATGACCAAGATCCTGGGCTATACAAATGGTGAGATCAGCCGTTTGTATATACTTTCCACATCACTTGTGGTGGTGTTCTGCCTGCTGTTAAGCCTTCCGGTTGAACGGCAGATCATGGAAGTGCTGTTCCGCGAGATGATGCTTTCCAGTATTTCGGGATGGATCACCATGTGGGTGGATCCCATGATCTATGTGAAAATGACAGCGATCGGAATCGCAGCCTATGCAGTGGTAGCAGTGCTGGAATTCCGGAGAATCCGTCAAGTGCCCATGGATGAAGCACTGAAAAATGTGGAATAATATGTGACATCTGTATATATATCCGGAAAAATAATTCAGAATATCCGGAAATTTTACAGAATATGCAACAGGAACAGGAGTATGTGTGGTTTAACTGAATGCGGATGCTTTTATCCGCTTGAACAGTTGTCTGTGAATAACCACATATACTCCTTAAATATTCATAAATTTTCCGGAATACTGGAAATATTACTACAAACTTGTTATAATAATCCCATACTTCCCGTTGGAGGGAATAATTCAAACAGGAAATCAGGTGAGGAACATGGCAGGCAGAAAGAAGGATCCGCTGTATAAAAGCTTCGGATATGCGTTTCAGGGGATTTTTACCTGCATCCGCAAGGAAAGAAATATGAAGATCCACTGTATGGTGGCAGCGCTTGTGGTGATCGCAGGACTGATCCTTGGGATTTCCGTGACAGAGTGGTGCATCTGCCTGGGGCTGTTCGGAATGGTGATGGCGCTGGAGCTGGTGAATACGGCAGTGGAAGCTGTTGTGGATCTGGTCACAGAGGAACGTCACCCATTGGCAAAGATCGCCAAGGACACAGCGGCCGGAGCAGTACTGATCGCAGCGATCATGGCAGCGATCGTCGGACTGATCATTTTTGTTCCCAAGGGACTTGTTTTTCTGGGAATATGACAGGAACAGAAAACTTTTGTTTCAGGATAGGGTCTGGTGTCGGACTGTGGTGTGATGGTCCGGCAACTGCCGGTTTCAGGAAAGGAGAAAATATTATGGAATTAGGTGAAGGACTGAAGAAAATTTTATTGGTGGGTATTGGTACAGCAGCAGTGACAGCAGAGAAATCCAAAGAAATCCTGGATGAACTGGTAAAAAAGGGTGAGCTTACGGTTGAACAGGGTAAGGTTCTTAATCAGGAGCTGAAGCATAACATCAAATCAACGGTTAAGACAGCTGCTGATTCTGTAAAGGAATCTGCAGCCAGAAAGAATGATCAGGAAGAACTGAAGGCAACGATTTCCAGGCTGACACCGGAGCAGCTGGCTGCTGTGAAGGCGCAGATCGAGCGCATGCAGGCCGAGGCTGCTGAGGAGAAAGCCGAGACAGCAGAAGAACTGGCAGAGGAAGCTGTACAGGAAGCTTCTGCGGAAACAGAAAATGCAGAAGATACCGGGAGCGAAGAACAGGCAGCAGAGTAACCGACTGCGGATCGCAAATATCCGCTTGACTAAACGACAACGCAGACGAAGCAGTAAATGGAGAAGTTTATGGGCAGAGAAGAAAAGGAGAAAAAAGAGAAAGGCGGATATGGAGAGCGGCTGAGAGAGATTACAGCCGTTCTGAAAAAACATGCCATTACCCGTGGTGTTTCTCCTGAGAAGCTCCGGCTCATACTGGAAGATCTGGGCCCAACTTATATTAAGTTGGGTCAGATCATGTCTCTTCGTTCTGATATTCTGCCGAAACGCTACTGTGACGAGCTGATGAAGCTCTGCTCAGAGGTACCGCCGATGCCTTTTTCCCAGGTGATCGAGGTACTGGAAGAGTCCATGGGCTGTCCGTGGCAGGCAGAATTTCAGCATATTGAGCAGAAACCTCTGGGAGCAGCATCGATTGCCCAGGTGCATCGGGCCACGCTGAAAACAGGTGAAGAGGTTGTGATCAAGGTTCAGCGAAAAGGAATCTATGAGACCATGGCCAGGGATATCGGCCTGATGCATAAAGCAGTGCGCCTGATGCCGCCGGTGAGCATTAAGGGCATGGTGGATCTGAACATGGTTTTAAGTGAACTGTGGACTGTGACTCAGGAGGAGATGAATTTCCTGACAGAAGCTGCAAATATGGCGGAATTTGCAAAAAAGAACAAAGATGTGGCTTTTGTGAAAGTGCCGATTCTCTACCGTGAGTACATTTCGCCGCATATTCTTGTGATGGAATATATTGACGGTTTTGCGGTCAATGACAAGGCTGCGCTTCTGGCCAATGGTTATGATCTTAATGAGGTCGGAACGAAATATGTGGATAATTTCATCAAACAGGTGATGGAGGATGGCTTTTTCCATGCGGATCCCCATCCGGGAAACGTGCGGATCCAGGCTGGAAAGATCGTCTGGATCGATATGGGAATGATGGGGCGGCTTACAGAGCACGATCGTCAGCTGATCGCAGAAGCTATTGAAGGGGTTGCCATGAACAACATCGGCAAGATTCAGGATGCGGTCCTGGCTCTTGGGGAGTTTAAAGGCAAACCGGATTCCAGCAAGCTTTATGAGGATATCCGCGGACTTATGGAGAAATACGGTACTGCGGATATGGGGAACATTGATGTGGCTGAAGTGATGGTGGACCTGATGGAGGTCATGAAAGAAAATAAGATCATGATGCCTCACGGACTGACTATGCTTGCAAGGGGGCTGACTCATGTGGAGGGGGTTCTGGCTGAGATCTGCCCGGATATCAATATGACACAGATTGCTGCGGCAAGGCTCAAGGAGCAGCTGTTCAGCAATGGGAACTGGAAGCGTGAGATCAAAAAAGAAGGAAAAAATCTTGCCTGGTCCCTGAAACGTGCAGTGGATATTCCTTCTCTGGCGGCGGATTTCCTTCAGGGCTGTATGAAGGGGCAGACAAAGATCAATCTGGATCTTCATGCCTCGGATGATCTGGCGTGGCTTTTGCGGCGGCTGGTGCGGAATATTGTGATGGGGCTGTGGGTGATGGCACTTCTGATCAGTTCCAGTATTATCTGTACCACAGATATGAAGCCGAAGTTGTGGGGGATTCCGGCGTTGGGCGCCTTTGGTTATGTGTTTGCTTTTATTATTGTTTTGTATGTGTTTATCAAGCATTTCTTTTCAGGAAAAAATAAAAGACGGAGATCATTTGCAGAGTCTGTGGGATGGTTTCCGTCTTTTTTTGCTGTTATGGAATTGTTTCGGTCAGCTGTTATAACTGCGATTAGGAGCTATCATCTTCCGACCGGCTGGTAAAGGACGGAGTGCGGGTGTCTGGTCAGGTGTAGATGGTTCCGCTGTAGGCTTTGCGGAATTCCTTTGGGGTGTAGCCGGTTCCCTGGCGGAAGTAGTTGCAGAAGGAGGGAGCGTCCCGGAAGCCGCAGGAGAGAGCTGCTTCTGTGATGGTGCAGGAGGAGGAGCAGAGAAGCTGGGCTGCTATCTGGAGGCGGTGTTTCAGGAGATATTGTTTTGGGGAGGTGTTTTCATGTTCCATGAAGATTCGGTAAAGATAGGAACGGTCGATTCCTACGTAGTGTGCCACGTCTGAGATCTGGATGGGGTAGGCATAGTTGTTTCTGATGTATTCGGAGGCTTTCTGAAAGTACAGGTTTGAGATGTCGGTCCTGCTTTCGGAGGGCTTTTTTTGCATGTTGGATAGTATCAGGAGGAGGTTTCCTGTGGAGGCAAGGTCGTTTCCGTTGTTTTCGGAAAAGGTGTCAAGTAGGCTTTGCATGTGGGTGAGGAGGCTGTTTTGCCGGGAGGGTGTTTCCGGGGTGAAGATGGGGGTGTCGGAAAATACGGTTTGTTTCAGGATTTCTTTGCAGGCGGAGCCGTCAAAGCCTGCCCAGGCATAGCTCCAGGGGTCGGAGGTGTCGGCGCGGTAGTAGATGGAGTCCATGGGACGGATGAGAAAAGCATCACCTGCTTTCAGATGGTAGGTGTGGCCGCTGCACTGGTATATGCCTTTGCCGTGGAAGATCACGTGGAGGAGGTAGTGTGGGCGCATGGCTGGGCCGAAGGAGTGGTTCGGGCCGCAGTCTTCCTGGCCGCAGAAGTAGACGGATAGGGTGTGCTGGGTTTGGGTTTCTTTGGAATCGTTTTTCATTTGGGTGGGCCTCCTGTTTTTGGGTTATTCAACAAAAACGCAATTTTGGGTCACAAAATGGGATGGAATGTTGTATGAGGTGATTATACAATATTGGGTGTGGGAAGGGCAAGGATGGATATGGATATACGGACGCCCGCGAGGTGTGTGCTGCCTGTCGGCGGGGCTTCGTCGGGGGCTGACTTCTAAGCCGCTGAAAATCTGCTAAAAGCGCTTTAAAAATTCTCGAACTCGCGTCTGAAGCCGCTCAGACAGCGAGAATTTTTGAAGCAACGCAGATTTCCAGCGGCTAAGAATCAGCACCCCTCCTGCAGAGTCCGCCGACAGGCAGCACAAACCTCACGGGCTGGTATTTCAGGGCGGAAGGGATAGAGTGGCGGTGGTGGGTGGGATTACAGGCGAGACGGGAAGCGGCTGGAGAAAATGTGGTTGACGGAGCGGGATGAATACATCGGCGGAGCGTAGCATTATCAATACCGTAGAATACATCGCCGTGCCAATACATTAACACATTCCCACAGCGTACGACAATATAGTGTGCCTGGAAAGGGGGAGCGCGAGGGGGAAAAGCGGGCTTCGCAACTTTGAGTGCTTTCCCCCTCGCAGATTTCCTACTCTTTGAAAAGCGGATAAATTCACACTAATACCCCAAAAAATAACCTCAACATTAAAAAAATAGATTTACATATAAAAGGAGGAGCCTTAACATGAAAACAACTATATTAAAAAACGAATTCTGGTACGGTGGTGCAGTCTATGAAGGCTACCGCCAGCCCGTAGGTGCAGACGACATTGTGGACTGGGATTTCCGCGAAAACCCAACCCACAATCAGATCATGCCTTTATTCCTTTCCTCGAAAGGCCGCTATATCTGGAGCGATGCAGGTTTTCACATTTCTTTCAGAAATGGTGAGATCCTGGCGGAAGGTCCGGAACCTATCATTCTGAAAGATGGCTTCAATGATCTGCGAGGTGCATACCTGGCAGCCATGAAAGCGCATTTTCCATTTCATGAGATCAAACTTTCAGACAGGTTTTTCAAAGTACCGGTATACAATTCCTGGATCGAACTTACCTATTATCAGACCCAGAAGAATATCCTGAAATATGCAAAAGGTATTCTGGAAAATGGTTTTCCATCCGGTGTTCTGATGATCGATGATGGCTGGTCTCCTTATTATGGAAGGTGGCAGTTCAGGGGGGATAATTTCAAGGATGCGAAGGCGATGCTCAAAGAATTGCATGAGATGGGATTTTCTGTGATGCTGTGGATCTGTCCGTTTATTACTCCGGATACGTTGGAGTTCCGGGAGGCTAGGGATAAGCATTTTCTGATTGAAACTCCGGAGGGAAAACCTCGTATCCTGGAGTGGTGGAATGGGTATTCTGCAGCTTTGGATCTGACGAATCCGGATGCGATGAAGTGGCTGAAGGATCAGCTGGATGTTCTGACGGATATGGGTGTGGATGGCTTTAAACTGGACGCGGGTGATCCTTGTTATTATCATGCGGGTGATAAACTGTTCCGTGATGTTTCTACGGATGAGTTGTCCAGGCTTTGGGCTGAGTTTGGAGAGCAGTTTGCGTTTAATGAGCTGAGAGTGTGTTTCCGGGCCGGGGGTTATTCTCTGATGCAGAGACTTTGTGATAAGCAGACGAAGTGGGATGAGAGTGGTATTGCGGGATTGATCCCGGATACGTTGCTCCAGGGGCTTACTGGGCATCCTTTTGGCAGTCCGGATATGATTGGCGGGGGTGAGTATACCTGCTTTTTGAATGGGAATGAGAATGCGTGTACGCCGGAGATGTTTGTGCGGTATGCACAGATCGCGGCTTTGATGCCGGTGATGCAGTTTTCGGCTTCTCCGTGGAGGGTGCTGCCTGAGGCGGATTTTCAGAAGGTTAAGGCTGCGCTGGCGCTCAGAGAGAAATGTCTGCCGGAGATTTTCAAGGCTGTAGAGTGTGCGAAAGTTACTGGTGAGCCGATTGCCCGTTCTATGGAGTTTGTTTTCCCTGGACAGGGTATGGAGAGGGTGATGGATCAGTTTATGGTTGGTGATGCGCTTTTGGTGGCGCCTGTTTGGAAGCAGGGGGAGGTTGTCAGAAGTGTGACTTTGCCTGAGGGGCAGTGGAGGTGTGTTAGCCTTGGAGAGACTGAGGGTGATGTACTGAATGGTGGCCGGAATGTGGTTCTTGGTGAGAATGATGGGCTGGTTGTTTTGAGGAGAGTGTAGGACAACGCACAACAATTGCGTGCCCGGAAAGGGGAGCGCGAGGGGGAAAAACGGGCTTCGCAACTCTGAGTGCTTTCCCCCTCGCAGATTTCCTCCGCTTTGAAAAGCGAAAATACTATATCTAAAAATACTATATCTAAAAATACTATATCTAAATAAATAACAATTTTCCCAAGCTTTTCATCACAAAAGCGAAATATCCTCCTCCGGAGGAAGCAGCTTCTTAAAAAATCGATACAACAGCATCGAATTTATAAAAGCTACAAGTCCAAATCCAAAGAAAAACCAGCAGCATGCGTAAAGTGGCTGCAGCTTTGCATCGAGATATGTCATATACAATGGAAAGATCGTGATCACCGCAATGGCGATCGTTGTGGGGAAATGCATAAATGCTAGCAGAAATGCATTTCTGCAAAGTGCCCCCAGTGTATTGGCAAAGGTTGCGATCACTGGGAATATGTATAAAGTAAAAATTATCAGCAAAGTCAGAACCCCCACAGAAAGATAAAACAGCATATGTGCAGCGCTTCCTTCTGCATGGAGCAGAAAGCGGATATTCAGGATGAGCATGGTTCCGGCAGCAAGGATCAGCAGCCATATGATCAGTGACTGTTTGAAGTTTTCCTTAAAAGCTCTGAAAAATGTTTTCGTTGTGCCGTTGTTATTCCCTTTTACTGTACGCATCATGCAGTGATAAAGGGCAGTTAGTGACGGCCCAATGGTGATCACGGGGATGCAGCAGAGAATAAAAAGAAGATTGGCGATCACGATGTCACCCAGCTTGTTGAGAAATACATGGACGACATTATCTTCATTTAAAAGATTCATAACGAAATACCTCCTTATATAGAAATGTAGAAATGAAAACAGACCATATGGGAAAAGTCCGATACAGCTAATCTTAGCATAGTTTTTGATTGTGTGTAAAGAGAGGGGACGCAGATAAGTATCAGCACGGTTTATGGGACTGTATAAAAAACATGGAACTTTGCGTGCACATGTGAAAATGATGGCACGCATGGAATTATGTTAGGAAAGGAAAATTGTGTTTTTTGGAAAATGACATTTATACATGTGCTGAGTTAGTAAAAACATACAAAAACAGATATGTAAAAATGTTGGTTTTGCTACAAGGAAATAAATGGGTGCCAAAATATGCTCATAAATAGTGAAAAATATGAAAATATATGTAATAAATGAAAGAAAACATGTAAAAATGACGAATAATTAACTAAGTATGAACAAAAAAATGGATAAAATGAATAAAAAGTAACATTTTTCCATATTGAAATGACAATAATCCATTTATTATTTTTCCATGTGCAATTATGATAATATCAACGGTCAGAGACGTGGAAAAATATAAAAACTGACCAAAGAAAGAGGGAAAATAAGAAAGATTTAAAAGGAGGAAGAAGTTATGAATTTCAAAAGAGTAGCAGCATTATTGTTAGCAGGTGCCATGGTAATGACAGCAGTTCCGGTATATGCAAAAGGTGACGATGTTACACTTTCCGTATCCATCTGGGACACCAACCAGGAGCCGGGAATCAAAGAAATTCTCGCAGACTTCACAGAGAAGACAGGAATCAAGACAGAGATCTCCGTTGTTAAATGGGATGAGTACTGGACAATGCTCGAGGCCGGTGCACAGGGTGGTTCCCTTCCGGACGTATTCTGGATGCACTCCAACGAGAGTCAGAGATACATGTCCAACGATATGCTTCTTGATCTGACCGATAAGATCAAAGACAGCGATCTGATCGATCCGGAGAACTATCCGGAGGATATCTGGGGACTGTATACATACGATGATAAATATTATGCAGTACCGAAGGATATAGATACAATCGCTCTCTGGTACAACAAGACATTATTTGACGAGGCAGGACTTGATTATCCGACAGCTGACTGGACATGGGATGATGTTACAGAGGCAGCTAAGAAGCTTACTAAGGATGATGGTTCCCAGTACGGTCTCGGAATGAGAAATGATAACAACCAGGCCGGATACTACAACCTGATCTATGATAACGGCGGATACATCATCAACGATGACAAGACAAAATCCGGCTGGGATGATGAGAAGACGATCGCAGCTATGCAGACACTGGAAGGATGGATCAAGGATGGCGTGATCCCGTCTCTTGAGACAATGTCCGAGAACAACGAGGACGTACTTTTCGAGGCTGGCAAGATCGCTATGACATGCCAGGGCTCCTGGATGCTTGCAGCATTTAAAGAGAACGAGTACACAGCAGCGAACTGTGATTGTGTAGAGCTTCCTAAGAACGCTGAGACAGGCAGAAGAGCTTCCTCATATAACGGACTTGGATGGGCAGCATCTGCTTCCGGTGAGCACACAGACGAAGCTTGGCAGCTGATCGAGTACCTCGGATCCAAAGAGGCTCAGGAGAAACAGGCTGAGCTTGGTGTTACAATGAGTGCATACAAAGATACATCTGATGCATGGGCTAAATCCGCAGACTTCAACCTTCAGGCTTATCTGAACATGATGGATGACATGGAGATCCGTCCATACTCCAAATCTACTGTAACATGGGAGAACGAGGACAACGAGATCCTTAAGGGCGTATACACAGGCGACATCACAATGGAAGAGGCTTGCAAGCAGATGGCTGATCAGATGAACGAGAAGCTGGCTGAGGAGTAAGCATTAAGAAACACCGATAATTAAGTGCAGTAATGAGAGGGGCCGCCGCACTCAGGTGCAGCGGCCTCATACATAGAAGGAATAGAAGGAGTGATTCTTATGGCTAAAACTACCAAGTCACAGGCGCGGACAAAGAGAGAGCGCAGTGAGTTCCTCTGGGGCTGGCTGTTTATTCTCCCAACAACCATCGGACTGATCGTATTGAACATCATTCCGATCTTCCAGACTATTTACCAGAGCTTTTTCAAAACAGGAGATTTTGGTAAAGGAAATATCTTTATCGGTTTACAGAACTATCAGAAGGTTTTTGCAGATAAAGAGATCTGGCAGGCACTGATCAACACATTCAAATATGCGATCGTGGAGGTTCCTTTTTCCATTGTCATCGCACTTGTTCTTGCAGTACTTCTTAACAGAAAGATGAAGGGCCGTTCTGTTTACAGAACCATCATCTTCCTTCCGATGGTAGCAGCTCCGGCAGCGGTAGCCATGGTATGGAGATGGCTGTTCAACTCTGATTATGGTCTTATCAATAACGTTTTCCATGTTCATGTAAACTGGGTTTCTGATCCGAAAATTGCAGTATTTTCCGTTGCGATCATCGGTGTATGGTCTATCATCGGTTACAATATGGTTCTTTTTCTGGCAGGACTTCAGGAAATTCCGAGAGATTATTATGAAGCGGCAGAGATTGACGGAGCTACAGGTGTGAATGCATTCTTCAGCATTACGATTCCGCTTCTGTCGCCAACTATTTTCTTTGTACTTGTTACCCGTGTAATTGGATCCCTGCAGGTATTCGACCTGATCTATATGGTTATTGACAAGTCAAACCCGGCACTTACCAAGACTCAGTCACTGGTTTATCTGTTCTATAAATATGCATTTATCAATAAGAACATGGGATACGGCGCTACGATCGTAGTAGTACTTCTTATTATCACCATGATCTTGACAGTATTCCAGATGATCGGTCAGAAGAAATGGGTATTCTACAACTAAAAAGGGGGATTAACCATGGATAGTATGGAAACAAAAAAGAAATTAACCACTATTTTAATACATGTCATACTGATCATTGTGTCCATAACGATGCTTGTGCCATTTATCTGGATGATCCTGACAGCTTTTAAAACTGTAACGGAAGCAACATCTGTAGATCCTTTCACCATTTTCCCGAAAATATGGAGAAAAGACGCATTTATTTCTGTTATCAATAACATGAACTTCCTGCTTCTGTACAAGAATACACTGCTTCTGATCTTCTTCCGAGTAGTGTGTGCGGTTCTTACAGCAACTATGGCAGGCTATGCATTTGGACGACTGAACTTCAAGGGCCGTGATCTCTGCTTCAGTCTTGTACTGTTCCAGATGATGGTTCCGGTACAGATCTTCATCATCCCGCAGTACCTGATGGTCAGCAAGATGGGTATGCTGAATACGATCTTTGCCCTTGTATTCCCGGGTATTGTCACTGCGTTCGGTACCTTCCTTCTGAGACAGGGATACATGGGACTGCCGAAGGATCTGGAGGAGGCTGCCAGACTTGATGGATGTAACATCGGTCAGACCTTCCTTTACATCATGGCACCACTTACAAGATCCAGTATGGTTGCACTTGGAATTTTCACAGCTGTATTCGCATTCAAAGATCTGATGTGGCCGATGATCGTTAATACAGATAAGGATATGCTGGTACTTTCTTCCGCACTTGCAAAGATGCAGGGCCAGTACGTATCCAAATTCCCGGAACTGATGGCTGCATCTCTGATCGCCTGCATTCCGATGATCGTGCTCTACATGATCTTCCAGAAACAGTTTATCGAAGGTATTGCTACCAGCGGTGGAAAACTGTAATCAGAAATATTACATAAGGTAATACAAGACCGCTGACAATGTATATAACTGAGGATTTGGTTATTGAGATTGTCAGCGGTATTTTTATCGAAGCAAATGCCAAAATGCACAGTTATTTGATGATTCTTAAGGAAAGAGGCGGATATTTTTATCCGCAGTAAACGAAAAAAGGAGAAAATTATGCCGATCAAATTTCACGAGGGATCAAAGACATTCCACATTTATAACAAACATTTAAGCTACATCACCTGTATCATGGAAAATGGCCAGATGGAGAATCTGTACTATGGAAAAGCTATCCGCGATAAAGAGGATTTCAGTTATCTTCACGAGGAGATCATGCGTTCCCTGATGGCTGTATGCGTTCCGGAACCGGGACTTCTTTCCATGCAGTATACCAAACAGGAGTATCCTGTTTACGGAACCGGTGATTACAGAAATCCTGCCCTTACTGTTCGTCAGGAGAACGGAAGCGAGATCGTAGATTTCAAATATGTTTCTCATGAGATTTACGGCGGCAAGAAGAAGCTTGCCGGTCTTCCGGCAACCTACACAGAGAACGAGGAAGAGGCAACATCTCTGGACATTACACTTCATGATTCTGTGATGGACACAGACCTTGTTCTTACATATTCCGTATATGAGGATTACCCGGTGGTCACCAGAAGTGCACGCCTTGTTCAGAAAGGGGATCAGAAGATCCGTCTTGAGAACGTGATGAGTGCAGCAGTGGAGTTCCCGGATATGGATTATGAGATGATCCATCTTTCCGGTGCGTGGGCACGTGAGCGCTATGTAAAAACACGCAAACTTGAGATGGGTACACAGGCTGTACAGAGTCTTGCAGGAACCGGCTCCAGCTCTGAGCAGAATCCGTTTATCGCGCTGAAGCGTCCTCATACAACAGAAGATACAGGCGAGGTTTTCGGCTTCAGCTTTGTGTACAGCGGCAACTTCCTTGCACAGGTTGAGGTTTCCACCTACGAGATGACACGAGTTATGATGGGAATCAATCCACAGGGATTTTCCTGGGAGCTTTCCAGAGATGAGGAATTCCAGACTCCGGAGGTTGTTATGGTATACAGCGATAAGGGCTTAAACGGAATGAGCCAGGCTTACCACAGACTGTACCGTGACCGCCTGATGCGCGGAAAATGGAGAAATCATGCACGCCCGATCCTTCTTAATAACTGGGAGGCAACCTATTTTGATTTTGATGAGGAAAAAATCCTCAATATTGCAAAAAAAGCCAAAGAGGTTGGGGTAGAGCTTTTCGTTCTGGATGACGGATGGTTCGGAACCAGAAACGATGATTACCAGGGCCTTGGCGACTGGTTTGTAAATAAGAATAAGCTTCCAAACGGAATTTCCGGACTTTCCCGCAAGATCGAGGAGATGGGACTGAAATTCGGTCTCTGGGTAGAGCTTGAGATGGTAAACAAGAACAGCGACTGCTACAGAGCACATCCGGACTGGCTCATCGGAGCACCGGACCGTTTTGAGTCCCACTCAAGACATCAGCACGTTCTTGATTTTTCCAGACCTGAGGTTGTGGATTTTATTTATGATTCCATCTCCAAGGTTATCGAGGAATCTTCCATTTCCTACATTAAATGGGATATGAACCGCTACATGTCCGAGCCTTTCAGCCGCGGCGCATCTGCAGCAGATCAGGGCAAGACTATGCATAAATATATCCTTGGTGTATATGAGCTGTATACAAGACTGACAGAGAGATTCCCTGACATTCTCTTTGAATCCTGCGCAAGCGGCGGAGCAAGATTTGATCCGGGAATGCTGTATTTTGCACCGCAGACATGGACCAGTGATGATACCGATGCAGCAGAGAGAGAAAAGATCCAGTACGGTACCTCCTTTGTTTATCCGATCGTCAGCATGGGATCTCATGTATCAGCAGTACCGAATCATCAGCTGCACCGTACCACACCGCTTTCCACGAGAGCAAATGTGGCATATTTCGGAACCTTTGGCTATGAGCTGGATCTGAACCTTTTAAGTGCCAAAGAGATCGAAGAGGTAAAGGCACAGGTGGAATTCATGAAGGAACATCGTGACCTGATCCAGGTGGAGGGTGATTTCTACCGTATCTTAAGCCCGTTCGAAGGAAATGATACTGCATGGATGGTTGTTTCCAGAGACAAAAAGCAGGCAGTTGCCGGATACTATGAAAGACTGAACAAGGTCAATGCTTCCTGGATGCGTCTGCGCTTCAAGGGTCTTGACGAGGATCAGCTTTACAAAGTAAAATGGGAAGATAAGTGCCTGAAAGCTTACGGAAATGAGCTGATGTATGCAGGAATCCCGGTTGATCGTGACTACTGCAATAAGACAAACGGTGATTTCCATTCTGTATTGTATACAATTGAAGCAGAGGACTGATTTCTGTAAATGATGGAATAAAAATTATCTGCAGAAAAACATCCGCCTGACCAGAAAAATAACAGGCCGCCGGATATGGCGGCCTGTTATTGGGTGGCGAAGCAGCTCACAGGCGGAAACATAATATATGACATCAGGGAGGTGACAAGTTGCTTCATACAGTTGGTTTTACAAGCTCGGACAGCTTTAAATGTCTGGAGAATTTAAAGAAAGGTGCGGTGGATCTCTGTCTTACTTATTGTGGATGGGAAAAATGCGATCCGGGACATCGATTTGGACCAAATAACAGGATCTCTCATGTACTTCATATCGTGGAATCCGGAAGCGGAGTTTTTGAGATGGATGGCCATCAGTATCATCTGACAGGTGGAGAAGCATTTCTGATCCCATCCAGTGTGGAGGCCTGGTATGAGGCAGACATGGACAATCCCTGGACATATCGCTGGGTAGGATTTGAGGGAATGACTGCGGAGGAAGTGATCCATGTAAGCGGCTTCAGCCGGGAAAATCCGGTCCGAAGGATCCACTGTATGGAAAATGCTGCAAAATATATTGATGCAATGGTCCAGACCAACAAGCTCGTTTTTGAAAATGAGCTGAAACGGAACGGACTTCTGCTGCTTCTTTTTTCTGACCTGATCACAGATAACCGGGATGCATGTCTGAGAGAAGGCAAGCTTCTTCCATCCCACAGATATCCCAATTCCGTTTATGTGGAGCAGGCAGTGGATTACATTGCAGCCAACTTTGACAAGCGTCTGAAGATCAATGAGCTGGCAGACCGCATTGGTGTCAACCGGAGCTATCTTACCAGCTCGTTTAAAAAAGCCTCGGATGCTCGCCGCAGGAATATCTTATGAATCTTCGCATCGAGAAGGCAAAGACTCTTCTGAAAAACGGAGATATTCAGGTCAGTGAAGTAGCTGCAAAAGTAGGGTATGGAGATCCGCTGGCTTTTTCCAAGGTATTCAAGGCAAGAACAGGAAGAAGTCCGAGAGAATACAAGGAAGAAAAGAGAAAACTTGTAGTGAAGGGGAAAAAAGGGGATTATACGGAATCTGAGGACTGATTCTGTGATATATTTCACGAAGAAAAAACTCTCTGTCTGTGCCAGAATATATAAAATTCTGGTATCGGGCAGAGAGTTTTTTATGTCATAAGAAATGTTATAGAAAATTACTTCCAGGTATCTCATGCAACAAAACAACAATTATTAACATCAAAGTACATATTTTAAACAAGTTTCTGGTAGTATGATAAGATCACAAAGAAAACGAAGCGGGACTGCACCGCAGAAATAGCAGAAAATCAGGAATTTTAAAGAAAAATATAACAATTCCGGATAAGAGATCCAACAAAGAAAGCAGGAGGAAACGAACATGATCAAAATTACATTCATGGGAGCTGGAAGCACGGTTTTCGCAAGAAATGTACTTGGCGACTGTATGTGCACACCGGCACTTCGCGAGAGCGAGATCGCACTTTATGATATCGACGAGAAGAGACTGGAGGATTCCAGGATTATCTTAAGTGCCATCAACCACAACGTAAATGAGGATCGCGCAGTGATCAAAACATATCTCGGTGCTGAGAACCGTAAAGATGCACTTCGTGATGCAGACTTCGTAGTCAATGCCATTCAGGTAGGCGGCTATGAGCCATGTACAGTAACAGACTTTGAAATCCCGAAGAAATACGGCATCAAACAGACTATCGCAGATACCCTGGGAATTGGTGGTATCATGCGTGCACTTCGTACCATTCCGGTTCTGGAAGAGTTCGCACGGGATATGGAAGAGGTCTGCCCGAACACTCTGTTCCTGAACTACTCCAACCCTATGGCAATGCTCACCGGCTATATGCAGCGTTTCACAAAGATCCGCACCGTAGGTCTCTGCCACAGCGTTCAGGTCTGCTCCCAGAAACTTCTTGAGGGAATGGGAATGGAAGACAAGCTTGAGGGACGTACCGAGCTGATCGCAGGTATCAACCACATGGCATGGCTTCTTGAGATCCATGACAAAGACGGAAACGACCTGTACCCGGAGATCCGCAGAATCGCCGAGGAGAAGAATACCTCCGGCGAGAAGCATGAGGATATGGTACGTTACGAGTACATCCGTCATCTTGGATACTACTGCACAGAGTCCAGTGAGCACAATGCAGAGTATAATCCGTTCTTCATTAAATCCAAATATCCGGAGATGATCGAGGAGTTCAATATTCCGCTTGACGAATATCCGAGAAGATGTATCAAACAGATCGAGGGCTGGGAAAAAGAGCGCGAGGATATCCTCAAGGATGGCAAGATTGGCCATGAGAGAAGTAAAGAGTATGCTTCTTATATCATGGAGGCTGTTGTTACAAACACACCGTACAAGATCGGTGGAAATGTTCTTAACAACGGTTATATCGATAACCTTCCGTCGGATGCTTGCGTAGAGGTTCCATGCTATATCGACGGAACCGGTGTACATCCGGTAAAAGTGGGCAAGCTTCCTACACAGCTGGCAGCTATGAATTCATCCAATGTCAGCCCGCAGCTCCTTGCTATTGAGGCAGCAGTGACCAAAGACCGCCAGAAAATCTATCAGGCAGCCATGATGGACCCGCACACAGGTGCAGAGCTGAACATCAAAGACATCCAGGCAATGTGTGATGAGCTGATCGAGGCACACGGGGATTATATGAAGATGTACCGCTAAGGCAGGAAATGATCGGAAAGCAGCAAAAACTTTGAAATAAATATGCAAGGCGGCATATAAAGGCCGGAACACCAGAATGGGGAGGGTGTTCCGGCCTTTCTTTATATGGAACTTTTGATAAATAATAAAAACAACAGATCGCTGTCCAGGTCATGGAAGAACTGGAACGTCAGGGCAAACAGATCCCGGAAGATGTTGCGGTAACCGGCTATGATAATTCACTATATGCAAGACAGGGACAGGGCATTACCACTATCACCCATCCCCAGGAAAAACTGGGAGATCGATGCTTATCCGGTTAATGAGATCGCAGAATATGTTCAGGATGTAAGCCAGGGAGATATTGATGTTCTGGTAGAAGAATATTATAATAAATATGACATGATTCTGGATGGACGTGACCCTGAGGAATTTAAGAAGCATGTAGCAGTCCAGGCAGGGATCGAGATCGGTTTTGAGCGCTTCCTCGAGGAGAAAAAATATCAGGCTATCGTAACACACTTTGGTGATCTGGGCTCCCTGGAACAGCTTCCGGGACTTGCGATCCAGCGACTGATGGAAAAAGGCTATGGCTTCGGTGGCGAGGGTGACTGGAAAACAGCAGCTATGGGTATTGAAGCGGTTTATATTGATGGCGATACAACGATCCGGAATCTGCAGAATGAGCTGAGATGGAACAGCATGTATTTCAGCAAATAATATGGGAGGTTTTTTACAATGGGAGTAAATGAGGCAAAAACAGCAATTCTTGAGAATCGCACGGCTCTTGGTATTGAGTTTGGTTCCACAAGGATCAAGGCAGTTCTGGTGGACGATAAGAACCAGCCCATCGCATCCGGAGCCTATGAATGGGAGAATCAGTATGTGGATGGTATCTGGACATACAGCCTGGAGGAGATCTGGAAAGGTCTCCAGGGCAGTTACCAGGATATGGCAGAAGATGTTCAGAAAAAATATGGAGTGGAGCTTACAAGCGTAGGTGCGTTTGGTGTCAGTGCCATGATGCATGGCTATATGCCGTTTAATAAAGAGGGAGAGCTGATGGTTCCGTTCCGTACCTGGAGAAACAACATCACAGGAGAAGCCTCTGAGAAGCTGGCAGAGCTTTTCCATTACAATATCCCTCAGAGATGGAGCATCGCACACCTGTATCAGGCGATCCTTAACGGTGAGGAGCATGTAAAAGATATCGATTATATCACCACTCTGGAAGCCTATGTGCATTGGAAACTCACCGGAAAAAGAGTTCTTGGTATCGGTGATGCGGCAGGTATGTTCCCAATCGACAGTGAAACGAAGGACTATAACGAGGAGATGGTTCAGAAGTTCGATGAACTGGTTGCACCTTATGGTTTCCCATGGAAGCTTCGCGATATTATGCCGAAAGCTCTGGTGGCAGGTCAGGATGCAGGAGTTCTTACTGAGGAAGGCGCAAAGCTTCTGGATGTAAGTGGAAAGCTGAAAGCTGGAATCCCGATGTGTCCGCCTGAGGGAGACGCAGGAACCGGTATGGTTGCCACAAACAGTGTCCGCCGGCGTACCGGAAATGTTTCCGCAGGAACTTCCGTATTTGCCATGATCGTCTTGGAGAAGGCACTTTCCAAACCGTATAAAGAAATCGACATGGTTACCACTCCGGCAGGAGACCCGGTTGCCATGGCACATTCCAACAACTGTACTTCGGATCTGAACGCATGGGTAAATGTGTTTAAGGAATTTGCAGAAGCTATGGGCATGGAAGTAGATATGAACAAACTGTTCGGAACTCTTTATAACAAAGCCATGGAAGGCGACCCGGACTGTGGCGGACTTCTTTCCTACTGCTATTTCTCCGGCGAGCATATGACCGGCTTTGAAGAGGGACGTCCACTGTTTGTACGTTCTCCTGAGAGCAAATTTACACTGGCAAACTTTATGCGAAATAATCTTTACACCTGCCTCGGCGCCATGCGTGTAGGTCTGGATATCCTTCTGAATCAGGAGCATGTAAAGATCGATAAGCTTCTGGGCCACGGCGGTCTCTTTAAGACAAAGGGTGTCGGCCAGCAGATCCTTGCAGATGCGGTAGATGCACCGGTATCCGTAATGTCTACAGCAGGAGAAGGCGGAGCCTGGGGAATCGCACTTCTGGCTTCCTATTTGCTCAACAAGAGAGAAGGCGAAGACCTTGCGGATTTCCTGGATGAAGATGTCTTCAAAGGAAACGAAGGCAGTACACTGGCGCCGGAAGCAGAAGGTGTGAAAGGATTCAACGCATTTATGGATCGATATATGAAGGGTCTTGGCATTGAGCGTGCGGCTGTAGAGTCTGAGATATGGTAAAGAGCAAAAAATCTGTTGATTTCCGGCATGCGCTCAAAGAGGAATATAAATGAAGCATATGGATCATATGAATAAAAAAAGACTCCGGGGCAGATCGTACATATCATGATCGACCGCCCAATGAACAGTTATCATCCGGAACACAAAGAGCTTTTTTACCCGGTAAATTACGGTTACATCAAAGGAATCATCGCTCCGGACGGAGAGGAACAGGACGTCTATGTTTTGTGTATCGATCACCCGGTAAAAGAATTTACAGGAAAAGTGATTGCCATCATCCATCGTCTCAATGATGTGGAAGACAAATGGGTGGCAGTGCCGGAAGATATGACTATGACAGCACAGGAGATCATGGAACAGGTTCAGTTTCAGGAGCAGTATTTTGAGACAGAGATAGAGATGCTGGAATAACAAAAATATAAAACAGGAGCAGACATGGTACGCCATGTGACTGCTCCTGTTTTTGTACAGGATCCATATATTATATATTTCTGTTATCTGCGATGCAGATAAACTGGATGACAGAGGATGCAAGGGAGCACCGGACTGGATTCTGTGAAAACAGAAATATATGAAGATTTGTGGATGGATTTTTCTGCTATGAAAATGAATGGATCTTATTGAAAATATTTCTTCATAATGTTATCATTGGACACGAAAAACACAGAAAAAATAAGAAAAAAATTAAACGGTTGTATATGTGTCTGTAATATGACCAGAGACAGCCGGTCAGAGTGTCAGAGAGCAGAATGGTGGGTGGCTGAATGTTTGATGACCAGGGCTATACAGGAGGAGAACAGAATGAAATTAACCATGCTTGGAACAGGTAACGCACTGGTAACAGAGTGCTACAATACATGTTTTGTGCTCAGCGATGAGTACGGCCATTTTCTGGTTGACGGAGGCGGCGGAAATACGGTGCTTTCCCAGCTGAAGAAGGCTGGCGTTGATCTGATGGATGTTCATGAGATCTTTGTTACACATAAGCACGTAGACCATATCATGGGGATCGTGTGGGTGATCCGCATCATTTGCCAGAACATGAAAAAAGGCACTTATCAGGGCGAGGCAAACATCTATGCTCATGATGAAGTGATCGGACTTCTCAAAGACATGGCATTTAAGCTTCTGAATAAGAAGGAGACACAGTACATCGGTGACAGACTTCATCTGATCGAGGTAAAAGACGGCGAGAAAAAACAATTCTTAATAAGAAAGTGACCTTCTTTGATATCGGTTCCACCAAGGCGAAACAGTTCGGTTTCCAGATGATCTACGACGGCGGTAAGGTGCTTACCTGCTGCGGAGACGAGCCATACAATGAATGTGAAGAGAAATACGCAAAAGGAAGCGACTGGATGTTCCACGAAGCATTCTGCCTGTATGGACAGCGTGATATCTTCAATCCATATGAGAAGCATCACTCCACAGTTAAGGATGCCAGTGAGCTGGCTGAGAACCTTGGAGTTAAGAATCTTGTCCTGTATCACACAGAGGATAAGAACATTAAGAAACGTAAAGAGCTTTACGGAGCAGAAGGCAGAGAGTATTATCACGGAAATTTGTTTGTTCCGGATGATCTTGATGTGATCGAAATGTAATAACTGTAAAAAGAAAGACTGGAAGTATGGCATATGCTGTATTTCCGGTCTTATTATGTTTGGAAACAGAGAGGATACTAATAAATTTCATAGTACATCTGTCAGGTAGAAAAATACTTGTATGGCAAAAAGGTATCGTTTACAATAAAGAATACACACATAGCATTGCAAGAGCATGTCAATAAGAACAGATCTGAAAATTACAGATTCGGATCCGGCAAAAATAAGATTTTACAAATTACGAGGTGACAGAACATATGCCAGCAATAGATAACATCACACTTGAAAAAAATACAGAAAACTCCAGGAAATCCTCCGTTCTCTGGGAAGTGTAGCCGTAGCTTTTTCCGGTGGAGTGGACTCCACATTTTTGCTGAAAGCTGCACAGGAAACACTTGGTGACAAAGCTATGGCCATTACCGCATGTCCATGCTCTTTCACCGACAGAGAACTGAAAGAAACGCAAGATTTCTGCCAGGAAAATCACATTTGCCAGGAGATATGCAAGATCAACGAATTCGACATCCCGGGATTCCGTCAGAATCCGCCGGACCGCTGCTATATCTGTAAAAAAGCCATCTTTACCAGACTTTGGGAAGCTGCAAAGGCGCGCCATATGAACATGATCGTGGAAGGTTCCAACATGGATGATCTGGGCGACTACCGTCCGGGAAAAAGGGCTATCCAGGAGCTTGGGGTCCGCAGTCCGCTCCAGGAAGCAGGCCTCTATAAAGAAGAGATCCGGGAGCTGTCAAAAGACATGAATCTTCCAACCTGGAACAAGCCATCCTTTGCCTGTCTTGCTTCCAGATTTGTATACGGTGAGACCATTACCGAGGAGAAGCTTCACATGGTAGATCAGGCCGAGCAGTTTCTGATGGATCTGGGATTTCATCAGTTCCGTGTTCGCATCCACGGTACCATGGCAAGGATCGAGGTTCCGGAAGAAGAGATCCTGAAAATTGCAGATAATGAAACAAGAACAAAGATCACAGAGAAATTCCGCACATTGGGATTTTCTTACGTGACTCTGGATCTTCAGGGCTTCCGTTCCGGAAGTATGAATGAAACACTGGGAAAATAAGTATCAGAAAATAAAATAATCCCCCGGAAATACCGCGCGAGAAGTATTTCCGGGGGATTGTTGCACGAATAGAACCGGAGGCTCTGTTACTGTGTTCAAATCTTAATTTTCGGATTGAGAATATCTGTCTGGCAGGCTGTATATCTTACATATAATCCTTCAGCACATCATGATCCCGCAGTACCTTCTCAACCACAGTACCCTTCACAACATTAAGAAGTGGTTTCTTCAGTGCATTCAGCGGCCCTGGCAGCTGGATCTCCAGCGGGGATTTTCCGTCCATCAGTTTCACACTGCTGTCCAGAAGCTCACGGATATCGTAAACGCTTCCCCATACTTCCGGAACCCCACGGTCTACACCGAAAAGTCCGTATACAGCCTCCATTGCAGTACGTACGGAATATTCTGTTGTGAATACGGTATCACGAGGAGTTTCCGCAAACTGGCCCAGGAATGCAAAGTTTACACAGCCATCCGGGATAACATCCGGGCGGTCACCTTTGGTACGCGGCATGAAGAAGGCGGTGATGTACGGCATCATGGTCGGAACGCAGACAGCGCTGTTTTCTGCCATATCGTCGATCTGATCTACCGGAACACCCAGGTGGTACAGCCACTCGGCGGTAATTTCCTTACCGGTACAATCCTTCATCGGTTTCTTGATATAATCACCGGGAACATCTGTGAACAGTCCGTAAACCCATACACAGACCTTCTTCGGATCCTGCTCTTTAAACTGTCCCTGACGGTTGATGGTCCAGCTTAAGAGCCATTTGGAATCCTGGCAGCTTACGATACCACCGGTAACAACCTTGCCGGTACGTGGGTCACGCTGGCAGATATTGGTGATATAAGGGATAATACGGTCATCCAAAGTGGTGACAGTAGCGGATTCCCAGTTTGTTCTGGAAATGTCTGAGCAGAACTTTTCCGGATGTCCGAAGGATGGATCCTGAGCTGCGATATTTTTCCACAGAGACCATACACCACTAGTACGGACCTCTGCATCACCGTTTGGTGCATGGTTCTGGTCGCCGTAGATCGTGCCCTCTGTACAGCTTCCGTTAGTGACGAAAACATAATCATTTTCTGTAAGAAGGATGCCCTGCTCCACATCTTTTACCTTGCACTCGATAGCAGTGGCGATCTTTTTGCCATCTTTAAAATTAAAGATCACGTTTGTGACCTCAGTATTAAACTGGAAGTCAACACCTGCATCCTCCAGATATTTTTTCATGGGAAGAATCAGGGATTCGTACTGGTTGTACTTGGTGAATTTCAGGGCGCTGAAATCCGGAAGACCTGCAATGTGGTGGATAAAACGCTGGAAGTAAAGCTTCATCTCCAGAGCACTGTGCCAGTTTTCAAATGCGAACATGGTCCTCCAGTACAGCCAGAAGGTGGAATCAAACACTTCATCATCAAATACATCTTCGATGGTTTTATCGTAAAGATCCTCATCCTTTGTCATAAACAGCTTCATGATCTCCATGCAGCCCTTCTGGCTCAGGTTAAATTTTCCGTCGGTATGGGCATCCTGTCCACGGTTGACGGTTGCACGGCAGAGAGAATAGTTCGGGTCGTGCTTGTTCAGCCAGTAGAACTCGTCCAGAACAGAAGCACCCGGTTTTTCAAGAGAAGGAATACTGCGGAAAAGATCCCACAGGCACTCGAAATGGTTTTCCATCTCACGACCGCCACGCATGATATAGCCTCTGGACAGATCAAAGATTCCATCGCAGGCACCTCCGGCAATATCCATGGCTTCCAGGATGTGGATATGATCACCTGGCATCTGTGCGTCTCTTACCAGGAAGCATGCAGCAGCTAGGGAAGCAAGACCGCTTCCTACAATGTAGGCATGCTTGTTGTCCACACCTTCCGGTTTTTCCGGACGGGCAAAGGCTTCGTAGTTACCGTTGGAATAATAAATCCCTTTGCTGTTTTTGTCATGCTTTCCACGCTCGGTGTTGCGGTAGTTTGCAGTAGTTTCTTTCACATGGAGGTTTTCCTCTTCGTTGATCTCTCTTGTTTTTTTCATCAGCATGGCTGCGCCGGCTCCGGCTGCCGCAAGTGCTGCAAGTCCCATGAATCCTTTTTTATCTGACATATGACATCCACCTTTCGTAAATGAGATACCTGTTTGTATCGGATTAACTGTTCTTTGTTGCTGTTGAGGCTATGATAGCCCATCCGGAAAAAAGATTCTATTTACAAAATACCGAAAGTGTTCAGTTTTTTATCATTATGTCTGTTTTGATAAGTTTTTATTCTGTATGCATTTCTGCTGTTTTGTTTCTGGCGGCAAAATTGCGGATGGCGTTGTCGATGCTTCCGTACAGTGCGGTTGCGGTATCATCTGCGATTTCGCGATAATCTTCGCGCATGCCGTTTTTGATCCAGTCCAGCATGATCCCTACAAAGCTGTATTTATATAGATCTGCGATAAAAATTTTCTGTTCATCCGTGATGGGGATATCTTTTGATTTTTCTGTTACCACGCCCATAAGAAGATCGCAGGTAAGCTGGAACAGATAATTCTCAATCTGTTCCCGCCCCACGCAGCGGTATACATTTAAGATAAACGGCTTGTTTTCCATCACGGCATCAAAGATCTGCAGAAGCCCTTCGTGCCAGGTGGAAGAGGTTTTTTTGCCCTGAAGGGCAATTCTGGCATCTTCCAGACAGCACCACTCCACAAGATCATAGATATCTTTGAAATGATAGTAAAAAGTCATGCGGCTGATCCCGCAGTCCGTAGTCAGGTCGTTGATGGTGATCTTATCTAAAGGCTTCTTAAGAAGCAGATGTTTCAGGGATTCTTCCAGGGCAAGCTTGGTTGCGTTTGTCATGTCTTGCGGCCTCCTTTGGCAAGGTTATAGTTATTAATATAACATGAAAGTGCACAGAAAATCCATGTTAAACAGTGACTTTTCTGTGAAATTATGATAAACTGGATCTGGAATATTTTGCGGAACAGAACGGAGTGTACTATGAAGAAAAAATCAGTTTGTATCCTGCTGATCTTTGCTGCCGTGATAGTACTTACTTATGTGACAGGAGAATCCTATTACAGAGGAATCAGTGAAAAAGCAGGGTTGGATAAACAGGAAGAGAAAATATATAAATACCAGTACGACATGATCGTGGACAGCCCCGATTCCCAGTTCTGGCAGGCAGTATATGACAGTGCGAAGAAAAAAGCAGCTCAGAATAATGTACTGCTTGAGATCATGGGGCCGGACAGAGGAACATCCTATGATAAACTTGATTATATGAATATGAGCATTGCGGCCAAGGCGGATGGTATTATCCTGCAGTATAATGGAGAAGCCGGTCTGGAAGAAGCAATCAATACTGCAGTAAGAAACGGAATACCGGTGGTTACAGTCATGAGTGATGCGGTGCACAGCCGCCGCCAGAGCTTTGTGGGAGTCAGCGATTATCAGCTTGGCATGGCTTACGGGGAAATTGTTGCCAAATACGTGGATGAGAACACGAAGAAGATCCTGATCCTGCAGAAACGGGATATTGATGATATGAACGAAAGTCAGATATACACTCAGATCAGCAATGCGGTGAAGATGGCAGCTGGGTCTGAGGATATTGAGATCAAGGGAAGGAATCTTCTGTCAACAGGAACCTTTGAAACAGAGGAGGCAGTTACTGATATTTTTCAGCAGAAGCGGAATGTTCCGGATATCCTTGTGTGTATGGATGAGGAGACAACGGAGTGTGCAAGACAGGCAATTCTGGATTTCAACCTTGCAGGAAAAGTGAAGATCATTGGTTATTATACATCTGAGGATATTCTGGCGGCAGTTGAAAAAGGTGTTATTTCAGTTACCTGTGATGTGGACACGACCCAGCTGGGACAGTACAGTGTGGAGGCAGTTACCAGCTATATAGAAGATGGAAGAACCAATTCTTTCTACAACGTAGACATTAATTTTCTTGACAGAACAGCAGTGAAGAAGATGAGGAGGGAGGCAGTCACAGATGAAAAAGATCCGTTGGAGTGACTTTTCTCTTGTAAGCAAGATCATGATCGAGGTTGGCGTGCTGGCAGTTTTACTGTTCAGCATCAACATGTTGTTTTATGCGCGGATCAACAACTCCATGCAGGAGATGGATGATGTGTATGCCAGCAATGCCCAGATCACAGAGCTTGGGCAGGTTTTTGACGATGTGCAGGACAGTATGTACCAGTATCTGAAGGTAAAAAACTCTCAGGCACTGATGGATTATTATCAGAATGAGGCGAAATACAGGCAGGAGCTGGAGAAGTTAAATGAACGGAATATTGATGATTCCGTAAAACTTCTGGAGAAGAAGATACGTAAGATGTCGGAATCATATCTTTCCTGTACCGCAGGAACTGTAGCTGCCAAGAGAGGCAGGAATGTGGAGAAATATAAGCAGGAATATGATGAAAGTCTGGAGCTTTACAGTTATATCCAGAGTTCTATGGATGAGCTGAACAAGCAGCTTTTTAAAGAAAATTCCCAGACTTATGCAGCTCTCCGGGCGGTTATGAGATATCTGGAGATCAGTAATATGATGATCATGCTTCTGGTGGTGATCTGTGGAATGTTCCTTCTGATCATGGCAACAAGGGAGATGTTCCTGCCGCTGACTAATATGGCAGAAACTGCACAGCTGGTAGGTCAGGGGAATTTTAATGTAAAGATGCCCCCAGCAGATTCCAGGGATGAGCTTGGAACGGTAACAAGAGCCTTTAATACCATGGTGGATAATCTTGGTCTTTACATTGCCAGGACAAAGGCCAGCATGGAAAAAGAACAGCAGATGATAGAGAGGGAGCTTTTGATGGAAACACATCTCAAGGAGGCACAGCTTAAGTATCTCCAGTCTCAGATTAATCCGCATTTCCTTTTAATTCCCTGAATGCAGGAGTACAGCTTGCAATGATGGAGGATGCAGAAAAACCAGTATCTTTGTGGAAAAGATGGCAGATTTTTTTCGCTACAATGTAAAGAAGGGTGAGGAAGATGCCACACTGGAGGAAGAACTGGAGGCTGTGGACAATTACATTTATATTCTGAATGTACGGTTTGCCGGGGACATCCATTTTTCAAAAAAAGTGGAATGTGATGTGGAAAATGTACGTGTTCCCAGTATGATCCTGCAGCCGGTTGTGGAAAACGCAGTCAATCATGGAATCCGGAATATAGATTGGGAAGGACATATTGATCTCAGTGTGGAGAGATGGAACGACCATATTGAGATCAGTGTTCGGGATAACGGACTGGGCATGACCGGAGAACAGATACAAAGAGTACTGTCAAAAAAAGTCCACAGCAGTTCAGGCGAGGGTGATTCCACGGGAATCGGAATGAATAATGTGATCAGCCGTCTGGAACTGTATTATGAGCGGGACGGATTAATGGAAATATACAGTGAAGGTGAAGGAATGGGAACAGAGGTAGTGATCAATATTCCTCTGGAGAGGAGCGAAAAAAATGTACAGAATCCTGATTGCTGATGATGAGGGGATCATGCTGGAATCCCTGAAAAATATTATAAGTTCCAACTATGGAAATGAATGTGAGATCCATACAGCCAAGACAGGCCGTGTGGTTGTGGAGGAGGCGGAGAAATATCCGCCGGATATCTGCTTTATGGACATTCAGATGCCGGGCTTAAGTGGAATCCAGGCAATCCGGGAAATTCAGAAATTTAACAGATCTGTGGTCTTTGTGATCATTACAGCCTATGATAAATTTAATTATGCCAAGGAAGCGGTAAATCTTGGAGTTATGGAATTTCTTACCAAGCCGGTAAACAAAAAGGTGATTCTGGAAATATGCTCCAAAGCTATGGAAAAGGTAGATTCTACAAGACAGAAGCGAAGCGATGATCTCCGTATCCGTGAAAAGCTGGAGACAGTTGTGCCCATGATTGAGAGCGGATATATCAATAATATTCTTCTGCAGGATGATTTTCAGACATATCAGGATAATTACAGGGAGCTTCTGGATATCCGGGAAGAATATGGATATATGATCGTGGCTGAATTCGGGGATTCCACGGAAAATGGCGTTCTTACCAATGCGGTGGGGGCCAGTGTGAAGGCAAACAAATTTTATTCCACATTCCGGGAAATCGCTCAGGGATTTTTTGAATGTCTGGTAGGACCCATTATGGGAAACCGTATTGTACTGCTTGTTCCATACCGTAATTCCAGGGAGTCCTATGAGGAACGTGTGGAGGTTGTAACAAGAACCAGAAACATGGTACATAAGCTGGAAAGCAGGATCGACAGTAAATTTCGCTGTGGTATCGGCCGGGTGAAGGAGATGGGAAGCACCATGAAAGAATCCTTCAAGGAGGCCATGATCGCACTTCGGGAAAGCACCAGCCATGTTATACATATTGAGGATGTTCCGGCTGCACAGAAATATGACGGCGAATATCCAAGAGATTTGGAACGTCGCTATGAAAAGCGGGTGATGGATAAGGATGTGGCAGGAGCTTTAAGCTGTGCCGAGGAATTTATCCGGTGGATGGAGAAGCAGCCGGGAGTAGATCTGGAGGACATGCGCATCAAGATCCTGGAGCTTGTGATGGGAGTGGAAAAAAAGGCCTTTTTTGCAGGTACCGTGAAATATGCGATCAGCTGCCGCAGAAATTATATTCATGAGATCCAGGAATATACAGATATAGAAGGAATGAAAAAATGGTTCCTGGGCAAAACATCAGAAATCTGCAGTAACATGGAAAGTGCAAGGGAAAAAGAAGCGGTTTCTATTATCGAAAAAGCAAAGTCCTATATTCGGGACAATTACAAAAAAGATATTTCACTGGATGAGGTGTCACGGGAGGTGGATATCAGCCCTTATTATTTCAGCAAGCTTTTTAAGCAGGAGACCGGAGGAAATTTTATCGAGTATCTTACAGAAGTGCGGCTTCGGAATGCAAGAGAACTTCTCAAGGATTCAGGGCTTTCCATCAAGGAGATCTGTGCGGAATCCGGATACAGCGACCCCAATTATTTCAGCAGGATATTCAAGAAATACGAAGGCGTGACACCAAGTGAATTCAGAGAGAAGTTGAGGTAGACAATATGAGCGGGGGGAAAATGATTAGGAAGCTGTTGATCTTGCTGTGTCTGTTGACATTGATGCTGAATGGCTGCGCTTCCGAAAAAACAAAGCAGACAGCTGCACAGGAAAACGATACAGAGGAAGACAGTGGTGAAAAGAAAATTCAGATCGGTCTTACAGTGGATTCTTTTGTTATTGAGAGGTGGATTCGTGACAGGGATGTATTCGTGGCAACAGCAAGGGAGCTGGGAGCGGAAGTGAATGTTCAGGATGCGGGAGCAGATACAAAAGAGCAGATCAGCCAGATTGACTATTTTATCAAGAAGCATATGGACGTGATCGTGATCATTGCCAGAGACTGCAAAGCATTATCTGAGGCTGTGGAGCGTGCCCACAATGCAGGAATCAGGGTGATCTCCTATGACCGCATGGTAAATGATGCGGATACAGACATGTATATTTCCTTTGATAACCGGAAAGTCGGAGAGATCATGGCACAGTCCATGATGGAAGCGATCCCTGATGGCGGAAAGATTTTTATGATCCAGGGCTCTGCTTCAGATAACAATGTGGACATGGTAAAAGAGGGATTTGAAGACACTCTGAAAAACAGTGATCTGAAGGTAGTTTACGAAGCCAACTGTGAGGGCTGGATCGCAGAGCTGGCAGCAGATTATGTGGAGGAAGCACTGGAAGAGTATCCTGATGTAAAGGGAATCATGTGCGGAAATGATGATATTGCCAGCCAGGTGATACAGATTCTTGCGGAAAACCAGCTTGCCGGACAGGTGATCGTGGTAGGCCAGGATGGTGATCTGGCTGCATGTCAGCGTATTGTGGAAGGAACCCAGTACATGACAGCATTTAAATCTATCGAAGATCTGGCACGCCAGGCAGCTGAATATGCGGTGAAGATGGCAGAAGAGGGAAAGATTCCGTCAGATGTGACAGATACCATGAGCGATGGAAGCTATGATATCCCGGCGAAGGTGCTGGAACCGGTTGCCGTTACAAGGGATAATATTGATGAGGTGATCATTGACGGCGGTTTCCACAGACGAGATGAAGTATATCTCAATATAGATTACGATACAGAGTAATGCAGAACAGATTGCATACCGGCATATATGTGGCAGTGAAATTCTGCAAGTAATGTGGCAGTGTATCCATATGCGCAATAATACACAATTATGACAAAAATCAATAGCAGATTTTTGGTGCAAAAATGTCTTGCCTGATGCAGGGCATTTTTCTTTTGCAAAAAAATGTCTCTGTCCTTGCCAACTATGTCCAGACAGTCCTGTGTTATAGTAACATCATCAAAGGAAACGTGATTCCAAAAACAAATAATGAAACGGAGGATTTTACAATGAAAAGAAAAATGGTATCTGCACTTCTTTGCGCAACAATGGTAGCTGGTATGGTGGTAGTTCCGGCAGCAACAGCACAGGCAGCAGACAAGAAACTGATCGGTGTTACCATGCCGACCAAGGATCTCCAGAGATGGAACCAGGATGGCGATAACATGAAGAAAGAGCTGGAGGCAGCAGGATATGAGGTAGACCTTCAGTATGCATCCAATGATGTAAGCACACAGGTTTCCCAGCTTGAGAACCAGGTAGCAAACGGATGTGACCTTCTGGTTGTGGCATCCATCGATGGAAGCAGCCTTGGCGAGCCTCTGAAACAGGCCAAAGAAAAAGGAATTCCGGTTATCTCTTATGACCGTCTTCTTATGAATTCCGATGCAGTAACCTATTATGCAACATTTGATAACTACAAAGTAGGTCAGAAACAGGGCGAGTACCTGGTAGATGCACTGGATCTTGACAATCAGGACGGACCATTCAATATTGAGCTGTTCACAGGAGATCCTGGCGATAACAACTGTAACTTCTTCTTCGGTGGTGCAATGGATGTTCTCCAGAAATACATCGATGACGGTAAGCTGGTAGTAAAATCCGGTCAGACAGAGTTCGAGCAGGTTGCTACAGCTAACTGGGACAGTGCAAAAGCACAGGATAGAATGGATACTATCATCGCAGGTAACTACTCTGACGGAACAAACCTTGACGCAGTTCTCTGCTCCAACGATTCCACAGCCCTTGGTGTTGAGAATGCACTGGCAGCTTCCTACACAGGAGAATATCCGATCATTACTGGTCAGGACTGTGACACACCAAACGTTAAGAACCTTGTAGCCGGAAAACAGGCAATGTCTGTATTCAAAGATACAAGAGCTCTTGCATCTGCAGTAGTAAAAATGGTTGACTCCATCATGAAAGGTGAGGAGCCGGAAGTGAACGATACAAAATCCTATGATAACGGAACCGGTGTCATCCCGACATATCTTTGCGATCCGGTTGTTGTTACAACAGATAACTACAAAGAGATCCTGATCGACTCCGGATACTACACAGAGGATCAGATCAAATAATCAGAATTTTTAAGAAAGAAATTTATCACATGCAGGCGGGGAATATAACCGCCTGCATGAACAGTGGAAAGGGAGGGAAATTGAGTTGGCTAAGATACTTCTGGAAATGAAAAATATCACCAAAACTTTCCCAGGTGTAAAGGCACTGGATAATGTTAATCTCCAGGTCGAGGAAGGCGAGATCCACGCACTGGTAGGTGAAAACGGTGCCGGTAAATCTACATTGATGAATGTATTAAGTGGTATTTATCCGTACGGTTCGTATGAAGGAAATATTATTTATGATGGTGAGATCTGTAAGTTTAACACTATCAAAGACAGTGAACATAAAGGAATTGTAATCATCCACCAGGAACTTGCTCTGATCCCGTACATGACCATCGGGGAGAACATGTATCTGGGTAATGAAAGAGGCAAAAGCTTTTCCATCAACTGGAATGAAACTTATGGAGAAGCAGATAAATATTTGAAAATAGTAGGACTGGAGGAATCCTCCAGAACTTTGATCAAGGATATTGGTGTAGGTAAGCAGCAGTTGGTTGAGATCGCAAAGGCACTTGCAAAGAATGCAAAGCTGCTCATTCTGGATGAGCCTACCGCATCACTGAATGAAGATGACTCCAAAGCTCTTCTGGATCTTCTTCTGAAATTCAAGAAGCAGGGAATGACCTCTATCATCATTTCCCATAAATTAAATGAAATCTCCTATGTAGCAGATAAGATCACAGTTATCCGAGATGGATCTACCATTGAAACACTGGATAAAAAGAAAGACGATTTTTCTGAGCAGAGGATCATTCAGGGAATGGTTGGACGTGAGATGACAGATCGGTTCCCGAAACGTCCAAATGTAAAGATCGGCGATGTTTCCATGGAGATTAAAAACTGGAATGTTTATCATCCGCTGTATACAGAACGTAAGGTGGTAAATAACGTATCCTTTAAAGTACATAAAGGAGAGGTTGTCGGTATTTCAGGACTGATGGGAGCAGGACGTACAGAACTGGCTATGAGTATTTTTGGCAAGAGCTATGGAACTAAAATTTCTGGACAGGTGTTCATGAACGGAAAAGAAGTGAAGCTGAATACAGTTCAGGAAGCCATCGACAACAAGCTTGCTTATGTTACAGAGGATCGAAAAGGAAACGGGCTGATCCTTTCCAAGTCCATAAAGATGAACACTACGCTTGCAAACATGTCTGGTATCAGTAATGGAAAAGTGATCGATACGGATAAAGAATACGCAGTTGCTGAGGAATACAGGAAGAAACTGAAAACCAAGTGTCCGACAGTTGAGCAGAATGTCGGAAACCTGAGCGGTGGTAATCAGCAGAAGGTCCTTCTTGCAAAATGGATGTTTGCAGAGCCGGATATTCTGATCTTGGATGAACCTACAAGAGGTATTGACGTAGGAGCCAAATATGAAATCTACTGTATCATCAATGACCTGGTCGCAGCAGGAAAATCTGTGATCATGATCTCTTCTGAGCTTCCGGAAGTGCTTGGAATGTCAGACAGAATCTATATCATGAACGAGGGCAGATTCGTAGGAGAGGTAAGTGGTGAGGAAGCTACATCTGAGCTGATCATGTCCAGGATCGTGAAGTCAGGTAAAGGAGAGTAAGAAGATGGAGAAAAAGATTAGTTTTTCAGAAATATTAAAAAATATACCATGGTCATTGTTCTGGTATTTGTTGTGATCATGTTTTCTGTGAACACAAAGGGCGTTATGCTTCTTCCGCAGAATGTAAATAACCTGGTAGCCCAGAATGCATATGTATTTATTCTTGCAACCGGTATGCTGTTCTGTATTTTAACAGGTGGTAACATCGATCTGTCAGTTGGTTCTGTTGTATGCTTTGTTGCTGCTGTCGGTGGTAAGATGATGGTTCTCAACAGTATGAACCCGTATCTCACTATGATCGTGATGCTTCTTGTGGGTATTGCCATTGGTGCATGGCAGGGATTCTGGATCGCTTATGTACGAATTCCTCCATTTATTGTTACTCTGGCAGGTATGCTTGCTTTTCGTGGCCTTTCCAACGTAGTTCTGGAAGGACAGACCCTGGCCCCGATGCCGGATGCTTATCTGGCTCTGTTCAATAACTATATTCCGGACTTCCTTGGTGGAGGTGAAGGATTTAACAGAACATGTTTCGTAGTTGGCATTATTGTCTGCATCGTCTATGTTGCACTTGTTATGAAAAACCGTGCAGACCGTGCAAAAAAAGGCTACAGTGTTGAGTCTTTCGGTGGTGTTGCAGTGAAGATGGTTCTGATCTGTGTAGTTGTTCTTGCATTCATGTTCAGACTTGCTCAGTACAAAGGTATCCCGAATTCTCTTCTCTGGGTTGCAGTGATCATCGCGATCTATACATACATTGCTTCCAAGACTACAACAGGCCGTTATTTCTACGCAGTTGGTGGTAATGAGAAGGCAACAAAGCTTTCCGGTATTGATACGAACAAAGTTTATTTCCTTGCTTACTTGAACATGGGTCTTCTGGCTGCTATCGCAGGTATGGTGACAATGGCCAGATTGAATTCTTCCAACCCGCAGGCTGGTACAAACTTTGAGATGGATGCGATCGGTGCTTGTTTTATTGGTGGTGCTTCTGCTTATGGTGGTACCGGTACAGTTCCTGGTGTTATCATTGGTGCACTTCTGATGGGTGTTCTGAATCTTGGT
>NC_021014.1:1860304-1865929 GCF_000209835.1 Ruminococcus sp. SR1/5 | reverse complement strand
AAGGTTATTTTGTTACTGTTCACTGGTCAATGTCATTTAGTTAATTTTCAAGGTTAGATCTTATACATGAGGTCTAACCTCTTTTTTAGTTTTTCCCTAAATAGGGGTTGACACTTCAACTCAAATGTGCGGCCGCTCTCACTACTGATTGGTTTTTAGAAGTAGTGAGAGCGGCCCTTGTAGTTAAAGAAGCATCTGCACGATGCAAATACAACTACAAGGAGATTTTTTTATGCTACAAAACCAAATCAAAACCATATTTAAAAGGGCACTGAAAAAGTCTGATTCTAAAAAAGAATTGGGCTTTTTTGTGAAAATTTCGGTCGCCCGGCAAAGGAACCAGAAATGATGTTTAAACTGCTTTTCCTGAAAAAACTGTACGATCTTTCTGACGAAGCCCTGATTAGCAGCGCCCAGACGGACATGGCATATAAATTTTTCCTTGACCTGGAACCAGAAGCAAAAATGATAGATCCCAGTCTTCTCACAAAATTCAGAAAAACTCGTATTACAGAAGATATTCTGGAAGAAATGTTAAAAGAAACCATTCAACAGGCTTTGGATAAAAATCTGATCAAATCGGGAACCATTATCGTTGATTCCACCCATACAATTGCTTCTGTCTGGGCAAAATCTCCAACGCAGATTCTGCGGGATATGAGCAAACAACTTCGGAAAGAGGTTTATAAAACAGCTTTTGAATTATCAGAGCGATTTCCTGAGAAACCCTCTTTGGAAGCAGGACTGGATGAAGAAATTGCCTATACTAGGGAACTACTCCAGGTTCTGGAGGAAGGAATAAAATCCTGTGGAAATAAAAAGATACAGAAACTTTCTCATGAAATGAAAGAACTACTAGAAGATGAGCGGCTCAAAGAGATCCGATCCAAAGATGATAAAGATGCACGGTTTGGACATAAAACGGCAACCAGTACGTTCTATGGATATAAGAATCATCTTGCGATGACTGAAGAACGTCTCATTGCGGGGATCACTGTAACAGATGGAGGAGCACCAGATGGGCAGGAATTACCAAAACTGATAGAAAACGCGAAGGAAAATGGAATAAAAGTTACAGAAGTTATAGGCGATATGGCATATGTCAGTGATGACAATCTGGAAGTCTGCGGAAAAGAGATTACATTGATTGCCAGAACCAATACAGCAGTAGCTGCTGCAGCAAACGGGAACCTTGAGGAAGGTTTCTGCTTTAATAAAGATGCTGGGATGCTGCAGTGTCCTGCCGGAGAGCTTTCCACGCGTGTAGAAAAAAGAACGGCAAAAAATGGGAATACTTATTTAAGATATATATTTAGCAAAGTAACGTGTCGGAAATGTCCCCAAAGAGAAAAATGCCGTGTAGGAAGATCAAACGCTAAAACAAGAAGCTACAGTATCACGCAAGCAAGCGAGAAAAATCTTGAAAGGCTTAAATTTGAAGAAAGCGAATATTTTCAGGAGCGAATGAAGATTCGGCACAGGATAGAAGAAAAGAATGGAGAACTAAAGGAAGCTCACGGTTTGCGTAAAGCAGATTCGAGAGGTTTATTTGCTATGCATCTGCAAATGTATTTTACGGCATTTACAGCAAATGTAAAACGAATAGTAAGATTAGATGAGCTGGCTATGGAGTAAACCATAGCTTTTTATGATTTTCCTAAGTAAAGATTTGAAAATAATATAAAAGAAAAACTTCCACTTAAGAAGAAATGGAAGTTTTTCAGTGCCCTTCAAATACAAGGGGTGTGGCACTTTTATCTGCATACACGAAACATAGTAATGTTTTATCTCCGCTTACTTTTTTCTGAATTCCTTTCATTTTCCGTTTTGTTATGAATTGATAGTCTGTTCTGAATCCACAGGTTTCGTGGAGATCGTCAGTGATTTTCTGACGTTCATATACCGGCATGAAACCCTGTTTTTCTACATCTGCAAATTTTATGTCTTTTAAAATATGGAGCAATTGTTCTGTAGTATAAGTTCCTTTCAAAGCGCGGTTTAATAACCGGATTTGTATAGGACTGAGTGATATAAAAGGACTCGGAATTTTTTGATTTTGATGTTGTTATACGCACAATAATTACCGCTTCCACTGTTATAGTACATATCACTAAATATTACTATATAATAAAAATAAAAATTTGACAAAAAAATAAGCCTGTTTCAAGGCTTTGCGGTACTTTTTTGAATTTCAATGTGTCAAACTCCCGTGTAACAAGAAAATAAAAAATATAAAGTTTTAGTTGTTGCCCGTTATCTTTTCTGATATAATAAGTCCAAATCTTAATACTCTGCCGTGATAAAATGTGAAACTGTCACGAAGGAGGCTAAAAGGAGAAACTACAAATGAAAGAAAAGAAAGAACGGGCCAAACGTCTGCCCACTTTTGCGGAATCGATCACACCGATCGTCGCAATGCTCCTGATCCTTACCATCGGAAAAGGCGTATTCGGCTACAGCACAGAGCCGCTTCTGATCATGGTAGCTGCAATCGCAGCATTTATCGCGTTCCGTGTAGGCATTACCTGGGATGAGATGATGGATGAGATCTGCACCAAGATTGCAAAGGGCATGCCTGCCATCCTGATTCTTGTATGTGTTGGCGCTATGGTTGGTACCTGGATGGCATCCGGTACCATTCCGATGATGATTTATTACGGCGTCCAGATCGTAAACCCGAAATTCATGCTGGTTACCGCGTTCCTGATCGAGGCAGTGGTTTCGGTTGTTACCGGTACCTCCTGGGGTTCCGTTGCAACCATGGGTGTTGCCCTGATGGGAATCGCAAGCGCCCTTGGCGTATCCCTTCCGGCTACTGCAGGCGCCTGCATCGCAGGTTCCTACTTTGGTGACAAGATGTCTCCGCTGTCCGATACCACAAACCTGGCTCCGATCGCGGCAGGCAGCACACTGTATGAGCATATCGGACATATGTTCTACACCACTGTCCCAGCAACCATCGTTTCCCTGGTGGTATATGCCATTGTTGGTATGAACGCAGATGTAAGCGCAGATATTACTTCTGACACCGTTACTACTTTATTAAGCCAGCTTTCTTCCATGTACAGCTGGAACCTGCTGATCATCATTCCGGTAGTGATCGTGCTGGGCGGCTCCCTGCTTCAGAAGCCAACCATTCCGGTTATGCTTCTTTCTACTTTTGTAGCAGGCTTGGAGAGTGTCTTCATTCAGCACGTAGCGTTAGGAGATGTGTTAAAGGCAACCGTAAACGGTTTTGATGTATCCATGATCCACCGTGCAGGATTTGACACCGAGACCTGTTCCGAGGCCGTAACCAAGCTGTTAAACCGCGGCGGTATGAACGGCATTATGAGCACCACACTTCTGGTATTCTGCGCATTCTGCTTCGCAGGTATCATGAGCCGGGCTGGCTGTCTGGATGTGGTACTCCAGAAGATCTTAAGCGTGGCAAAGAGTACCGGTGCGCTGATCACCGCAACCGTTGCAGCCTGCATTACCATGGCACTGACCACCGGTAACTCTTACCTTGCCATTCTGATTCCGGGCGAGATGTTCCGTGACGCTTACAAAGAGCGCGGGCTTGCGGCAAAGAACCTGTCCAGAACCCTTGAGGATGCCGGTACCGTAGTTGTACCGCTGATCCCGTGGTCCGCAGCAGGTGCTTACATGGCTTCCACCCTTGGCGTAGAGACTTTGGATTACCTTCCATGGGCAATCCTGTGCTACACCGGCTGGATTTTTGCAATCATCTGGGGCTTTACCGGATTTGGTATTGCCAAGCTCGATGATGAGAAGAAAAAGGAGAACTAAATACGATGTCCAGAGTGCTTTTGATTAAAAACGCGAATCTGTATGATCCGGATCCAAAAGGAATCCGTGATATCCTGATCGTAGATGAAAAAGTATTTTCTGTGGCAGAACACATCGATCCACCGGAACTTTCTGCTCCGGTGGAAGTTGTTTCTGCAGATGGAAAAATGGTAATTCCTGGTTATGTGGACCAGCATGTTCATGTGATTGGCGGGGGCGGCGCAAAGCTTCTGGTTACACGGCTTTCTTCCCTGCATGAGGAAGTGCGTGATGCTGTAAAGGCAGGGGTTCCGGTGGAAAAAGCCATCCGCATCTGCGGGGAGAACCCGGCCAGAGCCAACGGATTATTCCCGAAAAAGGGCTGCATCCGTCCGGGCAGCGACGCGGATCTTGTGATCCTGGATGAGGAATTTCTGGTAGATACGGTATTTGTCCGTGGACAGAAAATGGTGGAGTATGGAAAAGCACTGGTAAAAGGCACCTTTGAGACAGACTGACAGAAGCTTTGAAATAGAAAAGCGGAAAAGAAAGAGACAGGAGAATTGACATTATGATCAAGTTACTGAAAAACGCGAATGTGTACGCACCGGAGAAACTGGGAAAGAAAGATATCCTTATTGAGGGGGAAAAAATCCTTCTGATGCAGGATACTATTGAGGGATATGAGGGACTTCCGGGAGTGGAAACCTATGATCTGGAGGGAAAGACCGTTGTTCCGGCTTACATTGACATGCACGTGCATATCACAGGCGGCGGCGGAGAGCAGGGGCCGGCATCCCGTGTACCGGAATCCCAGCTCAGTGAATTCTTCAAAAATGGTATTACCACGGTAGTCGGACTTCTGGGAACCGATGGCGTAACCCGCAGTGTGGAAAATCTGGTCGCAAAAGCTCGCGCCCTGACCGAAGAGGGCATGACCGTGTACACTCTGACCAGTTCCTATGGTTACCCGCCGACCACCCTGACCGGAAGTGTAGAGCGCGATATCATCCTGGTTCCACCGATGATCGGTGTGAAGGTAGCGGTATCGGACCACAGAAGCTCCAACCCAGGCGGAGAAGAGCTGATCGCGCTGGCTACTGCAGCGCGCAGAGCCGGCTTACTCAGCAATACCCCTGGCCTGGTAACCATGCACATGGGTGACGGAGAGGGAAGACTGGATCCGATTTTCTATGTGCTGGATCATTCCGACGTTCCAGCCAAGAACCTGCTGCCGACCCACATCTTACGCAATCCTGGACTGATTGATGCCGGCGCGGATCTGGTGCGCCGTGGCGGCTACATTGACTGCACCGCCGGCGCCGATGATGTGGAGGTCGAATCCGATGCTCTGAAGCTCTATGAGCTGTTGCACCGCGAAGATGTGAGCCTGGATCATGTAACCATGTCCAGTGACGCGTTCGGAAGCCAGCCGCGCTTCAACGAAGAGGGCGAGTGCATTGGCCTGACCTACGCGTCCCCGAAGTATCTGCACCGTACCATCCAGATCCTGGTAAGAGAGGGCATGCCGCTGGAGGATGCCTTACAGCTTCTGACCAGCACTCCGGCCGTACTCCTTGGCAAAGAAGGAATCAAGGGCTGTGTAGCGGAAGGCGCAGACGCAGACCTTCTGGTACTGGATGAGAATCTCAACATCAACAGCCTGTTTGCCCGCGGCAAGGTCGCTGTGTGGGAGCAGGAAGTGAAGATGAAGGGCAGATTCGAGCAGTAAGGAAAAACATACAGGAGAAGGACTGTGATTGACTTATTGGTGGTGCTTCTGCTTATGGTGGTACCGGTACAGTTCCTGGTGTTATCATTGGTGCACTTCTGATGGGTGTTCTGAATCTTGGC
>NC_021014.1:1653041-1860107 GCF_000209835.1 Ruminococcus sp. SR1/5 | reverse complement strand
GAGGCTATTTTGTCGGTTTTCGTGGTTTTATGGGGGATGTGCTTGTTTTTAGGAGAACGTTATATTATAATAAGGGCAAGTGACAGAAAATACGAAATTATGTTGTCGGGAGGCTGTAATGGGAAATACAGTAACGATCTGTTTTGCAAATAATAAGGGCGGCAGCGGAAAGTCCACCAGCTGTTCCAATGTGGGAGCGGCACTGGCCGGCATGGGTAAGAAGGTACTGATGGTAGACGGTGATATGCAGCTGAATCTTTCCCTTTCTTTTTTTTCGGAGGAAGAAGTGCTTGAGATGGCAGCAGGGGAAAAGAATCTCTACTATGCTATCGGTCATCAGTCGGATCTCAGCGATTTTATCGTGCATACGAAGTATGAGAATCTGGATCTGGTTCCGTCGTCTACGCTGATGAGCTCCGTGGAATATGAGCTTTTTACAAAATGGCAGAGAGAGTTTATCCTGCGGAAATGTCTGCAGAAGGTTAAAGATTCCGGAGTGTACGATTACATTCTCATTGATGCACCGCCTACTCTTGGCGGCTGGGTGATGAATATTTTATGTGCATCCGATTATGTTCTTGTTCCGGTAGAGGCAAGTCCGTGGGGTATGTTTGGTCTTGCAAATATGTTTGATTTCCTCAATGAAGTCAGGGAGATCGCTCCGGATTTAAAGGTTTTGGGAATCGTAGTAACCAAGGCAGATGCCAGAAAGAATTATTTCAAACAGACTATGGAAACACTGAAAGAAATGGAAGGAATCTATCTTTTCGAATCTTTTATCCGTGTAGACAGCTCCATCGAATGGTCCCAGGACAGCAGTGAACCAGTTGTGGAGTTCAAAAAAAGCAGCCGCAGCGCAAAAGAGTACATAGCATTGGCAGAGGAGGTAATGAATCGTGTCAGTAGGTAAAGCAAGCATCGCAAGAGCAGTAAATGCAGAAAAAGCATCCAAAACAGAAACAAAAACAGAGGTAAAAGAGGCTGAGGTTAAAGCAGTAGAGAAGCCGTCAGAGGTAAAAGCTGAAACAGCTGAAAAAGCGGCAGAAAAAACTACAGCAAAGAAAACAGCAGCCAAAGCTCCTGCAAAGAAGACCACAGCAAAGAAAGCAGCCGCAACAAAAACAACAGCAAAGAAAACCACTACCAGAAAAACAACAGCACGTAAAACCGCAGCAAAGAAAACAGCTGCAGCAGAAACAACAGGAACTGTAGCCCAGAACGTGATCAGCGGAGGAAACGCCGACGAACTCCAGGCCAAATTCCTCACCCCAAAGAAAGATGAGCCGGACAACAACCAGCCAGTAGGAATTAAAGACGAGCTTCCGGTTTATCTGCTGTAATCTTTGATTGAATTTTTTGAAAAGATAGTAATTGACAAATAAAAAGACTGCTATATATCTATATCACTATTGATAAGGTATACAGCAGCCTTTTATTTTGCCCTATAAAAATCTCAGTGGGACAGCGAAGCGCCTCCCTCGTATCTTTCTACATATTGTAATATGCAGCATACAATCCATTCTTCTCAAGCAGTTCAGCATGAGTGCCTCTTTCGGCGATACCCTCCTCCGTGATCACAATGATCTCATCCGCATCACGGATCGTAGAAAGCCGGTGCGCGATCGTAATGGTAGTACGATTTTTTGAAAGCTCCTCCAGACTCTTCTGGATCCAACGTTCGCTTTCGTTATCCAGAGCGCTGGTGGCCTCATCCAGGATCAGGATCGGAGGATTCTTAAGGAATACACGTGCAATGGAGATCCGCTGCTTCTGTCCGCCGGAAAGGCGTGTGCCACGTTCTCCGACATAAGTGTCGTATTTATCCGGAAGCTCCATGATAAAGTCATGGATACTCGCACATTTGGCGGCTTTGATGATCTCTTCATCGGAAGCTCCGGGCTTTCCGTAGGCAATATTATCCTTGATGGTTCCATCAAAAAGATAGACATCCTGCTGTACCATACCGATCTGGCTTCGAAGGCTCTTAAGAGTCAGCCCGCGGATATCCTTTCCGTCTACAGTAATGGAACCGTCGGTCACATCATAAAATCTGGGCAGGAGAGAGCAGATCGTGGTTTTTCCGCTTCCGGAAGGTCCTACCAGGGCAATGGATTTTCCTGCCGGGATATCAATAGAGATATCGGAAAGCACAGGAGTTTCATCATCGCTGTAATGAAAAGAAACATGGTCGTAACGCACATGTCCTTTTACGTCCGTAAGCTCCGCAGCGTTGTCTGCATTCCTGATCTCGGATTCTGTTTCCATCACATCCAGGAAACGGCGGAAACCGGAAAGACCCTTCTGCATCATTTCCACAAGTTCCACCAGGATCTGGATGGGGCTGATAAAGATTCCGATATACAGGGCATACATGGCAAGATCTGCAGTCTGCATTTCACCCTGAGCGATCAGATAGCCGCCGTAAACAAGAGTTACCAGGTACATCATACCCTGGAAGAAAAGATTGGAACTCATGAAGCTTCCCATGCAGTGATAATTATCTCTTTTGGAAACAAGGAACGCTTCATTGCTTTTCTTAAATTTGGCACGTTCGATGTCCTCGTTTGCGAAGGACTGCACCACGCGGATTCCGGAAAGCGTATCCTGAAGACTGGCATTTACATCTCCGATCTTACGACGGTTTTCCATGAAGGTTTCCTGCATTTTTGCATTCTGGCGGAAGGAAAACACAAACATCACGATCACCAGGAGGATCAGCGGCAGTGCAAGTTTTTTGTTGATAAAGAACAGGAAGATAAAAGCACCGACGATCTTTACCAGAGAGATAAAAAGATTCTCAGGACCATGATGTGCAAACTCGGAAATGTCAAAAAGGTCACTGACCAGCTTGCTCATCATCTGACCGGAATTATTCCTGCTGTAATAGGAAAAAGACAGCTCCTGGTAATGGTCAAAAAGCTCCCGGCGCATATCACGTTCCATCTTTGCACCCATCATATGTCCCTGACAGGTTACATAATATTTGCAGAGACTCTGCACAATGTACATAACAAAAAGAGAAGCTGCGATCACAGGGAGGGCATGAAGAATAATATCCTTATCCTGTGTAAAGAGAGTTTTTGTCATAGTACGAAGAATCTGGGGATAAGCAAGATCTACCAGACTGATAACGGCTGCACAGATCAGGTCAATAAAAAAGACCGCTTTGTACGGGCCGTAGTAGTGGATGAATTTCTTGATGGTATTCATCGGAAAAGTACCTCCGTTTTTATGAAATGTATAGTGTTGTCTGAGCAAAAAATATTGCTGCCGGACATTCTATGTTCATCTTATCATAAGTGAGAATAAAGTCAAGATAAGTGAATTTCTGGCCTGTTTCGTTTCTGTATACTTTCTGAGAACAGGAACTATATGGCTGCTGTTCACAGGAAATATTCCGCAAGAGATTATTGGCAACGGAGCGGATAGTGATATGAGGAGATATTTTTTGGAAAAAATCAAATTACTCCTTGACACAGAAGAACAAAACCCGTATAGTGTATTTCAGATTTGGTGTGTAACTGATAAGCAGGCATTAACCAGTCATAAATGTTATTATTTTTATTTGACGTTTATGGGGGTTGGTGTCTTTTTTTGTTGCCCACTTAAAAGATTCCCGCTCCAAAACGTCGAAAGAAAAGGAGAGAGAACATGAAAGACAAAATTTTCGGAGTTTTGCAGCGTGTGGGACGTTCCTTTATGCTCCCCATCGCAATCCTTCCTGTGGCAGGCCTGCTTCTTGGATTCGGCAGTTCCTTCACAAATGAAACGACCATTGCAACCTATGGACTTCAGAAGATTCTGGGAGACGGAACCATCTTAAATGCACTCCTAGTCATCATGAACAAAGTCGGAAGTGCGGTATTTGATAACCTGCCTTTGATCTTTGCAGTAGGTGTGGCCATCGGTATGGCAAAAAAAGAGAAAGAGGTAGCAGCTCTTTCCGCACTGATCGCTTACTTCGTTATGAACGTAGCCATCAACGGTATGCTGGTAGTAAATGACAAGATCACAGCAGACGGACAGATCGCAAAAAGCGTTCTGGAAGGTACTGTAACTTCTGTCTGCGGCATTCAGTCTTTGCAGATGGGTGTGTTTGGCGGTATTATCGTCGGCCTTGGTGTTGCGGCTCTGCACAACCGTTTTCATAAGATCGTGCTTCCAAACGCACTTTCCTTCTTCGGTGGTTCCAGATTTGTGCCCATCATTTCCACCATTGTATATATGTTTGTGGGAATCCTGATGTATTTCGTATGGCCGGCAGTCCAGAACGGTATTTATGCTCTGGGCGGTCTTGTAACAGGCAGCGGCTATGTCGGAACCCTGATCTTCGGTATTATCAAACGCGCGCTGATCCCATTCGGACTTCATCACGTATTTTATATGCCATTCTGGCAGACAGCCGTTGGCGGGACTATGGAGGTTGCAGGCCAGATGGTACAGGGCGGACAGAACATCTTTTTCGCCCAGCTTGCAGATTCCGCAAATGTAGCGCATTTCAGTGCTGATGCAACAAGATATTTTTCCGGAGAGTTCATTTTCATGATCTTCGGTCTTCCGGGAGCTGCTCTTGCCATGTACCGCTGTGCAAAGCCTGAGAAGAAAAAAGCAGCAGGCGGACTTCTTCTTTCAGCAGCCCTTGCATGTATGCTTACAGGAATCACAGAGCCACTGGAGTTCTCCTTCCTGTTTGTAGCTCCTGCATTGTTTGCAGTACAGGTTGTTCTTGCAGGCGCGGCTTATATGATCGCACATATGCTGAACATTGCAGTAGGACTTACCTTCTCCGGCGGTTTCCTGGATCTGTTCCTGTTCGGAATCCTTCAGGGAAATGCAAAGACAAGCTGGTTCAGGATTATCCCGGTAGGTATCATTTACTTTATTCTCTATTATGTGATTTTCACCTTCCTGATCAAAAAGTTCAACTTTAAGACTCCGGGACGTGAGGATGACGACACAGAAACAAAGCTTTATACAAAAGCAGATGTAAACGCAAGAAAAGAAGCCGGAAAAGCCGGTGAAGCAGCAGGAAGTACATCTGCAGACCCGGTAAGCGAAGCCATCACAGCCGGCCTTGGAGGAAAGAAAAACATCAGTGATGTGGACTGCTGTGCAACAAGACTCCGTATCACCGTCCATGACGCAGCAAGAGTCAACGACGATATTTTGAAAACAACAGGTTCCAGAGGAATCGTGAAAAAAGGCCAGGGTGTCCAGATCATCTACGGTCCGCAGGTAACTGTGATCAAATCCAAGCTGGAGGATTATCTGGAGACAGCGCCGAATGAATATTTTGAAGGTGCAAATGAGAAAGAAACAGACAATGCGGAAAATCAGGCTCAGTCTGATACAGAGCGTACAGCAGAAAGTACAGGTGAGGCTACTCAGAACACAGCTCCGACATCCGAAGCCAGCACGCAGCCAGAGAAAAAGGTTCTCAGAACAGCGATTGTCTACAGCCCGGTAACCGGTATCGCCGCAGACCTTTCCACAGCGCCGGATGAAGGCTTTGCGGAAGGAATGATGGGAGAGGGTGCTGTAGTCACACCGAAGGACCCGGTGATCTGTGCTCCGGAAGACGGCGAGGTAGAGTTTATTTTTGACACAAAGCATGCCATCGGATTCCAGACAGATACAGATCTTCCTATGCTCCTCCATATCGGCATTGATACTGTAAAGCTGGAAGGAAAAGGCTTCGAGATCCTGGTAGAGCAGGGACAGCATGTAAAAAAAGGCGAGCCGTTGATGAAGATTGACATCCCGTATCTTATAGAAAACGCTCCGTCCTTATGTTCTCCGATCCTTTGCACAGAGATCGAGGATAATCAGAGAGTACGCCTTCTTGCCAATGGAGAGATCAAGGCAGGAGAGCCGCTGTTCGCAGTAGAGACTGTGGAAGAATAGGAAATTTTTCAGCAATAATATAGAAGATTGGTTTTGTGAAAAGCGCGCCTAATGCCCGGGCGCGCTTTTCCTGTGGCAAAGAAAATAACTGTCTGTCAGAAGGGCTTTACACAAAAGAAAGATTCTGTTACGATAAAGAAAATCAACAGCTGCAGACAAAAATGTCGACTGAAAATCCGGGGCAGACAGTGGTGGAATGTGGAAAAGCAGCAGGATATATAAAAATGGTGGGGAAAAAGATGTACAGAGTGAGCAAGGTATTGAACAATAACGGCATCATTGCCATAAATATGGAAGAAAACCAGGAATATGTACTTCTGGGAAAAGGTGTGGGATTTGGAAAGAAGGTCAGCCAGCGTTTTGAGGCTCCGGCAGACTGTACTATTTACAGGCTGGCTCAGGAGACAGAACGTGGCTCAGCAAAAGAACTGGCAAAGAGCATAGCACCGGAATTTCTGGAGATCGCAGATGAGATATTGAGAGAAGCTGAGAAGACCTTTGGGGATACCATAGACAGAAGGATCCTGTTTCCCCTTGCTGATCATATTTCCTTTGCAGTGGGACGTATCCGGAATCATGAGCAGATCAGCAATCCTCTGACGGATGATATCAAGGTGCTTTTTTACAGCGAATTCAAGGTGGCGGAGGTATTGAAGAAGATCCTGAAGGAGCGGATGGATATTGAAATCGACGAGCATGAGGTGGGATATGTGGCACTTCATATTCACTCAGCACTTGGAGATGAAAAGGTGTCTGTTGCCATGCAGACAGCAAGAACGGTACGGGAATGCATCGCCATGATCGAGATGGCCACAGGAAGAAAGATCGATGTGATCTCCCTGTCCTACAACCGTATGATGAACCATATCAAATATATGGTAGCCCGTGTCTCCACAGGGGAGACACTGAAGCTGGATATGAATGAATATATAGAAGAAAAATATCCGGAATCCTACAGGATCGCGGAGGATGTCTGTGAGAGCCTGGGCAAAAGCCTGGGTAAAGAGCTGGATCCTATTGAAATTGGTTATCTTGCCATGCATATTGAGCGGACAGTGGAACAATAAATGTAAATGGCTGATCCGCCTCAGGGATTTACACAATAAATTCAATAGCTTTTTTGACAGCAGTACTCATGGCAGTACTGCTGTTTGTGACTAAGCAGACCTCTCTCTGAGGGAGCGGCTCCTTAAGCTGAAGGGCAAAAATCTTCCCGTCATTGATCACTTCCCGGGCAAGGGGCTCGGGGTAAAAGCCGATTCCCAGATTGTGGACGATCATGGGAAGGACCTGGTCTGTAGTTGCTGCCTCGATGTCAGGATGAAAAGAAACACGGTTTTCCATAAAGTAATTCATATACATTTCTCTAGTGCTGGTCCCTTCCGCAAGACCTACAAAGGGCAGATCCTGAAGCTCATGGATGCTGATAGGGGCAGTGGTCAGATCCTTATATTTGCTTCCGCATACAAGAATTTCCCGGTAACGCAGGAGACTTTTTTTCTGTAAAGGCTTGCGGATGGAGATCGGAGTGGTGACAATAGCGAAATCCACCGCATAATTTTTCAGTGCCTGTACTGCCTGAGGAGTAGAATGGTTAAAGAGGCGCAGGCGAACATGGGGATATTGCTCGCGGAACAGCTCCAGCTTTTCCAGAAGGATCAGACGCAGGGCATTTTCGCTGGCGCCGATGGAAACCAGACCATGCTCCAGCTCTCCGTTCTGGCGGATTTCCTCCTCGCCGATGGACAGCTGCTCAAAAGCCAGGGCAACGTGTTCATAAAGCTGGCGGCCTTCCGGTGTAAGTGCGATTCCTTTGTTGGAGCGGAGAAAGAGCGTACATTTCAGCTCCTGCTCCAGGTTGTTCATACAGCGGGTGATATTTGGCTGGTTGTTGTGAAGAGCTCTTGCTGCCTTGGTAAAGCTCTTATACTGGGCTACATAATAAAAGATCCGGTAGTAGTCGTAAGTGATCATGTATTGTCTCCATCCTGTGATATGATTTTAATATGTTTACGATATTAATAATACTTTTTACATTTGCTTCTGAGCAAACTATAATACACCCGAGGAAAAAAATCAATGACAGGAGTGATTTAGAGTGGTTTCAGGAGGCGGAAAGCTGCAAAATGCGGACCGGCAGATGTCAGAAGCTTTTATCACAAGTGTATTTCTGGCAATGTCCGGCGGATTTCAGGATGCCTACACATACTTTACAAGAGATGAGGTGTTTTCCAACGCCCAGACAGGCAACGTGGTTCTGATGAGCCATAATTTTATGACAGGACAGTGGGGAGACGGTTTAAGGTACCTGTTCCCTGTTTTAGCCTTTGCCATTGGTGTTGTAGCGGCGGAGCGAATCCAGAATACCTTTAAATATGCAAAAAAACTTCACTGGAGGCAGATGATCCTGCTGATCGAGATCCTGATCCTTTTTGCGGTGGGATTTATGCCGGGAGAATTGGATATGCTGGCAACCGTACTGGTATCCTTTTCCTGCGCCATGCAGGTACAGACCTTCCGGAAGGTGGGCGGTTATTCCTATGCAAGCACTATGTGCATCGGAAATTTACGAAGCGGCACGGCGGCGTTGTCCGTGTATTGTCGTGAAAAACGTCCGGAACAGCTGAAGCAGGCTCTTTATTATTTCGGAATAATTTTCTTTTTTGCCATTGGAGCCGGTGGCGGAGGAAATCTGTCCATGAGGCTGGGGATCCCGGCAATCTGGGTATCGGATGTTTTGCTTCTGATCAGCTTTATTCTGATGTTTTCCAGTAAACATAGAGATTAGAAAGGGTGAGGAATTGTGGAAAACAGCACATTATTCCCAAGAGAGGAAAAGGCGGAGCTTTTATTTGAAAAGATCCTGAAGGATCCGGAGGCGTGCAGACGGCTGACGGAGACCTTCTATGAATCCATGGATGCGGATACAGACATAGAATGCGGATATCTTCCTCCGGAAAAATTCGCCTATGCATTGCTGGACGCATATAAAAACCGTGATCTGACAGCTCTCCTTATGGCGATCTGCCAGAACAGTATGTTTGATCTTCTGCGAAATTCTTTTCTGGCACCGTTCAGGTTCAATGCAGATGGACAGGAGAATCCGGTATTTCTCACAGATGAAAAAGGAAATTTTCTGCGGGAAAAGGGAATCCATGTAAGTGACAGGGATTACGACCGATTTCGCAGGATATACAGGGAGAAACCTGGTGTAAAGATGTATCTGGCGTATGGCTACCGGAAGCGCCATGCCTATGATGAAGATACCATGGAAGTAGAAGAGTACAAAATGGGCGAACATATCGGTGTGCTGCTGGTGTATGAGCTTCCGGACAGCGTAAAGGAAAAAGAAACGGAGGCACAGGCCTATGCGGCTGTATGGGATATCATGATGGCAATTCAGAAGAAGCTTCCAAGAGCTTTTGTGTATTATGGGCAGGATTCTGTGGAGGATGGTGGAAAACGTTATGACGGACTGGGCGTTTTTCTCCCCATCCATAAATTTGCGGACCGCCTGGAAAAAATGATCGGGATCGCTGATGAGATCGTAATGAAATAGAATGTACAAAAAAGGACTGCTTTTGTATTGCTCCGGTTATCAGAAGGATAGCTGATGACCGGAAGCTACAGAAAGCAGTCCTTTTTGTATGCCCATCAGGTGCAGTAGCGGAACATTTTGTCCGTAAGGATCCTGGCGAAAATAAGGCCCAGGGGAAGAGCAACGATGATCAGGATCGCAGCTGCAAACCAGGAGGCGGAAACATTCAGGGACATGATCCCCAGATTGTAGATCGCCCGGTAGAGATAAAGCCCCGGGACCATGATCACAATGGATGGTACGGTAATGGAAATTCTGGGATATCCCACTTTTGTTTTGATGAGGGAGGCCAGAAGTCCGGCGGTCAGTGCTCCGAGAAAAGCTGCGGCAGCAGGTGGAAAACCGGCAAGATCAACAAGTTCCAGCCGGAGTGTGTTGGACAGTGCACCGATGAAAGCGGCAGCTGCGGCTAGACGGACAGGGCTGTTGAACATGACCGAAAAGCCGAATACCCCGCAGAAGCTTGCCAGAAGCCGGAACAGGATCCTCTGAGCTGCCGAAAGCTCCAGAGGCAGGAAATCCACAGGTTTCAGATGAAGAAGCAGTGCCATTAGCCAGGCAGAGACAGCAGCCACCATTACAACAATAATGGCGTAGGCCAGTCGTTCCAGACCGGAACGCATATCCAGCTTGGCAAGGTCGATCCCGCTTGTGATAAACGGAAAGCCTGGAATGATAAACAGCATGGAACAGATGTATCCGGCCTCATGCTGGACGGAAATGTGGAACAGAAGCTCTGCCAGCTTCAGGAAGCCTGCATATACAAGACAGGCAGAGGAAACAGAAACTGCAATGCACATAAACAGAGTAAAATGATGCTTGCCAAGCTTGCAGCGGATGGCGTTTCCGATGCCTGCGCCTGCAAAAGCCAGGATCATTTCCAGCGGGCCACCGCCCAGAAGAAAAGTAAATGCACCACAGGCCAGTGCAGAAGCCAGTCCCAGGGATGCAGGGGAATAAAGCCCGTGGATCCGCTCGATCTCATCTAACTGACTGTGCAGTGCTTCACCGCTCATATGGATACCCTCCGCAGGAAAATCACTGACAAAATGTTCCAGCCTGTTCAGTCTGGAAGTATTTACGCCGGTGGTAGTCAGACTAAGTGCATGGGAAAAACTGCTCTCACCGTCAAAGCAGGTGTAGCTTATAGACATCAGTCCGATATCTGCGGAACAGGTGATACCAAGTGCTTCTGACAATGTATTCATGGAACTCCGTACCCGCCAGGCACCGGTCCCACAGGAGAGAAGCATCATGCCTGTACGGCCGATCAGGGAAGCTTTTTCGGAAAGAGAAGCTTCGGTGATGGGCTGGTTGTTCCTGGCGCTTACGTAGTTGTGCCAGGGGATTTCCATATGATTACGTTTGATTAGAATATCTGACATAGAAATCACTTCTTTCTATATATTAAAATCATATAGTTGCTATTATAAATATATATAATAACTATAATCAGATATATTGTAGCCATTATTCTGAAAAAGTCAAGTGTAGATGAAATAAAATCTGACAGTACTAAAACGTCACTGTTAAAGATTTATCATTTTTTGCGGAAAATGAATTTTTTGGTTGCTTTTACGTACAATTTATGTATAATTGTGGATAGGGATGTTGGAATGACCAATTCCTATGGCAGGATGACAAAAACCTGCAGCAGTAGGTGGCTATCATAATTACTATTAAAGAAGAGAGGTAAATGTTAAGATGGCAAAAATCGATTTAACAAAGTATGGTATTACCGGAACAACTGAGATCGTGTACAATCCTTCCTACGAGACATTATTTGAGGAAGAGACCAAACCGGAGCTTGAAGGATTTGAGAAGGGTCAGGTCAGTGAGCTTGGTGCTGTCAATGTAATGACAGGTATCTACACAGGACGTTCCCCTAAAGACAAATACATCGTTATGGATGAGAACTCCAAGGACACAGTTTGGTGGACATCCGATGAGTACAAGAACGATAACCATCCGGCAACTCAGGAAGCATGGAATGCAGTTAAAGATCTTGCCAAGAAGGAGCTTTCCAACAAGAAACTTTTCGTAGTAGATGCATTCTGCGGAGCTAACAAAGACACACGTATGGCTATCCGTTTCATCGTTGAGGTTGCATGGCAGGCACACTTCGTAACAAACATGTTCATTCAGCCGACAGCTGAGGAGCTTGAGAACTTTGAGCCGGATTTCGTTGTTTACAACGCATCCAAGGCTAAAGTTGAGAACTACAAAGAATTAGGACTTAACTCTGAGACAGCTGTAATGTTCAACATTACAAGCCGTGAGCAGGTTATCGTTAATACATGGTACGGCGGAGAGATGAAGAAAGGTATGTTCTCCATGATGAACTACTATCTGCCGCTTAAGGGCATCGCTTCCATGCACTGCTCTGCAAACACAGACCTTAACGGAGAGAACACAGCTATCTTCTTCGGTCTTTCCGGAACAGGTAAGACAACACTTTCCACAGATCCTAAGCGTCTTCTGATCGGTGATGACGAGCATGGCTGGGATGACAACGGAGTATTCAACTTCGAGGGTGGATGCTACGCTAAGGTTATCAACCTTGACAAAGAGTCTGAGCCGGACATCTACAATGCGATCAAGAGAAACGCTCTTCTTGAGAACGTAACACTTGATGCTGAGGGCAAGATCGACTTCGCTGACAAGAGCGTAACAGAGAATACACGTGTTTCTTACCCGATCAACCACATCGAGAACATTGTTCGCCCTGTATCTTCTGCACCGGCAGCGAAAGAGGTTATCTTCCTGTCCGCAGATGCATTCGGCGTACTTCCTCCAGTATCTATCCTGACACCGGAGCAGACACAGTACTACTTCCTTTCCGGATTCACAGCTAAACTTGCTGGTACAGAGCGTGGAATCACAGAGCCTACTCCTACATTCTCCGCATGCTTCGGACAGGCATTCCTTGAGCTTCATCCGACAAAATATGCTGAGGAGCTCGTTAAGAGAATGGAGAAGAGCGGTGCGAAAGCATACCTCGTTAACACAGGATGGAATGGAACTGGAAAACGTATCTCCATCAAAGATACTCGTGGTATCATCGATGCTATCCTTGACGGATCTATCCTTAAAGCTCCGACAAAGAAGATCCCATTCTTCAACTTCGAGGTTCCGACAGAGCTTCCGGGCGTAGATCCTGCAATCCTTGACCCACGTGACACATATGCAGATGCTGCAGAGTGGGAGACAAAGGCTAAAGATCTTGCTGCAAGATTCGTTAAGAACTTTGCTAAATATGAAGGAAATGCAGCTGGTAAAGCACTCGTTGCAGCCGGCCCGCAGGCATAATCAGTCATTCCAACTGAATACAGATCGTAGACTTAACCGGGAGCGGATTTATCCGCTCCCGGTTTTTTGACAAACAACTGAGGATCTATTGTTTGATATAGAACTGTGCAGTGCGAAGCATGTTTCCAGACATGGAATAAACAGAAAGTTGAAGATATCTACCTGTAAAATAAAAAACTTTGGCTTGACTAACATAAGGTTCATGGTGTATCCTTTCTGAGAAGTTGAGCGGGAGACCCGTAAGACTGTAAAAATTCTCTTTGCACTGCATTACATTCGAACAGGATGCGAGATCAACAGTACAAACTGAGCAGGCGATGCTTTTCGGAATCGAAAATATTTATCGAAGGCATGGGGCCGGGCCGCAGGAAGCGGCAGCGGATATGGATTTAAACGTAATTGCAAAGAACCTGCATTCACGGAATATGAGGTGAAGCAGAATGTGACTTTGCTTTCAGACATATCTGCGGGACAGTGTATGTTTCGCAGGTATGTCTTTTTTACTGCAAAATATGGATGGAACAGAAGGTAGAAGCTGGGATATCCCTATACAGAAAAGAAAGAACACCGGCGGAAAATCGCACTGCAGCGAGTAGTGAAGGAACCGCCGGTTTTTTCACGGAAAATGTTGTGCCATAAGAAGAACCTGATCATATATTTAAAAGGAGATTCTGTTTATGGAACACACAGAAAACAAAACAATTATACATGATACAGAAAAAACAGCTTCATGGGAACAGCAGACAGCAATGAAGGTATCCGGGATCAGTATTCTGGTAAACCTTTTATTATCTGTATTTAAACTGATCGCAGGTATTGTGGCACATTCAGGAGCGATGATTTCGGATGCCATTCATTCTGCATCAGATGTGGGAAGCACCTTCATCGTAATCATCGGTGTCCGTCTTTCAGCAAAGAAATCGGACAAAGAGCACCAGTACGGACATGAAAGAATGGAGTGTGTCTCTTCCATTGTCCTTGCAGGAATGCTGCTTGTCACTGGTCTTGGAATCGGAATTACCGGTGCCCGTGATATCGTAAAAAGCACATCCGGTGGAACCATTGCCATTCCGGGAACACTTGCACTGATTGCAGCAGTGGTATCCATTGTGGTAAAAGAGTGGATGTTCTGGTATACAAGAGGTGCTGCAAAGAAGATCAATTCAGGAGCCCTGATGGCAGATGCATGGCACCATCGTTCAGATGCACTTTCCTCTATCGGAGCGTTTGTCGGCATCTTCGGTGCAAGACTGGGATACCCGATTCTGGACCCGATCGCCAGTATCGTGATCTGCGTTATGATCGCCAAGGCATCGATCGACATTTTCAGGGATGCCATTGACAAGATGGTAGATCATTCCTGTGATGCAAAAACTGAGGAATTCATGAAGAGAGAGATCCTCAAGGTACCGGGCGTCAGAAGAGTAGACCTTCTTAAAACCCGTCTTTTCGGATCCAAGATGTATGTGGATATCGAGATCGCAGCAGATGGAAATATTTCCCTTTTTGATGCACATGATATTGCGGAAAATGTACATCATACGATCGAGAATAAATTCAAAGATGTAAAGCACTGTATGGTGCATGTAAATCCGATCAACGGATAAAAAACAAGCTGCCGGAGCAACTGTGATCGTCATCCGGCGGCTTGTTTTTGTATAGAGAAACACCCGGTAGGGGAGCTACCGGGTGTTTCGAGGGGAGTATAAATAATTAAATAAGGGGTTATGTAAAAAAATTTTTGAAGGGTAAATTCTTTTTACAAGAATGATTATAATATAAACTGGAAAAAAAGCAATATGATTTTGGCGAATAATCTCCAAACTTTTTGGGATACTATTTCCTGTAATAAAAAGCGGCAGAAAGCTTCGGAAAGCCGTAAAATCAACTTCATCAGGAGGTAATTCAAATGGCGAAAAATTACGAAACAGACAGAAATGAGTCTAATTATGCAGGAAAAAATCACGGGGAAAGTGCTTCCAGAAATTGCGGAAAAAACAGCTCTAAGAACAATTCTGGAAATTCTTCCAGGAACAGTTCCAAAAGCAGCTACGGAAACAAAATTTCCGATGAATATGATTCTGAGAAGGACAGAGGCTCTGACAGATATTAAAGGATAAGAAAAGCGGGAAAAGTCAGAGATGGCTTTTCCCGCTTAAATACATATAAGGGAACATTCACCCGGAAGCTTCCATATAATATACCAAAAAGAGGAGATTTTTTCCATGTTTCAGATCGAAACTATCTCTGCAAAAATGCTGGATTATTATGTGGAGCGCAGCGACGCTGTTATCATAGATCTCCGGGATTCTGCCGCCTACAGAAGGGGACATGTCCGGAACGCGGTAAATATTCCATACAGAGAGCTGGAGGAATATCTTGAGAAAAAACAGGATCAGAAATATCGTTTTCCCAAAGATAAGCTGCTGATATTTTACTGCGACCGCGGCGGCGCCAGCATGCAGGCTGCCCGGAGCCTGGCAAGACAGGGCTGTCGTACCAGGTCCGTGATTGGTGGATTTGCAGCCTACAGAGGGAGAAATCTTGTGCGCGGATAAAAAAAGCGGACAATATCAAATCAGATTGCGAATGCATATCTGTAACAAATCTTGTATTTTAAAGGAAATCATGATAATGTAAAGAACAGAGATAAAAACCAACACAAATTACAAGGAGAAAAGATTATGAAATATATGTTTGCGTCCGATGTACATGGTTCGGCATATTACTGCCGGAAAATGCTGGAAGCATATGACAAGGAGAAGGCGGAGAGACTGGTGCTTCTGGGAGATCTGCTTTATCACGGACCAAGAAATGACCTTCCGAAGGAATACGCACCAAAGGAAGTCATCCGCCTTTTAAATGAGAGAAAAAACCAGATCTATGCAGTACGCGGAAACTGTGAGGCAGAGGTGGATCAGATGGTCCTGGACTTCCCGGTTATGGCAGATTACTGTATCCTTGCCATCGAAGGAAAAACGATGTACGCCACACACGGTCATATCTATAATAAGGATAATCTTCCGCCGATGATGGACGGAGACATTCTGATCCACGGCCATACACATGTGCTGAAGGCAGAAAATATGGGGGATTATATCCTTCTGAACCCAGGTTCCGTATCCATTCCAAAGGAAGGTAACCCGCCGACCTATGCAATCCTTGAGAACGGAATTTTTACCATTAAAGATTTTGAAGGAAATACAGTACGGGAGATCACTTTATGAATCTGTGGGAATTAACGGCGCCCTGTCATTTTGGAACAGAGGCGGTGCTGAAGCGTGAAATACTGGATCTTGGCTATGAAGTGACCAGGGTGGAAGACGGAAGAGTAACCTTTGAGGCTGATGCCCAGGGTGTGGCAGACGCCAATCTGTTCCTTCGTACCACAGAACGTGTGCTTCTGAAAATAGGCGAAGTAAAGGCTGAGACTTTTGATGAGCTTTTTGAAAAGACCAAGGCTCTCCCATGGGAGAATTACATACCGAAAAACGGTAAATTCTGGGTAGCCAAGGCAAACTCCATCAAAAGTAAGCTTTTTAGTCCATCTGATATCCAGTCCATTATGAAAAAAGCCATTGTAGAGCGTCTCAAAGGCATTTACGGGATTTCCTGGTTTCCGGAAGATGGTCCGGAATTTCCTATCCGTGTGGCCTTTATGAAAGACGTAGCTCTGATCGGAATCGACACTTCAGGAGTATCCCTCCATAAGAGAGGGTATCGCCAGATGACTGTCAAGGCACCTATCACCGAGACGCTTGCCAGTGCTCTTTTGATGCTCACTCCCTGGAAAAAGGACCGTATTCTTGTCGATCCGTTCTGCGGAAGCGGCACCTTTCCTATTGAGGCGGCAATGATGGCAGCGGATATGGCGCCGGGACTGAACCGTCATTTTCTGGCCGAGAGCTGGGAGCATCTGATCCCGAAGGAATGCTGGGAGGATGCAAGAGAAGAAGCCAGAGAACGTGTAAATCTTGATATTGAAACCGATATCCAGGGCTTTGATATCGATGCAGCTGCCATCAAGGCAGCACGCGCCAACGCAAAAATGGCAGGAGTGGACAGACTGATCCATTTCCAGCAGCGCCCGGTCAGTGAACTCCGCCATTCCAAACCCTTTGGTTTTATCGTGACAAATCCGCCATATGGTGAGCGGATCGAAGAAAAATCCAATCTCCCTGCATTGTACCGTGAGATCGGTGAAAGCTATAAGGGGCTGGATCGCTGGTCCATGTATCTGATCACTGCCTATGACAAGGCAGAGAATGACATCGGCCGAAAGGCAGATAAAAACCGTAAGATCTATAATGGAATGATGAAAACCTACTATTACCAGTTTCTTGGACCACGTCCGCCGAAGAAAGGAAGTATTAAAGAATGAAAAAGATCATTTTTGCTACCGGAAATGAGGATAAAATGAAGGAGATCCGAAGGATACTTGCGGATCCTTCTCTGGAGATCCTTTCCCTGAAGGATGCCGGGATCCATGCGGATATTGATGAAAATGGAAAAAGCTTTGAAGAAAATGCCATGATCAAGGCAGAAGCAATCAGTAAAATGACTGGCGAGATCGTTCTGGCAGATGATTCCGGTCTGGAGATCGACTATCTGAACAAAGAGCCGGGAATCTATTCCGCACGCTATATGGGTGAGGATACTTCTTATCATATTAAAAACGCAAACCTGATCCAGCGTCTGGAAGGTGTACCTGATGAGAAACGTACTGCACGTTTTGTATGTGCTATTGCGGCAGTTTTCCCGGATGGCAGAAGAAAGACAGTCCGTGCTGCCATGGAAGGCCGCATCGGCTACGAGGAAAAAGGGGAGAATGGCTTTGGCTATGACCCGATCTTTTATCTTCCGGAATATGGCTGTACTTCCGCAGAGCTTTCCATGGAAGAAAAGAACAGGATCAGCCATCGTGGAAAAGCTCTTTGCCTTATAAAGGAAGAGCTTGTATGAAGGTGCTGATCGTAAGCGATACTCACGGAAGAGATGAAAACCTGGAGATCGCGATAAATCGGGAGGCTCCTTTTGACATGCTGGTACATTGCGGAGATGTGGAAGGCAGAGAATTTTATATCGAAGCCCTTGCAGAATGTCCCTGCAGTATTGTGTCCGGAAATAATGATTTTTTCTCGGATCTTCCGAGAGAAGATGTGATCGAGGTCGAGGAAAATAAGATTCTGGTAACTCACGGTCATTACTACGGTGTATCCATGGCCTTTGATCAGCTGGCAGAAGCTGCCCGCTCAAGGGGATGCAATGCGGCTTTTTTCGGACATATCCACGTACCGGTTGTTGAAAAGGAAGCAGGTGTGCTTCTGGTAAATCCCGGAAGTCTGGCTTATCCCAGACAACGGGGACGCCGTCCAAGCTATGCAGTAATGGAGACAGATGGAAAGGGCGAAATGCACGTAGAGATCCGTTACCTCTGATTCCGGCAGAAAAAACAAATAAACTGTCATAATTGATAAAATTTGTGCCAATATTCAGCATATATTAGTCAAAAACGATTGCGAAAGTCAGCTATGTGCTATATAATGAACAAGTAGTTGTTTTCTAGTAATATAGAGCATTCTTTAGGGTACTGACCATGAAGGGGTCTCGTTCCTGAGAATGCAGCAGAGCGGAATGAGAAGGTCCGCTTTACATAAATGAAGGGGGAAAATACGCATGACTGCGGTTATTATAGGGAGTATCGGCTTTTTATGCTGCTTCCTGTATGATCATAACAGTATCCGACTGAAAAAAGCTTTCTCCACCCGTTTTTTAGCATAGGATGTTTCCTGATCGCAGTGTCAACAGGTCTGGTGATCCGGAACTGCTGGCCGCGGCGGGGAAGTTCTTTTTTATTTCTGCTGTTTTTCTGGCAGCAGCGCTCCTGTTTCTGGGACTGTTGATCTATACATTGTTTTTTGCGCTGCCCTTTGATGAGACATATGTCAAAGAAAATCATGAAAGGCTGGCTTATACAGAGGGTGTTTATGCACTCTGCCGACATCCTGGCGTTCTGTGGTTCGCCGGATTTTATTTTTGCCTGGCCGGATTTCTGGGATCCGGGAAGGCGCTGGGGGCTTTTGTGGTCCTTATCGTGTGGAACATATTGTACATTTTTTACCAGGACAGGATCGTGTTTCCGGAAACATTCAGTAATTACGGAGCGTATCAGCAGACAACTCCCTTTCTGATCCCAGACCGAAACAGTACAGCTGCCTGCATAAAAACATGGCGAAAAGGGGGGAAAAGGCGGTGAGTCTTGGCGAAAAGCTTCGAAAACAGCAGTATGATGCTATCTGGAAAGAATATTGCGGATTTCTTGATCTGACAATGCAGGATTATATGAAGATCCAGAATCGCCTGATGGAAGAGCAGATCCAGCTCTGGTCAGACTGTGAACTGGGCAAAAGCATTCTGAAGGGCAGGAGGCCATCCGGGATCGACGAGTTCCGTCGGCTGGTACCTCTTACCACTTATGAGGATTATGCCGACATGCTTTTGAAGAAGAGAAGCGAAACACTTCCGGGTAATCCGATCATCTGGATACAGACGACCTGGGAAGGCGGGCGCCATCCGATAAAAGTAGCACCATACACGAGAAGTATGCTGGATACCTACAGGAACAATGTAGTTGCCTGCCTCATATTGGCTACAAGCCACGAAAAGGGCAAATTTGATGTGGAGGAAACGGACAAGATCCTTTACGGACTGGCACCGCTGCCTTTTGCTACCGGTCTTTTTCCACTGGCGCTGAAAGAGGATATCGACATCCGTTTTCTTCCGGAAGTGGAAGATGCGGTAAATATGAGCTTTGGTGAGCGGAACAAAGAGGGATTCAAGATGGCCATGAAACAGGACGTGGAATTTTTCTTCGGACTTGGAAGTGTGGCCTATGCAGTAAGCCAGAGCCTCACTGGAAGCGTATCATCAGGAAAGAGCAAAACATCCTTTTCGGAACTTCTGCAGTATAAACCAAAGATGCTGAAAAGGATCCTGAATGCCAAAAAGATCTGTAAGAAGGAGAAACGGGAGCTTCTTCCGAAAGATCTTTTTCACCTGAAGGGATTTATGGTGGCAGGAACTGACAACCAGTGCTATAAGGATGATCTGGAGGAAATGTGGGGAGTTCGGCCCATGGAACTTTTTGCGGGAACGGAACCTTCCATTATAGGAACCGAGACCTGGACCAGGAACGGAATGTACTTTTTCCCGGATACCTGCTTTTATGAATTTATCACCGAAAAAGATATGCTCCATAATTATGAGGATCCCACGTTCACTCCTCCGACTTATCTTATGGATGAGGTTGTCCCCGGGGAGAAATATGAGCTTGTGATCACTGTGCTGAAAGGCGGAGCCTTTGCCAGGTATCGTGTGGGAGATATGTATCGGTGCGTGGGGCTTACCAACCAGGAGGACCGGACACAGATCCCAAGATTTGAGTACGTAGACCGGGTTCCATGGATCATTGATATTGCAGGGTTTACCAGAATTTCAGAGAATGGCATCAAAAGTGTGATCCAGCTGCCCGGGCAGCCGGTAACGGACTGGATCGCAGTGAAAGAATATAATGAGAAAAAACGCCCATATCTGCATCTTTATATAGAAGTAAAAAAAGAAGCGCTGATGTATCAGGCTATGAGCACGGATATTCTGAAAGAACTTCTGACCACGTATTTCAAATATATCGATCAGGATTACCGGGATCTGAAGAAAATCCTGGGAATGGATCCCCTTGTGGTGACCATCCTGCGCTGTGGTACCTTTCATCTGTATGAGTCCAGAAAAGGACGGAAACCACGGCATATGAGCACTCCTTATTATGAGGTGGCGGAACTTTTGAGACTGCAGGATGAGATCGGATTCGGGAATATGAGGAAGTAACTATGGAAAGCTATATATCATTTTCAATCATTTCAGTTTTTTTCTATACATTTATGATACTGACTCTTCTGGCTGGTAAGCGCAGCCGGATCATCAACAGTTTCATGTGTGTGCTGGGAGGAATGCTCTGCTGGACGCTGGGCTCTTTTCTGATGCGTATGGAAGCAGGCCCCTCTTACATCCTGTGGTATTATGTGTCTCTGGCAGGAATCCTGTTTCTGCCATATTTTTACTATGTGTTCATCAGCGAATTCATGGGAGTGCGTATGGGCAGAAAAAGCAAGATCCCATTGCTTTTGATGATGCTGCTTTTTGTGATCAACATCCCGGGCGGGATCATCCTGCGCTGGCCAGATCTGATCCGTAAAAACGGTGGTGCGCATTTTGTTTATAAGATCACACCCTGGTTCCTTCTATTCTTTGTGGTGGCAGGGATCACCATTATCCAGATCTTTATCACCATGTACCGCGGATGCCGGAGACATCCCGGATACCGCAAACAGATCGAACCGATCCTTGTGGGGATACTGATCATTTTTGTGGGAAACCTTGCGCTGGCAGTGCCGGCATTTTCCGGATTCCCCATCGATATTGTCAGCGGTCTGATCAATGCTGTCCTGATGCTTTATGCACTGACCAGAAGACGGCTGTTCCAGATGCGCCGTCTTGCGTCAGATGGGGTTTGCTTTGGTGTGGGCGTGGTCCTGACGGTAGTACTGTTTATCAATCTTTCACCGTACCTGATGAGTTATATCCGAATGCTGCTCCCTGCAGCCAGTGAGTATCATGTGCTGATCTTTTCTTTCGTTTTTCTCATATCTGCATGGCTGGTCACAGTGCTGTGGAAATGTCTGATGAACAATGTTTTTATCAAAAAAGAGATCCAGCAGTCTCAGGAGCTGAAAGATTTCAGCCAGTCAGTATCCAGGACACTCCGGGTAGGAGAGATCCTGCGCAATACGGTAAATGTGCTGAAGGAAACTACCAATGCAGGACGGATCTATATTTGTCTGAGAGACAAAAAATCAGGGGAATATCAGGCTGTTTACAGCAACCGTCCGTTGAACGATCTGACCTTTTCGCTGAAAGCGGATAATCCGGTGGTCACCTGGCTTACCAGAAATGAGGACTGTGTGGTGATCCGGGATTTTCGTTCTTCCACAGCCTACAAATCCATGTGGGAGTCGGAGAAACATATGTTTTCAGAGCTGGGTATCGAATACTGTGCAGGTCTTCGACAAAATGATGATCTGGCCGGGATCATTGCGATTTCCGGTGACGGACACAGGAATCTGAACCATAATGACCTTGCCATGCTGTCTTCGGTCAGCTCAGTAGCTTCCATTGCCATCAAAAATGCCAGACTTTATGAGGCGGCATGGACTGAGGCAAGGACCGATGAACTGACGGGCCTTCTGAACCGGAAATATTTTTATGAGATTCTGGATGAGGAATACGAAAAATAAAGAGGGTTCGCTTGCACTGATCCTGTTCAATATTGATGATTTCAAGCTGTACAATCAGCTGTACGGAAATCAGCAGGGAGATGTTGCACTTCGAAAGGTGGCAGATATCATCCAGGCAAGTGTGGGAGAACAGGGATATGTGGCACGTCACAGTGCCAAGGAATTTGCGGTCCTGATGCCAAATTACGATATTTTTTCCGCCAGAAATCTGGCAGAATCCATACAGAAGCAGATCCTGCATATGCGCAACGATTCTGCAGACTACAAGCTGAAGATCCTTACGGTAAGCGTGGGAATCAGTGCGGCGCCTTATGCGGCACGCTCAGCAAAGGAGCTCCTGGATAATGCGGACCTGGCAGTATATCATGTAAAGCGCAGCGGTAAAAATGGCATCGAGATTTTTGACACCATGCTGAAGGAAAGCCTGGATGAAGAAAATGCGGGTAAGAAATCCGATCATGAACATATTTATCAGTCCTATGAATCCACGATCTATGCGCTGACTGCAGCCATTGATACCAAAGATCATTATACCTTCGGACATTCCAACAATGTGGCTTATTACGCAACAAGTCTTGCGAAGGCGCTGAACTATACAACGGAAATGGTGGAGATCATCCGTCAGGCGGCGCTTCTTCATGATGTTGGAAAGATCGGGATCCCGGAGCATATCCTGAATAAAGAAGGCAAGCTTACGGATGAAGAGTATGAGATCATGAAAGGTCATGTGGAAGCGTCCATCGGGATCATCCGTCACCTTCCGTCGCTGGATTATGTTATCCCTGCGGTTATCGGTCATCACGAACGTTATGACGGAAACGGCTATCCAAGGAGGATCGCGGGAGAAGATATCCCGGCATCTGCAAGGATCCTCTGCATCGCAGATTCCTTTGATGCCATGACATCCAAACGTTGTTATAAAGAACTGATGCCAGCGGAAAAAGCTCTTCGGATCATAAGAGAAGAGGAAGGAAAACAGTTCGATCCGGATATGGCGGAGGTATTTATCCACATATTTCGGGAAGGAAAGATCCATCTGGCAGAACCGGCGGAGCTGAAACGGGAAGAAAAAGCATAAAGAATATTAAGATTACGGGTCTGACAAGCTATGTCAGACCCGTTTTTGTGAAGAATATGAAGAAAGCTTTATTTATCATCTCCAGTAAGGCGAAGTACATCCCGGATCTCATCCACATTCATATCCAGGATCACGGCAAGCTCATCAATGGTGAATTTGGTGGCGTCATCATCGTCTGTGAGTTCTTTAACCGCAGCCTCCAGGTTTTCTACCTTGGATACCAGATAGTCGTCACGGAATTTCTGTTGTGTCTGTTCCTCAATGGCATGAAGGATCCCACTGCGGATACGACCACGCATCCAGGTGTCGTTTTTCTCCTGTGGGGCAGTTTCTTTGAGAGACGCCAGAAGGGCCAGATTTGCCTCCTGAATGAGATCGGCCAGGTGGATTTCCTCACAGTTCAGTTCAGCGGCCATCTGGGCTGCCTGAGCCATGTAGAACTGTGTCAGTGCACCTTCGGCAGCAGTGTCACCCTTTGCAAAGGCATGAAAGAGGGACGCAAGATCATCCGGATCAAGTCCTTCCGGGGAAAAGCTTTCCATATAGTCACTGAGATAAGCCTGTTCTTCGGCAGTAAGAGCAGCACGGGTACCCGGAAGCTCGTCCTTGTCGCTGGATTCGGATGAAACAGCATCTGCTCTGGCAGCGCCGGCAGCTTCATCGGCGCCTTCGATGGTGATCCCCTTTAATTTGAGATACTGCAGGATCTTTACAAGCTGTGAAGTGCTCAGATCCGATTCATCGAAATGATCACGGATCTGCTGCTGGGAGAGCTGCTTATTGTTTTCCTCAGCGATGGCACAGATGTCATTAAGCTTCTGCTGAAATAATTTTATATCCATGTAAAAACATCTCCTTATTATTTGCTTTTTTTCTTGACTTTAATTATGGTTTCATGATACCATAAGCCAGTCGCAAATGACAAGAAAACCTTTAAATAGGCGGAAAAAACGTGAAAAAAGTTTTTTAAAAAATTCAAAAAAGGTGTTGACATTTGTAGATTGCTATAATATAATATCACTTGTCGTCAGGCAGGAAACGAAAACGAAACACAAACGAAGACGACAACAACTTAATAAAAACCATAAGTAAATGGTACATCGGGGTGTGGCTCAGCTTGGCTAGAGCGCCTGGTTTGGGACCAGGAGGCCGCAGGTTCGAATCCTGTCACCCCGACTGCTGTAAACTTATTACCGCAAGCATGCGGGTGTAGTTCAATGGTAGAACACCAGCCTTCCAAGCTGGATACGTGGGTTCGATTCCCATCACCCGCTTCTCTGAGAAGAGAGCATGTGTCTGTAGCTCAGCTGGATAGAGCAACGGCCTTCTAAGCCGTGGGTCGGGGGTTCGAATCCCTTCAGGCACGTTGTGGTGGGTATAGCGCAGTTGGTTAGCGCGCCAGATTGTGGCTCTGGAGGCCCAGGGTTCGAATCCCTGTATCCACCCTTCGCCCATTGGGCTATCGCCAAGCGGTAAGGCACAGCACTTTGACTGCTGCATTCGCTGGTTCGAATCCAGCTAGCCCAGTCCTTTTTATGGGGTATTAGCTCAGTCGGTAGAGCACTTGACTTTTAATCAAGTTGTCCGGGGTTCGAATCCCCGATGCCTCATTAGCGGAAAGCATTTGCTTTCCGTTATTTTTTATCATCAGACAGGATGAAAATATAATTGAATATGCGGATATGGCGGAATTGGCAGACGCGCTGGTTTTAGGTACCAGTGGGCAACCGTGCAGGTTCAAGTCCTGTTATCCGCAGTGCTTAAGAGGCTTTCTATAAATCTGATTTATGGAAAGTCTTTTAATTTTAGAATTATATTCACAGAAAAATGCCACATATGCATAATGATATGTGGCATTTTGACTCTATCGAATTTCTTAAATGACGTTACAGTTTCTCCCCTTCATTCACTTCCTCAATAAACACCTTCCCTTCCGCCTGCTGTTCCACAAAATGAAATCGAAGTACAGCCTGAGGCCAGTTGAGTGTGATGATGGCTTTTTTGTCCCGTGTCTTTCCTGCGGCCTGGATCTGATCTACAAGGTCTGCGAGGACTTCACGGGTGAGATATCCGCCTCGCCAGTGGAAGGTGAATTCGCGGCCTTTTTTTGCGGCCTGGAGGGCACGTTTGTATACGTCTTCCAATTTGGTGAAGGATAGCTTTTTCTCACGGTAATAAAAGTGGTTTCCATCCGGGCAGGGAGGTGCCGGAGCGATCAGTGGTTCATGGTCACGGAAGATGTTTTTGTCATCCAGATTAAAATAATCGTAACGGATACTGGTTAAGCCGCCTTCGTTTTTGCCCAGAGTATTATCGAAGGTGGCATCCAGATGATAGTACTGTCCGTTGATCCGGACGATGTTCCAGGTATGACGGTATTTGATCCCTTTTTCCGGATTGTTCCCGCAGATGGCGATAATACACCATACACCAAGGGTATCACAGAGGACCTTTACGGATTTGGCGATTCCCTCGCAGACACCGACACCATGGCCCAGAGGCCCGATGATCTCGTGGGAATATGGCTTTTTCAGTTTGTCGTAGCGGATATTTTCGCAGATGAAGTCATGGACATATTTTTCCTTATCCCACTCGGAAAACTTCATGGCGGTGCGCACAAGCTTGTCTACGCGGGCTCCCAGGGCTTTCTGATGCTCCCGGATTTTATTTTTGTCGAAGATATATTCAGGAATCAGTATCAGATTTGGCGAGTCCTTGTAATAACGGTATTTAAACCCCACAGCCCAGAAAATCTCCGGGTGATCCAGACGAAGCTGGAAAAATACATCATAGAGCCAGTTTCCATCGGTGGTTGGTACCTGCGGGATCAGGAACTCGTCGGAAAGCTCCATAAGCCCGTGAAGCATTGCACGGTACACGTTTTGTTTATCTTTCGACATTTTGCCGTAGTAATATTCTTCAGTTTGTTTCATATATAAAAATACGGAGACTCCTTTCCGGAAAAATAGATTTCAATCAAAGATTATAGCATAAAAAACATGCAGGACTATCAGAAAAGATACACCCTGCATGTTTTTGGTATTGAATATTTTAGATCGAAAATAACTGTGAGCCTGGATCAGCCGTTATACAGCTGATAATACCGGCCCTTCTGTGCAAGCAGCTCCTCGTGGGAACCACGCTCGATGATGTGTCCCTGCTCCAGGACCATGATGCAGTCACTGTTGCGTACTGTGGAAAGTCTGTGGGCGATCACAAAGGTCGTCCTGCCTTCCATCAGCTTATCCATACCATCCTGTACAAGCTTTTCGGTACGGGTATCAATGGAGCTGGTGGCCTCGTCCAGGATCAGGACGGGCGGGTCTGCAACGGCTGCACGGGCAATGGAGAGAAGCTGTCGCTGGCCCTGACTTAAGTTTGCACCGTTTCCGCGGAGAAGGGTATTATAACCCTGCGGAAGCCTGCGGATGAAACCGTCGGCGTTGGCAAGCTTTGCTGCTGCGATAACCTCCTCATCTGTGGCATCCAGCTTTCCGTAGCGGATATTTTCCATAACGGTTGCTGTGAACAGGTTGGTATCCTGAAGAACGATGCCCATGGAGCGTCTGAGATCGTCTTTTTTGATCTTGGTGATGTTGATGCCGTCATAACGGATCTTACCCTTCTGAATGTCGTAAAAACGGTTCAGAAGATTGGTAATGGTGGTTTTTCCGGCGCCGGTGGAGCCTACAAAAGCGATCTTCTGGCCTGGCTGTGCATACATGTTGATGTCATGGAGAACGATCTTGTTGGAATTATAACCAAAGTCTACATCCTCCAGGACCATATCACCCTTCAGCTCGATATAATCAGTGGTACCCTCAGCTTTGTGGAAATGCTTCCATGCCCAGCGGCCGGTACGTTTGTCGGATTCGGTAAGAACACCGTTTTCCTCTTTTGCATTGACGAGAGTAACGTAGCCTTCATCCACTTCCGGTTTTTCATCCAGAAGATCAAAGATACGTTTTGCACCTGCAAGAGCCATAACAATACTGTTGAACTGCTGGCTGACCTGGTTGATAGGCATGTTGAAGCTCTTATTGAAGGTCAGGAAGCTGGCAAGCCCGCCAAGTGTGAAGCTGCCGATGCCGTTGATAGCAAGGATACCGCCCACCATGGCGCAGATCACATAGCTGGCATTTCCAAGCTGTGCGACCACAGGCATCAGGATGTTGGCAAAACGGTTTGCATTGTCTGCGCTGGTGAAAAGCTGGTCGTTCAGTTCATCGAATTTCCGGATGCTTTCGTCCTCATGGCAGAAGACCTTGACAACCTTCTGACCCTCCATCATCTCTTCGATATAACCATTGACAATACCAAGGTTGGTCTGCTGCTCCAGGAAATATTTTCCGCTTAAGCCCGCAAGCTTCCGGCTGGCAGTCATCATAATGGCAACCATAAGCAGGGTAACTACAGTAAGCGGAACATTCAGGATCAGCATACTTACAAGAACACTGACGATGGTGATCACACTGGAAAGCAGCTGCGGAAAGCTCTGGCTGATCATCTGGCGCAGGGTATCAATGTCGTTGGTGTAGATGGACATGATATCGCCGTGTGCGTGAGTGTCAAAATATTTGATGGGAAGCGTTTCCATCGTTGCAAACATATCGTTTCGGAGGTTACGTAAGGTTCCCTGGGAAACATTGATCATGATACGGTTATAAGTATAGGTGGCAATAACACCAATGGCGTAAAAGCATGCCACACGTGCGATGGCTGTAGCCAGAGGCCCGAAATCCGGTGTATCTGCTGAGAGAAGCGGTGTGATATACTGGTCGATCAGGGTTTTCATGAACATAGTTCCCTGTACATTGGCAAGAACACTGACAAAAATGCAGATCACCACGATCACGATATGGATACTGTAGTTTTTAAAGATATAACGGGCAAGGCGTCCCAGAAGCTTTCCCGGCTGCTCCGGTGTTCCCATACCCCTTGGGCCAGGACCGCCCGGGCCTTTCATGTTCTGTTTTTTCAAGCCGGTTCACCTCCCTCGTCAAAATCACCGGCGCCGCCGGTCTGTGAATGAAATACTTCCTGATAAATGGCGTTAGTCTTAAGAAGCTCCTCGTGGGTACCAAAACCGTTGATCTCACCGTTATCCATAACGATGATCCGGTCCGCGTTCTGGATGCTGGAAACACGCTGTGCGATGATCAGCTTGGTGGTATCCGGGATCTCCTCGGCAAAGGCACGGCGGATCCTTGCGTCTGTGGCAGTATCTACCGCACTGGTGGAGTCATCCAGGATCAGTATCTTCGGCTTCTTCAGAAGAGCGCGGGCAATACAGAGACGTTGCTTCTGGCCTCCGGAAACATTGGAGCCGCCCTGTTCAATGAAGGTATTGTATTTGTCCGGCATTTTTTCGATGAAATCATCGGCACAGGCAAGCTGGCATGCGCGGCGGCATTCCTCCTCAGTGGCATTTTTGTCACCCCATCGGAGGTTTTCCAGAATGGTTCCTGAGAAGAGTACATTCTTCTGAAGAACAACGGAAACCTGATTTCTGAGAGATTCCAGATGGTATTTACGGACATCGATGCCTCCTACGGAAACAGAACCATCCGTTACGTCATAAAGACGGCTGATCAGGTTGACAAGGCTGGATTTTGCACTTCCGGTACCGCCGATGATCCCTATGGTCTCGCCGGAGCGGATCGAGAGATTGATATCCTTCAGAACGGGTTCCTGACTGTCTTTCTTATAGCTGAAATTTACATGATCGAAGACGATACTTCCGTCTGGGACATCTGTTACCGGATCCTCCGGATCTGTGATGTCAGCAGTATCATTGATGACTTCCGTAACACGCTCTGCGCTGGCAATACTCATTGTCACCATAACAAAAACCATGGAAAGCATCATAAGGCTCATGAGAATGTTCATGCAGTAGGTGAGAAGGCTCATAAGCTCACCGGTAGTAAGGGAGCTGCCTACGATCATTTTGGCGCCGAGCCAGCTGATCCCCAGGATACAGGCATAAACGGTAAACTGCATCAGGGGCATGTTCATGACAACGATCTTCTCAGCACTTAAGAACATTTCGTATACTTTGTTGCAGGCTTTCTGGAATTTGCTGATCTCGTAGTCTTCGCGGACATAGGCCTTGACAACGCGTACAGCGCCGATGTTTTCCTGGACACTTGCGTTCAGGTCGTCGTATTTACGGAATACGGCCTGGAAGTATACAGTGGCCTTCTGCATGATAAAGATCAGACAGCCTCCCAGGAAGATAACAGCGACAAGGTAGATGCTTGCAAGCTTTGCGTTGATAAGAAATGCCATGACCATGGCACAGATCAGACTGGCCGGTGCACGGGTACACATACGAAGGATCATCTGATAGGCGTTCTGCAGGTTGGTCACATCTGTGGTAAGACGGGTGATCAGGCCGGCAGTGCTGTATTTGTCGATGTTGGAAAAAGAAAAGGTCTGGATGTTGGTGTACATGGCTTTTCGGAGGTTTCTGGCAAAGCCTGTGGAGGCCAGTGCTCCGTATTTTCCTCCCATGACGCCGGACCAGAGTCCGCACAGGGCAAGAGCTACCATAACTGTACCCATCCGATAGATATGGCCGATATTTCCGGCTTCCACACCCTTATCAATGATGGAAGCCATGGCCAGGGGGATCAGAGTCTCAAAGAGAACTTCCAGGATCATGAAAAAAGGCGTGAGAAACGATGCCTTTTTAAACTCCCTGACCTGGGCCAGAAGGGTTTTGAGCATAAAAAATCTCCTTTCTTTACTGTTCAAAAGACAGCACTACTGGAAAGGATTCCGGGCTGCTATAGAACAGATATATTGTTCAGCTACTATTATCGGGGAAATTATTTTTAATGTCAAGATAAACATGTGCGAAATGCTTGACACAACATCCTTTAAGCGGTATATTAAAAGTTAATATTCGCCTGTAGAACAGGGAAAGAATGGGCTTCAGGTCCCTTTAGAGGGTCTATATAGAGTTAAATTTTTGCAGGGAGGATTTTATATGGAGATCAGACAGTCAGCGGAGGATTATCTTGAATCAATTCTGGTTTTATCCAAAAAAGGAGGAGGAGTTCGTTCCATTGATATTGCGACCAGACTTGGTGTTTCCAAGCCAAGCGTCAGTCACGCAATGAAGCTTCTTCGTGAGGATGGTTATATTGCCATGGACCGTTACGGTACCGTGACACTTCTGGAGAAGGGGGCGGAGATCGCCAATCAGATTTATGAGCGTCACATTGTTCTTGCCAGGATGCTGGAGGGACTTGGGGTTCCGGCAGAGATCGCAATGGAGGATGCCTGCAAGATGGAGCACGACATCAGTCAGGAGAGCTTTGAGAAGATCAAGGCACATTATAATAATTTCATTAAGAAAGAAGAAGCAGCAGAATAAGAAACATGCAGACAGGCAGCCGGAAGGTAAAATACCAAACCGGCTGCCTGTTTTTTATTTATTATCTTTTTCTTTTTCTGGCAGCTGGGCCAGGATGATGGCTGCAAACATGATGACACATCCAAGAAGCTCTTTTATGGAAAGCTTTTGATCCAGGAGCACCCAGCCTGCAAGCACGGAGATGCAGGATTCAAGAGAAAGGATCAGAGAAGCAACGGTGGGATTCACATTTTTCTGGCCTACGACCTGCAGGGTGTAGGCAACACCGCAGGACATCACACCGGCATACAGGATCGGCAGCCAGGCAGTGAGAATGGAAGAAATCTGCGGATGTTCCAGAATAAGTGCCGGGATCATGGACAGGATCCCGCAGACAAGAAACTGGATACAGGAAAGCTTTACACCGTCTGCCTTCGGGGAAAAATAGTCAATCACCAGAATGTGCAGGGAAAAGAGAAAAGCACATACCAGCACCAGAATATCTCCGAGGCCAATGGAAAATCCGTCTGTGATGCAGAGAAGATAAAGTCCGACCAGTGCCATGACAACGGCTGCCCATATAAAGGGACTGCATTTCTTTTTCAGGAAAATTCCAATGATCGGGACGATGACAATGTAACAGGCGGTGATGAAGCCGGCTTTTCCTACTGTTGTGTACTGGATGCCAAACTGTTGGAAGTTGCTGGCAGCAAAAAGAGCAAATCCGCAGGCAATGCCGCCCAGCCACAGGTCACGGCTGTTATATGGCGTGGGGGATACAGCTTTTTCTGAAGGTGTTGATGAGGATTCCGGTATTGCGGAGTCTGTGGCAGCAGAGGATTTATTTCCGGAACGGTTCAGGATAAAGAGCACCGGAACCAGGACAGCGGCGCCGATCAGGGAACGGACGCCGTTGAAGGTGAAGGGGCCGACATATTCCATGCCCACACTCTGGGCAACAAAGGCGATTCCCCAGATCGTTGCGGCCAGAAGCAGGCAGAGAGAATTTTTCAGAGGCATTTTCTGTGAGTTCATGATAAAAAATCCTTTCGTTTATTAGGTATTATGTGATCAAAGCAGTATATAACAAAAGACCCCGGGGAACTTATATAGCTTCCCGGGGCATTTTTATGATCTGTCGGAACAATGTTCAACAAAATTAGTTCTGATTCTGGTTATTCTTAACTTCTGCAAGCTTCATGGCACGAACCTTCAGCGGCAGACCGAACAGAGTGATGAATCCGTCTGCATCATGATGATCATACATATCACCGGTTGTGAAGGAAGCAAGAGACTCATTGTAAAGGCTGTACGGAGAGGTTGTACCATTCTTGATGATGTTTCCTTTGTAAAGCTTGAATTTAACCTCACCGGTAACATATTTCTGAGTGGACTCAACAAATGCCTGAATAGCCTCACGGAGAGGTGTGTACCATTTTCCTTCGTAAACAACCTGTGCAAACTGGCTGCCAAGCTTTTTCTTGGCTTCCATTGTCTCACGGTCAAGGATCAGCTCCTCAAGCTGGTCATGTGCTGCCATCAGGATCGTTCCGCCAGGAGTTTCATAAACGCCACGGGATTTCATACCAACAACACGGTTCTCAACAATATCAACGATACCGATGCCGTTCTCACCGCCAAGCTTGTTCAGCTCTGTGATGATCTCGGAAACCTTCATTGCTTTTCCGTTGAGTGTTTTCGGAACACCCTGCTCGAATGTCATGGTGATCTCAGTTTCTTTATCCGGAGCCTTCTCAGGTGTTACGCTTAATACAAGCATGTCATCATAGTTCGGAGCCTGGGATGGATCCTCAAGCTCAAGTCCCTCATGGCTGATGTGCCAGAGATTTCTGTCACGGCTGTAGCTGTGGCTTGCATCAAATGGAAGAGTGATGCCATGAGCCTTACAGAACTCGATCTCATCTTCACGGGACTGCATGGTCCACAGATCTGTCATACGCCATGGAGCAATGATCTTGATGTCCGGAGCGAGAGCCTTGATGCCAAGCTCGAAACGGATCTGGTCATTTCCTTTACCGGTAGCACCGTGGCAGATAGCAACGGCACCCTCTTTACGTGCGATCTCAACCAGCTTCTTGGCAATGACCGGACGAGCCATAGAAGTTCCGAGAAGATAGGAATGCTCGTATACAGCACCAGCCTCTACACACGGCATGATGAAATCATCGCAGAACTCATCGACGATATCCTCGATATATAATTTGGAAGCACCGGACATTTTTGCTCTCTCTTCAAGACCGTCCAGCTCGTTTCCCTGTCCGCAGTTTACACAGCAGCAGACAACGTCATAATCAAAGGTTTCTTTCAGCCACGGGATAAGGGCTGTGGTATCAAGACCACCGGAATACGCTAAAACAACTTTTTCTTTCATAATATATGTCCTCCTGGGATTTTTTTGATTTTGTATCGCTCCGGACATTTCCGGGACGGTGAATTTTTTTACGTTATCTGGAAAAAAATTATGCTGTTTTATAACTTTACCAGAGTGAATAAATATTCATGTACAACAAAACAAAATTTTCGGCTGTCCTGTCGACATGGCTTAATATACACCAGATTTTATAAATATGCAAGAGATAATTTGAAAAATATGAAAAAAAATTTGCATAAAAATACATCTAAAAGTAGGCGATATTATAAGAAAATACAGGAAAAACAGAAAAGACCGTGAAAAATCAAAGAAAATGACTATTGCATAATATGCAGAGAAGATGTATAATCTATCCATTGATAAGATGGACATATGAGCTGGCAGTACAGACAGGTTTAAGATGTCCGTCTGACCTGTGCAGAAGATTCAGATATCAGAAGACATAAAAAAGAGGCATAAATAAGAATAGCAAGCGCTTCTGCAGGGTGTATTAAGCCGTAGGAAAACGGCAGAGGAGGAATGTGAAAGATGATTAAAGCAGGAATTATCGGTGCGACAGGATACGCAGGAAATGAGATCGTAAGACTTCTTCTTGGACACAAGGACGTTGAGATCAAATGGTTCGGCTCCCGAAGCTACATAGATCAGCAGTATGCAGATATTTATCAGAATTTTTTCAGGCTGGTGGATGCCAAATGTATGGATGACAACATGGCTGCACTTGCAGATGAGGTGGATGTAATCTTTACCGCAACACCACAGGGCCTTTGTGCATCCCTTATTAATGAAGAAATCCTTTCCAAATGTAAGGTGATCGACTTAAGCGCAGATTTCCGTATTAAAGATGTGAAAAAATATGAGAAGTGGTACGGAATCGAGCATAAGGCTCCGCAGTTTATCGAGGAAGCTGTTTATGGCCTCTGCGAGATCAACCGTGAGGATATTAAGAATGCAAGGCTGATCGCCAACCCGGGATGCTATCCGACATGCTCCACACTGTCTATTTATCCGCTGTTAAAGGAAGGCCTCATTGATCCGAATACCATTATCATTGATGCCAAGTCCGGAACCTCCGGAGCAGGAAGAGGAGCCAAGGTTCCGAATCTCTACTGTGAGGTAAACGAGAGCATCAAAGCTTACGGTGTTGCCACACACAGACATACACCGGAGATCGAGGATCAGCTTGGATATGCATGCGGACAGGAAGTGATGATCAATTTTACCCCGCATCTTGTTCCGATGAACCGTGGAATCCTGGTAACAGCATATGCCTCCCTGACCAAGGATGTTACCTATGAGGAAGTAAAAGCAGCCTATGACAAATATTATAAAGACGAGTTCTTTGTACGTGTCCTGAACAAGGATGTATGCCCGCAGACAAGAAATGTAGAAGGCAGCAATTTTGTGGACGTGAACTTCAAGATCGATCCGAGAACAAAGAGAGTCATCATGATGGGCGCTATCGACAACCTGGTAAAGGGTGCAGCAGGACAGGCTGTTCAGAACATGAACCTGATGTTTGGATTTGACGAGAACGAAGGACTGAAACAGATTCCGATGTGCCCGTAAAACAGGCAGATCACAAATAAAATATGGAGGATGCCGAAGGACTTTAAACGAATGAACTGTGATATTCCATCTGGCATCACCATTGAGAGGAGATATATAATATGAAGATCATCGACGGCGGCGTTACAGCCGCAAAAGGTTTTAAGGCAGCGTCAACTGCAGCAGAGATCAAATATAAAGGCCGTACCGATATGGCCATGGTATTCAGTGAGGTTCCTTGTGTGGCTGCAGGAACCTTCACGACCAATGTGGTAAAAGCAGCTCCTGTAAGATGGGATCAGGACATTGTATATAATCACCCGGGTGCAAGAGCTGTGATCTGCAACAGCGGAATCGCCAACGCATGTACCGGCGAGGAAGGATTCGGCTATTGCAGGGAAACCGCCAAGGCAGCATCCGAAAGCCTTGGGGTCCCGGAAGACAGCGTACTGGTAGCATCCACAGGTGTCATCGGAATGCAGCTTCCCATCGACCGTATCGCAAACGGAGTAAAAGCCATGGCACCGAAGCTTGAGGGAAGCCGCGAGGCAGGCCTTGAGGCAGCAAAAGCCATCATGACAACAGATACCGAGAAGAAAGAGGCAGCGGTAGAGATCGAGCTCGGTGGAAAAACTGTAACGGTAGGCGGTATGTGCAAGGGCTCCGGAATGATCCACCCCAACATGTGCACGATGCTTGGATTTATCACCAGTGATGTGGATATCTCAAAGGAGCTTCTTCAGGAAGCACTCAGCGAGGATATCAAGGACACCTACAACATGGTATCCGTTGACGGAGATACCTCCACAAACGACACTGTCCTCCTCCTTGCAAACGGCCAGGCCGGCAATCCGAAGATCACAGAGAAAAACGCAGATTATGAAGAGTTCAAAAAGGCTCTTAACTACGTAAACACAACCCTTGCCAAAACGATCGCAGGTGACGGAGAAGGTGCAACTGCACTCTTCGAGGTCAAGGTCATCGGCGCAGCCACCAAGGCAGAAGCCGTAACCTTAAGTAAATCCGTAGTAACCTCTTCCTTAACAAAGGCAGCCATTTACGGCCACGACGCAAACTGGGGAAGAATCCTCTGCGCCCTCGGCTACTCCGGCGTCCAGTTCGATCCGGAAAAGGTAGATCTCTACTTTGAGAGCAAAGCAGGAAAGATCAAGATCATTGAAAATGGAGTTTCTACAGGCTACAGCGAAGAGGAAGCAACTAAGATCCTCTCAGAAGAGGCAGTGACAGCCATCGCGGATATGAAGATGGGAGATGCATCCGCAACTGCGTGGGGATGCGACCTCACCTATGATTACATAAAGATCAATGCGGATTATCGTTCTTGATGTAAGAGCTTTGTAGAATGGTTTTTATGGTGGATTTTAGTTGTAGTTTTGTTTCAGTTTGTAAGCTGAGAAAACCCTTAGGGGGAGCGAGCTCAAAGTTGCGAAGCCCGCACGCTCCCCCTAAGAACCCCCTCCGTTGGGCACGCTTGGCTGTGGCATGTAGAACTTCAGTCGACGAAGACTGGGTGACGAACGTGAGAACCCGCAGTGCGGGAGCCCGGAAGTTGAGGCGTGTTGAGGTGTAGTTGACGAAGACTGAGTGACGAACGTGAGAACCCGCAGTGCGGGAACCTGGAAGTTGAGGCGTGTTGAACTTCAGTCGATGAAAACTGAGTGACGAACGTGAGAACCCTCAGAGCGGGAGCCTGGAAGTTATGTCGGGTTAAACGTCAGTCGCCGAAGGCAGACTGACGAGCTGTTCGCCTTCGGCGAAAGCGCGTCGGAAGCGGCTGTCTGCGACAGCCTGTCCGCAGCAGGCGCTTTGCCCGCAACGCGGGCAACAGCCCGTTTCCCCTCCTCGCAAATCCACAGCTGTCAGCTGAGACAAAATTATAATAAAAAAGAAATCCCTCCAACATACAACAACAAAACCTTTTTCAATCCATATCATTTTTCAAAAAAAGGAGACACCCACATGGTAAATCAGAAATATCTTGACAAAGCAGAGGTTCTCATAGAAGCCCTGCCATACATCCAGCGGTTCAACCGCAAGATCGTAGTCATCAAATACGGCGGAAGCGCCATGCTTGATGAAGAATTAAAGCGTAACGTCATCAAGGACGCAGTCCTTCTGAAATTAGTCGGTTTCAAACCGATCATTGTTCACGGCGGCGGCAAGGAAATCAGCCGCTGGGTCGGTAAAGTCGGCATGGAGCCGCATTTTGTAAACGGTCTCCGTGTAACGGACAAAGACACTATGGAGATCGCAGAGATGGTTCTTGCAAAAGTAAACAAGGAGCTTGTTACTCTGGTAGAATCTCTCGGCGTACAGGCTGTAGGTGTCAGCGGTAAGGACGGCGGTCTTCTCCAGTGCAAAAAGAAGCTTTCCAAAGGCGAAGACATCGGCTACGTAGGTGAGATTACAAAGGTTAATCCGAAGATCCTTCATGACCTTCTGGAAAGAGATTTCCTTCCGATCGTATTCCCGATCGGCTTTGACGAAAATTTTGATTCCTACAATATCAATGCGGACGATGCAGCCTGCGCCATTGCAGAGGCAGTTGAGGCAGAGAAGCTTGCCTTCCTGTCCGATATTGAGGGCGTTTACAGGGATGCAGATGATCCCTCCACTCTGATCTCCGAGCTTCGTGTAGATGAGGCTGAGAATCTGATCTCAGATGGTACTGTGGGCGGCGGTATGATCCCGAAGCTGAAAAACTGTATCGACGCTATCGAGCATGGTGTAAACAGAGTTCATATCCTGGATGGAAGGATCCCGCACAGCTTACTGCTTGAGATCTTTACAAACAAAGGTATTGGTACTGCAATTTTAAAAGATGATGGGGAGAAATATTACAATGAGCATGAATGAACAGATGGAAGAATCTGAAGCCAGTATTCTTCATACATATAACCGTTTTCCGGTAGTTTTTGAAAAAGGCGATGGCTGTTACCTCTATGATTCCGAAGGAAAGGAATATCTGGATTTTGCGGCCGGTATCGCTGTAAATGCCCTGGGATATCATTATCCGGGCTATGACGAAGCATTGAAATCCCAGATCGACAAGCTGATGCATATTTCCAACCTGTACTACAATGAGCCGATCATTGATGCAGGTGCCAGACTTGTACAGGCAAGCCATATGGAAAAGGCTTTCTTCACAAACAGTGGTACAGAGGCCATTGAGGGTGCTCTGAAGGCTGCCAAGAAATATGCCTACGAAAGAGATGGCCATGCAGACCATGAGATCATTGCCATGAACCATTCCTTCCACGGCCGCAGCATCGGCGCTCTTTCCGTGACAGGCAATGCACATTACAGAGAACCCTTTGAGCCTCTGATGGGTGGGGTGAAATTTGCAGATTTCAATGATCTTGAGAGTGTAAAGGCTCAAATCACAGATAAGACCTGTGCCATCATCACCGAGACCGTACAGGGAGAAGGAGGTATTTATCCGGCTACAAAAGAGTTCCTGGAAGGCTTACGTAAGCTTTGTGATGAGAAGGATATCATCCTGATCCTGGACGAGATCCAGTGCGGTATGGGACGTACCGGACATTATTTTGCATGGCAGGCATATGGAGTACAGCCGGATATCATGACCTGTGCCAAAGCACTTGGCTGTGGAGTTCCGGTAGGTGCTTTTGTGCTGAACAAAAAAGCAGCTGCAGCTTCCCTGAAGCCAGGCGACCACGGAACCACTTACGGTGGAAATCCCTTCGTATGTGCAGCAGTCAGCAAGGTATTTGACATTTTTGAAAAAGATCAGATCCTTTCCCATGTGCAGGGACTTACTCCGTATTTTGAGGAGAAGCTGGACGAACTGGTTGCAAAGCATGACTGTGCAGAAACAAGAAGAGGCAAAGGCTTCATGCAGGGTATCGTGATCAAGGGACGTCCGGTAGGAGATGTGGTGAAAAAAGCTCTTGCAAAGGGGCTTCTGGTGATCTCAGCAGGAAGTGATGTTCTCCGCCTTGTTCCTCCTCTTGTGATCACAAAAGAGGATATCGACAAGATGGCAGAGATCCTTGACGAGTGTATGGAATAATAAAAAAATAACAGATACAAAAGCAGCAGTATTTTCCGGAAAGGGTAGTGTGCCGATGGAGAATACGGCTGCTTTTTTGTCAGAGAGACAATGTATATAAATTATATAACAGATATAGAAAACAGTATCCGAAAATCTGGTCGTGTGTTTGAAAACAAACAAAAAATGCTATGACACACCGGCAAAATGCACAAAAAAGAGAGAGGGTTCGAGTATAAATTGCACATCTACACAGTTGATTTTAGAACGCCATATGTTATAATTTCACTGGTAAAAAATTTATGTGAGGGGTGAAAATTTTGAAAAAATTATTAACCGTCATGTGTACTTTTCTGACAGTATTTCTGGCATGTCCTGTGGGTGTATGGGCAGCCGGAAACGGTGGGACAGGATCTGGTGTGCCGGTGTGGCTTTGTATCCCTTTTGCGGGCCTTCTTCTGTGTGTTGCAGTGATGCCGCTGGTAAAGGGTGAGTGGTGGGAGTCACATCAGCCCGTTGTGGTTGCATTCTGGATCATTCTTATGATCATTCCGTTTGCAGTTGTTTACGGTGCTGGAAAAACTGCGGAAACAGTACTTGAGTGCGTGATCAATGACTATCTTACATTTATCATCCTGTTATTCGGACTGTTCTGTGTATCCGGTAACATTACAGTTGAGGGTGATTTTGCGGGTTCGCCAAGAGTAAATGTAGGACTTCTTGCACTGGGAACCCTGCTTTCCAGCTGTATCGGAACTACCGGAGCCAGCATGCTGATGGTCCGTCCGGTGATCAAAATGAATTCCTGGAGAAAGAGAAAGGGTCATATCATGATCTTTTTCATCTTTATGGTATCCAACATGGGTGGCTGCCTGACACCGATCGGTGATCCGCCGCTTCTGATGGGCTTCATGCGAGGAGTTCCGTTTTTCTGGAGCCTTCATCTTTTTCCGGTACTGATCTTTAATATGGTGATCCTTCTGTTTGTGTTCTATCATCTGGATATGCGCTCTTACAAGAAGGATATCGCAGAGGGACGTAAACCGGATATCAGCAAACCGGGTACCGAGTTTAAGATCGAGGGTCTTCATAATATCATCTTTCTTGTGATGATCGTTGTGGGTGTTATTTTAAGCGGAATGCTTCCCGGTATGCCTGCATTTCAGGATGCAGCCGGAAATGTAAAGGGGCTTCATATTTTCGGTGAGGTTACTTTAGGCTTCCCGTCGATCATTGAGATCGTCCTGATCCTGGCAGCTGCATTTCTGTCCTTTAAGACAACGGATAAAAGGATCCGTGTGCGGAACCATTTTACCTGGGGTGCGATCAAGGAGGTTGCAGTACTTTTCATCGGTATTTTTATCACCATGCAGCCGGCCCTGATGCTTCTGAAAGCAGTAGGACCGAATCTCGGTATCACCGAGCCGTACCAGATGTTCTGGGCGACCGGAGCTTTGTCCAGCTTCCTGGATAATACACCGACCTATCTGGTATTTCTGACAACAGCGGGAACTCTCGGATTTACAAACGGAATCGCAACAACGCTGGGAACGGTTCCTGTAAAGCTTCTTTCTGCGATTTCCTGCGGTGCTGTATTTATGGGCGCCAATACATATATCGGCAATGCTCCGAACTTTATGGTCAAGACACTTTCTGACGAAAATGGTATCAACATGCCGTCCTTCTTCGGATATATGGCATGGTCCATTTGTTTCCTGGTACCGGTGTTCATCATCGATATGCTGGTATTCTTTTTATAAGGGAGGAGGATCAATATGCAGGATAATAACATTCGAGAGAAATGCAGAGAGCTTGCCACCAGGCTTTATGAACTGGATGGCGAGGTTTATGAAAGCGTAGGATCTTCCCTTGGACGTACCTTCACCGGTGACAGAGAAGGCACTATCCGGAACTTAAGTGCTCTGATGTATACCAAACCGGACGGACATCTTCTTCGAAGCGAGATGGCACTGATCAGCAACATGGCCAGGACCATCAAGGATAAAGAAGAAAAAGCCGTCTCATGAAGAAATATGATGAGATCTTTCAGGAGATCCTGACGTTGCCGGAGACTTTTGTTGCTACGGATATCATGGATAAGGAACGTGTGGCACTGAATCATATGATCAAGCACAGGGAAAAAATCTCTGAGAATGACCATCTGGTCATCTGCATCAGCCGTACACAGGGAAGTGCCGGTAATGATATCGGTTTCGGACTGGCAGACAAGCTTCGGATCAACTATTATGATGTGGAGATCTTTGATCAGGTATTAAGGCGTCTTGAGGCGGAAAAGGGCGCGGTCAACGATGCGGAATATTTTGCGGATTTCAATAAATATGAGAAGAAGCATAAATTTGATCCCAAGGGCTGGTTCCGGGAATTCAACCGTTACCATGGTCTTCCGAAACAGGATGCGGTATTCTTTAACATGAGTGACCTGATCTGCGATCTGGCCTCAAAAGAGGACTGCATCATTATGGGAAGGTGTGCGGATGCGATCCTCAAGAACAATCACATTCCGCATATAAGTCTGTTTATCACAGCTCCTTTTGCTATCCGTGTGCAGCATGTTATGGATGTACGGAAGATGAATATGAAGCAGGCAGTCCGTTTCCTGAAGAAGATGGACAGCCAGCACAGACGGTATTACAATTTTTACGGCGGAGCTCAGTGGGGCAAGCCGGATAACTACGATCTTTGTATCAACAGTGCAAGCTACGGAATCAATGAAACGGAGAATCTGATCCTGAAGCTTTTGAATGATCAGATCCACTAAGAGATAAAAATATGAGCAGCACGGAAGAAAGAAAAAGTTCCGGAAGGGGTTTTTAGCTTAACAGGCTGCAAACAGAAAAAGAATCAGAACAGAGTTCCTGCATTCTGAGGTAACCTTCTGCCAGACAGAAATACCTCAGAATGCAGGAACTTTTTTATATGTTGTTTATAAAAACTTAATCTTGATTAACTTTTTTCATTTAGGGGATTGACATTCGAAAAAACTTAGTATAAACTAACCTATGAGTTAGGGCTGACTAATTAGACTGAGTTAATTAATAGAAAGAAACGGAGGGATTCCATGCAGCCGATTTTATTTTTACAGTCAGGTGATACTGGCACGATCAAGCGTATTTCCGGAGCGGAGGATACAAGAAGATTTCTTGCAGGCCTTGGTTTTGTTGAGAATGCGGAAGTGACAGTTATTTCTCAGTTTGACGGCAATCTGATCGTAAATGTCAAGGATTCCAGAGTAGCAGTCAATAAGGAAATGGCCAGACACATTATGGTGTGACCGGACTGCGAGGCAGTGACCGGTAGTGGATTTGCCCCAAACTGCGGAAGGCGCAGTTGAGGATAGATTAGGAATTGGAATATGAACAGGGAGGAAAAGAGAAATGACTTTACGTGATGCAGCAGTAGGTTCTACAGTAGTTGTTTCCAAGATCACCGGCGACCCGGCTTACAAGCGCCGTATCATGGATATGGGAATCACAAAAGGCAGCGAGGTTTATATCCGAAAGGTAGCTCCTCTTGGAGATCCGGTTGAGATCACCATCAGAGGTTATGAGCTTTCCCTGCGTAAGCATGACGCAGCATGTGTGGAAGTAAAGTAAATAAGCTTCGAAAAATGACAGAGCGTCAGGCTCTGACCTGAAAAAAGGAGGATGCAAAATGTCTGTAACAATAGCTCTTGCCGGAAACCCGAACTGTGGTAAGACTACAATGTTCAATGCTCTTACAGGCGCAAACCAGTACGTTGGTAACTGGCCAGGTGTTACTGTAGAGAAAAAAGAGGGTAAGCTGAAAAACCAGAAGGATGTAACGGTAACAGACCTTCCGGGTATCTATTCACTTTCCCCGTATACACTTGAGGAGGTTGTCAGCCGTGATTATCTTCTGAAAGAGAAACCGGATGTGATCATCGATCTTGTGGATGCAACAAACATCGAGAGAAACCTGTATCTTGCAACCCAGCTTCTTGAGATCGGTATCCCGGTTGTTATCGCTCTTAATATGGTGGATCTTCTGAAAAAGAACAACATCCATATCAATGTAAAAGGCTTAAGCTCCGCGCTTGGATGCCCGATCGTTGAGACCTCTGCTCTTAAAGGAACAGGCCTTAAAGAGGTTGTTGATGAGGCAATCAAATGTGCGAACCAGCACAGAGTACCATCGAAGCAGATGGAATTTCCGAAAGCAGTAGAAAAAGCTGTAAATGAGATCGAGGGATTTGTTCCTGCAAACATCGCTGAGGAGAACAAGAGATGGTATGCAGTAAAGCTTCTTGAGAGAGACAGCAAGGTAAAAGAAGGTCTGAACCTTCCGGCTTCTGCACAGTCCAGGATCGAGGAGATTGCTTCTGGCCTTGAGAAGGCAGAGGATGATGATACAGAGAGTATCGTAACGGATGGAAGATATCAGTACATCCAGAAGGTTGTTTCTGCAAACGTTAAGAGAAGCGGAAATAAGATGACAGTTTCCGATAAGATCGACCGTATCGTAACAAACCGTATTCTCGGTCTTCCGATCTTTATCCTTACCATGTTTATCGTTTATTATGTATCGGTAACAACAGTTGGTACCATGGTAACAGACTGGACAAACGACAGCTTTGTGGGAACCATCCAGAGTGTTGTATCGGATGGACTCGGCAATGCCGGTGTTGCTGACTGGCTGGTAAGCCTTGTATCAGATGGTATCATCGGTGGTCTTGGTGCAGTGCTTGGATTCGTTCCGCAGATGGCGATCCTGTTCCTGTTCCTTTCCATCCTTGAGGATTGCGGTTACATGGTTCGTATCGCGTTCGTCATGGACCGTGTATTCCGTCATTTCGGACTTTCCGGAAAGAGCTTTATCCCGCTTCTTATCTCCTCCGGCTGTGGAATCCCTGGAATCATGGCTTCCAAAACGATCGAGGCAGATAATGACCGTCGTCTGACGATCATGACAGCAACATTTATCCCATGTGGTGCCAAGCTTCCTGTTATCGCCCTTATGGGTGGTATCATGACCGCTTATGCAACCGGTGACTATGTAGCTGCTGGTTTCATCACACCACTGATGTACTTCATCGGTGTTGTAGCAGTTCTTGTAGCTGCGATCATCCTGAAGAAAACAAAACCTTTCTCCGGTAAACCTGCTCCGTTCGTAATGGAGCTTCCACAGTATCACATTCCGTCTGTAAAGACAGTTCTGCTTCATGTTTGGGAGAGACTGAAAGGCTTCATCATCAAAGCCGGTACCATTCTTTTCCTTGCAACCGTTATCATGTGGATCCTTTCCAGTATCGGAAATACAGGAAGCGGAATCGGATTTGTTGAGGACAGCAATGACAGTATCATGGCTATCCTTGGCGGTATCCTTGCTCCGATCTTTGCTCCTCTTGGATTTGGCAAATGGCAGCCGGTTGCAGCCTCCATCTCCGGATTCTCCGCAAAAGAGTCCATCGTAAGTACAATGGGTGTTCTTGCAAACGTAGCTGGTGATGATGCAGAGGATACCATGATCGTTGGTGCAGCGATCAAAGCATGGTTCCCGACAGCAGTAGCAGCATTTTCTTTCCTGCTGTTCAACCTGCTTGATTCTCCGTGCCTTGCAGCTATTTCTACAATGGCACATGAGATGCAGTCCAGAAAATGGTTCTGGTTTGCAATTTTCTTCCAGAACATTTTTGCTTATGTTGTAACACTTTGTGTATACCAGATCGGTCTTGTTGTCACAGGTGCCGGTTCCTTCGGAATTGGAACGATCGTAGCGCTGATCCTTGTAGCGATCCTGCTCTTCCTTCTGTTCAGACCAGATCCGTACAAGAACCAGAACGACGTTACAAAGAGATCTGTACAGGCAGCAGAGTAATTGAAAACCGGTCATACAGTAACGATCCGGTACATATGATAGCTTTGAAATGATGCTGTAAGAACAGCTGAAATGATAAGAAATGCAGGAGACCGGGGATGTAAATACCTGGTCTTCTGTGCTATAATAAGCCTGAAGAAATATGGAAGTTTTTTTACAAAAGTATTCATCAGAGGCTGGCAGCAGTTCACAGGCTGTACAGCGAAAGAAAGGGTGACAGATATGAGTATGATAGCGGATATTATTGTACTGGCACTGGTGATCGCATATGGCGTATTTGTGGTCAGTTATCTCTATTCAAGAAAGAAACAGGGGCTCAGCTGTGTCGGCTGTGCCGGTAACACACGTACAGGTGGCTGTGGCGGCAGCTGCTCCGGTCATTGTTCCGGCTGCTCCGGCTGCAGTGGAATGCATAAGTAACCAGGAGGGAAAGAAATCATGGCAAATGCAATTGTTGTCATCGTTGTTATCATCATTATGCTGTTTGCCGGAAAAGGCGCATATAAACATCTGAAGGGCGGAGGCGGCAGCAAGCCGGAGATCCCGAAGAAGAGGCTGGATGGAACCAAGCTGGGTGAGAAAACCATGAAGATCACAGGCATGCACTGTGAGAACTGTGTGGCCAGCGTCACAAGAGCGATCAACCGCATTGACGGTGCGGCAGCAAAAGTAAGCCTGAAAAAAGGTGAGGCAGTGGTTTCCTACGACAGAGAGATCTCCAACGAAGAGCTTAAGAAGGTAGTGGAAGACAGAGGATATCACGTAGTTTCTATCCAGTAAAGCTTTATCATAAGAATAACTTTGCCGCGGCTTCTGAGCCGGCAGATCAGAGAAGAGACTTCTCGGCGAAATGCTTAAAAATATTTCGCCTTGGGGTCTTTTTTGTATAAAAAGTCAGAGTTGCAATTGACTCACTAATGTACACCATTGTATAATAAAAATAGAAAAATTCAGACGGAACGAAATATTTTCTTTCTATCCGGATGAGGCATTAAAACAAAATACAGCAGGAAACAGACTTTGACGGCAAGGAATATCCGAGCAGGAATCGTTGTTCATCCGGCACAGCTTAACCGAATCAGCTGCGAAGCAGTTATTCGGTTATGAACAAGCAGCAAATGCGGATCGCGAATATCCGCTTGACTTTGTTTTGTGAGCGGAATACGGGACTCTTTCACCTTGTACGTGAAAGAGCTTTTTTATGAAAAATATCTGCGGGAGCGGACAGAATGAATTAGGGAGGATTTTATGCTGAAGGTAGCAGTATACGGAAAGGGCGGTATCGGAAAGTCTACAGTGACGTCCAACCTGGCGGCGGCTTTTGCAGCCATGGGGAAGAGAGTGATCCAGATCGGTTGTGATCCCAAGGCGGATTCCACCATCAATCTTCTTGGGGGAGAACCTCTGCGGCCGGTAATGAATTATATGCGGGAAGAGGATGAGGAGCCGGAAAAGCTGGAGGATATTTCAAAGGAGGGCTTTGGTGGAGTCCTCTGCATTGAGACCGGCGGCCCCACGCCGGGACTTGGCTGTGCAGGCAGAGGTATCATCGCAACCTTTCAGCTTCTGGAGGATCTGAAGCTTTTTGAGACCTGGAAGCCGGATGTAGTGCTTTACGATGTTCTTGGAGATGTAGTATGCGGCGGTTTTGCGGCACCGATCCGGGAGGGCTATGCGGAAAAAGTACTCATTGTCACATCCGGAGAGAAAATGGCACTCTATGCAGCCAATAATATTTCCAGTGCTGTGCGGAATTTTGAGGATCGAAGCTATGCGAGAATCTTCGGAATCGTGCTGAATCACAGGAATGTGGAGAATGAAACGGAAAAAGTAAATGCTTTTGCAAAAAAAATAATATCCCGGTCGTGGGTGAGATCCCGAGAAGTGACGAGATCATCCGATGGGAGGATCAGGGCAAAACGGTGATCGAGGGAGATGAGAATTCTGAGATCAGTGAGAAATTTTTTGCACTGGCGAGGAAGCTATTGGAAAGTGAAGAAGCGGAGAAGGAGGATATATGAAAAAGGAAGCATATTTTGCAACTGCAGAAGAACTGGCCCGGGGCGGGCTGGAAGCGATCCCTCCGCAGATGATCTCCGGGAAGCATCTGATCTACAGCTCTCCGGCAACTCTGGCATTTAACTCTCCGGGAGCGGAGGGCTTTGGCGTAAAGCGGGCCGGGCTTGCAGTGCCGGATTCCATTATGCTGATCGTGGCACCGGGATGCTGCGGAAGAAATACTTCTCTTATCAGCTCCATGCCGGAGTACAATGATCGATTTTTTTATCTGATGATGGACGAGACGGATATTGTTACAGGCCGTCACCTGAAAAAGATCCCGAAAGCGGTAAAAGAGATCTGCGACTGCTGTGAGAAGAAGCCGTCTGTGGTGATGATCTGTATCACCTGTGTGGATGCACTTCTGGGAACGGATATGGAACGTGTCTGCCGGAAGGCAGAGGAAAAGGTGGATATTCCGGTGCGCCCCTGTTACATGTACGCACTGACACGTGAGGGCAGAAAGCCGCCTATGGTCCATGTGCGCCAGTCCTTATACTCCCTCCTTGAGCCACAGAAAAAAAGGGAAATGTGGTCAATCTTCTGGGATTTTTTCGCCGCTGGTTGATGACTGTGAGATGTATGAGCTGCTGCAGCAGGCAGGCGTAAAGACCATCCATGAGATCTCAAGATGTAAGGATTATGAAGAATATCAGACCATGTCACAGGCCAATTTTAATCTGGTGCTTCATCCGGAAGCAAGGTTTGCAGCGGAGGATTTTCATGACCGGCTGAAGATTCCTTTTATTGAGCTTCGGAGGCTCTACCAGACAGATAAGATCGAAAATCAGTATCGTGCCTTGGGACAGGTTCTTGGAGTCTCGTTTGATCAGGAAGTGTATAAAAAAACAGCAGAAGAGGCAGTGGAGAGATTCCGGGAGGTCTGTCCGGATGCGTCTTTTGCTGTAGGGGAGTGCATGAACGGAGATTCCTTTGAGCTGGCCCTGGCCCTGGTGCGGTATGGTTTCCGGGTGCCGGAGATCTACGGAACTATCACAGCCGAGAATTTTGTATACATACGGCATCTTGCGGAATTGAGTCCGAATACAAAGGTTTTTCCAATATGGAACCCACCATGCTGTATTACGATCCGTCCGGGAGCGGAGTGAACCTTACTATAGGAAAGGATGCAGGATATTATCACCGGGATCAGCCAAATGCCGTGTGGAATCAGGACCGGCAGCCCTATGGCTATGCAGGGGTACGCAGGCTGTTTGAAACACTGACAGAGAAAGTTTTGCAGAAGGGAGAAAAGGTATGAGAGGACTTCGGAAATATCTGACACCTTTTGCACCGGATCAGTCCGGAGCCGTGTCAGTGCTGTATGAGCTTGGCGGGATCATCGTGATCTGTGATGCAGGAGGATGTGCGGGAAATGTCTGCGGCTTTGATGAACCAAGATGGTTTGAACAGAAAAGTGCGGTATTCAGTGCAGGACTTCGGGATATGGATGCCATCCTGGGACGGGATGACCGCCTGGTTGCCAAGCTTGTGGATGCAGCAGTAAAGGTGGAGGCAGGCTTTGCAGCCATTATCGGAACACCGGTACCTGCTGTGATCGGAACGGATCATCAGGCACTGCGGCGGATGTGCGAGAAGAAAACAGATCTTCCGGTGCTTGCAGTAAATACCAACGGAATGGAGCTTTATGATGCGGGAGAGCGGAAGGCTTATCTGGAGCTTTTTAAAGCCTTTGCCCGGGAAAAGCTGCCTGTGGAGGCTGGTAAGACAGGAATTCTCGGAATGACACCTCAGGATGTCAGTGACCTGAAAGCAGCAGACAAGATCCGTGAAAAATTCCGTGCCAGAGGACAGAGAGCAGTCTGCTACGGAATGGGAGACGGGCTTGATGAGGTAAAAAAGCCTCCTCTGCGGAAAAAATATCGTGGTTTCTCCTGCGGCACTGGAATGTGCCAGATATCTGGAGAAAACCTTCGGAACACCTTATGAGGTGGGATATCCTCTGGCGGAAGAGCTGGTTCCTGATATGGATTATACAGGAAAAAAGATTCTCATCGTGCAGCAGCAGGTGATGGCCGGTTCCATAAGAGAGGAGCTACGGAAACGTGGTGCGGACGGAGAGCTCACCGTGGCAAGCTGGTTTTCCATGGAAAAAAATCTCCTGGAGGAGGGCGATGTGTCATTAAGGGATGAGGAAGATTACATGGAACTGGCAGAGAAGGGCGGATATGACGTGATCTTTGCAGATCCATGTATGAAGCGGATGACAAAGGCTTTTTCAGGAGTGTTTGTGGATACAGTGCATTTTGCGGTATCCGGAAAATGCAGGTAGTCCATAAGGGCAGGATATAAAGTTACATGCATGCTGCAGCCGGATCAGTGGAAACAGCTGCAGGGAATGGAGAAACATATGGAGCGGGAAATTACGAAAATGATCCGTGTTTACGGGATCGTACAGGGAGTGGGATTTCGCCCTACGGTGAGTCGTCATGCTATGGCAAGAGGAATCCGTGGCAGTGTGTCCAATAAAGGACCCTATGTGGAGATTTTTGCTCAGGGTAAGCAGCAGGATGTGGATGCCTTTATCGCAGATATCGGGAATAAGCCACCGAAGCGTGCAGCTATCCTGAAGCTTCTTGAAGAACCGGTGGAGGAGCCGGAGAAATTTACACAGTTTGATATCATCGAAAGTGAGAAGACAAAGGGCGAAATCTTTGTCTCCCCGGATATCGCGATCTGCGATGAATGTAAGGCGGAGATGTTTGATCCGGAAAACAGGCGGTATCTGCATCCCTTTATCAACTGTACCTGCTGCGGTCCGAGACTGACGATCCTGGATTCCCTTCCTTATGACCGTGAACGGACCAGTATGAAGGAATTTCCTATGTGTCCCTCCTGTGCGGATGAGTACCATAACCCGGATACCAGACGCTATGATGCCCAGCCGGTGTGCTGTAATGACTGCGGCCCTGAGGTATACCTGGCGGGAAGAGAGGAACGGGGACGGGAGGCTATCACTTATACAAGGAAGATCATTGCTTCCGGCGGGATCGTGGCCATCAAAGGGATCGGTGGTTTTCACCTTTGCTGTGATGCTACCAGTGAGGAGGCTGTACAGCGGCTGCGGCAGCGGAAACGGCGTCCGGTGAAGCCTTTTGCAGTGATGGCACAGGATATGGAAGCTGTGAAGAAGATCTGTAAGGTCAGCGAGGAACAGGAGAAGATCCTTACCGGTCATCAGAAGCCGATCCTGCTGTTGGATAAGCTGCCGGGAGAAACGGGGCTTTGTGAGAGCATTGCACCCGGGAATCCCAAGGTGGGTGTCATGCTTCCCTATGCACCGGTTCAGCTGCTTCTTTTTCATTACGATGATGGGATCCGGATGCCCGGGCTTCTGGTAATGACCAGCGGAAATACTTCCGGGGCGCCGATCTGCAGAGATGATGAGGAGGCGGTAGAGGAGCTTTCCCATCTCTGTGACTGCATTCTTTCCCACAACAGGAAGATACGTATCCGGGCCGACGATTCGGTGATGGATTTCTATAAGGGTGAACCCTATATGATCCGCCGTTCCCGCGGGTATGCGCCTCTTCCGTTTATGGTCTCCACACCCTGGAAGGGCCAGGTGATCGCAGCAGGTGGAGAACTTAAGAACACCTTCTGCATTGGTGTGGATAACCGTTTTTATCCTTCCCCTTATGTGGGAGATCTGGAGGATCTTCGAACGGTAAAAGCCCTGAAGGAAACGATCGGGCGGTTGGAAACACTTCTGGAGGTGCAGCCGGAGGTAGTGGTCTGTGATCTTCACCCTAAATATAATTCCACAGTGGTGGCAGAGGAGCTAGGGCTTCCGGTTCTGAGGGTGCAGCATCATTATGCACACATTTTATCCTGCATGGCAGAAAATGACTGCGAAGAAAAGGTGATAGGGGTTTCCTTTGACGGAACAGGCTATGGAACCGATGGAACCATCTGGGGCGGAGAGCTCCTGGTTGCAGACTGTCAAGGATTTACAAGGCTTGGAAGTATAGAACCCTTTGTCCAGGTTGGCGGAGATATTTCCGCAAAAGAAGGCTGGCGGATCGCCGTTTCCCTGATCTGGAAGAATATGGGAAATCTGGAAAAAACCCTGGATACTATCCGTAAATTGGGACTTTGTACAGATCAGGAAGCAAAGGTACTGGTGACTATGGCACAGCGGAAGATCAATGCCGTGACTTCCACCAGTGCAGGAAGACTTTTTGACGGAGTCAGTGCGATCCTGGGGATCCGGAGAGCGTCTACCTTTGAGGGAGAAGCGTCCACAGCATTGGAATTTGCGGCGGAGGCCTGGAGAAAGCAGCGGGAGATGCAGAAGAAAAATCCGGAAGAAAATCTGAAGATACGGATGTCAGAAAAGGAAGACATTCCGGAAAGCACAGGCATCTCAGAAGCGTCTGAAGATGAACGAAAATTTATTTTAAATACAGGTGAGATCGTTGCATATCTGGTCCGGGCAAGGCTTGCAGGAGAGGATCCCGGGAAGCTGGCTTATGGATTTCACCGGGCACTGGCAGATGAGATCCTTGCAGCCTGTGAGGAAGCAGAGCGGCAGACCGGAATCCGGAAAGTGGCATTAAGTGGCGGTGTCTTTCAGAACCGGCTGCTTCTGGAGCTGGTAGATGACGGCCTTACGGAAATGGGGTTTAAAGTTTTGAAGCACAGCCTGATCCCGCCGAATGACGGAGGGATCGCACTGGGACAGGCGGTGTATGGGATGGCTTATGTGCAGCGGCACAGATAAATATAGACGAGATTATGCAGATACGGATCAAAAATGTTTTATGATAACGCATGGAGCATACAGCAGAAATGCAGGATGGGAGGCACAGATATGTGTGTAGGATTATCAGCAAAAGTAGTAAAGATCAGTGACGGAACAGCAGTGGTGGATGCAGGCGGCGCAAAGAGAGAGGTTTCCGCCCAGCTCCTGGGAGACCTGGAGCCGGGGGATTATGTGATGGTGCATGCAGGTGTTGCCATTGCAAAGATCACCGATGATGACGAGGAAGAGACAGACCAGCTGATGGAGGAACTGCTGTGATGGAAGAGAGGAAAAAAACAGCAAGAGAGATCATAGAAGGATATCAGGGGCCGCCGGTGCGGATCATGGAGGTCTGCGGAACACATACCCACGAGATCTTCCGTCTGGGGATCCGCAAGCTTCTGCCGCCGCAGGTGGAGCTGATCTCAGGACCGGGATGTCCGGTCTGTGTAACACCGGTAGGGTTTATTGACGAGGCCGTTTATCTTGCTCTGGAAAAACAGGTGACGATCTGCACATTCGGTGATCTTGTCCGCGTACCGGGAACAAAGAAAAGCCTTGCAGATGCCAGGGCAGAAGGCGCCAGGATACGGATCGTCTATTCACCGGCAGATGCAGAAAAATATGCGAAAGAGCATCCAAAAGAGCAGGTGGTATTTCTTTCCGTTGGCTTTGAGACCACCACGCCTGCCGGCTGTCTTTCCGTGAAAAAGGCCGGAGAGGACGGACTTTCCAATTATTCGCTCCTTGTGGCAAACAAGACCATGCCCCAGGCTTATCAGGCATTAAAGGGCAGTGCGGATGTGTTCCTTTATCCGGGACATGTCAATGCGATCACAGGAACTGCGCTCTGTGAGCAGCTGGCAGAGGAAGGTATCAGTGGTGTGGTGGCAGGCTTTACAGCGAAGGAGCTGCTTACGGCACTGGCTGTTGCACTGGTACGTTTTCAGGAAGGAAAACCGTTCTTTGTGAACTGCTATCCCCGTGTGGTAAAAAGTGAGGGAAGCCCGGAGGCACAGAAGCTGATCGAAGAACTGATGGAGCCCTGTGATTCCGAATGGCGCGGTCTGGGTGTGATCCCGGGGTCCGGCCTGGTGCTCCGGAAGGAGTGGGAAGCCTTTGATGCCAGAAAAAAATATGCAGTGCCGCCGATCCAGGGCAGGCCAAATCCGGCCTGTCGCTGTGGGGATGTGCTTCAGGGAAAATGCAGGCCATCAGATTGTAAGGTATTCGGAAAGGTCTGTACCCCGCAGCATCCGGTAGGTGCCTGTATGGTATCCAATGAAGGAGCATGTTCCGCATATTTTATGTACGGAAACTGATGTCCGCTTTAATGGACTGCGAAATATGATACATTACATATAGTACAAACGAAGGATCGTATCCGGAAGATCTGACAGGATGAAACCGATATGAAATTCCTTTGACCCAGCATAGAAAGAAGATAATATTATGGAAAATAAAACAGTGACCATGGCACACGGTGCCGGAGGCCGTCAGACCTCAGAACTGATCGATGAAGTATTCAAAGCGCATTTTGCAAACCCGGATCTCACAGCCGATGATGCGGCCGTGCTGGTTCCGCCTGCAGGAAAAATGGCAGTATCCACCGATGGATTTATTGTTTCTCCGGCATTTTTTCCGGGGGGAAATATCGGCAAGCTTTCCATCTGCGGAACCGTTAATGACCTTGCCTGTATGGGAGCAAAACCGATGTATCTTACCTGCGCTTTTGTCATTGAGGAGGGTTTTCCCATGGAGAAGCTGGAGGAGATCGCCGCAGCCATGGAAAAAACAGCAAAAGAAGCCGGAGTGCGTATTGTTTCCGGAGATACTAAGGTGGCAGGAAAAGGTCAGGTTGACGGTGTGTTTATCACAACAACCGGAATGGGTGAGATCCAGGAGGGCGTTCAGGTAGGCGGTGAGCTGGCAAAACCGGGAGATGCCATTATTGTAACCGGTGATGTGGGAAGACATGGATGCACCATTCTTCTGGCAAGAGAGGATTTCGGCATTGACGCAGATGTGACAAGTGACTGCGCACCGCTGTGGGGAGCTGTAAAAGAGGTACTGGATGCCACCCACAACATTCATGTGATCCGTGATGCCACAAGAGGTGGTGTCGGAACGGTTCTTTATGAGATCGCAGGACAGAGTAACGTAGGAATCCGCCTGGATGCAGCAGCTGTTCCGGTAGCTCCGGAGGTAAAGGGTGTCTGCGGCATGCTTGGCCTGGAGCCTCTTTATCTGGCATGTGAGGGACGAATGGTGATCATGGCACCAAAGGAAGAGGCAGGAAGGATCGTGGAAGCACTGCGTAAATGTCCTTATTCCAGGGACGCAGCCATTATCGGTGAAGTTACGGAAGAACAGTCGGGAAAGGTTGTCATGACTACGGAGATCGGAACGCAGGCACTTCTTCCGCAGCCGGGAGGAGAGCTTCTGCCGAGGATCTGCTGATAATATCGGAAAGGAGAGTCAGATCTTATGGAGACAAGAGTGGCATTGATCTCGATCATTGTGGAAAACAATGACGTGATCGATGATATCAACCGTTTTCTTCATGAAGCGGGAAAATATATTATCGGGAGAATGGGGATCCCTTACCGGGAAAAAGGCATCAATATCATCAGTATTGCCATTGACGCACCACAGGATGTGATCAGCTCCTTATCCGGAAAGATCGGACGCCTCAGTGGAGTTTCCGCCAAAACGGCATATTCCAATGTGATCACAAAAGCGGAGGACAGAAAATGATAAAAGTTGCGGTATACGGAAAGGGCGGCATCGGAAAATCTACTACGGTTTCCAATGTGGCAGCTGCCCTTGCGGAAAAAGGAATGAAAGTGATGCAGATCGGCTGTGATCCCAAGGCAGATTCCACGATCCTTCTCAGGCATGGAAAAAAGTTCCCACTGTGCTGGAGCTTTATAACGAAAAACGCCAGGAGCTGAAGCTTACGGATATGGTGCAGATCGGATATGGGGGTGTAGTCTGTGTGGAAGCCGGCGGTCCTGCACCGGGGCTTGGATGTGCGGGAAGAGGTATCATTACTGCTCTCGAGAAGCTTAAGGAAAACGGAGCCTATGAGACCTATAAACCGGACATTGTTTTTTATGACGTACTGGGAGATGTTGTCTGCGGTGGATTTTCCATGCCCATGCGAAATGGGTATGCAGATAAGGTATTTATCATCACCTCCGGAGAAAACATGGCCATCCATGCAGGGGCAAATATTGCCATGGCAGTGGATAATTTTAGAAACAGAGGATATGCATCTCTTGGCGGCGTGATCCTGAACCGGCGGAACGTGCCGGGAGAGGAAGAAAAAGTCCGGGAGCTGGCAGAGGATTTTCATACGCGGGTAGTGGGAACGCTTTCCAGAAGTGCTCTGGTTCTGGAAGCAGAGAATCGAGGAAAAACTCTTCTGGAAGCTTATCCGGATTGTGAGATGGCAGAGGAGTACCGGACACTGGCCGAGCAGATTCTGAATGCATGCAGGGAGGAAGGCTCATGTTAAAAAGAGTTGGTAACAGAGAGCTTTCGGGAAAAACAGAAATATTTATAAAGGAAGCCTCTTTTCCGGTTCCCTTTCAGCCGGGGCTGGAATTTAATTCACCGGTCCATGGAAACTGGAATATCGTACATACGGGAATGCTGGTTCCGGAAGCAAGGCAGATCTACGTCTGTGCGGATAACTGCATGCGTGGCGTTGTGCTGACTGCCGCAGAGATGAATGCGGCAGACCGTTTTTCCTTTGTGATCGTGGAGGAAAAGGATCTTCTGGGCGGAAATCTGGAGGATGTGACCATTGAAGGAGTGACGGACATTCTGAACCGGCTGGATGAGAAGCCAAAGGCAGTCTTGCTTTTTACCGTGTGTCTTCATCATTTTCTGGGAAGTGATCTGGACCGCATCTACGGCGAACTGGAAGAAAGATTTCCGGAGATCTTTTTTATGCGATGCTTTATGGATCCTGTCATGCAGAAAACAGGTCCGACTCCGGATCAGAAGCTGCGCCGTGCCATGTATGATGCAGTACCGGAGAGGAAAGCAGATCCGGAATGTGTCACAGTCCTGGGCAGTGATTTTGTGCTGGATGAGAGTGCAGATATCTGCCGGATCCTGAAAAAGAACGGAATCCGTCTCCGGGAAGCACCGGCCTGTAAGAACTGGGAGGATTATCAGAGCCTGGGAGAGGGAAGCCTGATCCTTAACTGCTATCCGGCAGGAAAATTCGGAGTACAGCAGCAGGCGGAGAGACTTGGAAGGCCGTTTTTATATCTGCCCGGAAGCTTTGACTATGAGGAGATAGAGACGCAGGAAAAGTATTTGCTGGAGCTGCTGGATCAGCACAGCTGCGGTAAAAATGGCCTGGATATCAAAACGGAGATCCGAAAATGCGAGGAGGCTCTTTCCCATGCACACCAGATCATCGGTGACACTCCCATAGCTGTGGATTATCTTTTTCATCCAAGACCTCTGGGACTTGCAAAGCTTCTCCTTACCCATGGATTTCAGGTACAGTCCGTTTTTCTGGACAGTATCAGCCCGGAAGAAAAAGAAGTATTTTTCTGGCTGAAGGAGAATTATCCGGAACTCAGGCTGATTTCGACTGTTCGCCCGGAGATGAGAGTGCGGCCACGGCAGCATTTCGGAAAAATCCTTGCCGTCGGACAAAAAGCAGCCTGGTTTACCGGAAGCCGGAATTTTGTCAATATGGTACAGGGCGGCGGGCTCTGGGGCTTTGACGGGATTAGACGTACTGCACAGCTGATGCTGGAGGCATTTAATGAGGAAAAAGCTCCGGAGGATCTGATCGTTCGAAAGGGATGGGGGTGCGAAAGCTGCATATGAGACAGGCATATCGGATCATACCAATCTACACGGCAGACGTGTCGGGTGTCTGCTCCGCGTTGTATGAGCTTGGAGGAATGACAGTGATGCATGATCCCTCCGGCTGTAATTCTACCTATAATACCCATGATGAGATCCGGTGGTACGACCAGGACAGTCTGATCTTTATCTCAGGTCTTACGGATATCGATGCCATTATGGGAAATGATGAGAAATTTCTTCAGGATATCGAAGAGGCGGAAAAGGAGCTGAAACCGAAATTTATTGCACTTGCAAGTTCACCGATCCCCTTTATGAACGGAACAGATTTTCAGGGACTGGCCCGTGCACTTACAGCAAGGACCGAAATTCCGGTATTTTCGGTTCCGACCAGCGGCATGCACGACTATGTATACGGAGCAGGGCTGGCACTGGCGGAAATCGCCGGACATTTCACAGGAGCAGCAGAGAAAACCGGAAGGTGTTTAGAAGTACCGACGGGATCTGCGGAAAGATCTACAGAGAAGAGAAGCAGGAAATTAAATCTTCTTGGAGCAACACCCCTCGATCTTGGCCCGCAGTCTGCAGTAGATGCAATGAAAAAACGTCTGAAAAACTATGGCTGGGAGATACTTTCCACCTGGGCTATGGGGGATACGCTGGAAGCTTTGTCCCGTGCCGGTGAAGCAGCGGTAAACCTTGTGGTATCCTCTGTGGGGATCCCGGCGGCCAATGTGCTGAAAGAAAAATTCGGTACGCCATTTCTCGTGGGGACTCCTGTGGAAGGCTATGAGGGACAGATTTCAGATGCACTTGAGCGGATCGCGGATAGATCCTGTGGAGAGTGGGTAAATAAGAAGGATGACTCCGCAGAGGAAAGCGGAGGGCAGATCTTAGGAAAACAGGAGGAACTGTGGAAAGTAACTCCGGAGCAGGTAATCTATTTTCAGGGAAGGAACAGTCTGTCAGCAGTATCTGACCCTTCAGGAGAAAGCAGGGAAATGCCCGACAAAGATGAGATATTTTTTCCGTACCGGACATTACCATCATCGGAGAACCGGTTACCATGGGCTCCCTGGCAGCAGTCATAGAGCAGAAATACGGAAAAAAGGTTCAGCTGCTCTGTCCGCTGGAGATCACAGAGGGACTTTTGCGCAAGGGAGATGAAACCATCTGTGGCGAGGAAGCCATGGAAGAAAAGCTGAAAACAGCCAGGATCATTGTGGCAGACCCACTCTATCGTCCAATCTGTCCGAAAACAGCCATTTTTTATGAGATGCCGCATATTGCGTTTTCCGGAAGGATATATCTCAGAAAATATTTTCCGGAATAAAGAGCGTTTCGTGATCATGTATATAAATATTATGCGGATGAGAAAACAGAGCAGCAGTGTGTATAATTGCAGGAAAATCACATAAACTAAATTATAAGAAACCGTAAAGGCGTTGCAGAAATATGCAGCGCCTTTTTCCAACAGTAATACCGGAAATGGAGTATATATGGAGGGATTTTTATGTGGGGATTTTGGTCAGCACTGCTCTCAGGTGCACTGATGAGTATTCAAGGGGTATTTAACACAAATGTAACAAAACAGACCAGTCTGTGGGTTTCAACCGGCTGGGTACAGTTTTCTGCATTTCTGGTCTGTGTGGCAGCATGGTTTTTCACAGGCAGAGAAAGTATCGGCATGCTGTGGCAGGTAGAGGATAAATATAATTTACTCGGAGGAGTGATCGGTGCATTTATCACTATCACAGTGATCCGGAGTATGGGAAGTCTGGGGCCTGCGCGGGCGGTTATGCTTATTGTCATTTCTCAGCTTGCGGTGGCTTATCTTATAGAATTGTTGGGGATTTTCGGTGTGGAAAGAGCAGATTTTCAGTGGAGAAAGCTGTTGGGAATGCTGATCTGTATTGCAGGTGTGGTTATTTTCAAATGGAAATAGAAATAAAAGTATTGTAATATTTGTAATACTTCGTTAAAATAAGGTATGGTTTTGCATGAGTAACGGGGCACCTGCCGCCACATCGGCGGAAAGGAGTGAACCGCCTACCTATGAAAATAAGATCACATATCAGAAGTGTTCGGTTTGTTTTTTCCATATTTTTGTTACAAATCCTGGCAGGGCTGACAGGCTGTAAGGATAACGGAACAGAATTTCTGGAGAAAGAACTGGTGCAGGAAGAAAGTACGGAAGCATCCGGAATGGATGCAGAGCAGGAAAAACCGAAGGATACGGAAAGTGAAGTATCCGGGAAGGCATCCGCAGGGGCTGCGGCAGATATATCACAGAAGAAACAGAATGAGTCTGCGGAGGAACCGGCTCCGGAGGTTGAAAAACAGCTGCCGGAGATCTCAGACACCCCTCAGACCATTTATGTAGATATATGTGGAGCAGTGACCAGTCCGGGAGTCTATGAGCTTCCATATGGCAGCCGTGTTTTTCAGGCTATCGAGCAGGCCGGAGGATATCTTCCGGAAGCTGCAGCAAGCTATCTCAACCGTGCTAAGGGACTTTCCGATGGACAGCAGGTTTATGTGCCTACCCAGGCGGAGGTGGACAGCCAGCGGATCGCAGCTACCCAGGATGGATCGGAAGTCACAGCAGAAAACAGTACCGAAACGGCGAGCGGACAGAAATCCGCCGGAGAGGATTCCGGTGAAGCTGAGACTGCATCTTCCACAGAGCAGAAGATCGATCTGAACACCGCTGATGTATCCCAGCTTACTACTCTCACAGGTGTAGGGGAGTCCAAGGCCCTGGCGATCATCGCTTACAGGGAAGAGAACGGTCCCTTTACTTCAGCAGAGGATATCATGAATGTACCAGGCATCAAAGAAGGAACCTATGAGAAGATAAAGGATAAAATAGCAATAAAGTAAGGAGCGCTAAATGAGCAGGAAAGTATTGGTAGTAGATGATGAGAAACTGATTGTCAAGGGACTTCGCTTCAGTCTGGAGCAGGACGGAATGGAAGTGGACTGTGCCTATGACGGAGAGGAAGCACTGGAAAAAGCAAAAGCAGGAGAGTACGATATCATCCTTCTTGACCTGATGCTTCCAAAAATGGACGGTCTTGAGGTATGCCAGCAGATCCGTGAATTTTCCAATGTTCCGATCATCATGCTTACAGCAAAAGGAGAAGATATGGATAAGATCCTGGGTCTGGAATACGGAGCTGATGATTATGTCACCAAGCCTTTCAACATCCTGGAAGTCAAAGCCCGCATCAAGGCAATCATCCGCCGTGCAGGCAGCAAACAGGACAAGCAGGAGAAGGCCAAGACTGTGGAAGTCGGAGAACTGAAGCTGGACTGCGAAGGACGCCGCGTATTTATCTCCGGAAAAGAGATCAACCTCACAGCCAAGGAATTTGATGTGCTGGAGCTGCTGGTATTCAATCCGAACAAGGTATACAGCAGAGAAAATCTTCTGAATATCGTATGGGGCTATGAATATCCGGGAGATGTCCGTACCGTAGATGTACATATCCGCCGCCTGAGAGAAAAGATCGAGGCCAATCCCAGTGAGCCGAAATATGTACACACCAAATGGGGTGTGGGCTACTATTTCCAGGCATAACCTGTGAAGTTCAAAAAGAACGGCAAATTTTTCAAAAGTCTCCGCTTTCGTATTCTGATCATCCTGATCATACTGGGAATCGTACCGAGTGTCATCGTAACGGAAATGGTCATTGCCAACTATGAAGATCGTGCCATTGCCAACCGTGTGCAGAGCATGGAGAACATCTGTGACATCATGTGCGACCTGCTGATCAAGGAGAATTATCTGAATGACACCAGCTCTCAGACGGTGAACAGCAAGCTGGAATTACTGTCCAACAGCTATGGTGGCAGGATTCTCATTGTAGACAGGGATTTCAGGATCATCAAGGATACCTATGGCGTGGATGAGGGCAGGACTCTGGTTTCCCAGAAAGTATTGAACTGTTTTAAAGGAGAAGATGCCTACCAATATGACTCTGACAGCCAGAAGCTGATCCTGGCAGTTCCGGTAAAAAGTCCGGATGTAAAACAGGTGCAGGGTGCCATGATGATCATGGCATCTTCCAGTGAGGTGACAGCAACCATCCATGAACTGGAGCAGAAAGGGATTCTGATCATCGGTATCATTGTAGTGCTGGCCATTTTTCTGGGATATATTCTTTCCACGATCCTGGTGAAGCCATTTGCCAGGGTAACGAAAGCAATCGAGGACCTTACAGACGGATATCAGAATGAGGAGATCTCGGTACCGGATTATACAGAGACAGCTTTGATCACAGATGCATTTAACAAGATGCTTTCCAGAATGAAGACGTTGGATGAATCCAGACAGGAGTTTGTATCCAATGTGTCTCATGAGCTGAAGACACCTATGACTTCAATGAAGGTTCTGGCGGATTCGCTGGTAGGACAGCAGGGGGTTCCGGAGGAACTGTATCAGGAATTTCTTTCTGATATCACAGAAGAGATTGACAGAGAGAACAAGATCATCACCGATTTGCTCTCCCTGGTAAAAATGGACAAAAAAGCAGCAGATATGAATATCCGTAATATGAATATCAATGAGCTGCTGGAGAATATTCTGAAGCGTCTCCGTCCTATTGCAGATCAGAGAAGGATTGACCTGATCCTGGATTCGTTCCGACCGGTAACGGCAGATGTGGATGAGGTGAAATTTACCCTTGCCATCAGTAACCTGGTCGAAAATGGTATCAAATACAATGTAGATGAGGGATGGGTCCGCGTAACACTGGATGCGGATCATAAGGATTTCTATGTGACGGTTGCAGATTCCGGCCTGGGAATACCGGAAGATTCCATTGAACGGATCTTTGAGCGTTTTTATCGTGTGGATAAATCCCATTCCAGAGAGATCGGCGGAACCGGTCTTGGACTTGCTATTACAAGAAGTTCTATAGCCATGCATCATGGGATCATCAAGGTATCCAGCAAAGAGGGCGAGGGAACCACATTTACCGTGAAAATCCCGCTGTCCTATATCCCGTCCTAGGAGGTACAGCATGAAAAAAACGATTTTGATCATCTGTGTGGCCGCTGCCTGCATCCTTTTTGGTCTGGTTGCTTTCATAGGTTTGTCGGGAAGAAATAAAAACGAAGAACAGCAGTATAGATTTTATTATATCAACAGCGATGAAACGAGACTGAAAGAAGAAAAATATACTCCTGAGAAAGAAACAACAGAAGTGATGCTGCGCAATTTTTCCGAGAGTCTGAATAACCGTGAGACCCGGGAAGACGGAATCTCACTTTTTCCGGATGGGGTAAAGATTTCTTCTTATTCCATACAGGATGGAGTCCTGAACGTAGAATTCAATGAGGCCTATGATAAAATGTCACGTACCAGAGAACTTCTGGTGCGGGCAGGTATAGTGAAGATCTTTTTACAGGTTCCAGGAGTGGATTCTGTGGAGATCTATGTGGGTAAAAAAGCCGCTGACAGATACCAGGGGTGAAGAAGTGGGAGCCATGAACAACGACACCTTTGTGGAGTTTTCCGGGTCCGATGGGGATGTGTACAGCTATGACACCTTTACTCTGTATTTCACAAATAAAAACGGAGATAAACTGGTAGCGGAACAGAGAAGTGTCCGCTACAGACGAAATCTTCCGAAGGCTACGGTGGTTCTGGAGCAGCTTGCAAGAGGTCCGCTGGAAAAAGGACATTATCCTACAATACCGGAGAATTCAGAGGTACTTTCCCTGACGAGAGCAAACGGAATCTGCTATGTGGATTATAATTCCGTATTTCAGGATTATGCGCTGGATGTTTCGGAACAGATTGCCGTGTATTCGGTGGTAAATACGCTGATCGCGGCAACGGATGTGGACAAAGTTGAGATTTCCATCGAAGGAAACAAGGAAGTGACCTTTGGCCAGAATATGCAGCTTTATAAGTTCTATGAATGGAACGACAGCCTGCTGGCACACACAAAGGCTAAAAAAGAATAGAAAAATAAAACATTTCAAAATATCAGAAAACGGGAGAACATTTATGGCGAAAAGGCCGATGTGTCTTTTGTGTGTTCTTATGGTGCTGAGTCTTGGCGTACTGGAGCTTATGGGGATTCCTCTGATCAGGGGGAATCCCCTTCCGTTAAATGTGCAGGAGCAGATCGAAGCGCACCCTGGTTCCATGATCTGCGGGGAGGTGGAACAGTATGAAAACACAGAATTTTCCCAGTCTGTTTATCTGAAAAAAACATATCTTATCCATCAGTCAAAAAAATTTCCAATTGAAAATGTAAGAATATTTCTCAAAAAAGAAGAAGATCTGAAACCGGGAATGCGGATCCTGGTCAAGGGAACGCTGAAAAGAGTGGAAGGTCCTGCGAATCCGGGGGGCTTTGACAGCCAACACTTTTACGCCTGTCGTCATATTTATTATTTTATGAAGAACGCTGTGCTCCAAAAGAAAACAGCAGTGTATTCCGGCTACAGGCAGCTCCTTTTGGAGATAAAAGAAAGCTGCAGACAGATCCTGAAGGAAGCTGCAGGAAAAGATGCGCCTGTTTTTTGTGCCATAACGCTTGGAGACAAACAGGAACTGGATCCGGAAACACAGATGCGCTATCAGCTGGCCGGGATCATACATATCCTTGCCATCAGCGGACTTCATATCAGTATTCTGGGAATGGGGCTTTACAACCTTCTAAAGAAGATGGGACTGGGAATCTGGCCTGCCGGGATTTTTTCTCTGGGAGTGATGCTGCAGTATGGGATCATGACCGGAGGGAGTGTTTCCACCATGCGTGCAGTAACTATGTTTTTGATCGCTATGGGAGCCAGGATCACCGGACGGATCTATGATATGATGAGTGCTCTTTCCGTAACTGCCATGATGATCCTTGTGGAATCTCCGGCCTATCTCCTGGACAGTGGATTTCTTCTGTCCTTTGGCTGTGTTCTGGGAATGGGGCTCGCTGCGGAAAAGATCTGTGCCCTTGCAGGAGCGGAGAAAAAATGGACAAAGGCACTGGTAAGTCCTATAGCTCTTCAGCTTGTGACTCTGCCGGTGATGCTGAAGTTTTTCGGAGAAGTCTCTATTGCCGGATTTATCTTGAATCTGTTGGTGCTTCCAAGTGTGGGGGTAGTGCTGACTGGAGGAATGGCGGCGCTGCTTCTGGGAATTCTCAGTATTCCCGTGGCAAAACTGGTGCTCCTGCCGGCAAGGGTACTGCTGCTTTTTTATGAACATCTCTGCAGTCTGGCAGGAAGGTCAGGATGGAGTACCTGGATCGGAGGAGAGCCGGAAATATGGCAGATCCTGGTATATTATGGCTTTTTGATCACAGTTCTGTTTATGGGGCAGTATATAAAAGAACAGCTCCGGAAGAAAAAAGCAGTCTGTGAGGAAACGGAGCTAGCAGAGGAGCGGGCGGAAGCAGGTTGTTGGAAGCTATATGCTATCCGGATAACAGCCGGTATTTTTCTGGCAGTCGGAATCCTGATACTGGGATATCATCCAGCAGGAAGTCTGAAGGTGATCTGCCTGGATGTAGGACAGGGGGACGGTATTCTTGTGGAGACCCCGGAGGATCATCATTTTCTGATTGACGGAGGAAGCAGCAGCCAGTCGGATCTTGGAAGATACTGCCTTTTGCCGGCATTGAAAAGTCAGGGGATTTCCTGGCTGGATGGGATTTTTATTTCCCATACAGATCAGGATCATATCAACGGTGTGAAGGAGCTTCTGGAATATATGGGAAAAGGTCTTACAACCATCCGGGCCGGATATCTGATCCTGCCTGCCTGGGCAGAAAGACCAGATGCATGGAGGGAGCTTGCAGAGGCAGCAAAAACAGCCGGAGTTAAGGTCGTGACAGCAGGAAAAGGGGATGAATTGCCTTGCGGCAAAGTATCTTTTTCTGTTCTGTGGCCGGAGAAAAATGCCACAGGAAAAGATGTGAATGAGGAAGCTATGGTGATGGAGCTGTCTTTTGGAGATTTTCAGATGCTTTTTACCGGAGATATCGGTGCAGATACGGAGAAAAAGCTTCTGGCAGCCGGGGGGCTTGAGGATGTTGATTGTCTGAAGGTGGGACATCACGGTTCCCGTTATTCTACCACAGAAGCATTTCTTGAGAAAATAAAGCCGGAAGTGGCGATCATTTCCTGTTCTTCCACCAACACCTACGGACATCCGTCACCGGAAACCGTAGAGCGGCTTAAAGCGGCCGGAAGTCAGGTGGAATACACCATGAAAAACGGTGCTATTACCGTGGAAACAGATGGAAAGAAGCTTAAGATCGGAAGGTTCCGAAAAAACAGGTGACTTTTGAACACACTTGTTGTAGAATAGACAGGGTTTGTGCAAAAACAAAGCACTGAAAATGTGCAATACAAGATAAGGAGTTTTTATTTATGAAATATGATGTACTGATCGTAGGAGCAGGTCCCGGTGGAATCTTTGCGGCCTATGAACTGATGAATAATGATCCGGAGAAAAAGATCGCGGTTTTTGAAGCCGGTCATCCTCTGGAAAAAAGAAAATGTCCCATCGACGGAAAGAAAGTAAAATCCTGTATTCACTGCAAAACCTGTGCGATCATGAAGGGATTTGGCGGTGCAGGCGCTTTCTCCGACGGAAAATACAATATCACCAATCAGTTTGGCGGAACTCTGTACCAGCATATCGGCAAGGATACAGCTACAGAGCTGATGGAATATGTAGATAAACTGAACCTGATGCATGGCGGTGAGGGAACCAAACTTTATTCTACCACAAACAGCGAGATCCGTAAGCTCTGCCTTCAGAACGGCCTGCATCTTCTGGATGCATCAGTCCGCCATCTGGGAACAGATATCAACTATGTGGTACTTCAGAACCTCTATGAAAAAATGAAAGACCATGTGGACTTCTATTTTGACGCATCTGTTGACAAAGTAGAAAAAACTGAAGACGGTTATGCAGTTTTTGTAGGAGATGAGCGTTACGAGGGAACTTACTGTATCATCTCCGCAGGACGAAGCGGAAGTAAATGGATGGAGACGGTATGTACAGAGCTTAAGATCCCGACTCTTTCCAACCGTGTGGACATCGGAGTCCGTGTGGAGCTTCCGGCAGAGGTTTTCAGCCGTCTGACAGATGAGCTTTATGAGAGCAAGATTGTTTACAGAACTGAGAAGTTTGAGGATATGGTCCGTACCTTCTGCATGAACCCGCGAGGTGTTGTCGTGAATGAAAATACCAACGGTATCATCACAGTAAACGGTCACAGCTACGAAGATCCGGCAAAGCATACCAACAATACAAACTTTGCCCTTCTGGTATCCAAGCATTTCTCAGAGCCGTTCCATGACAGCAACGGATACGGTGAGAGCATTGCAAGACTTTCCAATATGCTTGGCGGTGGTGTTATGGTACAGCGGTTTGGAGATCTGATCCGCGGAAGACGAAGCACAAAAGCCCGTATTGAGGAAAGTTTCGTAACACCTACACTTTCTGCGACACCGGGAGATTTAAGTCTTGTTATGCCGAAACGTATCCTGGATGGCATCATCGAGATGATCTATGCTCTGGATAAGATCGCACCGGGAACCGCGGATGACGATACTTTGCTTTATGGCGTGGAGGTTAAATTCTACAACATGGAGGTTGAGATCGACGAAAATCTGGAAACCTGCCACAAGGGTCTCTTTGTTATCGGAGACTGCAGCGGCGTGACCCATTCTCTGTCCCATGCATCTGCCAGCGGAGTCTACGTAGCCAGATACCTGGAGCAGGAGTATTTTAACAGATAAACTGCAAAGCAGTTTATCTGTTATGAGCAAGTAGCGAAGCGGATTGCGAATATCCAGTGTAAGACAGTCCTTTTCTGATATCAGGGTGATGACAGAAAGGGGCTGTTTTTTATGCAGGATGTGCATGAATATTGGAGAAAGTATTCTGATAATAACTGACAGATACAGGGAGAAAACCGGTTACTGTTCACTGGTAATATTTCGCGAGGTGTTTTTGGTGAGCGAAGATCACAGAAAACCGTGAATCGTCTGACATCAATCTTGACAAATTTATGAGTTTGTGGTAAAAGTTAGATAACCAGGTAAAAGAAAATATGTGCAAATGTTATAATGATAAGGTTGCATCCAGTCGGATGTGCAAAAGAGAATCCGGTGAGAATCCGGAACGATACCGTCACTGTGAAAGGGGAGTTGCTTTTATAACCACTGGGAGACCGGGAAGGGAAAGCAGCGTGGAACCAAGTCAGGAGAACTGCCTTATTGTGAGATTCAGGGATTCGCGGTTTACGAATCGGTATTCTCCATAACAATACAGAACTTCTTTTTATGTATTTGTATTGCGCAGAGAATCATGTGTGAGCAGGCGGCCGCAGAGAGCTGCTGCTTTTTTGTACATATCAGTATTCTGGAAATACATGAAAAGAGGACAATGAGAAATGAAAAGAAAAACAATGTTAGCTCTGATGCTCGCAGTTTCCATGACATGCTCTATGGGTGCGGCTACAACAGCAATGGCAGCAGAGGATTCTGCTACAGAAGAGAACGCTGAGGCAGCTGATACCACAGAGGCTTCTGATGCAGATCAGGAAGCAGCAGATAATGTAGCAGCTCTGATCGACAAGATCTATGTACAGGAAAGAAACGACACAACAGATGAGGACTGCAAGGCAGCCAAAGAAGCATGGGATGCTCTGACAGATGCTCAGAAAGAACTGGTAGAGGGTGAGAATGCAGATCCGGATTATTTCGGACGTGACACAGGAGATGCTTCCAAGGACGATCCGCGTAACCAGGATGAGATCGGTGAGAATGAACTTCTTGTTGTAAGCTTTGGTACTTCCTTCAATGACAGCCGTGCAGAGGATGTCAAGGGAATCGAGGATGCTCTTGCAGAAGCTTATCCGGACTGGTCTGTAAGAAGAGCATTTACAGCACAGATCATCATCAACCATGTAGAGGCAAGAGATGATGAAGTGATCGATAACATGCAGCAGGCTCTTGACCGTGCAGTAGAGAATGGTGTTAAGAATCTGGTTGTACAGCCTACCCATCTGATGCATGGTGCTGAGTACGATGAGATGACAGAAGCGATCAATGGCTATAAAGATAAATTCGAGTCTGTAGCTATCGCAGAGCCAATGCTCGGTGAGGTTGGAGACGATGCAACTGTGATCAATGATGACAAGAAAGCCGTTGCTCAGGCGATCACAGATACGGCTTGCAAAGAGGCCGGATTTGACAGCATGGATGCAGCAGCTGAGGCTGGCACAGCATTCGTATTCATGGGACATGGAACATCTCATACAGCTAACGTTACATACGATCAGATGCAGACACAGATGGAAAACCTTGGATTGAAGAACGCATTCATCGGTACTGTAGAGGGTAAGCCGGAAGATACAGCCTGCGACAAGGTTATCGAGAAGGTAAAAGAAGCAGGATACAAGAACGTTGTTCTTCGTCCGCTGATGGTTGTTGCCGGAGACCATGCAAATAACGATATGGCCGGTGATGAGGAGGATTCCTGGAAGAGCCAGTTTGTAGCATCCGGAAACTTCGATAAGGTTGACTGCCAGATCGAGGGTCTTGGAAGAATCGAAGCAGTTGAGAAGCTTTATGTAGAGCATACAAAGGCAGCCATCGATTCTCTGGGAAGCACTGAGGAGTCCGCAGATTCTGATGCAGCAGCAGATACAGAGGCTGATTCTGCTGAGGAGTCCGCAGAATAATAAATATAAAAATATCTGAGTGAGTTCAGATACCTATAAGAAATCAATGTAACTGCCCGGAAAGATCAGGAAGACTGTTTTCCGGGCAGATTGCTGTATCTATGGAAGGGAGAAGATTATCATGAAAAAACGCTATGTAAACTTAATTCTTGCAATGGCAAGTGCATCAGTCCTGGTGCTGGGCTCTGTGCCTGCGATGGCAAAAACAGATGAAACAAAAACAGAGTCCGGTGAGGAAGCAGAAGCTTCCGAAGAAAAGGATACAGATGCAGCCAAAGCAGATACCCTGGAAGATGGCGTTTATACAGCAGAGTTTGGTACAGACAGCAGCATGTTTCATGTAAATGAGGCCAATGACAAAAAAGGAGAGCTCACGGTCAAAGATGGTAAAATGACCATCCACGTAAGTCTGGTTTCCAAGAAGATCGTTAACCTGTTTGCGGGAACTGCCGAGGATGCCCAGAAGGACGGAGCAGAGATCATTGAGCCGACCACAGATACAGTGAAGTACAGCGATGGTTATACAGAGGAGGTTTACGGATTTGATATCCCGGTACCGGCCATTGGTGAGGAATTTAACGTGGCGATCCTGGGAGAAAAAGGCAAATGGTACGACCATAAAGTCAGCGTAAAGAATCCTGTAAAAACCTCTGACGACAAAAAATCCGAAGGGAAAAACCGGAAGAGCTGAAGCTGGAGGACGGAACCTATGAGACGGATGTAACCCTTACAGGCGGAACAGGAAGAGCATCTGTAGAATCTCCGGCTAAAGTAGAGATCAAGGACAAAGAAGCTACGGCAACCATCATCTGGAGCAGTCCGAATTATGATTACATGATCGTGGACGGCGAAAAATATGAGCCGGTGAACAAAGACGGAAACTCCACATTTGAGATCCCGGTCACAGTCTTTGACGCAGAAATGGAAGTGACTGCAGATACTGTAGCCATGAGTACTCCTCACGAGATTGAGTATACCCTGAATTTTGATTCTTCGAGCATGAAAAAGGAAGAAAAATGAAAAAATAATTTCATACATATTTCTGACGCTGACCCTGATCCTGGGGTGTGCTTTTGCAGTGCAGGCAGCAGAGACAGAACATAAGCCTGCGGATATTCCAGGCCTTACCTTTGACCACAGTATGGATCTTTCCTACGCAAAGGAATTTAATGTGGATTACTACAACGATGGCTATGCGCTGCTCACCATTGATCAGGAAGGACAGTTTCTTGTAGTTCCCGAAGGCAAGAAAGCACCGGAGGGGCTGGATCCTGACATTGCGGTTCTGCAGCAGCCCATAAACAATATCTATCTGGTAGCAACCTCGGCCATGGATCTTTTCCGCGCTATCGACGGGATTGACAGCATCAAGCTTTCCGGAACCAAGGAAGACGGATGGTATATCCAGGAAGCAAAGGACGCCATGGAACAGAAAAAGATGATTTATGCCGGCAAGTACAGTGCTCCGGATTACGAGCTGATCCTGAACGAGGGCTGTGACCTTGCCATTGAATCCACCATGATCCATCACAATCCGGAGGTACAGGAGAAGCTGGAGCAGTTCGGGATCCCTGTAATGGTAGAGCGTTCCAGCTATGAGAGTCATCCTCTTGGAAGGACCGAGTGGATGAAGCTTTACGCAGTTCTTCTGGGAAAAGAAGATGTAGCAGAAAAGGTTTTCAAAGAGCAGACGGACAAGCTGGATAAGGTTCTCACAGCAGATAAAACAGACAAGACCGTAGCGTTCTTTTATATCAACTCCGTAGGTGCGGTAAATATAAGAAAAAGTGGCGACTATGTTTCGGAAATGATCTCTCTCGCAGGAGGAAATTATGTTCCGGAGGATACGGGAGTAAATGACAATGCTCTTTCCACCATGAATATGCAGATGGAAGAGTTTTATGCCAAGGCGAAGGATGCAGACTATATCATCTATAACAGTACGATTGACGGGGAACTTAAGACCATTGATGAGCTTCTTTCCAAAAGTAAGCTTCTTGCAGATTTCAAGGCAGTGAAGAACGGAAATGTCTGGTGCACAGGCAAAAATCTCTTCCAGGAAACCACCGGACTTGGAACCATGATTGAGGATATCCACACCATGCTGACTACAGACGATGATTCTCTGGATGAGCTGACCTATATGCATAAACTAAAATAAATTCCAGTGTTCGCTTTAACTCCTTTGCCGGTTTCCACCTGTGAGCAGGAAACGAAAGGACAGGATAACAAAACAGAAGAGGAGTGTACCAGAAAAATGAATGACAGAAAACGCGCAGTCCGATACGGGATCTCTTTTGTGATCCTTGCGGTACTTTTGATCTTTTTATTTATATGGAATGTAAATTCAGGAAGTATCCACCTCTCTGTGAAGGAGATCCTGAATATCATATTCCGGCATCAGGGAGATGAAACTTCTTATAATATCGTCTGGGAGATCCGTCTTCCCAGGATACTGGCAGTTATCATCCTTGGCGGAGCACTTTCTGTTTCCGGATTTTTGCTGCAGACCTTTTTTAACAATCCTATCGCGGGACCCTTTGTACTGGGAATCTCTTCCGGTGCCAAGCTGATCGTGGCGCTTCTGATGATCTTTTTTTAAGCAGATCGGTGTCCATCGGTTCCGGTGCCATGATCCTGGCTGCTTTTGCAGGCTCAATGATTTCCATGGGCTTTGTGCTCCTTGTGGCAAAAAAAGTCCACAACATGTCCATGCTGGTCATCAGTGGTGTTATGATCGGCTATATCTGTTCGGCCATCACAGACTTTGTGGTGACCTTTGCAGATGATTCCAACATAGTCAATCTTCACAACTGGTCACTGGGAAGCTTTTCCGGTATGACCTGGGGGAATGTGCAGACTATGGCTGCTGTGGTACTTCTTACCATGGTGATCGTATTTTTTATGTCAAAACCGATCAGCGCCTATCAGCTGGGGGAGACTTACGCGCAGAATATGGGAGTTAATATCAAGGCTTTCCGGATACTTCTGATCCTGCTTTCCAGTATTCTTTCTGCCTGTGTGACCGCTTTTGCAGGGCCGATCTCCTTCGTGGGGATCGCTGTGCCTCATATTGCAAAAAGTCTCCTGAAGACTGCAAAACCCCTGCTTGTGATCCCGGCCTGTTTTCTGGGCGGTGCAGTGTTCTGCCTGTTCTGTGACCTGATCGCAAGAACTGTATTTGCACCGACGGAGCTGAGCATCAGTTCTGTGACAGCAGTTTTCGGAGCACCGGTAGTTATCTATATCATGATTCACAGACAGCAGAGGATATAAACGATGAAATCATATTTTTTTATACAGATCAGCTGACCGTAGGCTATGATGGAAAACCGCTGATCAAAGAAATCAATATTCAGCTGAATAAAGGAGAAATCCTGACACTGATCGGTCCCAACGGTGCCGGAAAATCTACTATTTTGAAGAGTATCACAAGACAGCTTTCCCTGATCAGCGGAACGGTATATCTGGAACAGGAACAGATGAGCCGGATGACCAACAGGGAAGTGTCAAAAAAACTGGCTGTAGTACTTACCGAGCGCATGCGACCGGAGCTTATGACCTGTGAGGATGTGGTATCCACCGGACGATATCCCTATACCGGAACTCTCGGGATCCTTTCCGCAGAGGACAAGGAAAAAGTTAAAAGTGCCATGGAGATGGTTCACGCCTGGGATCTGAAGGATCGGGATTTTACAGCCATCAGTGACGGACAGAGACAGCGTATCCTTCTGGCACGCGCCATCTGCCAGGAACCGGAGATCATTATCCTGGATGAACCGACCTCCTTCCTGGATATCCGGCATAAGCTGGAGCTTCTTGCCATTTTGAAGAAGATGGTATTGGAAAAACAGATGACGGTGATCATGTCCCTTCATGAGCTGGATCTTGCCCAGAAGATTTCTGACCAGGTGATCTGTGTTCATGGAGATCACATTGAGAAATATGGTGCACCGGAGGAAATCTTTACTTCCGATTATATTCGGAAGCTTTATGGCATCACCCGTGGAAGCTATAATGCAGAATTCGGCTGCGTGGAAATGGAACCTCCGGCCGGAAAACCGGAGGTGTTTGTGATCGGAGGAAATGGAAGCGGGATTCCGGTATATCGGAAGCTGCAGCGACAGGGGATTCCTTTTGTGACCGGAGTTCTCCATACCAATGATGCAGATTATCAGGTGGCAAAAGAACTGGCTGCAAAAGTGATCACGGAGAAGCCTTTTGAATGCATTTCGGAGTCTGCCTTTGAAGAAGCACTGGAGTTCCTGGGAAAATGTGAAAAAGTGTACTGTCCGCTGAAGGATTTTGGTATCATGAATGAAAAAACCGGGAATTGTTGAAAAAAGCAAAAGAAACCGGAAAATTAAACCAGATCAGATAAGTTCTCTGGGAAAATGAGAAAAGCAATAAAACGCTGTCAGAAATGAGTGATATAATTTCCGGCAGCGTTTTTTATATAATATAAATTACAAATATTTCAGCAGCTGTGTTATAATATGACAAGAACGACAGATCGTGAAGCGCTCGCATTCGTGGAGATGTAAGTAACGAAGAGGAATGTCCGCTTTACACCGCAAAAGTTAAGCAGATACAATCGATCCGAAAAAATATATGGAGGGAAGATCAATGAAAAAAAGAAACATGATCGCAGCTCTGCTCTGTAGTGCATGCCTTGTGGCAGGAAGTGTAAATCCCGTATTTGCAGATGCATCGAAGGTAGTAACACTTGGAGCAGATCTTACGGATGCCCAGAAGCAGACAATGATGAAATATTTTAATGTAAGTTCCGATCAGGTGCAGGTGATGACCATTACAAATGAGGATGAGCATAAACACCTGGATAATATCGCACCACAGTCCCAGATCGGTTCCAGAACTTTGAGCTGTGCCTATGTGAAGCCTACACAGTCCGGCGGGATCAAGGTCCGCACAGCAAATCTGAACTGGGTGACAGGTAATATGATCGCAACGACACTTTCCACATCCGGTGTGAAGAACTGTGAAGTAGTTGCTGCCTGCCCGATGGAAGTATCCGGAACAGGTGCACTTACCGGTATCCAGATGGCATATGAGAAGGCCAGCGGAGAGAAGCTGGATGAGACCAAGACGAAGCTTGCCAACCAGGAGATCGTAACCACTGGTGAGCTTGCAGATAAGGTTGGTAAAAATGAGGCGACAACAGTTGTAAACCAGTCCAAGATGGATGTGATCCAGAACGGAGTACAGAATGCAGATGAGATTCAGAATATTGTAATCAATGTGGCTGAGCAGAACAATATTTCCGTAAGCCAGGACGATATTGACAGGATCGTGTCTCTTCTGAAGCAGATCTCACAGCAGGATTACAATTATGATGATGTGAAGGAAACACTGGAGCAGGTAGATGCCAATACCACAGGCCAGACCTCTTCCTCTGATGATACGCTGGATGGCGAGAGCAGTGATGAAACCGTAGATGTGGATGCAGATTCTTCTGATGATATCGTCAACAATGTAAATGACAGCATTCTTGGTGACGATGTGATCCAGAGCTCCACAGAGGATCCGGGTCTTGAGGAAGAAACAGGAGCAGATTCTCAGGATACAAGCAATGAGACCGGAATCCCGGATGCTACCGACGACGGAACCTATAGCAATGAGGAAAGCTCGGACGAAAGCAGCACAGACGAAAGTACCTCTGACGAGAACAGCACAGAGGATAGTGCATCTGACGAGAGCAGCACAGATGAAAGTGCTTCTGACGAGGCTGCATCCGATAAGACCGGAATCCCGGAGGCAACAGAAGATACAGAATCTTCAGAAAGTACAGAGGGCTCAGACCAGGCAGACAGTGCAGAAAACGATACTTCCGTGCTCAGCGAAGAAGCAAAGAACAATTATGACAAATTTGTCCTCTTTGTAAAAGGCGAGTATGAGGGAGATGCAGATTCCCTTCTCGCTGCAACGGAGGATACAGTGGCAACGGTAACACTGGATGAGCAGACAGCGAAGAGTGTGGCAGAAACTGTTGAGAAGGATTATTATGATATCCTGAAGGATGGTACAGAATCCTATGAGGCAGATGGTACAGAAAAATATCAGAGTACAGAGCTGAATATGATGGATCAGAAGCTGAAGAAGCTGTTCAGTATTGACAGTTCCCAGGAGGACACAGAGGCCACAGACGTGACAGCAGCTATTCTTGCAGATGTTCCCCAGGAAGATAAGCAGACACTTTATAAAGAAACCATGAAATATCTGGCAGGTCTTTACGGCGAGAACACGGACTCTTCTGAGGAATCCGCAGCAGAATAAAAGATTTACAGAAAATGAGATAAAAAATACCGCAGCAGAGAAAACAACCTCTGCTGCGGTATTTTTTGTCGTGCCGGAAAGATATCATGAAAATTTTGTGATTTACGACAAGGATTTGTGTAAGCACTGGAAAAATGGATTTTTCTGTGATAAAATTGACCGTAAATCGGTTTTGTGGACTCATACATCGCAAACCGTGATAGGGAAACGAGAAAGGGAAAAGGTAGAATTTATGAGCCTGGCAGTAGTAACATTAAAAAAAGGCGAAGGCAGATTCCTGAAATCAGGAGGCCTCTGGGTATATGACAATGAGATCGCAAGCATCATGGGAAGTTTTGTGAACGGAGATATCGTTCTGGTCCGGGACTTTGACGGATATCCGATGGGAAGAGGATTTATCAACACCAATTCCAAGATCACAGTCCGTATGCTTACCAGAGATGAGCGTACAGAGATCAGTCCGGAATTTTTGAAACAACGTGTCCGCGACGCATGGGAGTATCGTAAGAAGGTAGTAGATACCGGAAGCTGTCGTGTGATCTTCGGAGAAGCAGACTTTCTTCCGGGGCTTGTTGTGGATAAGTTTTCAGATGTGCTTGTTGTACAGTCTCTTGCACTGGGAATCGACCGTCTTAAAGAAACGATCATAGATGCACTGAAGGAAGTCCTTGCTGAGGATGGGATCCGGATCCGTGGAGTCTATGAGCGGAGTGATGCAAAGGTACGCCGCCAGGAAGGAATGGAACTTACCAAGGGATTTATCGGAGAAGAATTTCCGACACTTGTTCAGATTGAAGAGAACGGTGTGAAATATGAAGTAGATATCAGGGACGGGCAGAAGACCGGATTTTTCCTGGATCAGAAATATAACCGTCTTGCTATCCAGAAGCTCTGCAAGGGGGCGAAGGTTCTGGACTGCTTTACACATACCGGCTCTTTTGCCCTGAATGCGGGAATTGCAGGGGCACAGAGTGTTCTCGGTGTGGATGCGTCGGAAACTGCAGTCCTGCAGGCAAGAAGAAACGCCAGTCTGAACGGCCTGGACGGAACAGTGAAATTCCTCTGTGAGGATGTTTTTGAGCTTCTTCCCGAGCTTGAGGAGAAGGGAGAGAAATTTGATGTTGTGGTACTGGATCCTCCGGCATTTACGAAATCCAGAAGCTCTGTAAAAAATGCCATCAAGGGATACCGTGAGATCAATCTCCGTGCAATGCGTCTTGTAAAGGACGGCGGATTTCTTGCAACCTGTTCCTGCTCTCATTTTATGACGTATGAGCTGTTTACACAGACCATCGGTCAGGCAGCGAAGAATGTCCATAAGAGACTGCGCCAGGTAGAGTACCGTACACAGGCACCGGATCATCCGATCCTCTGGTCAGCAGATGAGTCCTATTATCTGAAATTCTACATTTTCCAGGTATGCAATGACCGTTAGGAACTGCCATCCGGATTTTTTTACGGAAATTTTTGGGCAGTGCCGTCTGGCAGTGAAAAGGAGATGCAGATCATATGAGAGACAAATTCAATAAATTTATGCAGGGACGTTATGGAGTGGATGATCTTTCCAGGTTCACCATGGGAGTCGCACTGGTTCTGATCATTCTGGCAATGTTTGCTAATATATTCAGCAGAACTGTCGGCAGCACCCTTGACATTCTCGGGGTCGCAGCGATCGTATATGCATATATACGTATTTTTTCCAGAAATATCCAGCAGCGTTATGCCGAAAATCAGAAATTCCTTCAGATGACGTCAAAGTTCCGTTTTCGCTTTAATAAAGAAAAGGATCTGATGAAGCAGAGAAAGACCCATCACATCTACAGCTGTCCGGGCTGCGGACAGAAGATACGTATTCCAAAGGGAAAGGGCAAGATCGAGATCGAATGTCCGAAATGCCACACAAAATTCGTAAAAAGGAGCTGACATGTTCGGATATGTGACCGTTAATAAACCGGAAATAAAATTCAAGGATTTTGATGTGTACCGTTCTTTTTACTGCGGTCTTTGCAGAGAATTGCGGGAGAGATACGGGATACCGGGACAGATCTCACTGACTTATGATATGACATTTGTGGTCCTTCTTTTAAGCGCTCTTTATGAACCGCCAACGAAGAAGGGAACCTCCAGGTGTGTGGTCCATCCGCTGAAGCCCCAGCCGGTGCGCAAAAATACAGTAACTGAGTACTGTGCGGATATGAATGTGATCCTTACCTATTACAAATGTATGGATGACTGGCAGGATGAACACAAACCACTGCGCTATGCATATGCAGGAATTCTGAAGAATTGCGGAAATATGCATATGTCCGCTTATCCGGAGAAGATCCAAAGGATCCGAAACGCACTAGAGGAGCTTTCTTCCCTGGAAAAACAGGGGGAAACCGATGTGGACCGTGTAGCCGGATGTTCCGGACGTATCATGGAAGAGATTCTGGCCTTCCGTAAGGATGTCTGGGAATCGTCCCTGCGCCGTCTGGGATTTTATCTCGGAAAATTTATCTACATCCTGGATGCTTATGACGATGTGGAAAAAGATGCAGAAAACGGAAATTACAATCCTTTCCTTGAAAAATATAAGATAGAAGGGTTCGAGGAAGAGGTACGTCGGCTTCTTATGATGATGCTTGCAGAATGCTGCAGAGAATTTGAAAAGCTGCCGATCCTCCGATACGGAGATATCCTTCGAAATATTTTATATTCCGGCGTCTGGTGCCGCTTTGCGGCGATCGGACAGAAGCGCAGGGAAGAACGGGAGAAAGAGAAAAAATGTTAGATCCATACAGCGTGCTGGGAGTTCCCAGAAACGCATCTGATGATGAAATAAAAAAGGCATACCGGAAGCTGAGTCGAAAGTATCACCCGGATGCCAATATCAATAATCCGAATAAGGATCAGGCCGAAGAAAAATTCAAAGAAGTGCAGCAGGCTTACGAGCAGATCATGAAAGAGCGTGAGTACGGAAGTAGTTCCCAGAATGGCTATGGCGGCTACGGAAATTACGGTGGTTTTGGAAATTACGGAAATGCCGGTTCCAGTGCCTATCAGGATGAGGAAAGTATGCGCAGAAGGGCGGCCGCCAATTATGTGCAGAGCGGTCATTTTCAGGAAGCTATGAATGTACTGGATTCTCTTGGTCAGAAAAATGGGGAATGGTATTACCTGGCTGCTATGGCAAATATGGGAATGGGAAATAATGTAACAGCTCTGGATCAGATCCGTGAAGCAGTCCGTCAGGAACCGGATAATATGCAGTACCGTATGCTGCTCCAGAGAATGGAAGGCGGTGGCGGCTGGTATCAGCAGCGGCAGGATCCCTTTGGGGGAATGCCGACTGCAGAAGGGGATATGTGTGATGCCTGCTGCAGGACCATGGCCTGTTTCATGTGCTGGCCGGGCGGCTTTTTCTGCTGCTGATGCAGGAACAAAGCGGTCATCGATATCCCGGAATTGAGAATCGGAATATCCTGAGGCAGCATATCCATATGTTTGTAAGGCGGATCCTGCAGATCCGTTTTGCGATATAGATCGCAGAGGGATTTTTCTGACAGAAATTCACAATGCTGTCCGGAAAATGTCATACTGCAGAGAAAAAGAGGAGGAAATCGTTATGAGTATAAGAATTGGTATTTTAGGTTACGGAAACCTGGGACGCGGCGTGGAGTGCGCCATCAAGCATAATCCGGATACAGAGCTGGTTGCAGTATTTACCAGACGTGATCCAGAGACTGTAAAGATCCTTACAGAGACCGCAAAGGTTTATTCTGTAAAAGATGCGGAGAAGCTGAAGGATGAGATCGATGTCCTGATCATCTGTGGAGGAAGTGCGACAGATCTTCCTGTTCAGACACCGGAGTATGTAAAATATTTCAATGTTGTGGACAGCTTTGATACACATAAGAAAATCCCGGAACATTTTGCAAATGTTGACAAGGCAGCAGCAGAGAGTGGACATGTAGGAATCATTTCCGTAGGCTGGGATCCAGGAATGTTTTCTCTGAACCGTATGTATGCAAATGCGATCCTTACAAATGGAAACGACTACACATTCTGGGGCAAGGGTGTCAGCCAGGGACATTCTGATGCAGTCCGCCGCATCAAAGGCGTAAAGGATGCAAAGCAGTACACCATTCCGGTAGAAGCTGCACTTGAGGCAGTAAGAAACGGAGAAAATCCGGAGCTTACCACACGCCAGAAACATACAAGAGAGTGCTTCGTAGTTGCTGAGGAAGGTGCTGATCTTGCACGCATCGAGGAAGAGATCAAGACCATGCCGAACTACTTTGACGAGTATGATACAACGGTACATTTCATTTCCCAGGAAGAGCTGGACCGTGACCACAGCGGTATCCCGCACGGCGGTTTTGTGATCCGCAGCGGAAAAACAGGCTGGAACAATGAGAACAGCCATGTGATCGAGTACAGCCTGAAGTTGGATTCCAATCCTGAGTTTACATCTTCTGTGATCGTTGCCTATGCAAGAGCTGCATACCGCATGAACCAGGAAGGACAGAAGGGCTGCAAGACTGTATTTGATGTTGCACCTGCATATTTAAGTGCCCTTGACGGAGCAGAGCTTCGCAAAAAATTCCTGTAAGGATCTGTAACAGATCTGTAACAGACAGGAGCAAAACTGCATAAAAGATCATATCCCCGGAGCATCAGTGAATATTTCTGATGTTTCGGGGCTTTTTTCTGCATAAAATCAACATTGGTAATACCTGGATGATGATTTTTCTGAAAGAAAAGGAAAGAGTTGACGGACCGTAAAGAATGTTATATAATATGGACGTAAAATTGTAACAAAATCGTAATGTTTACGATCAGCCGGACTTAAGAAATAGTAAATATCAATGATCTATCTATCAAAGGAAGGTATGTATGCGAAAATTAAGCAGAAAATGGAAACTCTGGGGACTTTTTTTGTTCTGATGTTCTTTGCAGCCGGAGCAACTGTACATACAACGGCAACAGATGTACAGGCTGCGACCAAAAACGGCTTTAAAACAGAAAAAGGAAAGTCCTATTATTATCAGAACGGCCAGAAGGTAAAAGGCTGGCTTACACTGAACGGGAAGAAATATTTTTTAATAAATCCACAGGCGTGCAGATGAAGGGCTGGGCTAAGGATTCCAAGGGCAAACGATATTTTTATAATGTCAACGGTGCCAAGGGCTATATGGCTACAGGCTGGCTTACAGACAGCAAGAAAAATACCCGTTATTTTAATCCCGCCAGCGGATATATGACAACGAAATGGGCCACGATCAGCAATAAGAAATATTATTTCTACAGCGGCAGTGGTGCTGCAGCCAGAAGTGTATTCCTTACAGACAAGAAGAATGTGACCAGATATTTTACCAGCAAATGCTTTATGGCAAAGGGCTGGGCAACGAATAAGAAACAGCAGAAGCGTTATTTTGATCCAAACACGGGAGCTATGTATAAGGGCTTCAAGAAGATCGGCAGCGATACCTATTATTTTTACAGCAAGAGCGGCGTGATGGCTACCGGATGGGTCACAAATTCCAAAAAAGGATATAAATATTATTTTGATCCGTCAACCGGTGTCATGGCTACGGGAACGAAGACGATCGATGGCAAGAAGTATACATTTGGCAGCAATGGTGTCCTGGATACCAACCCGGGTACTGCTACAGCTACAAGCTCCAGGACCATCAAGAATTTCCTCGCCAATGCATTACTTCCGGTAGGAAAGACTCTTTACGTATGGGGCGGCGGCCACAACTGGTCAGATGCGACCAGAAAGGGCATCAGTCCAAAATGGAAACAGTGGTATGACAGCAATTCCAGTTCTTATAATTACAGATATTATATGGATCTCAGTGAAGCTACAGAACAGAAGGGCCTTGACTGCTCCGGCTTTGTAGGATGGTCTGTATATCAGATCATGCAGAGCAGATCCGGCAGACCCCAGTATACTACTGTTTCCGGAGAGATTGGATCTTTATATTCCGGTAAGGGAATGGGAACCATCGTTTCCCAGTCTCAGCTGGCAAGCTCAAACTGGAAGCTTTATCCGGGAGATATCGGATACAACAGCGGACATACCTGGATCGTTCTCGGACAGTGTTCTGATAAGAGTGTTGTGATCCTACACTGTACACCGAATGCCGGCGTACAGATTTCCGGAACACCGACACCAAGCGGAACTTACGGAAGCCAGGCGATCAAGCTGGCAGAAACTTACATGTCCAGGTATCCTGGAGTCAGCAAATATGATTATCATGAATCCAGCGGTAATTATATCCGAAACGGTGCATACTTCAGATGGAACAGAAGCACACTTTCCGATCCCAACGGATATCTGAACAAGACAGCCAATCAGATCCTTGCAGATCTGTTCTGATCAGGATGTGCTGAAAGAAATTTGTATGTAACAAATAGCAATAAGAAACGTGAGAGGAGAACCTGAGATAACCCGGGTTCTCCTTTTTTAATGTCAAAATCATTAATAAATGTTACAAAGTTTTAAACTAATTAATAGAAATTCCTTGCAATCCAAATAACACTGTGTTAATATATAAAAAGATTGAAACAAGATATTGCAAAAGTGTTACAAAGAAAACCAACGAAGCGGATGGTCAGATCCGCTGTATTAAATTAGAATCAGATTGCGAGGGTGAACAGTCATGAAGAAAAGGATATTATGTCTGACACTGGCGCTCATCATCAGCGGAGCACAGGTAGTCAGCGTAAGCGCAACAAGAGAAGATGAGGCAGCACTTCAGCAGGAGATGGATGCGACCAACGAACAGCTGAATGCGACTTATTCCAGATTGGATGAGCTTTCCTCACAGAAGTCACAGATTGAAGGCGAGATTTCAACTCTTGATGCCAATCTTGTAAACGTGATGGTTTCGATCCAGACACTGGAGGGAGATATCTCCAATAAGGAAGCCGACATTGCATCTACACAGACCAACCTTGAGAAGGCCAAAAATGCCAAGCAGAAACAGTATGAGGCAATGAAGAAACGTATCCAGTATCTCTATGAGAAGGGTGGAGACGATGCATGGTTCCAGATGATGCTGAATGCAGAGAACCTGTCTGACCTTCTTACAAGAGCAGAGTACACACAGAAGACTTATGAGCAGGACCGTAAGAGTCTTGAAAAATATTCCAATACGATCCAGCAGGTGGCAAACCTGGAGGCACAGTACACACAGGAGAAGGCAGAGCTGGAGGGAATGAAGCAGGAATATGAGGCAGAGTCCCAGAACCTGCAGGCACAGCTGGATGAGAAGCGTGCCACATCCGCAGATTATGATAATGAGATCGCCTACGCACAGCAGCAGGCTACAGATTATGCAAACCTTCTTGCAGAGCAGACTGCAGAGCTTCAGAGATTAGAGGCTGAGCGTATTGCAGCAGAGGAAGAGGCAAGACGTCAGGCCGAGGCTGAAGCAGCAGCGAGAGCACAGGCTGAGGCAGAAGAGGAAGCAAGACGCCAGGCAGAGCAGGAAGCACAGCAGGATGAGGCGGACGAGAGCGAAGACGGACAGTACGATGAGGACGGCGACGTGATCGAGAATGCAGATGAGGATACTGCTGAAGATGACACCGAGGCTGTGGATGAAGATGCAGACAATGGTGAGAATGATGATGCGTCCGAGGATACTGAGAATACAGAGGATAATGCAGACGCAGATTACGATAACAGCACAGACGCATCTGAAGAAAGTGCAGAGGACACATCTAATGCAGAGGATACATCTTCAGACAGTGACAGTTCTTCTTACAGTAGCGGTTCAGGATCTTCTGTTGTGAATTATGCTACACAGTTTGTGGGAAATCCTTACGTATGGGGCGGAACAAGCCTTACCAATGGTGCAGACTGCTCCGGATTTGTACAGAGTGTCTATGCGAACTTCGGAGTCAGCCTTCCGAGAACCTCCTATGAGCAGCAGAATGCAGGTACAGAAGTATCCTACGCAGATGCACAGCCGGGAGATCTGATCTGCTATGGCGGACACGTGGCTATTTACATGGGTAATGGCCAGATCGTTCATGCATCGAACTCTCAGGACGGGATCAAGATCAGCAATGATGCTACATACAGAACAATTGTATCTGTAAGACGTCTTGTATAATAAAAACGTACAACAGAAAATAAAAATACAGCAGCCCGACAGCAGTTTGTCGGGCTGTTTTTAACGTCGGAAAAAATATTGAAAACCCATGGAACGGATTGAACAGCAATAAAATATGCTCAAAAATATATAAATATTGAAAACAGTATTGACATATAATTAACAGGATGTTATTATAATGTCAGTATAATTCCATATTGAACATAGCAAGTGCTGAGGATAGCTGACAGTTATATATTGATTATCAGAAGTCCACAGAAAAGGGAATCAGGTGTGAAACCTGAGCGATCCGGTCACTGTAACGGAGGAGCGAATCTCATAGTCCATTGTACGTATGTATGAGAAGGAGAGAGGAGTCATGATCCCGGAGCCAGGAAACCTGCTTGTTATGGCGAGGTTAAACTTCCGTGTAAAGTGTAACAACCATTTCAGGGACTCCGCACCCCTGGGACGTTGTCTACTTTTTTACGAGAGTAGGCATTTTTTTATGGAATGCGCCTGTTCATATGAATTATACATGATTAAATGGCAGGCGATACTACTCCGGATACATTCGTTCCCTCCGCGCACTCATGAACGGATTATATTTCTACCCCGGGGTGGCATCGCTACCTCTTTTTTATAGGAAAAAATTATGTGTGGTTATGTCAGGAGAGGAGAAAAGAGCCATGGAGAAACCATACTGGGAAGGCAAAGAATACTCTTACTTCAGCCACAAAAACTGTGAGTATTTTCCGTGCCATAAAGGAGCAGATCCGGAGAACTTCAATTGTCTGTTCTGCTATTGTCCTTTATATGCACTGGGAGATAAATGTGGTGGTAATTTCCGCTTTACGGAAAGCGGGATTAAAGACTGCACCGAATGCAAGCTTCCTCACAGAAGAGAAAATTTCGGATATGTTACAGGTAAATATAGCGAGCTTGCGGAAATTGTACGGAAGCAGCGGGAAAAATAAAAAACAGGCCAGTTCAGATACAGGAAAATGTATATTCCTGTGTTTGAACTGGCCTGTTTTGTTTGGAGTGGACAATATCTGTTATCTGTCGGAAAAGATACAGAAGATCATTCTCTGGTTTGGAGAAAAACCTTGAGTCTGGGAATCTGGTTGTTGAGGATCAGCTGTTCCGGAAACATGGCCTGATGAACAAACTCAGCAGCACAGGTAAAATCTCCGATATGCTCCGGGCCATGGCTGTCACTGGAAAGAAGCAGCGGCAGATCATATTTGCGGCAGCATCGAAGGATCTCGAAACAGTTTTCTCTTGTGTCGCCACGATAGCCATAAGGTGCAAGAGAAGCTTCGTTGATCTCAAAGATCGTGCCGGTTTCCCTGGCAGCCCTTGCAAGCGCATCATAATTAACCGGGTAATGAGTGTTATCACTATGTCCGAGGATCTTTACACAGGGGTTTTTCATTACATTGATAAAAGCTTCTGTGTTTTCGGCTCTGGTACCGCAGCGGTAATTCCAGGCATGCATGCTGGCAATGGCGTAATCAAGTTTACATAATGATTCCTGATCTAAATCTACCGTTCCGCTGCGGTCAAGGATATTCAGTTCAATTCCGTAGAGTAATTCTACACCGAAATGTTTTTTGGGAGAATAGGTAAGGCTGCGGAAATAGGAGGAAGTTCCGGCTGCCAGAGTGCCGGGACCGTGATCAGTGATCCCGAGAAGCCGGAGACCTTTCTCGGCAGCTGCGCGTGCCATGTTTGTGATGGTACATTCCGTGCCGTGACCACTGGCGATGGAGTGGGTATGCATATCAGAAAGATACATAAAAATACACCTCTTTTACTGTTTGAGAACATGTGACAGAGCGGAATACGAATGTCCGCTTTGCATAAATTTTTTCTGAAAAACAAATGAATTCCTATATAAATCCAAGTATGGCAGAGCAGAAAAACAAAGTCAATAGAGAAAAACATAAAAATACAAAAAACAAATAAAATCAACAGGGCGCAACCGATAAAAACCACAAAAACAGCTATAAACACATGTTGGATTTCGTTGACATCGAAGTAGGGGTAAGGTATAATAAAACTACATGAGCACATAGCCGGACAGGAGCGGTTCTGGAAGCGTAGAGGCAGACAGATCACCAGAAACAACCGGTTATGAGAAAGGAGAATCATGGAGAAATTTCATATAGCAGATGTTCCGAAAACAGACAGGATCACACATCTTGTAGATAATCTTTATGCAAAGATGCCGGTGATCGAATCTGCCAGAGCAAAACTGATCACAGAGTCTTACAAAGCAACAGAAGACGAGCCGATCATCACCCGCAGAGCCAAGGCATTTGCCCACATCCTGCACAACATTCCGATCATCATCCGTGATGAGGAGCTGATCGTCGGAAGCAGCACTTTGGCGCCGAGAGGATGTCAGACGTTTCCGGAGTATTCTTTCCAGTGGCTGGAAGATGAGCTGGATACAGTGGCTACCAGAACAGCCGATCCATTTTATATTGCGGAGGAAACCAAGGCGGAGCTCCGTGAGGTACATAAATACTGGAAAGGCAAGACTACCAGTGAGCTTGCAACCTCCTACATGGCACCGGAAGCGATTCTTGCCATTGACCACAATATTTTTACACCCGGAAACTATTTCTACAATGGTGTAGGACACGTAACCGTTAAATATGAAGAAGTTCTGGCGATCGGTTATGAAGGGATCATTGCCAAAGCTCAGAAGGAACTGGATGAGTGTAATGTAGGAGATGGTGATTACGCAAAGAAATCCCGTTTCCTGGAAGCAGTTATCATGAGCTGTCAGGCAGTTATCGACTATGCACATCGCTATGCCGAGCTCGCAGAGCAGATGGCATATCAGTGTCAGGATCCGACCAGAAAACAGGAACTCCTTCAGATCGCATCCAATTGTACACACGTACCGGCGAAGGGCGCCCGTAATTTCTATGAGGCGTGCCAGTCCTTCTGGTTTGTACAGCAGCTGATCCAGATGGAAAGCAGCGGACATTCTATTTCTCCGGGACGTTTTGACCAGTATATGTATCCATATTACAAGAGTGATATGGAGGCAGGCAATCTTACCAGAGAGTTTGCCCAGGAACTGATGGACTGCATATGGGTAAAATTAAACGACCTGAATAAATGCCGTGATGCTGCATCTGCAGAAGGCTTTGCAGGCTACAGCCTTTTCCAGAACCTGATCGCAGGTGGTCAGAACAAGGATGGCGAGGATGTGACCAATGATCTCTCCTTTATGTGCATCCAGGCGTCTATGCATGTGCACCTTCCGGCACCGTCTCTTTCTGTAAGAGTATGGAACGGATCACCACATGAATTCCTGATCAAGGCTGCAGAGCTTACAAGAACAGGAATCGGACTTCCGGCTTATTACAATGATGAGGTTATCATTCCTGCACTGCAGAACCGCGGCCTTTCTCTTGCAGATGCCAGAGAATATAACATCATCGGCTGTGTAGAACCGCAGAAGGCAGGTAAGACAGAGGGCTGGCATGACGCTGCATTCTTTAACATGTGCCGTCCGCTGGAGATGGTTTTCTCTAATGGTATGGACAAAGGGGTACAGATCAGTGTCCAGACCGGCGATGTCACAGAGATGAAGAGCTTCGATGAGTTCTATGATGCATATAAGAAACAGATGGAATATTTCATTTCCCTGCTTGTAAATGCTGATAATGCCATTGATGTGGCACATGCGGAGAGATGTCCGCTTCCATTCCTTTCCTGTATGGTGGATGACTGCCTGAAACGGGGCAAATCCGTTCAGGAAGGCGGAGCTGTTTATAACTTTACAGGTCCTCAGGGATTTGGTATTGCAAACATGGCAGATTCTCTGTATGCGATCCGCAAGCTTGTATATGAAGAAAAGAAGATGACCATGGAAGAGCTGAAGGAGGCTCTGGCATGGAACTATGGCAAGGGTATCGATGCACAGTCTGCAGCAGATATCACCACCATCGTTATGCAGAAGCTTCAGGAGAATGGCATCAGCGTAAATGAGCAGACCGCAACAGCTGTTATGACAGCAGCTCTCGGAACAGAGCCATCTCCTGAGAAAAAGGCAAGATTCGAAGAGATCCACAAGATGATCGAGGAGGTTCCGAAGTTTGGAAATGATATCCCGGATGTGGACTACTTTGCAAGGGATGTGGCTTATACTTACACAAGACCGCTTCAGAAATATATGAACCCAAGAGGCGGACATTATCAGGCAGGACTTTATCCTGTATCTGCAAACGTTCCGCTTGGCGGACAGACCGGTGCAACACCGGATGGCCGTTACGCACATACTCCGGTAGCAGATGGCGTTTCCCCGTCAGCCGGCAAGGATGTGAAGGGACCGACAGCTGCGGCAACTTCTGTATCCCGCCTGGATCATTTTATCGTATCCAACGGAACACTGTTTAATCAGAAATTCCATCCGTCAGCACTTGCAGGAAGAGAAGGACTGGAGAAATTCGTAGCACTGATCCGCGGATATTTTGATCAGAAGGGTATGCATATGCAGTTTAACGTTGTTGACAGAGAAACACTTCTGGATGCACAGAAGCATCCGGAGAAGTACAAACATCTGGTTGTACGTGTTGCAGGCTACAGCGCATTGTTCACTACACTTTCCAGATCTCTGCAGGACGATATCATCAGACGTACTGAGCAGGGCTTCTAAAGGAGTAACGAATGGACTATTTGGATACAAAGGGCAGGATCTTTGATGTTCAGAAATATTCAGTACACGATGGACCGGGTATCCGTACCATCGTGTTCCTGAAGGGCTGCGTTCTTCGCTGCCGCTGGTGCTGTAATCCGGAATCACAGGAATACCGGATCCAGAACATGAAGGTTCTGGGAGAAGATAAAGTGATCGGCCGCGACGTGACAGTTCGTGAGATGATCGAAGAGGTGGAAAAAGACCGTGCCTATTATTACCGTTCCGGAGGCGGGATCACCCTTTCCGGGGGGGAATGTATGTGCCAGGCGGACTTTTCCAGAGATCTTCTTCGCGCGGCAAAGGAGAGAGGAATCAACACAGCGGTAGAAAGTATGGCCTGTGCCCCATGGGAAAAGATCGAACAGGTACTTCCCTATCTGGATGTATATCTGATGGATATCAAGCATATGGATCAGGAAAAACATAAAGAATTCACAGGACGGGCCAACGGACTGATGCTGGAGAATGCAAGAAGGGTTGCGCTCTACGGAAAAACTAGACTGGTGATCCGCGTTCCGGTGATCCCCACATTTAATGATTCTGTGGAAGAGATCCAGGCGATCGCAAGATTTGCAGCATCCCTTCCGGGCGTAAACAAGATTCATCTTCTTCCGTACCACAGACTGGGGCAGGATAAATATGAAGGACTTGGCAGACCATATTTAATGGAAGGAATCCTTCCGCCTACAGTAGAACATATGCAGATGTTAAAGAATGCAGTGCATGCGGTATGCGGCCTGGACTGCCAGATCGGCGGCTGAGAGATACAGGATTACAGAAAAAAGATCCTTTACAAACAGAAAATATAAAAACAATAAAAACAACACAAAATACAACAAGAAACCAACATAAAACAACGGATTGTCCTTGACTTATTTTGTGGTATGGGGTAAAATGTTCTCAGAAACAAAATAGTGCAATCCAATGCTCAAGGAGGAAATTAAGCATGGTAAACGAGTTTGAAATCAAAAAACAGCTTTGTGACATCGGTAAGAGAATCTACAACCGTAACATGGTTGCAGCTAACGACGGAAACTTTTCTGTTAAGATAGCTGAGAATGAATATCTTTGCACACCAACTGGTGTATCCAAAGGATTCATGACACCAGAGTTCATCTGTAAAGTAGATGGCAAGGGTAATGTGATCCAGGCTAACCCGGGATTCAAACCATCATCTGAGATCAAGATGCATATGAGAGTATATGAGAAGAGACCGGACGTAGGATCTGTTGTACATGCTCATCCAATCTATGCTACATCTTTCGCAATCGCAGGTATCCCGCTTACACAGCCGATCATGCCTGAGGCAGTTATCGCTCTTGGATGTGTTCCGATCGCTGAGTACGGCACACCTTCCACAATGGAGATTCCGGACAACCTTGAGAAATACCTTCCATACTTCGATGCAGTACTTCTTGAGAACCACGGAGCACTTACATGGAGCACAGACCTTAACGCTGCATATATGAAGATGGAGTCTGTAGAGTTCTATGCACAGCTTCTGTATCAGACCAAGCTCCTTGGCGGACCGAAGGAATTCGACAAAGAGAACATCGAGAAGCTCTATGCGATCCGTCGTAAATTCGGTATGCCTGGAAAACATCCGGCAAGCCTCTGCCTGAACAAAGACGGCAAGAACTGCCACAACTGCGGCGGTGCATGCCACAGCGAGGACTACAAACAGTTCCCAGGATATCAGTATGATTTCGTTGGAAAAGACTGTGATTGTGATAAAGATGCAGCTCCTGCAGCAGATACAGCAAAGAATGACGCAGAGCTTGTTGCTCAGATCACAAAACAGGTTATGGCTCAGCTTGGCCTGAAATAATTTTTGACGGAATATTAAGGAGGACATCTCATGCCAATAAGTGAGAATATGGTACAGGAAATTGTACAGGAAGTTATGGCAAAAATGCAGATCGCAGATGCTCCGGCCGGAAAACATGGCGTTTTCAAGGATATGAATGATGCTATCGAAGCAGCCAAGAAGGCTCAGCTGGTAGTTAAGACAATGTCTATGGACCAGAGAGAAAAGATCATCACCTGCATCCGCAAGAAGATCAAAGAAAATGCGGAAGTACTGGCACGTATGGGTGTTGAGGAAACTGGTATGGGTAATGTAGGAGATAAGATCCTGAAGCATCACCTGGTAGCAGACAAGACACCTGGAACAGAAGACATTACAACAACTGCATGGTCCGGAGACAGAGGACTGACTCTGATCGAGATGGGACCGTTTGGTGTTATCGGTGCGATCACACCATGTACTAACCCGAGTGAAACAGTTCTCTGCAACACAATGGGTATGCTGGCAGGCGGAAATACAGTAGTATTCAACCCACATCCGGCAGCAGTTAAAACTTCTATTTACGCAATCAATCTTTTAAATGAGGCTTCCCTGGAATCAGGCGGCCCGGATAATATCGCTGTCACAGTTGAGAAACCAACACTTGAGACCAGCAATATTATGATGAAACATAAAGATATCCATCTGATCGCAGCAACAGGCGGCCCTGGTGTTGTAACAGCAGTTCTTTCCTCCGGTAAGAGAGGAATCGGTGCAGGAGCAGGTAACCCACCGGCACTGGTTGATGATACTGCTGATATCCGTAAGGCAGCTCAGGATATCGTAAACGGATGTACATTCGATAACAATCTTCCATGTATCGCTGAGAAGGAAGTTGTTGCAGTATCTTCCGTAGTTGATGAGTTAATGCACTACATGATCACAGAGAATGACTGCTATCTTGCATCCAAGGAAGAGCAGGACAAACTTGTTGAGACTGTACTTGCAGGTGGCAAGCTGAACCGTAAATGTGTAGGACGTGACGCGAAGACACTTCTTTCCATGATCGGAGTTCAGGCACCGGCAAATACCCGCTGCATTATCTTCGAAGGACCGAAGGAACATCCGCTCATCACAACAGAGCTTATGATGCCAATCCTCGGAATCGTAAGAGCTAAGGATTTTGACGATGCTGTAGAGCAGGCTGTATGGCTTGAGCATGGCAACCGTCATTCCGCACATATTCATTCCAAGAATATTGATAACATTACAAAATATGCGAAAGCAATTGATACCGCAATCCTTGTAAAGAACGGCCCGTCCTATTCCGCACTTGGATTTGGCGGAGAAGGTTTCTGTACATTCACAATTGCAAGCCGTACCGGTGAGGGACTTACAAGCGCAAGCACATTCACAAAGAGAAGACGCTGCGTAATGACAGACAGCCTTTGCATTCGTTAATCAGGAGGAACAGAAACAATGGATATGAACAATGTAAATATCGAAGAAATCGTTAAACAGGTTCTCTCCGGCATGACAGGAAACGCTCCTGCAGCAGCTGCTGCAACAAGCGCTCCGGCTGCTCCGGCAGGAAACACAATTCCAAAAAAAGCAAGAGTAGCAATGATGACAGAGAAGAAACATTTTGAGCTTCAGGAGTATGATCTTCCGGAAGTTGGTGACGACGACATCCTCGTTAAAGTTGAGGGCTGCGGCGTCTGCGGAACAGATGCTCATGAGTACAAAAATGACCCGTTTGGTCTTATCCCAGTAGTTCTCGGACATGAGGGAACCGGTGAGATCGTAAAAATGGGTAAAAACGTTAAAGTTGATACAGCTGGTAAACCGGTTAAAGTCGGCGACAAGATCGTTACATGTATGATCTTCAAAGATGATCCGGAAATCACAATGTTCGACCTTAACAAGAAGAACGTAGGCGGCGCTGACGTATATGGACTTCTTCCGGATGACGACGTTAAATTCAACGGCTGGTTCGCTGATTACATCTTCATCAGAGGCGGAAAATTCGGTTCCACATTCTTTAATGTAAGTGACCTGGATCTTGATTCCCGTATCCTCATCGAGCCATGTGCAGTACTTGTACATGCTGTAGAGAGAGCAAAAACAACAGGAATCCTGAAATTCAACAGCAGAGTTGTTGTTCAGGGTTGCGGACCGATCGGTCTTATCTGCATCGCAGTTCTCCATACAATGGGCGTTCATAATATCTGTGCAGTAGACGGAAATGAGAAACGTCTTGAGTTTGCCAAGAGAATGGGAGCAAACACAACCGTTAACTTCATGAACTTCAAGGGCATTGAGGCACTTACTGAGGCTGTGAAAGAGGCTCAGGGCGGACATCTTGCAGATTTCGCTTTCCAGTGTACTGGAAATCCTCATGCACACTCCAACATCTACAAATTTATCCGCAACGGCGGCGGTCTTTGCGAGCTTGGTTTCTTCATCAACGGTGGAGACGCTACCATCAACCCGCACTTCGACCTCTGCTCCAAAGAGATCAACCTTGTTGGTTCCTGGGTATACAACCTCAGAGACTATGCAACAACATTTGATTTCCTTAAGAGAGCAAAAGCAATCGGACTTCCAATGTCTGAGCTGATCACACACAAGTTCCCGCTTGAGGAGATCAACGAGGCACTTGAGACAAACCTGGCAATGACAGGTCTTAAGATCGCGATTGTTAATAAATAACCTTAACGGGAAAGGAGAAGCAACATGGCAGAAGCTGTAGGAATTCTTGAGGTCTTCGGACTTGCAACAGCCTTTGTGGCAGCTGACGCCGGGTGCAAGGCTGCAAATGTCCACCTGGAGGTATTCGATAAGAATAAACCGGCGAATGCGGACAGCCTGCCAGTACCGCTTCTTGTCTGCATCAAGTACCGCGGAAGCGTGTCAGATGTCACGGCAGCGGTAGAAGCCGGCATGAAAGTCGCAGAGAGCATGACAGGCGTGGTACAGCATTACATAATCCCCAACCCGGAACCAGGTACACAGAAAATGCTGAAAATCAGCGCCCTGGATAAAGATTAAGAGGATTCCGAAGTTCACTTTACAAAAGTGGCGGAATCATATATGATAAAATGTAACGAAGATAAGATTCAGGAGGATAGAATCATGGCACAGGAAGCATTAGGAATGGTTGAGACAAGAGGCCTCACAGCGGCAATCGAGGCAGCAGATGCAATGACAAAAGCAGCAGAGGTTGCACTTGTAGGAACAGAGAAGATCGGTTCCGGTCTTGTAACTGTTATGGTTCGTGGAGACGTAGGCGCTGTAAAAGCAGCAGTAGAGAGCGGAAGCGCAGCAGCATCCAGACTTGGAGAGCTCGTAGCTACACACGTAATCCCGAGACCTCATACAGACGTAGAGAAAATCCTTCCAAAGCTCTGATTCAGGCTTTGAGAGGAATAGAAATTAGTTAAGGAGTTCGCTCATGGGAAAATCATATGGATTTATAGAAATCACTGGTGTAGTTGCGGCGATCAATGCCCTGGACATCATGTGCAAAACGGCAGACGTTGAGCTGGCGTCATGGGAGCGTAAGCTGGGCGGACGACTGGTGACCCTGATCGTACAAGGCGATGTATCAGCAGTTACAGCAGCTGTCAATGCAGCAGTAGAACAGGCTATCAAGAAGCCTGCCAGCTATGCGGTAATTGCCAATCCCCACGAGGAAATCGTCAAACTGGTTGAGCTGAGTGCAAGCCGGTGGAAAAAGAAACAGCAAGAAGATCCGGAAGAAGCACTGGAAAGCAAAAACAGCAGCAAAAAATAAGCTGCTGCACCAAAATAGTCAGAAGTAAACAGAACAAATAAAGCATTTATAATCCACAAGGAGGATATGATCATGACACAGGAAGCATTAGGAATGGTTGAGACAAGAGGACTTACAGCAGCTATCGAGGCAGCTGACCAGATGTGTAAAGCAGCTAACGTTGCTCTGGTAGGAACAGAGAAGATCGGTTCCGGTCTTGTAACAGTTATGGTTCGTGGAGATGTAGGAGCAGTTAAATCTGCAGTAGAGAGCGGAAGCGCAGCAGCATCCAGACTTGGAGAGCTTGTAGCTACACACGTAATCCCGAGACCTCATACAGATGTTGAGAAAATCCTTCCGGTTCTTAAATAATTTCAACTGATTCTTACTGATACGCACCGGCCGAAGGGCCATTAAGGCTTCTGGCCGGTGCTTTTCAGTTTTCAGTTATGAGACCGAAAGAAAGCAGGTGTACTCTTGGAAACGAATAATATTGAAATGATCACAAAAATGGTGATCGATGCGATCAACAAAAACGAAGACAAGGGCAATGGTTTTGTTGTACCTATCGGAGTTTCCGCAAGACATATTCACCTGACACAGGAGCATGTGGAGGCGCTGTTCGGAGAAGGCTATCAGCTCACAAAGAAAAAGGATCTGATGGGCGGACAGTTTGCATCCAACGAAACAGTTACCATTGTGGGACTGAAGCTCCGTGCGATCGAGAATGTAAGGATCCTCGGACCTGTCCGCAGTAAATCACAGGTTGAGGTTTCCGCAACAGATGCGATCAAGCTGGGAATGAAGGTTCCGGTACGTATGTCCGGTGATCTTGCAGGAAGTGCACCGATCGCCATCGTTGGACCGAAAGGTGCCATTTATCTGAAAGAGGGATGTATTGTGGCTATGCGTCACATCCACATGGCTCCGAAGGATGCCCAGGCTGCGGGTGTACATGATGGTGATGTTGTTTCCGTTAAAGCTGACAATGAGCGTGGAACGATCTTTAATCAGGTTAAGATCCGTGTTGATGACAGCTTTACACTGGAAATGCATATTGATACAGATGAAGCAAATGCAGCAAGAATTGCCACAGGCAATACAGTTACCATAATCAAATAATATTCCTCCTTCGGGGATGCCGTTTCCGGCATCCCCAGCAGAGGATATAGAGAAAAACGGAGGCTCATATGATCGTAGGCAAAGTAGTTGGAAGTATTGTTTCCACACGAAAAAGTGAAAAACTGATAGGAAATAAATTCATGATCGTGGAGCCGGTGCATCATATGAAAGCCGAGCACAGCCAGATTGTTGCCATCGATATCATCGGTGCGGGAATCGGCGAATATGTATTGGTGGCACAAGGAAGCGCAGCAAGAATTGGCTGCGGCGTAGAAACAGCACCGGTAGATGCCGCAATCGTCGGAATCGTAGATGACGGTGCAGGATTGGAGTAACGCCATGGATATCAAAGAATTACAGAAAATTATGCAGGAGAATGGTGTTGTCGGAGCAGGTGGAGCAGGTTTCCCTACATACATGAAGCTGACAGACAAAGCGGATACCATTCTTATGAACTGTGCAGAGTGCGAACCATTACTGAAACTTCACAGACAGTTGTTGGAGAAGCACGCATACGAGATCATGAAAACATTCGATATGGTTGCGGAGACGGTAGGAGCTTCACAGGCCATTATCGGAATCAAAAAGTCTTATGTACAGACGATCAATGCTTTAAATCAGCATATTGAAGAATTCCCGAGGGTTAAGATCCATCTTCTGGATGAGGTTTATCCGATGGGTGATGAGGTTGTTCTTATTTATGAGGCAACCGGACGTGTGGTACGGCCCGGAGGACTGCCGATCGAGCAGGGAGTAGCCGTATTTAATGTAGAGACTCTCTACAATGTATACCGCGCGGTAGAAGAACATAAACCGGTCACATGTAAATATGTTTCCGTTGTTGCTGAGGTTGAGAACCCTGTTACAGTGAAGGTTCCGTTGGGATGTACACTGGAAGAGGTTGTTGCCCAGGCAGGCGGTACAACTGTAAAGGATCCTGTATATTTCGTTGGCGGCCCGATGATGGGACGTATCGGAAATGGTTCAGACCCGGTTACAAAAACAACGAATGCAATCCTGGTTCTTCCAAAGGACCATGTTATTGTCATGAAGAAGCAGCGGACTTCTTCTATAGATCTGAAGAGAGCAGCATCGATCTGCTGCCACTGCCATACATGTACAGATCTTTGCCCGAGACATAATCTGGGACACCCGATCGATCCGGCAATGTTCATGATGGCAGCATCCAATCAGGATTTCAGAAATGTAAATCCTTATATCAATTCTGCATTCTGCAGCTCCTGTGGTGTCTGCGAGATGTATGCGTGTCCGCAGAGCCTGGCTCCGAGAACACTGCTTGCAGATATGAAGGGCGGACTTCGTAAGGCAGGGATCAGACCACCTCAGGGTGTTCAGCCGAAGCCGGTTCAGGAGTCCAGAGAATACCGCAAGGTTCCTGAGGAGCGTCTGATGGCACGTCTGGGACTTACCAAATATGACAAGGATGCACCGCTTCAGGAAGAACTTGTAAACGTATCGAAGGTAAAGGTTCTCTTAAGCCAGCATATCGGTGCACCGGCACAGGCAATCGTAAATGTAGGCGATATGGTAACAGAAGGCCAGATGATCGCACAGCCTGCACAGGGATTAAGTGTCGGAATCCATGCAACCATCAGCGGTAAGGTTACAGAAGTGACAGACCGCCATGTTGTAATTGCAAGAAATTAGAAAGGACGTGCACAAAATGAGTAGAGCAATCGGAATGATTGAGTTTAAAACCACACCAGCTGGTATCACTGCAGCAGATGCCATGGTTAAGACATCTGAAGTAGAGATCGTGGAGGCGCAGACAGTATGTCCGGGAAAATATATTGCAATTATCACCGGAGATTTAAGCGCAGTAAAAGCTGCTGTAGACACAGCTGTAACAACATACGAGGACAAATGTATTGACAGTTTTGTACTGGGCAATCCACATGAGTCCATTTTCCCGGCAATCTACGGAACCACACAGGTCGAGGAGATCAGTGCCCTGGGAATTCTTGAGACCTATGATGCAGCATCTATCATCGAGGCGGCAGATCAGGCAGCTAAGACAGCTATCGTTGATCTGATCGAGCTTCGTATCGCCAAGGGTATGTGCGGTAAATCATACATGCTTCTTACCGGCGAGGTTTCTGCAGTGGAGGCTTCTATCGAAAGAGCAAAAGAGCTGGTAGCTGAAAAAGGAATGTACATGGATTCCTCAGTGATCGCTCATCCGGACAAGAGAATGATCGATACGATCCTTTAATATTGTCTTTATATCTGAGGGATATCCTTTTGAAGGGTATCCCTGCAATGACATCTGAAAAGGAGGCATCTTATGCTAGCATTAGAAAGAAGAAATCTGATTCTCGAGAAATTACAGGAAGAGAAAAGGGTTGTTGTAAGTGAACTAAGCCAGCTTTACAGTGTCTCAGAAGAAACCATCCGCCGTGATCTGGACAAGCTGGAAAAAGAGGGACTTGCCACAAAGAGTTATGGCGGTGCGGTGATCAACGAAGATGTCGGTATTGATTTACCATTTAATGTTCGTAAAAACCAGAATGTACAGGGAAAGCAGAAAATGGCGGAGATTGCTGCTTCCATGGTGAATGACGGAGATCACATTTTTCTGGATGCCAGCACAACGGCAGTTTTTGTAGCCAAGGCTCTGAAAGAAAAGGAACGTCTTACCGTTGTTACCAATTCTATGGAGATCCTTCTGGAGCTCTCGGATGTATCCGGCTGGAATATTATTTCCACCGGTGGAGTGATGAAGGAAGGATATCTTGCATTTCTTGGTGCCAGGACCGAGGAAGTGATCCGTTCTTATTATGTGGACAAGGTGATCTTTTCCTGTAAGGCATTAAACGAGGATATGGGGATCATGGAATCTAAAGAAGCCTTTGGAACAACCAAAAAGCCATGATCAATTCCGGAAAAATGCGTATTCTGGTGGTAGACAGCACGAAATTTGATCAGACTGCTTTTTCCGTGGCAGGACAGCTGCGGGATATCGAGACGATCATCACAGACAAAAAACCGTCTGAAAAGTGGTTGGATCATTTCAACAGGCATAAGATCGAATGCATCTACCCGAAATAGACGGAACATATATTGTGAAACGATTATGTTCATGAGCATGCAGTGTATGCGGAATGCGGAGATCCGCTTTACTTTATCCGAACACAGACAGACAAAAGAGAACTGTGTTTCGGTTTGACGAGAGGGAGCAGTTTCTATGAATACATTTGAAATGAAAACAGCCATCCATTTTGGAGCTGATGCCCTGGGAAGACTGAGAGATATTCCATACAAAAGAGTCCTTGTTATCACAGACCCGTTTGTTGTAAAAAGCGGAATGATCGATATGATCACAAAACCGCTTCAGGCAGGTGGAAAAGAATTTGATATTTTCTGTGATGTTGTTCCGGATGCACCGGTTGGAAAAATTGCCGAAGGAGTTAAGAAATTCCTTCAGTATCAGCCGGAAGCTATTGTTGCAGTAGGTGGTGGTTCTGCCATCGACTCTTCCAAGGCAATCCGTGAGTTTGCCCTGAAGATCAATAATTACGGAAAAGTCGGACTGGTTGCCATTCCTACAACAAGTGGTACCGGTTCCGAGGTTACTTCTTTTGCAGTTGTAAATGATACAGAAGCACATGTGAAGTATCCGCTGATCTCAGACAGCCTGACCGCTGATGAGGCAATTCTGGATGCGGAGCTTGTACGCAGTGTTCCGCCTGCGATTACAGCAGATACGGGTATGGATGTTCTGACTCATGCAATTGAGTCTTATGTCAGCATCAACCATAATGAGTTTACATCTGCACTTGCAGAGAAAGCAATCGAGATCTGTGGCGTATATCTTTATCGTGCATATGTTGACGGTAATGATATGCATGCAAGACAGAAGATGCATGTAGCGTCCTGTCTGGCAGGACTTTCCTTCAATGCAGCAGGTCTTGGAATTACTCACAGTATGGCTCATCAGCTGGGTGCTATTTTCCATATTCCTCACGGAAGAGCTAATGCGATGCTGTTGCCGCATATTGTTGAATATAATGCAAATATCAACAAACGCAGCAGAAGCCAGAAAGAATATCTTCCGGCAGTAAAGAGATATTCCAATATTGCACATCTTCTTGGACTGAGCAATTATAACGAAGTTATGAGCGTAAGATCTCTTGTAAACTGGATTCAGTTTATGCAGAAAGAGATGAATATCCCGCTTACCATTGAAGAGATGAAGACGATCACACCGGATGCTTATTTTGCGGCGGTTGATAAGATGGCGGATATGGCACTTGCGGATGCCTGCACAGCGGCAAATCCGCGTGTACCGAAGAAAGAGGATATTATTAAGATTTATACTAAACTTTGGTCTTTTTAAAAAGACAGTAAAACCGCAAAGGGGCCGCAAAGCCGCGGCCCCTCTGCACACCCCTCGGGCTTTTTTTAGAGTGCTTGACTGTGGCGGGCGGAAGGGTATTGACTTGTGCCTGTATGCTGCGGTTGTTCCGGGTTGAACGTTGTGCCGATGGGGCGCCGTGGGCGCTTTGGATGTGTGACGTTGTTGGCAGGGGCTGGCGCGTTTGTGAACGCCGCGCTTGGTTTGCTGGGATGGTTGTGGTGTGTTACGTTTGCGTGGAATACGTGGGCGCGTTTGTGGACACTGCGCCTAGTTTGCCGGGATGGTTGTGGTGTGTGTTACGTTTGCGTGGAATACGTGGACGCGTTTGTGGACACTGCGCCTGGTTTGCCGGGATGATTGTGGTGTGTGTTTACGTATGTGTGGTATGCGTAGCATTTCGAGGATTGTAAAATTGGTCTGATATGGGTGGATTATTTATCAGGAGTTGCTGGGAGGTTGAGCTGGGATGGAGGTTTATACCGGGTATGGTGATAAGGGGATGACGGATCTTTCCCATACGAAGAATGTTTCAAAGTCGGATGATCGGATTTGTCTGATGGGGTCAGTTGAGGAGCTGATGAGTCATATTGGGCTTGTGCGGGTTCTGATTGATGATGTGGATGTTGTCCGGATGCTGGAGAAGATCTCGGAGACTTTGAAGAAGATCATAGATGGGGTTTCTGATCCTTATAATCGGGAGTTTAAGGTCAGTGAAGACCGGACGGAGCTTCTGGAGGAGGAGATTGGCCGGATGAAAGAGATTTTTTCCGGAGAGAGGCTTCCGATTCTTCCGGGGGATTCCCGAGTTGCGGCTGAGATCGATGTGACAAGAGCTGTGGCGCGGAGGGCTGAGAGAGAGCTTGCGCTGGTCAGTGTGAAGTTTGGATCGGATACCGGAGCCAAGAAATATATGAACCGTCTGTCAGATTATTTTTATGTGCTGGCAAGGTATGTGGATGTTGCGAAGATTGAAGAGAAGAAGACAGATATTTCTGAAAGTGTTCAGAAATCTGTGAAAGCAGAAACTGCTGGGATTGTAGCTAATGTTGGGGTAGAGGCTGTAGGAACTGTTGGAAGTAGTGCGGATGTTGCAGCGGGTACATCGGCGGTGGATGTAAGAGCACAGGATTCGCAGATGGTGCAGAAAAGGGATGTACAGGCTTTTGATGTGCAGAATGGGACTGTGACGACAGCAGTGGGAGGAAATACGGCAATGGCACAGAATGACAGTATGGCAGCAAACACGGCGATGATCCAGGAAGTGCTGAAGCGTATGGGTATCCAGGGTCGTATCACATTGGATTCTGCCAAGAGGCTTATCGAGAAGATCGAGCAGGAAGCTTTGAGAAGAAACAGGCCTTCTGTAATTGCGGTATGCAGCCCGGATGGAAATCCGGTTGCGGTTCATGTGATGGATGGATCTTTTCTTGTAAGCTTTGATATGGCCGTAAAAAAGGCATATACATCTGTGGCAGTGAAGATGTCCACCATGGAGCTTTCCAGACTGACACAGCCGGGTCAGACATTTTATGGCCTTGGAAAAATGAGTGACAATATTGTGATATTCGGAGGCGGTGTACCCCTGAAGGTTGGAGACACCATCATCGGCGGTCTCGGTATCAGCGGTGGTACCGGCGAAGAGGATAACAGCCTTGCAGAGTATGGACTGCAGGTACTGAATGAGGTACTGTAGGATAAAAACAAAACGTATAGACAGCTCAGAGAGAATAAATAAAAGGGACGTGTTGCAGTGATGATTTTTAAATCAATACTGCGGCACGTCCCTTTTGAATTATTTACTTCCAGCTAATCTTCAGACATTTAACGGAAATATCACTTTTTTCTGGCGCCTGGACCATGTTCTGGATGAAATAGGTTTTTGTCATGGATTTTCCGGGCTTCAGGTTCAGTGTTAGATTCTTGGTCCAGTACATCTGATCATAGATACCGGAACCGGTGGTGATCTTTACTTTTGCGGTGGTGATGGTTTTCGCAGAAGTATTGGTGAACTTTAAGGTATAATAGGTCTTCATGTCATTGGGACCATACTTGATACCGGCAACACGGATCTTCAGATTTTTGACGGTAGGTTTGGCGGCCGGTGCGGATACGGTAATAGTGATCTTACGATTGACACCGTTTAAATTTGCGGTAACCGTGGCTGACCCTTTTTTCTTTGGGACAAGATAGTTTCCGGAAATGGCAAGTACGGAAGGCTTGCTGGATTTTGCATTTTTGATGGTCAGACTGGTACCGCCCTTCAGATTGATAAGGGAACGCATGCTGACCTTGGAGCCAACCTTGAGTGTAGTTTTGGAAGCACGGAAGGTTGCTACGGTTTTTGAAGGCGAGGTTACTTTTCCGGTCAGCTTATAGGCTGTGGCCTTTGGGTAGGATAAAGTGATCTTTGCGGATCCGGCTTTGAGAGCCTTCAGGGTGACTGTGAAACGGCTGCGTTTTTTGGAATCCTGAGTGATGCTTTGTACCTTGAGAACAGAGCTGTTGGAAGAAGTAACCTTGAATTTTGATTTGCTGATGGTTTTTACATAGGGATCAGAAATCTCGATTCCGATGGAAGTGGTTTTTCCGGTTCGGATGTTCTGGTTCAGATAATTGTTGTTGGTGATAAAAATTTCAGGCACTGCCTGTTTGATGGTAACCTCATAGTCACAGTCTACCGGTATTGGACATTTTTTATTGCCGAAATCGAACTCCAGGTAGCCATCCTCCAGGTTATCATCGTAGGTGAAAAAAGTCTCCTTGTATGCCAGCGGTGTATAATTTGAAGTGCTCAGCTTAACCACATTGATCCCATCGATGGAAAATGTGGTGCTTTTTGGGATGACTCCCTTGGGTGAATAAAAGCTTACACGGACTGTCACGGCATAGATCCGTTTTTGGCAGTTTGCATTTTTGATGTTGATCGGGAAATTAATGTCTGAAGACTCATCTTCGATCACACCGTCGGTATCACGGATAGTGGAAGTGGTTCCTTTGGTCACGACCCGGACTCTGGCGTGAGCATCCTGGGGAAGCAGGAGCACAATAAAGGAAAAAAGAATCAGGAAAAAATTGTTTCGATGGTTTTTATTTTCTTTTACACATAACAAACCCTCCTTTTTTATGAGCATACCGGCTGTTACTGAACAGAGGCCCGGGTACTCCATGAATTCATGGTCCTCTGCTGCGGAACAGTATAAACAGACTCTTTCTCTTATATCATTATAACAGGAAACCAGGGAGGAAGTGCTTTGTGATTTTTTTGTATCAATTGGCAATTTATCTGTAAATATGTTAAAATAAAATATTCGGAAAACAGCAGCGATTCGACAATGAAAAAGAGAAGCGTTACAGTTCCGGTGGGAACGTAACAGAAAGGATCATGTCGATTTATGACGAAACAGGAACTTTTAAAGACCCATTTCGGGTATGATACATTCAGAGAAGGGCAGGAAGCGGTGATCGATGCGCTTCTTGCAGGAAAAGATGTTCTGGCAGTGATGCCAACCGGCGCAGGAAAATCCATCTGCTATCAGGTACCGGCACTGATGATGAAGGGGATCACACTGGTAATATCACCGTTGATCTCCCTTATGAAGGATCAGGTGAGAAGCCTGAACCAGGTCGGTATCTCAGCAGCATACCTCAACAGCTCTCTGACGCAGGGGCAGTATTTCACAGCCTTGCGCTATGCAAAGGCAGGACGATATCCGATCATCTATGTAGCACCGGAGAGGCTTACCACAGAGGCGTTTCTGGATTTTGCGCTGAGCGCGGATATTTCCATGATCGCAGTGGATGAGTCACACTGTGTATCACAGTGGGGACAGGATTTTCGGCCAAGCTATCTGAAGATCGCAGAGTTTGTGGCACAGCTTCCAAAAAGACCGGTGATCGGTGCATTTACAGCTACAGCTACGAAGGAGGTCAGGGAGGATATTGCAAGACTTCTGGGGCTTCAGGATCCCTTTTGCACAACCACAGGATTTGACCGGGAAAACCTTTATTTTGCAGTGAAAACACCGAAAGATAAATATAAGGAAGTACACGATTACATACTGGAGCATCCGGACGACAGTGGAATCATCTACTGTCTCACCAGAAAGCTGGTGGAGGAGGTCTGCGGAAAGCTGATCCGTGACGGCATCACGGCCACCAGATATCATGCAGGACTTTCCGATGAGGAACGCCGGAACAATCAGGATGATTTTATTTATGACCGCTGTCGTGTGATGGTAGCCACCAATGCATTTGGAATGGGAATCGACAAGTCCGATGTGCGTTATGTCATTCATTATAATATGCCGAAGAACATGGAAGGCTATTATCAGGAAGCAGGCCGTGCGGGCCGTGACGGCGATCCTGCGGAATGTATCCTGCTTTACAGCGGGAAGGATGTGGTTACCAATCAGTATCTTATCGAGAGAGGACAGGATAACCAGGAAATGGAAGCGGCAGCCTGGCGCCTTGTCCGGGAGCGTGATCAGGAGAGGCTGAAGCAGATGACCTTTTACTGCTTTACCCATGATTGTCTGCGTGAGTACATCCTGAAATATTTTGGGGAATACGGAAAAAGCTACTGCGGAAACTGCCTGAACTGCCAGACCGAGTTTGAAGAGCAGGATGTGAGCCGGGAGGCCAGGGCAATGATCCGGTGCGTGGAAAGCAGTGGTCAGAGATACGGGGTGACCGTGATCCTGGATACTCTGCGTGGTGCATCTACGGCGAAGATCCGGCAGTATGAGATGGATGGAAATCCGGAATATGGAGTCTGTGCAAAGATTCCGGCACACCGGCTGCGGCAGATCTTTAATTATCTGGTACTGAAGGAATATCTTCATCTGACGGATGACGGATATACGATTGTGAAGCTGACCGCCGCTTCCAGGTCACTTCTGGAGGAGGCGCATATCCTCACAATGAAAATGTCAAAAGAGCTGGAGACGAAGAAAAAAGAGAAACGGAGCAGACTTCCGAAATCTGCAGTCGGGGAGCTGGGAGAACAGGATGAGCCTCTTTTTCAGAAGCTCCGTGCTCTTCGCCTGGAGATCGCCAGAGAGGAAAAAATCCCCCCTTATATGGTCTTTTCCGACAAAACCCTTATCCATATGTGCATTCTGAAGCCCGGAAACGAGGAGGAAATGCTGAATGTGACAGGAGTCGGCAGGCACAAGTACGAAAAATACGGAAAAAGGTTTATAGACGCGGTGAAAAATCTGTAGGAAATAGACTTTTGCCGTCGGAAAATGAAGAGCGAAATGTTCTGAAATTTCTTGCATTTTAAAGAGGCATTTGTTAGAATAAGACAAGCAGGAAACATCCGGCGGCTATAATGCGGCCGGATCGTTTTTAACTGTATCATATTTCTGCTGCACGTTCCGGTGCAGCGTACAGGCATTTCGCAAGCAGAGTTCTATGCAGCAGTGGAATCCCTTCGAGTAGATGGACCGACTGTGTGAGATATCCGTTGGTCAGAAGCAAGCAGTGAGGTGGATGATCGTATCCGCTTTCAATTAAGACATAATCTGGTGCTGGTCACTGCGTGAACAGAGATCAGGCTCCTTCACGATCTGCGTCGGCTTTTTCATGCAGAAAATCTGCCCTGCCGGCTTTTTTTCTCATACAGAAGAGTAGCATGTATTCATAAAGACATGAACATAGCCCGTCTGCAAAACGGGAATCCGTTCCGGCATGACTGTTCTCCGCCAGGCCGAAAAAGCTGTATTTACATAAAACAGCCCAATTCCTCAAAAAGCAGGATATCCGCAATATGTGCGAAATCCTGCTTTTTGTCATGTAATACTCTGGTATGTGCCATTAAGACGTGGAAAAATATTTCAGCGTCTTTTATATTTGCCGGGGGTGATCCCCTTGTACTTTTTGAAGGTACGGATAAAGTAGCTCAGATCATTAAAGCCATTCCGATAGGCAATCTCCGTGATGGAATCATCGGTGGTAGCCAGCTGGCAGCAGGCCTGCTCGATCCTCTGGCGGTTGAGGTAATCCATTGGTGTCTGATGCGTCATCTCGGAAAAGAACCGGCAGAAATATTTGGGAGACATGGAAACCGAAGCGGATAGCTCCTGCAGGGTAATGGGGCTGGCATAGTTCTTTTCAATAAATTCCACGACCTGCTTCAGCTGGACAATGCGCTTGTAATCTCGTCTGGTTTTCCGCAGGCTTTCCAGGTAGTAATGATTACCAAAAACCAATCCGAAAAAGTGGTAAAATTGTCCAAACACAACCAGCTCATATCCTGGCTTTCTCTGCCAGAAAGAATCAAAAAGAGAGTTCACTGCTCTCTGGATATCAGGCTGCTTTTCAGTGAAATGGTGATAGATCAGAAGCTCCTGGTGGCTGATCTTCTGCATATATTCTGTGCAGATGGAATTAAATTTCAGAAACATGTTCATATCAAAAACAATGCACTGATAGATACAATCCTGAGGAATTCCGGAATGCAGAACTCCACTATTGACAAAAATCACATCTCCGGCTTTTGCTGTAAAACTTTTTTCGTCTAAAGTGACGGTGAGAGTGCCCTGTAATACACGCATGATTTCACATTCTACATGCCAGTGGTAGGACATGACATAGCGTGGATGGCTGCTGTCAATGTGGTGGAATTCAAAAGGAAATTCATAGGTACCTCGAAGTCTGTCCTCATTTCTTCCAAGATCGTGCAAAATACAACCCTTCTTTCTTAAATTTTTATAGTTTTTTTAGGAACTCATATGAAAAAGTGAATATTGTACTGTTTTTTGCTATTATAACACAAGTAATTTAAAAGATGCAATCGTATAATAAAAGCATAGTTCGGACAGGAGTTGTCAGAACGTGAAAAAACTGTAAGTTATAATAGTGAATATAAATTTAGGAGGTAATTGTTACTATGGCAAAGAGCAGATTAGTAGGCAGCTATCCGGTTATCGGTATCAGACCAACCATCGACGGACGTAGAGGAGCCCTCGATGTAAGAGGATCTCTGGAAGATCAGACTATGAACATGGCCAAATCCGCAGCAAAGCTTTTCGAGGAGAACCTGAAATATTCAAATGGTGAGCCTGTAAAAGTTGTTATTGCTGATACCACCATCGGACGTGTTGGTGAGAGCGCTGCATGTGCGGATAAATTCCGTAAAGAGGGTGTAGATATCACTCTTACAGTTACACCATGCTGGTGCTACGGAGCTGAGACCATGGATATGGATCCACAGACCATCAAGGCTGTATGGGGATTCAACGGAACAGAGAGACCTGGTGCTGTATATCTGGCATCCGTTCTTGCTACACATGCACAGAAGGGTCTTCCGGCATTCGGTATCTACGGACATGACGTTCAGGAAGCTGACGACACATCCATTCCAGAAGACGTTAAAGAGAAACTGTTAAGATTCGGCCGTGCAGCAGTTGCAGCTGCATCCATGAGAGGTAAATCCTACCTGCAGATTGGTTCTGTAACAATGGGTATCGGCGGATCTATCATCGATTCTGATTTCATCGAGTCCTATCTCGGAATGAGAGTTGAGTCTGTTGATGAGGTAGAGATCATCCGTCGTATGACAGAGGGTATCTACGATCACGAAGAGTTTGAGAAAGCTCTCAAATGGGCAAAAGAGACCTGCAAGATCGGCTGGGACAAGAACCCGGAAGAGCTTCAGTTCTCACCAGAGAAGAAAGAGGAGCAGTTCGAGTTTGTTGTTAAGATGGCAGTTATCATCAAAGAGCTGATGAACGGCTGTGATAATCTTGCTCCGGAATTCTCCGAGGAAGCAATCGGACACAATGCTCTTGCAGCTGGATTCCAGGGCCAGAGACAGTGGACAGACTTCTATCCGAACGGTGACTTCGCAGAGGCTATGCTGAACACATCCTTCGACTGGAATGGCGCTCGTGAGCCGTACATCCTTGCTACAGAGAACGATGTTCTCAACGGACTTGGAATGCTGTTCATGAAACTTCTTACAGGACGTGCTCAGATCTTCGCTGATGTTCGTACATACTGGAGCCCGGAGGCAGTTAAGAAAGCTACAGGATATGACCTTGAGGGTGTTGCCAAAGAAGCTGGCGGATTCCTTCATCTGATCAACTCCGGTGCTGCTTGCCTGGATGCTAACGGACAGGCTAAAGAGGCTGACGGAACACCAGTTATGAAACAGTGGTGGGATGTTACAGAGGCAGACCAGAAAGCGATCATGGACAATACAGAGTGGTGTATGGCCGACAACGGATACTTCCGTGGAGGCGGATACTCCAGCCGTTATGAAACACGTGCTCAGATGCCTGCAACTATGATCCGTCTGAACCTTGTAAAAGGACTTGGACCGGTTCTTCAGATCGCAGAGGGATGGACAGTAGCCCTTCCGGAAGAGGTATCTGACAAGCTCTGGAAACGTACAGACTACACATGGCCATGTACATGGTTCGCTCCAAGATGCGATGGCAAAGAGGGACCGTTCAAAACAGCTTACGATGTAATGAACAACTGGGGTGCTAACCACGGTGCGATCTCCTACGGACACATCGGTGCAGACCTGATCACAATGTGCTCTATGCTGAGAATCCCGGTATCCATGCACAACGTTCCTGAGAAGGATATCTATCGTCCGGCAGCTTGGAACGCATTCGGTATGGAAAAAGAGGGTGCAGACTTCCGCGCTTGCAAGAACTATGGACCACTTTACAAATAAATCATATTGTTAAGATAACGGAATATCAAATCCTCCGGCATGCATGTGCCGGAGGATTTTTTTGTGCCATAGTATATGGATAGTTGGGAAATATACTGTTCGGATCTACGGAAAAAAGTTATAATAGAAAAAGATATATATGAATACGGGAGGTTACGTAGATGAAATATATGCAGCTGAACAATACAGATCTGAACATCAGTCCTATCTGCCTCGGAACAGCAGGATTTGGAGATAAATCAGACCTGGAAAAAAGCTTTGAGATTCTGAACGCATTTGTACGCGCAGGTGGAAATTTTATTGATACGGCAAATGTCTATTGCAAATGGCTAAAAGGACATGGAAACTGCAGTGAGCAGATCATAGGAAAATGGCTGAAAGAGAGTGGCATGCAAGGAAAAGTTATTGTGGCAACGAAGGGCGCGCACTATTCCTTTGAGGATCCGGGCCGCAGCAGAGTGAACAAAGAAGATATCCGCATGGACCTGGATGAGAGCTGCCGCACACTGGGAAAAGATGAGATGGATTTTTACTGGCTTCACAGAGATGATCCGGAGAAACCGGCGGAGGAAATCGTGGATATTCTGGAAGAATTGAAAAAAGAAGGCCGGATCCGTTATTATGGATTTTCCAATTACCGCACAGAGAGGCTGAAAGAAATTGCTCAATGTCTGAGGGAACGAAATCTTTCAGGGATCACAGCAGTATCCAATCAGTGGAGTCTTGCAGAAATCAATCCCGGAGGAAATACAAATCCGGATCCTACACTTGTGGAGTTTTCCAGAGAAGAATATCAGTGGCACTGTGAGACAGGCGCTGCTGCCGTTCCGTTTTCTTCCACTGCAATGGGATTTTTTTCAAAACTTCAGAAAATGGGGCTTTCCTGTACAGATGCAGAGGTGGATGCATCCTGGATGCGGGAGAAGGAAACACAGATCACAGGTCTTTCAGAAAGTATGAAAAGATCCTACTGGAACGAGACAAACTTTCGCACCTATCAGAAGCTGTTAAAGTTGCAGAAAGAAACCGGCCACAGCCTGCAGGCCCTGTCTTTGGCATACTTTTTCCATCAGCCATTCCAGACTGTGCCTGTAACCGGTGTCAGCAATCCTTCACAGCTAAAAGATGTGCTGGATGCCTGTGAGATCGACCTTGCACCGGAACTGTTCGGAGGCTGGGTGAGCGCAGGAGGTGATCGATGAAACTGATCCATTTATCAGACCTTCACCTAGGAAAACGTGTCAATGAGTTTTCCATGATCGAAGATCAGAAATATATTTTGAATGAAATCCTGAGGATCATTGATGAAGAAGCACCGGATGGGATCCTTCTCGCCGGTGATCTTTATGACAGACCGGTTCCTTCGGCGGAGGCAGTGCAGCTTTTTGACCGGTTTCTTACCAGGCTTGCAAAGCGGAAGCTCCCGGTGTATGCCATCAGCGGAAATCATGACAGTGCGGAAAGGATCGCTTTCGGTTCACAGATCATGAGCAGCAGCGGGATCTGTATGTCCCCGGTATACGATGGAAAAACAGAAAAGTACTGTTTAACGGACAGCTATGGAGAAGTTTGGATCCATCTGCTTCCATTTGTGCGTCCGGCAACTGTGAGGCACGGACTGGAAGGAGAAGAAGAGGTGGATGAGATCCGTACCTACCAGGAGGCAGTGCAGGCAGCAGTTGCACATATGGAGATTGATAAACGTTATCGCAATGTATTGATCGCCCATCAGTTTGTGGTCGGTGCCATGCGCTGCGATTCTGAAGAGATCTCCGTTGGAGGTATCGACCAGGTGGAGGCAGATGTGTTCCGGGATTTTGACTATGTGGCACTTGGCCATATCCACAGTCCTCAGAATGTGGGAAGCGAGCACATCCGCTACTGCGGAACTCCTTTGAAATATTCTTTTTCCGAGGCAGGACAGCAGAAATCCGTGACAGTTGTGGAGCTTCTGGAAAAAGGAAATCTCAGGATCAGGGAGATTCCGCTGAAGCCTCTTCGGGATATGCGAAAACTGAAAGGCACATACATGGAGATCACATCACTGTCCAGTTATCAGGACACAAACACAGAGGATTATGTGCAGATCACGCTGACAGATGAAGAAGATATTGTAGATGGAATGCAGAAGCTCCGTACTGTTTATCCGAATCTGATGAGGCTGGAATATGATAACCGACGTACAAGAGAAAACCAGGAGATCGCAGGTACAGAAACGGTGAAAAGGAAATCCGAGCTGGAATATTTTGAGGAATTTTTTGAACTGCAGAATAACCAGCCCATGAATGAAGAACAGCGGAAATATTCCGAAGATCTGATCCGTAAGATCCAGGAGGTGAAACAATGAGACCGGAAAAACTGACCATCAGTGCCTTCGGGCCCTATGCAGACAAAACAGAGATTGATTTTTCAAAGCTTGGAGAGGGCGGTCTCTACCTGATCACCGGTGACACCGGAGCGGGAAAAACTACGATCTTTGATGCGATCACCTTTGCGTTATATGGAAGAGCCAGTGGAGAGGTAAGGGAATCCGCCATGTTCCGGAGTAAGTATGCAAAAGATTCCACGGAGACTTTTGTGGAGCTTGTTTTTTCCTATCAGGGGAAAATCTATCACGTGCGCCGGAGTCCGGAATATATGGCTCCGAAAAAAAGAGGCACCGGACAGACTCTTAGGAAAGCTGAGGCACAGCTGATCTATCCGGATGACCGGCAGCCGGTGACAAAGGCAAAAGATGTTACTGTGGCAGTGGAACAGCTTCTGGGACTGAGTTATGATCAGTTCACACAGATCGCAATGATCGCCCAAGGGGATTTCCAGAAATTACTTCTGGCAGGAACTACACAGAGAGGAGAGATCTTCCGACAGCTCTTTCACACAGGACTTTATCAGCAGATTCAGATGAAACTTAAGGATGCGTCAATAGCCAGATATAAGGAATATGATGAAATGCGCCGCAGTATTGCCCAGTATTTGGATGGAGTGAAAACGGAGACTGCTTCATGGCAGGAGGCAGAGGAATTTGACGAACTGAAAAAGATAAAATTCGAGGGAAAACTGGAGCGGAGTCTGGAACTTCTGAAGCAGTTTCTGGAATATGGTGAAGCACAGGAAAAAGAGCTCCGGGAAAAAGAAGACTCGCTTAATCAGGATATACGAAAATCAGAAGAGGCACAAAATCTTGTGGCTCAGAAACGAAATCTGGAGCTGAAAAAGAAAAAAGCGGAAAAAGATCTGGAAGAATTAACACCACTTCTACAGCTTGCAGTAGAAGTGGCGGAAAAATATAAAGATGCAGATCACAGATGTGAAGAGCTTGGAATCAGGATCCGTGAAAAAGAAGAAAAGCTGAAAAAATATCAGGAGCTGGAAAAGCTGAAAAAAGAGCTGGAAACAATCGAAGGAAAGCTTGAAACAGTCAGTGAAAAAAAAGAGAAGGATATTTCCGAAGAGCAGCTTTTGCAGAAAAAAGATGAGGAAGAAAAAAACGCCTTTCAATACTGGCAGATGCAGGAGAAGAACTACAAAAATACAAGTTTGAGTACGATAAACTGGACAGTGAAAAACGAAGCTATGACAGCTGTCTGCTGACGGAAGAAGAGATCAAAAAAGAACAGAAACAGATAGATGGATGGCAGGAAGAAATCATCCGGAAAGAAACGCAGCAGAAGGAAGAGCTGGAGCAGCAAAAGAAAGACAAGGCGCTGTTGGACAGCGCGGAGCTGGAACTTCAGAAGGCAGAGACGAAAAAGACAGAAGGGCTTCGGAAAAAGAAAGAATTAGAAGGACTGATTGCTCTGGTTAAGGAGTTTCAAGGGGCTTATAATGCCACGAAAGAGCAGCAGGAAAAATATAAGATTTCCATTGAAAAAGTACAAAAGCAGAGAGAAGTTTACCAGAAACTGTTTCAGAGTTTTCTGGACGCGCAGGCAGGGCTCCTGGCGCAGGAACTGAAAGAGGGTTGCCCATGCCCGGTATGTGGTTCTTTCGAGCATCCGCGTCCGGGAATACTTCCCAAAGGACAGGTTGTGGATCAGGAAATCCTGGACAGAGAGAAACAAAAACTGGACAGACTGGAGAATGACGCAAATACGCAGAGTGTGGAAGTAGGAAAACGAAAAGAACGCCAGAAAACATTATGGCATCAGATCCAGAGGGAGGCACAAGAGCTTTTACATGAGACGGAATGGAAAAAGCTGATCCCTTTGCTGAAAGAAAAACAGGACCAATGTGAAAAGCAGCTGGCAGACAGCGAGGAAGAGATTCGCATAGCAATAGAACGTAAAAAAAGAAGAACGAAACAGAAACGTGGATCGAAAAGCTGGAAACAGAGATCGTTCAGTTACAGGAAGAGAAAAATCAATGTGACAGAAAACAGGCCGGTCTTCAGACAAGAGACGTGGAAAACAAAAAGCAGCAGCAGATAACAGCAGAAGAGATCCGAAAACTGATTCAGAAAAGTCTGGTGTCAGGAAATGGAGAAGTGACGGACAACACAGCTGCAGGATTTGAAAGACAGATACAGGATATGCTCAGCTGCCTGTCAGAAAAAGTTCAGGGAAAGGAAAAAGAAGCAAAACAGAAACAGGATCTTGAGAAGCTGATCATAGAAAGAGAAAAGACTCTGAAAGAACTGGGAAGAGTTATCAATGAAGCTGTACAGGACATCGTACGTCTGGAAACAGAGAGGAAGAATAAAGCACAGAAAGTGGATGAGCTGAACGAAGAGATCGGAGAAGGTGGAAAAGAATCTCTGGAACAGGAAATAAAAACACAGAGGAAGCTGTATGAAGAGCTGAAAGAAAGCAGCAGAAGAGCTCAACAGAAATTACAGGAGATCCGGGCGGAAAAGGAAAGAATAACAGCGGTTGTAAAAAACTTTGAGGAGCAGAAAAAAGAAATCGGAGAAGTAGATGAGGATGCGCTCAGAGAGCAGTACAGCCGTTTTAGGGAAGAGAAAACACAGCTTTCGGAAAAACGAAAAGCACTTTTTTCTGTTCAGAAGGGAAATGAGGAAATATATCATAAAGTGCAGGTACGTCAGACGGAAATGACTGCGGCGGAAAAAGAATATGTCTGGATGAAAAATCTTTCGGATACAGCCAATGGAAAACTGAACGGAAAGGCAAAGATCGAGCTGGAAACTTATATCCAGATGGCATATTTTGACCGGATCCTGCGAAGAGCCAATCTCCGTCTTATGACCATGAGTAGCGGTCAGTACGAACTGAAACGCCAGGAGCAGAGCAAAAATCAGAAAGAAAAAGCAGGTCTCGATCTGAATGTCATAGATCACTATAACGGAACAGAACGAAGTGTAAAGACATTGTCCGGTGGGGAATCCTTCCAGGCATCTCTGTCCCTTGCACTGGGCCTGTCTGATGAGATCCAGGCCTGCGCAGGGGGAATCCGGCTGGATTCCATGTTTGTAGATGAAGGATTCGGATCCTTGGATGAGGAATCCCTGGAACAGGCCCTGAAAGCCCTGACAAGTCTGGCCGACGGAAAACGTCTGGTAGGAATTATCTCACATGTGTCAGAATTGAAGGAACGGATCGAAAATAAGATCATCGTCACCAAAAAATGTGGTGGGGATGGTGTGGGAAGCAGTATAAAAATTCAGTGAAAACGGCAGGAAATCTTCCGATAATCATTGGGAGTCATACCAGTTTGCTGCTTGAAAATACGGCTGAAGTAACGAAAATTGGGATATCCTACCATGTGGGATATCTCATTTACGTGATAGGAAGAAGTTTTCAGCAATTCTTTAGCTTTCTGGATACGCAGATCGGTAAGAAGATCCGTAAAATTTTTGCCGGTTGTCTGTTTGATCAGTCTGCTGATATAAGGAGTACTTCGGTTAAATTCATCGGCGATACTGTATAGGCTCAGAGGTTTTTCATAATTTGCGCGGATATATTCAATCAGCTGACTGGTCAGGTAGTTGTTTTTATTAATTTTATCAGTATTCAGAAGGCCTGCAATCTGAAACATCCAGTCCTGAAATATTTCAGTCTTTTTTTCCGGAAGTGAGGAGGTTGAAAAAAGCTCTTTCTGTGTTTTGGTGATCTGACGTACCGAATCTGACAGTTCCGTGGAAGCTGACTGAAAAAAAGAAAGAAAAAGAGTCATAAAACTATACATAAAACTGTTGAACTCATCAGGAGTTTGCCGGGTGAAAAACTGGGAGATCTCATCAAAATGCCTTTGAATCATTGTTTTGTCACCGGAAGACAGGGAATTGAGAAGAACCTGAAAATAGTTGGATTTTTCATACATGACAGCAACGGGGTTGGTTTCCAGATCACGGTAGAGCATGACAAAATGACTGGAATTTTTCAGGGTATTAAAAATTTCTACAGTCTGGCTTCGAAGCAGGGGAATTTCAGACAGATTCTCAGAGTGACTGCTGATGGCTGCGGACATGAGAACGTGATTCTTTTTAGTTCCCCATGTATGAAATTAGTTATTTTTGTAAGTTGTTTTTCATCAATGTCCGGACATAAGGAATACAAAGCGTTTCCATAAGAAAAATAAGAGCTCCCGGAATCTGTTCCTGAAGATAATGTTCGGCGATATGCGTAAAGTAATATTCTTTTTCCAGATCTTTTGAAACTGTTGTAGAACATTTGCAGTATAAAAGGTAATAGCTTTTAATATGATCCAGGCGGAGCATGGTGACTTCTTCATGAAAAGAAGAAGAAAGGGAAGTGGTGTTCCTGAAAAGTAACCGTTCAAAAAAATCTTTTTGAAGATTTCTGATATTTTCTTTTAGATAGGATTCATATTTTTTGCGCATGATCGCCTGATTTTTCCGTTCGGTGATAGTATGTATAGCTTTCAATACGGATTCTTTCAGGACGTTTTCGTCTACTGGTTTTAGGATATAATCGAAAACATGGTTTTTAATCGCTGTCTGTGCATACTTGAAATCAGAAAAACCGGTAATCAGTATTACGATCTTATCTGGAAAATTATTATGCACGAAAGAAGAAATATACAGGCCGTCTTTTCCTGGCATACGGATATCCGTAAGAATGATATCTGGTTGCTGAGAGGATATGATCTCCAGTGCTTTTGCTGCATTGTCAGAAGTAAAAATATTCTCTTTTTCTGTAAAAATCTGTGAAATATACATTTTAAGTTTTTCCAGGATGATCTTTTCATCATCAACGATCAGAATTTTCATTTTGTCAGGTCCTCCCTTTGATGTATTTGTGGAATACGGATCGTAACACACACAGAAGTACGGTCTTCCATATTTTCAAGAAGCAGTCCATAGGAATTTCCGAATTGGGACCGTAGCCGCATCTGAATATTTATAAGCCCAATGCTTTTCTGGTCGGAAAAAGAAGTTTGTGATACAGAGTGAATCTTTTCAATTACCTGGTGAGAAAACAGGGGGCCGGTGTTATAGACTTTGATCAGTACATCGTCTTTAAAAGTAAATAATTGAATAGAAAGAAAGCCATTTTCCACAGATTCACTGATACCATGTATGATAGCGTTTTCAACGACCGGCTGTATGATCAGTTTTGGGATATACAGATCTTCCATGGGATCGTTACATTCGATCAGAAAAAGAAGCCGATCCTGGAAACGCATTTTCTGAATATCCAAATATTCTCTTACGTAATTAAGATCTTCTGAAATAGGAAGAAGATCAGGGCCTTTGATGCTCATTCGCATGATATCAGCCAGTTTTGGAACGATATCTGTGATTTGCGCTGTTTTTCCAAGAGATGCCAGGCTTGAGATACAGTCCAGGGTATTGTAAAGAAAATGTGGGTTGATCTGTGCCTGAAGCGTTTTCAGCTCTGCGTTTTTTAGAAGAATCTGTTGTTCCGTGATCTTCTTTCCGGATTCCTGAAGGCGCAGGAGCATATGGTTGTATTCCTTTGTCAGCTCAGAAAATTCGTTGCTGGAAACTGTGTGGATCAGGGCGGTTTCATCGGCAACAGAAGTTTGTTTTAACTTAGTGATAAAAACCTGAAATTCCTGGGATATGGTTCTTGAAATCTGAATAACAGCGAAAACCAGTATCAAGAGAAAAAATATGGAAATAACCAGTAGCTGACGCCATACACGATTGATCGAATGAAATGCGCCGGTTGTGTTGAGAAGCCCTCCGATTTGTAAGAAATCGTTTACAGAATAGCGGATGGCATAAAAATTACTATTCCCCCTGTGGGAGTGATAATTCATATTCATGCTGGCTGTGACGGATGGGGCATAGGGGGAAGTTGTATATACCAGGTCACTATTTTGAAAAAGGGAATAATAACTATATTCAGAATCCTGATGCTCCGTGATCATATCCTCCATAAACCGGATATTGATCTCAGTCAGTAAAATACCGATCTTCTTTTCCGGTTTCTGAATGTCAAAAATATTTTTGGCAGCAGTGATGGTATAAGGTTCCTTTGGAGAATAGTAATAACAGAGAGTTCCCTTTGGTTGTTTTAGATACTCACTGAGCTGCTCCAGTTTTTGCTCCTGTTGTTCCAGGGTGGAATTATAAATAGTCTGATTGGAAATGATCCCATTATCGGTCAGAACAATATAAACCCGTTGAATTTTAGACTGAGCACCTAAAAGATATGTGGAGAAAAGGGTGTTACACTGGGACTGAACTTCTTCCGGACTGAGCTTTTTATCTGCATAGGAATGGATCAGAGACTGAATTTCTGTTCCGTAAAGCAGCAGATCAATGTTGGAGTTCAGTGAGGAAAAATAACTGGCTGTATTTTTTGCGATAGACAGAGTATTCTCTTCATGTTCCAGAAGAATATTGTTACGGGATTCTTTTACATAAATCATATAAAAAGAAGATAATAAAATGATATAACTGAGAATCACAACTGGAAGAACGATGACAAGAATTCGAAATTTTATAGAGTGTTCTTTAAATTTTGCAGTAATAGAAAACAATTCTTACCCCTCCTTTCGGTATTATTATATAATGATGAGTAAAAAAACCAATACATATTATGAAAAGTGACACATAATGTCAAGAAGTGTGCACTGTTTTGATATTAAAAATTATAATATAATGAGTTCATCAAAAAAGAACGGAGGGTTTACAAATGAAGAGAAGAAAGGTGACAGCGTGCGCAATGGCAGCGCTCATGGCAATGGGGCTTGTTGGAACAGTGATGCCGGTTTACGCAAAAAGTAATCTGAAAAATGTAGACGATGTAGTTGAGATCAAGATGGCAGTGTGGACTTCCGGAGCTGCGGATATTTACAATAAAGCAGCGGAAGGGTTTAATCAGACTCATGATAATATAAAATTATCTGTGGAGATGCAGTCCGGAGATTATAACCAGTATCTTGGAGCAAAGACAGCGGCAAAAGATCTGCCGGATCTTTTTGAAGTAAGTTCTTATTCTCAGGTATATGATTTTGCACAGAACGGGCTGCTGGCAGACGTAAGCGATCATGAGTTTGTGGACAAACTTTATGACAATGCAAAAGAAGCAGTTACTTATGATGGCAAAGTGTGGGGATTTCCACAGATGTATGAATGGTGGGGTGTACTTTATAATAAAGATCTTTTTAAAAAAGCAGGAATTGAAAAAGTGCCGGAAACTTTTGATGAGATGAAAGCAGTCTGTGAAAAACTTCAGGCTGCGAATATTACACCATTTACCGCTATTTATAAAGATAACTGGACAGTAAGTCAGGAATTCTGCTCCTTATTCGGAGGAGTACTTGGTGGAAAAGATAAGATCGACAGCTGGCTGGATTCCATGAATAAGGGAGAAGGGAGCTTTAAGGTGGATGGCGTAGACAGAGTCTTTGATTTTATGGATCTTATGAAAGAAAATTCCGGACAGAATTATATGGATTCGGATGCGGCCACAGGATTTTATGCATTTGCAAACCAGGAAGCAGCAATGATCTTTCTTTCAGATGCGGCAACGATTTCTGTAGGAAGTGTAACACAGGATCTTCCCATCGGATTTTTTGCAGTTCCAGTAAGTGATAACGCAGATGATGCAGAAGTTGTGGCATGTGCAACAGATGCGATCGTGGCCAACGCAAACGGGGAACACTTGGATGAAGCCCTGGAAGTGCTTGATTATATCGGAGATGGCGGGGACTGGCTGAAAACAGTGACCAACAGCTACGGCGGCTTTATGGCTTGCATGGACATTGAAGCAGATGATGAAATTGCAAGTAAGGATTATTATAAAGATCTGAAAGCGTATATGGATGCAGGAAAGGTCAGAAGTACTTTGTGGAATCAGCTTCCAAGCGGAGCAAGCGATGTTCTGGGCGATGATGTTCAGGGATATTTTGCAGGAATAACCGATGAAGATCAGACACTGGATGCTCTTGATGAAGGATTTAAAAAGCTTGCAGAAGAATAAACACACAGGAAAACAGGCGGACTTTTAAAAGTCCGCCTGCTATATACGGGGGTAGGAAACATGTCGGACATTTTATACAGAAAACAGAAAAATATTATTTCCTTCTTGTGCTGCCGGCACTGTGTATTTATACTTTTGCGCTGGCAGGACCGTTAATTTTTGGAACGATCCCGAATTCGTTTTTCAGTTGGAATCTGATCAAAGGAACGCATAACTGGATCGGAATAAAAAACTTTGTCGATTTGGTTCATGATAGAGATTTTATACAATCTATGTTTTTGACGTTTAAACTTGCAGTGGTTACGATTGTTCTGACCAATGTACTGGCTTTTTTTATAGCTCTGGCGTTGAATACACATATTTTCGGTAAGCCAGTGATCCGGGCGTTCTTTTTTATTCCGAATATTATCAGTGGAGTTATGATCGCCCTGGCGTGGACATTTATTTTTCAGAAAGTAACGCCAATAATTGGAGAACTTTTACATTCGGAAGCAGTAACAGGGTTTAGCTGGTTCGGGAGTTCAACGGCAGCATTTGCGGCGGTATCAGTGGTTACCGTGTGGCAGGGCCTGGGATTTTTGATGATCCTTTACATCACAGGTTTGCAGTCGATTCCTCTTGATGTGATGGAAGCGGCATGCATTGACGGATGTGTGGGACTGAATCGTATTATAAAAATCCAGCTTCCGCTTCTGATGCCAACGATTACGATCAATCTGTTTGTATCTATTGCAAATGCATTTAAAGCATTTGATATTAACTACGCTTTAACCGGCGGCGGACCTTCAAAAACAACACAGACGATCGCCATGAATATTTATGATGACGCATTTGGAACTTTTAATATGGGGTATGGCTGTGCGAAATCGGTGATCCTGTTTTTGATCATAGCAGCAATTTCCTTGATTCAGCTTAATATTACTAGAAAAAGAGAGGTGCAGTCATAATGACATGGAAAAAGAAAATTGCAGGTACCGCAGCAATGTTTATATTAGGCTTTATTTTTATTTTACCGGTATTGTGGATCGTTATGAATTCAATTAAAACAAGTCCGGAAATTGCGGCTGATTTTCTGGCATTACCAAAGTCTTTATATCTTGATAATTTTAAAAATGCCATGGAAAGCATGAATTTTTTAGTTGCATTAAAAAATTCTGTTGTGATTACATTGGGAGCTATGCTGGGAGGGCTGTTCGTATCGTTTGCCGGTGCTTTCGGAATCTCACATCTTCGTGGGAAAATCTCACAGAATCTGTATCTGTATTTTGTTTTCGGACAGATCGTGCCGTTTCATGCAGTTATGATTCCTATTTCTGTACTTGCTACAAATACCAATCTTACCAATTCCCTTGGAGGAATTATCATTCTTGATATTGGATTCTTCTGTGCGTTTGGAATTCTGACGTTTACGGGATTTTTGAAAAATGTACCTCGGGAGCTGGAAGAAGCAGCCGCAATAGATGGATGTGGAGTTTTTCGAATTATGACGCAGATCGTATTTCCACTTGTTAAACCAGCAACGGTTACCATTGGTGTATTGTTTTTATGTGGTCCTGGAATGACTTTCTGCTTCCCAGTATTCTCATTGGAGACAGTGAACTGAGACCGCTGACGGTAAATCTTTTCATGTTCAGAAGTGCTACCAGCACACAGTGGAATCTGTTTATTGCAGGACTTACCTTGTGTATTATTCCCACAATTATCCTTTACATCTGTGCACAAAAATATATTACAAGCGGACTGACAATGGGAGCTGTAAAATAAAGGAGGAATGAAGATGCAGTTATTCAGGATCATTCCGTTGGAAAAAGATCTGTGGGCGATCAATGAAATAGATAAGACGGTTATGTATGTGATAAATGGAACAGAAAGAGCTCTTCTTCTGGATACGGGACTGGGACTTACCGATTTAAAAGAAGAAGTTTTGAAACTTTGTGGAGAAAAATCTCTGATTGTTGTAAATACTCATGCTCATGTGGATCATAATTCAGGAAATTATCAATTTGAAGAAGTATGTGTGGGAAGGTATGACGAACCTTTTTCCCATCAGATCGTAGACCAGGAGCTGAGAGAAATGTCTGAGCTCATGTTCTTTGAAATTCCTGAAAAAGAGGGATTTTCGTTTGAAATGTGGAATCCCGGACCGGCAAGAAAAATCTGTACAGTCAGGGATGGGGATATCTTTGATCTGGGAGATAAAAACTTAAAGTTCTGGAAGTTCCCAGTCATACCCTGGGGTGTATTGCATTGTTTGAGGAGAAGAAAGGATGGCTTTTTACAGGAGATATCATGCTCACCTGGGAAGTGTGGGGACATTTGAATCCTGGAAAAAGTCCGCTTGCCCCATCTGCTTCTTTGCGTGTATACTATGAAAGCCTTTTAAAATTGAAGAAAATCAGAAAAAAGTAAGCAGCGTTTTTCCTGCTCATGTCTGCGAAAAAGAAAAAGACTGTTATAAAAAGTATGCGTTATCTCCAGAAATTATAAATATATATTGTGACGGAATTGAGAAAATATTTTCAGGAGAACAGAAAGGTGAACCTTATTTTCATATGGTCGAAAACGGAAGTGTTGTGAAATTTACAACAGGTGGTATTGTCTATCAGAAAGATAGGATGAATTAAATAGGAAAATATCGGCAAGTTGATTGATTATAGATTCCCTCAAAAAAATCCCCTGTACGGTTCGGCGTTTGTACGTAGATCCGGCACAGGGGATTTTGGTGTTTATAAGATCAGACTTTCTGATATTCTTTCTTTTTCTCAGCCTTGGCTTCGCAGGTAAGCTCAACACCAAGCTTACGGAAGCTGATCACATCCACATCGGAAAGCATTACGGAAGTATGAGCCTGGCATCTACGGAGATTCGGGATCTGTTCCAGGGCAAGGCGTGCGGCATCGCTGGTTGCGGCACTCATGGAAAGGGCGATCAGAATCTCATCAATGTGAAGACGTGGATTTTTGCTTCCAAGATATTTGGTCTTCAGCTGCTGGATCGGATGGATGGCATCCGGAGAGATTACATGAAGCTCGTGATCGATTCCTGCCAGCTCTTTCAGGGCATTGAGAAGAAGAGCAGCGGATGCGCCGAGAAGATCGGAGGTTTTTCCGCATACGATCTTTCCGTCAGGAAGTTCCATAGCGGCGGCAGGGCCATTGGTTGCTTTTTCTTTTTCGAGGGCAGCCGGAACAACCTTACGGTCCGTGATCTCTGCATGAGCCTGCTGGAGAAGAAGCTCGATCTTACGTACCTCATTCTCTGTGCCGGAGCCGGAAACCAGAGCGTTCATGCTCTTATAATAACGGCGGATGATCTCCTGGCGGGAAGCCTCCTGGCATACTTCATCGTCAACGATGCAGTTACCTGCCATGTTGACACCCATATCTGTCGGAGATTTATAAGGGCAGCTGCCCATGATCTTCTCAAACATGGCCTGTACAACAGGGAAAACTTCTACGTCACGGTTGTAGTTGACGGTAGTTTTGCCGTAAGCCTCCAGATGGAACGGGTCGATCATGTTGACATCGTTCAGATCCGCAGTGGCAGCTTCGTAGGCAAGGTTTACCGGATGTTTCAGAGGAAGATTCCAGATCGGGAAGGTCTCAAATTTTGCATAGCCGGCTTTTACTCCTCGTTTGTATTCGTGGTAAAGCTGGGAAAGGCAGGTTGCCATCTTTCCACTTCCTGGTCCCGGTGCTGTGATCACGACCAGAGGTCTGGTAGTTTCAATATAATCATTCTTTCCATAACCCTCGTCACTTACAATAAAGGAAGTGTTGCTTGGATAGCCGGGGATCAGGTAAAGCTTGTAGACACGGATTCCCAGTTTCTCCAGACGTTTTTTGAAGAGATCGGCACTTTCCTGGCCGGAGTACTGTGTGATGCATACGCTTCCCACATACAGGCCACGGCTTGAAAACTCATCCATAAGACGGAGTACATCTTCGTCATAGGTGATTCCAAGATCGCCACGTATTTTATTCTTGTCAATGTCATTGGCACTGATAACAATAACGATCTCCGCCTGATCAGAAAGCTGCATCAGCATGCGGAGCTTGCTGTCCGGTTCAAAACCCGGAAGAACACGGGATGCATGGTAGTCGTCAAACAGTTTGCCGCCGAATTCAAGATAAAGCTTGTTGCCGAACTGACCGATTCTTTCACGGATGTGTTCTGACTGCATTTTCAGATATTTGTCATTATCAAAACCTATTTTCATTTGTCTGATTTCCTCTCCTCTTTAATTTTCCAATTCACTGGGAACAGTATACTACAACTTTACGTTCACTGGCAATATCCAATGCGGTGTTTTTTCGATGGTATTTTTGTAATCTCGCAGTTGATTTATATGGTTTTTCTCTTTATAATAAAGAAATGACAAGAGGAGGAAAAAAATGAATAATCAACTGAATAATGATCAGGACGGGAAGCGACCTGACAACAAAGATCCCAGGCAGGGATCAGGTAAAAATCATCAGTCGATTCTGGCTTTTCTGATATGCCTCCTGGTCACACTGGTGTGCTTCGCGTTGTTTACCAATATGCTGAAGGATAACAGCAGTGAGATCTCCTATGATAAATTTATCGATATGGTGGATAAGGACCAGGTTAAGGAAGTAACGATCCAGTCCAGTACATTGACGATCGTACCCAAGAAAAAGAATTCCAAGTACGAGGATATGAGCTATTACACCACGAAGACCGAAGACAGTACAGCACTTACCAAGAGACTGGAAGGAAAGGGAATCAAGTTTGAGACCGATCCGCCGGATGTTTTTGGTGAATTTGTTGCAATGATCCTGAGCGTGGTTCTGCCGACACTGCTTCTGTTCGGACTTCTGATGTTCTCCATGCGCCGCATGAACAAAGGCGGCGGGATCATGGGCATGGGCGTAGGCAAGAGCAAAGCCAAGGCATATGTGCAGCAGGAAACGGGCGTTTCCTTTAAGGATGTGGCAGGTCAGGATGAAGCCAAGGAATCTCTCCAGGAAGTTGTGGATTTTCTTCACAACCCCGGAAAATACACAGCCATCGGAGCCAAGCTACCTAAGGGCGCACTTCTTGTAGGCCCTCCGGGAACCGGTAAGACATTACTTGCCAAGGCAGTTGCAGGTGAAGCGCAGGTACCGTTCTTCTCTCTTTCCGGCTCGGAATTTGTGGAGATGTTTGTGGGCGTGGGTGCCTCACGTGTCCGTGACCTTTTCGAGGAAGCCAAGAAGAATGCTCCGTGTATTGTATTTATCGATGAGATCGATGCCATTGGTAAAAGCCGTGATTCCCGCTATGGCGGCGGAAATGATGAGCGTGAGCAGACATTGAACCAGCTGCTTGCGGAGATGGATGGCTTTGATACATCCAAGGGACTTCTGATCCTTGCTGCGACAAACAGACCGGAGGTTCTTGATCCGGCTCTTCTCCGTCCGGGACGTTTTGACAGACGTGTGATCGTTGACAGACCGGATCTTAAAGGAAGGGTGGATATCCTGAAGGTACATGCCAAGAACGTGCTTCTGGATGACACCGTTGATTTTGAAGCTATTGCACTTGCAACTTCCGGTGCGGTAGGCTCTGATCTTGCCAATATGATCAATGAAGCTGCGATCCTTGCAGTCAAGAAGGGACGTAAAGCTGTATCACAGAAGGACCTGGAGGAATCCGTAGAGGTAGTTCTGGTGGGAAAAGAGAAGAAGGACCGTATCTTAAGCAAACAGGAACGCCGGATCGTATCCTACCATGAAGTCGGACACGCACTGGTAAATGCACTCCAGAAGGATGCGGAGCCTGTACAGAAGATCACCATCGTACCCCGTACCATGGGAGCACTGGGTTACGTTATGCAGGTACCTGAGGAAGAAAAATATCTCAACACCAAGAAAGAGCTGGAAGCTATGCTGGTAGGCTATCTTGGCGGACGTGCTGCAGAGGAGATCGTTTTTGACACAGTCACTACAGGTGCTGCCAATGATATTGAGCAGGCTACCAAGGTGGCCAGAGCCATGATCACACAGTATGGTATGTCTGAGAAGTTCGGACTGATGGGACTTGCTACACAGGAGAATCAGTATCTCAGCGGAAGAGCAGTTTTAAACTGTGGTGATGATACCGCAACAGAGATCGATCATGAGGTGATGAAGCTTCTCCACCATTCCTATGAGGAAGCCAAGAGGATCCTTGGAAGTCACAGAACAGAGATGGATAAGATCGCGGAATATCTGATCCGCAAGGAAACCATTACAGGTAAAGAGTTCATGAAGATCCTCCGTGCAGTTCAGCAGGGCCTGGATATCCCGGAGAATCTGGATGATCTGGTACTTTCCGAGGATGAAAAAGAAGTGTCCAATAAACAGGACATTGAAACGATTGCAGAAAATAACGAGGCAGCAAAAAATACAGAATCGGTTCCGCTCAGACCGGAGATATCCGGACAGGAACTGACAGAGGATATACAGGCATCGGAGAAAATAGCAGGATCTGCTCAGACAACAGATGCCGATCATACAGAAACAGAAGAAAAGCCGGGATCACAGGCATAAAACAGATCATAAGAAAACCGGGAGAAATCCCGGTTTTCTTATTACTGTAATGGTAAAACAGGAGAATAAAGTATGTTCATAATCGAGGAAGAATTAAAGAAGCTTCCGGCAAAACCGGGAGTTTATATCATGCATGGCGAGAAAGACGAAATCATCTATGTGGGAAAAGCCATCAGCCTTAAGAATCGTGTGCGCCAGTATTTCCAGAGCAGTCGTAATAAAGGTGCCAAGATTGAACGGATGGTTACACATATTACCAGATTTGAGTACATTATTACGGATTCGGAGCTGGAAGCCCTTGTGCTGGAGTGTAATCTTATCAAGGAACATCGTCCGAAATATAATACCATGCTCAAAGATGACAAGAGCTATCCGTTTATTAAGGTGACAGTTCATGAGCCATACCCGAGAGTGCTTTTTGCCAGGAGAATGAAAAAGGACAAGGCAAAATATTTTGGTCCCTATACAAGCGGCGGAGCAGTAAAGGACGTGATCGAACTGGTGCGGAAGCTGTATCAGGTACGCTCCTGCAACCGCAGTCTTCCGAGAGATACCGGAAAGGACCGGCCCTGTCTGTACTATCATATGAAGCAGTGCAAGGCACCCTGCCAGGGATATGTCAGCCAGGAAGAATACCGGAAGAATATCAATAAGGTGATCAAATTTCTGAATGGAGATTTTCAGGACGCCATTAGTGAGCTGATGGAAAAAATGCAGAAAGCTTCGGAGGAAATGCGCTACGAAGATGCTATGGAATACCGGGACCTGATCAGCAGTATCCGGAAGATCGGGGAACGTCAGAAGATCACCGGCTACGGGCAGGAGGACAGGGACATCATTGCAGTAGCCATGGATGACAGTGAAGACCTCAGGGATCAGGATGCGGTTGTCCAGGTGTTTTTTATCCGAGATGGCAGGCTGATCGGCAGAGATCATTTTTATCTCCGTGTGGCAAAGGGCGATACAAAGGCGCAGGTCCTTTCCAGCTTTCTGAAACAGTTTTATGCGGGAACGCCATTTATCCCATCTGAGATCATGCTGCAAAGTGAGATCGAAGATGCAGATATCATCGAGGAGTGGCTGTCAGGAAGAAGAAAGCAGAAGGTACACATCCGGGTCCCGAAGAAGGGAACCAAGGAAAAGCTGGTAGAACTTGCCCTAGAAAATGCCCGTATGGTACTTGCCAAGGACAGAGAACGGATCAGGCGGGAGGAAGGACGAACCATCGGAGCTGTTCACGAGGTGGAAGAATGGCTGGGTTTGAAAAATGTGGTGCGCATGGAAGCTTACGATATTTCCAATATCAGTGGCTTTGAGTCTGTGGGATCCATGGTAGTTTATGAAAAAGGCCGTCCCAAACGCAGTGATTACCGTAAGTTCAAGATCAAATGGGTACAGGGACCCAACGATTATGCCAGCATGGAAGAGGTTCTGACCCGAAGGTTCACTCATGAGAGTAACGGAGAATTTGACAGCTTTGCAAGGCTTCCGGATCTGATCCTGATGGATGGTGGAAGAGGGCAGGTAAATATCGCTCTGAAGGTGCTGAATGAGCTTGGGATAAGCATCCCGGTCTGCGGTATGGTCAAGGACGATCATCATCGGACGAGAGGCCTGTATTTCAACAATGTGGAGATCCCCATTGACACATCCGGCGAAGGCTTCCGCCTGATTACCAGGATCCAGGATGAAGCCCATCGGTTTGCCATTGAATACCATCGTTCCCTTAGGAGCAGGGAACAGGTCCATTCTATCCTGGATGATATCCCGGGGATCGGTGATACCAGGAGGAAAGCCCTTCTGCGTAAATTTAAATCTGTGGAAAATATCCGGGATGCATCGGAGGAAGAACTGGCACAGACAGAGAGCATGAATGCCAGAAGCGCCCGTCAGGTCTATGAATTTTTTCATAAATCCTGATGCTGCATTGCAGTTTCAGCAGTGATTGTGTATAATTGAAGATAAGGTGTCTCACGCCCCGGTAAAACGGCAGTGAGAATGCAAACTTTCAGCGAAAAGGAGACAAAAGTATGAAGGGTGTACAGTTGACAAAGATGGTACAGGAACTGGAGCTTAATAATCTGACTCCGGAGATCGACCTGTCAGGCATCGTGATCAAGACTGCGGAGATCAACAGACCTGCGCTTCAGCTTACCGGATATCTGGAGCATTTTGCCAATGAACGAGTTCAGATCATCGGATATGTAGAGTATACGTATCTGATGCAGCTTAATGAGGAGGAGAGACGTTTTAAATATGAACGTTTCATTTCCAGCAAGATCCCATGTGTTATTTTCAGTACCATGACTCGTCCGTCTCAGGACATGATCGATCTGGCTGTTAAATATAATGTTCCGACATTCGTGACAGAAAGAACAACTTCCAGTTTTATGGCAGAGATCATCCGTTGGCTGGGCGTGCAGCTTGCACCATGTATTTCTATTCATGGTGTGCTGGTTGATGTTTACGGCGAGGGAATCCTGATCACAGGTGAGAGCGGTATCGGTAAGAGTGAGGCAGCCCTGGAGCTGATCAAGAGAGGTCATCGTCTTGTCAGTGATGATGTTGTTGAGATCCGTAAGGTCAGTGACGTAACACTGGTGGGATCTGCGCCGGATATCACACGTCACTTTATCGAACTTCGTGGTATCGGTATCATCGATGTAAAAACACTGTTCGGTGTTGAGAGCGTTAAGGATACCCAGTCTATCGATCTCGTGATCAAGCTTGAGGAGTGGGACAGAGACAAGGAATACGATCGTCTTGGACTGCATGAGGAGTATACAGAGTACCTTGGAAATAAGGTAGTATGCCATTCTCTTCCGATCCGTCCGGGCCGTAACCTGGCGATCATCGTTGAGGCAGCGGCTGTCAATCACAGACAGAAGAAGATGGGATACAATGCGGCAGAGGCTCTGTACAAGCGTGTACAGGCAAATCTTGCGAAAAAAGAGAAAATCCGGATGACGAAGAATAAGAGAGGGTAAGAAATGGGAACATATTGTTTTGGAATCGATGTAGGTGGAACAACTGTAAAATGCGGACTTTTCCGCACGGATGGTACTCTTGTTGAGAAATGGGAGATTCCAACCCGTAAAGAAAACAATGGAGATCAGATCCTTCCTGATGTGGCAGCAGCAGTAAATGCCAAGATGGAAGAAAAGGGTATCTCCAAAGAGGAGGTGGAAGGCGTCGGGATCGGTGTTCCGGGACCGGTAAACTCCAAAGGCGAAGTATCACGTGCAGTAAATCTCTTCTGGGGATATAAGAACGTTGTGGGAGAGATGGAAGAACTTACAGGTCTTCATGCGGAAGCCGGAAATGACGCCAATGTAGCGGCATTGGGAGAGGCATGGAAGGGTGCTGCAGCAGGCTCCTCCGATGTGATCATGGTCACACTTGGAACAGGTGTAGGCGGTGGTATCATTGTTGATGGAAAGATCGTGACCGGACATCACGGAGCTGGCGGTGAGATCGGACATGCCAATGTAGATCATCATGAAACAGAATCCTGCAACTGCGGAAACAGGGGCTGTCTGGAACAGTATGCTTCTGCGACCGGAATTGTCCGCATGGCAAAAAAAGAGCTTGCAGCTTCCGGTGAGAACAGTGTTCTCAGAGATGCCGAAGAGATTTCAGCAAAAGCAGTTCTGGACGCATTTAAGGAGAATGATCCGGTAACTGTAGCAACCATGGAAAAGGTCGGAGAGCAGCTGGGTGGTGCTCTTGCCATTATTTGCTGTGTGACAGATCCGGAGACCATTGTTATCGGCGGAGGAGTTTCCAAGGCCGGACAGCCGCTTATTGACTGTATCCGGAAATATTACAGAGAGTATGCTTTTGAATCCTGCAAGGATACTCCTATCGTGATCGCGACACTTGGCAATGATGCAGGAATCTACGGTGCAGCCAAGATGGTACTTTAACCGAACCAGGGAAGTCCCCTGCTTCAAATGCGAAAAGTAATAAGCGGTGGGTGGGACTTGCCTGAACTGATAAACTGCGAGACAGTAAGAAGTTATTAAAAGTAAAAAAAGTGGTTTCCATATTTCAGGAAACCACTTTTTTATATGTTGTTTATGAAAGATACCTATAATGGAGATCATTCATAATATTCTACCGGATCTTCTCCGGTGTCATAGCTGCCGTCATCGCCACCGGTATCATTGCTGTTATCATAGCTGCCGTCATCACCACCGGTGTTGTCGTCTGTTCCGGAATTGTCAGTATCATCACCGGTATTATCGGAACCGTCATCGGAATTGTCAGTATTGTCAGTGTCGGTGCTGTCAGTACTGTCCGGAGCTGCGCTTGGAATCGCTTCAGCTGCTGCATCGGTATCGGCGTCCGTATCTTCGTTATTATAATAGTCCTCTTCATCGTAATCGCTGCTGCCGTAGAAATGCTGATCACAGTATTCGGTGGGAAGACTGGAGATATCAAAATACTCTGTGATAGTCGGGCATCCGGATCTGGGAAGAAGACCGGTCTCTGCGCAGACACTGGCTTTTTCCACACTGGAAGGCATATCGAAATCTCTGTCCTCCAGGCCCTCGTGGATACGGGTCATAACCTTTTTCCAGAGGTTTTTGTGGAAGTTACGGGCATCTTCCGGAATTTTTTCGTTGTTGTCATAGCCGGACCATACTGCACAGGTGTAGTACGGTGTGTAGCCTACGAACCACAGGTCATTGTAGTCCTCTGTAGTACCTGTTTTTCCGGCTACAGTCATATTATCCAGCTGGCAGGCGGTACCGGTACCTTTTTTTACAACGTCTTCCATGGCGCTTGTAAGAAGATAAGCGGTACTGTCTTTGATCACAGATCTGGAAACGGAGGAGTTCTCGATCAGAACATTTCCGTCATGATCAAGAATCTGTGTATAATAGATCGGTTTGATATAGTTCCCGCCATTAGCAATGGCTGCATATGCAGCACAAAGTTCCACGTTCTTGACACCTTTGGTGATACCGCCAAGAGCAGTAGCCAGGTTAGCGTCACTCCAGATATTTCCGTTGGCATCTTTATCTGCCTCAGTTCCGTGAGCTAGTGTGGTGAAACCGAAATCATCCAGATATTTAAGGCCGAGAGCCGGGGTAACCTGCTCTAGGCATTTAACAGCTACAACGTTGATGGAATTCTGGATCGCTTTGCGGATGGTGGTCTCGCCGCCGTAGCTTCTTGAGGCGTTGTTGACAGGAGATCCGTCCGGGTATTCGTAAGGCTCATCCATAAAGGTTGTAGCAAGTGTATCGCCTTTTTCGTTCAGCGCCGGTGCATAGGTGGAAACGATCTTAAAGGTAGAACCAGGCTGTCTGGTCGTATCAGTGGCACGGTTCAGAGTCAGGCTGGCTGTTTTTTCACCACGGCCTCCGATCAGGGCTTTTACGTAACCGGTATGCTGGTCAATGACAGTCATGGAAGACTGTGGCTGTGGCGCAAAGTTTACACGCTCAGATACTACGGTGCTTCCGTCTGCCAGGATGTTGGCCTTGTACTGATCCACATACTGCTGACCTTCCTCAGGAGAATCAAAGAGAAGATCAAATTCTGGATCCTGATCGCGGAAATACAGCTGCAGCATTTCTTTGCTGTAGTTTGTCTGTTTTCCATCCGGGCTTTGTACAGTCAGCGCATAATCCAGTTCATACTGAACATTGGCCGGATAGTTATCAGGGTTCGCATATTCCTCATCAAGGATCTGCTGCATGTTGGAATCCAGGGTTGTCATGATCTTCAGACCACCGCTGTAAAGAAGATTGGTAGCCTGTGTCTTGGTATATCCTTTAATGTTCATCAGGTCGCTGATGACCTGATTGGTAACCTCATCTTCGAAATACGTGTAAACAGTACTTTCTTCTTCGGTGTTCTCAAGCTGTGCGGCCTGGATACGGGAATAAACGTCATCATTCAATGCTGCATTATATTCATCCTGTGAGATGTAATTCTGATCCAGCATGTGATCCAGGACTTCCTTCCGTCTCTTGGAGTTTGCTTTTGGATTGGTGATCGGATTGAATTTGGTAGGGTTCTGCGTGATGCCGGCAAGGGTGGCACATTCAGAAAGGTTCAGATCCCATACGTCTTTGTTAAAGTATTTTTTGGAAGCGGCCTGTACACCGTAGGAACCTGCACCCAGGTTAATGGTATTCAGGTAATTCTCAAGAATCACATTTTTGTCATATTTTTTTCAATCTGTACAGCAAGGTACTGCTCCTGGAACTTACGTGTGAAACGTTCCAGCTGTGTGGATTCGTTGGTCCAGTCAGTGAAAACATTATTCTTCAGAAGCTGCTGTGTGATGGTACTGGCACCCTCGGAAAAGTTACCGGTGGTGATCGCCTTCATTCCGGCACGTGCGATACCGCGGACATCAATACCGTTATGTTCATAAAAACGCTCATCCTCAATGGCTACCACTGCATGCTGCAGACTGACCGGGATCTGGTCCAGGGAGACCGGAAGACGGTTGGATGTAGGGGCTGAAAGCTGTCGCATCTGTGTTCCCTGGTCATCATACAGGAAGGTTGCATATCCGAGAGGTGAAATATCCACATCGTTGACGTCAGGTGCTCCGGCGATCACGCCCCGGAAGGAGCCGATACCAAGGCAGACAACCATGACGCAGACTGCGATCAGAGCTGTAAATAAAACCCGGATAAACGAAACGTGTGCTCTTTTTTCCAGCATGGAAGTACGGGAGATCAGAGCATTCCGCTTCTTGGAAGTGGATCTTTTTCCGTAGTTCATAATATTCCTCCTTTATAATCCGTTTCATTATAACAAATATGAGATGCCAAATAAAGCCTTAAAAAAAATTTCACAATTCATGATATCTTATACATTGTGCAATGAAGATAATTATTATACAATAAAGAAAACTCTGCCTGAAACAGAGGGTTGGATATAGATAACGGAGGCGTAAACCATGCTGGAACATTATAAAACCATATACGAAGGCGGCGAAGGTGAACTTGTGGAAAAAAAATCCCGTTTCATCGCAACCGTCCGTCCTGTGGAAACAGAAGAAGAGGCCCTTGCCTTTATCGAAGAAATGAAAAAAATACTGGGATGCACGTCATAACTGCTATGTATATTCCGTAGGGATGAACCGGGAAGCCACCCGCTGCAGTGATGACGGAGAACCATCCGGAACAGCCGGAAGGCCTATGCTGGATGTACTTCTGGGAGCCGGGATCTATAATGCGGCCATTGTGGTGACCAGATATTTTGGAGGTGTCCTTCTTGGGACAGGAGGGCTTGTGCGGGCATATTCCGGTGCAGTCCAGGCAGGACTGGCGGCAAGTACCGTCATTGAGAAGCATCATGGGATCTCTCTTCAGGTGACGACGGATTATACAGGGATCGGAAAGATCCAGTATATCGCAGGAGAAAGAAGTTTGCCGATCCTGGATTCCGAATATACCGACAAGGTTGTCCTGAAGCTTCTTGTGCCGGATGATCAGGTCGAAGAGGTGAAGAAGGCGATCACAGAAGGAACAAACGGAAGAGCCGGACTTGAGAAGGATGCAGAACTGTATTTTGCGAAAGTAAACGGAGAAGTGAAGACCTTCGAAAAGTAAAAGAAAAGAGAATGTCAGTATAAAAATACCCCGGGAAGAGGGCAGATGATCTGTGTTACAGTCTGCTCTTCGCGGGGCTTTTTTATTTCAGAAAATTATTCCTGTTAGCATTTCTCCGGTTCCGGATAATCCACACCAAAGGTATCAACAGTCATGGAGCTGATCTTCTGCTCGTCAAGAGGACGGTCACTGTAGTCCGTGTCTGTCTCTGCGATAGCATTTACAACATCCATGCCCTCAATGATCTGACCGAATGCAGCATAGCTTCCGTCAAGATGCGGAGCAGCCTTGTGCATGATAAAGAACTGGCTTCCGGCAGAGTTCGGATTCATGGCTCTTGCCATGGAGAGAACACCTGGTGTATGCTTCAGGTCGTTTTTGAAATGGTTCTGGGAGAACTCACCCTTGATGCTGTATCCCGGGCCACCCATACCGGTTCCGTCCGGGCATCCGCCCTGGATCATAAAGCCGTTGATGACACGGTGGAAGATCAGGCCGTCATAAAAGCCTTTTTTTACAAGGCTGATGAAGTTATTTACTGTGTTCGGGGCAACTTCCGGATATAATTCCGCTTTCATTACATCGCCATTATCCATTGTGATGGTAACGATAGGATTTGCCATAGTTTTCGCACTCCTTTTCAAAAAGTATTGTATTTCGCTGTTCGCTCTATTATAATATGCAAAGAATAATTGTGCAAGAAAAAGGTGGAAAATATGGTCATAGAAACGCATGATCCTGAGGAAACATTCGAGGTCGGAAGGACGATCGGAATGAATGCGAAGCCGGGACAGATCTACACACTGACAGGCGATCTGGGAGTTGGAAAAACCGTGTTCACACAGGGAGTGGCAGCAGGTCTTGGAATTACAGAACCTGTAAACAGCCCTACATTTACCATTATCCAGGAATATGAAGACGGACGTCTGCCATTTTATCATTTTGATGTATATCGTATCGGGGACCTGGAAGAAATGGAAGAGATCGGATACGATGATTATTTTTTCGGGCAGGGAATCTGTCTGATTGAATGGGCGGAACTCATTGAGGAGATCCTGCCGGAAAAAAGGATTGAAGTTACCATTGAAAAAGATCTTGAGAAGGGCTTTGAATACAGAAAGATCACCATTGAGGAGAGAGGAGAAAAGACAGAATGAGAGTTTTGGCACTGGACAGTTCCGGAATCGTGGCATCCGTAGCCGTTGTGGAGGACGATACACTGGTAGCGGAATATACAGTTAATTATAAGAAAACACATTCCCAGACTCTTCTTCCCATGCTGGATGAGATCGTGAAGATGACAGAGCTGGATCTGAAGACGATTGACGCTATTGCGGTAGCCAAGGGACCGGGCTCTTTTACCGGACTCCGTATTGGCTCTGCCACAGCCAAGGGACTTGGACTTGCCCTTGACAAACCACTGGTCGGGATTCCGACTGTGGAGGCACTGGCCTATAATCTCTATGATGTAAACGGACTGATCTGTCCGATCATGGATGCCAGAAGAAAGCAGGTTTATACGGGAATCTATCGTTACGAGGATCACAGGCTCATGACGGTAAAGGATCAGATGGCAGTGGGAATTGAGGAGCTTCTTTCCATGCTGAATGAGATGGGAGAAGCCGTAACATTCCTCGGAGACGGAGTCCCGGTATTTAAAGATATCATCGCAGATAAGCTTACTGTACCGTTTTCTTTTGCACCGGCCCATCTTTCCAGACAGAGAGCAGGTGCTGTAGGTGCACTTGGTGTCCTTTATTATAAAGAAGGCAGAACCGAGACAGCGGCTGAGCACAAACCGGATTATCTCCGTGTTTCACAGGCTGAGCGGGAGCGTGCCCAGAAACTGAAAAAAGGATCAGAAGGGGAAAACGCATGATCTTAAGAGAAATGCTTGTGGATGATCTGGATCAGGTTATGGAGATCGAAGAGGAACTTTTTTCAGTCCCCTGGACAAAAGAGGGATTTCTGACATTTCTTATGAAAGAGAATGGGATGTTTCTTGTTGTGGAAGAAAAGGGCCGGATCCTGGGATATTGTGGTCTTCTTACGGTGCTGGATGAGGGGGATGTGACCAATGTGGCTGTCCGCAGAGATCGTCAGAGAGAGGGAATCGGAAATTTCCTTATGGAAAGTATGATCCGTCTGGCAGAAGAGCGTGGGATCACCATGATCCATCTGGAGGTCCGGGCAGGAAATGAGACTGCGATTCGGCTTTATGAACGTCAGGGATTTGTGCGGGATGGCCTGCGAAAGGGATACTATACAGATCCCACAGAGGATGCTGTTCTTATGACACGCACCGCAGTTTCTGAATAGGCTTACCCGGGAGAGGTACTTGTCTGTACGGGATAAGTATGCTAAACTTTGCCACAGAACAGGAAAAGAGGAAAAATATGTTAGATGTTTGTTTACTTGGCTGCGGAGGAATGATGCCGCTGCCACGCAGATGGCTCACCGCACTGATGACCCGTTATAACGGCAGCAGTCTGATGATCGATTGCGGGGAAGGCACTCAGGTGGCCATTAAAGAAAAGGGCTGGAGCTTCAAGCCTATTGATGTGATCTGTTTTACCCATTATCATGGGGATCATATCAGCGGACTTCCGGGACTCCTTTTGACTATGGGAAATGCAGACCGCACAGAACCGCTGACTCTGGTAGGCCCAAGAGGACTGGAACGTGTGGTAAGTGCACTTCGTGTGATCGCACCGGAGCTGCCCTTTGAAATTAAATTTATCGAGATCACGAAACCGGAGGAGGTTCTGGAACTGAACGGTTACCGGATCACTGCATTTCGGGTGAACCATAATGTTACCTGCTATGGATATACCCTTGAGATCCTGCGCCAGGGAAAATTTTCTCCTGACAGTGCCAGAGAGCATGAGATCCCGCTGAAATTCTGGAATCCGCTGCAGAAGGGACAGACTGTGGAGGATGAAGGAAGGATCTACACACCGGATATGGTGCTTGGTCCGCCAAGAAAAGGGATCAAGCTTACCTATACCACAGATACCAGACCGACAGAGTCTATTTTACGTAATGCAAAAGGTTCCGATCTTTTTATCTGTGAGGGAATGTACGGTGAAGATGACAAGATCGAAAAGGCAAAAGGCTACAAACACATGACGTTTCGTGAAGCGGCCACTCTTGCCCGTGATGCGGAAGTGGGGGAAATGTGGCTGACCCATTACAGCCCTTCTCTGGTACGTCCGGATGATTACATGGATACAGTACGTGAGATCTTTCCGAAGGCATGGCCGGGAAAAGACGGGAAGAGTGTGGAACTGAATTTTGAAGAGGACTGAAAAAATGAAAGATACATTAATTCTTGGTATTGAGAGCTCCTGTGATGAAACGGCAGCTTCCGTTGTAAAAAATGGAAGGACTGTCTTATCAAACGTGATTTCCTCACAGATCGAGATCCATAAACTGTACGGAGGTGTTGTACCGGAGATCGCCTCCAGAAATCATATAGAAAGGATCAACCAGGTCATCCAGGAAGCGCTGGACGAGGCAAATGTCACTCTGGATGATATTGATGCTATCGGTGTAACCTATGGACCGGGGCTTGTCGGTGCACTTCTTGTAGGTGTGGCAGAAGCCAAGGCTATTGCCTATGCAAGAAACCTGCCACTGGTAGGCGTGCATCATATAGAAGGCCATGTTTCTGCCAATTATATTGAGCATCCGGATCTGGAACCGCCGTTTCTCTGTGCCATTGTATCCGGTGGACACACCCATCTTGTTATTGTGAAGGACTACGGCCAGTTTGAGATCCTGGGCCGAACCAGAGACGATGCGGCAGGTGAGGCATTTGATAAGGTTGCACGTGCCATTGGGCTGGGATATCCGGGAGGACCGAAGATCGATAAGCTGGCAAAGGAAGGAAATCCGGACGCTATCGAGTTTCCACGTGCAAAAATCGGTGAAAATCCATATGATTTCAGCTTCAGCGGCGTGAAGTCCGCAGTTCTTAATTATTTAAACGGGGCAAAAATGAAAGGTGAGGAAGTAAACCGTGCAGATATCGCGGCATCCTTCCAGAAGGCGGTTGTTGACGTACTGGTAGAGCATACCATGCAGGCAGCAGCTGATTTTGGCATGAAAAAGGTTGCCATTGCAGGAGGTGTTGCTTCCAACGGAGCACTTCGCACTGCTATGGAAAAAGCATGTACAGAACGTGGATACAAATTTTACCGTCCATCACCGATCTTCTGTACGGATAACGCAGCGATGATCGGTGTGGCAGCTTACTATGAATATATCAGGGGAACACGCCACAGCTGGGATCTGAATGCGGTTCCGAACCTGAAGCTTGGCGAAAGATAAAAGAATCCGGGGTAATTGATCATGGGAGAGTGCAGAAATACAGCTATTGTCCTGGCAGCAGGCCAGGGAAAGAGAATGCACAGCAAAATACAGAAGCAGTTTATGGAGCTTGACGGAATGCCGGTGCTCTGTTATTCTCTGCGCTGTTTTCAGGAAAGTCCGCTGATCAGGGATGTGATCCTGGTAACAGGGGAGGAGTATGTTTTCTGGTGCAAAGAAGAAATCGTGGAAAAATATGGTTTTACAAAGGTTTCTGCTGTAGTATCCGGCGGAAAAGAACGGTACGATTCTGTTTATGAAGGACTTCGTGCGTGTAAAGACACAGAGTATGTGCTGATCCATGACGGTGCCAGACCATTTATTGATCATGGGATCATTGAAAGAGGACTTATGGCAGCAGCACAGACAGGTGCCAGTGTTACAGGCATGCCTTCCAAGGATACAGTTAAGATCGCAGATGAGGATGGGAATGTCAGTGAAACTCCGGATCGCAGCAGTGTATGGATCGTCCAGACTCCGCAGATCTTTCAATACCCGCTGATCTATGGCGCATATACCAGCATTCGGCAGAAGGAAATGACCGGAATTACAGATGATGCCATGGTTGCAGAACATGAGACCGGGGTGAAGATCCGCTTTTCAGAAGGTTCTTATCGCAATATCAAGATCACAACACCGGAAGATCTGGTGGTTGCGGAGGCATTTTTGAAGGAAAACAGAGAGTAGAATAGAGAGCAGAACAGGGTGAAAATCCCGGTAAATATGGACATATAGCAGAAATTGAAGCTATATGTCCAATTTTTTGAAAAAAATATCAAATTTGTTATTGACAGGGGAGATATTTGATGATAGAATACAACATGCGCTGACAAAACAGCACAAAAAAATGTTGAAAAACATTATATGGAGAGATATCGAAGTGGTCATAACGAGGCGGTCTTGAAAACCGTTTGTCCGCAAGGGCGCGTGGGTTCGAATCCCACTCTCTCCGTTTGTCAAATACAGAATAAAAACTTTTAAAAAAGTTAAAAAGTACTTGACAACATAAAAGATACGAGATATAATATCACCTGTCGCTGAGAACGGCAGAGATAAATATCGGAACTACTTAGTAAGTAGGGCAATTTGGAGAAGTACCCAAGCTGGCCGAAGGGGCTCCCCTGGAAAGGGAGTAGGTCGTTAACGCGGCGCGAGGGTTCAAATCCCTCCTTCTCCGCTTTAATTTTTCTGAAGACTAAATGCTTCAAAAAATTAAAAAAGTTCTTGACAAGCAGTTTGACCAGAATCTATATATTTCTTCCTTTGCCTGCTCTCCCGAAACAGCCGTTCTTGACTTTAAATACACTTTGGATCATACACATGACTGCAGAGATCCGCACAATACAAATAAGGCATTTCATCTGATTCAGGCATTTTCCCCTGGTGAAGTTTCCTATGAAGAAGCCCATCAAATTGGCAAAGAACTTGCGAATCGCTTACTGGAGGGAAAATACTCCTATGTCCTGACAACACATATTGATAAAGGTCATGTACATAACCATTTAATTTTCTGTTCTGCAGATAACATCACTTTTTCTCATTACCATGACTGTAAAAAGAATTACTGGAAAATACGAAATCTCAGCGACACTTTATGCCAGGAACATAACCTGTCCACAATTATGCCAAATGGTAAAAAGGGAATGAAATACAATGACTGGGCTGCAAATAAATCTGAATCCAGTAAAAAAGCGCAGCTGCGAAAAGATATCAACCAGACAATCCGAATCGTTTCCACTTATTCAGAATTTCTTACATTTATGGAAGCTAAAGGATATGAAATAAAAAACGCAGAATTTGGCGAAAACAGCAGAAAATACATTACCTTTCGTTCTCCCGATATGTCCCGTCCAGTGCGTGGAAGTGCTAAATCTTTAGGAAAAACTTTACTAAGGAACGTATCAAAGAACGCATTAATAATAAGCTTCACAGAACTACTGTTCCTTCTGTTCGTAATAAGTTAATAGACACCAACACTCCCAATATAGCAGGAAACATTGGATTTACATTTCAGGACAGGACGCCCAGTCCGCTTCCATCCCCCGCATGTTTTTTCCTGTCGGCTGGAAGCGTCAGCCAGAGGAAGGTGGCATCGGGCCGGGCTGCTGCGGAGGAGGGGTGATTACTACTTGGGCTGCGGGAGACGGCGTTATTGCGGCAGGGCCTGCTGTCTGAGCCGCAGGCGAGTTCTGGCCCTGCCGCAATGCTTTTAGCCGTCTCACGGAGCCCTAGTAGTATCCCCCGACGGAGTCCCTGCCCGGAGCGATGCCACCTTCCTCTGGCGTCCCTCAACCACATCCACCCACAAAAACCTCAAAAACCCCACCGACTGCATCCACTCCCCGGACCGATGCCACCTCCCTCTGGCGTCCCTCTCCATCCCAACAAAAAAACGGCACCCGGCAGTTCCAACACTGCCAGACACCGAAACCAAAACACCCGTCAAACAGACCTATACAATATATAATCAACATTCGCTATCCGCTCAACTCAATTACCACCAGAAAGTTCTCTCAGCAACTCAAGATCGCTGGCCTGCACTTTAATATTCGTAGTCAGCTTCTCACCCTCAGGGCTAATATACGTCACCTCAAGAATACTCCCCTCACGAATCCCCCGCCGGGAAACCGCACTACAAAATGCCGGAAACTTCGGATGATTCTGTTTAAATGTATTCCATGCATTCATAACCTTCATCATATTTCCAATATTTCCAATATTACCAATACCCATAACCAACACCAGCCTTTCCCTTACTATCATCTATGTTTTTTTATCTATTAACCCAAACACAGCCGCCGTACAAACCATACAGCGGCTGACCACATGATCCTATTCAAAATAACCTGCCGGGAACTCACAACCCTCTGATAAAAGAAATCGCATCCCGGATCCCAGCCACATAAACCAATTTAATTCCTTTAATACTCTCTGTAGCCGTCCGGTTCACCTCAGGAAGTATCACCGTCTCAAACCCAAGCTTTTTCGCTTCCTGCACACGCTGTCCGGCCATACTCACTGCACGAACCTCGCCACTCAGACCAATTTCACCAAACGCCATCACAGAATCCGGGATCACGATCTCCTTCGCACTGGAAATAATAGCAAGACAAATACCCAGATCGATCGCCGGCTCTGTCATCTTCATGCCACCCGCAATATTCACATAAGCATCCGAAGCAGCAAGATGAACTCCCGCCTTCTTCTCCAGAACCGCCATCAAAAGATTCACACGATTAAAATCCGTACCAACTGCTGTTCTTCTCGGAATTCCAAAATTACTCTGACACACCAGAGCCTGAATCTCCACCAAAATCGGTCTCGTCCCCTCCATAGAACATGCAACAACAGACCCCGAAGCATTCTCCGGTCTTCCATTCAAAAGGAACTCGGAAGGATTCTTCACTTCTTCAAGTCCGGAATTCTGCATCTCAAAAACACCAATTTCATTGGTAGAACCAAAACGATTTTTCACCGCACGCAGGATCCGGTAAGAAGCATGCCTGTCTCCCTCAAAGTAAAGCACAGTATCTACCATATGTTCCAGTACACGAGGACCTGCCACATTTCCCTCCTTGGTCACATGACCCACGATAAAAATGGACACTCCCATACCCTTAGCGATCTGCATCAGTACATTGGTAGATTCCCTCACCTGAGAAACACTTCCCGGTGCAGACGAAATATCTTCATGAAACATCGTCTGGATAGAATCCACAACAGCTACATCTGGTTTCGTCCGCTCAATGATCTCCCGGATATTTTCAAGATTCGTCTCACAGAGCAGTTTCAGTTTATCATTAAACGTTCCAAGCCGATCTGCCCGGAGCTTGATCTGTCTGAGAGACTCCTCACCAGAAATATACAAAACAGAAATCCCCTGTGAAGATAAATTTCTGCACACCTGCAACAACAATGTAGACTTGCCAATACCAGGATCTCCACCTACCAAAACAAGGGAGCCGGGGACGATTCCGCCTCCCAGCACCCTGTCAAGTTCACCGATTCCACAGCTCTGACGTTCATCTGAAGAAAGACTGATATCTTTCAGAACTACAGGCTCCGTTTTCTTTTGTGTAGTTTTAATACTCCCTGAGGAAGATTTTTTGGAAGAAACCGTTTCCTCCACAAAAGTATTCCATGCCTTGCATGCCGGGCACTGCCCCATCCACTTGGCTGATTCATACCCGCATTCCTGACAGAAATAAACCGTTTTTTATTTTTAGCATTTTACAATTTTAACTTCTGCTTTGGTGTTCGCATCCAGTTCAACACTGAAAGAAAGCTTGCCGCCCAGGTTTGTGGTCATTGTACCTGTACTTACATCATCAATAAATACCTGATACTCTGTCTCAGCTTCCAGTTCAACAGTAATCTGAGAATCCTCAAAGCCCTGAACCTCAAAACTCATTGCTGTTCCATCCTGCTGAAGATGGAACACACTGGTTCCCGGAACAGACTCATATACGAACATTCCATTACGCTCAAGTTTGGTGATCTCCTTATATGTTTTTACTTTATACATATCTCCCTGATACTGATAATCCGACAATTTGGATTTCTGATTTAATTCATAATCTCCAAAACTGATAGTCCCATTATCTTCTGTGCGGATCAATTCCTGTACCACTGCCATGATCTTATGTCCTCCTGAAATCTTTCGTTGTATAGTTTTAATTTTGTTAATTATAACTTATTTCTGTTTTTTTGGCTATAGAAAGTAATAAAATTCTTACGCTTTCTCCGCATCTTTTACTTCAAAGTAGATTTTCTTGTCTTTGACCTTCACCTGTACGGTATCACCGGCTTTGATCCGACCTTCAAGGATTTCTGTTGCCATCTCATCCTCAATCTTTGTCTGGATCGCACGACGCAGCGGTCTTGCACCGTATTTACTGTCAAAGCCTGCATCTGCGATAAGATCTTTAGCTGCTCCGGTAACTTTCAGTATGATATCCAGCTGTTCCTGACAGCGTTTTTCCAGGTTTTTCAAAAGAATAGTAACGATCTTTCTGATATTTTCTTTATTCAGAGAATGGAATACCATGATCTCATCGATCCGGTTCAGAAATTCCGGCTTAAACATCCGCCGCACTTCTTCCATCACTCCGGACTTCATCCGTTCATAATCACGCTTTTCCGTATCTCCGGACATAAATCCAAGATGTTTCGGTTCCATGATCATCTGCGCACCTGCGTTAGAAGTCATGATAATGATCGTCTGCTTAAAATCCACTTTTCTGCCTTGAGCATCTGTAATATGACCATCATCAAGTACCTGCAGAAGAATATTAAACACATCCGGATGAGCCTTTTCAATCTCGTCAAAAAGAATGACACTGTATGGATTTCTGCGCACTTTTTCGCTGAGCTGTCCACCTTCTTCATAGCCTACATATCCGGGCGGCGATCCGATCATTTTAGAAACACTATGTTTTTCCATATATTCGGACATATCTACACGGATCATTGCCTGCTCACTTCCAAATACAGCTTCCGCCAGCGCTTTGGAAAGCTCCGTTTTTCCCACTCCGGTAGGTCCCAGGAATAAGAAAGAACCTATAGGCCTTGCGGGATCCTTTAATCCTACTCTTCCCCTTTTTACCGCACGGGCAACTGCAGAAACTGCCTCATCCTGTCCGATCACACGTTTTTTCAGAACCTTTTCCAAATTTGCAAGCCTACGGGATTCCCCCTCTGTCAGACGCTGTACAGGTATTTTTGTCCAGTCAGACACAATACCGGCAACTGCCTCTTCATCAACTGTAAGTGGATTTTTCCGATTTTTCCGCTCCGCCTTTCTTCGGATCTTTTCCAATTCTGCTTCCGCCTCATTCTGCTTTGCCTGTGCTGCTTTTGCACCTTCAAGATCTGCATTTATGACTGCCTGTTCTTTTTGTTTCAAAATATCGTGGATCTCTCTTTCCAGTGCTTCTGCTTTCGGAGACGGACGATATCCCGCCAGTTGTACTTTCGACGCTGCCTCATCAATAATGTCAATGGCTTTATCCGGAAGAAACCGGTCATTGATATAACGAACGGACATTTTTACAGCCGCCTCAAGGGCCTCATCCAGAATCTCTACATCATGATGTTTTTCATAATATGGGCGCAGCCCCTTCAGGATTTCAACAGCCTCCTCTTCTGTAGGCTCTTCCACGATGATAGGCTGAAAACGCCGTTCAAGCGCTGCATCCTTTTCAATGTATTTCCGATATTCTTCCAGTGTCGTTGCTCCGATCAGCTGGATCTCTCCACGGGAAAGAGACGGTTTCAGGATATTGGAAGCATCCAGTGCACCTTCCGCTCCACCTGCTCCGATGATCGTATGGATCTCATCAATAAAGAGCAATATTCCCTGCTGTTCGCTTACCTCATCGATCACATTTCGGATACGTTCTTCAAACTCACCGCGATATTTACTTCCTGCGACCATTCCGGAAAGATCCAGAACTACAACCCGCTTATCCTTCACAGTATCCGGTACCATTCCTGTGACGATCCGCTGTGCAAGTCCCTCTACGATAGCCGTTTTTCCTACTCCCGGCTCTCCAGTCAGGCAGGGATTGTTCTTTGTTCTTCTGCTCAGGATCTGGATCAGTCTGGCAATCTCTTTATCCCTTCCCACTACAGGATCCAGCTTACCTTCTTCTGCCATAGCCGTCAGATCTCGGCTATACTGATCCAGAGTTGGTGTTACACTGCTGTTTCTTCCCTTTGAAGCTTTTACAGCCTGGAATTCTTCCGCAATGGCATCGCTGTCCATTCCCATAGCTGTCAGCACTGCCGCATAAAGCTTCTGGATATTTGCACCCATTGTGTACAGCAGTCTGGTACCCACACAGTCTGTTTCTTTCAACATTGCCAGCAGAATATGTTCTGTCCCGACTTCCTCAAAACGCATGGATTCTGCTTCTGCATATGCACCCTCAAGAACTCTTCTGGTTCTCGGACTGAATCCCGGTTTCTGTGAAACAGCCGTATTTCCCGGCGGTGCGATCAGTTTATCGATCAGAGCCATCGCTTTATCAGCCTGGATCCCAAACTCCTCCAGAACTCTTCCTGCTGTGCCCTCCTTTTCTTCTACAAGCCCGACCAGCAGATGCTCCGTGCCGATATAACTATGTCCGCAGGAGCTGGCTGCCTCTTTTGCCAGAGCAAGAACATTCTCTGCCTGTTTTGTATATCGTTCCTGCATGATGTCTCCTCCTATCTGTCTGTGTCATACTCGTCAAAAATCTCGTCCACCAGCTGATGGACTTCTTCTCTTGTTACATTTTTACAGCATCCCCATGCCATTGCTACTGTCAGATTCTGTTTCATTTCTTCCAGTGCTCTGACCTTATCTGCATCTATGGAGATCACCGCTCCCTTTCGCCTGTCAATAGTCACAAAGCCTTCCTGACGAAGCAGCGCATATGCCTTATTCACAGTATGCATATTGATTCCTGCAATGCTTGCAAGCTGCCGTACAGAAGGCAGAGTATCCCCTTCATGAAGCCTTGATGTAGCGATCCCCATTATGATCTGATTGGTGATCTGCATATAGATTGCCTCATCACTGTTAAAATCGATTTCTATCACCATAGGGTAATCTCTCCTCTACAACAGCAAAAGGCTGCACAGTTTCATCCTGGCAGCCTGCTGTGATTTTTGTTTTATTTACTGATCCCTGCAATCTTCTCTATCTGTTCTTTGTTAAGAACCAGATTAAATCCCATTGGATTTACCACATAAGCGTTTGCCTGCGGAATCATCAGGCTCGGAAGTTTATCTATAGTCACTTTCGCAACACGGAGATTCTTGCCTCTTCCAAATTTCTCAAATTCCATAACATCTGTAAACACAGGCTGCATGATCTTATCCTCTTTATTTTTCAGATACGGAATATGGAGCTTTCCATCTTCTTCCTGCTCTGCATTGATTGCGATCAGAAATTCTGCCTTACGCAGGTTAGCTATCAGCTCTTCTTCCAGCTCACGGATATTTTTGTGCTCTTCCTGTTTTACCGGACGACGCAATTCCTGCATAAAATAGATTCCGGAAAGTTCAAGAGACGGGTTCAGAAGCGGTCTCTTTGACGGCTCGATCTTACTCATATCTCTCTGGTTTGCGATCTTTCCGATCTCAATCTCGATCTTCTCTTCTCCGTCGATCCAGATCACACTGTTCACTCCGATCGCGTACAGCGTACCATACAGTCTTGGATAGTCTTTTTTCTCATATTTCATGCCCATAAGAAGGATCTTATCCTCAAGGAGCTGTTTACCATATTCTTTGATCTCTTCTTCTGTGGCAAAAATCCTTGCCTGGTCATTAAATGTTTCTTCATCACAGGTCACATATGGAAGTCTGGTTGCCTGTGAATATGCAACAAATACTTCCTCCCTGTTTCTGAGCTCATGGATTGCTTCTTCTACACTGATTCCCATTTTTCTGTCCTCTCTGCCTCATCACTTGGATGCGACACCTCATCAAGGAAAATGGTTGGTTCCTGTTGTGCCCTGTCAGCATCCAGCTTTTCATGTTCGTAACTACTCACTGTGTTTCATAGTTGTTACTATTGTACAATGAAATCCCTGTTTTCGTCAAGCTGTGCCTGTGAAAAATGACCAACTTAAGCCTCGTCGATAGCTTTTCCGATATCGTGACGCATATACTTGTTTGCAAAGCTGATCCACTCTGTAGCAGCATATGCATTCTTTCTGGCTTCTTTTAATGTCTCTCCTTTGGCAGTGATGCCAAGAACACGCCCACCGTTTGTAACGATCTCTCCATCTTTAAATTTGGTTCCCGCATGGAAACAGTAGTATCCGTCTTTGTCCTTAAAATTCTCAAATCCATGGATTGGGATACCTTTTTCGTATTTTACCGGATATCCATCACTTGCAAGAACAACACAAACTGCTGCATTGTCCTCAAATTTCAGATCGATCTGATCAAGTTTGCCGTCTACACAGGCTTCCATTACTTCAATGATATCATTCTCCATACGCGGAAGAACAACCTGTGCCTCCGGATCCCCAAATCTTGCATTATATTCCAGAACCTTCGGGCCATCTGCAGTAAGCATCAGTCCGAAGAAAATGATTCCCTTAAACGGACGTCCCTCTGCTGCCATGGCATCTACTGTTTTCTGATAAACATATTTCTTACAGAATTCATCTACTTCCGGAGTATAGAACGGACTTGGAGAAAATGTTCCCATTCCGCCTGTATTCAGTCCCTGATCCCCATCCTTCGCACGCTTGTGATCCTGTGCGGATGTCATGGTACGGATCGTCTTTCCATCTACAAAAGAAAGTACGGAAACCTCACGGCCAGTCATAAATTCTTCAATTACCATGGTATTTCCGGCATTTCCGAATTTTTTGTCTTCCATGATCTCTTTTACGCCAGCTTCTGCCTCTGCAAGATCCTGGCAGATCAGAACACCTTTTCCAAGAGCAAGGCCATCTGCCTTCAAAACGATCGGGAATTTTGCCTCGGTCCTTAAATATTCCAGAGCTTTTTCCGGATCATCAAAATTCTCATAAGCAGCTGTAGGAATGTCGTATTTTTTCATAAGATCCTTGGAAAAAAGCCTTGGAGCCTTCCAGAATAGCAGCATTTTTGCGCGGTCCGAACACACGCAGTCCCTCTGCCTCAAATACATCTACGATTCCGCCCACAAGAGGATCATCCATTCCCACGATAGTAAGATCGATCTCTTTTTCTTTGGCAAAGGCTGCCAGTTTTTCAAACTCCATTGCTCCGATATCTGCACATTCCGCATACTCTGCGATTCCTGCATTTCCAGGTGCACAGTAGATCTTGTCAACTTTCGAGCTTTTTGCAACACTCCATGCAATTGCATGTTCTCTTCCGCCGCTTCCTACGATTAATACTTTCATCTGTTTACTCCTTTGTTTCATCTGTCTGCTGATTACTTTAAAGAAACAATTCCATCTGTCACTGTGATCTTGTCATTGGCGATAAGATTGATTGCTTCCGGAAGGATCTTCCACTCCGCTTTTTCCATTACACGTCTCTGAAGCTCCTTGGATGTATCTCCGTCTTTTACCTTTACTGCCTTCTGAAGAATGATCGGACCTGTATCCGTTCCGGCATCTACGAAATGAACCGTAGCGCCTGTTACTTTCACTCCTCTTGCGAGAACTGCATCATGAACCTTAAGTCCATAAAAACCTTTTCCGCAGAAAGACGGGATCAGAGATGGATGGATATTGATGATCTTGTTGGGATACGCTTCCACCATCATCGGAGGGATCGCAACCAGATATCCTGCAAGAACAATCAGGTCTACCTCTTTTTCCTGAAGCTTCGCCAGTAATGCTTTATGGAAAGCTTCTCGGTCCGGATAGTCTTTCGGTGCGATGCATACCGCCTCTATATCATGCTTTCTGGCTCTTTCCAGAGCATAAGCGGAGGCATTATTACTGATCACGATATCCACTTTTGCATTTGTGATCTCTCCTGCATCAATAGCATCCAGGATCGCCTGAAGATTCGTTCCCCCACCGGAAACAAGAACACCGATCTTTAACATAAGGTCACTCCCTTTTCTCCCTCTTCAATGGATCCTACCACATATGGCTTATCGCCGGTTTTACGGATAGCTTCCATTGTTTTGTCAACATCTGCAGGATCTACTGCCAGGATCATTCCAAGACCCATATTATATGTATTATACATCATATGCTCATCAATATTTCCTTTTTCAGCAAGGAGCTTGAAGATCGGAAGTACCGGATAGCTGTCTTTTTTGACAACAGCTCTGGTTCCCTCTTTCAGCATACGTGGGATATTCTCATAGAATCCACCCCCTGTGATATGGCTGCATGCATGGATCTTCACACCAGACTCTCGGATGCTCTTCAGCGCTTTTACATAGATTCTGGTCGGTGCGATCAGTGCCTCTCCCAGAGTTGTTCCAAGCTCTTCATAATAAGTATCCAGAGACTCTTTTGTCATGTCAAATACTTTACGTACAAGAGAAAATCCATTACTGTGAACTCCTGTGGAAGCCATACCGATCAGGACATCTCCTGGTTTCAGGGCCTCTCCTGTAAGAAGATCTTTTTTGTCAACGACTCCTACTGCAAATCCGGCAAGGTCGTACTCATCTTCCGGCATAAGTCCAGGATGCTCTGCTGTCTCACCACCGATCAGAGCTGCCTCAGACTGTACACAGCCCTCTGCAACACCTTTTACGATCTCTGCGATCTTTTCCGGATAATTTTTGCCGCAGGCAATGTAGTCCAGGAAAAACAATGGCTCGCCGCCTGCACATGCAATATCATTTACACACATGGCTACAGCATCGATTCCGATGGTATCATGCTTGTCCATAACCATGGCTACCTTAACCTTGGTTCCACATCCGTCTGTTCCGGAAACCAGAGTAGGCTCTTCCATATCTTTGAATTTCTCCATGGAAAATGCACCTGAGAATCCACCGATTCCTCCAAGTACCTCCGGTCTCATTGTCTTGGCAATGTGCTTTTTCATCAGCTCTACTGATTTGTATCCTGCCTCAATATCTACGCCTGAAGTCTTGTAATCCATAATGTCCTCCTTATGACAACACCTTTTTATTTTATGGTAAAAGATTTATTTAGTAATTTTTGTATCCAACTTCCTGAAGCCTTGCGTCTTTCTTCTCAACCTGCTCCTTCAGATCCTGACTGTAGGCTTTCAGTCTGGAAAGAAGCTCTGCATCGGAAGTTGCAAGGATCTTGGCAGCAAGAAGTCCCGCATTGGCGCCACCATTGATCGCTACTGTGGCAACCGGGATACCGCTTGGCATCTGTACGATTGAGTAAAGGGAATCTCGTCCTCCCAGAGAGGTTGTATGCATCGGAATACCGATCACCGGCATTGGAAAGATCGCTGCGCACATTCCCGGAAGATGAGCTGCCATTCCTGCGCCTGCGATGATAACTTTGAAGCCTTTTTCTTCTGCTGTCTTTGCATACTCGAAAAATACATCCGGTTCTCTGTGTGCGGAAATGATCTTCATTTCATAATCAATCCCCAGTTTCTCCAGGATATCTGCTGCTTTGCTCATAACCGGCATATCTGAATCACTACCCATTACAATTCCTACTTTTGCCATTGTGTTCTCCTTTCATGGTACACTAACTGAATATTAGCCTGTGTCCTTTGACTATTGTTATGGTTATTCTACGTATATTCTCACTTTCTGTCAATACGATCGGAAAAACTGTAAATTTACTAATTAACTTATATTATTATTTAATGGAAGATTCTCAAAAGGACGGTTTAATTCCTCTGTTCCCGGAAGAACAAACCTTCCGTTTTCGATAATAGAAAGCATTTCTCCCTCATCATCGATCACACGGATACTTCCAAGCTCATCATAGGGAATGGTAATATCTGTATGACAGCCATAATAAGCAAGGCTTACGTCATCTTTTCGCATCTCGGAAATCTCATTATCCCTGGCGATGATCTCTTTTCCATCCGGATTATATACCGGTGTATCCTCTGCCCAGCTGTAACAGGTATCGCCCACAGCAAAATGCGGTCCCATTTTTTCTGCGATCAGGATCGGAAGCTTATCCGCAATTCCGTATTTCAGCGCCGCCACATAAGCTGTGGTATTTGTACCGATGGCAAACTCTCCCATGGGGATCTTCGGATGGTGGTGGAGGATATTATCTTCAATATATTTCCGGTTCTCTTCTTCGGTTTTAAAATTCGAGCAGGTGTAATCAATAACCTGGCCGCAGTCAAATACCAGTTTCAGATCCCGGAACTGAAGACCGTTCAGATATACTTTTTTCACATGAAGGATTCCGCCTGTGCCTGCCAGCTGCGGAGATGTAAAGACTTCGCCCACCGGAATGTTCACATCTGCCACACAGTTCTCAAAATTCGTCTGTTTCTCCGGATCTGTCAGCTCATGAAGATGGATCAGAAGATCCGTCTCATTGTCTCCACGTCCTTTGACTTCCACCCACTCACAGGTATCCAGGGTATTGATGATCGTCTGCTGGATTTCCTGATAGAGATGGTAATCCAATGTATTGATCTTTACGATCTCACGGAAAATTTCCTCATAATTTCCACCAATCTCAGGAACCGGATATGCAATGATCGTAAAACTTCTCTCATCACCTTTGATGTATCGGTTTACGATCTGTCCGGATTCATTGTCAAGTTCTGTCTGAAGCTTCTGCTGTGTCTCGCTTAATGCATAAGCTTCCGGTTTACTTATCGGAGAGAAAGGATTTTCTCCAAATGTATCAATGCAGGCCGGACCGCCATGTACTTCTGCCAGTTCTCTGTACTTCTCATAGGAGGTCTGCATAGCACGAAGTTTTCGCTGAACAAAATCCCCATCCAGGAACAATGCACTGTCCTGACGATGATCGTAATCGTACTGCGGATTGGCAACGCCGCCTGTATAGCCTACTCTCACGGCGCCTCTCTTATTTACCACATGCGTTGCATGGCGATAGATTACCGGCTTCAGACCTATTTTTTCAAACTGGAGGATCGCTGCTTTTACCATCCGTTCAAAACCAAGACTATATCGGATATTTACTGTTTTCTTTTTTGTGATATCCTTCCGTCCGGTGATAAATCCGATCCGATAGCCTTCTGTATAGGTAGAAGCCATCTTATCGATCTCTTCCTGAGAAAGGGAGTTCAGAAACTCTGCAACTCCTGTTTCATTCTCTGAAACAAACTCGCCATAGCGATACAGATATCTCAGATCCGAAAGATCCGAATTCATGATGATATCTGCTGCAAAGTCAAGCTCCGGATCTACACCTTCCCGTATCCTCTGCTCCATCATATCCTGGCAGTAATCATTTACATAGGAACGGAGAATCCCCTCCACTGTTGCCGCCTCTGGAAGTTCTTCCTCACAAAATGCAGAATATACTTCCAGAAACAGTTCCATGGATACAGTCATATCCCACAGCCTTTTCTCATGAGCATAAGCTACAGTTCCTGCGATCTCTGCATACAGAAAACTGAAGGCTTTTCCATATTCTCCCATCTGCTGTACTGCATACGCCGGATTTCCATAGCTGCTTTCATAATTTTCCGGGAGGATATCCTGATAAAAGCAATGATTTCTCTCTTTCAACGCCTCCATCGTAAGCTCTGCTGCGCTCTCATCCATCACATCTGCTGCCATGGAAAGAAACTTTGCCCTGTTTCTGAAAAAATCTCCAAACGGTTTTTTACGGTTTCTTCTGTTATGATCTCACGGATCCGTTCCTTCGCAAGTCCATAACGTTCTTTCATGCATTCTTCCAAGACTTCATCTCCCATCTTTTTCATCATTGATCACATGCCCCAGGGCAATGTGTTTGTCAACGAGTTCTTTCATATATTCCCAGATCACTTCAGAACCCTCTCCTGTTTTCCGGTTTCTCTTATAAATCTGACTTTTCTTCACCTGATGCTCTTCCCAGCTTTTTCCGTTGGAAGCATCATTTAGAAACAATGGCTGACAATTATCTAGCACATGGGCAAATTTCGCCTCCGGGGTTTCGTAAGCCTCAAACTCCTCCCATAATGCTTTTAACCACTGTCCCTGATCTTCCGGCAATAGTCCATAGATCCGTTCTGCTGCCTGCTTCTCCCTGTATTCCTTGGTTGTCGCTCCTTTTTCATCATATGCATAGGTATCACCTGCATCGATCTCTACCAGATCATGCGCCAGTACCATAGGAATCACCTTCGAAAGATCCACTTCCTCATTGGAATATTCCTTTAAAAGCACTGCCATCAACGCCAGATGCCAGGAATGCTCCGCATCATTCTCTTTCCGCTTTCCGTCTGCAAGATATGTCTGACGAAAAATATTCTTGACTTTATCTATTTCCATAATAAAGTCCAGCTGTTTTTTAAGCGTTCTTTTTTATCCATCTGTTATACCCCCGATAAAAAAAGTCCCAGCCAGATAACCAGGATCACTCCATTCAAAATAGACCCGACCATGCTCGTCCTGTGTTTCCGGTTTTCTTCCGAAAAGCTGGAAAGCCCCAGTGTAAAGCCATATGCAGAAAGTAGCATGGCAAAAAGCCCGGTTCCGCCGATCAGGCCCCCGAGCTTTCCATCAAAAAAGAGTGCAAGCACAACTGCCGCGATAAACAGCACGAGGGAAGCCGCCGCAAGTCCTACAGACCATTTTCCCTTGGAAGCTTCTCTTTTTTTTGCAAATGCATATCTATATCTTCTTGCCATTAATTTTTCTCCTAATCCTGTCGCAGACTGCATAAATCCCATATCCAAACGCTGCGCCCAGAGTATTCAATATCATATCATCCACATCAAAGCAGCCAACTTTTGTAAGCAGCTGGATCACTTCTATCGTCAGACTGATAAAAAAGCCGGATAATATGATAAAAAAGCCATTTCGCATTTTTCCGGTTATTACCGGAAGAATAAATCCGTATGGCACAAATCCCAGCACATTTCCAAAAACATTTGTGAAAAGCGCAAATGTACCCACTATTTTTCGATAAGTCCAGAAACGCCTGATCTCCACAAACGGAACAAGATTGTAACGGTATTCTCTTTCTGCATCCGCCACTCTTCCGTATCCTTCCGAAAAGAACAGAAGATACACAAGAACAAGAACATACAATACAAAAAAAGCTGTCCCGAGTTTTTTTACTCTGCGTTTTGTCCCTTTTTCCAATATTCTCCCCTGCTTAAATAGTCCGAAAAGCCACACGGAACAACGTGCGGCTTTTCAGATCATATTAGATTAATATCTCTGATTTTCTTCTGAGCAGTCTCGCACCGTTCACGATCATCAGAATTCCTGTGACAAGTCCCGTCACCAGAACGACAATACCGAGTGCAAGGCTTCCCGCCCCGCTGCTCGCCATAGTTTTATAAATTTTTTCATTCATAAGGCTGCGTCCTCCCAGTAAAAGCGGACCTTCGGAATCCGCCGCTCTTTTATGACCTTTTATAACAATATTATTCTGCGCCGTACTGGTCATAATATGCATCAATGGCAGCTTTCAGCTTATCATCGATCACAACACGGCCTTTGTATTCTTTGTTGTAGAGATGCTCAACAACCTCCGCCATAGTTACAATAGCTGTAGTCTGAAGGCCGTAGGTTTCCTCGATCTCTTTGAGCGCACTCTTTGTTCCCTGGCCACGTTCCATACGGTCAACAGAAACCACAAGACCTATCGGATTTACATCTCCCTGCGCTTTGATGATCGGAAGTGTTTCTTTAATGGATGTTCCTGCAGTCGTAACATCCTCAATGATCACTACCTTATCCCCATCCTGGATCGGGCTACCAAGAAGAATTCCTTTATCTCCGTGGTCTTTCACTTCCTTACGGTTGGAACAGTAACGGATATCCTTTCCGTACATTTCACTGATTTCCATAGTTGCTGCTACAGAAAGCGGAATTCCTTTGTATGCCGGTCCAAACAGCACATCAAAATCCAGTCCGAATTTGCTTTCTATCGCTTTTGCATAATACTGTCCCAGCTTGCGAAGCTGCGCACCGGTACGGTAAAATCCTGTATTTACAAAAAATGGTGTCTTTCTTCCTGATTTCGTAGTAAAATCTCCAAATTTCAGGACATTACAGTCAATCATAAATTCAATAAATTCCTGCTTATACTGTTCCATTTATCTAATCCTCCATGTTTTTCATATATACGACAAACCCAGGATCCACACTCTGTTACAATCCCAGTGTAAAATCCCTTTATTTATCCTGTTAATTCTAACATATGAACAACAGAATTGCAAATACGGCAATCCTCCGTTATTTCACTACTCCGATCAGCTCATTGATGTCTTCCACTTTCTGTTTTTCAAGAAATGCCTGAATACCATCTGCGATCTCCACAGTGGCATAAGGGTTAAAAAAGTTTGCAGTTCCCACAGACACTGCAGTAGCACCTGCCATAATAAATTCCAGGGCATCCTCAGCAGTTGCAATTCCCCCCATACCGATGATAGGAAGGGATACTGCATTTGCCACCTGATATACCATACGGACAGCTACCGGTTTTACTGCAGGACCGGACATTCCACCAGTTTTATTTGCCAGTGCAAATGTACGTCTGTTGATATCGATCTTCATTCCTGTCAGGGTATTGATAAGAGAAAGAACATCTGCGCCGCCAGCTTCTGCTGCTTTCGCCATCTCGGTAATATCGGTTACATTTGGGCTCAGCTTCATGATCACCGGCTGTTTTGCATATTTCTTTACTTCTTTTGTGATCTCTTCAAGAGCTTTCGGATTCTGACCGAAGGCAATTCCGCCTTCCTTGACATTCGGGCAGGAAACATTAATCTCCAGCATATCCACAGGCTCATTTCCAAGGCGTTCTACAACCTCACAGTAATCCTTTGCAGATTTTCCACAGACATTGACGATGATCTTTGTATCATATTTTTTAAGGAACGGAATATCTCTTTCACAGAAAACATCAATCCCCGGATTCTGAAGACCAATGGCATTGAGCATTCCGGATGCTGTCTCTGTCACTCTCGGTGTAGGATTTCCCGGCCACGGTACATTTGCCACACCTTTTGTCACAACTGCGCCAAGTCTGTTCAGATCCACAAATTCACTGTATTCCGCTCCGGAACCAAATGTTCCGGACGCTGTCATCACCGGATTCTTAAGTTCTACGCCGGCAAGATTTACATTCATTCTGCTCATAGCTCTACCTCCGTGCTCAGGAATACAGGTCCGTCTTTACATACTCTCTTGTTATGGACATGAGAATGAGAATCCACATCTTTGGATTTGCACACACAGGCAAGACACGCGCCTACGCCACAGGCCATACGCTCTTCCATGGAGATCCAGCACGGAATTCCTTTTTCAAGGGCATATGCCTTGATGGCACGGAGCATCGGGGCAGGTCCGCAGGCAAAGATCGCATCTGCCTCAAGATCGTTCTCACGGATGGCATCCATAACATTTCCCTTTGTTCCTGCAGAGCCGTCTTCTGTTGCCACATAGACATCTCCATAAGCTTCAAATTCCTTATTTAAAAACAGCTCATCTCTGTATCCGAGAACCATGATCTTTTCTGCGTCCAGCTGTTTAGCAGTTTCCAGCATTGGCGGGATTCCGATTCCTCCACCCATGAGAAACACTTTTTTGCCTTTTACTGCATCCAGCGGAAAACCATTTCCCAGAGGTCCCATAGTCTCAATGGGGACCCCTGCATGAAGTCTGGAAAATTCCTCCGTACCGGTTCCTTTTCCTGTAACGCGATATACCAGTCTCAGTTTTCCTTCTGCTTTATCGATCTCACAGAGACTGATGGGTCTTGGCAGAAGCTTACCGCCATTGCGGCTGTAAAGTGATACAAACTGTCCCGGCACTGCATTTTTTCCAATCTCACCTGCATCCAGCCACATACTGTAAATATCTGTACCAATACATTCCTGGCTGAGTATCTTACAGGGCTTTTTGTTTTTTACTTTCTGATATACTCATAAAATGCCTCCTGTATTATCTGTTCTCCAGCGCACCGCTGATATCCGCGATCATATCTTTTACTGCCGCTCTGGAAGCATCTGCGTAATTTTCAGCGCCAAACTCTTTATATTTCTCCTGCTTATATGCAGCGATGATTCCTCTGGAAGAGTTTACGATAGCACCAAGTCCGTCCTCATTAAAGAAATGGACAAGATCTGCGCCTTTTCCACCCTGAGCACCATATCCGGGAACAAGGATAAATGTCTTCGGCATGATCTTTCTTAATACCTTTCCCATTTCCGGATAGGTCGCACCTACAACAGCACCAACATAACTATATCCATCACCCATAAGCTCATCGCCCCACTGTGCAACCTTCTCACCTACCAGCTCATAGAGCGGGCGACCGTCGATGACACGATCCTGGAACTCACCACTTGATGGATTGGAAGTTTTGACCAGAACAAAGATACCCTTTTTCTCTTCCTTGCATACATCCATAAAGGGTTTCACACCATCAGAACCAAGGTATGGATTGACTGTTGCAAAATCCTCATCAAAACCTGCATATTTTTTTGAGCCTACCTGAGCCTGTCCCAAGTGACCAACTGCATATGCTGCAGATGTGGAACCGATATCACCTCTTTTGATATCACCGATCACAACCAGATCTTTGGATTTACAATACTCAACCGTTTTCTTGTATGCGATCAGTCCCGGGATACCAAACTGCTCATACATGGCGATCTGTGGTTTCACTGCCGGGATCAGATCAAAGGTCGCATCCACGATTCCTTTGTTATACTGCCAGATTGCTTCTGCAGCGCCCTCCAGAGTCTCCCCAAACTCTGCAAAAGCCTTTTTCTGGATATGCTCCGGAATATAATTCAGCATAGGATCCAGTCCTACAACGATTGGTGCATTTGTTTTGCGGATATTGCTGATCAGTTTGTTAATCATGATTCTTTCTCCTCCTGGTTATTAAATACAATTTTTCCGTCACAGATGGTATAAAGCACTTTTCCCTTTACTTTCCAGCCATCAAACGGTGTGTTATGTCCTTTAGAAACAAATTTATTTTTATCGATAGCATACTCCTGCTCCGTATCCACGATGATCACATCTGCCGGATGGCCTTTCTGGAGAGTTCCTCTGTCAAGCCCGAGGATTTTCGCCGGATTCAGGCACATCTTCTCAACCATCTGTTTCAGTGTGATCACATCTTTTTCCACCAGCTCTGTATAGGTGAGCGGAAGGCTTGTTTCCAGACCTACGATCCCAAATGGTGCATTCTTCATAGAACCTGTTTTTTCCTGTGCACTGTGCGGTGCATGGTCCGTGCTGATCACCTCGATGGTACCGTCCTTCAGGCCCTGTTTCAGTGCTTCCACATCCTTCGGTGTACGGAGCGGCGGATTCATCTTGTAATTCGGGTCATCTGTTTTAATATCATCGGATGAAAGGATAAAATGGTGCGGGCATACTTCAGCTGTGATATTGTCGTATCCTTTCTCTTTTACGATCTTCATCATCTGGGCATCCCCATAAGTGGAACAGTGGCAGAGATGAAGATGGACTCCTGTCTCCAGCGCCAGAATGATATCTCTGGCTGTAATGGTATCTTCCACTGCATTGCAGATTCCGGGAAGCCCCAGTCTTTTGGCGTTCTCATCCTCATTCATGCATCCATCTCCACGCAGATCGATATCTTCACAATGGTCAAAAAACGGCACGCCACATTCTGCTGCGATCCTCATTGCTTCTTTACAAAGTGCTGTATTCATCACAGATTTTCCATCCTCGGATACTGCCGGGATCCCTGCTTTCACCATTCCGGCAATATCTGCAAGTTCAGTACCTTTCTCTCCCATAGTGGCTGCACCTGCCTGAAGTACATGAATACCGGAAACCTGCGCCGCCTTGTTATGTACATAGTTTACCCGGTCCGGATTATCAATAGTGGGAGTTGTATTTGGCATAGCAACTACAGTTGTCACACCACCACGTGCTGCCGCAGCAGCACCACTCTTGATATCTTCCTTATGTGTCTGGCCCGGATCACGAAAATGGACATGAAGGTCGATAATTCCCGGCATGACCAGCTTTCCTTTCGCATCGATCACACGGTCGCCGTCTTTCTTTTTCAGCTTCTGGCCTATTTCCGCAATGATTCCGTCTTCCAGATAAATATCGCCTGTTTTATCCGTATCTGTAGCCGCATCCACGATCCGGCCTCCTCGAATCAGAATCCCCATTTCTGTTCTCCTCTCATCCTGTATTTTCAAAGCAGATCCTTCAATCCGCTTGTATTCTCCTATATCATACACGAAATCTCTCTATTTATAAAGATTTTTTTACAAAGCAATTTCGCCTCTTTTTACACCCCGGAATTGTTGGAATTTTCTCCTTGACATTTCAAAACACGGGTTATATAATCAGAGCATGGCAAAATATTTAATGTAAAATCACTAGTTTTTAGAGATTATATTTACATGAATATAGTCTGTAAAATCTGGTGATTTTTTATTATCATCAGAAGGCTATTTTAATTTTTTATTTTTATGGAGGTAACACAAAATGAACAAGGGAACTGTAAAATGGTTCAACGCAGAAAAAGGTTATGGTTTTATCACAGGTGAGGACGGACAGGATGTATTCGTACACTTCTCCGCTATCAACGGTGAAGGCTTCAAATCTCTTGAAGAAGGACAGGCTGTATCCTACGACTTAACAGAGGGCGCTCGCGGAATGCAGGCTGCTAACGTTACAAAGTTATAATTCTATAACCATAAAAAACGTATAAGTCAAAACGGGGCTGCTTTATGGCAGACCCGTTTTTTATTGCATTGTATTTATCCTGTATATAAAAATCCCCGGGATGCTTCAACACATCCCGGGAACCCATCATTTCATATGTGTTTTCTATTCCGCACTGTCTGAAGATAATCCGGAAATATAATCTGTCAATGCAGAAGTATCCATCACAGTATCCACCTTCACACTGGCTTCCTTCGCCTGGATCTTGGCATATGCGGAATATCCGATCCAGCCTACAAGCAGAACCGCGATGAGGATCCATGCCGCCATCTCAAGTACAAATTCTGCGCGTTCCTTCTTCAGGGCACTGTTTCGCGAGTATTTGTTGTTTTTATATTTGTCAACTTTCTTCTGGCTCATTGTCTTTCTCCTTTGCCGCTTCAGTACTTCGTTCATTATAGCACACTTGTTTTCAAAAGAAAAGCGGCAACTCCCTGAAGAAATGTGATAATTTTCTGAACTGGAGATTTTCTCTGATCAGACTGCTACGATAACGCCACCATCGTTGGCATACATACTGCTGACACCGGCAGTATCCATAACTACGATCTTTGCTGGGTGCAGTTTCTCACGGATAGCCTCCTCCAGCATCTTCGCTCTTTCCGGACAGTTGCAATGAGTGATGGCAACTGTCTTTTCCGGGATGTTGATCCCCTTCTCTCCAATGTGATCCACCATTTTTACGATTGCTTTATTCATGCCTCTGGCCTGATCCAGCTGACAGATCGTTCCTTCCGGAGTAGCTCCCATAACCGGCTTGATCTTCAGTGCACTGGCCACCAGAGCTTTCACTCTGCCCAAACGTCCGTTCTTGCGCAGAGTTTCCAGATTCTCCAACACAAAAAATGTGTTCATCTCTTCAATATATTTCTCTACTTCACTTACTACTTCTTCAAAAGAAAGTCCCTTTTCTTCACACTCCACGATCTTCATGGCAATCAGACTCTGACCACCGGATGCAGATTTGGAATTAAATACATGAACCTTTTTCTCCGGCTGCTCTTCCAGGAACAGGTTTTTTCCAAGAATCGCACTGTTATAGGAACCACTCAATTCTGCCGATAGCGTCACCGCATAAATGTGTTCCGCATCACACTCATATGCCTTCATATAGCGTTCCGGAGAAGGGCATGCAGACTTGGGGCATTCCGGGCAGGCCGCAACCTTCTTTAAAAAATCTTTCTGATCGAAATTCTCATCATCTATAATATTCTCACCGCCCACTGTCAGCGTCAGTGGTATGGATTCAATCCTGCCGTCATTTTTCCATTCATCTAAAAGCTCCCCACAGCTATCTATCGCAATCTTATAGCTCAATTATATCGTCCTCTTTTCCATTATATGTAGTATTCAATACCACATCTATCGTATCACATAAACAGATATTTGAAAAGAGTTTTTAAAAAGTCTGTCCTTTTTCTTTATCTGAGATATAATGTCTACACGCGATCACATAAAAGAAAGGAAGTGCGGCATGCTTGCATTAAAGATCACAGATATCCGGGATTTCACAAACAAACTTTTTATAGGAGAAGTATTTGACAAATTCTGTCTGTCCGAAGCGACTGTGACTACTTTTAATACTTTTACCATTGATGGCAGGCTTCAGAAAGATTTTTTGATACAGACAGCATGAACAGACTCACAGAGCACGGCCGGACACATTCTCTCTGGAAGGACATCAGACCTTTCTGCTGGTCTGTGATCCGCGGTAAGCGTACGCCCTTAAGCTTCAGGATCGTGCTGCATTTAAGTCGGAGTGGAGTTGAAGCTGCAATGAGAAATACAGATTTCGGAATTTCCTCCGAACAGATAGACGGACTATTCTTAAATCTTCAATTTAAAAATAACAGCCTTCTTTGTACTACCGGAACCTCTCTTAAAACATTCTCTATGGATAAACGCCCAGAGCAGCTCTGGGATGATATGATCCTGAGCTTTCTGTCCAGGAATCAGATTCTTTTTGAAAGGCTATAGTCAATTCTCTTCTTCTATTTCCCTCAGGTAATACGCAAGCATATCAATAAATTCACTGTTGGTAGGCTTGTATTCCAGAGGATATCCTGCAATCTCATCCAGCAGTTTTTATTTCCTTCCCAACACACATTTACCATTGTTCTGATATCATGCTCAATATTGGTAGGTGTTGATCTGTACTTCCGCGCCAGGCATGGATAAATGTCCTTTGTGATCCGCAATGGTTTATACTGATACCCCATGGAAATCTTTACCGCTTCCGCAACGAAAAAATATCCTTTGTATTTCGAATTTGCACCAAGTCTTCTGATCAATCCATACACCTTTTTCATACATTTGTTCCTCCATTTCATTTTTTCTCTTTTTAAAAGCACTCCCTTATGTATAATACGACAGTTATCTATATTTTTCGCTTTCTTCTGAAAATTTATTTTATACATATTAGATACTAATTTAAATTTTTAGTCATATTTTACAGGTTATTTTTATTTAATAGCTATTATTTTATTTAAAATTCCTATAATTGTGTTAAAGATACACATATTGTTATAAAAAAAGCAAAGGCTTCGCCCCATTACGGGCAAAGCCTTTCGATCATTTTATATGTCGTTTTATTTTGTAAGGACCATAAGGATATCGTTGCTTCTCTTTACAAATTTTGTCATTTCTTCAGGAGAAAGCTGTTTATGGCTCATCATTGCAAGATCATAAAGCTGTTCACAGATCACCGGAACATACTCTGATCCCTGATTTTCTGCTATAAATCTTACAAGAGGATGATTTGCGTTCAGTACAAGTACTTCCTGACCACCGAACATATTCGGATCCATTCCGTACATATTGTACATTTTCATCATATCCTGCATACGGCGACTCTCCTCAGGAAGAGTGATCATCGCTGCAGTTCCCTCATTTTTCAGCTTCTCTACTTTTACTTCAAGTTTATCCTTGCCAAGATTCTTACGGAACACCTCAGTAAGTGTCTTGACTGTTGCTTCATCCGCTTTTCCGTCTTCACGAAGCTCTTCTGTCAGATCTGCATCAATTCTCTTGAACTGGATCGTCTGATCCTGCTGTTCAAGATGGGAAATAAACTGTGAATCGATCACATGCTTCAGCAGTACAGCATCTTTACCCGCTTCACGGAACATATTAATGTACTGGCTCTGCTGTACCTCATCGGTCACATAATAGATCACCGTTTTTCCGGTTCCTCATTCTGGGATCCTTCAGAAGCTTTCTCCTCTGTCTTCTCCTCTTCAGCTGCTTTTGTTTCTTCTTTTTTATTTTCCTCAATGCAGTCTTTCAGGGTAAGATATTTGCCATCCAGATTCTTAAAGAGGATATAATCGTTCATCTTCTCACCAAATTTCGCATCCTTGATGCAACCAAATTTGATAAACGGGCTGATATCATCCCAGTACTTCTCATAAGACTCTCTGTCTGTCTTGCACATTCCGGTGAGCTTATCTGCTACTTTCTTGGTGATGTATTCAGAAATCTTTTTCACAAAACCATCATTCTGCAGTGCAGAACGGGAAACATTCAATGGAAGATCCGGGCAGTCGATCACACCTTTCAGAAGAAGAAGGAATTCCGGGATCACCTCTTTGATGTTATCTGCAATAAATACCTGATTATTATAAAGCTTGATGGTTCCCTCAATGGAATCATACTCTGTCCTGATCTTCGGGAAATACAGGATACCCTTCAGGTTGAACGGATAGTCCATGTTCAGATGGATCCAGAACAGCGGTTCCTTGTAATCCATAAATACCTTACGGTAAAATTCTTTATACTCTTCATCCGTGCACTCATTTGGGTGTTTCATCCAGAGCGGCTGTGTATCGCTTAAGGATACCGGCCGTTTATTGATCTTTACTTTATCTTTGGCAGGAGAAACTTCCACAACTTCTTTCTCGCCTTTATCATTCTCCTTTTCCTCTGTCTTGGCATCCTCATGGATATGCTCAACTACCACATCATCTTCACGGAGATCTGCCTCATCGATCGTTTCATACTCCTGTTCAGCATTTGCTTTGGAAAGATAGATATTTACCGGCATGAAAGAACAGTATTTCTCGATAACCTCTCTCATACGATATTCATTGGCAAACTCCAGGCTTTCCTCATTGAGGAAAAGAGTGATCTCTGTTCCCGGTTCTGTTTTGTTTCCGTCTGCCATCTCATACTCCGTACCACCGTCACAGGTCCAATGTACCGGTGTGGAACCCTCCTTGTAAGAGAGAGTATCAATATGAACTTCATCTGCAACCATAAATGCAGAATAAAATCCAAGTCCGAAATGACCGATCATCTGATCATCCGTTGTTTTATCCTTATATTTCTCAAGAAACTCTGTGGCACCGGAAAAAGCGATCTGTGTGATATATTCCTCTACTTCATCTGCTGTCATACCAATACCGTTATCGATAAACTTCAAAGTTTTCTGATCCGGATCAACGATAACATTTACAGCCGGTTTGTAACCTTCCGGGAATGTATAATCTCCCATAACTTCCAGCTTTCTCAGTTTGGTGATCGCATCGCATCCGTTGGAGATCATCTCTCTTACAAAAATATCATGGTCGGAATATAACCATTTCTTGATAATCGGAAAAATATTTTCACTGTTGATTGATAAACTGCCATGTTTTGCTGACATATATGTCACTCTCCTTTTGTTTTATTTTTATTTCTGATGTTCCGACAGAGCCGGAAACCTGTTGTTTTTTCAATAAATATATACTAATACGACTTTTTACAAAAGTCAAGAAAAATTTAGCACTCATCATTATAGAGTGCTAGTAACAGCATGTAAAACGGATCTCTATGTGCAAAAAAATCCCTCCGTACATTTTTTGTACGGAGGGTGCTGTAAAACTATCTTCTACATTCTGTTCTTATTTTTCTTTCTACGATATACAAGGATTCCTCCAATACATACCACAGCCACGATCAAAATGATCACAAATGTCATGATCGGTGTACTGTCTCCCGTCTGCACTGCAGATTTCTGATTTGTCTGTGTCACTGCCGGACTCGGAGTCGCAGTAAGAACTGCTGCCTGTGATACCGTAAAAGTAACCGTACTTTCTGACTGTGTACCGGTATCCTTCCAGCTGGAGCCGTCGTATTTCTGCTGTCCAAAGGTAACTTTCAGAGTATATTTTCCCGGCTTGCTGACACGGAATGTTGCAGTATAAGGCTCTCCATCCCAGGTACGGGTCTCTGTGATCTTCCAGCTCTTCGGCTGATATCTGGTATCTCCCTTACGCGGGTTTGTATTATCCATTCCTGCACCAGCTGCTGTAAAGGTGATCTTTGTATTGGTATCATACTTGCCATTGGAATCAATGCCTGTGATCTTATTGTCCGATGCAGCGGCTTCCGTGCCCTGATATCCATTTACTGTAATACTTACTGCGATCACTGTACTGATCTTGTTGGGATTCTTAACCCCCTCCGGAAGAATGACGGTACCTTTTACATTAAATATCTGACGTTCTGCAGAAGACGGATCATAAGAAGATCCCTTAACATCCCATTTAACAGATGCCTTCTGCTCTCCCTTTGTTGTAGTGATCTTTACTGTTCCCGGAAGCTTCAGGGCTTTCTGGGTTTTCTGGGTTCCATTGGGTAGATCTTTGATATCGGATGGCTTTTTGATGCCTGTAAGGTTATTCGCCTTCTTACCGTTATCTGTTTTTTCTTTGTAACACTGAAATGGACATTTACATAAGCTTCCACATTTGCATCATTGGCGATCACAATGTCTTCCAGATATTCCCCCTGTGAAAGTCCGCTGACCGGCTGTACGCTAAAGGTTGCATTATCTCCTGCTTCCAGCTCTGTGGCGGAAAGTGTACCAATTGTATATGCATTTGATGAAGGCTGTTTCAGAACGATCTTTGTATTTCCGGTGTTGGTAACTGTAACTTTCTTCGCATCAGGAAGTTCCTTATAGCCTTCCTCTTTGGTTCCAAACTCCAGACTATCTGTTACCGAAAGACCGGGATTGGGTTCCGGTTCCGGTTCCGGCTCCGAAACTGTAAATTCCAGCCGGACTTCAGCCAGTGTGTTTCCGGTATTCTGATCTGTCACAGAAATCGTATCGCTGTGATCTCCGACCTGAAGACCGGTCTTGGGCTGTACGGTAAAGGTTGCCGCCTTATCTCCGGGATTGAGCACTTCCGCAGAAGGCTCTCCCACCTCATAATCCTCCGGAGCAGAAAGCTGGATCCGGATAGCCTCTGTACCTGTATTCTCTACGGTTACAGGCTGTGCATCCGGCGCAGTCTCATAGCCCTGTTCCAGTGTTCCAAACTTCAGAGGACCTTCCGGTTTCACTGTTGCAGTAACTGTTTTGGTGTTTCTGTCTTTACCATAACCGAAGCCGTCACTGTAGCAGATGCTTCCGTGCTTTCATCAGAAGCAAATACAAGCTCTTCCACGTATGGATCATCTTTTGCAGAGAGTCCAAGCTTAGGCTGTACGGTAAAGGTCTGCTCTCCTCCCTGCGCCAACTGGATATTTCCGCTACTCTCCACTTCACTGACCGGCGCAATATCAAAAAACTCCGACTCAGGCTGTACTAACGTCACAGCTTCTGTACCTTCGTTTTTGATCGTGACTGTACTTGTTGTTTCTACCTTTTCATAACCGGCAGTCAGATCATCAAAAGGCAGTTCTGTCGGATCCGCAGTTAGCTTGTATATTTTTTCCGCTGCAGGGTCCGATGTTTCCCCGGGATCTGTCTGCTCATTATTTTCATTATCTTCGGCTTTTTTATTTTCCGGTTCTTTTACTGTAAAGTCCGCTTCAAAGAAGACATCGGCACCTTCTTCTGTCTGATACGTGATCAGATCTTTGTATTCCCCAGCCTTCAGACCTTCTCGTGGTTTTACCCACACAGTAACACTTTCACCACTCTTTAATGGCGCATCATTAATATCCGCAGCCATGAAATTCTCCGGGGCGATCTCTTTAAAATTAAGATCGCCGGTTCCGTTATTTTTGATAGTAACCATCTGTGCTTCCGGAATTTCCGTATATCCTTCTTCCACGGAACCAAAATCCAGAATTCCACTTCCATCTTCCGTGTATGCAGATGCCGAATATGTCGGTTCCTCATTTTTTTCAGAAGCGTCTGCTGCTGTATCTGCGGAATCCGGTGTCTCTGTCTGACTATCTCCAGATGTATCTGCCTCATCGGTATTCTGAGGCCCTGACTGTTCTCCGTTTACTTCTATAACAGAGTTTTCAGCAGGCTCCTGGGTATCTGCAGGTTCCTGTGCATCTGTATTTTCCTGTACATCTGTATTCTCCTGCACATCCGCTGACTCCGTTTCTTCTGCCGGCTCTATGGTTTCCTCAGGCTGAGCACTATCAGGCTCCTCTGACATTCCAGCTTCTGTATCCGGCGTGTTCTCTGAAGACTCCGAAGCTGCCGAAGCTTCACTTTCCTCCGCATCCGGATCTTCTCCTGCTGCTTTGGCTTCTTCCTTTTTCTTTTCTGCCAGTGCTTTGGCTTCCTCCTCTGTTTCGGAAACCTCCTGGGTCGTCACCGTAAGCTCACCACTAACTCCCGTCTCTTCTTTTCCGGTAATCTTCAGAACGATCGGAAGACCCAGATCTTTTTCATCGATTTTATAAGTCTTGTCAGTTCCTACCTCTGTAAGAAGGTCTCCGTCCTTTAATGACCAGGAAAAACTCACATTATCATCTGTGATCCCCTCCGGCTTGACCTTTGAGTAATCTGCACTTAAAGTAGACCCGATCGCAAGTGTTCCTTTGACCTTCAACTTTCCATCAAGAGTTCCAGATGGAACTGCAGTGGCAAATACCATCGATGGAAGCAGCGTTACCATCATAAGCACAGCCATGACGACTGCCAGCACTCTGCTTTTTTTCATATCCCATCCTCCTTTACATCATTTTATTTTCCCCACATTTACCCTTTCTACGCAGGGCTTTCTTTTGCTGATGCAAGTTTATCATATTTAATTTTCAGAGGTGTAATCCCTGCTTTCCGTCAGCCTTCTACGATCATATATTTTCCGTCCGGGAGTTTAAATACTTCGCTTTCTTCTTCCAGCTCCTTCAGGGAAATCCCCTCCACATCTGCGCCCATTCCATCCAGATATTTTTTAACATCCTTCAGGGAATCCAGCACAACTGCCATGCAATCCTCTAGAAATTCCTCTGCCTCCTCAAAATCCTCTGCTACCGGCTCATCAAAAAGCTGACCCTGTTTTTCCAGAAATGTCTGGACATATTCTTTCTTGTACATATTAAAGTACCTCCTTTATATCTCCGCCCGCCGCGATCAGTCTGCGAAGTACTGGTTCCACCTTCTCTGTCTCGTAGAAAGCCGCCGCCTTTACCCCTGGCTTCGCATGCTTCATGGCAAAGCTGTATTTTACAGATTTCATCATTTCAATATCATTGTATTCATCCCCGAACGCCATGCATTCATCCGGTCCGATTCCCAAAAGTTCCTGGTATTTACGGATCCCTTTTGCTTTGTTCGTGGTAAATGGAACAAAATCCACCCACGCAAATCCGGATGTCACAACAGTACATCTGTCTTTGAACCGTTCTCTCCAGTACTGGATGGATTCCTCCGTCATTCCTTCTCTCTCATAAACTGCAACCTTCATACAAGGCTCTGTGATCTCATCAAAACTCTTTATGATCTTACACTGATTTTTTACTTCTTCGATCATCAGATGGCGATAATGTTCTGTCTTGGGCATGATATAATAAAAATCCTTTGTAGAACAGGAAAATTCCGCTCCGGGCTTTTCCCATATTACCTGAATGATCTCTCTGACCAGTTCTTTGTCAAAGCTGTCGCAGTACAGAAGCTTCTCATTCTGGACAGCGAGCCCGCCATTTTCACTGATAAATGCCATCTCGTCCTTTACCGGCGCAAAAAGATTCCTCATATTGGCATACTGTCTGCCACTGGCTGCCACAAAGAGGATTCCCATTTTTTTCAGTTCCTTTACCAGCGGAAAGATCTCTTCCGGCAGCGTCTGTCTTCCACCGATAAGCAGCGTTCCATCCAGATCGCTGGCAACCATCTTAATCATGCTGCTTCTCCTCATAAATAGTAAACAGATCACCAGGTACAGCTGCTACAATATCTGCACCGTTATTTTCAAGCTCTTCTCTGTCACGGAATCCCCATAGTGCACCAACGGTATACATTCCAGCAGCACTTCCTGTCTGCATATCTGTCTTTGTATCTCCGATATACATACATTCTTCCGGCTTTACGCCGAAATCTTCTGCAATCTTCAGCGGACCATCCGGTGCCGGCTTTCTGCGGATCCCTTCCTGCTGTCCCATCACCTCATCAAACAGATCGCCATAGATCGCCTTTACCACTTTCTGTGCCGCAACATGAGGCTTATTGGAGCATACAGCCATCTTAAGGCCTGCATGTTTCAGCTTCTGAAGGGTTTCCGGCATATCTTTATATGGCACAACTTTATACAGCGGATCTTCATCAAATTTCCTGCGATAAAGTTCCCTGACTTCTTCGTAGTGTACCAGCTCCGGATCTCCTGCATCGATCAGGCATCTTCTGATCAGCATATCTGCACCTTCACCGCTGTAATAACGAAAATTATCTGCCGGCTGTGGTTTCAGGGAAAACTTTTCCATGATCTCATTCGCCACATATGCCATAGATTCCAGTGTATCCGCAATTGTTCCATCCAGATCAAATATACAAGCTTTTATCATTTTGTCTTTCATCCTCTCAGGTTCATTCCCAGTTTTTTTGTCTCATAAATCAGTCTTGCCACAGGCAGTCCCACCACGTTGTTATAATCACCACGGATTCCCTTCACATAGGCTCCCCAGGCGCCCTGGATCCCATAGCTTCCGGCTTTGTCCATTGGGTCTTTGCTGTTTACATATTCCTTTATTTCTTCCTCTGTCACCGGATAAAAGCTCACATCTGTGCACTCATGGAAGGTATGAGCTTTCCATCTCCCTTTTTCTCTTATCAGCAAAGTTACACCGGTATATACCTGATGTGTATTCCCCTGCAGCATAGCGACCATCTCTATTGCAGCTGTCTCATCTGCCGGTTTACCTAAAATCTTACCCTCATAAGATACAACGGTATCTGCACCGATCACAACCACATCTCTCAGATCTCGGTTCTCCTCTTCCTCCAGCGCGTATGCCGTAAACATAGCTTTCTGACGAGAAAGTTCCTCCACCACTTTCGCAGGCTCTGCACTGGTGATCCGTTCTTCCCCGCTGGCAGGCTTCACTTCAAAGGCGACTCCTACCTGGCTTAAAAGTTCCCGCCTCCTGGGAGATGCGGAAGCAAGCACGATTTTCTTCATGTGTAATTCCTCTCTTTCCTGTGTTATCAGTATAACCGTTTCTGTAAATGGGCGCAACCGAAATCGTTGCAGGAGCATTTTGTACTTATCCATTTATTCCTGATGACGATAAAACAAAACAAGCAGTACACCCTGATACCTGTTCACGGTGTACTGCTGTCATATGTTTCGTATTCTTTTTGACAGTTTTTATGCTTTCGGTAATTTGAAAGAGCTCTTCAGAGATACAATGCGGTTAAATACCGGTGCTCCCTCCCTGGAGTCATGGATATCTGCGCAGAAGAAACCGTTACGTACAAACTGATAGCTGTCATAACCTTTTGCTTTCAGAAGCTCCGGCTCTACATAAGCACTTGTTACTGTAAGAGAATTCGGATTTACATTAAGAGAACCATCTTCTTTATTGTAAACACCTTTTTCTTCATCTACGATATTCTCGTAAAGTCTTACCTCAACTTTACCTGCATTGGATGCTTCCACCCAGTGGATCGTTCCTTTTACCTTACGTCCGTCCGGTGCATTTCCGCCCTTGGTCTCCGGGTCATAGGTACAGTGGACTACACGGATCGTTCCGTCGTCATCTGCCTCATAACCTGTGCAGGTTACAAAATATGCATTCATAAGACGAACTTCATTTCCAATATAAAGACGTTTGTATTTCTTAGGAGGCTCTGCCATAAAATCATCACGTTCAATATAAAGTTCTCCACTGAACGGGATCTTTCTGGTTCCAAGCTCCTCATTCTCCATATTATTCGGAGCTTCAAGATACTCAACCTGTCCTTCCGGATAGTTATCGATCACGAGCTTGATCGGATCAAGAATCGCCATCATACGCGGACGTTTCAGCTTCAGGTCCTCACGGATGCAGTACTCGAGCATTGCATAATCTACAGAACTGTTCGCCTTTGAAACACCACAGAGTTCTACAAATTTACGGATAGACTCCGGTGTAAATCCACGGCGGCGAAGTGCGGCGATGGATACTAGTCTCGGATCATCCCATCCATCTACGATGCCGTCCTCAACAAGCTTCTTGATATAACGTTTACCTGTAACAACGTTGGTCAGGTACAGCTTTGCAAACTCGATCTGCTTCGGTGGGTGCGGATATTCCAGTTCCTTTACCACCCAGTCATAAAGCGGTCTGTGGTCCTCAAACTCCAGAGTACAGATAGAATGTGTCACACCCTCAATGGCATCCTCGATCGGATGAGCGAAGTCGTACATCGGATAGATGCACCATTTATCTCCTGTATTGTGATGTGTCATGCGGGCTACACGGTAAATGACCGGGTCACGCATGTTCATATTCGGTGATGCCATATCGATTTTGGCACGGAGAACCTTCTCGCCATCTCCGTATTTGCCCTCACGCATCTCTTCAAAAAGCTGAAGATTCTCTTCTACAGTACGGTTTCTGTACGGGCTCTCTTTACCTGGCTCTGTAAGAGTTCCTCGGTACTCACGGATCTGGTCTGCAGTCAGGTCGCAGACAAAGGCCTTGCCTTTCTTAATAAGTTTCACTGCTGCCTCATACATCTGATCAAAATAATCAGATGCAAAGAAAAGTCTGTCTTCCCAGTCTGCACCAAGCCATTTCACGTCAGCCTTGATGGACTCTACAAATTCGGATTTCTCCTTTGTAGGGTTGGTATCATCAAAACGGAGGTTGAATTTTCCGTTGTATTTCTGAGCCAGTCCATAATTTAAAAGAATGGATTTCGCATGTCCGATATGAAGATAGCCGTTAGGTTCCGGTGGGAAACGTGTATGCACGGTGTCATAAACGCCTTCTTCAAGATCTTTGTCTATAATATTTTCAATAAAGTTTTTGGAAACTGTTTCGTTCTCCATTGCTTTCCCTCCTAAATATCATCCTGATGTTTTATCTTATCATAAATCCGGAGTTTTTGAAACCCGCAAAACCTGTATCTAAACAAAAAATTGTCTGTTTTTAGACACAAAAAAAGCTGCTGACGGGAATCGAACCCGTGTGTAACATGCTATTTTCCTTTATTTATGCGCTTTTGCGGGTTTCACTTATGATTACCTTTGATTACCTTTTTGTAAAAAATTCATACACTTATTATTTTGAAATCTGGTATGTTGCTAAGAATTTCTTTTTTCGATCTATGGAACGCCTATTTTTATGGTAATATCCCTCTGTACATTTAATATCTGTATGTCCCATCAGATCAATAACCATTCTTTCATCCACGTTGTTGTCAAGAAGAATACTGGCAAAAGTTCTTCTCGCCTTATGTGGTGACTTCGGCTTAATATGTATTTGCTTACATGTTCGTTCCATTCTCCGCCGTATTACATTTGTCGTCATTCGTTTACCTTTTTCATTTACAAAAACATACTCCTGTGTTGGATTACATCTTTTAAGTTTTTGAACAACCCATATATAATCTTCCGGAACAATCACTGTTCTAACACCAGCCTGTGATTTTGGAAATTCTTTTACCCGATAATCATATTTACCTTTTTCGATAAACACTCTTGTTTCTGTACGTCTAATTTTAATAGTATTGTTATCAAAATCTGAAAATTTTAAAGTAACCAACTCACCAACTCTGATCCCCGTGAGAAACATCAACAAGATTCCTAGATTAACCACGTCTAGTCTATCCTCTAAGCATTCTATATACCGTGGCAATTCATCTTCATTGAATACCGCTTCATCATCTTCCTTTATTGTTCTCTTAAAGATAGAATCTGAGGTATCTAAATCTTGAAGCATCTCTTCCGGACTCCAATCAATAAGTTTTCTTTTTTCGCCCGTTTCAGAAATCCTCTTGTTATTGTTTTCAAATTAGAAAAGGCTTTTGCTGTAAGATTATGTTCTGCTATTTGAATCTCAAGAAAATCACTAAATTCATCCGGTGCAACATATCTTATTCTTCTTTTTCCCAGTTTTTCATAATGCCGCTCATATATCTGACAATTCCTCTGATGCGTTGGAGCAGCAATTTTCCCCAGCTGTAATCGCCTGTCGTTCCACTCTTCAAACACTTCCTGAATTGTTGGATTTTCTGCTTCTTTTCTGTAATATTTAGCAACTTCTTTCTTGATATCTTCTTCAGATGTTCTCTTTATCAGTTTCCGGCCATTAGCCTTCGTTTTGTCTGGAAGATATGTTCTCCACTTTCCGTCCTTTCCTTGCCAGATTTTGTACGGGTGCTGCTGTAAGTATTTATCTCTTTCAGCCATTTCTTTCATCTCTTGCACATATGACAAGTCAATAATATCATTATTCTGGATGTATTTCAACATTCCCATCGCCATCTCAGGTGTCATATTTTCAACCATATTACCCATTTTTTCTCCTTGTATTCCAATTATTCACTGTTTTGTTCCACCAAAAAAAGAGCATCCCAGCTCTTGCATGACATATTCTTACAGCCGGTCCAGCTAGAGTTTTCTTCTCACTGTTGCCGCTACTTCCGCCGCTGCTACCATCCTGTCACGTTCCGGGGATGCTCTTCACATCTGTTTTGTTCTTCCTTCGTATATAATTATTCGCATTCTTCCAGGTTCTGTTTCAGTATCTTTCCTACGTCCAAAACATGCGCTTCTGCTTCTATATCCTCCACATTGTCTGTTATTGTTGTCGTATACATGATCGCTTTTCCTCCACTTACATTACAATCATATAAAGCTACCATTAACAAGTCCTGAAACTGTTCCTGTGGAAACTGAAAGGATGGACAGTCTGCATTTTTTATCTTCTCTTCCAGCTCTTTGTTATGCTCTGCGTCCGGTTTGCTTGCATAATATGTCAGATTTTTATGGATCTCCCGGGGCAGCAGTTGCAAATTCTCCGCACGGTTGCACTCTTTTCCTTCACTTGGCTTATACTGGTTCTTTTTTCTGATGTGGTGGATCTCATTATCTTCAGAACCAAACTCATTTTCACAGAAACAGTCGCTCATTACCCGATACATGGTAACGTGCTTATTGTGCTTCTGTCCTGCAACTTTGTACTCATAATACCAGTCCTGTCCCGTCCGACTGCCATCTTTATTCTTTGTCCCTGTATACCTGTGGTTTGATTTCACTACTTTGATCTTACTGCCATATGCAGAGAACAAATAACCTTTATTAGACATAAACCAGTATGCCGGGTATGGCTCCTTGCACTGGACGATCTGCTCTCCTTCCTGCATAACATAATTAAATGTATTCTCCATCAGATCATCAAATTTTTTGCTGTATTCTTCTCTGGTATATTTTTTGTATTTTCTCATTTTCATTTACTCCTTTTTATCCTTTTACTCATAAAATAAGAGCACCTGTAGCTGATACAGATGCCCTCGTGTTTCTATCTTTATCTGAATTTCTTAAATTCTTTTGCAAGTTCTTTGTCGTGTTTATCAAGCTCCCCACGGATAACCTTCTTTAGCTCCGACATATCATTTACATCCACACCATTTATCACGAACTGATAATCATTATTCATGGTAACTTCCTGTCTGGCTGGTGTTTCTTTTACGCTTGGAGTTCCTGCTTTCTGCATAACCTCTGTAAACTCCTGCATGGTCGCTGTTGTTGGCTTCAGAAGCTTTGTGAAATCCTGTGTAAGCACCGTTTCTCCCGGTTTGGCTCCAATGAATCCCGTATCACCATTTTTCATGATCGCATCTCCCAGAAGCGTTCCCATAGTTGCCGGGATCAGGTTTCGGATCACTCCACCCTTGGAGAATCCAAATGTCTGAAGCTTCTTGACCATAGCGTTCTTCTTTTTAGTATCCCACTTGCTTACATTTTTAGCGTCCTTGTACCCCAGAATTGAAGCTGCCTTTATAATGTTTGCATTGCTGGCTTTCTTACCTTTTTTGCAAAGTGCTTCACAATCGGATCTTTGATCTTCTCGATCTCTGCGTCACCGCCTATATAGGCTGGCAATGCCTTATACCATTTCTTCAGCTCTGCTTCTTTCTTGGTGTTCGCCTTTACGGTATTGGCGTTCTGTCCGGTTGACATGTTCAGGACACGGTTTTTCTCTTCTGTGGTAAGAGTATATTTCTTACTCTTGGCTGTACTGTTCACGATCTTGGAGTTTTTTGTTGCATCCTTCAGTACAGACACATTTAAGCTTACAGCTTTGCAATATCCGCCAGCTCCCTGAACTTTGATTACTGTTTTCCCGGTCTTTAATCCCTTCAGGGTAATGCGGTCTGCTGTCTGTGTGATTTTCACGATTCCTTTTGCAGATGCCGTACAGGTGAAATTCTTATTGACTGCGCTTGCCGGGCTGAAGCTTACCTTTACCGTTGCTGTCTTTCCCACGTTCACAACAACAGATTTCGGACTTAATGAAAGTTTCTTCAGGGTTTTATCCTGTGCATCTGTGGCAGCATTTCGTATTACCTTGTCCGCAGATGTACTTCCGGTCCCTGTAGAGCCAGAAACCTTTGTGTCTTTGATTCCTGTTACTGCTTTGTCAGCTTTCTTCTTATCCGTCTGTTCGTTCTTCAGGTTTGAATCCTTGATGTTACTCTTGAACTGATCCGAAACTTTTAAACCTGTGTCTGCAATGATCTGGTTGATCTCTGCATAAGCATCCTTATATTTCTGCTTTGTGGTTTTCAGCATCTCTTCAATAACAGCGGTCTGCATCTGAGAGTTGGATTTCACCGCATTTAAGGTACTGTCCAGTGCTTTGTCAGCCTGATCGGTAAGGTTATCATAGCCCTTGGATATCAGATCAATTTCATGATCGTGTTTGGTATCTTCCAGATCTTCCTCTTTTTCTGCAAGATCCGCCTTTAACTGTTCCAGCTTGGCCTTGGCAGCAGCATTTGTGGTTCCTTCCAGAGCTGCAATCTGCGCTTTGATTGCATTGATATCCTTATTTTACTTTTAATAGTCTTGTCAAACTGGTAGTAATCTTCCTTAGCATCTTTCGCTTTCTGCCGTATATCAACGTTCTCTTTCAGAAGATCGTTCTCTTTTGAAACCTGATCCTCGTACATTTCCAGCATTTCCTGATTGTAGCTGTAAATTGCCTGAGAAGATTCTTTGATTCCATCTTTATACTGTTTCTGGTATTCCTTCAGCTGTTCCTTGGTAAGATTTCCTGCATTATATTCTTGCTGTGCATTCTTCAGCTGTGCCCTGTAGTCTGCAATTTTCTGCTGTTCTGCGTTCAGTCCCTTATTGATAAGAGCAATGTTCGCAGCTCCCTGCTTAGTCAGTTCACCAGCATCTAAGAAGAAAGTATCTGAATCCAGCATATCTTTTAAGGTGTCGCAGTCGTCAATCAGTTCATCCAGAGAATCAATGGTATCATCAAACGGTTTGAACCGGATCTCCACGGCTGATTTCTTCAGTTCTGCATTGGCTTTACCCAGATCAAGGATCTTCTGTGTATATCCATTGATCTCGTCCAGCTTATCATTATATTCCGGTGAACCATAAGAGAGTGTTTTCAGCTTTGCCATAGCAATCTTTTTCTGGTTCTGCAATGCCAAAATGGTCTGGTCATTGGTTTTCGCTGCCTGAGCATAATCATTTACTGTCAGATTTCCATACTTGCCGCCCTTGTAATTGGTAGCTTCTTTATAATCCCGGAACGAAGAGAGATTGTCGGATCTGCCCTGATACATTGCAGTTTTATATTCCGCAGCTTTTTCTTTCAGCTCATACATGGTATTGGAAAGCTCTTTTGCAGATTGCTTACAACTATATAGTTCATCCCGGAGATCATTGTATCCAGCCAGAGCCTTTTTATAAAGTTCATGTCCTTCCCCGTATTTCTTACGGATCTTCTCCATCTGTGCCCGGTACGCTACCATCTCTTTTTTCCAGAAGTGCTGCCTGAGCTTCTTGTGCTTTTCTCTGGCTGTTTACGTCCTTGTAGTATTTACTGCCGGGAGCCTGTGATTCCCCGTTCTCTTCCCGGTACTTCAGTCTGCTTTCGATCACAGAGCTGCTTGTGGAATACACTTTTTTCAGATCATCAAAGCGGTCTGTAATGTTATCCAGCTTCTGCTGATCTACTTCCTTCTCTTTCTTCTTCAGTTTTTCCAGCTCAGATTCACATTCATGAATCTTATCATACCATTTCTGATAAGCTTCCACCTTGGATTTCGTATCTTCATCCAAAAGGTCAATGTTAATTTCTCCGCCCTGAACCTTCTTTCTGAGATCCTGTGAAAGTCCGATCATATCTGCATAAGCTTCCGCCTGATATTTATAATATCCTTGCGCCTGTTGGTATCCACCCTTCAGCTTGGAAAGATCCGCAATCTCTTTATCCAGATACTTGTTTTTGTTTTCATAGCTGGAATAATTTTCTGCTTTTGCTTCGTTCAGATCTATGGAATTGTTATATTTTGTCGTGAATCGTTCAAACCAATCCACTGCATTTTTCCATGGATCTTCCCATGATTCCACTTTTTCTGCTGCATCCGTAACACTTTTTGCCGCACTGGAACTGTCTTTTGCAGCCTGTGCAACTGCTTTATCCGTATTTGAAGGTGATTTTGAACCACTGTAAGTCGTATGCTTCGATGCAATACTGGCCTGTTTTACAGGGATTCCACCTCTGACCATAGCCGATCCGCTTGCCTGTGCCAGACCTCTGCTGTTTATAAATCCACGATCCAATAAAGCTTCCGTCTGAAGATGATTGAATACAATGCTTCCTGCCGGGATATTTACAAACTCTGCTCCGTTATCACCTACGGTATTCCATGTACCAGTTGCAGGATTGACTACAATCTCACGTCCCAGCTCACCTACCAGAGTAGTTCCACCTGTTTTCGTAGCCCAGTTACCACTTGCCTGTGCATGGCCTGAGAGGTGATTGTATTGTGCTGATCCTGCTGCATGAGCGGTTCCACGGACATGAGCGGTACCATTTGCACTGTTACCTCCTGATTTTGGTGGTGTTGTATTTGTCCAGTTTACGGTTCCAGTAGCTGTGAAATGTGTCTTTACTCTGGATGTTTCGTTTCCCCATGATACAAGACCGGAAGAACGGTGTACCTGTGCTGCAAACGCATCTACGGCCCCGGTTTCATTATCCCATGTCACTTTACCAGAAGATTGCTTTTCTTCTGCTGCATAAGCATCCACGACAGAAGAATCCACACCAGCTTTTACCATGATTTCAGGACTTAATGCCTGTAAAGATGCTGAAAGCGTATCTGCGGAAGTGGTATCAATTCCCAGTGTTGCTTTAATCTCAGGACTTAATCCCTGAATCTCACCAACCAGACTGTCCACTTTACCTTGTGCTTCTGAAGTATCTGCACCGACAGAAGCCTGTAGCTCTACACTGTTCTGTGCTTCCTGAAACTGCTGTAATAAAGATAACGCATTTCCAAGCTCCCCATCCACCTGAGAAGTATCTACCGACATAACAGCAGGAGCTTCCAGCATCTGTTTCTGTGTAACACAATACTGAATCACTGCGTTGGCATCATCCACCTGAGAGGAATCCACATCCAGAGTAGTCTTGTAATTCTGCATCTGAGATATGGTATTGTCCAGTGTCTTGACTTTATCCTCCGTGTTCTCAATGTCGGAAACATCAATCTGGATATTCATGTCGGTATCACCAGACATTTCCTCGATCCGTCCCTTGGCTTCCCCGGCTGCAACTGCCATATCACCTAACGTCTTTGTGGCTTCATCCGCCCAGTCAAACTCTCCGCCGAACTCTTCCATCTCACCGAACATAGCCTGAACCATTGGCATAGAAAGATTCAATCCTTCCGCAAAGTCCTCCATGGTTTTCTGGCCTGCAACTTTATATTCGCCACTGGCTTCATCCAGTTCCATCAGTCCAGCCTTGGTAGCTTTTGCACAGAACTCCTGTACATCAAGACCGATCCGGTTGCCGTCCTCGTCATGATTAAAGTAATGTTCAATGGAACTCATATAAGAAGAAACGGCTTCTGCGTCCTGACTATCCACGGCATCAGGAACAATAAAGTCCACTGCTGCCTTATAAGAGTTTGTTCCGATCCTTCCGTAATCCTCAGAATCACTGTTCTTTGTTACGTTATCAATCTTTTCCATAGCTCCCATGGCATCATCGAACATATCACCAGATTCCGAAGCGTTCTGTTTGTCAAGCCAGTTCTGGTAAGCCCCAGTTGCTTCCCTGAGAGATGCAGAGAGCAGATCCAGCTGATTGCACTGGTTTACGATTGCGTCATTATCTGATAAGAGAGCATCAATACTGGACTGGATAGCCTGTGCTTCCTCACCTTTTGCATCGGTTAATCCTCTTAACTGATCCTGAAGCTGTTCGATCTGTGCAATGTTCTGCATGTACTGATTCTGTTTTTCTGCTTTCTGGCTGTTGTTGGTCTGTATCTGTTCCTCTGCCTTGGCTTTCTGTAACTCACGTACTTTCTCTGCGTTCAGTTGTAAGGCTCCGTTATTATATTCCAGAGCGGAAGTATAATCTGCAAGCTCGTCTGAGTTGAAATCATCCAGAGAGATAGATTTTCCTGTGCTTTGTGCATCCAGAACAGATTCTGCTTTCTGGATTCCGATTAATGCATCACTGGCTTTGTCGATCCTTTCACTAATATCCCCAATGGAATCCACTGCTTCATCCAGAGAAGATCCGGTACTGGAAGAGATTACACCCAACTCTGCAAGCATACTGGCAAGATTCGCCACACTGGATGCGGAAGTATCACTGATAACACCTGCATCAAGGGCAGCCTGTACCAGAGCATTGATCTGATCCTCGCCTTCCTGTACTCCGTCTGTCTCAAAAGCATACCGGAAGTCTGTATCGGAGAGGTTTAATTCCTTCAGTGCTTTTGCATTATCCGAGACAGACTTTCCAAACTTACTTGTGTCCGTACCATTTACGGCCTTGGTAAACTTATCATTGGCAATGGCTGTATCATTCAGCTCGTCCCGGATTTCTTTTACCTGATCTGCATAAGCGGACATGCCTGTATTCTTCACCAGATCGTTTACTGTGCTATCCAGTTCTGAGAATTTCTGGGATGCTTCTGTAATCTTACTGTTATCTCCATCAGAAATCGCATTGTTATAGTCCTCAACCGCTTTTGCATAGTCTAAAATCCACTTGGAAGCTTTCTGTTCCATATCACCGGATTTATACAGCTTATCATCGGATATCAGCTCTGCTTCCTGTGCCTGTTTATAAATATCCTGATATTCACTGAGAACATCCTTTGCTTTTGTCAGACCGGATGCTGCATTATTAGCAAGCTGATCGGTTACATCCGTTTCTCCAAACTGATCCTCAATACCGGAAACCTCTGTCATGAAATCATTCAATGCGTCTTTTGCCGTAGAAGCATCCGCATTAAACTGAATATCCATCGTGATTCCGTCTGCACTGTCCAGCTTAAATACATCTTCTCCATAGGTTTCCTGAAGCTTCTTAATGGATTTCTTGATTGCTTCCGATTCCTCTGATCCGTTATCATAGAACCGACCCAAGTATGTATGACGGTTTTTCTCCATCTCTTTCTGGGCTTTGTCAATACCCTTTTATTTTCATTCAAGAAGCTTTGGGACTGTTTTTCGTTCACCTGATCCAGTAATGCGATCTGCTCCGTAAGAGATCCGTTTATCAGATCAAGCCCACTGACCTGATTTCCGTAGGATTCGGATAAAGATTCCTGTATAGATAACAGCTCGCTCTTTGCGTCCGCTGCTTCCTGCTCTGTCAGTGTACCGGATGCAAGGGCTGTCCTTAATTCCTGAATCCTGCTGATATTATCCTGTATGGAAGTCGTGTTCTCTTCCCATGTATTTCCTGCACTTTTCGCAGAGCTTACTGCTTCCTCAATGGATCTTTTATAAGCACTGTAGGCCGTAACTGCTGCGGTAACACCTGCTGCAACCAGAATCAGAGGATTTGCCATCAATGTTGCAAGCATTCCCTCCATAGCACCGGATAATGTAAAGGTACTGGCAGCAGCAGCTTCATTGGCAGTGGTCAGTCCCATTGCAGCAACGGCAGCCTGCGCTTCTGCTTCACTCATTCCCTGATTTACAAGGACTGCTGCCCTCTGTGCTTCTGTTAAAGCCGTACTGGACAGTACCATCCGGGTCTGAGATTCGCTTAGTCCCTGTGTCAGTCCTAACAGCTGTTCAAAAGAATCTGTAGAAATCTCTGTCATTCGGCTGATATCCATAGCCTGTCCCATGTTGGAAAACTCCCGGAACAGATTTATCAGCTGTTGAAATGCGTATACACCGCCAGCAGATGCAAGTCCGGCCAGAGATGCCTGTAAGATATCTGTATTTGCTGCAAAGTCCGCCATTGCTTTTGCCCCATCCAGAAATCCCGAATACATGTTATCTGATACCAGAGAAGTAGACAGATTTTCCAGAGATGCTTTCAGGGCATTGGTCTTGGCTTCCAGAGAGTTTAAATAATTGTCCTGAAACTTCTTCTCTGCGGTTCCTTCTGAATTATAAGCGGTTTCTGTCAGCATTTTTACCTTATCATAGTTATCCAGCATGGCGATCACACTGTTGGCCTGATGGGTTCCGCCAAGAGCTGTACTAACCGCTTTCTGTGTATTCTTATTTAAAGTGTCCCATTTATCTGCCACAGAATCAATGATTGTTTCCGAATCAAGAAACTGATCGTTGTTATCCCTCATGGTAATACCGATCTTATTCAGAACTTTCTCCACATCATTCAGTGCTTCCCCGTTATCATCCACGAATTTTCCTGCTTTGATATTGTTCATTCGAGACAGAATACTCTTTAAGGATGTACCGATAGTTTCATCACTGCCCTGTGTTACATCCTTGATCGTAGCAATAATGGCAGCTGTTTTCTCCAAACTCATGCCAACATTATTCGCCTGTGATGCAACTTTCTGTAAGGAAGTACCGATTCCACCTGCATCCGAAGCACTCTTTAAGTCAATGCTGGTCAGGATATCATTGATCCTGCTGGCCTGATCTGCACCAAGCTTAAATCCATTCAGTGTAGAAGTCAAAACCTGTGCTGCATCTTCTGAACTCATCTGTGCATCCTTAGACAAAACCATGGAATCTTTGATAAGCTGGTTGGTATCTGCCATGGAACGTCCTTGTCTCAGCCATGTATTTGCAGATTCCGCAACATCTGAAGTAATACTTCCGATTTCCTGCCCCAATTCGTTGTAGCTTTGCATCAGATCTTCCGTATAAGTCTTGTCTTTTCCTGTTACCATGGCAAGGTTGGTTTTCAGATCATCAAACTCTTTTACGGTAGAAACTGCTTTTTTTCCTGCATCTACGATCTTATACAGTCCATCTTGCATCATGTTTGCCAGACTGTATGCAGAAAACGCTTCCCGGAAGCTTCCACCTAAAGTCTGAAACACGCTCTGGCCCCGGATTCCTGCTGCATTTACACCATTCAAAGCTTGCTGCATCTGTGCCAAACCAGAGCTGTCTACTTCAGGCACATGGAGCTCCGGTGTTTCGGTTGCTCCGTTTACTGCTGTATCAACATCATTCTGGATATCTCTGGTGTTCACACGAAGATCAATCTCCATATCCTGAATACTTTCTACTGCTGCCCGGATCTGGCTCTCTATTTCTTCCGTATCAATCTTGAAGTGTACCGGAAGATCCATTTCATTCAGTGCAAGGTTCAGATCCTCCTGCAAGGATTCCTTATTTACCTGAAGATTGACTTTTACAGGCTCTTCTCCGGTTGCAAGACTGCTTAATGCTTCCCGGATCTTGGAAACCAGCTGTTCCTCATTGACTTCCATATTTACTTTTAGCGCACCTTCAGCCTGATTTCCTGCATTTTCTACTGCCGACCGGATATCTGAAGAAATCTTATCTGTGTTTACATTTACATCAAGGTCAATGGTCGTCTTAGCTGCTTCGGATGCACCCATAATGTTACTCTGTAGGCTCTCCTTCAGCTTTGCTGCAATCGCTACAACCTGCTCCGCCGCACTGTCTGAGATCCCTGTAAGCTGTTCCGCAGTCATGTTCTGGGCTGTCGTTACCTGTCCCACATCCGCTCTGGCCTGATGCAATACATCAAACGCATGGACGATCTGATCCACCTGATTAGTAATGTTATCTGAAAAATGCTCCGGGAACAAGCTGCTCATTTCTCCCCACAGGGAATCTATGGATATTCCTTTTGAAGCGTCCCGGACAACCTTGCCGATGTTATTCTGAAGCAGTTCCTTGTAGGTATCTTCACCCATGGCTTTCTTCAGTTCATCAGAAACATAGATTTTCTTATCTTTGAAGTAATTAAAAAAGGCATCATAGCTCCCGGTAGCACCCTCCACGATCTTTGCGTTTTTCATGACCGTGTTTACCATGCTGTCCATACCGGAATAAAAGCCTGATGCTTTCCCAAAATCAAAATCCTTACCATTCCATGTCTTTCCCAAACTGGATATCATCTTGTCCATCTGGGATTGCAGCTTACTGATTACATTTTTGTCCGTAATATTAAAAGATCCGGCAAGCTGCTTGGAGATGCCGGATGTATCAATCTTTGTATCTTTTATACCTTTTTCTATACTGGAAGCCATCTTCTTTGCAGAGTCCTGATTCACTTCCACATCTATCTTCAGCTTTCGCTTCTCGTTCAGAAAAGCATTCAGCTTACTCTCTGCTTCCGCCGTATCTAACTCGGCGGTTACTTTCGCTCTAAAATCCTCAGCCATTGTCTTACTCCTTATATAATAAGAAGGACTGCCACCACAGACAGTCCCTCGATCATAAATTTATTATTAATATTCATTATAATTCAATCGTGATTAATCAAGAATTTTTATATCAGATCAATCAGGTTGCAAACACATCTCTTTATATCTTCTTTCTTCTCGTAGTGTTCCTGTTCTTCCAGATCTTTTTCCATATCTGCAACATCCAGATTGTAACTCAGTCCATCCAGAATCTTATATAAAGCATACGCATCCATCTGTTCCGCAAGAACCTTACATACAAGCTTACGGTCTGTCTCCGTAAATTCATTCCAACGGTTCACCATATCCCTAAAGATTTCATCGGTGGCCATCTCAAGATCAAAGTATTTGTCTGCAATTTCATCCATAGTCATTAATTTGTTTGTCATTATTCTATTCTCCTTTAATTCTTATATAAAATCTGTAAAATTATCAGCTAAAGTCTATATAAAAAAATCAGTTCTCAGTCCCAAAATCAGGAAAACCTGCTGCCGAAAGATTCCTGTATGTGCCGGGGAACCTGATCCATCGTCCGTGACCAGAATCCTCCATTACCAAGCAGCCCTCCATCCTCAGCATAGTTATAAATAGTCTGTGTATCTCTTCCAGAAGGAGAATATCTGTGCCCGGTATTCAGCCGGATCTCCCCAGAAGATACAGAACCTCCGCCAGAAAACTCACTCTCAGGAGACATACGCAATGTCCCGGTACGTGTATATCTTCCTTCTGAAGAACTGTAAAACTGATCTATATTCATAAATAAATCATCCATAGAAGCATCAATTACTTCTGCTGTAGCTTCCGCAACCTCCTGTTGAAGTGCCAAAACCAAACCACTCCAAGATGTAAATGTGTTACCCATAGTGGCAATACCTCCAATCATATGTAAAAACAAAAACCTGATCCATTATGCTGCATCACCCGGATCAGAACCAGAAATATCCGTATTATCCTGATTAATAGGTACAATCGTATCTGAAGAAGCTGTAATATCTGAAGGACCCGGATCAGTAGAAGAATCAGACACAGGATCAATAACTGAATCAGGATCTGTAATATCTGTAAAAACCATATCTGAAGAAGAATCAGTCAATCCAGAATCAGCCAGATCAGGACTATCCAAACCAGAATCTACAGTATCTGGATCTGAAGAAAAATCATCTGGATCTGGATCAACCCTAGGAACAAAAGTATTCTCGGGAACCCCACAGATATAAGCACAAACTTTTTTAACCTCATCCTTATTACAATTATAAATGCCACCTGTAAACTCCTTAACCATTTCTATAAAAATTTCTTTGTAGTCAAGTTCATCATTATTAATATGCTGTCTATAAGTACGAGCAATAATACCCAGCATCTCATTATCAGGTATCCTTCCATCAAATCTAAGATCCAATTTCCGTATATCTTTTTCAATCCATTCTGCTGGCCATTCTGGTGCAACAGGCAAGCGCAAGCGCGCAGCGTCAGCGGAGTTACCTGGAGCGTTAGCGACCATATCAAGCGAAGCGTCCGAAGCGTCAGCGTCCATGTTGACCGTAACGGTGTTTCGGCTACCTACGGAGTGGTACTGGTACCGTTCGGTACTATTAATATTATTATTAGTATTATAATTAGTATTAGTATTAGTACCTGTACCGTACTGCCCGTCAGTGCTTGATTCTGGCACGTTTTCATACTCACTTTCGCTCTCATCTGTGACGGTACTGCCATCAGGTTTGTACTCAGTACCGCCTATGATAATGTTAAAGTCAAACACTTCTTTGTACTTGCCTTCCCTGAAGTTTTTCAATGCGGCACTGACGGTACTCTTACTACAGTGTACCGCTGATGCGACCTTACTTTGCGAGATGCCCGGGTTATCACGTACTAATTCAATGATTGCCTTGGTACGTTCTGTATTTTCTCCGAAACCTCTGGATCTTCTCTTCTGTGATGAATCAATCGTTTCCAGAAGAGTTTCCCCGATTAATAGCATAAGCTCATCATCTGTGATAGGCTTCTGATCTAAACCATAATCTATGATTGCCTCATAATAATCTGCTGCCATTTTATCTCCGTACTTCTCACGGATTCTTTTACCTTGTGTACGGTATGTGTTAAAAAATGTGAAGCATTTGCTTCTATCAAACTGTCTGGTTTTACTCATAATGATTCTTTCCTCCGACTCTCTTTTTATTCCTACTTATTCCGTATATTATCTTTGTTTTTGATATGTTCATTTAACGCAGCACATAATTCCGGTGTTGCTTCAAATATGAACACATTCAGGTTTGGCATACATCTGTTTGGCCTTATATTTATGACCGGGAACCCTTCATTCCTTAACATCCACGCAATCCTCTGGCTACGTACTGCCTTTGTTTTGCATTGAGTTTTCTGCTCTTTCTGATTCTTCATTACTTCTTACCTCTGCTTTCTGATTATTTCATTTTTTCAGCTTTTTCATGTCATTCTGCACTAATGTCAGGATGTAATCCTTTAATGTCATGTTGCGTAATGCAGAAAACATCTTGATTTCTCTGTGGAGATCTTGGTCAACCTCTATAGAGATTCTTCTTTTCTTACTCTCTTCTGCCATGATTTTCACTCTCCTTTCTGCACATATTGTTCTAATCTATAATAAAAGTTATTTCCCTCATATAGCACACGTTACTGCATTGCCCGAAAAGCCTTATTTTATCAGTGTTTCAGGCCAATATTTTTTTGAATTCGTGCATTTTTGCACATATGAACTTTTGCTTCCCTCATATACCACACGAATTTATAGCTGCAAAAAAGCCAGTAACCATAAGGGTTAAATGAAGAAAAAATATTGAGAGCGTGTAAATTCCGCCGGGAAATCAAAAGATATTTCCCTCATATACCGGACTAAATCTCATGTCCATTTTTCCGTATAAACTAAGAGCTTTCTCACAATTATTTTTTGATTTAACGCATTTTTCCCGGAAAAAAGTTTTTTCTCTCATATAGCGGAGTAAATTGCACTTCTGATTTTTCCTTATTCTACAATGCTTTTCTGAGGATATTTTTCCAAATATTCTTACTTTTTCTGGTTCAGAAGTTCACCATCCCTCATATACCACACGCTAAACGATTACCGATTTTCATTGTAATATAAGGGATTTCTGCTGATTTTTTTCTTGAATTTCCGTAAATCTGATTTCAAAAGTTATTTCCCTCATATAGCACACGAATTTGCAGCTCAAATTTTTGGTGTTTTATATGGGATTTTTAACGATATTTTTTTGAATTTCTTACTTTTTTGACCACAAAAGTTCATTCCCTCATATAGCGGACGAATTTACATCTGTAATATTCCGTATAAACAAAGGACTTTCTGCTGATTTTTTCTTGAATTTCTGCATTTTTTATCCACCCTAACTCCCTGGCACACACTCCCAACTCGCCCTCCGCAGCGTCGACCTCACCCGTCACCGTGGCCTTCAGAGCGTCTGACAGCCCGTACAGGGCACTCTGTACACTTCTCCGAACAAGTCACCATACAGCACCTCTAATCCGTTTCTGATCGAATACGTAGCCTAGAAGCCTATAGTTCATTCCAATCATAAAGTCACTGAAAAATTCGATCTCAGTCTTTTATATAGGAAGATTCTCTGCTTTCTGACGGTCACGATCTGTTGATGCAGCCAGTACCAGCCACATAAATTCCAGTCCATGTCAGGCTCTTTCTCCGGTCACAGTGGACTTTTGACGGACCGAGTAACGCTATTACTCTAACTGCTGCGCCTTTCCTGAATCAGACCTGCTCCTGATACTCTACTTACCCGGCACATTTGCTTACCCCGATCTGTGGACTGTAGCTCACCTGATAGCTCCGTAATCTATCCTAACTGATCCGGCGGAGAAGTTATCGTCTGACAGTGAACCCGGCTTACAGGTCTATAGGACGCTCACAGGGCAGCACTTATTTACAGATCAGAAAACACTGCTGCACTCTCAAAATTTTTCTGCTCGTTTTTTTGAATCTAGTTTCTTCCTATATAATGTAATCATTCTGTAAAGTTGGAAGTGCCCCCGGGACGGTCGGACATAAAAAAAGAACGTACAAGATCTGTGTCTCTCATACGTTCTGTGCTACATTAAAATCATTTTTTCGTCTTTTCTTCAGATTCTGCTTCGCGTATTTTAGCAAGTGCCTTTTCTCTTGCTTTTTCTTTTGCAATCCTCTCGTTCCGCTTCTTTATGAACTCTATTATTTCTTCATCGTCAGCATATGCCTCTTCAATCTGAGTTCTCAGTTGCTCCATCTTTTCTTTATATTCCTGCATTAATATCATTTTCTGAAGCATCTGTCTGAAGTAATTGAGCAATATCAACTTTTCCACAGGGGCCAGCTTTTGACTATATTCTTTCAGATCCAGGCATCTTCTTCGTACTGACTGATAAATGGATTCCACCACAACTCTGCGGAACTTTCTTTGCAACTGCCACTTTTTGTTAGCGTTCTTCTTAAAGGTCATGATATAATCCATGTTAATCTCTATCCGGTTATATCTTCTAACTCCATACAAGTCTTTCTCTTCAATGAATCTGTCCGTGATTGCATCTGTGATTTCAAAATATAGCCCTCTCTTAATTGCCTGAATCTCAGATCTACACTCATACTCTCGTAAACATTCTCCCATGTATTCCTGATAAATCGGCATCAATTCATTGGCTGGCATCAGAATCGTGTTCTGGCTATTCAAATGTCTGAGTATTCCTTTAGGTAATGTATTCTTCTCACAGCCAAGAAGTCTGCATAATCTTGTAACTGTTGCTGATCTCGCTGCACTCAGACAGATATCCTGAAAAAGATTCTTTATCTTATTAACTCTAGGGTTCCAGAAATCACCATAAAATACTTCTGAGAAATATCCGTATATGTCGAATCCAAACTCTTTATACAGCAGAGCATTTGATACGTAGATTTCATTCATGATTCCTCGTTCAAAATAATAATTCCGCTGCACACCTCCTACCAGAATGCACTTGAAAAGATACTCAAATTCATCCAGTGGGAAACTGCTCTCTGTGCCATTATTTTTTCTTCCATCTGAGATTACAGGTTCTTTCAGTTGTTCCGTAAAGATGTAACTCTTCTTAGGTTTGTGTGTCTTTTTGTTCTCTGGATGATAAAATTTATAGGATTCTTCTAAGACTTTAATCTGCTTTATCTTCTGTGCTCCCGAAGATACATTCCATCCAAGTTTTCTGCAAATTTCCTGATATGTATACTCATGATTTAACTCCAACATATTTTTCCCCTATTTTTGTATGAATTGTATATGTATATACGTTCGCAAGCTCACTCTCCATTTCGCAGCAAGCTGCTCAATAATTGCATTAATTATACTATTAAATTTATGTATAATGTATATCAAAGATTTCCAAAATTGTCAACTTCATGCCCTATATAATAACCTATATCTATATATGGGCATGATTCTGACAAAATTGGAAAGTTGAAATATTGCGTTCTCTTATTGAAAAATCGACATAACGTATAGTAATCTCTAGTGTATATTGGAACTATATGTTCCCGCCCACATTCTGTCCCACAACATATCCCCCAGTTTTTCTAATACTCTTCAGAATCTTCTTGACTTCTTTCTTGAACTCCTTAGCCTTCGGTTTCCGGGACTGCATGAGAACTTCGTAAAGGCCATCTTCGGTAAGAAACCAGTATTCCTGATTCGGTTTTAACAACGTCCGCTCATTAAGCGGAGGATTCGTAATTTTTATTTTTTCATCATTATCTACTGCTCTTAACATTGTAGTTACATCTTTATGTTCAATCCACTCTGCAACATCTCGTGCCAGGAACAGCGGATCTTCTGGTGTACCGAATACACGGATGCGCTTATCAAGGAAGGACTGCTCGGTGATGAGAGTGAGAGATCACTTACCTTGAATCGGGGTGAGTGGTTTTATAGCATTGAACAATACTCACAGGGGGTGTCCATTTCAGTGACCCCTACAATCTTAAAAACATTTGGTCATTGAATTGATGACCGAACGTTTCGTTACGTCAGGTTTGTCACACATATCCTATATAAAAAATGCTAGTATAATCTAATCCGGTGAATCGCCAGGACAGCTTAATACAAATATGGGGTAAGCATCTGGGATTCCATCTCATTTAATAGCATTGAACATTCCTTCCAGTTGGTTTATAATATAGTCATAAGCACACAAGGAGGTGTTACCATGTCAGAAAAAGATAAAATCATACAACTGCTGGATTATGTTCCTGAATACAAACTTGGCTATGTTCTGGCTTATGTTCAAGGTATTACTGCTGATGAAGATTCCGATGACGCATACTGCCGTAACCTTTACGAAGATTATCTGAATGATCCTGACCCAACAAAAGATGAAGAATACTCTCTTGAACAGTGCAAAAAAGAATGGGGGATTGGTTGATGTATAAAATCGTCCTCAAGAAAAAAGCTAAGAAATTCATTGACAAGCTTCCTCTCAATGAGAAAAAGCGCATTGTGGCAGCCATTGAAAAGCTCCCGGAAGGTGAAGATATCAAGAAACTGCAAGGCTATGATAACGTCCTGCGTCTCAGAGTTGGCACATACCGTATTATTTACACTGTAGATAATGGCAAGCTTATTATTACTGTTATTGATGCAGGAAACAGGGGACAAATATACAAAAGACTATAACCAGTGCTGGATTATGGATGAATGGATATAATGGATGGGGCGTCTGATAGACGTTCCATTTTTTTGTATACTGAAAGTTTATGGGGATAAAATTTTATCCTCTAAAATCTGATGGTTCTGTATGCTTTCAGCTTTCATTTTAGGATCTTCATTTTCAGGTCAGTATAAAAACATACCACATTCAGGCAATACCGGAAATAACAAGCCCCTTCTAAGTTGAAAGCACCCCTGTCACCTGCTGCCCCTCTCCCCTCCTGCTGATCTGGTTCCGTCTGATCCGGTTCCGGTTCTCTTGCTGATCTCTGATCTTTCTTAAATAAAATCATCTCAGGCAGTCCCACAGCTATAAAATAAAGCGTTTCTGTCCTTCAGTCCGTCCCCCTGTAAAAGCTCTGTATTTCCTGCAACTGTAGCCCCAACCACTGATAAACAAGCCTTTTCTTGCTCTTCCTTCTCTGCTGTGATCTCTGTACCTGCTGCCTGATTCTATACCGGAAAAGCACTTGTTTTCCTGCTGTTCTGTATTGCGTCTATAGTGCTGCTCTATAGTGAGTATATCAAGCTGTAATGGCTCTGAGATCATCCGGCCTGTACTTGTTCGACTGCATCCGGTAACGTCCGTTCCTGCTCTATCAGCTCTCATAAAGTCCTTAACTGTGGGGGTAAGTCTGATCTGCTGCACCTATAATCTGGTGGCCTGCTCCGGTGGCTCTCCTGCTGCCTGATCTGGTGTCCTGTGTATGATCTGCTGCAAGCTCCCTGTACCTGCTGCAAGCTTTCTTTGTATCTGGTTCCGGTCTGCTGTAGCTCTCTGGCTTCTCTTCTTTCTTCTTTGCTTCTTCTGCTGTCTGTTGGCTTCTCTGTGCTCTCTGATCCTCTCAAAGCTCTTTAAGCCTTATATGTTATGCTCTTTTAGATATAAGCTTGTGACCTTCTCTATAGCTCTGATCCCTGTGATCTTGTGGCCTGTATTCCTCATACTATCCCTGTGCTTTCTGTGGCTCCTGTGGTTTGTTGTCAACTTTGCCAACTTCGTTATATTCTTAACAGTGTATAGAAACATCTTACAAGCCTTGTGCTTTTCTCAGTCTGGAAGTGTAACCTGCTGCCGATCCAAAACCAAACCGGAACACAAACCACACCAGAGATCAGGAACGCAGCCAGACACAACCAAACGGAATACAACGAACTAAAAAAGGAGGATCACTGCTGACCCTCCTGTTTCTATTACTCTGCCGTTATGTAATTAACTGCTTTTTCTGCCTTGCTGCTTGCTGATACTATAAACTTGTTGTCATTCCTGAGAACCTTCAACCAACTCTGGATATATGCTGCACTGTTACGGAATGTCTTAGGCGTTTCAATTCCTAACATATTCATGAGGGACGCGCTTCCGATCTCTGCAACCAACTCTTCCTTGCTGTAAGTCTCTGATCCGAAAGCTGCAACGGCTCCGGTCTGTAATCTGTTTAATCTGTTCTTGTGTCCGGTGCTGTGTGTCAGCTCATGAAATGTTGTGCTGTAATATTCGTTGATGTTCTTATACTGCTGTTTCATTGGGACCACAACTCTGTCAAATGACGGGCTGTAATATGCCTGATTGCTTGCACACTCTTCGAAATCAATGTTTTCTCTTTTCACATAATCAGCTATTACTCTGTCCGCTTCTTCGATCGGTTTCACCTCTTCAAAAGGTTTCGCTAGTGGCTCAACACCTTCAACTTGTGAAATATGAAATACGTTGTAATATCTCAGCATTGGAATCTTCCTGATCTCTTTTTCTCCGGTGTCTTTGTCTGTCTCTTCTTTTTCTAATATCTTCCAGAAAACAACGATCTCTGATTTTTCACCTTTACGAACATGTCCGCCAAGATCAGCCCACTGTTTAAATGTTGCATACTCTCCGGTATGAAGCAGAAGCATCTGATTGATAAGGCTGTAAGGTTTCTTGCTGATCCGGTTAAATGCTCCGGTCTGTGTTCCTGTCCATGGCTTCTCCCATGGAATGTTACCTTTTTCAAGCTCTGCAATAATTCTTGCTGTTACCATTTCATAAACATTTGCTTTTCCTGCTGCCATAATCTTTTTCCTCCATATAGAAAGTGTTTTCTTTTTGTGTTCCGTGTTGCTTTGTTTTTCTCTTGTGTTTCTTTGTTCTGTTTGATTATGGCTTTATTATATATCATCTTGTACAAGATGTAAATTGTTATTCTTGTACAAGATTTCAAGGTTGAATTTATATATCTTGTACAAGATTGTGTATTCCCTCATTATGTGATACAATGCTTACATATATTTATGGAGGTGACAACATATGAAAGATCCGGAAAAAGCTTTTGATGCAACACAGTATAAGAATCAATTTCAAAAAGAAAATACGATAGAATTATTGTAAATGTGCCAAAAGGTCAAAAAGATGTAATCCAAACATATGCTAAAGAGCAAGGATATAATAGCCTTAACGCTTTTGTCGTAGATTGCATAAATTCTAAAATGAACAATTAACTTCTTAATATATGGAGGCAGGCTTCGAGCCTGTCTTTTTTTGCGCTTGTGCATCTTGTACAAGATTTGTCTTTGTTTTCTTTTTAATCTTGTACAAGATTCCGTCTTTACTTCTTGTACAAGATGTAATATACTTAACTCATCAAATGAAACACAGCAACAAAGAAAGCAGGAAAGACCGGATAAAGCGATAAGGCTATACACGAGTGACATGGCGGTCAAGCTGACACAGGTCAGACAGAGTGTATGAAGGATAAACATAATCCGGCAAAACAGTTGAAGAAAGCAGGAACGGCAGGACAAGAAAGCACAGTGTTCATACTACAGGAAGAAAATGAACAGGTTGAGCCAATCAACACTTTACTCCTAAACCAAGAAGCCGTTAAGCGGAAGAATCAACGAGCGAGAGGACACAGTACTTTGTTGTTGGGTATCATTTGAGCAACCGGATAGCCGAAAGCTTCCAATACTTGAATCCATATACCTGTGATGCTTCGCAGTGGTCAAGCAAATAGTCAGGAAGATGATTCAAGGGTTGTAACATAAGAGATCAATTCACAGGAGGATAAACATATGTGTAGAACGATTAACGAACTTGAGAAGGTTGTAGCAGATTACAGAGGACTGAAAGCTATGAAAGAACAGCTTGACGAAGAATTAAAAGCTGTGGAACGTGAGATCATCGGTTATCTGGATTCCAATGAGAAGCTTTCCGAAACTGGTAACGACTTCACAGTAAAGATTTCCACCTGTGAACGCCGTACCGTTGACACCAAGCGACTTGAAGCGGATCTCGGCAGCCTTGCAGAGTATCAGAGAGTTAGCCAGTACCGCAGATTATACGTTAAATAAAGTGCTGATCCTTCCGGTGGAGGTTAACCGGAGAAAGGACAACACGATGTTAAACATCTTTAAGCGCAAGAACAAACCAGATCACAATAAACAGTCTGCTGAGATCAGAACGATTCATAAGGATATGAAGGCAGCTGCGGACCAGTACGAAGCAACTCGGCAGCAGTTACTGAAAAATCTGGAACTGATTAATACAATCTTATAAAAGTGGTCACAGCCACTATAAACAGGGCTTTAAGCTGTGAGCGTTGACCGTCACAACGGCGGTCAGGTAGTCAGAGAACAAGGAGGACAAGAGCATGTTATACAGAGTATCTTTTAACGCTTCCAATGCCAGTTATTCCAGATGCTTTACAGACAGATCGGAAGCTGAGAAGTTTTACAATGATCTCCTTCATTCCGGTATCTACAGGAACATTTCTTTTCAGGAAGGATGATCTTACCGCTGACCTATCGGCGTTACGGGGGCTTCTATCAAATTGTTTATTGCTGTGCTATCGGCATGACGGGCAAAGCTATATTTTTCCTTTGATTTTCAAGGGGGTAAAATTTTACCCTCTTGAGGATCACAAGAAAATCACATCATTTCACAGGAGGACAAAACCATGAAACACACTGATCCACAGCCACTTATGACTTATAGCCAGTGGTGCACAATCTTTAAGCACCGTCTGAAAAAGTACATACGAAGAAAGCTGTACAACGGCTTACAGTGGCTGCTGTTCATCCTTTTCATGGTCGGGATTCCTTATGGAATGATCGTACACTGGCTGTTTTTCGGCTATTAATTACAGATCAAGGAGGTTTTCACCATGACACACGGCACAAGAATAGACATTGATTCCACAAAAGAGGTACTGACACTGTGGATCAGAGAGGGACACATCACACCACTGACAGCTTTCAACCGTTTCTGGGGCTACACATTCCATATGCTGTCAGAGAAGGAGATCACCAGCAAAGAGTGTAATCAGGTACAGTTGGAGTACCTTCAAGAGATCATCGACCACTTTCTCCCTAGCACCACATATCCGCAGGATATTATTCCAACACTGGAAGCTATGGAGCCACTGCACAGATGGGACACTCTGTTGAATTTTATCTTCAATGAGACACCTGTGCAATACGACATTGAAGATCAGGAAGGAGAACACAGATCATGAAGATCAACATTCAGGCAACCGTTACATTTTACAAGGTGATCGTTCTCTCTGTAAGCTTATGCGAATCAGAGATTATGAACGAACGGCACTTTGCAGATTATGTAAGTGCAGCAGCTTATAAGGCAGCAGTCACCAAGAACGGACTTGTTGCAGTTATTGTGGAGGTGTAGATCATGAGCTGGATGTATTACAACAAAGAAACTGAAGAAACCTGTCTCCGTGGCTACATTTCAGAGCTTTCCTGCTTCCATGCTGTAGTCATGGCGGAGCAAACATGGAAGATTATCAGTAAGACCAGTACAAAGTCCGGCAGCAGCAAGACCAGACAGAAACAGTTCTTTGAGGATCTTACTACTCTTCTGAATGCTCAGGAGGAAAAGCGTCCGGTTATGGAACATCAGAACGACTATATCCTGCACATTGAGCTTTCCGCAGACGAAACCAATGCAGTTATCAGCTTGCAGAGAAAAGGCAACTATGAATTTGTTTTCAGGAATGAGATCATTTCTCTTAAGAAAATCGGCAATCAGAATAAATAATCAGGAGGTACTACACTATGAGTTGGAAACACTATAATACAGAAACTAAGAAAATCGAGGTTGTAAGAACTCTTGTCGGTGACATGGAGCAATTCGGGGCAATCGTTATGGCGGAAGATACATGGAATGTAATCTTGCAGGTCTCAGAACGTGTGCCATGGAGTAGACAGTCACGCATGAACACATTCATTGATGATCTTCTTTTGGTACTGGAACGCAAAGAAAACGAAACCGGAGATCCTTTTATCAGCAGACCATACAAATATATTATTCACATTGCACTTGATCCTGACGCTCAGAAAGATACTGCTCTTATCAGTGTTCAGAGAAAAAGCACCTATGAGTTTGTATGCAAAGATATCAGCATCCCATTGAAAGAATTATAATCTTCTCTCCTGCTGCCGGGTTCACTCTCTGGCAGCAGGATTTCCAAGGCAATAGAATCTATCAGAAAGGCGGTATCAATTATGAGGAACTACATACTTGCGGAAAACAGACCTTATACAGCTTGTCCCATCTGGAAAAAAGATCTCAGAAAGCTGATGATTGATTTCTGTATACCGGAGCCAACCATTGACCAGATCATTTCTCAGGCTGAACAGGAAGCGAAGCCAACAGAAACAGCTCGACAGGTTTATAACCGTGCATGGCATAAATTCCGTAAACATCTGCTGACAAATTAGTAGTAAAAGTAAGGTAGTATGCAAAAAGTAGTAAAACCATTACCATTTCAGGCTCCAAGGCAGTCTTATTACAGTGTCATTTTAAGGGAGCCTTAAATTTACTACAGGAAGGGAACATCATGAACAGATATTTTGGTTACGCAAGAATCAGCACACCACAACAAAGCATTGAAAGGCAGATCAGGAATATCCTTGCTGCATATCCACAGTCTGAGATCATCCGAGAAGTTTTTACCGGAACGAAATTTCAGGGACGAAGAGAATTTGAAAAGCTCCTGAAAAAGCTCAACGCAGGTGATACCATTATCTTTGATTCTGTTTCCAGAATGTCCCGTGATGCAGAAGAAGGTTTTACCATGTATGAGGATCTTTTCAGCAAAGGAATTAATCTTGTATTCCTGAAGGAACCACACATAAACACTGAAACCTATAAAAGTGCGCTGCAAGGTGGCATCCCAGCCACAGGCACAGATATTGACTGTATTCTGGAAGGGATCAATAAATATTTGCTCCTGCTTGCCAAAGAACAGATCAGGCTCGCCTTTGAACAGTCAGAAAAAGAAGTTCAGGATCTCAGGCAACGTACCAAAGAAGGAATGCAGACCGCAAGGCTTTCCGGTAAACAGATCGGACAGGCTTCCGGTACAAAGCTTGTAACGAAGAAATCTATAGCAGCAAAAGAAATCATCCTGAAGCATAACAAAACGTTCGGCGGATCACTCAATGATCTGGAAACCATTACTCAGGCTGGGATCACAAGAAAGACATTCTATAAATATAAGAAGGAACTGCTCTCTGAGATGATCGAGCAAACGAATCAGCGTTGAATGTTTTGCTGCAATCCGTTATAATGAGAACAGGGACATGACTTATTAAGAAGGGAGTGTGAAATATGCCATTACTCAAAGAAAATACTTATACTATAGAAGATATATATGCACTTCCAGAGGGAGAACGTGCCGAACTGATTGACGGACAGATTTATTACATGGCTCCGCCTAGTCGCAAGCATCAACGGATTTCAACAAGGCTCACCAGTATTATTGATCGTTACATTGAAGATCATCAGGGACAGTGCCAAGTTTATGCTGCCCCGTTTGCAGTTTATCTGGATGAATCCACGAACACATATGTTGAACCGGATATCTCTGTTATCTGTGATCCAAACAAGCTGAATGATAAGGGCTGCAATGGTGCTCCTGACTGGATTATAGAGATCGTTTCTCCTGCAAGTAAACGGATGGATTATTATACCAAGCTCTTTAAGTACAGAACGGCAGGTGTAAAAGAATATTGGATTGTTGATCCTGACAAGAGCAGAATTATTGTATACAATTTTGAACAATCAACAATGGACGAGTATTCCTTTACGGATTCTGTTAAGGCTGGAATCTATAATGATCTGCTGATTGATTTTAATGTGTTAAGTTTTTAACATAGTCATGCGCTGACCATGCTCAAAAATTGAAGCTTTTCTGAAAAATAAAAGTTGGCGTAAACCCTTGCTCTAAATAGGGAATCGCCAACTTTTTTATTGTGTCTCTGTTGAAATTCTAAATTGCTACAGACTGCATATGGAATAACGCTGGATCATTCTGATCCGTCCTGATCGTAGAAGGATAATGTGATCCAGTCTGAAAAAGCTTGTATCTGGCAGCAGGAATTACTTACAGTGAGGAATAATACTGTAATCTTCTGCTCAAATGGTAACTCAAAATATTGGTTATCGTACTCATATTCTGTGGATGCATACATATGACCACTCGCTCACATGTTAAGATTTTATCAATCTTGTCAATCTCACTAATCCGCCACCAAACAAGCACATCTCATTCCGCTCCCCCGTCACATCCACCACAGCCTCGATTTAACAATATTCATCTCGGATTCTTCTATCTTCCAATCCTCAGATTTTGCTCCTACCGTCCTACCCAATCCGTCCTCTCACCACCACAACTCCGTCCCGGCTCCACCGCAGCTCCATCTCACACTCAACATAACCATTTCTCCTAGATCTTATCTGCGCTTTCTACAGATCTAACTTTCTTTTCATCCTCTCTGAATCGACCTTACCGGAGTAACAACGGCTGCACGATAACTTAAGCTTAATACAACCTGCTGCCATTTGCTTTTTCCGGTGATTTTCGGGTCGATTCTGTTCAATTCCTGTGACAGAATTTTGCATCACTCAGGGAGAATAAACTGAGTGTTTCAATGGATCTTCCGATAGGTTACATGATAGGGATTTTGAAGGTGATAATCGGAATTAGTGGTGTGAGTACTGGGAGAATTGGGGAATATTCACTACTTTCATCTGATATTGGCTTCTATTTTTAACGGATGTTCTTCCCACCATTTTTCTTCATCAAAAGAATTATGAATAAACATAATATCTTCCTCGTATCTCTTAATTACATCTTGTTTTCGCTCATTATATTCAGCAAGACTTATTAATCCTTCCAAATGAGAGATTACTGAGGATGGATTCATTAATTTATTTTCAATAACTTCATATAAAATTCGCTGTCTAGTGCTTTTAGATGTATCTCTTCTAGCATTATATCCGTATAATGCTAATTCAGATTCCTGTTTAAAGCTACCATAACCTATATCTTCAGAATGAATCCGCATATTCGGCAAAATATTATTTTTTCTTATTTTTTTATATTGTGTACTATCAATAAAAAATTTATTACAAACATTACAATAAATAACATTTGCTGTACATGTACGGTACTCATTTCTTATATCATATATTTTTACATTATAAAAAGATAAATCATGCTTTTGATTTGAACAATACAAAAATCCATGAAAAACCCAAACATCCCTTACTATTACATCTGATTTTTGCCACGTCACATTTTGCAAAAAATCAGGTACTTCATCATATTCAAGTTTTGGCATTCTTGGCATTGGTACTTTTGAAGATGGTGGCTCTGTTGTGCTTACTGAATACTGCGCTGGTTTGGTTTTATATAGTTTCATCTTACGTTCAATTTCTTCTTTGTCAGGATCTCGCATTTGTTTTCCAGAAGAATTTTTTTATTTTTTATAATTTGATTTGAATTATTGTTTTTTTGTGGCTCATTTTTTTTGAAATTATTAGTATAAAACGGATATGGATAAAAGCTATACTGTATACATAAATTCAAGAATTGAGCCGTTTCAGTATATGTCAATGAATATTTTTTTGTATTTCTTCAAATAACGGCGAAAAATATTTTTTGTTTTTTCTTCCATTTTTTATTAACAACTCTATTACAATACATCAACAATAATTGCTTATCATAATCTGATAATTTTTTATAATATTTTCTAATAAACTCAATATCAACAACTTCTCCATTAATTATAGTTTGTTTTCTCGATTTATACTGCTTCACATAACTATCCATTTTTTCTTACTCCCATGCAAACTGTTTATTCTCTTTATAAAGCGATTGCTCTATTCTCCTTTCACTTCTTAATATACTTATTAATGATCCTCTTCTCCAATGTTTTTCCAGAGTCCCGGTACCATGGCAAGATCACGCCACAGTATTCCTGTACTCTCATGGAGTATATCTCGCCACATATCATAAATACAATCAATCCGATTGCAGCAATCAGTCCTCCGTTGGCCACAATGCATAATAGCAGACATGGTACAACCCAATACCAGTTATATGAGAAATGACACCATTTCACCAGCCATTCTTCACTCATCATATCAAAACGTCTAATCTCATCCTGAGATAAAGAAGTCTTTGGAGGATTTGCAGCTGCCTTGCGTCTCATTAATTCAGCATAACCAACCGTTGGTTCGTCCGGGCTGGTATATTTCTTAACATCCTCCTGCATCTGCTTTATTCTGCGTTCTTCCTCTTCTTTCTTCCTTCGCAAACTAGGACTGTTCCTATATTTAAACTCCTCATACGTGTTTCTTATTAACTGTTCCATCTGTGGAGGAGTTCCTGATTTAGTACAAATTTGATTATAAATATACTTCATCTCTTCAAGCTCTATATATGCTTTAGGGACGCTGTAACGTTCATAATAATTTTTCATACTTTCCGTTTGGCGTTTTGCTCCTTTTACAGCATCTTTTACATATCGCACATAGTTTTCATAATGTTCTTTATTTGTTATTATACGATCGCCGAACTGAATAATACAGTTACATTTTGCATTCGCCTCTTCCGGAGTAAGATTGTTAACAATATCCTCACATTTTTTAATCAGGTCGTCCGTAGAATCTGCATACTCCTTATAATTCTGTGCATCTTTAAAACTCATAATCATAAGTGTTTACCTCCTTTTTTTACAACCATCAATAAACTAAGCCCCAATTATATCTCCATCTAAGTTTCGGTAACTTTCTTTGTATTTATATTCTTTAAACTTTTTAACATCTTTGCATTTAAAACAATATATATCCTTAATGTGCCCTTTTTCTCTTTGAGATCCATGTATTCTGGGAAGAAACATCTCTTGGCCACATTCCGAACAAACAAATAACGATGTTGTCATTGGTTTTCTTTTATTACATGCCATAATTTCCGCCTCCATGATTACATTCTAACATTATTTTCAGTTTTATTTTATTATTTCAAGAATATTCTGAATTTATTTTTGTGTAAAAAAAGATGATACACTACTTTGTGTACCATATCTTCTATTTAGAAATATAAAATTACATACTATCCCTAATCAGCGGTATAAAACTATTGACAGGTTGTCATACTGCAAAACTACTTTTCACTATTACTTAGCCTAACAATCCTCAACGTGGCATATCCCACATAGCATATACACTACCTTCTCAACGAGCGCAAAGAAGGAATATACATTTACTAATTATTTTCTAAGACATTAAAAGTGCTTAAAAATAAACACGAATGTTCACCACCCTTACCATTTTGGCATGGCTACTATGTTCGCTATTCAGTTGTAGTGTATCATTATTTATGATATCACCTAAAGTACAGGCCGTCTATTTAGAAAAATATAAATCCCCTCTCACATCAAATTTCGGCTAAATATGCAATCAGTTTGATATATCATTCATAGCGTTGTCACATCGGTTAAAAAACCTTTGTACACTGGTAAAGACCATTACCCCGTATAACATTATCATTATACAAGAACAACACAGGAATATCAGCCCCTGTAACGAATATATTAACAAGTTTCGTCAGTCCTTGTTTGCAAATACTTTCATCTTTGCCTTCCTACTGTCGGAATTGACTTTTAATTCTTCTGTATAATATCACAATTTTTATATTATTTCAATATATATTTTTTAATCTTCAAAAAATTCCTCATAGTCTACAGCAAATAATTTCTGCAATGCTTTAAGATCACTGGCTTTTATGTTTCTTCTGCCCGATTCAATATTAGCAAGTGTACTTCTGGACATATTGCTTCCCATCAACTGTAACTGACCTACGACTTCCGCCTGTGTCATGTTCTTTTTCATCCGTATGTTCTGGATATTTCTACCTATTGGAACGTCCTGTAAAATCCACTGCATAAGATATACTCCTGTGACTAATTAGTAACTTTTGTATTGAGTATATCTGGAAAACATGGTATTATTGTCACTAGATAGAAACAATCGTATTAGAGAGGAATATAGCATTATGGATATCATAGATCAGCTTTACAGCTCACATGTAAGTGCAGCCGTACTGGACGCCCTAGATCAGTACCGGGTACACAAGGATCAGGCCTTACATGGTTATCATGCTCTTAAAGAACAGCTCACAGACGATCAGGTGGCCGCTCTGGATCAGGTTATGGATGAAAACCTTAATCTTCTAGCAGACGAGTTGGAGCAGAATTTCAGAAACGGCTTCTGTCTTGGAGTGAAGATGATGTGTGAAGTGTTCGGAAAAGATATGTAAGTATGCTATAATTATAAAAAGCTGAGCTGTCAAATCGACGGTGCAGGTCAATAAGTAAATTTGGTGGCAGGGTACGCAAATTATATAAAACCTTATACCTAATTCAGGTATCTGGTTTTTGTACCTCTTCTTCCACTTCCCAGTGCGAAATCTTTAATCATCCAGAATTCGGAAATCTGCGCTGCATTGAGAAAGATGGAGAACCTTGGTTCGTGGGAAAAGATGTGGCAATGGCGTTGGGATATAGTAATACAAGAGATGCATTAAGTCGTCATGTGGATGTCGAAGATAAGGGCGTCGTGAATCACGACACCCCTTCTGGAATCCAGAAAATGACCATTATCAATGAATCCGGCCTCTATTCTCTCATCCTCAGCAGCAAACTTGAATCTGCAAAACGTTTCAAACACTGGGTAACATCTGAAGTATTGCCATGTATTAGAAAAACTGGGGGATCACAGAGAATTATCTTTACCTTGTACTTCTTATTATCTGCAGTATTCTTATGATATCAAGCATTGAAGGAGGAAACACCAATGAAAAAGAAGTTCAAAAGTTCTCTTATCATTTTTCTGGCTGCTATTATGATCTTTTCTCTTCCGCTCTCAGCATCGGCAGCCACCAAGAGGGACGTAACAAAAACATACAGTAAATCTGTCACTAAACTGTTAAGAGGTTTTGATAGCTATTTCGGTTACTGCTGCGGTAAGAATCAATGTTTCAAGTTTGACGATTATGCCCGGACAACCATGGTTACTATGAGAACACGCGGATTATGCAATCGTACAATATCTACTGCTAAGAAGAAACTTAAACCACAGTTAAAGCTCTACTTCAACACTTCAACTGTAAAGTTTAAGAAATTTACTAAATATGGTATTCCAAAAAATCCTTCTTACTTATTCTGCAATAAGAACGGTAAGATTGTTTATACTGGCGGTGACTGGGGAGAGGTATATCCTAAAGGCTCCGTTAAAAAGATTATAAAAACAGGTTCCAAAACCTATGAAGTTACCTACAGTCTTTATTTCTATGATGATTGTACTAAAAAACTTGCATTAAACAGACTACAAGCAAAAAGTAAGATTCTAGTTTTTTGCAGAAGGGCAGATTCCTAAATCGGGAATCTGCTCTTTTTTTCGACCTTCTAATTCGTCCTGTAAGACGTTTTTATTTTTCAAGCGAACAAATCCTCATCTTAACGCTTTCAATCCCTTTACAGATCAAATACGTGCCCACAGGGCAGCTATATATGCAAGTCCCGGGGAAGATATGAATAATAGCTGCTTTCAAAATAAAAAGTAAAAAAAGGCTCATGACTTGTCCGCAAACTGTACCTCTACAGTCTCGACTTATCATGAGCCTTGAAATTCGTCTCTTTCATCTCTTTTTACTATTCTATTATTTGTCATATGTGCAAGATTTCCTCCTGTTTTTATTTTGGTTTCAATCTCGTTTTAATTTTGTTTTTCACGAACTTTTGTTCTGATTACCTTTTTGATTACCTTTCGTCTTACCAAACTTCAAAAACCCTTTAGTTTTTAGACACAAAAAAAGCTGCTGACGGGAATCGAACCCGTGACCTCCGCCTTACCAAGGCGACGCTCTACCGACTGAGCCACAGCAGCTTGTTTCGCGACGTTTGTGCCGCTCACAGTTGTTTATATTATCAGATGATTGTCATATTGTCAATACATTATTTTTATTTTTTTAAAAATTCATATTTTCATGATTATAGCACAAAAAATCCTGTGTGCTGTCGCTCACAGACACAGCACGCAGGATTCTCTTTTTACTCTTCTGTCTTTGTCTCTTCTGCTTCTGTCTCTTCTTCCGCTTCGGCCTCCGATTCATCATCTGCAGGTGTTTCCTCTTCTGCTTCTGTTGGTGCCTCTTTAGCATCCTCTGCCTCTTTGGAAACTTCTACAGTCTCAGATGCAGTCTTGTCCCAGTCCTGGAAGACTTCTTTCTCTTCTTTTTCTTCCTTCTTCTCGTCATCTTTGAAATCATCAAGATCTTCGAAATCATCCTCAAAGTCTTCTTCGCATACGGATCGTCTGGATACAAGTGCTGCGATAGCTCCTGCTGCGGCAGCGGTAAGCGCTCCTACTGCAACAAGTCCCCAATATTTATTGATCTTTGCCATAATTTGGTCTCCTTTCTTATTCTGCTCCTTATGAATATTATTTTAATACTTTTATATTCAAAAGGAAAGAGGTATTTACTCTTCTCAAAAATAGCTTTTAATTTTCCCACGGATCCTCTGCAGTGCATTATCAATGGATTTCGGTGTTTTTCCAAGGATCCGGGCAATATCCATATATCCATTTCCATCCAGATACAACTGCAGTACCCTGTTTTCCAGAGGGCTCAGGCTCTTTTTCATTTCATTTTCGAGAGCCGCCACATTTTCCCGGTCGATCAGGATCGATTCCGGATTATCATGCTCCACACAGGAATCTCTGAAGTTTTCCTCCGCCTCTCCGTCGCTTAAAGACACATAAGTATTCAGTGGCTGATGTTTCTGGCGGTTTGAACTTTTAATTGCAGTATATATCTGTCTGTCAATACATATATTTGCAAAAAACTGAAAAGACGACTCCCTGTCTGGCTGGTAATCACGGACTGCCTTAAACAGTCCGATCATCCCCTCCTGTATCAGATCATCTGTGTCCCCACCTATCAGAAACATGGCACGGGCCTTTTTTCTGACCAGACCTTTATACTTTTCCATCAGATAATCTGCAATTGCAGATTCCCCTGCACGAAGTCTTTCGATAAGAGCTTCATCCGTCATCTCATTATATCGGCACATTTTTTCTCCGAACAGCTATGGCTGTATTTGATGTATTTATTTTGACAGTCTCTGTCTCACGATCTCAAAAGCAAGCACCCCTGCTGCTACAGAAGCGTTAAGGGAATCGATATCCCCTTTCATCGGGATCGCGGTAGTAAAATCACATTTCTCTTTTACAAGGCGGCTTACACCATTTCCCTCATTTCCGATCACAAGGCCAATAGGTCCTGTCAGATTCTGACGGTACATCACCTCTCCGTCCATATCTGCACATACGAACCAGATGCCTTTTTCTTTCAGTTCATCAATAGTCTGTCCCAGATTAGCAACCTTGGCAACCGGTGTATAATTCAGTGCGCCTGCCGAGGTCTTGGCAACCGTAGCAGTCAGTCCTACTGCTCTGTGTTTGGGAATGATCACACCATGAGCACCTGCGAGATTTGCGGTACGGATGATAGCTCCCAGATTATGAGGATCCTCAATATTATCAAGAAGAATGATAAACGGAGGCTCTCCTTTATCTTCTGCTTTTTTCAGGATATCTTCCACTGTAGAATAATCATAAGCCGCAACCTGTGCGATCACACCCTGATGTGCACCTGTCTCGCTCATGGAATCCAATCGTTCCTTTGGAACAAATTTTACAATGGTATCATGTTTTCTGGCTTCTCTTGCGATGGTGCGGACCGGTCCGTCCTGACAGCCATCCAGAATAAACAGTTTATCAACACATTTACCGGAACGAAATGCCTCAAGGACCGCATTTCTTCCTTCTATCATTTCAGTCAATTTAAATTTCCTCCTTCTCAAGTCCTGCATGGACCAGCTCCAGTATCCTTGAAAAATCCTCTTTCAGGTAAAGATATCCCATCAGCGCCTCAAACCCTGTGGCACGCCGGTAATCCGCCATGGTGGCATGTTTGGCCATAGTAGCGGAATGCGCATTCCTTCCTCTTCGATATACACTTTTTTCTTCTTCTGTCAAAAGTGGTTCGAGGATCTCCATCATACCCGACTGTGCAGATGCTTTTACAAGGCTGCTGGCTTTTTTGTGGAGACGATTTACCGGACAATTCGCTTTTTTCACAAGAATAGTACGGATCACCAGCTCATAAACGCCATCCCCGATATAGGCCAGCGTCAGCGGCGAATAGGTCCGAAGGTCTGCGTCTTTCAGATCAAACAGATCTTTAAGTTTCTTTAAGCTCTCTGCCATTTCACACCTTCTCTTGTATCTTTAAGGATGATACCTTTTTTCAGGAGCTCATCTCGGATCTCATCTGCTCTCTGGAAATCCTTTGCCTTTCTTGCAGCCTGGCGCTCCTGGATCAGATCCTCGATTTCTTTGTCAAGAATCTCTTCTTTTTTCTCGATTTTCAGTCCCAGCACATCACTGAGCTTAAAAAGTTCCTCATAAAGACCACCGGCAAACTCCCTTGAGCTGTTCTCGTCTACGTTTGTGTTGGCAAATTTTACAAGCTCAAAAATTGCCGCAAGTGCATCTGCAGTATTAAAATCATCATCCATGGCAGCTTCAAATTTAGCAACAAAACCTTCTGCTTCTTTGAGAAGCGCAAGCTCTTCCTCTGTAATATTCTCTGCCGCCCCATTGTCTTTACGGTCGCTGAGCTTGCCTGCCGCCTCAAGGATACGCTCCAGAGAGTTCTTTGCTGCCTCCATCAGATCTGCGCTGAAGTTCAGCGGACTTCTGTAATGTGCGTTCAGCATAAAGAAACGGAGAACCTGAAGATCATACTGTTCACCGATCTGACGAACGGTACGGAAATTTCCGAGAGATTTGGACATCTTGCGGTTGTCGATGTTCAGGAAACCATTATGCATCCAGTATCTTGCAAAAATCTTACCATTGCAGCACTCACTCTGTGCGATCTCATTCTCATGATGCGGGAAGATCAGATCCTCACCGCCTGCATGGATATCAATCTCTTCTCCGAGATATTTCTTGGACATAACAGAACACTCAATATGCCAGCCAGGACGTCCGTCGCACCACGGTGACGGCCAGGACGGCTCGCCCTCTTTCTTTGGTTTCCAAAGCACGAAGTCTAACGGATCTTCCTTCTGATCCTCACCGGATACCTTAAGAGAACGGAATCCTGACTGGAGATCATCCAGATTCTTATGAGAAAGCTTGCCATACTCTTTGAATTTCTTTACACGGAAATAAACGGTCCCGTCAGCTGCCGGATATGCATATCCTTTATCAATAAGAGTCTGGATCATGTCGATCATGCCCTGGATCTCCTGTGTAGCCTGGGGTGCAGTTGTAGCAGGTTTTACATTCATATCTGCCATATCCTTCTTGCACTCTTTGATATAACGGGTAGAGATTTCCTCTGCGGAAACGCCCTCTTCAATTGCCTTCTTGATGATCTTGTCATCTACATCGGTAAAGTTGGATACATAATTTACTTCATATCCTTTATATTCCATATACCTGCGCACTGTATCAAAAATGATCATAGGGCGGGCATTTCCGATATGGATCAGATTGTATACCGTAGGTCCGCAGACATACATTTTTACTTTTCCTTCTTCCAGAGGTACAAATTCCTCTTTTCTGCGTGTCAGTGTGTTAAAAATCTTCATGTTACTCTTCCTCCAATTTCCCGATTCTGTACAGGGAGCAGATCGCCTGTGAGGAGATTCCCTCTCCCTGTCCTGTAAATCCAAGGCCTTCCTCTGTGGTCGCCTTGATATTCAGCTGTGATATTTTAATCCCAAGTGCTTCTGCGATATTTTCTCTCATCGTCGGAATATGTGGTGCCATCTTCGGTTTCTGAGCGATGATGGTGGCATCGATATTTCCGATCGCATAGTCATTCTCCTTCAGTAATCCGGCAACATGCACCAGAAGTTTCACACTGGAGATTCCCTTATATGCAGGGTCTGTATCCGGAAAATGCTTTCCGATATCTCCAAGAGCCGCAGCTCCCAGAAGTGCATCCATGATCGCATGGATCAGAACATCTGCATCCGAATGGCCCAAAAGACCTTTTTCCCAAGGAATATCAACACCACCAAGGATCAGTTTCCTGCCCTCTGTCAGTTTATGTACATCATATCCCATTCCTACTCTCATCAAACCGTTCATCACTGCCTTTCCTAAAATTTATGTCAAGTCAAAAGAACCTTTTATGAGCTGTTCCTGCTCAGTATGTGAGCATCTTCCGAAGTCTCAGAAGGCTCAACCTTCTTCTTGTATACGGTGCAAGTCTGAGACTCTCCTCGATCGCTTTTCCCGGCAGTCCGATATCCCGGACTCTGCTCACGCAGCCGACGATACTCATCATCTCCTGCATATCTGTAACTGCAGGAAGAAGATCTATGATCTTAAGGATTTCCGGAAGTGCACCGGAAAGTGTTTCTGTGCTTACATCGTCCAGAAGTTCCGGAGTGTTTTCTTTTTCAAGTGCTCCAAGAATCCCTTTTCTGCCGAAGGTCTCCTGCAGGAGTTCTCTGTCTCCGTCTGTAAAGGCATGCACTCTGCAGGCTCCTCTTCGGATAGCATCTGCAAGCTTTTTATATTCCAGAAGGACCAACATGGTTGCTGCAGAAACCTTCTCCCCGTGAAGAGCATCCAGGTGGCCATTGACCACTTCCATATCCCAGAGGTGGACCATATGGTGCTCCGCCCCGGATGCCGGTCTGGAGTTTCCTGTCATCTGCATGGCCAGTCCGGAAAGGATCAGCGCATACATCAGCTTCTCACATGCATCTTTCTCTCCTGCTGCAATTTCTTTCAGATTATCCTTAACAGTCCGGATCGCTTTTGTTTCCAGGTCTGCCACCGCTGTACAATAGTATTCATCCATAAGAATACTTGCTATCTTCCAGTCTGCCAGCGCAATGTATTTTCCCAGAATATCTGACACCCCGGCTGCTGTAAGCCTTGCAGGCGCCTTAGCAAAAATATCCGTATCCGCAAAAACAAAAAGTGGCGCAGATGCCTGAAATACTTTTTTTACACCATTCCAGGTCATGTCTGCTACTGTGGAAGTAAATCCGTCTGAACTGGCTGCGGTGGGCACAGAGACAAAAGGGATCCGGTACTGATGGGCAACAAAACGGCTGAGATCATGGATCGTCCCCGCTCCAACTGCAAGAACAAGATCGATGTCCTCTTCCATATAATTCTCCACGATCTCCACGGCACGCTCATCTGCCTCAAGACCTTCAGCATCCAGGATCAGTACCTGACACCGGTCATAGATATCCTCCATCAGTTCCTCTGTAGCTTTGTAACTGTTCGTGTCACAGATCAGAAGCGGGGAAATACATTCTTTCAGATCACCGTCTGACATTTCCTTTTCCAATTTCCCGATAGCTCCTGATTCAATTACAATTTCTCTAACGTCTATGTGGTGCTCCCTCCCGCAGCTGCAAGGTCGGGCAAAATCGTCCGCATCGACTCGCATGTACTTATGTCCTCCTGACTTCTTTTAATGATTCACAGCGTATTTCTCTGTCCGCTGAATGATACAATATTACAGTTTGGTATTATACAGGATTTTTTTTTATTACGCAATGATAGAGTTCAACTTGTTTCATCATATAGCAAAAATCCTTTATTTTCAAGGATTTCCGGTGTTTCTACGCCAAACAATGTTTCGCCTGGTTGCGTCTATTTTCTTTTGTTTGTCACAAAAATTGTCATAATAAAAAGCCACTCACAATAAAGGGAAGTGGCTCTGATTATTACATTACATTTTCAAGCTTTTTCAATTCATTCTGTACTCTTGCTCTTCTGCATCCTTCCCCTCCGCTTATTTCCATTCAGCGTCTGCTTCACTTAAAGTCTTTAATTGCCCAAAAAACTCTTTTGCAGCATCCAGACCTACAACCCCACTGTCTGTCAAACAGATATTCGCAATCCGCTTCGCTACTTGCTCATAACCGAATAACATCATAAAAAAAACACCGTCTCACAGACAGTGCACCTCATTTCATGCAACTGGCTGCCATTTTACAGGCCCTGTAGCTTTGCGTCCCAGACTTTCATCTGGTTTGCCGATCATCCTTATTAAGCTTTTATACGTATCCTAAAAAACTGGTTTTATTATACTACAGCGTTCTACTTTACACAAGAAAAACATTACC
>NC_021014.1:1598193-1652763 GCF_000209835.1 Ruminococcus sp. SR1/5 | reverse complement strand
ATCAACCACGAAAAAAAAATCCCCGCTGTCTGACTGAAATCAGACAACAGGGATTTTTTATCAGATCATCCGATCGCTGCGATCACTTCTACCTCGCAGAGAACGTTCTTTGGCAGTGTCTTGACTGCAACACAGGAACGTGCAGGTTTATTTACGAAATATTTGGCATATACTTCATTAAATGCCGCAAAATCGTTCATATCTGCAAGGAAGCATACTGTCTTGATCGCATTCTCATAGCTGGAACCGGCAGCTTCCAGAACTGCTCCGAGATTCTTCATAACACGGTCAGCCTGCTCCTCGATGGTTGTGCCAACTACCTCTCCAGTTGCCGGATCCACCGGGATCTGACCGGATGTGTAAAGTGTATCTCCATGGATGATAGCCTGGGAGTATGGTCCGATTGCTGCAGGTGCTTTGTCTGTATGTACTGTCTTCATAATAGAATTCCCCTTTCATGAACATTTCGGATACTTCTCTGGCGGAAATATCCATCAGGATCTTACTCAGCTGTTTTTTATTCTAACTCACAGATCACCCCTGGTCAAGGTCCATATTCAGATAATTATAAACAATACCGGAAATATCCCGGATATGCGAAACTGCGTCCCCAGGTTTACAGTCTTCTGACATCACACAGAGGATATATGTAATCTTTTCTCCATATATAATGGCGATATCATGCTGGTCCGTATCCGTTTCTCCAGTCTTATTTGCAATTTCCACGGACACAGATATCCCGCTGGGGATCTTAGTAGTAACCTGCTGGTTCAGAAGCAGGTTCAGCATAGCCTCCGAAGCTTCTTTCGATACACATTCTCCTTTATAGATCCGGGAAAGAAGCTCTGTGCAGTCTTTTACAGAAGTGGTGTTCCTGCCACCGAGGCCGACATCCTTTGAAGAGGACGGGCTTAAGATGTGCTGTACGGAAGTATCTGCAAATTTCTGTTCCGCAAGAAATCCATTTACAGCCTGTGCTCCGTCCTTAAAAACACCCGATGCTGTCTGCAGACGTACCAGCTCATTAAAGGATTCATTGTCACTGACTGTGATCATATTCCAGAGAAGGTCATTGACCTTTGTGGATACGGACGGATCTGTAACATCTTTTTTCATTTTTGCCGCTTCGTTCTGAAGGACTGCATCCATGTTGGCATAGGTCTGGGCCATGACAAACACTTTGATCAGACTGGCTGAGTACAGTGACTGACTGTTCTGTTCAAACTCCTGATCACTGGTTAGATCCTTTACATAAACGCTCCATGTACCCTCATAGGTTCCAAGAAGATCCGCAAGCCGTTTCTCAAGGCCATCCATTCCCAGATCTTTCGTCTCGACTTTTCCGGATTTATCCACGGAAAATCCCTCCGGAGTCTCTCCCTCTTCCTGGAGCAGAACGCCGTTTTCTCCGCCAAAATAATAATATCCGTCAAACATCTGTCCTGCAGCATTCATTTCCAGATAATGGATACCTGGATCTGTAACCATTTTTCCATATTCATCAAAATAATACAGCCCGTTGTATGTTGTTTTGTCCACCACCAGCTCATCCATATAACGTACCTGTGGAGAAGCGCTGAGTTTTCCCAGATTGTTTACCATATAACAGCCGTCAAAAGAAACTTCCTCACCGCTACCGTCTTTTGCCGGAGCCTTCAGATCGGTGATCTGGACCATATGCGAGTTTCCCGCTGTAAATTTACCGCTTTCGTCGTGATAATAATATCCATCAAAAACCGTTCCGTCGATCTCAAAATGATCAAAATAATACACTGCCGGAGTATTTTCTTTGGTTCCATCTTCATTCAGGCAGTAAAAGCCATTGCTTTTCAGAATATATTTCCCGCTTTCACCGGGAATTGGAAGTATCTGGGACTCCTCCGTAACAGAACCAAGGCTTCCCTGTGCCGTCTGCTGCACTGTTGTCGCAAAAACCGGCTGTGCGAGCATCACTGTGCTCAGACAAAATGCCAATGCTTTATATATTTTTTTCGTCTCATATACTTCTTTCACTTTTCTTATGATCCTATTTTACAGTTTCTTGTCCTGATCCGGCATCCACACATTCCTCCAGTGATTTTCCAGATAAAGACTCTATAAGTATATCGGATTTCTCCGTTCTGTCAAGTAAACCTCTTCCAGAACGTCTCCACTGCACCTTCTACCGTATCCAGCCTGCAGCCTGTACGGTCCTGCCATTCCCTGGGAAAGATTTCCTGGTAATCCCGATCCCAGAAGCGGTCATCCAAAAGCAATATCACGCCTTTGTCCTCTTTTGTGCGGATCACGCGCCCGGCGGCCTGAAGCACCTTGTTCATACCCGGGTAGCGATATGCATAATCAAAACCACAGTGATTCTTTTTATCGTAATACTCTTTCAAGATCTCACGCTGACTGCCGATCTGGGGAAGTCCGGTTCCTACGATCACTGCCCCGATCAGACTTTCCCCTGTCAGATCAACACCCTCAGAAAAAATTCCTCCAAGGACACAGAACCCTACCAGGGTACCTTCCCGTTCCTGAAATTCCTCCAAAAATCCTTCCCGTTCCTGTTCTGTCATATCCGGCGTCTGACACACGCAGCGCACCCAGTCTACGGAAAATTCTTCCTCATAAACTTGCAGTACGTCTTCCATAAGACGATACGACGGAAAAAACACCATATAATTTCCCTGCCTCTGCCAGACACATCTGGCAATATATCCGGCGATCTTCCGGTATTCTGCACGATTTCTCCGGGTATACCGGCTGCTTACGTCGCTGCCGATAAGAATCCTGCGGTTTTCTTTTGGGAAAGGAGACTGCACATAAATCCCATAGGCATCACGGTCTGTTGTCAAAAGCTCCCGGTAATAGAGCATGGGAAACATTGTAGCTGAAAAGAAAATAGCACTTTTCCCTTTTTTCAGGTATTCTCCCAGATTTTCTGCCGGGTTCACACAGAACAGCCTCAGACGAAATCCTTCTTCTGCGTTGTTTTCGGTATATACTACATAATTTTCATCTACCAGCTCTGAAACATTTAAAAAATCACGCACTATAAAATAAAATTCCAGTATTTCCCTGCGTAGTTCTTCTTCCAGTTCTTTTTCCTCCAGTATTTCTTCCAGTTCACCTGATATTGTAAGAAATGTGATCGGCAGTACTCCGGGATTGGGAAGCACCTGATACCCTTTTCCTGTTTCCGCAAGATTCTCTTCCAGTTCCATCATCTGGCGATTTGCTTTATCCAGTGTTCTGGCCAGTTTTGAAAATCTCTTTCTTATCTTCTTTCGAAGTGCTACCAGACTCTGACGGGAAATACCGGCACTGTACATCTCTCTGCCACGTTCTACCAGATTATGTGCCTCATCGATCAGAAAAATATAATCCCCGGAAATATTTTCCCCGAAAAAACGTTTCAGATGAACATTGGGATCAAACACGTAATTATAATCACAGATGATCCCGTCTACCCAGATTGAAAGATCCAGACACATTTCAAAAGGGCACACCTGCCATTTTTCTGCATGAGCACGGATCACTTCTCGGGAATATACCTCTTCAGTGGTCCAGAGCTCATAAACCGCATCATTTACCCGGTCAAAATGCCCCTTTGCATAAGGACATTTCTCCGGTGTACATTCCGGAGTATCCTGAAAACACAGCTTTTCCTTTGCCGTGATCGCCGTTACCTTGAATTTCAGACCTTTTTTCCCGCAGGATGTGAAATGCCTCCTGCGCCACAGTTCCTGTGATGGTTTTTGCGGTAAGATAAAAAAGTGTTTCACCTTTTCCCTCACCGATGGCGCGCACGGACGGAAAAATGGCAGACATGGTTTTTCCCACACCGGTAGGCGCCTGAACAAATAAGGTCTTCCCGCTGGAAACCGTATGGTACACACCACTAACAATATCCCGCTGCCCTTCTCTGTATGGAAACGGAAACTGCAGATCCTTCATGGATGCATTTCTCTCTTTTTTCCAGTTAAGAGAATATGCGATCCATTTGTGATAGGCATCCAGAAGCTTCTGATACCAGCCTTTAAGCTCCTCTATGGAAAAATCCTCACGAAATCTCCTGGTTTCTTCCGTCTCAAGATGAGCGTATGTCATCTGAATGTGGATTTCAGAAATCCCTTCTTTTTCTCCCCAGATCATTCCGTAACACATGGCCTGGGCACGGTGGACAGGTATTGGCATGTCCATTGCCTGGACATTTCCGTAAGTCCCCTTGATCTCATCAATATAAACGGCTCCGTCCTCTGTAAAGATCCCATCTGCACGGCCCTCGACCTGAATGACCACATCGTCGTATTCACTTTCTTTTTTCAGAGAAACCTCTGCCTGATAATCGCCCTTCATACTCCGCTGTATCTTGCGGTGAAGCCTTCCGCCTTTTAACATGGCTTCCTTATCTCCGGATGTCCCACTGCTGTTATCCAGATCTCCGCTCCTCAGTATAAATTCCACAAGATTTCTGACAGAAATCCGCACTCTTGGTTTTTCCATATTTTCACTCCCGGCAGCTGCCGGAATTCCAGTCCGGCAGCTATTCTTTTTCCATGCTATACCAGGATTATACCATAAAATATGATCCGAAAGCTTCCCATAATAAAAAGGACGCATGTTCTGCTTTTCTTCTCATGAACTGCGCCCTTTTATCACCGTTTTTCTTTATTCATATTTCTCAACCTGCTGCATACTTGGAAAGAACACGATTAAAATCCTCATCTTCTCCGTAACACTTTACTGTCAGAGTCTTTGTCAGATCCAGACTCAAAAGTCCGAGGATCGACTTTGCATCAATGATAATACGGTTATAAAATACATCAATATCAAAATTACATCTGCTGGCTGCACTGACAAACTCCTGTGCACTTTTTTCATCCAGTTTGATCTGTTTCTCCATAGCTGACCGCCTGCCTTTCTGATTTTTTCATATTTCAGTTTTACACAAAAGTTAAGTTTTTGTCAATACTGTTTATTTCATATCAAACTTTTTTCGACACAATGTACAATATCTTTGTCTTTCCTTTGGAAATCCTGTTGAATTTGATTGTATTATTTTTAGATAAATCTTGGATTTTTTCCAAAAAAATCCGCCGCAGGACGGTATGTTACACGTACTGCGGCGGTTTTAAATAAATCGGATATTCGGAATCCGTTTCCGGATTTATATAAATCGGATATTCGGAATCCGCTTCGCTACTTCCTCATAAACAAAATCCGTTTCCGGATTTTGTTTATATCCGTGTCAGAACAAAAATATCGTAGATTGCTCTGACTGCTTTTTCGAAATCACGATTCTCTACACCGATGATGATATTCAGCTCACTGGAACCCTGGTCGATCATTTTTACGTTTACATTTGCATGGGCAAGAGCAGAGAAGATCCTTCCTGCAGTGCCTCTCTGGGATTTCATTCCACGACCAACAACTGCGATCAGTGCAAGGTCAGATTCCATCTCCACAAAATCAGGCTGCACCAGACGGTGGATACCTGCGATAACCTGCTGCTCTTTCTCCTCAAATTCGTCCTGATGAACATATACAGTCATAGTATCGATTCCGGATGGTACATGCTCAAAGCTGATCCCCTGATCTTCAAATACCTGAAGTACCTTGCGTCCGAACCCGATCTCACTGTTCATCATAGATTTCTCGATATTAATAGAGCAGAAACCTTTCTTTCCGGCGATACCGGTAATAGTAAATTTCGGCTTCTTACAGGTGCTCTCTACGATCAGAGTACCTTTATCCTCCGGGCTGTTTGTGTTACGGATATTGATTGGAATTCCCTCTTTACGAACCGGGAAAATGGCATCCTCATGAAGAACAGTAGCTCCCATGTAGGAAAGCTCACGAAGCTCTCTGTATGTGATTGCCTCGATAGGCTCCGGATTGTGAACGATACGCGGATCTGTTACAAGAAAACCGGAAACGTCCGTCCAGTTCTCATAAATATCTGCATGGATAGCTTTTGCAACCAGGGAACCTGTCACATCAGAACCACCTCTGGAAAATGTCTTTACTGTGCCATCTGCACATGCGCCGTAAAATCCCGGAATAACCGCATGCTGGGATTTGCTGAGTTTTTTGGAAAGGAGTTTATTGGTCTCCTCCGCTTCCAGATTACCAGCTTTATCAAAACGGATCACAGAAGCTGCATCCACAAAATCATATCCAAGATATGCAGCCATGATCTTACCATTGAGGAACTCTCCTCTGGATGCCGCATACTGGATTCCTGCCTGTGCACGGAAATCTTCATCGATCTTCTTGAACTCCTCCTCAAGAGAAAGGCTCAGTCCGAGTCCCTTGATGATCTCATAATATCGCGCCTTGATCGCATTGATCTTCTCAGTGATATCCTCCCCTTTGGATGCTGCGTCATAACATCCATAAAGCATATCCGTCACTTTGATATCCTCGTCAAATCTCTTTCCCGGAGCTGACGGAACTACATAACGGCGGCTCTCATCACTGCGGATGATATCGCCCACTTTCTGGAACTGCTCCGCATTTGCAAGAGAACTTCCACCGAATTTTACAACTTTTTTCATGATAACACCTCTCACCTGTAATTTCGACTTCCAGCGCCGCCTTTTCACCATTCACTGCAACGCTTTACCACAGAAACCTACGGCTATTTTATTGAATAATTTGTAATTTTGCAAGCCTTTCCGTAACATTTCTGCAAAAAAGTCAAATTATACAAGAGAAAAGTATCTCCTGATCTGTTTCTTATGCACAGTACTGCTTCAAAATGTTCTCGAGAGCTGCAGCGCTGCTTGTGTGACAGCGGCATACCGGAATGGATTTTTTCTTTGCTTCTTCTACTGCGCAGTTTACCATTTTGTGGGAAACGGTACTGGTGAACAGGATCATCAGATCCGGCACCCCGATCTTTTTCTTCATGGCTCCTTTTTCCTTGGCAAAAACTTTCGCCTTGCATCCGAAGCCTTTGCAGATATCCTCATACTGACATACCATTCTTTCATTACCGCCTACAATTACAACGCTCATAATTCACTCTCCTTTGATCTCTGAACTTTTATATGACTGTTTCAAGGTTATTTTAAACTAACTTCACTTTTAAAATATTGAGTTAGCACTTGCTAACTCATTTATTATAATACCATCTCACAAAAAGTTTGTCAAAGGTAATTTTAAATTCTGTCTAATTTTTTATATCCTGTGATCTCACATACTGTAAGTATGCCGTTTTTTACCTGAAAATGAACATCCATTCCTGCAAAAGGCATTCCGTATATCCTCTCCGGATCTTTCTGGTAGGCAGGCCTCGGATCCTCTCTGAGCACGCCTTCCAACGCAGTAAGCTTATCCTCCGGAATCCTTGCCTTCCATTCTTCCGGGATCTCTACCTGCAGAAAATGCTGCTCCACCTTCGTCGCAAAGCCGCCCAGCGCTTCCGGATGGCAGTCTGCCACAGGCAGATATGGCTTAATATCATAGATAGGGGTTCCATCCATCAGGTCCGCACCGGATACGATCAGTACAGGAGCTTCTTTGCTTTCCAGATCGATCTTTTCAAGCTTCACACAGGATAAGCCTACAGGATTGGGACGGAAGGGCGATCTGGTGGCAAATACGCCCATCCTTTCATTTCCGCCCAGGCGTGGCGGACGTACTGTAGGGGACCAGTTCTCACGGATCGACTGTGAAAACTCCCACAGCAGCCAGATATGCGAAAAATCTTCCAGTCCTTTTACCGCTTCCCGTACCCGGTATTCCGGTTCAAAAACAATACAGGCTGTCAGTTCTTCCACTCGACCGCTCTGACGCGGGATTCCGAATTTTGTCGGAAAATCACTTCTGATCCTTGCGATTATCTTCATATCCCTATTCTCCCTTTCACTTGCCAGATATACACCTCATGCGCCTGTTACATAATTCTGCTTTCAATGACTGTCATGTCATTTCCGTCAGATCCTCTTGTAGGCAACACAGTTTTTTTGCCGCTTGGCCTGATAGAGAAGCCTGTCCGCTTCCATCACTCCATCTCTGACCTTACAGCTTCCATATACACCTCCCACGCTCATGGAAAGCCGGATTTCTTTGTATTCCGGCACATCTGCCATTGCGATCTCTTCCCGGATATCTTCCAGCTTCTGCTGAAATACCTTTTCCGGGATTTCTTCAAACATCAGAAGAAATTCGTCTCCTCCATAACGCAGTACCACGTCATCTGCCCGCACATGCTCAAAGATCATTCTGACAATGGTACAAAGCGCCGCATCTCCAGCTACATGGCCATAGCTGTCATTGATCTGTTTAAAATTGTCCACGTCGATCATAGCTATAGCCCCCATCTTATCCAGGGATTTCAGCTGTTCCTCAAAATATCTCCGGTTTCTGGCACCAGTCAGCGGATCTTCATATAATTCCCGGTTGAATCTGCTGATCTTATCGATCAGAGATCCGCTTCCATAAGCTCCCAGAAAGATCTTATCCGTCATTTTAAAGACCATTTCCATGACAAGAGGTGTCCCGTCTATAACCACATATTTGGCGATTACCTGATAAATGTCATCATTGACGAACTCAAATTTCGTCATTTTGTTTTTACGGGCAAAAACTTTGGCAGAAATACAGTTCTCACATCTTCTGCCTTTATTCCACACTGCAAAGCATTTATGTTCTGCTTCATAAGAGCAATCGTCTAAGCCAATATTTACCGGAGCTGTACGGCTGACATCCACCAGTCTTACAATGTCAAAAACCGTCTTCAGCATTTCTATTTCCATATTTACTTCCCGGGCAGTCATAAATACACCCTTATCTTTATCCATAGTATTTTCCTGCGTTTCTGAAATATTATATACATTCATGATAACATATTGCACATCAATTCACAATTGTATTTCATCGTCGTTTATGCTATTGTATAGTGTATAAGAAGTAATATTTTTATCAGGAGGTTTCATATGGCACAGAGACGTACAAAGATAGAAGTACTCAATGAGAAAATTTCCAAAGTAGATTCCAAGATTGCTGCCTGCACCGAAAAGATAGCAGCGCTGGAGGATGAAAAAACTGCACTGGCAGCTCAGCTGGATGAGATCCGCAAAGCTGAAAAAAAGGCAAAGGAAGCTGCTGAACTGAAACGTCTGCTCAAGCTGATGCACAAAAAAGACATTTCCGTAGAAGATCTAGAAGCCATGATCTCCAGGGAAGCCTGAAACAGATCCTCAGCAAACAAAAAACCGGTTTACGAAGAATTTTTTCTTCCAAACCGGTTTTTTTGCGATCTTTCTATGATACGATCTGTATATTTCTGCAATCTTTATATTCTTTGGAACAGCTTTCCGTCAGGATCACTGCTCCGTCAAATGAAAAGAACGTCACCGCACTGATCTGTCCGAATTTGGAGCTGTCAGACACTACGTACTTTTCCAGACACTGCTCCATGGCGGTTCGCTTTACCAGTGCTTCATTGGATTCCGGCGTGGTAAAGCCTTCTCTCTGAGTCATCCCGTTGGTCCCGAAAAAGCCCTTTGTAAAATGATAATTCTTCAGCATCTGCATGGCCTGACTTCCGATCACAGCTTCCGTAGATCCCTTCAGTTCTCCGCCGATCAGCAGCACACGGACTCCCATCTGAGCCAGAGCCCTGGCATGGGAAACACCATTGGTGACAAAAGTCGCCCCGGAGCCTTCCAGATGCTCCAGCATATATCCGGTAGTCGTTCCCGCATCCAGATACACAAAATCTTCCGGACGGATCAGAGCTGCCGCATAGGCTGCGATCTTCTTTTTTCTTCAATATTCAGCTCAACTTTCTGGGCTACGGTAGGCTCATAGGCATTGACAGTATGTTCCAGTGCCACCGCACCGCCAAAAACCCTGGTCAGCTTCCCCGCCTTGTAAAGCGCCGTGATGTCTCTGCGGACCGTAGATTCCGATGCATCCAGGATATCTTTCAGTTCTGTTACCGTAACACTGTTTTTTCTCTGAGAAGGTCGAGTATGATCTCGTATCTCTGCTCCGTCAGCATTCCTTTTCCTCCTTCAAAAAAGACATCCCGATCGACCGGACCGGGATGCCTTCTGTTCACTCATTCTGAGATTACAGGTTCTCCTGCATGAATTTGCTTACTGCCTCGTATGCTGCATCCTCATCTGCACCATCGAATGTAAAGGTAACCTCATGTCCCTTCTTTACGCCAAGTCCCATAAGTGCAAGAAGCTTTCTGCACTCTACAGTCTTGCCGTCCTTCTCGATAGTGATCTTGGACTCGAAACCTTTTACAAGCTTCACAAGCTCTCCGGCCGGACGTGCATGGATTCCTTCGTTATCTGTTACCACATACTTGAATTCTTTCATTTCTTTATCCTCCAGTTTTTTATTTTAATTTAAAAAAATTTAAGCAACTTTTTTCTTCAGTACCCCGAGAAGTACAGCTGAGATCAGAGTTCCCACAACCAGTGCGACCAGATACATCATTGCATTACCTACAACCGGGAATACGAAGATTCCGCCATGTGGTGCCATCAGTGTACAGTTGAAGAACATGGAGATCGCTCCAGCTGCTGCGGAACCGACGATACAGGACGGAAGTACATGGACCGGGTCAGATGCCGCAAAAGGAATCGCACCTTCTGTGATAAATGCAAGTCCCATAATAAAGTTGGTCGGTCCTGCCTCACGCTCTTCTTTTGTAAATTTGTCTTTAAACAGCAGGGATGCGAGTGCGATGGCACACGGAGGAGTCATACCTCCCACCATAACTGCTGCCATAATGTCATAGTTGCCTGCCGCAATAGCTGCTGTACCAAATACATATGCTGCTTTGTTGAACGGGCCGCCCATATCAATGGCCATCATACCACCAAGAACCAACCCTAAAATTACTTTACTTGAATTTCCCATGCCTGTCAAGGCATTATTTAATCCTGTATTGATACCGCCCATGATCGGCTCTACAACGAAGGTCATACAGAGTCCCATAAGAAGGACACCAACAACCGGATAGATCAGTACAGGCGCTATTTTTTCCAGTGCTTCCGGAAGCTTATCACAAACCTTACGAAGTCCAAGGATCAGATATCCTGCAAGGAAGCCTGCAAGAAGTGCTCCGAGGAAACCGGATTTTCCGTTTGCCGCGATCATACCGCCCACAAGTCCAACTGCAAGTGCCGGTCTGTCACCGATGGCCATTGCAATAAATCCGGCCAGGATCGGAAGCATGAAACCAAATGCGGTTCCACCAATGTTTTTCAGAACAGCCGCTACCGGTGTGATGGTACCAAAGTTTGCTCTCTGGTCTGCAGGAAGGGAACTCAAATCTACACTTAAACCATCGATCAAGAATGCTAGAGCGATCAGGATACCACCGCCTACAACCAGTGGAAGCATATGAGATACCCCGTTCATCAGCTGCATATAGATCTTGTGGCCTGCTCCGCCGCCTGCTTTTGCATTTGAGGAAGAGCTCTGACTGCCTGCTGCTGCATGATATACCGGAACATCTCCGGAAATCGCACGTTCAACAAGCTGGTCCGCTTTGCTGATTCCATCCGAAACCTGACATTCGATGACTTTCTTTCCATCGAAACGATCCATGGGAACCTTGGCATCTGCAGCTACAATGATGCAGTCTGCCTCCCGGATCTCTTGATCCGTAAGTACATTTTTTGCTCCACCGGAGCCTCGTGTCTCTATTTTAATGAAACAGTCTTTCGCCTTCGCTGCTTTTTCCAGTCCCTCTGCTGCCATGTAGGTGTGGGCAATACCTGTGGGGCAAGAAGTAACTGCCAGCAGTTTAGCTCTGGCTCCTTCGGAACTTCCTGTATCTGCCAGTCTTTCATCAATATCTTTTTTCTCCTCATCGGCCTTGTCAATGATCTCCATAAATTCATCTACAGAACCTGCGTTGCGTAAGGATTCTGTAAAATTATCATCCATCAGCATTACGGAAAGCTTGCTGAGTACATCAAGATGAATGTTATCTTCTGTATTCGGTGCTGCGATCAGGAAAAGAAGGGTAACCGGCTCATCATCCAGTGCCTCAAATTCCACGCCGTTTTTTACTACCATGGCAGCAAGTCCCGGTTTCTTTACCGCATCACATTTTCCATGAGGAATAGCGATTCCCTCACCGATTCCTGTCGTACTTTCTTCCTCTCTTAAATACACCTGTTTCCGATAAGCTTCCCTGTCGCTGATCTTTTCACTTTTTACCATAAGATCTACGGCCATGTCCAGAGCTTCAGATTTCGTCTTCGGTGCAGCATCCAGTGATATGCTTCGTTTGTCAAGCAGATCTGTGATTCTCATCTTCCCTTCTCCTTTCTTCTTTACCCCTCTGTTACCTGTTCATATACTGCCTGAACTTCTTCCCTTGTGGCAAGATTTTCAGAAAATGCACTTGCACTTCCTGCGGAAATTCCCATATGGAATGCATATTCGTGATCCTGTTTTTCCATCCAGCCTGCCATAAAGCCTGCTACCATGGAATCTCCGGCTCCTACGCCGTTTACCAGTGTTCCTTTCGGCGCCGGTTTCTCAAACACCTGACCGTTTTCTGCTACCAGGACAGCTCCCTCACCGGCCATTGAGATCAGCACGTTTCTGGCTCCTTTTTCCTGGAGCTTCTTTCCGTAAGGGATCACATCCTGACGGTTCTTAAGCTCTACGCCGAAGATTTCTCCAAGCTCATGGTTATTGGGCTTCACCAGGAACGGATGATACTTCAGGACATTTACAAGAAGATCTCTCGTTGCATCCACAACGATCATCACGCCTTTTCCGTCCAGTCTCGCCATGATCTTCTCGTACATGTCATCCGGCATGGATGATGGAATGCTTCCTGCCAGGAAAAGCACATCTCCTTCTTTCAGTGTGTCAAGTTTCTCCATCAGCTCCTGAACTTTTTCTGCGCTGATTTTAGGTCCCATTCCGTTGATCTCGGTTCCGTCAATGGATTTCAGCTTCAGGTTGATTCTGGAAACGCCTTCCGGGATCCTGATAAAATCAGATCTCACTCCCATCTCCTCAAGCTTTCTTACAATCTCATCTCCGACGAATCCTGCCATGAAACCAAGTGCTGTATTCTCGATTCCAAGATTCATCAGCACGGTGGAAACGTTGATTCCCTTTCCGCCCGGAAGCATCAGCTCAGAGCTTGTTCGGTTGGTAAGTCCGAGTTTAAAATCCTCCACGGAAACGATATAGTCCAGAGACGGATTAAAAGTAACTGTGCAGATCATTTTTTCTCCTCCCATATCTTTTATCCTGCGGTTTTTGACCGATTTTTGTTGTTTTTCATTTGTTGAACTCAGTATACTTCCAAATTCATTCAAAGTCAATCAAATTACTTCACAAAATTCATGAACGTTTTTGGTTGAGTTTGCACAAAAAACGTGCATCAACCTTAGCTTTCCCTGGTTAATGCACGCTTATCTCTGACTGTATTGGTCACTTTCATTCAAATTCCGTTATAAATCTATGTACCATTCCAAATTCCTGTTTATATTACCTCCATCCTCAGGTACATTTCCCGGAAAGCCGGATCTTCACATTCCATCACCTTTCCTGAATGTGATAGTTTCGCAATAACATTTATCTGATTTGTTTCCTATTCGCAGTATCTCTGACCATCTTCCGATATCTTCTCATCAGCTCCCTTGTCACTTTGTCTTCCTCAAACCGGATTCCTCCGATCTGACGCACCGGCATGATTCCCATCAGGGAATTGGTGACAAAGCATTCCTGATACCATTTAAGATCCTGAACATAGATATAGGTTTCTTCCACCTCTTCCGTGTCACAGAGATATTCACGGAGGATTCCCGGGAGAAGTCCGCAGCTGACTTTTGGTGTATAGATCATGCCATTTCGCACAAAGAATACATTACTTACTGTCCCTTCCGATATCTGTTTCTTTGTATTCAGAAACAACCGTTCATCCATTCCTGCTGCTGTAGCATTACGTTTTTCCAGGATACAATCTCCGTAATTCATGGTTTTGTGATATACAAGAGGTGATGTTTCATTTCGTTTTACCTTGCTGACATCCATGATAAAGCCTTTTTCATAATTCTCCGGCGTATAATGATTGGCACGAAGAGAATACACTACATTTTCCTTTGTAAGCATAAGCTTCAGCGCACAGTGTTCCAGTCCGTCAAATTCTTTCTGCACCCCCGGGCGTTTTTTTGTTCTTCCAGATATTCTTCGATCCTCCCGGCTGTGATCCCACGCACTGCCGGATCACCCAGCTTCAGGAAATCTGCCGCTCGTTCCAGTCTTTTCAGATGCTTTTCCAGAAGTATGGGGGTTCCCTTTTCTATTCCTATGGTCTCAAATGCTCCCAGACCGAACTGAAAACATTCGTCTAAGGTTATGTTGTTCATTTCCTTTGACCTCCTTATGAAGTGTCCCTGTCAGATTCTCTGATCTGTCCACAGAGCCTTTCACTTTTACCGTTCTGTATGTTTCTCTACTGCAGTGCATCCAGGATCGCTTTCGCCTTCTGCAGAGTCTCCTCATACTCAAATTCCAGATCTGACTCTGCTGTGATCCCGCCGCCAACGCCAAGGTAATATTTTCCGTTTTTATGAAGAGCTGTACGGATCACGATGTTGAAATCACAGCTTCCGTCCAGTGTCAGGTAGCCGATAGAGCCTGTATAAAGATTTCTCTTTCCGTGTTCCAGCTCGTCAATGATCTCCATGGCACGGTATTTCGGCGCACCGGTAATAGAACCGCCGGGGAATGCAGCCTTCAGAAGATCCATAACATTTTTTCCGTCTTCCAGTTTTCCTTCAATATCCGATACCAGATGAAAAACCGTAGCATATGCTTCCACTGTAAAAAGCTCGGTTACCTTCACGCTTCCCGGTGTACACACCCGGTTCAGATCATTTCGCTCCAGGTCTACGATCATAAGAAGTTCACTCTTATCTTTTCCGGAATCCTGAAGCTCCCGACGGAGCATTTCATCTTCCTCAGATGTTACGCCACGTTTTCTTGTTCCCTTTATAGGACGGGTATTTACATGACGGTCTTTCATCTTCAGAAAACGTTCCGGAGATGCGCAGACGATCTGATAATCTCCGAAATCCAGATATCCGCCGAAAGGAGACGGATTATTTTTCCGAAGATCATAAAAAACATCCAGAGGTGGTTTTTCGCTTTCAATGGTCAGCTGCTGCGTCATATTGGCAATATAGATATCGCCCTCTATAATATAGCGGATCATCCGGTCTACTGCCTGTTTGTATTCTTCTTTCTCAAAGTTGGGATGAACCTGGATCCTGAATTTCTCACGGTGAGAATTTTCCGTGACCATCCTGTTTCCGGATTCCTTTTTTCCCCTGTTTCCGATCCTTCCTGTTTCCCCGCCTCTGTAAATTCCCGGATTGCTTTTTCCATCGCTCCGATTTCTGCTGCAGCGTCTGCACTGATTCCGTTTGACACAAGATAGGTTCTTTTTTCCTGACAGTCTTCTATGATAAAACAGTCATAAAACGTCAGAACTGCCTCCGGAACAGTCACAAGATCCTTTTCTCCGGATGGTACTCCCATCTGTTTTCTTCCGTAATCATAGGAAAAATATCCTACTGCACCGGATACGATGGGAAGTCCGCTGTTATTTTTGTCTTCATGGGTATTTAAATATTCCCGCATATAGTCTTCAAAGGTTGTTTCTGTTTCCGGCCTTCCGTTGATAGTAAAGTTCTCTCCGTCCTTTACCAGCTTCAGATACGGACATCTTCCGATCACAGAATAATGTCCCAGCTCATTGACAAGGGAGGAATCCAGAAACGCTGCTCCGGGTTCTCTCTCGTAGATCCGAAAAATGTCCACTGCCGGGATATATGGGGTCAGTTCTTTTATTCTTCGCTGATTTTTGTACATATTTTTACTCCTCCTTCTGAAAATTCTCCGCGATCCTGCAAAAATTCTCAAGAAGCTCATGTCCATATTCCGTAAGAACGGCTTCCGGATGGAATTGCACACCATAGATAGGCAATGCTTTATGGGAAATTCCCATAACAGCACCATCATCAGAAAGCGCATCCACCTGATACTCCTCCGGAATGCTGTCTTCCCGCACGATCAGGGAATGGTATCTTGTCACCTTGTATTTCTCAGGCAGGCCTGCAAACACTCCTGTTCCGTGGTTGTGGATCTCTGTTACTTTTCCGTGCATGGGACACACTCCCTTTTCCACTACTGCTCCCGCACAGTGGCCAATCACCTGATGCCCCAGACAGACACCAAGAACAGGAATCCTTCCCTGAAATCTTTTTACGGTATCTACGCAGAGCTTCGCATCCCAGGGACGCTTCGGTCCCGGAGAAAGGATGATTCCTTCCGGGTTCAGCTCTTCCAGCTCCTCCAGGGTGATCTCGTCGTAGCGTCTGACCAGGATCTCTCTTCCAAGTTCCTGAAAATATGCCTTGAGATTATAAACAAATGAATCGAAATTATCGATCATCACATACATGCTTTTTTCCTCCATATCAAGCAGATATTTAAGACTCTCTTTATCGTCTGCTCACAAAAAAAGGGATAACGACGGCATGCCAAAAAGACATGCACAGTCGTTATCCCCTTGCGGTCCGTAATCTGTACGTTCTAATATAAATTGTACTGCTGATTATTTCTTTTTCTTGGTTTCCTCATAATGATGGATGTCTGCCAGTACAGCGTTTACATCAAGTCCGTGTACCATACATGCCTCCTCAAGAGACTCACCGATAGAAGACGGACAGCCGATGCAGTGCATTCCTTCCTGCATAAGAATGTATGCGATCTTCTCATCGTATGCAAGCATCTCGCCCATTGTTGTTTCCTTTGTGATTTCCATGATCTATATTCTCCCTTCTGGATCTGTAATCTTACCCGGAATCCCGGTTTCCTGGTTTTTTCCGCAGTTATAATATCATTATAACTGTATCTTCCATAATTGCAAGCCTAAATTTATTCTTTTCATTTTCTGTATTATACCCACTCAGGCAGCAGTTTCCTTTTTTCCCCTGCTCCACTTTTTCATCACATAAATATAATACGGGATCAGAGGGATCAGCGCTGCGATCCATGCGGCAGGATCCGCCAGACATACACCTGCAAAACTTGTTTTTCCTGCAACAAACATAACGATCGCACTTCTTGCCGCCAGTTCAAACACACCGCCCAGCATGGGAACCAAGCCATATCCCAGTCCCTGAAGTCCGTTTCTGTAGAGGAAGATACTTCCAAGGAACGGATATGCCCAGAATACCGTATGAAAATAAGTAACAGAAACATTAATAACATCCGTCTGGGACTTGTCAATAAATAACCAGGTCATGTACTTTCCGAAAAAGAACATTATGATCATAGTGATCACACTCCAGATCAGGACCATGATCTGGGTATATTTCATTCCTGCTTTTACACGGTCCATCTTTCCGGCGCCCCGGTTCTGTCCTACATAGGTTGCCATCGTCGCACCAAAAGCTACAAATACAGTTGCAATGATATTCTGTATTTTTCCCGCAGCGGAAAATCCTGCCATATATACAGAACCGTAAATATTTACCGCACCCTGCACAATAATGGTTCCGATCGCTGTGATGGAAAACTGAAGTCCCATGGGAATACCAAGGGCCAGCAGATAACGGAAGCTGGTAAAAGAAACTTCAAAGTTTTCTTTCTTCAGATGCAGGATCGGGAACTTTTTGATAATATAGATCAGGCAGCAGACTGCGGAAATTGCCTGCGCGATAACCGTAGCATAGGCACAGCCTTCCACTCCCATCCCGATTTTTACAATAAACAGAATATCCAGGAACACATTGATCACTGCCGAAATGATCAGAAAATACAGCGGAGATTTTGAATCTCCAAGTGCACGGAGAAACGCTGCCAGTGAATTATATGCCGCTGTTACAATCAGGCCTGCATAAATAATTCCCATATATCCCTTCACAGATCCCATCAGATCCTCCGGTGAATTCATCAGCCGCAGAATCGGTTCATTCAAAGCCTCAAAGCCAATGGTCATCACAATGGCAAAGGCTGCTGCCAGATAAATGGACATAGCTACGTAATGACGCATCTTATCATATTGCTTCGCCCCGAACCACTGGGATACCAGAATGGCAAAGCCACTGCTCAGTCCGTTAAGCCATCCGGTAACAAAAACATCAGTGAACCGGTGCTTCCGATTGCAGCCAGCGCATCTACTCCCAGGAACTGCCCCGCAACAATGGAATCCGCAATGTTATAAAACTGCTGAAAAATATTTCCGAGACACATGGGAATCATAAAGCGGATGATCAGGCTCACCGGATTTCCCACGGTCATATCATTGGTCTTGTCCTTTGTCAATTTCAGTCCAACTCCTTTTCCACAAATATAACTATCTTTTATTTTTTAAAAACAATCAATTTACTGATCACATAATTCAATACGATCACAACCACCTGAGCAACAAGTTTCACTGCCATGCTGTTAAATCCAAGCCAGGTGATAAATACCGCAAGGATTGCTTCCTCCACAATCAGAGTAAAGAGCCGTCCTCCGAAAAACGAAGCCATCTGCTTTAAAAATCCGGCGGCGGAATCCACCTGCCCGTCGAATACCCATGTCCTGTTTGTAAAATACTGGAACAGTACGCAGACCACCCAGCAGATCACATTGGCAATCAGCGCATTCATGCCCAGGCCCTTATCCAGCCATGCATACAATGCAATGTTCAGAAAAAATGTGAGCCCTCCAAAGAACAGATACATCAGAACTTCCTTATGTTTCTTATAAAAAGGTTCAAATATATTCAGCACCGGAAGATGCATCAGTTTATCAAAAATGTCCTTCTTTTCCTCCACATCCATACCCTTTCTCCTATTCAGTTTAAGCCGTAGCTTTATCATATGTAAACTTATATAACATAGCAAAAAAAATCCCGAATGTCAACGCATTCCAGGATTTTTCTGTTTCTGTATTTGTATCAGAACTGCTCTTTCACTCTTCACTCAGGCCTTCACAGCCCAGCGCATCTTCGTGGATCTGGCGCGCCCATTCTGTGCACATTCCTGTGCGGAAGGACGGATCACATCTTTTGAATAGTCGGAATAGATGCCGTCTTTATAGCCCTGCTTTAAGGCTTTCTTTACCAGCTTGTCCTCTCCGGAATGGAAGGTAAGGATTGCTACACGGCCGCCTGGCTTCAGCGCTCCGGGAAGTTTTTCCATAAAATCATAGAGGACCTCGAATTCCCGGTTCACATCAATACGCAGTGCCTGGAAAACTCTCTGGCATGTTTTTTCACCGTGTCTTTCCTCTCTTTTTCAGGAAGGAAAGACAATGTCTTCTCAATGACTTCACGAAGCTTCGTAGTGGTATCTATGTGGTTTCCTCTTCGGATCTCATCTGTGATGGCCTTCGCGATCTCCTCACAGTACGGCTCATCGGAATTCTCATCCAGCATTCCGGCAAGCTCTTCTCTTGAAATGGTATCCAGACGCTGTGCTGCGCTGATCCCGGTTTCCTGGTTCAGCCTTAAATCCAGAGGACCATCCACCTTAAAGGAAAACCCTCTCTTGGGATTGTCGATCTGCATAGAAGACACCCCAAGATCCGCAAGGATAAAATCAAAGCCTCCAACTTCCTCTGCGATCTCATCAATGGTGCAGAAATTCTGGAGTTTAATTGTCAGGATATCTTCTCCGAATCCCTGCTCTGCCAGACGTTTTCTTGTCTTGGCAGATTCTTCCGGGTCCACATCCGTGGCGTACATGTGTCCCTGACCTCTCAGACATTCCAGCATGGCCTTTGTATGCCCACCGTAACCAAGTGTAGCATCAAATCCAACCTGTCCCGGCCTAATCTCCAAAAAATCAATGATCTCTTTTACCATAATGGAAATATGCATTCCAGCCGGTGTGTTTCCCTTGCTGATCACATGTTCAATGGTATCCTTATACTTTTCAGGCTGAAGCTCTTTATATTTCTCCTCGAATTTCTTCGGATATTTTCCTTTATATCGTACACGTCTCTTATGAGGTGTCTGTGATTCCTGATTCATAAAATTCTCCTTATCCTCCGGCTTTATCTGCCCTGTTTCTTTCATGATACCATGAATCCTATTTTTCGTAAACCGTCGGAATACTTCAAAAAATATCATAAAGAAAAAAAAGCCTCTGACAATCTGTATTTCTACAGACTGCCAGAAGCTTTATATATGCTCAGACTGAAACTTCAGCCTGAAATGTATTCTTACTTATGCGTTCTTCTTAGCGATTGCTGCCTGTGCTGCTGCAAGACGAGCAATCGGTACACGGAACGGTGAGCAGGATACATAGTCAAGTCCGATCTCGTTGCAGAACTCTACGGAAGACGGATCTCCACCGTGCTCACCGCAGATACCTACGTGAAGTTTCGGGTTAACCGGTTTTCCAAGCTCGATAGCCATCTTCATAAGTTTGCCGACACCTGTCTGGTCAAGCTTAGCAAATGGATCGTTCTCGAAGATCTTAGCATCATAGTATGCGTTAAGGAACTTACCAGCATCATCACGGGAGAATCCGTATGTCATCTGTGTAAGGTCGTTTGTACCGAAGCAGAAGAAGTCAGCCTCTTTAGCGATATCATCAGCTGTAAGAGCTGCTCTCGGGATCTCGATCATAGTACCAACCTCGTACTCAAGGTCAGAACCTGCTGCTTTGATCTCAGCATCTGCTGTCTCTACAACGAATTTCTTAACATATTTAAGCTCTTTGATGTCACCAACAAGCGGAATCATGATCTCCGGTTTGATGTTCCAATCCGGATGATTCTTCTTAACGTTGATAGCTGCGCGGATAACAGCGCTTGTCTGCATCTTAGCAATCTCTGGATAAGTAACAGCAAGACGGCATCCACGATGTCCCATCATCGGGTTGAACTCGTGAAGGGAAGCGATGATTGTCTTGATCTGCTCTACAGTCTTGCCCTGAGCATCAGCCAGTTTCTTGATGTCCTCTTCCTCTGTAGGAACGAACTCATGAAGTGGCGGATCAAGGAAACGAATTGTTACAGGATTTCCTTCAAGTGCCTCATAGAGTTTCTCGAAGTCTCCCTGCTGCTCCGGAAGGATCTTAGCAAGTGCTGCTTCTCTCTCCTCTACTGTCTCAGAGCAGATCATCTCACGGAATGCATCGATTCTGTTGCCCTCGAAGAACATATGCTCTGTACGGCAAAGACCAATTCCCTCTGCACCAAGCTCACGAGCTTTCTTAGCATCAGCAGGAGTATCAGCGTTTGTACGAACTTTCATTGTTCTGTACTTGTCAGCCCATCCCATGATACGTCCGAACTCACCAGCGATCTTAGCATCTACAGTCGGGATAAGTCCGTCATAGATGTTACCTGTTGTACCATCAATGGAGATTGCATCTCCTTCATGGAATTCTTTACCAGCAAGTGTGAATTTCTTGTTCTCCTCATCCATAGCAATATCGCCGCATCCGGATACACAGCAGGATCCCATACCACGAGCAACTACAGCTGCGTGAGATGTCATACCACCACGAACTGTCAGGATACCCTGAGCAGCTTTCATACCTGTGATATCCTCTGGGGATGTCTCAAGACGAACAAGAACAACTTTCTCTCCTCTTGCAGCCCACTCAACAGCGTCCTCTGCAGAGAATACGATCTTACCGCAAGCAGCTCCTGGAGAAGCACCAAGACCTTTACCCATCGGTGTAGCAGCTTTAAGAGCAGCTGCATCGAACTGCGGATGAAGAAGTGTATCAAGGTTACGAGGATCGATCATTGCAACAGCCTCTTCCTCAGTTCTCATTCCCTCATCAACGAGGTCACAAGCGATCTTAAGAGCAGCCTGTGCAGTTCTCTTACCATTACGTGTCTGAAGCATATACAGTTTACCATGCTCTACAGTAAACTCCATATCCTGCATGTCTCTGTAATGTTTCTCAAGAGTCTCGCAAACCTGTTTGAACTGTACGAATGCTTCCGGGAACTTCTGCTCCATCTCGGAGATGTGCATAGGTGTACGAACACCAGCAACTACGTCCTCGCCCTGTGCATTGGTAAGGAACTCACCGAACAGACCGTTAGCACCTGTAGCAGGGTCACGTGTGAAGGCAACACCTGTACCACAGTCATCACCCATGTTACCGAATGCCATCATCTGTACGTTAACAGCTGTACCCCAGGAATATGGGATATCGTTGTCACGACGATATACGTTCGCACGTGGGTTGTCCCAGGAACGGAATACGGCTTTGATTGCGCCTACCAGCTGCTCCTTCGGATCAGTTGGGAAATCAGAACCGATTTTAGATTTATACTCAGCTTTGAACTGGTCAGCAAGCTCATGCAGGTCAGCAGCTGTAAGCTCAACGTCCTGCTTAACACCTCTCTTAGCTTTCATCTCATCGATGAGCTCCTCGAAGTATTTCTTACCAACTTCCATAACTACGTCAGAGTACATCTGGATGAATCTTCTGTAGCAGTCCCAAGCCCAACGCTCATTGCCGGATTTCTCAGCAAGAGTGTTAACAACTTCTTCATTTAAACCAAGGTTGAGGATTGTGTCCATCATACCTGGCATAGATGCTCTCGCACCAGAACGAACGGATACAAGCAGAGGATTTTCTTTGTCACCGAATTTCTTACCGGTAACTCCTTCCATCTTGGTAATTGCTTCCATGATCTGAGCCATGATCTCATCGTTGATGGATCTGCCATCCTCGTAGTACTGTGTGCAGGCCTCTGTTGTGATTGTGAAGCCCTGCGGTACAGGAAGACCGAGGTTTGTCATCTCAGCAAGGTTGGCACCTTTGCCGCCCAGAAGATTTCTCATAGTAGCATTACCTTCTGTAAACATGTAAACCCATTTTGCCATTTTACATTTTCCTCCTAATTATTGTTCTTTAAAACATAAAAAATGTATGTTTTCTACGCACATAATTATTTTATAGATTTATCCTTCATTAGTCAAGGTTATTCTTCCAAAAACAGCAATTTCTCTTGTGAAATATGACAGATTTTCCAGTTATATTTTTCACAGATTGTATTTTTCTCGTTATCATCTGAAAAATGTGCTAAAATAGAAAAAACATGCAGCAATTCCGAGGTAATATTACCCGAATGCTGTCATACAGGAGGTTTATCATGACACGAACGATTGAAAATAGCTTTCTTAAGATTTCCGTTTCCGATCACGGTGCTGAACTCACCGGCATCTATGACAAGACTAATGACAGGGAGATCCTCTGGCAGGCAGATCCGGCTTACTGGAAACGCCATGCGCCTGTACTTTTTCCCAACGTGGGACGTAACTACAAAGATATCTGGCGTCTGAACGGAAAGGAATATCCTTCCAGCCAGCACGGCTTTGCAAGAGACAGCGATTTTATCTGCACGGATATCACCGATACTTCCCTTTCCTTTGTCCTTAAGTCCTCTGAAGAAACCTTGAATGTTTATCCGTTTGCTTTCGCTCTGAAGATCACCTACACTCTGAAGAAGCACGACCTGGAAGTATGCTGGGAAGTAGTTAATAATGATTCTGAAACTATGTATTTTACCATCGGCGGCCATCCGGCATTCCGTGTTCCGGTACGTGAAGGCGAATCCCAGAGTGATTACCGTCTTGCTTTTGAAGGCCTGGACACTCTTACCTATCTCCTTATCGATACGTCTGTAGGAACAGTCCTTGCTGACGAGCCACATACACTTTCCCTTGAAAACGGAACCTGTTCCATTGCTCCTCACATGTTTGATAAAGACGCTCTTGTTTTTGATAACGGCCAGATCCAAAAGGCCGGTATCCTCTTCCCGGACGGAACTCCATATCTGACACTTACCAGTGAGGGCTTCCCGAATTTCGGTATCTGGTCCGTACCCGGTGCTCCCTTCGTATGCCTGGAGCCGTGGATGGGACGCTGTGATGACTGTGGTTTTGAAAAACCTCTTTCCGAAAAAGCAAATATCAATGTGCTGAAACCGGATGAGGAATTTATCAAGAGCTATCAGATCACCGTACACTGAGCTATGATAAAAAAGATCCGCCATACATCGGCTTTTTCAGCTGTCTGTATGACGGATCCTTTTATTTATCTTACTGTCTCAATACGCTCTTATTCTCTCACAAAATGATACTGATAAGCTCTGTACTCCCCAAACTCTGCAGGAAGCGGCATTCCACCATGCATCAGAGCAGCTCCGGAATAGATCCTGCCGGTAGTCTGTTCCTTATAAAGTGCACTCTCATCAAGGCCGCGAAGCTGCACATAATTCACAGTCATATTTCCATGGAACTCCTCCATGACAACATTGAGCAGAACTTCTTCCTGAGAATTTCCAACGATCTCCCATGCACAGACCTCACTCTTAAACGGATCTGTCAGGCGATAGTACCGTCCGTTCTGGATCAGTGGCGCATATTTACGGAATTCCCCGATCTGGCTGCGGACCTCATCTTTTTCTTCCTCAGTCAGCTTCAGAAGATCCAGCTCGTAGCCGAAGGTTCCGGACATAGCAACCACACCTCTGGTATGTAACGGGGTGATCCTTCCTGTCTGATGGTTCGGCACTGCAGACACATGTGCTCCCATGGCCGATACCGGATATCCGAAGGAAGTTCCATACTGGATCCGAAGCCTGTCAATAGCATCGGAGTTGTCGCTGCACCAGATCTGCGGTGTGTAATACAGCATACCTGCGTCAAATCTTCCGCCGCCGCCGCTGCAGCCCTCGATCAGAAGATCCGGATAACGGTTCACCATACGGTCCAGAAAATCGTACAATCCCAGGACATAATCATACATTACACGTCCCTGATCCTTGGTCATTACGGAAAATACATCCATCAGGCTTCGATTCATGTCCCATTTAACGTACTCAATATTGGCATTATCCAATACCGCACTGATCTGTCCGAAGATTCCGTCTACAACTTCTTTTCTAGAAAAATCAAGTACCAGCTGATTTCTGGATCTCACTGGTTTTCTTCCCGGAATCGTAAGTGCCCAGTCCGGATGCTCACGGTAAAGATCACTGTCCTCAGAGATCATCTCCGGCTCGATCCAGATACCGAATTTCACTCCAAGGTCATTGACTCTTTTTACCAGTCCGCCGAGAGTCTCTCCAAGCTTCTTCTCATTGACATACCAGTCCCCAAGACCACTGTTGTCATCGTCACGTTTTCCAAACCAGCCGTCATCCAGAACCAGCATATCGATACCAAGGCTCCTTGCCTCTTTTGCCAGATTATATAAAGTCTCCCCTGTAAAATCAAAATATGCTGCCTCCCAGCTGTTTACCAGCACTGGACGGACCTCTGTCTTATATTTACCACGGCAGATATGATGACGGATGCAGCTGTGCAGATTCTGGGAAAGACGGTTCATTCCCTGATCTGTGTAGCTTAAGATCACCTCAGGTGCATAGAAGGTCTCCCCGGCTTCCAGCGGATACCGGAAGCACTCCTCCTGTACACCAAGGAGCATTCTTGTCTGATTGTACTGATCTTTAAGAACCTCACCCTGGAAATTTCCACTATATACAAAGGACATAGCATAGCAGCCTCCATGATCCTCTGTTGTGTCCTTCTCTGCCAGGATCATCATCGGATTATACTGATGGCTGGATGTGCCACGGACACTGCCGATCATCTGACTTCCATGAGCCACCGGTACTCTCTGCAGATTCCGCTCCATGGCATGTCTTCCGTAAAAAGTAAGCAGGTCATAATCTCCGTAAAGAAAATCCAGTTCTGCGGACATCACCTTGTTCACATAGATCTTCTCACTGCTCTGATTGCGGATATAGACGCTTCTTGTAATGATATCCAGTTCCGGAAGTACACCGTAAAGAAGCATGGCCTCCACGCCAGTAGCCGGATCCTCCAGTACGATCTCCAGAGTCTGTGCCTCATCATTATCTGCATAAACCGCCGGAAGCCCCGGAAGGCTGTATTTACCGTCACGGATAGTATAGTTCTTGTAACGCATATCACAGCTCATGCTTCCGTCACCGTTTTCCAGCATCAGTGATGCACTGCGGAAATCTCCGTTTCCGTAGCAGGAAAGCTCCTGTGGAAGAGAGTCCATGGAATAGGTTCTGTCTGTTCCCGCATCATAGGGATTTCCGGAAAATCCTCTGTCATAGTAGGTCAGAAGATAATCCATGCAGCCTTCTGCCTTTTTACCATAATAGAGATGAAGAAGAAATCCGTACTGATCCACCTGCATCTGATATGTAGTTTCTTTTGTCTGCAGGGTAAACGTTCTGTCTTTCTCGCAGTAGATGATTCCCATATGTGAATCCTCCTTTTTCTTGTGTTTTTATTTTACGGCACCGTTTACAACACCATTTAAAATATGCTTCTGGCAGATCAGATAAAACAGAAGGATCGGAAGCAGTGCCAGCAGATAAGAGGCAAACGCAAGGTTATAGTTTGTTCCGAACTGAGTCTGGAAATTCAGCTGTGCCAGAGGCAATGTGGTTCCACCCGTAGATCCGGACATGATAACCAATGGAGTCATAACATCATTCCAGGTTCCAAGTGCTGTCAGAACTGCCACTGTGGCATGCATCGGCTTCATGATCGGAAAGATGATCTTCCAATATGTTTTCCAGGTGCTGGCTCCATCCACACAGGCAGCCTCCTCAAGGGCCATTGGAATGTTTGTCAGATATCCGGAATAAAGAAGCACATTCATAGGCATATAAAATACCGTGTAAAGAATGATCACACCGACTTTGTTATCAAGGCCCATCTCAGCAGTCTGCTTTACAAGCGGCATCATCAGGATAGCAAACGGAACAAACATACCGCTCACTACATAGAGATAGATAAATTTATAAAATTTACTTCTCTTGTTTCTGGCTATAGCATAACCTAAAAGTGAATGAATTACAATAGCAAGAACCACTGTAATCACAGTGATCAATACACTGTTTCCAAGAGAATGCCAGAAGTCTGTTACCTCCATAGCTTCCCTGAAATTGGCAAGACTGAATTTCTCTGGCAGAGACAGGATCCCGGCTACACTGTTGGTCATCTCTGTCGGCTGCTTGAATGCGATCACAATTGTCATATAAAGCGGAAATACCACTGTGATAAGGCCAAGGATCAGAAGGATCGTTACCGGCCAGTTCGCTTTTTCTCTTACTTTCGTTTTCATTACAGCTGCTCCTCCTTTTTCCCTGTGATAGTCAACTGCACTGCAGAAATGATCACGATCACAATAAAGAATATAACCGCATTAGCGCTCTGGAATCCAAACTGACCGCCACTCATACCATTGTTATAGATCAGATAGGAAATGGATTCTGTACTCTGTGCAGGACCACCCTTTGTCAAAGCCATGATCTGATCAAATACCATCAGGAAGTTTTTCACACAGAGAACCATGTTGATACTGAAAAACGGAACGATCAGCGGGAATGTCAGATAACGGAACTTACTGAATCCGGTAGCACCGTCAATAGCTCCTGCCTCGTATACATCCTCCGGCACTGTCTGGAGGCCCGAAATATAGATAATGGTATTCATTGCGATGGACTGCCATGCACAAACGATCACGATGGCAACCCATGCCAGGCTCGTACTGGAAAGCATGCTGGAAGACAATGTTTTATTTCCGATCATCTTTCCGAATGCAGGCAGGATATATGTAAAGAAATAATTGAAAATATATCCTACGACCAGTGCGCCAAGTACATTAGGAATAAAATAAGCTCCACGCAGTGCACTCTTGAAACGGATCTTGCTGTTCAGTCCAAGTGCCAGGATCAGGCTGAGTACATTCGTTACAATAGTTGCCACGATGGCCAGCTTAAAGGTAAACAGATAGGAACCGCCAACACGGCTGTCTGTAAAAAGATCCTTATAGTTTCGAAGTCCTACCCAGTCATAGCTTCCATAGCCTTTAAAGTTCGTAAAGCTGTAGATCACACCCTTGATCAGAGGCAGTGTGTTAAAGCAGAAAAATAATGCCACGATCGGAATGGTGATCAGAAGAAAGGTCAGCTTTCTTCCACTCATAGATTTTTTTCCCATGATCAGTTCTCTCCTTCCCCGTTCTTCTCCTCATAGTCCTGTACTTTACGGATAATGTCACGGTTATATCTTGTCCAGTCTGTATCAAATTTTTTCAGGAATGCATCTTTATCCTTTTTCATCAGGAAGGTCTGGATCTGTGCATCCACAGCCATCTCTGTAGGATAATAATGATCCTGGTAGTCGGCCATCCTTCCCTCTTCTATGTATTCCTTCATACCATCCAGCGTAGAGGGAAGTGTGAAATCACCCTCTTTACAGGGAACTGCCTTCTGGTCATCCAGATATGTCTGTATATTCTCATCCTCAAGAAGGAAATCCAGCACTTCATATGCAGCTTCCTTATTCTCACAGTCATCCATCACACAGAACTGAAGGTCAACTCCGGAATTCAGTTTGTTTTCTGACGGATCATTGCTTGCCGGTGTTACAAAAGAATCAATATCCATATCCGGATTTACACTCTGGATTTGCGGGATCGCATAGCTTCCGATGGGATACATGGCAGCCTCCCCTTTTGCAAAAGCGGTGCAGGCTCCATTGTAATCATAGGCAAAGGGATCATCCGGTCCATACTGGATAAGCTCCAGCATACGGTCTGCTACTTCCTTATACTCTTTTGCAAAAGTAGTGTTTCCCTGGTTTACCTGGCGGCATACATCGGCTGGTGCAAGATCTACCGCAATAGAATTCCACGGTGCAAGACAGGTCCAGGTATCTTTAAATCCGAAATAAAGCGGCTGGATACCTGCATCCTGAATTTCCTGGCAAAGGCTCATAAATTCATCCCATGTAGTCGGGATCTGCCAGCCATGCTCCTTGAAAAGCTCACGATTGTAAAGGATTCCGGCGGCATTGGCCACGTAAGGAACCGCATAGACTCCGTCTTCCGGAACGAATTCCAGCGCTTTATCAATTTCTTTATATGCATCTTTGATCGAATCCAGTCCCTGATAATCGGAAATATCCATCAGCATATCAGAATCAATAAAATTGGAAAAGTTAACATCGCCTCCGATTCCAATGATATCCGGATTATCCTCACGGATAAATCTTGTCTTCAATACAGTCATAGCATCGTTTGGTGATTCGATGGTAAGATGGATATCATCATGAGTGGCATTGAATTTTTCTTCCAGTTTTTCAAATGCCTTAACCGCTTCCGGTTTATACTGCACAAGTTCGATCTCTGTCTTTCCGCTATCCTTTTTACCTGTGCCGCATCCGCTCAATGTAACGGAAGCTGCCATGGTAAAGGCAAGTCCCATACAGAGGATCCATTTACTTCTGTTGCGCATCTTGTAATGCTCCTTCCTTTTCCTTTTATTTGATAAGTCGGATATCACCCATTTAACTGATATGGCTATCCGGGTTCTCCAATACTTATTCTCTGGTTTCTTTTTTCTGAAAGCTATTTTAACATAGCTTTATGCTTGCATAAATAGCAGTGTTTTTCTTGTTTTATACCAAAATGCAATTTTTCTCTGTCTTCATTAAAGTCATCTAGCATTTTGATATATTCTATACCTATATCACTACTTTTATCTAAAATTAGTATATTCCTGATTCATCGAAAATCAATAGGTTTCTCGCGAAACTTAATTTTCTCACAAAGTTTTCTCGATTATTTTTCTCTTTTTTGTATATTTTACAGGCTGTTTTTGTAATTGCATTTTTTATACATATGTTGAAGTTCCCTGCTGTTTTAATATATAATGTTACTGAAACCAGACAAAATCATGCGCCTAAAGGATAAAAATATGAATGACCTTCTCTTCTCCGTTTTTCCAAATGAAAACTTTGTTGATATCGGACTATACCAATATGGCTGGGAGCACTGCGCTCCGGCACATTCATTCGGCCCGGCCGCACGAAACCATTATATTTTTCATTATGTGATCTCCGGTACAGGAACTCTGATGGCAGACAATTCCGCAGGAGAGACCATCACCTATCAGGTAAAAAGCGGCCAGGGTTTCATGCTTTTTCCCGGTCAGATCAACACCTACATTGCAGATACCGACTTTCCATGGGAGTACACCTGGGTGGAATTTGACGGGCTCCGGGCAAAAGAGATCGTGGAAACTGCAGGTTTAAGTCCGGATCATCCGGTCTATCACAGCCACTCTGCAGATCTCCGCCAGAAAATGATGGAGGAAATGCTTTATATCAGCCATAATTCCCAGGAATCACCCTTTCATCTTATCGGACATACCTGGCTTTTTCTGGATTACTTTATGCGCTCTACTGAAACTGTCCGCATGAAACAGGATGGAAGTATCCGTGATTTTTATATCAAGGAGGCGCTCTCTTTTATTGAACAGAATTTCCAGAATGATATTTCCATTGAGGATATCGCAGCCTGCTGCGGCCTGAACCGAAGCTACTTCGGTAAGATCTTCCACGACACCATCGGACGTTCTCCCCAGGAATTCCTGATCAGCTATCGCATGACCAAAGCTGCAGAACTTCTTAAGATCACAGCCCTGTCTATCGCAGATATCGGAAATGCAGTCGGATATCCCAATCAGCTGCATTTTTCCCGGGCTTTCAAAAATGTATACGGAATGTCGCCAAGAAACTGGCGGATGAAAAACAGACTTATTGAAAAAAGCCTCCGGCCAGAAAATAGCCGGAGGTTTTTTATTAAAAAATGTATTTACTTAAAATGTAAATTTATCAGCAAAGTATGCATCAAGCTCATCGATCTTCACACGTACCTGCTCCATAGTGTCACGGTCACGGACTGTAACTGCACCGTCATTCTCAGACTCGAAGTCATAAGTGATACAGAACGGAGTACCGATCTCATCCTGTCTGCGGTAACGTTTACCGATATTTCCACGATCATCGTACTCACAGTTGTACTTCTTGGAAAGCTGCTGGTAGATCTTCTCAGCACCCTCGTTAAGCTTCTTGGAAAGCGGAAGCACACCGATCTTAACCGGTGCAAGCACCGGATGGAAATGAAGGACTGTACGGACATCGTTCTTCTCTGCATCCAGAACTTCCTCATCGTAAGCGCTGCAGAGGAAAGCAAGTACCATACGGTCTGCTCCAAGTGATGGCTCGATAACGTATGGGATATATTTCTGTTTCTTCTCATCATCAAAGTATGTGAGATCCTGGCCGGATACATTCTGATGCTGTGTCAGGTCATAATCTGTTCTGTCAGCGATTCCCCAGAGCTCACCCCATCCGAATGGGAAAAGGAATTCCACATCTGTGGTAGCCTTGCTGTAGAAGCTCAGCTCTTCCTTATCATGGTCACGGTAACGAACCTCATCATCCTTAAGTCCGAGAGCACTCAGCCAGTCAAGGCAGAACTTCTTCCAGTATGCAAACCACTCAAGATCTGTATCCGGCTCGCAGAAGAACTCAAGCTCCATCTGCTCGAACTCACGGGTACGGAATGTGAAGTTACCCGGTGTGATCTCGTTACGGAAGGATTTACCGATCTGGCCGATACCAAACGGGATCTTTTTACGGGATGTTCTCTGTACGTTCTTGAAGTTTACGAAAATACCCTGTGCAGTCTCCGGTCTTAAATATACAGTATTCTTGGCATCTTCGGTAACACCCTGGAATGTCTTGAACATCAGGTTGAACTGACGGATATCTGTGAAGTTGTGTTTACCACAGCTCGGACATCCTACCTCGTGTTCTTTGATGAAGTCCATCATCTTCTCCTGGGACCATGCATCTACGCTTCCCTCAATGGCAATGTCATGCTCTGCACAAAAGTCCTCAATGAGTTTATCTGCACGGAAACGCTCGTGGCACTCTTTACAGTCCATAAGAGGATCAGAAAATCCGCCAAGATGTCCGGAAGCGATCCATGTCTGCGGGTTCATAAGGATCGCACAGTCAACACCTACATTGTACGGAGACTCCTGAATGAATTTCTGCCACCATGCACGTTTTACGTTATTTTTAAGCTCTACACCGAGATTTCCATAATCCCACGTGTTTGCCAGGCCGCCGTAGATCTCGGAACCCGGGTAAACAAATCCTCTGGCTTTTGCAAGAGCTACGATCTTTTCCATTGTCTTTTCCATGATTTCTCTCCTCTTGACTTGCAGCTGTTCCGCCAAATGCGTCCGGAAAGCTCCGGAAAAAGCTGCTTTTTTACATTTTTGGTCTTATTATACTAGTATCCTCATGATTTTTCAAGGATATTTCCATTTGCATTGCTTCCTGTCCTGCTTTTGAAAAATAAATCGTTACGGTTATTCCGCAGCCGGCAGTGATCTATCTCATCAATTCCAGGATCTCCAGACTTTTAAACCGCTTGTCTGTATTCAGCTCCGTATACCGGTAAATGTGGCGTTCCAGTTCCCGCAGCACATCATCCCGTACTGTAAACGTATACAGCTTTGCCAGGGGGGACACGGCTATGTAGCGCATGGCATACAGGGCAGCCGCTGAGATCCGTTTCCTGTCCATGGCCATCCTGCTGCAGTCCGCACACAGGATCCCATGCTCGTCCTGGGAGAAAAAAAGTTCTCCGGTTTCTTCCTCCGTAAGCTCTCTCCCGCAGCCCGCACACTGGAACAGCTGCGGCATCACGCCCTGGATCACCATAGTCCGCAGTTCATAGATACAGCGCACCAGCCGGTCTTCTATATGAGGATTCAAAATGGCTTTGATGGTCACATAGAGAAGATTCATCATCTCCTTCTCATCCGTTCCCTCTTTGCCAAAATAATCTGCCAGCTCCAGAAAATAATATCCATAGTAAACCCCCGGCTGCCGGGTGGCCAGCTCCACAAAATGATGCTGCACGCTGACCTGATTCAGATTATAGCTCGTCCTTCCCTCATAAAGAGTAAAGCTTCCGAATACAAACGGGTTAGCTGCTGCCATGAACGGACTGTTCTGCCGTCTCGCTCCCTTGGCAAAAGCGGAGATCTTCCCCCTCTCTCTTGTGAGAAGGACGATCCGCTTGTCATAATCCCCTACCGGCATAGCAGAAAGTACCACTCCCTGTACGGTAATCAGATCACTCATTTTCAGATTTCTTTCTTATCATATCCAAAGTTCTTGATCAGGAAATCACTGTCTCTCCAGTTCTTAGTCACCTTGACCCAGAGCTTTAGGTTTACCTTTGCTTCCAGCATACGCTCCAGCTCATAGCGGGCATTGCTTCCGATCTTTTTCAACATGGCACCCTGTTTTCCGATGATGATGCCTTTGTGGGAATTACGCTCGCAGATGATGGTCGCATCAATATCTATGATGTTGCTTCTTCCCGGACGTTTCTTCATCCGGTCGATGGCAACGGCGATTCCGTGAGGGATCTCCTCATCCAGTGCATGCAGAGCCTTCTCACGGATGATCTCTGCGGCGATCTGGCGCTGAGGCTGGTCGGTAACTGTATCCTCATCATAGAACATCGGTCCGTACGGAAGATATTTGAAAATACTTGGAATGATATCCTGTGTGTTTTTTCCGCGGAGGGCAGAGCAAGGAATGATCTCTGCAAAATCGCAGATCTTACGGTAGGTATCGATCGCAGGAAGAAGCTCTTCTTTTTTTACCGTATCGATCTTGTTGATGATGAGAATCACTGGAACTCCAACCTTCTGCAGCTGCTCGGCAATGTGGCGCTCTCCCGCACCTACGAATGTGGACGGCTCCACCAGCCACATAATGGCATCTACTTCCTTCAGGGTTCTCTCCGCAACCTGTACCATGTATTCTCCAAGCTTGTTTTTTGCCTTGTGGATACCCGGTGTGTCCAAAAATACGATCTGTCCCTCATCACAGGTATACACAGTCTGTATCTTGTTTCTGGTTGTCTGTGGCTTGTTTGATGTGATGGCGATCTTCTGTCCGATAAGATGGTTCATCAGCGTGGATTTTCCAACATTCGGTCTTCCGATGATCGCAACAAAGCCTGATCTAAAATTATTATCCATTCTTTATCCTCTCATAATCCTTTCACAGCCTGCTATCCCATTTAACGGACAGCAGGCTTTGTTTCTCATCAGCCGATCAGTGGCTTCACTTCCATGAATACATCTTCCGCCTTCTCTATTGCAGTCTCACTTCCTACTACGCAGATCTGATCATCGGAAAGTACTGCTTCTACAAGAGCTGCCAGTTTCTGGATATCCTCCTTCTGCGCTCCGAGGATCTGATTTCTTTCCTTCTGGAGCATATCCTCTGTAACATTGGAGAAATATGCGGTTTTTGAGATACTTCCCTGCATCTGCGGAGTTCTCGGCACATCCTTGTTGCTGATCGTTCCGATAATATATTTTGTCATCTCACGCTCGTCTGCCTCAAAGGCACGGATATAATCCGGCACTCCTTGGTATACTTCCAGGGTTCTCTTTAGATGGGGATCACGGTAGGATACCAGGAAGCTCTCTCCGTTTCTCTTAAAGCCACTCATGCAGCCATACGCTCCACCCTTTACACGAAGGTTGATCCAGAGATAATCGTAGCTTAAGATCACTTTCAGGATCTCCAGTGCACCGGTATACTCCAGGCCTTTTTTGCGGAAGTTTCCGTTCTGTGCCACATACTGGACCTGGCCGGAGGTCTTGAAGGCTTCGTTTTTCTTTATGCAGGGGGCCTGCTTCACAGACTCCGGCTTCTGTCCGTTAAACAAAACTTTTTTGATCCCGGCAGCCTGTGCTTTTACTACATCCAGAGATTCTCTCTCTCCGGTATAGCTTACACAGAAATTCTCCGGACGAAGGACCTCTTCCATCACCTTACGGAGATTTTTCACGATCTCATCCTTGCAGCTGTCAAAATCCTTCTCCAGTTTTTCGATAAACTGATAATATCCGATTCCTGCCATCTCATCCTGGAATGCCGCCATCGGAGATGCGTAGGAAGCACCACGGAGAACGGCGGTGGAATGGCCTGCACTTGCAAGGCTGGCCTGGGCTCTGGATCTCACTCTGGCAATGATCTCGTAGAGACGTTTGGTGTCATCCAGCTTCGAAGTTGTAAGAACCTCCCGGATCATGGAAAACATGAAATCCATCTCCGGATATAACGCTTTTCCTCTTACGGCAAACATGGCACGGAATGCATCGGTATCCTGGGCATCATCAAAAACCTCTATCCCATAGGCAATACCGCCGGTTCTCGCATTCACTTCATTAAACAACTCGCCATATGTGTAATTCTCTGTATCCACTGCACCAAGCACAGATTTCAGAAGTCCCAGATAATGGACTGTGTCAACATCAAAGTCATGGATCTCAAAAAGAAGATCTGCATAACCGATACCATTGGTGCACACATCATGATACAGAAACAGGCTGTCCTCCACATGGTGCTCCTCGTTTGTCAGTCCTGTGATCTCTTTTTTGATATCTTCTCTGGAAAGCATCGGGATACAGGTCAGTGTTTCCGGATCTTCCTCGGATTCCTGATAAGCTTCCAGGGCTTTTGTATTCTCTACCATCCGGGTAAGCTCTTCATCAGAAAGGCTCTTTCTGTAATTCTCCAGTTTTTCTTCCAGTTCTTTGTCTCTCTTAGCAGCAAGGCCTTTCTCCGGTACCAGGGAAAGGATCGCGCCATGGGTATTATCCAGAAGATATTTACGGATCAGATCCTCAAAATATCCCTCTTCCAGAGCTTTTTTGAGGAACTCAAATCCCTCAAGAAGCTGTACTTCACAGAACGGCTTTGTATCGTCATAAAGCCAGCTGCTTAAAATATCCAGGCCATACATCAGTCCCTTCGGATAGGAAGAGAAATCTGCCTCACGGAAACGGAATTCGTAGTAGTTGATTCCGGCTGTTACTGCCTTCTTGTCGATACCTTCCTCCATGATCTTTGTGAGGGTGTCACGGATCACTTTGACAAATTCCTCTTTCTGGCTTAAGTTGGCTCCCTTTGCCACGATGGAGAAATAGGTCTGTTTGATTCCATCCTCAAAGGAGCCATAGATATCCTTGCCAATCTTTGCATCCAGAAGTGCCTGTTTCAACGGTGCACCCGGTGCGCTTAAAAGTGCGTAATCCAGGACTTCGAAAGCAAGACTTAAGTTGATATCTGCTGCTTCACCCACAACCATATTGTAGGAAAGATAAGTGTTATCCTCTTCTCCTTCGTCCTCTGACACCGGATAATTTTTCTGGATATCTTTTACCTGGGCAAAAGCTTCCTGATCCCGGATCTGGGAATCAATGGCAAGGGAATCAAAGGCAGACAGATAATGGCTGTCAATAAACTCCAGTTTCTCCTCCATATCCATGTTTCCATAGAGATAGATAAAGCTGTTGGACGGATGATAGTACTGTCTGTGGAAATCCAGGAATTCCTCGTAACTGAGATCCGGGATATTTACAGGATCTCCGCCGGACTCACAGCCATAGGTGGTATCCGGGAACAGGGAATTCATGATCTCACGCTCCAGAACATCATCCGGTGAGGAAAAAGCACCCTTCATTTCATTGTAAACGACACCGTTGTATTTCAGCGGGCCTTCTTTTTTCTCCAGATGGTAGTTCCAGCCTTCCTGACGGAAGATCTCTTCTTTTTTGTAAATATTCGGATAGAATACCGCATCCAGATATACATGCATCAGATTCTGGAAATCCCGGTCATTACAGCTTGCTATCGGGTAGCAGGTCTTATCCGGATAGGTCATGGCATTAAGGAAGGTATTAAGAGAACCTTTTACCAGCTCCACAAAAGGATCCTTAAGCGGAAATTCCCTGGAGCCGCACAGTACGCTGTGTTCCAATATATGAGCAACACCTGTGCTGTTTTTCGGCGGTGTACGGAATGCAATGTTAAAAACCTTATTCTCATCACTATTCTCGATGAGCATCACTCTGGCTCCTGTTTTTTTGTGTCTCAGAAGCCATCCTTTTGAATGAATATCCTGAAGCTCCTCTTCCTTCAGGACTTCATATGCTTTCAGATGATTGGGATTCATAAAATAGTAACCTCCTGAATGTTTCTCTTCACACCCGACATGGATCTTCGTTCAAAAAATCTCAGAATATTTTATCGGATGCATGGCAACAAAAGGCTGCCTGAGTAGTCAGACAGCCTGAAACGGAAGCTCTCCGGCCTCCTAAATGTTTCCTTCGTTGGGATAATACTGCCTGTAGATCTCTCTGGCAGCTCTTGTGATGATTCCAAGCTCAGCTTCCATTCCAAGATTAGCCGGAAGCTCCACAGCTGTTTCCCTGATGTCTCTCTGGACCTTGGCCTTCGCACTGTCCTCCTTGATGTGGATCAGGCCGAAAATCGTTGTGTTATAGGATTTATCTGTCTGACAGAGATCCATGTAGACCAGAACCAGATGACAGCATTCCCGGTAAAGAAGCTCCTCATAAAGGCCGCCCCTTTCCTGGAGCTCCTGAAATTTCAGCTTCTTAAGATACTTGCCTATCTCTTTCTTCGCACTTCTTGTACCAAAGAATCTGGAAGCGGAATTCCGGTTAAACTCCATGGTCATCCAGAGACCGAGATAACCGTCTGCCCTGGTATCACCAGTCTCAGCTTTATCGCTGTAACGGATCTCCCAGAGTTCCTTGCGGATCCTGTTTTCTTCCGGTTCTTCTCCTGCTGCAATGGACTGCTCCAGAAGCTTCAGGCGCTCCATGGGATCTTTCTCTCTATAGTATTTCGCAATTGTTGGTGTATCCATTCATTCTTCCTCCTGATATCTGAATATTATATCAGACAACCTGCCAAAAATACACCCCTATCTGTGATTTCGAAGCTTTTTCCCAGGGCTTTTCACTTTTTTCCGCGGTTATCACATAGATATACATTGCGGATATACCACAGGGTCTTATCCTCTCCGTATTTATCCAGGATCCGGAGAAGTCCCTCCAGCTCTTTCTTTGTCTGTGGGTGGATAAACCACAGCTTCTCCTTGCTTTTCAGAAAATACTGCAATGGTTCATGATAGGTATATTCCTCTCCCAGATAGTTTCTGGATGCACTGATCCGGTCCATGACCATTTCCGCCACATATTTTCTGGGCATTCTGGCTCCCATGATCACATGCTCACCGTCAAGGGAATAGTCTACCCAATGTTCAAAATGGTGTCTGTTTCTTCCCTTATGGTGCAGCCAGGACATGGATACGCCGGTTGCCTCACGTTCTGCGTTGTTGGGACTTCTTGTCCCCTGATAATATTTACAGCCTACCAGAAATTCCGTCGGGGAATATTTGGACAGGTCATGAAGCAACCCCTGCTTATATAACCCGATACGAAAACAATATTTCATCACCAGAAGCTTATGCCTCGTGATGGTCCTGAAGTGCAGCCACGGGTGCCATGATCGCATCTTTCTCCGCCTCCTGTCTGCCCAGCAATACCACAATGGCGCGGGGGCCTATTTCGATTGATTTTTTATATTCTTCTTCCTCCTCCAGACAGAATCCTGTTCCGTGAAGAGAGGTATCTGCGATTTTTTTCCAGCACATGCCTTCCGGGAGATTGGGCAGAGCAAGGCTCCGGTTTTCCCAGTGGAAATTATAGCCGATGTAAATAAAATCATCCTCTGCAGCCTCCAGATCCTCTTTTTCCCTTGCATAGGCTCCGTAGTACATCATACCAAGAAGCCTGCTGGTATTCTCATAGCTCAGATACCAGGCACGTTCCCCGTGAAGAGACACATCCGGGAACCCCTTGGTCAGATAATCTACCCCTTTCAGTTCCACCGGCATATGAAGAACGGGATGGGCCTTACGAAAAGCAATGGCATCCTTTACAAATTTCCTCAGTCCCTGGTTTCTGGAAAGGCCCTTCCAGTCTGTCCAGCCGGTAGCATTATCCTGACAGTAGGCATTATTGTTTCCGCTCTGGGAATTGCCGAATTCATCACCGTGATAGATCATGGGAACACCCTGACTCAGCAGCATCATCAGAAAGGCATTTTTGATCTGGCGTTCCCTCATCTGACGGACGGAAACCTTACGGGTAGGGCCTTCCACACCACAGTTCCAGGAATAATTATAGCTGCTTCCGTCCTGATTGCCCTCGCCATTGGCCTCGTTATGTTTATAATTGTAGCTCACCAGGTCATTCATGGTAAATCCGTCCTGGCAGACCATGTAATTGATCACTCCATGATTCTCGCTGTTATGACGGATATGCCATGCTGCAGCCTCCACCATACCTTCATCGCTTTTCAGGAAACGGCGCATATCCTGGAGAAAATTCATATTGCTCTCCGCTCCGCAGCGTCTGACCGGAAGCTTTCCTCTGTAAAAATGATCAAAATCAAAGCCCTGGAAGATCAGTTTTGCTCCGGAAAGGATCCCATCCCGAAGAAGCATCTCCCGGTTAAAGCCCTCTCCCAGCACATGAAATCCATCTACATGGTAAAAATCTCTCCAGAACTGCAAAGCTCGAAGAGCCATCAGGCTGTCTGTTTCCTCTGGAAAATAGAATTCCATGATACAGGCAATGCCGTTCTTGTGCAGCTCCCGGATCATATACCGAAATTCCTGCTCCGGTTCTCTGGTGCTGCAGTAAGCACTCTTCGGGCTGAAATAGAAGCCGGATGCATAGCCCCAGTAATTCACTACATTTTCCTTTCGACGGGTCTTGATGTGTTCACTGCCTTCCTTCGGTTTATTGATCGGAACCTCACAGAATTCATAGGCAGGCATCAGTTCAATGGCATTGATCCCAAGTTCTTTCCAGTAAGGGATCATCTCTGTCAGGCCAAGAAAAGTCCCCTTATGGGAAACCATCTTTCTGGCAAGCTTCGTATAACCACGGACATGAAGCTTGTACAGGATCATATTTTCATATTCTACTGCCGGTGCAGTTTCATTTTCCCAGCCGGAAACATTCTCATTAAGGAAGCGACAGCGGACCTCCTTTTCCGGATCGTAAGGTACTCCGAAATGCTCTCTCCCGTGAAGTCCGTATGCATACGGATCCTGCACGATCTCACCGTCTATTTTATAATTATATTCAAACTCCTTCAGAGAAGCACTGCACAGCTTCAGTGCCCACACACGTCCTGTATGGAAATCCTTTGGAAAAACGATCTCCACCGGTGCGGCAGCTCCTCTTTTTTTATATAAAAGCAGGGACACTTCGGAATCCTCCGATGCCTCCACTGCAAAATTATAACCGCCCTCCATTTTGTTGGCGCCAAGTATCAGCGGCTGACCTTTTTCCACTCGACCTAATCTGCGGCTTGCCAAGGCAACTCCTCCTTTTCTCTTTTTATTATTCAAATCCATAGAAATCCTTTTCGCCGGATCCGTCACAGATCAATATCCAGCTCAACCGGGCAATGATCGGATCCCATGATCTCTCCGTGGATCTTCGCATCCTGAAGCTTTTCTTTCAGGGAAGGGGAAACAAGGAAATAGTCGATACGCCAGCCGGCGTTCTTCTCTCGTGCACGGAAACGGTAGGACCACCAGGAGTAAACGCCCTCTTTATCCGGATAAAAATAGCGGAATGTATCAATAAAGCCACTCTCAAGGGCTCTGGTAAAGCAGGCTCTCTCTTCATCAGTAAAGCCTGCATTTTTGCGGTTGGTCTTCGGGTTCTTGAGATCGATCTCCTGATGTGCCACATTAAGGTCGCCACAGCAGATCACCGGTTTCTTCTCCTGCAGTTTCAGGAGATAAGCCAGGAAATCCTCTTCCCATTTCATACGATATTCCAGACGGCGGAGCTCACTCTGGGAGTTGGGAGTATATACAGTCACAAAATAATACTCATCGAATTCCAGCGTGATGACACGTCCTTCTTTATCATGCTCCTCTATCCCGATCCCGTAAGCCGCAGACAATGGCTCCCTCTTCGTAAAAATGGCTGTACCTGAATAGCCTCTGCGGTTTGCGTAGTTCCAGTACTGATGATATCCGGGAAGTTCCAGCTTTACCTGTCCCTGCTGGCATTTCGTCTCCTGCAGACAGAAAATATCCGCATCCAGCTCATGAAAGCGTTCCTCAAAGCCCTTGGTGATACAGGCCCGGATCCCATTTACATTCCAGGAAATAAATTTCATATTTTTATATTTTCTCCTCATTTTTTCGTCATATTTTTATTATATCTCACATTGTCGGATTAAGCAAAAAATATTTTGAAAGTTTTCTCAGGCTCTCAAATATTTTGTTGCTGTTCTACGTCATATCTGTTAAAATGTTCTCTATATCATGCAGAGCTGCCCCCTTATTTACAGGCAGCAGCAGAACGGAGGATTTTTTTATGAGTGATGAATTTAACAAAAGCGGATGTGCACCAAGCGACTGCGCTTCCTGTACAGCCAACTGCGAAAGCAAGGTAGATGAGGCACATCATACCATTACCCTGACTATGGATGACGATACTGAGGTAGAATGTGCCATCCTTACTATTTTCCCTGTAGAGAACAAAGAATATATCGCACTTCTCCCACTGGATGAGAACGGCCAGAATGAGACCGGTGAGGTTTATCTCTACAGCTTCTCCCGCACAGCAGACGGCGATCCGATGCTGGCAAACATTGAAGATGATGAAGAGTACGACGCTGCCGCAAATGCCTTTAACGCAGTCGTGGAAAAAGCACGTGCAGACGAGGAGGCAGACGCACCTCTCAGCTAAACCGTGCATTTATCGGAAAGCAGTAACTACACAAAACAAGCCCGGAAAATCGGATGTATGTGGTCTTCACACCTCCGCCTTCCGGGCTTTTGTTTTATTTTGTGGTACTTCCGAAGCCACCGTTTCTTACTGCATCTGCATCGTCATCCACAGTGATTCCGTATTCCACAAAGATCCCCTGCATAAAACCGGTTCCTGCCGGGATCTGGATCGTTTTATCTTCTCTTGTATCGTTAGTCAGCTTGGCAAAGATATGACCTTCGTTGTCGGAAAAGAAATAATCGCTGTCAATGATTCCCACTGTGTTATTCAACTGCAGCCGGAATTTAAATCCCAGTCCGCTTCTCGGATAACATTTCAGAACCCAGCCCTCTTCCATCTCTACACGGATACCAGTCGGTATCTTTACGATCTCACCTGGCTTCATGGTCACATCCACAGGTGCATAAAAATCATATCCTGCACTTCCGGTCGTAGCTCTCTTCGGAAGCTTCAGACTGTCGTAGATATTCCGGATCTCCTCTTCTGAATACTGTTCAAAGGTATCCTTCCAGTCCTTTGCAAACTGTTCAAAACTTACCTTGTGAAATTTCGCAATTCTTTTCATTTTTCGTTCCACTCCCAATAGGTAATTTCAAAAAACCTCTGATCACTCCGTGTACAGAACCACACGGTTCTCACGAAGTGACGCCTGTACATCGATCACCCTCTGATTTGAGGAGCCTTTCCATTTCAGACGAACCTCTTTCTTGTCCACCTGAAATTCCCCGTCCACGCATACATCCAGATAATGGATGATCTCGTACTGCTGGATTTCTTCCCAGAGAGAACCCGTATACAGCCAGATCGTCTTATCCGGATACTTCTCTCTGATCTCTCTTGCAAGAGCTGTTACCTCAGCGATATTGGAAGGATGCAGAGGATCGCCTCCTGAAAAGGTGATCCCGCTGATATAATCCTTGTCCAGCTCTGCAAATATCTCAGCTCGCTCGCTGTCCGTAAAGGGCAGACCTCCATTCGGATCCCAGGTAATGGGATTCTGGCACTCCCGGCAGCCGTGTGAACAGCCAGCTACCCAGAGCACTACACGAAGTCCGTCTCCGTTTAACATATCGTCCTTGGTAATATTGTGGTATCTCATCATTTATGCTTCTTCCGGTACATCCTTCATGCTGAAGCTGATTCTTCCCATCTTGTCCTTGCCAAGGCAGATAACCTTAACTTTGTCGCCAAGTGTGAGAACATCCTCAACACGGTTGATCCTCTGTTTGGAGATCTTGGAAATGTGTACCATTCCCTCCTTGCCCGGTGCAAACTCAAGGAATGCGCCAAACTCTTTGATGCTGACTACGCGTCCTGTAAAGATCTGTCCTGCCTCAAACTCGGTAGTGATGATCTCGATCATACGTTTTGCTTCATCCATACCCTTCTGGTCTGTTCCGCAAATAGAAACTGCGCCGTCGTCTGTGATGTCGATCTTCACACCTGTACGCTCGATGATCGTGTTGATAGTCTTTCCTCTCTGTCCGACTACATCACCGATCTTCTGCGGGTCGATCTGGATCTGGATGATCTTCGGAGCAAACTCCCCAACAGTTGTACGAGGCTTGTCGATACATTTCTCCATAACTTCTGTCAGGATATATTCTCTTGCCTCTTTTGTTCTGCGGATCGCTTCCTCAACGATCGGTCTTGTAAGACCATGGATCTTAATATCCATCTGGATCGCTGTGATTCCGTCATGTGTTCCGGCTACCTTGAAGTCCATATCTCCGAAGAAGTCCTCAAGGCCCTGGATATCTGTAAGAACGATGTAATCATCGTCTGTTTCACCTGTAACAAGTCCGCAGGAAATACCTGCAACCGGTTTTCTGATCGGTACACCGGCAGCCATCAGTGACATGGTAGATGCACAGATACTTGCCTGGGATGTGGAGCCGTTGGACTCAAATGTCTCAGATACGGTACGGATTGCATATGGGAATTCTTCCTCTGTAGGAAGTACCGGTACCAGTGCTCTCTCAGCAAGTGCTCCGTGACCGATCTCACGACGTCCCGGTCCTCTGGAAGGCTTGGTCTCACCTACAGAGTAGGACGGGAAGTTGTAGTGGTGCATATATCTCTTGGATGTCTCAAACTCATCCAGTCCGTCAAGACGCTGTGCCTCTGTAAGAGGAGCAAGTGTAGTAACGGTACAGATCTGAGTCTGTCCTCTTGTGAACATGGCAGAACCATGAACTCTCGGGATGATATCTGTCTCTGCAGCCAGCGGACGGATCTGTCTGATCTCACGTCCATCCGGACGTTTATGATCTTTGAGGATCATCTTGCGGACAGTCTTCTTCTGGTACTGATATACAGCCTCACCGAGAACGGCAAGCCATTCCTCATTGTCTGCAAAAGCTTCTTTCAGCTTATCAGTGATCTCGCTGATGTTATTCTCACGTGTCTGCTTGTCATCAGAGAATACGGCAACCTCCATCTCTTCCGGAGGAACGATCTTCTTGATCTCATCAAAAAGCTCCTGAGGTACTGCACAGGACTCGTAGGAATGTTTCTCTTTTCCGCACTCTGCTACGATCTGGTCAATGAATTTGATGATCTCCTGGTTCACTTCATGAGCCTTGTAGATAGCCTCGATCATCTTATCTTCCGGGATCTCATTAGCTCCGGCCTCAATCATGATAACCTTCTCTCTTGTAGAAGCAACCGTAAGCTGAAGATCAGAAACTGCCTTCTGTGCAAGTGTCGGGTTGATGATAAACTCGCCGTCGATCATACCAACCTGTGTGGTTGCGCATGGACCGTCAAATGGGATATCAGAAATACAGGTTGCAATGGAAGAACCAAGCATAGCCGGGATCTCCGGATTGCATTCCGGATCAACAGACATAACCATATCTACCAGAGTTACGTCATTTCTGTAATCCTTTGGAAACAGCGGACGCATCGGACGGTCGATAACACGGGATGTAAGGATTGCATGCTCGCTTGCCTTACCCTCTCTCTTGTTGAATCCTCCCGGGATCTTTCCTACTGCATACATCTTCTCCTCATACTCAACACTTAACGGGAAGAAATCGATTCCTTCTCTTGGCTCTTTGGATGCGGTAGCAGTAGCAAGGACTGTAGTATCACCATAGTGCATAAGAGCAGCACCATTGGCCTGTTTCGCTACACGTCCGATATCTACAGTCAGTGTTCTTCCTGCAAGTTCCATGGAATAACTTTTGTACATATTCGTTCTCCTTTTCTTATTATATTAATATCTGACAGGAGCCCGAAACAACTGAAAAGACCACTTCCTTTGAAAAAGATCTCGACCGGAAATGGGCTTTTCAGTAGTCTCGGAAATCACTCCTGCGGTAATTCCGTCTGTGTTTATCACACATGTTAAAATGGGGCGGATGGAATCATCCGCCCCTCCCGTAGCAATTATTTTCTTAAACCTAATTTCTCAATCAGTGCACGGTATCTTTCGATGTCTGTTTTCTTAAGATAAGCAAGAAGGCCACGTCTCTGACCTACCATTTTCAGAAGACCTCTTCTGGAATGATGATCTTTGTGGTGTGTTTTAAGATGCTCTGTGAGCTCCTGGATTCTTGCTGTAAGAACTGCAACCTGAACCTCCGGTGAACCTGTGTCACCCTCTGTTCTTGCATACTCTTTCATGATCGCTGTTTTCTTTTCTTTAGAAATCATTATTGTTTCCTCCTTGAAATTTTAATTAAACGCCGGGTATTAAGAAGTGGTCGGAGTCTCCGGCTTCTGAATACTGGCTTTTTTCACCTCGAACAGTATAGCACACGGTTTCTGACCTGTAAACTGTTTTTTCGAAAAGTTTTTCCCGAAAGTTTTTATTTTTCGAGGCTGCGGAAATAAGCCTTTCCCTTTTCTGCATCCTTCAGGAGCTGCTGCTTCAGTGCTTCTATGGACGAAAAGCGCTTCTCCGGTCTGGAATAATGAAAGAATTCCACTCTGCAGGGCTCTCCGTACAGATCCTCTTCACAGTCAAAAAGATAGGTCTCAACACCCAGGAATTTCTCTCCGATGGTTGGTTTATATCCTACGTTTGTGATCCCGCAAAGGGTTCTGTCCTTAAAATGGGACACGGTATCATAAACGCCATTTGGCGGCATCAGCTTTTCTTTTGCAGGAACGATATTGGTAGTGGGAAGAAGGACCTTATGTCCCATTCCTCTTCCATGTTCGATCACACCGTCCACAAAAAAGGGGATTCCCAGCAGATCATTAACCTTTTCCATATTTCCCTTTTTCAGTTCCTCACGGATAAATGTACTGCTGATCTTTCTGCGGCCTTCCATTTCTTTCGGAACAACATCCACAGTAAAGCCAAGCTTCCTTCCCATAGTCTCCAGAAGCTGTGGTGTTCCCTTGCGTTCATACCCGAACCTGAAATCTTCTCCCACTGCAACATGCTCCGCCTGAAGATCTCCCACCAGGATTTCTTTAACAAAGGTTTCCGCTTTCATATGACGGATCCGGTTATCCAGCGGACATTCGATCAGCACATCCACGCCTGCTTTCTCAAGAAGCTGACATCGTTCCTCTTTTGTAAAGATCATCTGACTGCCGATGCCAAGAGAAAAAAGGACTGTCTGCAGACCTTTTTCTTTCTGTTCCAGGATCTTCTCCACCAGTTTCTGGTGTCCACGGTGTATGCCGTCAAATTTTCCAAGTGTCACCGCACTCTTTGAAAGGCGCGGAAATTCTCCGTCGATCTTCAAGTATTCCATATCTTCTGCTGCTCCTGCAAGTTTTTATAAAATGTCATACAAAAAACATGCGGATGGGTACGTATTTCTGTTTTCTTTCATCCCAGCCGTATATTCCTGTGAAATTTCCGCTGCTTTTATACATCCGGACTTTTTCTTCCCTGCTGCCTCCCTGTACCAGTTCTTCCGGAAGCGGGTTTCCGTTATTGAGAAGTCTGTCTCCCTCCGGTGTACAGGTAAGGACCGGATACACGGAAAGTACATCCTCGATGGAAACAAGCTTTTCCCCGATGGTCCCATCGGCAACCGCTTCCTCCACCTGGGAAAGTGTCATGCTCTCTTCCAGAGTGAAATTTCCGGACCTGGTCCGAAGCAGCTCTTCCATGGCTCCGCCGCAGCCTAATTTTTCTCCGATGTCATTGCAAAGTGTACGGATATAGGTGCCCTTGCTACAGGTAACGCTTATGCGTACCAGCGGAAGCTCCATATCCAGTATCCTTATCTCATAAAAAACCACAGGGCGCGGCTTACGCTCTATGGTTTTTCCTTCTCTGGCCAGTTCGTAAAGCTTCTTTCCATTTACCTTCAGGGCCGAATACATAGGAGGGACCTGCTGCTGTTCTCCCACAAAGGATCCCACTGCCTCACGGACTTCCTCTTCCGTGACGGTCACAGGTTTCTCAGAAAGAACAGCTCCGGTCATGTCCTGGGTATCTGTGGAAACTCCCAGCCTTAAAACCGCCTCATATGTTTTTCTTTTTCTGTAAGAAGCTCCACCAGCCGGGTCCCCTTGCCCAGTGCAACAGGAAGTACTCCCTCTGCTGCCGGATCCAGAGTCCCGGTATGGCCGATCTTTTTCATGTGGAGAATCCCACGCAGCTTTGCAACAACATCATGAGAGGTATAACCTTTTTCCTTTCGGATCACAAGTATTCCGTCCATGATCTTATCTTTACTCCTCTGCAAGCTGTTTTTCAATTTCAGCGGTAAGGTTGTTGATCACATCGTACATGGAGCCCTGCATATCACAGCCGGCTGCACGCACATGTCCGCCGCCTCCGAAAAATACGGCAATCTTGCTTACATCCACCTTACCATTGGAACGGAGAGATACCTTAAAGAACTGCGTCTGCATCTCATAGATAAAGATCGCAACCTCCACACCAGCAGTCAGACGGAGCTGGCTCACGATTCCCTCCAGATCCTTTCCTTCCACACTGTAGAAATCCATCTCCCGTTTTTTCAGATATCCGACCACACACTTACCGCCCTGAAGGAGAATACTCTCTGCCAGGACACGTCCCATGACCTGATTCTGAAGATATGTTTTCTGGTAAAAGGACTCATCGATGATCCTGCTGAAATCAAATCCTGTTTTCATCAGTTCTCCGGCAATCCTCATGGTTTCCGGTGTTGTGGAAGAATACTGGAACACGCCGGTATCATGTGCCATTCCTGTATAAATAGGAACCGCAATGGAACGATCGATCTTGTCTGAATCCAGAAGTCCGTAAAGAACTTCGCTGGCAGAGCTGATCTCGCCTCTTACATGATTGACATCCGCAAATCCGTTATTGCTCACATGATGATCAATGCAGGCTGTCTTTTTTGCTGCATCGAAATATTTCCGAGCAACAGCAAGCCTGTCCAGTGCGCTGACATCACAGGTGATAAAAGATCATACACCTTATCTTCTTCTGCTTCTGTCTTAACCTCATCCATTCTGTCAATGTAATCAAATACAGGTTTCCGGTCTTCCAGATAAACATCTGCTTCTATATCAGGAAAATATTTCCGGATATAGAGATACAGAGCCATACAGGAACCAATGCAGTCCCCATCCGGACGGATGTGACCGCCAATGCCAACGGTTTTTACATTTTCCAGTATTTCTGAAATGTTTTTCATTTTTTCCACCTATTCCTCTGTTTCCATCCCACTCATTACGTCATTGATCTTCTTTGACATATTTACACCATATTCAATAGACTCATCCAGAACAAAACGGATCTCCGGTGTATTGCGGAGATTCAGTCTTCTGGCCAGTTCTCTCCGAACATAGCCCTCTGCATTCTTTAAGCCCCGGAGGGTGGAATCCTTGGCCTGTTTCTCGCCCAGCACACTGATGTAAGCTTTGCAGGTCTTAAGATCCGGTGCCACCTCAACAGCTGTCACAGAAGTCATCGGATGAATTCTGGGGTCCTTGATCTCGCTGTGTATGATGGTGCTGAGTTCTTTTTGAACTGCACCATTCACACGTGTATTTTTAATGCTGTTTTTTCTCATTACGAATCACTCCTATCTTGGTACCTCTACCATGATATATGCTTCGACTTTATCTTCTTCTTTGACATCATTAAAGTCATTAAATACAAGACCGCACTCATATCCGGCACGAACTTCCTTGACATCATCCTTAAATCTCTTCAGGGATGCAAGCTCACCCTCGAAGATCTGGTCCTCACCTCGTGTGATACGAACCTTACAGTTACGCTGGAATGTACCATCCAGCACATAGCTTCCTGCGATGGTTCCGACACCGGATGCCTTGAACAGCTGACGAACTTCTGCGTGACCGATAACCTTCTCCTCGAATACAGGATCCAGCATACCCTTCATAGCTGCCTCTACATCCTCGATCGCCTGATAAATGACTTTATAAAGTCGAAGGTCAACGCCCTCCTGCTCAGCAAGCTGTTTTGCTGTAGTATCCGGACGTACGTTAAAGCCGATGATAATCGCATTGGATGTTGCAGCAAGGCTGACATCAGACTCATTGATGGCACCTACACCACCATGGATCACCTTAACGATAACTTCCTCGTTGGAAAGCTTGGTAAGGCTCTGTTTAACAGCCTCAACAGATCCCTGTACATCGGCCTTGACGATGATCGGAAGCTCCTTAAGATCGCTGGCCTGGATCTGGTCAAACAGGTTATCCAGAGAAAGCTTGCCTTTGGTCTCCTCGAGAAGACGGCTCTTGTTCTCTGTAACGAATGCGCCTGCAAAGTTCTTGGCTTCTTTATCGCTCTCAAAGGACATCAGGATCTCACCTGCATTAGGAACATCACCAAGTCCGAGAATCTCAACCGGAGTAGACGGACCTGCCTCTTTTACACGACGTCCCTTATCATCCATCATTGCACGTACCTTACCATTGCATGCACCTGCGGCAATAAAGTCTCCCACATGAAGAGTACCCTTCTGAACAAGGATGGTAGCAACCGGTCCTTTACCTTTATCAAGCTGAGCCTCAATAACAAGACCTCTTGCCTCACGGTTCGGATTGGCTTTGAGCTCGGAAACCTCAGCAGTAAGAAGAATCATCTCAAGAAGATTCTCAATTCCTTCTCCTGTATGTGCGGATACCGGAACAAAGATGGTGCTTCCGCCCCAGTCCTCAGGAATCAGTTCATACTCGGAAAGCTCCTGTTTTACACGCTCTACATTTGCACTTGGTTTATCGATCTTATTGATGGCAACGATGATCTCAACACCGGCTGCCTTTGCATGGCTGATCGCCTCTACTGTCTGCGGCATTACACCATCGTCTGCGGCAACGACCAGAACTGCGATATCTGTAGCGTTGGCACCACGCATACGCATAGCTGTGAACGCCTCATGTCCCGGTGTATCCAGGAATGTGATCTTCTGACCTTTGATATTTACCACGTAAGCACCGATGTGCTGTGTGATTCCGCCGGCCTCGCCTCTGGTTACGTTTGTATTACGGATGGCATCCAGAAGAGATGTTTTACCATGGTCAACGTGACCCATAACACAGACTACCGGAGGTCTCGGAACCATATCATCCTCATCCTCTTCGTCCTCTTTGAGGAGCTCTGCGATCACATCCACCTTTTCTTCCTTCTCAGCAATGATATCAAAGCCAAGTGCGATCTCTTCTGCCTTTTCAAAGTCGATCTCCTGGTTTACGGTTACCATGACACCTTCCATGAAAAGCTTCTTAACGATCACTGACGGCTGCATCTTCATCGCGTCCGCAAGCTCACGGATAGTAAGCTTCTCCGGAATGGTGATCTCCTTGATCTCCGGTTTCTTCTCTTCCTGCTTCGGCTGTGGATTCGGTTTCTGAAGTGCTTTCGGGATTCTGGAATTCGGTCTGCGTCCGCCCTGATTTGGTCTGCGTCCGCCCTGGGTACCTTTCTCGAATTCTTTCTTCTTGTTCTTATTCTCTCTGTCACGCTCACGCTTGCTGTCCTTGGATGTCTTGGTCAGCTCCGGAGTGAATACAGCATCTGAAGAGCCACCGCTTCTTCTCTGTCCCGGACGCTGTCCGCCGCCCTGGCCACCACGGTTTGCTCCGCTGAAACGGTTGTCTCCGCCTCTTCCGCCTTCGGAACGTCCGCCCTGGCCACCCTGGCCACGGTTTGCTCCACCGCCAAAACGGTTTCCTCCGTCTCTTCTTCCTTCAAAGCTTCCGCCCTGACCTCCCTGGCCACGGTTTGCTCCACCGCCGAAACGGCTTCCGCCTCTTCCGTCATTCTGACGTGGGCCTCTGTTTCCCTCGCCCTGTCTTGCCGGACGTCCCTCACCATTCTGGGAACGGTTTCCGCCAAAACGATTTCCGCCGTCTCTTCTTCCCTCGAAGGTTCTTCCGTCACGATTTCCGTCTCTTCTTCCTTCCGGACGGTTGCCCTGCGGTCTTCCGCCCTGAGTACGATTCTGGCCACTCTGACCGTTTCTCTGCTCACCGGACTCACCGTTTCTTGTGTTTGCTCCTGCGCTTCTCTGACCGCCGTTCTGTGGACGTGCCGGTCCCTTTCTCTCGCCTGCTGCCGGTTTTCTTCTTCCTTTACCGCCATCGCTGGCATTCTGTGCATGAAATACACGGATGATATTTTTTTTCTTTTTCGGTGCTTCAGATTTGTTACCCTCTGTATTCACCGTTGTTGTCTTTTCTTCTGTTTTTGGAGTATCCAATTGTCTATATTGCTCCTTTCCCGATCTGTTGAATTTATCTTTTATCATTTCTATCGTCAAACCTCCTTACAGACGCCTGTATCATGCAGGTTATCTGCCGGATTCTTTTTCCAGCGCCTTCATGATCGCCTTTGCAAAATTTTCGTCCTGCACGGCAAGGCTGGCACGGAATTCTTTGCCCATTGCTCTGCCCAGGCTCTCTTTGTCTGAAAGGAAATATAACGGAACTTCATAATAGGTACACATATTCCGAAATTTCTTTTTTGTGTTTTCGGAAGCATCATCTGCCACCAGTGCCAGGAAACCTTTTCCTGTTTTTACGGATTTCTCTGTGGAAAATTCTCCGCTCACTGTTTTTCCTGCTTTTGTCGCAAGTCCGATGAGTGATAAAACCTTATTGTTTTTCAATTGATCCAAACTCCTTTTTGAGGTTCTGATACACTTCATCCGGAACTGCCATTTTCAAGGAACGCTCCAGGCCATGGTTTTTGATAGCCTTTTCCAGGCATTCCTCTGAGAAACAAAGGTATGCGCCGCGTCCGTTTTTCTTACCTGTAGCGTCCAGGATGATCTCATTCTCTGATGTCCTGAGAACTCGTATCATTTCCTTTTTGCTTTTCATTTCCCTGCAGCCGGTACACTGACGCATGGGAATCTTGGTTCTCGTTTTCATTATTCTTCGGCATCTCCATCTGCTGTTTCTTCAGCTTCTGTTTCTGTCTCTTCTGTATCTTCCTCTACTTCTTCAAGCTCTTCGGAAACAGCCTCTTCTGTCATTTCTTCCTCTGCTTCCTCGTGTTCCTCATCGTAATCATCGTAGAAGTCACCGGACTCTCTTGCCTGTGTCTCGCTCTTGATGTCGATCTTGAAGCCTGTAAGTCTTGCAGCAAGACGTGCGTTCTGTCCTTCCTTACCGATAGCAAGGGAAAGCTGGTAATCCGGAACTACGACCAGTGCGGTCTTCTCATCCGGGTCAGCCATAACTGCGATAACCTTTGCAGGGCTTAATGCATTCTCAATAAGGATCGCCGGGTTCTCATCCCAGTTGATGATATCGATCTTCTCACCGTGAAGCTCGTTAACAACTGCCCCTACACGTGCACCGTTCATACCAACGCATGCTCCCACAGCATCTACATCCGGATCGTTGCTCCATACAGCGATCTTGGTACGGGAGCCTGCCTCACGGGCAATGCTCTTGATCTCAACGGTACCGTCTCTTACCTCTGCAACCTCGGACTCGAAAAGTCTCTTTACAAGACCGGGATGTGTTCTGGAAACCAGGATACGCGGTCCCTTCGGGGTATCCTTAACTTCAAGAATGTAAACTTTTACTCGCTCAGTTGGCTGGAAGGTCTCACCCTTTACCTGTTCGTTCTCTGTAAGTACTGCGTCTGCCTTACCAAGGTTGATGCTGACATTTTTGCCCATTACTCTCTGAACAATACCGGTTACCACTTCTTTTTCGATTCCATAGTACTGATCGTAAAGAACTTTACGCTCTTCCTCACGGATTTTCTGAAGAATGACATTCTTTGCATTCTGGGTTGCGATACGTCCGAATTCCTTGGACTGGATCTCAACCTTCATAACATCACCGATCTCTGCGTTCGTGTTTGTTTTCTGTGCATCCACCAGAGAAATCTCCAGCGCCGGATCCTCCACATGCTCTACAACAGTTCTGTCAGCGTAAACACTGAAGTCACAGGTCTCCGGATCGATCATAACGTGAACGTTATCTGCCTTTCCGAAATGGTTCTTACATGCCTGGATCAGTGACTGCTCAATTGCCTCCAGCAGTGTATCCTTACTGATGTTTTTCTCTTTTTCGAGAACGTCCAGCGCATCTCTTAAATCTCTGCTCATTTTTCTTTTTTCCTCCTGAATTTTACAGATTCGATTCTCTTTTAGAATTCGATCGCGAGACGAATCAGGGCAATATCTTTTTTATCAAAGGTACGTTCTGTGCCGTCTTCATCGATTGTCACACTGTTACTATCATATGCATTTAAAATACCGCAGAATTCTTTCTGTTTCTCGATGGGCCGGTAGGTACGGATCTCCACCAGCTTGCCAAGGCTTCTCTTAAAGTCTTTTCTTTTTTAAGAGGCCGGTCAAGTCCCGGAGAACTGATCTCCATAATGTAGCTGTCCTCGATGAAATCCTGCTCATCCAGTATATCGCTGAATGCACGGCTTACGTCCTCGCAGTCATTGACTGTGATTCCGCCCGGCTTGTCGATATAGCCTCTGAGATACCAGGTTCCGGCTTCCTTGACATACTCCACGTCTACCAGCTCAAAGCCCCTGGACTCCACGATTGGTGTAAGGATCGCCTCTGTCTTCTGTTCATATTCTTCCCGTCTGCTCATGCTTCCCACCTGCCTTTCCTATTTCTGCCTATTTCTGAACAAATTCCTTCTCAGCAAATAGGAGCGGGCTCTCGCCCACTCCTATGCCAACAAGTTCTTAGTTTCGTTCATTGTAACACCAATGTCTGTTAAATGCAAGTATTAATTGCGATTTCCGGTTTTTGTCCCCGCATAGGGAATGTCCCATGTACCACACCGTTTGATTTCCTCTTTGTTATTTCAATTCACGTTCCCACGTGGGGAACGACCCTTTCAATCTCCACGAATCTCTTTGCGTTGATATTTCAATCCACGTTCCCTCGTGGGGAACGACATCATCAACCAGGCTATCACTATCTTCTACACTCATTTCAATCCACGTTCCTGTGTGGGGAACGACGGCATATTACCAGAATGCAGCTAACTACTTTGCATTTCAATCCACGTTCCCGCGTAGGGAACGACGGCTGGAGCTACAGTGATCGCATATGTGATCGGGATTTCAATCCACATTCCTGCGTAGGGAACGACACGAAATGCGAAAAAAATTAAGGTCATATCCAGATTTCAATCCACGTTCCCTCGTGGGGAACGACGATAGCAAGCATCCCAGACATTGCTTCTTTTCCATTTCAATCCACGTTCCCTCGTGGGGAACGACTTCCGGATCCGCACGAGATCACCGCAAAGACAGAATTTCAATCCACTTTCCCTCGTGGGGAACGACGGTGTTAGCCCTATTACAAATACCATTTACTATGATCTCAATCCACTTTCCCTCGTGGGGAACGACACATGTACCACAACTTTTCTGCTGACCTGTGATAATTTCAATCCACGTTCCCTCGTGGGGAACGACGGTGGCAGTATACTGTAACTCGTGGAGTAAGCGATTTCAATCCACGTTCCCTCGTGGGGAACGACTATACGCTCCCTTCTTTTATAATTCAATTTAATTATTTCAATCCACGTTCC
>NC_021014.1:1556652-1597986 GCF_000209835.1 Ruminococcus sp. SR1/5 | reverse complement strand
ACTATATAATAACACATATTTAAACCATTTTAAATATTTCAATCCACGTTCCCTCGTGGGGAACGACGGTGTAAAAGCACAGTGGGGCGGCAGTTCTTATATTTCAATCCACGTTCCCTCGTGGGGAACGACAGCTTCTGGGGATCCTTCAACCGCTCCTGATCGAATTTCAATCCACGTTCCCTCGTGGGGAACGACGAATCGGACACCAGCGATATGATTTCTTCTAAGATTTCAATCCACGTTCCCTCGTGGGGAACGACAGATTACAGGCATACGGGATCGAAAGACAGGAAAAATTTCAATCCACGTTCCCTCGTGGGGAACGACGACTCAGCTACGAGGCAACGTCCCGCGATATGAGCATTTCAATCCACGTTCCCTCGTGGGGAACGACCCGGGATCACGATGACATTCACCAGAGCATTGCCATTTCAATCCACGTTCCCTCGTGGGGAACGACCATGGAGAAACCTCTAAGTTATCCCAATCAGCAGATTTCAATCCACGTTCCCTCGTGGGGAACGACGAGGTCCTTATTTGATCTTCCTTTCCCCTTGCCGATTTCAATCCACGTTCCCTCGTGGGGAACGACATCTATGCTGGCTGGTTGCGGTAAAGCATATCCATTTCAATCCACGTTCCCTCGTGGGGAACGACTATATTCCAGTAGGAACCTATACCATTGTTGAGATTTCAATCCACGTTCCCTCGTGGGGAACGACGATTTTTACGAGGAGGCAGCCGCCTTGTATCTTATTTCAATCCACGTTCCCTCGTGGGGAACGACGCCATAGATATCAAATTCTACGTACCAAAAATAGATTTCAATCCACGTTCCCTCGTGGGGAACGACGAACAGGCGGAAGCCAGGCAGTGGCAGCATGCAATTTCAATCCACGTTCCCTCGTGGGGAACGACGGCCTGCACTTCCATCGAGACTGGCGTAGATTTATTTCAATCCACGTTCCCTCGTGGGGAACGACGCAGTGTTTAGCTAACACAAGACGCATGAGGTTATTTCAATCCACGTTCCCTCGTGGGGAACGACGAAGGCGGTGGATTTGCTCCACTGAAGAAGGTAATTTCAATCCACGTTCCCTCGTGGGGAACGACCGGAGACTTCGCCAGGACATCCGGCTCCTGGGCATTTCAATCCACGTTCCCTCGTGGGGAACGACTTGCACGACTTGGTAAGTTTGGCTGGACAGCACTATTTCAATCCACGTTCCCTCGTGGGGAACGACGGCAAATTTTCACAAATATTCTTTGTTTTTTATGCAATAAATATAATTTTCTACTTTTATTATCCCTTCTCTCTTTTCTTTAGTGTTATTCATGTTACTTTTCTGATTTTTGTAGTGCGAATCCTGCCGGCATTTTATGTGTACTTCTGATTCGCACCTACATAATTAAAGGTTGATCTACTGGAATTCCACGTTCTATACCTACATGTTCTATTTTAGTCTGATAATTATTTCCGAGGTAATAAAAACGTAAGCTATCTTTATTTTTGTCAATAATATCAGACAATATCCCCTTCAAAGCAACACTTTGAGCGCTATCCAAAATACACTCAAATACAGAATTTTGCACCCTTCTTCCATAATTTGTACATTGCTTCGCCACTTTACGCAAACGAGTTCTTCCTGCAGTTGTCTCTGTATTTACATCATAAGTAATCACTACCAACACTTTGTCACCTCATTTCCACAAAAACACTGGATAACTGTCCAAATCTCCTCTTAAATATCTTGCCAACAACATTGCCTGTACATAAGGAACCATTCCCCATTCCACCTTTTCTTTCAAGAACGGATGTGTGATGGTTTCCTTCTTTTTCTTCTGCCATTCTACCAACAGCTTTTTTCGCAGCTCATCATCCATCAGAACAGCTCCATTTTCTTTTTTGGTAAAATTCTTTCCATTTACAATCTTTTTGTTAACAAGCGATAATACAAAACGATCTGCCAATACAGCTCTTAATTCCTCTATCATATCCAAAGCCAGTGATACTCTACCTGGTCTTTCGGTATGAAGATATCCCACATAAGGATCCAGCCCCACACACTCCAGGGAAGAAGCAATCGTATTTGTCAACAACGTATATACAAAAGACAACATTGCATTCATATTATCTAACGGTGGTCTTTTATTTCTTCCTTGAAATGAAAAATCCTTTTTCTGTTGCAAAATCATTTCATCAAAAACTCCAAAATACACGCTGGCCGCTTCCCCTTCAAAACCTCTTAATTGTGCTTTTGATTCACATGTTTGAATTAATCCCAACGTATGTTTCAGCTTTTCTGATGCTATTTTTATTTTGTCCGCATCTACCTGCATACTATGATCTCTAACACAGCGTTCCAACACCCATCTTGCATTATACACCTTTCCAAGTATACAGTTTTTTGCAATTTCCAGGCTGATTGCTGAATCCAAACTGCTTGCATACTGCTGTTCTCGCAAAAGCACATTTCCTCTTGTCTTTCCGGTTATCCTCGCAAGAAATTTTCCCTGGGGCGTCATAAAACAAAGAGAGATATTTTTTTCTGCACAAGATCCCATCAATGCCGGACTGACGCCCCTGTATCCAAAGGAAACTATCCCTTCCAGATTATGTAATGGAAGTCTTCCTTTTTCTTTATCCTCTTCAAAAACAACTATATTTTCTCCATCTAAACCCAAATAGCTGTTTTCAGAAGTTACATACAACGTATTCAAAAGTTTTTTCATGTCTCTTCCTCCTTCAGCATCTGGTCTATATAATGTTTCACAGAAACTTGTTTGTTTAATTTGGGCAGACAAAGTTCCTTTAATGAACAGGAATTACACATTTTACCTGTTTTTACCTTCGGAGTATAACCTCTATTGTAATACTGATGCATCTCTTCAAATATATCTTTGACTGCATTTCTCAGATCCTCTGTAATTTCCACAACTTCTCTTCGTCTTGTTTCTCCATAAAAAAGAGCTGCTTCAGGTATTGTTGCAGAAAACATTTCTTCGAGACATAAAACCTGTGCCACAAGCTGCAATCTATCGGCATCTGTTGATTTTTCTTTTCCTTTTTGTATTCTACCGGATAAACAGAATACATTCCCCGATGTCCATGAAGCCGTATTCCATCTTCACATTTATGAAATTCTACAAGATCACACTCTCCACTCACTCCCATAATTCTTGAAGAAACCGGCAAAGCTCTTACCAAAATAGTATCTTTTCTTTTTTCCGTCAAATATGGATCATGTACCTTCTGGTGCATCAGTTTTCCAACAGCTGTATGAACATTTTCTGCCCACTGCTGCTCAACATGGATCAATGCCCACTGTCTTCTGCAAAATTTAAAATGCTGTATACCTGATATCATCAAATAATCATCTTCTGTATACTCCATCAAATCATCCTTTTTACTTCAACAGATTCCGGTATTTTATCATTATGAATTTCAACTGTATAATCCTGATATCTTCTCGGATATTCTACATTTTCTTTTCGTGTTACTTCAACTGCATCAAACAATTTATATGCCGGACAATCTCCCAATTCTTTACTGTGCTTAAACACGATCAGTTCACGTACTGACATTTTTCCACGGGCTGCTGAATGGTCATTTTCAAACATATTTATGATCGCATCCCACAGAAGTTCCAGATCTTCTTCTGTAAATCCTGTTGTTTTTCGTGCAAGATTTGCAGATATAAAGCCCTCTGCGCGATACAATGCATATGGCACAATACTCTTTCTTCCCATTTCGGTACTTTTATTTTCGGCATCTTTTTCTGTTGTGATTGCCACACGGGTAATGGTAACTTCCTGACTGATCACTGGGTCGATACTTCTGGCAAATCCAAGCTGAACTGGGCCACGCACCTGTCCGCAGTTTAAAGAAGCTTTTACAAAAGTAGTCATTACTGCCCCAAAAGTTCTGATATCATAATAATTTTCACACATGTAATCCCGCAATTTTGAATCCACACCCGGATCACTTTTTTCAGTTTTTTTAATGCTTCCGTTACTTTCTTATCATCTGTTTCTTTGATTCCAACATTTTCACATGCCGTTCGGTCACTTCGATTCAACGGAACATCTTCTTTAATATAAATTTTGTAACCCTGTGCATCCTCTTTTACTGTTTCCACATAATTTCTTATTTTTCTTTTCAGGCAGACATCCGTAACAAGCCCTAAGCCGCTTTCCGGATCTATTCTTGGCATATTTCCTGCATCCGGATCTCCATTTGGATTACCATTTTCCACATCAAATAAAACTACAAACTCATATCTGTTTTTAATAACTTCGCTCATCTATTTTCCCTCCCGTTTTCCCAAATACTTTCCTGTTTCTGGTGGTAATACCCCAAAATAAATTTTCCTTGTTCCTCCAATGGCAAACGTTTTGGATAAGCTTCTAGCTTACTCACCAATTCGCCCAAAAGATCTTCATATTTTCTTTTCAAATACCCTTTATCTCTTTCTATTTTTTTTATATGACTATTCTTTAATTTAAACAATACTGGAAATACTGATGCCGGTGTTGCACATGCTGAATTAAAATACCGATCTCGAATTGTTGATTTTATTCCAGGATTTGCCTCTGTCTGAATCGACTCCAACACAGAAAATAATCTTCCCAATACATATGCTACATCATTAGATTCTTCATTTAATCCCATACAGATCTCTCCTTCCGTATTTTTATAATTTTTTATCAGAAATGCCTTAACAATAGAAACTCTTCCCCATGTTACACATCCCTGCTCAGCCCGTATTCTTATTAATGTATCTGTATACAAACTTGCCGGATACCTGGAATTTTGTAAAATAGCTGAAAACGCCATAGCGGCCATATTGGAGATTGTTTTTTATCCCGTGAATTCATATTCACTGTTTCTTTTAACATATCTTCAATTCCAAGATATTCCCGCTCTTCCCATTTAGGTTTTATCATCTGCATTCGTTCATAATGACATGCCAGATTTTTCGTAATATTTCCAAATGAACTCTGATAAAAAAATCTTACAGATAACCTGGCAGCATTTGGTGCCAGACATAAAATATAAAACTTCTGAGATGGATTTAATTCAATGTCATCAATTATGATCTGTTCATCTTTTCTGAGTTTTTCAAAAAATCCATGTACCTCACTTTGATTATCTTTTACCGGATTTAACAATGCTAAAAGCGCATCCTGATATTCCGTCTTTGCCTCCTCTGCCCAATATACAATAATAGAATCTCCCAGCGGAAACGTATATTTCTTTTGTGCCAGCAAATAATTCAACGCACTTGTGTAAGCAAACTCTGCATATTTTCCGACCGGTGCATTATAGCTCTGTTCTTTTCCATAAGATTCAAATGATGGTGCATTAAAAGAAACCAAAGCTGCACCACTGGACTGTGCTCCCGGCACCCCTTTTATATTCCTGTGAATTCTTGAAATTTCAGTTTTTTCTCCTGTTACCAGACAAATTCCACTTATATCTGTTTCCGACTGTTTACTTTCTACATTCCATATTTGCTCTATTTCCTTGTCATCCTGGGCATATTTTTTATCCATACAGAATATAAGATTTCCACCATCCGTGATCTCCTCCCAGTTTTCTAAAACAGCAGCATTTTCTTTTGCTTTTTCCGGATTCCATTTATAAAAAAAGCACATATAGCCTGTGCCATTTCTCCGGAAGTATTTTTCAACAACTTCAGATGCTTCTCCTTTGCCGCTTCAAAGCATTCTGTAATTCTTTTTCCTGTACCACTCTTATCAATTCCAAGCATATATTTCGAATTATCACATAAAAAATTCGCCGCAACTCCGGATGATCGCGTGAGCATTGCCGGAACTTTCATTGTTTGTGAAATCCAAATCTGTTTCTTCCCTGCCTGTCTCTCCTCCTTCAGCCATAAGATATTCTTTATATCCCCGTCTGTAGACAAATTGATTCCATAAGAAACTTTTGCCTGACACCACCCCTGTTTGGGTAATTTTTCTTGTCTTTCCAAATCTTCATAATATTTCACCAATGCCTGCAGTATCATCGAACCACCTCGCAGTTTCGCACATCTATTACTCCCTGTTTCATGATTGCTCTAAAAAACATGGGGCTAAGATTCTCTTCATCCGAATAATCAATATCATATAGCATAAATCCAAAATCTTTTTCCTCTACATCGTCATATGCAGTATGAATTTCCTCTTCATTACACAACTCAAAATTTGCAGGAAATTCCCGACACCCAAAATAAGGCATACTGTAACATGCGCCTCTTTTCAATCTCCTCATAATAATATCCTTGAATTTCCCTGGATTATCCGTTTCATTTGCTTTCTCCGTCATTTCAAAATGAGCTTCAATAACATACTCTACATCACTTAACAACAAAGACGCTCTCTGTACAATTTCCTCTTTACTGCTTAAATATAGGGGTTTCATTCCTCCATTATAGGCTTCAAGCACTTTACTTGCAGATACCTTACTCTTCACTTCATTTCTTCTTACACTGGTAAATTTAACCGGTTTCTTCACATAAATCTTATCTATACACCATTTCATGCCCGGATGCCAGTAAATTGCTTCCAAAATTCCTCTGGCAGCCGACGGTGTTATTACATCATAAGAACACCGTTCTACTTTCATCTCTGGTCTTGAAAATAATGCATAATCCCCCCACACTCTGACCTTTACTCCCATTCCCATAGGCACTTTCCCTCTTTTCTCATATTATTTCACCAGCTTTATAACATGCTGCTATATAATCTCGTGATTGATAATAAAAATCTGTATTATAGTCCGAAATATGTGCATCAATCCAGGAATGATAAATTTCCCATATTCCCTTTTCAAGTTCTGTATCATCGTATATGTCTTCTATTAATCTCTCATATACTTCTCCAATATCCCAGTAATCCGGAATTGCATACCTGCATATTGATACATTGTCAAATTCGCCCTCCGGAATATCACATTGCTCTGTAAATTCTGCCGCAACTTTTTCTATTGGCTCACAGTGAAAGACATCCGCATAGTTATATATTCGCTTTATATTTTCCATTCCAAGATAATCCGTAACTTTCCACCGACGTTGTTTTTGAGTTCGTCCTATGTACTCGATCAAACTACAGGTAAAAACAAAGCATTATTATTTTTTCTCGCCATAAACAACCTCACTTCCTACAAATTTCAATGTATCCAGTGCTGAAATTGTATGAAAACTGATTTGATGCGTTGGATACTTGAATTTTACCAATTCCCAGAAAGCAGCTCTTGAAATCTTTCCATCCAGATAATTTTGCAGATAATTGTAGATTGTATCATCTGCCATTGGTCCTTCCACAATATCATACTGATGTGCCTGTCCCTTTCGACAGGAAATAATAAAATCCAGCCATTCTTCCGTCATTTTATCGAATTTAAGAATATTTAATCTCTGATTTTCTGTATACTCATACTTGTTAATATATCCTTTTTTACCATATCTTATAGCCCATCGTTCTGCCTGCTTTTCAATATTTGTACAATAAAAACCAAAATAAAAATCTTTGTTAAATCTGGCTTTTCTGATTTCCGGATATTCCACTACCTCTTTGCTCCCATGATATAGAATCATATGCAGCTCCTTTTTTCTGTAAATTCTTTTATTTTAATAATTTTCTTTTATTTTTTCTCGTCATCTTAAATATACTACACTCATCCAAAATATACAATACTTGCCCCTAAATTATTTACATTTAAATTTATTGAATTCTTTTTATTTATATATTATATTTATAGTATGTCAGAAAACATTTTAATGCCTATGAAGGCAGGCGACTTGCTTGATTCGATTAAAATGGTTCCTGTGGATTGAAATAATAATTTTAAATGTAACCGTGTAGAATTAGAACAGGGAGATTAAGGTTTTTCCACCTTAATCTCCCTGCTCTAATCTACATATTTTCACAACCAAACTGCCATGCCACAGTCAACCTCAAGATTCAGTCCTGTCTCCTCTGAATATTGTTCTAAATCTGTCAGTTCATAGAAATCCTTTATATCTTCCGAAACCAGCTTCAGCATCCCCGCATCATTATATTTCTCAAATTCCTGTTTATACAAATTCACACAATATTGTACAGCCCGTCTCATTCCGGATTTTGTAAAACCTTTATTTTTCAGATCCTGTATCACTTCCTGAGCATCTTCTTCCTGATTTACAAAAACGGTTACCGTGTTTTCATCTATCAGTTTAAACTCTCTTTCCACTGTAGCAAAATGATGCCATCCCCCATTAAACTCTTCGCAGATTTTCTTTTTATCCAAACTTTCACCTCGCATATGATAAAGCATTTCAAAGTATCTTGTTACAGTCTGCATATCTTCAATTTTACATTCATTCGCAAGCAGCGCTTTCGAAACATCCATCTGCTGTCTCTGCCCTGGAACTTTTTCAGCATCATCAAACTGAAAAATCACCACTTTGCTTTCTTCTATCGTCCGTTTTCCCTCACGATTACACCTTCCTGCCGCCTGAATGATAGAATCTATTCCTGAAAGCTGTCTGTATACTGTATAAAAATCAAGATCTACTCCTGCCTCTACCAGACTTGTTGAAATTACAATGCACTTTTTCCCTTCTCTCAATCGTTCTTTTATCTGCTTTAACATACGCTTTCTATGTTTTGGATACATGCTCGTAGATAAATGATAAACGCCATCTTCTCTCATAGCATTATAAATTTTTGAGCTTTCTTTTTTGTATTCACAATGCATAATGCCTGTGTTTCTCTTAACAGACATTCTTCCACGTCTTCTTCTGACAATTTTCCATCGTTTTCAAAGTGAACTCTTTTAAAAAACTCAAACTGTTCCTCTGTCCTTGGACAAAGCTCAGTAATCTGCTTTATATTGCAAAAAAAGCATCCAATGCCGGTTGTGTAGCTGTACATAATACTGCACTCACCTTATAATTTATCACCAGTTCTTCAATTGCTGTCAGACAGGGTTTCAAATAGTCATTTGGCAACATCTGTGCTTCATCAAATATGATCACACTATTTGCCATATTATGTAATTTTCTGCATTTTGAAGATTTATTTGAAAACAAGGATTCAAAAAATTGTACATTCGTTGTAACTACTACTGGTTTATCCCAGTTTTCAGAAGCAAGCTGCATAGGTTTCAGTTCTTCTGCTTCCTCATAATCTATGTTGCAATGATTTTCCAGAACATTTTCATCTCCTAATATCCTTCGAAAAACTGCTGCATTTTGTTCGATAATACTGGTATAAGGTATCACATAAATAATACGTTTCATGTGATGCTTAACTGCATGCCTTAATGCAAATGCAAGCGATGCAACCGTTTTACCTCCACCAGTCGGAACCGTCAGCCGAAAAAGGCCTTTTTCTCTCTCTCCGTTTTCCAGGCAAGCTTTTAAAATCTCTGTTCTTCTGCCATTTACACTTTCTGTTTCTGTATTTTTCAGCCACTCTGTTATATATTTTTCCAATTTATCCAGAAGCACCTGTATCTCTTGCCCCTGCTGTCGTCCCGATCTTTCTTCTGTCATAAATTCTTCTGTATCAAGAAAATCGGCATCGACAAGACAAGAATACATCATTCTCGTAAACATACTTAAAGAAAAATTTAAATCCTTCGTTTTCTCTACATTAACTGGTGATGTTTTTAACTCTGGAATCTTCACTTCTTTTTTGTATGCATAAAAATCTTCTATTTTCTTCTTTCTTCTTCCAAGTGTAGTAGATGAATTTCCTGTATCTGTGCTGACGCCATAATCGGATAAGCCAGCATGATGTCCCGCAATACACATCTCCAAAAACGGATACATCCCACCCAATTCCATGCAAACTCTTGCTCCTGCTGTTGCATGATCCACTTTTATTTCTTCTCCACGAATCCGACGTTGAAATTTATCGCTATATTTTCCGATATCATGCAGCATTCCACAGCAATATCCCCAATCTCCTTTTTCAAAAACTTCTGCAAAATCTTTTGCTTTTTCTGCCGTTCCCTGCAAATGCTCTAATATACTTTGTTCACGTTCACCATCACAATGTGCAATATAATTCATCTTCTTCTCTTCCATTTACAACACCGTACCCTCACTACAAGTTATATATTATACTGCTTTAGTTCATCTATATCAATGTATCCAAAGCGCCATCTCTTATGATAATCTCCCATTCTCCATCTCATACACCACATTCATAGTGGAGACTCTGTGGGATACCAGGACTACAGTGCGGCGGGTGGTGTCTTCTTTCAGGGACTTGAGGATGGTGGCTTCGTAGAGCTGACCTTTGTCTACGTATTTCAGGGAGGAGAGCCTTCCCCTCATATCTGCCCGTCAAACCGGGAATGAGCGTGCATCTCACGAATGGTCAGTTCCAGCCAGATCACCGTAAGCTGTGAGGTAGATGGCGGGGTGGTGATCAGATTCTCGGCTTCACACCTTTGGTGTCTCGCTTGGCGAGTTTGACTTTGTTAAGTACATATGGTTTGTCGTGGTAGGTAATGGCATACTCCTGCCTGCTTTCCAAAAGATACGCATGGTGGATCCGGTCTTCGCCGGTAAGCTTCATGCCGCGGACACCCATAGCGTTTTTCTTAGTGACGGAGATCTCGGTTTTCATGATACGGAGAAAGTAACCCTTTTCAGACTGGAACACAACCTGATCCATCTCGTCCGCTGCTCCTACGAATACAAGGCGGTCATCCTCTGCAAGCTTGGTGGAAACAATGGTACGCTTGGAAGCACGGAACTCATCTCCTTTTACCAGCTTGCACATGCCGTTCTCTGTAACAAAGAGCACTGTGGAGGCTGCCACCTGGCTCAGCGGTGCCACATAAAGGATCTGCTCGGAAGTACTATCATAATTACCCAGATTATCTGCCGGAACACCTTTATCACGGAAACGCACCAGCGGGATATCCTCTGCCTTCACGGTGTGGAGCTTGCCGGTATCTGTAAAGATACAGATCTTGTCCGTATTCATGCAGGTAAAGACATAGCGGCTCTCTGCATGAGCGGCATCCTTATTACGCTCGTAGGCATTCTTGTCAATGAGACGCATATATCCGAAACGATCCATCAGGAAGCAGACTTCGGTCTCTTCCATCTTCTTCTCCTCATAAACAGCTTCCTCGGCGTTTTCAATGGAAGTCTTACGCTTACTGCCGTATTCCTTCTTGATCTGATCCAGTTCACCCATGATCACTGCTGCCATGGAGTCATAATTATTCAGGATATCCTCATAAGCAGCAATGTTCTTCATGGTTTCCTCATGCTCCTTCATCAGAGCATCGATCTCCAGACCGATCAGCTTGTAAAGACGCATGTCCAGAATAGCTGCGGCCTGTTTTTCTGTGAATTTCAGGGTTTTTGCCGCTTTTTCGGAGGTCTTGGTCTTGAATTTAATCCCTTCTGTGATACCATCGGTCAGGCATTTCTTTACCTGGTCACGGCTCTTGCTGCCACGGAGGATCTCGATGATCAGATCAATGACATCGCAGGCTTTGATAAGGCCTTCCTGGATCTCCCGTTTCTCCTGTTCCTTGGCAAGAAGGGTTGTATATTTTCTGGAATTTACTTCAAATACAAAGTCCACATGGTGAGCAATGATCTGCTTCAGTCCCAGTGTTTCCGGTCTTCCGTCTGCAACTGCCAGCATGTTGACACCGAAGGTATCCTCCAGTCGGGTCTTCTTATAGAGCATGTTGGTAAGGTTCTCCACGTCTGCATCGCGCTTCAGTTCCAGAACGATACGGATCCCCTCTTTGGAGGACTGGTTGGAAATATCCACGATATCTGTGGTCTTCTTGGTCTCTACCAGGGTTGCGATATCATTAAGGAATTTTCCGATGTTTGCACCGATCATGGTGTAAGGAATCTCTGTGATCACCAGCTGCTGGCGACCGCCCTTCAGCTTCTCTATTTCCACCCGTCCACGGATACGGAGCTTACCTGTTCCAGATTCATAGATCTTTACAAGGTCGTCCTTATTTACTACGATACCACCTGTCGGAAAATCCGGGCCCTTGAGATAACGCATCAGCCCACGGGTGCTGATATCATTATTCTTCATGTATGCCTTCACAGCATCCACCACTTCGCCCAGGTTATGCGGCGGGATACTGGTAGCCATACCAACGGCGATTCCGTCTGCTCCGTTTACAAGGAGATTTGGGATACGCACCGGAAGTACTACCGGCTCCTTCTCTGTTTCATCAAAGTTCGGCATGAAGTCCACAACGTTCTTATCAAGGTCTTCCAGAAAAACCTCCTGGGTCAGCTTCTCCAGGCGGGCCTCTGTGTATCGCATGGCTGCGGCTCCGTCGCCTTCAATGGAACCAAAGTTTCCATGTCCGTCCACCAGTGTACGACCCTTTTTAAATTCCTGCGCCATGACTACAAGCGCATCATAAATGGAGCTGTCACCGTGGGGATGATATTTACCCATAGTATCTCCTACGATACGGGCACATTTACGGTACGGGCGGTCGTAACGGATGCCAAGCTCATACATATCGTAAAGGGTACGGCGCTGTACCGGCTTCAGTCCGTCACGTACATCCGGCAGTGCTCTGGAAATGATAACGCTCATGGCGTAATCGATATATGATTTCTGCATGATCTCCGCATAATCGGTGCGGATGATATTGTCCTGTTTCGTATTCATAGTTTATTCTCCCAATCAAATATCCAGCTCTGCATCTGTTGCATGCTCATAGATAAAGGCCTTACGTGGCGGAACATCGCTTCCCATCAGGATCTCTGTCACATCGGAGGCCATGCGGGCATCTTCGATCTCCACACGCTTCATCATTCTTGTCTCAGGGTTCAGGGTAGTCTCCCAGAGCTGCTGGGCGTCCATCTCACCGAGACCTTTGTATCTCTGGAGCGTGAAGCTTCCCGGTTTATGGCTCTTACGGTATTTCTCAAGAGCCTTGTCATCGTAGAGATATTCCTCCTGCCCCTTCTTCGGCATTACCTTATAAAGAGGTGGCATGGCAATATACACATGTCCCTCATAGATAAGCTCCGGCATAAAACGGTAAAACAAGGTCAGAAGCAGAGTAGAGATATGAGCACCATCCACATCCGCATCGGCCATGATCACGATCTTGTCATAACGAAGCTTCGTGATATCAAAATCATTTCCGTAGCCTTCGGAAAAGCCGCAGCCAAAGGCATTGATCATAGTCTTGATCTCTGCGTTGGCCAGCACCTTGTCGATGGTAGCCTTCTCTACGTTGAGGATCTTACCGCGGATTGGAAGGATCGCCTGATAGTTACGATCTCTGGCTGTCTTGGCCGAACCGCCGGCGGAATCTCCCTCTACGATAAAGATCTCACACAGTGACGGATCCTTTTTCTCACAGTTGGCCAGCTTGCCGTTGGAATCAAAAGAGTATTTCTGTTTGGTGAGAAGGTTTGTCTTGGCACGCTCCTCGGTCTTACGGATCTTGGCCGCCTTTTCCGCACAGGAAAGGACGATCTTCAGTGTTTCCAGATTTCGGTCAAAAAACAGTACCAGCTGTTCTCCTGCTACCTTGCCGGTGGCTCTGGATGCGTCCTGGTTATCCAGCTTGGTCTTGGTCTGTCCCTCAAAGCGGGGTGCCGGATGTTTGATGGAGACTACAGCAGTCATTCCGTTTCGGATATCTGCACCTGTAAAATTGGGGTCTTTATCCTTCAGTACACCGATCTCACGTGCGTAGGTGTTCATTACCGTTGTGAATGTAGTCTTAAATCCGGTCAGATGAGTTCCTCCCTCTGCATTGTAGATATTATTGCAGAATCCGAGAACGTTCTCACGGAACTCATTGGTAAACTGAAAAGCAACCTCCACCTGGATCCCGTCTGCCTCTCCTTTAAAATAAACCGGATCATGGAGAGGCTGTGCATTCTTGTTAAGGTCACGGATAAAGCCTACGATTCCCTCCGGCTCATGATACTCGATATCCTCAGGAGTGTCCCCTCTTCGATCCTCAAAATGGATGGTAAGCTCCGGATTCAGATAGGCAGTCTCATGAAGACGGCTCTTTACATCCGCTGCTCCAAATCTTGTTTTCTCAAAAATCTCCGGATCCGGAAGGAAATTCACACAGGTTCCGGTACCTCTGGTCTTCCCTAATTTGGGGAGAAGTCCTGCTTCCAGTTCAATGGTAGGGATTCCTCTCTCATAGTGGTCATGATGTATATAGCCATCACGGCTGATCTTAATATCCAGATACGTAGATAATGCGTTCACTACGGAAGAACCTACACCATGAAGTCCGCCGCTTGTCTTATATGCGGAATTGTCAAACTTACCGCCTGCATGAAGGGTTGTAAAAACAAGACGCTCCGCAGATATTCCCTTGGCATGCATATCCACCGGGATCCCTCGTCCATTATCCTCTACTGTACAGGAACCGTCCTTCTCAAGAACTACATGGATACGGCTGCAGTACCCTGCAAGGTGCTCATCCACCGCATTGTCTACGATCTCATATATCAGATGGTTCAGTCCCTTTCTGGATACGCTTCCGATATACATACCGGGGCGCTTTCGCACGGCCTCGAGGCCCTCCAGGACAGAGATACTGCCCGCATCATAAGTGTCTTTTTTTGCCATTCCACTGATTCCTTTCTTTTTATATTCGAACATTTGTTTGTATTATACTCAAAATATATGTACTTGTAAAGTCCACATGATCATCTTTTTTCTGCAATTTTTCCAAAAGATACGCGTGGCAGTTCAAGGAACCGATCTTCCGAAAAATCGCTTTCTTCAGCCGCCACAGCCTATCTATTCTATCAAAAGTATCTGTAAACTTCAAGCAATTTGTGTCTGTCTGAATACAACAGGCGGAAAACCCTGCTTTTTATGAAAGCATGTTTTCCGCCTGTTTCTGATCATTTCAGGAAATTTTTTCCAGAAGCTTCTCCTCGCACAGGGGCCTGGAAAAATAATATCCCTGTATCATATCCACACCCCATTTTTCCAGAAGCTTTACCTCCTTTTCGGTCTCAGCGCCTTCTGCGATCACCTTATATCCCATATGCTGCAGGATCATGACAATGCTGCGATAAAAGGTAGCCGTCTGAGGATCGCTGCTGACCCCGGACAAAAGAGAACGGTCCATTTTTACTGCTGAAAACGGGATGCGAAGAACTGCGTTCAGATTTGCATAACCGGAACCGAAATCATCCAGGCACATGTGGATCCCCACTTCTGCAAAATCATCAATGGCTGTGCAGAAGCTTTCGCTGTATTCGGTTGCCACGTTTTCCGTGATCTCAAACTGAAAATATCCTGGATCTAATCCATACCCCTGTATGATCCCGATAAGCACATGGCTGTATCCGGGTTTCATCAGTTCGGAAGGAGAAAGATTGAATTTCACATTCCGGATCTTCTTCATGATATATTCATGTTCTTTTATAAAACGGCAGACCTTGTGAAGCTGAAGACATCCCACTGCAGAGATCATTCCCTGTTTTTCCGCGATCCCGATAAACACATCCGGCGGGATCATTCCCAGAACAGGATGTTTCAGCCGGCTCAGTGCCTCCAGAGTAATAAAATCCTGGTTTTTTATAGAATATACCGGCTGATAATATACTTCAAACAGATCCTCTTTCACAGCCTTCTGAAGAAAATGCTCCACTTCCTGCTCATAGCGGAAGCCCTCCAGGATCTTGCTGTCCGACTGGATCAGGACCGTATCCTGACGGTTCTGTATCAGAGAGATCATATATTCAATATAAGAAAGAATACTATCCTCTTTTTCCAGTTTTTCCGCATTCATGATCCCGCAGATCGCAGCATGGAACGACACCTTTTCGTTTTCGATAAAAAACGGCTTTTTCAGAAATTCTTCTATGCCGTCTCTGGCTTTTTCATAATCTGTCAGCGAGTCCAGCACTGCCAGAAAGCAATTGCCTGTGATACGAAAGATCTGCACTGAATCCGTGATCTCCCGAAATCCCTTCGCCGCCCGGATCAGCAGCTGATCTCCCACTCTGGTACCGTAGATCCGGTTGATCTGCTTCATATTGCGGGCATCCACAGCAAGCAGATGAAAGCTTTCTTTTCGATAGAGCTTTTCTCCGATCCATTTGTCAAAATACTGTTTGTCAAATAAACCTGTCATACTGTCCGTATATTCACCTGGATTGTTCATAGTAAGATAGATCAGCCAAAGTCCTACAGAAAGTCCGAAGCCGGTAAGCAGTATTCTTTCCGCGGCAATCTGGAGAAACAGGCAGGCTGCTTCGATAAACCAAAATCTCCATATGGTGCGCCGTATTTCTTTTTCTGCTGTTTTTCCATAAAGTAACATAAATGCAACGATCACCAGCATAAAAAAGAATACATATCCATAGAGCAGAAAATGAAAACTTCCCCGGATAAATCTACCTTCCTGGTCAAAATAAAAAGCCATCCCGTCCGTAAGTTTGCTGTAACTGCCAGCAGCATTGCAGCCGGCAGGACCACCCAGCCGGTTTTCAGCCATTTATACTTCTCCTTCTGTCTTCCGGTGATGATCCGAATGTAGCAGAAAAGCCCGTAGGTAAGTATGACATCACAGAAATAATAGAGCGTCAGGACCAGCGCTGACATTCTGCAACCTTCGCTGCTGCCGCCTCCCGCGATCACCGCACTCAGCATATCCAGCAGCACGTAAACGCCGCTGAAAGCCAGAAAACATACAAAATTCCTGTTTTCCGCATTGTTCAGTCTTTTATGAGAAAAATAATGTATCGCGATCATCGTCACCAAAACAAGGGATGTGATCTGAAAACAGTTAATATACTCCATTTTTCAAATCCCCCTTCTTTTTGTTCTCATAAAGCTTCCTGTCTGCCTCATATTTCCATTCTCCCATGGATTTCAGAGAGCCATCCTTATTTCGCAGATGGCTGCATCCCAGGGACAACGAAAAACGATGTCTGCATCCTCTCCCGATATTCCGGAGTTCTTCTTTCAGGCGTTCCGACCAGAATTCGTCCGGTACTTCCGGATCATAGACCAGAACCGCAAATTCATCCCCGCCGATGCGGTAGCAGGTTCCTTTTTCCTGGAAAACGTTCTCCACACATCTGGCCGAGATCACCACCATCTCGTCTCCTGCAGCCCGTCCGTATTCTTCGTTGATCACGCGAAGCTGATCGATATCGATATACATAAGAAGGATATCCCGGTATCTGCCCATATCTGCGGAAATACTTTCCAGTTTTTTCTCAAAATTGGCTCTCGTCTCAAGTCCTGTCATCCCATCCTCTCTGGACAGTCGTTCGTAAGCCTGGGATTCCAGACGGTAACGGACGTTGTCTGCCATCATCATGACTGCGTCTGCAATGACCAGCACAAGAAACACAAGATTTCCCAATTCAAAAATGGATCCATAGTAGGAAATCTCGAACAGCCAGTACAGGATCAGCGCTATGATACCGCTTGCTCCCACGATGATATATGCAATGAGAAGCAAATGTATCTCACGCTGTTTATGCTTCCGGTACTCCCGGATCAGAAGTACCGCTGATATCAGGACCCACACAAACAGCAGGATATGTGTTACAAACAGCATATCCTTAAATTCAAAGGCTCCTAGGATCACCAGAACTCCCTGTAAAACAGCATTCAGATAAAATGTAAAGATTCCAAGATCCAGGAGCCTGTATTTTTTCATGTTTCCGATATTCTGCAAAAAACGCAGCATCGGAACTGCCAGCAGCATGAACATATAAAAAGAAATGAGACATAATACTTCGGGGCATCTGCTGTAGCTTTGTGCCAGTGATGAGTCCGTCACCAGCCAGATACTGCACATCATAAGGAACAGTGCCACATCCCGGAACCGTCTGTCCGGCATCTGCCTTATTCTCATATAGATGCAGATGCACAGGGCGATCATACTTAATACGATCATGATCGTTGCCGCCCCTAAAGGAATGGCTGCTTTTCTGATCTGATACCAGGCTATTGCACTTCCGGTTCCTATGCATACCGGCTCTATAACATATTTTCCTCTCTGAGGCGCAGAATAGCTGAACGTCAGGACTTTTCCCTCTGTGTCATTACCCAGAGCGGCGATGCACTGCACCTTGGAACGCATCTGCACATTTTTGGAAAACATGGCCTCCTTATATTCATACAGGATCTTTCCATTCAGGCGTATCACCAGATCGTACTGGGCTCCTGTAGAAACCACGGTCATTCCTCTGCTTTCCGCTCCCAGACTTTCATTGTACAGGATCAGCTTTTCACCTGTTTTTGCCGGAATTTCCGCAGGCAGGGTGATCTCCTGTTTTTTTCCGTCCTTTATGTAGTACCATCCTTTGTTAAGAAGCTGTACACTGTCCTGCTTCTGGATCAGCCCCCCTGTGTGGATCGCCGCAAAGATCGCGCCAAAAACCAGCAGTACCACAAAAAAAGAAAGGATTCTCCCTTCCATATCAAATTTTTCTTTTTTCTGTAATCCATACTCTTCCTCTTTATATTTTTTTATTCCATTTCGTTTTGTATCTATCATATCATCAATCGATTTTTCCGTCAAAAAAATTGTCAAAAAACAGGGTGAAAATTTTTTTCAAAAAAGAAAAAAAGTGCTTGCATTTTGTAAGAAAGTATTATATACTAACGAAGTCGGTTGCGGGAAACAACAGAAATCAAGAGCAAACGACACAAATGAATATGGCCAGTTGGTCAAGGGGTTAAGACGCCGCCCTCTCACGGCGGAAACACGGGTTCGATTCCCGTACTGGCTATCAACTAAAAGCAGTTAGGATTTTTATTCTGACTGCTTTTTTTGTGATTGTTATACTTCACTTTTTCCTGTTATCGCTATCAAACGTTGCTCTGAACATTGCATATAAAAATTTCGTTCTTCCTGTTTATCTGTTTTCTGTATTTTCACATATATTATTTTGCATTTCTTTCTCTTCTGTTTTATAATTTCCCCTGAAAATACTTAAGATAAGGGGCGACTTCTCATGCATCACAAACGTTCTTTTCGCAGAAAGCTGCAGACATTTTTTCTTTCTCTGCTGCTTGTTCTGCTAACAGTCGCAGAAGTTCCCTCTGCTGCTTACACAGCCGAGGCTGCTTCTGCTGACACAACAATGGCTGTACACTTTCTGGATGTAGGGCAGGGGCTTTCGATCCTGGTCCAGTCACAGGGGCAGAATCTCCTGTATGACGGCGGTGACCGAGGACATTCCAGTTTCGTGGTTTCCTATCTGCAGAAACAGAATATTTCCATCATTGACTATATGATCTCCTCCCATTATGACGAGGACCATGTGGCTGGTCTTGTAGGATGCCTGGACAGCTTTTCCGTAAAAAATGTGATCGGTGCAGATTATATACAGGATACAAAGATCTATCAATCTTTTGAAAACAGTGTTGCCTCTCAAGGATTAACTGTGCAGCATCCGGAGCCCGGAACGGATTTTACTTTCGGAGGCGGGAAATTTACGGTTCTTTCTCCTCAATCGATCAGCAGCAACGATAACGACAATTCTGTTGCGATCCGACTGGAAAACGGAAATAACCATTTTCTTTTTACCGGGGATGCAGAATCTGCCGGGGAGGAAGCGATCTGTGATCTGGGACTTGATCTTTCCTGCGATGTGATCGTTCCTGGACATCACGGTTCTGCCACTGCCACCACCTGGGATCTGCTCCAGCAGACTGTTCCGGAATATGCAGTGATCAGCTGCGGCGCCGGTAATTCCTACGGACATCCTCATAAGGATACCATGGATAAGCTTGCGGATATGGGAATACAGGTATTTCGTACTGATGAGCAGGGTACGGTGATCGCAATCAGCGACGGAAGCAATATCCAGTGGAACCAGAGTCCCTGTAATGATTATTCTGCTGGAGATGAATCGGATACCGGCACACAGCCTTCCTCCGCTTATAAGGATTCCGGTGCGTCCGGCTATGGATCTTCTGATTCGGCTGCTGCAGATCCTCAGACCGGAGTGCAGGCCGATCCGGAACCAGTGGGTGATATGGTCTGGATCTCCGCTACCGGAAGCAAGTACCACCGGATCCCTAACTGCGGAAATATGAATCCGGATAATGCCACAGAGATGACACGCTCCCAGGCTGAAGCTGCAGGATATAAAGCCTGCAAGAAGTGTTATTAGAAACGTCCGCATGCTGTCAGTTTTTCTGAATATCATGCAGTATTGACATAATATGGATAATCTTTGAGAACATTATTTAAGGACAGCTGTATCATAAATTGATATGACAGGCTGTCCTTTTCTTTTACTATTTTATAATATCCTCCGCCGGTTCAGCCGGTACGAAAACTCTCTTCTTTTCTTTTTTCTCCTTTTTTGCTGCCTTTGCCCGCTCGGTAGCCTCCCTGCAGAATTCCATCTGGGAATTTATCAGCGTTTTGCCACGTTTGTCCTGCTTCTCATACAAACCGGAGGGCTGCAGGATATGTGCTTTTACATTGTCACGGAATTCCAGATCCAACACATGCATGATCTCTTCCTTGATCCGCTCATCTTCCACAGGGAAAACAATCTCCACACGACGATCAAGGTTACGTGGCATCCAGTCCGCACTTCCCATATAGATTTCATCGGAACCGCCATTGCGGAAATAGAAAATACGGCTGTGCTCCAGGAAATTACCAACGATCGAACGCACGTGGATATTTTCGCTGATACCCGGAATGCCCACCTTCAGGCAGCAGATGCCGCGGATCAGAAGATCGATCCTGACACCACAGGAAGAAGCATAATACAGCGCTGCAATGATCTCAGGGTCACACAGAGAATTCATCTTTGCCGCAATGTGAGCCTCTTCTCCCTTTTTCGCATGCTCCGCTTCTCTTTCGATCATTTTTACAAAACGGTCCTTCATCCAGATCGGTGCAACGATCAGGCGATTCCAGCGCTTCGGCTCGGAATATCCGGAAAGCATGTTGAACACAGCAGTTGCATCCTCTCCAAACCGTTCGTCACAGGTAAATATACCACAGTCTGTATAAAGCTTGGCTGTGGAATCGTTATAGTTTCCGGTTGCCAGATGCACATATCTGCGGATCCCGTTTTCTTCTCTTCTCACAACAAGAGTGATCTTACTGTGTGTTTTCAGGCCCACCAGACCATAGATGACATGACAGCCTGCCTTTTCCAGCATTTTTGCCCAGACGATATTATTTTCCTCATCAAAACGCGCTTTCAGCTCTACAAGAACAGAAACCTGCTTGCCGTTTTCTGCGGCTTGAGCAAGTGCCGCGATGATGGGTGAATTGCCGCTGACGCGATACAGGGTCTGCTTGATTGCCAGTACATCCGGGTCCTTTGCCGCCTGACGCACAAAATTTACCACCGGATCAAAGCTCATATACGGATGATGCAGGAACACATCACCCTCCCTGATCACCTGAAAAATATCTTTATCATTCTGAAATGCAGGCACTGCTGCCGGTTTGTATTTCGGTTCCTTGAACTGATCGTATCCGTCAATACCATAAACCTTCATCAGCATGGTCAGATCCAGCGGTCCGTTGATAAAAAAGATATCATCTCCATGAACCTGAAACTCCATTTTCAGAATATCCAGAAGCCGCAGATCCATCTTATCTTCCACTTCCAGGCGGATCACCTCTCCCCACTGGCGTTTTTTCAGCTGTTTCTGGATCTCAACCAGAAGATCCTCTGCCTCATCCTCGTCAATAGGAAGATCCGCATTACGCATGATCCTGTACGGATGGGCACAGATCACATCATAGCTTAAGAACAGCTTGTCGATGTTGCGCTCAATGATCTGTTCCAGAAGTGTTACGGTTGTATGGCCTTTTTTCTCAGATGGAATGATCACTACTCTCGGAAGTACAGAAGGCACCTGTACAGTGGCAAAATCAATCTCTTCTTTTCCTTTTTGGTATCTTTTTTGGAAAGAAGTGCTCCGATATTCAACGTTTTATTACGGATCAGAGGAAACGGTCTGGAAGAATCCATTGCCATTGGTGTCAGGACCGGATATACATTATCTTCAAAATACTGATCCACAAATTCTTTCTGCTTCTCGGAAAATGCCTCGTGCTCAAAGATCACATGAAGTCCTGCTTTTTCAAGTGCAGGGACCAGAGACCGGTTTAATGTACTGTACTGTACGTGAACAAGATCATGTGTCTGCCGGCTGATGGCTTTCAGCTGTTCCTTGGCTGTCATTCCTGCAATATCTGTTTTTTTGTACCCTGCATGAACCTGATCCTTCAGGGATGCAACACGGACCATATAAAATTCATCCAGATTGGATGAGGTGATACTCAAAAATTTCAGTCTCTCAAACAGAGGTAGATTTTTGTCTCTGGCTTCACTGAGCACACGATCATCAAATTTGATCCAGCTCAGCTCTCTGTTTACAAAATATTCCGGTTTGTCAAATTCCTTAAATTTCATACAAAAACCTCCTCCGTTATCTTCTTCCCTTCCGTCTCATTACAAGCCGGATTCCAAACACCTCTTCAAAAAATTCTTTTTTATCTTTCAGAAGCCCCAGCTCCAGAGAAACATCCCTTGCGGAATCCACCACCAGGTAAAGGATCCTGTCTTTTAAGGTTACATTAAGCGCTTTTACCTTCTGGTAATGGCTTCTGTCCATAGCATTGGCCAGGCGGAGAATCGCGGTCAGCTTCGCAGTCAGGAGATAATTTTCCCTGCTCATGGATGTTTCACGGTTGATCTCTTTGTAGCAGCCGAATTCTCTGGTATTATACCTCACCGCACTAGCGATCACCTGCCGCTCCTCTGTGGAAAGACCTATGATCTCCGTAGCCATGATGATCCGGTAAGAGCATTCTGCCACCTCACTCATACTGATATATTTTCCGCAGTCATGAAGAAGAACTGCGATCTGCAGAAGAAGCCGTTCACGTTTTCCCATGCCGTGGATCTTCCTTGTGCTGTCAAAAATATCCAGTGCCACATCGGTAGTTCCTGCAATGTGGTTCTTTCCGCTGGAATACCTTTTGGCAATGTTCCTGGATGCCACCAGAATATCATTTTCAAAATTGTGTACACTTTTCAGATATTTGTTTTTTCCGCATAGTCATAGGCAATCCCGTCCAGAAGCGAAACACCCGGGATCCAGAGTGCTTCTGCCTGAAAGATTTCTATAAAGTTTCGGATGATAACCATGTTCGGCACGATCAGAGACGCATATTCCGGTTCCAACTCCATGGATTCGGCAAGGTCATGATCGGACATGTTTACAATGGTCTCGTATTTCTTCAGGAATTCCTCCTTTGTGATGATATTCTCTCCGGATCTGTCCTGAAAGATCGTATCTGTGAGAAAATCTCCCATCAGGATCAGATTGGAGATTTCCTTGTCCTTAAGATAAAGACGTTGAAAGCTTATCAGATCATTTCGGATAAATTCCTCTATCAGCCGGTCATAATGTGGAGTTGTTTTCTCCAGTTCTTTCAGACGTTCGCGGATACGAAGACTTCCCATACGGATACTCTGGGTCAGCACCAGAGCATCTTTATCAAAGAGAGAGATCTGCAGATTTCCTCCTCCGATATCCAGGATCGCCGTCCCCTTCTGAATAGCCTTTTTGAAGCCGGATTCAATGGCAGCAATGGATTTATATCCCAGAAAATGCTGTTCCGCATTACTCAGGATCTCTACCCGGATACCAGTTCTCTGATAGATCTGCTCCAGGATGATCACCGGATTTTCCAGCTCACGGAGAGAGCTTGTTGCACACGCACGCCAGCTTTCTACCCCAAATTCAGCCATCATGCATTTAAAATCATTAAGGGTCTCGCAGAGCTCATCCACAGTCTCCATCTCTAGCCGTCCTGCAGCATAAGTTCCACGGCCCAGCTCCAGCTGGTAACGGACATCATTGATCTCCCGGAAGCCGATCCGCTTTGACATTTCAAAGATCTTCATACTGACTTCATAGGAGCCTATATCAATTGCTGCAAAGGTTGTCACCGCCATAGTTTTTCATCCTTTCCCCCAATACACAGGTAAACTATTTCTTTTTTCTTCCTCTGTTCCCACAATGTAATCAATAAACTGCTGCGCTGCACGTCCGGTCAGTCCGCCGTGAGAGATCTCCCACTGGTTGGCTTTCAAAAGCAGTTCCTCATCCGGCATGGTAACTCCATAACGAGCTGCCAGTGTACGGACGATCTCCTGGAACTGTTTTTTGTCCGGTTTGCCAAAGTAGATACGGACACCAAAGCGATATACCAGGGAAAGCTTCTCCTGCACGGTGTCGGAGGAATGCAGATCATTGTCATCTGCGATCTCCAGCTTATCTGTGGCACGCTCACGGACAAGATTACGCCGGTTGCTTGTGGCATAGATCAGGACATTGTCCGGTTTTTTCTCAAGACCGCCCTCGATCACGGCTTTCAGGTATTTATATTCAATCTCAAATTCCTCAAAGGAAAGATCATCCATATAAATGATAAAACGATAGTTACGGTTTTTGATCTGGGCGATGACTTCATTAAGATCCTGGAACTGATGCTTATAGGCCTCAATGATACGAAGTCCCTGATCATAATACTGGTTCAGGATTCCCTTGATACTGGAAGATTTACCGGTTCCCGCATCACCAAAGAGCAGACAGTTGTTCGCCTTTCTCCCCTGTACAAATGCCTCTGTATTATCAATGAGCTTTTTCTTGGCGATCTCATATCCTACCAGATCATCGATCTTCACATGTGCGATCCTTGTGATAGGCTGGATCTCCACCTTTCCCTCCTCATCGTGGCCGATACGGAATGCCTTATGGAGACCAAGCTTGCCAACACCGAAATCTTTATAGAAGGATACCATATCATCCATAAATTCTTCGGTTGTGGTGGCTGCTGCCAGGGTTTTGCTCATCTGACAGATACGGTCACGGATCCTGGTATTAAAGAGCTTGCTGTTCTCATCCGGTGTCTGGTAATCACAGATCACCCTGCAGCATACAGTTCCGAACACTTTATCAAAGACCGTGATGTCAAAATCATACAATTCCTTGAAAATCTGGAAATCATTTTTTGCCAGGTCGTTAATGCTGCCCTTGATCGCTCCTCGTATCTCGCTTGCCATACTGAAAGCGTTCTCATGATTTACCAGAAGGAAGGTAAGATATGTATGCCAGATATTTCCGGAAAAACCGTACATTCCTGCCAGCTCCACCAGCCCGTTGACACTTTTGAAAAACTGGTCTTCTCTTGCCTTGAGTGCTTCTTCATCTGCTTCATAAAGATTAATAAGTTCTGTCATATCGTCCAGTATCTCACCGTTTGAAAATCCACGGTAAAGGATACATTCCTGAATTCTTGCCAACATAATAATTTAGCTCCTCTGTCTCTTAATAATTTCCAAGAACACGGAGAACATTCGCCTCCGCCTCGATTCCTCTTAACGCATTCTCCACAGCGCTTTCGCCAAGTTTCCCTGTGAAATCCACGAAAAAACGGTATTCCCAGGATTTTCCCGGAATCGGACGGGATTCAATTTTGGTCATGTTCAGTCCGTTGTAGATAATATGTGAAAGCATGTTGTAAAGAGTTCCGCTTTCATGAGGCAGCTCAAAACAGATGCTGATCTTCCCGGCCTTTTCCTCGTATTCCGGTTTCCTGCTTACAATAATAAAACGTGTAGAGTTTGCTTTTTCTCTGCAGATATTTTCTGCAAGGACCTTCAGACCAAATACCTCACCAGCCTCACGGCTTGCGATAGCTGCCACGCCTTTGTCCCCCACCTCACTGACCTTTTTGGCCGCGCCTGCGGTGTTTTCCACTTCCTTCTTTTTCCAGGAAGGGTTTTCCTCCAGAAATGCCTTGCACTGGGCAAGCCCCTGAGGATGAGAGCAGACTTCCCTGATATCCCCTATCTGTGCATCCGGCATGCCCAGAAGCACATGATCCACACGGATGATCTGCTCGCCTACGATATACAGCTTGTACTCCATAAGAAGGTCATAGATATCAGCCACGATACCTGCAGTAGAATTCTCAATAGGAAGTACCGCATAATCGGCCTTGCCATGGGTTACATCCTCCATAGCTGTCCTCCATGTTTTTACATGGTAGCTTTCGATATTTTTCCCAAAGTACTGCCGCATAGCCGCATAGCTGTAGGCTCCCTCTACACCCTGGAACACAACCGTTGCGTTTTCAAGGGGAACATGCTTCACAGTTGTGAAATTGCGCTCTCCGTAAATCCCATGCTCTGTCAACAGCTGGTACTGTCTCTTACGGCTGATGGCCATGATCTGACGAAAAAAGCTCCTGCACGCCGAGGCTGTTAAAGTCCCCGTGGGCCTTGTTTTTCAGCGTATGGATCTTCTGGCTCTCACGTGCCGGATCCAGTACCTGCTTACCGGTTTTTATTTTATATTCAGCGACTTCCTCACTCACCTTCATTCGTTTTTCAAAGAGACGTACGATCTCACTGTCGATCTCATCGATCTCGTCTCTGTATCTTTCCAAATCCGTCATTGGTTTCCTCCGTTATGTTTCCTGATAATTTCTGTAAGATCCCCCAGGAACGCCAGGGAACCAAAAGCAATGATCACATCCTCTTTTCCTGCCAGCTGATAGGCCTCTGCTACTGCGGCTTCGATGTTGTCAAAGGGCCTTACATCAGAATGAAATTCCCGCACCGCATCTGCCAGCTCCTGCGGGGTCAGAGCCCTGGGGTTATCCGGTGCCGCAATCGTCAGGATGGTATCTGCGTATTTTTCTGTTTTCCGGATGACCTTGCGGTAATCCTTGTCACGGAACATTCCCATGATGTAGATGATCCTTTTCCCCTTAAAATACCGTTCAATGGATGCTGCCAGCATGTCTGCCGCTGCAGGGTTATGAGCTCCATCAACCACAAAATCCGGTTCTGTCCCGAGAAGTGCAAATCTTCCCGGCCAGGTGGTACGTTTCAATCCATCCTGTCTCTGGACCAGTGTTGTGGGATATCCTTGTTCATTCAGGATTTCCAGTGCCCGGAGCGCTGCCACCGCATTTTCCTTCTGATAGGCACCTGCCAGGGATATTGTATATTTTTCTCCTTTATAAAGAAAGGTCTGGCCGGTTATGGATGCTTCCAGTACCTCTGCGCTGTCCTGGTCTGCCGCCTCGTATGGCACATTCTGTTCTGCGCATATTCTTCGTATGACCGCCTCTGCCTCCGGCTGCTGCTTTACAGTTACCATATGACTGTTCGGTTTAATGATGCCGGCCTTTTTTTCTGCTATCTCGCCCAGGGTATTTCCAAGAAATGCCGTATGATCCATACTGATGGATACCAGAATGGAAAGAACTGTAGTACTTATAATGTTGGTGGCATCCAGATCACCGCCCATACCAACTTCCATTAATACCAGATCGCATTTCTCATCCCGAAAATAAAGAAATGCGGCTGCAGTTTCAATTTCAAATACTGACGGATGCGGTTTTCCCTCTTTTACGATCTCATCGATCACCTCCGCGATCCTTGTCACATATGCTGCAAATTTCTCTCTGCTGACAGGTTCTCCGTTAACCTCCATCCTCTCTCTGTAGGAATAGACCGCCGGGGAAATATATCTTCCGACCCGGTAACCTGCACCTGATAAAGCGGAATACAGATATGCGATCACAGAACCCTTTCCGTTAGTTCCCGCTACATGAACATACTTCAGTTCATCCTGGGGATCTCCAAGCCGCCTCATCAGTTCTCTCATATTTTCCAGTCCCAGAACAATTCCCTTTTTCAATTCCGCAGCTCTGATGTAGGCACGACTTTCTTCATAATTCATCGTCTGTTTTCTCCTTCCGCATGTGTTGATGATCCATTACTGCTTTTTCACTTTGCAGTAATAATTTTGTTCATTATAACCCACGTGTATATTTTTTTCAAGGCAGGGAAGGCTATTAAAGACGCTTTTCCACGTTAAATATATTTAAAGTCCAGGCGGATATTCGCAGCCCCGCAGGGGACTTTCTTAATTCAGTTAAACTGACATTTTTCCGGAAAGCGCAGGATTTCTGCTGATGAGAAGGAGCTTTAAAATGCAAAAGAAGGATTTTTTCTATGTGGTTTTACAGGCTGGTGTCTGGAGATCTTATGGACAGGACTGCACTCTCTTGTCACCGGACATTTTACTATGATGGGCAAAACCTCTCTTCTGATGTTCCCTATTTACGGACTTGCAGCACTGATCCGTCCGGCTTACTACAAGCTTGCCCGCTTTCCGGTTATGGTACGGGGGATCATTTACAGCTGCGGGATTTTTTTCGTGGAATTTTTAAGCGGATCTTTTTTTCAGAAGCTTCACATCTGTCCCTGGGATTATTCTCATGTTCCGCTTCAGTATAAAGGAGTGATCCGGCTGGACTATGCTCCTCTGTGGTTTTTTACCGGTCTCTTTTTCGAATGGCTTCTTCGACAAAATCCTCGGAAAGTCTCTTGAAAATCTCACAGTTATATTATATGATAACTGGAAGGAATCTTATTTCCAGTAAATAATTGGAGGTACAACATGAGACATTTAATGAGTCCATTGGATTTCTCGGTTGAAGAGCTTGATAAGCTTCTGAATCTCGCCGACGACATCGGGAAAAATCCAAAAAAGTATGCGCATACCTGTGATGATAAAAGGCTTGCGACATTGTTTTACGAACCAAGTACACGTACACGTTTAAGTTTCGAAGCAGCCATGATGAATCTTGGAGGAAAGGTTCTCGGTTTTTCTTCTGCTGATTCCAGCTCCGCATCCAAAGGCGAAAGCGTTGCCGATACTATTCGCGTTGTTTCCTGTTATGCAGATATCTGTGCTATGCGTCATCCGAAAGAGGGTGCTCCGCTTGTAGCTTCTATGTCATCCAACATTCCGGTGATCAATGCCGGTGATGGCGGCCACCAGCATCCTACCCAGACATTAACCGATCTTTTAACTATCCGCTCCCTGAAGGGCAGACTTGACAATATTACCATCGGCCTCTGTGGTGACCTGAAATTCGGCCGTACCGTTCACTCTCTGATCGAGGCTCTGGTCCGTTATGAAAATGTGAAATTTGTTCTGATCTCTCCGGAGGAGCTTCGTATTCCAAGCTATATCCGTGAGGATGTTCTGAAACGCAACAATGTCGAGTTTGTCGAGGAGGAACGTCTGGAGGATGCACTTCCGGATCTGGATATCCTGTACATGACCCGTGTTCAGAAGGAACGTTTCTTCAACGAAGAGGATTATGTCCGCATGAAAGATTTCTATGTTCTGGACAAACAGAAAATGGAGCTTGCACCGAAGGATATGTATGTCCTCCACCCACTCCCACGTGTTAACGAGATTTCTGTTGAAGTGGATTCTGATCCACGTGCCGCTTATTTCAAACAGGTCCAGTATGGTGTGTATGTCCGTATGGCCCTGATTCTTACATTACTGGAGGTGGAACTGCCATGTTAAACGTAGGTGCTCTTCGTGAGGGTTATGTTCTGGATCATATCAAAGCCGGCAAGGCAATGACGATTTATCATGACCTGAAGCTGGATAAGCTGGACTGTACGGTTGCTATCATCAAAAATGCCCGCAGCCAGAAAATGGGAAAAAAGGATATCATCAAGGTTGAATGCCCCATCGAGGATCTGGATCTGGATATCCTTGGTTTTATCGATCATAATATTACCGTAAATATCATCAAGGACGAAAAGATCGTTGCAAAGAAAGAGCTGAAGCTGCCGAAGCAGGTTGTGAACGTGATCAAATGCAAGAATCCTCGCTGCATTACTTCCATCGAGCAGGGGCTGGATCAGATTTTTGTTCTTGCAGATGAAGAGAATGAAGTTTACCGGTGTAAATATTGTGAGGAGAAATATAGAGGTAAACGGAATAAATAGGGATTCAAGGATTCCTGCGAGAATTATTGACAAACAGACGCGTCCGGCTCCTGCGAAGGCCTGAATATCGAAGCGGGAACCGGGCGCTGTGTTTTCATAGAAAAGTTTTTTACAAAAAAGCAACTGATATTTTACAGAACATATCTGCAAAATACAGTTGCTTTTATTATGTGCTTATTATCATACACAGTCAGACCGATAAGCCGGGTTATGTCGTTGGGTGATCATCTATCTAGGCCTTCCGTTGCCAGAAGGCTCCAGCGACCTACCTGAAAGCACGACGGGCCGCCGTATGGCTTTCTTCTCGGTCTTGCTTCGAATGGAGTTTACATGTGCCCGCTCTGTTACCACAGCGGCGGTAGTCTCTTACACTGCCTTTCCACCCTTACCCCGCAAAACGGGGCGGTTTATTTCTGTTGCACTGGTCTGGGAGTTACCTCCACCGGACGTTATCCGGCATCCTGCCCTGTGAAGCCCGGACTTTCCTCGTCTGGACCCTTTCGTCTGTCCAGCCGCGATCACCTGGCCTGGCTGCGCACCTGCTATTTTAACACAGGTGTATAGACTTGTAAAGTTGGAATTTTCTTGGTCTCCTATGTCTTTTACATGGAAATCCATCCAAATGCATTTGCCACAGAACTGAAAAGAATGATCGCCGCAAAGATTGGGCAAAGATACTGGATCATAAAATTAAAGATTCTTTTTCTGCGGAAAGTACCACCTTCCTGCAGTACTTCCTCTTCAATCTTCTTTGTACCAACTACTCTGGATATCAGAAGACAGGTAGCAATCGCTGCGATCGGCATCATGACAGAGTTCGTCAGGAAATCAAAGAAATCAAGGAACTGCATTCCAATGATCTTAACACACGCCAGAGGACCATAGCCAAGAGAAGAAAGACTTCCGAGAACAACCATGATAATTCCGACAAATACTGTTGCCTTCTTGCGCCCCCATTTCAGTTCATCCTGAAAAGTAGATACTGCACTCTCAGTCAGTGCAATAGAACTGGTCAAGGCTGCACAGAGAACCAATACAAAAAACAGGATTCCAACCAAAGTTCCAAATCCCATGCTTGCGAATACCTTCGGAATCGTAATAAACATCAGTGCCGGTCCCGCCTGTAACGTATCCGGATTTCCACCGGAGAATGCAAACACAGCCGGAATGATCATCAGACCTGCCATCATTGCGATCGCTGTGTCAAAAATTTCTACATTTTGTGTAGACCCTTCAATAGATACATCCTTTTTCATATAAGAACCAAAAGTTACCAGAATACCCATTGCGATCGACAGAGAATAAAACATCTGTCCCATTGCCGCAACCACTGTCATCCAGGAGAAGTTTTTGATATTTGGTATCAGAAAATATTTCACACCTTCCAGTGCTCCTGGCCTCGTTACCGAATAAATGACAATGACCACAGACAAGAATACCAGTATCGGCATCATTAATTTGGAAACTCGTTCCACGCCATTCTGCACACCTGCATAAATGATCACCAGCGTAAGCAGTGTAAAAAACAGGAAACAGGTTTCTGTAGAAAATCCATCCGCTATAAAAGCAGAAAAATATCCGTCTTCAGCAAGAATCTGACTGCCTCCCTTTACATACTCCACCAAGTATTTAATTACCCAGCCACCGATCACGGAATAATACGGCACGATCAGAACCGGTATGATCGCATTGATCCAACCGCCCAAAGACAGCCACTTTGATTTACCAAAAGTTCCAAACGCACCTACCGGACTTTTCTTTGTCATACGTCCCAGAGCTGTCTCTGCCACGATCATAGAATATCCAAAGGTCAATGCCAAAATGATATAGATCAGTAAAAAAATTCCACCGCCGTACTTTGCCGCCAGATAAGGGAATCTCCATATATTCCCAAGCCCTACCGAAGCACCAGCTGCAGACAGTACAAATCCAATCTTCCCGGAAAATGTACTCCTCTCATGTTTATGTTTCTCCATAATTCTTCCTTTCCCGTCACATTTTTCATATTCTTTCTTTATGTCTTCTCAATTTCCGCTCATATGATAATACCATGCTTTTATCCCTTAGGCAAACAATATATAAAAAATACAGAGCATATATTTCATGAATTACTGTTCACTCCATTCTCAGTAACACGCTTCGCAATGCACAGAATTTATGCTAATCACATAAATTCGCGCAGTATGGCTCGGGTTTTCTGTGACCTTCGCTCACAAAAAACACCTCGCGGAATATTACCAGTAAACAGTAATTTTCCTGTTCTGCATCCCACAACCATACTCTCCACACATTTTATGTTTTTCCTACCAGCTGGATGCACCAGCCTGGGGGAGAGGATATCGGTTTGGGCTACTGCGGAGGAGGGGTGATAACTACTTGGGCTGCGGGAGTCGGCGTTATTGCGGCAGGGACAGCTGTCTGAGCCAACGGCGAGTTCTGACCCTGCCGCAATGCTTTTAGCCGACTCACGGAGTCCTAGTAGTATCCCCCGACGGAGTCCCTGCCCGGACCGATATCCTCTCCCCCAGGCGTCCGCCATCCGCCATCCGTCATTCTGCTACCACCACTTTCCCCAGCAGTATCCCCCTACGCAACCATCCACTCTGACGTTATCGTCCAAACATTCGTTCGTAAATTAATTTCCTACCGGATCTCCAACGTCCACTCCCGCCGATCCACAACCTCACCGATCACCCCAGCCTGCAGACCAGCCGCATCCAGCCGCTTCATGATCTCCTGCACATCCCTCTCCGGAACCGCCGCCAGCAATCCCCCAGAAGTCTGCGGATCAAACACCAGATCCTCCCGCCAGAGCTCTGCCACACTTTTCACTCCGGTTTTCTCAGCAAACTCCCGGTTCCTGTAAGCCCCACCCGGAATCAATCCCATAGAAGCAAACTCCTCCACATCCGGAAGCACCGGCAGCTTCTCCGTATCGATCACAACCGTCCGGTCACTGGCCACAGCCATCTCCGTAGCATGTCCCCCAAGACCAAACCCCGTCACATCCGTACAGGCATGAACCTCAAACTCTTTAAAAACCTCACAGGCATCCCGGTTCAGTTTCTTCATGGAAGCCAAAACCGCCTTACGTGCACCTTCCGTCACCAGATCCGCCTTGATCGCCGTATTCACGATCCCCGCACCCAGCGCCTTCGTCAGGATCAGCTTATCTCCGGTCTGCGCTCCAAAATTCTTCCAGAACTTCCTCGGATCTACAAAACCCGTCACACTGAGCCCATACTTTGGTGTATCATCCTGGATCGTATGGCCACCGGCAAGAACCGCCCCGGCCTCCATCACCTTATCCGCACCGCCACGCAGGATCTCCCCGAGGATCTCCACATCCATATCCTTCGGAAACGCCACAATATTCAAAGCTGTCTTCGGAGTTCCACCCATGGCATACACATCACTCAATGCATTTGCCGCCGCGATCTGCCCGAAATCATAAGGATCATCTGCCACCGGAGTAAAAAAATCCAATGTCTGGATCAGTGCCAGATCTTCGGAAACCTTATAAACGGCCGCATCATCCGAAGTGTCCGTTCCAACCAGAAGATCCGGATCACAGAACTTTGGCAGCCCGCCAAGAACTCCCGCCAGAGTCCCCGGTCCTACCTTAGCTGCACAGCCACAGTTTGGAGCCAGTTTTGTCAATTGTATTTTTTCTTTCATGATCATTTTCCCTTTCCTTTAAGTCCTGTAAATCCCGTCATCCATCCGCAGCACCACAGAGGACTTTAACTTTTCCGATTCACACTCAAAAGGCTCCACACACCACAGATCCTATGCACAGAGAAATCCTAATCTTCTCATCTTTGTGCCAACCGATATCTGCATTGCATAGAGCCTTATATCTACACATAGCTTTTTTTATTCATACAATTAATTTATACATTAAAACAACTACCGCCAATAAACTCCCTCAGAAGCGAATTAAACGGAACGCCTTCACTGGGCACCGGCACAAAATAATCCAGGAACTTCAAAAGCCGCTTCGCCTCCTGATACTCCGGTTCACTCTTGTCAATTCCAAAAAGCAGCGGTTCCGCATAAACCTTCAGGCAGGCAAGCTCATACACAAGAGCTGAATTAAACATCACATCTGCTTCCTCCTGGAACGGAAAAATATTCTGCTCCTCGCCTCTCCGTACAGAAGGCCACCTTGCAATGGTATCCTTTGCGGAAGTTCCACGTGTACGTGCATCACGGACAATTCGGCGTATCAGTCTTCCATCCGTTGTGGGGATCCGGTTATGCTCATCAATGTTCAGCTGTGTCAGTGCACTGATATAGATCTTAAACTTACTCTCTTTTGGAAGGGCATAACTCAATTTGTCATTGAGCCCGTGGATACCCTCAATGACCAGGATATCATCTTTTCCAAGCTGAAGCTGGTCTCCCCGGTATTCCCTGCATCCGGTCTTGAAATTAAATGTAGGAAGATCCACGGTTTTTCCCGAAAGGAGATTCAGCATATCTTCATTAAACTGCTGCGTGTCAATGGCTTCCAGACACTCATAATTCTTTTCTCCGAATTCATCCAGCGGCGTATGTTCACGATCCACAAAATAGTTATCCACAGCAATGGGATGCGGCTTCAGACCATGAGCAGAAAGCTGAATAGATAATCTGTGAGAAAAACTGGTCTTTCCGGAAGAAGACGGACCTGCGATCATTACGAACTTTACATTGCCCCTTCTCCGGATCTCCTCGGCAATCGAAGAAATCTTGGCCTCATGAAGTGCCTCCTGAATCAGCATCAGGCTCTGCACACCTTCTCTTGTGATCCGGTCATTGAGATCTCCTACAGTGGCAACATCCAGCTTATCGCCCCACTCTTCCGATTCCTTCTGCACATGGAAGATCTTAGCCTGGGGTTCAAAAGGCTCCAGCACATCCGGGTTCTTCTGCCTCGGAAGGATCAGCACAAAGCCTTCATCATAAAGCTGCAGATCAAAATACTTCACATAGCCGGTATCCGGTGCCATAAATCCGTAAAAATAATCCTCGAAATTTTCCAGGCTGTAAATATTCACTCTGGAAACCCGCCGATAACGGAACAGCTTTTCTTTATCATACATATGATGCCTGTGGAACATGGAAACGGCATCATCCGTGCTGACACTGCGTTTGCAGATCGGAAGCTTCCGTTCTACCAGTTCCCGCATCCGCACTTTTACCCGGTCAAGAAGCTCCTGATCCAGGGTAGCACTGCCTTTCATGGTAAAATAAAGAGCATTTCCAATAGAATAATGGATCACAACATGATCCACATTCTCTTTTCCAGCTACATCAAAAATTGCCTTCAAAAGAATAAAGATCGCACTTCTCCGATAGGTTTTTCGACCGGCACTGTCCTTTGCGGTTATAAATCCCAGTGTACAGTCATGCTGAAGCTTCTTGTGAAGCTCACGGAGCTTTCCGTTTTCAGTCACAAGGATCACCGGATACTCTGTTTTGCCCTCATAATCCCTTATGATCTCAGAATACGGTGTCATTTTGGGGTATTCCCTTGTTTCTCCGTTTATGGTCACTTTAATCATTGTCTGTTCCATAACGATCCCCTCCACAGGCTTATATATTTATACAGCTGCCCGATTTTTCGGACAGCCATGTGTTTCACAATTCATTTTTCCGAAACAGATAATCGTATTCCATCCCACTACATATTCATGAATACAAGCACTTTTTGCAATCCGCTTTTACAAAACAGTATATGGATTTTTCACACTGGCGCAGGTTGTCTTAAGCGCAGAGAATGCCTCATTCAGTTCCTTCTCCATAGCTTCCGCAAAAATATACTCCGTACCGTAATGTCCGGCATCTACGATTGCCAGACCATCTGCCATAGTATCAATGGCAGTATGATAATCAATATCTCCTGTCACATATACATCCGCACCGGCGGCCATAACATCACCGATCATACTCTTTCCGCTTCCTGTACAGATTGCTACAGTCTCGATCTTCCGATCCAGATCACCGTAAACCCGCACATCCGGAAGATGATTGCATTCTTTTACATATTTTCCAAACTCACCAAGAGTCATAACATGGGGAAGCTTTCCTACTCTTCCGAACCCCTCCGGCTGCTCCCCGGATCCATCGGTAACTGTAAGCACCCTTGTATCCTGAAGCTTCAGATGCTCTGCGCTTAAATCTGCCATTCCGATCACATCATAATTGGTATGCATGGCAAAATACGGGATATCCTCCTTTATCAGACGGAGGATCTTTCTTCCGGTAAAGGTATGATTGTTGATCTTTTTGATTCCGGAAAAGATCATTGGGTGATGGGTAAGGATCATATCCGCACCAGCAGCCACCGCCTCATCCAACACCGGTTCCGTAAGATCCAGCGCAAGAAATACATGGGAAATCTCTTTCTGGTCATCTCCCACCAGCAGTCCCACATTATCCCAGTCCTCCGCAAATTTTTGCGGATGGTGCTCATTCAGCCATTCGATCAGTTCATATGCTTTCATATCGTTTCAGAGCTGTATGGATCAGCTCCATTTCCTCCTTTACTTCTTCCAGACGAGTTTTTGCGGAAACAGACTCTGCCCCGGAAAGACCGGCAAGTATTTTCTTACGGATCATTTCCTCCCGGAGAAGATACTCTTTAAGGACCGGGTGACATTTTTTCAGAAGGAGAGGTCCAAACCAGGCCTCTTCCTCTGTGTAAACAGTCTTTTCTCCCGAATTGTTACGTACCGCTTTCATCATAGGATAAAATTTTCCGTCTTCTTTTATCATTTCTTCCCTTACGATCTCCCAGCCGATCTCAGAAAGAAAATGTCGGAAATGAGGAAGGTCCGACTGAGGCTGCAGGATCAGTTCCTGAAACCCCTCCCGGACCTTCGCTCCATCCTTTAATATCCTTTCCATCAGAGGACCACCCATTCCCGCGATCACCAGGGTATCACCTTCTCCCGGCTCAAGCTTCGCAAGCCCGTCGCTCAAACGGGTCTCTATGTAATCTTCAAGGCCATAACGGGTAATATTCTCCCTGGCTCTTGAAAGCGGTCCCGGACGTACATCCATGGCAATGGCTGACGGAACTGTTTTTTCACTGACAAGCCAGATTGACAGATAGCCATGGTCACATCCTACGTCTGCCAGCCGGTTTCCTTTTGTTACCATACCGGCAATGGCACGAAGACGCATGGAAAGCTGTACGGATATATTTTTATCAGTCAAGATAATCCTTCAGCTTGCGGCTGCGGCTGGGATGACGCAGCTTGCGCAGAGCTTTTGCCTCGATCTGACGGATACGCTCTCTTGTGACATTGAACTCTTTACCAACTTCCTCCAGAGTTCTGGCACGTCCGTCGTCCAGTCCGAAACGGAGGCGAAGAACCTTCTGTTCACGGTCAGTAAGCGTACTTAAGACTTCTACCAGCTGCTCCTTCAGAAGTGTAAATGCAGCTGCATCTGCAGGTACCGGAACATTATCATCCTGGATGAAATCGCCAAGATGACTATCTTCCTCCTCACCGATAGGAGTTTCCAGAGATACCGGCTCCTGGGAGATCTTAAGGATCTCACGTACACGGTCTACCGGCATGTCCATCTCCTCAGCGATTTCCTCCGGCGTAGGTTCACGTCCAAGCTCCTGGAGCAGCTGACGGGAAACACGGATCAGCTTGTTGATGGTCTCAACCATATGCACAGGGATACGGATGGTACGTGCCTGATCCGCAATGGCTCTTGTGATAGCCTGACGGATCCACCAGGTTGCATAGGTACTGAACTTGTAGCCTTTTCTGTAATCAAATTTTTCAACAGCTTTGATAAGGCCAAGATTTCCCTCCTGGATCAGGTCGAGGAACAGCATTCCACGTCCAACATAACGCTTTGCAATGCTGACAACAAGACGGAGATTGGCCTCTGCCAGACGTTTCTTGGCAGCTTCATCCCCCTTTTCCATTCTCTTGGCAAGCTCGATCTCCTCATCTGCACTTAACAGACTGACTTTACCGATCTCTTTCAGGTACATACGGACCGGATCCTCGATGCTGACACCTTCCGGTACAGAGAGGTCGATCTTATCAAGCTCTACCTCTTCTTCATCTTCCATCCCATCCATATCCATATCGTTATCAAGGAGGAGTTCGTCACCGCTGTTGTCTGTGATACGGAGAACGTCCACACCGCTGGCCTCCAGGAAGTCAAAGACTTTCTCCATCTGATCTACTTCCAGTGGAGAGTCCTTGAAGAAGTCGCTGATCTCCTGATATTCCAGCACATTCTTTTTCTTTTTCGCAAGTTCAAGAAGCTCTACAAGTTTCTCGCTGAATTTTGCCATATTCATTTCCATAGGTGCTCTATACCTCCATATAGTGTTTATATTTTATCCTTAATTGAAAGAAATATGCAGCTGCTGCCTCTTTCTTCCAAGGTCTTCCAGTTCTTTTTTGGCTTTTATCAGTTCCTGAAGCCCGGCCATGTCTGACGGGTCCCAGGTACGGTTTTTTCTTTGAGGCTTTCTTCCTTGATCCGCAGCAGCGCATCGGAAAAAGCCCTCTGCTGTTCTCCTTCGTTTTCCAGATGGATGGTGGCGTTAAAAAGAGATGCCACCTCCCGCTGCTCCTCACTGTCTGTAAAGGCGTTGAGAAGCTTTCCCGGATTGGTCTCTCCCTCCTTATGCTGTTCAAACAGCATCTGGGCTACCTCTTTATACAGCGGTACCACAAAATCGGAAGGGGAAATGTATTTTTCCACCTGTTCAAAAATACCCGGATAATTTACAAGCCAGGTCAGCATCAGCTTCTGTGCTTTGTCTGCGGCGGATTCCTTTTTCTTTGTTTCCGGAGTCCCGGACTTTGGCTGGATCCGTTTCTCGGCAGGCGTTCCCTTCAGAGCCAGCGTGTTGACCCTTTTCCGGATATCCTCCGTGCCCACTCCATAGCGGCCGTATTCCTTTACAATGGCTTCTATATAAAGATTCCTCTCCAGTTCATCGGAAAGCTCCAGAAGCATCCCGGCACACCGCTCAAAAAACTGATTCTGTCCCTGGGGTGCATCCATGGCAAATTCCTGTTCCGCAATATGTACACGGAACATAAAGCTGTCCATGGCCCGGTCCAGACGTTCCTCAAAGGCCTCCGCTCCTTCGTTCTTGATGAACTCGTCCGGATCCTTCCAGGGCTTCAGGCTTACTACCCTGGACGTGACTCCTGCCTCCCGCAGGATCGGGATCGCACGAAGGGCCGCCCGGATCCCTGCACCGTCACTGTCATAAAGAAGCAGGACTTCCTTGGTGTAACGTTTCACAAGACTTGCATGTCCGGAGGTCAGTGCAGTTCCAAGCGACGCCACTGCATTGGTAAAGCCTGCCTGATGCATGGCGATCACATCCATATATCCCTCACAGAGGATCAGATAATTCTTCCTGGTGGTCCTGGCCACATTCAGCCCGTAAAGATTCCGGCTCTTATCAAAGATCTTCGTCTCCGGTGAATTCAGGTACTTGGGCTTGCCATCTCCCATGACACGACCTCCGAAACCAATGACCCGGTTGTTTACATCCATGATCGGGAAGATCACACGGTTCCAGAACTTATCATACATGCCTCGCCGCTCATCTACATTGAACAGGCCGGATTCCCGGAGAAGTTCATCACTGTAGCCCTTACCCTTAAGATATTTGTACAGATCATCACTATACTTGTCCGAATATCCAAGACCGAATTTACGGATGGTTTCCTCGGAAAGACCTCTTCCTGTCAGATATCCGTAAGCCGTCTTTCCGCCTTCTCTCCGGAGCTGATAATAAAAGTACTGCGCTGCCAGCTTGTTGATCTCCAGAAGATTTGCTCTCTGTTCTGCTTTTTCTCTGGCTTCTCTGGAATACTCGATCTTCGGAAGCTCTACCCCTGCCCGGTCAGCCAGATGTGACAGCGCCTCACCAAACGAGTAATTCTCATATTCCATGATAAAATTGTATACGTTTCCTCCTGCCCCGCAGCCAAAGCAGTAATACATCTGCTTGGATGGCGTTACGGAAAAGGAAGGGGTTTTCTCATTATGGAAGGGACACAGCCCAAAATAGGAACTCCCCCTCCGTGTCAGTTTCACATACTGGGATATCACGTCTACAATGTCATTTTTCATTCGGACTTCTTCTATGATGTCATCTGAATAACGCATGCTTATCCCTCTTTTCCATTTAATAGACCTCCCAGGCTCTCGGTATATAGATCTCCCTGAATTTCTCCATGGAATACTGATCCGTCATTCCCGAAATATAATCACATACTGCCTGTTCCTTAGGTACTCCCCGGTATTCCACCAATTCCCTGTATTCCCGGGACATCGCCTCCGGATGGTCAGTATAATATCCGTACAGTTCACTCAGCATCTGGATCACTTTATCCTCTTCCTTCCTGGCAACCGGATTCTCATAGACATTCCGGAACATCAGCGCCCGAAGCTCCATCATCGCCTCAAAAACATCCGGCGACATGGAGATGCTGTCTTTCCCCATACTGTTCTCTATAATATTATGTACGAAAGTATTCAGCCGTTCTCTCGTGGTATAGCCCAGAAAAGTTCTCATTGTGACAGGAATATCATCTTCTGTGATGATCCCTGCCCGCTGGGCATCGTCCATATCATGGTGGATATAGGCGATCTTGTCAGAAAAACGTACCACCTGTCCTTCCAGTGTGAAAGGATTTCCGCTGGTGCGGTGATTCATGATCCCATTGCGGACTTCCCAGGTAAGGTTCAGCCCGTTTCCGTTCTTCTCCAGTACTTCCACAACCCGGACGCTCTGCCTATAGTGTGCAAAGCCACCCGGATGTACCTGATCCAGTGCTCTCTCTCCTGCATGTCCAAAAGGCGTATGCCCCAGATCATGTCCCAAAGCGATTGCTTCCACCAGATCTTCATTTAGGCGAAGTGCCTTGGCAATAGTCCGGGCGATCTGCGATACCTCCAGTGTATGTGTCAGCCTGGTACGGTAATGATCTCCCTGTGGTGCCAGAAACACCTGTGTCTTATCCTTCATACGGCGAAAAGCCTTACAGTGAAGGATCCTGTCTCTGTCTCTCTGATACGTTGTCCGCACATCGCATTCCTCTTCCGGGTGCTCCCGGCCTCTGGTATCTGCGCTGTGAGAAGCATAAGGGCTCAAAAGCTCCCGTTCTCTCTGTTCCATGCTCTCTCTGATGTTCATAAGCATTTCCTCCACAGTCTGACAAACAGCGGCGACAAAATACCCTCTGTTAATTATATTCTACACAAAACCACAAATTCCTCTTTTCTGAAAAAATAATTCAAAAAATATTGGAGTTACGGTCTGATCAGCCCTTAAGATGTCCAAAATTATCCTATTGTATATGAAACGAATACAAATATATCACGCAGATCTTCCCATTTCAGCTTCTCACCAGTGCAGGCATGCAATAATTTACTTTCATATAGCCAAAAACAGAGCTGCGATTCACAGCTCTGCCTTAAAGTC
>NC_021014.1:1554067-1556564 GCF_000209835.1 Ruminococcus sp. SR1/5 | reverse complement strand
GACCGCATTTCCTTGGGATTTTTTATTTTCTCCCTCGCGACAAGTGATAGTATAGCAAAGTGGATCTTGTATGTCAACACCTTTTTTCAAAAGTTTTCTATTTTTCGGTTTTTCTGTTATTTTGTCACGATTATCTTTGGTCCGGCACCTTTTGCACGAAGGAGTTTTTTGTATGCGCTTACCCTGGAAGCCGGTACTTTAAATCTGCAGTTGGAACGGATTCCCTTAAATGCATTGGCTCCGGTCTTCGCTGTCGTAAGCTTTGTGCCAAAGATCGTTACATTGGAGAGCTTACTGCAGCCGTAGAAGGCTTTCGCACCTACTGTCATTATATTCGCTCCGATTTTCACTGTTGTCAGTTTCTTTGCTCCGCTCATTGCAGAACCTCCAATGGCTGTCACTCTGAAATTTTTTCCTCCGATCTTTACTGTTGTCGGGATCGTAAGGGCCTTTCTTGCTGCCTTGTCCGTAGCTCCGGTAAAGACTACAGTTCCCTTGCCGGACGTGTCTGCATTGGATATCTTATATTTCAGCCTGCTGACTGTATAGACCGCGTTTTTCTGAACCGTGATCCGGAATTTTTTTGTAACAGAACCATTATATTTTCCTTTTCCTTTGATAGTAACGGATGCAATTCCGATGTTTTTATTATTCTTCCAGGTAAGGGTGTAATCCCTGCCGTTTACAAGCTTTTTACCGCCGTAGGTTATGGTGAGTGCCTGGGTCAGCGGCTTTCCGGTAAAGGCCCTGGTCTTAAGTGCGGATATCTTTGTTTTGCTGATATTGGTAACCGCTGCAGTCTGTCCACCAATGGAAACAAATTTCACATCTTTAAAAAATACATGATATAAATTTTCACTTTGATGCATTCTCTTTACATATCGTTCCGCTGCCGAGCCTGTATAACCTTCTACTGTAAAACCACCGGGAATAACTTCCTCTGCACCATTTCCCATGTTATAACGTATTCCTAATGCCAGTTCGCCAATATCTGTAACTGATTTCGGAATACGGATCTTTTTCAGCTTAAGGCAATCATGAAACGCCCAATCTTCGATCTTAGTCAGTCCCTCATGTAAGGTCACACTGGTCAGCCCGGTATTGCAAAATGTGGCAGACTCGATCTGCTTCAGACCGGCAGGTATGTCAATCTTATCCAAGGATGTACAATCTCTGAATGCATCTCCTCCTAATTTATTTAACTGAGACGGAAGCTGGATCTGTGCCAGATTTTCGCAGTTAAAAAATGCACCCTCACCCAGCTCTTTTAATTGAGGCGGAAGCTGTACCTGCTTCAGATTTTTGCAGTTACAAAATGCCCCTCCTCCTATCAGCGTCAGTTTTTCCGGAAGCTGGATATTTCTGAGTCCGGTCTCGAAAAATGCATTCCTTTCTATTTCTGTTACGGAATCCGGTAACGCAATAGAACTCAGCGCACTGCAGCCCCAAAATGCTCCGTCACTGATTTTTTCCAATACTGTATTCTCAAATATCACACTCTCCAGACTGCTGCAATCTCGAAAGGCATCCTCTCCAATAGACCTCACTCCATTTTTTAATGTAACCTTTTTCAGCCCGGTACATTTTCCAAACATATCTCTCGGCACATCCACTGCACCGGATATCACCACACTCTCTATATTTGGCACATCGTAAAAGCATTGCTCCGGCATATTCATGCCTGCATTTCCATGGATTTCCAGTTCCTTAATATATTTTTTCAGATTCCACATGCCCCATCTATCAAAGCCTGTGATCCCATTCCCGATTACAAGCTTATTTACTCTAGAAAAATCAATACCTGCATTCTTCAAAGCACTTTCAGATACCTCATTTTCTGTCAGCTCCGTGTTATTTCCCGTAATGGTCAGTGTTCCATTCCCATCCAGTGTCCACGTAAATTTTCCGTCAGAGTATTCTGCTGATGCCTGCACTGCATCCTTCGTTCCATCATCAAAAGCTATATTTTCTTCTTCCTGTTCGCATTCCTCCAACGCTTCGGCTGCATCCATTGCCGCTTCCGGAGTCTCCGGATCTTCCTCTTCTGCAGTACCCTCTGGTGCTTCTTCACCAGACTCCATTACGCCTGTTTCCGCATTCTCCTGTACGTTGTTCCCGGTATCTGTATCTGTGGTTTCCTGTTCCTCTATAGTAGCCGATCCATCTGTGATATCTGCTTCCGCCTCTGCAATATCTTCCGGATCTGAGGATGCAGTATCTACACTTTCTTCTGCCAAAAATGCTGCTTCCTCACCCTCTGGTTCCATTTCTGCCGCCACTGTCAGCTCTGCCGGAGTCAGCGCCAGGCTTGCCGCTATAAGTACGGCCATGAGCTTTTTTCCTGCACTTTTTCTTCTCATATGACTATGCTCCTTCCATTTTCTTCTATCATAACATATAAACACAATATATTCTATCCGGATTCCTTTTTTACAGATATTTTTAGGCAGCAAAAAAAACTGCATCCGTTTCCAGATGCAGGTTTCCTAAATAAAAA
>NC_021014.1:1435046-1553969 GCF_000209835.1 Ruminococcus sp. SR1/5 | reverse complement strand
TTTGGAATTCTTTATCTTCTCCCTCGCGACAAGTGATAGTATAGCAAAGTGTTTTTTGTATGTCAACAGTTTTTTCTAAAAAATCCAAAAATATTTTTTGTTTATACAATTAATACATTTCGTTTAATAACAATCTGAGACAGAGAATCTTTCATCCCAGAATTTATACTCCGACACAGGTTACGCCTCAGTCGTAAAAAGAGCAGCCTCTTCAAAAAGGCCGCCCTTCTGTCTCACTTCTGTTTTTTCTATATGGATCAGTCAAAAATGATCAGTGCCATGAACACAAGATCTGTGTCGCCTGTGTTGGTAAGACCGTGTCCTTTTCCATCTGGTGTGATGGTGATGTCGCCGGCCTTTACCGGGCGTTTCACGCCGTTATCGTCGTACTCGCCTTCACCGCTTAAGATATAGTAGGTTTCTGTCTCGCCATGATGCTCATGGTATCCCAGAGAACATCCTTTTTCGATGGTAACCTGTGCGTAAAGTCCGCATTTTCCCTTCAGCTCGTCTCCCTCAAGAATGTCTTTGATGATCACATGGCCTTTACCGCCGCACATATTTTCTACTCTTCTGATACCCATGATAAAATCCCCTTTCGTGATTGCGTAAATTGTGAAATTTTATGAACACAGGCTTTCTGCGGCCTGTGCCTTACTTCCTGTACAATTATAAATGATATGATAAATTTTCGCAATCCTTATTATTATTTTCACAAATTAACTTACAGGCAAATTTTTCCCACTGCTTATTGCTTTTCGCAACCCTGCCGGGAGCTTCTATTCGCAATTGAAGCAGGATACTTCTTTGATCCGGTTAAAAAACGAAGCAGCTCTTTTCCAAAGACCTGCTCCGCAATTTATACTCATATTACAGATTTTTAATTCTCTCAATTGCCTCAAGAGTATTCTCATAGCTTCCGAATGCTGTCAGACGGAAATATCCCTCACCATGTGCACCAAAGCCTGAACCTGGTGTTCCTACGATGTGTGCTTTCTCAAGGAGATAATCAAAGAACTCCCAGGAGGTCATCTGATCCGGTGTTTTCAGCCAGATGTATGGGGCATTTTTTCCACCGGACACGGAAAATCCTGCTGCGGAAAGTCCTTCGAGGATCGTCTTTGCATTACGCATATAATAAGCGATCTGCTCCTTCAGCTGTGCTTTTCCCTCCGGAGAGTAAACAGCCTCGCCTGCTCTCTGTACAATGTACGGGGCACCGTTAAACTTGGTTCCGTGACGTCTTGCCCAGAGACTGTGAAGTTCTACGCCATCACGCACCAGTTCCTTCGGAACAACGGCAAAGCCAAGACGAACGCCTGTAAAGCCAGCATTTTTGGAAAAGCTTCGAAGCTCGATGGCACAGGTTCTCGCACCCTCGCACTCATAAATGCTGTGCGGGACATCCTCCTCGGAAATATATGCCTCATATGCTGCATCATAGATGATCACGCAGCCGTTTTTGTTGGCGTAGTCAACCCACTCCTGAAGAGCAGCCTTTGTGATCGCACCACCGGTGGGATTGTTCGGGAAGCAGAGATAGATCAGATCCGGTACCTCATCTGCCGGGATCTCCGGAAGAAATCCGTTCTCCTCTTTGCAGGGCATATAGATCACACCATCAAAGTTCTCACGCTCTTTGTTATAAAGACCTGTACGTCCTGCCATAACGTTGGTATCTACATATACAGGATAAACCGGGTCGCAGACTGCAACCTTGTTATCCAGTCCGAAGATCTCCTGGATGTTTCCGGAATCACTTTTCGCTCCATCGGAAACAAAGATCTCGTCTGCGCTGATGTCGCAGCCTCTGGACTGATAATCATTTTTTGCAATGGCACTTCTTAAGAACTCATATCCGAGATCCGGAGCATATCCGTGGAAGGTTTCTGCGTGTGCCATCTCGTCTACGGATTTATGAAGGGCATCGATGATCGCCGGTGCAAGGGGCTGTGTCACATCACCGATTCCAAGACTGATCACAGAATCCTTAGATTCCGGATTGGCCTCCTTATATGCACTTACCTTCTTTGCGATATTGGAAAACAGATAGCTTCCCGGAAGTTTTAAATAATTCTGATTTACTGTCACCATAGTATTTTATCTCCTTCTCTCAATTTCCTCTGCCAGTGCTTTTCTGACGCTGTCAGGATTTGCCTTGCCTTTCAACTCTCTCATCAGCTGTCCTACGAAAAATCCCATAACCTTGTCCTTGCCGCCCAGAAGCTCTGCCAGCGGTCCGGGGTTGGCATCTACGATCTTTTTCACAGTTTCGGTGAGAAGGCCTGTATCTTCTACGATCTTAAGACCATTCTCTTCTATATATACAACCGGATCAATATCCTCGTCAAATACTTTTTCAAACACTTTCTTGGCATTCTGTGCGCTGACCTCTTTTTTCTCCACCATGGAAAGAAGGTCTGCCAGATGCTTCGGTGTAAAGCTTACCTTTTCCGGATCAAGGCCCTTGTCCTTTGTCAGACGGAGAACCTCCACCATAAACCAGTTCGCCACCTTTTTCGGATTTCCGAGAAGAACCGCTGTCTCCTCAAAAAGTCCTGCCAGATGTCTGGATTCGGTCAGGATCCCTGCATCATAAGCCGGAAGCTCATACTCCTTCTGATACCGCTCTATCTTGGCTTCACGAAGCTCCGGAATGGAAGTACGCAGCTCTTCGATCCTTGCATCGGAAATGTGGATCGGCGGAAGATCCGGGTCCGGGAAGTAACGGTAATCCTTTGCATCCTCCTTGGAACGCATTGCATGGGAAGACTCTTTGTTATCGTCCCATCTTCTTGTCTCCTGTACAACGGCTCTGCCTTCCTCCAGAAGCTCGATCTGACGTTCTCTCTCTCCCTCGATCGCTCTCGCAATGGCCTTGAAGGAGTTCAGGTTCTTCATCTCCGTCCTTGTTCCGAAGGTCTCACTTCCCACCTCACGGACAGAAAGGTTGACATCGGCACGCATGGATCCCTCCTGGAGCTTGCAGTCAGAAACTCCAAGATACTGCATGGTGCAGCGGAGCTTTTCCAGATAAGCGATAACCTCCTCGGAGCTTCTCATATCCGGTTCGGATACGATCTCGATCAGCGGTACCCCGCTTCGGTTATAGTCAACCAGGGAGCAGTCTTCCCACTCATCATGGATCAGCTTACCGGCATCCTCCTCCATATGCATCTCATGGATACGTACGGTCTTTTTGCCTGCGGAAGTCTCGATCTCAACAGCTCCGTCATAGCAGATCGGCAGATACAGCTGAGAGATCTGATAATTCCGGGGGTTATCCGGGTAAAAAAAGTTCTTACGGTCAAACTTACAGTACTGATGGATATGACAGTTTGCCGCAAGACCTGCCTTGATGGCAAACTCTACCACTTTTTTGTTGAGGACCGGAAGAGAGCCCGGCATACCGGTGCAGACCGGGCAGGTATGTGTATTTGGTGCGCCTCCGAATTCTGTGGAGCATCCGCAGAAGATCTTTGTTTTTGTGGCAAGCTCCACATGCACCTCAAGTCCTATGACTGTCTCATACTGTTTCATGCCTTTTCTCCCCCTTCCATTGCTGTTCCGAAATCACCGCGTTTTTTCTCATAGGCGTGTGCTGCGCGGAACAGGTTGTTTTCTTTGAAGCAGTCGCCGATCATCTGGATCCCGATTGGAAGTCCTGCTGCGTCTTTTCCGCATGGAACTGTGATTCCGGGAAGTCCGCACAGGTTTACTGCTACCGTATAAATATCGCCAAGATACATGGCAAGAGGATCTTTCAGACTCTCTCCCAGCTTCGGCGCCGTAAAGGGTGATGCCGGGGCAAGAAGAACGTCATATTTGGAAAAGGCCTGATCAAATTCCTTTTTGATAAGGGCTTTTGTGCGAAGTGCTTTCAGATAGTAAGCATCGTAGTAACCGGAGCTTAACACAAAGGAGCCAAGCATGATACGGCGTTTTACTTCCTCGCCGAAACCTTCAGTCCTTGTCTTCTTGTACATATCATGAAGTCCCTCGTACTCTTTTGCACGGAAGCCGTACTTCACACCGTCAAAGCGCTCCAGATTGGAGCTGGCCTCTGCGCTGGCAATGATGTAGTAGGCAGGGATCATATATTCTGTTGTCTTCATGGAGAAAAATTCTACCACTGCGCCCATCTCGGTAAGGCTCTTCAGCGTATTCATAAAGGCCTCTTTTACCTCCGGGTTCAGTCCCTCTGAGAGATATTCCTTCGGCACGCCGAATTTCATTCCCACGATCTTATCTGTCATAGAAGCGGAGAAGTCAAGATTCTCTCTCTTCATGGAGGTGCTGTCCTTGGCATCGTGTCCGGCAATGATCTCAAGGAGTGCCGCACAGTCTGCAACATCCTTTCCTACCGGTCCGATCTGATCCAGAGAGGATGCATAGGCAACCAGTCCGTAACGGGATACTGTTCCGTAGGTCGGTTTGATTCCGGTAACACCGCAGTAGGAGCTTGGCTGACGGATGGAACCGCCGGTATCAGAACCCAGTGCCAGGTAAGTCTCTCCTGCTGCCACTGCCGCACAGGAGCCGCCGGAGGAGCCGCCCGGAACATGCTCCAGATCCCACGGGTTTCTGGTGACGCCGTAAGCGGATGTCTCTGTGGTACTTCCCATGGCGAACTCATCCATGTTTGTCTTTCCGATGATCACAAGACCTGCCTGTTCCAGACGGTCAATAACCTCGGCATTGTACTGCGGCACAAAATTCTCAAGGATCTTTGATGCACAGGTAGTTGTTTTTCCCTTAATGCAGATATTATCCTTAATTGCAATAGGTACACCGGCAAGAGGTCCTGTATAGGTTCCATCCTCAATGCCCTTCTGTACCTCTTTTGCTCTTGCATAGGCTTCTTTTTTGTAAGTATCAAGATAAGCGTGGACCTTGTCCTCTTTTGCTTCGATCTGATTAAATACGTATTTCACACCGTCCAGGACGCTTATCTGATGCTGCTTGATCTTTTCCGCAAGCTGTAATGCGGTTAATTTTCCCAAATCCATGTCCTGTCTCCTGTCTTATCCAATTGTTTTCGGAACCTGATACTGGTTTTCTTTCTGCTTCGGTGCATTGGCAAGCATTGCCTCATGATTATCTCCGTTTGTCACAACATCCTCACGGAATACATTTTCGTCCTCAAAAATATGGGACATGGGCTCTACGGAAGAAGTATCAAGCTCATCCAGCTTGTCTACATAGTCCAGCATCTTCTGCATGTCCTCTTTTGCTTTTTCCTTTTCATCCTCTGTCAGAGAAAGCTTTGCAAGGATGCAGACATTTTCCATTGTTTCATCATCGATTATCTTTGCCATCTTTTTTCTCCTTATTACGGCTCAAGTCTGTTCATATCACGTGGGAACAGACAGGTCTCACGAACGTTTTCTTCTCCGAGGATCTGCATGGTAAGACGTTCCAGTCCGATTCCAAGTCCTCCGTGAGGCGGCATTCCATGCTTGAAGGTATCCAGGTACTGCTCCATACCCTCTTCATCCATACCACGGGCTGCGATCTTATCCTTCAGCATCTGATAATCATGGATACGCTGTCCGCCTGTAGTTACCTCAAGTCCCTTGAACAGAAGGTCAAAGCTTAATGTAAATTTCTCATCTGACGGATCATCCATTGCGTAGAACGGACGCTTCTTAGACGGATAATGTGTGACAAAAACAAAATCAGCATCATATTCTTCTTTGAAATATCTTCCAATCAGCGCTTCTTCCTCCGGCTCCAGATCATATGGGTTGCGGATCTTACGATTATATTTTTCAGCTACCAGCTCTTTGGCCTTGTCAAAACGTACTGCCGGGATCTTGTCCACCTTCGGAAGCTCCACCTTCAGAATGGAAAGCTCATGAGCGTAGTCTTTCTTAAGAAGTTCTACCGCATACTGGAGAAATCCGGTTTCCATCTCCATGATATCCTCAAATCCGTTGATATAGCCCATCTCAAAATCAAGGCTTGTATATTCATTCAGATGACGTTTTGTGTTATGCTTCTCTGCACGGAATACAGGGCCGGTCTCAAATACACGGTCAAAAACACCTACCATCATCTGTTTATAAAACTGCGGGCTCTGTGCCAGAACTGCCGGTTTATGGAAATAACTCAGCTTGAACAGGTTTGCACCACCCTCTGCACCTCTGGCTCCGATCTTCGGTGTGTGGATCTCGGTGAACCCCTTCTCATAGAGGTAATCACGAAATGCCCGCACCAGAGCCTCCTGGATCTTGAATTTTGCACGCTCCTGCACATTACGCAGGGCAATAGGACGATAATTCAGCTTTGCCTCCAGGGAAGTGTTCAGCTTCCATTTGTCGATGGCCAGCGGAAGAGACTCTGCAGGTGAGGAAAGGATCTCCACATGGCTGATGCGGAGTTCTCTTCCGTGAGGCGCTCTTTCTTCCTCATGAAGAGTTCCTGTGAGACGCACACACATTGCCTCCTTCAGATCATGAATGGAAACATTTGTCTTGTCGTTTTCATATACGGTCTGAAAAAGCCCTTCTTTTTTTCGAAGTATCACAAATGCCACGTCACCCATATTACGGATGCTGTGTATTGCACCTTCCACTGTTGCTTCCTGGTCTTTCATGCTCTCGGAAAGAAGCACATCCCAGGCACATTCTCTAGTCTTACAGATTCCATCCATAAATTCCATTCCCTCATCCTCCAATTCAAAGTAGTTTCACCGAATCAGGAAATCCCCTGCGGAATTTTTCCCGATTCGGTGTGATATCAGGCATTCAAAGCAGATCATTTCTGTCCGCCCTATTGTTTTTTTACACAGAATCATATAAAAGCATCAGAACCATCTGGGCTGTCTCCACCATATTGGTCCCGGAATCCATACTGCATTTCTGGATATAGCGGTATGCGTCATCCTCGCTCAGGTGATTTCTTTCCATTAGAAGCATCTTTGCATTTGAAATATAATTCTGTTCTTTCCATGAACGCTGTTTCGGCTTTTTCTTATCTTTTTTCCAACGCCTTTCGATCTGGGAAAGCATCATGCTTACCGTATTTACCAGATCTCCGACTTTCAGAGGCATTCCCACGCATAAAATGGATGTTGGCGCCTCACTGATCACTCCCCGGGAAGCCATAAGCAGCATTTCAAAATAATCCGGCATATAGTCCAGAAGATCACGGTAGTACATATCCTGAAGATGATAACCGCAAAGCAGAACGCCGCCATCAAGCTCCGAGATACTGGCAAGGGCATTGGCACCTGAATTGCATACTGCCGCCACCGTGAATCCATATCGGTTAAGGACTGTGCGGATCTTTTTTGCATCTTCTATTTTCGGTAATGCAATCACGATACTCGTGTTCATAAGCCGCCACTCTCTTTCGTCCCATTATGCCTCGTTCATCAGATCCGATACAGATACTCCTCGATCTCCCAGTCGGAAATCTCCTGGGAATAACGTAGCCACTCTTTTCTCTTGGCCTGCGCATACTGTTTGCAGAAAGCTTCTCCAAGGATTTCCTTCATCCAGCTGCTGTCCTCAAACAGTGTGATCGCTTCCCGCAGGTTCTCCGGTAAATTCTCGATACCCTGTTCCTTCTGATCCGACTCGGAAAGAGAACGGTTAGAAGCTTTTGTAGGATAGATCTTCTTCTGGATTCCATCCAGGCCCGCTGCCAGGCATACCGCAAAAACAAGGTATGGGTTGGATGCAGCATCCGGGCTTCGAAGCTCGATCCTGGTATCAGCACCATTGACTCTCGGGATCCTTACCAGTGAATTCTGGTTATTTCTCGTCCAGGTCAGCTCTGTAGGCGCATCAAATCCAGGTACAAGACGCTTATAAGAATTTACAAGCGGATTGGTGATCAGAGTCATCTCACGGCTGTGAGCCAGAAGACCTCCGATAAAATAGTATGCCTCTTCACTTAATCTGGACGGATCCTCCGGATCCACGAAAATATTTTTCCATTTTTAAACAGTGAAAAATGGATATGCATGGCTGAACCGTTTACTTCCCGTCTTGGCTTCGGCATAAATGTCGCATGAAGTCCATGACGTTTGGCTACAGTTCTTACTGCCATCTTAAAGGTTATAACTTCGTCTGCCATCTCACGTGCTTCCCCGTAATGAAGGGCGATCTCATGCTGTGCAGGTGCTGTCTCATGATGAGAGGATTCCACCTCAAATCCCATATCCTCAAGAGTCAGTACCATGTCACGTCTTGCATTTTCGCCTAAGTCCACCGGACTTACATCCAGATATCCGGCCTTTTCGTGAGAAACCGTTGTAGGCATTCCGTTATCATCAATATGAAACAGGAAAAACTCGCATTCCGGGTCAACATAACAGGTATACCCTGCCTCCTCTGCTGCCTGCGCTGTTTTTTTCAGAATATATCTGGAGCTCATCTCATGCTCTGATCCGTCTGCACGGCGCATATCACAGATCAGTCTTGCAACCTTTCCCTGCTGAGGACGCCATGGAAGAATTGAAAAAGTATTATAATCCGGATACAGGATCAGATCCGGCTCCTTTTCTCCCACAATGCCCGCAATATGAGAGCCATATACAACGCACTGGTTATCCAGGGCTCTTGGAAGCTCTCTTGCTGTGATCGCAATATTTTTCAGAGTTCCAAACATATCTGTAAACTGGAGGCGGATAAACTCTACGTCTTCCTCCTCTGCCATTGCAAGAATCTCTTCTCTGGTATAATTCCCCATAGTATTCTCTCCTTTATTTCCTCATCACACAAAATAATTACCCTCAAAATCAGAAAAAGGGTGCACTTCAGAGAGCTTCCGCTCCTGAAGAACACCCTTGTTCATGGACGTAATTATAGCAATCGGTCAATTCTTTGTCAACCATTTTTTAAAAGGGGCAAAAGTTCAAAAGCTTTATCGCGGAAACACGAACAGTTTTTTTGACCTTTTGCCCCTGGTATCTGTTATTTTACTGTAAATATGAATAGCTCATCAGTGATTCATCCACTGCTTTCGCAGCCTCACGTCCCTCATGGATCGCCCATACGACAAGGGACTGTCCACGATGCATATCACCTGCTGTGAACACACGATCTACGCTTGTTGCATACTGCTCCGGTTTTGTTTCCACATTGGTTCTTGGTGTAAGCGCTACACGGAAAGCATCTGTCACATATTTCTCGCTGCCAAGGAAGCCGGCCGCAATAAGGACCACATCTGCAGGGATCACTTCCTCACTGCCCTCAACCGGTACCATATTGAATCTTCCGGTCTTTTCATCCTTTACGCCTTTCAGTTTTACGATCTTGGCCTTGCAGACATTTCCTTTTTTGTCCTTGATAAACTCGGTAACGGTTGTCTGATAGATCCGAGGATCATGGCCAAATACTGCAATAGCCTCTTCCTGGCCGTAATCGGTTTTCAGGACCTTCGGCCACTCCGGCCATGGATTGGAAGGAGTTCTTGCTGCAGGAGGCTGCGGCATCATCTCAAGCTGTGTTACAGATTTCGCACCCAGACGGATGGAGGTTCCCACACAGTCATTACCGGTATCACCACCGCCAATGACCAGAACATTTTTGCCCTTTGCAAGCTCATATGGGAATTTTGCAAAATCTGTATCCAGAAGACTTTTTGTTATCTGCTTCAGGAAATCCACTGCAAAGTAAATTCCCTTGGCATCTCTTCCCGGAACCTTGATATCTCTCGGATGAGAAGCTCCACAGCAGAGAAGGACACGGTCATAATCCTTCAGAAGCTGTTCTGCCGTGATGTCAACACCAACATTGATATTGGTAACAAATTTCACGCCTTCCTCTTCCATCAGCTTCAGTCTGCGGTCAATGACCTTTTTCTCCAGCTTCATGTTCGGAATGCCGTAGCGGAGAAGTCCTCCGATACGGTCGTTTCTCTCAAATACGGTTACGCTGTGGCCACGGCGGTTCAGCTGCTGTGCTGCTGCCAGTCCGGAAGGACCACTTCCGATGACTGCGATCGTCTTTCCTGTGCGGACAGGCGGGATCTGCGGTTTTACCCATCCTTCTGCATAGGCTGTCTCAATGATCGCTTTCTCATTCTCCTTTGTGCTGACCGGATCTCCGTTCAGGTTACAGGTACATGCAGCTTCGCAAAGTGCTGGACACACTCTGGATGTAAACTCCGGAAAGCTGTGTGTCTTGTTTAAACGAAGGAATGCCTGCTTCCAGTTTCCTGTGTACACAAGATCATTTGTCTCAGGAACCAGGTTGTGCAGCGGGCAGCCGGAAGCCATTCCGCCGATCATCATACCTGACTGGCAGAAGGGGACGCCGCAGGCCATGCAGCGTGCTCCCTGAAGTTTCTGTTTTTCTTTATTTAATGGAATACGAAATTCGTTGAAATTCTGAATACGTTCCTTTGGCGGCAGAACCTTTGCCGTTTCTCTTTCATAATCTAAAAATCCAGTTGGCTTTCCCATTTCCTCATCCTCCTTAATGTTTCACGCCGATGCTCTCATAGAACGCTTCCATCTGTGCCTGCTGGCTGGTCAGACCTTTTTCTTCCAGCTTTGCACTTAATGTGATCATTCTCTTGTACTCATCCGGAATGAGTTTTTTGAAGTGAGGCAGATAGGAATCAAAATCAGCCAGCACCTTCTTACCGATCTCAGAGCCTGTTGCTTCCACATGAGCCTCGATAAGATCACGAAGCTCTTTTTTATCATATTTATTATCCACTTTTTCAATGGAGATCATTGCTTTATTGAGGTTCTTGTAAAGAACGTTATCCACATCAAGGACATAAGCGATACCGCCGCTCATACCTGCTGCAAAGTTCTTTCCTGTTTTTCCAAGAACTACCACACGGCCGCCTGTCATGTACTCGCAGCCATGCTCGCCAACACCCTCAACAACTGCAACCGCACCGGAGTTACGTACTGCAAAACGCTCACCGGCAACACCGTTGATAAATGCAGTTCCGCTGGTCGCACCATAGAGTGCCACGTTTCCGACGATGATGTTCTCTTCAGCCTTGTATCCGGCCTTCTCCGGAACCTTAACGATCAGCTTTCCACCGGAAAGGCCTTTTCCGAAGTAGTCGTTGCTGTCACCGGTCAGTTTCAATGTCAGTCCTTTCGGAATAAAGGCACCGAAGCTCTGTCCGCCTGCACCTGTACAGTTTACAGTTACCGTATCCTCCGGAAGTCCATCCTTATGATTTCTTGTGATCTCAGATCCGAGAATGGTACCAAATGCACGATCTGTATTGGTAACATTTACATCAACAGAAACTTTCTCACCCTTCTGGATCGCCGGTGCACATTTCTTGACCAGAACTTTTTCATCCAGAGTTTTCTCAAGATTGAAATTGTATACAGCCTTCGGATCAAAGGTTACTTTGCCCTTTCCTGCATATGGGTTATTCAGGATGGCACTTAAGTCAACCTTACCCTTATGCGGCTCCTGCACACTGTCAGAAACTGTAAGAAGGTCTGTACGACCTACCATCTCATCGATGGTGGCAACACCAAGGCGTGCCATGTACTCTCTCAGCTCCTGTGCAATAAAGCGCATGAAGTTCTCCACATACTCCGGTTTTCCGCGGAATCTCTTACGCAGCTCCGGGTTCTGTGTAGCCACACCTACCGGGCAGGTATCCAGATTGCAGACTCTCATCATCACGCAGCCCATCGTTACAAGTGGCGCTGTTGCAAAACCGAATTCCTCTGCACCGAGAAGTGCTGCAATGGCAACGTCACGGCCGCTCATCAGCTTACCGTCTGTCTCGATACGTACACGGTTACGAAGTCCGTTCATGATCAGCGTCTGGTGTGTTTCTGCAAGTCCAAGCTCCCATGGAAGTCCTGCATTATGGATAGAGCTTCTTGGCGCTGCTCCTGTACCTCCGTCATATCCGGAGATCAGAACAGTCTGTGCACCGGCCTTTGCAACACCGGCTGCAACCGTACCAACACCCGCCTCAGAAACCAGCTTTACGGAAATATCCGCATATTTATTGGCGTTTTTCAGGTCATAGATCAATTCTGCCAGATCCTCGATAGAATAGATATCATGATGTGGCGGCGGAGAGATCAGGCTGACTCCCGGTGTGGAATGACGGGTTTTTGCGATCCACGGATATACCTTCTTTGCAGGAAGATGCCCGCCCTCACCCGGCTTTGCACCCTGTGCCATCTTGATCTGGATCTCTCTTGCGGAAACCAGATAACGGCTGGTAACGCCGAAACGTCCGCTGGCTACCTGTTTGATTGCAGAGCAGCGGTCATTGTCTGTTCCTGCTGAATCCAGACGCTCATCACTTTCACCACCCTCACCGGTATTGGATTTTCCATGGAGATGGTTCATGGCAATAGCCAATGTCTCATGTGCTTCCTGTGAAATAGAACCGTAGGACATGGCACCTGTCTTAAATCGTTTTACAATATCCTCAACACTCTCAACCTGGTCGATCGGAATAGGCTCCTTGGCAAACTTAAAGTCCAGAAGACCTCTTAAGTTTCCATGACCCTCGTCATCCACCAGCTTTGTATATTCCTTGAACATCTCATAGCTGCCCTGTTTTGTGGACTGCTGGAGAAGATGAATGGTACGCGGGTTATATTTGTGCTCCTCACCCTGGCTTCTCATCTTATGGGCACCTACGCTGTCCAGAGTAAGATCTGTGGCAAGTCCAAGGGGATCAAATGCCTCAGAATGAAGTTTTTCTACATTATCCTCGATATCTTCCAATGTGATTCCGCCTACACGACTTACAGTTCCTGTAAAGTAACGATCGATCACATCCTGGGAAATTCCGATTGCCTCAAAGATCTGAGATCCCTGATAGGACTGGATAGTGGAAATACCCATCTTGGAAGCGATCTTTACGATACCGCTGATCACTGCATGATTGTAATCATCAACGGCTGCGTAATAGTCCTTATCCAGCATATGTGTATCGATCAGCTCATGGATCGTATCCAGTGCCAGATACGGATTGACTGCACTTGCACCATATCCGAGGAGTGTTGCGAAATGATGTACCTCTCTCGGCTCACCGGACTCCAGGATCAGGGCAAGGGAAGTGCTCTTCTTTGTTTTTACAAGATGCTGATGTACTGCGGAAACCGCCAGCAGGGACGGGATCGGCATATGGTTCTCATCCACACCGCGGTCAGAAAGGACCAGGATGTTTGCTCCCTCACGGAAGGCTTTGTCTACCTCTACGAACAGACGGTCAATGGCACGTTCAAGCTTTGTGCTCTTATAATATAATGTAGAAAGTGTTACAACCTTGAAGCCGTCCTTTTTCATATTCTTGATCTTCAGCATATCGGTGTTGGTCAGAATCGGATTGTTGATCTTCAGCACCTGACAGTTCTCCGGCTTCTGGATCAGAAGATTTCCGTCTTTTCCTACATATACACTTGTAGAAGTAACGATCTCCTCACGGATCGCATCGATCGGCGGGTTTGTTACCTGTGCAAAAAGCTGCTTGAAATAATCGAACAACGGATAATGTTCCTTGGAAAATACCGCAAGGGGAGTATCATGTCCCATGGCTCCGATGCTTTCTGCGCCGTTTAATGCCATGTTTCGGATCGAAGTACGGTACTGCTCATAAGTATATCCGAAGGCTTTCTGAAGGCGTGCTCTCTCCTCCGGAGTGTATTCGACAACTCTCTGATTCGGGATCTTGATATCACGAAGCTGTACCAGATTGCTGTCCAGCCACTCACCATAAGGCTGTTTTTTCGCATATTTTTCTTTGAGCTCATTGTCATCAATGACACGACCCTGAACGGTATCAACCAGAAGCATTTTTCCCGGATGAAGACGTTCTTTTAATACGATCTTCTCCTCATCCACAGGAAGAACACCAACCTCGGAGGAAAGGATCATATAGCCATCCGATGTGATATAGTATCTGGATGGACGAAGACCGTTTCTGTCAAGAACTGCTCCCATCACATCACCATCTGAGAACAGAATGGACGCAGGACCGTCCCATGGTTCCATCATAGTCGCATAGTACTGATAAAAATCTCTCTTCTCCTGAGAAATCGTATCGTTGTTTGCCCATGGCTCCGGAATCGTGATCATCACTGCAAGTGGAAGATCCATTCCACTCATAACCAGGAATTCCAGGGTATTGTCAAGCATTGCAGAGTCAGAACCATTGCGGTTAACTACAGGAAGGACCTTGTGAAGCTCATCCTTCAGATACGGAGACTCCATGTTTTCCTCACGTGCAAGCATCTTATCGGCGTTTCCGCGGATCGTGTTGATCTCACCGTTATGTACGATGAAACGGTTCGGATGTGCTCTCTCCCAGCTTGGATTCGTGTTGGTACTGAAACGGGAATGTACCACTGCAATGGCAGACTCGTAATCCTGGCTCTGAAGATCGCCAAAGAAGGTACGGAGCTGTCCTACCAGGAACATACCTTTGTATACGATGGTACGGCTGTTCATGGAAACTACGTAAGTATTATCATTACTCTGTTCAAATTCACGACGTGCGATGTAAAGCATACGGTCAAAGGCAAGACCTTTTTCCACATCCTCCGGCTTTTTAACAAATGCCTGCATAATGCACGGCATGCACTCTTTCGCTTTATGACCAAGAACCTCCGGGAAGACCGGTACTGTACGCCATCCAAGAAGCTCCAGACCCTCTTTTTCCACGATGATCTCGAACATCTTCTTTGCCTGGGCACGTTTGATCTCCTGCTGTGGGAAAAAGAGCTGGGCTACACCGTATTCTCTCTCTCCGCCGATATCAAAGCCTTCTTTTTTACAGACCTTCTTAAAAAATTTGTGGGAGATCTGAAGAAGGATACCGACACCATCACCGGTTTTTCCTTCTGCATCCTTACCAGCACGATGCTCAAGATTCTCTACAATCTTAAGAGCATTGGCAACTGTATCATGTGTTTTCTTTCCTTTTATATTAACAACGGCTCCGATACCGCAGTTATCATGTTCAAATTCAGGGCGGTAGAGGCCCTGCTGCTGATTTGCTACTTCTCTCATTTTTCTCATCCTTTCATTGCAGCTTCTTCTGCCGTCTTTTTATCAACTGCCGCCTGCACAAATCCACGGAACAGCGGATGTGCATGGTTTGGCCTGGATTTAAATTCCGGATGTCCCTGTGTTCCCACAAAGAACGGATGTCCGGCAATTTCGATCATCTCAACAATGTGAGCATCCGGGGATGTTCCTACAATGGACATTCCATTTTCGTCCAGTTCCTTACGGAATGCGTTGTTTACCTCATAACGATGTCTGTGACGTTCCTGGATCTCTTTCTTTCCAAAAAGCTCATAGGATCTGGAGCCTTCTGCAAGCACACACGGATAGCTTCCAAGACGAAGAGTTCCTCCAAGATCTTCCACATCCTCCTGATCCGGCATCAGGGCAATGACCGGATGTGTTGTTTCCGGTGCCAGCTCAATACTGTTGGCATCTTCATATCCAAGCACATGGCGGGCAAATTCCACAATAGCCATCTGCATTCCCAGGCAGATCCCAAGGTATGGGATCTTATGAACTCTTGCATACTGTGCCGCAAGGATCATCCCTTCCGTACCACGGTTTCCGAATCCTCCCGGAACCAGGATTCCATCTACAGAATGGAGAGTCTGATCCAAATTTTTTTCATTGAGTTCTTCGGAGTCCACCCAGGTGATATCAACCTTTGCACGGCAAGAGATCCCGCCATGCTTCAGTGCTTCCACAACACTCAAGTATGCATCATGAAGCTGTGTATATTTACCAACCATGGCGATCTTTACTGTTTTATCCGGGTGGCGGAGATTTTCTACCATATTTTCCCAGTCTGTAAGATCTGGTTTGCGATTCTCCAGTCTTAAGCTCTGCAGTACTACGTCTGCAAGCTTTTCTCTCTCCATTGCAAGAGGAGCTTCATATAAATATTCCACATCCAGATTCTGAAGCACATTGCTTACAGGCACATTACAGAACAGGGCGATCTTTCCACGGATATCCTCGGTAAGAGGATATTCACTTCTGCATACCAGGACATCCGGCTGGATTCCCATTCCCTGAAGTTCTTTTACACTGGCCTGGGTGGGTTTGGTCTTCATCTCTCCGGAAGCACGGAGATACGGGATCAGAGTTACATGGATAAGGATCGCATTGTCATGTCCCACATCATGCTGGAACTGACGGATGGATTCCAGGAACGGCTGGCTCTCAATATCACCGACTGTACCACCAACCTCGATGATGGCAATTCTGTCTTCGTCTGCGGATTTTGCTCTGTAAAAACGGCTCTTGATCTCATTGGTAATATGCGGGATCACCTGAACGGTACCTCCGCCGAAATCACCATGACGCTCTTTCTGAAGAACAGACCAGTAAATCTTACCGGTTGTCACATTGGAATTTTTGTCAAGGCTTTCATCAATGAAACGCTCATAATGTCCAAGGTCAAGGTCAGTCTCTGTACCGTCATCCGTTACAAAAACCTCTCCATGCTGAATGGGATTCATAGTTCCCGGGTCAATATTAATGTAGGGATCAAATTTCTGCATGGTCACCTGATACCCTCTGGCTTTCAGAAGGCGCCCAAGAGACGCTGCGGTAATTCCTTTTCCCAGACCGGAAACAACTCCACCTGTTACAAAAACATACTTTACTGCCATCTTCGATTTCCTCCTCCATTTTGTGTCCCACAACAAAAAGGCGTCCGGAACAGATTCCAAGGGGTGAGAATTCCCCTGTGGTATCCGTTCCTGACGCCTTTGTCAGTTATCTTTCATATAAAATATGGTTTACTATAAACTATTTTTTTTATTTGTCAATAACTGATTTTTCATATAGTCTGCGGAATTTCTTCCTATGAAATGGATGCGAAGAAAAACAGACGCCTGCTGAGGATTTCAAACTGATCTCCTGTCTCTGCAGTCACGTCTGCCTTTTCTTTTTATGTCTTTCATATCTTGTCTGTCTCTGCACTGTCTGTCAGGCAACTGCATATTTCTGAAGGAAACGATCAAACTCATGATCCTCGCCATGACAGGTTACTGTAAGAACTCTGGTCAGATCCATGCTGAGGATTCCAAGAATAGATTTTGCATCAATTAAAATTCTGTTATATGAAATATCTACATCAAAATCACATTTACTTGCAGCCTTAACAAATTCTTTAACATCCTCTGTCGCATTCAATCTAATTTTTTAGACATAAATATCATCCTCTCTTTTATCTCGGCAAAAAACCGGCCTTTTTTCGGCCTTGCTGTTTTCCTGTATATTCCAGACCAGCGGCCTTTTTTCATCTGGCTGTTCCACATTATGTCTCATGTTGTCAGATTTGTCAAGTTGATGTTTTTTATCGTTTTTAAGAGTCTTTCTATAAAAACCCGGATTTTATATGACAAAATCCGGGTTTTTATATATTTATTGTGCAGTTTTTACATTTTCGTTTTTCAATCCATTATTTTTACTGTGAGATTAATTCCACATAGTTCATTAATCCTGTTTGATTTCTGCCGGTATTTCCATCGGATAATTGCCATCAAAACATGCTTTACACAGCGGAAGTCCACCTGCCATGCCTTCCAGATAATCGATCTGCATATAACCCAGGGAGTCTGCACCGATCATCTTACGGATTTCTTCCGTGCTGTGCTGTGCTGCGATGAGCTGGTCATTGGACGGCACATCGGTACCAAAATAACAGGGATGTAAAAATGGCGGGGAGCTGATACGTACATGGACTTCTTTTGCTCCTGCTTCTTTCAGCATGTGGATCAGATTGGCAATGGTAGTTCCGCGGACAATGGAATCATCCACCAGAACGATTCTCTTCCCCTTCACCACGGATTCCAGAACGCTCAGCTTCAGATGGACACTGGACTCTCTCTCCTGCTGTGTAGGCTTGATAAAAGTTCTTCCAATGTAACTGTTTTTATAGAACGCAAAGCCAAACGGGATTCCGGATTCCTCAGAATAGCCTTTTGCTGCCGGAAGTCCGGATTCCGGTACACCGGTCACCAGGTCCGCTTCTACCGGATAGGATTTTGCAAGAGATTTTCCTCCACGGATCCTTGCATCATAGATTTTCACGCCATCCATGGTGCTATCCAGTCTTGCAAAATAAATATATTCAAAAACACAATGAGCATGCTTTTTCTTCTCAGTCAGTTTACTGGATTTCAGTCCGTTCTTGGTGATCGTGACGATCTCACCCGGTTCAATATCACGGATAAATTCCGCTCCTACAGATGTCAGCGCGCAGCTTTCAGATGCAAGGACATAGGCATTATCTCTTTTTCCAAGACAGAGGGGTTTCAGTCCGTAAGGATCACGGGCACCGATCAGCTTCCGGGGGCTCATGATCACAAGAGCATATCCTCCGCGGATCTTCTCTACGGTTTTATGTACTGCTTCCTCTACAGTGGCAGAATGCACACGTTCTCTTGCGATATGGAACGCGATAACCTCTGAGTCGGTAGTTGTATGGAAAATTGCGCCTGTCTGAATCAACTCCCATTTCAGAGCTTCTGTATTAACCAGATTTCCGTTGTGCGCAAGTGCCAGACTTCCCTTGATATAAGAAAGTACCAGCGGCTGTGCATTCTCTGCGACAGATTCTCCGGTGGTGGAATAACGAACATGTCCGATTCCAATATCACCATTCATATTATGTACAACATCTTTTCGCAAAACTTCGCTTACCAGTCCGAGATCTTTATGGAACTGTACGTTTCCTCTTTCTCCGTCCGTCCTTGAAACGGCCATTCCGCAGGACTCCTGTCCCCTGTGCTGCAGCGAGGTAAGACCATAATAAATAGATGGTGCAATATTCCCTCCATCCAGATCATAAATCCCGAATACGCCACATTCTTCCTTTACTCCTGACATATTTCCCTCCATCTGTTCTTTCCGTATTGTACATCTTTGTCACTGGTCAAAAAGCTTCTTTTGCCTCAATCACTTATAGCGATTGCTGACTTTTCGACTGTATAACTACGATATCAGATTATAATAAAAGGACAAGATTTGTCAACCCTGCCTATTTTCCGACAGTCCGATCGCCCTGGTCAATTTTTTAGATTTTTTCAAAAAAGCTCTTGACAATATTTTATTTTGGTGTATACTGCAACACATAAAGCAAAGGCGCTTTGGATACGGCAAGTATCTGAAGCGCTTTTTTTGTTTTCCGGTCCGTTTATACCCGGTTCTTCCGGCAGCGGTCCTTATAAAATAATTAAAAATTATAATGAATGAGTGAAATCGAAAGGAGTGTACCTATATGGCACAGAGTATCCCTGAAATGTATGGCAGCCTTGTATTCAATGACAAAGTGATGCGAAGCAAACTGCCAAAGGACATGTACAAAGCATTAAAGAAAACAATTGAAAACGGAACTCATCTGGAACTGGACGTTGCAAATTCCGTAGCAGTTGCAATGAAAGAATGGGCTACTGAAAACGGTGCGACACATTACACACACTGGTTCCAGCCGATGACAAACGTAACTGCTGAGAAGCATGACAGCTTCATCTCCCCTACAGGTGACGGACAGGTGATCATGGATTTCTCCGGTAAAGAGCTGGTAAAAGGTGAGCCGGATGCATCCAGCTTCCCGTCAGGCGGACTTCGTGCTACTTTTGAAGCAAGAGGATATACAGCATGGGATCCTACTTCACCTGCATTCATTAAAGATAAAACTCTTTACATTCCTACTGCATTCTGTTCCTACAGCGGAGAGGCACTGGATAAGAAAACTCCTCTTCTTCGTTCCATGGATGTTCTGAACAAAGAAGCGGTTCGTATTCTTCACATCCTTGGAAACAAAGAGGTCCGTCACATCGACACAACCGTAGGACCTGAGCAGGAATATTTCCTGGTTGACAAGGATCTTTACAAAAAGAGAAAAGACCTGATCTTCTGCGGCCGTACTCTTCTGGGCGCTTCTGCACCAAAAGGACAGGAAATGGAAGATCATTACTTCGGAGCCCTGAAGCCTCGCGTTGCTGCTTACATGCATGATCTTGACGAAGAACTTTGGAAGCTTGGCATTCCAGCAAAAACAAAACATAACGAGGTTGCTCCTGCACAGCACGAACTGGCTCCTGTATTTGATACCACAAATGTTGCTGTTGACCACAACCAGCTGACCATGGAGATCATGAAGAAGGTTGCCGACAAGCACAACATGGTCTGCCTCCTTCACGAGAAACCATTTGAGGGAATCAACGGAAGCGGTAAACACAACAACTGGTCTATGAGCACAGACACAGGTGTAAACCTTCTTGATCCAGGAAAAACACCGGCAGAAAATACACAGTTCCTGGTATTCCTGGTAGCTGTCATCAAAGCCGTTGACGATTATGCTGATCTTCTCCGCGTATCCGTTGCAAGCGCCGGAAACGATCATCGTCTTGGAGCAAACGAGGCACCTCCTGCGATCGTATCCATCTTCCTTGGAGATGAGCTGACAGACGTACTGAAATCTATTGAAAACGATACCTTCTTCAGCAATAAGCATGCGGTACAGATGGATATCGGAGCAAAGGTACTTCCGCACTTCATAAAGGATACCACAGACAGAAACCGTACTTCACCATTTGCATTTACCGGAAACAAATTTGAGTTCCGTATGCTTGGTTCTGCAGCATCTGTCGCAAACCCGAACATCGTACTGAATACCGCTGTTGCAGAGGTTCTTGCAGAATTCAGCGCAGCTCTTAAGGATGTTCCGGAAGAAGAAATGGAAAGCGCAGTACATGCACTTCTTAAGAAGACCATTGAAGAGCATAAACGCATCATCTTTAACGGAAACGGATATACAGACGAATGGGTTGAAGAAGCTGAGAAACGTGGTCTCTACAATCTGAAAACAACTCCGGATGCACTTCCGCATTTCATTGCTGAGAAGAACATTGCGCTGTTTACAAAGCATGGCATTTTTACAAGGGAAGAGCTTTTCTCCCGTTACGAGATCTGGCTTGAGAACTATTACAAGACCATCAACATCGAGTCCAACACTCTGGCTGAGATGATCCAGAAGCAGGTAATTCCTTCTGTATATACATATGTTGAAAAGCTTGCAGATACTGCAGCTGCAAAGAAATCCGTAGTAGCTGATATTTCTGTAGCAAGTGAAGCTGCTCTGATCTCCAAACTGAGTACACTTGCAGATACCATGGCAAAAGATCTGGAAACTCTGAAAGCAGATACAGCAAAAGCTCTTGCTTCTTCTGACGATGTACTTGCATGCTCCAAGGCTTATCAGGAAACTGTTCTGGAAGACATGGAAACTTTAAGAAAATCTGCAGATGAGGCAGAGGCTCTGATCCCGGATGAGTTACTTCCTTATCCGACCTACGACGAGCTGTTATTCTCCATCTGATCACGGATATCAGATAACAATTTCATACGGTAAATACAGGGGATATCCCTTATGAACTCTACTTCATAATTCATTATCGATTTCCTCATCCATTAATCACACGATACAGATATCCCCTGTTTTACATATACTAATTTTGATTTCGTAAAGGCGCGGAAGAGAATTTCCTCTCTCCTGCGCTTTTTCGTTATACTGATACTGGATAAATTCTATCTGTTTTTTCTGTCCGGTATTACAAAAATTCTTTCTATACATAATAAGAAAGAAAAAAATTGGGAAAGGGAGTGTTACTATGTATTCTTCAGTAAACACAACTTGGGTCCTCGTCGGTGCAGCACTGGTCTTCTTCATGCAGGCTGGATTTGCAATGGTCGAAACAGGATTCACAAGAGCAAAAAACGCAGGAAATATCATCATGAAAACCTGATGGACTTCTGTATCGGTACACCGGTCTTCTGGCTGGTTGGATTTGGCATCATGTTCGGTGCAGGAAACGGTTTCTTCGGCAAGATTGGCGGAATCGCCTCAGAGGCAAACTACGGAAACGCAATGCTTCCGGATGGAGTTCCTTTCTGGGCATTTCTCATCTTCCAGACTGTATTCTGTGCTACTTCTGCTACCATCGTATCCGGTGCCATGGCAGAGCGTACTAAATTCATCTCCTACTGTATCTACAGTTTGCTGATCAGTCTCGTTGTATATCCGGTATCCGGTCACTGGATCTGGGGCGGCGGATTTATCAGCCAGATGGGATTTCATGATTTTGCAGGTTCCTGTGCTGTTCATATGGTTGGTGGTGTTGCTGCACTCATCGGTGCCATCATCCTCGGACCTCGTATCGGAAAATATTCCAAATCCGGTAAATCCAGAGCGATCCCGGGACATAACCTTACTGTTGGTGCGCTTGGTGTATTCATCCTCTGGTTCTGCTGGTTCGGTTTCAACGGTGCATCTACTGTCAGCATGGAAGGCGACGCCATTGTAAGCGCCGGAAAAATCTTCGTAACAACAAACCTTGCCGCTGCTGTCGCTACTGTAACAGTCATGCTGATCACATGGATCCGCTACAAAAAGCCAGATGTTTCCATGTCCCTGAACGGTTCTCTTGCAGGACTGGTAGCCATCACCGCAGGCTGCGATACCGTATCTCCTACATCTGCAGCTATTATCGGAATCCTCTCCGGATTCATTGTAGTATTTGGTATTGAATTTATTGATAAAGTTCTCAAAATTGATGACCCGGTTGGTGCTGTTGGCGTTCACGGTCTTAACGGTGCTTTCGGAACTCTTGCTGTAGGTCTTTTCTCCGACGGTGCAGGTACCGGATGGAAAGGTCTTCTCACAGGCGGTGGTTTCCATGGCTTCGGTGTTCAGTTTATTGGTATGGCTATCACGATCGCATGGGTTGCTGTTACTATGACAATTATCTTCCAGGTGATCAAACACACTATCGGACTTCGTGTTTCCGCTGAGGAAGAGATCGCAGGTCTGGATATGAAAGAGCATGGCCTCGCAAGTGCATACGATGGATTCTTTGTACAGGATACTATGACAAAGGCTCCGACTCCAATGGGAACTTCCGTAAAAGCCCCTGTTGTAAAACATGCTCCTTCTGCTCCTGCTGAATCTGTTCCTGAGATTCCTGCAGACGGCGTACATAAACTGACAAAGGTTGTTATCATCACACGTCAGAACAAGCTGGATGAGTTTATGCAGGCTATGAACGAGATCGGCGTAACCGGTATCACTATCACAAACGTTATGGGATGTGGTGTTCAGAAGGGTGCTCCAACCTACTATCGTGGTGTTGAGGTTGACATGAACCTCCGTCCGAAGGTTAAGATCGAGATCGTTGTAAGTCTTGTACCGGTTCAGAAGGTTATTGATACTGCCAAAGAAGTTCTTCATACCGGTCAGATCGGTGATGGTAAAGTCTTCGTTTACGATATCGAAAACGTTGTCAAGATCCGTACCGGCGAGGAAGGCTTCCTGGCTCTGCAGGATACAGACGCATGATTCTCTTATGAGAGGAACAGATAAAATCTTCTACGCAATATAAACCAAATAAAAGCCAAAAAGCTCCGGAACATTATTCCTTAAATGTTCCGGAGCTTTTCATATCTTTTTTATTCTCTTCTCAGTCTCGGCAGATTCCACCGGTAATGTGCCGCCAGGTACCGGATCAGGATCACTACTACCGTTCCGATCACCATGGCCGGCACTCCGCCCCACAGCCTGTATATCCAAACACAGGCAATGGCCCCTACAATAGACGCACAGGCATAAATATGGCGCACAAAAATATATGGCGGTACTCCTGCCATCATATCACGGATCAGACCGCCTCCAACTCCTGTGACAGTCCCAAGAAATACAAGAAAAAATGTTCTTCCCATATATCCCTGGGAAATCCCCTTATCAACACCCATAACGGTAAATACGCCAAGTCCAACCGTATCCATCACCAGCATCACCTTATCATAGACCAGCCGGTTCCCGCCTTCCAGAAGCTCCTGTTTCCAGTACATCACTGCAAAAACAATACAGGACGTCACTGTTGCCACAATGGTATACAGCGGATCCTGAAACATTCCCGGCGGCACGATTCCCAGGATAATATCCCTGGTAGCTCCACCTCCCACTGCAGTTACCACGCCAAGAACGCAGACCCCGAAAATATCCATTCCTCTCTGTGCTCCCACCATAGCTCCTGAAGCAGCAAACGCAATAGTTCCTGCCATCTCCAGCATAAATGTAAACATACTCTGATAATCCATTTCCCCCTCCATACATATCCGACCGTATTTTTCCTCACCCTCATATCTGCATCCTGTTTTCCCTGTCTGTACATTTCCACAGGATGCACATTTCTGCAGGGTGCAAGAAGGAACCCTGCCATGCAGGATTCCTTCTCCTATTTTCGTGATCACTATATTTTCATATTAACAGAATTTTCTCATTCTGTATATCTTTTCTTTTTGTTTCAGACTTCTGCTATTCTGCTTCGATCAGAAATCCTCGCCGTTTCAGCATATCCTGAATCATATCCAGGATTTCCTCGGATTCTGCTTCTACTTTATGATAATGATAATCAGATGTGATATTCTTCAGAGGACTGGACTTGCCGCTTCGGATGTCCTCCATAAAATTCTCAACCTGACGTCTGGATCTGATATTCAGTTCTGCCTCAATATGTCCGTAAATTCTGTGATTCACCATTACGTTGATCACTTTTCCGCCAAGATCCACAATTCCGCAGAGCTCATTCTCCAGATCTGCATCTGTATGATGCACTTTGAATATCCGGCTCACAGTATGAGGAGCATTGAAAATATATCCCCTGTTGGTGGAGATCACGTCGTTCCCTTCTGCGCGTATCAGCGCAATATCCTGCACGATCACCTGTCTGCTGACCTGAAATGTTCTGGCCAGAGCACTTCCCGAGACCGGCCGGTCACTGTTTTTAATTTGATCCATGATCGCTGTCCTGCGTTCTGAACCAGTCATTTAAGTTCCCCTTTCCTGGCTGTACCTGTACTTTTTATTCCGATATCTGTCTCCTTCATTCTCGCGATATCTCCCACCCGGTTCAGATATTACCTGTTATGCATCTGCTTCCGATAATTCTCGCTTCTTTTTTTCTGATATTCCGGATATTTCCTGTCACAGCACTCGGTATTTTGCAAAATTCTGTGATCTTCAGGAAAGCGGATGAAGATTCTTAAGTGAAATATCAAGGATTGGTGCAGAATGCGTTAATGCACCACTTGATACATAGTCTACACCAACATCCCTGATCTTTGCAATGTTTTCTTTTGTAACATTTCCGGAACATTCTGTTTTTGCTCTTCCGTCAATGAGTTTTACTGCTTCTTTCATCATTTCCGGAGTCATATTGTCAAGCATGACGATATCTGCTCCAGCCTCAACAGCTTCTTTTACCTGAGCAAGAGTTTCCACCTCAACTTCGATCTTGCGGACAAAAGGAGCGTACTCCTGCGCCATTTTTACAGCATTCGCAACGCTTCCTGCTGCTCCGATGTGATTGTCTTTCAGAAGGACTCCATCTGAAAGATTATATCTGTGGTTCTGTCCGCCACCTACACGAACTGCATATTTCTCAAAAATACGCATGTTCGGCGTTGTTTTTCTGGTATCCAGCAAAGTAATCCCTGTTCCCTCAAGAAGAGACGCAACAGAATGTGTGTAAGTTGCGATCCCGCTCATTCTCTGAAGATAATTTAGCGCCACACGCTCGCCGGAAAGAAGCACCCGGATATCTCCTGTAACTTTTCCCATTTTCTGACCTTTTTTACTTCATCGCCATCCTTGCAGAACAGCTCCACTTTTGTGTCAGCATCCAGAAGCGTAAATACACGACTGAAGATTTCCAGTCCCGCAATGATTCCATCCTCTTTACAGATCAGATCTACCTCTCCCGGAACTGCTTCTTTCATAACAGAGTTTGTGGTAACGTCTTCGCTTGAAATATCTTCCTTTAAAGCCTCCAGGATCAGGTGATCTACCTGAAGTGTCATTGTGATCGTATTCATTTTACAATACCTTCTCTTTCTTAATCATCACAGCTGCCCTGTTCTCCAAAGCAAGGCTGCTCCTGTTTTTCATAATACGGATATTTATATTCCGGCTGCATTTATGCCGCACCTGCAGTACTTTTCTTTTCTGCTGAGATTGCTTTGGCTGCACGTTTTGCAAATACAAGACTTTCCAGCAGGGAATTACTTGCCAGTCTGTTCGCGCCATGTACACCGTTGCAGCTGGTCTCTCCCACTGCATAAAGCTGATCCATGCTGGTCCTGCTGTCAGAATCTACCCAGATACCGCCCATGAAATAATGCTGGGCAGGAACAACAGGGATGCATTCTTTTGTCACATCATAACCTTCTTCCAGGCATCTCTGATAAATATTCGGAAAATGATTCAGAATCGCATCTTTATCAATATTTTCCATGGAAAGCCATACATGATCTGTTCCTTCTTTTTTCATTTCTTCCCGGATCGCATTTGTTACTACATCTCTTGGAAGAAGTTCATTGACAAAACGCTCTTTTTTGCTGTTATAAAGCACTGCACCTTCTCCACGAACCGATTCTGAGATCAGAAATCTGCGGCCTGGTTTCTTGGAATACAGCGTTGTCGGATGGATCTGCACATAATCCAGATGTTCCAGACGCACATTGTGTTTTTTTGCAATATCAAGAGCATCCCCTGTAAGATGCGGATAATTGGTGGAATGCGCATATCTTCCTCCGATCCCGCCGCTGGCCAGGATCGTATCCTGTGCATAAATCTCTACCGGGATCTCTCCGCCAGGCTGGATCTCTTCCTGGGTTTTCACTGCTTTTCCGGCTTCCATAGCTTCAAGACGTACCCTGTTCGCTTCTGCAGAAACTGCCTTCAGGCCTGTACATTTGCCATTTTCCACAAGAATATCCTGCATGGTAGTATATTCCAGAATTGTTACATTTTCAAGCTTCAGGACTTGCTGGAGCAGTTTTTCGGAAATTTCTTTTCCTGTGATATCCTCATGATAAAGGATCCTCGGTCTGGAATGTGCACCTTCTCTTGTATAGGCAAAATCATCTCCATCCATCTTGAAATCCACGCCATATCCGACAAGGTCATTAATGATGTCTCTGGAGCCTCGGATCATAATGTCTACCGACTCTTTTCTGTTTTCGTAATGTCCTGCCTTCATGGTGTCTTCAAAATAGCTGTCGTAATCGTTTTCATCACGAAGCACACAGATCCCGCCCTGGGCCAGGAAAGAATCACTGCTCCTCATATCCTCTTTTGTGATGATCACGATTTTTTTGTCCCGCGGAAGCTTCAAGGCACTGAACATACCTGCAACACCTGTTCCCACGATCACTACGTCTGTTTTAATTCTCATTGCTTTTCGCCTCTCTGTCTTGATTTCTCTTTTCAGCCAACTCAGACAAATCTTTTATACAAATGTGTTTTATTTATTTTGCCAGTTCCAGCATCCGCTCCAGCGGTCTCTTCGCGTTTTCACGTGTCTCGTCTGTTACATGAACCTCATTCTCCCCGGTTTTCAGAACGTGGAGAACTTTTTCCAGAAATACTTTTTTCATGTTTTTGCAGACCGGTACGGTTTCTGTGAAGTAGAATTTTTTATCCGGGCAGGTAGTTTCCAGCTTGTACTGAACGCCACATTCTGTGCAGATGATAAACTCTTTATTGTCACTTTCCTGTGCATATTTAATGATTCCGGATGTGCTTCCGATGTAATCAGCCTGTTTCAGAACTGTCTGAGGACATTCCGGATGTGCCAGAACCAGTGCATCCGGGTGCGCTTCTTTTGCTGCTTTTACTTCTTCCGGATTCATAAATTCATGGACAATACAGAAACCTTCGTTATAAATAAAGTTCTTCTCAGGAACCTGTTCTGCAATAAAATGTGCAAGATTTCTGTCCGGGATAAAAAAGATGTTTTTGTTCGGAAGCGCTTTTACGATCTTTACTGCATTTGCGGAAGTAACACATACATCAGAAAGCTCCTTCAATGTTGCTGTGGAATTAATGTAACAGACAACTGCCACATCGTCATATTCCTCTCGCACCTTGCGGATGCCTTCTTCTGTTGCCATATGAGCCATCGGACAGTCTGCATCCATGGCAGGCATCAGAACAATTTTATCCGGACTTAAGATCTTGGCGCTCTCTCCCATAAATCCTACTCCACAGAACACGATCGTCTTCTCTTTCGCGCTGGCTGCGATCTTGCTGAGATAAAAGGAATCTCCTATATAGTCAGCAACATCCTGCACTTCGGGACGCACGTAGTAGTGTGCAAGGATGATGGCATCTTTTTCTTTTTTAATTTCTGGATTTCTTCTGCAACTGTCATTATCTTTCACCTTTCCTGCAGGATTTCTTTTTTGAATTCCTGCTTTTGCTTTCTAGTACAGCGAATATTAAGTAACCGCCATATTGACTTGTCTGATTTTTCATCTGCTGCGTCAATATAGCAGAAACTTAATTTTCGCTGTACTAGTCTTTATTATGCAGATACTTCTGATCTGCTTTTTATTATCATGTAACTTTTTTCAAAACATCTTACACATAATACCACAGTCCTTTACATGTGACAAGACAGTTGTTTGATATATGTAAAGTTTTTTTGTAAAGAAAGACATCAAAAAACACGGTTTCCACAATGAAACTTTCATCCTGGAAACCGTGTTTCTGCACACATTCATTATTTTATCAGTCTTATTCACCGTTCTGCGTACTGTCAGCTGCTCATTTATTACAGTTTTCTTTCTGATCTGCCGCAATCACCCGATCATTTCCCCAGCAGTTCTCTCTCAATCCGCTCTCTTGCTTCCGGGGCCTGCTTATCCATCTTTTCCGGAAAACCAAACATGGAAACGCAGGCAATGTTATCGCCGCCGGCTTTCGGTGCATCCGGTTTCAGCTGCTTGCTGGCAAAATCCATTTCTCTCAATGTTTCAAAAATACCATCAAAATCCACATCACCCTCACCCATTGCAAGATGCTGATGCACCGTCACATCCGCTTTTCCACGGCCATTCAGCCACGGCGGATTTAAAATGTATCTGCAGTCCATGGTCTGGTTAAAGGTATCCGCAAAAAGTACATGGGTCAGTTCATCTCCCGCATATTTCAGCATGGACCGCACATCTCCTTTGCCCTCATCGTAGAAGAAGCCGTGAGGAGAAGAATACACATAACCAAGATTTGGAGAACGGAAGGATTTCACCATATCACAGGTCTCATTATTCAGCTCACAGAAATCATAAGGATGAGACTGGATCTCCACACGGATACCCTCACGCTCGATCAGCGGAAGCAATTCCTCCATGGATCTAAACCACATTCCATTGCAGATCTCCTGCTGGTTCGGATCACCCGAAAGCTCTGTATTGATAACCTTCACTCCCATATCTCCGGCGATCTGGATCATCCGTTTCCAGTTTGCAACTGCAAACTGTCTCTGTTCCTCCGTCGGACCAGACCAGCGATACACCACGATAAAGGACGAAATCTCAACGCCAGTCTCTTTAAGAGCCTGTCTGTATTCCTGTTCACATTCTTTTGAAAACAACGGATGCTTATAGAACGGATTGATTCTCGGATGCGGAGACTGTTCAATATATTTATATCCCCAGTCCGCCACCTGATGGACCATACGGTTGATATCCATCTGTTTCGCAAGAACATCTACGTCAAATGCGATCTTCATGATGCATTCCCTCCTTTTTCCTCTTCTTTATTCCGGATATAATCCAGAATCAGGCTGGCCGCTCCGGCTACACCTGTTTTGGATACATTGATCACCATATCGTAATAATGGGGATCGTCTCTGCGGATTCCGGTAAACTTCTCATAGTATTCATTTCGGATCTGATCACGTTTCTTCAGTTCTCCAAGAGACTGGCCTTTATAATATTCCTGGCCCTCTTTTTCCCGGTAAGCATCATCTGCATAAACGAAAAAGCTGTATGTATGCGGCTCTCCACGAAGCACATAGTTGGCACATCTTCCCAGGAATACACCTGGTCTTCTCTCAGAAAGCTCACGGATGATCCGGCTCTGCACCTCAAACATCTGAACACCTGTATAATCTGCTGCCGCACCTGCCGATGAATGTCCATACGGGGAAAATGTAAGCTCAGAATCCTCATAATTGTAGGAATCCAGATACTGCCTTACACTTTCCAGATCTGCTTTTTCCATACCGAACTTTTCTGCCATAAGACAGATGATCTGGCGATCATAAACCTTGCAGTCCAGTGCTTTTGCAACACCCTCGGCAATCTTTCTTCCACTGCTGCCATACAGTCTTCCAATTGCCACGTTGATCCGGTTTCCGGAAGCTTCCGGTAACGGCATGGACTGGATCTCGCCCGGCACAGAGACGCTTTCCTCTCCCGATTCTCTCTGGATCAGTTCACGCATCATTTTGTCATAAACTTTGTCCAGCTGGTAGCATGCTGCGATCACAAACATCACTACCCAGATCGCTATCGGAACATACAGATAAAATCCCTTGATCACGCGGATTGCCTCTGCAGACTGCTCTGCCGCTGTCGCCTTTGTTCCGTCAAAGTATGCCGCCGAAAGAATTCCTCCCATAATAGCAGAAGTCAGTCCGGAACCGGCTTTCTGACCCATGCTCATAGATGAGAACATCAGACCCTCCACACGCTTGCCTGTTTTCCACTGGCCATACTCAATAGCATCGCTTGGAAGAGAATACTGCACACCATAGAATGGGGCGATTCCGATACCTCTCATGATACAGGTTACAACACCAAGCGAAACACTGGTAATATTCATCAGGAACAGAAGCTGTCCTGCAACGCCCAGGATGCAGCCGACACAGATGAGATTTCTTTTTCCATAGCGGGGAAGCACCTTCGGCAAAAGGGCAATTCCTGCCACAGTTGCCAGTTTCTCAGCTGCGGAAAGAGGCATGACGAGGTCTACATTTCCGAGTACATACTGGCAGTAATAGGTAAGGTCCGTTCCGATAATGATCTGATATGCGGTATAAAAGATCATCAGCCCCAGAGCGATAAGGAAATACCGGTTGGTAACGGTTGCTTTAAATGCTTCCACAAAAGGAATATCTTCCTTTTCCTGTTTTGCTGCAGAAACACGCTCTGTACAGACCATATAAGTATTCACAAGTACACCGACAGAAATGATCGCATAGCCGGCAGTTACCAGGATCCAGGCCATCTGCTGATTGCCGGTAATATTCGCTACGATATTGATCAGCGGCAGTGTGAACGCAGTAATGATCATACTTGCTGTGATCGACAATACCATGCGGATGTTACAGATCACATCACGTTCACGACGGTCACGGCTCATCAGAGATCCCAGTGCATGGAATGGCTGGCTGATAGCAGTGTATACAACCGTATTCATGATATTATAGGTAACAAAAGCATAGATGATCTTTCCCATATTTCCCATTGGCGGCATGGTGAACAAAAGCACCGCTGCCAGCGCATAAGGAACCGCAAGTCTTAAGATCCAGATTCTGGCTTTTCCATACTTGGAATGAGTCCGGTCGATAATAGTTCCCATCAGCACATCGGAAAATCCATCAAAAACACGGGACAAAAGCATGATCATTCCTACCGCACCTGCTGATATTCCAACAACGTTGGTATAAAAATAGATCAGCAGAGTTGTAGTCATGGTATACATCAAGGTCAGTGCCGGATCACCAAAACAGTATGCCAGCTTTTCCGACAACGGAACCTTGATGAATTCATTCAAGTCTTTCCCCTTCTGCTTGTAATTCAACAATTCAGGGATTCCCTTACCAGCCATAGTATCTACCTCCTATCGGTTTAAGGTCGGACCTTTCTGAATGAATTATCCGAAATATTTCTGCACAAAGTCTCTGGTAACTTCCGCAGCCTTTTTCACGTTGTCCTCATGGCTCATTGCATAGTACTCCGGACGGAACTCTTCGATGGTGCAAACGCCATCAAAACCAATCTCCTTCAGTGCAGCTGCGATTCCTGCATGATCTACAACACCCTCACCCGGCCACAGTCTCTTGTCGTCTCCGCAGGAGCCAAGCGGAAGATCCTCACAGTCATTTAAATGGTATGCAAAAATCTTCTTGCCATCAGCAGCTCTCAGGTCCTCAAGGCGGGAGCACATCTCATGGAAATGGAAGGTATCCACGGTAACGCCTACATTATCTCTGTCTACTGCTTTTACCACATCATAGGCTGTTCCAAACTGGTTGATGGAGCAGTTCGGTGCACCACAGAACTCCAAGGAGATCTTCATATCCGCGCCAACCTTATCGGAAAGATAACGAAGACGTGCAACTGCTTCTTCTTTGATCTCACTGACAGATTTGTCTTTTACATCAAAGCTTGGAACGGTGATCAGTATTTTCATTCCGATCGCTTTGGAAACCTTCAGGATAAAATCAACTTCTTCGTCAATCTCTTTTTCCCCTGCCTCATCTCTCTGGTTAAAGAAGATCAGAGTGTTGTATGCCCATGGTTTCAGATGATGATTCTTAAACCAGTCTGCAAGTTCTTCCAGTGTATGCTCTTTGAGATAGTCCTTTACGCAGTCAAAGCGGATCTCAATATAATCAAAACCATATTTCTCGCACATCTCCAGGTCTGCCATAAGAGACTGTCCTTTACATTCCAGTGCAGTTGCTTCATTAAATCCTAATTTCATCTTCAATACCCTCCATATGTTTTTACTTTTCAGCCAATTTTTCCGGTTAATCTCACCGGCAGGTTTTCCACTGCAGTTTCAACAAAGCCGAAGCGGAATCGGATCCTGCCGGTAACTGCCGCCGCAGACTCATTGGGGAAGTCTGTAGCAATAAGTTGGTATGATAACTCACACTTGATGAGGTGGAGCTCGTAAAATATATTTATTTATAAAATTCCGGCTTCTCAACTGCTGAAACGATTTTCTCGATCTGTCCGGTTTCCTGCGCTTTTACAAGAGCATCTGCTGTGATCGCTGCCAGGTATCCATCCCATGCATTCGGTCCTGTGATCACTCCTGCCTCTGCGTTATCAACCCAGTCCTGAACCTCTTTATCATAAGCGTCTTTAAATCTTACGAAGCAGTCTGTGTCAATAGCAGTGGACACTGCCGCATTCTTGCGGATAGACGGATAAGCCGGCTGTGCCATTTTCAGTGCACCGTCCTCACATACAACTTCACAGTTGATGTCATATCCAAACTTGCAGTTTACAAATACTTCTACATCAATGCATACACCTTTTTTAGTACGGAGCATCATGATCTGCGGATCCTTCAGCTCAGAGTGGGAATATTTCGTCACTTTTGGCATTACTACCTGTGCTGATTCATACTCATCATCTACAAGCCAGTGAAGGACATCGATCTCATGGATTGCGGTATCGTGCACAGCCATTGGTGTATTGTAATTGGTACCTACCTCCGGATTTCTGTGTGTACAGTGAAGGATCAGCGGCTCGCCGTATTCTCCGGTTGCAAGTGCTTCCTTGATCTGCTGATATCCCTTGTCATAGCGTCTCATAAATCCAAGCTGGATGAGATGTTTGCCGGCTGCCTCCTCTGCCTTTACTACTTTCAGGCAGTCCTCAGCAGTTGTACATAATGGTTTCTCACAGAAAATCCTCTTACCGGCCTCGATCGCCTGAAGAAGAGAATCTACATGTGCGAAGCCCGGAGATACGATAAATACTGCATCTACGTTCTCTGCATTGATGAGCTCCTTACTGTCTGCATAGACTTTTGCTCCGCAGATCTCGGCTGCTTTCCTGGCACTTTCCTCAAATACATCGGAAACAGCTACTACTTCTGCTCCCTGGATCTTCTCTGTCAGTCTTCTGATATGATCTCTTCCCATTCCGCCGCATCCGATAACTCCTACTCTTAACATTTTAAATTCCTCCGTTCATTTTTTATTGTTTTCTGTTTTTGTGTTCTTTTTGATGATGTTATATTATCATCTTGTGCACGTGAACGCAATATCTTTTTTGTACAAAATATCCATTTTGTTTTTATGCGATTTTCACTATTTGTTACTTTATTCACATATTTTGTTTGTTTTACAGTATTTTTCCGACCTTCGCTCAAATTTCCGCATATATAAAATGACTTACTATGCTTATTACGAACGTTGATCATGTAGCATTTTATTATGTGCACCAGAACGCAACATTTTATTTCCCTTATACCACAGTGGAGTTTATGTAGAATATTGTTGTATTTCAACACATAAAGAGTTATACTTATATGTAGTTTTATTTAAAATACACAAATGCACTTTTCATACTTTATTTAGCCGAACTACAAGGATCAAAGCTTCTCTCAGAAATCCCTGAAACGCATAATACAGGAATGAAGTATCCGGAAATACAGGAAGCTTCCTTAATCCAGATCAATGGGGTATCCGCATCTGAAGCAGCAAACTTCCCTGATTCGGTTAAATTCATACGAAAAACACAGCAGAAAGGACTTATCCCTATGAGCGACTATAATTTAGAGACTAAATGTATCCACTCCGGCTATACCCCATCCAAAGGCGAGCCCTGTGCACTTCCTGTCTATCAGAGCACCACTTACAAATATGACACCACCGACGAAATGGGCCAGTTATTTGATCTGAAGGCAGACGGATATTTTTACACCCGTCTCCAGAACCCGACTAACGATGCCGTAGCCGCAAAGATCGCAGATCTGGAAGGCGGTGTTGCTGCAATCCTGACTTCTTCCGGACAGGCAGCCAACTTCTACGCAGTATTTAATATCTGTGAGGCAGGCGATCACGTTGTTGCCGCTTCTACCATTTACGGAGGAACCTTCAACCTTCTTGCCGTCACCTTCAAGAAACTTGGCATTGACTGCACCTTTGTTGATACCGATGCAACAGAAGAAGAGATCGCTGCCGCATTCAAACCGAACACAAAGGTTCTCTTTGCAGAAACTATCGCCAATCCGGCTCTGGTAGTTCTTGATATCGAGAAATTTGCACACGTTGCACACCAAAACGGCGTGCCTCTTATTGTGGATAACACCTTTGCCACACCGGTAAACTGCCGTCCCTTCGAGTGGGGTGCAGATATCGTTACCCACTCCACCACCAAATATATGGACGGACATGCCGTTCAGGTAGGCGGCGCCATTGTCGACAGCGGTAACTTCGACTGGGATGCCTACGGCCATAAATATCACGGCCTGACAGAGCCGGATGAATCCTATCACGGCGTTATCTATACAAAGCAGTTCGGAAAAAAAGCTTACATCACTAAGGCTACTTCCCAGCTGATGCGTGATTTGGGCTCTATTCCGTCTCCGATGAATTGCTTCCTTCTGAACCTCGGTCTGGAAACGCTTCCGCTGCGTGTTGAACGCCATTGCTCCAACGCCCAGAAGATTGCAGAATACCTGAACGCACACGAAAAGGTTTCTCATGTAAATTACGCAGGACTTCCGGAGGATAAATATCACGCACTGGCTCAGAAATATATGAAGGATGGTCATACCTGCGGCGTTATCTCCTTTGAACTGACCGGTGGCCGTGATGCAGCAGTCCGTTTTATGGACAGTCTGAAGCTTGCCACCATCGCAACTCACGTTGCCGCCTCCATCACTATGGTCCTTCACCCAGCCAGCCATACACATCGCCAGATGAACGACGAGCAGTTGGTTGAAGCAGGAGTTTCTCCTGGAATGATCCGTCTTTCCATCGGTATCGAAAATGTGGATGATATTATCAAAGATCTGGAACAGGCACTGAAAAATGCATAAATAACCAATTCAAAAAGGAAGGATACATCTGCTCATGCATGATGTATCCTTCCTTTTTATGATATATTTTCTCCTACTCTCAATTATGACATTTCCGCAAATTACCTGCATCCTGTTCTGAACGGCTTTCTTCTGGCGCATAAATTCCTGCAGCTGCTGCAAGTATCTGAAACTACCTTACAAAATCCATTATTCATCTTTTTCCAGCTGTTTGATCAGCTGGTTCACATATGTAGAAAGCCCCGCCACCAGGACTCCCTGTGTCGTGGATGTAAATACTGCCATTGCAATATCCTGTGCATTTTTACAGGAACAGGTAGCAAAAATATAAATTCCGCATATAAGGATCCCTGCACACCCCAGTATCAGCGGAATATATTTGTCCTTCACAGCCTGAGCCTCCTTCAGTGCGATCCCCATAAAATACAAAGCGATCGCTGTGATCAGCAATTCCGGTTTAATATAATCCACAAGCGCTTCCATAAATATTCTCCGTATCTCCCCTGCCGCTTTGATTTATTTTATGAATTTCTCCAAAAAATATTTCATAAATTCCCACAAAATGTTAGCTACGTGTTCGCTATTACTGTTTTCGCACTTTTTGAGAATATTTTTTCTATTGCAGAGCAAAAAGAAAAAGGCCATAAACCCTAAGGTTTACAGCCTTTCCCACTATTTTTCGTTATCTGAAATCAGAATTTGCCAGCGTCAGCAGCTTCCTGTACGGAAACAGCTACAGCAACTGTCATACCAACCATCGGGTTGTTTCCAGCGCCGATAAGACCCATCATCTCTACGTGAGCCGGTACGGAAGAAGATCCTGCGAACTGAGCGTCAGAATGCATACGTCCAAGTGTATCAGTCATACCGTAGGAAGCAGGACCTGCTGCCATGTTGTCCGGATGAAGTGTACGTCCTGTACCACCGCCGGAAGCAACGGAGAAGTATTTTTTGCCTTTCTCGTTGCACTCTTTTTTGTATGTTCCTGCTACCGGATGCTGGAAACGAGTCGGGTTTGTGGAGTTTCCTGTGATGGAAACGTCAACGCCCTCTTTCCACATGATCGCAACACCTTCCGGAACGCTGTTAGCGCCGTAGCAGTTAACCTTTGCACGAAGTCCCTCAGAATAGGATTTACGGAATACTTCCTTAACCTCGTTCTTATATGGATCATACTCTGTCTCTACATATGTAAAGCCGTTGATACGGGAGATGATCTGAGCAGCATCTTTTCCAAGACCATTCAGGATAACACGAAGAGGTTTTTTACGAACCTTGTTTGCTTTCTCAGCGATACCGATCGCACCCTCAGCTGCTGCAAAAGACTCATGTCCTGCAAGGAAACAGAAGCAGTCTGTCTCTTCCTCAAGGAGCATCTTTCCAAGGTTTCCATGTCCAAGACCTACTTTACGTGTGTCTGCAACGGATCCCGGGATACAGAAAGCCTGAAGGCCTTCTCCGATAGCTGCTGCTGCATCAGCGGCTCTTCTGCAGCCTTTTTTGATCGCGATAGCTGCACCTACTGTGTAAGCCCAGCAAGCGTTCTCGAAGCAGATCGGCTGAATGCCTTTGATCTGATCGTAAACGTTCAGTCCTGCGTCTTTAGTGATTTTCTCAGCTTCTTCGATAGAAGCGATTCCATAGCTGTTTAAAACAGAATTGATCTTGTCAATTCGTCTCTCATATGATTCAAATAAAGCCATTTCCTGTAACCTCCTGATATTTTCACCTTACGAAGTGTAATTACTCTTTTCTTGGGTCGATGATCTTAACAGCATCTGCAACACGGCCGTACTGACCTTTTGCTTTCTCCCATGCTGTGTTCGGGTCATCACCTTTCTTAATGAAGTCAGTCATTTTTCCAAGGCTTACGAACTGATATCCGATGATCTCATCGTTCTCATCAAGAGCGATACCTGTAACATAACCCTCAGCCATCTCAAGGTAACGAGGTCCTTTTTTCAGAGTTCCATACATTGTACCAACCTGAGAACGAAGTCCTTTTCCAAGGTCCTCAAGACCAGCGCCTACTGCAAGTCCGTCCTCGGAGAATGCAGACTGGGAACGTCCGTAAACGATCTGAAGGAAAAGCTCTCTCATAGCTGTATTGATTGCATCACATACAAGGTCTGTGTTCAGCGCCTCCATAACGGTAAGTCCTGGAAGGATCTCAGAAGCCATAGCTGCAGAATGAGTCATTCCTGAACATCCGATTGTCTCAACAAGTGCCTCCTGGATGATTCCCTCTTTAACGTTAAGGGAAAGCTTGCAAGCACCCTGCTGCGGAGCACACCAGCCAACACCGTGTGTAAATCCGGAGATATCCTTTACTTCTTTTGCCTGAACCCATTTTGCTTCTTCCGGGATCGGAGCGGCACCATGATGTACGCCCTGTGCCACTGGACACATTTCTTCTACTTCGCGTGAATAAATCATTTTAAAACTCCTTTCAAGTATAGATTGACCGATGTTATTGAGAAAAAAAGTTCGATAACACCCTATCGCTATTTTCTCACAAAACCTTTGTTTCGTCCAGTCATATTTAATAAAATTTTGCCATAAAACGCATAATATTGGTAGTTATTCCGGCAGTATTGCATGCCTAACTGTCAAATATTTCTGGCAACTGCTGTATGTATGTGATAATATATTAGCAAGTTTAACCCTGGAGGTATATTTTTCATGAATGCATCTGTGGATTCTGTTTTTCCAGAAAAATACCGCATTCTCAGCGGAAGCGCTCTGAAGATGATCGCGGTCATCACCATGCTGATCGATCATATCGGAGCTGTGCTGCTCAGTATGTATCAGCCTGCACAGAAAATCCTGTTTACACTTTTCGGCAGAGAATATACTGTATATCTTATTTTCCGCGATATCGGAAGAGCTGCTTTTCCCATCTTCTGTTTTCTCCTGCTGGAAGGCTTCCGTCATACACGGAGCCGGTTCCTCTATGGAAGAAATCTCCTTCTTTTTGCGCTGCTCTCAGAAATTCCGTGGAATCTGATGTTTACAAATACGCTGCGTTACGAAAGACAAAATGTGTTTTTCACGCTTTTCCTCGGATATCTGGCCTTTTGTGCCATCGAATATTTCCAGACCAGACCTTCGATGCAGCTTCTCTGCATCCTGGGACTGCTTGTCATTTCCATTTTTCTGAAAGCAGACTATGGATGGCGGGGGTATATCTTCCTGCTGATCATGTACTATATGCGAAACGATAAGCCAGGCCAGGCAATCCTCGGAAGCTGCTGGCTTTACTATGAATGGAGAGCCTCCTTTGCCTTTCTGTCCATTAACCTGTACAATGGAAAAAGAGGCTTCATCCGCGGAAAATCAGCAAAATATTTCTTTTACTGGTTTTACCCAGTCCATATTATGGGACTGGTCATACTTCGACAGCTTTTGTTTTTATCTTAATCCCGCCCGCTCCCGGTCGTTTCATCCTTCCACGACCAATACTGTTGCATCCATCACCCCATCAAAAAAAAGCTGCACTTTCTCAAAAGTGCAGCCTAAATGCGTGTCCAGAAGAATCTGTTTCTTATTTTTTCTTTACGATCTCTTTTGCATTTTTATAAATGAAATCCGCCGGAACACATCCACGTACCGGTGACAGCGGGTAAATATTGGAATTCCGTCCGATCACAGTACCGGGATTCAGCACAGAACCGCATCCGACTTCAACATGATCTCCGAGCATCGCTCCGAATTTCTTAAGACCGGTTTCGATCTTTTCATCCCCGTCTTTTACGACAACCAGCTTCTTGTCTGATTTTACGTTGGAACAGATCGATCCGGCACCCATGTGGGACTTATATCCCAGCACAGCATCTCCAACATAATTATAATGAGGAACCTGAACCTTGTTAAACAGCACTGCATTCTTAAGCTCTGTGGAATTTCCCACAACTGCGCCCTCACCAACGATAGCCTTGCCGCGGATAAATGCACAGTGGCGCACCTCGGCGTCTCTGCCAATGATAGCCGGTCCGGTGATACTTGCAGTCGGCGCAACTGTAGCGGATCTTGCGATCCATACATTTTCGCCCTTCTCCTCATATTCAGAAGGATCCAGTGTTTTTCCCAGCTTGATAATGAAATCTCCGATCTCCGGAAGAACCTCCCACGGATAGGTTTTTCCCTCAAAAAGCTCTGCTGCAATGGTCTCATTCAGATCCAGCATATTGCTGATAGTAAAATCTTTCATCATGATGATCTCTTTCCTCCCTGTCTGGAAGCTCGCTCCGGCTTCCTGTAGTTTACAGCGGCCGCATCAAAAAACTGCCGCAGGTTATACTGATAATTGCTTGCCTCCACCTGCCGGGTACGTACCCGCACAAAATGCTCCAGTTTGTCCATATATTCCTGTTCCGTGATGCTGCCCTCTGCCACATAGGTGAGCCCCTTTTCCCAGCTTGCCGTAAGCTCCGGGTTCAGAAGCTGCCGGATAGAACAATTTACCACATCAAAGATCATTTCCCCAAGAAGCGTTGGAGTGATCACCTGGGTCTTTTTGTTCAGTGCCAGATATTTGATGTTAAAAAGCTTCTTCAGGATCTCGGCACGGGTAGCACTGGTGCCGATCCCGCTTCCCTTGATCTGGGCTCGAAGCTCCTCATCCTCGATCAGCTGTCCTGCATTTTCCATGGCAAGGATCATGGAACCGGAATTGTATCGTTTGGGCGGTGAAGTCTCACCCTCCTTGATACTCAAACCGTTCACAGGAAGTATATCACCCTTTTTCAGCTTCTGCAACGCCTCCAGGAGCACAGTATCACAGGAAACCTCGTCTTCCTCTCCATTTCCGTTTTTCTCACTGTCTGAAGCCCTTTTCCGCGAAAAAGAATTCGTGACGATCTTCAGATAGCCTTCTTCTTTGAGAACCTTAAAGGATGAAAAGAATGCCTCGCCGTCCAGCTTCGTCACAAGACTCACCTTCTGATAAACGGCCGGCGGATAAAAAATACACAAAAATCTCCGTACAATGGTCTCGTACACACGCTGTGCAGTAAGAGACACACTTCCCAGCGCGTTCAGTCCCTGACCGGTAGGAATGATCGCGTAATGGTCTGTGATCTGCTTGTCATTCACATATCTGGTCTTTGCAATGCTTTTCCAGGATTCCATCCCCAAAACCTCTGCCGCCGCAGCACCGGCCTGCTGATAATTTCGAAGACCGGAAATATTCTTGTATATCTCCTTGGCCACTGCCGTGGAAAGAACTCTGGCATCCGTTCTCGGATAAGTCACCAACTTCTTCTCATAAAGCTCCTGTACGATCCGGAGTGTCTCGTCCGGACTGATCTTAAACAGCTTTGAGCACACATTCTGAAGCTCCGCCAGGTTAAAAAGAAGCGGCGGATTTTTGTTTTCTTTTTTCGTTCCACCTTTTCCACAATACAGGAAAGGGGCTGGTTCACCATCAGCTGATCGATCAGCATCTGTGCATGCTCTTTTTTCCTGAAGCCGTTTTCTTTATAAAGATACGGGGACTGGAAATACCGGCTGCCTTCCACAGCTCTCCATTCACCGTCAAAATTTTCGCCTGCAAGTCCAATGCTGCCAAGGACACGGTAAAACGGTGTCTTCACAAAGACACGGATCTCCCGTTCTCTCCGCACCACCATGCCAAGAACACAGGTCATCACACGCCCAACTGCAATGGCCTGATATTTGGAATGGAGATAATTGGTGACACTGCTTCCGTAGCGCAAGGTCAGAACTCTGGAAAAATTGATTCCCATAAGATAATCTTCCTTTGCGCGGAGATACGCAGATGCTGCCAGATTATCATACTCCGAGATATCCTTCGCTTCACGGATCCCTCTTAAGATCTCTTCCTCTGTCTGGGAATCGATCCACACACGTTTCTGGACTTTCCCCTTTACTCCTGCCATCTGGGCTACCAGACGGTAGATATATTCACCCTCACGTCCGGAGTCGGTACACACATAAATGGTATCCACATCCGGCCGGTTCAGCAGTCCTTTTACGATCTCGAACTGCTTTTTGACCCCGGGGATCACTTCATATTTAAATTCGCGCGGCAAAAAAGGCAGGGTATCAAAACTCCACCTTTTAAACTTGATATCATATTTTTCGGGATAGCTCATGGTAACCAGGTGTCCTACACACCAGGTTACCACAGAATCATCAGATTCCAGATATCCGTCTTTTCTCTGACCGTTGATCTTCAAAGCCTTCGCAAATTCCTGTGCCACGCTGGGCTTCTCCGCTATGTATAAAGCCTTTGCCATACTATTTATCTGCACTCATCTTTCTAAGCGGCCATGCCAGAAGCACAGCTCCGCCAACTATATTTCCCAGTGTTACGATCACCATGCTTTTAAGCATAGCGCCGACAGACAATCCTGGCACCATACAGAATGCAACTGTAAAAATACCCATATTTGCAATACAATGCTCAAATCCGCTGACAACGAAACCTGAAATACAGATCACGATCATCAGGAACTTGCCTGACTCACTCTTCAGCTTAATGCCGCAGAGAACAGCAAGACAGACGAAGAAATTACAAAGTACCGCACGGAAAAACATCTGACCTGCCGGAATACTCAGTTTTCCGTTTATAAATCCGGCAAAATAATCTGCTGTACCGGACGCTCCGGCACCTACAAAGATCAGTGCCAGGATCAGGCAGCCCACAAAATTGCCGATGTAACTGATTCCCCAGACCTTTCCAACATCTTTCCATGATACGCTCTTGTCATACGCACCAAAAGCCATTACCAGATTGTTACCGGTAAACAGCTCTCCTCCTACCATTACGATCAGCAGGACCGCAATGGAGAACACGATGGCTCCAAGGAATTTCCCCCATTCCGGGAATGTCTTGGAAAATACATTTCCAACAACGTTACTGTAGATCATCGCCACATCAATAAAAAATCCGGCCATGATTGCCCGCATAAAGTATTTTCCGAAATTGCTGTTCAGTAAGTTTATCTTACCCTTCGCAGCGGTTGACAGTTTCTCTACATCCTCCCTGTTCATAAATAGCACCTCCACATATTTTTAGCAAGCGTGGCACTTTGTTACTGCTTCTTTGTTCACAGTAACACGCTTTCCGGAAATCTGTTTGTTATATTGTAACACTTTACTAATTATTTAACAATAAAAATGCGAAAATTTTCAAAAATTTCCGTTTTGTTACATACAACAAACAATATCCGTTTTATACCAGAACACGATAGATGCCATCCCAGGCCAGTTCCTTTTTTTTCAGGAAATTTTCTGTTTCCTCCTCTGATTGCTCCACGCATTTCCATGCCAGTCCGCACTGGGCACTGATCTCTGAAGGGATCGGGATCAGCCTTCCCGGAAATTCAGATTCCTTGGCCGTTCTTTCCATTTTCATGGCAGCCGTGGTTGTGGAAAATGTCACAACTGTAGTAATTACTTTTCTGCGCATATCTCCTTTGTTCCTTCCACATACGCAAAAACAGGACACCGGAAAAACCGATATCCCGTTTCTGATGATTTTCTTTATTTCCTGTAAAGGATCCAGTTCTTATTTAGCCTGGATATATCCTTTCGCTTTCAGAGTTTCTGCACAGAGAACTGCTCCGCCTGCGGCACCTCTTACTGTGTTATGGGAAAGTCCGATGAACTTGTAATCATAAACAGTATCCTCACGAAGACGTCCTACAGATACTCCCATTCCATTCTCATAGTTTACATCCATCTGTACCTGCGGACGGTTGTCCTCCTCAAGATACTGGATGAACTGCTTCGGAGCGCTTGGAAGCTCAAGCTCCTGCGGAAGTCCCTTAAACTCAACCAGCTTCTGGATCAGCTGCTCTTTGGTAGGTTTCTTGCGGAATTTAACGAATACAGCTGCTGTATGTCCGTTGAGGACCGGAACACGTACACACTGGCATGTGATGACAGGTGTGGTGGCCGGAACGATCACGCCGTCCTCGATCTTGCCCCAGAGTCTTAACGGCTCCTTCTCACTCTTCTCTTCCTCACCACCGATGTACGGAATGATGTTGTGCTCCATCTCCGGCCAGTCCTTGAAGGTTTTTCCTGCTCCGGAAATAGCCTGGTATGTAGTGGCAACTACTTCATACGGCTCGAACTCTTTCCATGCGGTAAGTACCGGAGCGTAACTCTGGATAGAGCAGTTCGGTTTAACAGCTACAAAGCCGCGTTTTGTTCCGAGACGTTTCTTCTGGAATTCGATAACCTCGAAGTGCTCCGGATTGATTTCCGGAACTACCATCGGAACGTCCGGTGTCCAGCGGTGTGCGCTGTTGTTGGACACAACCGGTGTCTCTGTCTTTGCATATTCTTCCTCGATCGCCTTGATCTCATCCTTAGTCATATCAACTGCGGAAAATACAAAGTCAACCGTAGCTGCAACCTTCTCAACCTCGTGGATATCCATAACAACCAGCTTCTTTACTGCCTCCGGCATCGGAGTATCCATTTTCCATCTGCCGCCTACAGCCTCCTCGTAGGTCTTGCCTGCGCTTCTCGGGCTTGCCGCTACAGTAACCACCTCAAACCACGGGTGATTCTCCAGAAGAGAAATGAATCTCTGACCAACCATTCCAGTTGCACCTAAAATACCGACTTTAAGCTTTTCACTCATAATAAAACTCTCCTCATCTTGTGTCCCTCCATGGCACACATTTGTCTTTTCTGTAAATACTATACCAATTTTTCCTAAAATGCAAGCATTATCTTAATTTTTTTCAAGATACTCTTTATTCTGAGCAATCACCTGCTCCATCACGTCCGGTCCCGGCGCTCCCAGAGTCACACGTTTTTCCACGCAGGTCTTCATACTGATGGCTTCATAGATGTCCTCCTCAAACACAGGACTGATCTCTTTGTACTCGGAAAGCGGAAGCTCATCCAGAGAGATTCCCTTATCCAGACAGAGAAGGACCAGTCTTCCGACGATGCCATGAGCATCACGGAACGGTACACCGTGGTTAACCAGATAGTCTGCTGCGTCTGTGGCGTTTGTAAAGCCTCTCTTTGCACTTGCCTCCATGTTGGCTTTGTTGAACTGCATAGTGGAAACCATGCCGGTAAACAGGGCGATACAGCCCTTTACGGTGTCGATGGCATCAAAGGTCAACTCCTTGTCTTCCTGCATATCTTTGTTGTATGCAAGCGGGATTCCCTTCATTGTTGTGAGAATAGATGTCAGCGCTCCATAAACACGGCCTGTTTTTCCACGGACAAGCTCTGCGATATCCGGATTCTTCTTCTGCGGCATGATACTGCTGCCTGTGCTGTATGCGTCATCGATCTCAACGAAACGGTACTCATTGGAATTCCACAGAATGATCTCCTCTGAAAAACGGCTCAGATGCATCATGATCGTAGAAAATGCACTGAGAAGCTCGATGACATAATCTCTGTCAGATACGGAATCCATACTGTTTCTGGTTGGTGCATCAAAGCCGAGAAGCTCTGCAGTATAGGCACGATCCAACGGATAAGTGGTTCCTGCCAGTGCTCCTGCTCCAAGCGGACAGGTATTCATTCTCTTACGGATATCAAAAAGTCTGTCACGGTCTCTGCGGAACATCTCAAAATATGCGCCTACATGGTGTGCCAGAGTTACCGGCTGTGCCTTCTGAAGGTGGGTAAATCCCGGCATGTAGGTGTGAACATTCTCTTCCATGATCTTCTGCAGGGCAAGAAGAAGGTCCTTCAGCTCCTTATCTGTCTCATCGATCTCGTCGCGGACATAAAGCTTCATATCCAGAGCTACCTGGTCATTACGGCTTCTTCCTGTGTGAAGCTTCTTTCCGGCATCTCCAATACGGTCGATCAGGTTTGCCTCCACGAAGCTGTGGATATCCTCATACTCTGCTGTGATCTCCAGCTTGCCTGCTTCCACGTCTGCAAGGATTCCGTCCAGTCCTTCTGTGATCTGCTCCTTTTCTTCCTCTGTCAGGATTCCCTGTTTTGCAAGCATGGCAACATGTGCCTTGCTTCCACGGATATCCTGTCTGTAAAATTTTTGATCAAAGGAAATGGATGCGTTAAAATTGTAAACCAGCTTGTCCGTTTCTTTTGTAAAACGGCCTCCCCATAACTGTGCCATATTGATTCTTCCTCACTTTTCTTTTTTGCGGCAGAACTGTCTTCTCCGGACATACACGAGCTCCGTCTCCCGGACGTCTGCACTTTTCTGTGTTAGTGTAACATATTTTTATAAAAATGCAAAGTTTTTCATAATTATACGTTTGCTGTCTTCAGCCGTTGTTACTGTTCACTCGGTTCTCAGTAACCAGCCGTTCTCTGTCCATGGCTTCTTTCTTTGAAAATACACAGCCGCAGTAATTCTGCCGGTACAGAGCATGCTCATGAGACAGCTCAATAGAACGCTTGTAGCCATTCTTTTTCTTAAAATCTGAAGTCAGATGTGGCACTTTATAGATTTCTGCCAGTTCCTCACCGATCTCATTGATCTTCTGTGCATTCTTCAGAGGACTGATACTTAAGGTTGTGGTGAAATAATCATATCCGCCCTCCTTCGCCAGCTTTGCCGCCTCTTCCATCCGCAGGCGGTAACACCGAAAGCACCGTTCTCCTCCTTCCGGAACATCTTCCAGGCCTTTTGCCATCTCATAAAATTCCTTCGGGTCATACCGGCCCTCCATAAGAGTTACCGGATGGACAAATTCCATCTCCCCGATCAGGCGGCGGATCTCAGCCACGCGGTGTGAATATTCCTCCACCGGTGCGATATTGGGATTATAAAAAAATATCGTGATTTCAAAATACTGCGACAGATATTCCATCACATAGCTGCTGCATGGCGCACAGCAGGCATGCAGAAAAAGTCTGGGGATTTTCCCTTCTTTCTGGTTTCTTTCAATCAGTTTATCCAGTTCTTTCTGGTAGTTTCTCTTGTTCAATGTTTGTAATTCCTTTCTCTATGACTGTTTTCAGGCAGACATCAAAGTATGCATCTCTGCCATTGGCCTTCTCATGTTTCAGACATATGATAATATTATACCATTATCTACGAAAAGGAGGCAACATCCATGAATCCTGTCCTGAAAGTGCGGGACGTGTGTCTCTCCTATCACACATTATCCGGTGAGACACCCGCCCTTTCTCATATATCCTTTGACCTGATGCCCGGTGAATTCCTGTCCATTGTAGGACCTTCCGGATGCGGAAAATCCACTCTTCTGAATCTCATTGCCGGCCTGCTCACTCCGGAGCACGGTTCCATTACTCTGGGAGGCCGGCCGGTATCCTCCGGCAGTACCACTGTAGGATATATGCTCCAGAAGGATCATCTTCTGGAATGGCGGAGCATCTACAAAAACATCCTTCTCGGCCTGGAGATCCGGAAAGAACTCACACCTGAAAAGCTGGCACATGCAGAAGCCCTTCTTCAGACCTACGGTCTGGACCGTTTCCGTGATGCCCGCCCTTCCCAGCTTTCCGGCGGTATGCGCCAACGTGCCGCTCTGATCCGGACCCTTGTGCTGGAACCGGAGCTCCTTCTTCTGGATGAACCTTTTTCTGCACTGGATTACCAGACCCGCTTAAATGTCAGTGATGATATCGGAAAAATCCTCAAAAGCTCCGGCAAGCCTGCGATCCTGGTCACTCACGATATCTCAGAGGCCATCAGCATGGCCGACCGGGTACTGATCCTTTCTGCACGTCCTGCTACTGTACGAAAGATCATTGATATCGATCTGGATATCAGCGACCGCACTCCCCTCTCCTCCAGAAATGCTCCGGATTTTAAGAAATATTTTAACATCATATGGAAGGAGCTCAATGAAAATGCCTGAAATTTCCAGACAGCAGAAACAATATCTTGCACGGCAAAAAAAGAAAAAACATTATCCTGGCTGCACGGACACTTCTTTTTGTTCTGTTTATGGGACTTTGGGAAATATCCTCTGATCTTGGATGGATCGATTCCTTTATCTTCAGTAGTCCTTCCCTGATCGCAGAGACCTTTCTTTCCATGTGCAGGGATCAGTCCCTGTTTGCACATATTGCCGTGACACTGGCAGAAACTCTTGTCAGTTTCTTTTTGTTGTGATCCTGGGTGTAGGAACCGCAGTACTTCTCTGGTGCTCCCGACGGATTGCACGGATCCTGGAGCCATGTCTGGTGGTACTGAACAGTCTCCCGAAATCTGCTCTGGCCCCTCTTCTGATCGTATGGCTTGGTGCCAACGAACGTACCATTGTGGTCGCCGGCATGTCTGTAGCCATCTTCGGCTCCGTTATCAATCTGTACTCCGGCTTCTGCCAGGCAGATCCGGAAAAGCTGAAGCTGATCGAAACTCTGGGGGGACACAAAAAGGAAAAGCTTCTGAAGATCGTCCTGCCCTCCTCCGTTCCTCTTATCCTGAGTGTGATGAAGGTCAACATCGGGCTTTGCTTGGTAGGCGTGATCATCGGAGAATTTATCGGTGCACGAAAAGGCCTGGGATACCTGATTATTTACGGAAGCCAGACATTCAGACTTACATGGGTCCTGATGTCCATTGTGATCCTCTGCATCATTGCCATGCTGCTGTATTTTGCACTTTATCTTATTGAAAAACAGGTCCGGAAGCATTAGCTGTAAAAAGGGCGTGTAAAAATGATCTCTCATTTTTTACACGCCTCTTTTGCTCTTATAACCTTTGTTTCAAAGTTTTCCCACGGCAAAGGCCGTGCATAATAAAAGCCCTGGATCTCATCGCAGCTCAGGCTTCGCAGGATCTCCACCTGTTTTTCTTTCTCCACGCCCTCGGCAAGAACCTTCATTCCCAGGCTGTGTGCCAGCGAAATGGTATGACGGATTACCTGCTGCCCACGAAAATTCTCTATGTAATCGATCAGACTTTTATCCAGCTTCAGAGTATCGAATGGCAGCTGGTTCAGGCTTGTCATAGATGAATAGCCGGAGCCAAAATCATCCATATGCAGCTCGAATCCTGCATCCACCATCTTCTCTATGAGCTTACTGATCCGATCATTATACAACGCAGCAGTTTCTGTCAATTCAATGGGAACAGAAGAAAACGGAATGCCATTTTCTTCCACGATCTTCACATAACGACAGATCATATTATCGTAATGGATACTGGCACGTGACAGATTCACCGAAATCGGAAGTATCTTTTTCCCTGATCTTATACGTTCCCCCTGGATGCTGCATACCTTTCGGAAAACATATTCATCAAGGCGTACGATCAGACCATCCTTCTCAAAAAGAGGGATAAATTCTCCCGGCGAAACCATAGTTCCTTCCGCTCTCTTCCAGCGCACCAGTGCCTCCGCCCCAACGATCTCTTCTGTCTCCACACTGTATTTCGGCTGCAGGTAGACTACGAATTCTTCATTGCGTATAGCCTCCACGAAAGCATTCTCCATCTGTCCGTTACGGATATGCCTCTGTCTCATCTCATCATCATAAAAAGCGATCTGGTGCTCATAGTCATCCCGGATACTCTTCATGGCCAGAAAAGCCCTGTCACAGATCAGGGTAAAAGGCAGTGTCTTATCCACATTCTCATAGACCCCATAGTTGACCACCAGATTAGGAATCGGTGCTCCACTCTCGACCCTGTGGATAAATTTCTCCATATCTGCCCTACGGATCTCTTTCTTTCCATATATGATGGCTACAAACTGGTCTCCTCCATATCTGCCCACCGTCCCGTAGCGAACCTGATTTCTATACGTATCTCCCAGATAAGTAAGAACCTGATCACCGATCTTCTCTCCATAGGTTCCATTGATCCATTTAAAGTTCTTTATATCTGCCACCACCACATGAAAATCCTGATTCGTATTAAAGCGCATCAGCGTCTTTGCATGATGGAAAAAGGCCTGTCTGATATAAAGCCCTGTAAGATCATCATATTCCAGAGCTGAGAGTACCATCACGGACTCTCTCAGCTTGATCACATTGTTGATCTTACTTTTTAATATACGGACATTATACGGTTTCCGTACAAAATCCACTGCTCCCAGTTCCAGACATCGCACCTCATCCTCCAACCGGTTACTTCCGGTTATGATGATCACAGGCACAGAGGTCAGCATCACATCATCACGGATCAGCTCCAGAAACTGAAATTCATCACATACCGGCACACTCATATCAAGAAGAATTGCAGAAAGGGTTTTGTAATTCTCAGACAGACGCTTCATCCCCTCTGCTTCATTCATCGCAGTGATAACCTCAAAACTGCCCTCCAGATGTTCTGTAAGCGCTTTCCGATCCGTCTCATCATTCACTACAATAAGAAGTTTTCTTCCGGATGCTGTTCCTCCTGGTTCCAGTATGGCCTCCATCTCACTGTACCGTACATCCATATCCTCATTGGCAAAAGCAAACACCACGGTCTGAAAATCCTCAGCCGTTCCTACCCTGGCACATTTCACATAGAAATATTCAATCCTCCCGTTGCTTCGGCGTACACGATAATGTACCATCAACTGGGGAATCCTTGTAAGACGTTGGCATATCTTCTCAAAATCCATCATCTGATGCATCCGGATCCTGTCCTCTGCCGCAACACTGCTCTCAATATAAATATCCATGATCTTCTCATAGGATTCATCCCTGCGAAGTCCCTCCTCCCCATAAGCTCCACTCTGCCCCTGGAAGCGGCATACCTGGACCTTATGAGTCTCTCTGTCAACAGAGTAGATATTGATAAAATTTTTTCCGAGAACATTAATGATCCCCATAAGAAGCGGATTCTCCATCATTCCGCTGCTGATCTCATCATTCGTCTTTGTATCCGAAAAAACAAGGGCATGTCCTGTCCCGCCGGATTCCAGCGGAATCTCCACAGCATCAACCGAACGCAGGATATTCCGTCCCGGTTCCAGATAATTCTTCGGACCTTTGATCCCGTTAACGACCGGACAGATCTCACAGGGAGTTTCTCTGTTTCTCAGACAGTGATAGCATTTCTCGCCCCTCTTCAGCTGCGGATAGATCTCACGTGCTGCCAGGTTATAGCTGATAATCTTATAATCCTCATCTATGACATACATTCCCGATGCATTTTTCCCCACGAGCATCACCTCCGGATTCGTAAATTTCTCATAGATCCTTCGTGACAGTTACTGTCTCAAAATCCTTAAATATTCCTTCATTATATACGATTTTTCTGATAACTGCAATTATCTTTCGTATTATTTATTTTTCATATTGGTTTTATTATATTTCGGTTATCAGCGCATCTGAAAAGATTTCCCCCTGAGCGGAACCCCGGCAAGCTCCGCAAGCCTTTTGATCCCGGAATCTGCTATGGATACCGCACTCTCCACATGATTGAAATCTGTGGCACTGTAATCAAACAGGATATTTCCCTGTGCTTCAAACTCCTCGTCCCGTTCCCAGAAAAAGAATCTCATAGGCATACAGTCAAAGGCCCTGATCTCATATCCCACATCACCCTGGGGCAGTTCCCTGCCGTCAAGCTTCTGAAACGCCTCCCTCAATTCCTTTTCATGGCCGGAAAATGTAGCACTGAACACATCCGTCTCTCCGATCTGATACGCCGGCGCAAATGGTCTTGCATTCCTGAGATCTGCAAAAGGGACCCACTTATCCATAATAAAAGCCCCCTCTTTCGCATACCCCAGAAGCGTATAAATATTCAGCATCTCCGTAGTATCCGGTTCTCTCTGTCCATCCAGGCTCCGGATACTGCCGTCTTCCAGACTCACCCCATATCTTCTTCCGAAATGAATGATCGTGAGAAACCCGTTTTCTTCCTTCAGTTCCGGCACCCGTTTATGCAGATCTGCCTGATCCATCTTCAAAAAGCGTTGTGCCCACTCTTCACATAGTTTTACATAGTTGGAAATTCTTTCTTCTTTCATCCTGTCTTCTCCCTGTCTGATATCGATATCCTTTCTCCGCTGTATTCCGGACTTTTTTTACAGAATACACTGCTTTCACATTTTCCGCAAGAATCTTCGCCGATGTATCCGAAATCCGGCTATTTTCAGTGTTACTGTTTTTTCAGCATCCCGGAATCTTCTTAAGCGTTTCTTTTTTCGACAGATCATCCATCAATTTTCCCAAATCCGTCTAATTTCCCAATATAAAAATAACGTTTTTTTGCACAAAAAACTGGATTTTCTTTTTAAAAGGTGTATAATATTAACAAAGTTTATTGTTTTTATGGTTAAAGACACCTGGCAGTAAACAAGAAATGAAAGTGAGGATTCGCCATGAAACAAAACAGTATGTTAGCAATGATCCTGGCCGGTGGAAGAGGAAGTCGTCTTCACGAGTTGACGAATAAAGTTGCCAAGCCAGCCGTTGGTTATGGCGGTAAATACCGTATCGTGGATTTTCCGCTCAGTAACTGTGCCAACAGCGGCATTGATGTCGTAGGTGTACTGACACAGTATGAATCAGTTTTACTGAACAGCTATGTAGCAGCCGGTGGCCGCTGGGGCCTTGATGCCAAGGACAGCGGAGTTTATGTACTTCCTCCACGTGAGAAGGCTGATGCCGGTCTGGATGTATACCGTGGAACAGCTGATGCGATCTCTCAGAATATTGATTTCATCGACTCACAGAACCCGGAATACCTTCTGATCCTTTCCGGTGACCACATCTATAAGATGAATTATGCAAAGATGCTTGATGACCATATCCAGCATAAGGCAGATGCGACTATTGCAGTTATCGAGGTTCCCATGAAGGAAGCCAGCCGTTTCGGTATCATGAACACCGGTGAAGATGATCGCATCGTGGAATTTGAAGAGAAACCGGAACACCCGAAGAGCAATCTTGCCTCCATGGGTATCTACATATTCAACTGGAAGCTTCTGCGCAAGCTCCTGCTGGCAGATATCAAAAATCCGGATTCCAATCACGATTTCGGTAAAGACATCATCCCTACACTCCTTGCACAGGACAAAGCACTCTACGCCTACAAGTTCAAAGGCTACTGGAAGGATGTAGGAACCATCGATTCCCTCTGGGAAGCAAACATGGATCTTCTCAGTCCTAACAGTGAACTGGATCTTAACGATCCTACCTGGAAAATCTACACTGAGGATGCTACCTCTCTTCCACAGTATATCTGTGATACAGCTGTGATCAACACTGCTTTCATTACTCAGGGCTGTGTTGTAGAAGGTGAGATCACCAACTCCGTACTTTTCACAGGCGTCAAGGTCGGTCCTGGTGCCAAGATCATCGACAGTGTCCTGATGCCGGGTGTTGTTGTTGAAGCAGGTGCCGTTGTCCAGCGTGCTCTCGTTGCAGACGGAGTCGTGATCGGTGCCAATGCTCGTGTCGGTTCCAAGGACAGTGAGCACATCGAACTTGTATCAAAACGTGTAAAGGGGGCTGAGTAATATGTTTAAAGCATTTGGAATCGTGAATTCCTCAGAAAGAAATATCCATGTGGAGGGGCTTCAGGACTACCGTGCGATCGGCGCCTTTTCATTTCTCGGAAGATATCGTGTCATCGACTTCCCGATCTCAAATATGACCAACAGCGGAATTGAGTACATTCAGGTCTATGTAAAGAACAAACCCCGTTCTCTTGTAGAACATCTCGGAACCGGACGTCACTACAACATCAACTCCAAGAGCGGTAATCTCCAACTCCTCTTTTCAGAGCATTCCGGAGTCAACGATATCTATAACACCGATATCGACAACTACTACTCCAATCTGGAGTGCATCGAAGCAGTTCATTATCCGTATGTTGTTATCGCTCCGAATTACATGATCTACACCACCGACTATTCCAAGCTGATCGATGCCCATATCGAATCCGGTGCAGATGTGACCATGCTTTATCATTCCGTTGATAATGCCAAGGAGAACTATCTGAACTGCCACATCCTGAACCTGAACCGTCAGAAGGGTGTTCTCTCCATTGAGCACAACCACGGCAATGCAAAGAACCGCAACATTTTCATGGATACCTACGTAATGAGCAAGGAGCTTTTCATCAGCCTCATCCATAAGGCAAAAGAGATCTCCTCTCTTTATACCCTTGCAGACGTGATCAATGCCGGCTGCAGAGACGGTGAGCTGGATGTGCGTGGTATATCTCATCGCGGATATTTTGCATCGATCACTGATTTCAAGAGCTATCACGATGCAAATATGGATCTGATCGACTACAAAACTGCAACCGATCTTTTCCATGATAACTGGCCGATCTATACACGCACCAACAACTCCTGTCCGACCCATTATTTTGACACAGCCAATGTTTCCAACTCCGTTATCTCCAACGGCTCCATGATCGAGGGAACTGTAGAAAATTCCATTGTCGGACGTGGCTGTACCATCAAAAAGGGCGCTGTTATCAAGAACTGTGTCGTTCTTGCAGACTGTACCATCGGTGAGAATGTCCATATCGAAAATCTGGTGGTAGACAAGCATGCCAAGATCACGCATGCCAAGGAGATCATCCGTCCTGCGGATGAGCCTGGCTACATCAAACGTAACGATACACTGTAATATTCATATATAATAAGGCCTCCGGTTCCTGTGTTACGAACCGGAGGCCTTATTTATCTCTGTACTCAGCTAAACATATGGATCCATCATTTCAGAACAGACTGGATCCATTTCAACGCATTCTCTTTATTCTTCACATTACCCGGAAGGCAGATGCACACCGGATCATATCTCAGGCCAAAGTCCTGAGCAACACTACTGCTGCCGTCAAGCTCCAGATGCTGATCATCCACAGCGCCCAGAGACTCAAACACCTCATCTCCAAACGTTTCCCTGAGATTTGCATACATTCCGCTATCTTTCTCATGTTCATAGAGTTCCTTCGGCATGATCAGGACATCAACGGTAGCACTCTGGATTTCCGTCACATATGCGATCCTGGCATAGTAATCAAAATCCTCTCCTGTCTCGTCCGTCATCAGATTCTGCGCCACACTGACTTCTGCATATTTATCCTCTGTTCCCAGTGTCTTCAAAACATCCTCTTCCACCTTCTCAGAGTCATAATTCCCTGCATTCACCACCGCAATGGAAAGCACCGTCTTCATCTGTGCGTGACGATAAATATTCACTCCCAGACAGACTCCGCCAATGGCAAGAAGCACGCACAGCATATGTATCTTATAATACATCCAGATATACTGAATCTTCTTACCTGTTCCCATTCCCTTCAGTTTCTCTCTTTCGATCCGGCGGCGTTCCTTCTTCGTCAGATCAGTTTCGTTGGGCATCTCCGGATTCAGTACACTCTCATCGTGTCCGTCACTGCCGGCCTCCGCTCTGTTTTGTAAATCCATAAAAATCTCCTTTTTCTTTCATGTCTCAGTATTTTTTACCCTGAAGCGGGATATTCCAGTCGCTTTCCCCACATCCTCCGGGTGGGTGCTGTGACTTATCAATAAAGGATATTTTAGCATATTTTGGTACAAAATCACAGCGCATAAATATGAAAATACCATAAACTCTTCTATTTCCGGCAGATCTTCATTCCATATCCATACATTACCGCCACAGCAGTCACAAGAACACAGACCATCACCGGTCTCATCCACAGATATAAAAGATTTTTCTCAATTCCAGCTGCCACAGCCACATCCTTCAGGATATCAGCCACGCAGAGATGGAACAGATAAATAAAAAACGCATATTTCTGACCGATGGCTGCCGGAAGCTCGGGCACTTTCCGATTCTTTCCCATGATCGCAATGAGAAAAAGACCAACAGCCATAAATACTGACCCCAGAAACAATTCCAGTTTGCCAAAATACCGGTATTCCAGCAGACTTGCGATCCCGCCGCCAGCTGCCATGCCATACAAAAGAAGCACTTTTTTTCCGGCAAACCAGGCTTCCAGCTTTTCCTGATGTCTGTGTATCAGATGTCCCAACATAAAAAACGGAAATCCGGTAAACAGATAGTTTCGAAACTGCATAACACGGAAATGCTTTTCCGGGAACAGGAAGGTCGAAAATTCCTCCATTCCGAAATGGATCAGAAGAAGCACCGGTATCAGAACATATACCTGCTTACAAATCCGGAATCTTGCTGCCAGGGCAAAAAGAAGATAACAATAGAGCAGTGCCGGGAGAAACCACAGATGCCATTTCACCTGAGAGCTGTTATTATATAGAAGAAACTGGCGGATATGTTCCCCCGAAACCAGGGCTTCCAGCCATTCCTTCTGGCTTGCTCCGTCGATGTGGTTCTGGATCAGCTCCCACAGACAGCAGACCGGAAATGCCACAAGCATCAGCTTCAGAACATGCCGGATCTTTTTTCCGGTTCTTATAAATTCCGTATCATCGCCACGGAAACAAAAATATCCGGATACCATAAAAAACACAGGTACTGCAAATCTGGCAAGTACATTGGCTATGATTCCGGCATTTCCCGGAAAATGGACGTGAAGAAGCACAACTGCATAAGCACAGATCGCCTTTACCATATCCAGAGTACGGTTTCGCATAAAAATTACTCCTTTTTATATCGAACGCTTATCCCGGAAATATGATTCCGGGGTTCCCTTTTTTTCGAAACGATATACTAACAAACCAGCAGAATTTTGTCAATGCTGTTTTTCTCCTGTACGGTTTACTCTTATACGTTTTACTCTTGTACGGCTTCCGGATCTGAATTATAATTCTTTTATGACTTCTATGACAGGATGTTTGTTATTTCCTCAGAAAGGATTCTATTTTTTATGAAAAAAGACGGCTACTATTCTTCCGGCGAATTTGCACGCATGGCACACGTAACTCTGCGTACTGTCCGCTATTATGATAAACAGGATATCCTGAAACCCTCTCTCGTCACCGAATCCGGCGCACGTTTTTATACAGACGAGGATTTTGCGAGGCTTCAGCAGATCCTCCTTCTGAAATACCTGGGCTTTTCCCTGGATGACATCCGTGAAATGACCATCGGTGATTCCGATTATCATTTCATGCTGAATTCTCTGAATATCCAGCTTCGTCTGGTCCGTGACCGGATCGAACAGATGCAGCTGGTGGAAAAAGCGATCCAGGATACCGCACAGATGATAAAGGAACAGCACACCATTGACTGGAGCCAGATGCTGAACCTGATCCACCTGACCGGCATGGAAAAAAGCCTCAAGAATCAATATCAGAATGCCACCAACATTTCCTCCAGGATCAACCTCCACAGCCTGTACTCCCAGAACAAACAGGGATGGTTTCCCTGGATCTTTGAGCAGTGCCAGATCTCACCCGGTCTTCGTATTCTGGAGCTGGGCTGCGGAGACGGAACGTTATGGACCGACAATCTTTCCCTTCTGCCGGAGGATATCTCCATCACACTTTCCGATATTTCCAGCGGTATGCTCCGCGATGCCAGACGAGCCATCGGTTCCTCGGATACCCGGTTTGCATTCCGGGCCTTTGACTGCCGAAAAATCCCCTGCAAGGACGAAAGCTTTGATCTGGTGATCGCCAATCACGTGCTTTTTTACTGCGATGATATTCCTTCCGTCCTGAAGGAAGTCCGCCGTGTCCTCGCTCCCGGCGGAAGATTTCTCTGCAGTGCTTACGGAAAGGCACATATGCAGGAGGTCAGCCAGCTGGTGCAGGATTTTGATGAACGGATCGTGCTTTCCGCAGACCGGCTTTATGAACGGTTCGGACGTGAAAACGGCCAGAGTATCCTGGCGCCTTTTTTCCCAAAGGCTCAGTGGCTTTCTTATGAAGACTGCCTTCTGGTCCAGGATGCGGAACCGCTGATCTCCTACGTCCTCTCCTGCCACGGCAACCAGAATCAGTATATATTGGACCGTTACAAGGAATTCCGGGCCTACACCGCCAGAAAAACTGCCAAAGGATTCCGCATTACCAAGGATGCCGGCGTATTTCTTTGTGAAAAATAGCCAAAAATAAAAAATATGAAAAAAGCTCTTGAAGGTGACCTTGCGTCACCTTTTATAATACAGTTACAGTAACAAAGTTATGTGCAGGCACGACTTATGCTGCACATCATCACGCAAAGGAGAAAACATATGAAAGGAATTATTTTAGCCGGAGGCTCCGGAACACGTCTTTACCCGCTTACCATGGTGACCTCCAAACAGCTTCTGCCGATCTTTGACAAACCGATGATCTACTATCCTATGTCTGTTCTTATGAACGCAGGCATCCGTGATATCCTGATCATCTCCACCCCGCAGGATACCCCGAGATTTGAGGAGCTTCTCGGTGACGGCCATCAGTTCGGTGTCAACCTTACCTATGCTGTACAGCCAAGCCCGGACGGACTTGCTCAGGCATTTATCATCGGCGAGGAATTCATCGGCAACGATACCGTATGTATGGTCCTTGGTGACAACATTTTCGCAGGACATGGCCTCAAAAAGCGCCTGAAAGCTGCTGTAGACAACGCAGAAACAGGCAAAGGTGCCACTGTTTTCGGATACTATGTAGATGATCCGGAGCGTTTCGGCATCGTGGAATTCGACCAGAACGGAAAAGCGGTTTCCATTGAAGAGAAACCGGAAAAGCCAAAAAGCAACTACTGTGTAACCGGTCTCTACTTCTACGACAACAAGGTTGTAGAGTACGCAAAAAATCTGAAGCCAAGCGCAAGAGGCGAGCTTGAGATCACAGACCTGAACCGTATCTACCTTGAGAAGGGACAGCTGAACGTTGAGCTTCTGGGCCAGGGCTTCACATGGCTGGATACCGGTACACACGAAAGCCTTGTAGAGGCAACCAACTTCGTAAAAACCATGGAGCAGCATCAGCACCGCAAGATCGCATGCCTTGAGGAGATTGCTTACTTAAACGGCTGGATCACAAAGGAGGACGTGCTCAAGGTTTACGAAATCCTTAAGAAAAACCAGTATGGCCAGTATCTCAAGGATGTTCTGGACGGAAAATATCTGGACGCGCTTCACTAAGCCGATCTGATTTTCCGACACTGAATTTACCTGCGGACTCCGTTTCGACGGAATCCGCATAAGATCAATCATTTATTATAAAGGAGATTTTTTATGACAATCATCGTTACCGGCGGCGCCGGATTTATCGGAAGCAACTTTATTTTTCATATGATGGAGGCTCATCCGGATTACCGTATCGTATGCCTGGACTGCCTGACCTATGCCGGAAACCTTTCCACTCTTGCACCGGTCATGGACAAGCCGAACTTCCGCTTTGTAAAAGAAAGCATCACAGACCGTGACGCTGTTTACAAGCTTTTCGAGGAGGAGCATCCGGACATCGTGGTAAACTTCGCAGCTGAGAGCCACGTAGACCGTTCCATCGAAAACCCGGAGGTATTCCTTGACACCAACATCAAGGGTACTGCTGTTCTCATGGATGCCTGCCGTAAATACGGAATCCAGCGTTATCATCAGGTTTCCACAGACGAGGTTTACGGAGATCTTCCTCTTGACAGACCGGACCTCTTCTTCACAGAGGAAACTCCGATCCATACAAGCAGCCCGTACAGCTCCTCCAAAGCAGGTGCTGACCTTCTTGTTCTCGCATACCACAGAACCTACGGCCTGCCTGTGACCATCAGCCGCTGCTCCAACAACTACGGCCCGTATCACTTCCCGGAAAAGCTGATCCCGCTGATGATCGCCAACGCTCTGAACGACAAACCACTCCCGGTTTACGGAAAGGGTGAAAATGTCCGCGACTGGCTCTATGTTGAGGATCACTGCCGTGCCATCGACCTGATCATCCACAAAGGACGTGTAGGCGAGGTTTACAATGTAGGCGGACATAACGAGATGAAAAACATCGATATCGTAAAACTGATCTGCAAGGAGCTTGGCAAACCGGAAAGCCTGATCACACATGTAGCAGACCGTAAAGGCCATGACATGCGCTACGCTATCGACCCGACCAAGATCCACAACGAGCTTGGATGGCTTCCTGAAACAAAATTCGCAGACGGAATCAAAAAGACCATCAAATGGTACCTTGACAACAAGGAATGGTGGGAAACCATCATCTCCGGTGAGTATCAGAACTACTACGAAAAAATGTATGGAAACCGCGAGGAGGTTAAAGCATGAGATTTTTCGTAACAGGTGTTGGCGGCCAGCTTGGCCATGACGTAATGAATGAACTGTCCGGCCGTGGACATGAAGGCGTAGGAAGTGACATTGCTCCTTCCTACAGCGGCATCGCTGATGGTACTCCTGTTACCACCATGCCTTATGTGCAGCTTGATATCACAGATAAAGAAGCGGTAGCAAAAACCATCCGTGAGGTAAAGCCTGATGCAGTAGTACACTGTGCCGCATGGACAGCCGTAGATGCTGCAGAGGACGAGGAAAACCGTGAGAAGGTACGTCTTGTCAATGTTGTAGGAACACAGAACATTGCGGACATCTGCAAGGAGCTTGGCATCAAGATGATGTATATTTCCACAGACTACGTTTTTGACGGCCAGGGAACCACACCATGGGATCCGGACTGCAAGGACTACGCTCCACAGAACGTATACGGTCAGACCAAGCTTGACGGTGAGCTGGCAGTATCCGGCACTATAGATAAATTCTTTATCGTACGTATTGCATGGGTATTCGGCAAAAACGGCAAAAACTTTATCCGTACCATGGTAAATCTGGGAAAAACCCATGACAAGCTTACCGTAGTCAGTGACCAGATCGGAACTCCGACCTACACCTACGACCTTGCACGTCTTCTGGTAGACATGGTCGAGACAGAGAAATACGGCTACTATCACGCAACCAACGAAGGCGGCTTCATCAGCTGGTATGATTTCACTAAAGAGATCTTCCGCCAGGCTGCTGCCCTCGGCCACAAGGAATACGAAAAAGTAGAGGTATCTCCTGTCACAACTGCAGAGTACGGCGTTTCCAAGGCTGTACGTCCATTCAACAGCCGCCTGGATAAATCCAAGCTTGTAAAAAACGGCTTCCAGCCACTTCCAACATGGCAGGATGCCCTGGAAAGATATCTGAAAGAGATCCTGTAAAAAAAATCCATCGGTGATCGCCGGTGGATTTTTTTCGTTCTGTTTCTCATGAAAAAACAGCCGGTGGAAAGCTTTACGCTTCCCCGGCTGTTCTTATGCTAAAATTTAATAATTTTATCTTACTGCTGTGCAACAGTTCCGTCTGCACTCTGGGCATCTACTGTGCCATTCTGTGTGGCATCTGCAGTCTCACCCTGCGCTTCTGCTGTACTTCCCTCTGCAGCTGCCTGTGCATCATTATCCGTAGCTACTGCCGCTGATGTTGCACTGTCTGCCTCCTCCTGGGAAACAGTCTCTCCGTCACGAACCTTCTTCATCATGGCCTCCGCCTTCTGAACGGTAGACTCATCCGGAATCATAACGTAAGCCTTCTGGCTCATAGAATACGGCTTCTGTGTGTCACCGGTACCATTTACACTGTAGCTTACGATGTTCCAGTCACCGCCGTTGTTCAGCTGCTGCTGGAGCAGTCTGGCGATCTCCTCGTAGGAGATATTGGTCTCAAAGCATCCCTGGATGCTGGAAAGAACGGAAGAATAATTCTTCAGAAGCTCCGGTGAAAGAGCCTTGTTGATCACACCCTTGATCACTGCCATCTGGTTCTTGCCACGCTGACGGTCGCCCTCTTTAAAGGCATAACGCTCACGGCTGAATACCAGAGCCTGCTCACCGTTCAGGTAGTTCTCTCCCTGATTGAAGTGATATCCTGTCTCATTCTTGGAATCAAAGTCATAGTCAGAATAAACAGTAACTCCGCCAAGCGCATTGATCAGCTGCTCAAATCCCGCAAAGTTGATACGGAAATAATAGTTAATATCCTCATTATAAAGCATTCCCAGAGTATCCATACATACATTGATACCATAGATACCTGCATGTGTCAGCTTATCTCTCTGTCCGCCTGAAATAGAAAGCGGTACAAAATAATCACGAGGTGTGGAAACCAGAAGCACCTGTCTGGTAGCTGTATTTACCGTAGCAATGATATTGGAATCGCTTCGGCTCTTTGCAACAAGGCCGCTGCGGCTGTCGATACCACTGATAAAGATGGTATATATAGAACCGTCATTGGTATTCTCTTCAGCCTTCGCCTCTGTCTCCTGGGGCTCAATGGTAGTCTCCACCTTCTTCACAGTCAGCTCTTTGATCCTGGAAGAAATATCGGAATATCCATCCATCTCTTCAATAACGCTTAAATATGCGCTGTTCAGCACGATCGCACCTGTCTGTCCGTTCAGAAGACCGTCAACCAGCTCTGTAAGTCCTGCATACTCCTGGACCTGCACAGTCTTGCATGTCTCGGAATCCACTTCCTGAATAGCCTTGTCCGAATTGGCTCTGTCAAGATCTGTCAGCACACCATACACATAATCTGCTGTAGCCTCTATGGAATCTGCAGAATCATCTGCACGGACATAAATACCGACCTCCGTAACCTCTGTGTTCACACCGGAGATCCCTGCCAGTGTGGAATGTGTCTTATAAACATACATACTTCCGAGAATGAATACTGCTGCAAAAACTGCTGCCAGGATCACTCCCACTACAAATCTTATCTTACCATCCGTACTCCATACAAGCGCTCCGACGATCACGATCAGGACCAGCATTACCAGTCCGATCACTGCAATGAACTTCGTCGGGATCACCTTCATATTCAGAAGCATGACCGCAAATACGATTGCTGTGATCAGAACCACAAGCGTCACGATCAGCCCTGGGATATGTTTTCCCATTTTTCTCATATGCAATCCTCCATTTTTGATGGTACAGAGAATATTACATATGGACACTCTCTGTACAGATTCAAATATCCTAATCATTTTACGCTTTTTTACTGATAAAAGCAAGAAATATCGTAAATCGCCAAATGCAAAAACAGTTCCGTGATATCATGATCCTTTTATGCTCTCACGATGTCACGGAACTGCCGCTAAAATGTTCCTTCTGTGAAATGGATCTCCTTATTCCACGGTAACACTCTTGGCAAGATTTCTCGGCTTATCCACATCCAGACCTTTATTTACACTGACATAGTAACCCAGAAGCTGCAGCGGGATCACTGCCAGAGAAGTTGCAAAATGCGGATCTGTTTTCGGGATATAAACCGTAAAATCTACAGTATCCTCGATATTATAGTTTCCAAACGTAGTAAGCCCCATCAGATACGCCCCACGGCTTCTGCACTCCACCATGTTGCTGACTGTTTTCTCATAAAGCTCCGGCTGTGTCAGGACACCGATCACAAGAGTGCCGTCCTCGATCAGGGAAATGGTGCCATGCTTCAGCTCACCAGCTGCATATGCCTCAGAATGGATGTAGCTGATCTCCTTCATCTTAAGGCTGCCCTCAAGGCTGATGGCATAATCGATCCCTCTTCCGATAAAAAAGATATCCTTTGCATTGGCCTGCTTGGAGGCAAACCACTGAAGCCTTTCCTTATCCTCGATGATCCTGCCGATCTTGTCCGGAAGTGTCTTCAGTTCCTTAATGTAGGACTCACACTGCTCCTCTGAGATCTTTCCGCGGACCAGTGCCATCTGCAATGCCAGCACATAGGAAGCGATCAGCTGTGTACTGTACGCCTTGGTGGTAGCGACCGAAATCTCCGGTCCTGCAAGTGTGTAGAATACATGATCCGCCTCTCTTGCAATGGAAGAGCCGACCACATTGACAATAGCCAGCGTGCGGATCCCCTTCTCCTTACATTCCCGAAGTGCAGCCAGACTGTCCGCAGTCTCACCGGACTGACTGATGATCACTGCCAGGCCATCAGGATCCAGAAGCGGCTTCCGGTAACGGAACTCCGAAGCAAGCTCCACACGCACCGGAAGACCTGCAAGATCCTCGATCACATACTGTGCAGCCATTCCCACATGGTAAGCAGAGCCGCAGGCCACGATATAAACCTGGCTGATGCTGCGGATTCTCTCATCATCCAGACCGATCTCCGTCAGATCCAGCTTGTCCTCCCGGATAACGGAATTCAGTGTATCTGCGACTGCCTTCGGCTGCTCATGGATCTCCTTCATCATGAAATGCTCAAAACCGGCTTTCTCCGCTGCCTCTGCATCCCACTCAATGATCTTAGGCTCCTTCTCGATCTCCTCACCATCCAGATTGTAAAAAGTGATCTCACCCGGTTTTACACATGCCAGCTCCAGATTTCCGATATAATAAACATTTCTTGTATACTTCAGGATCGCAGGAACATCCGATGCGATATAGGATTCTCCATTCTCCACACCCAGGATCATAGGGCTGTCTTTTCTCGCTACAAAGATCTCTTCCGGATAATCACGGAACATCATTGCCAGCGCATAGGAACCACGGATACGCACCATGGCATGACGCACTGCCTCAACCGGAGATCCGCCGTATTTCTGGTAGTAATAATCCACCAGCTTCACAGCAACCTCCGTATCTGTGGAAGAATAAAAAGAATATCCCCTGCGGAGAAGCTTCTCCTTCAGCTCCTGGTAATTCTCGATAATGCCGTTATGCACAGCTGCCACATTTCCGTTATCACTGACATGAGGATGGGCATTGACCTCTGATGGTTCTCCGTGAGTTGCCCAGCGGGTATGACCGATCCCGCACATACCCGGAACAGATTCACCTGCGTTTGTTTTCTCCAGAAGGACCTTCAGACGGCCCTTCGCCTTAATGATCTCGATATCCTTTTCCCCGTCACGCACTGCGATGCCGGCGGAATCATATCCCCTGTATTCCAGTTTGGAAAGCCCGTCCAGAAGGATGGGTGCTGCCTGATGCCTGCCTGTAAAACCTACAATTCCACACATGATTTTTTCTCCTCTTATTGCATTTTTATATTCTTCTGACTGCTCCGTTCTTCAGACACCTGCGGTCTGCATCCAGGACATCACTCTGCCACATGCCCCTTCTTACGGACGATCTCAACCACCTGGTCCACATATTTTCTGCAAAGCTCCTCACTCTCTGCCTCTACCATAACACGAAGCAGAGGTTCTGTGCCGGATTCTCTCACCAGGATCCTTCCGGTGTCTCCAAGCGCCTCAGCCACACTCTCTACTGCTGCCTGCACATCCACATCTGCCTGCGCTGCTGCCTTGTCATGGACACGCACGTTCTCAAGAACCTGGGGATAGATCGCCAGATCAGCAGTAAGCTCACTGAGCTTTTTCTTCCTTGCCATTATAACTTCCATCATCTTCAGACTTGTAAGGATGCCATCCCCGGTAGATGCATACTTGGAAAAAATAATGTGCCCGGACTGCTCACCACCAATACGGCAGCCATTCTGCATCATATATTCATAAACATATTTATCCCCTACTGCAGTCTTCGCATACTCGATATCAAGAGCATCAAAAGCCTTGTAAAGGCCAAAATTGGACATTACCGTAGTCACAACCGTATTGGTGAGAAGCTTTCCGCGCTCCTTCATATAACGGCCGTACACATAAAGGATCGCATCCCCGCTAACCACATTTCCCTTCTCATCCACACAGAGACAGCGGTCCGCATCTCCGTCGTAGGCAAAGCCAACATCCAGTCCCTTCTCCACTACAAGCTTCTGGAGACCCTCGATATGGGTGGAACCGGCATTGTTATTGATATTGGTACCATCCGGCTCAGCATTGATCACATAAGTCTTCGCTCCCAGCGCATCAAAAACCGCCTTTGCGATATTCCATGCACTTCCGTTGGCACAGTCCAGTCCAATCCGCATTCCCTTAAAGGAATATACTCCCAAGGAGATCAGATATCCTATGTAACGGTTCCGGCCTGCCGAATAATCCACCGTCCTGCCGATCTCACCGCCCTTTGTAAAAGGAATCTCATGCCATTTCTCTCCGAACAGCTGAAGACGGTCATCCAGATAATCCTCCACCAGAGCGATGATCTCCTCCTCCATCTTCTCACCCTGGCCGTTGATCAGCTTGATCCCGTTATCATAATAAGGATTATGGCTGGCAGAGATCATGATACCGCAGTCAAAGCCATCGGTACGGGCAACATAAGCCACAGACGGCGTTGTTGTCACGTGGAGAAGATAAGCATCCGCTCCGGACGCCACCAGTCCGCCAACCAGCGAATACTCAAACATATAGCTGGAACGTCGGGTATCCTTGCCGATCACGATCCTGGCCGCAGCCGTCTCCCCCGCTCTTCTGCGCAGCTCATTATAATACCATCCCAGAAAACGCCCGATCTTAAATGCATGATCCGCCGTCAAAGAAACACCCGCCTCCCCACGGAAACCATCTGTACCAAAATATTTTCCCATTTCTAGCTCTCCTTTGTGTGTTAATATTTATAACTTATCTTATATATTGATGTGTCATACAGATCGATCAGAATTGTTCTTATCTTTCTGTATGAACATCAATAATATTATCTATATTTCCAGCAGATTTACAGCCTCTGAACAGCCACTTTACATCGCTTCTTACAAAAAGCAACTCCATACGCCAGAATATTATTTCTTCCTTCATTACGTAACCGTTCATCGTACCGCTTTTCTCTGATCTGTGCCAGCGCTCTTTCACATGCATTTTGCAATCCTGAAAAAGTCTGAGAATATTTCAACTCGATAACGATCCCGGCATCCGGATCTTCCGGTTCTGCCAGAATATCTGCAAAACCATCTCCAGATTCCGCATTAGACTGAACAAGCCAGTTTGGATCACTACGCAAAAGCCCCAACAAAAGTCCATGATAAAAAATTTCTTTTTCTTCATTTCGTCCTTTTGTATCAAAAATACTAATCGTATTTCCCAGAATCTTTGTAAGGCGTTCCTCAATCTCACCTGCATTCCCTTCATTTATTGCTTTCAGCAGATTTTTCGTCGGCTCCGCCTCTTTCAGCACTGCGCGGTCAAACCATTCCTTTATCTGAAGCACATAAACTTCTCTTATCTCCCTGTTCGGAATGGTCAGACGATACACTCCCCGTTCGGTCTTCCCTGCCTGTGTAAGATATCCTGTAGTAAATAATACACTCCAGAGATTATCCAGACTGTTATCGATTTCATCATAGGTCAACTCCATACGGACCGTTTTCTCAATAGACTCACCTGCGATCAGACGCTCTATCTCATCTCTTGTAGTCTTATCTGCCCTGTCAATAAATCTCCTTACCAGTTCATTCCCACTGGTATTGATCCAGTAAGACAGCGGCTCCGCATCCGGATTCCCACGCAGACAATCTACATGATTGATCACATCCCATGGGCAGTACACATCCGTATTTCCAAAATGATATCCATCATACCATTCCTTTGTTTCGGAAAGATGATCCTCCATGCCATATGCTGTAAGCAATCTGAAGACCTCATCATCTGTGAAACCAAAATGCTCATCAAATCGATGATCCGTGATCGAAAGCACTTTGAAGTTATTAAGTCCTGTAAAAATACTCTCTTTAGACACGCGAAGACACCCTGTTAATACTGCAAAATACAGAGAATCGTTAGTCTTAAGTGCCTGTCCGAACACACCGCGTATCATGAGCACCATTTCTTTATAATATCCATGCTGAAAAGCCTTATCCAGAGGAACATCATATTCATCTATAAGAATGATCGTCTTCTGCCCATAATGCTTATGCAACAGCTGAGACAATATCTGCAACGCAGAAGAAAGAATATTTTCATCCATAGAATATCGGCCATTCTCCACAGAGATCAATGTACGATATATATCTTTATCCGTTTCTGTCAGTCTGTCACTCTCCAATAAAAACAGAAAACGACTGGCCTCTCTGCCTACCAGTTCTGTCAGCTGATAGCGTGCATTCTCAAAGGTAAGTCCATCAACATTCTTCAGTGATAAAAACACTACCGGAAATTTCCCCATATACTGTTCACACAGTTCTTGTTTCCGGGAAATATAAAGACCTTCAAACAGCGCTTCATCTGCCCCGATCTCGAAGAAACAACGAAGCATACTCATATTCAATGTTTTCCCAAAACGCCGAGGTCTTGTAAAAAGATTTACTTTCCCCCACTGATCGACCAGTTGTTCGATAAGCCTGGTCTTATCTACATAATAAAAATCCGCCTGACGAATTTCCTGAAAATTCTCAATTCCCACCGGTAGCTTCGGTCTCTTCATATTCCGCGTTCCACTCCCTTTCAATGCGAAAAAATCACATACAAATATGCCAATTGCCACGTGATTCGTGCTTTCAGAGTAGCACAATACGCTCTTTTTGTCTATTGATTTATTTCGACTCCGTTCGACAAACATATCCGCTTTACCTGCGCAGCTCTGAAGCTTTTTCACAAAATCCTCTTTCCAAAAGGGAAAGCAACAAACTATGTTACCCTGAAAATGGATCAGATGATAAAATAACTCTGATCACATAGCAAGATCGAAGGTGGTGAAACCTATGGGTACAAAGGATACCATCACCAAAGATTACATGGCTGACAACCCACAGAGAAGCAAAACAATGTTCCTCCACATCCGGAAAATATCTCACCGGCTTCTACAAAGATGACCGGCTGATTCCGGTCATCACCGTAGTCGTATACTTCGGCTCCGATACCTAGAACGCTCCCAGAAGCCTCCACGAAATGCTCTCTGTCCGGGACCCCGAGATTCTTTCTCTGGTCCCGGATTACCGGATCAATCTCTTCTCACCTGCCGAGATAAAGGATGAAAAACTTGATAAACTCCAGAGCAATCTCAAAGAAGTCATGCTCTTCATCAAATACTCCAAAGATAAACGAAAGCTTCAGGAGCTCACATCAAAGAACTCCGGCTTCCAGTCACTCGAGCTCAAGGCAGCCCGGGTCATTGACTCCATAACCGGTATCAATTTACGTTTCACAGAAACAGAAGGGAGTGTTAATATGTATCAGGCTGTTCAGGAAATGTGCGATGATGCACGCGCCGAAGGCCTATCCCAAGGTCGCGCCCAGGGTCTATCCCAAGGTCTTCAGGAACATGCTTTACTTACTGCACAGCGCATGCTAGAGGATCCCAGGTTCTCACCCGAGGATATCAGCAGATTTTCAGGGCTGCCACTTGAGGATGTTCTGAAATTGCGGGAGAAATGATGATTTGAGAAAATGCTCAGGAAGTACCTTGCTTCCTGAGCATTTTCATACTCTATTCTAATGTAATTCACTTTTATTTTTTTCTTAAAAAATGCCCATATAACTTTATTTCTCATCAATATAAGACACATTCCATATACAATACACGATAATAATATAGATAATACTAATGTTGCAATACTTGAAAGAGAAAAATGTTTTACAAATTTACAGCTCATCCATATACCAATGCATCCGGCACAAACCGTACAAATATTATATGCTACGCCTGCATTAAGTCGAACAATTTTCCGTCCAACATAAACACAAACAAGCATCATTATAGCTTCTGCAACTATAGTTGAAAAAGCCACTGCATTTTCTCTCCAAAATGGAATACAAACAAAATTTATTGCAATATTTGCTAATGCACTAACCAAGGTTGCTATAAGCACGATTTTTTCCTTACGCGCCGGAATTAATACACACTGATTATATATCCATCCAAAAATACAAAATATAAGCGCTATACTTAATAATTTCAATGAACCTGTAGCTTTTATATATTCTTTTCCAGAAATCAATAATACGACTTCTTTGCTTAATAATATCAATCCGGTAACCGATGGAAACACCAACATAACCAGGACATTAAAAATCTGAGTTAAAATATTTTTATATTCTTCTATCCTTTTTTGTCCCATTAACAATGATAACCGCGGAATTGTAACAATCAAAATAGCCGCCAACATCTGTTTTACGATCCTATATATTTTTGAGGAAACAGAATATATGCCTACTTCGAAATCTGTTCCCATAAATCCTAACATGGTCGTATCGGAATTAATATAAATAGTTGTTGCAACTGTAGATGCAAAAATAATCATAATAGGTTTCAGATGTCTCTTTAATGCCAAACCTATATCAAATTTTAACGAACAATACTTTTTAGCATGAATAAAATTCAATATATTAGATCCTGCATTTGCAAATACTGTTATTCCTGCATATACAATATAGTCATCAGGTTTTTTAACAAGCAAAAACAGCAAGATAATTGAAATTACTTTAAATATAATACTTCGAATCGTTATGTACGCGTATTCCTCATATATAGAGTAAATCCATTCTGTTCCGATCGTTGTAAAAAGAATTTCAATACTAAACACAGCAATTATCACCGCATAATCTTTAAATTTAGGAACAGCTGCAACTGTAAACACTAATAAAATATAAGCTATTATTGTTGATATAATATTAATTGTAAATATTTCATTAGCAAATATACTGAACTTTTTTTATCATCCCGAAATTTTGTTCCTTCTCTAACTGCATATGTCGATATCCCCAATGCGGCAATCAGTAAAAATATTGAATAACTGATAATGCAAAATTATATTTCCCTACATTTTCAACAGAAAGAACTCTGGAAATATATGGAAACGTAATTAATGGAAATAATGTATTCAAAACTGTTCTTATACCATTTAATAATGCATTTAGACCAAGTGACTTTTTTCATATTTCTAACTATTCCTCTTAATTTTAAATTACAATTTTATGCTTCGATTTGGAAGTCAAATAAGCTAATCCCCAAATTATTATTATCGGAGCCCAAAATTCTGGATATAACAATCTTCCAACAAATGCATCAAATGTTGATCGCGGTGCCTGAAATAAAGAATTTAACATAAAAAGACCAACTGCTATCTTCCAAACATTTTTGCCATCAGATATAATTTTGGATAATAATCTAAAAGTCAAGCCGTAAATAATATTTCCTATAAATACACCTATATATCCATAATCAATATACAGTTCTTCAAAGTAACATGAACCGTATCCAGTACCAACTGCATACCCATATGAATTTGCATAGTAGGAAACAAAATCCGCTAAATATGTTCCATGTAAAGCAGTACTTAATGATTGATTTCCAAAAGAAAAATCTAAATTCAAATTAAATAAGCTATTAAATGGACTATTTTGTAGCCATCTCAATATATTATATAAAGAATAGTGTGCTTCAGAATCTAAATTATTTTTATATAACTCAGCATACTTTACTGCATTTACAGATGTACCTTGTCTTACAAAAAAGCCTACAATAGGAGAATAATCATTTGCATGCCCTACATAATTATTAGATCTAATATATTCAAATAAATACATTGCTCCCATAAGTATTGGAACACATAAACATATTGCCCAAATACCTTTTTTCCAATCCACGGTTTTTCACCTGGTTTTATTTTATTTCTACACATTGCATATGCAAAAATTATAAGTAAACTTGTAATAAAATTTACTCTTCGTCCCGTTCCTAAAGATAAAAATGCATATAAAATATATAACATTATTGGAACTTTAGCATCCTTTTTTTCTGGTAATGTTGACAAAAATATATAAAATGCTGTCGGCGCAAAATATCCAATCTGTCGTACATACCATGGTATTCTACTTGAATATGAAATGTAATACGATGTATAACCATAATGTCTTACATATAAAACAACATCTATAACTGTTAATATCCAAAACACATAACAGCCATAATACATTCCTTTGCTGATTTGGATTATATTATTCATATAACCTTTTTATTTTTATATTCAATTTTAGGTATATTATTTTTATTTTAATTCTTTTTCTTGTTACGCCAAAATATCCTATACATAGTCCTACAAGACTAATAAAAATACATACATCCACATGTTTCTCTATTACATCTGGAAAATTATAATAATAAACTTTCATAAAACGATTCAATATCTGTCCACATAATAAAAATGTAAAAAAGCATACAAGAAATGAAAACATAAATATATTTTCATCTATATTTTTTACAGTAAGATAAAAAAAAGCAAATAAAAATAACCGCATTTAATGCTAATATTCCATTTGTATTTCCTATTCCAAAAACAATAACAGATATAATAGAAAATATAATCAATAGTATTATATTATAATATACTTTGTTGCCTGTTTTTGAAGCCATCTTTATTTTCCTTTCCTTTTATATAATTCACATATTTGTTTAATATGTATAATTCCAAAATAAACTCTATATTGATATAAAATACTCTTCATTTTATTTCTATTACTCATATATTTTCTATTTTCTCTATTGCCTGCGAATATCCAGGGTTTCTCCGAATATAATTTTTTCTTGATTATCTTTTTTCTTTTCTACTCAAATCACACTGTGTATTTCCAATATAACAATCGTTAAATTTTTTAGTTCATCCAGAATATGAATACTAAATGCAGATTTCATTGGTTCACTTTCAAAATTTATTTGTTTTCTAATACAAGGCAGCTCTTTTTCTATATTATAAAGCATTTTGGAATTGTACTTATGATTTGCTGAATTGTTATTCACATAATATAAATACCATATTCTTTCTACAAGCATTGTTTTTTACACTTATCTAACAGTTGGAGATTCCATACTATGTCTTCTCCCATTTTTAACTCAGTATTAAATAAAGTATTTTCAGCTATCTCTCTTTTTATCAATCTTGTCCACGGTCCTCGTCCATAATATCCTTTCATATTTCCAAAATATTTTAACTCTCCAACTGAATTACATTTAAAACTTTCTTTTTCTATATCTGATATAATTCTATAATTTATAGGAATCTGTTTTTGCTTTTCTTCATTGAATTCTTCATTATCTAATAACGTATTACCTCCAATAAGAAAATCTACATTTTCTTTTTCACATAAATGTACCGCTTCTGAAAAAAAATATGGCACTAATACATCATCCGCATCTACAAATGTAAGGTATTTTCCTTTAGAATGTTTAATGCCTTCATTCCTTGCAGCGGATACTCCTAAATTGCTTTGTGTTATAACTTTTATTCGTTCATCAAGTCGAGCAATGTCTCTTATTTCGCTTCGAAACGACTCTTCGCTTCCATCATCAATTAAGAGTATCTCATAGTTCATATATTCTTGATTTAATACACTTAAAATGCATCTCTGCAAGATTTCTTTTTCTACGTTATAGCATGGAACAATTACACTTAAAAACATTTTTTTACCTCAATTGCTTATTTCATTTATAAATTTCTGATAGTTGTAGTCTGCATTAAATTTTTTATTCCAAAAATATCTAGCATCATTTCTATTTTTTTATATTGGTATGAATCTAATTTGCAAAAATCTGTTATTTTTTAGTCAATTCATTTGCTGTTATATTCTGAGATAAAAGAACCCCATTTTCTTTATCCCTAATTATCTCCTTCGTTCCCCCTGCATCTGTTGCGATGCACGGAATTCCAAAAGATGTTGCTTCCATAATTGATACAGGAATCCCTTCTGATGAACTTACATTCACGAATACATAGTAATTTTTATCCTGATATTGTTTCATTAATTCTGTGTTACTGACATTTCCTTTAAATTCATACTGAATATTGTCTCTCAGTTTGTCTTTTGCCATTTTTTTATTTCATCCATTAAAATTCCATCCCCATAATGTGTCCACTTAATCGGGATAGCTTTAATTTGGGATAATGCATTTATCAATAAATCTAGTCTTTTTACCTTTGTCACTGTAGAACAGCTGACAATTTCATAACATTTATCATTGAAAAGATACTCCTTTTCTCCATGATCTATTGTTCCTAAGAATCTGGTATGCACTTTCTGTTTATATTGAGGAAATCTTTTTCTCAGATAATCGGTACCATGATCTGAACATGGATATATATTATCAATTTTTGAAAGAATTCCCTCTCTCATTGGTATATAATTCCCTTTATGTTCTTCTTCATAAAGATCATACCGATGTGCCCTGCTTACAATCTTACTGTTCAATTCCCATTTCTTTTTTAATAACATTGCCACATATGGCTGATATTCAAAACGATATGAATAAAATATTGACTCTTTATTCACATGTCCTTTCATTTTTTTATCTATTAGATCTGCTTCATAATGAGAACGACTGAAATAAACAAACATGTTTACAAAATTTCGCACAGATAATCTACGTGATTTCACCAAGCGTGCAAATTCTTTATATAAATTAATATCTGTCAGAGTCCTGAAACTATATAATAAATAGGTCTTATTTGACGCTTTCATAATTGGAATTACTTTCACATTGTTTCCAACAGTTCTTTTTCTTTTTAAGTGTTCTTTTCTGATCTGCAATGCAAAAATATATACTTCATCAAAGTTATCATAATATTTTATTTCTGTTTCCAAATAAGGCTCCCAATCTCCATAAGGAAAGGAATTTGTAAGCAAATACAGCGTTTTCATTAATCTTCCTCTTCTATCTTTTCTTAAAATCGTATACAGCTGGCCATTTATAATTTTTATAAACAGCCAGCTATACTGCAGTTCTCCTATTTGAGTTTTATTTCAATATTACTCATGATTTTATTGATTTTTGCTCTACACTCATCCAATGTAGAGTCTTTTACAATAATCTGGCCAATACAATCTGCTGAAAATACAAATTTTCGAATCTGATCTCCTGGTTTTTTAAAGAATGTTATTTCCAGAATATCTTCATCCATTTCTCCGGTATATTTGATATCTTCTAGGGTTCCACTTTCTTCTGTTGAAAGAATCATTCGTGCCAGTCCTGCCGTTGTTTTGGAATTTTTCTTTCTCCAATACTCCAACGGATTTTCTCCAACAGCCATTGCTGCGATCATTTTGTAATATTCGATTCCAAAGTTTATCTCCACCAGCTCTGGAAGACAGTTGGCGCCTACACGTCCGGTAAGCTCTATGACGTAGACTTTATTATCCCGGAGAATCAGATCCACATTTACTGCACAGTTATTTAATCCCAATGCCTTGATTGCGCTTTTTACTGCTATTTCTGTCTGTTTGTAAACATCTTCATCACAGTCAAGCGGAACATAATGGCCTACCGGTACTGCCGTATGACTCATATAAGTTTCGTCACCATGTGGCATAACAAAAAGCACCTCATTGTTATATACAAATGCCTGCGCACCAAATTCCCATCCTTCTATGAACTCTTCTACAATACAGTAAGATCTTTTTGTTAATCCCATTGCTGCATGAAATCCGTCATAGGCATCTTTTTCTGTTTTTGCTATGTAAATTCCATTGCTTCCTTGTAAATCCGTTGCTTTAATGATCACCGGTAATTTAATCTTATTCAGTGCGTTTTCTAATTCCTCTTCATTGGAAATTTCAAAATACTGTGCTGTACTTACACCATATTCCATAAAAGCTTTTTTCATTTTGGATTTATCATTACACATAATTGCTGCTTTTTCCGGAAGTCCTGTTAAGCCCAAAGAATCACAAGTTTTTCCAAGAGCTGAAATTCCTGTATCCAGACAGCAAGTAGCCACTCCGTCCAATTTAAGATTCGCTGCTTTTTTAGCAACCTCATCAGGATTTGCAATATTCATAAAGCACACTTCATCTGCCAGAGGAATTCCTGGAGGATTATTATCAGGCATGGTTCCTGCAATTGTTGTGATTCCCATCTCTTTTGCTGCTTTATACAGTCCGATCTGTCCTCTTCCAGCACCTAATACTAAAAGTCTTTTTCCTTCAACACCCATTTTTTCTTCTCCCTTCTAATTTGTATAAACATTTTTTCTGCATACTACAGTTTCAATTGTTTTAAAGAAAATCTTCAGATCACCCAGAAATGTTACTTTCTGTGCATATTTTGCATCCAGAGCCAGTTTGTCTTCCTGTGAAATATTATTTCGATAATAGGCCTGTGTATACCCTGTAATGCCTGGTTTTACTTTTAAACGATCTTTTCTTTTCTGGTCATACTCGGACAATGGTCTGTCTGTTGTTACTGGCCTTGGTCCGATCCAGCTCATGTCTCCTTTCAGAATATTAAATACCTGCGGTAGCTCATCAACTGAAATTTTTCTCATTAGCTTTCCGATTTTTGTTACTCTTGGATCATCTGCACTGTTAAAAGTTGAATTATCCTTATTTCTAATATCTGGCGCATTTACCTTCATGGAACGAAGCTTATACATATTAAAGATTGTCCCGTCTTTTCCCCTTCTCTTTGCCAGATAAAAAATCGTTCCCCTGTCCTCTAGCCAGATCAATGTCCCAAAAATAATACAGACTACTAATACGATCGGCAGTGCAATGACTGCAAATATAACATCCAAACCTCTTTTTATGTATCTTTCGTACATGAATTTATACTTCCCTTACTCCATTTCTATTTCTATTAAATCCAGCGCTTTTTCACATATTTCTACAGCCTTTTCAGCTGTATCTGCCTGCGCGATTACAAAGCCGCTACGATCTCCACTACTCTTTATGCCATTCATTTTTTCCCCGATCCCATGTACAACATAAATCTGTTTTACACCTGGAATCCTTCTGGCTTCTTCAAGTCCCCTGATATCTCTGATGAAACCTTGCTCAACTCTAAAATATCTTATAGCAGATGCTTTATGAAATTTAGGCTCTAAGTCTGCAGTTTCACCAAGTGCAATTCGTATACAACTTTCAACCATATCTACACCTGTGGAAAGAGGCGTAAGATAAGTCGTAATATTATCTCCTCCCAGCCGTGCTCCAAGCTCTACAACTTTAGGTCCATCCTTCGTTATTTTGATTTCTGTATGGGATGGTCCATTTGAAATACCAATTGCGTGATTCGCTGCAATAGCCACCTCCGCTATCTGCTTTTTTATTTCTTCTGTATGACCTGATGGCTGTGAATGTCCCATTTCTACAAAATATGGTGCATCTGTTGTCAGCTTATCTGTAATCTGAATAACATGGCATACGCCGTTGACACTTAAAGTTTCTACACTTACCTCTGGCCCTTCCATATACTCTTCAACCATGAGATCTCCGGACCTTGAAGATTCCTTACTGTAGTTATAAGCCTTTTCCACAGTTTCACTGTCATAATCTTTAAGCAGATTGATTCCCCGGCTTCCCGAATTATCTGCCGGTTTTATAATACATCGATAACCTGCTTCTTTTATTTTTCCTACTGCTTCCAAATATTCTTCTTTAGTAGATACTTTGTAAAATACAGGAATCGGAACACCTGCTTTTTTCAGTGCCTTCCGCATTTCCGCTTTATTTGTTGCTTTCACAGCTGTATCTGCACTAATTCCAATCAAATTCATTTCCCTTGCCACTGCTGCCACTGCTCTCATTGGCATATCTGTAGCAAGTGTCATGATTCCATCAATAGAATGTCTTTTTGCAGCTTTCACTATCTCAGGTATATCAATCGTGCTTATGATTTCTTTTTCGATTCCTTCTGTCTGAAAGCCTACTGCGTCGGGATTCATATCGACAACTACAACTTCCAGCCCCATTTCCTTTGCCTTTTTTATCGCTGGAAGCTGTAATATACTTGCTCCCAAAATCATGATTTTTTTCATTTAATATATTCCTTCACAATCCCCAAAAACATCTCAATCACATACTCCACTTCCTCATCCGTCAACTTCGTATGCAGCGGCAATGTGATCTCATTTTCAAATCGCTTATAAGCATTCGGGTAATCCTTGATATCAAATCCCATATTTTTATAAGCAGTCATCATTGGCAGTGGTTTGTAATGTACGTTGCAGGCAACCCCTTTTTCTGCCATTTTGACGATGATCTCGTGTCTCTGCTCCAGAGTGATTCCCGGGATTCTGGTGATGTACAGGTGTCCGGAAGACTGATGCTCTTCGTTGTAATGATCCAGCACTTCGATGTCGAGTGGTTTAAATGCTGCATCATATCTGCTGATGATTTCTTTTCTTCTTGCAAGCAAAGCTTTATACCGTTTCATCTGCGCCAGTCCAATCCCGGCAACTACATCGGTCATATTGCATTTAAACCAAGGTCCGATGATGTCATACTCCCAGGCGCCAAGCTGTGTTTTTGCAAGGGCATCCTTTGACTGACCATGAAGTGATAACAGCTGATACTGATGATAGATTTCTTCATTATCAATTCCTTCGATATCTCTCCATGCCACAGCGCCGCCTTCTGCTGTTGTAAAGTTTTTCACTGCATGGAAGCTGAAGTTTGAAAAATCCGCAATGCTGCCCACTGGTTTTCCATGCCAGGTCGCACCAAATGCATGGGCTGCATCTGCCATTACGATAACTCTTCCGATTGCTTCCTGAAGCTTATTGACTGGATGGAAAAGCTTCTTTTTCTCTTCTACGATAGAGAAGATCCTGTCATAGTCGCATGGCACTCCGCCAAGATCCACCGGAATGATCACTTTTGTTTTCTCTGTAATAGCTTCTGCCAGCTTGTCATAATCCATTTCCAGAGAATCTTCCTGTGTATCAATAAGAACCAGCTTTGCCCCGACATGACACACCACCGATGCACTTGCGGTATAGGTATAAGCGCAAGTGATCACTTCATCGCCTTCGTGGATTCCCAGAAGACGAAGTGTCATTTCCGCACATGCAGTCTGCGAATTCAGGCATACAGCTCTATTGGTGCCGCATAAATCCGCAACTTCTCTTTCCAGTTCTTTTGTTTTCGGTCCTGTTGTGATCCATCCGGATCTTAAAGCTTCTGCTACCTGTTCGATTTCTGCCTCTGTAATATCTGGCGGTGAAAATGGGATTTTCATTTTTTCAACACTCCTTCGTTTTCGTATATATGTAAATTATTGACCAGTTATCAGTTCTTCTCCGCAGCCACAGCCGCCTCACTCATCAGTTCCTCATACACCTTCTTATGCAGCTTCAGGTCGGAATCCGCAGAGTGATAGGTCGGTACGATCGCGGCTACAATGTCGCGGATCTTTTCGCTGTTGGCATAGCCGTATGCTGCCAGGACTTCCAGCTGTTTGAAGAATTCCTGTACGTCCATTTCGATGGGTTTGCCGATGTGGATGAGGTCGTTTGGAGTTTTCTCCATGCCTTCCTCGGCCATCAGCTTTTCTTCGTAGAGCTTTTCGCCCGGGCGGAGACCGGTGTAGGTGACTTTGATGTCTACATCCGGTGTGTAGCCGGAAAGCTTGATCAGGTTTCGGGCAAGGGTGTCGATCTTTACCGGGGCTCCCATGTCCAGGACGAAGATCTCGCCGCCTTTGGCGTAGGTTCCTGCCTGAAGGACAAGGCTTACGGCCTCCGGGATAGTCATAAAGTAGCGGATGATGTCCGGATGTGTGACGGTGACAGGGCCGCCTTTTTCAATCTGGCGCTTGAACAGCGGGATCACGCTTCCGTTGCTGCCGAGAACGTTTCCGAATCGTACAGCTACGAATTCTGTGCCGGTTCCTGTTTTCGATGTATGGTTTGCACTTACATATGCCTGACCTTCGTTGTCGTGAAGTGCATCCAGGGTATCCTTTCTGTGTCCACCAAGTCGTGGCAGCCAGTCGGTGTGTCCGTTGTGGCTGACCATGTTCATGCTCTGGACTACCATTTCGCAGAGTCGTTTGCTGGCGCCCATGATGTTGGTCGGGTTTACAGCCTTATCGGTACTGATCAGCACAAAGCGCTGGCAGCCGTTCATCATTGCCGCATATGCAGTCTTATAGGTTCCTACCACATTGTTCTTGATTGCCTCACAGGGGCTGTTCTCCATCAGCGGTACGTGCTTATGTGCGGCTGCATGATATACGATCTCCGGCTTATAGGTTTCAAATACCCAGTTGATCCTTTTGCTGTCACGGACGGAGCCGATCAGTACCTTCAGGTTCAGGTTCGGATAACTGGCCTTCAGCTCCTGCTCAATGTCATAAGCGTTATTTTCATAAATGTCGAAGATCACCAGAAGCTCCGGCTCATGACCTGCGATCTGACGGCAGAGCTCGCTTCCGATAGAACCGCCGCCTCCTGTTACCAGGATTCTTTTTCCCTTCAGATACTGAAAGATCTCGGACATGTTAACTTTGATGGTGTCTCGTCCGAGAAGATCCTCCACTGCTACTTTTTTCATCTTGCTCAGGGATACTTCTCCGTTTACAAGCTGATATACACCAGGAAGCTGCTTCAGCTCGCAGCCGGTTTCCTTGCAGATGTTCAGGATATCCCGCTTCTGATGCGGTGTTGCCGTCGGGATCGCAAGAAGGATCTGATTGATATGATACTTGTCCACATTGAGAAAAATATCGTCTCTTCCGCCTACCACCGGAACGCCTTCCATGTATCTTCCCCATTTATTCGGATTGTCATCGATCAGGCAGCGTACTCTGGAATTGGTTTCCTTTGCATTCTGAAGCTCCCGGACAATGGTCCTGCCCGCTTCTCCTGCACCGATGATCATCACGTTTTTGCTCCGCTCCTCACGCTCGCTCTTTTCTCTGCGGTTCCGCTCAAGAAGTACAAAACGATAGGAGAAACGTACGCCTACAGTCAGGAAAAACTGCAGCATGATACCGATCAGATAATAGGAAGCCGGCATCCGTCCCCAGAAGATCGTGATACCCACAATATGCAGAACGCCAGTGATCACACTTGCTACCGTGATCTTGATCAGCTCATGGAAGCTTGCGAAACGCCATACACTGTTATACAGATGCATGCATCCGAACACTGCCAGGGTGATAATGGTATAGATTGGTGCAAAACTCCTCCATGCGGCAAAATAGTCTGTGGGGATCGAGGAATACCGAAAATCGAATCTCACCAGCAGCGCCATAAAATAAGAAAATTAACAGCTATCATGTCATAGATGATCAGATATATCGCAATTACTTTCCAATGTTCTAACTTCTTCATACTTCCTCCGGTCTGTCTTACTGTTTCTGCATAATCCCTGATGTATTCTTCCTGCTCTTTGTCTTCTGTCTGCTTTTCCCTGGGACTTTGTTTTGCCAGTGCCAGAAGCAGGACCGAGAATGCAAGAAGCACTACGATCAGCATGATCAATAAAATCTGCATTTTTACTTCCTCTTTTATATTTATAACTTATCTAATTTATTTTTATCCCCGAACTGCGTCTCCGCAGCCCGGGTCATTATATTCGAATCTCAATATGTATGAATCATTTGGCGCCGCTTCCGCGGAAAACGACCATAACTGTCTTAACCAGGATCTCAATATCCAGTTTCAGACACCATTCGGCAATGTACTTTGTGTCAAGCTCTACGACTTCCTCGAAATCCGTAATATCACTTCGACCGCTTACCTGCCACATACCGGTAAGTCCCGGCTTGATGGCCAGACGTTTGCGATGGTGAAGCTCATACTTCTCCCACTCATCCATTGTCGGCGGTCTGGTTCCTACAAGACTCATATCTCCTTTCAGAATATTCCAGAACTGTGGAAATTCATCCAGGGATGTCTTTCGGATAAAATGTCCTACTCCTTTGATGATTCGTGGATCATCATCCATTTTGAACATCATTCCATCTTTTACGTTATTCTGTTTCATCAGTTCTTTTTTGCGTTCTTCTGCATCCATATACATGGAGCGGAATTTATAGATCTTGAACGGACGACCGTTCTTTCCCATTCGGACCTGTGAAAAAATGCAGGACCCGGAGATTTGATCTTGATGGCCGGAACCAGAAAGATCGCTGCGATTCCTGTAAAAAGACAACCTACCAGACCGCCTGCGATATCCATAGCTCGTTTCACAAACATCTGGCGCGGTGTCACAATGTGGATACTGCTGGAAAGCACAGTGTATCCGCCAAGCTCCTCCACCACCTGGTTCTTGCCAAGGGATTTCATAGTTGCCAGTCTCATATGGATGACAACTCCCATTGCAGAGCAATCCTTGATCATCTGCTCCGGGATTGGAATCTCCTTTGGCACTGCAAAAAATACTTCGTCGATCCAATTCTTATGGATATAGGAGATCATATCCTCCCTCCCGGCTACTACCGGTACTCCACAGACGGATGCACCCTTCTTGTCACAATCCATAAAGACGATTCCTGCCAGATGATAGGTTCCGTAATTATTCTTGCGGATGGTTTCCACCACATTGTCTGCATTTTCACTGACTGTAACGATCAGCAGGGATCGCTTCTCGCTTTCTTCGTATCTGTGATCCTTCAGGAATTTCTTCAGTGCCTGTCTGCCGCAGTAGCTGAAGCAGGTATAAAGCACATAGGTGATCAGCAGGATCATTCTGGAATAATTGTTTCCAATTCTTAAAAGAAACATATATGCCAGGACCAGAAGGCAGACCAGTGTACACTGTTCAAAGGTTTTCTTCAGTTCCACCAGCATTCCTCTTCGCAGAACTCCGCTGAAGCTTTCATTAAAAAATGTGACCATCAGCTGGATAAGAAACATCACCACTGCCACATTTCGATACAGCTCTGTCTCGTATGGCTGACCGATCCCGTTTCGGATCCAGTATGCAAGTACAAACGCAAGCTGCAGACACAACATATCGCAAATCGCAAAATCTGCATGTTTTACCCAGCTGCTGTTTTCTTTTTGATACATATTCTTTTCTACGCCTTCCCTCGCTTACATTTTTTGTTGCTTTTATCCCCTCTCCGGTATCTCAGGCACCTAGAGAGGGGATGATATTTATTTCACGACAATGGTAAGTACGGCTCCGTTGGAGCTGTTTCCACTGTTGTCGACTACATAATATGTAAGCTCGTAAGTTCCCGGTACATTTGTATTTACATTACCGTCAATCTGGATAACTCTAAAAAGATCACTTCTTGATTGTGTATCATCCTGGATATCCTTTACATAGCTTAATTTATCCAGCGTAGTTCCTACCGGTACCTCTACGTAATATGTAGTCAGATACATCTTTGGATCCTGCGGAGAAAGCTGCTCGATCTTGTCTTCCTGTGTCTTCTGCGCCTGTTCCTCCGGAGTCAGTTCTCCTTCTGCGGAATCTCCGCTTTCAGCATCTGTGCTGTCTGCTTCTGTCCCATCCTGCATATCTGTCTCTTCTGCAGGCTCTGTGGTGTCTGTGGAATCTCCATCCTCTGTGAGACCGTCATTATCGATCAGTCCCAGCTGCGGATTTTCGGCACTGCCGTCCTGAGCTTCCATGGTAAATTCTTTTTTGTTACATTGTTGTTTTTGTCCTTTGCAACAAAGATAACAGAAACCTGTTTTCCGTCATTCTTCGGATATATGGTTTCTACAGTAAGAGACTCTGTAACATCTCCATCTCTGTCATCCTGTGCCTTTACATCCTTCAGAAGATCCTCTTCTGTCATATCGGATGTATAATTCGTATCTTTTCCCTCTTCAAATGTGATCTTCGGTCCTTCATTATCCTCGGAGCTCTTCATGTATACTACACCGGCTCCCATACCAAGGCAGATGACCACTAATAAAAACACAAAAAATTTCTTCATATTTTTGCTGCTCCCGGCCTTTCCCAACACTTTGATCCGTTGTTGTTATTTTTATGCGTGACGTTTCTTTTTCTTTTTGGATTTCTTGCCCATTTTGGAAGAGTATGGGATTGTACCAAGTACGCTTAATCCAAGATATTTCTCTACGTCTTCCGGTGTCTTTACAGTATCGTTTGTCAGATATACGATGAGCACAACGGCTGCTGCCAGAAGGATACCCAGAAGTCCACCGATCACACCGTTTTTCGGTACGCTTGGGCTTGACGGCTCATCCGGGATGTTTGCTGTCTCTACCACATTTACTGCCTTGATATCCATAACCTGCTGGATATGCTTGGAAGCAATATCTCTTACTGCGTTTGCGATCTGTGCCGCTGTATAAGGATCGGTATCTGTAACTGTGATGGATACTACTCGTGTATCCGTTGGTGTATCTACGGAAAGCTTCTTAAGAAGCTCCTCATGTGTCATATCCAGTTTCAGCTGTGCGATCACACCCTCAGTAACTGTACGGCTCTTGATCAGCTCCGCATAGTCCTTGGTCAGTGATGTACTTGTCTGGATATCCTGATTGGTCAGTGTGCTGCTGTCCTGCTTGGACAGTACCACGATCTTGGTTGTGGATTCATACTTCGGTGTGATCAGAAGCATGGTTCCCATAACAGCTGCCAGGCAGAAAACAATACCGGATAAAATGATAACACCCAGCTTGCTCAGTAACAGGTGAAATACCTCACCAAGATCGATCTCTACTTCGTCGTTGTTGTTAACAGTCTGATTTTCCATTTCTTTTCTCCATTACCCTGTGATTTTCCGGGGATTTTTGATAAAGATCTTCTTTACATATTCGCTCCCCATTGTTTTTTCCATTTTGGCGACACATTTGCCGATCTCCGGGATACGCTCCGTCTTACGGTGTCCGTCAGAACCGACAAAATCCAGAAGCCCATGCTTCATGACTTTCCGTGCAAAGGTTTTTGCCCCGAATCCGTCCTGACCGCTGATGGTATCTGCATTGACCTGGATATGTGCTCCCATATCCTTCAGCTCTGTCAAAAATCCAATATCGTTCCGGGTAGCCTTATAACGTTCCACATGAGCGATGATCGGGATAAAACCATTCATCAGAAGACTTCTGACCCGTTCTTCAATATAATTTTTCTCATCTCCGTTGCTGAATTCCACAAGCACATATCTGGAACCTGCAAGGGTAAGCCGCCGTCCCTTCTTAAGGCATTCCACCATATCCATACTGGAATGGAGTTCACAGCCCAGATAAAGTCTCATGCCTTCATCACCAATATTCATGGCTGCTCTACGCAGCTGCATGAACTGTCTTGTCACAATGTTCATATGCGGCTCAAACATATCGTACCGGAAATGTGGTGTCAGGATCACATGACGTACGCCCTCCTGATACTCCTTATTGAGCATCCAGAGTGATTCTTCCATGTTTCTTGCACCGTCATCCACCCCGGGGAGGATATGACAATGAATATCATAAAGTCCCTTCATTAAAATAACCCACTCATTTCTGTTGTCAATGTTTTTTTATTTACTGCTGCTCTCACCATAATCTCCGTAGGAACCATACTTACCGTACTTGCCGTATTTACCATACTTGCCATAGTGACCGTAATTGCCGGCCTTGCTGTAGTCCACCTTGTTCAGGATGGTTCCCAGGATCGGGCAGTTGCTCTTGGCAAGCTGATCTCTTACTTCCTGTACAAAACGGTAGCTGATGGTACCGGATTCAACGACGATTACAGATCCGTCGCAGGAATCTGCTATGATAGCACTGTCGATGATCAGTCCAAGCGGCGGTGTATCTACAATAACGTAATCATAAACATCTCTTACCACGCGGATCATATCCTTGAAGAGTCTGTTTCCGAGAAGCTCTGCCGGGTTCGGAGGTACGATACCGGAGAAGATAATATGGAACTTCGGAAGTGTAGTGGCACAGATCACGTCAGAAAGCTTGGCCTGCTTGGAAAGATAATGAGCAAGTCCCATTACCTCCTGGTCTACTGTCACACGTCCCATCAAAACGGATTTACGCAGATCGGCATCGATCAGAAGCACTGATTTGCCGCTCTCAGCAAGAGAGGCAGCAAGATTAAATGCCACACTGCTCTTTCCCTCATTAGGAGTACAGCTGGTAAGTGCGATCACTTTCTTATCTGCTCCGCAGAACTGGATATTTGTTCGCAGAGCTTTATAAGCCTCATCCATCTGGTGATCAGACTTCCAGTTGCTCAGTTTAACTTTAATCATAATTCCTTTTCACCTTTACCTTTATGTTCTATCTGATGACAGTCTTGCCCTTTGGGCATGTCTATAGGTTATTATACAATCCTATTTTCTAATACGCAAGTTCTTTATTCGACAGAAAAGTCGTTAAATATGTACAATTTGCCTAATTTTTATTATTTTTATTTCCCGTCCCAGAAACAGGATAGATTATTTTTATTCCCTGTGTTAAAATAAACCCACGGCAATGAGTGCAGCGGTTACAGGAGGAGCCCTATTTTTTGCCAACCGTGATTGGCTGCCATAAGGAGGATATAAACATATGACAAAACAGGAATTTCAGAAACTGACCGAAGATCATGTCCTGCTGCTGGATGGTGCTACCGGCTCCAACCTGATGAAGGCCGGCATGCCGCGTGGTGTCTGCACAGAGAGCTGGGTGCTTGAGCACAAGGATGTGATCCAGTCTCTGCAGAAGGCATACATCGAGGCGGGAAGCCATATCATCTATGCGCCTACCTTCGGAGGAAACCGCATTAACCTCACTATGCACGGACTTGAGGATCAGATTGAACAGATCAATCATACCCTGGCCGGCTATTCAAAGGAGATCGCACCGGAGGGTGTTTTCGTAGCAGGTGATATCACCACCACAGGCAAGATGATGTCACCGGCCGGTGACATGACTTACGAAAAAGCCTTCGAAGTCTATCAGGAACAGATCGGCTATCTCCGTGATGCAGGTGTGGACCTGATCGTAGCGGAAACCATGATCAATATCGAGGAGACACTGGCTGCTGTAGACGCCTGCCAGAGTGTCTGCGAGCTTCCTATCATCTGTACCGTGACTGTAGAAGCAGACGGAAGTATCTTCAGCGGCGGAAATGCCATAGAGGCTGCCATGTCCCTGGAAGCTGCAGGTGCAGACGCTGTCGGCATCAACTGCTCAGTTGGCCCGGATCAGCTGGTATCGGTTATCCGCAATATCAAGGAGAACGTTTCCATTCCGGTCATTGCCAAACCCAATGCGGGAATGCCCCAGATCGATGATCTTGGAAATGCAGTTTACAGCATGACCCCTGCGGATTTTGCAGGTTATATGAAGGTGCTGGTGGACAACGGTGCTTCCGTGATCGGCGGATGCTGTGGTACCACACCGGAGTTTATTTCGGAAACCGCCCAGGTGCTTGGACTTCGATAACTTTAACCGGAACAGATATGCTTCCACGCACTGCTTCAATTTAGAACAGCAATAAGCCGTGAGTGAAAGATTCCGTCAAAAAATTCCTGAGGATCCTATGTGAGATATCAACAGATATCAACATAGAAATTCTCAGGATTTTTATTTTTCCGGATATTATTTCTCTTTTACTGCTTCTTCCGGCCGGTTTGCCTCATCCGCATAGGAGCTGCGGATTGCTTTTCGCACTGGAAGTACACAGGCAGGAACAACGGAAAGGCCGTCCACTCCCATCTGGATAAAAGCTTCTGTAAGATTGGAATCTGCTGCCAGCTCTCCGCATATGTAAACTTCACATCCTGACTTATGTCCTGCCTCTGTTACCATGCGGATCATCTTTACAAGCGCCGGATGATGATCATTGTATTTATCCTTCAAAAGAAGATTCTGCCGGTCCATAGCCAGGGTATACTGGGTCAGGTCATTGGTTCCTAGGCTCAGAAAATCCACACGTTTTCCAAGTTCTTCACTGATCATGACCGCTGCCGGTGTCTCGATCATAATTCCGGTACGGATGTTTTTGTAAGGAATGTTCTTCTCATCCAGGCCCTTTTTTACCTCACGGATCAGCTTCTCGATCTCATCCAGTTCATCCTCGGACGTGATCATCGGATACATCAGGTTGATATTTCCATAGGCACTTGCACGGTAAATAGCCCGAAGCTGCGCTTTGAACATTTTTTTGCGATCAAGGCAGAGGCGGATGCCGCGGTTTCCCATCATAGGATTGACCTCATCAGGAATTGCCATATATTCTGCCTGACGGTCTGCCCCCAGGTCCACGGTACGGATCACTGCCGGACGTTCATCCATATCCTCGGCTACTTTTTTATAGGCACGGAACAGCTCATTCTCTCTTGGATAATTCTCTCTTCCGAGATACTGGAATTCACTTCGAAGAAGGCCGATACCTGCTGCTCCGTAATAAAGAACCGTATTCAGATCATCCAGATTTCCGATGTTTGCCAGAAGCTTGATCTCCTTGCCATCGGCTGTGATATCCTTCTGGTTCCGAAGTCTCAAAAGTTCTTCCCGCTCTTCCTTATCTGCTGCATGACGGATCTCATATTCCTTAAGAAGCTCCGGCTCCGGATCGATATACAGTGTTCCTGTATACCCATCTACAATAGCCATATGGCCATCCCATTCTTTCTGTATCTCCACCTCGACCAGGGTGGGGACTTCCATGGATTTTGCCATGATCGATACATGGGAAATAACAGACCCCTGATGCATGACTACCGCCAGAAGACTGGCTTTGTTCATCTCCAGAAGTTCATTGGGGGAAAGCTGCTCTGCTGCAAGGATCACCGGCTCATCTCCCAGATTGATCCGTGCATGGGAGCCACCCATGGCGCCGATCAGCAGCTCGGAGATCTCCCTGATATTTTCGATCTGTTCTTTGACAGCCTCGTCCTCCAGCTTGCGGAACACATTTGCAAGCTCATCCCTGGTTGTCTGGACTGCGTAAGCTGCACTGACCTTTTCTGTCGTGATCATGCTTTCCACGGCCCGCTGAAAGCTGCCGCCACTTAAGAGCTTCAGCTGACGTTTCAAGGTCAGCTCCTGCTCTTTTGGGAGGGGTGCTCCGTTTTATACATATGCTGGATCTGGTTCTTTACCGCTGTTCTTGCATTATCCAGACGATCCAGCTCCTTTTTTACATTGTCTACCATGGACTGACGGATCTGATATTCGCCTCTGTGGTAATACAGTATTTTTCCAATGGCTATTCCGGAAAAAGCGGATGTGCCTTTGTATATCTCCACCTGAAAAACCCCCTTACTGGTTCGTCTGCTTAATCGCAGGCAGCTTTAAACTCTGTCCAGATCTTATTGTATTCCTGCTCTGCTTCCTGGCTTACATTCTGTACGATCTCACCCTTTGTCACGCTGTCCGGAACAACCAGGCTCTCGTCTACCAGATCATCTGCTGCCTTGTTTGTATTGTAGTATCCGATATAGTTGATGCACTGTGCAGATACTTCCGGCTCTAGGATATAATTGATAAATTCATTGGCAGCCTTCGCATTCGGTGCTTCACTTGGCACAAACATTCCCATAATACCAAATCCAAGACCTTCCTCCGGATAAACCACCTTAAGATCCGGATTATCCTTCAGTGCCTGTGTTACCTGTGATGTATAAAGAAATGCCACGCTTGCCTCTCCGTTGAGAAGGGCATTCTGTGTATTGTCATCCTGGATCATACGAATGTTCGGTGCCAGCTCTTTCAGCTTCTCACCGGTCTTGTCGATCACGGCTACATCTTCTTCGTTCATGCTCTCCCCCATGGAAAGCTGTGTGATGCCACAGATCACGCGGTAATTACCTACGATGGCAATGCTGTCCTCCAGAGACTTATCCCAGAGATCCTTGTATCCTTTAATGTCGATATCTACCTGCTCCGGATCATAAACGATCAGTGGGATTCCTGCTCCGTAAGGTACTGTATATTCGTCATCCGGATCATAAAACTGTCCCTGATAAAGGGGGTTGATGTTCTTAAAATTGGAAACGGTATCCTTGTCGATCTTCTGGACAAGTCCCTCTTTTACCGCACTGTCGATAATGTAATCATCTGCAATTACCACATCGTAATCGCCGCCCTTTGCCTGGGAAAGCTTCTCAAGCATGGTCTCATCGGTATCAAAGTTGGAATATACCACCTTGGTCCCTGTTTCTTTTTCAAAATCATCCAGCACTTCCTGCGGAAACATTCCGTCCCATGTATAAAGTACCAGTTCATCCTTATCCTTTGCACTGACACTGACACCTGTTATCATAGATGTTCCAAGTACCGCACATAACATGATCGCTGCTGCTTTTTTTGATTTCATAGAACCTCCTTCATGTCTCTCTCTGACGTCTTGTTATTTTGCTTTTACCTTTGTCCAAAGCTCTGCGAATTTCTGCTTGATCTTTGGCTTCTGGTATCCGAAGATCTCATTCTTTGGATTGTCGATCTGCGGAATATAGGAAGAAATTCCCTCATAAGTTCCGTTCTTCATCTCCTCGAATGCACTCTTTACAGTAGAAGTATATCCTACTTCTTCGGTATTGGAAAGAGCATTTTCATCATCCAACATAAAATTGATGAACTCATGAGCCAGATCTACTTCATTACAGTCCTTGGTGATGACCATGGCATCATACCAGGTATTGGTTCCCTGCTGCGGAGTATAATAGCCAAGCTCCGGATTTTCGCTGATGATATAGGAAGCATCTCCGGAATAAACAACCGCCATTGCCTTGTTTCCTGAGATCATGTTGTCGATCACATCATCACCTGCATAGATCGGATCCATGGTATCTCTCTGCCGGATCAGCCACTCATAAGCCTGCTGGATCTCATCAAGATTTTTTGTGTTCATGGAATACCCCAGCGCTTTCAGGGCGATCATAAAGGAATCCCTTTCGGAATCATACATATAAAGATCTCCCTTATATTTTTCATCGCAGAGAATATTCCAGCCCTCTTTGTCAAGATCCTCCTGAGAGACTACATTCTTATTATAAAGGATTCCTACAGTTCCCCAGAAATACGGACAGGAATAACGATTTCCCGGATCATAGTCCTTATTCTGTACCTCGGGAAGAAGATTTTTGCTGTTTGGGATCTTTTTCCAGTCAAGGGCCTGAAGATATTCCTCCTTGATCAGTCTTTCGATCATATAATCTGATGGAACCAGAACATCGTAGGTTTCACCACTGGCCAGCTTGGTGTACATCATCTCGTTGGACTCGAAGGTTTCATATACAACAGTACAGTTATACTGCCTCTCAAATTTGTCTAGAAGACTCAGGTCCATATATTCTCCGGCATTATATACACGAAGCACGTGGTTTCCCTGGCTTACGAGCGTCCACTTTCCCAATACCAGAACAACCGCAGCAGCTGTGATAACCGCAACGATCCTTCTTTTTTTCGGATCCATTTTTTTCACGGTGGAGGCCTGAAGCTTCGGCATGATCAGATTTGCAAAAAGAAGCACCAGTACAATGACCACGATCACAATAGTAGAAAGGGCGTTGATGGTGGGATTGATGCGCTTTGTCATATTATATACAACAATGGATATATTTTTACTCCGTTTCCGGAAACAAAGTAGGAAATTACGAAATCGTCAAAGGACATGGTAAAGGCCAGGAGCGCTCCCGCAAAAATCCCTTCTTTGATCATGGGCACGATAACCTTGGTAAGTGCCTGATATGGCGTTGCACCAAGATCCATGGCTGCATTGGCAAGGTTCGGATCCAGGCTTCGTACCTTCGGATATACACTGGTGATCACATAGGGCGTACAGAATGCGATATGTGCCAGCAGCATGGTCAGATAGCCTTTCGTCATTCCCAGCGAAGAAAACAGCAGCATCAGACCAATCGCGGTTACGATCTCCGGATTCAGAATTGGAAAGTTATTGATGGTAAGGACCATCTCCTTCAGCACCTTTCTGGATTTTGAAAGTCCGATGGCTGTGATGGTTCCCAGCACTGTGGAAATAACAGTTGCCAGAATTGCCACTGTGACCGAAACATAAACTGCCTTACTGATCTCCATGTTGTTTATCAGCTCTCCGTACCAGCGCAGGGAAAATCCTGTAAATCTGGTCAGGGACTTGGATGAGTTAAAGGAAAAGATCATGGTCACAAGGATCGGCAGGTAAAAAATGCCAGACACAGCACTACATATAATTTTGAAAATATGGTATTTTTCTTTTCATCTCCTGCCTCCTTTAATCGTCCTGAGTATCCATCTTCTTCATCAGGCTCATAAAGATCAGGATGATCACTGCCAGGATCAGAGAGATGGCACTTCCGAAGTTCCAGTCACCTACAGAAATAAACTGTGACTCGATGAGATTACCGATCAGCATGTACTGGCCGCCACCGAGAAGCTTCGGAATAACGAAGGTTGATATGGACAGAAGGAATACCATCATGATACCATTGACCACACCTGGCATGGAAAGCTTCCAGGTAATCCTCCAGAAGGTCTGGAAGGGATTGGCACCAAGGTCGTTGGCCGCTTCGATCAGTGACTTGTCCATTTTACTTAAGGATGTATGGATCGGAATGATCATAAAGGGCATAAAGTTACAAACAAGGCCCACGATAACGGAAAAATCTGTATACATCATGGTGATCGGTGAGATTCCCAGCATTTTCAGAAGGTTGTTCACCAGACCATTGTCAGAAAGAATGTTCATCCATGCATAGGTACGGAGAAGCATGTTGATCCACATGGGAATGGTGACCATAAGGATCAGAAAGCTCTGCACCTTTTCGGAATATTTGGAGATAATGTATGCCAGCGGATATCCGCAGACCAGGCAGATCAGTGTGGTCAGGATACCCAAGCGGAAGGATTTTAGGATAACACTTAAATATGTAGCTTCCAGAAATTTTGCAAAATTCGCCCATGTAAAATGCAGGGTCAGAACTTCATTTCCATCTGAGGTAAATGCATAAAGCACGATCAGGATCAATGGTACCACGATCAGGATCGAAGCCCAGATGATATACGGCTTGATCAGATGCTTGAACTGTTTCATTAGTATCCTCCCATTCTGCACATAACATGGATATCCTCAGGACCAAACTTCAGTCCCACTTCACGTCCCACTTCTGCATAATCGGTAGTGTGCACCATGTATGTGCGAAGCTCCGTCTCAACCAGGATCTCATAATGCACGCCCTTGAACGTAATGTTCCGTACCGTTCCTCTGATCTTGGCCTGATCCGGTTCCACAATATCCAGGTCCTCCGGGCGGAGAACAACCTCAATGGCTTCGTTGTCCTCAAATCCCTTGTCTACACATTCAAAACGGAAGCCATCAAACTCCACAAGGAAATCCCTGATCATTGTTCCTTCTATAATATTGGACTCTCCGATAAAGCCGGCAACAAAACGGTTCTCTGGCTCATTATAGATATCTGTCGGGCTGCCGATCTGCTGAATCTCACCATTGTTCATGACTACTACCGTATCAGACATGGAAAGTGCCTCCTCCTGGTCATGGGTAACATAGATAAAGGTGATCCCTACCTCTCTCTGGATCTTTTTCAGCTCGATCTGCATCTGCTTACGGATCTTGGCATCCAGTGCGCCGAGTGGCTCATCCAGCAGAAGAACCTTCGGCTCATTGACAAGAGCTCTGGCAATGGCAACTCGCTGCTGCTGTCCACCGGAAAGAAGCGTAACATCTCTTTTTTCGAAGCCTTCCAGCCCTACCATTTTCAGCATTCTTTTTACCTTCTGCTCAATAACAGATTTATCTACCTTTTTCAGATTCAGGCCGAAACCGATATTGTCCATAACATTGAGATGCGGAAACAATGCATATTTCTGGAATACCGTGTTGATCTCTCTTTTATATGGAGGCAGCTTGGAGATCTCAATTCCGTTAAACAGTACCTCTCCGCCGCTTGGCTCCTCAAAGCCGGCAATGATCCTTAAGGTTGTTGTCTTTCCACAGCCGCTGGGTCCCAGAAGCGTAAGGAATTCGTTTTCGTGAATGTCCAGATTAATGCCCCGGAGCACCTGCTGGTCATCAAAGTTTTTTGTGAGATTTTTTAACTCGATCAGTTTATTGCTCATCTTTTATATTCCCCTTCCCGCGTTTTCCTGCGATCAGATATACTGCCAGTACCAGAAGGATCACTCCCAGCATTATGGTACAAAGTGCATTGATCTCCGGCGTAACGCCTGTTTTCATCTGTGTGTAAACTTTTATCGGCAGCGTGGATACACGTGGCCCGGTTACAAAAATACTGATCACCACATCGTCCATGGACATGGCAAAGGCCAACAGAGAGCCGGATATAACAGCCGGCATGATCAGCGGCAGGGTAATGTCCCAGAAGGCCCGAAAGGAACCGGCACCAAGATCTCTGGCTGCCTCTTCCAGGGACGGATCCATTCCCACAAGCCTTGCTTTTACCTCCATCAAAATATAGGGCACGCAGAAAACCGTGTGTCCGATCAGAAGTGTCAGCATTCCAAATGGCAGGTTCAGCATATAGAAAAATGCCATCAGTACCATTCCCAGAATGATCTCCGGGATCATCAGAGGCAGAATAGAAATATACTCCATCACCCCTTTTGTTTTCCAGTGGATCCTGGAAAGTCCTACAGCCCCCAGTGTTCCGATCACTGCAGATACCCCACAGCTGGACACCGCCAGGATCAGACTGTTTTTCAATGCCTGGATCAGATCCCTGTCCTGAAACAGTTCCTGATACCATTTCAGGGAAAAACCGGTAAAGCGTACCGGAAGTCTTGCTTCATTAAACGAAAATACCACTACCACACCAATGGGCAGATACATGAGGAAAAACAGGATCCCCAGATACAGTCCTGAAAACTTTGAGTTCTTTTTCATCCGATTCCCTCCAGTTCCTTCACATTGGTAAGCTTCCGATATAATACGATCATCAGAGTTGTCAGTATCATCAGTACCACAGCCAGTGCTGCGGCAAAGGGCCAGTTATTGCCTCTTGTCATCTGCTCCTGGATCAGACTTCCCACAAGTACGATCTTGTTTCCGCCCAGGATATCCGCAATAAAAAACAGACCCATAGACGGAATAAAGGTAAGTATCACTCCGGAAAGAAGTCCCGGCAAAGTCAGCTTAAAGGTGACGCTCCAAAAAGCCTTCCATCTGCTGGCTCCAAGGTCTCTGGCAGCTTCCACAAGGGACCAGTCCAGCTTTTCCGCACTGGAATATACGGACAGTGCCATAAACGGCAGCAATACATAGATCATACCGATCACGATCGCCGGATAGCTGTACAGGATTTTTAAGGGCTCCTGGATGATGCCAAGCTTCATCAGCAGATAATTCAGAAGGCCCTTTTTCTGGAGAATGATGATCCAGCCATAAAGACGGATCAGGGAATTCACCCAGAAAGGCAGCATCAGGAAAAGCATGGCCAGCTTCTTTTTGCCCTCGGAAAGCTTTGCCATAAAGTATCCGAAGGGGTAGCCCACCAGACAGATGATCAAAGTGCTGGTGAGCGCAAGGCGGAAGGATCCCGTAAAGGTCTGCAGGTATACAGGCTCCAGGATCTGCTTGTAATTATCCAGAGTAAATTTCCAGTTCACGCCGTAGCCGCCGTCTGCTGTGGAAAAGCTCAGTGCAACTACATACAGAAGAGGCAGTGCAACGAAGATCAGTGTAAAAAGATACAGCGGCAGGATCATCCATACGGAGCCTGCTCTGTGCTTACGCATGGGTACCTCCTGCACAGGGACCTGACTGATCCGGCAATACTTCTTCTGATCTTTCTTCCCGATCTACCAGCACTGCATCTGTAGGAAGAAAACAGCAGCGCACCTTTTCTCCTACACTGACATTTGTATCAATGCCGTAACGGCTTGCCACGATTTCCTGACCTTCCGAAGTTTTCAAAACAACACGGAGCTGGCCGCCGGCGAAGGTTTTTTCAATGACTTCGGCGGTTAAGCCATCGCAGCTGTCATCTGTGTTTTTTTCTGCGGGCTCCTGTACACTCTTTTGTGTGTTTTCTGATGTGCAATTCGGCGTGCTTTGTTGTGCATTTTTTTATTTTCCTCAAACCGGATATTTTCGCTTCTTACTGCGATGGTAACCTTTTCTCCTTTTTGTGGGAAATATCCTCTGTCAGATGTAGCTGCGGTATCCATTGATACTTCTACTTTTCCGGCATCAGTTCTTACGGTGATCTGAGCGGAAGTACCGTCAATCTCCTCTTCCGCAATGCTTTCCACAATACCGGTCAGGATATTGGCATTTCCAACAAAGGTTGCCACATAGCTGGTCTTCGGATGATTATAGATCTCATCCGGCGTCCCAATCTGCTCAAAGCGACCGTGGTTCATCACAGCGATCGTATCAGACATGTTGATGGCTTCTTCCTGATCGTGAGTGATATAGATAAAGGTGATCCCCAGCTTCTTCTGCAGGCGCTTCAGCTCGTGCTGCATGGCACGCCTCAGCTGCAGATCCAGTGCACCAAGGGGTTCGTCCAGAAGAAGTACCTCCGGATTGTTCACAAGTGCTCTGGCTATGGCCACACGCTGGCGCTGACCGCCGGAAAGCTCTGACGGCTTACGCCTCTCAAAGCCCGGAAGCTGAACAAGCTCCAGCATTTCTTTGACTCTTCTGCTGATCTCCGCTTTCGATGTTTTTTTCAATTTCAGCCCATATCCAATGTTATCTGCTACATTCATATGGGGAAAAAGTGCATAATTCTGGAACACTGTGTTCACATTGCGCTGATTCGGTTCCAGGGATGTCACATCCTTTCCATCCAGAAAAACCTGGCCGGAATCTGGTTGTTCCAGGCCTGCAATGATCCGCAGTGTGGTGGTTTTTCCACAGCCGGAAGACCCCAGCAGAGTGACAAATTCTCCTTTTTTTGCTGTAAGACAGATGCTTTCCAGGACGTCCTCACCTTCCTGGAAGCTCTTTTTTATGTTTTTCAGTTCTAATGAAATTTCGGACATTTCGTTCTCCTTCTGTTTGCTATGATATCCGCACCCTGCATGGGATTTTCCTGATATAAGATTGCTTATTTTACTCTCGCAGGGGATTCTCCTGATTCGGTTAACTACTCATTTTCATGAAAATTATCTCGTATATACTGACAATAAGTTTCTTTATTAAATACAGGTTTAAATTCCTGACAGATTTTTTTTGCTTCTTTTGCCTGATCACAGAGAAGACGATACGTAGTCAGTGCCAGAAGCTTGGCTGGTTTGATATAAGCCAGTTCTTCATCCATGATCTTAAAATCTGCTCCGTGAAGTTTTCCCGCAAATCCTCCGAATGTAAAATTCAGCACTGGAAACAGATGGGTCAGGTCTCCTACGTCGGTACAGGCGTTGTTAAAATCTGCCGGCTTTGAGCACCGGTACGTAGCGTCCAGAAGCTTTACAGATTCCTCCATCACTTTATCCGCACCTCTGTGCAGGATCGGCATATATCCCTGAAGCGGTTCTCTTTCGATCGTACCACCGAATGCATAGGCAGCTCCGTCATAGGCACGATCCATTTTTTCCTGTGTTGCCCGGATCGCATCCAGAGACGCTGCACGGACTTTTGTTTCGATCACCGCTTCGTCCGGAACTGCATTGATCACATCCCCGGCTTTTCGGATCACGTTGTGAAGACGCACATGGTCTTCCTCCCGGAAGGTTTCCCGCATCAGTCCCATCATCTGGATGGCACTGGAAGTAATACTTAATGCATTGACACCATCCCATGGATCAATGGCTGCATGAGCGGCTTTTCCTCTTACTGTCACTCGTTCTGCGGAAAATCCGTTGCAAGCTGCATTTCCCAGGTAGAAGTCTTCCTCCACCTGCATCATGTGCACATGTGTTGTCATAATAATATCAGAATGGTCAAATTCTCCAAGACGGATCAGCTCGCTTTTTCCGGATGCAGGAAAGCCGATTCCCTCTTTACGAAGCCATGCACGTTTATCTGCATCGATGTATTCTTCCGCCGGAACGGCAAAAAAAGATACGGACCCAGACAGAGAGGCTTGAACCTCCTCATTGGTCAGTGCCAATGCTGCGCCGATCATGGCTGCAATCTGTGCGTGGTGTCCGCATGCATGTGCTGTCCCGTTAACGGGATCAGCCATCGGATGCGACTTACATCCGATGGCGTCAAGTTCTCCGATAATCGTAATGTTCGGTCCGTCCTGTTCCATCCACTCAGCGCGGACTCCTGTGCGTGCAAGTCCTCCATGCACACGAAGTCCCAGGCCACGCAAAAAAGCCGCAACATGTGCGGCTGTTCTCTCCTCGTAAAATCCCGGCTCCGGATGGCTCTGGATATCCTTCGCAAAGGCTATGATCTCATCTCTGTGTTCATCTATAGTCTGAATGATCTTTTCTTCAATATGATTCATGTCTTATAACCTCCATTTTCCGCAGGTTAAGCTATATGATATCATAAAACAGTTGATTTGGAAATAGATATTTTTGGGAGATACTTCCATCACCAAAAACAACTAATCTGTCACATTCCAGTTTTTGTTTTAGCTGCAAAGCAGCCTGCGCTTTGGATGCTTTTTGCGGCATGATCTCCAGCCACTGCTCTCCTGTGTAGATGTCCTTCTGATAAACAACATGATATTTATTTTTATATTTATGTTTGAAAGATTCCCTGCGATCCGTGTAAATTTAACGGTTCTTTCTTCTCTGACGGCGGTTTTTGACGGTTTATAAAAAAACTCAGGCTCCCGGAAATTCTTTTTCCACGGTATCTGCGATCTTTAGTTTTTCCATATTTTTACGTTTCAGATTCATGGATGAATGTACATAACATTCCAGTGTGATCCGTGTGCTGGAGTGCCCCAGGATCTCCGAAAGACTGCGGATCTCAAATCCGGCCTCCACACACCGTGTCGCAAAACTATGCCGCAAAGTATGGAAATGAACATTTTTCAGATTACAATCTTTCGTATATTGCCTCATGCGATACTGCAGGGTTCTGGGCTCCAGGAAATACCCTGCTTTTCCGGTCAGAACATATGCTTCCAGATCATCTGCTCTCCATTTGTTACAGAGCTTTTCAATATCCTGGTTCATGGGGATTATCCTTACCGACCTTCCACTTTTAGGAACCCCGGTTATGATCCGGGTCCTTTCTTCACTTGCAGGATTGAGATTTTTCAGGCGCTGCATGGTATGACGTACAAAGATGACTTTATTTTCCAGAGAAATATCTTCCCATTTCAGAGCACATACTTCTCCGATCCGCAATCCTGTCAACAATGCCAGCAAAACCCCAAATTTACACGGATCCATGTCCTGTAAAAGATATTCCGTAAACCTTTTCTGTTCTTCACAGGTCAGCACACGCATTTCTTTTCGATCCTGCCTGGGGTATACGATATCCACCGGTTTTGCCAGTGGATTCTGCTTTGTTGTATAATTCAGAATGGAATGCAGCACGGAAAGGATATCCCGCACTGTTTTTGGTGACAATCCTCTTTCATGGATAAGCCTGTAGCTGAATTGTTCTACAAGTATTTCTGAAACAGCCTCGGAAAAATACTGCCCGAGATCAGGCTTGATATATTTTTCCAGGATCGTTGTATATTTTACAAAAGTGGATGGTTTCACGCTGCTTCGTTTCAGATACAGCCATTCATTACAGTAATCTGCAAAGCGATTCCGTTTTCCTCTCACGGGCAGAAGCTGATCATTCATCAGCGCATAACGTGCCTGATTGACCTTATCTCTGGCTTCATGATATGTTTTTCCGTAACAGTAGCCATAGTGTATCCTTCCGTTTATCCGATGCTCTTTGATATATCTGGCTTCCCATCGTCCGTCTTTTCTTTTGTAAATGTTTTCTCCTTTTCTGCTCATTGATCTTTCCTCCTGTTATGCTGAATCTTATAGTCTGTTCACAAATAAGAGTTTTTATCCGCCGGTCTTTTATCCTCTGACGATGACACTGACGGCGAATAGTGTCCTTTTTCGGACACCACAATATTTGCGCCCTATATTATCCGTAAAATATGGCGAAAAACCACGATAAAAAAGCCGGTTTTCAGGAACTTGCACCTTGAATTTCCGAAAAATTTATGGTATTTTTATAGAAAACTTTTTATTTTTCTGAAAGCAGATGTATTTATCTGTTTCTTAAAAACAATTTGTTCCTAACAACTCTGATAGAATATCATTTTTTCCATTACCTGTCAACATGTTTTTTACATAAATTTCATTTTTTCTAAAAAACGTATTTTTTCGCCAAAAACCGCATTTCACAGACATGGTCACCACCTGTATCCTGGTGCTTTTCCGTCTGCAAAATGCGGTTTCTTTTACCCACCATAAAATATTCCTGTAAAAATACGGATAAAAATATTTTTATCATAAAGAAAATCCAGTACTGTATCACCCCGGATCAGTCCCAGACCCTTTTGCCCTATTTCCGTGTTGCATAAAATCGTAAGTACCAGCATTCCGACCCATACAAAAACAATACACTTCATGCCTCCTACTACGGCGCCGGCTATTTTGTTGATCCCACGGATGACCGGCAATCTTGCTAGGAGATCCATGGCATACGCCAGCACATGGATCAGGATTGAGGAAAGTATGTATGATACCAAAAAAGAAAGACAGTTCACTGCTACATTGGCCAGATATCCGGAAATATACCCTGCAAATGTATTAACCGCCAGATATTGATACACCAATGCCGTATTATTTTCTGTTATTCCCTTCTGGAGGAGATCCGGAATATCCATGCTGCTGATCAGCTCCTTCTGTTCCTCCTCATCCATGGTTTCTTTTCCATCTGCCAGAGAATCCACAAATGATCCGCTGGCAGTCTGGATTTTTTCATAAACAGACGTATTCTCACGTATGAACTGATTCACATAAGGATTGATCAGCCATACCAGAGCAACGGAGATCAGAACAAGCAATGCAGATACTACTTCTTTTACAAAGCCATGCCTGTATCCATCCACCATGGAAAAGGCAAGCAGGACCAGCACAGCCAGTCCAAGCCATGTCCAGTTCATATCTGCCCCCTTAACTGAATTTTATGGTGCTGACGCCTGTATCCAGTACCATAAGATATTTATTCCATCCGATCTTAAAGAAATCCCGGATCGTTCCATCTACATTTCCGGCATATTTCTGTACGCCACGGTTGTTCATCACGCAGATCTGCGAGCTGTTATACATGATGATATTATCTCCGCTCATTTTTATAGTCGTATATGGAATATTGAAATTTTTACGGAATTTCAGCTGTCCGCTCATACTATAGACTTCCATTGTATACAGATCATCTTTATTATTGTTTTTAAATACCAGGCCAATCCTGTCATCACTGAAAAATGTACTTACGATCTCCTGTTTTACATTGACTGTTTTGCTTTCTTTGGGAATCTGGCTTCCCTGGTAAGTAGAAAATCCATCATCTCGCAAAGCAATATACTTACTGTCACTGATACATTCCACCTGCGGGATCACTACATTCTCATAGGTATAACCACTTACGATCCGATCATCCTCATTCTGCCCTACATCCCCATAATTATAAAATGCCACATAGCTGGTAGTCTTGCTTCCATCAACATACTGGAATGTTACCATCATCACTCCGTTATCAGACACTGCTACATCCATGGGATATCCCGGATCATCGATCTTAGTCAGATTTTCCGCGACCAGACTGCCATCCGGATTATAAAAATTGATCCAGGTATTATCATCATTGTCCAGGATCACTGCAACCATTCCATTCGATGCGATCCGCACTTTTACAATAGCATAAGATGTTGTTACAGTTCCGGTCACACCTTTTTTGTCGCAGATATAAAGCGATGTTCCCTCGCTGTCTGCAACAACCGCCCTGCTTCCATTCACATCTGCAATAGGATTCTGCATTGTATAGGTTTCATTCCAGATCGTATTCATGCTGTTGTCCACAACAGATACTCCATCCGGACTGTATCTCAGGATATCTCCATCCATGTCCACATACTGTGTGGACACAACATCTTCCTGTTCGCTTGTATTTAATACTTTATAGCTGTGATAGCTTCTTTTTTCTGCATAGAGAAAAACCAGGCAGACTGCAGCAGCGATCACTGCCGCTGTGATCACCTTTTTTCCCTTTCTTGAAATCCTTCGGCGATGAGAAGTTCTCCTGTAGTAAGCGCCTTCCTGCGCAGCCTGTTCCTGTGCAAGCCTGGCTTTTTGCCTCATCAGCTTTTTACGCTTTTGTTTTTCTGTATTTTTTTATGATATTCACAACCGTATCCCTTACCTTAAGTATTTTATTTTGTAATTGGTTTTCCAGTTATTATAGCACACTCCATCAGGGTAGTACAATTACCTGCCCGGGATAAATGATCTCATTGGCAGAAATTCCGTTTAATGCACAGATCTGCTCCATCGCCGCTACAGTACCATAGCGGTTGAGACTGATCTGATACAAGGTGTCTCCCGGGCGGATCACATAAGTTTCTCCAGGATTTCCTGCAGCCACTGAAGTCTCTTCTGTTTTTTTCTCTTCTGTTTTATTATCTTTTTTTTGCGTTGCTTCTGAAACAGACTGTTTTTTTGAACTTCGAGGTTCCGGTGTTATTGAGATTTTTTCTCTTTTCTGCGTGGTTTCCGTCGGGACCGGAGTTCCCCGCACAGCTTCCTGCGTCTGTACCGGTTTTTGTGTCTGCACCGGTTTTTGTGTCTGCACCGGTTTCTGCGTCTGCACCGCCTTTGGCGAAATCGATACACTCTGCACCGGTTCTGTTACTGCAGGTGTTATCTGCACCACCGAAGCAGAAGCGGCGCGATAATCTTCCGGAACCTCTGTTTTTTCCTGCTGATTCCGATAAAAGCCCACTCCAGCCACAAGAACTGCCAGTGCCAGACACACCGTAGCCGCATAAGAAAAAACAGAAGTTTTCTCTTCTCCCCGTTCCTCCGGATTTTTACTGTCTATGATCTTTCTGAAATTTCTGACAGCCCTGTCCTCCACTTTCTCGGATGCTTCTCCGCCCTCTTTCTGGCTGCGTTCGATCATATACGTCTGCATCTGAGAATTTTTCTCATAATAAATATAATACCCGCTCAGTTTTGCCATCATGCCGCCATCATAACGGAAAAAGGCATCCTCCCGTTCTCCAGGATCCATCAGCATCAGGATCTTTTCCCCTCCGAAATGTCTGAGATGTACTTTCACAAAAAGCTCCGTGATCTCCATTGCTATCTGAGGCTGTGCAAAAAACCATCCCACGATCTCCTGCTCCGGAAAATACTGATCCTTATCCTCCTGCAGTTTCTGCCAGAGTTTTTCCGAAAAGTCAATATGTTCTGCCGCAGCCTCCATGCCGTCTGCTGCAATGGCACCTTTTATAAAAATACAGGTCATATCTGCAGTCCATTGAATTTCACCTGTAAGTACCGCCACACTTCCCTGGCCTTCCGGCTTTTCATCTTCTGCCAGGCTGCAGAGAAATGTGTATACATAATCTTCTATATAAATCCTGTAATCTCCGTTCGCCAGCCCGATCTGCCTTACATTTCTAGGCATGGAAAACGATTCCTGTGCGGCTTCCTGTTCTGTTGTGTCCTCCTTATAAATGACTTCTATCATCTCATATCACTCCTTCTGTCCAAGCATAGCACAGTAAAAATGCGGATTTTAGCAGAATGTAAGAGTCTGTCCACAGAATTTAGCGACAGATTCCGCACCATGCATATTTTCCTTTTTCAGGATATGATAGAGTGAAAAAAGAATCGAGGTTTCTCATGGCTTTTTACATTGATGCCGGAAAAAGCGGTTCATCCGGCGAGATTGCTTATCTTCTGAAAAATGCATTCTTCACTGTCCCAAGAAATGGACTGAGATCGTGTTTTTATGCATTGGTAGTGATCGTGTTACCGGAGATTGTTTAGGCCCATATATCGGACACCTTCTTCATCCTCATGAAACCGGACATATTTTTGTCTACGGCACTCTTTCCTGCCCGGTCCATGCCCTGAACCTGGAAAAAACTTCATCGCTTATCACAAGGCTTCATCCACACGCCCTCGTGATCGCCATAGACGCTTCTCTTGGACAAAAAAAACACCTGGGCTATGTGACCATTGGAAATGGTGCACTTTACCCAGGTGCTGGTGTTCAGAAAGATCTTCCACCTGTAGGGGACATCCATATCACCGGCATTGTAAATACTGCCGGAATCATGGAGCAGCTTACCCTGCAGACTACCCGGCTCTCCACCGTGGTAGCACTTGCAGATGTGATCGCCTGCGGGATCCTTAAGATACTTCCTGCAGAAACAGACTTATCCCCTGTTGATCTTGATTATGCGAACTCCTTGATCTGCTTATAGATACCCTCTGCATCGAGACCGTATTTATGAAGAAGCTCTAATGCCGGACCGGACTCACCGAATACATCATGGATTCCGATACGTTTAACCGGTACCGGTGCCTTCTCAGCCAGGCACTCGCATACAGCTCCGCCAAGACCGCCGATGATGGAATGCTCCTCAACAGTTACAACCTTGCCGGTTTCTTTGGCAGCTGCAACAACAAGGTCCTCATCCAGAGGCTTGATGGTATGGATATTGATCACTTTTGCATCGATTCCGTCTGCTGCAAGCTTCTCAGCTGCTTCAAGAGCCGGTGCAACGCAAAGTCCGTTTGCGATGATGGTAAGATCTTTTCCCTCGCGGAGAACGATGCCCTTACCAAGCTCAAATTTATAATCCGGTCTGTCATTGATAACCGGAACAGCAAGACGTCCGAATCTCATGTATACCGGTCCCTGATGCTCGTAAGCAGCAGCAACCATAGCTTTTGCTTCGATATCATCAGAAGGACTTGCAACGACCATGCCCGGAATCACTCTCATCAGGGCAAAATCCTCCAGGCACTGATGTGTGGCGCCGTCTTCACCTACAGAAATACCGCCGTGAGTTGCTCCGATCTTTACATTCAGCTTCGGATATCCGATGGAGTTACGAACCTGCTCATAAGCACGTCCTGCTGCAAACATTGCAAAAGTACTTGCAAAGGGAACCTTACCTGTGGAAGCGATTCCTGCTGCAATACCCATCATGTTGCACTCTGCGATACCGCAGTCAATGTGACGCTCCGGGAATTCTTTTTTAAACATACCTGTCTGTGTAGCTGCAGCAAGGTCAGCGTCAAGAACGATAAGATCCTCGTGTTTTTTTCCTAATTCTATGAGGGCACTGCCGTAGCTTGCTCTCGTTGCGATTTTCTTTACTTCTGACATAATGCTTCACCTACCTTCTCCAGATCTTCCATTGCCTGTGCATACTGCTCATCATTCGGAGCTTTTCCGTGCCAGCCTACTGCGTTCTCCATGTAGGAAACGCCTTTACCTTTTACTGTTTTCATGATGATAGCTGTCGGCATACCCTTTGTAGCTCTTGCCTCATCAAAAGCAGCCTTCAGCTGATCCATATCGTTGCCGTCCGCAACATTGATCACATGGAAATTGAAAGCTTCAAATTTCTTGTCGATCGGATACGGGGAGCATACATCTGCAATGTCACCATCGATCTGAAGTCCATTGTTATCTACGATCACAACCAGGTTGTCCAGTTTACGGAAGCCTGCGAACATAGCTGCCTCCCACACCTGGCCTTCCTCGATCTCACCATCACCCAGCAGAGTATATACTCGATAGTCATCATTACTGAGTTTGGCAGAAAGAGCCATACCTGCTGCTGCAGAGATTCCCTGACCAAGAGAACCACTGGACATATCAACGCCCGGAATATGCTTCATATCCGGATGTCCCTGAAGATAGGAGCCCAGATGACGAAGTGTTTTCAGATCCTCTTTTGGAAAATATCCTCTCTCTGCAAGTACAGAATAGAGTCCCGGTGCTGTATGTCCTTTGGAAAGGACAAAGCGGTCACGGTCTGCCTTCTTAGGATCCTTCGGATCGATGTTCATCTCTTCAAAATATAAATAGGTGAACACGTCTGCTGCAGAAAGGGATCCGCCCGGATGGCCGGCCTTTGCTGCATGGACTGCTGTTACGATATCCTTGCGGACTTCGTTGGCAACTTTCTGAAGTTCTAACTTATCCATGTTATAAATGTCTCCTTTTTAGTGCCCTGCTGTTCACAGGGAATTTGTATATAAAAGAGGTTTCGATCACTCACCGAATACTGCCTTGTAATCAGCCTGGAATTTAGCGATACCTGCATCTGTCAGCGGATGATGTGTCATCTGCTCAATTACCTTGAACGGTACCGTAGCGATATCTGCGCCTGCAAGTGCACATGCAGTTACATGCATTGGATGACGAACGCTTGCTGCGATGATCTCTGTCGGGATATCTGCAACTGCAAACATCTCAGCGATCTGCTGGATCAGCTCAACGCCATCTGTGGAGATGTCATCCAGTCTTCCAAGGAACGGAGATACATATGTAGCACCTGCTCTTGCTGCAAGAAGTGCCTGGTTAGCAGAAAAGATCAGAGTAACGTTTGTCTTGATCCCCTCAGAGGAAAGAACCTTAACTGCCTTCAGTCCCTCTGTTGTCATAGGAATCTTAACAACCATGTTCGGATGGATCGCTGCGATCTCACGTCCCTCACGGATCATTCCCTCAGCATCTGTTGTGGTAGCTTTAACCTCACCACTGATCGGTCCGTCAACGATCGTTGTGATCTCTTTGATCACCTCGTTGAAGTCTCTTCCTTCTTTGGCGATCAGAGACGGGTTTGTTGTAACTCCACAGATAACTCCCATGTCATTTGCTTCTCTGATATCCTCTACTTTAGCTGTGTCGATAAAAAATTTCATTGTTTTTTCCTCCTGTTTACGTTCGTTCTTTTTCTTGATGATTCCATTATAACAAACTCATTGCGGGGGTCAAGGCACCTGCTTTTTATTAATAAATCTTTTATTAATAAAATAACATTTTATTAATAATGCCTGTCAATTTTTTCACCCAAAACAGCTTCTTTCCATTTTCCTCAATTCGAATATCGCCGTAATTATCGTAGCTAACAAGGTTTCTATTCAAATGTGTCATGGAAACTCTCTCTATATATTATTATTAATAATTTTTGCGCTATTATTTATTTTTCTGTTCATCAGACTGGTTTCTGTCCAGTCTTGCATACCCCGTCGTGCGGCGCGTGATCAGCTTCGGGGTATATTCGATATTATACAGGCTGGCAGGTCTTTCATCCAGGTAAAATTTATCATTCATGTCGATCTTACGGATGATGATGTCACAGGCATCTCTTCCCTTCAGCGCAACAAAATGATCAATGGTTGTCAGGGAGATCCTGCGGATGCCGGAATAAAAAATATTGTCGCACCCTATGACAGAAACATCCTTCGGAACGTGTATCCTCATTTCATGCAGCGCATCAATGGCGCCTATGGCCATCATGTCATTCTGTCCTGCGATAGCCGTAAATTTCTGTCCTTCCTGGAGAAGCTCCATGGTCAGCTCGTAGCCCATGGCATACTCGGAATCCATCCGCGGGATTTTTCTGTCATTGGACTCATCTGCCGCCTTGATGAGCACATGATCCTTTTTTCCCTCTTTTTCAAACTCGCGAACAAAGCCCTCCACACGCTTGGATCGCTGCCACTGCCGTCTGGTAAGTGGCGGCGTGATAAATGCCACATCCGTGTGCCCCAGATCAAGAAGATGTCTGGCCATCAGCCTTCCTACCACTGTGTTGTCCTGATTGATAGCATCTACCGTGGTTGTTTTTTCCTTGTTGCTGATGATGACCAGTGGTGTTTCTTTTGCGATCTTTTCTACCTGATGCTGGAAATCCGGATGAGGATTGCAGGTATAGATGATCCCTGCCGGCCGCATGGTCTGCATCATACGGAGATATTTTTCTTCCAACCCCGCATCGCGCTGGGTGTTGCAGATAAATACCCCATATCCCTGCTCATTGGCCACAGCCTCGATCCCCTGAAGCAGCAGTACATAATAGGGACTGGTGAGTGTGGGGCAGAAAACAACGATCAGCTTTTCTTTTCTGTCAGCTTTGTGTTTCCGACGTCCGGGAAGCTCATAGCCAAGCTCTCTGGCCGCCTGCTCCACCCGCTCCACAGTTTCTCTCGAAAAAGAAACATTATATTTCCGGTTCAGCACCATGGATACCGTTGCCTGGGAAACTCCTGCGCGTGCTGCCACATCCGATGAGGTTGCTTTCTTTTTTGCCACCAGTCTCACCTCCTTTATAATCTGGGGAAATTTCCTGGCTGCTTATCACTTTTTGCAATCCCTCAGGGAATTTTTCACCTGATCCGGTTATAGTTCCACTCTTCCTTCCAGTGCCCGGAGAAGTGTCACCTCATCAATATACTCCAGATCACCGCCCACCGGAACTCCGCTGGCGATACGGCTTACTTTGATCCCGGTCGGTTTGATCAGCTTACTGATGTACATAGCTGTCGTTTCGCCTTCAAGACTGGAATTGGTTGCCACAATAACTTCCTTTACATCCCCCTGAAGGCGCTTCATCAGTTCCTTCAGTTTGATATCATCCGGCCCGATCCCAAGCATCGGGGAGATCGCACCATGAAGTACATGATATACACCGTCAAATTTACCTGTTTTCTCATATGCTGCCAGATCCCTGGTATTCTCAACCACCATGATCGTGCTGTGATCCCTTTTGGGATTGGCGCAGATCGGACAAAGCTCCTGATCTGTCAGCGTGTAACAGCACTTACAGTACTGAACATTCTGCCTTGCATCGGTAATGGAGGCGGTCAGCTGCTCCACCTGGTCCTTCGGCATATTCATGATATGAAATGCAAGACGCTGGGCAGATTTGGCTCCGATCCCCGGAAGATGGGAAAGCTGCTCAATAAGTTTATTGATATGGCTGCTGTAATATTCCATCAGAAAGGAAGACCTCCGCCAAGACCGCCAAGGCCGCCTGTGAGTTTGGACATCACTGCTGCTGACTCGGACTCAACCTGACGGAGCGCCTCATTTGTTGCTGCCGCGATCATGTCCTCAAGCATCTCGATATCATCCGGATCTACCGCTTCCTCGGAAAGTGTGACCTTTGTTATTTCACGTTTACCGGAAACTGTAACGGAAACAGCTCCGCCGCCTACTGTTGCTGTAAACTCTTTTTCCTCAAGAGCTTTCTGGTTTTCTTCCATCTGACGCTGCATTTTCTGCGCCTGTTTCATAAGATTATTCATGTTTCCCGGCATACCCATGCCAGGAAATCCACCTCTTTTTGCCATAATACTTTCCTCCTGTTTTTGTTTACGGATTTATGACTCCTCATCCGGGTCTTCTTCCACTACGATATCCATGTGGATATTCTCCCGAAGTGCATCGTCTACTGTGATCTGCGCGAGATTGGTGTGCTGATGTTTGTTGGCTACCAGCATATGTATCTCCACGCTCTTGCCTGTCCGGGCAGCAATAATGTCCTGAAGCTCTTTCTTCGCCTCCGGATTGTCTACATAATTCATCCCCAGAAAATCCTGGAATTCCACATAAAGGATGGGATCTCCTGTTTCTCCGTTATACTTGGGGACTGCACGCTGCAGGGACTGCTTGAAAAGTCCGGTAGTCTGACCCACGATGGCACGCCAGCCTGCCACGATCTTCTGAAGATCCTCAGGAGCTGCCTTCTGTGGTTTCTGCTGCTGTACCGTTGCTGTACCGGTCACTGCCGCCCCCGGTTCCCCGGTTCCACCGGCCTCGCTCTCCCGAACGATCACCTGCTGCACAGGCCGTTCCTCCATCTGCTTTTCCAGGACACGAAGCCTGTCAAGAACAGAGTCTAGATTTGTCTCCATGGCCGGTCTGCACAGCTTGATCAGTGCGATTTCCACCAATACACGCTTCTGGCTTGCAAAACGGATCTGATTGGACAGATCGGAAAAAATACGAATGTAACGCATCAGCGTCTCCACATCTGTCATCCCGCTCTCTTCCTTCAGAAGCTTCAGATTCTCAGAAGAAACATCAATGGCTTCCTCCGGATTTTCGGAAGTCTTCACAAGCAGAAGATTTCGCATATACCAGGTAAAATCTGATACAAACTGTCCCAGCTCCCGGCCGCCTGTGATCAGGTCCTCCAACACATGGATGGAACCTGTCACATCGCCGGAAAGAACCTTTCGGAGAAGTCTGCTGAATACCTCTGTATCCACAGCTCCCAGAACATCCAGGACTTTATCATAAGTAAGCACCTGTCCCAGATAAAAGGAAATACACTGATCCAGAAGACTCAGGGCATCTCGCATGGACCCGTCGCCTTTTTTTGCCACATAGCGTACAGCCTTCTCCTCTGCTTCCACCCCTTCTGCTGTCAGAAGCTCGGAAAGTCTGGCAGCAATGGTATCAATGGATATCCGGTGAAAGTCATAGCGCTGACATCTGGACAGTATTGTGATCGGTATCTTGTGGGCCTCTGTAGTCGCCAGGATAAAAATAACATAAGAAGGCGGCTCCTCCAATGTTTTCAGAAGAGCATTAAATGCACCTGTTGAGAGCATATGCACCTCATCGATGATATAAACCTTGTATTTACCCTCTGTTGGACGATAAGCCACTTCCTCACGGATCTCACGGATGTTATCAACACCGTTGTTAGAGGCTGCATCGATTTCGATCACATTCATGGCAGTTCCCGCCTGAATGGCCTTGCACATGGCACATTCATTGCAGGGGCTGCCATTTACAGGATGTTCACAGTTTACTGCCTTCGCCAGGATCTTTGCAACCGTAGTTTTTCCGGTACCACGCGTTCCGCAGAACAGGTATGCGTGTCCGATACGGTTCGCCTTGATCTGGTTTGTCAGTGTTGTCACAATATGATCCTGTCCTTTTACATCGTCAAAATTGTCGGGACGAAATTTACGGTAAAGAGCAGTATAACTCATAAAACTCTCCTTCTCTTCGCCACAGTCGCCGCGGAAAGACTCCCGCGGCGGCCAGATGACTCATAATTCATTAATCGCCAAAACTGATTCCGATCTGTTTGGCTGCTTTTACAAGCTGATCCTTTGGAGATACCATCTTCAACTTGCCTGCGCATTCAGCAAGAGGAACCCTCTTGATCTTGCCGTTGATGACACCGATCATAACACCGTATTCCTCATCCATGATCGCCTGCGCTGCACCGGCACCGATCCTTGTGGAAAGAACGCGGTCATATGCACATGGCTCTCCGCCTCGCTGCATATGTCCCGGAACTGTGATACGTACCTCACTTCCGGTCACCTGCTGGATCTGGTCTGCGATCTCATAGGATACAGACGGATATTTCTTCGCTCTTTCCGCAAGCTTTTCTTTGTATTTTTTCTTCGGAAGCTCTGCATCTTCTTTTGAGATAGCTCCCTCAGCTACTGCAAGAATGGTAAAACGCTTGCCTGCCTTGTTACGCTTCTGGATGGCTTCTACAACCTTATTGATATCGTATGGGATCTCCGGGATCAGGATCACATCTGCTCCGCCTGCAACACCGGCATTCAGTGTAAGGCTTCCGACCTTATGTCCCATGATCTCAACAATAAATACACGTCCATGAGATGCAGCTGTTGTATGGATGCAGTCAATGGCATTTGTTGCGATCTCCAGAGCGCTCTGGAAGCCAAAGGTCATATCTGTACCCCAGATATCATTATCAATGGTCTTCGGAAGATGGATGATATTCAGGCCTTCCTCGCGGAGAAGATTGGCGGTTTTCTGCGTTCCGTTTCCGCCGAGGATCACAAGACAGTCAAGACAGAGCTTATAGTAAGTCTGTTTCATGGCCTCAACCTTATCCAGTCCCTTCTCATCCGGAACCCGCATCAGTTTGAATGGCTGTCTGGATGTTCCGAGAATAGTTCCGCCCTGAGTCAGGATTCCGGAAAAGTCCCTGGCTGTAAGCATACGGTATTTCCCGTAGATCAGTCCCTTATATCCGTCATCAAATCCATAAACCTCAAGGTTCTCAACGCTGTTGCTCAGACCCTTTACAACGCCTCTCATGGTTGCGTTCAGTGCCTGACAGTCACCACCGCTTGTCAGCAGACCGATTCTTTTAATCATAGCGTCCTCCATTCTATGCCCTCTTATGTGCACATTTTATTTGTTGCTGTCTGCATATAAGACAGATATTCCACCTGACGTATTTCTGCAGAACAACTACTGTATCCTCTCTTTTCACAGAGTTTTACACAATATAATATTATAAAGCATTTTCAGGCAGTGTACAATAGCCAAAAAAGCACGAAAACAGCGAGTGTATTGATTGACTTTACCTGTATCTCATCGTAAAATAAAATTATCAGTAACTTTCGTATGTTTACAGAAAATTTTCGTCTAGAAAGGAGAGTCCTATGAAAAAATTTCTCAAAAAACTATCCTGCGCTTTATTAGCCGCAGCCATGGTATGCGCCATGACTCCTCTCGCCGCCAGTGCAGCGATCAATTATTCCAAAACCCGGATCGTTTATATGCCCACATCCGGAAAGGACCTGGGATACGATGAGATCTCGATCAGCAATATTCCTGCTAAACAGAACATTCTCAAATCCAATGTTAAAGTAGTCAGCGGAGGATCTGTGATCGCACTGGATTACTTCGGTTCCAGCAGCTTCAAAAGTACCACGGAGGCTTTCCGCAAGGGTGCAAAACCGTACACTCACTCCGATCATTTCTACAATATCGGTTTTGCCGTTAAAAAGCCCGGAACCGGAAAGATTTCCTTCAAGGTCGGAAACAAAACCTATACTTCCACCATCAAGGTTCTTCGTTATGTCAACCCGTTGAAATCCGTCTCCATCACAGGTGTAAAAGGCAATCTTGCCGGAAAATTCAAAAGCTCCGGCCATAACGCCTTTCGTTACGCCAACAAGGCACAGAAGAATGCTGTCATGAAATGCACCGCTGCAAATGGCTGGAAGATCACGGGCGTTTCTTTCAACAACAACCGGACCCATACACAGTATAGTACCAATTACAACGCCCCTAACAGCGGGGCTTCTTCTTCCACGCTCCGTATCGGAAACCTTTCCGCGAAGCAGTCCGCCTATATCAGCTTCACCCTTCGCAACACCAAAAACGGGGCGGTACAGTACTGTACACTTAATATGAACTGATTTATTTCGGTCTGTACCTTGACAAATCTGGTTTCAGAGTCTATAATTAAATTCCGCGCAGCCGGGGAGATAGCGGTGCCCTGTACCTGCAATCCGCTACAGCAGGGGTGATGCCAATCTGAGGCTTGTATCTTGCAGAGCAGCCCTTTATAAGTGGCGTTGACGTCTGGGTCTTACGCAACAGGAATCTGTGAACCGTGTCAGGGCAGGAATGCAGCAGCACTAAGCAGAAGCTCTTGTGTGCCGTGAGGGTGCCTGGGCTGAGTTAACTGTAAAGGTAACGTCTGTGAGACCATTCCGAGGTGCGGCGCGCGTAAAAAAGGTTATAATATATGATCTCTATATAAACAGCATTCCCGCCGGGTCCGTCATTTATGACTGATCCGGCGGGATTTTTTGTACTATTATTTTATTTACAATATCCGGCAACTACCTGATTGATCAGCTTGCCGTCTGCCTTTCCCTTCAGATCTCCCATAACTGCCTTCATGATCTGGCCTTTATTTCCTGTTGCCAGAACATCTGCAAATTTCTTCTCGATATAAGCCTTGATCTCTGCTTCATCCATCTGCTTCGGAGCATATTTCGCAATGATATCATATCTTGCCTGATACTCCTCTTTCAGATCTGTACGTTCTGCAGGGCAGGTGTCGATCTGCTCTTTTGCTGTTTTCAGCTCTTTCAGGATAACTTTGTCTACAAGCTCTCCTTTGATGTCATCACGGCATCCCTCATCAATGGCAGCTTTTTTTACTGCTGCGATCAGTGCGGAAACTGCTTCCTTTGTTACCTTATCTTTGGCCTTCATTGCTGCTACCATGTCTTTTCTTAAAGCTTCAAGTTCCATTTTTTGTTCCTCCATTTTCTGTCGTTCCTGTATCAACGACTTTCGCTTGGTCTGAATGGATTTTCTGTCTGTAATAGTGAAATCCATTTATGATTTTATTTTGATATTTTCACAGGATTCTGTCAAGAGTAAATCTCCCGGGATTTTTCGTTCTATTCCGCTCTCTCTGACTGTGTCTGTCCGGCAAGGCGCTCTGCTTCCTGCTTCTTCAGGATTTTTGCCTGCTTCTTTTTCTCCCGCAGTTCCCTGAAAAATGTGGAAAGCATTTCGGAGCATTCCTCTTCCAATACCCCTTCTGTGATCTTTACCTGATGATTAAAGCCTTCGATCTGAAGAAGATTCATCACAGATCCGGCACAGCCTGCTTTCGGGTTCATACAGCCGATCACCACCTCATCGATCCTAGATTGTACCAGTGCACCGGAACACATCTGACAAGGCTCCAGTGTTACATACATGGTGCATCCCTCCAGACGCCAGTCTCCCAGCTTTTTACTGGCCTTTCGGATAGCATTAAGCTCTGCATGAGATAAGGTATTTTTATCTGTATTGCGGCGATTGTAGCCTCTGGCTATGATCTTTCCCTCATGCACGATCACGCAGCCGATCGGCACTTCCTCCAATGCACGGGCCTTTTTTGCCTGGCGGATTGCCTCTTTCATAAAACGTTCCTGATCTGTCACGTTTTTACTCCTCCTGTAACTTCACATTCCGGAAAAAGCTCCGGGATTCTATCTGTTCATACTAAGACTGCTCTCAGCCTTCTGTCCGTTCGATTATAACTTTTCAAATATTCCATGTCAATCTGCTGCAAAACAGATATTCGCACACAGCCAAAAACGCAGACAACGGAAGCTCTCGCGAACTCCATTGTCTGCGTCAATGAATGCATTATATCTGCTTTTTTCCGGAAAGTCAAGCAGCCAGATTATTTGTGAAGTGACTCACCATTGGTAGCGATCACATCTTTATACCAGTAGAAGGATTTCTTCTTATAACGGTTCAGTGTACCTGTTCCATCGTCGTTGCGGTCCACGTAGATGTAGCCGTAGCGTTTTTTCAGCTCTGCTGTAGATGCACTGACAAGGTCAATGCAGCCCCAGGAGGTGTAGCCCATAAATTATATGTTTTTTTCTTCCATGAGCAAGTCCCCATCTCTGCTTACTGCTTTTCGCAACTCCGCAGGAAACTTACTTGATTCGGTTAAAAAGGCTTGCAGCTTTTTTCGGGGGAGAGTATGCTTGTAGTATCATAAATAAGAGAAACAAGGGGATTTTCCTATGAAAATATGTGGATTTAACAAAACAACCCTGCTGGATTATCCGGGAAGGGTAGCCTGTACCATATTCTTAGGCGGTTGCAACTTCCGCTGCCCATTCTGCCAGAATGGAGCTCTTGTCGTGGAGCCTGACACCCAGCCTGAATATTCCCAGGAGGAAATCCTGGCTTTTCTAAAAAAGAAAGGGGATTCTCGATGGCGTCTGCATTTCCGGCGGTGAACCCACACTTGCACCGGAGCTGCCGGAATTTCTCAGCAGGATCAGGGAGCTGGGCTATGATGTGAAGCTCGATACCAACGGTTCCCGCCCCTCCGTGGTAAAAAATCTCGCAGCAGCTGACCTGATCAACAAGGTTGCCATGGATATCAAGGCCTGTCCTTCCAACTATCATGCGCTTACCGGTGTACATGCCGATCTGGATGGGATCCGGGAAACTGCCGGATGGCTGCTGGACGGACACCTTGATTATGAATTTCGTACAACAGTTGTGAGGGAACTTCATTCCGAAAAAGATTTTCAGGAGATCAGCCGGTGGTTAAGCGGTGCAAAAGCTTATTATCTCCAGGCTTACCGGGATTCCGACGGAGTTCTGATACCGGGATTCTCTGCCTGCTCCGAGGAAGAAATGAAAAACTACCGGGATATCCTGTCTCAGACGATCCCGGTAGTAGAAATTCGTGGTATGGAGCTGTGATCTGCGGATTTGCAAAACTGTTTGCTTATCTGCATGGATGCCGAAATTTTTCTGATCAGATGTTAATAAAACAGTACCAGTATCCTCCCTTTCCGCCTGGGATATGAATATCCGGACATTCCTTAAAGTAGGGAAAGCCAAACATATTGGCTATAAACCGTTCCTGCTGGCTGTATCCACCGGGTACCCCCAGTATGTACTGTCCCCGGGGATTTCTGCACAGCAGAAGATGGCCGAAATTCTGATGTCCGTACATGACAAAACGGTTGCTGCAGAAGCAGCCGTTTTTTCTGCATAAGGCACTGCAGTCCGATGGTCTGATCTTGCGGCAGTCTGTGAAATAGCCGTCGTTAAAGGGATCATCACAGGGTATTCCCGGAAGTGGACGAGATGGCTCCGGTCGCGATGGTTTCGGCGAATGCGGTGACGGCTGGCCTGGCCGTGGTAGTTCCGGCGGATGCGGTGACGGCTGGCCTGGTCGTGGTGGTTCCGGCGGATGCGGTGATGACTGGCCTGGTCGCAGTGGCTCCGGCGGATGCGGACTGGGAGCCTGATATGAATTTCCGGTTTCCGATGTCTTTAATACATCCTCCTGAATCTCCTCCACCGTCATGATCCTGTCTGACTCCTTCTGATTTTCCTGCACTTCTGGCAAGGTTCCATCTTTTTGATTTTCTTCTTCCTTTTCTTCCCGCTCTCTGCCTGTTTTCTCCGCCGCCTTCTGATATTCCGTTCCTGTTTTCTCCGTTTCCTTCCGAGATTCCGTTTCTTTTTTCTTCCACTCGCGGAAATTCTCCGGCCGGATCGGCTGATCATCCCATTCCGTTCCCCAGAATCCGCCGGCATCGGAGATCAGAAGCAGTCCTCCAAGCTCCTGAAGACTTTTTCCCATGCCTCCAATATCCCCTGTATCCGTCTCCAGTGCGCACTCGATCCGCTCCCGCCCTGTAACACAGCTTCCGATCAAAATACCATCCATCAGCCCTTCCTGCCGCACAAACCCATACACTCTGCACCGACTTCCAGGCTCCAGTCCAACGCAGCGCAGATGAACCTCCACACGGCATTTCCTATCTCTGGCCTCCACCCTCACATAACCACTGCTGCCATCTTTTTTCCTTTCCGATACTCGTACACATACGCAACAAAACGCTGATATCCAGCCAACGCACGTCCCTCCGGTATTTCGGTTTCGTTAATATATATGAAGATCGAGAGAAATCATTCCATCAACTGAAAAAAGCTCCAGGATGTACAAACATAAAAAAGAACCCCTCAACCAAGGGATTCTCAAGCTGTTAGTCGAAGCGACAGGATTTGAACCTGCGACCTCTGCGTCCCGAACGCAGCGCTCTACCAAACTGAGCCACGCTTCGTTATTCTGTTTCAGTTGTTTGTGTTTTGCTCAACTGCAAGAGCTATTATATTAGAGTTTCTGTACTTTGTCAATAGAAAAAATTAAAATTTTTCAAAAAAATCGAATTTTTTCTTTTTTCCTGCTTCGGGCATACATTTTCGCAGACCCGAAGCAGTTTTGGGAAAGGTTCTTTATAACATATCAAGTATATTCAAGTGAAATATATGCTTATTTCACTGTAACTGTTACCTTTTTTGTGATTCCGTTGCTGCTTATATAGATAACAGCTTTTCCTTTTTTCACACCTTTAACAACACCTTTGCTGCTTACAGTAGCAACTTTTGTATTGCTGCTTCTGTAGGTGATCTTTGCCTTTGAAGTAGCAACTGCCTTGATGGCTGTTGTTTTCTTTGCTTTTACACTTACAGCTGTTTTGGATGTGATCTTCAGGCTACCTTTTTTACTGTGATCCTGCAGGTTGCTTTGTAGCTTCCGCATTTTACTGTAATTGTAGCTGTTCCTGCTTTTTTTGCTGTTACTTTTCCGCCTGCGCTTACCACTGCAACGGATTTATTACTGCTTGTATAAGTAACTTTTCCGCTAACGCCTGTTTTTTCACTTTGATCTGGCTTGTTCCACCCACAAATACAGTCTTCGCTGAAGCCGAAGCTTTTACAGACGGCTTCTTAACTGTGATCTTGCAGGTTGCTTTATAATTTCCGCATTTCGCTGTGATCACAGCTGTACCTGCCGCCTTTGCAGTTACCTTTCCATTTGCGGCTACAGCTACAACAGATGGTTTACTGCTTGTATAGGTTACTTTTCCGGTAACACCTGCGGTCGTTGCTTTCAGCGTCACTGTAGCTGGAGATCCTTTTACATAAAGCGTCTTCGCTGATGCATTCAGTTTTACAGATGGCGTTTTTACAGTAAGCTTGTACTGTGCAGTTTTTCCTGCTGCAGATGTTGCTGTGATCACGGCTGTTCCTGCTGCTTTCGCAGTTACTTTTCCGTTCTCGTCCACAGATGCAACCGTTTCATTATCGGAAGCGTATGTTACATCCTTGCAATTCTCGCCTGTTGCTTCAAGCTGTCTGGAGCTTCCGATATAAAGAACTCCTGAATTTTCTTTAAAAGCAATCGTTCCATACACCAGCTGAACAGAAACATCTGCATGACCATCACTGGAAACTCTTACTGTATAGGTTTCATTTTCCGGTCTCGCTACAGTGGAATCCAGAGCAACCACTCCATCTGTAGTTACTGCATCCTGTACAAGATATGTTGTCTCTGAAGCATGTCCGACACCTGTTGTATAGAAAACAGATACCTTCGGATTTTTGTATTTATCAAGATTTGCAAGCTTAACATGGGTGCTGTCCGTAAATTCCGGAGAAACAGCCATCTCTTCTGTTGCCTGCGGTTTAACATAAATACCATCTGCAAATTCATATACATACGCGCCGTCTGCCATAATGTACGTGATCTTGTTTACGGTTTTTCCCTCAAGACCTGTATCTTTTGCAAAGGCAACCTTATACACCTTCAGCCACATCTCGTTCATATGACGCATGCCATATTTTCCGCCGTCTGTTGTTTCCAGGATCATTCCCTGAATCCCGGAGTTAACTGCAAAATCGGAATCACTCTTTGTATTGCGGAGATATTTTGTGCTGGTTTCTTTTACATCAATCTCATAATCTCCCCAGCGAGAAGATGTTTTGAGTGTTGCCTCCGCATCTGTCACAGTTGCTTTTACATTAAATTTTGTAGCACTGTATGTTCCATCTGTATTCAGTGTTTTATACTGCCCAGGCTCTACCGTCGGAGTACGTCCCAGGGTGATCCCTGCTGCTTCTGTATATACTCCGCTTTCCGGAAGTTCTCCCGCTTCTGAAAGGATCTGCGCCTCTACATACGTTTTTGCATCTGTAGCTACATTAACCTTTTTTACTCCTGCGATCTCATAGCCATTTTCTGTCAGATTCTGAACATCTGCATTTCCGAAAACAGTACTTTTTCTGGTTGTGGCAGATGTAACGGAATCATACTTGCGGCTCGTTGCATCTCCCGCATAAAATTCCTCGTATGACAGAGATGCCGTACCGTAAAGTGTTCCTGTCAGTGCCTGATGTCCATTTGCCACCTTATAATAAATATCTGTTCCCGGAATCTGTGTATATCCATCCACCGCTCCCTTTACCCAGTAATAGGAAACATTGGAAACCGTGATCGGCTGGCCTGTCAGTGTGATATTTTTTGTCATATCCACATAATTGTCGCTTGAGATCATAACCGTGTAGATCTCATCCCCGGCCCTGGCTACACTGCTGTCAAAGGTTACCACCCCATTCTCTGCCACTGCATGATCTACAACATACGTTGTCTTTTTACCATGGCCACTTCCTGTTGTGTAGTATACGGAAACCTTAGGGTTTTCATATTTGTCAAGATCATCAACTTTAACCTGGGTTGTATTTTCTTTTACAAAAGCTGCCTGTACCTTCATTCCTGCTTCAGGCTGTTTTTTACAAGAGGAGCTTTGTCTCCGAACTCATATACATAGGAGCCGTCCGGAGTAATATAAGTCACCTTTGAAATTTTTTCCCCGATAAGCCCGGATCCTGCTGAAAACGCAAGTTCGTAGGGCTGTACCCAGATTTCATAGGTATGACGAAGTCCTACCTTCTTACCACTGGCAGTTTCAAGGATCACTCCCAGTGTATTTCCGCCTACAGCAAAATCACCCTGTCTGGAATTGCGGAGATA
>NC_021014.1:1387625-1434981 GCF_000209835.1 Ruminococcus sp. SR1/5 | reverse complement strand
CGGATGCATCTGTGACCGTTGCTTTTACATCGAATTTTGTTGCACTGTATGTTCCGTCTGTATTCAGAGTTTTATACTGTCCTGTTTCCTGTGACGGTGCTTCATTCAGCGTAATATCTGCTGCCTCTGTATAGACACCCTCTCTCGGAAGCTTGGAAGCAGCTTTCAGCGCCTGTGCATCTACATAGGTTTCCGCGTCCACTGCAACACTTACATTCTTCACACCCTGGATCTGATATCCGGAAGAGGTCACCTCTGTGCTGTCCTCATTAGCAAAAATCTGATTTTTACTCGTTGTTGCCGAAGTGATAGCGTCATAACTCTCCTGAGTGGTATCCCCGGCATAAAATTCCGAATAACTTAAGGTTGTCGTTCCGTACAGCTTTCCGCTCAGAGCTGTCTGCCCGTCTGCTACTTTTACATAAACGCCTGTTGTTCCTATCTGTGTATATCCCTCTGCCGGCTGCATGGACCAGAGATATTTCACTCCTGCAACAGTGATCTCAGAAGCATCCTGAAGAACCTCGCCTGCTTCTGCCATAAATGCTTCTCCATCACCGAATACCTCTTCTGTATCATCCTGGATCTGCGGCTCCTCTTCCTGTTGAATCTCTTCTGCTGAAATTTCTGCTACTTCTTCCTGAATAGCTTCTGCATCACTTTCTTCCGGCTCTTCCGACTGGATATCAGCTTCACCAACTTCCGGCTGGCCCTGGGAAACAGACTCCTGATTCTCGTTCTCTCCTTCTTCCTGTGCTGTCTCTCCTTGTGTTTCTTCCGACACGTCACTAAAAACTTCCGCCTCAGACGCCATTGCCGTTACCGGCACTCCTGACGCGATCACCGCTGAGCTCAGAACGAGTGCAGCTGACTTCTTAAAAAGCTTCCACTTATGCATACCTGTCCTCCTCTTTGTCTTTTATATTACACGACTTTATACCAGATCATGACCTTACAGCTGCTCTGGTTAATTGAAATTTCTTCTGCAGAATATTCAACATATGTCAGTTTCCGCAGAAGTGCTCTGTCAAGCACGCTTTAGTTTGTCTAAACTAACATATCGTCATTTTATCAATGCTTAAATTATTTGTCTATACATATCTGGCAAAAAAGCCTCGCGGTTATTGTTGTTTTTTCTCAACTAAAAATTGTTTTCAAAATATTTATATTATTATCTAATATTTCAAACAAAAAAGTATATATTCCAAGACATCATTTCAGGAAATGCAACAGCCATTGCCATTTCCTCCGGCATTCTCAGATCATATACTTTTTATATTTCTATATTTTTGCTTTCTTTTATGCCCAGCGGCTCTTCTGTTCTTCGCAGATACTGTTCCACTGGCAGTTTCCACAGATTTCCTTACGTTTATCCATCGCAAGGATTTTTTCCTGGACTTTTTTTGTAAATTCGCTGAAGTGTAATGTCTGTCCGGCCTTCAGTCCACATTTTTCCAGCACGGCATTGTCATACTCTGCCACTTTATCTCCGGCTTCGCAATGTCCGCCCAGATTATTCGGACAGGCAGAGCAGATCTCATCCGTATCCACATGAAGCCTTATTTTCTTTCCCTCCAGAAAAATCTTCAGCATCTCGGCCATATGTGCAGTAAAACCGTTACTGTAGCCTTCCCCCTTAAAATACGCCAGGCACATACCATGATGAGGGCGCAGAGGAATGACTATTTCCTCTGTGCCCTCATCAGAAGCATATGCCGCAGCACTGCTTTTATCTTGCATATTTACGTACCTTTCCTGATAAAACATAAGCCAGTGCAATCTTGATAAGATCCGGAATGATAAACGGGAACACACACCAGCCAAGAACTGCCATAAGGCCTACCGGACCTGTGCTTCTTGTGTAGGCAAACATAAACCATGCGGTTCCAAAGGCATAGCATACGATCAGTCCAACGATCATGGAAATGATCTGAACAACCGGCTTTCTGCCAAAAACGTGCTCAATTGCCCACATAACAAGTGCGGAAAAGATAAATCCAATGATATATCCACCTGCATTTCCGAGAAGAGCTCCAATGCCTCCGGAAAATCCTGCAAAAACCGGAACTCCTACTGCTCCAAGAAGAACGTAAACCAGAACTGCCAGAGTTCCTCTTTTTCCTCCAAGCACACCAACTGCCATAAATACTCCGAATGTCTGCAGAGTAAACGGTACCTGTGCCGGAATGGAAATCCATGAGCAAACTGCCATCACTACTGCAAAAACTGCAATGTAAACAAGATCATACGTCTTGCTTCTGCCTGCTGCCACTGTTGTCATAATAATCTGTATCCTTTCTTTCCTTTTCTGCTTTTCCTGTCGGAAGATCATTTCTATTCTTTATAAATGATATCCGCTCTTTCGCTGTTAACAATTTAACACAGCAGGATTTTAATGTCAACTTAATTTTATTTTTAAGTTTACATTTTACAATGCCGTTTACAACTATGTAAACCTGCCATTTACAAATGATATTGTCAATTTTCACTTTCAAATTCCCCTCTCTGATGCTATACTGAAACCAATGAGTTTTCAGCAAAAAGGGGGATTTTTCCACATGGATATACACGATATTCATAACATCAGCACCAACTGCACACGGACTGAATTTGTAGGGACCGCAGTCCTTGACACAATCGGACTCGTGATCTCCGGAGTTGATGATTCTCTGCTTAAAAAGATGAACGTAGGTACCCAATACCACTGTCTGGGGCTTTTCAGTTCCCGAACAGGCGCTGCCGGCCAGATCACAGCTATTGACGATGCAGTAAAAGCCACAAATACAGAAGTCCTTTCCATTGAACTTCCAAGAGACACCAAGGGCTGGGGCGGTCACGGAAACTATATCGTCCTTGGCGGAAATGATGTATCCGACGTGCGTCACGCCATTTCTCTGGCTCTGGAACTGACTAACAAATATGCAGGTGAGGTCTACATCAGCGAATCCGGCCACCTGGAGTTTGCTTTTTCCGCAAGTGCAGGTCCTGCTATCCATAAAGCCTTCGGCACACCTCTGGGTGAAGCATTTGGTTTCATGGCAGGTTCTCCGGCTGCTATCGGTCTTGTGATGGCAGATAATGCCGTGAAATCCGCAGCAGTATCCATTACACAATATATGACTCCGAATATCGGTACCAGTCATTCCAATGAAGTGATCATCGCCATCTCCGGTGATGCCAGTGCTGTAAAAGCTGCTGTACTGGAAGGCCGTCAGACAGGCCTTGAGCTTCTCATCGGTATGGGAACCTATCCGGAGATCCCGGGTACGCCGTATCTGTAAAATCTCCGGGTTGCAGGAAATTTGTGAATTTCCACACACTACACTTCACGAAACACATATCTGCGTCATGCATACAAAAGCAGCGCTGCAAGGATCAGCATACGATCCTGCAGCGCTGTATTTCTCTTAAATATTCTCCTCTGGATTTTCCCGGATCAGCCCACCTGATATACATCTGCAGACTGAAGTCCGAAGCTTAATGCCTCAGAATGGCTTCCACAATAGATATCCACATGTCCGTAAGGAGTTCCCAGATCCTCTACCGTATAAACAGTGCCGTTGATCAGAAGCTTGGTCCCAAACGGAACACCCGCCATAGCAACGGTACGTCCTGCTGTCGGAACTGTTCCGCTGGCGGTAAGATTGCCGGCTGTACCGCAGCACTGTGCACAGTTGCAGTATGCGGTCAGTGTAAAGTTTCCAAGATATGTTCCCTGACTGGAAGAACCGGAATCGGACGTATCCGCAGAGGCATCTTCCGTCTCCTCGGAAGCTGTCTCATCATTGGAAACCTCCTCAGAAACCTCCTCCTGGGAGCTGTCCTCGGAAACATCTTCGGAACTTCCGGACTGTACATCATCCGCTTCCTCTTCCTCCTCTACAACAATGTCTGTACTTGTAGAGCTGCTGGAAGACTCGGTTGTATCCTCCTCCGGATCATAGCCGTAATCATCGTCAGAATCAGCCTCTTCACTGTCCTCGTTATCCTGATCGGCTTCTTCCTGGGCTGCCGCTTCTGCTGCCTGTCTCTCAGCCTCTGCTGCCGCTTCAGCCTTAGCTTTCTCTTCTGCAGCCTTCTCCGCCTCTGCCTGCTGTACCAGAGCGGTAATACTGCTGTCTGCATTACTGATATCTGACATCAGCTGCTGAGCCTCTTCCTGGCTGGCGCTGATCTGGTTTACATAAGAGTTAATATCATCGCTTGTGCTGGAAGCCATGGACTGCACTTCCTGCTGTTTGGCTGCACGCTCCGTCATCAGATCATCGATCTCTGCGGACTCCGTCTCAACCTTTTTCTCATTTTCCTGGATATTCTTCTGAAGACTCACATATTTATCCAGCATGTCTCTGTCGTATGTAGAAATCTGGATCGCATTCTCCGCGCGATTGAGGAATTCTGCAAGGCTTTCGGAAGAAAGCAGTGTCTCTAGTGCGGAAGTTCCGGCATTTTCATACATATATGCGATTCGAAGCTTCATGGATTCATACTGATCTGCAGAAGCTTTCTTTGCTTTTTTCAGTTCTTTTTTTACTTTATTTAATTCATCTTCCTTCTCAGCAGCCTGGATACTAAGCTCAGAAATGCTGTTGGTAAGATCCTCATACTGTGCGTTTAAATCAGCCAGATAGCTCTCCAGCTCCTGCTTCTTGCTCTCCAGTGTGCCGATGCTGCTCTGTACCTGCGCAAGACCCTCCTCAGCGGCCTGTTTCTCCGCCTGTGCCTCTGCGATCGCAGCGTCTGTACCTGATGCATATACGGTGCTTCCCATGGAAAGGGTCAGCATACCTGTAAGCAGTAATGTGAAAACTTTTCTATTCTTCATATAAACACCTTTCGTCCTTTCATGGATTCTAGTATAACACATTTTTCATAAAAAGCAATAATTTTATTTTATTTCTGTAACAAATACGTAATAATTTAAATTTTTATGAACTGAAAAGCGTTTTTTTTGTTTTCCGGAGCACAAAAAAACTGCCCTCTCACAGATTTATCTGTAAAACGGCAGTTTTTATTCTATGCTGTTTCAATCCAAAGATCATCAGCTACGAGAATACTTCTCTGATGTAATCCCCCCTGAAGCTGCTTCTCTTACTCCGCAGCCTCCATAAGAACCTCATTCTCAGCTTCCTCAGCCATTACTTCCTGATACTTGTCCAGGATGATCGTCTGGATCTGCTCTCTTGTTGCTGAATTGATCGGATGTGCGATGTCACGATATTCACCGTCGCTTGCCTTACGGCTTGGCATTGCGATGAACAGCCCCTTCTCGCCTTCGATCACCTTGATGTCATGTACCACAAACTCATCATCTATTGTGACAGACACAACGGCCTTCATTTTCCCTTCTTTTGCTACCTTCCTCACACGTACATCTGTAATATTCATTGCTACTTGCCCCTTTCATTTCGCTAACCGTATCTGCGGAAAACTGATCTTCCGCATTTATAATACGTAGCGTTCGTTTTTCTCTACGACGATCTTCACTTCTCCTTCTTCGCCGCAGTAATATGAATTTGCCCGGATGGTATCCCGGCTCTCAACAATGCAATTCTCAATATGCGTATTATCTCCAAGATATACGTCATTAAGGATCACAGAGTTTTTGATCACACAGTTATTTCCTACAAATACATCACGGAACAGAACAGAATTCTCCACAGTTCCGTTGATGATACATCCGCTGGACACCAGACTGTTCTTCACAGTTGCACCCGGATTGTACTTAGCAGGAGGTACATCTGCGATCTTGGTTTTGATCGCCGGCTCCTGTTTGAAGAAATAGTTCCGGATCTCCGGTTTCAGGAAATCCATATTTGTCTGATAATAAGCCTCTGCAGTAGAGATATTATTCCAGTAGTTATCGATCTTATATCCGTAAATCCTCTTCAGATTTTTGTAACGGATAAGAATATCATTTACAAAATCATGCCTTCCTTCCTGGGCAGCACGCTCGATCAGTTCGATCAGCTGCCTTCTTCGGATGACATAGATACCAGTAGATACCGTATTATAGGAGGAAACGATCGGTTTCTCCTCAAATTCCTCGATCCGACAGTCCTCATTCATGCGAAGAACACCAAATCTCTCAACCTGGCTCTGATCCTTGCATGTAGTACATACAACGGTAACATCTGCCCGCTTTGCGATATGATACTCCAGGATTTTATTGTAATCCAGCTTGTAGATTCCATCGCCGGAAGCGATCACCGCATAGGGTTCATGACTGTTCTTTAAAAAGCTCAGGTTCTGATAGATCGCATCTGCAGTACCCTGATACCATAAGCTGTTATCTCTGGTAATGGTTGGAGTAAAGACATAAAGTCCTCCCTGTTTTCTTCCGAAATCCCACCATTTGGATGAACTTAAATGCTCATTAAGGGAACGGGCATTATACTGTGTCAGCACAGCAACCTTCTGGATATGTGAATTTGCCATGTTGCTGAGGGCAAAGTCGATCGCGCGGTAACTTCCTGCAATAGGCATTGCCGCGATTGCTCTTTTGTTTGATAATTCTCTCATGCGGTTATTATTACCGCCTGCCAAAATAATACCTATCGCTCTCATTCTTTCCCACCGTCCTTTGCTGCAATTACCTGGCCGGCTGCCAGTTCTCCGTCAGGGTAGTCTTCTTTTGTTGTAACACCGGCGATAGCGGTATTCTTACCGATTTTGACACTGTCCGGAATCACGCTGTTTTCGCCGATAGCCACAAGTCCAAAGGAATATACAGCCGGTTTCAGAACATTCGGTACCTCCTCGCCGCATCCGATCACAACATTATTTCCGATGACAACATCTTCTGCCACGATGGCTTTATCCATAACAACGTTCTCACCAACTGCTGTATTCTTCATGATAATAGAATCACGGATCACACTGCCCTTGCCGATGATAACATTCGGACCGATCACTGAATTATGTACTTCACCATAGATTTCTGTTCCCTCACCGATGATACACTTGTCCACAACTGCATCTGCGGAAATATACTGTGGCGGGATCACATCTCCCTTGGTGTAGATCCTCCAGAATTCCTCATAAAGATTAAACTCCGGAATGATATCGATCAGCTCCATATTTGCTTCCCAGTAAGAACCAAGAGTTCCTACATCTTTCCAGTAGCCGTTGTACTCATAAGCAAAAAGGCGCTGCCCCTTCTCTTTACAGTACGGAAGGATATGTTTACCGAAGTCACAGCCATTCTGATCCTTCAGGGCGATCAGTGCTTCCTTCAGAACCGGCCATGAGAAAATATAGATACCCATGGATGCAAGATTGCTGCTTGGATGCTCCGGCTTCTCCTCAAACTCAGTAATACGGCTGCTCTCATCAGTAACCATAATACCAAAACGGCTGGCTTCCTCAATGGGAACCGGCATACACGCGATCGTAATATCTGCCTTGTTCGCCTTGTGGAAATCCAGCATCACTTCGTAATCCATCTTATAGATATGGTCACCGGAAAGGATCAGTACATAATCCGGGTTATACTGCTCCATATAAGCCAGATTCTGATAGATCGCATTGGCAGTTCCTGTGTACCATTCACTGCTTGTGCTCTTCTCATACGGAGGAAGGACTGTGACACCGCCTTCATTGCGGTCAAGATCCCACGGAATACCGATACCGATATGTGTATTCAGGCGGAGAGGCTGGTACTGTGTCAGCACACCCACCGTGTCAATTCCCGAGTTAATACAATTGCTCAGTGGAAAATCGATGATACGATATTTACCACCAAAAGCGACTGCCGGCTTTGCAACCTTTTCTGTCAAAACTCCTAACCTGCTGCCTTGCCCACCGGCCAAGAGCATGGCAATCATCTCTTTCTTAATCATGCGATCACCTCTTGTATGTTATGATTATTCCATTATAGCATACTTCACTGTATTAGTGAACATTTTTTACAATTATTTTAGCTGTATTTTACTTTTTTTATCGCTATTGTATATTATAAATTGGTAAGACTCATCATTTTTTTCATTTCTCTGGTAATTTTCAACATTTTTCGATGTTATTTTCTGGTTACTTTTATATTCCGGAAAAAACCGCTTTTTTAGCCAAAAGAACCACTTTTCAATTGTTTCTGTTGGCGTTATAATAAAACAGACAAAAGAGCTACGAAAATAACATATATATAAGGAGATTATTATGTATCAGATAGACTTTCATAAACCGCTCCATATTCATTTCATCGGGATCGGAGGCATCAGCATGAGCGGCCTTGCCGAGATCCTTCTGGAAGAAAATTTCCGGATTTCCGGTTCCGATGCCAAATCCAGCCCGCTGACCCGCACACTGGAAGAACGTGGCGCTGTGATCTATTACGGACAGCGCGCTTCCAACATCAAGGATGATGTAGATGTGGTTGTCTATACAGCAGCGATCCACCCGGACAACCCGGAATTTGCCTGTGCGAAAGAAAAAGGGCTTCCAATGCTCACCCGCGCAGAGCTTCTGGGACAGATCATGCGGAACTACGATACACCGATCGCAATTTCCGGAACCCACGGAAAAACCACTACTACTTCCATGGTTTCCCATATCCTTCTTGAGGGTGACTGTGATCCTACCATCAGTGTTGGCGGAATCCTTCCTGCTATCCACGGAAACATCCGCGTTGGAAATTCTGAGACCTTTATCACAGAGGCATGCGAATACACCAACAGCTTTTTAAGCTTCTTCCCTAAGATCAGTGTGATCCTGAACATGGATGCCGATCATCTGGATTTCTTCAAGGACATCGATGACATCCGCCATTCCTTCCGGAAATTTGCAGAGCTTCTCCCTGCTGACGGCACTCTGATCATCAACGCCGACACACCGGAGTATGAGACGATCACCCGGGAGCTTCCATGCAATGTTCTTACCTATGGTCTGGAGCACGATGCCGATTACACCGCAGCAGACATTACCTGGGATAAATACGGACATCCTTCCTTCTCCGTTCTCTTCCGTGGCAAAAAGATCGGCAGCTATTATCTGCGTGTACCGGGTATCCACAACGTATCCAATGCACTGGCCGCCATTGCCGTAGGACGCCTTCTGGACCTTCCGAATGATGTGATCGTCAAAGGTCTCGGAAGCTTTACCGGTACAGACCGTCGTTTCCAGTATAAAGGTGAGATCGGCGGTATTACCATCATTGATGATTACGCACATCATCCAACCGAGATCGAGGCAACCCTTCATGCTGCAAAGAATTATCCGCATCAGAAGGTATGGTGTGTATTCCAGCCTCATACCTACACACGTACCAAAGCTCTTCTTCCGGAATTTGCAAAAGCGCTGACTCTGGCCGATCATGTTGTACTGGCTGATATTTATGCCGCACGTGAAACAGACAATCTTGGTATTTCTTCCCAGGATCTCCAGAAACAGATCCAGGAACTTGGAACCCCCTGCGAATATTTCCCGACTTTTGATGAGATCGAGAGCTTCCTCTTAAAAAGTTGTGCACATGGTGATTTGTTGATAACTATGGGCGCCGGAGACGTTGTAAATATTGGAGAACACCTTCTCGGAAAATAATTATCCACATTATCCACATGCTTATGCACATTTCAGACGTGCCTGGCATGTGGATTTTTTTGTGTATAACCTACTTGACATAATTCAACAGCCAAATTCAACAAATACCGCATTTTTCTTACAAAATTAAGGTTTTTGTTAGTTGCTGATAATGTTATCCTCAAAGTTTTCCACACTATCCACATTTTCCACATGGAAATTAGTGCACAACTTCTGTGAAAATAGACTATTCTCAAGTAAAAGCGGTTGTGCTATAATCCTTTTTAGCATGGCGGACTTTGGGATATCACCTGAAATATCTGCTGTATTTTAGAAAGGGAGCTGCTGATCATGAGCCTGATTTCACTTCAGAATTCCTCTGAACTGGAGGTAACGATTCTTTCCAATCGCTTTATTGACAATTTCATGCCTCGTGCCAACGGGGAGTTCGTAAAGGTATATATCTACCTTCTCCGGATGGTATCTGCCGCTCCTTCTTCTTTCAGCCTGGAGCATATGGCAGACAGCCTTTTCTGCACGGAAAGAGATATTTCCCGTGCGCTGAAATACTGGGAAGGTGAGAAACTGATCGCATTAACCTATACTGCAGATCAGAAGCTTTCCGGGATCACTTTGCTGGAACCCTTTGCGGATACCGGTCATAGAGAGAGCAGCGCTTCCGTGGATACTTTCACCGGTTCCGGCAATTCTGCTTCCGTTTCCGGGAACACGGATCCGGGAGTCCCAAGCTCCGCTGATTACATTCTCAGTCTCACTCCTGACCGGATCAGAGAACTTAAGCAAAACGAAGAGATCAGTCAGCTTCTCTATATCACAGAGCAGTATCTGACCAAAACACTGACGCCTACAGAAATGCAGAAGATCCTTTTTTTCTATGATGAACTCCATATGTCTGCGGATCTCATCGAATATCTTGTGGAATACTGTGTTTCCAGAGGCCGCAAGAGTATGCGTTATATTGAAACTGTTGCACTCGCCTGGGCAAAAGACGGCATCACCACCGTCGAGATGGCCCGGGATGCCAGCTCCCGTTTTTCCAAGGATTATTACACGATCCTAAAGGCTATGGGGATCAGCGGCCGCAATCCTGTTGATAACGAGATCACTTACATTGATACCTGGCGCAAGACCTACGGTTTTGATCTGGAGCTGATCCAGGAAGCCTGCAGCCGTACTGTCCTTTCCACCGGACAGCCCAGTTTCCAATATGCAGATAAGATCCTCTCCGGCTGGAAAAAGAAAAACGTACATACGCTGGAGGATATCCGGCTTCTGGATGCCGCACACAAAAAACGCCAGCTTGAGAAATCCGTTTCCAGGAAGAAGCAGCCCCAGACTCAGCCTCAGAATAGCAACCGCTTCAATAATTTCCACCAGCGTGATTATGATTTTGCGGAATATGAGAAACGTCTTTTAAATAATCAGTAACAGAACCTGGAAGGAGCGCTTTATGCCTTTACAGAATTTTCAATATGATACTATAATGAGAGAATACAGCCGCCGGCAGGCACAGAACCACCGTATTCTGGAGGAGCACACAGCCGAAGCCTACGGAAAGATCCCCCGTCTGAAAGAGATCGATGACGAGGTGGCAACTTTAAGTGCTGACAAAGTCCGTCGCCTTTTAAACGGCGAAGAAAAGGGAACTTCGGATCTGAAGGCAGCCATTCAGGAGCTTTCCGATGAACGGATCACCCTTCTTGTTGCAAACGGCTTTCCCGGAGACTATCTTGAGATGCCTTACACCTGCCCTGACTGTCAGGATACCGGCTATATCGGCAGCCGAAAATGCACCTGTTTTAAAAAAGCTGAGATCGAACTGCTTTATGCACAGTCCAATCTGAATGAAATTCTCGAAAAAGAGAATTTTGACAGCTTTTCATTTGACTATTATTCTGCTACAATAAAAAACGAAGCCACGGGACTGTCTGCCCTGGAAACAGCCAGACGGGCCTATGACACTGCACAGCGCTTTGTGCAGAACTTCGACCATAAATTTGAAAACCTGTTTCTATATGGTGATACCGGTGTGGGAAAAACCTTTCTTTCACACTGCATCGCCCGAGAGCTTCTCAGATCCACCCACTGTGTCCTGTACTTTTCCGCCTACGATCTTTTTGATATGATGGCTGCGAATTCTTTTTCCCGAAAAGATACCGGCACAGACGAAGAACTGATCTATGACTGTGATCTTCTGATCATTGATGACCTGGGAACGGAGCTTACCAACAGTTTCGTATCTTCACAGCTTTTTCTCTGTCTCAATGAGCGGATCATGCGCAGGAAATCTACGATCATTTCCACGAATCTGACGCTCAAAAATTTCTCGGATACCTATTCCGAGAGAACATTTTCCCGAATTGCCAGCAACTATCAGATGATATCGTTGATCGGGAAGGACATCCGTATACAGAAAATATTTTTAGGAGGAAATTAAAATGGCACAGGTAAATACAAAAGATTTTTCCACACTCCCGGTAGGAAGACTTGGACTGATTCCCCTTCAGAGCTGCAGCTCATTAGGCGCGAAGGTGAATGACTGGCTGGTCAAATGGCGTGCCGAAAGACAGTATCCTGGAATGGACTCCTTTGCATTCGAGGGATACAAGCGCGATTCTTACATTATTGACGCCAAGACTCCACGTTTCGGCTCCGGTGAGGGTAAATGCACCATCAACGAATCTGTCCGCGGTGATGATATCTACGTAATGGTAGATGTGACAAATTACAGCTTATCCTATCCGATCGGACCTTACACGAATCTTATGTCCCCGGATGATCATTTCCAGGATATGAAGCGTGTTATCGCCGCTGTAGGCGGAAAAGCCCGCAGAGTCAACGTGATCATGCCATATCTCTATGAGAGTCGCCAGGACAAACGTGTCGGAAGAGAGTCTCTTGACTGTGCCAATGCACTTCATGAGCTGATCGATATGGGTGTTGAGAATATCATCACCTTTGATGCACATGATTCCCGTGTACAGAATGCGACTCCTCTTCATGGTTTTGAGACTGTACAGCCATCCTACCAGTTCATCAAGGCTCTTCTTAATAATGAAAAGGGACTTCATATCGACAAGGATCATTTCATGACGATCAGCCCGGACGAAGGAAGCATGAACCGTGCGATCTATCTCGCCAATGTCCTCGGTGTTGATATGGGTATGTACTATAAACGTCTGGATTACTCAAGATATGTAAACGGCCGTCATCCGATCGCAGCATATGAATTCCTCGGACCAAAGATCGAGGGCAAGGATATGATCCTGATCGATGATATGATCTCCTCCGGTGATACGATCATTAAGATCGCGTCTCTCCTGAAAGAGAAAGGAGCAGGCAGAGTTTACATCTGCTCTACCTTCGGATTCTTTACCGATGGTCTTGATAAATTTGACGATGCTTACAAGAAGGGCTACTTCGACAAGCTCCTTACTACTAACCTGGTTTATCAGTCACCGGAGCTTCTTGAGAAGCCATACTACATCAGCTGCGATATGAGCAAATATATTGCTCTGATCATTGATACGCTGAACCATGATACCTCTGTCAGCCACCTTCTGAATCCGGTAGACAGAATCAAACGCTGCGTAACAAATTACATGAGCCAGCATGAGAAATAAATAAATCATAACGCACGCAAAGCGGCTGCACCTTCTGAGAACGATATAACAGTTTCTCAGAAAGCGCAGCCGCTTTATATTTCTGTAACAGACGGATATCCATGATCCGCATCTGCTGTCTGCTTTGCTTTTGATCTTTATGCTGAAATCTTCCTGCAAAAGCTCACATAGGAAGCTTCTGATAGGGAATCCTCTCTTTATCCAGGATCTCCATTTCTCTTTTATGGCAGGTACTTATGATCACCTGTCTGTTTTCTTTATGCAGCCACCTGAGAGCCGCTGCAAGACGTTCTTCATCATACATGCCAAATACATCATCCAGGATCACAGGGAACGGTTCCTCTTTGCAGAAAAGCTCTCCTGCTGCCATACGAAGGGCAAAATAAATCTGCTCCAGTGTCCCGCGACTCAGTCTCTCAATGGATACGATACGCTCCCCTGTGTTCACAGATATATGCAGTGCCTCATCCATCAGAACCTCCTGGTATCTGCCACCGGTGATCTCACTTAATATCTCAGATGTACGTTTTTTCAGACGGACCCCTACCTGATCCGTAATGTTTCCGGAAAGTGCCTCAATCGTCTCCATAGCCATATTCAACGCCTGGATCTCCGTTTCCTCCGGAGTGATCACTTCTGTGTTTTCTTCACATTCCGTCAACTCTGCCTGCAGGTTCTCCAGCGCTGTATGCTTCTCTTCGTAGTCACTGTCCAGACTGTTCCGGTTCCAGGTCAGCTCCTCATGTCTGGAATGCCAGCGCTCTCTCTGACGTTCTCTCTTATTCAGCTCCCTGCTGAGCCGTATGCGAAAAAACAATGCCGCTACAGAAATCGCCGCAGTTGCCACGCCTGCCAGAACACTGAAAATGACCTGCCCGGAAAAAGCCGCCAGGCAGCCGGTACCGGCAATCCCACCAAGCAGCACAACTGCCAGAACTGCATCTGTCAGCTCCCGTCTTCTTTTTACACGATCGATCCGAAGCTCAAGAAGATCCTCTGTACTCCGTTCTCTGGTCCCTATGTTCATCCCGTCCTGCTGCTGCATGATCCGATCACGCTTCTCATCCAATTCACGGATCTCTCTGCGGATATATTCCATGTTTGCGGAAATCTTTTCTTTTTCCTTTTCCAGCTCCTTTTTTCGCCGGGCCGCTTCTGTCAGATATCCTTTTCTGGACATTTTCAGCATCTGCATGGCTCGTCCCATGTCAATGGAACTGTCACCGGTTCCCTGATAGCTGGCCATGTAATTCTGCAGTTCACGTACGAGATCTTTTCCTGTAACGCTTTTCAGCTGTGCCACAGACACCGTATTATCATAAACTGCCTCACTTACATTTCCCAGAATAGTCCCAAGAGCTCCCTGTTCCGCATCCACAAGACTGCCATCATCTTCACAGAGAAGCTCTCCCAACTTCTTTTCTTTATAAAAATTCCTGGTAAGACGATACTTCTTCCCCTTACTTGTAAACCACATGATCCCACCATATTCTGCCGGATTTTCCCATGGTTCATATTTTGTATATGTATCGTTCAGAGCAGCCTTTCCCCGCAGTCTGCGAACGCCGTAAAACATGGAGCGGATAAATGTATGTGTGGTAGTTTTTCCACTCTCATTTTCACCGTAAAGTACGTTGATCCCAGGCGAAAGCTCCATATCCTTGGCCCGGATCTTCCCGAAATTTTTTATTTTTAAACGTCTGATAACCATCTTATGCTATCCTCCTGTGCTGCCCCTTTATCGCCGGCTGCCTGTCTCAAGCAATGCCTGAAGCCCATAATACAGCGCCTTTTTTTCCACGGTATCCATACCCTTTTTGGCCAGAAAATAGCCGATATAATCACCGATCAGAGTACCGCTGTAGCGTTTGTAGAGCTCACCAAGATCATACGCCGGCCAGGATTCATCCACAACATCGGTAACATTTCCGAGACTTTTCAGTTTCTCAGGGATCAGAAGAAGATCCGGCGAACGCATTCCCTGAAGAACGATCCTGTAGATATTCCTTCCTCCTCTGCGGAAAATCTGGGATTTTACCGCTTCTTCCAGAGATATCTGTGTAGTTTCCTCGTGAAGTGTCATTACCAGCTGCTGATAGGAACGACAGGCAAAGGGAACGAACTCTGTACGGATCCTTCCGTTGATCAGTCGTCCCTCCATATATCCATGTTCCCCTGTATCATTCCTGTCAATGGGCTCCAGAGCCCCGGAAAAGGCCGCCTGGTCACGGATCAGGATCTGCGGCTTGTGGATATGCCCTAACGCCACATAATCGAAGCCTGATGCCGCCAGAGCTGCTGCACTGAGAGGAATATGCTTCTCATCGCCGCCATGGGCCAGCAGAATATGGATTCCTTCTTTCTGGACAGGGACAGCCTGATCATAAAGTCCGTCTTTTATTTCCCGGTCATAGTAACTCAGTCCATATACATAGACATCAAGCCTGGGATCTTTAACGCAGGTCAGTTCCCTGCTCCTGAAAAATATAACATTGGAATTCCACTCAAACGTATTATAAAAAGAATCTCTGCTTATAAAATCATGATTTCCTGCCATCAGATACACTCTGGTATCCGGGATGGTGGAAAACAGATAATTTACTTCCTTAAGCTCTCTCATAAGAGGCTGGCGGTGGAACAGATCTCCGGATATAAATAGCAAATCCACCGGATCTTCGCGGATGCCCGCAATAACCCGGCGGAAAGTGCTCCAGATTTCTTCCTCCCGCTCTTTGCTCCACGGGCAGCCCCTGTCGGGAACTGCGCCCAGATGCACGTCTGCAAGATGAATAAATCTCATAATGTTCTCCCTTGTGTGTCAGTCACACATATCAATACCTGTTGCAAATTTCTCCCTGCTGTTCTCTGATCTCAGGAGCACAGAACGTCCTGCTGTGCAAAAGTGTTCTGATCAAAGATCGCAGTTCTTTACAGTTCTCGGGAATGGGATCACGTCACGGATGTTGCCCATACCTGTAAGGTACATGACACATCTCTCAAATCCAAGACCAAAGCCGGAATGACGTGTGGAACCATATTTACGAAGATCCAGATAGAAATCGTAATCCTCCGGTTTCAGACCCAGCTCATCCATACGTGTTTTCAGCTTGTCGTAGTCATCCTCTCTCTGGCTTCCTCCAATGATCTCTCCGATTCCCGGCACCAGACAGTCCATAGCCGCAACTGTCTTTCCATCCTCGTTGAGTTTCATGTAGAATGCCTTGATCTCCTTCGGATAATCTGTAACAAATACCGGTCTCTTGTAGACCTGCTCTGTCAGATAGCGCTCATGCTCTGTCTGAAGATCACATCCCCAGAATACCTTGTAATCAAATTTGTCATTGTTCTTCTCAAGGATCTCAACAGCCTCTGTATAGGTCACATGCGCAAATTCAGAATTAAGCACATGGTTCAGTCTGTCAAGAAGCCCCTTGTCAATGAAGGAATTGAAGAAGTTCATTTCCTCCGGTGCATTCTCAAAGACATAACGGATCACGTATTTCAGCATAGCCTCTGCAAGCTCCATAGCATCCTGAAGGTCTGCAAACGCACACTCAGGCTCGATCATCCAGAACTCAGCTGCATGGCGGGTAGTGTTGGAATTCTCAGCACGGAAGGTCGGTCCGAATGTGTAGATATTGCGGAATGCCTGTGCATAAGTCTCTCCGTTCAGCTGTCCGCTTACGGTAAGATTTGTCTCCTTTCCGAAGAAATCCTGTGAATAATCAACACTTCCATCCTCTGTCAGCGGAATATTCTTCGGATCCAGTGTTGTTACCTGGAACATCTCTCCTGCACCTTCACAGTCACTTCCTGTGATCAGCGGTGTATGCACATAGACAAAGCCTCTCTCCTGGAAAAATTTATGGATCGCATATGCACAGAGAGAACGTACACGAAATACAGCCTGAAAAGTATTTGTTCTCGGTCTTAAATGTGTCATGGTCCTTAAGTATTCAAGACTGTGTCTCTTCTTCTGAAGTGGATAATCCGGTGCGGAAGCTCCCTCTACAGATATCTCTGTTGCCTGGATCTCAAATGGCTGCTTCGCCTGAGGGGTAGCTACCAGCGTTCCCTTAACAATGATGGCCGCTCCAACGTTCAGCTTGGAAACCTCTGCGAAATTCTCCATGTTATCGTGATATACGATCTGAAGAGTTTCAAAAAAGCTTCCATCATGAAGTACGATGAATCCAAACGCCTTGGAATCACGAACACTTCGTACCCATCCACCTACGGTGATCTCTTTGTCGAGATACTGTTCACGGTTTCTGTAAATCTCTTTCACTGTTGTCAGTTTCATAATCTATACCTCATTCCTCATATTCAGGATCACACGTCCCTGCGGACCTCCAAACGTCCGTATCGAATTAAGTATAGACTATTCTCATGGTTCGTGCAAGGAGTAATTGCCCTGTCGGACAGAAAAATAGCAGGCCGCCGGACAGAAAAATCCCGCCTGGCGGAATGTCTCCGGCAGACGGGATTTTTCTGTCTGTTATACCATTAATAATAAGATGCGTTGATACTTCCTGTGTTGAGATAAGTAATGCAGTAATAGTAGATCCTCTTGAATGTCTTTGTTGTGTAGTGAAGTCCATCATCACTGTCAGCGTCTGTGCCATTGTAGGAAGCATTGGTCCCGTAGCCTTTTTTCATAAGTACGCTGTACATATCGATGTACTTGTAATCCAGAGAAAGACCGGAACGGATCTTGCTGTTGAATTCTCTTACCTGTGCTTCTGTACGGGCGCCTCTTCCTGCTTTTGTGATCATGGTACTGTTGATCGGGTTTACGGACATATAAAAGAGTTTACAGTTCTTACTTTTCAGTGTGGATGCAATATTGGTCATATAGCTGACATAATTGCCTGCATTTCCCAGGTCATTGACACCCAGATTAAAGATAACGGCGATCGGTTTGGAACCTTCTGTTTTGTCGATCTCTTCTATAAGCTGTGCATATCCTGTATCTCTGAACCAGCTCAAGCCCTTTCCTGGGTTTGCAACAAAAGAAACCCCATTTGTTACAGAACTGCTCATCTGTTTTTTCAGTGTCGCCTGTATTCCTGCAGTACGGGAATCCCCCACAAAAATAACCTTACTGTACATCATACCGATCGCCGGATGAGCCATCTCATCGGAACTGATGTCCTTCTCCAGTGCACGGTTAAATACCGTCGCATACAGATTGGTGTTTTTGCTGATCCGCAGAAGTTCACCGGCTTCATAATCCGGATCTGTGGAAGAACCGGTCCGTCTGGTCTTAGACCAACCCATAAACGTATAACCTGTCGCATTGGATACAGATGGGAGCTTAAGGTAACCGCCCTTTCCAAGTGTTACTGTCTTCCATACGGTTCCGTTTGCCTTGCGGAGATTTACTTTTACTGACTGCATCTGTACGGAATAGTATCTGATATTACCGGAGATTTTAATCTTCGTTCCTACTTTTTTTGCAGTAGATGCCTTGCCGTTCTTTGCTGTTGACCAGCCAAGATTTACATATCCCGATCTGGATGGAACTGCAGGCAATGTGTAATATGTACCCTCTTCTACTTTTTTCTGCAGCTTCTTATATGCGGAATTGGTGCTTCCATTTCCAAGATAGAAGTTTACGGTATAGTATCTGCTCTTTCTGCGGACCGCATACAGAGTCATATCTTTTCTGACCTTTACGCGGGCACCTGCTTTATATACCACCTTACTGCTCCCCTTCCGTGTGGTCCATCCGAGATTCTGATATCCCACAGCCTTGGGTACTGCCGGAAGCCGGATCGTAGTATTTAATGTCACATTCTGTGTCAGTGCGGTATACGTCTTACTTTTGCTGGTACCTGAATTATTATTGAACTTAACGGTATAAACAAGCTTCGCCGCCGACACCTTATGCGATGCAGCCGGCACAAAGATCAGTGCAGCTGCCACAAGTGCCAGCAAAAGCCATTTTATCCGAAAGGCCTTTCCGGTTTTTTCTCTGTTTTTCATATAAATAAACTCCTCCTGAAATACATATCCATCCCCGGGTGCCTCCGTACTTTTTTTTACAGAGTATTGATAAATCTCATAAATGCATCCCTGCCCTCTGGTGTGCATTTATAAACACCGGCATCCTCCAGTACATGAACAAATACATTGCCCACTTCCCTGCGAAGGACTTCCTGGATATTATCTTTATCAAGTTTCTCATATTTTGGCAGAAATTCTGCAACCCATGCAGCATGTTTCTCGATTTTCTCATTGGAAGCGATGTCCCTGCCGCTTAAAATGTATTCTTCAAGAAGCTCCAGCTCTTCTTTCAGACGTGCCGGAAGAACAGCGAGTCCCATAACTTCGATAAGACCGATATTCTCTTTCTTGATATGATGATAGCATGCATGCGGATGATAAACCCCCAGCGGATGCTCCTCTGTTGTGATATTGTTACGTAATGTCAGATCTAGTTCAAAGGTATCTCCCACTTTACGTGCGATCGGTGTGATGGTGTTGTGCGGCTCTCCGTCTGTTTCTGCAAAGATAAATGCAGCCTCATCCGTATATCCTCTCCAGCCTGCCAGTACATGTGTTGCCAGATCGATCAGTCTCGTCTCGTCTTTGCTGCGGATACGCAGTACGGAAAGAGGCCATTTTACAATGCCGGCTTCCACATCTTCGTATCCCGGGATCGTCACATGCTTTTCAATCTCTGCCTTCGCCATGGCAAAGGTATAATGCCCGCCCTGGAAATGATCGTGGCTGAGGATAGAACCTCCTACGATTGGAAGATCCGCATTGGAGCCAAGGAAATAATGTGGGAACAGCTTTACAAAATCAAACAGCTTGATAAATGTATTTCTCTCGATCTTCATCGGAGTATGCTGACTGTTAAATACGATACAATGTTCATTGTAGTAAACATATGGAGAGTACTGGAAGCCCCATGGACTGTCATTGATGGTGATCGGGATGATCCTGTGGTTCTCCCTTGCCGGATGATTGACTCTTCCTGCATAGCCTTCATTTTCCGGACAAAGCAGACATTTTGGATAGCTACTGGACTTTACCAGCTTGGCAGCTGCGATAGCCTTTGGATCTTTTTCCGGCTTGGACAGGTTGATCGTGATATCGATCTTGCCATATTCGCTGTCTACTGTCCATTTCTGATCTTTTTTTACGCGATAACGTCTGATATAGTTACTGTCCTGACTCAGCTTATAAAAATAATCTGTGGCTTTTTCCGGATCTTCTTTATAAGCAGCCCAGAATTCTCTCTGTACCTGAGCAGGACGCGGCATCAGACAGTTCATCAGTTTTGTATCAAAGAGATCTCTGTACACAATACTGTCCTCAATGATGCCCCTCTTTACAGCCTCATCAAGAAGTTCGTTCAAAGTCTCCTCAAGATTGATTTTAGCATACTCTGTCTCCGGTTCTGTATATTCGCTTTCCCCAAAGGCATCCAGAAGAAGATTGGTTGCATAAATTCTTTCGCATTCCGGAGTAATACCACTCTCCACCCCATACTGTACCAGTTTTTTAATACTTTCACTTAACATTGCTTTTCCCCTTTCCTGTCGCGCTTTTCCCGGAAAACAGGAACTTTTTCCTGTTTTCCGATTTATGCCAAACGGGAACTCCCGTCTTGCCATCCTGCTGTAACCCCATGGCCTTCATCCGGCCTGCTCTGTAAGCATCACTCTATGACGTTTTCTATATAGGTGAGAAATACATTTCCGGCACTCTCAAACAGCGCTGTACTGTCATTCATTCCATACGGGCTGATCTGCCCTGTTGCCGGATCATAAAGATAGGTATTATATTCATCATAGCCTACGATCACCACACTGGAATTTTCTCCTGTCTTGGCGATCACCGGTCTCTGGGCACTGACCTCATAAAGAACATTGTCAAGAGTGCAGCCGGTCAGATCGATCACCGTTCCCATATCACCAAGGCTATCCTGAAGTTCTTTTTTCTTCCAGTTGGCTGTACGTATACTTTCCGGTACATCCTCTATATTCATCTGGAGCTTTGTTTTTTGTTTCCACGTTCCCAGACATACTGCTGCGCACGGTTAAGTACCACTCCAGTCTGCGCATCCGCGCGTTTCACAGCTGCAGCCGGATCGGTATAGATACGGTCAAGAGAACCATATGCATAAACATAATAAAGTTCTCCCTGTGGAACGGTAGTATCCAATGTTACCGATGAGTCTTCAGTACTCTCGATCTTGGAACAAACAAGCAGCGGACTGTCTGTCTCCGGTTTCTGAGTCATGGTCAGGCGGATCAGCGTTCCTGCACGGTTTGTAGTGATCAATGCTACATCTATCTGGCTTCCGGATGCTTTTTTGTTATTCATGATATTGTCCTTTTTCTGGACTGTATAAGCATTCCCGGATTTTGCAGAAAGTTCAAACTCCATCATGGTACTGCCAACCGTTACGTTGGTGATATAAAGGCCATCCTGACGATACTCTTTTTTCACCTTTCCTTTAAAGCTTTCAATGCGGAATGTACTGATTCCCTCTGTTTCATGTCCGTTGGCATCCGTAAGAATGTCTTCATCGGAAAGGATCCCATATACCAGATCTTCATTCATAAATCCCAAAGCTCTCAAATTTTTTCCGCTTTCCGGCGAAATATCTCTTGTTTTCAGAGAATCAAATTCAATTTCCCGGATCTTCCCTGCATCATCTCCGGATTCGATCAGCCATGCTGCATGTGCCTTGGTATCTGACACAACAAAATGGTTCTGTTTGATTCCTTCTTCCAGAACCTGTGAGGTTCCTGTCTCAATATCTACCTGATACAGCTTCTGTGCAAACAGCAGAAACAGCTGATTGTTTTTGTTTACATAAGTGAGTGTTCCAAGATCTTCCTTCAGGAACTCGTAGGATTCTGTACTTGGTATGAATACTTTTTCTTCCACCACATTACGGTCGCTGTTGTAGTGATAAACACAGACACCGCTGTATCCCTCGTGAACACCACGGTTCATGTAACCGTACAATACAAAGTCCACATCCCCGTTATCTGCCACTCGGATGATCTTGATATCATGTTCGTTGCGCACATATCTGGAATCGTTATCTTCCTCTTTGCGGAAGCTGAAGATCCTTGTGATCTTTCCGCTGGACGGTGCATAAGACCAGAGATCCCCATCCTGCTCAAAAGCAACGATCTTTCCACTGCTGTCTGAAGCATAGGTGACATTCTTGTCACGGACACCCAGAAGCAGGCCTGCATCGGAAACTACCTTCTGAGACGGATCAAATACCTTCGTTGCAGAACGTTTAAAATCAAGCAGCATGATCCTTGTTTCTGTATAACGCATACGGTAAAATTCCGTAACATCATAAATTTCGGTTTTACCCTCATCATCCTGTGCGGAAACCTGATAATCCAGCGTAATACTTGCAGTCGTTTCATTGATATCATCGATCAGCGGAACTCCTTCCATGTAGAGCTTCGGAGAAAGGGATCCCCAGCTGATATTGGAAAGTCCGGAACTGATGGAAATATTATTGTAATTCGTTCCGCCGGAAATATCCTCCGCTTCCAGATATCCGGTCAGCGTATCTGCCTGTTCCTTGTCCAGACACTTTGTGGAAAAATCCTTGACAAACTGAAGATACGCTTCTGTATTCAACTGGGTTCTGGAAACCACTCTTGTATAGTAGTAAACTTCCCCCTCACTGGTATCCAGCGTGATCTGCATGGAATACTCCTGGTTCATGCGAAGGTCACTGCCGATCTCAATCTCTGTACTTAAACAGCCGTTGTCCTCTTTCGTGAGATTCTTGATCTTACGGTTCTCCATAACTTTGCTTCCGTCTGAAGTCCGTACCTCATAAGCAAGCCCTGTTACTGTATCAGCATATGGGTTGATCTCAAAAGACACTTTTTTGGTCGTATCCAGCGGAGTAATACTTCCTCTCATGAAATCGGTCTGCATCTGCTGTCTGTATCCATACATCTTATTTGCCTGGGTACTTCCGATCTTTACCATAACCTCCGGAAGTGTGGCATCGTTCATATCTGAGCGGTTATCTGTAGACTGACTGTTCATCAGAAATGAGGTCCCGGCTACTACTGCCACAAAGATCACCAGCAGTATCACTCCCTTACGTAGGATCTTCATCATGTCATTCTCCCTTCTGTGAGGCTGACTCTTCCGGATAAAGAAGCCTATCCAGGGTAGGAGCCACATGAAGAGCCTTCATGGTATCCGAAAAACTGTCCCTGCTCTTTTTCTTTCCGGTTTTTACTGCGCGGATCAGAATATTTTTTGGTGTATGTTCCATATCGATAAATTCAAGAAGCTGGGTTTCATATCCTTTGCTTTCCAGAAGCTCGGCACGAAGACCATCTGTGATCAGAGCTGCCATTCTTTCCTTCAGGATCCCATAACGCATAACAGGCTGGAGCATTTCGTTTCGAATCTGACGATTCAGTTCATGCTGACAGCATGGAACAGACAGGATCACCTGAGCCCCCCATTCCACTGCCTTGGCCAGAGCGAAATCTGTTGCTGTATCGCAGGCATGAAGTGTCACCACCATGTCCACAGAAGAAACGCCTTCGTACCCTGCAATATCTCCCTGGTAAAAATGCAGCTTGTCATAACCATAAGATCTGGCCAATTCACTGCAATGCCGTATCACATCTTCCTTAAGATCCAGCCCTATGATGTTTACATCAAAACCCTCCAGTTCTCTGAGATAATAATACATAGCAAAAGTAAGATAGGATTTTCCGCAGCCAAAATCCAGGATCGTGATCTCTCTGTCTTTAGGAAGCTTCGGAAGGATATCCCTGATAAACTCCAGAAAGCGATTGATCTGTCTGAACTTGTCATATCTGGAAGCAACGATCTTTCCATCCTTTGTCATAACTCCCAGATCCACCAGAAACGGAGCTGCCGTTCCCTCTCTGAGAATGTACTGTTTCACCCGGTTATGAGGAGCGATCTTTATCTTCTCATTCTGCGCAGGCCCGTGTTGTTTTGTTTTGATGGTTGCTTTCCCTTTCTTGCTGATAAGGATACTTCCATCCTGACTGCGTCCAGTTGCCTGAAGCTGACGAAATTCCTCCATGGCATGCTCCAGATAAGCGATCATCTCTTCCCTGGTAAAATTCTTATGATAAACCTTCGTCCCTTCTGTCATGGACGCCTGGTAAAAAATCTGACCCTTCAGCTCCACAGGACGAAGCTTCACCTTGGAAGGTCCCTCGCCAGTCCTGCGGCCACTGACAACAGCCTGTATCAGCTGTTCATTAATCTGTTCTTCTAAAAATTCCCTTATTGTTTTCATCATACTTCCATTATATTCACTTTTTGTTTTATTGTATATGGACAGATGTTGTGCGAACCAGTTTTGGTCGCTTCTGCCAGTATCACTGTATCGTTCATGGGTAAACCGCCATTTTAATACTCAGTGCGGAAACATTTTCTGCACCTTTTCCTCCTGCATCTTCGTCTGGAAATCTCCTGATACACCAGCACTTCGATCAGATCATCCAGGAACCCTCCTGGAATCTCCTGTACACTGGTATCTCCTTCCATCTGTCCTTTCACCTGGTGACAGATGTGATAGAGCATGAAACGATCCGGATATTCATCATACAGCCGGCTTCCCTCATAATCCAAAAGCTGACACTGTGCTTCCGCTTTTTCCTGGATCCTTCGGGCTGTATCCGGATAGTATGATCTCATCAGATCAAATTCCTTTTCCTGTTCTCTCTCTTCATTATAAAAACCAGGACTTCCCTGTGTAGCATAAAACGGATAAAAATCTGGATAGATCATAACTCTTCTGCGGTCCTCTCTCTGCTATCTCTTACAGTATATGCAGAAGAAAAATGACGGTTCCCTCCAAAGTTCCGATCAGGCCATCCGTTTCAGCATTCCCTGGGTCAGACGTACGCTGTGCTCAATTGCAAGCTTTTCAAAAGCCGGATAATCCATGTTTGCACTATTATCTGCTTTATCTGAGATAGCACGGATGATCAGGAATGGAATCCCGTTAAGAGCTGCTGCCTGTCCGATCGCTGCGCCCTCCATCTCAACAGCATAGGCGCTGAATTCCTTTACAATATTATCTTTTACACCCTGATCACATACAAACTGATCTCCGGAAGCAATTCTTCCTTCAAAAACCCTGATCTCCGGATTTACCTCCTCACATACATCATGTGCGATCTTACGAAGGCACTCATCTGCCTGGAAGGAAAACTCTTTCATCTGCGGAATCTGTCCCTTCGGATATCCGAATCCGGTTGCATCCATATCATGATGAAGAACATCTGTGGAAAGTACGATATCTCCAATATTGATATCATTGTTAAGGCTTCCTGCGATACCGGTATTGATCACCGCTTCCACCTGAAAGAGATCTGCCAGGATCTGGGTGCACATGCCGGCATTTACCTTACCGATCCCGGACTGTACCACAACTACCTTCTTTCCTTCCAGAACACCCTCATAAAAATCCATTCCGGCTCTGGTAGTAATGGATACATTCTCCATAACCTCTTTCAGTCTTGCTACTTCCTGTTCCATTGCTCCTATGATTCCAACACATTTCATGATCTGTAAATCCTCTCTTTCAATATGATATCCCGCTGAATTTCACAGTTTTTTCCGTTCAGCAGTATCTTTTTCTTTTTCTACATTGTTCATTATAACAAATTTTATTTTTTATGGAAACTTTTTTTGAGAGATGCTATAATCGATAAATAAACAGAACAGGAGGTAACCAGAATGGTTTATAAGACAAAAGGCGTCTGTGCTCAGGGAATTGAGTTCGAGATCGACGATAATAAAAAAGTTCACAATATCAAGTTTACAGGCGGATGTTCCGGAAACACACAGGGTGTTGCACAGCTTGCAGAGGGAATGGATGCAGATGAAGTGATCTCCCGTCTGGAAGGCATCCGCTGCGGATTCAAACCAACTTCATGTCCGGATCAGCTTGCAAAAGCCATCCGCCAGGCATTGAACGAAGGCTGATCTCACATAATCTTATTTTGTATATCGGATTTATCATCACCCTGCGAAAAATTTCCGCAGGGTGATTTTAGGATGATCTGACAAAATAACTGCCTCAACGTTATTCGGTTAAATGTCCGTTCTATCCCACTTGTCACACAATGACTGGATATCTCTTGCAAAACGATCCAGATCTTTATTGGGGCAGCCTTCATTCTTCCGGATCACGGACATCAGGCGACGTCCCATAGCCAGCAGCTTCTCATATGCACGGGCAGCCTTGGTTGTTTTCGGCGAAGCAGTTGCCTTTACGATTCGAACACCGACAGCCTCATGGATACACCGGTTCTCCAGAAGATCATATTCAGTTCCACTAAAGGGTGCTGTTGCATCATACCCAAGCTCTTCTTTAAGCCTCTGGGCAAAAATCTCCGTCACCGTATCATCACCATGCGTAACAAATACGTGTTTTGGTCTCGTCTCAAAGGCTTTCGCCCATTCTATAAGTCCGTTTACATCAGCATGACCGCTGATTCCCGGCATTTTGCATATTTCAGCAGCTACCTGCACAGTCTCACCAAACAACTTCAGCTCCACAGCACCTTCCAATAATGCCCGTCCCGGAGTTCCGATAGCCTGGTATCCAACAAAAAGAATGGTATTTCTGGGATTCCACAGATTGTGTTTCAGATGATGTTTGATACGACCAGCATCACACATACCGCTGGCGGAAATGATCACCTTGCAGTCCTCATCAAAATTGATAGCTCTGGAATCATCGGTAGTAACGGAGGTCTTCAATCCCTGGAAGGATAACGGATTGATACCTTTATTCAAAAGATCCATTGCTTCCTCATCATAGCAGGTATATGCATTCTCACTGAAGATCGTAGTTGCCTCATTGGCAAGGGGACTGTCTACATATACCGTAAAACCATCATGGCCGTGAACCAGTCCCTGTTCTTTGATCTGTCGGATAAAATACAGCATTTCCTGAGTACGGCCTACTGCAAAGGACGGGATCACCAAACTGCCGCCTCTGTCAAAGGTCCTCTGGATGATCTCTGCCAGTATTGCCGGATAATCCGGACGTTCTCCATGACTGCGGTCTCCGTAGGTAGATTCCATCACAACATAATCTGCCTCTCGGATATATACCGGATCCCTGATCAGCGGCTGATCGATATTTCCGATATCGCCGGAAAAAACGATCTTTTCTGTTTTGTCCTCTTCCGTCATCCAGACTTCAATACTGCTGGAGCCAAGAAGATGTCCTGCATCCACAAATCTTACTTCGATTCCCTCTGCCGGTTTGATGATCTTATCATATGGGCATCTGACGAAGTTCCGGAGCACACCCATGGCATCTTCCATCGTGTATGCAGGAATAAATTCCGGTTTTCCTTCTCTCCGCCCCTTTCGGTTTCTCCACTCAGCCTCGAACATCTGGATATGTGCGCTGTCACGAAGCATGATATCGCAGAGATTACAAGTTGCCTCTGTCGCATAGATCGGCCCCTGATAGCCTTTTGCATACAAGGCCGGAAGATTTCCGGAATGATCCATGTGTGCATGTGTCAGAAGCACAAAATCCAGATCACCCGGAGCCACCGGAAGCTCCTTATTTTCATAATAATCCGGTCCCTGCTCCATTCCATAATCCACCAGAAACTTCCGTCCCGCCGCTTCCAGATAATAACAGCTTCCAGTCACCTCATGCGTAGCACCGATAAATGTTATCTTCATGCACAAGCCCCCTTTTCCGTCCCACGTTCTGAAATTTCCATATCAAAAAAAGCCTGAAGGATCTCTCTGTGATATCCGATCGTCCAGAAACGCTGTGATATACAATTCCAAGAAGAAATAATCGACTTTTTGTTTATTAACGGTTTGTTATTGTATTTATTATACACGAAATATATGTTTTTTGACAGTCTTTTTGTGAAATATGTTTCTTTTTTAAGGGGATTTTTTAGATTTTTTGATATTATTCAGAATTTTTAGACATTCCCCAGCGAAGGTAATGTAAAGTTTACTGGATTTTTTATTTTTTGGGGGAGTGGCATCGCTGGGGGGTGTGTTATTTTGTTGATTTATTATTTTACAAGAATACCATTGGTTAAGGTTGTGGTTGATTCTTTACTGCCATCTTTAGCTGCGTGATAGCCTCGTACACGGTAGTAATAACCCTTTGGTACGATTACCGTAAGATCTTTAACTAAATTACTTGCGTTTGATGCTGTAAAACTCCAGCTTTTATATGTAGAATATGTTCCATTTACCTTTCTTTCCAAGTAAACATCCAAATAAACTTTACTGCATACATGATGGCACTGAGTTATTCCAGAGATTCCAACTTTATTACTTGCCATCTTTTTTATCGTTGTTGTTCCAAAACTTAAGTTATTGCCTCTAAGAACACTGTAAGTCGTATCCTCTGCATAATCTCCATCCGTATCTGTTTCCACTGAAAAATCATCTGATAAGCCTTCTGCCATTGCAGGAACTACAAATAATATACTGCAGCAACATGCCAAAAACAACATGCTTATTATTCTTTTCATTTTCTCTTTCATATAATGCCTTTCTCCTTTAAACTTTCATTACATTATATATACGATGAAAAAAAACATTATCTCGTCAAAATTTTATATTTTTGATTAATTTTATAAACTCCTTTTCTTCCATTTGGGATTCTATTTGATAAAATTCTGTGGAATTATTCCAATATGCAACATAACTGGCTTTCTTATCTCCTTTAGCCATTATTCTTTTCACCTGAATGCTCGCTTCTCCCTCCGGTAATTTGATTGTTTCTATTTCTTTTCCATCTAAACTCGCACCAGTACTTTTGGTTTCCTTATCATATTTATTAATATATAATGTCATAATTGTGTCATTATAATCATACTGCAATAAAGCATATTCAAAATCTTTACTTATATTGTAATCTTTGAATTCAAGTCCCTCAGGCCGATATAAAAAGCGTGGAATATCAACACTTAACTCTTTTTCTATATCATCAATTGCCTTTTGCTCATCTTCACATTCTTTCTCATTCGTTCTATCATTATCTACCACAATCTTCGTATCATGTCCAACCCAATACCTCACAGAATCAATAAAATACCTCCTGTTCGCCTGGCTGGTCATGCTTGCGGCGAAGATACCGGCTGAGCATACAAGTACTGCTGCCGCTACGCGAGCTGCTTTATGACTTTTCTTTTCGGGCAGATAAACGATTTTTACATTCTCTTTATGATCATCAGTTTTAATACTGTCAGTTTCGTCTTCTTTGTAAACACCATCTGCTTTCAGTTTTTCTACAAGCCTCTGATAAGCAGCCTTTGCCTCCTCTTCTGTTTCTCCATCATCAGGAATCACTCCATCTGGAAACAGGATTTTTTCCATCTCTTCGGTTTCTTTTTCATATTCTTCTGCCAACCATTTTTTCAGTTCGGCATCCCTGAAATTTTCCATTATTTTCTCCTGTAATCCTATCTTTCCTTGACAATTCCTCCGTTAGAGTTCATATTTAATGATAGTATATGACTATTCAGGAGGAATCCAAATGAAACACATCGTACTTACCGGCGGTGGTACTGCCGGACATGTAACTCCAAATATTGCCCTGATTCCAAAGCTCAGGGAGCTTGGTTATAAGATTTCCTACATCGGTTCCTACGAAGGAATCGAAAAAAACTGATCGAAGAACTTGGAATCCCATATTATGGAATCTCATCCGGAAAGCTGAGACGTTACTTCGATCTCAAAAACTTCTCTGACCCGTTTCGTGTACTGAAGGGATTCAGCCAGGCCAGAAAGATTCTGAAAGAGCTGAAACCGGACGTTGTTTTTTCTAAAGGCGGTTTCGTTACGGTTCCCGTTGTGATCGCGGCCAAACGTTTAAAAATCCCCGCATTGATCCACGAGTCCGACATGACTCCAGGTCTTGCCAATAAACTCTGTCTCTCTTCTGCATCCAGAATCTGCTGTAATTTTCCTGAGACAGTCGCCAATCTTCCTGCTGACAAAGCAGTTCTTACAGGAACTCCGATCCGCCAGGAACTTCTTTCCGGAAATGCGGAAAACGGTCGTAAATTCTGTGGCTTCACTGCTGACAAACCGGTACTTATGGTTATCGGTGGTAGTCTGGGAGCTGCTTCTGTCAATGATAATGTCCGCAAGATCCTCCCTGAACTTCTGAAGGAATTCCAGGTTGTTCATCTCTGCGGAAAAGGAAAAACTGATGAATCTCTCAACGGTACTGCCGGATACGTCCAGTATGAATATATCCAGGACGAGCTTCCGGATCTGTTTGCCATGGCTGATATCGTGATCTCCCGCGCAGGTGCTAACGCAATCTGTGAGATCCGCGAACTTCATAAGCCAAATCTTCTGATCCCGCTTTCTGCCAAAGCCAGTCGTGGTGACCAGATCCTTAACGCTCGATCCTTCGAACGCCAGGGCTTCAGTAAAGTGCTGGAAGAAGAGGAGATTACAGAAGAAAAGCTTCTGGAAACCATCCGCCAGCTCTATACCGATCGTCAGAAATATACAGATGCTATGGCAGGAAACGGCCAGGTAGATTCCATCAGTAAGATCACTGATCTTATTGAAGAATGCGCCAGAGCCTGACTATATTTCCACAACAGCCATATGAAAACTCTGCCACTCCCTTCCGGGCTGGCAGGGTTTTCTTTTATTCGTATACTTTGCGAAATTCTTCCTGCAGCCAGCGCTTCGCTTTATATATCCTGTTATTGACACCACTTTTCGTCAGACCATATTCTTCTGCAACTGTTTCAACGGAAATCTCCAGATATTTGACCTGAATTAAGATCTCATAATTTATCGGCTGTTTCTTTCGAAATCTTCTCAGCACCATATACATAAATTCTTTCTTCTCTTTACGCAGAAATACATCTTCCGCATCGACCGAATTCTGTTCTTCCAGAAATGCCGCAACTTCTTCCTGACAGACAAACTCATGCTTGGAGCTTGATTTCTTTATATAATCCAAAGCCTTATTCATAGATGCCCTCTTGATCAGAGAAAACATCATCTTTTCATTATCAATATTCAGGCCATCCTTTATAGTATACATTTTGTAAAGTACATCCTGACTGACATCATCAGCAGCACTCCAGTCATGGAGAACTCCATACGCATACCCTCTGGATATTTTTCGGTATTTAAGATAAAACTCTTCAAATGTCTGATTATTCATTTTTCCTCTTTAGTGGCTATTTGTCATTCTTTAATTTTCTTTAAGATTTCATCTCTCACCTCATCGCTGAGTTCTCCGGGTTTCCAGGTTAAACCAACACCATCTCCCTCATATCTCGGAATCAGATGCATGTGAAAATGAAACACAGTCTGTCCTGCGATCTCTCCATTGTTCTGCACAACATTAAATCCATCACAGTTCAGTGCATCTCTCAGCTTTCCTGCCATTTTTTTAGCCAGGATCATTGCTTTTCCGGCAGTCTCATCCGGAAGTTCATAAATATTCGCTGCATGCTTTTTCGGCAGGATCAATGAGTGTCCTTTGCTTGCCGGTCCCAGATCCAGAATCACGCGAAATTCCTCATCCTCATAAAGTGTTGCTGATGGAATCTCTCCATTTGCGATTTTACAAAATATGCAATCTCCCATTATTTTGTCCTCCTTGTTTGCAAAATTATTTTATCTATATTCTTATTTTGTCGTATTTTCTCGAATTTTTCAATACTGTTCTTGTTGATATTTGAAATTTCTGATGTTAATATTTTTTCGAGGTGATAATATGTGCAACGATACTACAGTCAGTAAATTGAAAAACGATTTTCATTATACACTTTCAAAATTTTCACATGAACTCCGGAATCCTCTGACTCTTATTAACAGCGGACTCCAGATGATCGCATCTGCACATCCTGATGTCAAAGAATATGAGCACTGGGATGATGTTATGGATAATCTTGATTATGTAAAAGAACTTCTTGATGAACTTTCTGCATTTAATAATGCAGGCCATGTCAAAAGAGAAAACATTGACACCTGCAGCTACCTCCGAACGATCCTTTCCTCCATAAAACCTACTCTGGATTATCTGGAGATCACACTTGAAACAGATATTCCGGATTCATTGCCATCGATGGCTCTTGACCGGATCCGTGTCCGGCAGATGCTTCTGAATCTTCTGAAAAACGCATGGGAAGCCGTTCCCATTCCCGGAGGAAAGATTTCTTTTTCTGTCATTCCGGAAAATTCCGGCATCCGCATTGATATCCGGGATAACGGATGTGGAATCTCAAAGGAACAGCAGGCTACGATATTTCAGCCATTTTTTACAACCAAAGAATCCGGGACCGGCCTTGGCCTTGCTGTTTCAAAACAGATTGCTCAGGCACATAGTGGAGACATCACGCTTGAGAGTACTCCCGGTCAGGGAACTGTTTTCCATATTTTTCTGGGATGATAAAGAATTACAGCGATCAGGGAACCACTCAGCAAACCGCCTATATGCGCTACGTTATCCACGCCTTCACTTGCAAATCCGAAATACAGTGAAAATGCGGCCATGATCAACATCTGTCTGACAGTCAGATCCGCCACTCTTCCTCTGTGCCGTATGATCACATAGATCATACCGCCCATGACTGCAAAAACAGCTCCGGAAGCTCCTGCAGATAAAGAAGCGTTTCCTGCATACATATCAAAAAACAAAGAGAGCATATTTCCGCCCAGACCACCAAATATATAGATCAGAAAAAATTTTATCTTTCCTGTTACCGGTTCCAGCCTCTGGCCAAGCACAAACAGAACCAGCATATTATTGATCAGATGCGGCGCACCAAAATGCAGAAACATACTGCTAAACAGCCGATACCACTGTCCCTGTTCCAGGATCAGCGGTGCATAAGCAGCACCGCATTCCAGCATATGCTGCCCGTTCTCCGAACCGCCGGTAAATTCCACCACAAGAAAGATCAGCGTATTTATGAGGATCAGTAAAACTGTCACAGGTTCTTTTTTTATTTCTTCCAATTCCGGCCTCTTTCCACAGCGGTTCCGGAAATATTCCCCATAACTCGCTGTTATAATCTGAAAATTTAAATTTATTTCATTATTTTAACAGATTTTCATCAGGCGGACAACCTACGGCCCTATATTAATACGATACAAAACCGGATTTTTCGCTCTGTTATTTCAAAAAAATATAACGGGCCTGTGCAAAATCAACTTCATCCTCATCCTCCAGCAAGTAATCTTCTCCTGTTTTCAGAAGCTGTCCATTTACAGAAGTCCCATTTCTGGAGTTCAGATCTGCCAGATAATATGCCCCCTCCCTTTTTCGGATCTTGGCATGGATTCTGCTGACAGTTGGTATATTGATCACTGCATCCGCCGCAGTTTCCAGTTTTCCGATCACTGTGATATCTCTTTCCAGATAAATGGTAGCCAATTCCCCCGGTTCCCGGCTCACCAATGTAGCAGGACCTTTGGATGCACCTGCAGAAAGAACTACCGTTTCACCAAATCCATCTAAAAAATCTTCCGCTTTTGTCGGAATATTTTTTTTGATCTGTTCCAGTTCTTTTCTGCTGTCATCGGCATTGCACCCGGACAGCGCACCAGATTCTTTCTGATCTTCAGCATATACAGCTGCCTCTTTTTCCGCCGCACCATATTTCTGTTCAGGCACCGGCGTATCCAGTTTTTCTTTTTTCCACAGACTTTTTTGATCAGAATATAGCTCAGCATCCCCAGTATCATTGCTGCAAGAATTCCCAGAAGAAAAATTTCTTTGCTTATTCTTGGAATATATCCGCCGGCCATTCCTGCCGTAATTCCTAGAAGAAGCACCAATGCTGCACCAAATCCAGCCACTGGCTTCCATATTTTGTTTGTTTTCCGCTTCTGTGAGTCCGCTGAAGATTTTTTCTGTTTTTCATTTCCGGACACACTGGCTCTTTCCCAGCCTTCCACCTGCCACAGATCCTCTGCTTTTTCCTCCTCTGTCATCCTGTTTTCTTCCTGGACCACTGTTTTCTTTTTTTCATATGGAGAAAAATCTTCCTCGTCGCTGTTACATATTTTATATAACTCTTCCTTGATGTATTCCAGATGAAAGCTGTCCTCCAGTGCACGTCTGTATACATTATATCCCAGCATAACCGCTTTTCCGTCTTCATGATCCAGCTTTGGAAGGATATACTCCGCAAGACTCTGAAACTGTTTCTGTATTTCCCCATGAAATCCCGGAAGATAACAAAATCGGACACTTTTTCTTTCCGCATCCAGATAGATATATTCCGGTTCCAGGATCAGCTGACAGGGATTCAAAAGATACTCGGACATTTCTTCCATGATCTGTATAAAGCCTCCCAGTATCACCTGAAGCGACTCCAGATCCATCTTTTTTTCCTCAAAAAGCGCAGTCATGGAATGCCTGGAAGTTATATCATAATACACCATGAATTTTCCGTCGATTCCCTGTATCCGACACTGAAGAAGATCAGGCACAGCATTGGCCACGATCATCCTTACCTGGTAAGAATCTGTATCGATTCTCTCATCTCCTGTCAGGATCAGATAATTATGATTCATATCTCTTTTATATTCCGTTCTCATTTTATGGCGTCACCTCTCCCAGCATATCCACAGTTCCTTTTACCTTGCGGATCCATCCCACAGGCCGCAGAGGCTTTGCCTTACCACTGACTTCCAGCTTCCATTTCTGCCCCAGGAACCCGGCAGGTACTTCCAGTCTGTAAGTTACTTTCACAGTTTTTCCTGCATTTGTCTGCATGCTCAGATTCTCTCCTCCCGGCAGCCCGATATCTCCCAGCATTCTACCCTGTATATCCGCCTTTTCATATATGTTCCCTTTCTTTTTATATCCTTCCATACTGCCACTGACTGCTGCCTCATAAGCTGCCGCAGTGAGATATGCTCTGTCATGTACAAAAAATCCAGATACAGCACTCCGATCAGTATCATAAGCACCAGAGGCATGAGCAATGCAGCTTCTATTGTAAAGCTCCCCTTTTTATTTTTCTCACAAAAATATCCCTCCCAAATATCCGATCAACAGAAACGGTACAAAAGGAATTTCCTCACTTCGACTCTTTTTTAGCATAAGATACTCAATGCCTGAGTAGATTCCGCACAACAATAATGCACCACAGAGGATCCCTGCCAGTTCTCCGGCTCCCAGCACAGAGCCCATTGTCAGTATCAGCAATCCGTCTCCAAATCCGACCATTCCTCCACTGATCAAAGCGATCAAAATTATAAATACTCCGATTCCCATGGAAATAATCCCTGCCGGCCAGAGAAGCCCCTGCCTGATCCGCCACAGGATCCCGCCTGCCAGAAAAATAAAAAGCACCGGTAAACAGATTTCTTTTTTCGGATATCTGTCCAGGTATTAATTACAAGAAGTACAGTCATGCAAATTTTTACACTGCTCATGATCTCTCCCTTCAGCCACATCGTCCGCAGGCACTCATTTCACCGGAAACCTCCGTTTCTTTCACCATCCGTACAGATCGTTTCAATGCGCTGCAGCTTTCCCTGTTATGAAAACGGTTACTCTTTTTTGTGATATATACCACTCCGGCCGGTTCCTGCCCACGACTGCACAGCTCACAGGCCTGATACTTTTCTCCATATGCATTTTTTAAAGCTTTAACCGAAGAGCCTGATATCTGCTGAACAGACAGATTCAGATAACTGCACCCCAGTTTTCTGTGATACACACTTCCTGATTCTGTCACATACACCATAGGCTGGCTCTCCACTGTATCCTTTCCATTTTCGTATACCACACCATTCCACGTATGGACCTTTACCGTATTATGGAACCATATTTTAGGAAGCGGGATCAGACCGCCTATGGGCTGATAGGAATATAAGTCCGGCAATGTGATCGTTTCTGTACCTGAACCGCCAGCACCATACGCATACATACCTGCTTCCTTTGCTTTCTGGCACAAGCCGGTCAGATGCTCCGTCTGTACCTTGTAAATATCCATAAAAGAAAGCAGCGTGAGCACTCCGAAAAAAACAGCGGCAAAGCCATCGCAGTCTCCAGGGTGAGACTTGCTTTTTTCAGAAAGGTGCACAGGGATACTTTTCCAGAAAGCGTTTTCCGGCTTATCGGGGAAAGCAGGAAAAAAGCTCTTCGAGAGCGCCTTTCTCTTTTTTGATCCAGTCTGTTTATCTGATTTTTATCTTCTTTTTCTTTCTGAAAAAGCATCCCTGTACACCTCTCTTTCTATTCATACATATACTGACGCGTAACTGTAAATATTTTCCGTCTGTTTGCTTTTACATCTGCAGACGCTTCCACGGCAGTGATGCAGTGATCCATCTGAAAACCCGGTCTTTTTCCCTTTTCACGTACAGAGCACTCGATCATGTCCATTCCTCTCAGAACTTTATCCTGTTTTCCTTTCGCCATAAGCAGAACCTGAAGATAATCCTCATAAGACATTCCATTCCCTGCATCCTTTCTTGAAGAATCCAGTTTGTCCAGGATATTGGGCAGATTACTCAAAGACAGCTGCCAGTCTGAGGAGTTTTTTATAAGAGGTACATGTCCTCCTGCAAAAAGTTCCCGGACATCCAGAATACTCTCCGCAAATGCCCAGCAAAAGATCAGTGCCGCTTCGATCACTGCTGCCGCCGGTGGGATCAGAAAACCTGATGCAATCGCCAGCGCCAGTGTTTCGACCTGTATCCGTTTTCCACCATCTGAAAGCAGATACGCCATGTTAACCCCCTGACGGATCACCAGAAGTTTTCCTGCCACGGACTTCAGATTTTCCCGATCACTGTTCTTCCCTCCAAGAATATATTCCACCTGATAATTCACCCCCGCCGCTGCCGGTCTTCGATAATTTCCCAGTTTCTTTAGCAGATACTGTCCAAACAATATTCCGGACGTATACGAATTATCGGATCGTATATCCGTATCCAACATTAGTCCTGTCTGTAGTTTTCTTCCGGATGTAAGGCTTTTTCTGTCTGTAACCGCATCCGATATTCCCCGTTCGGATGGTACTACCAGATCAAGAAGTCCCATTTTACGGACTCTTCTGATGATCGGAATAGGATTTTCCACGCTTTCATCAACACCGCCGGTAAAATCATCCCCATTTCCTGCATCCGAAAAATCTCCCTGGTTTTTTGTTGTTCCTGTTCTTTTTTGCTTCTTCGCTCTTCTGCGCGGCGTCCGTAATAGCAGAATCATAGGAATCCAACGTTCCTTTATTTTCTGCCTGTTCTCCTTTTTTCTCTGCATCCTCTGTCTTCTTTTCCTGATCCTTCAGTTTTCCGAGAAGAGTCTGTACCCCCTGGCTTCCCAGAGTTTCACGCATATACTGAACAGCCTGCTGGTAAAAAATCTCGCCTTTTCCATCGCTCAGAAGCTGATAACCATTGAATCCGCCCTGGAGAAGCTCCAGTTTCTGACTGTTCTGTTTCAATACAGGTTTCATATAAGTCTGAAAATCATCATATACAGAAGCCATATCCAGTTCTTCTTTTCCACCTGCATACAGTGCAAACAGCTCATAATCTTCCAAAAGCGTTCGGTCATACTGTCCAAATAAGGAATATAAGCCGATATCCATACTGTTAAGTATCTGTGTCCTGGCAGCTGCCATGCGTACAGATTCAATGCTGGCACACACAAGAGAAAGAACCAGGCTCAAGATCAGAGCCAGAAAGATCGTAATGCTGCCTTTTTTCACATTTCCTGCCAAGGGGTACCTCTCCTTTCCAAAACGGAAATATCAGCAGATATCACCGTTTTTTCTCATTTTCAGATCGTATTGCTTTGTTTTGTGATTTTTGTAAGGATTTTTTAACAAGTGCTGTAAGCTGTTCCTTAAAGATGATGACCAGACTGATCAGAACCACCAGAATCAGGATGATCTCCACAACACCCACCGCATCCTCTTCCATCGCAAATTCTTTTACATACTTCCACATATTTTCATTTGTCACCTCACATTTCCTTTCTCTGTTCTCCAGTCCTACCCTCCGTAAAAGGAAAGGCATGCCGGCAACATGATCACCGCCATCACCACCAGGAGCATCAAGACCATCGGAAGAAGCAGTTTTGTTGCTGCTGTATCTCCCAGCACTCTTGCTTTTCTTTTTCGCTCCTCCCAGGCTTCCACGGATTCCTTTTCCAGCAGATCGGCCAGATACCTGCTTCCTTTCTGGAGGTTCTGGATCAGTAGTGTTGACAGAGTTTTATACTTTACCTGTCCGCACCGTTCTCCAAATCTCCGGTAAGCCTCTGCTTCGGAAATCCCACTGTCCATCTCATAACAGGCTACTCGGATTTCTTCGTAAGCCTCACGTTTTTTACCATCTTCTCTCTTTCCGTAATCCAGTGCTATTTTCTGGAACGCTTTTCTGGCAGTTAAGCCTGCCTGCACCAGAAGGGTAAATTTCATGATCAGTCCTGGATAATCCATCAGCATCTGTTCTCTTCTTTTTATCTGAGCATTCTGTTCTTCCCGTTTTTTTGCAATGACAGCTGCTGCCGCTGCTGCCAGACCAAGAGCTGAAAGCAGGTTTCCTGTTTTGTCTTTTGGCTGCTCCCATTCAATATGTTTTCCATTCCATTCATCTGGAAGATAATAGTACTGCGGATCGTTTTTTTCTGATTATATTGTACGATCATGTCCTGCAGCTCTTTCTCGCGCTGCTGTTCTTCGCTAAGTTCTGTTTCCGGTTCTTCTTCGGATCCTTCTGTTTCTTTTTCCGGCACCTGCACATACAGGGAACCGGCTTCTTCTCCGTCTACAGATACTTTGAATTTCTCTTCATAAGCACCTGTCTCCTCTTTTTCCATACGGTATCCGGATGAATAAACCTTATCTCCGCCACTTTGAAATGTCAGGAGCATACCGATGATATTTCCGGTAAGCGCTATCCGTATAAACAGTTTCTTTTCTTCCGGATTTCCGGCTTCCGGAGGCAGCCGCCCCATTTTTCCTGCCAGAAACACCCCAAGGATCACCATAAATATCAAAATATGTATCCACATTATCCTCACCTACACTTCTATGTCTACAATCTTCACACCCAGCCAGTAAGACAAGCCATAGATCACCATGCAAACTGTCATGGCACAGATTCCGAAAGGATTCCCATAAAGTACATCCAAAAATCCCGGCGAAGTCAGTTTCAGATAGCAGATGATACCGGCCGGCATGATACTCATAACCATCTGTTCCGATTTCTTTGCGGCCAGCGTTGCCTCGATCTCTTTTTTTACCTCGATCTTATCACTAAGCATTCTGGCTACTTTCTGGATCACCTGCGTCATATCCCCGCCTGTTCTTTTTGCTGTATAAAATACTGCTGCAAAATTTTCAATATCTTCCACTCCGCTGCGTTTTCCCAGATCCAGGAACAGCTCTTCCACCGGAACACTCAGACGCAGCTGGCTTTCGATATACCGAAATTCATCCAGGATATCACTTCCCTTTTCATAAAGTCTCCCCAGATCCTTTACACTGGCACGCACCGCATTCTCCGCGGAATAGCCGGCCTGTACCGCCACATTCATGGCCGTCAGAGCATCCCGGAACTGATAATTCAGCTCCCTCTGCTGCCGTGCAGTGCATTTTTTCCTCTGCATTTTCAGAAAAAGCACTGGTATTGGAAGCATAAACAGCAACACAGGAAGGCTCTGATAAAACAGATAGTCGGCTACAGCGCATACGGCAGCTCCCTCCAGAAGATACTTTGCGGTCTCCTTCCCCGTAAAATGATACATCCTGTAATCTTTCCTCGTAGATCTCCATTTCTGATTCTTTCCTTTCCGCTCTTTCATAGTCTGATTCCTGCCCGTTTCATTTTTTCACAATGCAAAAGTTCTCCGGTTTTTACAAGTCCCTTTCCTTCTTCCCAGCGATACAGCGGCCTGGTCTGGATCTCTCCGTTTTCAAATCCACATACTTCTGTGATTTCCAACAGCTTTCTGCTTTTATCCCGCATACGCCCGAGATGTACCAGAATGTCTACCCCGGAAGCGATCTGCCTTCGGATTGCTTCCAGGGGAAGATCGATTCCCATCAATGTCATCGTTTCAATTCGGGAAAGCATATCCTGACTGCTGTTTGCATGAAGTGTTGAAAGGCTTCCATCATGTCCCGTATTCAGTGCCTTTATATGGACTCCCTATGTTCCCATCATGCAGAAATACAATATCTGTACTTAATATACACTGTATATAATGTTATTATCTTGCCATTCCACAGTTGCAAAAAGAAAAGAGAGCCTTTCACAGCCCTCTTTCATATTGACTTTCTCATTCATTTGTCATACTTAACAGTTTGGCAACCAATGTCTCTAAACTTTTTCCCAAAAATGGGACAAAGTCTGGTATTGCACCAAATGCCATCCCAATTATTATCATTCGCCCACATTCTCTTGCAGATTCCAATGCAAATCCATAACTCAAAACACCTGTCAGAATAAATATAATTGATAAAAAGTAAAGCAAAATATTTCCCAACATCATCGGAATTTTTAATAACCAGCGAATCAATGTCATTACTGCAAGAATTAAATATAAAAACACTTTTATTATGTACTTAACCAACATTTTTAATCCTCACTTTTTTGTCTTTCCGGACAGCAAGAATCTTGCCATCCGGACTTCCTTTTTTTGCTATCCGGACTTCCACTTTTTTGCTATCCGGGCTGCAAAATTCTTGCTATCCAATGCAGTTCATTATCCTTTTGTGTATATCATTTCCGTCAAAATCATCTCTTCTGCATCATGACAAATGGCATTCATCCTCCTTGTCCATTCCATGTTGTCCTGCCTTTTTAATTTCTCTATAATTCCTTGTTTCTCCATCATCTGTTTTACTAATTGTTCTTCCCTATCCCTTGCTTCTGCATCAATCTGATTCAAATGCTCGACAAGTTTTCCTTGTAACAACAATATTTGATATTTTGCCTTTCTGTGTTCCTGTAAATAGCTTTTACGAAGCATCCCATATTTCCCATAAGTTGGTTCGATATCTGTAAGTGCCAATTTTGGCAAATAATAATCACCACATAACATATAAGTAAGTCCATTTTTCTCATCATAAATTTCGTTCTGCATAAAATATTCTCCTTTTCTTCCTATAATTGGTCGTACATCTTCAACAGTGTTCCCTTTTTCATTTGACTATATTTCACCTGTAATTCTTCATATTTTTTCTGAAGACTTTCATATTCGTTTTTCGGAACACTATCGGATAATTTCTGTTCTAAACTCTTAATCCGTGCTTCCTGTGCTTTTGCAATAGCATCACTTTTAGGATTTCGCAATATCATTCCCTGTTGTTTTTCCTTCAATTCCATCATGACCTGTTTCACATTCGGATTATTATAGAAAAAACCTCTAGAAAGTCCTGTTAGTTTTGTAAGTTCAGCAACTGAAATTTTTATATTTTTTCTATACATTGTTTCAATAGCTGTTATTGCTGTTTCCGTCATTTCCGCACTTTTTTCTTTTGCCAGTGCTACCATTTTATCGTGTTTCTGCATTTTCCTTTTCCCTCCTGTATTGTGCTAATAATTCATTCATTTCATCTCGTACAGCCTTTGTATCCTCCGCCAATGCTTCGTTTCTTAACCGCCGATAATGTGGTATGGTTCGTGTATCCTTATGCCCCAACAGCCTTGCAATGCTATCATCATCTAATTTCATTTCTGTAAGTTTTACTCCAAAAGTATGTCTAAAACGATGTGTACGAAACTCAAAATAATTTCCATTATCATCCCTGATATCATTTTCATAAATCATGATATTTACATGATATTTCAACATTGAATCTGTATACAATTTTCCATTATCTTGCAGAAAAATATATTCTGAATCTGGATGCTCCTTTTCTGAAACTTCTATTGCTTTTCTAATCAATTCTGCCAGCTGATCGCTAACTGGTCTTTTGTATTTCCTTGTTTTCTGCTGGATAATAGTTATAAAATAATGTCCAGATTTCTCAGATAAGCAATCCCTTCGCAAAGTCAACGTATCCTCTATTCTTGTACCGAGCATCTGATGTATTATTAAACATCTGCCTAACTGGGGCTTTAATTTTGTTAATGCACAATTAAATCTTCTGATTTCTGCATCTGAATACGCTTCTGGTAAAGCGTTGTCATATGCTCTGCAATCACTGGACAGAAAAAGGTTGCATATATTTCCTATTTCCAGTTCACGCCCTATTTCATCCAACAGATTATCCAAAACCGACAGCTCTGTCGTGTAACTGACTGATGTAAGACCGGTATCCGTTTTTATATAAACCAGATAATCTTCTATCATATCCCTGCTAATTTCTGTAAAGTGCTTTACTCCTGGGAATCGATCATACATGAAACTAGCAAACCGACGGAATCCACGCAATTCACCTTTTATACTACCCATTGCTTTTGTCTGGCAGTGGCTATACAATATTTTCTTTATTATCTCTTTAAATTCTTTCTGCCTGATCTCACGAAAATCTAATCTATATCTTCCACGAATCGGATTACTCCTTGGCACAATATCCAACTTTCTCATATCCCATACATCTTTTTCATTTTCTGGAATATCTGCTGTTTTACACTTCACAACATACTCATAATACATTTTCAGAAAAGAAATCTGAGCGCTACTTTGTTGCTCAACATTCCGCCTATCCGGTCTATTTCTTCTAACATACAGCGCCAATCCTTTTTTATATAAAAATGCTTTATAACTTCTCTCCAGTTCTTCCCATTTTTTATCAGTGATGCTGCTACAACTTGTACACTTCTCATTCAGAAATTCTTTCAACAGATCAAATCTGTAAATATCATTTACTACTGTTGATAATGACAAACGTCTACATCTATCATCGATATACCCATAAATCTCATCCTGCATCTTTTCATTATGAATCTCTGATATGTAGTACACCCTGTTTTCCTTCCATTTCAGTCCTGCCAACTGTTTTTCTGTAGCTTGTTGATAACAGTCATACGAAATCAAATTAATATTACCTTTCATCATCTTCTGCTCCTTTCAATTTAAATGACTGATTTTTAGAGAAATATTTATCTTCAGCCGATACAATACGTTCCGGCATGAAATCAATGTACTGTTTTGTCATATTCTCACTTGAATGTCCTAGATAATCTCGTACCCCTTGTATAGAAACCCCATTTCCGTACATTGAAGTTGCAAGGTTATGTCTGTAATCGTGTGCTCTAAAGATATAATCTCCGCAGGCAATCCCACGAACCTTACACTCCCGAATCATCTGATTTGAAAATGTCTGTCCATTAAATGCACCACCCTTTTTATTTTTGAATAAATACTCCCCATTTTTTATTCCGTACTTTTTTCATAATCATTCACCAGTCCAACCAATAAACTGGGAACAGGAATGACTTTTTCTCTCCGCATTTTGCTTTGATATATGCGCATCCAATTCTCATTGCCTTGTGAATAAAAGGCTCCCGATTTTATTGTACAAACCTCGCTTTTCCTAATTCCTGTGCAAAACAAAATCAAATACATCAACTGTAAATGCTCTGGGAATGCCGGCAGCTCCTTAATCAGATGAGCAATTGTTTTTTCTGGAACACTTCTTTCATTGTGTTCTGAAAAACCTTTTTTAAAAATCGTTCCGGATAAAACTTCAACACTTCAATATTTTTCATTTTCAAAAACTGTAGAAATGTATGCATATGTGTGATATATCGGTTAAAAGTAGAATACTTAATATCGGACTTATCCAAAACAGACACATAACCCTCTATATCTTGTATCTCCAGTTCAGTTACTTTCTTACTCTGTCCATCCAGATATTTTAAAAATTGTGATATAAAACTTATTGTATTTCGGATATTTGATAAAGACAGATCCGATATCCCGACCAAATATTTTGCGTATAATTGTAAATACCAACGATTTTCTTTTTCGTAAATATTAATAAATGAAAGGCTTTTAACAGGTGAACTAGCATTGATTCTCGATTTATCAAACTGAAACCTATCCATATACCAGATACACGCTCGCCAATTTGTCTCTGAATCTGTCAGAAATAACGTTCTTCTCGCAAACTCAACAATCTTAGAAGCCTGTTTTTTATAATTTCCGACTCCTTGTTTAAATACAGATAAAATCTGTTTTCGTCTGCCTGTTCCATTTCTTCAATATCATCTATTCCGTACTTATCGCAAAACCGTATAAGTGCTTTTAATGGTTCTAAAAAATATCTTCGATGTCTTTGTACCTTATCCATATTCAGAATTTCACACAGCAATATTTTTGTCTGTCGCACCAACTGTGATGAATGTATCCTCGTTAAGTCCCATAACAAATCATTCTTATCAACCACCTGACGGAAAGATTGTGCTTTCTTCTTATTGGGGACATACAGCAAAAACAATTTGTCTTGCTTAAAAAACTCCTGTTCTACAGAGAAGGGCTTTCCTTGTGAATAGACATCCGGCATATTTTCTATTTTTAAACGATCAAATAAGCTCAGTAATTCCGCTTTATATTTTTCTGAAATATCCTCTTTTTCAAGAGAATCCATATACATTTTTCTCGTTTCATAGTTAATATCTGCAGTACACTGTATATCTGTATACTGGAAAAATTTGTATAACCGGTTATAGTATTTTGCTTCTCCATTCGTAACTAAAGATATTTCTTCCTTTAATTTCTCGGATATTTTTTCCTGATATAACTTCGGAACAATTTTTAATACTGCCAAGGTAATCCCTCCTTCCTTTTACAGAAAATCTGCAATTTGGTATAAATCTTCATTATTTGAGTAGTATTGATCTGTCGCTTCTATCAATCGTTCATTATTTTCACCCAAGTATTTAATGGTAGTTTCAACTTTCTTATGCCCCAGGGCAAAACGAATGTCATTCAAATCCCATCCTTCTTTTCTTCTTTCCTCCGCAAAATAGTGTCGAAGCTGATGCGGATGAGAATTGATATCCGTTTTTTGGGATAGCCTTTTCAACATGCTATACACAGAATCCGCATCTAATGGCTCTCCTTTGTTTTTTCCAGTCAATTTTGTAAATAAATACTCCGAGTTCATCAGACTTTTTCGGTTATCAGAAATGTACTTAACCAAGAACTCAAAAGTTGTATTACTTAACAAAGCCATTCTATATTCTGCATTTTTTGCTCTTGCCAAGTTGGTATTGTATTCACGATACCTTACCCGAACCGTTCTTCTTTCAAAATCAATATCTTCGGTATAATGGATTCCCAGAATTTCCCCTAATCTAAGACCGGTTTCTGCCATCATTGCTATCAGCAATCGATCTCTATCATTCGAACAGGCATTTATCAGCTCCTGTATTTCTTCGGATGTTATTTCTTCCAGATTAGGTTCTTCTTCTTTGAAGAAACCTTTAAACGAATTCACTGCATTTTGATGATTTACTCCCATACTGTCAAAATACGATTACTTTTTTTACTCGTAAGACTTTAAGCATTGGCAAAACATCTTCCAGTTCCAAAAACTGGTAGTATCTGAAGACTGCACCAAGATACATATTGCAGGTCTTATTGCTCGTCTGTGTATTATGCTCAGTATGCTTTCCACTCTTAACCCAATACAAGAAATCAATAAAATGTTTATTCTGCTCTGAATAAGATAGCAATATAATCTCATCCAATCCTATCGTTTGCTCCTGCAGAAAATTGTAATAATATGAAAGTGCGAAAGCTGCGGATTTTACAGTATTCGGAGAAGCATTAATCTGATCCAGATGCTTCAAATACTTTGATGGAAGGATTTCAATTTCTTCAATATCAGAAATAATCAAAAAACGTGGTCTATTATCTTTCAAAATCGAAACAACCCTATATTTCAATCCACAGCCCTCCTTCCTTTCTTTTTGATTTGTTTGACTTCTTTGACTTCTTGATTTACATTATACACAAAGACGTCAAAATGTCAATTACGTTTTTGACTTCTTTGACTTTTAAGAGAATATCAATAAAGTATTTTTTGATTTCTTTATGTTTTAAATTGATTTTTAGGGATATAATTGATAAGATAAAATACAAGAAGTCAATTTATACAAAGTCAAAGAAATCAAGAGGAGATTTGAATGAACGAATTTATATCAAATTCAGGCACACTAATAAATCCTGACAGCGTTTACGATCAGGAAAGATTCATCAATATACTTCAAATCATTTTACAGAAAAAAACACAAAAAGAATTATCTGAACAAACAGGCTTAAATAATGCAACCATTTCACGAATGCTCAACGGTGCCCGATCTGGAAGACCATATAAAAGCACTATTGATAAAATTGCAAAAGCCATTGATGATCCAGAACTTATCCAAGAATTATATGATGCAACGGGATATTCTTCTAAAAAAATGCGGGAACGAAAAAAGATAATTGCAGACAATGGATTTTCTTTGGATCTCTCTACTGTTCAGGTGCATGAAAAGTTTTTTTCTACCTTAATGCGTGGACTTTCCATGATGACAAGTCTGCATAAAGTTGAATGGACAATAAAATCTGGAACGCCCAGATCATACGATTATTTAATTGAATTAAAAGAGGGAAATATAGATTATTGGTATATTAGATATGTAGATAGAATTACTTCTGATGAAGAAAGGAAAAAAGCCTTAACTGCCATTTATGGAGAATTTGCAAAATTGAAATTGGGCGGAAAAATCAAAGTTTCTTGCGCCACTCCTTCTTACGAAGATTATGATTATTTTGTTACAATTCCACCATTCCAATTAAATACAAATGCTTCAATTATATATTTTGATTCTGAACTCGAAAGATTTGCAGACGAAACCTTTTTAGAGACAGCTTTACCACTTAAAGAAAATATTCCTGTTAAGGATTTTTGTAATCTTACCGAATCACTGATACTATAACTTTTTGATTTTATCACAGAGAGAGTTGCTTATGGCTCTCTCTTTTTTTAACGCTTCCTCCTCCCATATTCTAACTCATTATGGCAAATCATTTTCTAAAGCAAGTATCGCCTAGAGTAACTCAAAATCCCATTTCTGGATTATGATTCTCTGACGAACTTAATGGAGATTACGATTCCCCATACCCTCAATATCACAAAATATCAAATTTTGCTATTAGCTCATAATAAATTTTCGCAGCTATCTGTTTTTGCACTCATAGTTATCAAAAGCTTTTTATAACCATCTGCTTCTACCAG
>NC_021014.1:1249186-1387605 GCF_000209835.1 Ruminococcus sp. SR1/5 | reverse complement strand
TAACAAAATGTCACTAGTTTTTTAATCACTTTTTCAAAAAAGGCAAAAAAATAGAACGTATAGATTATTTCCATACGCTCTATCTCACATTTCATATTAAATTTTTGAATTCTACAAACTTGAAGTTGTCATTTTCCTGTACTTATAATTTTTCATCAAAGTGGTTGCATCATCTCAAGAATGATTCCATCCGGGTCTCTGAAATAAAAAGCTCTGCTTTCCCCAAATCCATCTGCCCTAAAGTCGAAATACTGCGGTTCAGACAAGCACTCCACATGATTTTCGATAAGGGTTTTGTAAACAGAATCAATGTCATCCGTGTAAAAGCATACTTCTGAGATAGATGTCGTAAACAAGTCTGATTGTTCTTTATGGATTTTGCTGTCTACAAACTGAATCAATTCAATCGGTGGTGCTTCAAGAACCTTCGAGCCATTCAAATATGCAACCCTTGCTTTACAATTTTCCTTACGGAACATTTTATCTGTCTCTTCGCCTTCCATAAAGATTTCACCCTGAAATTTAAGCCCAAGAATATCTCTGTAGAAAGCAATCGAGCGATTCAAATCAGAAACGGTTAATCCAACGTGATAAATTCTTCCAACCATATATATTCCTCCTACAATTTCTTTATTTCGTAAAACTTGAATTTGAGCAAAAGCCCAAGGGACTAATGTCCCCTATGCTTTTCTCTTTTCTTTTGCTGTTTCAGTTCAAACATTCGCAGTTCGTCCGCTTCTTTTTTCTCACGGCTCCTCACTTTACGCTCCTGTTTATTCTGTTCCTGCTGTAATTTCAATGCCTGCTGCGATTTTGTGCCGATGCCTGTTTCCTGCATCTGTTTTTTCGCTTCACGTTGCATCCTTTTGGGATTTCTTTTTATATCTTTTACAACAGTATCAACAGTCGGACTGAATTTCAAACTAAAATAGTATTTTTGAATATATTCCTGCACTTCGTAATCCTTTGGTTCTGCACCAAATGTTACCTTCGCCACAGATAGTTTACCATCTTCAATACGTTCAAATACACCTACCCAAAATGGTTCTTCAAAATATACCGTCAGTTTTCCACTTGCTTTGTCCATAAGAATCCCTCCTAAAATGAATTGAACAAAGAATGGACAACCCGGAGGGGCAGGTTACTTACCCTATTTGCATAGGACGGCTGGGCTACCTACCAGCTCTAGTACATTTTTAATGTACATTGCGTTTTTATCTTTGTATTTATAATCAAGCCATATGGCACGATTAACTTATTCGGTCAATCCCGATTTGTTACTCACATGATATCATATTTTTTCTTCAATTACATCCACCTAATTTTAATACACTGCCTGTCGACTTGCTTCTGTAACCAGCATCCGGTTAATCTTCTCCTGCATTGTTTCCTTTGCATTTTCATTGAAATGATAACGGACAACATAGACTGTCTGCCCGATTTTCTTTGTAAATGTGTTACCCTCTGTTTTTGTATTCATCATTTTTTCCATAATCATTTTTCCTTTCTTTTGGAGCCCCAGCAGAGAGTCATTCCATTGGTCTCTGTCAGAACATTATTCTTTAAATCAGGCCCAAAATGGGCACTTCCAGTTTCACAGGCTACCTATATATAGCCTTTTCATTTTTGCTTGCAAAAAGCCTTGTGATCACAGCACTTTTTTAACGTAAAAAGCGTTTTAATATGATGCAGCCAACGACAAGAAGCATATCTAACAAATATCATTGTCTATCACTTCTGTTTTCTCTGCCGATATCTCTCTGGTTAATGCCTAATAATCTTCCCTGCCAGACAAGACGATAAGTACAGCGTTTGCTTCTATCGTGTTTCCAAATACTTTCTTCCATCATACGATGGTTCTTCATCAAGTTCCAGTCCGTGACGTTTACAGATATCTAAAAACATTGTCCGGCAGGCAGAATCGGCTGCAGATTCAAAATTTTATTATTCAAAAATAAATAAAAATGGATTCCACCAAAATACCCATCACCAAAAATGTACTGGACACTTCTATTCATTATATTTGCACCAACAACTTGAAGTTATCTTCCTGCTTACGACTTTCCAACAACATAAACTCCAAATATCATTTTGATAATATAAAGATACTTCTTTCTTACCCCAGAGCAAGATCCACCTGTGTTTAACAATATTGTCTTTCATCACAATATTCTCTCATCAGGTTTTCATCTTGCTGGGGATTCCCCAAACCCATTTTTCTATTTATGCCGAGGTCTCAGTACACACTAGAGCAAGATCCACCCCGGTAATACCATATCGCTATTTTAGCAATACGGCATTTTCCGGATGTTGAAATCTTGCTGAGGATTGTGCTCCCCAGTACCTCACATTCAGCATAAATATATAATTGGTTCCTCGAATTTCTTCGGTCACAGCACAGGGAGAAAAAATAGGCTAAACAGCCCTATATCCCTGTGAAATCACCATGTGATTAAAAAATAGCAAGGACAGGAAGTGTGGATACACTTCCGCAAAATTGCCAATTTCGGAGCCATATCCAAAATTGAAAAATACATAAAAATCAAAAATCCGAAACCTTACTTGATATCCAAATTTATAATTTTTACAGATTACAAAAAAACCAATATGAAAATTTTACAAATTTTGTACCACCTGTAAAATTCCCATATTGGTTTTCATTCAGCTTTTATGGATTTGGAATATTCTATGTTTTCAAATATTTTACTTTGAGCAAAAAACAGCTCTATAAACTTTTATCATTGCATTTTCTGGTATAATTTCATCAACTCTCCCACACAATCTGCTTCCGTCATTTTTGTACTAAAGCCATACGCAGCCATAACAGCTTTATCATTTGCAGTATGTGCTCGCCGTAACTCGGCTGGCATTGTTAAAGGATCATATAAAGCCGCAAGATTACTATTAGGATATAATGTTCTTGCTTTCAAAATTTCCTGTGCCGATTTTTCAATTTGTTCCCGATTCTTCTCCGTTACTACAGGCCACGGGAAATTGTTATACACTATTGTGTTTGAATAACTATAATCACTTTTTAATCTTCCACACACTGCTCGCATCCATGCCATATGAACATTCGACATCAATACACCAAATTCATAAAATGATGCATTTGGCATAGTGAATAATTTGTCTCCCGGAATAATTTCACCATCTAAATAATCCATTGGAATATATCTACGATTCTGAGAAGAAACTTTGGGAATCGCAATATATTGATTTTTATGTTCAAGTATTGATGCAAATAAAGTTGGATTCTCAGCCGCTTTTTTTGTGTTCGCTCTTGTACTACTAAGTCTAAATTCACGTACTTTATTCACCCGTTCTAATATCATCGGACATTTTTTAATAATCCAGGATCAGCTCCAACAAGCCAAATACAATATCTCGGCTTTCGATCAATAAAATCTTTTCCCATCATATAATGTCTAAAAAACGGAGAAGCCTGTGGTTCTTTTTCCAAAAACTCTTCCTTTTCCTCTTCCGTCAATATTAAAAATCCACCATCAACTGCTTGCCCACCTAATGCTATTTCAGGAACATTACACAATGGTTTCATTCTTTTTTCAATGAATATATTTTCTGCATCAAGCAAATATCCATTAATATTATTCGCCGGAATTGCGTTCTCACCTGAATAAATTATTTTCTGCTTATTATTTACAGCTCTGCTAAAGCCAACAATTACACAATGAACATGCGCTTTTATTGACGCTTCACTATCCCATATAAATGTTCTGTATGCAAAATCAATATGTACACCTGATTCAAAAAGCGGTTTCCAGAGAATCGAAACACTTTCTCCCTGTGTAATTGAATTAGTTGATACCAACGCTGCTCTGATATTATAATTTCCCATATAGTCAGCTGCTTTTTTATACCAGCAACTAACATAATCAAGATTTCCTATACTCTTCCATCCTTCAAATATCTTCTCAACATCTTCCTTCTGCTCCGACGCCATCCAACGTGCTCCTACAAATGGCGGATTTCCCATTATAAACGATAATTTTTCTGCAGGAATTACATCATTCCAATCAATTCTTAATGCATTTCCTTCTGTGATATTTACATATGTCTTTAAAGGAAGAAAATCATCATTAAATCCATACACAATATTTTTCGTTTCTTCCAACATTTGAGATTCTGCAATCCATAAAGCCGTTTTTGCAACTGTAACTGCAAAATCGTTAATCTCTATTCCATAAAATTGCTGAATAGAAACTCTAATTGGATTATTTACCTCTACCAATGTCATTTGTCCGCCAACTTTTTCCTTTATCACCTCATTCTCCAAACGACGAAGCGACAAGTATGTTTCTGTAAGGAAATTTCCAGAACCACACGCAGGATCAAAAAATGTAAGTGATGCCAATTTATTTTGGAATTCTTCCAATTTTTTATCTCTGGTACGCTTCACTTGAATTGCTCTAATACTATCAAATTCCTTTTGCAAATCTTCCAAAAAAAGCGGACTAATAACTTTATGTATATTTTCAATAGATGTATAATGCATTCCTCCTGAACGTCTGGTCTCAGGATTTAATGTTGATTCAAATACCGCTCCAAATATAGTTGGAGAAATATCACTCCAATCAAAATCTTCTGACGCTTTTGTAAGAAGTAATTCTTTAATTTCCTCTGTAAAAGGTGGTATCTCAATAGTTTCATCAGCAAATAACCCACCATTTACATACGGGAACTGAGCAAGTTCTTCCTCCAAATACTCGTCTCGCTCTGATACAGGTGTATCCAATATCTTAAATAATTCTAATAAAGCTCTCCGGCAATCCTTTACTTCATATGTTTCCAAATAATCATGGAACATATTTCTCTTTCCGAAAATACCAGCATCTTCTGCATACAAGCAAAAAACAATTCGCACACATAAAGCATTCAGGCTCTTTAGTTTATGCTCTCTTTTTTCTTTCTGCTCAAATGTTTCATCCTTTTCCTTAATATCTGGTATACGATATTGTTTTAAAAACGCATCATAAATAAGCCCAACAATACCTCCTGCTTTTATTGATACTTCCATTTCATGCGATATTGTCTTTACTTCCTTTTTCACCAAGAAGTCCAACAATGGATATTTGCTTTGTAATTCATCTAAAGCAATCTTTGTCGGTTCTGGCTGTTTCTGGTTCATATCATAAATCCAAATTTCAGCAAAATTTGACGTAACAATCCACCGAGCTCTTTCATCAAAAGTCAGCTTCCCATTATATCTGTCTGCCTGTTCAAATGGAGTAAGATCAACATCTCCTGAATTCCTGATTTTCTGATCCAATGCTTTTCCAAGACTCTTCTGTTCAATAATTACTCGTGTTTCAGGAATATATACATCAATACGTTTTGTATTTCCATCAATTACAACTTTCTTTTCAAAGTTCAAACGTTCTGTCACATTATCCATTCCCAAAACATTCGTCAATAAATCAATCCAATAAGAACGTCCATCTTCATCTTCTTTCCCTTTTCCCATCCATCGGTTTACAAATTGACGGGCAGCCTCTCTTTGTTCTGCATCTGTCATGCTTTTTCCTCCTAAATAATCGTACATTCACAAATCTTTCTCCGACTATTTTACATATCATATCCACAGTATATCATAAAATTATTACAGAACAGCATTCATATATCATTATTTGTATTTTGTCTACACACAAGGAACTTCTACCGCCAAATCATAATAATATTGATACATGACCATGTTATCTTTTGCTTCTATATACACTCTCTGAGCTTCTTTCATCAAGTTATTCCAAATATCTTTCCATTCACTAGGAGCCGAATCTAAAAACCACATATTATTAAATGACATTTCTATCGTCCCCCATAAATCATCTTCTTTACGCTCAGTTTTTATATTCATCTGCATATTTCGTGCAATTTCCAATGCATCTTTTTGTAAAAAAGTGAATTTCACTACTTTTTGAGGATCTGGAACTTTCTTAAAACAACGCATATGAGCTTCTGCCTTTTTTATAATTGTTTCCAATTGTTCATCATGCCATTTTTTATCCTCTAGTATCTCTTCTTCTGACATTTGCGCTTTTTCTGCATTAATTTCTCTTTGCATTTCTTCCAATTCACGCTGTGCAATATCATAATATTTCTTTTCAATCACCATAATCTCCCAACTCCATAAAAAAGAAACAGTCAACATTTTCGTTACAACTGTTTCCTTTATTTTTGAAGTCCCCGGAGCATTTGTATCACTACATTCTGTTCTTTTTCATCAAGATTATTCCAAATATTCAAAACCTCTTGTTGTGATTCTGATAAGCTTACTGGAACATCCATTCCGGCAAAGAATTGTGCCATTGTTACTCCCAGTGCATCACATATCTTTTCTACAGTAGGCATAGTGGGTAAACTTTCTTTAGCAATAATTTTTCCAATCGAAGATTGAGATATACCAGTCAATTGTGACAGCCGATATTTACTCATATCACGTTTTTTACATAAAGCTATAATATTGTCCGCAATATAATCCTCTGTACGCAAGTAAATACACCTCTTTCCGATAGTAGTTACCTTAATTGTAACTAGAAATCCGAAAAAATATTAGAGATGTATCTTGCAAGTATTTACTAAGGGAAACAGTAGTATTAAAACAAAAAAATAGAACTATATAAAGTTGTATTCCATTAATGTCAGCTTATTATCTAAATGCTCATATTCTCTTTGTATTTCTTCAATTTTATCATATAGTTTCAGCACTGTCGAACCCTTTATCATTTTATTTTCTTGGCACATCTGCCGGAATTTTTCTTTGTACTCCCGCAGTATTCTTCCTTTTTCCTCTAATTCCTCCAGTGTTTTAATTTCCTCTTTATCTGCCATGTATTTTCCTCTCAGACATAATTTTTAATACATAAATAATAACCTTTTTTCGCTGTTGTTCAATTACAACTTATCGCCTTTTTCTCCCATCAATCGACAATCTTCTTTTTGCTATATACATATGATATACTTCTTTTTATACAACCAATTACTATTGTATAACTCACCATTTTTTCTATCTACAACACAAAAAAGTCAAGTTGTGATGGAAAGGAGGTGAGGACATGGAAATAAATTATGCACTTATAGGCAAACGTATAAGAGAAACCCGCAAACAACGAGGATTATCTGCCGAGGAGCTGGCTGAAATCGCTGATCTTTCTACTGTTTATATAAGCTATATAGAAAATGCCAAGCGTAAACCCAGTTTAGAATCTTTAATCAAAATTAGCAATGCCCTTGAAATTACTATTGATGAATTACTTTATGGAAACTTGTTATACAATCCTACGGAATATCAAACTGATATTGATTTATTAATGGCAGATTGTACCAGCACTGAAAAACGTTACATATTCGAGGTTCTTTCAGCCATAAAGAATATTTTACGAATCAATGATTGGCATCTATCCTCAAAACACAATTACGATGCTGATAACCCGAATGATTATTAAATCATTCAATAACAATCAAATATCTATTTCTACATAAACCATCTGTTAATCACTTAACTGATGGTTTATGTCTTTTTCAATCCAAAAATTCTATGATAGTTATATCAACTATAAAGGATGTCGCTATTGATGAAAGAAAGTGAAGAACGAAGCAGTAATATTGATGAACAGAAAGCCAGAATCCGGCAAAGATACAAAGGTATTGATCCAGAAGAACTGGAAGTAATTCCGGCACTTCCACCAGAGGATATTTTTAAAACAGAAAAAAACTACGAGTAGCTGTATATGCAAGGGTATCTACGGATGATCCACGCCAAACATCCTCATATGAATTACAGAAAAATCATTATCAGGATGTAGTAAATAAAAATCCGAATTGGATGCTTGTCGAAATATATGCCGACGAAGGCATTTCAGGCACTTCGCTTCAACATAGAGATGCATTCAAAAAAATGATTGAAGATTGTGAAGCCGGAAAAATTGATTTAATCATAACAAAAAGTGTATCCCGATTTGCAAGAAACGTTGTTGACTGTATCCGATATGTACGAGAGCTTTCTTCACTCCGTCCACCCGTCGGTGTATTTTTTGAAACAGAGCATTTAAATACTCTTGATCCCAAAAGCGAAATGATTCTGTCATTCATGTCAACACTTGCACAGGAAGAAAGTCATACCAAAAGTGAAATTATGAATTCTTCCATTGAAATGCGTTTTCGTCGGGGAATATTCCTTACACCTCCTCTGCTCGGATATGACCAAGACGAAAATGGAGATCTTGTAATCAATCCACATGAAGCTAAAATTGTGCAGCTTATTTTTTATATGTATCTGAATGGAAGCAGTACTCAACAAATTGCTGATTCTTTGACAGAACTCGGTTGTAAAACAAAAAAGAATAATGATGTCTGGTCATCCAGTACCATACTACAAATCCTTCAAAATGAACGCCATTGTGGGGATGTTCTGGCGAGAAAAACATGGACTCCTAATTATCTTGACCATAAATCAAGGAAAAACAATCAAGACCGTAATCAATACAGAAAAGTCGGACATCACGAAGCTATTATCTCCCGAGATGATTTCATAGCTGTTCAAAAATTAATTACAAATGCGAAATATGGAAATAAAGAGATTTTACCAGAATTACATGTGATACAAGAAGGCTCTCTAAGTGGATTTATAAGCATTAATCCAAGATGGTCTGGATTTAAAGCTAGAGACTACTTTGAAGCATCTCAAAGCGTCCTTAAACCGGCAAATATGAATGTACCTGATACAATTACTGCTTCCGCCGGTTCCTTCGATTTAAGAGACTATGAAGTTGCCAGAGGACAATTTTTCTCCTCTGTTGGTCGGATTTCTGTTTCTTTTTCAAATAAACAGATCTCTTTTAACAAAGATGCTATACGGAAATTTCCAAACATAAAATTTGTCGAACTGCTAATACACCCAAGCTCAAAACTACTTGCTATCCGACCATGTTCCTCTGAAACAAAAAATAAAGTGCAGTGGTCACGTCTCAAAGATGGTCAACTTATTCCAAAACCAATTTCCGGCGCTGCATTTTTGCCAACATTATACGAGATATTTAAATGGGACAAAAAATGCAAATATAGAATATTAGGAGTTGCCCACCAAAAAGGCAATGAAAATGTCCTTATTTTCAACATGGACGATACAGAAATACGAATACCGACAAGTACCAACGACGTATCCGCCCCCAATAACAACATGCCTGATACAATATCTGATTCTAAGAGTGTGTTAGCTTATCCTGCCGACTGGATGAATAGCTTCGGTAATAATTACTATACTCAGTCTCAAGCGCCAGAATTAACAGAATTTACAGCAGACAAAAACTGGCAGACTGCTTCAGAAAGTAAACCTTATAAAGAACCCGAGCTACAAACCACTCCCAAAGAAACCATTATACAAAATATAAAGAATATTATTACAGAAATTAAAGGAGACACCCAATGAGCGAGCAACCTATAAATCAATGGAATATGACTACAGAACCTTCTGATATGATGAAAATCAACACACCTATGCCAATAACAGTCGCGCCCAGCCCCTCAAATCAAATGGAAGTCATTGACGATGATTCTTTCAGCTATGACGGTTATCAAGTTGTACGTGGCGAATTCTTCGCTCATATTTACGAACCTTCGTTTACGTTTAATAACTACAAGGTATCTGTAAATACCGCCTGCATAAAAAAACTACCCGATGTCGAATATGTGCAAATATTAGTCAATCCCATTGAAAAAAACTGGCTGTCCGTCCCTGTCGAGAAGAAGAAAAAGACTCTTTTCGTTGGTGTTCCTCTGGAAAAAAGCGTTCGCCAAAACAAATCACCTGTCGAATTTTCTTTGCTAAAGTGATATCTCTCATGGACTGGAATCCTAATTATCGGTACAAGATTCTCGGCAAACTAATTCGTTCTGGCAATGAAATACTGTTCATTTTCGATTTAACTTCACCTGAAATATTTCCTCGTACTCTAAAAGACAATGGAACTGTAACCACTGCTAGGACACCTTCTTATCCTGAAGAATGGAAGAATCAGTTCGGTATTCCAGTGGAAGAACATCAAAAATCAATGCAAGTCAATATATTTGAAGGCTACGCAGTATTTGACATACAAGAAAAGAAGAAGGCAACTGATAAATCCATAGAAAAAGCAAAAGAACCATCAACAGCAGAAAGTGAGGAAAAATCCTATGAACAACAAACACTCTTCCCATCCACTAATATGTATTGACTTTAAAAAGAATCGTATACGAATCCACCGCAATACACTCCGTCAAATTGGTAACCCAGAATATATTCAACTTCTTGTTAATCCTGATCAAAAAATGATAGGTATAAAGGCTAGTTGTGCGGAGGATAAATTGGCACATAAAGTTAAGGATTATTTTGTCATCAATGGTAACAGTTATGAATTGTACAGCCGAGAATTACTATATTCACTTTCCCAACTTAACCTTTCTTGGGAGAAATTTAACATTTTTCGTTTAGAAGGCAATATTTACCCAGATAAAAAATAGCTCTATTTTCCATGGATAACATCATCACAAAACTGCCACAAACAGAATTCAAATCAGAAATAATGGGAGATGAGTATGCGCAATTATAGTATATATACATTAAAAACAAAACTAGAATTCACCAATTTGTATCAATATCTCAGTGAAAAAGATTATAAACAACTTGAACAACAGATATTATGTCATTCCTATCACACCCCCATCTGCACATGGAATGGTATTGTCATTAATGGTATAGAAGCATATGAATTATTTCGTAAACACAGTATTCCTTTCCGAATAAAAAGACTCCATTTTTCCAGTAAAGAAGATGTAATTTCATGGATATGTACTGACCAACTTAAACGAGAAGATTTAACCAATATCAATAAAAAATACCTGATTGGGAAAAAATATGATGCTGAAAAAATTATAGTTTCAAGACAACTTTCATCTACGAATAAATCTCATATTTCCGGTGCAAGCATCGCAGCAAAAAAATATCCGAAGAATGTAATGTAGCAATGGCTACCGTTTACAAATATTCTGCTTACAGTAGTGCACTAGATATAATTGATGAAAAAGTTCCGGATTTTGTCAAACGAGTTCGTTCTGGTCAACTCTGGATTTCCCAAGCTAATATTATTGAGCTTTCAGGATTACCAAAAGAGCAACTTTTAAGTCTAAATAACTACCTTCTTGCCGAAAAGATAGAACATCTCAGTTATCATGATATGAAAAGGGAATTACTATGGAATAATTACACCAAACCGATGTTAAGGAAAGAATCTTCCGTTTCTATTCCTTCAATACGCAACCTGCCACAATTTGATCCAGATGCGGAAATTGCAAGTCTTACATTGACGATTCCCTCGTGGAACAGTTCTATCGAAAGAGTATTAAAAGTTTCAGATTTTAAAATTGCATCTGATACAGCAAAATATAAGCTTAAATATCAGCTTATGTGTCTAATATCAACCACAAATAATATTTTAAAAAAATTGGAGGAAATATAATTATGGATGGAAATACCGAAGATTTACAAAAGTTTGTTCCCCAAGTGCATTTTGAGCAAATACCTATTAAAAATTTATGTTCAAATCAAGATTATCAACGTAATCTTTCCATCAAACACGTTCAGCGTGCTGCAGCTAATTTTGACCTTTATCAGATAAACCCTGTAAAAGTAAGTAGACGTGATGGGATAAATTATGTGTTCAACGGACAACACACTATAGAGATTGTTGCTCTCGTCTCTGGATCAAGAGAAACTCCTGTCTGGTGTATGGTTTATGATGATCTTGTTTACACCCAAGAAGCAGATATTTTTGCAAATCAGATGAAATATGTCAAATCGTTATTACCTTATGAAATATTCATGGCTAATATTGAAGCTGGTAATGATAGAGAACTTATTATTCGTGACCTTGTTGAATCATATGATCTCACTATTACTTCTTCCTCTCGCCCCGGAGGTATATGTGCTGTATCCACTTTAATTAATATCTATGAAAAATATGGTTTTCACACTCTTGATCGTGTTTTACGCCTTTGTGTTGCCACATGGGAAGGTGCGCCTATGTCCTTTAGTTCCAATATGCTTAATGCTATTGCCCGTCTGGATAATGCTTATGGAGAAACAATGAAAGATGACACCTTCAAAGAAAAAGTTGGGCGTGTCTCTGTCAGAGAAATCAGTCGTACTGCCAGAGAACGTCGTGCCGGTTCATTAGGATTCGCAGAAGCTCTTTTACTAGAATACAATAAAAAATCCAAGTATTCACTTCCTTTTGAGAAATTATACACTCATAAAACACCCAAAAAAGAGAACCATCAACTGAAGATGAATCCGGTCAAAGTTCCACTCCAGAAGGTCAGTTAGATTTATTTTCTACGGATCAAGAGAATACTCAGGCTCTGCCAAACGAATAGCGCAGAGCCTTCAGCCTTTAATTCTATCCATACTTTCAAAAGAACACCCTGCTTTAAGGCTCTCTTTCATGCAATCACTATTTTATCTTATCCCCAATTCATCAACCGCTCCATCCGCCACCTTATATATGAATACCCATTCCAAATATTTGCTTTTACCGGATACTCTTTCCTGTAAACAAATACAGTGTGATATTTAACAAAATGTATTCTACACCAATTATGTATATCTTTCATATATATGTTATTTATACCATTCATCCACTGTTCTAAAGCCCATATGTCTTTATCTGACACTAACTCCATTATGAACAGTACATTATAATATTGAATGACACCTACTCTCTTCCTTTCCTCTATTAACCTTTTACACAATAACCTATACTTAATGTTCATATCGTTCCTATGCCCCTCCCTCTAATCTATATTTTCCATCCTTATATACGTTATATATATAATTATTATATAGTACATATAAGGCTCTGCAGCATATCCACTGCCTCTCCTCCACGGACTTCCCCTACAATTATCCTATCCGGTCTCATTCGAAGGGCTGACCGGATCAGATCTCGGATCGTTACTGACACCGCGCCCGCCATATTGGCCATTTTTGCCTCCAGACATACCAGGTTATCAATTCCCCGGATCTTAAGCTCCGCATTATCTTCAATGGTGATCAGGCGCTCATCTTTTGGAATATATTCTGTAACAGCTCCAAGGAATGTTGTTTTTCCACTGCCTGTACCTCCACCGATCACAATAGAATATCTTGCCTGAACAAGTTTTTTAAAAACTGTGCACATTCTTCGGTGATGCTTCCAAAAGCGATCAGTTTTTCCATTGTGATAGGATCATCCGGAAAACGACGGATCGTCAGGATCGGACCATTCAGAGCAACCGGATAAACCACTGCATTCACACGTGCTCCGTTTTCCAGCCTTGCATCTACAATGGGCATGGACTCGTTGACAACCCGGTTACAGCGCCCTACGATCTGCTGGATCACATCCTCCAGCTTCTCTTCTGACGTGAAGACCTTATTCCATCTGGTCAGTTTTCCTCCACGTTCCACAAAAATATGATCCGGACCATTTACCATGATCTCCGTAACACTTTCATCATCGATCAGTTCCTGCAGAACATCCAGCTTGCGCACAGAACAGAACAGCTCCTGTCTGAGCTCTACTTTCTCCTTCAGTGAAAGAAACAGTTCCCTTGCCTGAGTTAATATCAGTTCATCGATCACCCCCAGGATCTCATCATCGGACAGCTCTCTGGAAACATCCAGCTGTTCCATGAGCAGATCATACATTTCCCGGAATTTTTCTCTGTTCATGACCGCTCCTTTCTCAAAAGTTCACGGATATAATCTCCCAGTTCACTCCAGACCAGCTGTTCTACGTAAGCGTCAGAAGAGATCCTATCCATATGAAAGGGCAGATGCACCTTTTCTGTTTTTTCCAGGATCTTTTCTTTATTCCAGATACGCAGAAGATTTTCGAATTGTGTCACCTTACAGACAGAAAGTGTGTCATTCAAAACCGGCATATAGATTTTTCTGCACATTTCCAGAAGCCGGAAATCCTCATCTCCATTTTCTCCCATATCCAGGATCAGCACTTCATAGGAACTGTGAAGTACGATCTCCTGCAACAGCCGCTCCCAGTCTTCCCAGTCCACGGTCCGGATATCTGAAGGTGTTCTTACAGGCGGTATAAAATCCAGATTGTTTACTGTCTGGATCATTCCGTTCATTCTATGGATCAGGTTTTCATTTCCCTGGCGAACATAATAAAACAGATCACTCAGATTAGCCGGAAATTTTTTCCCAAGAAGTTCCTCAAAACCAGAATAGGATTCCAGATTCAGATAAAGAACAGCACGTTCTTTCGCCAGTATCTGTCCCAACGCAAGTGCAAAGGATGTCTTCAGACATCTGCCAAGAGGAGAAAAAACACCGATGATCTCCATTGTCTTTTTCAACACAGGAAAAGTTACCGGATCAAGAGACTTCTCTTCTCCATAGCAGGCCATCACCTCCCTTATCACATCTGAGGAAGATTGATATTTATACACACTTGAATACTGATCCAGTTCCGGAGGATGCACACCCTCTGAAAGAATGATGATCTTTCCGATACCAAGGTCACGGACTTCTTTTCGCATTGCTTTATCGGAAATCAGCAGCAACTCAATATGATTTTCTTTTCCGTAAGCAATGAGACTTTCCGCCGTGGTAAATGCCTGGATCTCAAACGGAAGATTCTTTTTCTGGTTCAGATAATCCATAAAATTGAAAGCATAATCCACCTCCAGATCACAGACTGCAAATATGTTTTTCTTCAATACACACCTCCTGCATAAAGCACCGCACTCAAAAATATGGGTACCGTAAAATGAAAGTTCTCCGGAAAGCTCATCCCCTTTCTGTAATAAGGACGTATCTCACCGGTACAGTAAAACTCATTCATATACTGATATAAATAAAGGAATCGTCGGCGGATACCGCCTGTAGAAATAAGAATTGCCAGAGAAATGCCTGCACCTGCAAGCAGAGAATAAACAATACATTCCATAACTGTCCTCGGCCCCATGATCCCGCCAAGTGCGCACAGAAGCTTGATATCTCCGGCGCCGATCATATGGAATATAAAAAGAATTCCCAAAAGAAGCACCGGCACAGCCACTCCTGCCAAAAAGATCACTCCACCTTTCGGCCCGTTTTCTGTGATCTGGATCAGGAAACCGATCATAAAAGAAAAAGGATCCATCCATTGTCTACAGATGCATCTTTAAGATCCATCCAGACCGCCATCGCAGATATCACCACGGATAATTCTCCATAAAGAAACATACACGCCCCCTTTCCTTCTTAAAATATATGTTTATTCAGTTATGATAAAAATGGGATTTCCCGCCTGACCTGGCGGTGATCGATACCAGAAGATCTCTGGTGAAATTAATTATAGAATTTCAGGAGCATTTTGTCCAGCATTTTCGTTCGACAAATTCTGACACGAATTTTGCTGTCATCTGCTCCTGAAATTCTTTTTATTTTTTATCGTTTTATCTTCTATGATCTTATCGAATCTTTACTCCGTCCTTGATCACTGCTTTCAGTTCCAGATCCTGATCCAGCAGTACCACATGAGCTTTTTTACCTGCTTCCAGAGATCCGTACTGTTCTTCCACACCAAGGCTTCTGGCCGGATTTATGGTCGCGCAGGCCACGGCTGTTTCCAGCGGAAGCTCCATCTTTTTAACAACTGTACGCATACAGTCCATCAGATTTGTGGCAGATCCTGCGATCGCACCGTCAGATACCAGCGTGGCAAGTCTTCCCACAACCTTAACATCCAGTCCGCCCAGTGTATACTGACCGTCCGGCATACCGGTAGCTCTCATACTGTCGCTGATCAGGATCATCCTGTCAGCTCCCATCATCTGAAAGGTAGCTCGAACAACAGACGGATGGATATGGATCCCGTCACAGATGATCTCTGCCATAACATCCTTACTATCAAAAACAGCACCTACGACACCTGGTGCACGATGCGTAAACGTAGGCATTGCGTTATACAGATGGACTGCATGGTTTGCCCCTGCTCTGCATGCTTCCATTGCTGTATCGTAATCTGCATTGGTATGTGCCAGAGAAACATTGACCCTTTCATGAACTTCTCGGATAAATTCTGCTGCATGCTCACTTTCTTCAGGTGCAATCCCTATAAATTTTACCAGACCTTCCGAGGCCTTTAAAAAACGGTCACAGATTTCCACATTACATGGCAGGATATTCCTCGCGTCCTGTGCCCCTTTTTTCGCCGGGCTGATAAAAGGCCCTTCCATATTGATCCCCAGAAAATCCGCCTTACGGCAGTCCTTTGTTTCTTTTTTATATTCTGCTGCTGTATGGAGGATCTGCTCCAGTTCCTCTACCGGTAAAGTCATAGTAGCCGGCGCGATCGCTGTAACTCCTACCGATGCCTCATATTCCGCGATCCTTCCGATCGCAGCCTTGTCTCCGTCGCAGAAATCATCTCCCTTGCATCCATGAAAATGCAGATCGATCAGTCCCGGAATGGCGTAGCAGCCTTTTCCGTCCAGAACATCCCCGTTAAGCTGCGGCGCATCCTTTTCTTCATAAACCTGTCGGATCTTATCCCCATCCAGGATAATCCCGCCTTTTACAAATGCTTTGTCCGGTGTAAAAACATACACATTATCAATGATCATAGTAAAACCTCCCAAAATCCCCATTTGTGATCATAAACAAAAAAGCAACCAGAAACATGTTCTGATTGCTTTCAGTTAATAGCCAGTACGGGAATCGAACCCGTGTTTCCGCCGTGAGAGGGCGGCGTCTTAGCCCCTTGACCAACTGGCCATATTCTTTTGTTTCTGTCGTTTGATTTCGTTTTTTGTTGTTTCCCTCAACCGACTTCGTTAGTATATAACACTTTCTTTCAAAATGCAAGTACTTTTTTAATTTTTTAAAAAATTTTCATGTTTTTCACGTTTATTCGTTTTTTACCCATTTTCCGGTATTTCGTACGCTTGACCACTGCTGGTGTAAGTGCTACTATCAAAGCACCAATACGAAAATAATCGACTGCGGATAATGATCCGCCCGGTATAACAGAAAGAAGGAATTGGATGACTCGCATTTTGTGTCTCGGAGACAGTATCACAGATTGCGGACGGCTTTTCTCCGCAGATCCTCTTGGAAAAGGATATGTGAAGCAGCTCTCCTGTCTGCTTCATAACACAGATCACCGATTTTCCATTGAAAACAGAGGTATTGATGGTTTCACCCTGGAACGGCTTCTTCAGAACACAGATTTCTGGCTGGAAAGCTCTGATCCGGATATTGTTACCGTCCTGATCGGGATCAATGATGTGGGGATCATGATGAACACCCGCCGTTCATCTGCACAACAGCAGGATCTGATGAACAAATTTGTCACCCGTTATGAGCTCCTTGCAAAAAAGCTATCCTGCACAAACTCCCGGAAACGAACGCTCTATTTCCTGGAACCCTTTGTTTTTCCATGGCCACGCTGCTACGCTTCCTGGGCTCCCCTTCTTTCACAGATGTCCGTACATATTAAAAAGATCAGTCAGGATCATGGCGCCGTTTTTCTCCCGCTGCAGAACGATCTGGATCAGGAAGCTGCACGATCCGGGCCTGCATCAATAACTTCTGACGGTATCCATCTCACACCACAGGGGCATCAGATCCTGGCAGATAAACTTTATAAATTGATCATATCAGAAAGGTAATACTATGGAAACAACGATCAAAAAAATCGAAGATATGTCACTGAACGCATGGCCTTCCCATAAAATGGAACTTTATGACGGATGGATCTTACGTTTTTCTTATTTCTATACGCACAGGACCAACAGTGTGGAACAGTTCGGAACCTCCACACTTCCATGGCGCGAAAAAATCCCCTACTGCGAACAGGTCTATAAGCGTCTGGGAACTCCTGCGATCTTTAAGATCAGCCCCCTTGTATCCCCGGATTTTGACTATATGCTGGAAAACAGGGGCTATTCCGTTCAGCACATAACAAATGTTATGACTGTAGACCTAGACAATGCCGTTCTGGATGCGTCTGTCACCGATGTGCTTTTTTCCAATGAAATTCCTGATTTCTGGATCCACAGCCTTTTTGACTTGAAAAGAACTACAAATCCGATCCATCGAAGCGTCGTTCCTTCCATGTACCGTGCCATTCTTAAGGAAACTGTCTGCGCTTCCATAACAAAAAACGGCGAGATCATTGCCACAGGTCTTGGAATCCTGGATCGCGACTACATCGGTATCTATGCCATTCATGTACGTGAAGATTATCGCCGCAGAGGATATGCCCGTCAGATCTGTACCGGTCTTCTCAATGAGGGCAAAAAAAGAGGCGCCAGCCACGCTTATCTTCAGGTGGTAAAAAACAATACTTCCGCAGAAAAGCTTTACAGCTCTCTTGGATTTCAGTATTCCTATACCTACTGGTTCCGTGTTCAGCCTGTAGGAACACGTTTTCAGTAAATGCATGGATTTTCCGTAAATCCCTGTAGAAATCAAAAAATCTTTTTGCTATAATACCCTTAATATGTATAAAATCTTTCCTGCCTTCATATACTGATCCTTATCAATCAATAAGGAGACTGATCCGATGAACGATCCGCAGGAAAAAACACCCAAAATCCCTATCATATTTATTACAATAATTATCTGGATACCAATGCCTGTACTGAATGCACGGGTCTGATCAACCATGGAATCGACAGCCGTGAGCAATGGGATTCTTTCCGCCAGATCTTTGACTTTATACCGGCGTCGGAAACCCATGATCTTACAGATAAACAGGACTGACCGTTATCCCGGGTCGGAGGACACAAATGAAAAAACTGTCTGCTGCATGTATGATTCTCGGCCTTTCCCTTTTTGCGGGAGGCTGCAGCAATGATCAGATCGATGATCATATTATTTCTCTTCAGGATAAAATTTCAGACGTTACTGCTTCAGATTCCACAGAACAGGAAGATCAGGAGCCTTCCACGGAAGAACGTGTTTATATAGATGAGCTTACCGGCACACTGCTGGATTTTGACGGTACACACCTGACGATTTCCAGCAATGGAGAAACCTATGTATTTGATGTTTCCCAGACAAGGCTTGAATGCAAATACGGCGTTGTATCCAGTGATCAGGTCAGTGTGATCTACCAGGGACAGCTTTCCGGAACGGATATCAGCACCATTTCCCCCATCAAAATAACCGACAAATATCATAATGAAACTCCTCTGGAGGACCGCACTTTAAAGGGCAAAGTGAAATCACTCACATCCAATGCCCTTGTGATAGTTACAGAAAAGGGAAATACCGTAACCTTCCCTGTCACCGGTGTCAGACAATACTACAAAAAAGGCATCAAGGCCGGCAAGTGGGTCTATGTCCATTTTCGCGGTAAATTCATCAACGAAACACTCGTGGATGACAAACAGTATGACGGCAGTTTCACAAAAGTGATCAGTGTCTCCGATACGGATCCACTGAAAGTACCTGCAGCAACTCCTACGCCTTCCCCTGAACCGAAGAAAAAAGAACAGCATCTCCGTGCAAAGATCGTAAATGTCAGCACCGGCACAATGACTGTCATTCCGCAGACCACAGGATCGGAACTGACTGTTTCACTTTCCTCGGTTCCTGTATATTTCAAAGGAGGAATGGCTCCGGGATCTTATGTAAACATTATCTATACCGGTAAATTTAATGGTGAATCCACCAGCGGCATGAAGATCCGTGGAATCACCGGGGAGGATCCGGACATACTTTCAGTACGCAACATTACTTCTACTGTAACCGGCACGATCCTGGGCACAACCGCCAATACCGTGCTGCTCCAGACATACGACGGCGTAAAGATCCTCTGCAGCCGTGAAAACGTTCCGGACCTTTCCTCAAGCGGAATGGAAGAAGGTGCCGATCTCCGGGTTACTTTCAACCCTGCGAAATCACGCACCTCCAATATTTATACCTGTATTAAATTCGAAGACCCGTGACGGAAGATGGTACGGATCCTTTTTTCTCCATCTTCCATCCAGCTTCGTACTGCCTGCGTATCACCCAGTATATCAAAAAAAGCTCTGCTTTCATCCTGTACACCCTGGCCGTGAAGAACCTGATATGCACCGGCATCGCTTCCTACTGCCACATGAACCTTCTTTTCAAAAGCTTTCTTCAGATTCTGCTCGCCTGTCTTTATAATAGATGCAAGAATCGTATCTTCAAATCTGCCGCAGCCTTTAAGATTCCGCACAGTTACAAGTGTCGGAACCCACACGCTTTCGCTGTCTGCCAGCATGGAAATCGTCTCATCATCCATATAGTTCCCATGCTCAATACTGTCAACACCAGCCTCCACTGCTGCTTGTACGCCATAGCATCCATTTGTATGGCTCATCACGGCAAATCCCTCTTCATGAGCAATATGTACCATTTCTTTCACATCCGTTGCTGAAAGCGGCGTTCCCGTAATTTTCCCGTGATCTGCAAAATCCAGAAGCCCTGTAGTCATGATCTTGATAAAATCCGCACCTTCAGCGGCAGCTTCCAGAACTCTTCTGTGATATTCCTTCATGTCTGAAAAGCTTTTTCCAACGATCTTCCCGTAATGCCCCTCTTTATAAATGGCAAAAACCGGTGTGCGATAGTCAATTTCATATTCAGGGGCCAGTCTGGCAGCCCGTTTTGACACACCGTAATGATCTCCTCCGTCTCTCACAAAACGGATTCCTCTTTTCCGGTATTCCTCAAAATGAGCACGGATCAGTGCATCCCGGGGCCCGTTTTTCTGTGTCTCAACGGCTTTCCGGTAATCATAGCCATTGAGAAATATATGTGCATGACATTCCCCAAACATTTTCATCACTGCTCAAAAAAGTTTCGGATCTCTTTCTCAGATGCCTGCACCGACCCCTGTACAAAGAACGGCTTTCCACCTCCGCGTCCGTTTAATTTCGCATTCATCTCTTTTGTAAACTGACGGAGATCGCCGTCTTTTTCGCCCATTGCATACTTGTAGCTTCCGTCTGCATTTCCGGAAAATACCGCACAGCAGCCCTGGCAGGTCTGTGTCACGGCGTCTGCAAGCTTCCGCACACTGTCTGCATCCATTCCATCCATAAAGATGAGAACGCTTCCGCTTCCTGCATAACGCTCTGCCTCTTTCCGGCACATGTCGTCTACCAGCTGCCCAACCTGTCCTTTCAGTCGGAAATTCTCTTCCTGAAGGCGTTCCACTGCCTGCGCAGTCTTATCCATTTTTGCGGAAAGCTTTACAGAAATCTGGTGGTTCTGGTCATTGACCATGTTCAGATAATCCAGCACACGTTTTCCGCAGATCATCTCAATACGGACACCTTCACGAAATTTTTCCACGGAAAGAAGTTTCACCATTCCGATCTCTCCGGTATGTGTCACATGAGTTCCGCAGCATGCACAGATATCCACCCCTGGAAATTCTACGATCCGCACCTGACCGGTGAGCTCTTTTTTGCTTCGGTAGTCGATTTTTTCCAGTTCCTCCGCTGTAGGATATATGATCTTTATCTGCGTATCTTCCCATATCTTTTGGTTTGTTTTCCGCTCGATCTCAGCAAGCTGCGCCTCATCCAACGGGCCATTCAGATCTATGGTAATGGTATCGCTTCCCATATGAAAGCCTACATTATCGTATCCGTAAGCCTCGTGGATCAGTCCGCTCACCATATGCTCACCGGAATGCTGCTGCATCAGATCAAATCTTCTTGCCCAATCGATGCGTCCCTGTACTTCTGTTCCGACTTCCATCGGCTGATCTGTATAATGAAGAAGTTCTCCCTCCTTTTCATGCACTTCCTTTACTTTCACATCGTTGAGATATCCGGTATCGCTTGGCTGTCCACCGCCCTCCGGGTAAAAAGCGCTCTCATCCAGAATGATATGAAAACCTTTTTTTGCTTCTCTGCACTCCAGGACTTTGGCTGTAAATTCTTTTTTATATACATCTTCATAATATAAACGTTTCGTCTCTGTCATTTGTCTCATCCTTTCTGCATCTCTGCTTTGACGACTTATAGTATAGACCAAATTTTCTCTCCCCGCTATATAAAAGCGGCATTTATCCAATGATTTACATATTTTTCTATAAAAGCTGAAGGCTTTCCTTCAGATTCCGCGTTATAATAAATGAAGCGGGAAGAGAAGGGAGCTGATTGCATTACACGGGAAGAATATCTGGAATATCTGGAATATCTGATACATACATACCAAAACTTAATATTTTCCATTTGTCTGAAATCGGTGGGCAATCCCTTTGACGCCGAGGATCTGACACAGGATGTTTTTCTTTCCGCCTACAAAAATCTCTTCCGTTTTGATGGCACCTACGAAAAAGCCTGGCTCAGCAAGATCGCAGTCAGAAAATGTCTGGATCATCTGAAAGCAGCCGGCAGACGTACCATTCCCACAGAGGACACCTATTTTGAACAGCTCCATGATAAAGAGTTTTCCCCGGAGGAGGCATTTCTGGACAAAGATTTCAAGGATCGGATCCGGCATTTATGTGTAGCGCTGAAAAGCCCCTACAGGGAGGTTGCCCTTGAGCATTTCTGCGAAGAAAAAACCGCCGCAGAAATTGCAAAAGCGCAGAATAAAAATATCAAAACAGTCCAGACGCAGATCTACCGGTCCAGATCTATGCTGAAAGCACTGCTGGAAAGGAGTGATTAGATGCACATACCACAGGATGAATTACAGAAATTCCAGGACGGAACCATGAATACGGATGAAATGATCCATTTTCTGGAGCATATGGAGCAATGTGACTTCTGTCTGGATGAACTTCTTCAGAATGAGGATGCCGCTTCTGAGTATGCTCCATCCTATCTGCAGGATGAAATTCTGAAAAAAGCAGCTTCTCCGGAAGTTCAGGCTTCCAGAAAAATACATGAAACTGCTTATTGGATGAAGCTTCTCTGTGCAGGCTTACGGACTGCCGTAGGCATGGGTGTTGCGCTGATCATGCTTTTTTCTGTATCTCAGACAGATTTTACGGCTCTTCATCCTTCACCGGAAACAAAAGTTAAGATTTCTTCATCCCTTGACATTGGTTCCGGCCTAAACCAGCTTTCCATGCAGGTAGGTTCCCAGCTCAGTGAACATTCTCAGAAGATCAGTAATAATCTGAACGATCTTACGAATAAAATTATAAACGGAGACAAGTAAATTTATGAAAAAACAAAAACATGGTTTCTGGGTATTTATCTTTTCCCTGATCCCCGGTGCCGGGGAAATGTACATGGGATTTAAAAAACAGGGACTTAGCATTATGCTACTGTTCTGGGGATCGATCGCACTGGCATCCATAACCGGTCTTGGATGGCTGGCCATGTTTCTCCCGGTGATATGGTTCTATAGTTTTTTTAATGTCCATAATCTGAAATCCCTGTCAGAAGAAGAATTCTACTCTGTAGAGGATAATTACATTCTTCACATGGATCAGCTTTCCGGTGATATGGGAAAATTCTTACAAAAGCATCAAAGTGCAGCTGCATGGATCCTGATCCTGTTTGGTATCTGCATCCTGTGGAGTCGTTTCACAAGTCTTTTGTACTTCATTGTACCGACTAATATGGTCGACTATGTATACAATATCTGCAACAGCCTTCCGCAGATCATCATTGCTGCAGGTATCATTGCTGCAGGTATTTATCTTCTTACTCAGCAGAAAAAGAAACTGAAACAGGAAACCGAAACAAAAGAAGAGCATTACTGGGAACCCTATCGTCCATATCAGCAGCTGACAGAAAAGCCTGTTCATACTTCTGATAACTCCGACAAAGATACAGCATCTGAAGCTTCTTCCATTTCTGATCCGGAAAATACCGATTCTAATTCATCCACAAAATAACAGAGAAAAAAAGATCCACTGTCAGTTTCCTGACAATGGATCTTTTTATATGATTTAAATTTACTGCTTATGTGTTACCTTAAGACGTGTCATCGCTCTCGCAAGTGCCATCTGGTTCATATGATACTCCTGGATGCTCTGTTTCTGACGAAGCTGCTCTTCTGCACGTTCCTTTGCTTCCTGAGCACGGCGGATATCAATCTCGTCCGGACTCTCTACGCTGAGGCAGAACAGCTTGGCACGGTTATTGATCATCTCAACAAATCCGCTGCTCACAGCAAACACATACTCATTACCGTCAGCATCCTCAAAACGCATCTCACCGGGAATGATGGCAGCTACAACATTCGCATGATGGGCAAGAAATCCCTGCTCACCATCCACTGCCGGGATAATAAGCTTCTGAGCACGTCCTGCATAAGCCAGTTTATTGCTGGCATATATTTCCAGGCCAAATGTCTCACTCATAGCTGCTCCTTACTGCCGGTTCTCCTCGGCTTTTGCTTTTGCAATTACATCATCAATGGTTCCAACATTAAAGAATGCGTTCTCCGGATAATCATCCATCTCGCCGTCAATGATCGCCTTAAATCCGCGGATCGTCTCTTTCAGAGGTACATATTTACCTTTGATACCGGTGAAGTTCTCAGCTACATGGAACGGCTGGGAAAGGAACTTCTGGATCTTTCTTGCACGGAATACTGTCTGCTTATCTTCCTCTGAGAGCTCCTCCATACCAAGAATAGCAATGATGTCCTGAAGTTCTTTATATTTCTGAAGGATCTCCTGTACTCTACGTGCAACCTCGTAATGTTCCTCACCAACAATATCTGCCTCCAGGATACGGGAAGTAGACTCAAGCGGATCTACGGCCGGATAAATACCCTGCTCAACGATCTTACGGGAAAGAACGGTTGTTGCATCCAGATGGGCAAATGTTGTTGCCGGAGCCGGGTCAGTTAAGTCATCGGCCGGTACATATACTGCCTGTACAGATGTAACAGAACCTTCCTTGGTAGATGCGATCCTCTCCTGAAGCTCACCCATCTCAGTTGCCAGTGTAGGCTGATATCCTACTGCGGACGGCATACGTCCAAGCAGAGCGGAAACCTCAGATCCTGCCTGTACAAAACGGAAGATATTATCAATGAAAAGAAGTACATCTCTGTGCTCCTGATCACGGAAATACTCTGCCATGGTAAGTCCTGTCTCAGCAACACGCATACGTGCTCCAGGCGGCTCGTTCATCTGTCCGAACACTAAGGCTGTCTTTTCAAGAACACCGGATTCCTTCATCTCTGTCCAAAGGTCATTACCCTCACGGGAACGCTCACCGACACCGGTGAAAATAGAATATCCACCATGCTCGGTAGCGATATTCTGGATCAGCTCCTGGATAAGGACTGTCTTACCAACACCGGCACCACCGAACAGACCGATCTTACCACCTTTTGCATATGGAGCAAGAAGATCGATAACCTTGATACCTGTTTCCAGGATCTCAACTGCCGGTTTCTGCTCCTCAAATGAAGGCGGATCACGATGGATGACCCAATGCTCCTCACCGTCCAGGGAATCACCGCCATCTACGGTATCTCCAAGAACGTTGAACAGACGACCAAGTGTTTTATCTCCAACCGGAACCTTGATACCGCTTCCGGTAGCTGTTACTTCTCTGTCTCGCTGCAGGCCCTCGCTGGCTCCCAGCATAATGCAGCGTACGATATTATTTCCAAGGTGCTGGGACACCTCCATAACGCATCTCTTACCGTTGTTCTCGACTTCAAGGGCATCCTTGATATCCGGAAGCTGTCCGTCTTCAAAAACAACGTCTACAACAGGTCCCATAACCTGTACGATCTTACCTTTATTCATAGTCATCACTTCCTTTTTTGTGCTTTAGCACCGCTGATAACCTCAGTGATCTCCTGGGTGATCGCAGCCTGACGTGCACGATTATACTGAATGGAAAGATCCTTCAGCATCGCCTTCGCACTATCTGTAGAGGACTGCATTGCTGTCATTCTCGCACTGTTCTCACTGGCATATGCCTCTACAAGACATCCATAGATCACACCTGTAAGGTAGTTGGGGATCATAGTATCCAGAAGCACATCTGCAGACGGAGATAACACGATCTCCTCCTGATAAATATCTGCCGGGATCTGACCCACCTTAAAATCAGCCTTTTTCAGCGGTAAAAGCTGCATATTCACATTTTCCATTGCCATCGCATTCAGCATCTGTGTATAGACAATGTGAATTTCATCCAGCTCTCTTTCAAGAAATGCCCGTACGATCTCTTCCGTGATAAGGCGTGCTCTGTGCATAGTCGGCTTCTGCACGGTATAATGAAAACTGCCGTCCATATCCACATCTCTCTTGCCGAAATACTGACGCCCTACCATACCAAGGACATACAGCTTGTGATGTCCCGGTACCTCTTCCATGAAATCTTCTGTCATTTTCTGTACATTATGATTGTATGCACCAGCCATACCTTTATCACCTGTAATGACAATGGTACCTACCTTTCTTTCATCCTTCGGAACAAGATGACGCTCACTGAAGAAAGGATGCTGGATGTCCGGCATATGACGGAGGATCCTGGCAATGGCAGCCTGCATATTATAGAAATATGGTTCCGTATCCTGCAGGATCTTCTTGGCCTTCTGCATCTTGGAAGAAGAAATCATGTACATCGCATTGGTGATCTTCATGGTGTCCTGAATGCTTTTCATACGAGTCTGTATTTCTTTTGCATTTGCCATATCAACACCTACCTGCTCTTATCTCTGAATTCTTCTGCCGCCTTTACGATTTTCTCTACAAGCTCATCAGAGAGCTGCTTTGTAGTCTCGATCTCTTTGCCGATCTCAGGATATACATTATCAAAGTACTCCAGAAGATCCTTCTGATATTTCTTGATCTCTTTCTTTTCTACATCTACCATCAGCTTGTGAGTCGCAACGCAGAGAGTAATTACCTGCTGATGAAGACTTAACGGGCTGCAGAGCGGCTGTTTCAGAAGCTCCATCAGACAGCTTCCGTATTTCAGCTGTGCAGTTGTAGCCTCATCCAGATCTGAACTGAACTGGGTGAACACTTCCATCTCTCTGTACTGTGCCAGGTCGATACGTACACTACCGGAAGCTTTCTTCATAGCCTTGGTCTGTGCAGCACCACCAACACGGGATACGGAAAGACCAACATTGACTGCCGGACGCATACCTGAGAAGAACAGATCACTTTCCAGGAAGATCTGACCATCTGTGATGGAAATTACGTTTGTAGGAATGTATGCAGATACATCACCGGCCTGTGTCTCGATGATCGGAAGTGCCGTGATGGATCCGCCTCCTGCCTCCTCGCTCAGACGGCTGGAACGCTCCAGAAGTCTGGAATGAAGATAGAATACGTCACCAGGATATGCCTCACGTCCCGGAGAACGCTCAAGCAGAAGTGACAATGCACGATATGCCACTGCATGCTTGGAAAGATCATCATATACGATCAGTACGTCTTTACCCTGATACATGAAATACTCTGCAAGAGCAGTACCAGCATAAGGAGCAATATACTGAAGCGGTGCACAGTCGCTGGCTGTTGCGGAGAATACGGTTGTATACTCCATTGCACCGTATTTTTCAAGATTGGAAACTACCTTTGCAACGGTAGAAGCTTTCTGTCCGATGGCAACATAGATACAGATCACATCCTTACCTTTCTGGTTGATGATCGTATCGGTTGCGATGGATGTTTTACCTGTCTGTCTGTCGCCGATGATCAGCTCTCGCTGTCCACGGCCGATCGGGAACATGGAATCAATGGAAAGGATTCCTGTTTCCAGAGGTACAGTTACAGACTTACGGTCGATGATTCCAGGAGCCGGGTTCTCGATCGGGCGGTATTCCTCTGCCTGGATCTCTCCCTTTCCATCAATAGGCTCACCAAGTGCGTTCACGATTCTTCCGATAAATTTATCCCCTACCGGAATACCTGCCTGCTTGCCAGTTCTGGCAACCTTGGTGCCTTCCTTGATTCCTGTATCCTTTCCGAAAAGAATACATCCCATGCTGTTGGCACGGACATCCTGTACCATACCTTTCAGACCATTCTCGAAGGTCACGACCTCACCGTACATGGCATGATCGATGCCATAAACAGTTGCGATACCATCTCCCACGGAGATGACAGTGCCTACTTCCTGGTCCTTGCTGATTTCGTCATAGTTCTTTATTTCTTCCTTGAGAATCGAAATGATTTCATCTGGATTTATTGCACCCAATTCAATTTCACCTCCGGGTTAATTTCTGTTTCAGTTTCTTATAACGTCCGATGAGGCTCCAGTCGTACTCACGATCTCCTGCCCTGAGAACAAATCCACCTACAAGGCTTTTATCCTCTGTAAGGGTAAGTTCCACTTCTCTGGCAGAAAACTGGCTACGGAGAAACTCCTTCATCTTATTTTCCTGCTCTTCGGCAGGACGTGTTACATAAAGAAGCTCTGCCTTGAGAATTCCTTTCTGTTCCCGGCTGTAAGCATCATAAGCTTCAAGGATCTCTCCGATTCTGTCAATCTTCTGATACTTACACGTTACTTTAAGAAAACTCTTCATTTCCTGCGGAAAAACCCGCTCTATTACCTGTTCTTTTTCTTTGAGGGAAACAAGTGGATTTTCAAGCATCTTACCTATCTCAGGTGTATTCTTAAAAATCCTTCCTGTTTCGCAGATTGCCTCCCCCGGGACAGAAAGACCGTATAATGCTTTTGCATAATTAATGGACGTCTCTGTCATGAGGATCACCTGCTCCTTCTAAAAACTGGTCATATAGGGACATATCCTGTGCTTCGTCGTTCTTTTTTCCCATGATTCTGGATGCTGCATCCATTGCCAGCTCAGCCACTTTGCCTTCCATCGCTTTCATAGCAGCTTCCTGCTCAGTGCTGATATCTCTTCTTGCTTTCTCAAGAATCTGACCAGCCTGATCATTAGCTCTCTTCACGATGCTGTCTGCCTGTACTTTTGCCTCGTCCTTAGCCTGCTCTACAATACTGAAGGATTCCTCCTTCGCAGATTTCAGTGCATCCTCATACTGTCCTTTCAGCTGGTTTGCTTCAGTGGTTGTCTTCTCTGCTGAAGCAAACTGCTCATCGATCATAGCTTTTCTCTTCTCCATAACACCAATGATCGGGCCGAAAAGGAACTTCTTCATTAAAAGATAAAGAACGATCAGGTTTATAATAGTAAAGACAAGGTTGATATCAATTTTAATCACCTGGTCCACCTGCCTCTCTTAATCCTGAATTAGTATCTCGTCTTTACCTATTAGCCAAGCATGATGATGATCAGAAGACCGATTACGAAACCGTAAATAGCTGTTGCCTCTGCAAGAGCACATCCAAGAAGAAGTGCTTTACTGATCTTGCTCTCTGCCTCTGGCTGTCTTGCGATAGCTTCTACTGCTTTAGATGTTGCAAGACCGATACCAATACCTGCTCCAATACCTGTAAGAACTGCGATAGCTGCACCAATTGCGATTAACATAGTTTTTCCTCCTGTAAAATACAATTTTTTCATTTTTAGATCAAGCGGATCTTCCGCTTCACTACTCAATTGCTTCCTTAATGAACAAGGATGTTAAGAATACAAATACATACGCCTGTATGAATCCGTCGAAGAAATCAAAATACAGGCTGAATGGTATGGGAAGAATGGCCGGACAAACAAACTCCAGCAGCTTCATAACTACGAAGCTTCCCAGAACATTACCGAACAACCGCATGCAGAGAGATGTAGGTCTGATCGCTATTTCCAGAATGTTGATCGGAAGCATGATCGGAACCGGCTCCGCAAAGCTTTTCAGGAAACCCTTCAGTCCCCTTTTATGAAAGCCTGCATACTCGATCAGAATAATGCTCATCAGCGCCAGCGCAATGGTAACATTCATGTCCTTCGTTGGTGGTGTAAAACCAAATACGCCTGCGATATTGGCTATTCCGATGTAAATTACGGTTGACATCAAATAAGGCACATACTGTTTGCCTTCTTCTCCAAGGATACCCATGAAGAAATCCTGAAGAAAACTTACCCCGGTCTCCAGAAGCAGCTGCTTCTTACCCGGATTTTCCACACTGAGATTCCGAACTAAGATCAGAGACAGAATCACAAGAACCGCCATGATGACCCATGTGACTACCACGCATTCTGCAATTGGTATTCCACCAAACGCCGGAATGGTAAAGGCTGTCTTACTGTTTAGTTCTTCTGCCAGTGTACTTGATAAATCTCCCGTTTTTCTCCCTCCTTTTCTCTTGGCGCTGATCGTATCTTTTTATAATTGGTATGACCACGCCTTGTAGTTGACTTTATTTTACTCCGCATTTCCAGAATGTCAATATTATTTTTGCCTGTTTTGCACAAAAAAGAATCTGTTTTTTATACAAAATATACAATTCATTTCAATTAACCTTGATCCGACTTCCTGCGTACAGATACTTCTCCATAAGAAAGCAGGGTTTCTGAACCATCCTGTTCTCTCACAAGAAGCCTTCCATCTGGTGCTATGGATTCTGCATAAGCTTCCCTTGTACACTGTCCGTCTGTGATCACGATCATGTTTCCAGGAATGATATTATTTTCTGTATATTCTCTGGAAAGTCCCGGAGTCTCCACTTCCATGAGAAGCTGATTGACGATCTCCGCCACAAGAATACTGCAGTTTATATGCTCTGCGTCATTCCTGTTTTCAAATAATGCTCCAGCCGTTTCCTGTATATCTTCAGGAAACCCATCTTCCGGCATATACAGATTCAAACCAATTCCTACAACTGCAAACTCAATGTTCCCGCTTTCAAAGTCTGTAACAGCCTCTGTCAGTATCCCACACACTTTCTTATTATGAAAATACAGATCATTGACCCATTTGATCCCAAGGTCGATCCCGCAGATTTTCTTCACTGCACGGCACACTGCAGTTGCCGCCGCTGTAGTGATCAGGAGTCCTTCCTTCAGAGTTCGGTCAGGTCTTAGAACGATACTCATATAAAGTCCTGCATTTTCAGGAGAATAAAAACTTCGGCCTCTTCGGCCTCTTCCGCTTTTCTGTCTGCGCGCCAGTATCAGTGCACCATGACCTGCTTCTCCTGAAAATGCAGCCTCCTTGGCTGCCCGGTTTGTAGAATCCAGTTCTCTGTATATTTTTACAGGGACATCCGGATGATCGAGGTAAAGCCGTATTCCTTCTTCCGATAAACGGCTGCCTCCTCGAAGCACATAGCCTTTGTTTGGTCCAGCTTCTATGGTATATCCCTCTTCACGAAGGGATTTCACAGCTTTCCAGATGGCTGCCCGTGTGCAGTTTAGTTCTGCTGCTGCCGCCTCTCCGGATATCAGTTCATTCTCGTGCTGCTCCAGAAGCTTCAGCATTCTTGCTTTTACAGTCATATCTTCACCGTCCGTAATCTGCCTGAAATGGCAAAATTTATTCCCTCCTAAGAGTCGAAAGCATTATAGCACTTAAGCATCGCGATGTCTATTATCTTTTTTATATATGCTATCTATATTATTTTTATATTTCAGATGCAGCTATTATATGATTTTTCTCATTTTTGTCTGTTTTCATTTATTTTTTTATATATTATTTCTGTTGAAAACCTGCAGACTCAGGAGCGAATTTTCCTGAATCTTTATTATATACAGATTTTCTTTATCATATATTTATCATTTGTAATTAGAAAGACTTTTCTCAAGAAATTCCCGGTACTTATCGCGAACCTCATCCGGTGACGCGATCACCGCATCCGGGCCAAGACTGGCTATCCAGCCAAAGAACTGGTCACTGATATTTACACGAACCAGTGTTTTGAAATGTTCAGGATCCTTCCTGTGTATCATAATATCTCTGCCAAACCGATCCAGCACCACCCCGACCAAGCGGTTATGTGCTTCCAGACATATGGTTACTTCTCTGCCGCCAAACATCCCGAAGGTCCTGGATGTCAGCTCCCCTATATCATAATTCTCAAAAAATTCTCTGCCGCGTCGCACCTCCTTCTCTATACGGATCTGCTGGAGCTTATCTACCTGATACTGCTTAACCCTTCCACACTTCTCGTCGTAAGTGATCAGATAATATTCCTCATTCTGCCATACAAGTCCCCAGGGACTGACCGAATATCGTTCTCCCTCATTCTCCGGACGCAGCTTCTTCTCCACAGTCCATTCACAATATTGAAAAGAAATCTGCCTGTCCTCAGTTAATGCACGCTGGATCATATCAATACTGTAATACACATTCTCGTTTATAGTCCGGATACGGTTCTCTGCAAATCCCTGTCGCCGCAGCTGTCTGGACTCATAAACACTGGCAAGGCTCTCCAGCTTCCTGATCAGCTGTCGGGATTTCCCATTGGTGATACATCTGGAGGACTGTACTGCATCCACCAGAAGTCTCAGCTCCGGAAGCTCAAATTCCCGACTGGCAAGATAAAAACCGGCCGGGTGCTCCCGCCGGTTCAGGATATCCATTCCAAAATTCCGCAGGGTTTCAATATCATCATAGACAGTCTTACGCTCTGCACTGATCCCCAGACTATTCAGATAGGCGATCAGCTCCTTCACAGACATCGGATGCTCTTCGTCCGTCTGCTCCAGAAAAATGCGCATCAGATATAAAATTTTAATCTTCTGGTTAAAGACCCTTGGCATCCTTTCTCCTCCGTTCTGCTACTTGTCTGTCAGTGATGCTACCACTGCAAAATATAATACCATGAATGACAATACAACAGCAACGATATCTGCTCCGCGGAAATCAAAATTAAACAGCATCGCCCCGCCAAGCATGATCTCCATTGTAAGAAGTGCGCCCAGTACCATTGCCATTCCTGAGGAAAGCTTCTGTCTGCCGCAATGTCCTCTCTCAGCTTCCACATATCTTCCTTCTGCCAATACTGCCTTCCTGCTGCTCTCTGTATTCCACATAAGATCCATCCTCCCTGTCCTATGTTCGTCTCACGATTTATCGAACATATTTTCCAAACATATTTTCTGTATGTTTGCATTATAGCTCATTTTTAGTCCAATAAAACGGTACAAATATGGTTTTTCCGAACATTTGTTTATTTTATACAAAAATATGTTCGTCTTTAAGATCCACAAAAAAAGAATGCTGCCTGCCGGTCACTCCGACAAACAGCATTCTTTTTTTATCCGCAGCCGCTATTTATTTCAGCACACCACTGTCAGCCAGTCCCCACTTACAGGTCAGAATATAATTCTCATAGGTAAGTGAAGAATCAAACCGGGCAAATTTCGCATTCAGGACATACGGATCTGCCATGGTCTTTGCCACATAGCGACCTGTTTTTTTCAGGCAGCTCAGATACATCTGCATCATCAGTTTATAATCGTTCTCCAGCTGTATATTCTCTGTCCCGGCATTCTTTGCCGCGATCAGCTGTGCTCTCAGTCTGTCCACCTGTAACCGAAGCACCATCGCATTATTTAAAGAGAACCATGCCTTATTGTAGTCTTCCAGCGTCGGGCAGTCCATCATAAACGCTACGGCTTTGCAGATCTTATCTGCCACTCCTACAACTTCCGCAAGATTGATACTGTTTTCCCACATCGGGGCAAGTGCTTTCTTATCAAAGAGCCAGATCGCATTTTTTTCAACCTGGTCTGCCAGGAAATCCTTCATAAGTATGGACATCGGCTGGTTCATATACTGTTTCAGCTGCACAACACCATTATACAGGCCGCTGTCTGACGGAAGCTGACTGATCACACGATCTACGAGCTTCTGTCCTAATGCCTGGACAGTCAGAAATGTCATCAGGAAGTCCACCGCATCGATTGCAATATCCGCTCCGTCAAAAATAGACTGCACATGATCCCATCTCTGCACTGTATCCGGTTTTGTCTGTCCCGGTTTCAGCGGAAGCTCCTTATATCCATTCATGTACTGCAGCATCTTCAGGGCTTCTTCCTCTGTCATCCATCCGGTTCCGCCAAGCTCCTGGGCAGCTTTTTTCATGGTATCTCCGTCTTTAAAGATCTTATCACCGCCGGATTTAAACTTTTTCAGCACTTTATATGCTCTCTGAAGCCCATCCTGGATTCCTCCGCTTAGATCCTCATCTATGGAGTACTCGGCAGTATCCACAACCAGTTCCAGTGCCAGGCTTCTGTTCACCTTCTCTTCTGTAAATTTCGGGTCTTCCAGAACTGCTTTGATCAGTGCTACATGCCCCTGCTGCATCTCGGATTTCAGGGCAGCCCACCATTCATCGCTGAAGGTTCCGCTTGTATGTCCGCTCATAATGGAAAAACAGTCATTCTGCAGATCATTCAGGATCTTGCTGTATCCCTCGTTTTTCAGATATTCCGGATACTGTCGCAAAAGCATCTCGGTTGTGATATCCGTAACCTCATAGGCTGTATTGCCGCCGCCCGCATTACAGATGATCTGTGCACCTGTAAGTTTCTCATTTCCTGCGGCAAATTTAATACCATTCCATCTCAGTTTTGCTCCTGAGAAATAAACTTTCTTCAAGCTGTTGCAGTTTTTAAATGCGTTGCTCTCCACAGAACTTAAGAATGTAAAGATCATGATCTCACTGATCTTTGTACAGCCTTCAAACGCATTCTTACGGATCGTTGTCAGCGATTTCGGAAGATAGATCTCTCCGGAAAGCCCGCTACAGCCTTTCATAAGTTCCGCCTCGATCACCTTAAGTCCATCCGGGAACGCAATTGTCTTAAGGGCACTGCAGCCGTAAAAGGCTCCTGCTCCAATGGATGTGATACCTGTACCAAGACGTACTTCCTGCAGGGATTTGCAGTTTTTGAAGGCATTCTTTCCGATAGATTTCATATATTTGTCCGAAATGGAAACCTTCTTCACTTTCGTGCCTGCAAAAGCAGAGTTCCCGATGGCTTTTACATTGAACTTTCTGGAATCCAGCGTGATCGTATCCGGAACCTTTACTGTTGTCGCTGTTCCGATATATTTCAGAAGTGTGATCTTGCCGTCACTTTCCACCTTATAATTCCATTTTGCAGATGCGGAATTTGCCATTCCTTTTACGGAAATATAAAATTTCTTCGAAGCTGCAGGATATATCTTATCCGCACTGGTTTTTGTAGCTACATTCAACGTAAACACGCCATTTCCTCTTGCAGTAAGACACATATTCTTATCCAGCCATGCGGAAGTCTTTGCGCTGTTTTCCACAGAACAGGAATAAGCCGCATTACCTTTTACAGAAATCTGCAGGGTCTGACTGAAAATCTCCTTACTTAATACATATACACCTTTTGTCTTATCATATTTCAAAAAGCTCTGCTGCTTCAGCTGGATGCTCTGTGCGCCCTGCTGTATCACATTTACTTTTTTAACTGCTGCCTTATAATGCTTCGTCTCGTCGGCTTTGATGGTGATCACAGCAGCTCCCACCCCAGCCAGTTTCAGTTTGTTTTTATCCTTATTCACAACCTGCACAGCCTTGGAATTGCTGTAAAAGTGAAGCTTCGTGCCATCGCTGTTTTTTACGGCTGCATTCAGTGTCACGGTTTTTCCCTTCTGAGAAGGTTTGCAGATCATTCCACCGGCACTGATGGTCTGTGTGGCTTTTGTGATCGTAAATTTTACGGTCTTCTTTGTTTTTCCAAAAAGACCTTTTCCCTTGACCGTGAGCACTGCGGTTCCAGGCTCTTTGTTTTTGATGCAGGAAACCGTATAATGGGTGCCTTTTTTCAGGGTTGCTCCCTGGAATTTCACAGTTACGGCCGGTGTCTGTGCCTTTCCATTCCATGTAAAGCTGTTTTTTGACAAAGTCACCGTTGCTTTGCCAAGATCCGCCTTCGTCCAGTGTGCATAAAGCGTCTGGTTCTTTGTCAGCTTAAACACCTTAGACGCAGTTACCTTACTGCCGCCGGATGCCTTGGTGTACCATCCAAGGAAATAATATCCGCCGCGGGTTGGAGTTGGCAGTGTGCCGTATTTGCTGTTGGTCTTTACCTGTTTTGAGGTGGTTTTCAGAGTTGCGTTCTTTGCATTTTTGTTAAACGTGATCTTGTGGCTCTGGCTCTGATCCTGATAGTTTGTGGTTCCGTAGTGGAAACGAATGCAGTGATTAGCGTGATAGTATAGGACTTCTGGATCGGAACCACTGCAGTCATAATATCCAAATATGTTTGCATCCCCTGAAAGCTTCTTCCACTGTGCCTTGGTACCTTCATAATAAAAATCCACTTTATCTACAGTTCCAGGATAATAAACGCCGTTGAAACTGCCACCATGTACAGCATCCGTGCCCAACTCTCCAAATGCATATTCTCCTAATTTCTGGAGACTTTTATAAACAACAACCCTTTCGCAAAAGGATAGATTCCTAAACGCACCTTCTCCCAATTCTTCAAGATTCTTGGGAAGTATCAGCTCATTCATACTGCAGCCGACAAAAGCATCCTCCCCTATTTCGGTAATATTGTCTCCGAATTTAACAGACGTCAGTGCCGAGCATCCAAAAAAAGCTCTTTCAGCAATCGTTTTCATCGAATTCGGCAATACGATATTATTCAAAGATTCGCAGAATTCAAATGCTTCGTTTGCGATTTCTTGTAGCCTGTTTCCAAATTTTACAGTTTTCAGCTTTTTGCAATTGTTAAAAGCTTTCCCGCCGATATATTCCAGTGAATCCGGAAATGTAACGGCAGTCAGAGAAGTGCAGTATAAAAATGCACTTCCGAATATACTCTGTAAACTGTTTGGAAGGGTAACTTCTTTTAGATCCTCACAAAAACAAAAAGTGCTATAACCTATACTTTTTACTCCGTCCGGAATAACTATTTTTGTTAATCCGGTAAACTCAAATGCACCGTCATAAAGCTCTGTAAGGTTTTTGGAAAGCTGTACCGATTTCAGCTTCTTACAGTCTGCAAAAGCACACTGATAAATCCTCTCAACACTATCCGGAATCTTTATCTCTTTCAGTGACTCACACTCATTGAACGCATAACTCCCTATTACTTTCAAAGAGTTTGGAAGCTGTACACTCTCCAGATTTTTGCATTTCATAAAACTGTAACATCCAACACTTGTGATTCCTTTTTCTATGACTACCTTCCGGATCTGATCATCATAAGCAGACCAGGGCTGTATCATTTTCTCTTTAAACTCATAACAATCCACAGTATCTCCATTTCCGGATATCGTTAATGTTCCCTGCGAATCTAACGTCCATTTTGCTGTATCCGTTATATTGGAGCCGTCTTCCTTCATACTTTCATGTAAATTTTTTAACGGTCCACAGTTTCCCGAAGCAACGATCCCCGTCGCACTGCTTTCTCCTGCTGAAACCAGTTCCTCCGCTCCGTCCAGCTGATCATCGGATAATTTCTCCTCTTCCAGCTGATCCAGCTCCTCAGTCTCCGGTGACGCAAGTTCTTCCGTTTCCTCAGAAATCTCTTCGGCCCCATCTGCCGCACCATTCTGATCCTGATCCTGTTCTTCTGATGATTCCCCGGATTCCTCTGTCTTATCTTCCGGTTCTTCTGTTACATCCGAAGTAAAATCATCTCCGGCTCCCGTTCCCATGTCTTCTGAACTATTTTCCGAATTGTTGTCGGAAACAGAAATACCACCGGTTACTTCTTCTGTCTGATCCTGGCCCTCCGGATCTGCAGTTTCATCCACCGCTTCACTGTCCCACTGCACGTCCGGCTGCTGGCTGAAATCTTCTGCCAGTACCGCAGAAGGCACACTGGTGCCAAGCATCGCCGCAGTCAGGAACAGTGACAATGCACTTGTCATCTTTCTTTTCATATGCACTCCTCCATTATTTTATTGTCATAAGTGTTTATATATATTCTGCAAAACGCTTATAACCTTTTAGGTACAGTATACATGTTATCACATTACTACTGCAACTTATTTTTCACCCTTTTCCCATGGCAATAAAAAAAGCGTTGCTGTTCACTCCATTCTCAGCAACACGCTTCGCGGGATATTACCAACGAACAACAAAAAAAGCCTGCCGTAAACGACAGACTTGTAAAATGTAACACTTTGAAAGGGCATTTGAAATCCTATGATATCTGCTTTTACATCATTCCCGCAAACACAGACGCACCTATAACCGTAAGCAATCCGGCTACGGCAATGGCAAGGCTGCTCATGGCTCCTTCTACCGGGCCAAGCTCCATGGCTTTGGCTGTTCCGATAGCATGGGCAGATGTTCCAAGTCCAAGACCTCTTGCGATCGGCTCCTCGATCTTTGCGATCTTGTAGACAACCTCTGCGAGCATATTTCCCAGAACTCCTGTGATGATGATCACGGCAACGGTGATGGTCACGATACCGCCAAGCTCCTCGGAAACACCCATTCCGATGGCGGTTGTGATAGACTTCGGAAGCATAGTGACATATTCCTGATGATCAAAGCCAAACAATTTCGCCATAAGCAGAATGCTGCAAAGCCCGGCCAGCGTTCCGGAAAAGATCCCGGCAGCCACTGCCTTGAGATTTTTTTCAGCAGATGGATCTGCTCATAAAGGGGCACTGCCAGACAGACTGTTGCCGGGGTCAGCAGATAGCTGATATATTTTCCACCTTCATTGTAATCATCATAATCAATATGGAAGATCAAAAGAACACCGATAACACAGATGATCGAGATCAAAAGCGGATTAAAGATTGCCATTTTAAACTTCTTTTTCAGGATCAGACCGATCTCATAGGCGATCAGACTTATCATTGCTCCGAAAAATGCGGAGTTTTTTATGAATTCCATCATTTTTCAGTTCCTCTCTTTCCCATACGGATCACTCCCTGTGTTACTTTTCCTGTTACGACCATTACGATCACCGTGCTGATAAACGTCATGATGAGAACCGGTACACAGATCGGTTTCAGAGTACTCCAGGCTGTGATCAGTCCCGCACCAGCCGGCACAAACATCACCGGCATGATCTCAACCAGAAAATCTGCCGCACCTTTGACCTGATCCAGCTTCAGAATACCTGTGAGCAAAGCCACCAGCATAATGATCAATCCATAGACACTGGCCGGTACCGGAAGTGGAAGAAAGGTTTTCAGTAATTCTCCAATGACGGAAATCAACAGGATGATGCTGAACTGCTGCACATGCTTCATGTTGCATCCCTCCTGATTCATGTAAAGCGCATATTCACATTTTGCTTTACTGCATACTCATGAACACAGCTGCGTTCAAATTCTGTGCTCAAACGAATTTTCCAAAAGTGGTAAGACCACTTTTGTTTTAAACGTTTTTTATTATACGCTACAAATCCAAAATTACAAGGATTGTATCCAATAAAATACAAAAAATCCTTTTATGCATCAGCGTATTCCAGTAATCTACAGAAACAGCTCTGCATAAAAGGATCTATAAACAGGGTTATGATCATTTCCTGGAATTTTCCGCCAAAATGATTTTTTCCACCTGATATTTGCCATCCTCCACAGTCATCACCGCCATGGTAACCTCTCCGCCAAAGCGGCTTCTTCCACAGCTTCCCGGATTCAGCCACAGTCTGCCATCGATCATCTTCTCAAAATATTTGTGAGTATGCCCGAAGATGACCACCTGTGTGTCCTCCAGCTCCCACGCAACGTCTTTTTTGTTATGGACCATAAAAAATTTCACGCCGCCAATGGTAAAGCTTAGACTGGTGCGGAGATTTTCCGCCCAGTCTTTATCATTATTTCCACGGACCACATAGAGATTCCCCATGGAACGCAGTACATCCAGGATCTCATCTTTATTGACATCTCCGGCATGAAGAATGTATTTGCAGTCTTTTAAGATTTCCAGTACCTCAGGCCGCAGAAGACCGTGAGTGTCTGATATAATGCCGATTTTTTCTTTCATGATCTCTATCCTGCTCCAATCCTTTATCATTATCGCCTTTTACCTTTTGCAGCTCACGCTATGACCGGCAATACTCTTCACAATACATAAATATTTAACAGCTGCTTCTTTTCACACCATTTCAGAAATTTTCTTAATTGGATCAAGCCGATATTCGCAATCCTGCAGAGGACTTACCTGATTCGCTTAAAACAATTCTATTTTTCCATATTCCCCGTCAGATCCCGGTTTCCGCACCACTTCTCCTGCACGGAGCCGCCGGATGCCTTCCGCCAGAACTTCTCCGCCGGCTTTTCGGATATCTTCCGGCGGAACCTCTCTTAATATGGTAAATTCCGCACCCAGTCTTTCAAGCAGCGCCTCGTACTGTCCCTGAACTTTTTTGCTTGCCGTGGAAAATCCCACACATGCGGAGATCACCTCCGGCAGCGGCATCAGGCTTTCATAAGGACGGCCGCTTTCCGGCATGGCCGCTGAACTCTCATCACGGTCAGATAACTGCAGGATCCGGTGATCCACACCCATAGTCAGCTTCTTTCCGCAGACCGGGCAGATACCGTTATACATCTCTGCTTCTTTCGGGCTCAGGCACACACCGCATTTCCGGTGCCCGTCAAAATGATACTTTCCTTCTTCCGGAAAAAATTCAATCGTCCCTTCAAGACCTTTTCCGTTCTGCACTGCATCCCACAATCCCTGATAGGAAAGCTCTATATCCAGAAGATCCGCTTCCCTTCCCAGCTTCGACGGTGAATGTGCATCCGAATGGGACACCAGCTGATAGCCATCCAGCGCCGAGATCTGCCAGTTCATCGCCGGATCTGAAGAAAGTCCTGTCTCCAGGGCATGGATGTAAGGTGTCAGTTCTTCAAAGCATTCTTCTATGGTGTCAAATCCGGACTTCGCTCCAAACAGGGAAAAATGTGGGGTCCAGATATGCGCGGGAATATAGATACCCTCCTCACTGACCTCCAGCATCAGTTCCAGAAGATCATGGCAGGGCAGCCCCAAAATAGGACGTCCGTCTGAATGGATATTTCCGATCTTTTCCAGCCTTGCGGCAAAAGCATCTGCCTCATTGAATCCCGGAAGCAGGATCAGGCTGTGCACCTTCCTGGTTTTTCCGCCTTTTTTATAGATGGAACTGATCTCACCGGACAGTACAAACCTGGGTGCTTTTCCAGGATAGCGTGCTGCCTCCGGCAAAACATATTCATCTTTCAGCCGGAACAGTCCCTGTTCTGCAGGGATCAGCTTCGCCTTCAACTCCTGCCGCCAGATGGGATGTGTCATATCTCCTGTTCCAAGTAGTGTAATTCCTTTTTTCCGCGCCCAGAGATCCAGCATCTCCGGCGTGCCATCTTTGCTGGTTGCCATGGAATATCTGGAATGTATGTGCAGGTCTGCGATCTGTTTCAAAACTTTTCCTCCTGTATCATCTTTTCCTCTGTCCACATGTACATCCTGTCTTTTTAACAAAAACGCAGACAAAGAAATTACCGTCTTCTTTGTCTGCCTGAATGACCGGATCGTATATAACTCACCAGAAATCCATCTGTAACATGATCAGATATCTTTATAATACGATGGTGATATCACATCATACTCCCTGCAGGAGCATCCGTTCTCATAGCTGTCACAGCAGTCACAGTTGGAACAATACATATGCGCGTCATTAATATAAAATAAACCGCCGTACTGCATGGAAGTGCGCTGATTCTTGGATTTCTTCTTGCTGTTGTCGTAGTAGGCTCCGTTGGGGATCATCATATTCTCCGGGGAGAAGCTGCTGAAATCAAAGAAATGGGATTCCGTACCATGATGTGGTACCTTGATACACCAGTAATGCTCATGAAGGGGAATCCTGCCATCATAGTTTTCTGCGATCATCCTCATGTACTGTGGCTGTACATCTCCGGTAAACAGAAGATTCAGCTCGCCGTCGCCGGTATTCTGAAATGCCAGACTGATCTTGTGGCGGAACTGACGCAGAAAATGCCCCTGTTTTTCCGCACTTTCCAGAAGTGCCTGAAATTCTCCGGTTGCCTGTAATTCACGGAATTTCTTTTCCAGCTTTTCTGGTTTAAGGCGACGTGCTCTCTCTTTTTCGGCTTCTTCCGGAGCCTCTGCTGTATCCTCAGCTGCTGCGCCTGTATCTTCCATTATAAGCTCCAGCTTCTCCTGCGTATATCCTTCGTTTTCCCTACCAAACTCTGTCTGTCCTGTCAAAGAGCGCTCGGATCCCTCTGTATCCTCTTCCACCAAAGATGCCTCAGACAGTGGAGCAGATTTCTGCTCTGCTTCCGGCATCTCCTCTGTCATGGACAGGAACAGCTGACGTACCTCCTCCGCAATGTTCACAAGCTCGGTCATTGCATTTTCATGATTCTCGATCAGGGAATTAAATACGTCCTCCGTTTCCCGGCTGACTTCCCTGAGATCCGGCCAGAGCGCTGTATATTTTCCTTCAAACTCTGAGCCTCTGGATAAAAGGTCGATCTTTACCCTTTTGGCGCAAAGAGCTTCTGCAAGGGCAAAAAGGCTGACACGTCTTCCGGGAAGACTGGCCTTTTTTGTCACATCCGCAAGGAGCAGAAGCGCCAGTGTGTATTTCATTTCCGGACCGGAAAATACATCCGGAAGATAGATCTTTTCAAATTCATAGGCATCTCTTCGGTAACGCATCATATAAAGCAATCCGGAAACATGGTCCGGATGAAAATGTGTCAGAAGCAGATTTTTTTGCGGATAGTGGTAAGGTCTGAGATGATCACATCAAAGACCTCTCTCCGTGGCCGCCCTTCGATCTTGCTGTTGGCTGCCCCGAAATCCACAAGCAGGCTGCTTTTTCTGTCACGGATACAGAAACAATCTCCGAACCCCACATTGTACATTCGTATTCTCATTTATTTTTCCTCTGGTTTCTTATTCAACTGACCTTTGTTTCTGCAGCTGACTCTTCTTTTTTCTTCTGTTACTGTCTTCATTTCTCAGAACCAGATCTGCATATCATACCAGGTTGCTCCGCCATGACAGGAATCTGCCACACCCAGCTTCTTCAGTCCGTGGCTCTCATAGAATGGGATCATATGCTCCTTGCAGGTAAGGATCAGAGCTTTTTTTCCGCGCTCTTTCGCAAGCTCCTTGAAATATTCTACAAGCTCTCCGGCGATTCCCTGATGACGGTATTCCGGGATCACATTCAGTCCGAATACCGTCTGGATCTCCCCGTCCTTTCTGTGAAGCGTGATATCATGATAAAATTCATCCGGGAGTACTGGTTTATCTGTGGTTCCTCCGTTGATAAAGCCTACGATCTGCTCATCCTTTACTGCTACAACGAAATTCTCCGGGAATGCTCCCATACGCTTCACAACTTCCTCATGACTTGCTGCCTCCGCAGGTGGAAAACAGATTGCCTCGATCTCTGCCAGACGATCCGCCTCACCGGGATCTGCCAGTCTGATCTGTAAATTTTCTGCCATTTTTCGTGGTCTCCTCTATATTTATTCCGTTTTCATCCGGTTTCGATTCTTTTTTAATTATATCGGGTGAGGGAAAATGCGTCAACGTGTAACCTGCAAAAAAGCCCTCAGTATTCGCACTACTGAGGACTTCGTTCTTTTGTTTTTATCTGTCATTATCACAGCACCGACCGGATCAGCTGCTCCGTATACTCTGTCTTCGGATGCTCAATGATCTCTTCCGGTGTCCCTTCCTCTTCCACATGTCCGTCATGCATCACGATCACCCGGTCGCAGAACAGCTGGACAAGGGCCAGGTCATGGCAGATAAAAAGAAAGGACAGCTGGTTTTCTTTTTTAACTTCTGAAGCAGCTCCATGATCTGTTTCTGCACAGTCACATCCAGGGCGCTGGTTGCTTCATCACAGATCAGCACTCTGGGTTCCACAGCCAGGGCTCTGGCAATAGCCGCTCTCTGGCACTCCCCTCCGCTGACCTGATGGGGATACCGATCTGCATATTCCGGAGTCAGTCCGCAGGTAAGCAGAAGCTTTTCCACACGGTTCCTGGTTTCCTTCTTACTTATCCCCATATTCCGGAGACTTTCCCCGATTCCGTCCCCAAGAGTGCATCTGGGGTCAAAGGATTCTGCCGGTGTCTGAAAAATCATCTGCATTTCCCGGTAGATTTCCCGGAGATTTTTTCCCCTTGCATGTGTGATATCCTTTTCCATGAGAAAAATTTCTCCGGCGGTGGGTTCTGTCAGATGTGTGATCATCTTCGCCACAGTGCTTTTTCCTGAGCCGGATTCACCTACGATTCCTAATACCTCCCCCGTTTTCAGAGAAAAGCTTACGTCTTCTACAGCCGTGAAGGATTTTTTACCGGTAGTGAAGCTTTTTTTCAAATGATGCACTTCCAGAATGTTTTTGTTTTCTGCCATCATCTGCCTCCATTTCCGGTGCCTGTACGTTTCAGACGAGGTACCGAACTCATAAGCTCTTTTGTATAGGGATCCTCCGGAGCTGTCAGAACCTGAGCTGTTTTTCCGTATTCCCTCACCTTTCCGTTTTTCAGTACCAGAACCTTATCTGCCATTTTTTCCACCACACCGATGTTGTGTGTGACAACGATCATGGCTGTTCCGTATTCCTTACGCATCAGCAGCATTTCCTCAACTACCTGTTTCTGTATGGTTACATCCAGGGCACTGGTAGGCTCATCTGCCAGAAGAAGCGACGGATTCTGCAGCATGGAAATACAGATTCCCACACGCTGATTCATGCCGCCGGACAATTCAAAGGGATAGCTTTGCAAAACACGTTCCCCATCCTTGAGGCCAATCTTAGCCATCATCCGGACGGCGCGCTCTGCGCACTCTTTACGGCTGATCCTTTCATGCTCCCGCATACTCTCATAAATCTGATCGCCCACGGTGCGGATGGGACAAAGGGCTGCTCCTGAATCCTGAAAGACCATGGCGATCTCAGGACCCAGAAGTCTGCGTAATTCTTTTTCCGGCATATCCACCACATTTTTTCCTTTGTACCAGATATCCCCTTCTGTCACCATACCTTCATTTCCCAGAAGTCCCATGATTGCCTTGATGATGGTACTTTTTCCGCTTCCGGATTCGCCTACCACCCCCAGGATCTCCCCTTTATTCAGTTCCAGATCCACATCATGTACAACCGGTTCTCCGTTGTAGCAGATCGTCACATGCTCAAGTTTCAACAATGATTCCATCTTATTTCACTTCCAGATCTGCCGTGATCTCGTAATAATCACATGGGTGAGCAGTCAGCCCTGATACATTTGACTTTGACACAAGTCCCATATTCAAATGAGAAACAAAGAAATACGCATCATCATCCAGAATGGTCTGCTGTGCTTCCACAGCAAGCTTGCCTCTCTCATCTGTATCAAAGGTCTCATGCAGCTTCGCTACGATATCATCAAGATCCGAATTGCTGTATTTGCCATAATTTTTGGCAGCATCAGATACAACTGTACTTGTGAAGAAATATTCCGGATCACCGGTAGGTGCAGTTGTAAGCGAGCTTACATATACATCAAATTCTCCATTCTTTGCATACGTCGCATGGTCTGCTGTATTGTTGACATCGACCTCAATTCCGATGTCCTTTAAAGTGGACTGTGCATATTCTGCAAGCTTAGGCTGTTCCAGACGGGTTGGATAGGTCAGCCATGTGATGGACAGCTTCTTTCCATCCTTATCTACATATCCATCTCCATCCGTATCTGTCCATCCGGATTCTTCCAGAAGCTTTTTCGCCTCTTCCGGATCATAGGACGGTGCTTTCACCGCATCGTTTCCATAGGAAAAGCTGCTTGGGAAAGCTCCCACTGCCGGAACACCTCGTCCCTCCATGATCACACTGCAGAAGCCGTCCTTATCGATTCCCATCTCAATGGCTTTTCTCACATTCTGATCCTGCATCAGTTCAGATTTCATATTAAACTGCCCGAAGAAACAGCGGCTTGTTGCTACAGAGCTGATCTGATAGTCCGGATTTCCGTCAAAAAGCGCATAGTTGTCATACTGAAGTCCATAGGTTCCCTGTATATCGCCTGTCTGTAATGCTGCAGTCAGGGCACTTCCGTCTGAGAAGGATTTTACGATAACGTTGTCTACCTTTACATCTCCGCCCCAGTAATCCTCATTTTTTACCAACTTGATCTCTGTTGGAGATACCTCTGTTGCAACATAAGGGCCTGTTCCTGCCACATTTGCAGAGCCGCCCTCTCCCTGTACGCCATAATCCATATCAATGATAGCACCATATGGATCACCGAGATAATTGATCAGTGCCGGACATGATTCGGAAGTATGGATCGTTACTGTCATTCCATCTGCTTCGATCTTATCGATCTTCATATCGTAAGGTGCACGGTCATGGTTTGCGATCAGATCTTCCAGACATTCCTTTACCGCTTCTCCGTCCATGGTTCTTCCGCTGGAAAATTTCACACCGTCACGAAGGGTGATCTTTACTGTATTATCGTCTGTAAATTCATAGTCTGTAGCAAGCCATGGCTCTACCTCCATGTTGTCATTGTACTTAAACAATGTTTCTCCTACACCATAACGCAGACAGCTCCATCCGGAATAATTGTCGTGAGGGTTTAATCCTGCATCTCCCATTTCTTCACTGTATCCGGTAGTTCCGTAAACAAAGGTAGTTCCTTCACTCTTTTCTTTGCTTTTTGCTGCTGCCGGAACTCCCGTCATGCTCATGACCATTGACGCAGCAAGCATTGCTGCCAGAATCTTTTTCTTCATAATCTCCGCTCTCACTTTCTGTGTTATATTTATTTATAAGTGCCTGTTATCCTTTTCTCCTGTTTCGTTCCTTCGGATCCATATAATCCCGGATCGTATCTCCCAGAAGATTAAAGATCATTACCGTAATAAAAATCGCCATTCCCGGCGCAAGTACCATCCACGGTGAAATCTGCAGCATACTTCTTCCATCGTTGATCATACTTCCCCATTCTGCCATTGGAGGCTTTACACCAAGTCCGAGAAAGGAAAGTCCTGCCAGCTCCATCATCATGGTTCCAATATCAAGAACTGACGTAACAAGTATGGGGCCTGCAATATTTGGAAGGATATGTTTGAGCAGAAGCTTTCCTGTACTGCTCCCGGAAAGCTTTGCCGCCATAAGATATGCGGAGTCCTTCTGAGTCAGAGTAAGCCCTCTGGCAAGTCTTGCAAACTTCGGCCAGCTGATCACTGCCAGGGCAATGATCGCATTCTGGATACCGCCTCCCAGAACACCTGCTACTGCCAGGGCAAATACCAGTCCCGGAAAAGCCAGGAACAGATCGGAGATACGCATCAGAACGGTATCGGCTTTGCCGCCCTTCCAGCCACAGAAAATACCAATAGCCGTTCCCACCACCGTGATCACCGCAACCAGGAGCAGTGTTGCATAAATACTGGTCGTACTTCCTATGATCACACGGGAAAGCATATCTCTTCCATAACGGTCTGTCCCGAGCAGATGCTCCGGTCCCGGCGGTTTCTGGGCAAGTGCCAGATCCTGGACATAAGGATCATAAGGGCAGAGATATTTTGCAAATGCCGCTACAAACAGAAGCAATGCTGTAAGCACAAGAAAAAGACAAGCTTTGCTTTTGTATGATTTTTCCGGATCTTCTGTTTCCGGACTGTGATATTATTTTTCCACTCATGCTCTGTCACCTCCAAGTCGTACTCTCGGATCCAGATAGTGGTAAATAATATCTGTCACCAGATTTACCAGAACATAAATAACCGCCATCCAGGCCACATAAGCCTGGATGATCGGATAGTCACGCATGGTGATCGCATCTACCGCCAGTTTTCCGACACCATCCCACATAAAGATATTTTCCACAATGGCAGTTCCTCCCAGAAGATTGCCGATGGACAGAGCCAGCAGTGTGATGATCGTCAGCATGGAAGCCTTCATTACATTCTTCCAGATGATCACACGACTGCGGATCCCTCTTGCCCGGGCTCCGGTCACATAATCCTTATTCAGTTCTTCCAGAACCGTGGCACGCACCTGTCTGGTATATTTTGCAGCCATGGAGATCGCCAGTGTCAGTGTCGGCAGAATAATACTCTGTCCAAGATCTGTATTTGTGACTACCGGTAAAACGCCCAGCCTGATGGACAGAAAATACATCAGGACCATGGCAGCAAAAAAATTCGGCATGGAATTGCCGATAAAGCTTAAAAATCTTATCAGATAATCTACCCATTTGTTGTGCTTTACTGCTGACAGGATTCCCAACGGGATTGCAAGAACAATCGTAAGAAGGATCGATGACAGAGTCAGCATCATCGTTGCCGGAAGCTTTGAAATAAAGGTTTCATAGACATCTCTGTGAGACACATAGCTCTCTCCCATATCTCCGGTTACCATTCCCGCAAACCAGGCAGCATATTGTACAAGGAATGGTTTATCAAGGCCATATTCTGCCTTTGCCTTGTCAATGACTTCCTGGGATACTGCAGAGCCTGCATTTTCATACATATAAGTTACTGCATCTCCGCCGGCAAGCCGCATCATGGCAAAAGAAAGAAATGTGATCCCGATCAGGACCGGGATCAGCTGCAGCAACCGTTTTATTATATATTTTCCCATATTTTCCTCTCCGCACTTTGTTTCTCAGTATTTCGAATAACAAAAGTTTAACAACACGGCTGTTCTGCCACAACCCCGGCGGGGGGATTTTACATATTCCATTTTGTCATGCATATGTATTCCATCATGTTCTTATATTCTCACACAGTGACATGCGGATAATTCTTTCCAGTCCTCTCCAAGAGACTGTGGCTCTTCATGCTCGATCAGCCTCCGTTTTCTCTCTTCCAGCGGATCCGGGATATGGATCGCAGAAAGCAGGGACTGTGTATAAGGATGCTGCGGATTTTCAAAAAGCTCTTTTGTAGGTGCCATTTCTACCAGCTTTCCGTTTTTCATCACACCGGTTGTATCACTTAAAAAACGTACCATTGACAGATCATGGGCAATAAAAAGAAACGAAAATCTTTTTTCCTGCTGAAGTTTTTTAAAAAGCATGACGATCTGTGCCTGGATAGAAATGTCCAACGATGCGATCGGTTCATCTGCAATGATAAGACGTGGTTCCATGAGAAGGCTTCTTCCTATGGCAACTCTCTGTCTCTGTCCGCCGGAAAGCTCTCCCGGCTTTTTCGACAGAATGCTTTCATCCAGTCCTGTCTCCTTCAGGATTTCCCGAAGCCTGTTCTCCAGCATTTCTCTGTCACGGATCCTGCGGCTGATCTTTACAGGCTCCAGCATGATCTGCCGTATGCTCATTCGGGGATTCAGTGCAGCGCCCGAATCCTGAAAGATCATCTGGATCTCAGTCTGCATTTTCTTCCGCATTCCGAAAGGATCCTTTTTATCCGGCACTCTTTCTCCCTGATAAAAGATCTCCCCGCCTGTGGGCCGGTAGATTCCTGCAAGCGTTCTGGCTGTCGTGGATTTTCCGCAGCCGGTCTCTCCCACCAGTGCCATGATCTCACCTTCCCGGATACGGAAGGAAACATCATCCACTGCATGGATCGTATAATCGGAACGGATACGGAAATGCTGCTTCAGATTTCTGGCTTCGATCAGTACAGGCGCCTGTTTCTGTTCTGTTTTCTGTAAAAATGACGCTTCCTTTTTATCCGGTTTCTGTTTACGGCCGCTGTTTTCCTGTAATCTGTCCTTCAAAATGGCGGGCTTTTCTATTTTCGGAGCTCTTTCATCCAGAAGCCATGTGGCTGCATAATGCGTATCACTGACCTTAAACATCGGAGGAGTCTGTTCATAATCGATTGCCAGTGCCTGGGGATTCCGAACGGCAAACGCATCTCCCGGCGGAGGATCCAAAAGAGAGGGCGGCATTCCGGGGATCGGATTCAGCTCCCCTTTTTCACCTGCAAATACAGGCAGAGAAGACAGAAGTCCCCAGGTATAAGGATGCCGGGGATCATAATAAACATCTTCCGCTGTCCCGATCTCAATGATCTTTCCTGCATACATAACTGCAACTCTGTCTGCGATCCTTGCAACAGCTCCCAGATCATGAGATATGAACACAATACTGATCCCTGTTTTTTCTCTCAGCTCAAGAAGCAGATCCAGAATCCTTGCTTCCACGGTTGCATCCAATGCTGTAGTCGCCTCATCGGCAAATAATATTTCCGGATCACAGGCCAGTGCAATAGCCAGCACACAACGCTGACGCATTCCTCCGGAAAAAAATGAGGCTGCAGGCCATAGCGCTGTTCTGCATCCGGAATTCCTACCAGCTTCAGCATTTCCACAGCTCTTTTTTTCGCCTCATCCCTGGATACTTTCTGATCTTTGATAATAGCCTCTGTGATCTGTTTGCCAACAGGGATCGTCGGATTCAGCGTCAGCATAGGATCCTGGAACACCATGCTTACCTTGCTTCCGCACAGCTTTTCCATTTTTTTCTTTTATAGGCTGTGATATTCTCTCCGCAGAGACTGATCTCTCCGCTTTTTACATGTGCATTCGGTGGCAAAAGCTTCATCACGCTACGGCACATAACGGTTTTTCCACATCCGGACTCACCTACGATACAAAGTATCTCTCCTTTTTTTACCGTGAGATCAACATTCCGGACGGCCTGTACCTCGCCGTCCGGTGTGTCAAAGCTTACCGAATAGTTTTTAATTCCAAAACGGTTTCCTGCATGATCTTTTCCTTATTTTGTAATGGTCCAGTCTTCAATATTCCACATAACACCTACGGAATGATGTCCCAGAACACGTGTGGTATCCAGTCCGTCAAGTCCGGAAACGCCTACATAATCTCCCTGAAGATAAGCAACCAGAAGGATTCCAGGTGCCTTGGCATATGCCTTTTCGAATTCACTATATGCTTTTTTCTGGCTTCCTCAGTCTCACCGTGACGGCCTTCCTCAAGATATTTATCCACATCTGCATTGGAATAATGCATGTTGTTTCCACTTGCGTCGGTTACAAAGTTTACATATGCCATATCCGGGTCAAACTGTGTTGAATAGCCGGCAAGAAATCCATTGTATCCTGCATCCCAGTCAAATTTGGTAACAAGCTTTACTTCCATTTCCACACCAGCCTGCTTCAGCATATCAGACATGACATTGGCAATATCCACACGCTCTTCTTCGTAATCACGTACCTGGATGGTAAAGTGGAATTTCTGTCCGTTTCTCTCATAGATCCCATCATCACCTTTTTTCCATCCCAGCTCTTCCATCTTCTTTGCAAAGGTATCCAGATCATAGGAGTAGATATTGGCTTCCTTATCTGTTCCGAGAGGGTTTCTCTGGATCGGGCTGTATGCCGGCTCTCCCTGTCCTGCAAGAACACCTGCAATAATGGAATCCTTATCCAGCGCATAATTCAGAACGCCGATGGAATCTCCGTTTTCCTTCCAGAAATCTGTGCTCATATCCATGGCCGCTCCACGGTAATCTGCTGTGGTGAACTCCCAGTAATTATATCCGTCCTTATCCTTGAACTGAGAAGCGTAGTTGGAATTCAGCCATGCAAGATCCGCCTCACCGGACTGGAGCATGGTTGCCTTTGTAGTCTCATCCGATACTGTACGGTATACAACGGTTTCAATATTCGGAACCTTTCCGTAATAATCTTCATTTCGTTTCAGTGTGATCATTCCACCGGTAGCATCCCAGTCTTCAAATTTATAACGGCCTGTTCCCACCGGATTCTGGTTAAAGGATGTGGTATTCACGTCCTCTCCTTCCAGAAGATGCTCAGGAAGGATTCCCATGGTGAAGTAATCCAGCATGGCAGCATCATACTGATCTAGTGTAAAGATCACAGTCTGATCATCCGGTGCCTCAATACTTGTAATGTCCTGATAGTTGCTGGTGATGCTGGCTCCCAGGGTTTCATCCTCTGTAAGCTCCTTATAGGTGTATACAACATCCTCTGCATTGAAATCTTCTCCATCATGCCACTTAACACCATCTCGAAGTTTAAAAGTATAGGTATTGGTATCCTTGTCAAAGGTATAACTCTCTGCAAGATCCTCTACCGGCTTTCCATTGGCATCATATTTCATCAGTCCTGAAAAAATAAGATCCGGAAGTTCATCATGGTTATTCAGAAGGGGATTGATCGTACTTTCTGACTCACCTGCATATACCAGAGTTTTGTTTTCTTCTGCCGCAGCTACGTTTACCGCACTACCTGCCGATGCTCCTGTACATGCTGCGGTCACTGCTGCCAGTGTTATCGCCGCATATTTTCTTCCATAGTTGATTCCTGTTCTCTTTTTCATTCTGTTTTCCTCATCTTTCCTTATTTTCAAACCGGTTATCTACACCTTGGAATGTTTTATCACGGTTTGCGTCCAAATATTTTTTCTGACTGCATCAGAGGTTGCTGTAATGATTATTTACCTCACTTCTCACAAAGCTTCCCATACTGGTAATGCACATTAAAGTAATGACCAGAAAAACTCCCGGGATCACGATCACCCACCAGGTATTCATGATCAGTGCTTTATTTGCCAGTGAGAGCATACTTCCCCAGGAGACTACATTTGCCGGAAGCCCGAGGCCAAGAAAACTTAATGTAGATTCCATGGTAATACAACTGCTTATCGAAGAGATCACCACAAACATGATCGCCGAAACAAAATTCGGGATCAGATGGTGATACATCACATATCCAAAACTTCCTCCGCAGAGTCTTGCATACATCACATAATCACTGTTTCTTATCTGCCGCACTTCACTTCTTACAATACGTGCCAGTGCAAACCACCCGGTAATACCAATGATCACAGATATGCTGATCACATCATTGGCCTGAAAGACCGCAGACAGGATCAGGATCAGCAGAAGAGTCGGAATACTTCCGCACATTTCCGTAAACCGCATCAGAACCGAATCCACCTTTGGACCTGCTGTTCCGCTGATACATCCGTAGGTAACACCGATCACAGTAATAATCGCAGCTCCCAGAAGCCCGATCACCAGAGAAACCCGTCCGCCATACCAGATCAGTGAATAAGTATCTCTTCCAAGCGAATCCGTTCCAAAGATAAACTCCTTTCCCGGCGGTGTATTCAGATTCTGGAGATAAAAACCTGAGGGATCATGATTTGCAACAACATTTGCAAATACACAGCCCAAAACGATCAGAAAAAGCAGGAACATGGAAAATACCGGTTTCCCCTTCAGCTTTTCCTGAAATGTTTTTTCGTTTTTCAGATTCATGCTGCTTCCACCCGGCACCAACTACCTGAAAAAGCTCAGCTTCTGAAAGCTTCCGGTCAGCTACCATACCCTCACCTCCGAATCCTTCATTCTTGGATCAATCTCTTCATTGACAGTCTGTGCAACAAAGCTGCTTAAAAATACGATAAATCCCGTGATCAGCACATCGATCATCAGCAGGTTATAATCATGATATTTTGCAGATTCCACTGCAAGATTTCCAATTCCCGCATAATTGAAAACAGCTTCCACAGTTACAGTCCCACCAGTTACATGGGGTACCGAAACTGCCATGATACTCACGATCGTCGGCATTACATTTCGAAGACAATGCTTCCACAGGATCTTTCTTTTGGAAAGTCCCTTGGATCTGGCAAGAAGTACATAATCCTTCCGCACCTCATCCAGGAATTTGTTACGTATCATATATGCGTAATACCAAAGATGGCTGAAGATCATTACTACCAGCGGAAGGATCATATGCTTCATACGATTGCCGATACTATCTGCCATTCCTACATCATAGGCACCGCTGCTTGGGAACCATCCAAGATTTACACTGAAGATCAGGATCAGTACCACACCAAGCCAGAAAGCCGGCACATAATAGGCTGCTGTTCCGATCTTGCAGATCAGCCGGTCGATCCACTGATCCTCATGGAGCGTACAGAATATGGCGATCAGAACTGCCAGTATAAAGATCACAATATAAGCAATTCCTCCCAGCACCAGAGTATTTCCGATCAGCGGTTTGATCACATTCATAACCGGCTGCCTGTATTTCAGCGACAATCCGAAATCACCATGGACTACATTGGTAAACCACCTTACATACTGTACCCCGATCCCCTGATCCAGTCCTAGTCTCGTTCTGGCCGCAGCCACTTCCTCGCTGGTCATCATTTCCAGGGAATCTCCGTAAAAGGACTGCAGGGGATCTCCCGGTGCCAGTCTCGCCAGCCAGAACACCACCACAGACAGCAGAAACATAACCACAGCAAGCAGAAGGATCCGCTTCAGGATCCGGATGACGAGTTTATTTTCTTTGTTCATAATTTTCCTTTCCCACTGCCCTTTACAGTTCAGACAGACATTCGCATTCCGCTCTGCTGCATGCTCATGAACACAAATCGCGGAGCGATTTGTGTTCATATTTCAAAAGCAGTTATGGCATCCAAAACCATAACTGCTTTTGAAAGGGTCGTGTTATTATTCGACAAAACATTTGTATGCACAAATAGGAGTGCGCGGAGGTTATGTGCATCACAGTGTTTTTATATTCAGCACGCGGAGTGTGCTGCTGATATTATTTTATCATTTAACAGCTTTCGGACAACCCCGGTACGGGGATATTGGACAGTCGGTTTTAGCATGGATGTGTATTCCATATAAAAAACGGGACTTTTCTGTATCAGGAACCTGTGTCCCGTGCAGAAAAATCCCGTCTGGTCTTTTGCTTTATTCTTTTATCACTTCCCGGAAATCTGAAGTCTTTCCTTCACGAATCCCAGAAAATCCTTTCCCTGTTCACTGAGCTCTTCACCTCTCCGGCAAATGCACCCGTAAACAAGTTTCTGGCCTTCTCCCGGAAATGTATATTTCACGGAGGAATATCCCGGATCACGGCCGGAAAGATCCGCACCACTGATATTACACAACTCTCCGGAACCAAGAAAACGTTCCACGATATAATCACTGTTTGTTACGACTACGGTCTCTGCCTCCACTGCGGAATGACCGTTTTCCTCTACAAGGTTCCGGTAATTATCCGGGGAAAATTCATCGGGAAATCTCTGGATCAGCCTGAGCTGGGACATATTAAAATCTCCCTCATCTGCTGTATCTGCTTTCCCTTTCCCGGTATAAATATTTACCGCGGTTTCCGTCAGCAGCTCAAATTCCAGGTAATTTCGGGAAAGAAAATACTGGAATGCTGCCAGCTGATTCTGCATCACATAGGCGAATCCCATATCATCCTGTCTGCCTTTCACACGTTTTATGATCTCATGGGTATCTGCTGCGTAAACCTGATAATGAAGATCATCGCACTTATGTGCTTCATAATACGTTACGAAGATATCCGCAAACCAGGAGCTGGGATGAAAGCATACACACAGGCTGCTTTTTGCAAGTGGCTGTGCCTGCATTTCCAGTTCATCTATATTTTCCAGGATCCTCTGCACATGGATATATGCACGCTCTCCTTCCAGTGTCAGCTCTATGCCCTTTGCATGACGGACAAACAGCTGGGTACGCATATCGTCTTCCATGGAACGGATCACCTTGCTTACATTTGACTGCGTGGTAAAAAGCAGTTCTGCTGCCTGGCTGAAGGAGCCTGTTTTGGCACAGGCCGCAAAGTACTGGATCTGTTTGATATTCAGCATAATCCTACCCCTGTTTCTTTGCAAAGATCAAGAACATCGGGGTCGGATTGTAAAACTCGTCTTTTTCTGTATAAATACGTTTGCTGATACCAAGGTCAAAGGAAAATTCTTCCACACCTATACGGCTCAGCGTTTCCAGATCCCATGCCGGACGCAGAAAAGAACTGATGGGCAGCTGCCGCTTGATATCCTCGCATTCCTGCATCAGCTCATCCTGGATCTGATGATGGGCATGATTCTCCGGAAGATCCGCAGTGTCCGCAAAGTCTGCTGCTCCGTAGTTTGCATCCAGATTTATCATCACTCCGCCCGGTTTCAGTACACGGAACCATTCCTGATAAGCATGCTCCGCGTCCGGAAGTGTCCAGGTAAGGTTTCGTGATACGATCACATCAAATTCCTCATCCGGGAAATCCGGATTTTCCGCATCCATGACCGCAAACTGGCAGTCTGCTTTTTCTTCCTCTGCCAGCTCTTTTGCATGGGTGATCATATCCGGTGTCAGGTCGATACCGGTTACCTGATGGCCTTCTTTTGCAAGAAGAATGGTAAAAAATCCAGTCCCGCATCCAACATCCAGGATCCTGAGATTCTTTTTCTTTGGCAGGTGTTTCTTAAGCTCGGTCATCCATCTGCCTGCAAGTGCGCTGTGAAGTTCCGCTCTTCTCTGTTCCAGGAAGCTGTCGCTGCGCCTGGTCCAGTACTGGGCGATCCTTGTTTTCCGCTCGTCTTTTTCTCTTACGATATTTCCGTAAGTGATCACAGGACCACCTTCCACAACCTGAAGACTGGATACCTGATAGAGGATCACACCATCCATGTCCGCACGGCAGATTTCCTGAACATTTCCCTCATAATCACGGATCTCGCCAAGATACTCGTCCCTGTGAATGATATCTCCTGGCTTTTTCACCGGGTACCAGAGGCCGTTGACGCTGGCGCACTGATATCGGACATCATCCATTTTCAGCGGATAGTAGGTGCTGTGAGAACGGATTCCGTTGTAAGCTCCAATGCTGCAGAGAATGTTTCGCACATCGCGGCGCATGGAGTCTACTTCTTCACGCTCCCAGGTTCCCATGCAGCCACGTTCCAGAAGGACTGCCGGAATGTCACAGGTACTTGCCGCGTAATTGTAGGCGCCGCCTGTGCTTACATTTGACTGTACCATATATGGGACATCTACCTGTTCTGCCATTTTCCGGGATGCTTCCACGATCTCCGGTTTTGCAACGCCTGCAAAATATACATACGGAGTCAGTTCCTCGTAATCGTCACCGCCGTGAAGGTCGATATAATAATCTGCTTTTTTGATCAGGGATTCTGTGATGGCTGCTGCCAGGCGCTCCATTCTTGTGCCATCTTTTTTGCCAGGGAAAACACGGTTCAGATTTTTTCCGTCCTCCCAGCTGATACTGCCTGCACGCTTCTCAAAGTCTTCCCGGTTCAGCACCTTTACCAGAACCAGCTGGCCCTTTACCTTTTCCGGCTTCAGCCGCTTCGACAGCTCGATCAGAGTCTGGATTCCCACATACTCTCCTGCATGAAGACCTGCTGTGACGAGAACGGTTTTTCCCGGATCTTTTCCACGGATGATGGTTGCCGGAAGGACAAATTCTCCATCTCCGAGCTCAAGAAAGCCTTCTGTTTTTTCTCCTGCCGCAACCGGAAGATTCAGGAAATGATCCGGCTTTACACCGGTTACCATAAACATTGGTGTGGACTGATAATTTAATCTCTCCTCCTCACTCCAGACCGTTTTCCATATTTCTGTGTCTGTGCGGATCCCAAGAAGTCCTGCTTCTCTGAGAGTTTTTACATCCCACTGGGGACGGCTGATCTTTGACAGCGGTACCTGGAGGGCAATCCGCTCCATGCGCTCAATATCCGTACAGAGATAGTGATCATCCAGGCTGTTGTTTTCCACATTTTTCCGGTCGTTTTCGTAGGCCTTACGCTGCTCTTCCTCATAAAGATAACCGTACCAGTTGGCATCAAAATTCAGAAGTCTTCCTCCTACCTTCAGTACACGGACCCACTCTCTGTAAGCAACATCAGGATGCTCCAGATTCCAGGTAAGATTTCGGGAAATGACCACGTCAAAGGTATTATCCTCAAAATCCAGCTTCTGTGCATCCATCCGCAAAAAGCGGATATTCCGGCAAAGATCTCCTGCATTTTCCTTTGCCTTTTCCAGCATTCCTTCCGTATAATCCACTGCATCTACATGATATCCGGCTTCTGCTAGGATCACAGGAAAAAATCCGGGGCCTGTTCCGATATCCAGGATACGGATCTCTTCCTTGGGTTTGTCCGGAAACTGACTAGTCAGCACCTTAAGCCATGCGTTTTTCTGCGTTCCTGCAAGCTCTTTATGATTCACTTCGGAGTACCCTTCTGTACGAGTGCTCCAGTAAGATTCGATTTCATCGAGAAGTTTTTCCACGTTGATTCCTCCGCACTTTTCTATTCACGTGAGGGAGATCAGGTCCCTCACAGGTCACGTTTAATGTACCAAATTGTCAGGGTATTAACAAGCCCCTGGGGGGGATTCCCCAAATTGCTCTGCTGATAAAATTCCCAAATGCCACACACTGCTTCTGTACTCCTGTCCACCTTGTAATTCTCCGAATGCTGTGGTATCATCCTGGCTGTAGCAATTCAGTAATATAACCGAAATTGAAAGGATGGTTCATATACAAATGACAACACAGGAACTGGCCTATGAAGTTATCAGCCGTTTAAAAAAGGAATATCCGGATGCAGACTGTACACTGGATTATGATGATGCCTGGAAACTTCTTGTAAGTGTCCGTCTGGCAGCTCAGTGCACCGATGCCCGGGTCAATGTAGTTGTTCAGGATCTCTATGCAAAATACCCGGATGTGGCAGCCCTGGCAGCAGCAGAGCCGGAAGCGATCGAAGCCATTGTACGTCCCTGCGGCCTTGGAAAAAGCAAAGCCCGGGACATCAGCGCCTGTATGCGCATTCTCCACGAACAGTATCACGACAAGGTGCCGGAAGACTTTAACGCACTTCTGAAGCTTCCCGGTGTGGGCCGAAAAAAGCGCAAACCTGATCATGGGGGACGTATTCGGCAAGCCTGCCATTGTAACAGATACTCACTGTATCCGCCTTTCCAACCGCATCGGCCTTGTCCATGACATGAAGGATCCGAAAAAGGTGGAAATGGCTCTCTGGAAGATCATCCCTCCGGAAGAAGGCAATGATCTCTGCCACCGTCTTGTCAATCATGGAAGAGAAGTCTGTACAGCGCGGACAAAGCCTTACTGTGACCGCTGCTGTCTCAATGATATCTGCGAAAAAAATGGGATCTGAATGTATGCAGTTCAATAAACCTTCAGACCTCGGAAAGGAAAAACATAATGAATTTCAAAAAACTGGAAAATAATCTCCTGGATATGATCCAGGAACAACAGGTAAAGATCGGATACATGAGCGGAGTTACCCGTTTTTATTATCCGCTGCAGTCTCTGAACCGCCTTCTTGGCACAGAGCTTACGGAAGAAGAAATGCAGCATGCAATGGAAAAGTTCTCAGATCATGCCTGTGACCGTCTTGGAAAAGTAACGGCTTCTTCCAAAAACGGGCGTTTCTGCATCACCCTGCCGCCTCAGGCCTCGGACTACGTTCACGAAAACCGGAAACCGAGTGAATTTCTGGTACACTTTATAGGCACGGTTGCACGTCATGGCTGTACTCTGGATGAAGTGATGGACGTTTTTCATGCTTATTCCGAACATGTACACATGGAAAAAACAACCGGAACCGGATTTGATTATCTCGTATATTTCGAAGACGGGATCCCGGATGACTACCGGTATTGTCTGTCTCTGGAGGGTGAGCATATGATCTATCATAAGTTCACACCGGAGGACTATGAGGACTTCGGATTCTGATCTCCGAACTTCGAGCAAGTTTCCCCCACTGCTTATTGTTTTTCGCAACCCTGCAGGAGACTCCCTTGATTTGATCAAAAAACCGCCGGTCTGCAGACAGATTTTCAAAAAATCCTCTGCAGATCGACGGTTGTTTTATTTTCTATGCACGGAATTTCTTCTGCATCTCCCGCACCATATCTTTCCTCTTAAACAGGAACAGCCATATCAGCATCAGGAAACTGACGCATATGCAGATCAGCGACGGATACAGCACCGTTACCACACCGGCAGCCAACAGGATCACAGGGATCACTCCTCCGAAAGCTCCTGCTTCCAGAAGATAGATCATATATTCCGCCACCTCCAGCTTCTGTACCGCAGTGATCACCCACATGGAGCAGATCACAGCAAGCGAAGCCAGAGGAAGCAGATAATCCACAGACCAGCCACGCCAGCCGGTAAACACATCCCAAAGCACTCCTGCAACAGCTGCGATCACCAGCTGCCACATCTCATTCTTCAGAAGATTCCGCCGCTTCACATAAGCCACTGAAACCATCAGCCAGGTGCAGAACGCCCCTGCAGTCACAAACCAGGCCCAGCCTATATGACCATCCAGCAGATAATCGATCAGATTACATACCACAGCCAGCACAATACACAGAAATGTAAAGCTCTCAAAAAGCTTCATCTGCTGTTTCTGCTCCTCTTTTTGTCCCGGAAGATCATTCTCCCGAATTGTACAGGATACCTGCTCATTTTTCAGTCTCTCCACAAAATTCCGCTCAATATTTCCATTGGGGATCTTGGACGTAAAACTTAAAACCATCTCATCTCCAAAAGAACAGGAACACAGCTGCAGACTGTCCGTGCTTGCAAAAAGTCCGAATCTCTGAATATATTTCCGATATTCCTCCGGCATCCGGATGATCCCCACATTGGAATAGATCGCCGTGATAGACCTCCCTCCGAGAGTCGTCCCGGCAAGAAGGAACGGAGTTTTGATCTCCAGTGGTACCAGACGCAGGATCGGATTTTTCTCCAGGCTTACCAGATCATTCAGCTTTGCTTCGATCACGTCCTTACTCAGTTCCTTTGCAAACTGCTCCTTTACGGATCTCAGAATATCCTCAAAAGCTGTATCAGGCTGAAAATAACAGCTGATCTCGATCCATCCGAAAAAATTTGCCATAGACCGGGACGGAAAATAATTTCTCAAATTTACCGGGATCATCAGACCAATGGGCTTTTTCGCCTGATTCTGAGGCACTTCTTCATGGATCGCCCAGATAAGTGCTGCCGTAAGAAAAACCGTGATCGACACACCGGCCGCTTTTGCGCGGGCGTGGATCTCTTTTACCGGAACACAGACTTCCGTGATATTCATATCCTCCTGCCTGAGCTTCTCGCCTTTTAGCTGGAAGGCAGGCTTCTTGGACTCTCTCTTTCTTGGCGCATCGGAGGAATAATACTGAGAAAAGCTGTCCTCCTCCATATCCCTGCCTGTAATGTTTTCATCCGGAAAAAGCTCCGGAAGCTCTGCGGATGGGTGCGTCTCCTGAAGATAATTTTTCACCAGCTCCATCAGAAAATGCATGGCTCCCGTTCCATCCGTCAGCGCATGAAATACCTCGAAATTGATCCTGTTCTTATAATAGCTCACCCGAAAAAGAAGCGTTTTTTTGTCCGGAATATAAAGTCCGCTGCAGGGTGCACCTGCTTCTTTCTTTACCACTGCCGGAATATCACGTCTCTCCAGATAAAACCAGAACAGTCCCTTTCTTAAAACTGCACGGAAAAGAGGATATTTTTCCAGTGTCCTCTCCAGGGCTTCCTGCAGGTTTTCTTCTTTTATCTCTTCTTTCAGTTCACAGTAAAAACGAAATACCCTGGTGTCATTCTTTCCTGTCACCGCCGGGAACGCCAGCGCCGCATTGTCAAGTTTTCTCCACTGTGCATATTCGTTCTTCATGATGCTTTCCTTCTTCCTGTTCCTCTGTTTCCAGAAAACGATTTACATATGCAAAGCTCTCCTGCACATGCAGAAATTTGATCCCCAGTGCAAAATACCCGTGAAACGCACCTGCGATCCTGTGCACTTCCACACGATTTCCCGCTTCCTTCAGTTTTTCACCAAATGCCTCACCTTCATCCCGAAGAGGATCGAACTCAGCGGTAAGTATCAGTGTATCCGGCATATTTCGAAAATTCTTCTCCAGGATCGGCGCAAAATAGGGATTCCTCCTGTCTTCCGGACAACTCTCATAGAATTTCAGATAATCTTCCATCTTCTCCGCTGTGAGAAGATAACCGGTTCCATTTGTTTTTACGGATTCAAAAGGAGAGTCTTCCGTATAACAGTTGTTCAGTGCCGGATAAATAAGGATCTGTTTTTTGGGAAAAAAATCTCCGCGGTCTCTGGCCATCATACATACAGCCGCTGCCAGATTTCCGCCTGCACTATCTCCCATAATGGTGATACGATCCGGATCCGTATTCAAAAGAAAACGATTGGTGTAAAAAAGTCTTCGCAGCTGCATAACAATCCATCAGTCCCACCGGGAAACGGTATTCCGGTGCCAGCCTGTATTCAACAGACGCCACGATCTGACCGGTAGACTGTGCCATTCTGGCACAAACCCGCTGATAATTCTCTACACTTTCCGTAACCCAGCCACCGCCATGGAAAAACAGGATCACCGGTGGTTTTTTCCGGAGGCGGCACCGTTTTCCATGTCCTCTTCTGTTGGAAAAAACAGACGGATCGGCACTTTATAGTCTCCGTTATAAACTTCCGCATCCAGTGTCCTGTAAAAGATCCTCATAGGATCCATCTTCTTAAGATCTGCCAGCTTTCTGGAAGCCTCCACTTCGATCCCGCCATAGGAAAGAGCATGGAGCACTGTCCGCACGGCACGTGGCATAGCAGTTTCTCTCCCGGTCGGAATGCCCGGAACTATGACTGGGCGGCTTCTTCTGTTTTCTTTTCTTGTATAGATATATTTTGTTTCTGTTTCGTATCTTCCAGGAATGCAGACTTGTTTCACGCAGGTACGCCTGTAGGCAATCCTCTTCAGGATCTCATGATCTGTACGGATGATCACTTCCGTTCCCTTATAGCCCCGGATATAATATCTGTTTTCTTTCTTTTTATACGTGGTTGTCTCAATCGCAGTAAATATTTTCTGATTACTTTTTCCTCCGTGGATTTTTCCTTTATTTTCACCTATGATAGCATCCGCAGTCTATGAGTACAAGTCATAGTAAAAAATATACTGCTGCATGATTCCACGCATTCCTCTGTATCTGCGATTGGGAAATCCTCTTTTGTAATGCACGTCCATGACCTGACGGATGTGGGTATCTATGGGAAAAGCATCCATATGATGCAGTGCAAACAGGCAGATACACTCAGCTACCTTTTCTCCCACACCACAAAGCTTCATCAGCTCCTTCTTTGCCTGATGGTAACGCATATCATAGATTTTTTCCAGAGAGATCTGGCCGGATGCAATGGTCCTGGCCGTTACTGCGATATATTTTGCCCGGTATCCCAGGCCGCATCCTCTTAACTCCTCTTCCGTTGCCTGACTCAGCGCCTCTACAGTCGGAAAAGCGTAGTATTCCACACCTGCAGATGAATTTTTTCGCTCTCCGTACTTCCGGCAGATGGTTTCGATACATTTGCGGATACGCTTGATATTGTTCTGCTGAGATATCAGAAACGTAACGATCATTTCCCAGAGATCCTGTCTTAATATCCGTATCCCGTCTCCTGCCTTTATTGCGGCACCCAGATATTTATCCCGTGGATTAGCAGCATTCATGTAAGCTTCATAATCCGTATCCAGATCAAAATAAAGCACCCAGTAACAGATAAATTCCTCCTGAGAGCAGCAGAAATCCACCACTCCGTCTTTCTGATACATTTCCAGATACTGGTCTCCCGCCACCATGGAAAAATGTCCGTCTCCAAGCTTTCTCATCCGGAAGCACTGTCCGGAATCGCATATTTTATCAAGGCTGAAATGTTCCAGTTCTACTGTGATCATGTCTGTTCCTCTCGTAAATATTTTTCCTTATATAATGTTCTGTATTCTCTTGGTGTCATCCGGTACCGTTCCCGGAATACCCGGTTAAAAGTCCTCTGACTTTCAAATCCCGGGATCTGCACATACGCCTGTTCCACTGCAAGATTATCATCCTTCTCCTTACGGTTTGCCCTGAGACACCGTACCGCATTTACAATATCCGGATGCACCTGCTCCTTTTTTATAACCGGGTCTTCCGGACAGCTGTTCTGAATGATATCCGCAAACTTACCAATCAATACCGGCTTTGCCCAGAGATAGACTGCTTTGTTTTCTCCCGGAGAGAACACCTGATAGTGATGGATCACATCCGGAAAGATCACTGCAAGATCTCCCTCTTCCATATGATAAAGCTCCTGTCCCATACCAAGCTCCAGAGTTCCCTCTGTGATATAGATAAACTCTATGGAGTTATGAAGATGGGGTGAGGTCCGCAGATGAATATGGAGATTCTTCTTTTTTCTTCGTATACTGGAAACATGGATTTTTCTCTCCGCAATATTTGACTACTTTTTCTGTGTTTTTGGCACGTAATATTTCCGAGAGTTTATTATAATGCATTTGTAAGTTAAAGAAAAGAGGAGGAAAATAAAATGAAAAAAATCATAGAATTTATCAAATATGCGATCAAATGCTACATAGAGATCAATGCAAGAAATCCATACTTCCACTAAGAAGATCCACAATAATATCTGAGGTCACGGATATTTTGTGTGGATCATGCGCATGAAAAAACTGAATAAAAGTCAATAAATGACTTGTGCGAAAATAATATCACCTGGCATCATGAAGTATCTCCAAAGCCCGTTTATATCTTCCATGCAGCCGTGATATCTGTTCAGCAGACATATTTTCGCAGTCAGAAAGACGTGTTACATCAGAATTGTGGAGCAGATCAGCCTGCTTCACTTTTTTTGCGATCGGATTCTTCCGGAGCTTCCGGATATAATCGAAATAATTCATATTCTTATCTCTTGTAAGACAACGTAAGGCCTCCACAACCTCTTCCGGAAATTCTCCGGTAAGATCCTCAAATGTGATCTCTGTATCTTCTATCACATCGTGCAGAAGTGCCGTACATACACTGAGTTCATCATCCATTTGCTCCGCTACATAAAATGGATGAAAGATATAAGGTGTCCCGCTTCGATCTGTCTGTCCATGATGTGCCTCGTATGCCACCTTCATAGCTTTTTTCGTCAAAGCTGTATAAATCATAGCTGTACCTCCCGTCAGGTCTTTCGACCCCCCGTTCATACTCTGTATTACACAGTATAGCATCTATATTTCCTATATACAAGGACAAAAAGGGTTATATATCTATCATTTTTACTTATATACGACAATTTTCTGATTATAACATTCCCAAAACTCTGCTGTTCTTATTTAGATCTTTCATTGGATCATGAACTCGCTTGCCCTCATTCTGAAATTGGTATATACTTACTAGTACAGCGAAAATTAAGTTTCTGCTATATTGACGCAGGATGATTTCTTCATCTGCAAGGCGGAGGAATGAGGCGTAGCGGTGGCTACGACGATTGACGACAACGCAGCAGATGAAAAATCAGACAAGTCAATATGGCGGTTACTTAATATTCGCTGTACTAGGTCAGGTAAAACTATCCATATTCATGGTATTACACGAATCACTTCATTTTAAAAAAGAAAGGAATCTTACCTATGAAATTTATATATCCCGCAGTTTTCCGTCCCACAGAGGACAAAAAATACAATGCTTTTTTTCCGGATCTTGCCTGCTGTGAAGCCAACGGTGACACGCTGGATGATGCCATCGAAAATGCCAATGCAGCTGCATACGACTGGATCTACACAGAGCTTATGGAATTTGAGGGAAAGCTTCCTCCGGTTTCCGATGAGAGCGATCTGGAGCTTCAGGAGGGAGACGTTGTCCGCAATATCTCTGTAAATATCCGCTTCCAGGATGGCTGGGACGAATAAACTCTCGTATCACAAAAACAAAGGCGACATTTAATATCATTTTCAATAAATGTCCGTGTCGAAAATACCTGTTATGCAAAAAGCATCCGGATCGGTAATTGTCCTTTATTACCGATCCGGATGCTTTTATTATACATTTCTTTATTGTTCATGATACTGTCTGAAAAATTTACGCAGTCCGTCCAGTGCTTTTACCAGCACTTCTGTCTCATTCTCATTCAGCTCTGCGATCACCGCTTCTGTCATCTGCCTGTGAAACTCCGCATGATGATGATATGCCATACGTCCCTTATTTGTAAGCTGAATAAATACCACACGCCGGTCCTTCTCACTTCGTTCTCTCTTCACATAGCCTTTTTTTACAAGACTGTTCATAGATGTTGTGAGGGAGCCTACGGTGATCTTAAGCTTGGCTGCAATGGAGGACATGTTCCCCCCTCCAAGACCTACAGCCTCGATAATGTGCATATCATTGTTGGAAATATCTTTATATTTATCTGTGATGATGGCTTCCTCCTCCAGTCGGAGGATCTCATTGAACAGATTCACCAGCACGTCATTTATAACTTCCCGATTGTCCACTCTACCCGCTCCTGTTTCTCCGGAGCAAAAAGGCTTCTCCGGTTCTCTGTTTATGAAGCCATCGTAACATAAATATGGCATTTTTTCCACTGGATTTTTACTTTGCGGGCTACAAAATCACTGCACTTATTGCTTCTACATTTTCCTGAAACGTTCATAGCGATGTTCCAGAAGCTTCTCCGGCTCTTCTTCGCCATATTTCTCAAGAAAATCCGCAATTCCGTTTTCCAGATAACCTGCGATATCATTTATGTTCTCACGGCTTACAGGCTCTGCTTCCGGAATCACATGCTCGATCATCCCCATCTGGTAAAGGTCTGCAGCTGTGAGCTTCATCACTGCTGCTGCTTCCTTTGCCTTTTTGCTGTCTTTCCAGAGAATGGAGGCAAAGCCCTCCGGGGACAGGATGGAATAAACGGAATGCTCCAGCATCCATACCTCATCTGCCACCGCCAAGGCAAGGGCACCTCCGCTTCCGCCTTCACCGATCACAACGGAAAGCACCGGCACTGTGAGACCTGCCAGTGTATAGAGATTTTTTGCAATGGCTTCACCCTGTCCACGTTCCTCTGCTTCCAGCCCGCAGAATGCGCCTGGTGTATCTACAAGGCAGATCACCGGACGGTGAAATTTCTCTGCCTGCTGCATCAGGCGCAGGGATTTCCAGTACCCCTCCGGAGATACCATTCCGAAATTCCGGGTAATGTTTTCCTTTGTACCCTCTCCTTTTTCCTGTGCAAGGACAGTTACCGGCTGTCCGTGGAAAAATGCCACACCACCGATCACTGCCGGATCATCCCCGCAGTGACGGTCTCCGTGAAATTCCATGAAATCGTCAAAAAGCGCTTCGATGTAGTCCTTTCCTGTAGGACGTGTTTTGGCTCTGGCAAGCTGAACATGTTCCCAGGGAGTGAAATCTCCGGATGGAACGAAGTCCGGCCAGATCCTATTATCTTCCTCAACAGTTTTCATCGATTCCTGATTGTCAGACTTGAACCCATTTTTAATATCCGTATTATCGGACTGTACATTATTCAGGACTTTATCCTGATGTAATCTCAGAATATCCGCCAATACGATCCTCTGCTCCTCACGCTTTACGATCTTGTCCACAAAGCCGTGTTCCAGAAGAAATTCCGCTCTCTGGAAGCCTTTGGGAAGCTTTTGTCCGATGGTCTGTTCGATCACTCTGGGACCTGCAAAACCGATCAGCGCTTTCGGCTCTGCCAGGATAATATCTCCCAGCATAGCAAAGCTTGCCGTCACGCCGCCTGTTGTCGGGTCTGTGAGGACCGGCACATAAAGAAGTCCAGCATCGCTGTGCTTCCGGATGGCCATACTGGTTTTTGCCATCTGCATCAGGGAAACCAGGCCCTCCTGCATTCTGGCACCGCCGGAACAGATATAGAGGATTACCGGCAGCTTCTCCTCTGTGGCACGTTCAAAAGCCCGCGTGATCTTTTCCCCCACGACTTCTCCCATACTGGACATCATGAAACGGCAGTCACAGACACCAAGTGCCACAGGTGTCCCTTTTATAGTACATTTTCCGGTAACTACAGCCTCATCAAGCCCTGTCTTTTCACGAAGCCCCTGAAGCTTTTCTTCGTAGCCTCTGTACTGAAGGGGATTCTTTTCTTCCATGTGAGCATCCCACTCCACAAAGCTCTTTCTGTCTGCGATCAGTTTGATCCGACGATAAGCGGGTACATGGAAATAATTTCCGCAGTGGGGACAGATGTATTGATTCTGCTTTACCTCGTCTACAAAAACCGCCGCTTTGCAGGCGTTGCATTTACGCATCAGGTTATCCGGCACCTCCGGAATGTTTTCCTGTTCCTCACCCCGGATATCCCTGACTGTTTTTTTGAACATGTGCTTAATTCTCATTGATCTTCACTCCCGCAATGATATGGCTGGCAAGAAAGCCAGTGTCAAAGTTTCCGGACTGATAATCCTCATCTTTCAGGATTTCGTACTGATAGTCAATATTTGTATCGATTCCGTCAATGATCACCTCACCAAGAGCACTCTGCATTTTTGCAATGGCTTCTTTTCGGTTACCTGCATGAACGATCAGCTTCGCAAGCATGGAATCATAATATGGCGGGATCTTACAGCCGTTATACACACAGGTATCCACACGGATCCCGTTTCCTCCCGGAAAATGCGCTCCCTGGATAGTTCCCGGCGAAGGACGGAAATTTTTTTGAGGATTTTCAGCATTGATCCTGCACTCAATGGCGTGTCCCTGGATCCGGACATCCTCCTGAGCGATCTCAAGAGGCATTCCGGAAGCGATCTTCAGCTGCTCCTTTACAAGATCGATACCTGTTACCCACTCTGTCACCGGATGTTCCACCTGGATCCTTGTATTCATTTCCATAAACCAGAATTTTCCATCCGGTTCCAGAAGAAATTCAATCGTTCCCGCATTTACGTAACCGGCTGCTTTCGCCGCCGTCACCGCCGCATGCCCCATTTTTTCTCTTAATTCCGGAGAAACTGCAGCACTTGGAGATTCCTCGATCATCTTCTGATGATTTCTCTGGATGGAGCAGTCACGCTCTCCCAGATGGATCACATTTCCGAAGCTGTCTGCAAGGATCTGAAACTCAATATGTCTCGGATTTACCACGAAATGTTCAATATACATGGTACCGTCGCCAAAAGCGATCTCAGACTCTTTTCTGGCGGTTGCATAGGCTTCTGGAAATTCCTCCGGTGTGTTTGCCACACGCATGCCTTTTCCGCCGCCGCCAAGAGCTGCCTTGATGATCACCGGATAACCGATCCTCTCAGCTTCCTTAAGACCGGTTTCAATATCCTCCACATCCCCTTCGCTGCCCGGGACTACCGGAACACCAGCTGCGATCATGGTGCTTCTTGCAATTTTTTTGTTGCCCAGCATACGGATGACCTTTGATGGAGGACCCACAAATGTGATCCCGCATTTTTCACAGAGCTCCGCAAATCTGGCATTTTCAGAAAGAAAGCCAAATCCCGGATGAATGGCATCCGCACCGGAAACCATGGTTGCACTGATGATCTGTTCCATATTCAGATAGCTCTGTGCAGATGGTCCCGGTCCGATACAGATTGCTTCGTCCGCCAGCTGTGTGTGAAGGCTTTCCTCATCTGCCTCAGAATAAACCGCCACTGTGGCAATTCCCATTTCTCTGCAGGCACGGATAATACGCACCGCGATCTCGCCTCTGTTGGCGATCAGTAACTTTCGAATCATACAATCACCTTACCCGATCATAAATGTAAGCTCAGCCTCTACGGCAACCTCGCCATCCACAGATGCCACTGCAGAACCAATGCCTACAGGACCCTTTCTGCGGATGATCTTTGTTTCAAGACGGAGCTTGTCTCCCGGAGCTACCTTTCTGCGGAATTTACACTTGTTGATACCTCCGAAATAAGCGGTTTTTCCCTTCATGTCCTCCAGGGAAAGAATGGCTACCGCACCCACCTGTGCCAGCGCTTCTACCATCAGAACACCCGGCATTACCGGCTCCTGGGGAAAATGTCCCCGAAAAAAATCCTCGCGGAAGGTCACACATTTATATCCGACAGCAAATTCACCCGGCTCATAATCTTCAATATAGTCCACAAGCAGAAACGGATGTCTGTGTGGAATGATCTCCTCGATCTGTTTTACATCAAGATGCTTCATTCTCTATCCTCCTGAAACAATAATTTTTCTTATTCTCTGATTCTGATCTGAAGGTACTTATCGGATACGGAAAAGCTTCTGACCGTATTCTACCGGCTGTCCGTTCTCCACATAGATCTCTGCGATCTCGCCGTCAAAATCACTTTCGATCTCATTCATCAGCTTCATAGCTTCCACGATTGCAAGAACCTGTCCTTTTTTACCTTGTCTCCCACCTGAACGTAAGGCGGAAGATCCTGGGACGGTGCAGCATAGAAGGTTCCTACCAGCGGAGATGTTACCAGGCTGCCTGTCTGATCTTCCCCGCTCTGTGGTACGGTTTCCGACTGCTCAGTACCTTTCACTCCCTGTGCTTCTGCCACAGTTTTTCCTGTCACTGTCACTGCCATTTCATCTGTTGAAGCCGGTACCACAGGATCTTTGCCTGCCACCGGTGCTGTATTCACTGCCCTGCGGACTTTTCCACCGGTCATTCCTACTGCCGGAATGTTTTCCACAGTTTCTCCCATAACCCCCTGGATGATCTGTGGCTTTCCATGCTCCATACTTAAGGTCAGATCTGCTGTCTCATATGTAAAGGCAGTAAGCTCTGATGCAGATACGTGATCGATCAGTTCAAGAATCTGGTTAAATTCCATAGCTTCAGTCCTCCTCATACTTCTTTACAAGCAATGTTCCGTTGTGTCCTCCAAATCCAAGGGAATTGCTCATTGCATAACGAACTTCCTGTTTTGCCGGAGCGCCGATCATATAGTTCAGATCAAGCTCCTCCTCTGTTTCTGTTGTTCCCACTGTCTGATGGATAAATCCGTCCAAAATGGATTTTACGCATACGATAAACTCAACAGCTCCTGCTGCGCCAAGAAGATGGCCCACCATGGATTTTGTGGAATTGATCTTTACATCCTTGGCAGCGTCCTTAAACGCAAGCTTGATAGCTCTTGTTTCAAACAGGTCATTGTGATGTGTTCCGGTTCCGTGTGCATTGATATAATCTACCTGCGCCGGTGCAACACCTGCTTCCTTCATGGCATTTTCCATAGCACGTGCGGCGCCGCTTCCGTCCTCGGCCGGAGATGTGATATGGAAAGCATCTGCAGTTGCACCGTATCCCACAACCTCTGCCAGGATATTGGCATTTCTCTTTTTGGCATGCTCAAGCTCTTCCAGAACAACCACACCTGCACCCTCGCCCATAACAAAACCGCCTCTGTCTTTATCAAACGGAATGGATGCACGCAGCGGATCCTCACTTGTGCTCAGTGCAGTAAGGCTTGCAAAGCCTGCGATACCGATAGGGCAAACAGCTCCCTCTGTACCACCGGCAAGCATTACATCTGCATCACCATACTGAATGGCACGGAAAGCATCTCCGATACAATGTGTTCCTGTCGCACATGCCGTTACCACGTTGGTGCATTTTCCTTTTGCGCCGGTAGCGATAGAAACATTTCCGGCTGCCATATTTGTGATCATCTTCGGAACAAGAAGCGGATCCACTCTTGAAGGACCTTTTTCCATAAGCTTCTTCTCATTGGTCTCGGTAGCCTGAAGACTTCCCACACCGGAGCCGATGATAACGCCTACCATGTACGGATCTTCCTCTTCCATCTTAAGCCCGGAATTTTCCACTGCTTCCAGTGCAGCTGCTACCGCATACTGGGAAAAAGGCTCCATTCTTCTTGCAGTTCTCGGATCCATGCGATCCTTTGCCACAAAATCTTTAAGCTCTGCTGCCAGTGTTGCCTTGTATCCGGTCGTATCAAAACGGGTGATCGGTCCGATCCCCACCTTTCCTTCTTTTACTCCGTTCCAGAAACTTTCCACATCATTTCCGATCGGTGTTACTGCTCCAAGTCCTGTTACTACTACTCGTCTTTTCATCAATCTATCCTCCTGACTCCGGGGAGCCTTCTTTACATTGCCATTCCGCCGTCTACGCGAAGTACCTGTCCTGTGATGTAACGTGCACCGTCTGATGCCAGAAATGCAGCTGCCTTTGCCACGTCTTCTGTTGTTCCCATGCTTCCCATGGGGATAGATGCCGCAATATTTTCTTTTACTTTGTCAGAAAGCACGTCCGTCATGTCTGTTTTGATAAATCCCGGTGCAATGGCGTTGACCGTGATCCCTCTGGATGCCAGCTCCTTTGCAGCGGATTTTGTAAGACCGATGATCCCGGCTTTGGATGCCGCATAATTGGCCTGTCCAGCATTTCCACGAAGGCCTACCACCGATGAAAGGCTGATGATCCGGCCGCTTCTCTGCTTCAGCATCATTCTGGACACATGACGGATGCAGTTGAAGGTTCCTTTCAGATTGATGTCAACAACTCTGGAAAAATCTTCCTCACTCATTTTCATGAGAAGTCCGTCCTTCGTAACTCCGGCATTATTTACCAGGATATCAACACGTCCGTATTTCTCTGCAACAGCTTTGAAAAAAGCTTCACATGCATCAAAATCTGCCACATTGCACTGCAGGATATCTGCCTGGCCGCCGGCTGCCTCGATCTCTGCTTTTGTTTCCCGGGCTTTTTCTTCTGAGCCGTTATAATTGATCACTACAAGGTTTCCTGCTTTTGCAAGCTCCAGGGCGATGGCTTTCCCGATCCCACGTGCACCGCCTGTTACAACTGCGATTTTTTTCTCTGACATATGAATTCCTTTCTGATGTTATGCGGTCATCCGTGATCCGCATTTGTTACCTGGCATTTCTGTCTGCTGCACTATGCCTGCTTTATTTTTGATTCTTTATCTTTTTTCCAATATTTATACCAGTTCCTGGCAGACCTTCTCTGCATCTTCTACGGTCTGGATGTTATATACTTTTACATTTCTGTCGATCTTTCTCATAAATCCGGCAAGGGTTCTTCCCGGTCCGATCTCAATAAATGTATCTACTCCCTGACGGATCATATTTTCCACACTCTGCTGCCAACGCACGGAAGAAGAAATCTGTTTTTCCAGAAGTGCTTTTGTTTCCGCCGGATCTTCCACATACTCTGCGGTCACGTTTGTCACATACGGGATTTTAAGTTCATGAAGTGTGACACCCTCCAGAACCTTTCCCAGTTCTTTTCCTGCAGTGGCAAGCATTGCGGAGTGGAACGGTCCGCTGACATTTAACGGGATCACTCTTCTTCCTCCGGCTGCCTTCAGCTTTTCAGAGGCTTCCGCAACTGCCTCCGCAAGGCCTGTGATCACGATCTGGCCGGGACAGTTGTAGTTTGCAATGCTTACATCTGCAATGTCTGCAAGCACTTCCTCGATCTTCTCTGTCTCCATTCCCATAACTGCTGCCATGCTTCCCTTACCTGCCGGAACTGCCTGCTCCATAAGGATTCCCCTTTTTCTCACGGTAGTAACAGCATCCTTCAGCTCCATGCCGCCGGCAGCTTCAATAGCGCAGTACTCGCCAAGGCTTAATCCTGCAGTTACATCTGGATGAAGTCCCATCTCCTCTACCACCTTCTCCATGGCAAGACAGGTAGTGACCAGTGCAGCCTGTGTATATTCAGTCAGGTCAAGCCTGTCATTTTCTTCAAAGCAAAGTGCTTTCATATCCAGATCCAGCCACTCACCGGCAGAGGCGAAAACATCCTTTGCTGTATCGTATTTCTCATAAAAATCTTTTCCCATTCCGGCCTTCTGTGCACCCTGGCCCGGAAAGATGAATGCTGTTTTTCCCATTTATTATTCCTCCACAAGAAAACTGTTTTTCTTTACAGTCTCTTTTGTCTCTCTGATCAGTCTTGCCATCAGCTCCTTACAGGTCGGTACATCCTTTACCATACCTGCGATCTGTCCGGACATAACGCTTCCGGTTTTTACATCGCCGTCAACAACAGCCTTCCTGAGGCCACCAAGTGTCAGCATTTCCAGTTCTTCAAAGGATGCACCTGCAGCTTCTTTCTCCAGATATTCCTTTGTCATAGGGTTTCTTAAGGTACGGACTGGATGACCTGTGGTACGGCCGGTTACTCTTGTGTCGATATCCCTAGCTTTCAGAAGGAATTGTTTGTAATTCTCATGTACGTGACATTCCTCTGTTGCCACAAATCGGGTTCCCATCTGTACGGCTTCTGCACCCAGCATGAAGGCTGCCGCGATCCCACGACCGTCTGCAATTCCACCTGCTGCAATTACCGGGATCTTTACTGCATCCACGACCTGCGGTACCAGCGCCATAGTGGTTGTCTCACCGATATGTCCGCCAGACTCGGTTCCCTCTGCTACCACTGCATCTGCGCCACAGCGCTCCATTCTTCTTGCAAGAGCTACAGATGCAACAACCGGGATCACCTTTACTCCGGCTGCTTTCCATGCTTCCATGTATTTTTCCGGGCTTCCGGCGCCGGTTGTTACTACCTTGATCCCTTCTTCTACTACGATCTTCGCAACCTCATCGGCACTTGGACTCATCAGCATGATGTTTACACCAAAAGTCTTATCTGTCAGTTTTTTCGCCTCACGGATCTGCTCACGCACCCACTCTGCCGGTGCGTTTGCCGCTGCGATCAGTCCCAGGCCGCCTGCCTCGGATACTGCTGCCGCAATGTGATGATCTGCCACCCAGGCCATACCGCCCTGGATGATGGGATATTCAATACCAAGTAATTCTGTAACTCTTGTTTTCATCTTTTACCTCCGGAAAATTAAATCAAGCGGATAAAAGCATCCGCGGTTTATTTGGATCAAGCGGATAAAAACATCCGCATTCACTACATAGCCTTATTTTAACAATTCATTAACAGGGGCTTTAATACTCGATCAGGCTTGCTCCGTACGTCAGTCCGCCGCCGAAGCCTGCAAGGACCATTCTGTCACCCCGCTGCAGTTTTCCACTTTTTTTCATCTCATCCAGGAGGATAAGAAGACTTGCGGAAGAAGTATTGCCGTATCTGTCCATATTCATAGGGAACTTGGAAATGTCTTCGCCCAGCCGCCTTGCTGCGGAACGGATGATCCGCTCATTTGCCTGGTGGAGAAGATAATAACTGATATCTTCACAGGAAACCTGCTCTCGGGAAAGAAGCTCCTTCACAGCCTCCGGTACCTTGCTCACGGCAAAGCTGAACACTTCCTTTCCGTTCATCTGTATGTAAGTTTCCTTTGCCTTCGGATCATTTTCATAACGGATCTGATTTCTGCTCTGTAAGGTAAGTGCACCGCCTTTTTTTCCAATGGAATGGGTTACCTGTGCATAGCTTCCACCCTCTTCTGCTCTCAGCACGACTGCTCCCGCACCATCCCCGAAAAGAATGCAGGTGCCACGATCTGTCCAGTCCGTTAAACCGGATAGTTTTTCCGCTCCGATCACAAGGGCATTCCTATATATTCCCTGGGCCAGGTATGCCTGCGCAGTGTTCAGTGCCAGAAGAGATCCTGTGCAGGCGCCGTTCAGATCAAAGCAGGTAGCCTTTTCCGCTCCGAGCCGCTCCTGCACCCCACATGCCACACAGGGCATGATCTCTGTTGGAGAAATGGTTGCCACAAGGATCAGATCGATTTCTTCTGCCTTCATTTCTGCGTCTTCCAGAGCTTTTAATGCTGCCCCCGCTGCCATCGTCACAGTATCTTCGTCCTCTTTTGCAATATGTCTCTGTACCACACCGGTTCTTTCCCGAATCCACTGATCACTGGTTTCCACCATCTTTGCCAGATCGTTGTTATCCCACACTCTGTCCGGTGCCCACGAACCGGTTCCACATATTTTACCTGTCATATTTTTCTCCATGATATCTGTCTTAAATCAGTCTGTATAAATCTGTACTGCTGTTCTCTGAATTATCTTTTATCTTAAAATATTTTGATTATCAAATTATATCATCATAAAAGTATTTGTCAAGAAGGAATTTTTTGAGCATCCTTTTATGAAAAAAATAACAGCTGCCCCAGGCGTGGAGTATTGGTCTCTCCTCTGTCCTGTGACAGCTGTCTTATTTTTTTCAGACAGGTATTGTATTTATGGTTATTGCATTTATAGTTATTGCCTTCATAGTTTTACTTCATCACCCACTGTACCAGGCACACCACACCAATCTGCACCAGCAGTATCACCGGTACACCAATTGCAAATCTGGCTTTTCGGGTTTTGTGGTGAAAAAATCTCATGCCAAGGATCGCCCCGACGCTGCCACCGATGACAGCACTTAAGATCAAGGTCTTCTCCGGGATCCGCCATTTATTACGACGGGCTTTCTGCTTGTCAACTCCGAAAAGCACAAAGGCCAGGATATTGACTGCAAGCAGATAATAATATATGTAATCATTCATGATAGCTCCCTCCGGGCTCTGTGTCCTGTATTTCGGACAGTAACCGATTTATGTATTCATTGCAGTTTGATGATCAGCACCGGTATGGGCGGATCATTAGGCCGGTTTGCATATTCCGACAGGATCACCAGATATTTATGAGGATCCAGCTGACGGATAAACGCAAGCATCTCATCCCGTTCCTGATATCCCGTATCCCCGCCACTGTAAATGCAAAGTGTCATAAGTCCGCCTTTTTTCAGAAGCTTAAGTCCGCTTTCTACCGCTCTTTTGCTGCTGTCTGCTCTGGTCGCCACCGAATGGTCTCCGCCGGGAAGATATCCCAGATTAAAGGTGATGCAGGACACGGTTTCTTCTTCTGCATAAACATCCATATTCTCATGAGACTCCAGAAGAAGCTGATAATTTTCCGGACAGTTATCTCTTTTCAGTCGCTCCTTCGTATGTTCCAGTGCCTGCTTCTGAATGTCAAAAGCCAGAACCCGTCCCCTTTTTCCTGCAAGCTGGCTTAACAGAGCCGTGTCATTGCCATTTCCCATTGTTGCATCGATACAGATGTCTCCCGGCATGACCTGCTGCCGTATAAAATGCTGCATGTATGCAGTGATCTGAAGATTTTTCATTTAAAAATCCTTTCAAAATTCTCTTACAGTTCATGATAATACGGACAGATATCCTCATAATGTCCATCCTTCATACGGAACCCCTTCGGGATCACGCCAAGCTGGGTAAATCCAAGTCTCTCATAAAGATTTCTTGCAGGAACATTGCAGGCCACAACCGCATTAAACTGCAGGACACCAAAACCATGCTCTTTTCCCCGGGTCAGACAGTCGGATACCAGCTTTTCTCCTATGTGAAGTCCTCTGGAATCTCTGCTTACCGCATAGCTGGCGTTACAGATATGACCGCATCTTCCGATATTATTCGGATGAAGAATGTAAAGTCCGTAAACTTTTCCGCTTTCCGCATCTACTGCTGCAGCTGTATAGGTCTGTTCTGAAAAAAAAGCTTTTCCTGTCTCTTCGTTAAGGCATTCTTCCTGTGGAAAAGCCACACCGTCTTCTACAACCTCATTCCATATCCGGATCAGATCCGGAAGATCTTTTTCTTCGTATTTTCTTACTGTAACATTCATGATGATCTTCTCCTCTATTTAAGCAGCTCCACATTCCGTCCGTTTCTTCGGATCACACCCTCATCCGAAAGATTTTTGATCTCCCGCATCATGGCACTACGGTCCACACTTAAGTACTGGGCCAGTGCGGTATAGGACATGGGCAGCTTGAATTTCCCGGCATTTTTTTCCGCAGCCAGAGAATGCAGATAGGCTATCAGCTTCTTTCTGGTGGAGGATCGTGAAAGCATGTATATCCGATCCGTCTGCTGCCTGGAACGGAGGGCTGTCATCTGCAGAAGATTACTGACCATCTGGCTGTGATGATGACAGGCATTTTCACAGCGCTTGATCACATGCTCATAATCAATAAACAGCACCTTCGTCACGGTAGTAGCACATACATAATAATGCTGGGAATCTGACGGAAGCAGAAACGGTTCGCCAAATACACTGTCCCTATTCAGTTCATCGATGACATACTCATTTCCATCCTCGTCACAGCAGTAGAGAACTGCTCTTCCCTCCTGGATCAGACCGATCTTTTTCATGGAGCTGGAATATTCCATGATGGTTTCTCCATTCTGAAAAACTTTCTCCCGGACTTTAAAGCAGACACGCATTCTTTCCTGTTCTTCGGGCAAAATATCCGTAAATAAAGTGATATGCTCCATAAATTTTCCTCCCACCGGCAAAATACTCTTCCGCATATCTGTACTTTCCTCTTTGTATACAAGACTATGTAAGAGGACTCTCAAAGCAACTATCCGCATTTTATTTTGCTGCATGTTTCTGATTTTATACCAGCACGAAAAAAATGTAAAGTCTGGAAATTTTTCCTGTTTTGTTGTATTTGCAACAGTTTTTGCCATCAATTTCTGTTATATTTTTATCAAAGTTAAGAAACAAACAAATCACTGAAGCATATAAATAAATCCACCATAGAAAGAAAAGAGGAATCGCTCATGAAAATCACAGATACCATCAAATATGTAGGCGTTAATGATCATCAGGTTGACCTTTTTGAGGGCCAGTACAAAGTGCCGAACGGCATGTCCTACAACTCCTATGTGATCCTGGACGAAAAAATTGCGGTTATGGATACGGTAGATGCAAATTTTACTCACGAATGGCTTGATAATATCCAGAAAGTTCTGGGCGACCGGAAACCGGATTATCTGATCGTACAGCATATGGAACCGGATCACGCAGCCAACATCGCAAACTTCCTGAAGGCTTATCCGGACACCATCGTTGTTTCCAACAAAAAAGCCTTCGCCATGATGCAGAACTTCTTTGACCTGGATCTGGAAGGTCATCAGATCATCGTAGATAACGGCGGAACCCTTTCCCTTGGAAAACACGATCTGACTTTTGTATTTGCACCGATGGTTCACTGGCCGGAGGTTATGGTCACTTATGACAGCACAGAAAAGGTTCTTTTTTCCGCAGACGGCTTCGGAAAATTCGGCGCCCTGGATGCAGAGGAACCATGGGACGATGAGGCAAGAAGATACTATATCGGCATCGTTGGAAAATATGGTGTGCAGGTGCAGAATCTTCTGAAAGTAGCCGCAGCTCTGGATATCCAGACCATCTGCCCACTCCACGGACCGGTTCTTACTGAAGATCTTGGACATTATATTAGCCTCTATGATACCTGGTCTTCCTACACACCGGAGGATGACGGAATCGTGATCGCCTACACTTCTGTATACGGTCATACAAAAATGGCCGTTCAGCAGTTGGCCGATAAATTCCGCAGCAAAGGATGTCCAAACGTTGTTGTCTATGATCTTGCAAGAGACGATATGTCCCAGGCACTGAGCGATGCTTTCCGTTACTCCAAGCTGGTTCTCGCAACCACCACATATAATGCAGGCATCTATCCGTTTATGAACGACTTTATTACCCGTCTGACAGAGCACAACTTCCAGAACCGCACGGTAGGACTGATTGAAAACGGAACCTGGGCACCGCTGGCAGCGAAGGTTATGAAAGAAATGCTTTCCAAATGCAAAAAGATCAGCTGGCTGAATACCACAGTTAAGATCATGTCTGCAGTAAATGAAGAAAACCGCAGGCAGATGGAAGCTATGGCTGATGAGCTCTGCCAGGAATACATTGCAAAAAGCGATGATCTTGCCAACAAGAATGATATGACTGCTCTGTTCCGCATCGGTTACGGCCTCTATGTGGTAACCTCCAACGATGGCAAAAAGGACAACGGTCTGATCGTCAATACCGTTACACAGCTTACCGACAACCCATATCGCGTGGCTGTCAACATCAACAAGGCAAACTACTCTCACCACGTGATCCAGCAGACCGGTATCATGAACGTAAACTGCCTGTCCACAGATGCTCCGTTCTCTGTTTTTGAGCAGTTCGGCTTCCAGTCCGGCAGAAACACCGATAAATTTGCCGGACAGAAAGTAAACCACTCCGACAACGGCCTGGTATTCCTGGACAAATATATCAATGCTTTCATGTCCCTGAATGTAGAAAACTATGTGGATCTCGGCACTCACGGAATGTTCATCTGCAGCGTCACAGAGGCCCGTGTCATGAGCGATCAGGATACCATGACTTACACCTACTACCAGAAACATGTAAAGCCAAAGCCACAGACCGAAGGCAAAAAAGGCTGGGTATGCAAAGTCTGCGGATACATCTATGAAGGCGATGAACTTCCGGAAGATATCATCTGCCCGCTGTGCAAGCATGGCGCTGTGGATTTTGAGCCGATCGAAGGATAAGACTGAAATCCCCATAAATTGATTTAATCCGGTTACAGCTCCCTTATTTTTACAAATTATAAACCACAAAAAAGACAGGCTTCTGAGGTGGCCTGTCTTTTTGTATTATCATCCAATGTCTTCTCAACGTCTTTCACCAAATTTATTCTTACAGCAGATCAGACACTCACGCTCTGTATTTCTGCAGGAATCCTGAAATTTACGGATCATATGCCTTTTATTTATTTCATCAGTCTGATAACCTGCTCTGCAGTATCTGCCAGATTCTGCTTGGCATTCTCATTTTTCATGGCCTCCTCCAGAGTTACCACTCCGCGGAGGATCGGGAAAAAGGCATCAATCCCTGCATCGTTGCAGGCTCTTGCGTCACGCTGTACGGCACCTGCAAAGGCGATCACTTTTTTGCCATATTTCTTTGCAAGCTTTGCAACACCTACCGGCGCTTTTCCCATGGCTGTCTGTCCATCCATACGTCCCTCACCTGTGATCACAAGATCCGCGTCTTTGATGTAGTCCTCAAGTTTTGTCTCATCCAGCACGATGTTGATCCCGGATTCCAGAACTGCATCGGTAAAGGTCAGGAATGCAAATCCCATTCCGCCGGCAGCACCTGTTCCCGGATACTTTGCATCTGCTTTCGGAAAACGCTCCTTTGCAAGCTCTGCGTAAGCACCCAGCCACTGATCCATGTCCTGGATCATCTCCGGTGTAGCACCCTTCTGCGGTCCGTAGATGGCACTGCATCCAAGCTCTCCGCAAAGAGGATTTGTGACATCGCAGGCAACACGAAATTTACATTCTGCAAGCTCCGGGATCACATAGGCATCTGTGATCTCTGTGATGTCTTTCAGGCCTCTTGCTCCCGGAAGGACCTGCTTTCCGTCTTTATCCAGAAATGCATAGCCAAGTGCCTGAAGCATTCCCACACCACCGTCATTGGTGGCGCTTCCGCCGATACCCACAATAAATCTGCGGCAGCCTTTTTCGATGGCGTCCTTGATCACCTCACCGACACCGTAGGTTGTGGTATAAAGAGGATTTCTTTTTTCGTCCGGCACCTGCGTGATCCCTGCTGCACCAGCCATTTCGATCACTGCGGTCTTTGTGCTTTCGATGATGCCATACTCACAGATCACCGGCTCGCCAAGAGGCCCCGTAACCTTTACGTGCTCTGTTTTTCCGTTCATTCCTGCGACAAGGGCTTCCACGGTTCCCTCTCCACCGTCTGCCAGTGGTCTTACCTGAACTTCTGCGTCCGCATCCACACGATGGATACCTTCAGCAGCTGCAAAACCTGCCTCCATGGATGTCATACTGCCCTTAAAAGAATCGATCGCTGTTACTACCTTCATTTTATTTTCCTCCTGTATGATTTTTATGTAAAGCTGATATCCGTACTCTCCGTTCTATCATTCCGTGTACCGGAAACGTGAAATGTTCATTTACGTGTCAGGCGGATATTTTCTGCGCAGCTCTGCAGCCAAATAACTGTTCTGCTGTTTGGTTATCAGCTGTCCCCGGATGAAAAGAACCTTCTGTGAACTTATTTTTCCCTGGAAATGTCTCTGGCTGATGCCGCAGAGAAGCTTTTTCTCCACAAAAATACTCTTCAATATAAATTAAACCACATTTATAAAAAATGTGGTCTCAATCCCCGAAAATTCCGGGACGCTGTTCTGTTGTATCTGGCACTGGAGCTGGAATGAACCGGCTATTTCACTATTCTCTCACATGAAAGCCAAACTCCTCCTCCAGTGGGATTTCCCTTGCTTCAATCCCCTCGATCTCCACAAAGCTCTGCTGAGAAAGGCGTTCTACCATCTCCCGGATTTCTTCTCTGGTTCCCTGTACTTCCATTTCCACACGATCATCCCAGAGATTCCGTACCCAGCCGGTCAGTCCCATGGACTGTGCAATATAATAGGAGCGGTAACGAAAGCCTACTCCCTGTACTCTTCCTGAAAAATAAAAATGTTTCCGAATCTTTTCCATCTGGCACCTCATATTTTCTGTCTTAACTATTCTGTCTCTGTATCTCCACCCGAAATTCTCCCGCATCCGCCGCAGGAATATCATAACCAGATTATATAATATTTCTTTATAAATTGTAAAGTTATATCCTTCTATCTATTGGAAACTATAATCATCTGCGTTATAATGGTTTTTATCAGAATAAAAAGAAATTTACTTTCTTTTGCAGAAAATATTTTCAACAAAATTTAACATCAGGAGGTAATGATCATGAATGAAAGCATCAAAAACCTGTTAGAACGCAGAAGCATCCGCGCCTACAAAAAAGAGCTTGTTCCGAAAGAAACTCTGGATACGATCCTGGAGGCGGGAGAATATTCCCCCAGCGGCATGGGACAGCAGAGCACTCTTATGGTAGTGACACAGGATCCGGAGCTGGTTGCAAGGCTTTCCAAAATGAACGCAGCTGTTATGGGCAGCACCTCAGATCCGTTCTACGGCGCCCCAACTGTGATCATTGTCTTTTCCGACAGCAAAATGGGCACCTGTGTGGAAAACGGAAGTCTTGTGATGGGAAATCTCATGAATGCCGCACATGCTCTCGGCGTGGACTCCTGCTGGATTCACCGTGCAAGAGAAGTTTTTGACTCCGAGGAAGGAAAAGAGCTGAAGAAGCAGTGGGGTGTTCCGGAGGAATATATCGGCGTGGGCCACTGTGTTCTTGGATACCGTGACTGTGAGTATCCAACAGCCAAACCGCGTAAAGATGGTTTTGTGATCCGTGTGTGATCGGCTTGCAGAATAAAATTTCCACTGCCAAAAACTTTTAATGTAAATAAAGATCTGACAGATTCCTGCATGATACGCATCGCTACGTATCTGAGAATACACAGGGAAACAACCCTCCGGTATCATAAATACCAGAAGCTTTTCCCGTCTTCTCCGGCAGTGATCTGTCAGATTTTATTTTCTCTTATTTCAGTGCTTTATCCTTATATCTAGAAATCTCCTCCAGATATTTTTTCCCAAGGGCACTGATGTTAACACCCTTTCTGGCAACATAACCGATTGTCATGATCTCATCGGAATCCAGCTTCACAGCACAGTAATCGGAACCATTAAGATCCTCACAGATAATACCGGAGCATAAGGTATATCCATTCAGTCCTACCATCAGGTTCAGCATAGTAGCCCTGTCATCGGCTTTGATCAGCCGTTTGTATTCATAGGTGCTCAAAACCTCCTCAGCAAAATAAAAAGAGTTATTTCCTCCCTGTTCAAAGGACAGACACGGATATTCCTTCAGTTCTTCCAGCGTGATCTTCTCACGCTTCGCCAGAGGATGCCCCTTCCACATATAAACGTAGATCCGACAGTTGAGAAGTTCGTGAAACTCCAGACCATACTCGTGAAACATTTTTGTAAGTACCTTACGGTTAAAATCATTTACGTAGAGGATCCCGATCTCACTCTTGAAATTACGGACATCCTCGATGACCTGATGCGTCTTGGTCTCGTGGACCGCAAATTCGTACTCATCCATGCCGAATTGCTTTACCAGCTCCACAAAGGCATTAACTGCAAAGGTATAATGCTGCATGGAAACACTGAATTTTTTGCGTGACTGTTCCTTGGAAATATATTTGGCTTCCATCAGTTCGTACTGTTCCACCACCTGCCTTGCATACCCCAGAAATTCTTCGCCTGCAGGCGTTACGGCGATTCCTCGGTTCGTTCTTCGGAAGATCTCAACACCGGTTTCTGCTTCCAGCTCCCGGATTGCCGTGGAAAGACTGGGCTGAGAAATATAAAGGCTTTTTGCTGCCTCGTTCATAGATCCGGCTTTTGCAATTGCTATGGTATATCTGAGCTGTGCCAGAGTCATCTTTCTGCCTCCCCGTTTCTTGTTCCGGCTTTCTGTTCCTCTTCAGGCAGATCCGGCAACAAGCATCCTTTATCTTTTTATTTAAGGTAGTTCTTATCTACATATCCTTCTTTTCCAAGCTTCGGAACATATACATACCAGTAAGTACTGTCTTTCTTCTCAATGACTTCTACCGTATCTCCGTTATTCAGCTGGGCGATCTCATTGTCCTTGTCATACGCCTTTGTACTGCGCAGAGCCAGATAGCCGCTTTCCACTTTAACAGTCATGGATGGAGTTGTCGTACCTGAGCCTCCGGTAAGATAGTTCCTGTCAACATAACCGGTCTTATCCAGCTGCGGAACATATACATACCAGTACTGATCGTTGCTGGTGTCCTTCACCTGAACCGTGTCACCGGTATTCAGCTGTCCGATCTCATTGCTTTCATTATAGGCTGCCTTATTGCGAAGGGCAAGATAACCAGTTTCTACTTTAACTGTCCACAGACCACTGTTGTAAATATACCGGTTATCCACATATCCGGATTTATCAAGCCCCGGAGCATATACGTACCAGTAAGTAGAATCACTGCTGTCCTTTACAAGAACGACATCTCCGGTATTCAGACGTCCGATCTCGTTACTGTCATTGTAAGCTGCGGTACTTCGAAGAGCCAGATAGCCTTTTTTACCTTTACTGTCCAGGAATCGTTGGAAGCTGTGGCGTTCTCTACTATCTGGATATAGTTTTTGTCCAGATATCCGGATTTATCCAGTCTTGGCACGTATGCATACCAGTAGGTAGCGTCCTTCCGATTTGTAACTTCCACAAGATCTCCTGTATTCAGCTGTCCGATCTCATTGCCTTTGTCAAAAGCCTTCTCACTCCGGAGAGCCAGGTATCCATCTGTGACTTTGACTTTAAAAGTGGTTCCTGCTGCTGCCTTTGCCTCCCGGATCGTCGCCGGAAAAGCTGCTGCCAGTATAAGTGTCAGAAGTACCAGCCTTTTTACTGCCTTTATATGGGACAGAAGAGTTCTTTTTCTCATATTATACGCCTCCTTTTCTTTTTTGGATCTTTCTCTGATCTGCGGCTCTCTCTGTTTTTTATTTACTGAGCAGACCGCACCGGAATTTATGGTAGTATTATATCATATTTTCAGCTGATAGCTGTAAGAATCACATCTCTTATTGCAGTCCAAAATGTTCTTTTCCACAATGCAGGTATTGACACTTTTAATTAGTAGTGTTATATTACATGTAGAACAAGATAAAAGTAATGCCCCCGGGATTTTTCCCGGGGAATTTTATACGCATACGTTCAATATATGACAGTCCGGGAGATCTGTCCTCTGAGAGGACAGATCAATCATCCGGGACGCTGCAGACTATAATATAAGGGAAGGTGAATACCATGGCAGTAAAAAGAGATTATTACGATGTTCTGGGCATTGACCGGAACGCAGATGAAAAAACAATAAAAAAGCCTATCGTAAACTGGCCAAAAAATATCATCCGGATACAAACGCCGGTAATGCAGATGCCGCAGATAAATTTAAAGAAGTAAACGAAGCCTACGATGTCTTAAGTGATCCAAAGAAGAAAAAATGTATGATCAGTTTGGTCATGCCGCATTTGAAGCAGGAGCTGATCCTGGAGCCGGCGCAGGTGCCGGTGGATTCGGCGGATTCCAGGGTGGCGGCAATGGCAGCTATCAGGAATTTCATTTTAACGGTGAAAATATGGACGATATTTTTGGTGATATCTTCGGAAATATGTTCCACGGCAGTCACGGCGAAAGCCGCGGTTTCGGCAGCAATGGCACATATGAGCATTTCACCGGTAACGGTGGCGGCTTTCACAGTGGATTTGGCGGAAGTGGCTTTCACAGTGGCAACGGCTTCGGCGGATTCCATCAACAGGATTTTCCGCAAAAAGGCTCTGATGTGAAGGCCAGCATCAACGTTACCTTTGATGAGGCAGCTTTTGGTGCAGATAAAAGGATCTCTCTGTCCGGTCCGGACGGAAGCTCCGGTGCACCGCAGACACTTCAGATTCATATTCCGGCAGGTATTGATACCGGCAAGAGTATCCGTCTGAAAGGAAAAGGCATGCCCGGAACCGGCGGCGGTGAGCCTGGTGACCTTCTTCTGAAGGTTACCGTAGGAACACGTCCTGGCTATGAACGAAAGGGATCGGATGTTTATACCACCATTTCTATTCCTTACACAACCGCTGTTTTCGGCGGTGAAGCCACCGTTCCCACCCTTTACGGAAATGTTATCTGTAAGATCAGGGAAGGTATGCAGTCCGGTTCCAAGATCCGCCTGAGAGGAAAAGGCATTGTTTCCATGAAGAACCCTTCCGTCCGCGGTGATCAGTATGTAACCATTCAGATCCAAGTTCCTCAGAATCTGAATTATTCCGCAAAAGAGAAACTCCATGAATATGCAAAGGCCTGTGGACTGGAACGGAGTAATGCCACCGGATCACATGTAGCATAAAAGTTAAAATAAAAGAGTATCACAAAGCTCATCACTATCAATGAGTTCCTGTGATACTCTTTTTTGATTTTAAAGTAAGATCTGATATAGCTTATGACAGCGTCATATCTCCATCTTTCACCCATCCGAGCTTACGTACAAACATATTGATCAACGGGCAGAGAACTGCCGGGAGAATAAAAGAGATCAGGAAAAGTCCTGCCCAGTCCATAGCTGTAACAGCTGTCTTGGTTCCTTCTGCAATATCATTCATCCATCCTGTATACACACCGATCTGACCTACAAAACCGCAAGTACCCATTCCTGAGGATACAGCAGTTCCGTTCATCTGAAGCCTGAACAAGCAGGTTGCAATAGGTCCTGTGATAGCAGATGTTACGATCGGAGCGATCCAGATCCTTGGATTTCTGACAATATTCCCCATCTGGAGCATGGAAGTTCCAATTCCCTGAGAGACAAGACCACCCCATTTGTTTTCCCTGAAGGACATGACCGCAAAACCTACCATCTGCGCACAGCAGCCCGCTACTGCAGCGCCGCCTGCCAGTCCGGTAAGTCCCAGAGCCGCGCAGATCGCAGCAGAAGAGATCGGCAGCGTTAGTGCGATTCCAACAAATACAGAAACCAAGATTCCCATAAAGAATGGCTGCAGATCTGTTGCCCACATGATCACGCTTCCTACCTTCATGGCAGCTTTTCCAAGAGCCGGTGCCCACCATGCGGAAAGACCTACGCCCACACCGATGGTTACAAGAGGCGTTACAAGGATATCGATCTTTGTTTCCTTTGAAACTGCCTTACCGATCTCAGCTGCAACAATGGCAACAAACAGTACAGCCAGAGGACCGCCTGCTCCGCCAAGTGCGTTGGAGGCAAATCCAACGGTGATCAGCGAAAACAATACCAGCGGCGGGCAATGCAAGGCGTAACCGATGGCTACTGCCATGGCAGGGCCGCTCATGGCAGATGCCAGAGAACCTACTGTATACTGGGTATCATTGACTGTGGCAACTGCCATAGTCAGAAACGGAATGTGAAACTGTGTGCCAATGGTGTTGATGATCGTACCGATCAGCAGGGAACAGAAAAGTCCCTGTGCCATAGCTCCCAGTGCATCGATACCATATCTCTTCAGAGAGATCTCGATATCCTTCCGTTTTAGAAATGCTTTGAATTTTTCCATTTTTAAACTCTCTCCTTACCCTGATCCGCTTCCTGCCGGATCAGTTCCTTTATTTGCAAAAAGCCTCGCTTACTTTCTCAAGTTCCTCGCGGATGGAAATATGCTGCGGACATACTTCCTCACACTGTCCGCATTTTATACATTCATCTGCACGCTTTCTGCCATGACTGGCTACCAGCCAGTCTTCCTGATGCGCTGCGGCGGCTTTATTTCCGTACAATGTCAGATAATTCATTGCTGTAAAAGAACCGGAAATTCCAATTTCCATCGGACAGACCTTTGCACAGTAGTTACAGGTTGTACATGGGATCAGAGGAATTTTGCTCATAGCCTCTCTTGCCTTATCAAGAGTCTCCTTCTCACTGTCAGTAAGGCCATTGAAATCCTTCATAAAGGAAAGGTTATCCTCCATCTGTGCAACATTGCTCATTCCGGAAAGTACGGTGATCACGCCTTCCAGATTTGCCGCAAAACGGATCGCCCAGGATGCTGTGGATGCTTCCGGCTCTGCTTCCTTCAGAAGCTTTTCCACTGCTTCCGGCGGAGTTGCAAGCATGCCGCCTTTTACAGGTTCCATGATAATGACCGGTTTTCCATGTTTTCTGGCTACCTCGTAGCAGGCTCTTGACTGGATCACCGGATTTTCCCAGTCTGCGTAATTGATCTGCAGCTGTACAAATTCCATTTCCGGATGTGCAGTGAGAAGTGCATCCAGCTCCTCCGGTGTGGAGTGGAACGAAAATCCTGCATGTCTGATCAGACCGGCTTCCTTCTGTTCATGGATCCAGTCCCATAAACCGTACTCATCAAAATATTTTGTTCTGTGCTCTCCAAGATTGTGGAGAAGATAAAAGTCGAAATATCCTGCCTTTGTTCTCTCCAGAGATGTTTTAAACTGTGCAAGAGCTTCATCTCTTGTCTTGCAGTTGATCCAGGCTGCCATCTTGGTGGCTAACTGATATTTTTCTTCTCGGATAACGCTCTACCAGCGCTTCGCGGATAGCATCTTCGCTTCCTGCATAAGCCCATGCTGTATCAAAATATGTAAATCCGGCTTCCATAAATTTGTCCACCATGACTTTGGTCTGCTCCACATCGATCACACCTTCTGATTTCTGCGGAAGTCTCATAAGGCCAAAACCAAGTTTTTTGATCTCTTCACCTAAATATGCCATATCTTTCTCCCTTCTTATTACATACCGGAAAATTCCTCATATCATCTGATATATCACCGGATAAGCAATATTTCTGACACAGATATCTCCCGGACCGTTATATTTTTGCCGCAGAGAAACTGCGTTTCTCCTATTATAACGATATTTTTCCTGGTGGTAAACCTTTTTCTTTTACAAGTGTCAAGACAATGCCTGCATTACGTCTGAATTTTTGCAGAAAACAGAAAAACAGCTGCCACACGTTTATCGCACGGCAACTGTCTTTTGTCCTATCAGTTCATCTTTGTTCTTTACACCTCAGATCAAATATTTTAAACTGATATTATCTATAATCATGCATCGAAAGGAGGAAACTCCCATAGAAAACAAACAGGTTCTGAACCGCCAGACCTCATCAAAAGAACTTCATCTTATTTCCTGCGGCTGGGAAAAATGTACACCGGAACAGTCCTACGGCCCTGGTGTCCGGCGATATTACACCATCCATTTTGTGCTGAGCGGACAGGGATATTTCTATATGAACAACCGGAAATATACCTTGAAAGCCGGACAGTGCTTTTTCATTCCTCCTGTGACCAGCTCTCTCTACAAAGCAGAGCCTTCTGATCCCTGGACTTATATCTGGATCTGTTTCAATGGAGAAAATGCTCCCATACTTTGTGAACACTGTCATCTTACTGAAGAAACTCCGGTCCAGCAGCTAAATTCGGTTCTTCCCTATCAGGAAACCATTCTTGAAATGATGGCTCACCCGCAGCTGACGCCCTCCAGTGAAGCCTATATCCAGAGTGGTCTTTACCGGATCATCGCCATGCTGGAGGAAGAATTTCATGCTTCCTACACGACCATGGAATCCAATGAGAATTTTTACATCACACAGGCTGTTGATTACATCAAAAAAAGTCCGCTGCAGAATATCACTGTGACAGATGTTGCTGACTATCTCCATATCAGCCGCAGCCACCTTTACGGACTTTTTAAAAAACATCTTGGAACCACACCCCAAGCATTCCTGACTTCAGCCAAGATCATCAACGCCCGGGAGCTTCTGACCATCACGGATATCCCTGTCTCCAGCGTGGCGTTCTCCTGCGGATATCAAAATCCATTTGCCTTTTCCCGTGCCTTCAAAAAAGAAACCGGCATGACGCCACGGGAATACCGGGAAAAATATCATCATGCCGAGGATCTTCTGGATTGCTGAACCACTTTTCCTGATTTACGGAACAACTACCTTGGCATTATAGTATTCCACCGTAGCATCCATGGTCGGACCTTCGTTGTCAAACCAGTCATAAGTGATAGTTTCGCCGTTTTCTCCCCATACCTCCGGGCAGTCGATTTCTTCCCAGTCAAGCGGAACAAAATGCTCTTCCTGTTCTGATGCACGCAGCATGATCTGATGCAGCTCCTCAAATTCCTCCGGATTCAAAACTCCAGGTTTTGCGGATACAAACAGTGGTGTACCGCTCTTTGCAAGAACGTCTGCCCACTGACGATTTTTCTCCCATGGGATCATTCCGAAAATACCGACACAGTCTGCATCAATATGGTAAAACGTATTGTGCTGCGGAAGACGGAATGCCAGCGTATTTACGCCCATTCGTCTGGTACGCTCCCAGATACGTCCGCTGGTATCGTCACCGGTCCGATTCAGATGCATCAGGCCTGCGCCGAGATGTCCGATGGTATTGCAGCCGATGATCACTGCGTTGTTGCTCCGGGAAGCATCATAAATCTCCTGATAAAGCATTTTTACGATTTCTGCGCTGGTTTTGGTCTGATCATAAAAATGCCATTTCTCCATGGAATTGTCTCTTAAATTCGCCTCAAATCCCCATTTTCCAAAGAGATCAAAGGTAGAAAAATCATGCTTGATCAGCGTGTATCCCCAATCACAGATTCTCTCGATATCTTTACGGATATATTCCAGTGCATCCGGGTGGGACGGATCGAGACAGTCATTATAGGAAATTCTCCACTCATCCGGGATATTCTCATCTTCATTAAGAAGCAGACGGACCCAGATACCCGGGCGGACACCTTTTTTCTCCAGCTTGTCTGCAAGACCTTTCATATCCGGAAATCTGGCATTGCCTTTTGTCCAGGGTCCACCGTTGTATTCATCCAGGCGGTGATGCTCCTGCCAGCAGTCATCAATGACCATGAACGGAGGATTTTTTACACCTTCGGTCAGTTTCAGGATATAATCGGTATCACTTAAGATCTCCTCTTCGGAGCTGTCACCGTAAGCATAATACCAGTTATTGCTTCCATATACCGGAAACTCTGGGAAGATCGGATCTGTACACATTTTTTCACAGAATTTCTGTGCAGTTTCAAAAGTATCTGCTCCTTCTGCTTCCATGCAGACGATCTGTGCGGCACACAGCTTTCTTCCTTTCAGCTGTACTCCTGTATTTCCGCAGCGAACATCCAGAAACAAAGTAATTCCTTTGGTATCCACCTGCCAGCAGCACATAGCAGAAGGACGGACCTTTACGCCAAAGCAGAGAACCTTCTCAGAAAGCTTCGCCAGAAAATACCATGGCAGATAACGGTTTCCGCTCATTCCATGCCATTCCGCATCACCATAGGTACGTTCCCAGGCATCTCCCAGAAATCTGGCTGATTTCGGGATCTTATAGTTCCATCTCAGCTTCACACATCTCACTGCATCCTCGGATGTGACAAATATATCCTCATGTTCACCTGCGTCCTGAAATTCCACAGTAGTTGCACCGGCAGCTACTGTCGTCTGCCCTCCCTGGCACACAAGTCTCTCCTCTTCTGTTTCCACTGTTACATAATCCGGTACCCCAAGCTTAAAATCTGCATATTTTTTCTGCATCATTCTCTCCTCCTGTACTTTTTCATTTACATTTTGCTTTACCTGCATACTCATGAATACTGTCTTTCTATCGTCTGTTCAACTCAGAAGAATGTACGTAAAAATTTTTTTAATATATTTTGTCTATATGCCTTATTATATTGAATTTTTTGGTTTTTTCTATGCTTTAAAGTTATTATAACATTGCAGAATGTTCAATCTGCATAAGCTTTTCAGTCCTTGTCCGATTCGCTTTTTAACGTAAGAACATAAAGGGCTAAAGATGGAAATTAGTTTTTCATTTTACGGGACACAAATTCTTCACAATTTTTTAGCACTCGCCTCTTGACTTTGCTAACAACAAGTGTTATATTACATATAGAACAAAGGAGAAGATAAAAAAGAACTTCCAGATGTTCAGAATAAAACCAAACGATCACCACTGCGGAATAACCCGAAGTGGTAACTATATACCGGCAACAGTTGGATTTCTTGATCCACCGGAACGGCTTTTCAATTTGAAAGGAGAAATGACTTATGATGTTCCCGAGTGTATTTGGAGAAAACTTATTTGATGACTGGATGGATGATTTTGGATTCAGAGATAATTTCTTTAGCGGAAAGAACCCTCTTTATGGCAAACATGCAAAAAATATCATGAAAACTGATGTACGTGAAACAGATAAAGGCTATGAGCTGGATGTAGATCTTCCAGGATTTAAGAAAGATGAAGTACAGGTACAGCTGAAGGATGGTTATCTTACCATCTCTGCTGCCAAGGGTCTTGACAAAGACGAGGAAGACAAGAAAGGCAATTATATCCGCCGTGAACGTTATGCCGGCAGCACAAGCAGAAGCTTCTATGTTGGTAATGGTGTAAAAAACGAAGATGTCCATGCAAAATTTGAGAACGGTGTTCTGAGACTTTCTATTCCGAAAAAAGCAGCTGAAGAGATTGAAGCTGATAAATATGTATCTATTGAAGGCTGACATCGACTCACTCTCACAGGAGGAGAATCCATAAGGATTCTCCTCCTCTTTTTTATACGCAATAATACATATGACACTCTCTTTCCAATTTACTACGTACTCACAAGTACTTTCACTCTATAGTAATGATCCTATTGTCAAAGTTTTCATGATATTGGATATTTTTTAACAAATACGCTTGATTTTTTGAATATTTTTTATATATTTTGCATTATATTATTTCATTTTTTTGAAATTAATGGTATAATATGCACAGCTAATCGGATATTTGCAATCCGCATTCGGTTAAATAAATCTGTTTCGTAATCCTTCAGGATAATTCTCCTGAACAACCACGTAAAACACGATCACGACAGGAGGTTTTTATTATGGATCAGGACAACATCATAAAAATTTATGCACGCACTGACAACCGCATACAGCTTAAAATGATTCCGGGACACTTCGTAACATCCCAATCCCATATCACACACTACCTGGATCTCACTACTATGAAATCCAGATGCGCTGAAGCACAGCGTATTGCATCCGCTCTCGCAGCAAATTACGAAGCATCCATTCCGGTAGACACCATCGTCTGCATGGACGGACTTGAAGTGATCGGTGCTTATCTCGCCGAAGAACTGACCAAAGCCGGCGTCCTTTCCATGAACGCACACCAGACCATCTACGTCATCACCCCTGAGTTCAACAGCACCGGGCAGATGATCTTCCGCGACAACTATGAACCAATGATCAATGGAAAAAACATCCTCATCCTAAATGGCTCCATCACCACCGGATCCACATTGAACCGAGCTATCGAAAGCGTTCTGTACTATGGCGGTAAGATCCGCGGCGTGGCAGCCATCTACAGCAGTGTAGACAGTGTAGCCACACTCCCTGTCCACTCTATCTTTCAGGCCAGAGACATCCCGGACTATCACTCCTACCGCTCTGACAACTGCCCACTGTGCAAAAACCGCCAGAAGATCGATGCTATTGTCAGCAGTTACGGATATTCTGTATTATAAGATTCAGATCAATCAACGAATCCCCCATGGATAGCAAAACCAGTGGGGGATTCTCTTTATCTTTTCTTATTATAATTGATATTCTCTATACATGGCTTCACGCATTTCTTTATCTGTAACAACCTTCTGAATCTCATTACCACGATTATCAAGTATAAGCCTGTTGATCAGAACACTAAGTCGTTCTTCCCCCTGGGCCATTCCCTGAGCTATTCCCTGAGCCATTCCCTGGGCCATTCCCTGAGCCATTCCCTGAGCCATTCCCTGTTCTCGCCCCAGTGCTTCAGCCTGTTCCTTAGCTTCCGCCATCAGTCTTGCCCTTTTCTCAGATTCCAGTTCCAGAACATGTCCACCCATAATCTCACCTATTCCTTTCCGGACTTTCTCCTCATTTCTGAAAATATGATCAGATATCCGAGTTATCAGTCCAATCAGATCACTGAACAGTTCAGACCTTCCAGATTCAGTGATCTCTACCTCCAGTTTACTCCGGATCACTTCATATTCATTCAGTAATTCCTGAAAAAGTTGTGGATTCTCACTCATCTCATGCCCTCTTTTTTCATATCGCATGATATAAAAAGGAAGCAGCATAAGAAGACTCTTTTCAAATATCTTATCTTTTGTATAATTCTCTACTTTAATGGCAGGCACTCTGTACAAATGACATCCCCCATCCGGAAAAACCACATCCACTTCCAGAAAATCCGGCGTATTCCTACTATTCCTCAGATACAACACACAAGAACGTGGAAACTCCATCCGATACCTCCGTCCCTGCTTTCTGGCAAACTCAACAGCAGTTGCAAAATCATACTCTATCATCCGTACAGCCATTGTCGTGTCATCCGTACTCTGACATTCTATATGATAAATCCTGTTTCCGATCAACAGTCGCGAATCCGTAATAATCTCACCATCCACCCGCTGATACTCATTACGCAGTTGCACAATCTCCACATCAGCCGGGTATGATGTATGAAAAACATCATTGATCAAAGGCACGACCAGAAACGTCATTTTCTCCATCATAGTACGAAAAACATCATCAAAAATCGTATTATCTCTCAAACAATACTCCTTCTGGTATATACAATTATACCATCAACCAAACACTTCAGAAACCCTGTATACAGTTTTTATAAATATTTTTGAAAAAACGCTTCAGACATTGAAGCAAAAAGAAACCAAATAAATGGATAGATCTTATAAGATATACAAATCATACCACACATCCCACCACAACACCACAAAAACCCATCTCCAAATTTCGACACCACCTTCCAGCGTCCAGCAACGCACCGACGCTCACAACCTCCCTAACAAACACATAGAATCTCAAGCGTCCAAACTACAAGCGTCCAGCAACGCACCGACATTCACAACCTCCCTCCAAACCACAAGGAATCTCAAGCTTCCAAACTACAAGCGTCCAGCAACGCGCCGACGCTCACAACCTCCCCGGCAAACCACAAGGAAACTCAGCCTTTCCTCCCAGCCATCCAGCGCAGCGCTGATGGCTCATCCAACTCCCGTCAGACCACTCTATCCCTCCCACCATGACCGCACAGTGTGAGGTTTGCAGCAGAAGTCCGGGTGCTTTGGAGTGAGCCTTGGTCCATACTTAGCGTCTGAGGTGGTTCACGGAGAGGTACCCGGCGGCCACAAGCCGCAGGGTAAGGCCCATCTGTCTGAGCCAGGTACGCATCAGCGTACATGGCGAGTTATGGGCCGGCCGCTCCGTGAGACACCTCAGACGCTTAGTATGACCAGGCGAAACGACGGCACCCGGACTTCTGCTGCAAATCTCACACGTCCGTCCGCGTCATCTTGCCCCCACCAAACACCTGTGCTATAATCAAACTAATTAAAAAACCGAGGTAAACCACACATGAACAAAAAGAAATCGCAGAAATAAAAAACAATTCACCCCTGACCGCTGCTCCATCACCCGCATCTGCGGCTGCTACGTAGACGGTGAAAAAACAAAAAACCGAACTCAAAGAAGCCTTCTTATCCTTATCAGAGGAAGAAACCTTCAAATACTTCGACATCTTCCGAAAAACCCTCACCGGCACCATCGGAAAAAACCTCATCAACATGGAATTTCCTCTGGATCAGGAAACCGAAGGCGGAACCCAAAACTTCCTCATGAAACTCCGCAAAAGCAAACTCACCGACGACACCCTCACCGAAGCCTTCTACGACAGAATCATAGAAAACTACGACTACGGTGAAAACTACTACATCATCCTCATCCACGCAGTCTACGACATCCCCGGCAAATCCTCCGACGGTGCCGAAATGTTCGACGCTTCCGATGAGATCTACGATCACATCCTCTGCAGTATCTGCCCGGTCAAGCTCTCCAAAGCAGGCCTGCATTACAATGCAGAGACAAACAATATTGAAGACCGTATCCGGGACTGGCTGGTAGAAATGCCTGACTGGGGCTTCCTTTTCCCACAGTTCAACGACCGCAGTACCGATATCCACGGACTTCTCTACTACACCAAAAACGCCGAAAATCTCCGCTCCACCATGATGGAAGAAGTCTTCGGCTGCACCACACCACTATCTGCCGGAACCCAGCGTGACTCCTTCAATGCTCTGGTGGAAGAAACCCTTGGTGATGACTGTGCCTACGACACAGTCCTTGAGATCCACGAAAAGCTCAACGATCTCATCGAATCCCAGAAGGACGAACCGGAACCTGTTGTCCTCACCAAATCCGAAGTCAAACGTCTCTTCGAAGAATGCGGCGTAGAAGACGAAAAGCTCCAGAACTTCGATGAACAGTATGAGCTTGCCGCAGGAGAAAAATCAGCTCTGGTAGCATCCAACATCACCAACACCCGGAAATTCGAGATCAAAACCCCTGACGTGGTGATCCATGTAGCACCGGACCGGGCAGAACTGGTAGAAACCCGCATCATCGATGGTCGAAAATGCCTTGTGATCCCCATGGAAAGTGAAATAGAACTCAACGGCATCCGTGTCAGCACACTGAACTCTGTTGAAGATACATCCGCAGAACCGCTTCCTGTTAATGATATTACTGACATTGATAACAGTAACACCGAAGAAGAAATCCCATTTTAAAGGAGACCTTATGAACGATAAAAAAATCCTGTTCTTCGACATAGACGGCACACTGCTTACGCCTCACCCCTTCAAGGTTCCGGAGAGCACCAGCCGCGCCCTCACAAAAGCCCATGAAAACGGTCATCTTCTTTTCATCAACACCGGCCGCACCAAAGTAATGATGCCCTCTGCACTCTCAGAGCTTCATTTCGATGGCTATATATACGGCTGTGGAACCCACATTTACATGGACAACAAATTGCTTTTTTTCCGCACAGTCCCAAATCTTCTGTGCAAGGAAACCGTAGACCTTCTCCGCAAATGCAAGATCGAGGCAATTTTTGAATCCAACACTGAGATCCTGTATGATGGCATATCTCCGGCCCAGTCCGAATTCGGAGTCAAAATGCGAAAAGAAATTCCAATGGTCGACATCACAAAATTCAATCGGGAGGATGCCTGCACTTACTCCTATGACAAATTCCTGGTACATATGCTGCCGGATTCCGATGTCGAAAAATTCCGCAGCTTCTGTAATGATCATTACACCTATTTTGATCACGGAGACGGAATCTGGGAAGTCACACAAAAGGGTACCAGCAAAGCCACAGGCATGGAATTTCTCCTGGACCGCCTTTCCATCCCCAAGGAAAACTGCTATGCATTCGGAGACAGTCCCAACGACCTTCCCATGCTGAAAGCTGCCGGAGTCAGCGTTGCTATGGGAAATGCTTACGGAGGCATCGAAAAACACTGCACATACCAGACAGACTCAGTGGACAAGGACGGGATCCTTCACGCACTAGAGCATCTCGATCTGATCTGATGATCCGTAAAGCAGGCATGAGCATTACAAAAAACGAGCCGTGTACGATAAATCCGTACACGGCTCGTTGTCTTTTCTCTTATCATTCCATTGTAAACATGGTATCTTATTTCTCAGCTTCCAGTGTAGCAGCTGCCTCAGATTCTGTACTATCTGCAGTCTCCTCATCAGCCTTTGCAGAATCTCCCTCTGTCTCCGGTGTCTCGGTCACATCGGTCTGCTCCTCAGCTGCCGGTGTCTCGGTTGCCTCAGCCTCTGCAGAATCTGCTATCGGTGTCTCAGTTACATCCGGGTCCGGTGTCGGAGTTGGAGTCTGGATCGTAAAGCTGTGATTATCTGTGATCTTGATCTTCTTGATCAATTTTTTCTCTTCTTTGATATCAGCTTTCTTCTTCCAGCCATCTGTTGTATCATTATAGAAATCATCCTTCTTGGTGTTTGTCAGAGACTCTTTCTTACTCTCCGTTGCAGTTTTATCATTCTTGGAATCCAGTCTCACAACATACCATACGGAATCTGTCTTTATGATCTCCTCGTTCAGTGCACCCTCGTCCAGCTTTCTTAAAGCGGTACGAACCTCATCCGGATAAGTAGTTCCGTTGGCAGCACTGTCATCACCTTCCTCATAGGTAGGGCATGTTCCGGTTGTTGCGGTCATATCCTCGGAGATCTTATCTCCAAGAGTATTGAAATCTGCAGCCGGATCCTCTTTAACCTTGTCATAGAACTTCTGAAGATTCTCTTTATTCTTCTTGATATCATCATCGGAAAGATCATCTCCGCTGACCTTTGCACTTGCATAGCTGAAGGACATCTGCTGATATTCTTTCTCATCCAGTTTCACGTCCGCTTTGGCTTCAATGGCATCCTTCATCTTCACATCGTATGTTTCAAGCTCGAGGAAAGTCTTCACCATATCTTCATCAACCGCAAGCTCTGCAATTGTCTCATCGGAATTGGCAGCCATAAAGTTCTTGGCAGCTTCCTCAAGAGCCTTCTGCTCATCATCTGTGATTTCAACATCATACTCGGAAGCGTGTTCTTTCTCCAGACACATCTTTTCAACAGTTTCAACAGAAGTTGTTACCGCATTTTCACCGTAAGTCTCATCGGAATCATCATCCATTTTGGTACTCCAGATAGACATATCGCTTCCACCGCCAAGATACATCTTGTACATTGCCTCAGCCTGTGCCTGCTGCATACGTGCTGCCAAACTTACAACGCCAAACGGGATTTCCTGCTTATTGACTGTCACTGCGATCTTTGTACCATCGAGTTTTTTATTTCCGCAGCCTGCCATCATTCCTGCCGCTGTAACGCAGACAAGAGCAGTAACTGCCGCTTTCTTTACTGAATTTCTCATTTCATCCTCCATCTATCCGTCCATAAGAATCACGGTCCGGCTCTTATTCCATAATACTTGATTATAAACGTTTTCACCTTTAAGAGCAAGGAATTTCACGAACTTACACGACATTTCACAAATTATCCACAAGTCTTTCCGGGAAAATATCCGGTATCCACAAACCGGATGTTTTTTCCCGTGGATAACCCTAAGCTTAGCTGATTCTTCCCTTTACTCCAGCGGCTCTGCCAGTTTTGCCAGCTCCCCCGCAAACTTCATCAGCTCTTCGATCAGCCTTCCCTGTGGTGTCAGGATAAATTTCGGCTCATGATCAGCCTTAAACTGCAAACCTCTCCGGTACTGCGCCATAATAGCCGGGATACCTGCGGGATCCAGCTTGGCCTTTTCATAGAGCGTGATCCGGACATCTTTTCCAAGCTGCTTGATCTCCGTCACATATCCCTGATGGGCAAGAGCCTTCAGTCTTGCAATGGCAAGAAGATTCAGCACAGCTTTTGTCGGCTCGCCAAAACGGTCGATCAGCTCCTCCAGCATATCGTCATATTCCTGCTGGCTTTCAATACCGGCAATACGCTTATAAATATCCAGCTTCTGGAACTCGTTGCCGATATAGGAATCCGGGATAAATGCATCAATATTGAGATCAATGGTCGTCTCAAAATCATCCATAGTCCGGATTCCCTTTGCCTCCTTGACAGCCTCACTGAGCATCTTGCAGTAAAGGTCATAACCAACTGCGTTCATATGCCCGTGCTGCTGAGCACCGAGAAGATTTCCTGCTCCACGAAGCTCCAGATCCTTCATAGCTATCTTAAAACCGCTTCCAAGGTCTGAATACTCCCGCATGGCGCTGAGCCGTTTCTCCGCGGTCTCCTGGAGCATCTTGTTTTTGGTATACATCAGGAATGCATAAGCAGTCCTGTTGGAACGTCCTACACGCCCACGGAGCTGATAAAGCTGGGAAAGGCCATATCTGTCCGAATCATGGATGATCATAGTGTTTACGTTGGAAATATCCAGTCCTGTCTCAATAATAGTGGTGGAAACCAGTACATCCACATCTCCATTGATAAAATCATACATTACCTGCTCCAGTTCCCTCTGACTCATCTGTCCATGTGCAAAATCCACTCTGGCCTCCGGCACAAGTCTGGATATCCGAAGGGCTACTTCGGCAATGTCATTGACTCGATTATATACGTAATACACCTGTCCCCCCCGGCGAAGCTCCCTGCGGATGGCTTCCCGAACAGTCTCCTCATCGTACTCCATAACGTATGTCTGGATCGGCACACGATCCATCGGCGGCTCTTCCAGAACGCTCATATCACGGATACCGATGAGACTCATATGAAGAGTTCTCGGAATCGGCGTTGCCGTCAGCGTCAGTACATCCACATCTTTTTTCATCTGCTTGATCTTCTCCTTGTGAGTAACACCAAAGCGCTGCTCCTCATCAATGATCAGAAGTCCAAGATTTTTAAATTCCACATCTTTTGAAAGAACTCTGTGGGTGCCGATCACAATATCTACCTGCCCCTTTTTGATCCCTTCGATGGTCTTTTTCTGCTGGGCAGATGTCCGGAAACGGCAGAGAAGCTCCACCTTCACCGGAAATTCTTTCATACGCTGTACAAAGGTATTGTAATGCTGCTGGGCAAGAATGGTAGTAGGGACCAGATAAACCACCTGCCGGCTTTCCTGTACTGCCTTAAACGCAGCTCTTAAAGCCACCTCCGTCTTTCCGTAACCAACGTCACCACACACAAGACGGTCCATGATCCTAGTGCTTTCCATATCTCTCTTGGTATCCTCAATGGCTGCCAGCTGATCCTCTGTCTCCTCATAGGGAAACATCTCCTCAAATTCCTTCTGCCATACGGTATCCGGTCCGCAGACATACCCCTCTTTCTCCTGGCGGACTGCATAAAGCTCTACCAGCTCTTTTGCGATATTTTTTACCGCACCCTTAACACGGCTCTTGGTCTTATTCCACTCCTGACCGCCAAGCTTGTTCAGCTTAGGCGTTTTTGCATTTTCGGAGGATCCTGAATATTTCTGCAAAGCATCCAGCTGGGTTGCCAGGATATAGAGATTACTGCCGCCCCGGTATTCGATCTTGATGTAATCCTTCACAACACGGTCAACCTCTACCTTTTCGATTCCACGGTAAATACCCAGTCCGTGCTTTTCATGAACAACAAGATCACCAATGGAAAGCTCTGCAAAATCCTGGATCCTGTTTCCGCTGTACTTTTTCTTTTTTTACGCTTTTTCTGCTCTTTGCCGAAAATATCGGTTTCCGTCATCACTGCAAATTTGATTAGCGGATACTGGAAGCCACGTCTTGCGTGACCATAGACAACCATGATCTCCCCGGGACTGATGATACGATCCATGTCCTGGCTGTAAAAAGCATTCAGTCCTTCCTCTGAAAGATCCTTTGCCAGACGCTCCGCCCTGGTCCTGGAACCGGAGAGCAATGCGATCCGGTATCCCTGACTCTTATACTGAAGGAGATCCTTTACCAGAAGTTCAAAGCTGCTGTTATAAGAATCTACAGACTTCACCGTAAGATCAAATTCCTCATTGATCTTCCATCCGGAACGTCTGGGAGAAAGTGCGGATACAGCCACACAATTCCGTCTGTTCAGCTTCTTCTGCAGTTCCTGAAAGCCACATAGCCACTGCTCCGGAAGATTTGCCTCGCCTTTTTCCTCTCTGTGCATACGACTCTGACGGTACTCTTCCTCCACACCCTCGCCGTTTTCTGCCAGGTGGTTCAGTTCATCCAGAAACACCAGTGTTTTTTCTTCCGGAAAATAATCCAGAAAGGATACCATATCTTCTCCGTCCATCTTTTCTGCGGCCGGATAAATCGTAATTTCATCTACATTTTCCAGAGATCTCTGACTTTCCGCATCAAAGCTCCGGATAGAATCCACCTCATCATCCCACAGTTCGATACGCCAAGGATTATCCTCTGTCAGCGGATAGATATCAATGATTCCTCCACGCACAGAAAACTGCCCCGGAAGCTCTACCTGACCGGTGCGTTCATACCCCAGCTCTACCAGCTCTTCCTTCAACTGATCCAGATCGATCACACTGTCACTTTTAAAATGAAGAAGTCTGCTTCTAATCTTTTCCAGCGGCATCAGGAAATCCATACATCCGTCAATGCTGGTAACAACGGTCACTTCTTCCTGTTCCAGAAGTGCCCGGATCACACGCATCCGCTGCCGGATCAGAAGATTTCCGTGTATATCTGCCTGAAAAAACAGAAGATCCTTTGCCGGATAAAAATATACATTTTTGTCATAGAATCGGTAATCCTCATAGATTTCCTTTGCGTTGCGCTCATCATCCGCAAGGATCAGATGATATGGAAAAAGCCCGGAAAGTCCATACATCAGATGGACCTTCTGGGACTCCATGCATCCGGAAACATTAAGAATTCCGCAGTTTGCGCCACAGCGCTTTTTTATTTCCTCAAACTCTGCAAGACCCTGCAGAGGATGCAAAAATGCTTCCATACAAACCTCAATTCTTAGGCTTTTTCCTGTTATATTTATTCATCGCCGCATCTACGCCCTCGGACAGGATCATCTCCACAGCCTCTGCCGCATCATTGATCCCTTCATCCACAAGCTTGCGGTCACTGTCCGAAAAATGACCCAGCACAAAATCTGCCAGATCCCAGTCTTTCGGTTTCGCACCGACACCAACACGGATACGGATAAATTTTTCAGTTCCAAGGCGGCGGATGATATCCTTGATCCCGTTATGTCCGCCCGCACTGCCCTTTTTGCGGATACGAAGCTGCCCAGGCTCCAGATCGATATCATCGTAGATCACGATCAGCTCTGTCTCCGGATCGATCTTGAAATAGCCGGACATCTCCTGGATCGGACCGCCGCTTAAATTCATATAGGAAAGCGGTTTCATCAGAATAGCTTTTTCACCGCCGATGATACCTTTTCCATACATGGCATTAAATTTTACGCCGCCCTGCGGGATATTATGCTTCTCCACAAGACAGTCAACGGTGTCAAAGCCCATATTGTGGCGTGTAGCCTCATACTGCTTTCCCGGATTTCCCAAACCTGCAATTAAATACATAAAAACTCCTCAGCTGTAATTCACCTGTTTCAATGTCAGCCTTCTTATGCCTTAAGGCATACAAATGCTCTGATCGTATCAGTTGAAATATACCATCTCATCAGCAAGTGGCTCACAAACTTCTACATGCTCTGCGTAAAGTACGATTCCCTCTCCCTGATATTCCATTCTCTTCTCAAACGCAACCTTCGCAGTAACATCCACCCACTGGCCTTCTGCGATCTTCGGAGCAAAAGCGCTCTTGCAGATGTAACCAAGGAATGTGGTATCATCTGCACAGCATGTCATGGCTGTTCTTCCGGGAACAAAGAATTTGCTTCCCATTCCACGCGGCTTCAGGGCACGTGCTTTAAAGTGAACGGTTTTTCCGACATAACAGTCCGGATGATCCATGGAATCCACAAACCAGATACCATAATCCTCCGGAAGGATATCGATCACCGGCGCATCAATATCAAATGGCATCTCATCCTCAAAAAGATCACCAAGCTCGCCCTCTTCATCCTCAAAGATAATCTCCGCACGCTGGTTCACCACCTTGATGCTTCTTCTGTAAGAAGGAAGCGGGTCGTTCTCCTGGCAGCGGTTAAAGATAACCATATCCGCATTGCGGACCATGTCCATAAAAAGGGACTTCATATTCGCCATATAGACTTGGAATGTGCTTGCATCCACACAGGTGATATGTTGCTCCACGCCCCAGCCTTCCGGTTTTTCCATTTCTTCGAATTTACTTACCAGCCACATGCCATTATACTCAATGATCACCCGCTCCGGCTGATGCAAGATCTCCATTGCCGCAAGTCGTTCCGGTGTAAGCTCTTCCTCGCTGTCAATGCTCTCCACAACGGTATTGCACTGTTTCAGTGCTTCCTCATCATATTCTTCCTCACCCTCTTCGCAAAGGATCAGCAGTGTTTTTCCATCGATCTGAAAGTAATCCTGCTGCAGGGTAAAGCTCAGGAAAGAGGTCTTGCCGCTTTCCAGAAAACCTGTGATCAGATAAACGGGTACTCTGGTCTCTTCCATAAATCCATCCTATCAGATACTGTACAATTTAATGTACAGTATCTGTTTCCTTTCTGTAACAATCTATATCTGTATTCCGCTTTGGCTTTGCGTCAAAACGAACATTTATTTTATCATATGCTTTATGCGATCCCGAAAAGCTCCTCCAGTGCATGCTCGTCAAGCTTAGAACCGATCACGCACAGACGGCCTGTATATTCCGGTGCACCCTCACGGATCTCAGTTTCTTCCGGAACCATATCAAAATAGATCCATGTTCCGTCTTCTGCTGGAAGCATTCCCTTTGCACGGAGGATGATACCGTATTTATCAGACTCGGAAAGTGCCTCAAGGATCTTCTCAAGTCCCTCACGTGTATATTTTTTAATAGTCTCACGGCCCCAGCTTGTGAAGACCTCATCTGCATGATGATGGTGGTGGTCATGTCCACAGCCACACTCTCCGTCGTGGTGATGGTGATGCTCATGCTCTTCATGATCATGGCCGCAGCCGCACTCTCCGTCATGGTGATGGTGATGCTCATGCTCTTCATGATCATGGCCACAGCCGCACTCTCCGTCGTGGTGATGGTGATGCTCATGCTCTTCATGATCATGGCCGCAGCCACACTCTCCGTCGTGGTGATGATGATGCTCATGCTCCTCCTCAAGCATCTCCTGCTCCAGGGATACCGGATGCTCCATAACCTCTACCAGCTTCTTACCGTCAAGATTCTCGATCGGAGTTGTAATGATAGCAGCATCCTTATTCAGGCTGCGGAGAAGCTCCAGGGACTCCTGAACCTTTTTCTCACTTGCAATATCAGTACGGCTCATGATGATAGCACCTGCATACTGGATCTGATTATCAAAGAACTCACCGAAGTTCTTCATATACATTTTGCATTTTTTTGCATCAACAACAGTTGTATAGCTGTTCAGTTTAATGTCAACCTCGTCCTGAACACCCTGTACAGCCTTGATAACGTCAGAAAGCTTACCAACTCCTGATGGCTCGATCAGGATCCTGTCCGGATCATATTTGGTAACAACCTCTTTCAGAGAGGTTCCGAAATCTCCTACCAGAGAGCAGCAGATACATCCGGAGTTCATCTCACGGATCTGGATCCCTGCCTCTTTCAGGAAGCCGCCGTCAATACCGATCTCACCGAACTCGTTCTCGATCAGCACTACCTGCTCACCCTGAAATCCATCCTTCAGAAGCTTTTTGATCAGAGTTGTTTTTCCGGCGCCAAGGAAACCGGAGATAATATCAATTTTAACCATTTTGTATACACTCCTTTTAACGTAGTTTGACCAGGAAGTATTATACCCCCTGGTTGTATCCTGTTATGCTCATGATGACAGAGAAAAAAATACCTGTTTCTGTATCTGCTGTCATTATATCCATTTTACAAAACAGACATTCCTATTCTGCTTTATATTCAGATTAATAGAGGGATGTGAAAAGCTCACATCCCTGAAAATCGTTCTTCCTATCAGCCGTTGATCATAAAGTTCATAAGCTTGTCGATATCCTCTTTCTCTGCTGCAACGATCTCAAGCTCCGGGATCTCACCAGCGGAAAAGATGTTTGCAAGAGATACATACTGGGAAAGTTTGGATTTCAGGTTCAATCTGTCTCCCTCTCCTGTTACAAGCTCTACTCTACCCTTGCAGCTGTCAATTACCTCAAAAAATTTATCAATATCTGTAATATGTGTTACTTTCATTTTAAAAATCTCCTTTCTTATTAAAGGGCTGTTCTTAACTCTTTCCGTTAGATTATACCCCAGTGTTTTTAAAAAAGCAATCCCTGCCGGGCAAAAACACTTCACAGATATTCTCTACGGATCTATATATATTTCGTCATATTTCTTCAATTTCAACGGTACAGTCTTTTCTTCCTTTGTTCCATTTCATGAGATAAACCTTAAATCCCAGAGAATCTCTGGCAATGGTAAACGGTTCTTCCCTGAGTACTTCGGATCCCATACCCTGCTCGTTCAGCTCTGCCTGCTTTGTCCTGGCTTTTTCTGTAAGAACTCTAAGTTCTTCATCGGCTTCTTTTCCAAAAGAACGATTCCCATATCCGGATGAAGCTTCCCGCAGCTTTTCAGAAAGGCACATCGTTACCTGGATGTGTTTTGTACGGTGAAGCATTCCTGCCAGTTTCCGTGCTACCCATTTAAACCGAAGTTTCCGGTAAATTTCAAGCCACCTGACAAAGGTACGGTCTCCTGCCTGCCTTGCGATCTCTCCCATTACCTCAAATGCCTTTTCCGAGGGAATCCACGGATTTTCCCTGGGAACAATATACTTTTCCGGAACAGCCGGATAACAGCAGTAATTCAATGGCGGAAATTCCACCAGTGCAGAAAGCTTCTCCTCCAGAGCGTTGCAGCTGTCCCCGCCTATATAATCATATTTGTCGCGGAGGATCGCCAGCCGATATTCCAGCTGCCGTAAGTATTCATACCCTTCTACCCAGAAATGACCGATCCGGCTGTAATCGTAGAGATGTTTTTCCAGAGACAGGGTTTCAAAAAACAAAGTCACCACCGAATCATCCTGGTGAACCACAAGGATGTATTCTCTGCCCTGCCGGCTTAAATCTGCCAGGATCTCGCCCTCGTAATCCGGTTTGTATACACCTGTCATACGGGCATTTCCAAAAACAAGAAAGCTTTCTACCGCATCATTCATAAGATACACAAGACGGATTTCGCCGTTTTTTACATAAGAATCCACTCTGTACATATTGTCATCGGACTTTTCCGCAATTGCTTCCGAAAAAGCACTTTCTGAAGCTGCTTTCTGATCCTGCGGATCTTTCTCATCATTCACTGCCACCAGTTCAAACTGATCTTCTCCAAGCAGCTCTGCTAGCTTCTGAAAGGTATCTGGCAGCTCTTCAAAGGCCTTCTCTGAGACATATCTCTCCGGTGCTGTTTTTCCTGCAGTATTATTTCCAGTATCCATCAATTACCTCTTTATTCAGTTTCTCCCCAATAACGATCATGATCTCCTGTCCCAGCTTTGCCGGCCGGATGCAGATCTCATGGCGGGTAGCATTCAGCTCCAGCCATTGTCCATCTTCTTTTCTGAGAAAACCTTTTACGCGAAAAACATCTCCGCAAGATGGATCATTCAGGATCCTTTCTGCAGTTTCATGAAGTTCCTCCTCGCTTTTATGAACGTTCATAAAAAACAGAGAATCAAATCCGCCGCCTTCCGCATAGGATTCCTTCACGTAATCCTCTGCCACATACCCGCAATCCAGGATCTTTTCCAGGTCTGTGTCTGTGAGATCATCCCAGTTTCCGGTGAGAATCTCACTGTCCAGACGGCGCCTGCACTGAATCTGGCCAAGTGCACGGTTGAGATGCTCTTTTGTGCTGCTGATCTCTTCCACCGTGGCTTCCTGGCTCCTGCTCAGTAATACATAGCCTGCATCTGCCACCTCGGAAGCCAGCAGATAATCCGCTTCCGCAGAAAGATCCTCTGCCAGCTTCGCATCCACAATGGCGATCACATTTCCGATCTCATACCATTTATCCAACGGTTCCTCATGGAGGGCGTCAAAGAACTCATCCACATCAAAGATTCCGGATGGTTCTACGATGACACGGTCGTAACCGCACATTCCCATGGCGATCAGCTTTGTCTTAAATCGCCGTCTGTGACAGTCCGCATCACAGCCCCCGGAAACCATCTCCAGCTCACAATTGTCTCCCATTAGATCCTGAAGCAGCATCATATCCACATTCACTGCCCCGAAATCATTTTCCAGGATCCCGATGTTCATGCCTTTTTTCAGAAGATAGGAGGCATATTTTTTTATAAATGTTGTCTTTCCGGATCCGAGAAATCCAGTTATCAGATCGATCTTTATCATATTTCTTCCTTTACCTTATCAACTCTCCGGAGCATACAGTAAAATAAATGCGAATATATGCTTTACTTATGTTCCGGTCATATTTCAATAATCTCCTGCCCGACAAATGTCGGACTGCTATCAGTATATAATCTTTTTTCCGCAAAGAAAAGAGGCGGTCCCGAAAAATCCTCTCAGAACTGCCTCTTTCCGGCTATTTTATCTTTTTATAAACATATATGAAGATTACTTTGTAAACAGATCTACCAGATCCTGACCATCATTATAGCCCTGTTTTTTCAGTTCCTGAACAAACCAGTCATCTACACCGTCTACTGCTTTCTTAAAGGAATCGATATCCATGTCCTTTTTCTCTGTGAAGGTCACACCGTTTTTGTCTGCCCAGCGTGCTTTGATCTCATCATCACTGGAACGGTTGATGTAACGCTCATACTCAACAGCTTTCTGACCACACTCGTCAACAACAGCCTGCTGCTCCGGTGTCAGCGCATCATAAATATCCTGGTTGATGCAGAAGAACAGGCAGTCATAGATTGCATCCCACATGGAGCAATATGGCTGTACCTCCTGTACACTGGCTGCATCGATGGCGGGCAACGGATTCTCCTCGCCCTCTACCGTATTCTGCTGAAGTGCTGTGTAGGTCTCGGACCAGTTCATATTTGTAGCATCTGCCCCCCATCTCTTATAACACTCCATAAGGAGATTAGAGCCGGCTACACGAACCTTCAGATTCTTCATATCATCTACAGATTTTACCTCATGCTTGCTGTTTGTCAACTCACGGAATCCGTTCTCTGCAATACCCATGCAGTGAAGTCCGTAGCCGTTAAGGATCTCCTTCAGCTTGTCTCCGGCCTCTCCGTCAAACTTCGCATCTGCATCATCATAGGAATCATAGATGAACGGCAGGGATACCACATTGAAGCGTGGATCAAATGCAGAATAGATCAGATTGGAATGCATGGAGATCTGTACCGGGTCTCCGTTCATCAATGCCTGGATTCCCTCGGACTGATTTCCGTTTGTCAGCTGATCCGCTGCGTAAATGTTAACCTTGACCTTTCCTCCGGTAGCCTTTTCCATGAGTTCACCGAACTTACGTCCTCCATCAGCCCAGGTACTTGTCTCCGTTGTGGAGCATGCAAAGTTCCAGGTTGTCTCAGGCCAGTTCAGATCACTGTAATCCTCCACGGTATCTACCGAATCCTCTGTAAACAGATCTACAAGATCCTGTGCATCGTCATAGCCTTCACTCTTAAGCTCCTTTACAAACCAGTCGTCGATTCCGTCTACTGCTTTCTTGAAGGAATCGATATCCATATCCTCTTTCTTTGTAAAGGTCACACCGTTGCTCTTCTCCCAGCGGCTCATGATCTCCTCGTCGCCGGAACGGTTGATATAACGCTCATACTCAACAGCCTTCTGGCCTGCCTCATCAACAACCTGCTGCTGTTCCGGTGTCAGGCTGTCATAGATATCCTGGTTGATACAGAAGAACAGACAATCATAGATTGCATCCCACATGGAGCAGTACGGCTGTACCTCCTGTACACTGGCTGCGTCGATCGCAGGCAACGGGTTCTCCTCACCCTCTACCGTATTCTGCTGAAGTGCTGTGTATGTCTCAGACCAGTTCATATTTGTGGCATCTGCCCCCCATCTCTTATAGCATTCCATAAGAAGGTTGGAACCGGCCACACGAACCTTCAGGTTCTTCATGTCGTCTACTGTTTTTACTTCATGCTTGCTGTTTGTCAGCTCACGGAAACCATTCTCTGCGATTCCCATACAATGAAGTCCGTACTCACCAAGGATCTCTTTCAGCTTTTCTCCGGCCTCACCGTCAAATTTTGCATCCGCGTCATCGTAGGAATCATAGATAAACGGCAGGGATACTACATTGAATCTCGGGTCAAATGCAGAATAGATCAGATTGGAATGCATGGAGATCTGTACCGGATCTCCGTTCATCAGTGCCTGGATTCCCTCGGACTGATTTCCGTTTGTCAGCTGATCTGCTGCGTAAATATTAACCTTGACTTTTCCGCCGGTTGCTTTTTCCATAAGCTCACCAAACTTACGTCCTCCGTCAGCCCAGGTACTTGTTTCAGTTGTAGAGCATGCAAAGTTCCATGTCATCTCCGGCCAGTCAAGATCACTGTAATCCGCGATGGTATTAAAGGAATCACTTCCGTCTCCGGAATCCTTGGAACTCTGGCTTTCTGTGTCAGAAGACTGGTCTCCTGTATAGGAACCCTCTTTTGCAAGAGCCTTCGGAAGAGCTGTGGAAACAGCCGGAATATAAGTGATGATCAGAAGAACTGCAACGGATGCAGCGATCATCGGCATAACTGCTCTGGAGATCTGCTGAAGAGTAACCTCCAGACCTTTTTTGATCTTGATACTGATGGCAACGAAAAGATTTACACCTACCGGAGGTGTTACCTGTCCGATCGCAAGGTTAACTGTTGCCATAACACCGAATGCTACCACATCATAGCCCAGAGCCTTACATACCGGAAGCATGATCGGTATAAAAATGTACATCGCAGAGTTTGCATCAATGAAGCATCCTGCGATCAGGAAAATGATGTTTACGATCAGAAGGAAGGTAAACTGATTATGTGCAATGCCGGCAAGAAGCTCAGATGCCGCATTTGCAATACCAAACTTGGTACATACAAAAGAGAACAGGGAAGCACTCGCTACGATCAGCATGATTCCACCGGTTGTCTTTGCAGAATCCACAAGAATGTCAAACAGATCTTTGAGCTTAACCTCACGGTAGATCACCATACCAACAAACAGACCGTAAACAACAGATACGGCTGCAGCCTCAGTTGGTGTAAAGATACCACCGTAAATTCCCCCGAGGATGATAACCGGCATCAGGAATCCCCAGAATGCATCTTTAAATGTATCCCAGCGCTCTTTTGCGGAAGCTTTTTCACGGGATGGCTGAATGTTATGTTTCTTTGCCTCGATCATAACGATGATCACAAGAGCAACACCCATCAGAAGTCCCGGAACGATACCAGCCATAAACATATCTGCAATAGATACACCTGTAATAGAAGCGTATACAACGAATGCGATACTCGGCGGTATGACAATGGCGATGGAACTGGAGGTTGCCATCAATGCCGTGGAAAACGGTGCGGAGAAACCTCCCTGCTCAACCATAGCCGGGATCAGAACTGCTCCAAGTGCCGCAACCGTTGCAGGACCGGAACCGGAGATCGCTCCGAAGAAGCAGGCTACGATAACACATACAATGGCGATACCGCCCTTTTTATGTCCTACGCAGGTATCTACGAAGTTGATCAGTCGTTTGGAAATACCGGCTTTTGCCATAATGTTTCCAGACAGAACAAAGAACGGGATAGCAAGAAGCAGGAATTTACTGATTCCGGAGTACATATTTGTAGCTACGATCGTCAGAGATGTACCGGAATAAAGGATGGCACATACAGATGACAGACCTAAGCAGATCGCAATGGGAAGTCCCAGGATCAGGAAAACAAAGAAGGAGATAAATAAGATTGCACTGATCATTTATTTGTCCTCCTTTTCATCATCTTTTTTCAGGCAGAAGTCGAGGCAGTACTCAATAAAATGAAGGATCATACAGCCTGCTCCGATCGGCACGAAGGACCAGAAGATCCACTCCGGCCAGTTCAATACGAAAGTTCTCTTGCCGTTTGCCAGCTGTGTAAGAACTTTGTCCATTCCATATTTAAATAAAATTGCGGAAAAAACAATGCTCAGGACCGTGATCAGGATCACAGATGGTTTTTCCAGTTTTTTCGGAAGACGGTCCGTAACCAGTGTCAGACTTACCAGTCCTCCTTTTTCACGGCAGGCAAGTGCTGCTGCCAGAAGTGTGATGAGAACAAACACCGCTACAACAAGCTCTTCTGTAAAAGACCATGAGCGATGGATGACCTTACGGGAAAATACATTTCCCACAGTCAGCACAAGGATCAGCAGTGTGGAAATGACCAGTACGATTTTTTCTACTGCTGCAAGTGCGTTCATGAGTTTTTTGTACACTTTCATACTCTTTCCCCTTTTGTATATTTTTCCGGTTTCAGATCCTTACCGCGTGGTTTAAAATGTTTTGGATAAAAAAAATCCGTCCCCTTTCAGGGACGGATATAAAATTCCGCAACCACCCTGTTTCTCCATTGAAACAAGCACGATTCTGCAACGTACCGGCATACGCGACTTCTGTAACGGGAAGCACCCGTGAAAACCTACTTACTTGTCTGAAACTTTCGGCTTTCCTTCTCAGGGATGATATTCAAGGCAGTTCCGACGCTGTATCACACCAGTCACAGCTCTCTGAAGACGGTTCCTCTGTCTTTACTGATTCCCTTCATGGAATTTACTTCTGTTATGTGTTAACTCTTTAATGAGTTAAACCAATTCTAACTCTGTTTGTTTTGATAGTCAAGTTTTTTTCAAAAACTCCTTCAGGCGTTCTTTCCTTCTCCGGCGAAGTACTCCTTCACAAGCTTTACAACCACACCGGAAAGCAGGAATACTGCGATCAGGTTAGGGATCGCCATCAGACCGTTGAAGGTCTCTGCGATACTCCAGAGAAGTCCAAGGTCAACAGTTGCGCCGATGATCGCTACCAGAGAGTACAGTACCATAAAAGGTCTGATAGCTTTTTCCTTAAAAAGGAACTCCGCACATCTGGCTCCGTAAAGTCCCCATCCAATGATAGTGGAAAATGCGAAGCAGCACATGGCAACTGCTGTAAAGATGGAAACCCAGTTTCCGTATGTACTGGTAAAACCGCTGATGGTAAGCTCCGCTCCTGCTGCTGCGCCATAACCAACCGGCACCCCGCTGCAGAGGATGACAAGCGCTGTCAGCGTACAGATCACAATCGTGTCCGTGAATACCTCAAAGATCCCGAAAAATCCCTGTTTTACAGGTTTTCTGGTGTCTGCACAGGCATGTGCGATGGAACCGGTACCAAGACCTGCCTCATTGGAAAAAATACCTCTGGAAACACCTTTTTTCATACTCATGAAAAAGCTTCCTACTACGCCACCTGTCACAGATGCCGGATTAAATGCTCCTCTGATGATAGCGCTGAAAACACCCGGAACATTTTTCCAGTTGATGATAACTACACCGACGGCAAGAATAATATAAAACAATGCCATAAACGGTACCAGCTTTTCTGTAACCTGGCCGATCCTTTTGATTCCGCCAAGTAGGATCATTGCCACAAGGATCGCAAGGATGATCCCCATAACAAGGTTTACCGTAGAAGTATTATCTGCAGCGATCACATTGTAATTGATCAGTGCAGAATCAATAGCTGTTGTAATGGTATTAACCTGGGTTGCATTTCCGGTTCCGAAAACAGTAAGCACACCAAAAGCGGAAAACAGATATGCCAGCCAGTGCCAGTGTTTTTTTAGACCATTCTTAATGTAATACATTGGTCCTCCAACCAGATCTCCGTTGGCATTGGTTTCGCGGAAATGTACCGCAAGTGTTACTTCTGAAAACTTTGTACACATTCCAAGAAGTGCGGAAATCCACATCCAGAATACGGCTCCCGGTCCTCCGATGGCAATAGCACCTGCCACACCTGCAATATTTCCCGTTCCCACGGTAGCAGCTAACGCCGTACAAACAGCCTGAAACGGTGTCAGACTTCCATCGGAAGCTTCTCTTTTCCGAAGCATACGTCCGATAGTGACCCTGATGGCATAGGGAAATTTCCGAATCTGGAGAAAATTCGTGCGGATACTTAAATAAAGACCTACACCAATAATACAGATCATCGCAGGAACGCCCCAGATAAAATTGTTTACGGCAGCATTCACTGATTCAATAACAGATAACATTCTATAATCCTTCCCTTATTTAATTTTGTCTTTTTGGATTGTACGTTTGTCTGTACAAAAAGACGATTCGTTAGATTATATCACATTTTTTGTCGAATGTATAAGAGAAAAGCTTTATAATTTTACTATGATAAAGAAAGGAAGTGAATAAAAGCTACCAATCCTGTTGTTAAATATGTGATACACATGTAGTAAAAATACTTATCTGTGATCAATATCATTTTCCGTATCGTCCAGGAATGTAAATATATATCCCCAGTATTTCTCCAGGATCTTACCTCTGCTTCCATAGATCTCATGCTTTGTTCCGATCATATGGATATAATCACAGCTTGTTTTTCCCTGGCGATTGATCTTTCCGGCAAAATTTTTCAGGGCACGGACAGACACCAGATCTTCAGTCTGGGCCTGAATGAGCAGCATTGGTGCCGTATATTTTTTCCATCCGTAGAGACGCAGATACCAGCTCATTTCCGCAGAAGCCCAGAGCCAGCCGTAGGATGGAGACCAGGTCTGGAGCTCCTTATGTTCTGCACGGAGATTTTTGTATCGCTCGTATCTTGGTTTTGATGTTGCGGAGCTTGTCTCAAAAGAACCGCTGCCATCGTAAGGCTTTCGGCCAGCTACATATTCCTCATCTTTTCCGAAAATGCATTTCTCCAGAGCTATGCCGGTGGCTGCCGGCCACGGAACATTATCTGTAAGAGGACGGATCATCGGAGAAGAAAGGATCACCTTGTGAAACCAGTCCGGCTCCCAAGCTGCAGCAATACCACCGATGGCACCACCCATGGAATGTGCATACAAGTTAAGTGACAGATCCGGATGTGCTTTCTTTATGTAGCGGCATGCTTTCAGAAAATCGCGGATATATCTTCTCCATGTATCGATGTGGACCAGAGACGGGTCTGCGGTAAGACGATAGCTGCGGCCATGACCGCAATGCTCCGGAATATATACATGATAGCCTTCCTTAAGAAAATAATAGGCCACTTCATCATATTTTACTGCTGATTCTGTGAATCCGTGGCTGATGACTACCACACCTTTAGGCATATCAATATCAGACAGATACTGCAGCATATGGATCTTACCTGTGATCCGTTTGCTTTCGTTACGAAACGGATAATCCGCACCCGGTACATAAAGTTCCCTTCTGTGAGACAGAAGATATGGCGTTACGATATTTTTCATGGTTTCTTCGTATTCATTTTCATGTATGATCTGCATATTGGTTAAAAACCTCCCTTGCTTTTACTGTATTGCTTTTTTGCTTCTCCCAAACTCTGCTTTTCAAAACCCTTCCATGTTGTCACAGCTGTTTTCTTACAGGATAACAGAATTCACTCCTCCAGGCAATCCTTTTCAGACCATTTTGCTCTTTAATTTCCATTAAAAAATGCCCGAACATTTTGATATGTACCGGGCATTTCTTCTATTATTTAATAAAATCTCACAATATCTTCCACATCTTTACGTTTCGGTCTTGCAGGCTCTTCGGCTGCTTTTCCGATGGCGATCACTGCCATTACCGTTTCTGTTTCCGGAATGGAAAGGATCTCACGGAGCTTGTCTCCGGCACGAAGTCCCATGATCAGGGTTCCATATCCAAGCTCCTTTGCCTTCAGGATCAGATTCTCGTTCTGAAGTCCCAGATCATAGCAGCCCCAGCCGTTTCCAAGCTCATTATCCGGTGTTCCGTCTTTCTGAAATCCGGCATGGTTATGTACAAAGGTTGTAACGATCAGGGAGGCATTCTCTGCTTTTGCCTGGTTCATTTCCGGCAGACATTCTCTGCTGACCTTCTCCACCATCTCTTCGGACATTACACAGTAATATCTTCCGGTCTGGGAGTTTTTCCAGCTGGGTGCTTCCTGAGCGGCCCGGATCACTGCAAGAAGATCTTCTTTTGTGATCCTGCTCTCCGGGCTGTATTTACGGATGGTCCTTCTCTCTTCGATCAGTTTCTGAAATTCCATATTTTTCCTCCTTACTGTCCGGTGCAGGATCTGCTTCCGGATCCTGCAGTTATTCCGGCATGGATTTTTATGTTCACACTTTTTATGGAGCTATTTTAACACAATGCCGTATTGAAATCAATTTCAAAACTCCGGCATCGTTACTGTTCATTCTGCGACCGTTACTGTTCACTCCGTTCTCAGCAACACGTTTCAAAAAATATTGCCTGGGAACAATAACTGCAATACCACTTATGAAGATTTTTTTGATTTACCACATAAATTCCCACACAGACAAGAAACAGTGCGATGAGACTTCCCATATTAAATGCCTGACGTACCTCTCCCAGAACCAGTGCAGACAGGATCACACTGAACAAAGGATTTACAAAGCCAAAGATCGCTACCCTGGATACATCATTCCAGGCAAGCAGCACTGACCACAGTGTATAGGCCACTGCAGACACCATTGCCAGATAAAAGATGATCCCAATACCGGCGGCATTTACCACTCCGAAATGTCCTCCCATCCCTTTTCCGATCAGGAACAGAATGATCCCGCCCATGGTAAACTGCGTTCCGCTGAGTACCACCGGAGATACCTTTCTGGAAAAAATATTGATCAGCACCGTGGACATTCCGTAAGAAAACTGCGCGATCAGAATAAATCCTTCTCCTGTGAGCCTAAAACCTGCATCCAGAGAATTTCCCATGAGATTGATCACGACCACGCCGGCAAAACCGAGGATACAGCCGAGCATCTTTCGCCCGGTCATTTTTTCCTTGTGAAAAACAAGGCAGGACAGCAGGATCGCAATAAAATTCCCAAGACCTGTGATAATAGCGCCTTTTACACCGGAGGTATGTGCCACACCTATATAAAAGAAGAAATACTGACATACCGTCTGAGCCATACATACCGGCACCGCATATTTCAGAACAGTTCGATCCGGAAGCAGAACCTTGCGCTCACGCAAAGATGCAAAGATCAGTACAAGGATTCCTGCCAGTGCAAAACGCACACCTGCAAAAACGATCTGACTTGCCGTATCTGCAGAATCCATCTGCATCAGACGGTATCCTGTCTTGATCAGCGGGATCGCACTCCCCCAGAGAAGACAGCAGACGCAGGCAAGCGCTGCCACCACCCAGGTTTTTTTAATATTGTTTTTGTTTGTTCCATTTGTTTATTCTCTCTTTCTCAAAACTTCTTCCATCTGACTGATCACAGCTTTTATTTCATTTATTGCACTGATACTTACGTCCCGGAAATCAAGCTTTTTCCCCTTTCCGTATAATTCCGCCTCATAAGCGCTGGCTTTCTCTTCATCTTTATCCTTGTATCGGGCTTTTCCGATCAGCCAGGCACTGGAATCCGCACAGTCCGGATATTCCGTATTTCCCCGGATCAGAAAATCCTCTGAAGCTTCCGTCAATGCTGTTTTCAGTTTTTCTGCTTTATCCAGAAATTCTTCCGTTGTCTGCGGATAATGTTCTTTTATATAGAGGAGATTTTTATGAATACAGGTGGCACTTTTTTCCATTAGTTTCCGTTCTTCCGGATCTTTGAAATTATCATATTCCCCAGGCCGGACTTCCCATCCGCGGATGGATTTGCTTAATTCCATCAGCCAGTATACATGACGGGAAACATCGTCCGGAAACATAAAATACGTAGAAAATTCATGATCGATCATAGGTGCAAGACTTATGATCCCGCCATCTTTATCACAGAGAAATGCTACATTTTCATAATGATAATTCTGGTCTCCCTTCAGGACAGAGATCAGTACCTGCATGGCAAGCTGTTCCGCCATTTCCTGATGCTCCTGCAAAAAATCAGCTTCAAAAATGTCTCTATAATCATAAAACATCTGGCAATAGTTTACATAATTATCTATATCTACCTTTTCATCCGGATATTTCCTGAAAAACTCCAGGAGATTCAAAAGGTATTCCCCTTCTTTATAGGCCATGGGTACTGCCGTTCCGTAGTCAAGATATTTTTCATTTACTGCCTCATACCCTTCACAGATGGCCAGTTCATACCTGGGCGCAGGCATAAAATATTCATTAATGATCGTTGACCAGAACACCTCTGCATAAGCATACAGTGGCGTGGAAAATGGTTTGGATTTCGTCAGTGGCTTGAAAATCATATTTCCAGGAAATATGGGGAAATGTTTTTCCCCGCTTACCACGCCTACAGCTTCAGCCTTAAGATTTCCGATTCGATTTTTGTATTGATAGTGTCTGACTTTATAATACATAGCAGTCATATCGTATTGCCTTCCCCTTCAATGTATAAGACGGCTCCCGGCCGGCAAGACATTCACTTTTCAGCGGACGCTTGACGATGATCTTATCCGGATTTGCTCTGATAGCTGCATCAAAAAGATCCTTTTCCCCGGAACACGGTGGTTCCAGCTTCTGGATCAATTGAAGTTTCTTGTTGATCAGGCTGGATTTCTGTCTTGCCGGAAACATGGGATCCAGATAAATCACGTCTACAGGATCAAGAAGCTTTGACATACCTTCTACACTGTTTCCCTCGATCACCTTCATACGACCGGCAATATCTTTCAGATTCATATTTTTCTTGGCACGGCGAATGGCATCTTTAAGAAGGGCTGCGATCACCGGATTCTGCTCGTACAGCGTCACCTCATAGCCCTGGGCTGCCAGAAGAAAGGCATCCTCACCCATTCCTGCCGTAGCATCGATGGCCTTCCTTCCCTCCTTATCTGACTTCACCGCCTTCACCAGCATCTCATGCTGAAGTCTGCCTCTGGTAACTCTGTGAAGCATCGTCTCCACAAAATCCCCCTGATAGGTCAGCCCGAAACCGGACAGCGAAACGCCCCTGGAATCAAACCGCACCGTCAGAAAATCTCCCGGCTTATCCTGAAGCTGCGCTCCGGTCCTCCTGCAAAAGGCTTCCGCCATATCTCTCTGTCCGCCTTTTCCAAGACAGACTGCGATTTTATCATTCATTTCCTGATTCTCTCTTTCATGACTCTTTTTCATAAGCTCTTTCATTCTACAATTTTACAAAAAAATTGCAATTCATCTCAAAAAAAGATGTCCGCAGACGTACCAAAATACGCTGCGGACATCCAATGTCTGATCCATAGTCAGGCGGTTACTTAATGCTTGCTGTCCTAAAACAGAAGATGAAGTCCCATTGCAATGATCCACATATATGCACAGGTCTTTGGGATCATCAGTAATCCGACCTTGGGCTTTGTTTTGCTGAATAAGGTTACCGGAAGATAGCATCCAAAGGAAATGATGATCGCAGCAACCATTCTTGTCATGTGATACCCATTCGCATTTCCGGAGATCGCATACAGAATGATCACACCGATACCGGTAACTGCAAAAACTGCATTTCTCAGGATGGATAATTTCATATTTCCATCATCTGTACACCAGTTATTCTGAGGAAGGAAGCATACCACGATCCTGATGATCGCAGAGATCCAGATCATTGCTTCCACTGCTGCCGGTGCATTCAGCTCCGGGAAGGTAAGCTTCCATACATACAGTAAAATAATATAAAATACAGTCATCGTGATCGAGGATACCTGTAATCCGATTCCCAGCTGTTTCCTGATCCTCTCGCTGCTTCCATGGACAGCTCTGATGATCCTTGGCACCAGATGGAAAGCATCTCCGCCACAAAGTGTCAATGTCAGTACTCCGTAAAGGATAAACAAAGGATTACCCTTCGAAAATACAAAGAAAAGAATTCCTGCGATCAGATCGAATATCAAATATCCTGCGTCAAATATTGCCTCCATTATGTCCGGCATGTTTTTCTTACTATTTTCTCTCATGCTTCCTGCTCCTTTACGATCAATTGTTTATAACAAAAATAATTTCTGGTAAATACCACCCCCGCCAGGGCCAGTGCACAGCCGAGACCGGAATAGAAAAAAGCAACGAAGATATCAGGGAATATTCCCGCTGCCCTGAAACCAATTCCTCCGCTCATCATACATGTCATGATCAGATATGCTTTCAGATCAAAAAAATGCCAGAACGGACGGTGGCTCTCATATCCCAGGATCCTTTTTGTATGCTTTTTGCTCATCTTATAAAACATCATGCCAAACATAAAAAATACAACGACCGAAAACAGATACAGATACCACTTCCGATCGATCACCCGGTATGATAATATCCCAAGTCTGGCAACATTAAATCCGGTAATCAGCCATACAATACCCGCGATCAGCAAAAGAGTCCTTTTCTTTACATGAAATCTCTTTTTCATCATCTCACCTCATATATTTATCCGCATTTTCGCAGATCTTATGAAACACCTCTTTACAAATACGCTTCTCTTCCACTGTCAGGCCGTCCAAAGCGATTTTTGCAAATTCCTTCTGTGCTTTTATTCCATCTTCAATAATCCGGTCTGCCTTATTTAATAAAACGATCTCGATATGCTTCTTATTGTCCGCACTCTGGATCCTTTCGATCAGACCTCTGCTCTCCAGATTTTTCAGAGAAGAGGACACGTGGGATTTCGTCGACTTACGGACTTTAACGATCTCAGCCGCAGTATTATGCTGTGGATTGTTGTGTAAAAACATAAGGATATCATATTCCATATGCGTCAGCTGATATTTCTCACATACACTCCCTGTGACTTTTTCATAACAGCTTGTTATCGTTTTATGCTGATCCCAGAAAAACATAGCCTTCCTCCATATCTTTTCGTTCTATTTAGAACGATTGTATGGCATTGTTCTCTATTTGTCAACTATAAAATATCTTCTTTCACCATTTATATATCTGCCACAAATAAAAGCTGCCGCTTTGCGATCTATCAACCGCTAAAGCGACAGCTTTCTTCTCAGCCGTATATTTATTTTGAATTTCTCTTTCCTTTTCTGACTTTGATCCTGCGGATCATCCTTCGGATCAGAAATACCACAAGCACAATGATCACGATAAAGATCAGACAAATACCTGCGATCATTGCCGAAAACTTATTCGGCTGCTTCACCAGATCAATGATATTTCTGCTGTTCTCCACAACCTTACGTCCATGTGTCGTCTCATAATATTCCGGCACATTGGCAATTCCGTCGCCGTCTGTATCCTCAAAGGACTGCATATATCTTGCGATCGCATCCCAGGCCTTTAATTCCCTGTCATCCTCCATGATCGCCTGATCTTCCAGATTTTCAATAGGATTCCCATCCCTGTCCTTCGGTTCAAGAGACAGCAGTCCATAGGACATTTTCATCACAGAACCAAGCATCTGGCCGGTATACAGATCTGTCACAACATGATACAGCTTGTCATCCTGGATCTCGATCCGCTCTCCGTCTGCCCTGGTGAGATAACAATCTGTCACCTTATTCAGGATCATCCGATGTGGATTGTATGCAAAATTCAATCCACTGCAATATAACCTTGCCGTTGTCATAAAATCCGATACAGAAGCGTCCACCTCCGCTGCCAGCTTCAGCTCTTTTCCGGTCAGGTATGCACTGATCAGCGGATATCCGGCAACACCGTCCTTTCCGATTCCCAGTGAAAAGGAATTAAAAACATCCTCTACTGTGATATCGCCCTTTGTGTATGTATCCCGCACGGTTCCGCTTGGAACAACGGCTACATCAACCGGATCACCATCATAATACTCGGAATTCTCCACTGCATATATGTATGCATCGGACATGATATCACCAAGATTCAACTCTTCGTGCTTCGTGCCCATTTCTTCCAGACTGTTGAATTCAACATCATTTTCAGCAAGAACCTCTTCCCTTGTATAGCCGAAATCGGCAAGATAATTCTTATCCACCGTATCCATCAGGGCATCGATCTGTTCCTGTGTCGCCTGGTCCGGTTTTACATCCTCAGAAACAGGGATCAGCTCATAGGATGTCAGCTCCCACCGTCCGTCCTGTTTCTGTGTCATGGAAAGTGATCCCAGATTTCTTCCGTATTCGCCGCAGGATACGATATATGTGTTCCCATGCTGAATTGCCTCTTTCAGCTCTGTGTGCGTATGTCCGCTGATGATCAAGTCGATATCCGGCACCTCTTTTGCAAGGATCTCATCCTCCGATTTGTTCTCATCCTCCCAGGTTCCTCCATGGGACACACAAGCGATCATATCCACTTTTTCATTTTTTCGGATCTCTTCTACCGTCTGTTTTACGGCCTCAACCGGATCCTTGAACTTTAATTCACAGGTCGGTGCACATTCCAGGGCATCCTTACCGAACACACCGACTACTGCAGCCTTTACATCTCCTTTTTGAACTACTACATAATCCTTCACACCGTAGGCTTCAAATGCCGACCGGATCTGCTTCTGACCATCGCTTAATCCATCCTGCTCCATGTTGTCCCAGTCCACGTTGCACACTACCAGTGCCGGCACTGTCTCACCGGAAGCCTTCGCAGCCTCCAGCATATTTGCCAGTCCCTTTGAACGATAATCATATTCATGATTCCCCAGAGTCGTCACATCATACCCCAGATATCCCAGCATCCGAAGCTCTGCCGCCTCCGTTTCGTATACGGTCTGAATCAGGGTTCCCATGGAAAAATCGCCGCCATCCAGCACCAGGGTGTCCGGATCTTCCTGCTTCTTTTCATCGATCAGAGTTTTGATCCTTGCAAATCCGCCAACTTCTTTTTGCTCTCCATCTACGATGGTTGAAAAGCTGTTCAAATGCGAATGTGTATCATGGCTGAACAAAACATCGATCTGTTTTGCCTCGGCTGCTTCCACCGGGACATTCCATGCAAGAGGAAGCAGCAATGCAGCAATAAGCATGATCGCCAGCAGCTTTGCTGAAATTTTCTTTCGTGTTTTCATAACACTCTCCTTTTGTATATAGTTTTCTTATGCCTTTTTACAAAACCATCAATAATGTTCCCACACCGATCAAAATACATCCCATCATCGATTTTGCTGTGAATTTCTCATGCAAAAAAACAAATGCCAGTACCAGTGTGATCACAACACTCAGCTTGTCTATCGGCACAACCTTGGATGCATCGCCTATCTGCAGAGCACGATAATAGCATAACCACGAAGCACCCGTTGCCAGACCTGAAAGGATCAGAAACAGCCAGCTTTTTTTGCTGATCGCTGCGATCCCGCCCTGGGTATTTGTGAGGAAAACCATTCCCCACGCCATAACCAGCACCACCATCGTTCGAATCGCTGTTGCAAGATTCGAATTAACACCGACAATACCTATCTTGGCCAGTATGGAGGTCAGCGCCGCAAATACAGCAGACAGCAAGGCAAACACAAACCACATAGTAACTCCCCCACTTAAATATAAGATTTTTCTTAACTATCCCAATACAAGTCCATCATATCATTTCCCCTCTGATATGTCACTATTTACAATTTCCTCCGCCGTATATTCCTCTATTTCTGTCTTTGTCACCTGTTTGATATGCTTTTTCTTCAGGCGCAGATATACGAATTCCCGAAAGATAGTATAGAACACGGAAAGCAGCGGAATGAAAACAAGCATACCTACAATTCCCATAAGGTTTCCGCCGATCGTAACTGCTGCAAGAACCCAGATCGACGGGAGTCCTACGGATTCACCCACAACATGAGGATAGATCAGATTTCCCTCGATCTGCTGCAGCACCAGAAATACTATAATAAATAAAATTGCCTGTTTCGGATTTACCATAAAGATCAAAAAGCTTCCCACCGCACACCCGATGAAGGCCCCGAAAATCGGAATCAATGCGGTAAACGCAATCAAAACTCCGATCAAAAGTGCATATGGAATCCTCAAAATACTCAGTATCACAACAAACATACAGCCGAGGATCACAGCTTCCAGACACTGACCTGCAAGAAAATTTGCAAATGTCCGATAAGTCAGAGAACAGACTTTAAGAAAAGCATCTGCCTTTTTCTTTGGGAGAAAGGCAAAAAATACTTTTCGGATCTGCACATGCAGCTTCTCCTTCTGAAAAAGGACATAGCAGGCAAATGAAAAAGCAATAAAAAAGGTTGCCAATCCACTGACTATGGAACCCACTGCTGACATTGTGGTATTCATCATATTTCCTGCACCGTTTCCAAGAAGGCTTATCCCCCACTTGATCGCCTGATCCGGATTAAACTGTACCTGATCTACCAGCTTCATGATTTCCTGGTTATTATGGGAGAATTCCCGGATCCAGCTTTGCATCTGCGGAATAAAATCAGCGATACTCATCATCAGAGTTCCCATTGTCCGCGTAAGCTGCGGGATCACACCAAACATCACCAGTACGATCACGCCAACCGCAAATACGATCGTAAGGAACAGACTTATCGGTCTTGCCAGTTTTGCACCTATCTTATTTTCTTTTTTACCCTTCCAAAAATTTTCTTTTCCAAAAAGCTCATTGGCACGTTGGTCACAAATGCGATCGCTCCGCCAAGTACAAAAGGAAATGCGATCCCCCATATTGCTTTCAGCACATCGAGCACCACATCAAACTTCCACAGGGCGACCACAAGAAATGCTGTAAACACAATAAGCTCTCGGATTTTTTTTACAGATATTTTACTTATATCCACTATCATTCTCCTCTTTTTCTTAATTTCATGCGTATCCATTTAAGCAGCTGAATGATCGGAAGACTTGCAAACGCATACAGATATACACAGCCAAGCTGCATCAGATCCAACGTCTCTACTTTAAACAGGAGATGAAATCCTGGAACCGTCAGTACAGCGGTAATGAGTACTGCCCCAAGTACAAATGCTCCCTGAAGCCATTTATTATTAAAGAAACGTTTTGTAAAGATAACCGGATGATCCGATTTGCAGTTGAATCCATGGAACAGACGTGCCAGACAAAGTGTTCCGAAGGCATAAGTACTGCCAAGCAGTGCACCATTCTGATGATATCCTGTCAAAAATCCTATCATCGTCATCATACCGATCACCAGTCCTTCCAGACCGATTTTACCAAGAAAATCCTTTGTCAGTATTGACTCGTCTGCTGATCTTGGTTTCTCATTCATCACCTCACTGCTGTGCGGCTCCACGCCTAACGCGATCGCCGGAAGACTGTCTGTCAAAAGATTGATAAACAGCAGATGTACCGGTGCAAAAGGAACCGGAAGTCCTGCAAGGGATGCACAAAGAACTGCCAGGATCGCACCAAAGTTTCCGGACAGAAGAAACTGGATCGCATACTTGATATTCTGATATAAATTTCGTCCGTTTTCCACTGCTTTTACAATTGTTGCAAAATTATCATCTGTAAGCACCATTGCTGCGGCATCCTTTGCGACCTCGGTTCCGGTCACTCCCATTGCAACACCAATATCTGCCTGCTTCAATGCCGGAGCATCATTCACACCGTCTCCGGTCATTGCCACGATCATCCCCTTCTCCTGCCATGCACGGACAATACGGATCTTGTGCTCCGGTGACACTCTTGCATACACAGAAATATTCGGGACAAACTCCTTCAGCTGCTCATCACTCATATTTTCAATATCAGCACCTTCGCAGGCCTCTGACAGATCATGTAGGATCCCGATCCTTTTTGCGATTGCCGCTGCTGTGATCTTATGATCTCCCGTGATCATGACCGGCCGAATCCCCGCTTTTATACATTCTGCAACTGCAGCCTTTGATTCTTCCCTCGGCGGATCCATCATAGCGATCAGGCCAAGAAATACCAGATGGTTCTCATCTTCTGTCGTCAATACATGCTTCTCCGGAATTTCACGATAGGTAAATGCCAGTACCCGTAACCCTTCCATTGAAAATTCCTGATTCTGGCGCCGGATCTTTTCTTTATCTGCTTCTGTGATTTCCCGAACTCCGTCCTTTGTCCAGATCCTGTCTGTCAGCTCCAGAAGCCGGTCAACCGCACCTTTTACGATCATCCGGTTTTCATCATCAATTCTGTGAAGTGTTGACATCATCTTACGGTCACTGTCAAAGGGAAGTTCTCCTTCCCTTGGATAAAGCTTTCTTACACCAGCAGCCTCGATTCCGTACCGGCTGCCCAGATTGATCAATGCCGTTTCCGTCGGATCTCCGATCTCCACTCCATTTTCATTTGTTGAATCATTACATAAAATGCTGTAGTCCAAAAGACATCTCTGCGCCGGATCTGTTACATCAATTGCATCTGCTGTGATTCTTTTTCCATCAATATAATAATCTTCTACTGTCATTTTATTCTGTGTGAGTGTTCCGGTCTTATCCGAACAGATAACAGATACGCTTCCAAGACCTTCCACAGCCTGAAGCTTACGAATGATCGCGTGCTCCTTTGCCATCTTCTGTGTTCCGAAAGAAAGGACGATCGTCACGATGGAGCTTAAAGCTTCCGGAATCGCTGCGACTGCAAGTGCTACTGCAAACATAAATGCACTGCTGATCTTCTCACCGCGGAATACACTGATCGCAAACAGAATTCCGCAAAATATCAGGATCAGAATGGAAAGCTTCTTTCCAAAATCATCCAGATTCGCCTGAAGTGGCGTCTGTTTTTCCGAAGTCGATTTCAGAAGTCCCGCAATCTTTCCAACCTCTGTCTGCATTCCTACATTCGTTACAACCGCTCTGCCACGCCCATATGTGACAAAGCTTCCGGAAAACAGCATATTTGTCCGATCACCAAGCGGTGCTTCCTCCAAAATAGTGTCCATACTCTTTTCAACCGCAAGACTTTCTCCGGTAAGGGCACTTTCATCGACCTTAAGGCTTGCATTTTCAATCAATCTTCCATCGGCCGGGATCATATCACCTGCTTCAAGAAGGATCACATCTCCTACAACCAGTTCTCTTGCCGGGAGCTGTACCACCACACCATCACGTAATACCTTTGCCTCCGGTCCGGAAAGCTTCTTTAAGCTCTGCAGGGACTGCTCAGCCTTTACTGTCTGCACAGTTCCCAAAATCGCATTGATCGTAATAACGATCACGATAACTGCTGCACTTTCCACATCTCCAAGCATACCGGATATCACTGCCGATGCGATCAGGATTAGCACCAGAAAATCCTTATACTGTTCAAAGAAGATCTGCAAAATACTTTTTTCTTTCCTTCTGCAAGCTCATTCCATCCGCACTTCTCTCTGGACCGTCTGACCTGTTCATCGGTAAGCCCTGATTCCCTGCTTTCCACACGCTCGAGAACTTCTTCTGCTGTCTGCTGATAAATTTCTTTCATTACCTTTGCCTCCTTTTTTGCAAATATTCACCAACTGTAATTTTTTTATGCAATAAAGGATTTTTTTGATAAAAGGATATAAAAAAAGAAACCCTTATTGCACAACAAAAAATGCAATAAAAGTCTCACCATTTCCCTGCAGCGCCGGATGTTTCCACCGTACTGACGACACTGCAAACGCAGATTTCCAAACGTAGGTTACTCCCCTTTATCAGTTTTAATAGTATAACAGGATCGGTACCTCTGTCAAGATACTTTATAAATCACACCTTTCAAATATGATACTCCGGTAACAGAAAAACTCCCATTTTTTGAATGGAAGTTTTTCTGTTACCCTGAAAGTATTATAGGCCTGCAGCCGTTTTATTACCTTTTAAGATTTATTACTCTGATCAGCCACAATATTTCCCTGTACAACTCTTCCCTGATCTTTTCCTTTTCTCAGTCCTCGAACTACCTGCACATTTCCAAGAATCAGATAATCCATTTCCCTCTTAGTGACTTTCGCAAAATTTTTCTTTGAAACAAAATAGAAGGTAACTCCCATCAACACCCACACGATCAGTGCTGCAAAGGACTGTGGAGCCATGAATGCTGGAGAACCGGGCACGATCAGGAGCAGCAATATTACAACAGAGATCACGCAGCCGCCCATTGCTACTGCCGGATGGATTTTATTTGTATCTGTATCATCGCCATATTTTTTCAGAAGAATATAAGCACCTGCACAGGTAAAGAAATATCCGAACGCAGTACCTACGGAACACATATCTACAACCCAGCCGATCACTTCTCTGCCGAAAAATGGGCAGATACAGCAGATGATCATGGTAAACCCAACACATATGGACGGAGTTTTATGCTCCGGATGAACCTTTTCAAAAGCTGACGGAAGCATTTTTGCTCTTGCCATACCAAATAAAAGACGGCTGGATGTCATAAAGAATCCGTTCATACCGGTAAAAATCCCCATACACACTGCCAGTGCCACAAAGCACACACCAACTTTTCCCATTGCAAGATCAAGAACTGCACCTGTATGCCATTTTACAAGAGTTCCATTCCCATCTGTCATAGTCAGAACCTGCTGCCAGGGAACAACACAATCTGTCACCAGTGCCATTGCACCATAGATCAAAGCACCTACGATCAATGCTGAAATGATCAGCATTTTGCACTTCTGTGGTGGAAAATCATATTCTTCTGCCGCCTGTGGAATACAGTCAAATCCTACATAAAGGAACGGAGCCAATGCCAGGATAGATACAAAACCGCTTCCAAGAGACTTGCCTTCGGCTCCGTATGCCGGCTGCAAGTTTGAAGCATCAAAATGTCCTGTTGCGATCACACCAATGACTGATACAACAACCGCTGCACACATGATAAGGACCATCGCAAGCTGAAGATTTCCTACAGATTTCGCACCTTTGTAATTCATGATCCCGAAAAGTATGATAAAAAACAGGGATAATCCGACTTCACCCATATATACATCATATCCTGCAATTGTATACAGGTAACCTCTGTTAAAGACTCCAGGAAAAATATAGGATGCCAATACCGGAAGTGCCGTTGCATTCAAAGCTACAATAGACAGATATCCAAGCGACAGCATCCATCCGCATATGTACGAAGCAGTTCTTCCAAAGCCTTTATATGCATAGGCAAATTCACCACCCGCTACCGGGAATTTTGCGATCATATAAGAATAGCTGTAGCCTACCACGATCATTAAAAGACCGCCTGCCAGAAATCCCAGAAACAGCGGGAGCGGTCCACCTGCACGTTCTGTCCAGAGACCACCCTGTATAAAACATCCCCATCCAATGATGGAACCGACTGCAACTGCCCAGATCGAACCAGGTCCCATGGATTTTTTAATTTTGTTCTTTTATTTCTTTCACCCATATATATCCTCCTGCTTCATCAATCATATCATTCATCATCATCTTCTCTGGTTTCTTCACTGATCGTATATGCCTCACTGATATCGGAAACAAAAATTTTTCCATCACCATAATGTCCATACTGCCCACTCTTTGCACTGTTAATGATAATATCTACAACCTCATCTTTTTCTTTGTCCCCAACAGTAATATACAGCATATTTTTTGCCATTTCCTGATAAAGGACATCCCCTACCTGAATTCCTTTTTCCTTACCTCTTCCTGAAATTGCCCATTTTGAAAAAGCAAAATATCCTTCCTGCTCCAGTGCTTTGATGACGTCCATCACTTTCTCAGGTCTTACGATTGCTGTGATCAGTTTCATAATCCTTCATCTCCCATCCATAAATACAAAAAGAGCCCAGATACCAAAGTATCCGGACTCCATCGTCTCTCTCTATATTATCATTATTTTTTCAATATTCAATCAAAATCTTTCACTTTCCGGCCAGATATCGATACATCTCATCCAGCATCTCGTCTGTGATCTCTACCGGATTGTTATAAAGGTTCGGGTGTCTGCTGATGTGAACCAGCTCCGCAATCTGATCATCATCAAGCTCCAGATCCTTCAGATCACACCGCAATCCCATTTTTTCTTTAATTCAAGAACTGCATCCGCCATCTCTTCTGCATCTTTGAATCCAATCCTTCTGGCAAATTCCTCTACACGTTCACCACCTTCGCCTTTTGCATTGATTCTTATAAAATAATCCAGGGTCAGGCCACACGCCTCGCCATGCGGGATGTGATAAATATTGGTCAATGGAAATGAACACGCATGAGACGAAGTGGTTTTCGGTAAAGTAAACGCCAATCCTGCGATCAAAGATGCTTCGCACATTTTCTCCCTTGCTTCCTCATCATCGGGCTTCCTGTATGCTCTGTAAACATATTTAAATACCAGTTCTGCTGCATGCATCGCAAGTACATCACAGATCGGCTGATGACCTTTGCTCCAATAGCCTTCGATCGCATGGGAAAGAACATCAATTCCTGTTCCTGCCGTAACCTGCGGTGGCATTGTATAAGTAAGTTCCGGATCAATGATAGCTGCTGCCGGATAAAATCCCTCTGATACGATCGGCGCTTTTTTCCATTTGCATGATCCGAAAGAACTGATACACAGGTCACTTCACTTCCTGTTCCTGCAGTCGTAGGAACTGCGATCAGTGGAAGATGTTTCTCCGGCATTGCTACTCCGGTTCCATGATACTTACGGATGGAATCCGAAGTCAGAGCTACACTGGCAGCTGCTTTGGCACAATCCATGGGACTGCCTCCACCCAATGCTACCACAAATCCGATATTTTTCTGCCGGATCACTTCCGCACAGGCATCTACCTCTACAACGTCCGGGTTTGGAGAAACATCTCCAAAAGAAGCAACGATCATTCCTTCTGACTCTTTTATGACCTTTTCGGCAAGACCGCTTTTAAAGAAAAACGGTCCTGCCACCAGAAGGCCTCTTTCGCAGCCAAGCTCTCTGGCTATTTCTTTGATTTCTTTTACTCTGCCTTTGCCGAAATGAATTTTTACCGGCTGTAGATAATCCCAGTTCATAGGCTACCTCCTGCTTTATCAGTCACAAAATTTTTCATCGACCATTGTAAGCACTTCATCAAGGATCGGGAGATACTCTTCCAGCTCCTCTTTCGTGATGATCAGTGGCGGACAGATTTCAATAAAGTTCTCACGTCCGAAGGTTGCAAAGCCACGTTTCTTTAATTCTGCAAATATCCACGGCATTACCGGTCCGGGTACGCCGTATTCCTGCATCGGTTCTCTGGTTTCTTTATTCTTGACTACTTCAAGTGCACCGAACAAACCGATACATCTTGCTTCACCAATACATTTATGCTTCTTTACCATCTCATCCATAAACGGAGCAACGATCTCGTGCATCTCAGCTACATGGCCCTCGATGTCGTGTTCTTTATAATATTTCATTGCTGCTACACCAGCCGCACATGCAAGTGTATGTCCACTGTAAGTAAGTCCGCACTGAAGAACATTTTCCTCAAAATACTCCGCAACCTTTTTACTTACAATACATCCGCCCAGCTGTACATAACCACAGGTAACACCTTTTGCAAATGTAATGATATCCGGTTTCATGTCGAAATTCATAAATGCAAACATTTTTCCTGTACGGTAAAATCCTGCCATAACCTCATCACAGATCAAAAGGATTCCATATTTGTCACAAAGTGCACGAACACCTTCCATATATCCGTCTGGAGGAAGAATGACACCGTTTGCACCTACTATAGACTCCATCAGGATTGCTGCCACATTTCCGGGGCCTTCATATCTGAGCTGCAGATCCAGCGCATCCAGATATTTTTTCGTTACCTCTGCATCATCAACTCCTTTTGTATATCCGTCACGATACATCTGAGGGTTCATAAAGTGTACGAATCCATTTGCACCACCGATCTCTGCTGCATATCTTCTCCAGTCACCGGAAGCATTGGATGCTCCAAGTGTAGCTCCATGATAGCTTCTGTAGCAGGAAAAGATCTTGGTTCTTCCGGTTACCATACGTGCCATTTTTATAGCATTCTCATTGGATTCTGCTCCACCATTTGTGAAGAAAACTCTCTTGTATGTATCTGCTCCTGCTGCTTCTACAAGCATTTTTGCCAGCATGCTCTTAGGCTCGGATGCATATGCCGGTGCCATGAAGCACATCTTATCAGCCTGTTCCTTGATCGCTTCAACGATCTCCGGAAGCTCATGTCCGAGGTTGGAACACACCAGAAGTGAAGCCATATCTGCATATTTTTTTCCATCATAATCGTAAAAATAAATTCCCTCGGCTCTTTCTACCGGCAAAGTATCTGCTCCTGATCTTGCCCATGACTGCATCACATAATCTTTGTGCATCTGTGCTACTTCTTTTCCTGTTAAACTCATAATAACTTCCTCCTCTTTATCTGTAATTCAGTTTTAAATATTGTTCATTTTTGCGGTAAACAAACTTATTATTTGTTGTAGAATAAGAAAAGCGCCCGGCCCACATTCATTTGTGAACCAGACGCCTTTGTCTTATCTGAGTCATATATTACTCTCGACACTGGCTGTCTGCAATAGACATCTATCCAATTATTTTTGTGCTGCAGCACAATCGTTATTATTCTGCTGCCGCATTTTCCTTTTACATTTCATTCATCTGATATAACAGGAAACCCAGCCTCAGCTGAAAACGCACATCAAAATCAGAAAGATTTTTTCCAAGTATCTCAGCAGCCTTTCCAAGCTTATAATTAATTGTATTTCGATGTACGATCAATTCCTGTGACGCACTTTTGACACTGCAGTCGTTAGCCAGGTAGCACTGAAGTACTCTGACCAGATCTGAGTGGTTCATCTCATCATATTCATACAATGGAGCTACTGTATCTGCCAGATATTCTTTTATTGCTTCCTTATCTGTAAGTGTGAGCAGTACCCTGTAAATCCCAAGATCTTTGTAAAAAATAATCTTTCCGCCATCTGTGCTTTGCTCGCCCGGAACCTGACAGACACATAATAGATCAGACATTTTTTCCGCAAACTGATAGCTCTTATAAATCTGCCTGATCCCGGAAATCTGCTTACTTACACTTACAAAAATCTGTTCCTTCTGACATACCATCCTGCATAGTATCTGAAAAATCCTCTCTGTAGTTTTTCTGCATGCTTCATCAGAATAATCACACAAAACCAGAAGAATCTGCTTATCCTGGGCACAACACAAAATCCCATTATAATTACAGCGGATATGACTGCTCAGTTTAGATAAAATCTGCTCTAGCCTTGTTCCTGTTACACGATCATTGTCTTCCAGAACACACACATTCACAACCGTATATGCACTGTCTGTAAAATACCCTTTTCTCATCAGTGCCGAAACATACAATTCTTCCTGGGACGGACATAAAAAGGCATTGTTCAGTGCCGTCGCAACCTCAATTGCGTTCTGCTGCTCTTTTGTTATTGCAAAACATATGATCCGCATGATTTCAGCCATTCGAACCCTCCACGGTACTTCAAATACCGGGAATCCCTTTTCATTTGCAAAATCAATAACATCCTGTCCGATCTCACTGATATAAGGCCCTGTATTGATCACGATCCCACTGGCTTTGTTTCGCCATACTTCCTTTACCAGACGAAGAAGAGTCAGATTTTCATTCAATCCTAATCCAGTTGTAAAAGTAAGCTCCTGTCCCTGCAGAAATGCAGAAATCGTGTCGCTGTCTACCATATGCGTCCATGACACTTCATGATCCAGTCCTGTCTCACCTGCTACCAGCTTCATCTCCAGATGCTGTACCTGTTTTATGATCTCACGCAATGTTACTGCCATATTTATACACCTTTCTCCACCGCAGCTTCCTGTGATCAACTGCATCAGACGATCAAAGATACTCCAGATATCAGAAGCAGTATATAAGTCAGATTCAGAAATACCTTCTGAGATACTTTACATACCAGCTTTTTACCTAACCATGTAGCTATAAGTAATGGCAGGATACTGATACAGATCAGTCGAATATCTGCCGTTCCAACCAGGCCGCTCCTGAACTGGGTAACCATCAGAAAAAATTCAGCACCACCCATACAGGGGCCACTGTCGCACGAAATTCTTCTTTTTCTTTCAGTACCTGTGTTGCATAGATCACAAGTAAAGCCCCTCCTGATACAAACATACCATGAATTATCCCTGCCAGGATCAGAACTATCCACAAAATGAGATCCGGAAGTTTTTTCTCTGTATGAATGCACAGATTCTTTAATGCAACTACGACGATTATGATTCCATATATTGTCAGAAGAATATTTTCAGATTTCACGATCCGGCAGATCTGTATCCCTGCAAACATTCCAACCAACATGACCGCAGACATCTTAAGCAATTCTTTCCAGTTTATATGTCGATATCCGGTCACTGCGATCATCAGTCCGGACAGCCAGGCCATAACATTCAGGACCACCTTTGCATGATCCAGCCCAAGCAAATAAACGGAAGGCGGCATCGCCAATACCGTACCGGCAAACCCTGTGATAGCCTGAATAACATTAGAAACAAACAATACAAGCAAAAATAACAATTCTTTCATAAAGCATTCTTCCTTTTCTGTATTATCTGTTTACCGCACACTCTTTATCACTGCTGATAAAATAAAAAGACGCTTTGCAATAATGACTGCAAAACGTCTTTGTTTTTCTACACTCTCGATTTTAGTACGCTAAAAAGCAAAAGTCAACAGTTGCCTTTCTCCATTACCTTGACACATTCTTTTGTATTATTATTTTTTGCTATTTTTCTTAATGACAGCTATGGCTTCCACATCCATGTTCGCCACATGTATGTCCTTCCCCGTGGCTGTGCTCGTGATGAGAACACTTAACATCCGGATTATAATCGAGTGTCTCATTGATAAACGCTTCTACTGCTTCATCCGCATCTCCGGAAACTCCTCCGAAAAGCTTAATACCGGCTGCCGCTAACGCTGTCTGTGCGCCGCCTCCGATTCCGCCACAGATCAAAACATCTGCATTCAATGCTTTAAGAACTCCTGCCAATGCGCCATGTCCGCTTCCATTCGTATCTACTACTTCTGAATGTACTACTTTTCCTTCCTCTACATCGTAAATCTTAAATGTCTCTGTGTGTCCAAAGTGCTGGAAAATCTGTCCATTTTCATACGTTACTGCTATTCTCATGATACCTTCTCCTTTTTCCGCTGCATATTTTTGGTAAATTTCCTGTTTGTAACATCCTCCAAGTCCACAATTACTGCTCTGACCATCACAGATTTTGAAATCTCCACCTTCAATTTTAAGCGGATATCCATCAATGAGTGCATCTGCTATTTTCTTCCTGGCAATCTCATAAATTCGTTGAACGGTTGTTCTTGCGACTTGCATAGATGCTGCGCACTGCTCCTGACTATAACCTTTCTTGTCCAAAAGACGGATGGTTTCATATTCATCTACCGTCAGAACAATAGGTGTTTTTTCTCAGTATCATCTGCCGGAAAGAATTCTAAAACATTGGGGAAATGGCAAACTTTTCTGCATTTTACGGGTCTCGGCATAAACTGCTCCTTTCTTACTTTTCTTATATAATAGTTCTATAAAAGACATATGTCAATAATGTTTTTGACATATGCCCATATAACTCAGCTAATAGTATTATATACAGCATAAACTTCTCCTCACGACACATATATTTCGATGTTTTTCCGCAAATCAATTATTGATAATGGAATAGAAAAAACAGTCTGTCATAACAGAAATTAATCCCATCAAAACAGACTGTTCTTTTTCCTTTACAAATATTACATTAATGAGGTTCCTGCCTCATGCTCATAGAATCTCTTTATTATCACCTGCACCGGTTTCTCACATATTTCATAGCTGTCGTCCTTCCATGCCTCGGAAGCAGAAGGCAGCTTTGGTGCCCACTCCCATAAAGCAAAGCCACGAAGCCATGGTCGTTTCTTACAGGCCTCAAACATTGCGCGATACCATTCACACTGTTCTTCCAGGCGAAGTTCTCCCTGCAATTAAATGTCAAAAGGCAGTGCGAAAAAATAATTGCAATTATTCAAACTCTTTATGACCCAAACATCACTTAACTTATTTTATTTAAGTTTCGGTCGAGTATGGGGCATATTTATATATCAATTACACTATTTATTTTGACCTACTGAATGGTTGTTGCCAAACTGTTGCCATGGGAATATTATAACTTGATGATACCTGAATGACAAGTTAATTTTCATTTTTTGCAACTACAAATTCTCTCCTCCCTCAATATCGTCGCTTTCAAACATATTCCTGTGGTATGATTCATTTTCATCATCTTCAAAATCATCAAAATCAAACAAAACCGATCTATTTCCAATCAATGCCAATAATTCCTTACGCTCTTTTCTTTTCTTTATGTCTTCCATTTCTTCATACAGCTCGTCTACATAATCTATCAACCAATTATTGACTTTTCCCTCACATAAATCAGCTAAATAATCATTTACTAGTGCATCATCCATTTCCAAAGATTCCATATCATTCAGTAATCTAAAAGCACCAGACTCTCGCTTATTCTTATACATATAGAGCAGTAGCTCTTTTATTGAATTTTGTTCAATAACCATCTGCTCATAAAAAGATCTTCTTTGAGTTGATAAAAAGACTCTTGCAGCATTTGAATACGAGTCAATCTCATCTGCTGGGATTTCTTTTCTTGTTTCATAACCTCTTGCATTTCAGATTGAATACGAACCATTTCCTTTTCATAATCAATATCTAAATCATGGTCAATAAACTCAATATATTTGCTTGGTGTAAGTGCCCAACCTTTACTTTCAATTTCATTAATGCACACACTACGGTAAAGTTCTGGCATCTCATAGGCTGCTCCATCAGTTCCCTCACATTGCCATGTGTGATAAATATCTGCTGCCTTCTCAATTTGTTCTGTATCCAACCGAACTTTCTTTTTGCTCTCACCCTTAACAGCATTTTCTGTCCATTGGCGTAAATCCATAAAGAGTATCTCATGCTCGCGGTTTCGGAGATTTCTTCCATGGTATTTTCCGCCTTTTTTATTCTGATTCAGAATCCACAGAGTAACACTGATATCTGTAGTAATAAACAATTCTCTTGGCAGAACAACGATAGCCTCAATTTTATCATTCTGAATCAGTTCCTTACGTATTTCCAATGTATCGCTATCATTCAATGCACCATTCGCAAGAAGGAATCCCGCTACTCCATCAGTTTTCTTCAAATGTGAAAGTATATGCAAAATCCAGGCATAATTTGCGTTACTTTCAGGTGGTGTTTGATAGTCAGACCAACGACCGTCATTTTTCAAATTGTCATTATACCAGCCTTTCAGATTAAAAGGTGGATTTGCCATAATATAGTTAAAGTGCAATCCCTTGTGTAAATCATGTGTAAATGATGAATCTGCTTCTTCTCCTAGATTATGGCTTATTCCACGCAAAGCCAAATTCATTTTCGCAAGGCGATATGTAGCCGGTTCTTTTTCCTGACCATATACATTGATACCATTTAAGTTTCCCTGCTTTGACTTTACAAGTTCAGCACTCTGAATAAACATTCCTCCTGAACCACAGCAAGGATCATATAAGGTGCCATCATAAGGCTCAATCATCGTTGCAATAAGTTGAACTACGTCATGAGGTGTATAAAATTCTCCTTCCTCCTTTGTAGCATTTACTGCGAACTCCTTAAGAAAGTATTCGTATACACGACCAATAAGGTCTTTTTCCTCTCCAAATGTCTTATGACTGATTTTGTTCACTTCATCAACAATTTTCTTTATATCATTAGCTGCTAAATTGCGTGCTGTAAATGTTCCTTTAACAAAACAGCCTTTCAACTGTGGATCTTCTTCCTCAAGCCTTTGCAAAGCTGTATCTAGTGCAACATTAAGCTGTGGTGCCGGTGTACTGATAATAGTCGACCATCTTGCTTCTGGTGGTAAATTATATGTACCATCTGCAAAAGTAGCATCATCAAAGAATGCTGCTCTAATGTTCTCATCTTCCGGATCTAATCCCTGCTCTTTAAGTGTCTGTTTTAGATTTTCAATTCCATCCTCATACTTTTCGCCGATAAACCTCAAGAACACTAGCGTAAGCATCATATCTCTTTTTTCAAAGAATGAGCCGGAATTACGTGCCGCACGCAAATAATCTCTACAATTAAATAAAATATTATCTATGTTCAATGCCTTTTCAGTTGTTTTCTTCTTAGCCATATTACTTTTCTTCCCTTTCCTCGTCTGGAACAAATTCCATGATATCCTGTATCTCACAATGCAATACTTTACATACTTTTTCCAAAACTTGTGTACTTACATGTTCATTCTTCCCTAGTTTCGCCAGTGCATTTGTTGTAATTCCTGCCTGATCTCTAAGGTCAACTTTCATCATATTTTCATCTATTAATTTCTTCCATAATTTGTTGTATCTGATTGCCATTATTATCCCTTTCGTATCATTACAACTATTTATCATTTCTTTTTCATTATATCATCAAATCTAGTTTACTTCAATTTGAAATTGATTTTTTCAATTTATCAAATATATGTAAAGCGTAAAGGACAGATATTATTAGTCAATAAAATACCTGTCCATCTTTTCAATAATTCTTCTTACCCACTCCTATTCCAATGTTTTTCATTGTTGTAATAATTCACATTCTGTTCCTCAACAAGCTTCTTATCCGTCGCATCCACAACGTTCATATAATTATCATACAATTCCGAACTATACATTTTCACATTAAGCTCTTTTAACACCATGTATAACTCTAGACGAGGATCATCAGGCTTATGACCAGATAACACCTATGCTCTTCGCCTAGCTTACCCAATATTCCAAGTTAAAACAGGGTGAACTCTCACAGGATGAGTATGACAATTGGAGATATAACTACCCTAATATTGAACCGACAACCGGCTTTGTAAGAAATGCCATTTCTACTGATTTGGATGCAGAACTCCAGGATGCACTATCAGAAGAAATGAAAAAAAGTGGTCTGCTTTAATTCCTTTTCCAATGGCAACAGACCATACAAGTGACGGATAGATAAAAAGAAGACCTCACCGAAATTCCTCTCCAGTTTGGAAAAGAAAATCAGTTAGGTCTTCTTTCATATTGTAATATACATTATTTTTTGCTTAACACTTTTGCGTTAGATTGTGCTGCCAAATTGTTGCCAAAACTTAACTTTTTTGTTTGGAACGGTTGTAAATAATGGCTTATTTTTCACAAAAGG
>NC_021014.1:1188001-1249171 GCF_000209835.1 Ruminococcus sp. SR1/5 | reverse complement strand
AACAACGTTTTAGCGGCTGCTGTTTTTATATGTTTCATACACGTTTTTATTGTTTTTATTATTTATATTATTTATGGTTTTTCTGGCTCTCAAAATTTCCGGTACAATTTTGGTACACATCATTCTGTTTGCCCTCTTCCCAGCTTTTCCAAATACAAGGCGGCTGCCTCCTCGTAAAAATCAGAGCGGCTGTATGCTTTTCCCTCTTGCTGGCGCCTTTCTTCCACGTACTCGTCAATAGCGTCAAGCCGATCAAGTGGTGTGTGGACTGTAATGGGTACCCGGCGCGAGGTTCCCTTTAATTTCCTACCGTATGCCATCTTTATGCCTCCATGTGGTTTTTCGCTGCGTCGCCTGTCAAGCTGATCAGCGTGCTCTTTGTGCCGCTGTCCAGTACCATACGCCACCGGAGCGGAATCTTTTCATATCCATACAGGGCACCGGCCAGCCCGCCGGTAATAGCTGCGATTGTGTCTGCGTCTCCTCCCAGGTTTGCAGCTTTAACAACGGCCGCCTCAAAGTTCTTTGTACTTCTCAGGCAGTGCAGGGCGCAATGTAAAGAGTCAACCACAAAGCCGCTAGGGTTCAGGTTTGCCGGCTCTGCCTTTCGGCTGTATCGTGTTCCCCTTGTAATGTCGTTCAGGCCGTTGCATAGTTTTTGCACCGTATCTGCATGGTGCATGATTAAATAGTATATCATTTTTGTATAAAGCTGGCAAGCCTCCGCGCTCAGGTCGTCCCAGTGCGTCAGGCGTCCGATTCTGTCCGCAACCTCTACGGCTCTGCTTTCGTCTGTATAGTACAGGCCAGGGTACACGGTACGCATCAGGGCGCCATTGCCTGCGCTTCTGTTTCCGTTCTGCTGGGCTGTCAGCTGCGCTGCCTGCTCCCATAACTCATAAGGTGCCAGGCCCTTGCAATCTTTCAGATCTGGCCGTCTCAGCATCATCTGCAGGGCGTTTGTGATCGCACTGCGGCAGGTTCCACCGATATCTTTCGGGCCGCCCATAGCCCACTCTGCAAAATGCTTGCCCGCCCATGGTTCCGGATTATCTGGGTGCATTGCTACGCCCAGGGCTGCTGCAATCGTCATTTGCGTGTCGTCGGTAACTTCTCCCGGCTTTACGCTCAACCATCCGCCGCCGATCATTTCTTTCACGGTACCGTGCTTGTGCTGGATTTCCTTTGCGTTCATAAATTCCAGCGGGGCGCCCAGTGCGTCCCCTACTGCTACACCAAATAATGCGCCGCCGATTTTGTTTGCTAAATTCGTCATAACTTTGCCCTCCTATGCGATTCTTTCAAATTCAAAAATACCAATGCTTGCAATAAAAGCCTTTGTTGTCCGGAGTCCGGTGTTTACCTGCTGGCCGTTAATGTACTGGCGCAAATAGTAGCCGCCTACCATCTTCACGACCTCCCATGTTTTCTTACTGTTGTACCGGTCCCGGTACCATTCTCTTTTTACCATACCGCCCTCCTCAATCAATAATACCGTTGCAGTTCTCCGTTAATCAGTTCCCACTGCCATCCCATGCAATCAAACCGGATATAATTATAATCACTTGAACAGTATACTGGTTTGCGTTCCCACGTTCCGCTCTCGCGCAATCGTCTGTACTTGTTTACCTCGTAACTACTTGCCTTGTCCAGTATGAGTATATTTTCCGGTGCAAATCCACACTCTGTATACAAAAACTTTTCTGCTTCCTGAACTGTAAGGCATGTACCTATTTTAGCAAGTTCTTCATAGTCCTCCTGGCTCATTCCTGTGCCAGCGTTTTCTGCGGGTTTCCATTCAAGCTCACGATCCAACTGTTCGCGCATTTTTTCAACCATAATCTGTGCGCCTTTCATTTGCTCTTGCCAAACTCTGCGCTCTTCCAGAATCTGTTTTTCCAGATCTGCAATTTTTTCTGCCCGCTGGCGTGTCAATCGCTGGATTCCTCCGTCCTTAACCCATGCCTTGCAAAATTCATCCTTTGAGCCATCAAAACTGTAATATTTTTCTTCAATGGCTGCGTATTCCGTGGCCGTCGGCTCAAATCCCGTGCGGTCAACAAATTCTCTAATCATCATAATAGCATACCCCTTTCCGGATCCGGCAGCTTACGCTGCCAGCTCCTGCACATACTCCATACCCTCAAAGCTACAAAAGCCGCCAGCATCCAAAATGCTCTGCAGTGCTCTCTTGCCACCGCATAGGATATACGGTATTAAAATACCAAACTCGTCACGGTCTGCACTAAAGGCAACCCAACCTTTGCCCGGTTCGTACAGCGCCCAACCTGTTACCACGCGGCTGATTTTCTTGGTTCCAAAATGTGTATTTCTTAATCTTTTAATCTGCATATCTCATGCCCTCCACTTTCTTATAATCTGGTATACATCCATGTTATCTGCGTAAACAGTTCCTGCAGCATATCGCAATATACATTGTCAAACTCTGCAACCTCAACAACTTTATCAGGTACCCATTCAAAAGTTTTCTTGTTCAGGTGGCCTGGTGTGTACTTATAAAAGTGCATCCGGTATGTGTCTGTTGCCTCGTCAAGGGTAACTGTCAGGCGGTTTGCCTTGCTGTGGTTCTTTGCAAGTGTCATTCTCAGGCTGTTTCCGTCTGCCAGGTAATTCTTTGAACCTGTCATTGCTGTAAATCTCTGGCCGCCTAACTGCTGTAAAATCGTTTCTGCTACACTCATTTTTGTTTACCTCCGTATCTCTTTCAACTGTCTATATTATAAACCAATGGTGGTTTATAATCCATAGACCGAATAGACAAACTTTAGTGTAGTGAAGTGTACGAAAAGGATACAGAATAGACAACGGTTTTCGGGCACAAAAAAAGAGGGTGGTTTTCTCAGTTTCAGGCGTTGGCCTGTCCCCTTGAAAACCCCCTCTTCGGCGCATTTTACACTATATTTTTATTTCTGTAAATCCCGGAATAACAGACAAAAAGTCTTGCCGAAAAGATACAGAATAGACAACGGGCTTATTATACCCGTTTTACATAGTCCAGACTGATCCAGCCGGCTCCGGATTTCAGGCGGCCCCACTTGGTCGCTCCCGTTCCGTTCGCTTCCTCAACAATGGTATAGGTTCCTACTGGAATATACTGTGTTTTGGCGTAGCCGGTTCCTGGGCCTGTCCGGATGTTCAGGTCCGTAATTTCAACGCGCACCTGGTACGGCTGGAATGCTGCCGCCGGATAAACCTGCTTGCCGTTCCAGTCGAACACCTTATAACCTTTGTTCTGATCAGCGCACGCTTTGGCGTTGTCATAATTCTCAAAGGCTCCTTTCTGGCTTGCTGCATCCGCCCAGGTCTTGCGGACTCTGTAATATTTCTTTGCAGTAGTTGGCTGTGCCGGTGTTGCTGGTGTGGCTACTGCACCGCTGCCGATTCTCTTTTTAAAGTCGTTCCATGCGCTTTCAGATCCGCTTGCGGAGTTCCATCCGTACACGCCAGGGCATAACTTGCCGTTTACATCAAAATGGCGGATGACTCTGGAAGCCGGTACCCCGTACAGCTTCATGAGGTACTTGGTCAGTTCCACTGCACTGTCAATGGTTGCCTGCTCAAAATACCAGTCTTTGCTGTTGGCGTTCTTGTTTCCTTTGTTTCTTACGCACATTTCAATGGACACGCTGTTGGCGTTTCTGGCCACGCCGTACAGGCTGCCGCCATAGCTGGACTGTTTTCCGCCGCCTACGGCCCAGCAGTAACGGGCTTTCGGGTTCGGGTTATACTGCCACTTTTCGCCCTCAAAGCCGACATAAAAATCAGCGCTGGCCTGTGTCGTGCTGCGCTGATTGTAATAGTCAATATTGTTCTTTGCGGTACCTGTTGCACCTACATAGTGGATAACAATATACTCAATTTCTCCGCTACGTGGGCTTGTGTTGTGTGTTCCGAAGTTCGGGTTCTGGTTAATTTTCAAATTGCTCACTCCTCCCTTTGCTGCCTGGTCGTATTTCGTCAAATTATATTTGCTGATAATACTCAGGACTTTGTTTACATACCTTGTATCTGTTGCATATCCGCCTGCCTTAATGATTCCGATAGCTTTCGCTGGATCCATTTCTCCTTTCAGGCCTGCATAACGCTGTTTGCTGCCATTCATGGCGCCCAGTAAATATGCGCTGTGGTCCGCCACACTGTCGGCAGCGCTCGCATATTTCCGGAAATCTGCTGTAATTGTGTAGGCGTTCCCGTTCGCGTCCTCTTCTCCGGTCTGCTTCCGGTACTTGCTTACGCCGTCCCAGGTACTTCCTGGCCAGGTATTCCCGGATAAGCTGCATTTCATCCCGAAAAAGTTGTTTGCATTTCTGGCCAGCTCTGTGCTGCCGTAACCGGATTCCAGGATTGCCTGCGCCGTTGTTACTGAAGCCAGCACGCCACTTTTTGCCATGTCTGCCTGCGCCAGTGGCCCCATAAAGCTGATAAATTTCTGCTCTGTCATGTACGTCCCTCCCATAGGAAAAGGCGACCTTACCGGCCGCCCTGTGTGTTGTTATCTGTTCTTTTCAGCTGTGCAATGGCCTGAATTACTTTGTCATACCCGACCATGGAAGCAAGCCAGGACAACAGTACAAGTGCAATTAAATATACGGCCATCTTGTCGTTGATCTGCGTCTCCGTCAGAATCAGGTACCCGGCACCTACCAGGGTGGACAGCACTACGGCCACACCGCCGGCCAGAAAATTAGAGTGGTACTTCACTGTCATTTCGTCCAGCAGCTTCTTAATGCCCTCAGTAAACAGCCCTGTAAAAATAGATACGATCATCAATCCCAGTAAAAAATTTCTAAAGTCATGTTTTTGCTCCTTATCCGATACCCTCTCCGGTATCTGTGTTGTTTTCTGGCTCCATTCCGGCCAGATCGTCAGTTTCTGCCTGCCTTATGTTCATGTCGTACACAATGCCGCCCTTGGTGTTTTCCTTTGCGGATTTCTGCGCATACGCCCAAAATACTCCAAACATGGCCGCTGGTACACCGATCAGTGCGTACAGCGCCGACAAGTCGAAGCGCATCCACATAACAACCTCTGCATAGATTACTATTTCAATGCAAAGGGCGTATACAACCGCCATCATAGCTTTACCCCAGGCCGGTTTCTTCCTGGTGTGTCTCAGTCCCAGCTCGCGCTCTCGGTCACGCACCCGCTGCCTCAGCCGCTGCTCCTCCGCTATCTGGTCAAGTTCTTTCATGCGCTTCTCATATTTAACTTTGTTCATTGGTACCATCTCACTTTCTGCTACCCATTAGCTCTGCGATTTTGGCATCTTCGTGCATTGGAATGACTTCCAGCGCCCTCATTTCCGGCTGCACACAACTGTGCATGTGCCCGTTTCCGCCGGCATTTTCATATTCTTCAAACATAGACCAAAAAGCGTCCGCTTCCATTTCGCTCCATGCGCGAAGAGGGTTTTTTTCTGCACTTGTAAAATACCTGTGCGATTGTAAAAGCCTATCGCGAAGTTTGCTGCGTTCTCGGCTGGTACTTTCTTCTTCTATTTTTTCCAGCTGCTTCTGATGCCTCTCCATGCCGTCTTTCAGCTCTGCGATGCTTTTATTAAATTGCTGCTGGATTTCAATGCTTTGCTCATGCCATTTTGGATACATGTTTACCTGGTTCATTACTTCTTTGAACTGCTCGTTTTTTCCTTTTCATGGATTGCCTTATCAGAAAAATATTTTTCTACTTTTCTGTAACACAACCATAGGAATACAAGCGCTGCAATTAAAGTAATGGCCCAGCCTATACTGTAATCTCCCAGCAGTTTAATTAAATACTCCATTTTTGTATTCCTTTCCGCCTCGTTTTTTGTAAAATAAAAGAACCGGCCAGGGCCAGCTCTGCGGTCAATTCTTTTTATGGGTTTCATTCTTCTATGCCTCTTTGCAGGTCTGCCGCCTGCTGCATCATTGCCAGTTCTTCCTCTTCAATCATACTGTGCTGCAATAATGCGGCCGCCAGGCGGTCAATAACATTCCTTTGCAGCTGTATAATTTCCGACTGGGTTTCCAGTACCTCAGCAATACATTGCTTCATAGTCAAGTGCTCCTATTCCTCCCGTTTCACTCACGTTTATGATCTGCTCCTCTCCATTATCATCCGCATGGGTCAATACAAATTCGTCCAGCAATTTCTCTTTGAATTTCTTACAATCCACATGGCTCAGCATGGCCAGGTAGCTCTGCATGGTTGCGTTTGCCTCTTTGAATGTGATCAGGTTGCCATGGTAGTCCTGGCGCGTTTTCCGGAGAGTTCTCTTCATCCGGAGCGTTGTGCTTTTTCTTAGGATTACATGGTCATTGTAAATAACAAAACCAACAAACTCACAACCAACCCGCACCGGCCGGAGCGCTGTCTTGTTGTTGAAATTTAAGTGCAGCCTCTCCTCTAAAAACTGTGTCATTCTTCTGCCGTATCCTTTCAGGCGTTCCTTGTCATTGTCCAGGATTATAATGTCGTCCATGTACCGGATATACCGTTTTATCCCCAGTACCCTCTTGCAAAACTGGTCAAGTGGATCCAGATACATATTACCCAACATATGGGACAGGCCGCCGCCGATAGGTATTCCTAAATCATACAGCATTTGCTCCTCGGTAATTGTCAGCTGGTTTGCATCCAGCGGCATACCAAACGGAACCGCATCATTGTTTATGTAATACCCTAACAAGTCAACGGTTCGCGGATCATCTATCTTTTTCCTGCAAATATCCATAAGTATTTCATGGTCAATGCGGTAAAAGAATTTTGCAACATCAAACTTGTAATAATACCATTCAGTTCCGGACGTCCTGGTTTCTCGCATCCAGGTATAAAGCTGTTCCATGGCTGCCAGCTGTCCGCGTCCCTTTACGCACGCATAGGTATGTTCTATGAACGTCCGGCATATTTTAGGATTCAGCACGTCATATATTGCCCGCTGCACCACTTTGGACCAGTAGTCAATAAATATAACTTTCCGCACCTTTGGCACGTATACATAAAAGCTGTGATATTCGACTTTTGGTACCTTTCCAGCCCTCAACAGAGTGCTTATTTCTTCCAGGTTTCCCTCTCTGTTGTCGTAAAATCTCAGCCTCTCCGTGTTCTCCCTTTTGCCCTTTGATACGTGGGTATCTGCGACCATTAGTGTGTGAAATGAGGTTATTTCATAATATACGTTTCTAATTGTCATATTTTTTTACAGTGGTGCAGGTTTCGCTGTATTCTACTTCCGGATGGGCCAGCGGCTCCGCTTTCGCAAAACATAACCCACGCACAAGGGACTCCCCTTGGTGCCATCACTGCTGTTTTCCTTTTTCGCTCATTGTAAAGCGCGGGGATGAGATCCTTTATCCCCCTGCACTGCCAGGGCGTCCGTGGGCGCTCCTGTATCTGGCGTATGGGGGTAGAGCGGAGCGCCAGCCGATGTTCACGTTCACGTTGCCGCGGTTCGTCCAGTTGCCGTTACTGTAACCGACACCCGCGTTCGTGCCGTTGCCATAGTTGCCACCGGAGTTGAACAAGCGCTATATCCCATTCCCTACGTTATTTATTTTTTAACGCTCGCCATCCATCCGCCGAGCATTCTGCCTATCTCGTTTACCTGTTCGCTCCACTGCTTATATTTCTTGAAATCAATATATTTCAGCCGGTATGAAAGGCGAACGTATTTTCTCAGCTTGTCAATTTCCACGTCCAGCTCCTGCAAAGTAGTCTTTTTATAATACTTTTTATTCGCTTCAATGGTTCTTTCCATTGCTTGGTCCATACACCGCTTTATGTCTGCCGCTAAAACAAATCTTTCATACTTTGGATACGCATTTAGTACCGGATAAGCGTATAACATCATATCTTCAATTTTTCCTAAAATCAGGAGGGGATCTCTGTCCCCGTCCCGATTTTCAATTTGCACCTCTTCCATGTTCCTCCTGCATCCAGTTGGCCTTATCGGTCCGCTATCGCGTCCCTATCAGATTACAGGCCAACAGATTCCAGATCCACATAAGCGGAGCGCCAGCCGATGCCCGCGCTCACGTAGCCGCGGCTCGTCCAGACGCCGCTACTGTAACCGACACCCGCGTTCGCGCCGTAGCCATAGTTGCCACCGGAGTAGAACAAGCGCTCGTCCGCCACGTTATTGAACCACAATCTGTCGTCGTCATAATCAGAGGCTTTTGCTCCGTCCACTGGCAGTAAACCGTATGCTCTCAGCACTGCCTTTGCAGCGTCGGAAATGTCTGCGGAACAAGTTAAAGCTCCCAGCGCGCAACTAAAGTTCTCAGAGGTCTTTGTAATGGTTTTACACCACTGGGCGCCGCCAGTTCCTGTTGCGTCAATCTTAATACTGTTCGCGGTTGTTCCGTTTCCATCCGGAGTAATAAATGCACCGGTGGTTGCGTCAATGGCTTTCCATGCGGTACTTGTCGCTGTCTGCGGGTTGTCGCTGTTGGCGCCGTTATTGTTTTCAAGTAACTGCAGCTCTCCTTTTACGGTGCGGAGCGCTCCGGTCCACTCAGAAACATTTCCGTTCAGGTCCCAAATTCCATCAGGCTGTTTATTGTGTGACCAGGTCAGCGGGCCGGTACCGGTTAAAACATGGTAAATTTTTCCTGCATCTGTTCCGCTTCCATAGGTCGCCGGAATAGCCTGCTGCAGCGTCTCTCTGCTGTCCTTGCCATAGTTATTGTTTCCCCATGGCTGGAAGCCGTTCTTTTTACACCAGAGCATAATTGCGGCCCACTCTGCCTTAGTCATCATGTGCCAGCCTTTTCCCTTAGATTCACAATATCCTCTGGCAGTGTCCCAGGTAATATTTACAGTCGGATCCTGGCCAGGCAGGGAGTACGCACGGCCATTATTTACAATGTTCTGGTATTTACTGATCCAGATTCCCGGTACCTCTTTACCATTCACGATAAAGGCTGGGTGTGTGCTGTCTCCGGCGCCGTCGATCACGTCGCTCATTTTGAACTTAGGCACGTAAACCATAACGGACGGGATTCCCTTGTCGTCATAAATCAGCTTGTTATTAGGTGCTGCCATTTTCAGGGCAAATTCTGCTAAATCGTACTGCATACTTATTCCTCCTCGTCATCATCAGCGGCAACCGGATTTTCCAGTCCCCACAATGTCACTGTAACCTGGCTCATGTCCAGCGGTTTTGCCACCGGGGCTGTGCCGCCCTCTTCCTGGCCCTCTGCTGCCGGTTGCTGCTCCTCGTATTCCTTTGCCGGGATATCAACCTCAGCGACATAAAAAAGGCCGTCGCCGGTTCCCATGGTCAGGTCTCCGTCTGCGTCCATACAGATATCTTTGTGCACTGGCCAGTCTTTCTGGTACTTGTTGCACTTAATTGTCAGCATGTCGTCAAAACACAAATTGTAGCCTTTTTCTGTGTACGGGATTTTCTCCCCCGCGTTCTTTTCAATAACCTTTACACTCATGCGTACATACCTCCTCTAACTTTGTATTTAATCTTTACACTCTTAGCGCTTCCCTCGAATTTCAGTTTGAAGCCGTTCAGCTGCTTGTCATATACGATCACATCCCCAACCTGGCCACCTGTTACCTCTACGACCTCAATATCAAGGTCATAGTTCATGGTTTTGCGGACCGTCTTTAATGCAACCGTGCTGCCGCTGTTATTAAAGCCGAAAAATACCTTGTTGGTATTGTTCAGGGTAACGGTGCCGGTCTCTGCCGAAAACTCAGCGTCGTGGTGATCCAGCCGCTCGTCAACCTCCTTTTCTCGTGCCTCAACATAGTGCATTTGATACTGCATAAAAATTGCAGCGGCCACATGGGCGTCATGGATTCCGTTTTCCATATGGTTGAAATTGGTTGCGCTCTGCGGGGTTCCCTGCTGCATCACGGTACCTGGGGACGGCTCATGTTCTACTGTGCCGTCAGAGTTCTGCGTCTCTTTGTACCGGTATGGGTACTGGACAACCTCGTCTTTCCATGGTGTCATACCATACATAGGTCTTTGCCTCCTCTCTTATACCTCTGTAATTTCAATAGTAAAACGGTAAAACACACCCTCTTGCGTGCTCTTTCGAGTAATGTTCTCCGTTTTTGTCAGCCACAACTTGCCGCTGCGGTTGTACAGCTGCACCTCTGCGATTTTTACGGTGCCGCTCATGGTGGGATCTATTGTAAAATCAATAGCCACCTTGCCCGTGCTGTCCACGTAAATGTCTGTAATTTCCGCCCTGTAATAGCTGCTGTTAATCTTATACATGGCGTGGGAAACTGTCTTTTTCACATGGTCCTTAAAGCCGTTCATGGCGTCTGCTGTCAGCATGTGCTCCTCCTTTCTTAGAGCCGTGTAGCTCCGCAAATTTTATACACAATACCGGCGGATTCTCCGGTAATGCGAGCATTTACTCCTGGGGCGGTCATTTCTCCGATTGTGCTTACATCCGGATAGGTTCCTGCCCGTTTCTCTTCTCCTGGCGTCGGGTATGTGAACGCCTGGCCTGTTGCTTGTGGCGCAACGTCAACCTCTAAAGGCTGCAGTGCTCCTGGCCGGTTCACATCCGGCCGGGTTCCGGCTATAATGTGCCGGAAAGAAAAATTCATACCTGCGGGCCGCACTTGCAGGCGAACAGGTGTTTCAAAAACAATCCTCACATGCTTCTGGGACTGCTTAACCTTGTAAATTTCTTCTGCAACAGCGGCCAGGTCAACATTGCTGCTGCCTGGCCGGATAATAACTTCGTATGTGTGCGGTGCTACGTTTTCATAGATTTCAACCTCCCGCCCGGAAATTTCTGCAACCAGGGCTGCAATACGGTACGGATTCATAGGGCGTTTTGTGTTGCGCTTCTGCACAATCGGGCGCCGTCTTTCTTCTAGGCTCTTGCCCTCGTTTCCTGTGATTCCGTAACGTTCTTCCCACCAGGGGAGTGACCAGGTTGCTGTTTCCGGAAATGCCTGGTTTTTCATATCTTCCACTGTCTCGCGTGCAAGTTCCATGGATGCCGCCATGACCTGGAAAATCCATTTGCCAACATAGGAGCGGTCATAGATCGGGCTTATCATGCTCAGCATGTCTTTTGCAGTTTCCCTTGTAGGGAAGTTTTCCAGATCCATCACTCAGCCCCCTTTGCTTCAACATTTTCTGTATACGGATATTCGTCATTTTCAATGCGAATATTGTCCGTGCTGCCATTGATCAGCAGGTCTGTAAAGTCCTCGACGCCTGGCGTTTCGGTCAGCAATGCGTGCACTTTTATGTACTTCACTGCTCCATCATCCGCCACGGTTTTATAATAGCTTTCCAACTGCTTTTTAAATCCGGATATAACGGTGCTCAGTTCAAACCCATCTGCCACCGTAACCGTAAAGGAATACGATATGTTTACCAGGTCCGGCGCTGCTACCGTCAGGATTGTGTTTGGCGGCGCCAGTCGGTCTGCGGGGTTGTCTGGAGCCATAATATAATTGTAAACTGCATCCAGCAGGGTCTTGTTCGCACCCTCGCCGTTCTGGTCAAGGCATACAATTTTTACTGTTTCCGGCCCGTTCCATTCCGGGATAACAATCGCGTCCCCGATTCCGTCTACTGCCTTAGCCCACCGTTTATAATCGGCATTGTTGCCTATATAACTGGTTTCCTCCGAGGCGTCTGCTTCCAGGATTCTTTCTCTTAAATCGTCGTCACTTTCTTCCTCGGTTCCTCCGGTGGCTTTTTCTTTGTTCGTAACCGTCTGGATTCCCTCAACTGGTTCCGACATTAAAACAATAGCGCCGGCATTTACGTTTGACTGCTTTCCGTCAAGTAACGCACGCACCAGCACGGTACCTTTTCCCTCTTCGTTCAATATGCAGCTTTCAACTGCCGCAAATTCAATGGACGGCTGATCGTTCTTGGCTTCTGTCGCAAAAACAGTGCCGGCCGGTACTATGGTGCCCGGTTCGCCTGTCAGTGTCAGCACCGCTTCTGCATAAGTGGACGCTTTTCTCTTTGTCTGTGATCCAGCTGCCAGGTAGTCCAAAAAGCTGCCACTGCTCCACTGTGGGAACATCAGTTTTATTGCTTCCGGAATATAAAACTGCAATAGCTCTGCTGCGATCAGTGCTGTGGGCCTTGTAAAATCCCACGGGAAGCCGCCCTCAGTCTTGTCAATGTCATTCGGAAGCTCGTCCATCATTCTTGCGTGGATCGTGTCCGCGTCACAATCCTCCAAAAATTCAGGTACAATAAAATCACTTGCCAACTCTCTCACCTCCTTACAGCTGTATGCTCAGTGTTTCATCTTCCTCCCACGGGTACCCTTTTACTGTAAAACTGCAGTATGTTTCGTCTCCCTCATGGGTAAACTCAAAGTCTCGGACGTACTCGGTTGCCGGATGCACCAGCAGCGCCTCTGTGATCGTCCTTTCAATTTCGCTTTCACGGGATTCCCTGTCCGGTATCTCGGCCAGTTCGTCAAACTCCGTGCCTATATCGTCACTGTATGCCAGGCAGCTCAGCCGCTCCGTGCTGGCAACTTTCAGGCACCACTGCATATATGCCTCCCTGCCTGCGCTGGTGATCATCCTGCCTGCTCCATCCCGTAAAAAATCGCCCGTTTCAAAATCAAAATAAACGGACGGATAATATCTTTCATCATATTCCGGGTTGTCTGGTATCTCAGGCAAGTCAAACACCGGAAAAAGCTGATTTTCTGCCATATTTGCCTCCTAACTTACCACATCAATAACAACCGCCTCATTTTGCACCCAGGCAACCAGAACGCGGTCCCCCGGCTTGATCTGCGGTGGTTTGGCCGTATGCGTATGACTTCCGTTGCCTCCCTCATGTCCTCCATGGGAACCTCCGGAAATCGTGTACGCCAGGCCTCCCACAAGCCTGCACACATGGTATTCACTGCGCGGTATCGGTATGGGGAAAGTATTTGTTAAAAGGCTCATGTCCTTGTTAATGCTGCCAAAATCCAGCACCAGGTCACGCTCTGCCTTTCCGGCCACTTTCTCTGCTCGGTTTGATATCACGCGGGCCAGTTTGCTCAGGCCTGGACTGCCTTTATTCTCTGCCATATCTGTCTCCTATCAATCAAAGCTGCCATCATCAACCCAACCATAAACATGCGTTTCAGACCAATTCTCATATACCAGGTGCCACGGGTGCGCTTTTCCGCTGCCGTTTGCGATTGTAATCTTCGCGCGGCCTGCTGATACGTTGTAGCCCTTGGCTCCAGGATAAGAGCTAATATAGTGCTTGCCGCCGTGGAAGTTCACAACGTCGCCCACTTTATAGGTCTTTTTCTTCGTTTCCGTTTTCTTCTTGGCTGTCGTATCTGCTTTTTCTACCTGCATAGTCATTTTCCCGCTGTCAGCGTCGTGCTGCACGCTCTTGACAATGTAAAAGCCATTCAGCGCACCGACCGCCAGGTGTACCATGTCGCCCTTGCGTACCGGCGGGGTGTCGGGTGCTTGCACGGTTGCTGTTTCTTTCGGTTTCCCGTTTTCGTCCAGCATGTCCTGTGCCGTTTCCTGGGCTTCCGACAGGTTATCACTGCTGGCATGGTTTACAATTCGTTGGAAGATTCCGTACTCCGTTTTTCCGTTCTTGACTGCCTCAACCTTTGGCAATCCGTCTGTTTTTTCAGAGGATACAATCTTCACACGGGTAACAAGGTTTGCAATGCTTACTTTGTGCTTGCTGGACACGCTGTTGTTGCCCTCAAAGTGATAAATATCTTTGTTGCCTCCTACGGCCACAATAGAAACTTTGTTCTCTGTGCTCCGCACAATCGCCTTGCCTCCGCCTTTTTTCTTGGCTTCGTCCAGGATCCCGCGCACCACGTCACCCAGGTATGAATTTTTATACAAAATCTTTGAGTGACTTACATCCGGGCCGCTGTAGCTGCTCAGGGTAATGCCCCAGCTCTTGAAAACTTCTGTCAGTGCGCTCTTGGTGCCCTTTCCGGCAGCAAAATAAATGTTGTCCTGGGACCGCTGCATACTGTACAGGTTGTCATAAGCAACCACGTTGAAAACCTCGTCAGCTTTCGTTGTGCTGCGCTCACATTCTGTTACATTTCCCATGGCCACAATACCCTTGCCGCTGCCCCAGTACGCTTTTATTGCCACCACGCACCCGATCTTTATCAGGGAGGACAGTCTGGAGCCGTTATACTTGGCGTTGTATAACTCAAAGGTTATTTTCATGGCCAGTTCGTCCTCTTCCTCCTCCCATCCCAGGCCCTCAACCGCCTGGGTAATGTTCAGCTGCACTTTCTTTTCCGTGATCGCAATCACGTCATAGTGCACTTTGCTTACTTCGATCACTCAGCTGCACCTCCCTTACTTGGCCGGTATGGTCAGCTTTTGGCCTGGGTATATCAGATTCGGATTCTTTATCTTGTCCCTGTTCAGGTTGTAAATTTCCGTGTATCTGGAGCCTTTACCCAGCAGACGCTGTGCAATCCTCCATAAACAATCCCCGGATTTTACCGTGTAGGTGGTCGTCTTTTTGCCTGTTTTTGGCTGCGTCTTTTTGGGCGACGGTCTGGTTGGCGTCTTTATTTTCAACTCGCTGGTGGTATAGATATTTATCTCTCTGGCAATAATCAGCTTAATGTCATAGAAAAAATCTCCGGAACCACCTTTGTATTTCCCTTTAAAGCTGGAAACATAAACGCTGTAATTTATGCAGGTACCAGTGCACAAAAGCGTGCACTTTGTACCTTTGTCCCGGTACTTTTCCAGGTTCTTGATCAGTGTGTCGGGCTTGGTATACTTTCTTACCAGTCTGTTTTTCTTCCGCACTGCCCCTGGAAACATCCCGGACCATGAAATTTCTTTCGTTCCTTGTCCGCGGGGGAGCTTTACGTCCCCCAGCGAAATAATGCTGTACGTCATAAACTTGGCGTCAGCGCCCATTGTTATAGTCTCCGGCAGCATAGGAAACTGTATTCTGCTGCCGCCGGACGGTGTCAGGTAAATATCCATATCCCTATGCCTCCTGTACAAGCGGCATGTTTGCAAAAATCTTGCTCATGCGCTCTGCGATCTCGTCTCCCAGGTCGTCTGCCATTTCGCGGATCCGGTTCTTCATAACTTCAAAAACCTTTTCCTCGTCCATGTTTCCGCCCTCGATCTTAATAACCGGACTCATGTCCACGTTAATCTCAAAGTTGTTATTGCCCTGCTGTCCCTGCACTGCTGCATTGACAGAAACGGCTTTCTTGCCCTCGGATTCCTCTTCGCTACTATCCCCCGACATTTCCTGGCCGGTTACGCTCCACACGCTCTTGCTTTCGTCCTGCGGCTGTGCCTGCAACGGTAAAATGGTATTGCTGGCCAGTTCTTCGCCGCCAGGTCCTACAATTCCGCCGTTTGCGTGAGCTGCAATTTCTCCGTTGCTGTCCAGCACGCCCAGGTCCTCGCCTGCCCGCTGCCACAACGCAATGCCGCGGCCGCGTCTGCCCGGTACCGTCGGGATAACATACTCTTTGCCCTCTTCTCCTAACCAGGATAATTCTGCGCCATGCAGACCCACCTCTCCACCGTTCGCGTGTCCGGCAATGGATACGGAAACCGTTGATCCGCTGCTGTGCGTGCTCAGTGAAGCACTTGGGTTCGTGATATGGTAATCAACTGTTACATTTACAGAAGCCCTTGCAGAATAAGGGGAGTTAAAAGCTGCTTGCAGCTCACTTCCTACCTGGCTGTAAACTGCTGCTATATTGTCGCTGGCTTTCTCGATTGTCACATCCGTGCTGCCATTGGTCTGCATAGTGTTGGAAAATGTATTATCAAGTTCCGCCTGTGCAGATGTGGCTGCCGGCGTTGCATCCGTGCTGCCTGCTTCTACGGTTAAATTGGTGGTCATTGTGGTGTCTGTGGTGCTGGTTTCGCCGCTCAGGGCTGCCTGTGCAGCCTGTTCCACTGGCGTTGTGTCCGTGGATCCGGCTGTCGTGGTCACGTTTACCTGCTTCTCAACAGTCGTGTCCTCACTGCCGCTTGCCGCGCTCTGCTCCACTGCTGCCTCAATGCCACTTGTGTCTACCTGTACCAGATCGGACGGTATAGTTACCGTTGCCCCGGATTGTACCTGTATGCCGGCGCCGCTCAGGGTTCCGGTTTCCATTCCCAGGGCGGCCTCTATCTGCGCCATGGCTGTCTCAGAATCAACCTCAACGTTTGCCAGGTCCACCTTTACGCCGTCAGCAGTAACAGAAAACTCTGCGCCCTCTGCAGTCAGTGCGGACATAGCCTGGTCAATAGCTGTTTTGGCTGCGTCTCCGTCAACCTCTGCAGTCAGGTTATCCATGGAAATTTTCAGCTCGTCGCCTGCGTGGATAATATACGGGCTTTCAATGCCGTTTTCCTCAGCTATTGTCTGCCAGTCAATTCCCAGGGCGTTGCCGATTTCCCATAAGCAATCCCCAGCCTTTACCTTGATGGTTGCGCCCTCTGCGGTCACGTCCTCGGTTTCGGCCAGGTCGCCCAGCTTTTCGTTTAAACTGGAAACCCATGCGTCTTTGTCAATGTCCACGCCGTCAACTTCCGCTTTCAGATCTCCCAGTTCCACCGGTTCGTCTGTAACCGAAGCTGTTGCACGCTTCCAGGCTGCGGAAAATTCCTCGCCCAGCTGCCCGTTGGCATCCATCTGGCTTACTGCATCAATCAGGGCTTTGTCCCCGGAATCTGCAATGCTCTTGGCGTATACGTCCCAGGCTGCGCTTGTGTCGCCGGAAGCAGCACCGATGGCCATAGTCTCGTTAAACTTGTCCATGATCTGTTTTGGCACATCCTGGCCAACCTTTACATATTCGTCCACCAGGCTGCGCATGGAGTCTGCATCTGGTTTCATGGCTTCCCACACCTTTTCAAGTGCGTTCTGGTCGCCGCTCTGTAAGAATTTCCAACCGCCACCCTGCTGTGCGTAATCTGCACCGAACATGTTCAAGTGATCATACAGGCTCTGCATGTCTTGGTTGTTCAGGTAATTCTTTAAATAATCAACCTCATTTCCCATACTTTTCTTTGTCTTTCCCTGGTTTGTTGCGATCAGGTCGCCATAAGTGCCGCCCAGGGTGTTGTTTTCAAAGTCCAGACTAGTCATGAGGTCATTTGCCTTTTGGTTTCTAATTGCCTGGCTGGCCAGGTCTTTGTAATGCTCATTCTGCCGCTTTGTAATTCGTCCAGAAGCCTCCGCGGCATTTAAGTAGGAGTAAAACTCCGTTGCCAGCGCCTGGGTTTCCTCTGCTGCGGTTTCACGCTGATCAGACAAGGCCTCCACTACCGAAGTAAAGGAGTCAGCTGTCAACTCTTTGCCGCTCAGGCTGCCGTATTCCTGGTTGATCCAGTCAAGCTGCGCCTGCGCTTCCGCCTGCTTCCATTTGCTGGTTATGCTGTTCATTTTATCCTGTAAAGCTGCCACTGCCTGCGCTTCGTCAACGTCAATAATGCCGTCCTGCAGCGCTTCCTCCACGGCCGTTTTCAGGTCATTGGATAGGTTGGTCAGTTCCAGGTGGTCTGCTCGCGCCCATTCCTCAATACTGCTTGCCAGGCTTTCGCCCTCCTCAGTACCTCCCAGGAATGTCTGCACGCTTATATGGGCCGCAAATGTCCGGCTTTCAAGCTCGGAAATTTTGCTTTCCACAAAGGTTGTTACATTGTCCTTATAGGACTGCTGCTCGTCAGCGGTCAGCTCAATGCCGACGCTGCTTTTCCATGTCAGTGCCTGGTTTGCTTGCAGTGCTTCCTCTGCTTTCTTTCTCAGTTCGTCGGCGTTCTTAAATTCATTGATCGCCATCTCAACATTTACCAGGTACTTTGCATTTAAGATTCCGGAAGCTGCTTCCTCTGCCTGCTTCGCGCTCAGCTCAATACTGCCAAAATGGTTCGCCAGGCTGTTGCTGATCTGCTTCTCGTTATAGTTATCTATGGCTACACCGATAGCAACCACGGCTGCTGTAATTGCTGCCGCTGCAATACCGACCTTTCCAGCCATAGGAATCATGGACCCCAGGTCGCTCACAAAGGCGCCAACCGTCGGAGCCGTCTGTGCTGCCAAACCTATGTTTTTAATGGCTCCGCCAATAGGGGACAAGGCTTTCACTATACTGCCCGCTCCGCCAATCAGGGATGTTGCTCCCTTGGCGATCAGTCCAGCGCTCAGCCATGAAGTCAGACCGGCCTGTTCGCCGCCCGGCATAATCTTTGCAGCTTCTCCAAACAGGCTACTCAGCCCTTTTGACAACAGGTGCTTGCCCTTACTGCCGGCCCATTTTGTAAATGGCTCTGCGATCAGTGTGTCCCATGCAATATCAACCTTTCCAAACAGGTCTGCGTTCTGCCATTCCTGGGAGTTGGTCATACCGCTCACGGTTCTCTTGATTCCCTCAGCTTTGCCGTCAACAAAGTCCATCAAATTTGTAAGTGCTGCTGTTGCTGCCGGTGTTGCGTCTGTAATCGCGTCCACAACTCCACGGATGTACGGTGTCAGCCTCTTGCCGAAACTGTTCTGTACGCCCTCAACAGCGGACTGCATAAGTGTCATGGAACCCTCTAGGTTATCCAGCATAGTGTCTGACATGTCCTGCGCTGCTCCGTCCGCATTATAAATTGCGTTGCTCAGCTTGTTATAATCCTCCTCGGAAGCATTGATGATCGCCAACATGCCGGCCATGGCCTCTTTTCCGAAAATAGTGGAAGCTGCTGCTGTCTGTTCAGTCTCAGAAAGTCCTCCCAGGCTGCCGCGCAAGTTATCCATAACACCTTTCAGGGTTTTCATGTTTCCAGAGCTATCTGTTAGGCTTATACCATACTCTTTCATAGCCGTTGCCATGCTGTCAGTAGGTGCTGCCATATTTGCCAGGGAAGTCTTTAAGGCTGTACCGGCCATACTTCCCTTGATGGAACTATTGGCCATAAGTCCCAGTGCCAGGGATGTATCTTCAACGCTGTACTTCATTGCTCCCGCCACTGGCGCAACGTATTTGAACGATTCTCCCAACATACCAACGTTTGTGTTTGCGCTGGCGCTGGCTTTTGCCAGTACATCCGCAAAATGTCCGGAATCGCTTGCCTTTAGACCGAATGCCGTGAGCGCGTCGGTTACAATATCGGAAGTGGATCCCAGGTTCTCGCCGCTGGCTGCTGCCAGGTTCATAATACCGGAAATACCGGAGATCATCTGTTTCGGCTGCCAGCCCGCCATTGCCATGTAATTAAATGCCTCAGCTGCCTCTGTCGCTGTAAACTTGGTCGTTGCTCCCATTTCCTGGGCTTTTGCTGTCAGGTCCTCAAACGCCTGCCCTGTTGCTCCGGAAATAGCCCCGACCTGGCTCATCATGCTTTCAAAGTTTTTGTAAGTGTTTACCGTATCGCCCAGACCTACACTGATACCCAGTGCCGCGCCTGCCTGTGTCAGCGGGTTCTTTGCAGCGTTTATTATTGCCGTCAGAGGTGCCGTTGCTGCATCCACAACGCTCACTGTTGCTGTCCAGACGCTACCGTCCCAGGCTGCTGCTTTATCCCGCACGCTATCAATAACCGGGCTTGCGTTGTCGTCCGCTCCCAGCTGTGCGGATCCGGAACTTCCAGAAAAATTCTCAACAGCGTCCTCCGCTGCTCTTACGATCGGAGTGGCGTTATCATCCGCCCCCAGCTCCGCTGTGGCGCTCATGCCGTCCAGCATTTCCGTGGCATCCTCCGCCGCTCGTATTGCCTGGGTGGCGTTGTCGTCTGCTGTTAGCTCTACGGTTGCCACATCCCCATCCAGGGACGCCAGCGCGTCGCCCGCGTCCCTTATCTCCATGGTGGCGCTATCGTCCGCGCTTAGCCCCACAACCGCCTCATTGCCATTCAAGGCGGTCAGCGAGTCGCCCACGTCGTCAATAATTCCGGTTGCGTTATTGTCTGCTCCCACTTCAACGTCCGAGGCGGTGCCGTCCAGGGCTGCTGCCTGGTCTGTCACGTCGCTCAATGTCTCTGTGGCTGCATTATTCACTCCTACGTCAACGCTTGGGCTTACGCCGTCCAGGGATTCTGCCTGGTCAGATACCCGGCTCAGTCCCTGGCTTGCGTTGTCGTCTAGCTCAATGTCAATATTGTGTGCTCTTTCCAACCGATCAAGGCGGCGCTGTGTGCGGTCCCACGCACGTTCAAACGCCGTCAGGTTTCTTGTGGCCGACTGCACACCAGCACCGGTGCGGTCAACCGCTTCTATCGGAATTTCAATAGTTAATGTTTCGGCCACTTTTACTCACCGCCCTCCTCAGTGCCGTCTCTTGCTTTCTGCTCAGCTATCAGCTGTATTTTCATACTTTCCAGCATGAGCACCTGCGCCCAGTCTGGTTTGCTCAAAAACTCGTCAAACGGGATATGATGCCGTTGGAAAATAATGTGCATAAGCGTTGTTTTGCCGCCGGCTTCGATTAGTTTTTTGCTACATCCTCCATAGTCGGCTGATATCCGGAAATCTCGTCAAGTTTGGCCAGGATCTCGTCTTTCTCGCCGGATTTCAAAACCACCTCAACCAGGTCAATACCGTTCAGCACGTTCAGGTTCTTCCATGCGTCACGGTTATCCCAAATCTTGTCACGATCTTCCTCAACGGTTGCCTCATAGATCAGCTGTGCGCGGTATCTGGCAGCGTCAACACTCTCTGCCACTCTTGTACCCAGCTGCTTGTTGCGCTTGTAGTTTGTGTTATCTTTCTTGCACTGCACATATTCATTTTCACCCATCGGGCGGATACGGAAAGACAGCACAACAGCGCCGTTTCTCTTAATTTCAATCGGTACTGCTTCCTCTGCGTCTGTCTTGTATGCGGCGGCTGCCATAAGTCCGCCCAGGATGTCATTTTCGTACTTTCTCACTGTTGCTTTCTTCTCGTCCTCAGTCATTTCAACAGCTGCCTCATTTTCTAAATTCACATTCTTAGTTGCCATGTTCTCAAATCCTCCTGGTTTATTTTAAAAATGCCGCGAGGCTATTCCCCGCGGCTCTGTCTGTGTAGTTATATGGTTTTAGGCTCTCAGCTTGCCCTGCTGGTTTACTGCACCGTTTACGAACAGGCTCCACTGTCTCTTAATCAGATCGCCTACTGTTACGTTCTGCAGGTCAATATTTCCGGACGGTACACAATCGTTGTATACCAGTCTTTCCTCAGAACCGTTGCGGCCCTTGATAACGCCCTGGAAGTTCCAGGACGGCATTTCTCCGGACTTCATTCCGGCCAGCAGATCAGTTATAAACTCGCCGTCCTCTACCACGATTTCGGTAAAAGTAAGTGTCTGGCCATAGCTGGTAAAAATCTCATGTTCCTGCGGGTCGCCCAGCGGCTGGAACTTGGTATTTGTTACATTTACCTGTGCCTGGTATGTTTCCATAGTGGCCAGCAGTTTGCCCTTGGCGTTGTACAGTGCGCCGTTTTTTCCGGTCAGCACTTTCTTGGCGTTAGCAACCGCCTGTGTGTTAATAATACTCATTGTCCTTTATCTCCTTTCTTTACTCAGAATCTTCCTCAGCTGCAAAACGGAAGCGGAATGTCAGGTAAATAGTTTCAATGCTGTCAAGGTCGTCAACAGCAATAATGAACCATGCAGAGTCTCCCTGCGCCGGATTTCCCTCGTCCTCAATTACGGTACCGGATAACAGCTTCTTTTCTCCCACCATTGCGTCAATAACGCGCTGTGCGGCTGCAATAACAGCTGCGCGGCCGTCGGGATCGTTGTCCACCTGGCCGATCAGGACCTCTGTAGTCTGCTCAACACGGTCCATAAGTTCGAAACGCTCTTTCACGCGGCGGATTTTCTTCCAACCTGCATCCTGGTCTTTGCTCAGGGTTACAAGAGTGTTGATCGCCTTTTCAATCCATACCTGCTTGCTCTTGCTGGTGGACAGCACAAGGCAACCGGATTTCAGGGCTTTCTTAATGGTTCCGCTGTTCAGGGTTTCTTTCAGGCCTGCTGCTCCGCTGATCACGGTATGAGTCAGGGAAGCATTTGCAGCACCGGCGCAAATCAGACCGCCGATTCTTGCCGCCAGCATATAACCCTCATACTCAACGCCGTCTGTGCCGATGTACGGATTCAGTACATAGTGGATTTTTTCGTCATTGAATGCCGCTGCGTGCTGCATACGGGTTTCAATCTCCACGGAGCTAGGCTCTGCCACGGTCGCCATGGTATATGCTCCCTCCTGGAACACTCTGGCAACGTGAGTTGCAATCAGTGTGTGGACTGCTGCGTCGTTGGTGTCAACGATGATCATGTCTCTCACTTCTGCCTCGCTTGCGTTTGCAGCTTCTCCGTATGCTGCGGTGTTTACTGTCGGGTTTGTACCAACAGTAAAGGCTTTCTGTGTAACATCTGCCAGAGTGCCGTTTCCTGGAGCTTTCTTTGTAGCTTTCACGTACTTGCTGTTTGCAAATGCGGCCACAATTCCGTCAACCTCTGTTTTTCCGGCTGCAAAGGTTACTTTTTCAAGGGCTTTTGTTCCCTCATAGATGGTTGCCTCTTTTGCTGCTTCATCATCCAGGGAAGCCTTTACGGTAATGGTAAATGCTCTGTTTCCCGGATAAAGTGCTGTAAGCACAACAGCATCAACAGCAGCGCTGGTTGTGGTATCTTTCAGAGTAATTGTTGCCGGTGTTCCGCCAGTTCCAACACGTACCACAACGCACTCCTCCATGCCTCCGGCCATAAATGCTGTGATAGCATCATATCCGGAACCCGCACCGATAACGTTGGAAACATCAGTGCTCTGGTCAATCGTGACCGGTGTGTTTAATACTCCCCAGTTACCTGTTACAAGTGCGCAACCGACGCCGGATCTGGCTCCGGCTGCTTCTACTCCGCCCGCGTTCTCATAGCGCTTGTATACGCCAGGGCGTTCTTTCTTTTCTCCTACAACAAAAAATCCGCTCATTAGTTTTTAACCTCCTTGTTGGCAAATTTCTTTACAAGCTCCTCAGCTTCCGCTTTGGTCGCTTCTTTCTTTCCGGCTACTGCAAAAGCAGCGCGCACAATGTCCGGGCTGTATTTGCCCTCAAACACTTTTGCAGCTGCTCTGGCGTATTCCTCGGCAGTGTAGACCGGTGCTGTGAGCTTCTCAGCCGCCTCATTTTCGACTTTTACGGCCTCAGCCCTGGAATTGTCCGCCTGTGCCTGTTCAGCCGTTTCTGTGGCTTCTGTGGGCTTCTTGGTTGTTGCCATTTCTTCGTCCTCCTTATTTGTTGAAATAGGTTTCTTTCAGTGGGTGGGAATACCCACTGAAATTCTCAGTTGCGTACTGCCCTTTGATGGTTATCTGCCCCCTGGTCAGGTAGTCGGCGGCATTATCAACCGCCAATTCATCAAAAAGCAGCGGTGCACCGTCCAGGAGGATAATTTCTCCCAGTCTGGCCAGGGTGTCGTATAGATACCGTGTCCAGCTGTTCCTTGCCTCCGGCGTTGGTGCGATCACATGTATGGCCATGCTGCACTCCATCCATGTGAGTGCGCATGTCTGGCGTTTCTTTTTCGTCCCGGAAATGCGCACATAAATAGCCGGGTGGAAGTCACTCGGCTCATAAAAACTTTCAATATGGTCTTTGTTGATCACAAGGGCGTCTGTTTCCCAGCGTTTCAAAAATTCCTGCATTGCAAGTGCCGGATCCGGTGCCTGTGTGATCTGCTGTGGGAATGCAATCAGCAAAAATGTAAGCGAACACCCGTTTACTAGGGTGTTAGGGTTCTGGCTGTCATTCACTTCAAACAGCTCCGTTCTGGCCCAGGTAATACAATAGGCTCCATCATCCGCCTGCATTACCACGTCGCAAAGCGCTATACGCACCAGCGGCGCCAACTCCTCCGGTGGCTTGCCTGTGTCGTCACTGTATACGTTCACGCTTACCATGCCGCTGCTGTGCCGTTCCGGGTCTGCTGTCATGTCTACCAGGTAATCAGCGCGGGGGTACTGGCTCACTCCCCACCCCTGGGCTTTGTCGTCCGGTGCTTTCTGTAAAAACATCGCCGGAACGCCCTCATACTTTGCCAGGCTCTCTGCCAGTTCTTTCTCCTGGACAAGCCTGGTGTAGATCAGTTCTTCCAGGGTCATGCTGTCGCGCTGTCGCTTTCATTCTCTGCGGGTACAATGTTCTGTACGGCCTGCATGTCCTCCGTCCAGGTTCCCTGCCATTCCCCGCCGGCCACTTCACTTGCCAGTATTACAAAGTGGTTTGAAACATTCCCTATGCCAGTGTGGTAAAGCACAACGAGCTCATTGCTGGTTATCCCAACAACAAGCCCGTTTTTGTACTCGTCCCATGTTTTATGCTTTGCCCTTATCAGATCGCCCTTGTGCACCTGCTCACTGTCAAAAACAGGTGCCGCTCTGTCTTTTATCAATGCCATGTTGGCACCTCCTTACACGTTGTACGGTGCTCCGAAAATGCTTTTGATTTCGGGTTCCGCTTTCTGTTTAATCTTTTCCACGTATGGCCTTGCCGCCATTTTGCTTGTGCCATGTTCCAGGTACCCTGCATAATGGGTATCTGTCTCAATGGCCACTTTCACGGATAAAGCCCCGCCGGAGGATCCTGCCACCGGTCTGAAGCTGCTCCGCAACTTTCCACTGCGTACTGCTGGCGGTTCGCCTGGTGCAGACGCCGTGTAACTGCTCTTTTTAAATGATTTCTTGTAGCTCCTGCCGCCTCGCTGCCCTCTCAGCACTTGCAGCTCCGCATTTTTCAGCGCCCTGCTGCCTCTTGCGGCTCTGGATTTCATTTCCTGGCCGATAGCGGTCACTTTTTTTGCTACTTCAACGCTTATATCAGGCACGCTCATACGTCTGCCCTCTCTTCCACGTAATAGATGGTATACAGCCCCAGCTGCCCCGGTTCGTCAACGCCCTGCACATAAAACTTGCGGTTTCCGCATGTCAGCTGGTCCGTTTCCGCTGCTTTCGGGTGTCCCCGGTCCACAATCGTGTGTGTGATCGGGTGCTGTATCTGTTCCCATCTGGCTTTTTCCTGCGGTGTTGCCTGGGCCAGAACGGCATGTATCATGGCACTGTCGTTGCTTTCATATTTTTTTACAGGGCGGCCTTTCCCATCTATGCCGCTGGTGCATTTTGCGACAAGAAAATCCTTGTACAAATTACCTGGTCTTAAATAAAAGATCGCGCTCGCCCCCTCCTGTTTTTGCATACGCATTGTCGTGCATACCGCCATAAAAATAATGACCTCCGTCTGTTCCCGATTCCGGAGAAGCCTTTCCGGCCGTTGGTACCGTGTCAGCTCCGCACTCTTTTTTCAGCTGTTCGTACTGCTTCCGCCAAAATTCTGCGCGGCTCTGCATTTCCAACTTTAACGGTCCGACCGTCGTGTTCACTTCCATGCCGAACCGGCGCATTATGCTTTCCAGCACGGCCAGCTTGGCACGTTTCCACGTCTTTCTTGCCGCAATGATGGCCTCGTATTCTTCGTTGCACAAAGCGCTGGTTTCCTGCTCGCCCTCGACCATGGTGTCGCCTATTTCGAAGCGCATACGGTCAACGCCAGGCTCTCCTATCTTCTCCGGATTATAGGTATACGTCTTTTTCTTCATGCGGCTTTACCTTACCTTTCTGCAGGTTCCAGGGCCTCTGCCTGGCTCTTGGCAGCTTTCTTTACAGTGTTGCGGGAATCAGCAGCGTGTAACACAATCAAAACGTTTTCGTTTGTCACGTCCTTGACTGCCTTTGCCGCCTCTTCCGCGTTCATCTGCATAATAGAAAAAATATGCTGCACGTCTCCCTCTGTCAGCGGCACACCCATAACCTGGGCGGTGTCTCCGTCAGATTCCTGCACTACCGGGATGGAAAATGTAACCTCTTCCCCCGTTTCCACCTGCACCAGCTCAGCAACAGGAAGCTCAGTGCCTCCTGTTACCTCAGCAATGCAACCAGCGCGTACCAGTGCACGCTCTCTGGACGGGAGGATGTGTCCATCCTGGATCAGCTCTCCCGGCTTGTAATCGTTGCCGAGTAGTGTGATCGGCTTTACGCATACATAGCTCATAACATCCTCCTTTCAGGCATTACACACAATCAGTAAAGTATGTTGCCAGATCGTCGGCTGTCTTTCTCATGTCGGTGCTCATAAGTCCCTCAATGAACTCGCTGTGTGTTCCGTTCTCTCCCTCGTACTGATCCATAGCAGTATAGGAACCATTTCCCAGCATATCCCAGGTAAAAATATAGCCAGCGGACGGCTCGTCTACCTGCGGGGTGTTGGTTGCATAGCACATCAGGGCGGCGTTGCTGTCACAAATAAACTGCATGTTTGCCTCTTCTCCCTGTTTTGCCACGTTGTAGGTGGATTCCAGTACCTTAACCCGCTCAAATCCCAGTACCTGGGCCAGAACCTGCTGTGTTACGATAGCCGGGTTTGCAGTGGATCCGGTGTACTTCACACGCTCAACAATGTCCGGGTGCTCTTTCAGTGCCAGGTATGCGTCATAGCCCAGGGCTAAACGGTTAGGCTGGCGGCGGCCTCTGCGCTTAATATCGCGGCGGCGCTCGTCAAAGAAGTGTACCGGATCAAAGTTGGCATCATTAAATTTCAGGAACTTCTTACCAGTCGGGTTGCTGTCTGTTCCCTGCCATTCGTCTCCCCATACTCCACTGTGGAAAAATCCCTTTGCGAAAAGGATATCAAGGTGCAGGCTCATCTGCTCGTTAGCAAAACGAACCTTGGCGCGGCGTGGATCCTGTACGCCCGGCGCATGGCTGCGCTGGTAGTTCAGTGCTGCGATCTGGTCAATGCCGACAATAACCTGGTCAACCTTGCAGCCATACTGGTTTTCTCCTGTTCCCATGATGGCCGGATTAACTTTTCCGAATGCCGGTTTGCGGGCTACGTTGTCCCTCGCAAGATCTCCCTTGTCGAATGTGTAGTAAAATCCGGAGCTAGTAGCTACCGGGCAAATCGGGAAAATGGACGGTGCCACCCAGTCGCCAGGCTGTGCGAAATATGCCTGGGACATATTAGTCAGGTACTGGTTTGGCTTCCATCCTTTTGCAATTTCTGCCGCAATCCCTGCGTTAGTGCTCATTACATTTCTGCTCATAGTCTTTTATTCCTCCTGTTTATTATTCTGCTGGCTTGTAGCCTGCTTTTACGATCTGTACAGCAATGCGCTGGCCTGCTTTTGTTGCTTCTTCCAGCGCAATGCCAACGATAAAGGACTTTGCTGTTGCCTTTACTGCCTTGCCGCCTGCTCCGACTGCCAGCTCGTCGCCGTATGCTACGGCTGCGCCAGCTGTCCATGCGCCAATATCCTTGATCTGCACGTCCAGGTCGTCCCCTGCTGTTACTTTGTCGTCGCATCCAGGCAATACAATACCGATGGCGTTCTTGCCTGCTGTTGCCACTTTTCCGTCAGCGCCAACTGCTAAAAAAGCCGGTGCCGGAATCTCTTCCCCGGCCTTTACCACAATTACTGCACTGTCATTGATAACTGTTCCGTAATAGCTCATGATCTCTGCCTCCTTATCGTCTTGTTGCCTCATACTCATGTACAAGGTCAGGGTTCTGTACACATGCAGCGTCAATGGATTCTGCATAGCTCAGGGTGGCGTTGCTCTTGCGGATTTCCTCCGCTTTCTTTTCGATCTGGCTCCATGCGTCAGTGCCTCCTGTGGCTCCTACGCCTCTTTTGCCAACCTCTCCGAAGAGTCCAGATTTTTCTACCGCTGCCACTGCTCCGTCAAGTACGCCGATCATGTCGTCGTATGCAGTGCCGCCTGCTGCCTGCAGTGCCTTTAATGTCGGGACCAGTTCTTCCGGTTTCTTGCCGATGATCTCGTACTTCTTCGCAACGTTGTAAAGTTTTTCCTCCTGCGCTGCGTCTGCCTGCTTTCTCAGTGCGATCAGTTCAGCTGCCACTAACGGGTGCAGGCCCTTGTAAATATCTTCGCCAGCTGCCTGCTGTCCTGTTGCTCCCTGTGCGCCCTCAGCGGCCGCTCCTGGGGTTTCTACTACTCCGGTGCCCGCTGCCTTGCCTACGCCCTCCGGCGCTGCTCCTGCGCCTGCTCCTGCGCCCTCAGCTCCATCCTCAACACCATAGCGCTTTTTAAGTTCTTCAAACGCCATGCGGTCTGTTGCTGTCATGTTTGCCTCGTTGAATTTCATGTCAGTTTCTCCTCCTATAAATTTCTTTGTTTTGGTTTTTCCGTTATCTTCCGGCGGTGTCTCCCCGCCCTCCTGTTCAGGATCCTCTGTTTCCGGCGGCTGCGGTTTGCCTGTCGCCTTTTCAATCATCCCTCCCAGGCGGTCAACGGTTTCCTGCATGTGCTCTACGCTCACGGCACCAGCTGTTTTTACAATCTGTGCCGTTTTACCTGCGCCCCAGGAAGTAACCAGGCCCTTGATGGCCACGTCAAACTCGTCAATGCTCTGGTTCATCAGTGCGGCCTTGTCCGTTACTTCTTCGTCCCGGATAATGCTGCACAAGCTGTTTTCCAGTGCAAAACACACATCCCAAATTTCATCAGTAATGTGGCGGAGCTTGCGTTCTTCCATCTTGTCATTGAATGTATCTGCTTTTTCAATGTCGGCCACTGCGCTGTCAATGTCTGCCTGGTCCAGCTTCAACGCCTTGCCAATGGCAGAAAAGAACTTGTGCAGGCCGCTTTTTGCTGGTGCCTGTTCCGGATTCTGGCCCGTCGGCTGTTCTTCCGGTTTCCCGCCGTTTCTCTTATACAGGGCAACGTGCGCGTGCTGGTTTGCGCCAGCATCCACCAGGCTAACCTCTGTTACTTCCAGGTCTTTCAACTTTGTCTTTGCCACTTTGACCGTGTCCTCCTCTCTAAATTTTTATAAACAAAAAACGCCAGTTTCCCGGTGTTCCTGCTTATCACTCTGCTGCGGCTCCGTCGTCGTCCTCAACTTCTTCCCGGATCGCGGTGCCGCCAATGGAGAACATGCTGTATTCTCCACTTTTCACTTTCTCCCATACGTCATCATCAGTGACGCGGAAGCCAATCCACCAACCAACCGGCAAGGTACCGGCGGCCAGTCCCATTGCTGTCTGCTTTTCCTCAGTCAGCACAACGCTTTCCACCATGACTGCGGTGCCCGTTCTTTCGTGCATTTCCCCGCCGTCTCGATACAGCTCTGCAAATTTATAGGCTGCGGCTTCCAGGGTTTCCGGGTCGATCATGTCCTCCTGCAGGTCAACAACCTCATTGCCGCCCACATCCACGGACACGTTGGCCCACCCAAATACAAGCCGCTTGTCCTCGTCTACTTTCTGAACCTTAAAGCGCCCCTTTTTCTCAACCGGCTGCGCCCGGCTCTTAATAATGTCACTGAAAGTCTGCATTTTCTCCTCCTTTTAGGCATGAAAAAAGCGCCTGGGTTCTTCCAGACGCTCTGCGTTAAATGGCATTTCTGCACATTATTGTTGATTTTCTGCACGTTTTCCGCGTTTTTGTCACGCTTTACGCTCAAAAATGTACGTTTTTGATTTTAAGTGTCCGTGCGGTGTCCTTTTCGCCTGTTCTCTTCCATCTCCCAGGCTCCAATTTCTGCCACGCGGCTGTTTGGCCAGTTCTTCCGGTACCAGAAATGCAGATCTGCTGTATTCTGGCAGCACTCAGCAATGTCCTTGCCCTGCGCGATCCACTTCCAGGTTTCTTTCCGGAATGTCTTAATATCCAGTGCAGAAAATTTATAGGTGCCGCCTCTGGCACCCATTACACTGTCATTACATTCAAACTCAAAATAGTCCCCGGTGTCCTTGATCACTTTTCCGGTCAAGGCCCATATACCGGAATCAGGTACCGCAAAATGCAGGCGCCCGTCCCGTGGATCCACAATAGGCTGTACGGCCACATTAAACATGCCAGGCATGTGCGGCTGTTCAAACCAGTATGCTTTTCTATAATCCATTACAGTTCACTCCCTACGGTTATAAATTTTTCAATATCAATGCCGTTAATATCCATTATACCCCGTGCTCGAAGTTCACTCAACAGGTGCTGCCTTTCATATCTGCTATTGCACATGATTTCTGTAAAATATCGGCTATCTATTCCGTTTCGGAACATAATTTCATTACTTCCAGCAAAACTGCTTTCCATATTCTTGACAAACTGTTCAGGGCTTGCCCCGTATTTACTTATATCTGCAACTTTTCCAAACTTATCCCCGCCAAAAGAATAATAGTCTGTACGTTCCAGGACTGCGGTACTCATTTTTATCTGGTAGTCGCCCGCTACACTGGCGTTGGAAAATTTTCGCTTTGCTTTCTGCGCGCTCCCGGTCACAAGTCTGGTAAATGCGTTATCAGCTCCGCCGGTTCCCATATCAGAGTACATGCTGGCACCAGCTGGCTGCTGTATGCCCTGCTTGATTCTGCTCATGGTGGACGAAATTCCGCCGCTTTGCAAAATTTTTATAACGTCGCCCTCTCTGGAAACACTATGGTAAACATACTTTGCGCCGGCCTTTTCCAGGTCCTTTGCAAGTCCAGGAACCACATAGGTTATATAGCCGTTGTATTCGTTCTGGAGCTTCATGCTGACCAGCTGCACCACATTGATATTTTCCTGGGCGATTATCTCGTCCAGTTTGTTTACCAGCTTGCTACCTGCCAGGTCTTTCAGCTCGTCCACCCGGTTAGGTGCTTGTGACCACACAAGCCTTGCCTTTTTCAGGGTTTCCTCTGCGGCTGCTGTCGGCGTCCTGGCTACTTCATCCAGACCTACCTTTTTCAGCAGCTCCGTGGCTTTTTTGGCGTCCACTATACCATCCCCACTGCTTCGAACGCGGATTCTAAAATATCCGTCCCAGGAATGCAGGCTTTGGCCGCTGTATAGCTCAAAGGACGCATACTTTGGATCATAGGGATCCAGATAGGTAGCAACCCCGTATATGTTCGCCTGGGTTTCAACCAGTGTGTTGCTGGTCCATGCTCTTGCTGTCGGGGCCGTGGTTTCAAAGCTCATATTGATATGCTGCGCTGGGACCGTCGGGTTTGCCCCGTCCATCCTCTGCAGTACATCATCCCAGGCGCTGGACCTCAGCTTGCCGGTAATCTCATAGTGCACGTCTCCGTCTATAATCATACGGCGGGCGCTCAGGTTCATGCCCTCAACCTTGTCCGCGTCGCTCCATACCGCCTGCCCCTGCTTTGGCCCTGGGTGTATCTTGTCAAAATCTGTAAAAACATCCTCGGCCGTTTTGGTTCCTGGAGGCAAGTGCCCTGTATTGGTTGCTGCAGGTGCTTTCGGTGTTGTCTTGGCATTTCTGGCCGCCTGGTTGGCTGCCAGTCTGTCCCGTACATCCTTGCTGCACTGTTTTGCCTTTACCGGGTCGGACAAGCTGTCAATGAGCTGCTGTTTGTTCATGTTGTTGCAATAGGCAATGTTTTGTGCCTTGGCCATCTGCAGCAGATCTGCCTTTCCCATCTTTTTCAGTGCCGTCACGTCATGCGTGGCTGCCTGGATGGTCTTGGCCGTGTTCTGCGCTTCGTCCGCCCACACAAAAGCTGCCTGTTTTTTACCGGTCCGCTGGGTCAGTAGGTCCGTGTAAAATGTCCGGTACGTTTCCCGGAGGTTCTGCTTTCGCTCCACAATGGCATCCAGCAGCTGCTCTGCATCCTTTCCCTTGCCTTTCAGGCTTTCAGCATAGCCCCTGAATATCTCTCTGTATTCCTTGTCAGGTATTGCCTCAACCCGTTTTATATATGCCAGGGTGTCCTGCGGGTTTAGGTCCAGCTCATTGTTGGCATACTTCCGGAAAACAGTGTTGTACAGCGGTTCTGTTTCGCCATACTTGCTGTTGGGGTGGTATGCGTATGTCATTTTCTGGCTGGCCTTGTCGGTAATGTACCGGAAAGACTGTTCTTTGTCTACGCCGATCAGCCGTCCGCTGGTATCTGTTACAAAATTGCCGCCGTGGCTGTCATAGTTCCCCAGCAACCAGTCTGTAACATGTTCTCGCTGTATCTGCTGTACCTGGTCAGCTGTCAGACCTTTTGTGCCGTACTGCTGCCACGCCTTGAAGTCGAACCCGTTCGGGTCCACGTCAATTTTCTGCTGGTATGCACCAAACTGGCCGCCTATGTTTCCGGTGCCAACCTTGACGGCCGTGTCCGGATCCACAATGTCCTGCACCTTGTAGCCAGCTTCCTGCACATAGGCCCGGAACTCTTCCGGTGTGCCGCTTTTGGACTGCGCCGGTTTGAAAAGCCATTCCGTGCCGCTGCCGTCCTCGCACAAGTGCATTTCTCCGGTACCTCCCAGGTGCGCCAGACCTTTGTCTTTCATTCCCTGCGGCATTTGCAAGCTGCCAGGGACGGACGGTGTTGCCGGATCCGGTATACTTGGCCCCGGTGTCTGGCTCTGTGCCGGCTGTATTACCGGCGGGGAAATCTCCCTATACTCAACCGCACACCTGCACTGCGGATGTGCCGGTGGTGTCAGCCTTTGCCCTCCAAAAAGTAATTTATTCAGCTTAAAATTAAAATTGTCGTCTATGCCTATCGTCTGCCCCTCTAGCCCGTTGCAGATATCACAAACGCCGTCGTCATAAGATGTTGACCATACCTTTTCCACAACGCCCATAAGGCCCTGCGCCTGGGCCATCTTTACCGCTTCATACTCGCCATGCTGATATGCAAACGCCATTTCTGTCTCCGCTATCATGTTAGCACGGTACCGGTGCTGTTGCGCTGCGTACTTGGCCGCTGCTTCCTGGGCTTTCTTGGCCGCTATGGCCTCTTTCATGCCTGGATTATTCTTTAGCAAGGAGTCTTTCACATGATCGTAATAGTTCGCGTTTGCAATAGCCTGGCGCTGTGTCAGGCCTATGCACGGACGTATTGCCCTAGATAACTCCTCCGCACTCTCTCCCTTGCTGTATGCTCTGGCGATCAGAGCGCTCACTGCGTTCTTTTGCTCAGCGCTTATGTTCGTCACAAACTCCGCGCCGTGCTCTTGAACCCACTTCGTTACCCCTGGCCATGTGTGATCAAAGAAAAAACTGTCATGCTGTTCCTGCACGCCCAGGCTTGCCGTTTCCATAGCTTTAACCCATACAGGGGACAGCTTGTCGCTTACCATCTTGCTATAATCCTGCTGCCACTGTTGGAAAGTGCTTTCGCTCATGTGGCCGTTCATTATAGCCTCGCGGATTTCCTTGTAGGTAATCGCATTTTGCTGGTTGGTCCATGTGCTATGCAAAATATATGCCGGTTCAGCGGACGCCGCGTTCAGGAAGCTGTTCAGCTTGTTCAGCGCATTTTGTCCGCCCTGGCTTTTCTTCTTGCCAGCCGCTTTGCGGATCCGTATCTTTTTAAATTGCATTATGGGTCCCTCCCCAGTCTCTTCCTTGCCTCCTCAACGGCCTGCATATCTTCCTCGGTCACTCCGTCAGGATCTTCCTCTCCTCCTCCGGGGTCAACCGTGCTGCTACGCTGCTGTTGCGGCTTTGCCTGCTGCCTTTGCCGCGCATTTACTGGCTTTTCTCCTCCTGAATCCGGCACTGCCGGTATATCATCTTCCAGGCGTTCAGGCAGGTGCGCTGCTTCTCTTACATAGTCCTCTAACTGGCTGTCTGGTGTTAAAATGCCGACGCCGGTCATTTCCTTTATGTAGTTGGCCAGCTTCTCAATGTCCTCGTCCTCAATGTCTCCGTGCTCCATTCGCGGATAATCTGTAATGCCGTTGAAGTGGTCGCCGTTCAGGTTGATCAGGCGGGGGATTGCCTGGTTATTAAAAACCTCACAAATAATATCAAGGTACGCGCCTATTGCCATGGAAAACAGTTCTGTCTTGTCGCTGCTTAGTGCAAAGCTGCCGACGCTCTGGTGTCCCAGGAAAATAAAATCTGCCAGCACTGTCATTGCCATGCGGGTGTCATATCTCTCAATGATCGCGTTGGTATCAAACTGGCGGCGGCCTCCTGTGCTCAACAGCTGGAACTGCCAGCCGTTCGGAAGCGCCAGCCCCTCGGTACTGTCTCGACGCACATTTTTAACAATGGCCTCCATACCTGCACGGATGGCTACCATGTCCGGATCATCCGTGTCCCATATGTTCATGCCCTCCGGTGCCGTCAACACCGGGAAGCCTGCCAGATCTCTCTCTATACCGATTCCCTCAATCTCCTGTATGCGGCGCTTGAAGTACCATGACCGGTATGCGTTCCTTAGTACGCTGCGCCCCTCCGGGTTGTTCTTCCGGCTCTTTGTCCGGAACAACAGGGCTTTATCTATCGGTATCGTGTACAGGCCGAAGTTTGGCGGCGGCATCTGTGTCATACCGGTCAGGTTGTCATTGTCGTCATACTCCCACTGATAAAGGGTTTCTTGTGCTCTAATAGGCAGCTTAGCCCATCCGATCAGCCCGTCGTCATACTTGCTATTTAAGCGGCTGTCCCGGTTTTTGCCGCAACGCCGCTTGTACACAATTTCGTGGTAGCTCCACCCGTATGTTAAAAACGACAAGATTTCCGAAATGGTATCTGTCCAGGTGTCCTGCATGTCGTCCATGCAGCTCTCAATAAACTCTGCCGCCTCTTCGTCTGCGTTCTCCGGTCCTCCTGGCTGTATGGTCCAGTTCGTCTGCCGGATCAGCATCTCAATAGCAAACAGTATGGCGCCGATCACGTCGTCATTGTCCGCCATTTCTCTGTATGTCTCCACGCCTTTACGGCCCTGGAGCTCTTTCAAAAATTCCTCGTAAAAAAAGCCGCCATAGCGCTTTTGCCCTATGCGGCCGATTTCTCCTGCTGTGGTTGCCACTATGACAGCCCTCCTTTCCGTCCACAAATCTTATACAGCAGCTTCTGTGCTGTCTGTTGTACCTTAACCTGCACGGAGGCGTTTCTGTCCATGTTCTTGCCGTCTCCCTTGCCGGTCTTATTGTTCCGGTTGATCCGGTTCATCAGCGACAGGCTCATTATTCCCCACCTGCCTCTGCTACCTGGCCATATCCATAGTACATAATGCCTGTACCGCTCAAAATCGTCACGCTGGCCGCTTTCAGGTACAAACAGTTGCCTGCTGTCAGAACCAGGCCGTCAACTGCTGCTGGTGCGTCCCAGGCAGCTCCCACTGTTCTGATTGTTGTATCAGTCAGTGCCTGCACCGCAACAATGTGGCGGTTCTCTGCCTCCGGTTCGTACTTAGTAGCCGCTCCGGTTGCATTATAAAGCATACACCCAAAACCGCCCATGCCAGCGATCATGCTTCCGTTTGCAGCGTTTCTGTTTCCCATTCCCATAGCCTTGCACCTCACTTTCTTCTCCAATAACTGCTCATGCCGCCCGCTACTGTCTCAGCCGGCGGTCCTGTCTGTGATGGCTTATCCATCAAATACAAAATTCCCTGCACCAGGGCGTCAACGGTATCTTTATACACGCCCTTTGGGAACATCAGTAAATCTTTCTGTAAATCAGTAACCCATGACGCCGTGTTTGGATCCGGAAAAAATACGTTCCCAGCCTCAAAATATGGTGTCACTGAAATAGCTCTCTCTTCCTTACTGCCGCGTGGGTTGAACGGTACCAGGCCAGAGACTTCTTTTCCCAGCACATCCATAACCGCCGGGCCGTTTGCCTTGTCCTCAACAACCTTTGCCCTGGCTTTTGGCCACTTGGCTGTCATATCCCGAACCGCTTTCACAGACTGGGTAAAACTCATTTTCTCGTTTACCAGGTCAAATACATAAACGTTGGGTCCGCTCCGGCCCATCACGTAACCAGCAACCTTAGCGCTGCCGTCGCTGTCTTTAAATGCCATGTCCCAGCTCTGTATGATCATATTGCAGTGTGGGGCTTGATTGTAATAATGCTGTAGCCCTGCCTTTTTGAAAATATTACCGTCTGCCGGTGCCGGTCGCTGCTGCATCTGTCCGGAATACTGCAATGAGCCCATGCTCTTTTTCAGTCCGGCCAGGGATTCCTTGTCATATCGCTGGGGGTTCAGGATGTCCCCCTCTTCCCTTATGAGCTGCTTGCCGCTTTTCGGGAATGTTATTATTGTCTTTTTCTCTGCCTCAGCTGGTAAACACAAATGTTCGTACCCCAGGTTTTCTGCCAGCACGTAACCGGTCAGGTCCATCTCATGCAAGCGCTGCATAACGATAATGATCGCGCCGTTCTTCGGGTCGTTCAATCGTGTCTGCAGTGTGTTCTTAAAAAAATCTATAGTGTTTTGCCGCTCAGTCTCACTGTTGGCCTGCGCTGGGTTCTGCGGGTCGTCAACTATAATTATGTCACCGCCCTCGCCAGTCAGTGCACCACCGACAGAGGTCGAAAACATCATACCTTGGTGGGTGTTCTTAAATTCGTTCTGCCGGTTTACGTCGTCTTTCAATTTTACAATGTCGCCCCAGTTCTCAGTGTACCAGGGAGACTGTATAATATCACGGCTCAGTACGTTGTGCTTACGGCTCAGGGAATCACTGTACGAAACCTTAATAAATCTTTTCTCAGGTGCCTGGGTCCAGGCCCAGCAGGGGAAGCACACCGTTACATTTATGCTTTTCATGTGTCGGGGCGGGATATTTATCACAAGCCGCTTTATTTCCCCGTCCCTAACAGCGTGCAGGTACTCACATATCAGATCAATGTGCCAGTTCGGTATATACGTGGTACCCGGCTCAATAATCGGCCAGGACTGCTGTATAAACTCCGATAGGGACCGCTCTGCCCGTTCCCTGCGAATCCCTTTTAACAGGGTTCCTGGGTCAAACTGGCTGCTATTTATGTAGCTTTCCCAGTATTTGCTCAAGGTTTTCCAGCTCCTCGTCTGATAGGTCGGACATGTCCGGAATGCTGCCGCTCAGTTCCAGGCCGCCGCTGTGCTCAACGGTTGCCTTTGCGCTCACGGCTATGCTCTCCGCACTGTCGCCGCGGCTCATTCTTTCTATCTTCACGCCGACGTCTGCCAGTCGGGCAATGTCCTGTGCAGACAATTCATTATCCGGGAGGGCTATCAGGCCACGGGTGGCTTTATTCAAAAGCTGTACGCCCAGTTTTGCGTGTAGATCGTGCATTTTCTTGATTTCCTGCTCATTCTTGAAGCGTTCCAGCTCGGTCATGTAAACATCATAGGCCGCTGCACGTTCTACCCAGTTCCACTGCGTACTCAGCTTTTCAATGCTGCTTTTGCTTTTCATTCCCATAGCATCTGCCAGGCGTCGAATGCTTCTTTTCTCCGGTTCCCGTCCCTGGGTTCCGTATGGCATATCTCTGTACTGGCAAAACTTTTGGTAATGCTGCGACTTCTCGCCCTCCTGCTGCTCCCATAGTTCAGGCGCGTCTCTCTTTGCTGCCATGTGCTGCTCCCTCCTTTCTCCAAAACATAAAAAGAACGGCCATGGTGGCCGCCCTCTCAGGTGTTACTCTTTGCCAGGGACATTGATGTCCTCAGCAGCTTCCGGCGTTTCTTCCGGATCCGGCATATTTGCCTTTATATTTTCATCATTCAGCTGCACGTATGCGTATTCTTTGCCGTCCCTGGTGCATGTAACACCAGCATTGCCGGTATAGCTTACATACCGCCGAATAATTCCATCACAATAGGTTGGGCTTAACTCTACCAGCCTGGCCTGTCTCTCGGTCATTTCTGCGCCGATCAGCGTGAAGCCAGAACCGCCGAACAGGTCCAGGATAATGTCTCCCGGATCCGAGCTGTTCAGTATCGCCCTTGTGGCCAGCTCCACCGGTTTCTGTGTCGGGTGGAACGTCGCCGTATCTCTTGCCACTTCCCAAACGGCTCCCTGCTTATCTTCCGGGTATAAGAAAACGCTTTTATCTTCCTGCAGTCTCAGGTACCGGATTTTCTTTCCCTTTGGTACCTTGTCAGAAATAAAAGCCTTGCCTCCTGCTCCGTCAGTCACAACAATGCCACCGCTCAGGGTGGTCGCCATGCCTGCATCATCCCGGAGGGTTATCTTCCAGCAGGTGTTGTTGCTGCGATCTCCGCACCACTTGGCCGTATGTCCTGCTTTCTCTGCATAAAACATAGGCTCGAAGTCTCTCAGGTAATCGGTACCGCTCAGGTTGTGGTTGTTCTTCAACCATATCAAGTATTGCTTTTCCAGCAGGCCTGCGGCTGTCATAGCGTCCTCAAAGTCCCTGCGGGTATCGGTCGCATGGTAAATGTAAAATGCAGCATCTGGCTTGCTGTACTTCACGGCGTTCTTAAATGCCGGAATCAGTAATTTACCGAGGAGGTCGTCGTCGGTCAGCTCGTCGTTGGCGATCATGCCGTTGTTTTCGATCTGCTGTTTCTGTCTCTTCCCGTTTCCTCCGCCACCATCCAGGCTTATGCCATACGGTGGATCAGTGTTCACGCACTGCGCCAGTTCATCCCCCAACAGCTTCTGCAGGGTTTCTGGCTTGGTGCTGTCTCCACAAATCAGGCGGTGCTGCCCCAGGTGCCAAATATCTCCGGCATGGGTCATGGGAATGTTTTTCGATGGCGGTACGGTGTCCTCTCCGTTGTTCTCCGTATCGTCCACACCTCCCAGGGCGTTGAGTAGATCTTCCAGGTCCTCCTCTGTGTATCCACTCATTTCCAGCGGTATCTCTCCGGTGTCCATCTGCTGCAGCATGTCTGCCAGTGCCGAGGTGTTCATTTCACTCAGCTCCGCCAGGCGGTTGTCTGCCATCAGATCAGCATACTCCTCTGCCTCCGAGGCATATTCCTGGTATTCAACAGGCACAACACTGGCCTGCATGGACTGTGCAGCTTCCAGGCGTCCGTGACCGGTCACAACAAAGCCGCTGCGTTTGCTCACTGTAATAGGTTTCCTCCATCCCTGCCCCTTGATAATGGCAGCCAGCAGTGCGACCTGCTTAGGTGGATGGGTGTTTGGGTTTCCAGGGTTCGGAACCACTTTGCCAATAGGTACCAGCTCGTCAAAAGCACAAAAGACCTTTACACCCTCCGGCGTAACGGCCCTTGCTTCCGCTTCGGTCTGGTAGTTGGCCACGTTGTTGAAATAGTTCTCAGCCTCGTCTTTTTTCTTCTTTCTTGCCATTTCTCCAATTCCTCCACTCTATCATTTTAACATCTATGTAGTGCATTGAAAATGTCTACTTTTTGCACCGTGCAGGCACTATGCAAGTCTTATGCCATCAATGCCGAAAATCAGTGCAGACAGCGGCTTTACAGCCTTTCCCAGGTCACTGTAATAGGTGCGCTTTTCTACACAATTTTCGCGTGCAATTTCTTCTGCACTCTTCTTTTCCGGCGCGATATATGCAGCGTGCAAAATCCGGTACCGGCGCATTTCCTCTGCCTTGCCGCTCTGCTCGCATGATATCCGGTACAATTTCAGCATTTCGTCAATGTGTGTCAGTATGATCAATGTGCGCTGCTGACTCTGCTTAATGCTGCCAATATAATAATTGTCCTCGTACTCGAAGCTGTCCAGGCCGTCCAGAATGTCCAGGGCACTCTCTTTTGCCTTGCGGCCATTAAATACTGCACCACTCACATGCTCTTTCAGATTCCGATAATTTGCCAGCAACAGGCGTGTGTTGTGCAGTCTCCGGGTATATCTTCCCTTTGTCTGCTCCTTTTTGCCCTCTTCCAGGCGTCTCTCCGCCGCTGCCGTGCCTGCTTCTACGCCTATGCGGATAGCTTCATCAATAGCCCGCTGGCTCAGCACCTCGTACACCCCTGCCAGTGCGCCAGGCTCTCTGCTGGTTCCTTTTACCTCTTCTTTCTCTTCCACGCTCTGCTCCATTACTCTCTCCATTCTGGACCAGCCTCCTCTCCTAACCATTCATCAATACGTTTTTCCTGTGCCTCCCTCAATAAAGGGCTTAAATACATTGTCGTTTTCCAGCACATCCGTTTCAGTGCTTTCCTCAGCTGCTCACTGTCCGCCAGTTTCAACATATCCTCATTTGTCTTGACCTTTTTCAGTTTTTCCTCATACATGGTATTTGCTGCGCACAACGCCCATGTGATCAAGCTCCCGGCTCCCAGCAATGCGCCGGCCACAAATGCTGCTATAATTTCCATGTCGGCCTCCTCTCCGATATGTTCCCGACATTTATGTCGGGATCAATCTATGTCCCAGTTTCTGTTGTCCCATATCTTTATGCCGCGTACCATTCTCCTGACGGTATAGCACACGCCCCAGCATTTCAATTTCTTAAAATACGCCTTTTCTCTCCATGTTAGCGGCCAGATTCTTCCTTTCAGCAGCGTAACCTCAACGGTACCACGATTGTTATCAACCATAACCCGCACCCGTTTAAATCCCAGCGCCTCAAAGAAATCCGTCATATACATGGCTTCCATAGCGCAATCCATTTTTCCCATAATTCTCATGCTCTCCTGCCTGTCCGGGCGGCGTGTTTCCACGCTCGCCCATAATATTTATTGACTTATCCACACTATCCCAAATTCTTAGGGGGATAACTAAATGGGAAATCCTGCACCAGTTCCCCGGTAAAATAAGGGGCCAGGTTATTTTTCAAAAATACCTTGCTACCGTGTGCCTGGGAAAATTCAAGGATATGCTGCACCCATTCTGCCTGTGGTATCGTTTTATTTTTCTGCTGGCCAGTCTCAGCTCCGACAATGATCCAGGGCGGCGCATAAGTTCCTTTTGTTTCACTGCGTATAACCCACGATGCATCAAAAGTAAAATCCTCCTGTATAGGCTCAATGCTTAAAAACCAGTTATACGTGCCAGGCTCAAACCAGGCATACTGCTGATCTGGTCTTGTTACTGTCGTGCCATACCAGAAATTTCCCTGCTGCGGCAGCTTTCCTGCTTCTGCCAGCTGTATGTATCTCTGTGGGTTCTTTGTCAGAAACAAATACGTGTGCCACGGCGCGGCTTGCGCCGCCCCGAAAACTCTCCGGATCCATTCATCCGGTACCCACTCCCCGAATAGGTCGCCCATGCTTACCACAAATATAACCGCCGGTTTCTTTTTCTGTGCCGGCATAGGCAGGCAATACTCCCGAAACATAGGTTCGAACTTTACCGGGAACGGCGTCACTTTCCCGATCTCGTTTTTAAAAGGCTTTTCTAGCACCCAGCGGGTTCCTCTTTCGTCCCACTCTTTTCTCAGCTGCTCAGATGTTTTGTTGATCAGCACATTACCAGAAAATCTGTTCGCCTGCTTAGCTGCGTAACAATACAGGCAGCCATGCTGACATCCTGTCACGGGATTCCATGTGAAATCACACCATTCAATCAGGCTTTTGTTCATCACGCGTGTTTCCCTCCTCTCTATCTGCAAACATAAATGTTATTTCCGCTCTTTTGCTTTCATAAAGTGGACGGATTGTAATGTTGTACGCGCACCGCGAATTGTCTCTTGTAAACTCAAATGTTTCCGCCAGCGTATTCCCGAAATAAATGCCATACTCCGTGCACTCGTCCAATTTTAAAATAAAAGGCAGATACTGGACCACTTCTTCTGCATGTTTAAATACGTTTTTATTTATGCGAATGTTTCCACGGTAATCTTTATAGATGTACCGGTACAGCTGTGGGAATCCATTTTGCAAACCCTCTTGCACAAAATTCTCAAAGTTTTCCATTGTATTGCAAATTGTTCCCCTTGCTATATATTCAATAGTCTTTTTCAGGTCAATCCAGCCGCTTTCATAAATTTTCATTGTCTTGCCCTCCTCACTTGCATTTTACCTTTTCCAGGATCCGCTGCCTCAGTGATTCATTGCTTTCAAACAGTCGTGGCTTTACCCCAAAAATGTACGCATGTTTTTTTAAGATTCTTCTCTGCAGGCGCCAGGCTGTCCACTTGCTGGGTTTCTTAAAGATTATTATCTCTTTTTCATCCATTGTCTTGCCCTCCATATCCCAGGTTTCCGGCTATCTTGTCCACGTCGTCGCGGGCTTTCTGGCTTTTCTCATAGTCCTCAAATCTTTCCAGGTCCATTTCCTGCCGCTCCGGATTGAAAGTTATATGTAAAAATGTTTTGCAGCCCAGGCAGGCACCGTGGCCGGTATTGATTCCCATCTCCATTGCAATGCTCTTGCAGATCCAGTTTTCTTTCCCACACACCGGGCACACGCCTTTGTATCTCTTGCGGGCGTCCTCATATTCCTTGCTCTGCGTGTCCTGCGCTATATGATCAATAATTTCTCCCATACTCAACTGCTGCTCCTTTCCCAGGCAGCTTGCGCTGCCTGTGTCTTATTGTGTGATATATTTTGGATTTTAGAATAGCACCCTACTTGTATTCTTTGCCGGTTCCTTTGTCTCTCAATGTGATCCGGCCTACAACCTCAAAACCAGCAAGCTCAGCTGTCTGCTTCATTACCGGGATGAGATTGCTTATCATTGCCAGGCGTTCCGTTTCTTTCTGTTTTTCCTCCCGGCGTATATTTCCCCAGGCCCCTCCGAATGTTGGATCCGGATAACCTTCCCCGTTTTTATTTACTCTATCTGTACCCACGTTTCTCCGCCTCCTCTGCTATCGGACAACCTGTGCAGGTTCCCCTTTCCGCTACAAAAATACAATTTTCATCTGTCAGCGCACAAATTGGCTGCTTTTCCTCGGTTTCTTCCTTCTCTTTCTTTTTCTCCCGGTGTGCGTCCATGGTAATGATCACAATTACCCACGCAATGCTCAACACGGTCAGCGCTCCGATTCCGGCCAAAATATTGATAATTATCTGCATTACTCTTTTACCTCCGCCAGGTTTATCTTTGTTTCTTCCACCAGCTTGTCCCGGAGGCTCTTAATCGTGTGCTTGCCGTCCTCAAATTCTTTCAACAAGTCCATGCAGCCATCATAATAATTTTCCAGTCGCTGCTTTCCCCAGCCTTTCTGCTCATGCAGATATGTCATGCCGAACAGGAGAAGCATGTCCAGAGCAGTCTCCGCTCGCTGCTTTTCCTTGCCTTTCTCAATCTCCTGCACTCTCCGGACGGCTTCGTTGGCTGTTTTCTGTTTCAGTTCATAAATACGATCCGGCGTCATGCGGATACTTTCTTTTCTCTCTTGCCGTTCCTTGGCTCTGCGTTCTTTTCTTCCCATAGCCGCCTCCTACTCTACCAGGTGGCTTACATCCTCAATATTCAGGATGTTTGCGTCGTGTAATACCAGGCTGTTGCCAATTCTCTCCGGAGTGCCGTAATACTCAACAATTTCTTTGCGGCTCCGATCATAGACCAGCACGTTTTTTGGTAATCTGCTCAGCTCCTCTACCTGCTTTTGCAGGCTCAGGCACATCAGGCCTGCGCTGATCAGTGCAACGCTGATCACAATCGTCCAGACTGCTTTTAATATTCCCGCTGCCTTTTTTCTCATGCTCGCTGCTCCTTTCTGTTAGAGCCAGGCTTCCACAATTTGCAGGCTGTCCTGTTCTATCCGATTTACGATCCGCATCCGCTCCGGCTTTGCCTCTCTTATGTCCTCTAATGTGTCCGCCAGGGCTATCAGGTGCGTACTTTTCCGGCCATCAAACAGGCGTGCCACAAAAAGACCCGGATAGTCTTTCGGATCCTCATACACGACTATCATAGGCGCCCCCTGTGGCATCACTGCCCGGATTAATCTCATGTTAAATTGTGTTATTACCTGGTCCTCTGTTCTCATTTTTCGTTTCTCCTCCTGCTATTTTGTCAATTATTTGCAGGTACTGGAGGCCATAAAAACCGCCTGTATCAACTTCCCAGTCTGGAAGCAAATCTTCTGCCTTTGCGCTGGCTGTTCCCGGTGTCTCCCAGGTCCACCCATACTGCTGCACAATGGCAATTTCTTTTTGCTTTGTTTTCTTGTGTCTCTCCCAACAATCGCGAGCTGCTTTCCAGAAGCTCCACGGTACCATAAAAAACCGATTCATGCCAAAACTTACGGCCACAAAAGCAAGTTGCCTGCCCTCTCCCTCCATCCATGCGTCTAAATACTCCGCCTGGTGGTCCTGGACGGCCGAGAAATCAATTCTAGCTCCCTGGGTGTGCTTTGCCTCGACCGCCACTGGGATGTCCCGGAAACGGCCCAAATAATCCACACAACTCTTGCGTTCTACCTTGCAGTTTGCAACTTGGCCATACGCCCCGCGGAGCGGTATAAACTCCGTGGGGACCTTGTGCATGACTGCTATGCCTTTGGCCTGGTATTTCTCGTTTGCAAAATTGATAAAATCCTCAAATGGTTTGCCGCGGTTCGCCTTGCTGGCGTCCCTCCTGTATGTACCAGAATCCCATGCCATGGATCACGCCTCCTTTTCTGCGAAATCGTCCGGCATTGTGTCCAGGATTCTCTTTAATTTAAAAATTGTACCGTTGCCGATTCCATTGCCGGATCCGGTCTTTTTTTCAGCTCCTGGAGGAATCGCTCAACCGCTGCTTTTCCTCCGGTGCTTTTGCCCTTAATGGCCTTTACTGCATTTTCTGCATTTTTTCTGGCCTCTGCTTCCGCTTTGTTGGCTTTTGCTTTGTACTTAGCGACCTCCGCCTCCAACTCTTCGATTTCTGCCTTATGTACGGCCTCCTGGTCTTTAGCTGGCCCCGCCTGTTCTTTCTGGCTATTCACATAATCAACCAGCTGCTGGTCTGTCATTTTACGGAGCTTAGTGGCTTCCCTGTGCGTTTCTCGCTCCTGCTGTGTCATTCTACAACTCTGTTTTTTCATGTTCTTTCTCCCTCTGACTTTTTTCATAACATTTATCACACGCGAACCGGTTTCCTTTTCCGGATACGCTGATCACAATCGGTATTCTGTTCATGGCCAAATGCCGGCCACAAATAAAACAGGTCTTAAATCCCTGTGTTGGAACTCCCAGGCGTTCCCGCTGCTGTATAAATTCGCCCACCGTGCAGTCAAATACGCCTGGGTAAAATTCTACGTTGTACGTTCTTTTGACCGTTACTGTCTTTGTATACTCCATAGCTCAGTCCTCCCTCTTTCCTTTCGGGTGCTTCCGGCCAGTCTGCCCTTTTGGTCGCCTCTTGCTTCTGCCTGGGTGCTTTGTTATCCGCTGCGGTTGCTGCGGCTCTGGTTTGTGTTCTGGCTGCTTTTTCTTGCTTCCTGCATCCAGGAGTAGCAACGCCCCGCATATGATCAGGACAGCCAGGGCGACCAACTCTAAAACAAAAATTATTGTTGTCAATGGTTCTTCCTCCTCAATGTCCGCTCCGCAACATGCAAAATAACAATTCTGTCATGGAGCGTTTTCTCGGTCCATAGCGGCACGGTAATATGACCGCCAGTTTCCACTGTCTTACCTCTGCGTCTAACGGTGTGGGTTTCTCAAATTCGTCTGTCGCCTCCGCCCAGTCCGGTATTGCAACCATTACGCCGAAGTAGTTGGAGGATTCTGGAAACTGTTCACGCATGTGTTTGGAAAATTTCCCGCTGCGTAAATCCGGTAAAATATCCTTGTAGCACTCCATTGTGGTTACAATATAGTTTTTCTCTCCCAGGAAGTTTAGGCCGTTCCCACTGTAAACATCTTCTTTGCAGCTCTTTATCTCGTAACAGGTAAATATGCCCTTTTCTATCCCGGATATGGAGCACTGATCAGCTGGGGAAAATTGCATGTAATCAACTCTTTTTGCTTCTCGTCCCCATGGGTCAATGCTTACCTCACTGGCCCAGTGCTTCCCAGCTCCTCCAAAACGTGTGTTTATAAGTAACTGGCCGAGGAACTTTGTTGTTTCCTTTCTGTCCATCTTCACACCACCCTCATAAATCTCTCGCGGATCCGGTCAGCCCAGGTACTGTTGCGAATTGTAGTTCCTGCCACGCGGTACCTGCTGCAGGTTTCGACGGCCATGCCGCCGTATTCACATTCTGGAAACGCCGTCACAAAGCCGGGGAGGTTTGGGTCTACTGGTATGCAATATTCACATGTGCAACACCATTTCCCTGCCAGCGCTTTCTCATGCAGCTGTCTGGCTTGCTCCTCCATCTTCTTGTTGTATTCCGGATCCAGACCAAAAATCTGTTGTATCTTGTTCAAAACAATCTCCTTTTCTTTTTCTTGCCGCCGTTCCTGGCCATGATCCCGCCGTGCATTTTTAACCAGTTGTTTGTAATTCTCATGCCGTACATAAGACTTAACACATCCAGGTGGCCGATCTGCAGCTTGCCCTCAATAGTTCCGGTTGTGTTCCTGGTGACCGTTGCCACCGATTTTGTCGGGACTTCCGCTGTTACCTGTACGCCCCACTCAACAATGCCGCTGTCAATGTCGGCAAGTTTACGGCCATCCTTGGTATATAAGGCTCCGCTTTTAAAGTTCATGCTCGCTTTTCTCACGCTTCCGCCTCCCGTCTCACGCCTCGGATACCCAGGCTTCCGTTGTACCCTGCTGTTTTCAGGTCTTTTTTCATGGCCTTGTATTCTCTATCCAGTGCCGCGCCGGTTGCTCTACTTCTCAACATTACGACGCCATCTTCCAGCGTCGCGTCTTTACCCTGTTCGATCAGGTGTTTCACTGCCTCATACTTGTCCATTTTCCTGCGCCTCCAATATCTTCCGGGATTCTGCCACCGCCTGGCGATCCACATCATTGTTGTGCTGGTTCTTATCGTGTCCCTTTACCCATATAAACCGGATACTGGTAAATTTCTGCCGTTCCCTCATAAGTTTCCGCCAGAGGTCCCGGTTCTTTTTCATAGCAAAATGGCCGTTCATGGTTTCCACCACATAGTTGCTGTCTGAATACACTTCAACCGGTATCGTTTTATCAGTTATACTTTTCATAGCTTCCAAAACCGCCTGCATTTCCATACGGTTGTTAGTTTCTCCTATCGCTCCGCCGGACTTCATGCGAGCCTGGCCTTTATACATCAGCTTGCAGGCCCAACCGCACCCGGAACCAGGGCGACCGTTGCTCAGGGCGGAACCGTCGGTGTAAACGGTTATTTTATCCATTGTCCTGTCCCTCTCCAGCTCCGTTTGCGTACTGTTCGAGCTTGTCTCTCATTCCCAGGCGCTGCACTGCGGCCACCAGGCCGTATGCCAGGCGTACCAGGTCAAACGGTTTCACGTTCAGCATTTCAACCGATAAATCGTCGCTGCCCTTTTCCAGGTCCACACAACACCCGCTTTGAATTTCCTTTGTGCTGCCGTCACTGTATCTCACTGTAATGCCGGCAATATCACGGCTCTTTTCTTCTCCCATGACTCTCATTCCTCCGTTTCTTTTAACTGTCTAATTTTCGCTTCCAGCGGTATTGCAGCATATTTATTTTTGGGGTATCTCTGATACTCAGCTCTAACCGCTTCGCGATTGTAAAGGTTGTCGTATTTCATTGCTAATCGAAGCGAAATGTCAGAACCTTTTCCCGTTAATGTAATTTTGGACTTGTCCATATATTCAAAAAATATTTTCCACATGCTGCTCAATCCTTTCTTTTGCAATCTGGTAATATTCCGGATCCAGCTCTATCCCTACAAATTCCCGTCCGGTATTCAGGCAGGCAACGCCGGTGCTCCCAGCTCCCATGCAGTTGTCCAGGACTGTCTCTCCTGGGTTCGTGTAGGTCTTGACCAGGTATTCCAGCAGGTCCACGGGCTTCTGCGTCGGGTGTAGGCGCTTGGACTTGTCCCCGGTGCTGTATTGCAGCACATCCACCGGATACCGGTCCGTGGAGTCATATGTATAGTTTCTTTCCTCCCGGCCATAGCAGCTGCTGCCGTCCGATTCCCTGGTTCCGTATGCCGTCGCTGTCTTTCTCTGGTGCCCGTGCGTCATTTGCGGGTTATAGGTCGGCGGCTTCCGGTAAAATATTTCTATGTTTTCGTGGGTCCTCAGTGGCATTTTCTTGGCGTTCATAAATCCGCTGGGCTGTGTTTTTCTCCATATCCATTCATAGCGGTACATGGCTTTGTTGCTGCTGATCAGCTCTGTGGTAAAAGGTTGTGCGCTAAAAAGTGCAATGGCGCCGTTTTCCTTTACCACTCGCCGGTACTGTTCCCACAACTCCTGCAAGTTGATCGGAGCGTCCCACCGGCAGCGTGTTGTGCCATATGGCAGGTCACTCAGTACCATGTCAATGCTGCTGTCCGGGATCCGGTTCATAAGTTCCAGGCAGTCGCCTTGTAATAGTGTTGCTTCGCTCATTAACAAGTCCCTCCCTCTGCTCCATGGAATGCTCCGGCCGGATACATCCACGGGCCATCAACAAAAATGTCTGCTGTTTCAAATTCTCCGCTTACCAGGCTATGCAGTGCCTTGGCGTCTCCGTGGTATACGCAAGACTCCGCGTCTCCCACAAAGCTATCCAGGTCCTTTTTATTGTCCAGGGTAAAGCCGAGGATTTCTTCATCTTTCTTTAAAAGCTCGTATTCCTCCGGCATTATTTCCCGAATTCCTGCAAACAATGGCGGCGTTGAGAATATGCACATTGCACAACTGCACCGGTTCCAACCGGCTCTATAACACGGGTGTGGGTTTACCTTGTGGCGTTTCAATACTTCCCACACGTCTTTTTCCGAGTAATCAATAACCGGGCGCCACTGGTGTACCAACCTGTGGGCTTTGGTTGTGGCATTGGTTCTGTGTATTTCCATTTCATTGTACTTGGAGCGCCCTGCTGATTCTCCGCGGCGTTCTCCGGAAACAACCAGTATTTTTACATTCTTGCTGGTCTTATCCAGGTTTGCTGTAACACTGTCCTACACGGCGGCTTTCAAGTTTCCACTGCACCAGCGGCCTTGATGGGTTCCGCCCTTGGCCGGGAACTTCTGGCGTTTCCCGCCTATTTCTTCAAGCTCTCCCAACTGGCTCAGGTTGCTCATAACAGAATCTGCAACCATAATTTTCAGATATGCACTGCACCAGCGGCGGCTTAAATCTCCCGTTTTCGCTGGGAACTTCATTCTGTAACCGTATTCTTTGAGCTTCTCCTCCATTTCCTCGGTGGCGCTCTTTTTCAGTTCCCGGCACTGTATGTATTTCCTGGATAACTTGCACCGGCATATCTCCCCGGTGTCCGGGTCCATCCACTCGACCGGTTCGCTTGCGCCGATCCTGTAAAGCTCTCCAAAAAATCCATTTACCCGCCACGATAACCTCAGCGGTACCTGCTCAGCTTCTGCAAATGCTTTTACATAATTTTGTGTACAGCGCCAGTCCATTCTCCGGGATGGGTGCCCGCCGTCTATGTCGTGGTGCCATAGCTCAATTTTTTCTTTCGGCACGCCCAACTCAATGAGTTTGTAATAACATGCTATGCTGTCTTTTCCACCGGATAATAAAACCGCGATCATGTCGTACTCTTCCAGGGGGAGAAGTTCTTCCAGGTATATTTTTTTCATGTGTTCGGAGTCCTGTCGGCCTGGCACTCTCGGCTTTATCCGTATGCCCTGCCCGTATATCGGCGCATCTTCATGGCCGTATATAACAGGAGTGTCCTTTGTACAATCCAGGTCTTTTATATATCCTGTGTTCTCCATCAGCGCGCCCTCCAACTCTCCCACGTCATATCAATCCCGACGCATGTCTCTTTCAGGCGGTCCAGGGTTTTCTCTGCGTTCCTGCTGTCTCCGCTCTCCGGAGTCATACGCTGCACCAGCTCCGGGCCGCTGTAATTTGTTGTGATGATCGTCGGCATATATCCCTCATACCTGGCGTTTATAATGGCAAATATCTTGCTCACGCCCCACTCCGTCGGCTGCTCGCTGCCTATGTCGTCAATGATCAGGAGCGGCACATCCTCGTACTGGCTCAGGATGTATGCTTCGTCTACGTCACTGCCAGCTGCCTTGTATGTTTCCCGGATCCTGTCCAGCAGGTCAATCATGGTCATGCAGATGCAGGCCGTTCCCTCACTGATCAGCTGGTTTGCAATGGCCGCTGCCAGGTGGGTCTTTCCGGTACCATACCCGCCTGCCATAAACAGGCCGTTGCGCTCAATCTCCGGCGGCGTTACGTGGTTGCGGTCGTTCTTGACTGGGCGCATACGCTGGAAGTTGTCGGCGTACTTCTTTGCCTGGGTGTATGCCTGGCGGCGTCCCTGGGTGTCCTGGACAAAATTCTCAAAACGTCTGTTCTGGAATCTTGCTTTCATGCCGCTGCGCTCCATCATGCTACGGAACCGCTGCATTTCTTCCTCCCTGGCTTTCTGTTCTGCCTCAGCTGCCTTGCGGGCCTCTTCCTTTGCATCCCAGTCTTTCCAGAAGTCCTGCGCCTTGCTGCATGTGCAGCGCTCCGGGCGACTCTTCCATATGATCACATGTCGCGGCGCTACCGGGCTAACCAGGCCGTAATATTCCAGCTTTCTGCCACAATACTTGCAGCTTACTGTTTCCGGTACCGGCTCCGGCACGCTGTACCCCTCTCTCAGAGCTTCCGCGGTGCTTATGCTGTACTTGTCCGGCTTAGTAGTCTCCGGCTGTGTGGAACCCTGCTGTATGGCTTCCTGCGGCATTGCTGCCATTGTTGCTGTGCTCATTTACGCTTACCTCCTCGCTTATATCCTCCCAGCGTCCTTGATTCAACCAGGTCAACGGCATAGGCACATACCCGCGTTTCCAGTCGCTGCTCTGCTTGCTTACCTCAATGGCGTGGAGTATATGCTCAGTCATTTCCTCGTCTGGCTTGATCAGCTTCCACTTCTTCCAGCACGCCGGTTTTGCTCTCTTCCGCACTGCCGGAAAGGCGTCCCAAAATCTGCAAAAGCTCTTTTCCAGCGGCGTCTTGGCTGTTTTCCAGTCAGGACTCTGCTGTCTTTTACCTGGCTTTGCCTCTTCCTCGTTGTCAAGCTCCTCCGGTTCCGGGGCGGTCTGTTGCTCGGCAACGACCGTATGTTTTTTAGTATCAGGTATCAGAGAATCCGGTATCAGAGAATCAGCAGGGCTTTTCTTGTGCTGTTCTTGTGCTTGCACTGTACTTGCACCGTGCGCGTATTGTGTTTTTGTGTTTTCCTGCTCTTTTTCGGTCTGATAAGTCCGGAGGTCTTGGCTGTTTTCAGCTGTTCCCGTGCGCCCTTTTACGTGGATTCCTGCCACAACGCCTAGGCCCATATCCTCGCCGGGTGCAGGTATTACACTGGCCTGCTCTTTACAGTGCGGATTCTGGTGTTTCAAGAAGTTTATTACCTGTATGTATTTCTCTCCTGCGATCTCGTATCGCTGTATAAATCCGTTGTCATTCAGCTGCTGCAGCATGGTGTCAACATCATCTGCAGTCACATCATCATAGCCCAGCAGCTCCTTTTTTATCCGCTTGGGGCGGTCCTGTAAACGCCCCTCACGGTCCGCCAGGCACCACAACCCTATAAATAACAACCGGGTTAATGCTGGCAGTTCTCCCAGGATTTCATTGTCGAAAAATCCGGGTTTTATGTTCCTTGCTCTTGCCATTTGTTCAGACCTCCTTTAGCACAAGTACACTTCTTTGCCTGTCAGGGCCTGCACGCGCCGCTTGAAATCTGCGGCCTGGCTGTTGTCATTGCTCAGGTGTAACAGGTAAACCTGCTGCAGCCTGCTTAAATCAAACGATTCCAGCGTTTTTATAACTGTTTCAATGCTCATGTGCGAGCCTATGGTTCTTTTGGCTCTGGCAGCATGTATGCGGCCCTCTTTTACGTTCTGCTCCATTGTCTCAGGGTCGTAATTGGCTTCCATCATTATGTGAGTCAAGCCTATAAAGGTATATTTGATGTAAACCGTATCAGTAAAGTAAAGTACCTTTTCCCCGGTCACTGTGCTCCGGATCAGGAAGCCCAGCGGCTCCGGTACGTCGTGCTCAACATCAAAGGGAAGTACCTCAAATGTGCCTGCATGGAAGCTTTCCAGTGCTCGCACCGTGCAAATTCGGTGCCCGGTTAGGTTTGCCATGTCTGCTGTTCCCTGGCTGGTGTAAATATTCACGCCCATGCGAGCCAGGGCCTTTGCAGCTTTCACATGATCCCCGTGGCCATGTGTCACAAGACAGCCACTCAACTGTGACACCTTATAACCACATCCGGCTTGTATCTGTGCCAGTGGGATCCCCGCATCCAACAACAAACTGCTTTGCCCGTCGCTTATGTAATAGGCGTTGCCGCTGCTGCCGGATGCAATAGGGTTAATCAGCATTAAAACGTCGGTCCTGCTGCGCGGGTTGCTGTGCTACGCGCTGCCGTGGTGTTACGTGCAGGCTGTGGCTGCGCCTGCGGCTTTGCTGGGCTTCCCAGGTCAAGAGCCTGCTGCCCTCCGTCGTCGGTCAAAAAGGCCGGCTGTGCGGGCTTCTGCGGTGTCTCCTGGGCTTCCGTGTCAATTACAACCTGGTTTGCTTCTGCGTCGATCACTTCCTGGGTTTCCATCTGTGCCAGTCTGATCTCCTGCATACGCATGTACTCATAGGCGTCGTCAATCTTTTTCGGGTCCCTTGGCATGTTCTTGGCACTGTAAACCTCACGCTTTACGGTCTTGAGACACATTTCTTCAAACCAGCCCTCTGTTTCAACTTCCACTTTCTGGCCTTTCTCCCAGGCTGTTTTCTTACCTCCCCAAAATTCTCCGGAAGCCTTGTCCGGCTTACGTTTTAAAATATCTTTTATGGTCATGATGATCAGCTTGTTCTTGGTCGGCTCCGTATACTCAATATAGCCAAATCCTCCAACGATCTCCCCGCGGTCAAATGCGTTGTTAATCTCAAAATCATAGCTTTCAACGCGGTTTTCTCTGTTCTTTTTCAGTGGCTTAAAGGTGTCTGTGCTGTAAACCAGCTCTACGGTAACGGATACCGGCTTTTCCAGCGCGTACTTTTCAGCAATATACTGGATTCCGTTATATCCAGGCATCAGGTTGACCACGTACATCTTTGTGCCGGTTCTGGATAAGCGATTGTTATCTTTAAACGGGATAGCGCTCAGGTGATTGTCCTGCATCATGTCCAGGCCCATACGAGCATAGTGCACAACATCCAATGCCAGGGCGTTCAGGTCTACCGTGTTCCAGTTGATCGGATCCAGATTGTCCCACTTATGATCCTTGTTGTTTTCATTCTTGCTTACGCGCTTCTCCTCGGCCATCTTTAATGCTCTGTCAGTTGCGATAAAATATCCCTGGATCAGCTGTCTCTGGTAATCAGTTACCTGAATGTTTCCGGCCACATTGCTACCGAACTCCTTTAAAACCTTGTTTGTAAATGCCTCGCTGTTGCTCAGGCTCTCCGTTTTCTGTACTGTCATTTCGTTTGCCATGTTCTACTCCTCCATATTCTTAAATAAATCGTCAAAGGTCATTTGTCCGGGTATCGGTTTCTTTTCATCTTCCTCAGCTTGTGCCTTTGCAGCGCACTGGCAACCATACCCTTTTTCTACTGCTTCCGCGCTGGTCAGGAGTCTGCCGCACCGCTTACACCTGCGGGCACGGATTGTAAAAATTTCGCCGTCCATTAGTTGCCTTTCGGTACTTTCGTTATAAACACAATGCTTTTCGTGTTCTTGCGGAAAGTATCTGCAATATTTCCTGCGCCAGGTACCGTTTTCTTGTAGGTGCTCGCCAGTTCTTCCAGTGCGGCAATGATCAGCGGCGCCTCGTCCGGATCCAGTGCTCCAACCTCTGTATTAAACAGGTTTGTCCAGTAATTCATGCCGTTAGTTAATTCCTTGTTAAACTCTCCAAAATTCTGCTTTTCTACGGCTTTCTTAAAACCATTCATTAAAAACTGCGGGTGTACTCTTGTCATGCTCACTTGTCTCCTCTCTCAAATCTCAGGGTCTTGTCTGGTTCGGATACCACCAGGCGGATAACCTGTGTCTGTGTCTGTGTCAGCTTTGTAACAGACTCTGCATTGTCCACAAAGACCGGAAGCTCTACGCCGTAATACTCGGCCAACGTGTCAATCAGTTCCAGGCCTGCATTGATACGTGCTGCGTTGTTCGCGCTCTTAAATGGCACTAGGCCAGTTTTACAAGGTACCAGGGCCTCACAATCGTCTGCAATGCCGCCGTTCTGCTGTTCGATAAACAACCGGAAACGCAAGGTTTTAAAGCGGCTGTTGATTTTCTCGTCCAGGAGCTTTGTTTTCGCTTTTACAAACTGCTCGCAAAGGTAAATGCCTTTCTGAAGCTGCTCATATTTCGCTGCCAGCTCCTCCTCTTTCTTTTCCAGCTGGGTGATTCTCCCGTCCTGTTTCTTAACCATTGCCAGCTGTGCCTTTTTGCTCTGTTCAGCTTCCAGGCGAGCGTCCAGTTCTTTCAGCTGTCCGCTCAGCACATTGTCTGCCTCAGCAGCTGCCGCTCTGGCATCTTTCAGTTTTTCCTGCAGGCTCTCAATCTGCTCTGTAAACTGCCTGTACTCGGCTGTGTCCTTATAGTCCGTTGTTGCAAGTACCGCTTTTTCAGCTGTTGCCAGGTTCTGCGCTGTTTCTGCTTTCTTCTCTTTCAGTTCCACCAGGCGAGCGTCCAGGGCTTCAATTTCGTCCTGCTCTTTCTTAATCATGCCGCTGCTGCACTCTGTCATGCCGCGCTTGTTGATTGTTTCCAGGTTCTGTGCCTTGGCTGTATTGAAGTTTTCCTTTGCTTCCTCAATTTGCTCTGCCGGAAGCTGCTGGCCGCATGTCGGGCAAATCTCCGATCCGGTCCATTCCTTTTCATTTTCCTCATTCCACTCCGCCAGGAGCTGCTCTCTTCTGCGGTTCAGGCGCTGGATTTCGTTTTCATGCTCGCGCTTGTCCTGCTCGGTGTGCATGATATCCGTTTCAATGGTACTTGCCATATAGCGGAGGTTGCTGATCCGCTCGTAGGCTCCTTTGTTTGCCTCGGCTTCTGCTCTCACATGTTTGGCCTCTCCGGCAGCTCTCTGGCTTTCCAGTTCTGCGATCTGCTGTCGGATGGTTGTTGTCGCTCCGGATTCTCTGGCAGCCCTCTGGCTTTCCAGTTCCCGGCGCTTCTCTTTAATCTCTGCCATGGTGTTGTCAATGGTCTGTGCATCCAGGCCCGTAACGTCCGGCTTTGCTTTCTCTGCCTCGTCAATACGCTGCGGGATGTCGTCCAGTTCTTTGTCTGTCAGGTTCTTCTCCTTTGCGGCAATGGCTCTGTATTCGTCCACGGTATAATAATTTTCTGCCTTTCCAGGCTTGCGGAGCATTTCCGGAAGTTCTCTCAACAGGTCGCCCTGGCTCTCAATAACCTCATTAAAATCCGCATCCCCGCACACCTGTAACAGGATTTTGCGGCGGTCTGCTACTTTCATGTTTTCCAAAAAGTAGTTGTAAGAGGTCAGCATCTTTGCCAGTTCTTCATCATGGTAAATTTCCAGCAGATTCTTTTTAAACTGGGTTTCGCTTACCGGTACCCCGTCCATGCTGTAATCTGTTGTGTGTCCGGATAACACTGGCTGCGGGTTTCCTTTAATGGTCTTGTAAACTTCGTGGTAATCTTTTTTCAGTACCATTTCTGAACCGTCTGCCAGTTCCACGGTCATTTCCACGCTATGGTGCAGGTTATGGCTGCCGGTGGTTTTTGGTGTGTAGTTCTTTTCTGTGGTGCTCGGCTTGCCGTACATCAGCCAGGTAAAGGCATTGTATACGGTGCTCTTGCCGGTTCCGTTATCGCCATAGATCGCGCTGCTTTCGCCCTGCGGGTCAATTTCCAGTTCTTTCACGCCCTGGAAGTTTTCCAACTTCATTTTTAAGATTTTCATACTCCTAACGCCTCCTTGTGTGCTTTCATGGCCATTGCCATATTTCTCAGCTGCTTGTGCAGTGTTTCAAAAGTCTCCGGCTCAATGCCTGTAAACTCAACACCGTCTCCAATATAGGCATTGCCTACAAAAAGGATGTTTCCCATGATCGGGGAGCGGTGCTTGTCGGTTTCGTACAGGTAACAACCGATCAGATTCGGCTGCAAACCGTTTCTAAATAAAAATTCTTCATCCACCAACATACTCACGCACTTGCTGTTTTCTCTCAGTACCGTGGTTGTGTGTCCCAGCTCTCTGTAAAGTCTTTTCGGCATAACATTTTCGACCATGTCGCACCCGTCGCCGATCAGCTCACATAATTGTCTGTTCTGCGTTTCCAACATGCCCTCCGGATAGTCGTGCACTGTAACTTCCAAATCCGTGCTAACCTTAATAATTTTGCTCATTTACGATTCCTTTCTCTCATGCTATAATAAGCACAAGCGGTTATTTTTTAACTGCTGCTGTTATGCCTCGGACGCTTTGGTCGGTGTCACCGGGGCATTTTCTTTGCACAATTCCATAAAAGCAAGGCTAAAAACTTCCCAGCTCAACGCTGCCTTTGCTTCCTGGATCAGCTGCTCTCTGTAATATGGTTTGCGGCGTTCTCCGTTCGCATCCCCGTATCTGCCTATTATGTACTGCAGCTTTCTGTCTGCGCGTTCCTGCGCTTTCTGCTCAATACTCTCCTCCATTGTCCTCAATAGCTTCTGCCTCCTGTCTTGCTTCTCTCAGGCCAATTTCACGGCCCCATAAAAACATCATTGCCAGTGCCGGAAATACTAAAACCTCGCCGCCCAGGCCTCCGGTTCTGCTGTCCATCACTGCAAACACCATAAGCCCGATCTTTACCAGCGCGCCCCCGGTCAGGATCATTGCTCCCAGGTTAATGCCTGCCGCAATACATCTTTCCAGCTTTACGCGGCGCTTGATGGCTTCCTTTCTCGGTGCCAGCCTTTCCTCAACCACAAAGACCTCTGTTTCTCTGTGCATTACTGTTTTTCTTACCATGTTGCCCTCCTTATACATCCAGCAGCGTTTTCTGTTCCGGCTTCCCCGGTTCTGCTTTCTGTGCAGCCTTTCCGATGATCGTCTTTGCTCTGTCCTTAAATGCCTCAATTTCTGTCAGCGGTACGTTTACGGCTGTGACCACTCCCTGGCTGGCGTTGTCCTGGCTTACCACTGCAATGTCTACCAGGTCGCCAACTTCTACCGGTTCCGGTGTAAAAAACGTGTACTCTCTGCCGCTTGGCTGTCCTGCTCTTAAATATTTGAGCTTAATTACATTTGTTTTCTCCATTTTCCTTGCCTCCTGCTTTTCTATACTCCATAAATGCCTGCCAGTCGTCACTTAATACCAGTGCGGCTGCCTCGCAAATAATGGTAAACTTGACCATTTCCAGGCTGTCCAGCTGTGCGTTTTCAGCTCCGGCAAATCCCTTTTTCTTTGTGTACCCGATCAAGGTATCAACTGCCTGCTTCAATGCTTCCGGGTTGCTTTCCTGGTGTTCTAAAAACTTCCATGTGTTGTCTGCCATCAATACATCCTTTCTTCCAGGTACCTCCTGGATACTCGGCCGGCTGTTACAATCTTGCCTTTTGCTTCCAACTCTTTGTTTAGCTGTCGCATAATCTTGTATGCGTGGCTTTCTGATATATCCAGCATGGCTGCCACGTCTGCCACTCTCAAAAACTTAGGTGGTTCTTTTGTAGCTGCTGCCGTTCTTCCCATGCTCCTGCACCTCTTTTCTCAATCCGGGTACCCTTTGCGGGCTTCAATCTTTTCTATGGCGGCCAGCATTTCGTCAACCTTTTGCCGGGCCTCTGTAAACCGTCTTTTTATTTCCGGTACCATTTCAAGCTCCTCCGGTGTTATTACCCCATCCTCAACAATCTCTGCAAATTCTGTGAGGGCGTCTTGCATGTCGTCCATGTGTCTCCTCATTCGGATCACGCATCTTTCTGGCGGCATGTCGCTGATCTCTGCGATTCTGTCTTTTCCTAACGGGCACTCATTAGCACAATACCAGGCTCTCAATTCCGGCTCCGCGTATGCGTCAGCCATAAGTGCCACAACCGTGTTTGGGGTTTTTGTTATGTCCAGCTCGTACTTTTTCAGGCTGTCCTCTGTAACCCCTGGCAAGTAGTCAACAGCTCCGGCTCTCGTCAAGAGCTTTTCGTTGTACTTGGCCGCTTTCAGTCGTGCCTGGCAGTACCTGTTGCCCGCCGCTTTTGTTACTCGGCTTTGCATTTATTTTTTCCTCCATGTGGCAAAATATAATTGTAAAATAACCTATCTTTCCATTTTGGAAGATTTTTCTTTAAAAAAAAGCACTTCGACCGGCAGTTTAAAAAAATCTGCCAGCGCCTTTGCTTCCTCTAAGGAAAATTTAAGGTCGCCGAGTTCCTTTTTACAGTAGCAAGCCTCCTGAACGCCTATAACGTCAGCACATTCCTTTAAACGGATACCGCGTTCGGTTCGTATCTTGCGTAAATCTTCGTACATCTGTTTCACTCCTTTCTTCCATTTTGGAAACTTTATGGTTATAATATATCTTCTGTTTTGGAAAATGTCAATAGATAATTTTCTATTTTAGAAAAAAATGTTAATGTGGTTACTTTCCACGGTGGAAAGTGATATAATCCAACCAGAAAGGAGGGGTCTACTATCAATAACATCAAAGTATTACGACAAGAGCGCGGTTGGACTCAGGCTGAATTAGGTCAGCGCCTTAAAGTAAAAGATTCAGCAATTTCCAAATATGAAAACGGCTCCTTGCAGCTATCCGGCGATCTACTTGTTCAGCTGGCGGATATCTTTGGGGTTTCTACTGACTACATCTTAGGTCGCACAAAATACCGCACTTACGAGGGCACTTCCTTTGAGGTTCCAAAAATAATCGATCTGCTCAGTCGCGGGGATATGGAAATGATATCCAACTGGGCGGAACTCTCTCCGGAAAATCAGGCTCGTATTGCGGACTATGCCAAAATTCTGCAAAAGGCAGAAGCGGCAGACAAAAATAAAAATAGGAGGTTTTTATGAAAAACAAACATTTGTTTACCCCCCCCATAAAATAACAGCACTTTTTCTGTCTGGTGTCCTTGTTCTCTCATGTTCTAGCTGCTCTGGCGTGCAATCTAGTTTAGCATCAGAAGCGCAACAGCAAACAGAAGTTCCTCATTCCTCCGCCGGTTCACAAGAAGATCTATCTGCAACAGAGCAAAATCTAGTATCTATTTCCTCTGGTTCTGTTTATGACTCTGTCACATCACTGGATCAGGATCTTACCTTGCAGGAATCTGATAGCTGCTTATATGTCACACGGGATATAGCTTCCAGCGAAAGCAATGCCGATATTCGTCGCTTTTTCTGGGACTTGCTGCATGTAGTTCAAATTTCTGACATATGGGATTCATATTCAAGCATGTCATTTACTTTTATGTCTGGCGACAATCTTGCAAACATTGGCATTTCTGGATTTTCTGGCTTAACCTCATTTAACGCCACCCATATAAATGTTATTCAGGATCAGGAGCTTTCTAAATTATTCGAACAGTTTTATACGGATATCCTTGGTGCTCGTGATTTATCAATAGTGCAAGAAAAAAAGCTGTACGAAATGGCTCAGGAATATGGTACACCCGGCTACACACTGCCTACTGAATACCGTGCCGGTTACTTGTGGACTATAGGTTGTTTTCCGTATGGCACTGGTTACACCGTGAACGACAGCGCAATATCTGTGCAAGTTCCTACGCAAGATACGCAAAAATGTGGGGCTTCTGCTGTTCAGGAATTAAACTCAGCATTGGACGTTTTTAATCAGCTATGCAATAACGATCCTTTGGCTATGCCATACGAAAAAGTTTCTGTTCAATACCTGGATTCTCAAAGTTCTACCACTTTATGGGACTGGTGCTCAGAAAAATCTGGTACTTCTTGGCAAACTACAAAAAATAGCTGCGGTAGCCCATCTTTTTACGGCGGGCTTAAATCATCTTCAAAATAACGGGGGTACAAATCAAAAAACGGAATTGCTTACGGCCACCGGTCTGTTGCTCAGCAACGACCATATATGTTTTAGAATCAGGAATATGGAATCAGGATTCAGGATTCAGCCGGGCTTTTCTTGTACTTGCACAGTGCTTGCACTGTGTTTTAATTTCATTCATGGGAGGTTTGTATGGAAAATTTAGAAATGCTTACGGGCACCTTTCCGGTTGCTCCGGATCAGCTGGCGCACGATCTGGCCGTCGCAAAGCTCATTAAAAGCGGCGCGGTTCCTGCTTCTGCTTCCGGCTATACTTACTATGGTGCCTATATCAAATATTTACGGGAATTTGAAACGGTCATAGCCAACCGCCTCCCGGAGGAGTCTGAAAATGTCGGTGGCTAAAGATCCAAAAACCGGCAAGTGGTACAGCAAATTCAGGTATACTGACTGGACCGGTAAAAGGGTGCAAAAGAAAAAAACGGGTTTCCCAACAAAACGGGAGGCCCAGGAATGGGAGCGCGAATTTCTCACAAAGGCTGCTGCCTCATGTGATATGTCGTTCGCGTCCCTGGTAGAGTTGTATATGGCGGATTGTAAAACCAGGCTGCGCGCCACCACCTGGGAAAATAAGCAGCACCTTATTACAAAAAAACTGCTGCCCTATTTCGGCAGCACGCCAATAAACCAGATCACGCCGCTCATGATCCGCAACTGGCAAAACACGCTCATGGAGCTGCGGCAGCCAAATGGCAAACCGTACTCAAAAACATACCTCAAAACTATCAACAACCAGGTTGCTGCCATTCTTAACTATGCCGTCAAATACTACGGCCTCCCAGGCAGCCCGGCGGCGGTTGCTGGCAGCATGGGGAAATCAAAAGCGGATACTATGCTGTTCTGGACCGAGGAAGAATTTAAAACCTTTATCCAGGCAGCAAACAAACCCACGCCCTACTGCGTTTTTAACATCCTGTTTTATACCGGAATCCGGGAAGGGGAATTGCTGGCGCTCAGCCTGTCGGATTTTGACTTCACAAACAAGGTGCTGCATATTACCAAAAACTTTGCAGTGGCCAATGGCCAGGAAGTCATTTACGAGCCAAAAACGCCCAAAAGCAAGCGTGATATTACTCTGCCGGATTTCCTCTGTGCTATTGTTCAGGACTATGCTGGCAGGCTCCTGGACTACGACCCAGCAGATCGGCTGTTTCCGTTTACAAAAAGCTGGGTAAACTCTCAGCTGCGTGCAGGCTGCAAAAAATCCGGCGTCAAGAAAATTCGTGTGCATGATTTCCGCCACTCTCACGCCAGCCTGCTCATTCACATGGGCTTTCCTATCCTGGCCGTGTCGGAGCGCCTGGGGCACGAAAAGGTACAAACCACCCTGGAGCTATATGGCCATCTGTACCCGGATGTGCATGGTAATGTGGCCCAGCAGCTTCAGGACAGTGCCGCCGCCGATCTGTCTCCGGCAGCATGGCAAAATGCACAAAAAAGCCTATAATTTTGGAATGTGGTACACTTCTGGTACACTTGGACAAAACAAAAGCCCGGAAACCCTTATTTTTCAATGGTTTCCAGGCTTTTTGCAA
>NC_021014.1:1182425-1187986 GCF_000209835.1 Ruminococcus sp. SR1/5 | reverse complement strand
CGTTCCAGGCGGCTTACTTGTAAGATCATAGAATACGCGGTTTACGCCCTTAACTTCATTAATAATACGGTTCATCACCTTATTAAGTACTGCATAAGGAATCTCAGCAGACTCCGCAGTCATGAAGTCAATGGTCTTAACGGCGCGAAGCGCCACTGCATAATCGTATGTTCTGAAGTCTCCCATTACACCTACGCTTCGCATATTTGTAAGGGCTGCAAAGTACTGGTTCGGCATCCAGGACGGATCTTCTCCGTGTTCTTTTTTGTAGTCGGCGGCTGCATTGTCGACTTCTTCACGGTAGATGTAGTCTGCATCCTGTACGATGCGTACTTTTTCCTCGGTGACTTCACCGATGATACGGATTCCAAGTCCCGGGCCCGGGAATGGCTGACGGAATACCAGTCTTTCCGGAATTCCAAGCTCAAGGCCAGCTTTACGGACCTCATCTTTGAACAGGTCACGAAGCGGCTCAATGATTTCTTTGAAATCAACGAAATCCGGAAGACCTCCTACGTTGTGATGGGATTTGATCACTGCGGATTCTCCGCCGAGACCGCTCTCTACAACGTCCGGATAAATGGTTCCCTGTGCAAGGAAATCTACAGCACCGATCTTCTTGGCTTCCTCCTCGAAGATACGGATAAATTCCTCACCGATGATCTTACGCTTCGCTTCAGGCTCTGTAACACCGGCAAGCTTGTCGTAATATCTCTGCTGTGCGTTCACGCGAATAAAGTTCAGATCAAACTGACCATTCGGTCCGAATACACCTTCAACCTCATCACCTTCATCCTTACGAAGAAGGCCATGATCTACAAATACGCAGGTAAGCTGCTTACCGATCGCTCTGGAAAGAAGTCCTGCTGCCACGGAGGAATCTACACCACCTGACAGGGCAAGGAGAACTTTTCCATCACCGACTTTCTCGCGGATCTCTTTGATCGTATGTTCAACAAAGGCATCCATCTTCCAGTCTCCGGCACATTCGCAGACACCAAGTACGAAGTTGGACAGCATTGTCTTTCCTTCTACTGTGTGCAGTACTTCCGGATGGAACTGGATCGCATACAGTTTCTTCTCTTCATTCTGTGCAGTTGCTACCGGACAGTCTGCAGTATGTGCAGCGATCTCAAATCCCGGTGCAGTCTGGGAAATATAGTCTGTATGGCTCATCCAGCAGATTGTTTTGTCGGATACATTTTTGAAGATCCTGGAATCTTTCTTATCGATGAGAAGCTCTGTCTTACCGTATTCGCTGACATCTGCCTTCTCAACTTTTCCGCCAAGGACATGCATCATAAGCTGTGCTCCATAGCAAAGTCCAAGTACCGGAATACCAAGCTCAAATAATTCCTTCTGGTAAGTCGGTGAATCTGCCTCATAGCAGCTGTTTGGTCCGCCGGTAAGGATGATTCCCTTAGGATTCATCGCTTTAATCTTCTCAAGATCTGTCTTGTAAGAATAAATTTCGCAATATACATTGCATTCTCTGACACGTCTTGCAACCAGCTGATTGTACTGACCGCCAAAATCAATGACAATAACTAATTCTCTTTTCAAGGCTTTCCTCCTGTTATTTATAACATCTTTAGAATCTGTTACTCATTATAAATGAGTACATGCACTTTTACAATGCTAATTTTATCTCCCGCCGGAATTTTTATTTTCCGGAAAAATTTTTCACTACTTTTTTTGCCTGCTCATCCCAGTAAGCGCAGTCATTTCTTCCAATTACCTCCGATGTAAACGGAGTACCGTCATTCTTCTTATAATGTCTGGTCGCCCGGAAAACATATTTCGCACCGACATAAACGATCGGTACGTTGAAAAATACGATCAGAATATTTCCAAGATCAGAAAATGCCCAGAGATTTCCAAGCTCCAGTCCTGCGATATTACAGAGGATACCAAATGCGGCAACAAAAAGACCGATACAGCGTACAAAATTAATACAGATCTTATCCTTGCGGATACGGTTGGCTGCGATTTCCGAAAAGCTGATCATTCCAAGCAGACAGGTAAATGCAAACAGGCAGAAACATAAGGTTACAAGAAATGTAACGATCCCGTTCATTGCAGTTCCCGGAGTCAGCACAGCAATGGACTCCGTATATTTGGGAAGTTTATCAAGAGCCTGCCAGCTTTCCGCATCTGCTCCCGTCCAGCAATGTGCCATAACTACCACAAATCCGGTAAGTGTGCAGATCACAATGGTATCAAGAAAAACTCCCAGAGAAGCGATCACACCCTGCTCACATGGATGCTTTGCGTCAGCTGCTGCCGCTGACATGGTGATCGTTCCCTGACCAGCCTCATTGGACATCAGGCCTCGTTTTACGCCCTGTGCAAGAACTGTTCCAAAAACACCTCCAAAAAATGCATCCGGCTTAAAGGCTCCTGCAAACACACTTCCGAAGAAATACGGAATACGGGTAAAATTCAATATGATAAGAAGTAACACTACTACCATATAGAGCACTGCCATCACCGGCACCATCATATCTGTCCATCTGGATACTTTTTTGATTCCGCCAAATGCGATAGCTGCTGTGAGGATTACGATCAGCGTACCTACTATATAATAGAAGGCTGATCCGCTTGGAATGGTTTTTCCGGTTACGATCTCTGCCATGCGTCCTACTGATGAAACAACGTTAAAGCCCTGTGCCGGCAGACAGCAAAGCGCATACAAAATATACAATACCGAAAGAAAAACGCCGATCCATACCTTATTTCCAAGAAGCTTTCTCCCATAAAAAGGAAGACCTCCTACGAACTCATCGTCCTTCTTCTCCTTGAAAATCTGAGCAAGGACACCCTCCATGTATGCAACTGCCATCCCAAAAAACGCAGATATCCACATCCAGAACAGGGCCCCCGGTCCACCCACTGCAATAGCACCTGTTACGCCCAGGATATTTCCCGGTCCTACACGCATAGCTGAACTCAGGAAAAACGATGCAAGCGGCGAAATTCCTGTTTCCACAACACGTTTCTCCGTCATGGTCCTGATTCCTTTTTTAAAGTAAGTCACCTGCATAAAACCGATCCTGAAACTAAAAAAAATCCCGGACCCAAGAAGTAATATGATCGCAAAGGATATATTTCCCAGAATCGGAATATTGCTGTACCAGTCAAAATTCGTGGGGAACTCCCACAGAAAATCAGACAGTGGACCGATAAAGCTGAACACTCCATTGATCGCCTCAAACACTTTCTCCATAGCCATCTCCTCCCTTTTCATCTGAATACCTCAGAATTGAACCATCTTTCCGGATATTACATTTTCCGCTGAATATAAAATATAGATATATTCATTTATACCCCTCAGAAAAATTTCCGCACCTGTTCATATAACATGTGTACCACATCCATCCTCGTTCATTTCCCCTCCGGATTTTTATGCTATGGTTTATTATACCGTATCGGCTTAAAAAAGTCTTATTTATTTTCACTATTTTTGTACAAATTTCAGAATTTTCTATTCTTACAAGCCCCACCGACTGCTATTGCTTTTCGCACCCCCCGCAGGGGACTTACTTGATTCGAGTCAAGCGGATATTCGCAATCCGCTTCGCTACGCGGCTCTACACCGAATAACTTCTTCGCAGTTTATCAGACTTTATAAGATATTTAGACTTTCCTCACAAATTTTTAAAACGCTTCTCACAGTTCCATCACATTTTGACGGTATATTATTAATCAAATAAAGCACAAAGCTTTTTCATCTTATAGATCATTACTTATTTTTCTTTTCATACTCTGCCGGGTTCCTTCCAAGACCCGGCCCTCCTTTTTATCTTCTTACAAACTCCCATAGTATACCATCCTTTCTTTATTCAAAAGGATCTATACCTATAATCATGGTGTCTATATTAGACATTCTGATTCTATCTGATGATCGACATTTTCATCTCGGTCCATTTACTCCGCATCACTTCACGCCCAGATATCCTTATCCCCCCTGAAACCCGAATAAACACAACAAAAAAACACCGTCCCCGCAGCTCTATATCTGCAAAAACAGTGCCTTTAGTGCGTCTTCAGGGGTTCGAACCCTGGACACCCTGATTAAGAGTCAGGTGCTCTACCAACTGAGCTAAAAACGCTTATTTAATTATTTGTCTTTCGTTTTTGTTTCGTTCGTTCCTCAAGACATGTTGTATTATACGTTATGATTTGAAGAAAGTCAACACCTTTTTTAATTTTTTATTTTTTCTTTTTATTTTTTATATCTTCATTTGATGCAATTTTGTTCAGTGATTTTTCTATTTCTGACAGCGAATTTCTGATCTGAAATGCCTGGCTTTTAACGCCGCGTTTTACACTGTTGAGATTTCGACGGAATGAGTTGGATTTTCTTTTTTTCAAACCTTATCTTCCCCTCTTTCTTTATACAGATCAGGCAGCTTCTCCTGCAGATTCATATATTCCTGCCTGACGCTCCCTCTTATTTATTATATGAAAACAGGCCGATCTGTTTACAGATCAGCCCGATAAAACAACCTTCTATATTAACGCAGAATATCTATGCGCCAGATAAGCTTTGATATCAGATACCTTCTGAGAACCACTTAACCTTACCTCTTCTATTTTTGTCTGATCACCATCTTACAGATCGGATTGCCCATGGAAGAAAACTTCTCCTCATACTCCGTCATCACATTTCCCTTCACCAGCTCCTCATCATGATGAAGATCAAACGTACAAATCTCCAGGTTCCAGTCAGACTCCTTCACCTCTTCCAGGGAAAATTCAAACAATCCACGGTTATCTGTCTTAAATTCCACAGTACCCTCTTTTTTCAGGACCTGCTCATACCTCTTCAAAAACTCCCTGGAAGTCAGTCTTCTCTTGGCATGACGGGCCTTCGGCCACGGATCGGAAAAATTCAGATAAATCCCGTCAACCTCATCCTTCTCAAAAATCTCCGGCAAAAGCCTTGCATCCACACGGATGAACACCAGATTTGAAAACTTCTCCCCGGCCTCCTCAAGCTCCTCCCTCTTCTGAAGTGCCCGAAGCAGCACACTGTCATACATCTCGATCCCAACATAATTCCTCTCAGGATGCAGCCTCGCCATATCCATCAGAAAACGCCCTTTTCCCATACCAACCTCAAGAAAAAGCGGTCTCTTCTCCCCAAAAACACTCGCCCATTCCCCTTTAAACTTCTCCGGTTCATCAATCACCCAGTCACACTCCAAAATCGCATCCTTCGCCCCGGGAATATTACGTAATCTCATAAATAACCTCCAAATTAATCTTCCTATAATATACAGATCAAATAACTACCTCTCGCAGCCAGCAAAAGCAGTCTATAACAATTCCCCAAACCAATGAAACCACTATAATACATCCGCCACCAGCCACACAAACCAGAATACCTGCACAAATCCAAAAAAATCATCATTCCTCTTCCAGAATATCCGATAAAACACCCTGTACAATGCATCCCAATATTCAACTATACATGTAACCCCCACCCCGCCGCAAGCAAAAAATAAAAAAAATCCTCAACCAGGCGACAGCAACGCGCTTCGCCATCCACCCCCAAT
>NC_021014.1:1030901-1182114 GCF_000209835.1 Ruminococcus sp. SR1/5 | reverse complement strand
CATCCAACACCATCCGCATCCACACACATCGGCTCAACCTCACACATCCAACACCGCAGCATACATACACAAGTCAACAACCTCACACCACCACAACCAAGAACTCCTAAAAAAGCCCGAGGGGTGTGCAGAGGGGCCATGGCTTTATGGCCCCTTTGCGGTTTTCCTCTTTTCCCACAAAACCCCCAAAAAATATCTTTTTACCCACATTTCACTCAAAAGTTTGCATAAAAATTAACAAAATTTTAGTTGTTTTTACCATAAAAAAGGTGTATCATATAAAAATCAATTATAAACAATAAACAAACAAGGAGGGCGCTATGGAACAAATCCTAAATAAACTTTCGGAAATCGAAGCTACAGCCAATGCCATCATGCAGAACGCTGCGCGACAGAAACAGGCTCTCTCGGAAGAAGCAGAAAAACAGACGAAGGAATTCGACGCTTCACTTGAAAAAGAAACCAGCGACGAGATCCGGAAGATCCGTGAAGATCTGGCCCGTGAGAAAGACGCCCGGATCAATGAGCTTCGTGCAGAAACTGAAGACCAGCTTTCCAGGCTGGATGCCTATTACGAAGCTCATCACGAAAGTCTTTGCAGTGAGCTGTTTCAGAAAATAACAGGCATCACCGAAACCTGAAGGGAAAGGAAGTGATTCAATGGGCTCTGTCCTCTCATACAGCGGACTCTCCACCAAGATCCGCGCCATGCAGAGCAGGCTTGTGACAGATGAGCAGCTGGAAGAAATCGTTCAGCTTCCCAATGTCCCCCAGGTAACAGCCTACCTGAAACGGACTCCCGAATATCAGAATATCTGGTCCGGTCTCGATGAAAATGCTCTTCACCGCGGACAGATAGAAAAACTCCTGAAGAAATCCATCTTCCTGAATTTTTCAAGGCTTTACCACTTTGCAAATCAGGAACAGCGAACGTTCCTGTCGCTTTACTCGAAGCGTTATGAGATCCGCGTCCTGAAAGAGATCATGACGAATCTCTTTGACCACCGGGACACCGATTCCGTGGATATTTCTCCCTACCGCGATTTTTTCAGACATCATTCCAAGCTGGACATTGACAGGCTTGCCGCCTGCACCAATATGGATGAATTCATTGCGGCACTGAAGGGAAATGATTTTTTTATTCCGCTGTCTCAGGTCAATGAACGTGGAAATGCCACGCTTTTTGACTTCGGCATGGCACTTGACCTTTCGTATTTTTCACAGATCTGGAATGTGCGGAAGAAGCTTTTCAAAGGTAACGATCTGAAACAGATCACCAAGGCTTACGGCGAAAAATTCGATATGCTGAACCTGCAGTTCATCCAGCGCTCCAAACGCTGCTTTCAGATGGAACCGGCTGCCATTTACGCATTGCTGGTCCCCATGAACTACAAGCTCCGCAAAGAAGAGATCACCACCCTTGTGGAGGCCCCTACACCGGAAGAATTCCGCCGTATCTTCAATGGAACTTATTATGGTAAGAAATACGAACAGCTGACCGTCGCCAGTCTGGAAGAATTTTATAACTATATTCTTCGCAGCATACTGGAACAGGAAGCACGCAAGGATCCCTACTCCGTGGCAGTCATCTATTCCTATTTATATCACAAAGAACATGAAGTCAACCGTCTGACCATTGCCCTTGAATGCGTGCGCTATGGCGTGGACCCAGAACAATCCCTGCGTTATATACGCAACGGTTAATAACCAGGAGGTAGCAACGTGATTGAAAAAATGAATTTTCTGAGCATCACCGGTCCCAAAGCAGATATCGACCGGGTTGTAAACACCTACCTGTGCAAGTACGAGATCCATCTGGAAAACGCTCTCTCAGAGCTGACCACAGTAGAAAGTCTGACGCCTTTCCTGGAGGTCAACCCCTACAGAGATGCCTTAAATTCCATCAATACCATTTATGAGGAGCTGAAAACTCCTCCGGCCACTTCCAACAGAAGCCCGGGTATTGAAACAGCACTTTCCACAGTAAAGGAGATCCGCTCCCAGGCGGATCAGCTCCAGAAGGAACAGTCCGAACTGGAAGAAACATGTTCCTCTCTGGAAGAGTCACTGCGGATCATACGTCCCTTCCGAAATATTGATTATGATATTTCATCCATACTTCATCTGAAGTATATCCATTTTCATTTCGGACGTATCGAGAAACAGTACTATGAGAAATTCAAGAAATATATTTACGACAATCTGAACACGATCTTCCTTAAATGCGATGAAGATGACCAATACGTCTGGGGCGTTTACTTCGTACCGAAGCATGAAGCGCACAAAATCGATGCCGCCTACTCTTCTATGCACTTTGAGAAGATCTTTGTGCCGGATAATTATACCGGAACTGCCCAGCAGGCATTTTCAAGCGTAAGCAAACAATACGAGGATGCCCTGAAGCATCTGGAATCACAGAAACAGAAATACCAGAGATTTCTTGCGGATCAGGCAGAAACCATCGTTACCGCCAGAAACACGCTTCTTCAGTTTTCCAGAAATTTCGATGTCCGGAAAGCGGCAGCCTGCACCGGAAAGCATGAGAATTTTTATATTCTCTGCGGCTGGATGACAGAAGCCGACACCAGAGCTTTTCAGGCGGACATTGCTTCCGATGAACGGATCTTCTGTCTGGTCGACGGCGAAGACACCAACACACCGGAACACGATCCGAGCCATCAGCCGCCAACCAAACTGAAAAATCCAAAACTTTTCAAACCCTTTGAAATGTATGTAAAAATGTACGGACTTCCTGCCTATGGCGAGATGGACCCCACCTGGTTTGTTGCCATCACATACTCCTTTATTTTCGGAGCCATGTTCGGTGATGCCGGCCAGGGACTCCTGCTTTTTATCGGCGGATTGCTCCTGTACAAGCTGAAGCATATCGATCTTGCCGGAATCATCAGCTGCGCCGGAGTATTTTCCACATTTTTCGGTCTGATGTTCGGAAGCATCTTTGGATTTGAGGATGTCATACCTGCTCTGTGGCTGCGGCCTGTGGACAGTATGACGACCATACCTTTTATCGGAAAACTGAATACCGTATTTATCGTTGCCATCGGATTCGGCATGGGAATCATCCTCCTGTGTATGGTTTTCAACATCATCAATTCATTTAAAACGCATGATGTTGAAAAAACCTGGTTTGACACCAACGCTGTGGCAGGACTTGTATTTTATGGCTCCGCAGTTCTCTGCATCGGACTCTTTGTATCCGGGCATGCAGTTCCGGGTGGTGCAGTCCTTGCCATTATGTTTGGTTTACCGCTGCTTCTTATTTTCTTCAAGGAGCCTCTTACAAACCTGGTAGAAAAAAAGGCCGAGGTTATGCCAAAAGAAAAAGGCATGTTTATCGTACAGGGTATTTTTGAACTGTTCGAGGTTATCCTGAGCTACTTTTCCAATACACTCTCCTTCGTGCGTATCGGTGCTTTTGCAGTCAGCCACGCAGCTATGATGGAGGTTGTACTTATGCTTGCAGGCGCAGAAAACGGCAGTCCGAACTGGATCGTCATCATTCTCGGAAACCTGTTCGTATGCGCTATGGAGGGCCTGATCGTAGGTATCCAGGTACTCCGTCTGGAATATTACGAAATGTTCAGCCGTTTTTACAAGGGCAGCGGACGGAAATTCGAGCCGTTCTGCTCAAAAAACAAATAAAATGCCAGAGTCGGAACGCATTCTGATCCGGGCATTCAATTAAACGAATATTAAGGAGGTCATCATCATGACAGTCATTACACAGATCACAATCGCAGTTGCACTTGTACTCAGCATCATTCTTCCATTTGGTTATTATCTTCTCGGCGAAAAAAGCCGCGGCCGCTACAAAACAGCTCTTGGTGTCAACGCCTTTTTCTTCTTCGGGATCATGCTTGTTGCCATTGCAGTAACATTTGCAGGCGGAGCTTCCGTACAGGCTGCTACAGGCGCTGACGCAGGCCTTGCAACAGGTATGGGTTACATCGCAGCAGCACTTGTTACCGGACTTTCCTGTATCGGTGGTGGTATTGCCGTTGCCAGTGCGGCAAGCGCAGCACTTGGAGCGATCAGTGAGGATCAGAGCATCCTTGGTAAATCTCTTATCTTCGTAGGTCTTGCCGAAGGTGTTGCTCTTTATGGACTGATCATCTCCTTCATGATCCTGGGTAAACTTTGATATGAAAATGTATCTGATCAGTGACAATATTGATACTCTGACAGGAATGAGACTGGCCGGTGTAGAGGGTGTGATCGTTCATGAGCACGACGAGCTGAAGAAAGCTCTGGAGCGCACCATCGCAGACAAAGAGATCGGAATCATACTCCTGACCGAAAAATTCGGCCGGGAGTTTCCTGAGATCATTGATGATGTCAAGCTTCATCACAAAACACCTCTCATCATTGAAATTCCTGACAGACATGGTACCGGCCGCAGACCTGATTTCATTACATCTTATGTAAATGAGGCCATCGGATTAAAATTATAGGCAGGTGATATTATGACAATTGAAGAGAAGCTTAAACACTTCTATGACACCTCCGTGGACGAAGCACGCCGTCAGGCGGAAAAAGATGTCCGGGAACACAAGGAATCCCTGGATGCCGCACTGGAGGAACATAAAAAAATGTCTCTGGGAAATGCTGCCAGTTCCCGCAAAGCCGAGATCGCAAACGCAAAGCGTGAGATCAACAAGGCACTTTCCGCAGAGCAGCTTCACATCCGGCGAAACTGGACTGCCAGACAGAGCCGCTTAAAAGAAAAACTTTTTGCAGATGTCCGGGTACAGATCCTGAAATTCATGGAATCTCCCCGCTATGAAGAATATCTTTGTACAAAGATCGAGGAAGCTGTCTGCTTCGCGGAACACGATGAGATCCAGATCTATCTTTCAAAAGAAGATGAACCCCGTCTGAAGTCTCTCACTGTAAAGACCGGTTTCCCGCTGAAGGTTTCCGATGAATCCTTTATCGGCGGGATCAAGGCGATAATCCCTGAAAAAAATATCCTCATCGACAATTCCTTTGAGGAAGGCTATCAGGCAGCTTACAGAGAATTCAAATTTGACGGAGGTCCAGCACATGAGTAAAACAGGTATTATCTACGGTGTTAACGGTCCTGTTATCTACCTCAAGGGCGACACCGGATTCAAGATCTCCGAGATGGTCTATGTAGGCCCCGAAAAACTGGTTGGAGAAGTCATCGGTCTTAAGAAACATATGACGACCATACAGGTTTTTGAGGAGACTACAGGGCTGAAACCCGGAGAAACTGTTATCGGAACAGGAGACGCTATTTCCGTTCTCCTTGGTCCGGGAATCATCCACAATATTTTTGATGGTATCCAGAGACCTCTGGCAGAGATTGCCCAGGCCTCTGGAAAATATATTTCCCGTGGTGTCAGCGTTGACTCTCTTGACACAGAAAAAAAATGGGAAACCCACATTACCGTAAAGGAAGGTGACGTCATCGGTGCAGGCACGGTTATTGCCGAGACACAGGAAACCGCCTCCATCCTTCACAAATCCATGGTTCCGCCCACGATCACACACGGAACCGTTATCCATGCAGCTCCTGACGGTGCCTATACCGTTCTGGAGCCCATTGTTACCATCCGCCTTGATGACGGAACTGAAAAAGAACTGGCACTTGCCCAGAAATGGCCGATCCGTGTTCCACGACCGACCTACAAGCGTTTCCCGGCCAGCGTTCCGCTCCTTACCGGTCAGCGAATCCTGGATACCCTTTTCCCGATTGCCAAGGGAGGCACTGCCGCAGTTCCTGGCGGATTCGGAACAGGAAAAACCATGACACAGCACCAGATCGCCAAGTGGTCTGACGCAGATATCATCATCTACATCGGCTGTGGCGAGCGTGGAAACGAGATGACACAGGTTCTTGAGGACTTCAGCAAGCTGATCGACCCGAAATCCGGAAACCTGATGATGGACCGTACCACACTGATCGCCAACACCTCCAACATGCCGGTTGCAGCCCGTGAGGCTTCCATCTACACAGGTGTTACACTTGCCGAATATTACCGTGATATGGGTTATGATGTAGCGATCATGGCAGACTCCACATCCCGATGGGCCGAGGCTCTCCGTGAGCTTTCCGGACGTCTGGAGGAGATGCCTGCAGAGGAAGGCTTCCCTGCATATCTGGCAAGTAAGCTTTCCGCCTTCTATGAGCGCGCGGGAATGATGCAGAACCTGAACGGAACAGAGGGTTCCGTATCCATTATCGGTGCAGTTTCCCCTCAGGGTGGTGATTTCTCCGAGCCGGTCACACAGAATACCAAACGTTTTGTCCGCTGTTTCTGGGGACTGGACAAGGCTCTTGCCTATGCCCGTCACTTCCCTGCCATCCAGTGGCTGACCAGCTACAGCGAATATCTGGAGGACCTGACTCCCTGGTACAGAGAGCATGTCTCCCCAAAATTTGTTTATGACAGAAACCAGATCATGGCTATCCTCAACCAGGAAAGCTCTCTTATGGAGATCGTCAAGCTGATCGGAAGCGATGTTCTTCCGGATGATCAGAAGCTGACGCTGGAGATCGCCAGAGTCATCCGTCTGGGCTTCCTGCAGCAGAACGCTTTTCACCAGGAGGACACCAGTGTTCCTATGGAAAAGCAGTTCCTGATGATGGAAACCATCCTCTATCTCTACGAAAAGTGCCGTGCCCTTGTAAACCGTGGCATGCCGGTTTCCGTGCTGAAGGAGGATAAGATCTTTGAACGTATCATCGCCATCAAATACGAGGTTCCAAATAAAGAGCCGGAGCGTTTTGATGAATATCATAAAGATATCGACCGCTTCTACGACAATGTACTGGAAAGAAACGGTTAAAGGAGGGATCAGTTTATGGCAATCGAATATCTTGGCCTGAGTGAAATAAACGGCCCTCTTGTTGTCCTTGAGGGTGTAAAAAACGCATCTTACGAGGAGATCGTGGAATTCCACATGGAGGACGGCACTCAAAAGATCGGCCGTATCGTGGAAATCTATGAGGACAAGGCCGTTATCCAGGTTTTTGAGGGAACTGACAATATGTCCCTCGGCAATACACACACACGTCTTACCGGACATCCTATGGAGATCGGGCTTTCTCCTGAGATCCTGGGACGTACCTTTAACGGTATCGGCCAGCCCATTGACGGGCTTGGCGAGATCACACCGGAGGTCAGCCTGAACATTAACGGGCTTCCGCTGAATCCGGTAACCCGTGAATATCCACGAAACTATATCAACACCGGTATCTCCGCTATTGACGGACTGACCACACTGATCCGCGGCCAGAAGCTGCCGATCTTTTCCGGTAACGGTCTTCCACATGATAAGCTGGCTGCACAGATCGTTCAGCAGGCTTCCCTGGGAGCAGACTCCGATGAAAAATTCGCCATTGTTTTTGCGGCAATGGGTGTGAAATACGACGTAGCGGAATTCTTCCGCAGGACCTTCGAAGAAAGCGGTGCGTCCGACCACGTTGTGATGTTTTTGAACCTTGCAAACGATCCGGTTGTAGAGCGTCTTCTGACACCGAAGATCGCCCTCACTGCCGCTGAGTATCTTGCTTTTGAAAAAGGCATGCATATCCTGGTAATCCTGACTGATATCACCTCCTTCTGTGAGGCCATGCGAGAGGTTTCCTCCTCCAAGGGTGAGATCCCTTCCCGAAAGGGTTATCCCGGATATCTGTACAGTGAGCTTGCAACCCTTTACGAGCGTGCGGGAATCGTCCGTGGCGGCACCGGTTCTGTAACCCAGATCCCAATCCTGACCATGCCAAACGACGACATCACACACCCGATCCCCGACCTTACCGGATATATCACAGAAGGCCAGATCGTACTGGACCGCCAGCTTCACGGTCAGGCGATCTATCCGCCGATCAATGTTCTGCCATCCCTGTCCCGTCTGATGAAGGACGGTATCGGTGAAGGCTTCACACGTGCTGATCATCAGGATGTTGCCAACCAGCTCTTCTCCTGCTACGCAAAGGTAGGCGATGCAAGAGCTCTGGCATCCGTTATCGGTGAGGATGAGCTTTCTCCGCTGGATAAGCAGTACCTTGTATTCGGAAAAGCCTTCGAGGCAGAGTTTGTAGGACAGTCAGAAACAGAGAATCGAAGCATCATCGAAACTCTGGATAAGGGCTGGGAGCTTCTTGGCCTTCTTCCAAGAGAAGAGCTCGACCGTATCGATACCAAAGTTCTGGATCAGTATTACAGAGAAACCGTCCGTTAGTGAGGTGATTTTATGGATCCGAATACCTTTCCCACCAAGGGAAATCTCATACTTGCAAAAAACTCTCTGGCTCTTTCCAAACAGGGCTATGAGCTTATGGACAAAAAGCGTAATATCCTGATCCGTGAAATGATGGAGCTGATCGATCAGGCAAAGGATATCCAGTCCCAGATCGATGAGACCTTCCGTACCGCTTACGCGGCTCTTCAGAAGGCAAATATGGAAATTGGAATCGCTTTCGTAGACCAGATCTCTCATACCGTTCCTGTGGAAGATTCCATCCGGATCAAAACCAGGAGTGTCATGGGAACCGAGATCCCTCTTGTGGAATATGACAAAAAAGCAGGCAACACACCGACCTACGCCTACTACAGCACCAAGCTGTCCCTGGACGAGGCCAAGGCAGCCTTCGAGCGTGTAAAGGAGTTGTCCATCCAGCTCTCCATGATCGAAAACGCCGCCATCCGTCTTGCCACCAACATCAAAAAACCCAGAAGCGTGCCAATGCGCTGAAAAACATCACCATCCCCAGATACGAAACTCTCACCCGAGATATCACCAATGCTCTGGAAGAAAAAGAGCGTGAAGAGTTTACACGTCTGAAGGTGATCAAACGTATGAAACAAAATAGTTAAAAAATCCTCCGCAGATCTTTCCGGTTCTGCGGAGGATTTTTTGGTTATCCACATTTATCCACACCTGAAAATGACTTTTCAACACCTTGCAGTGATCGTTTTAACTGGGCACTGTTCTTTTTTATCCTCATTTCCATACATCCGAGAGTCCCCCTTTTAAATAGATTAGTTTTTTAAGAATTCATTTGCTATTATCTGATTATTTGTTTTTATTCTTTTATATTATGTCTTTTTTGCAATAAATTTTATGATATTTAGAATTTAAAAATGTCAATAGTTTTAAAAACTTTTTTCCCATTTTTTACAATTTTATCATTTTACACAAAACATATGTTTAAATTTATTTATGTAAATCAGGTCATCCACATGGTTATCCTTGTGGATAATGTGGATAAATTTGTGCATAACTTGATTATTGGCGGATTTGCGGATTTTTGTCATGTGGAAAACTTTTTGGAAAGTTTTTCACTTATCCACCATGGTTCGACAAGTTTTGTGCATATTGCCAGAACGACCTTTTCAGGGCTGATATTGCCCGTATCCGCACGCACCTGTCTAATGTTGCCAATCCTCTCCGATTTTATATCAAGCCTTTCTTTTTGCAGCTTTTTATGGTATTTCTCATGCGTGCGGTCTTGACATCAGCACTGTTTTTTGTTAATGTGAAAACACTAAAACAACGTGTGGATTTTTCAGTTTTGAACTTTTTTCGCCACACAATCTGTCCGATTCGAGAAGACAGATTGTGTGGCTTTTATTATGCACAAAAAACACGCTCTGTTTTCCGCACCTGATATTCTTACGATTCTGATATAAAGGGGGATTTTTCATGAACAGCACATTTATGAAGGAAAAGCCTGTCGGCCCGCTGCTGGCATCCATGGCGCTGCCTATGGTCTTTTCCATGCTTGTAAACTCACTATACAACATTGTGGACAGCTTCTTCGTGGCACAGATCAGCGAGCAGGCCATGACCGCCCTGTCCCTTGTCTATCCGATCCAGAACATGATTAACGCCGTTGCCATTGGCTTCGGAATCGGAATCAACGCCAGAGTTTCCTATCACCTTGGCGCAGGGGACAAAAAAATGGCAGACACTGCTGCAACCCACGGATTTTTTCTGTCTGTGATCCACGGGATCCTGATGACTGTGATCAGCATCGCTGTTATGCCCGTATTCCTTCAGATGTACACCCAGGATGAAACCGTGATCCGGATGGGGCTGGAGTATTCTACCATCGTTTTCCTGTTTTCCACAGTAATTACCATCAGCCTTTTCTTCGAAAAACTTTTCCAGGCTGTAGGACGGATGAAAGTATCCATGCTCGCCCTGCTTGTGGGATGTATCAGCAACATCATCCTGGACCCGTTCCTGATCTGGGGAATCGGCTTTTTCCCGAAGCTGGGTATCCGGGGCGCAGCTCTGGCTACTGGCATCGGCCAGGTGCTCACCATTGCGGTCTATATGGTCTTTTATATCCTGAAGCCTATTCCTGTACGTGTAACGCCCAAAGCCCTGAAAACAAGCAAAGAAACGGATCTGAGCCTGTATGCCATCGGTGTTCCCGCGATCCTGAACCTGGCACTGCCATCGTTTCTGATCTCTTTTCTGAACTCCGTGCTGGCCGCTTACTCGGACAGCTATGTGGTGATCCTTGGCATTTATTACAAACTGCAGACCTTCCTGTATCTCCCGGCCAACGGAATCATCCAGGGAATGCGCCCGCTGATCGGCTACAACTTCGGTGCCCGTGAGATGAAGCGTGTGAAAAAAATCTTCCGGCTCACCCTGGAATCCAGCTGTGTGATCATGCTCTTTGGAACCGTTATCTGCCTCCTGGCATCCGGACAGCTTATGGGACTTTTCACAACTACCCCGGAAACCATTGCCGCTGGCTCCAGAGCACTGAAGATCATCAGCGCCGGCTTTCTTGTTTCTGCTGTATCCGTTACCACTTCCGGTGCCATGGAAGGCCTTGGAAAAGGCACGCAGTCCCTTGTAATTTCCCTTTTCCGCTATGTGGTCGTTATCATGCCCACCGCATATCTTCTGTCCCATTTTATGGGTCCTGATGGCGTGTGGAACGCATTCTGGATCACAGAGGTGTTTACAGCCATCGTTTCTGTCATGATTTATTACAAAACGTTGAAAAAAGCCTGAGAATGCAAATGTCCGGCCCACCGGCCTGTTTGCAGCCACCTGCAGGTTTACGTCCCGAAAGCACAAAAAGCTTCGATCCACTCTCTGAGCACATCGCTCATCGATGAGAGTTAGATCGAAGCTTTCTTTATTAACCAAATCAGGAAAATCCCTTGAGTGATCGCTGATCTCCTCTTGACTCAAACGGATATCCGTGATCTGCGTTCATTTAATTCGCGGAAATTTCCTCTGTATTTCTTACAGCAGTCCCTTCTCACGGATCAGCTTTAAAGCGCCTTCATCGGCCACTACCGTCACATCCGGGTGAAGCTGCAGGATAGATGCCGGCACGTTGGGCGTGATCGGTCCGTAGAGAGATTTGTAAAGGGCATCTGCCTTTGCCTCTCCGGTAGCGACCAGAAGGATTTTCTTTGCAGTCATGATGTTTTTGATACCCATGGTATATGCCTGCTTCGGCACATCATCCATAGTCTCAAAGAATCTTGCATTTGCCTTGATGGTGCTCTCCGTAAGGTCTACGCAGTGAGTCTCCTTCTCAAATGCTGCACCCGGCTCGTTGAAGCCGATGTGACCATTTCCGCCGATTCCAAGCAGCTGCATATCGATACCACCCACGCTGCGGATGATCTCATTGTAATCCGCGCAGGCTTTCTCACTGTCCTCTTCCAGTCCGTTTGGCACATAGGTTCTTGCCTTATCGATATTTACATGGTCAAACAGATTTGTGTTCATAAAATAACGATAGCTCTGATCGTTGTCTCCGGAAAGTCCTTTGTATTCATCAAGATTTACGGATGTGATCTGCGAAAAGTCCAGATCTCCTTTTTTGTACCACTCGATCAGCTGCTTGTACATTCCCACCGGTGTGGAGCCTGTAGCAAGTCCAAGAACAGCATTTGGCTTCATGATGATCTGTGCAGACATGATGTTTGCCGCTTTTCTGCTTACGTCATAGTAATCTTTTCCTGTATAAATAATCATAATCTTTTTCCTTCTCCTTGTTTCGTATAGCTGATTTTCTTGTTGCGTAAAACGTTTCGTTTTTTTGCCAAGACTATCTTACCGCATCCGAAGCAGCTTTTCAAGTAAAATCATAGGGCAAAAATCATTTTTCCTATTTTTTACAATTATTTCGTCTTGTTTTTGTGTATTTTTTCGTATCAGGTTTTGTTAAACGTTTCATTTTTATCAATTTTCTGTACAATATGCTCGTTTTTTCTGATACTTTATGTGTAAAAAATGCCATGTGTATTGAGGCATTTTCTTTTTCATGATATAATATGAAAATACTCTATTATCTGTAAATGTATCAGAACCGGAGGTTTTACATGAACGTTACGATCAATGATATCGCCCGTGCGACAGGCCTGTCCACCGCAACGATCTCCAAATATATAAACCACAAAAAAATACGGGAAGAAAATCGTATCCTTATAGAAAAGGCAATTCAGGAGCTTGGATATACCCCAAACCGGAATGCCCAGCTTCTTCGTGCCAAAAACACACATACCATCGGTATCCTGATCTCAGATCTTGGTAATTATTTCTGGGGCGAGCTTGTCAACTCCATTATCAAGCATTTCACGGATCATGGCTATACAGTTATTGTCTGTTCTTTCTTTTTTGAACATCAGAAGGAGATCGATACGATACAGGATATTATCTCCCAGCACTTTGACGGAGTTATCATGCTCCCATCCTGCTGGCATGATGACCTGTACCAGCTTTTACAGAATGCCGGCATACCTGTTGTAATGCTCGATCAGATTCCTGCTTCCATGAGACATTTTCCTGTAGACTGTGTTATTTCTGATAATTACAGAGGCGGTGCACTGCTGGCAGAGCACCTTTTGGAAAAAGGCCACACAAAGGTCTGGATCATGGAACAGTATCTGGACTCCTACACCATCGAGCAGCGGATCCAGGGCTTTGTGGATGTATATCAGAAAAATGGCATTGACCTTCTGAAACAGCAGGATTCTTTTCCCCCTGTTTCTTTTGGTTCCACTGCAGAAACGATCACCCAGAGCAACCTGCATTTCCAGAAGCTTATGGATTCTTCCGATCCCCCTACTGCTGTTTTTTTTGACTGCTATCTCTCCGCAATGGGTGGTTTAAGCGCTGCCAGCCAGGCACGGATTTCCGTTCCTCAGGATATTTCCTTTGTGTGCTTTGATGATGATCCGCTTTTCAAGACCATGAGCGCGACTATGACCTGCGTCTCACAGGATCTGACAAGCATGGGGAAACATGCTGTGGAATTACTTTTAAAAAGGATCCATGGAGACTATACGGATTTTCCCAAAATAGACATGCTGGATGTTGTATTCCACCCGCGGCGCTCCGTAAAAGACCTGTCCGAACACAACAGTACAGCATCCGGAAAGGATTGATTTATGAGTGCAACCATCAAGGACATTGCCAGAGAAACCGGTCTGGCATTGGCCACCATTTCAAAATATATCAACGGCGGAACTGTACGGCCGCAAAACAAAAAGCAGATCGACGAAGCGATCCGAAAACTGAATTACGTTCCACGAAACACGGCCCGGGGACTTCGTTCCTCCAAGACTTACCGTATCGGTCTGGTATCCGGTCCTCCCAATACTCCGCATAATGCTTTTCTTCTGAGCAAAATAGAAAACACCATGCGCGCTCACGGTTATTCTCTCACATTTATGAGCGGCGACAAATATAAGGATCATGTCAATAAATTCGTCCCTCACATGCTCCGCTCCGGGATCGACGGCCTTATCATTACCTCTTTCAGTCTGAACCAGGACATCTGTTCTGCTGTGGAACACGCCAAAATCCCTGTTGTGGAGCTGGAAGAACACAGCCATTTCCACCGTACAGACTGTGTACAGACCAGCTGTACCTCCGGAGCCTACGAGATCGTGGAGCATCTGATAAAAATGGGGCATCAGAAGATCGCCCTTGTCACCGGTTCCCCTGCATCCTATACTGCATGTGAACGAAAAAAAGGCTATCTCCGGGCACTGGAAGACTACGATATTCCTGTTAACCCCGATTATATCATCGCTGAAAATTACACAAACGACTTTGGATATCAGGCAATGCAGAAATTATGGAATCTTCCGGAACGTCCGACTGCCGTATTTTCTGCGAACTATACACTATGCCTCGGTATTTATGAAGCGATCTACAGCCTTGGCATCCGGATCCCGGAAGACCTGTCTGTTGTCTCCTTTGATGATTTTGAACTGTCCATGCTGCTTTCTCCTCAGCTGACCGCTGTCCGTCAGCCGCTGACCGGTCTGGCAGAGCAGGCCTGTGATCTGCTGCTTCGCAGAATGAACGGAGACTACAGTGATTTTCCAAGGACGATACGCCTGAAGCCAGAATGTATCTACCGGGATTCCGTGCGTGATCTCTTTTCTGACGCTAAGTAATGCAAAGCAACTTTTATTACGGCAATTTCGGGAAGCACAACAGGCATTTTCATTCCGATCTACCCGCATATTCTGAGCATCTGAACCACTGCAATAATTTCACAGCTTTTACAAAGGGCACAGACCGTCACCGACACAGTCGATGATACGGTCTGTGTTCCTTCTGTATATATCCGTTATATCTGTCACAGCAGTCTCAGCAGCATATCTCCGGTTCCCACATTGTATCCGCTGGTTGCATAAATCCCATTCAGGCTTTTGTTTGTCACAATGATCAGCGGAAGCTTATCCGGATCTACGTACATTCTTCTTCCCAGTGTATTGATGAGCTCTGAAAAATCATCATATAAGATCTGAATATTTCCAAGCTTGCCCAGTGCTCTTGAAAGGGTAGGGGTCTCCAGCGCTTTTTTGCTTTTTACTACAAAAATGATCCTCTTCGCATATCGGGAAAAAGCTTCTTCCTGCTCCATCATCTCATTTAAGATATGCTCCGTCGGTTCTTTCTCCTCTTCCAGAAACGCCAGGATATGCTTCCCATCTGCCGTCAGTTCTGACGCCTTCACGGTGCTTCCATCTTCTTTTCTGAGAGTAAATTCCGGTATGGAGATATTCTCCAGCATGTCTTCCAGGTTTGCATTCCGAAATGCCAGCTCCACCCTCTTCATTTCTCCGATCTGAACCTCAAAATAATACTCCGCTGCAAATATATTTCCATTTGGCAGTCTGTTTGAGGTAAGAATCCTGTAATTTCCCGCTTCCAGCGGCAGCTTCATCACCTGATCTCTGAAATTTTCGGCTTCCAGCTTCCGTGTGATATATTTTCCGGCTTCCAGTTTTGCGATGCTCCAGTTCTGGAAATATTTCCACTGTGTATCCGCACTTGCCTTCAGAAGGATCGATGCCTTTTTCTCCGTTTCCGCAGATACTGAGATGAATTTTCCGTTTTTCATATACTCCATGGAACGGTCATGAGGGTTCAGGCGTGCCGGAATCCCCAGTGTTCTCGCCATTGCCACAAAAAGGATCTTCTTTGACAGAATGCTTCCTGTTCCCGTTTTCAGACATCCGGACGGCGTGGTGATCACACTGCTGCGTTCTTTCTCCGGGCTGGAAACGATCTTATCCTCAATCCACTTCCAGATCTTCGCCGGCTCCTTTTGCAGCATATTTTTCTCTTCTTCCGACAGCTGCTCAAGAATCGTTTTTCTGTATTTCTGCAAAACTTCATCGTCAACTCTCGGGTTCAGTACATATGGTACAAAAATATCTGCATCCATGTTTTTTTCATACGGTAATGCAAATTTCAGGTGCTCCTCCAGAACCTGGCTGATACAGTCTGTTCTGTCTTTCTCTGTGAGGACTTCAAGGAGTTTTTTCTCATTGAAGAATCTCCAGTTTCTTTTTCCAGGAATTTCCGACACTCCAGATTGCTCAGGTTTCTTACCTTCTGTTCCCTGTAAGCGTTTGCCTCTGCCAGACGTCTGCTGCCTCTTTCCTTCTGCTCCGGTGTTGGCATATCTTTATTTACAGGTGCATCATGAGGTGCGATCATATCGATCTCCGTCCACTCCTCATAAAAAATACCCTTTTCTTTTCCTACGGGCATCAGACAGATTTCACAGCAATCCTCTGTTTTTGTATCCATGCTGTTTTCTGCATGCAGCCATTCTCCATCTGCATACATCCTTGCAGAAATATGGATACTTCCAAGCCCTGTTGTCAGGCTGACTTTTCCCAGACTGTCGGTTTTCAGTTCTGCAATCGGGGCATATTCCGAATAATTCAGCACCTCAAAAGAAACTTCTGCACCTTCTGCCGGTTTTCCATGTGAATCCTTTACAGACACAGTGATCTCTTTTGTCAGTGCATATCGTTTCAGCTCGTTGAGCATAGTCACCATACCATCTTTGCCGATCACTTCTCCCTCCGGGATCATGGTATCAAAAACTCTTGAATGGACCATCATGGCCCTTGAGGAAGCGTTGGTAAACCATCCCTTATTCAGGATCTCCTCCGGCTCACAGGCTCCCAGAAAATACCAGCTTCCATCGCACCAGATTTCCACCCAGGCATGATTGTCATCACAATGAGACCACTTTGGTGCATATACCTGACGGGCAGGTACACCAACACTTCTCAGTGCATTAACGGTAAATACAGATTCCTCTCCGCATCTTCCGTTTCCTCTGCGGTATACGGCAAGTGCAGACAGGGTACGATCATCTGTACAATGATAGGTAGCCTCCTGTGCACACCAGTAGTTCACCTCCAGGGCAGCTTCCCGGAAGCTCATTCCCCCAGTTCTCTCTCCGATCTCCCTGCAGAAAAATGTACGGCAGGGTGCGATCTCCTCCTCATTTACTCTGTGAAACAGCACATAATTCAAAAAGATTTCCTCCGGCAGCTCTGCCACCCCGGAGTTTTCCTTCCATAAATATACGCCATTCTCCGCATAATCCAGAAATACTTCAAACGCGTAATTTCCGATATCACTGTACGGCATGAACGCATATAAATATTTGCACGCCAGAGCCACTTCGTCTGTGCATTCCGCAAGCTTTTTATCAATCTCCGCAAAAGCCTGCGGTAACCCCATCACCTGCTCCCGATATTTTTTTCAATCCGATCACGGTTTTCTTTCAGAAAAATCTTCCCCTCAGCCATTATAATTCCTCCAGAACTTTCTTTGCAGCACGAACATTTTCAATATCTGTACGCCATATCTCATATTCACTGAATGTCGGAAGTCCCATATTGACACCTTCCTTGCGAAACTGCATCGCACTGTCCGTTACAACCTTGCCGCTCATATGATAAGCCTTGATCCCGGTAAGAGGATAAAGCTGGCGGATCACTTCCGCACCGACGCCACTCCCCGCCTGGATGGTGATACGTCCCTGACTCCTGGTTTCCAGTTCCTTCAGAAGCTCCGCACCCTGAAGGCAGGTATTCTTCTGTCCGGAGGTAAGAATCGTATCGATTCCCAGCGAGATCGCCTGTTCCATAGCCTCGATCGGATCTGCGCACACATCAAAAGCCCTGTGCAGCGTAACAGACATATCTCCCGCCGCATCCATCAGCTCTTTCATCTGTTCCATATTCAAGGTGCCATCCGGTTTCAGGATACCTACCACGACACCCTCCGCTCCCATTTTGCGGAAATCCTTTACGGCATTCCTTATCATAGAAAATTCCGCATCTGTATAACAGAAATCTCCAAACCGCGGACGGATCAGCGCATGGATCCGGATATCTGAACGCTTCCTTATTTCCTCAAAAAGCCATGGGCCGGGAGTTGTCCCCCCGATGATCAGATTGCTGCAAAGCTCCAATCTGTCCGCACCACCCTCGGCTGCTGCCATGGCGGATTCCACAGAATCCACACAGGTTTCCAGAATATAGTCTTTCATGTAAAAATCCCCCTTTATTACTGTCTGCTCAGAGTAATTTCACTCCGGTATTCCTCAGTATGTTCACAATGGTATCATCCGGAAATTCATCGGTAATGATCCCGCTGATATCATCAAAATGTGTATATTTATAAGATTCGTTAAAATAAAACTTCTCTCTCTCCATAACCACATATTTATGTCTGCTGCTCTGCACTGCCGCCTTCTTGGTCAATCCATCCTCCACTCCGGATGTAGTAACTGCAAAATCTGTCATATCCACGCCACAGCTTCCCAAAAATGCCCGGTCAAAGCTGTACTGCTTGATCACCTCAATGGCCGCAGCTCCCATAAATCCGTTCACCGAACGGTACATAGTTCCCCCTGTGCCTATGGCCGTGATGGACGGATTCGCAGCAAGGATCTGCAGGATATCGATCATATTGCTGACAACCACAACATGCATACCCGACGAAGCGATAAGCCTTGCCAGCTCTATATTTGTAGTGGAAACATCCAGAAAGATCGTTTCGTTATTTTTGATCAGCTTGAAGGCTTTCGCAGCGATCACTTTCTTCTTATCAAGATTGTACATACGCCTGTCTACTACGTTTCTCTCCAGAGGATACTCCTGTGACAGGATCGCTCCGCCGTAAGTCCTCTTTAATCTGCCTGCATTTTCAAGGATCTTGAGATCCTTGCGGATACAATCCTCCGTAACCTGAAACATCTCGCTTAATTCTTTGACCCTGACTTTTCCTTTTTCGCGGAGACATTTCTCTATTGCATTCTGTCGTTCTTCTGTAAACATGGTCCTATCTCCTCATTCCCGATTTTTCTGTGATAAAAGTTCCAGAAATCAATACTCCGCAAAACAATATCCGGCGCATTGATCCCTGGAAAGCCTGTGATTTCAGTATAACAGTTTGATATCTTACTGTCAATTATTTTGTATTATTTTTTATTGTTTTGGCGTATTTTGATCAAATCAAGTAATTTCACTGGTTCAATTGCGAACCTCCGCTTGCCCCCTGTTCCGGGAATCCCTTACAAAGCTGCAAATATCCCCCTGACTCAAAGCCACATGTTCCCTTGCGGAATTATAAAGGTCAATAACCATTGAAAATATTGAATAACTTATGAGGACTTGTCTGTACTCTTCCCGAAACAGACAAGTCCCCACAGTTCCATAACAAATATCCAGTTATGAGCAGATAAAATCAGATTTTTACTATCTGCACATATATTCATCCAGCTCTCTGATAAATTTCTCCGGCATCTTTCTCTCAAACGGGAAAACCTCCGCATTCCCAAGCGCATCCGCAATACATCCCAGAAGGATCGCACTTCTCTCCAGCGACCAGGCAGACAGCAGATCAATCGTATCATAACGGGTATGCATGCCAAAACCATCCCGGTTCAGAGTCATGGCCGGAATTCCCTTCCATGCAAAAGAATTGGAATCACTTCCCCAGATCTGATTCTTCGCAGACGCTCCGATCCCTGTTCCGTCAGCGATCTCAAGAAGCTTATCACAAACAGAAGCCTCTCCCGTCACTCCCAGAACATTTCCTCCGATCAGCTGCCCGGCCAGATCTACATTCATATTAAAACGATGCGCTCCAAGCTCACTCTCATGAACTCTGATATAATCCCGGCTGCCCAGCAAACCCTTCTCCTCAGCACCAAACCACACAAATTCCATAGTCCTGCGCGGTCTATACTGCTGAAAATATCTGCAAAGCTCCATGATGATCGCTGCCCCAGCCATATTATCATAGGCTCCCGGTCCCTCCGGCACCGAATCATAATGCGCCGTAATCGTCAAGATCTCATCTTTCTTATCCGTACCTTCGATCCTCGCCACTACATTACGGGATCTGCACGCCGTCACATCCTGTTCCACAACCAAGCACACCTCAGACGCACCCTCCGTCACCAGCTCCACTGCATCCTTATAATGAAGATTCGCCCCCGGAATCCTGCCACTATATTTTTCCTGCATCTTGTGAATATCCTCTGCAGACTCCGACAATCCTTCTGTCTCTTCTGCTGCATCCCCCGGAAAGATCATCGGCAGGCTGCGCTGACAGGGAACCCTGTCCACTCCTTCATCCAGCGGAGAACCCTCCACACTGATAAAACCAACAGCTCCGGCGCTCACCAGTCTCTGATACACATCACCACTCACCCGGCCATTCACCATAACGATCTTACCCTTCGCCCGGGAAAGACTGACAGCATCCCCATTCTCCACATACAAAAAATCCGCTTTCAGACCTTCTGCCCCAGTATTTCCACATCTTCCATACCCGGTCACCACATACTCCTTCTGATAAGGCTCCACAACCTTAAGCACCGCTCTGTTGATCCGAAAATCCCAAAAATCAAACTCCTCCATCCGATTCTTCACTCCGAAGCTGTCCAAAGTATCCCGGATCATCTTCGCCGCCTTCACTTCCCCCGCAGTACCCGCTTCTCTGACAAAATCAAACCCGGCCAGAAACTCCATCTGCCGCTTACCACTGATTTCCTTTGTATTCATAACCCCACAACCTTTCTGAATTTTATCTAAGTCCCCACCCACTGCTTATTGCTTTTCGCAACCCCGCAGGAGACTTACTTGATTCGGTTAAATTATACACTATTTTTCTTCAAAAAAACTGCCCGCAGCTATTTTTCAGCCAACCCAACCAAAAAATCTCCGCAGACAGTTTATATTTCATATCAGTAAATCATTTATATCTATATCCTAAGCCACAAACGAACCAACCGCAGCCGGAGCCCGGTAATCATAGTCAGAAACCTTGATCCCTGTAGCCGCTGTACTGGCGTGAACGATCTTGCCATCACCAATATAAAGAGCCACATGATCAATACCACCCTCACCATAAAAAACCAGATCACCAGCCTCAATATCCGCAACACTCTTCTTCTCAGAAGCCGAACACTGAGCTGCAGCAACACGAGGAAGCTCATACCCAAACTCCGCAAACACAGACATCACAAACCCCGAACAATCCGCCCCGTTAGTCAGACTCGTACCACCATAAACATAGGGATTCCCCACAAACTGCAGCGCAAAATCCACAATCCCCTGCCGCATCTCCAGACGCGCAGCCTCAGCAGCCTTCCGCTCCTCTTCCGCCTTACGCGCAGCCTCAGCAGCCGCTTCAGCCTCAAGCCTCTCCTGCGCGATCACCTCAGCCTCAGCCTTCGCCTCCTGATACCCCTGAACCTCAGAAACCGTCTTATCCGCCAGAGCACTGGCAAAAGCAGAAATAGAATCCGCACCATCCGAAAAATCATCCTCAATAGAAAGCTCCTCCACATCTCCATCAGACACAGCACTGACACCATCCACATCCGCAAAAACAACAGAAGGAACCACACCCACAAGAACAGCACTCAGAACAACAGCAGCAAATTTCTTATAAAACATAAACAATAAAACTCCTCTCAGAAAACCACGCAGCAGCACCCACCCATTCAGGCAGACATTCACAATCCACTTCGCCACGCTCCTCATTCGCCATTTTGTTACATTTTTATTAAATTTGTTACGCAAGTGTGTATCCTACCATAAAAACCCCCACCTGTCAAACCCCTTTCACAAAACCTTCACACACCAATCAGCCATCCAGCACAGCGACGATGGCTTCCACAAGAAACTCAGCCCTTCCTCCCAGCCATCCAGCGCAGCGACGATGGCGCATCCCTCACCTTCAGACCACAGGAAACTCAGCCTTTCCTCCCAGCCATCCAGCGCAGCGCTGATGGCTCATCCAATTCCCGGGAATCCACTCAATCCTCCAGCCCTCATCAATCCCCACTTCCGCCAGTCGCCCCACACCCCCACCACTACCTCCCGCCCGGAACCGAACAGCCGGGGAGACGGGTGCCGGTTGGCTACGACTCTGCAGGAGGGGAGCTGATTCTTGGCTGGCGGAAATCTGCGTTGTTTTTAAAAAGTCCGCTGTCTGAGCGGCAGCAAGCCGCGAGTTCGGACTTTTTAAAAACGGTTTTAGCAGAATTCCGGCAGCCTAGAAGCCAGCCCCCGACGAAGCCCGGAGCAAACCGGCACCCGTCTCCCAGGCGTCCGGCATCCGCCATCCACCATCCATCATCCACCACAAAAAAAGAGCGCTCCCGCAGCCCATCCAGCCCGCAAAGAACGCTCTCCTAATTTCCATCAGCTTACAATCATACACAATCACCTACGATCAGCATACAATCCCATACGATCGCATCAAATATAACTCATAAACCCCTTCCCAACAACCTCACTACTCTTAGTAACCATCAAAAACGCCTGCGGATCCACCTCATCAATAAACCTCTGCAGAAGCACCGCCTGTCTCACATCAACAACCGTCAGAATAATCTTCTTATCCTTATGCGAATAAACCCCCTCCCCATGATAAACCGTAGCACTCCGCTCCAAACCATTCATAATAAACTCACAGATCTCATCCGGCTTACTGGAAATAATCGTAAAATACTTATTCAGCTTCATTCTCTCAATAGACTTATCGATCAGCAACGTCTTAGCCATAAGCCCCAGTACAGAACAAAGCCCCGTAGTAAGATCAAACACCATAAACGAAACAACAACGATCACACAATCCACCGCAAACAATGCACCCGAAATATTCATCGTAGAATACTTCTTAATGATCATCGCCACAATATCCGTGCCACCACCCGAAGCATTCTCAAAAAACAGCAGCGCCGCAGCCAGCGCCGGCAAAATGATCGCAAAGCAAAGCTCCAGCATAATATTCCCCGTCAGCGCCCTGTCCATAGGAAAAACCTTCTCAAACACATTCAAAAGCAAAGAAGAAACAACCGTAACATAAGCCGTCTTCACTCCAAAATCCCGGCCAAGAACAATAAACCCGATCACCAGCAAAACCAGATTGATCACCAGGTTGATCTGTGCAGACGTCATCGGAATAAAATGCGAAAACACAACCGCCATACCCGAAACACCACCAAAGGAAAAATTATTCGGAAACTTAAATACATAAATCCCCACATCCATCAGAACAACAGCAAATGTGATAATGATATACTCCATCACACGCTTTGGTATCAGATTTTTCATTAAAAAATATCCTCCTGATCTCCTCAAATAATTTTCACCGGTAACTACCGGTCAAAACCAGCAATCCCCGCATCCTCTTCGTTTATCATACCTTATATCACCAAAAATGCAAATAAAAAAGACAGAGAAAAATACATTTCCCTGTCCCTTATATCAACGAGCACGATCAACCACAGCTTACAGCCCGAAAAACCTCTCCAGAAATTCCGCCACACCATCATGATCGTTATCTCCGGTCACCTCATTCGCTGCATCCTTTACATACTGTTTGGAATTGCCCATAGCAACACCGATACCTGCACCCTCCAGCATTTCCAGATCATTCTCATTATCTCCGAAAGCGATCACATGCATCCGGTCAATACCAAGCTTTGTGCGAAGCATAGCAAGACCCACACCCTTGTCCACGCCTGCTGCATTAAACTCCGCATTGCCGCTGATGGAAGTAGTCACTGCCACATCATCCAGATCCTTCCATTTCTCACGAAGTGCCCTGCTGGTCTCCATATCATCAAAATAAATATTGATCTTCTCTGCCTGATCCAGAATATCTTCCTGATGATAAAAATCCTTAACATATTCATGTCTGCTGAGAAAATAATCTACAAAAGTTTTTTCCAGCAGAGCTTTATCCGCTACAGATGCCACATAATCTCTGGCATCCGCATCAGAATAGGCGATTCCGTTTGCATAAGCCTCTGCGATCCAGCCTTTTGCGTCGCTGTTTTCCACATCCTTCAGGATTTTGCTTACCATTCCTTTGGGCATGGTTTTTCGCCAGATCATCTCATTTTTATCGTAATCCCAGACAACACAGCCGTTTTCCACGATTCCCCATTTCACACCCCGGAGCACAGAAAACTCCTGAGGAATCAGCTCTCTGGTCCTTCCGGTTGCCGGCACCACATAATGTCCGTCATCGATCAGACGCTGCAGAACATTTCTGTTCCTTTCAGAAATCTTATTCTCGCTGTTCAGAAGAGTTCCGTCCATATCCACTGCAATGATATATTTTTCCATAATTTCCTCCTGTTTGTCTTTTTCCCACAGGCAAAAAGCGTATCTGCACTGCACCCGGATATCCTTTGGCAGTACAGATACGCACAAATACTCATACCTGCTCTCTGTAAAGCAGAGACTTTTCTTCCACTTTACTACTACATATACAACAGCTCAGGAATTACCGGATCCTCATCATAAACGCCTCGTACGGTCTTAAGTCCGCTTTGATTCCTGTTCTGTCCTTATAGTTTGCAATCTTAATATCCTCTTTATCGGACACATATTTCACAAGACCTTCTGTACTTACCGTATCCTCAGAAAGGTTTGCCACCACGATCCACTGCTCTTTGTCGGAAGTTCTTAAATATGCAAAGATCTTCTCGTCTTCCGGAAGAAGGAGCTGATAGTCACCTTCTGTGAGAAGCTCTTCCTCATGACGAAGACAGATCAAATCCTTATAATAATAAAACACGGAATCATTTTTTTCCAGAGCTTTTTTTACATTGATCTCCTGGTAACGATCAGAAAGGCGGAACCATGGCTTACCGGTTGTAAATCCTGCATTTTCGCTGTCATCCCACTGCATCGGAACCCTGGCATTGTCACGACTCTTGTTCCATACTGCCTTGCGGAAATCATCCTCAGAAATGGTTTTGTTCTTAACGACAAGATCCTGATATGCATTACGAACCTCGATATCCTCGTACTCCTCCAGCGGGAACTGCACGTTTGTCATACCGATTTCCTCTCCCTGATATACATAAGGAGTTCCCTGCATACCATGAAGAACGGTAGCATAAGCCTTTGCACATTCCTCGCGGTAAGTAGTGTCATTTCCCCATCTGGAGATCACACGTGGCTGGTCATGATTTTCAAAATACAGAGCATTCCAGCCCTTGTTATAAAGCTTGTTCTGCCACTCACTCATAACACGTTTCAGATCACGGAGATCAAAAGGCTTCAATTCCCACTTGCGGTTTACAGAGCCCGGAATACGGTCGATGTTCATATGCTCAAATGTGAAGATCATATTCAGCTCCTCACGCTCCGGATCTGTAAACAGTCTTGCAACCTCCGGTGTGGAGCCCGGCGCCTCACCTACCGTCATACAGTCATATTTTGAAAGCACCTCCCGGTTCATCTCATGGATAAACTCATGAAGTCTTGGTCCGTTGCTGTGATATTTTCCTGTATAATACTTGCGGCCATCCGTTTTCGGGTAATCCGGGAAGGACTGATCCTTGGAGATAGATGCGATCACATCCATGCGCCATCCGTCAGCACCTTTGTCCATCCAGAATTTCATAAGATCATAGATTTCCTTACGGACGGTTTCATTTTCCCAATTGAGATCCGGCTGTTTTCTGCTGTAAAAATGAAGGTAATACTGGCCGCGCTCTTCATCATATTCCCAGGCACTTCCACAGAAGCTGGAGCCCCAGTTGTTTGGCTCACTGCCGTCTGCTTTCGGATCCTTCCAGATATAATAATCACTGTATTTGCTGTCTTTTGATTTCCGGCTTTCCACAAACCATGCATGCTCATCGGAAGTATGGTTGACAACAAGATCCAGAATGATCTTGATACCATGCTCATGAGCTTTTCCGATCAGCTCATCCATGTCCTCGTTACTTCCGAAGCCCGCGTAGATCTTCCGGTAATCACTGATATCGTAACCGTTGTCGTCCTGTGGGGAGTCAAAAACAGGACTAAGCCAGATCACATCGATCCCAAGGTTCTGAAGGTAGGGGAGCTTTTCAATAATACCCTTGAGATCGCCGAAGCCGTCTCCGTTGGAGTCCTTAAAGCTTCTTGGATAAATCTGATATACAACGGAATTCTTCCACCAATCTTTCATTTCTTATGTCTCCTTTATTTTGCATTGAGCAGATATTTATAATCCGTATTTGCTGCTTATTTATATCCGGTCAGGTGTTCTTCAACTGCCCTTTTTGCGGTCAGTTATTTCGATATAACTTTTTTAGGCTTTTTATAGGCGGACCCTATACGGCCCGCCTTTTCATAATTCTGATCTTTATTCCTTATCCTTAAGGCTTATGCAATTCCAAGAAGAGAGAGAAGGATGCTCAGGATGATAACACCGATGATCAGAACTGTGATGCTGACATTTTTCTTTTTCAGCAGATAGTAACACAGAAGAGTCAGTCCAAGGGGAACAATGCCGATAAAAATCTGGTCCAACATGTTCTGTAGATTCAGAACAGATTCACCCTTCATGGTGAGTTCATAAGTGGAGTTAAAGGTTACCATGCTGGCAGTCATACCGCCGACCATGATCAGACCTACAATGCTGGCAGCCTTTGTCAGGATGTTCATAAGACCGCTTGCATAAACCTTCTGAATATATTCAGAACCAAGCTTGTAGCCCAGGAATGTTCCGTAATATTTCACAAGAATAGACGGAATGTTGAAAAGAAGCAGGAACACGATCGGTGCCAGAACGTTTCCGGATGCACCAAGTCCTACTGCGATTCCGGCTGCGATTACACGGAGAACGCCCCAGAAAATGGAATCACCGATACCGGCCAGAGGTCCCATCAGGGAAGATTTCACCGCATTGATGGAGCTTGCATCAAAATCCTTCTGCTCGCTGTTTTTCTTCTCCATGGATGCCACAAGACCCATGATGAATGTAGATAAGGTGATGGTTGTATTGAAGTAAGACATACTTCTTGTGAGGGCAGCTTTTTTGCCTTCCTCATCGTTTTTGTAAAATTTATTGATAAAAGGCATCAGGGAATAGCAGAAACCGGAAGCTCCCTGTTTTGCCGGGCTTACTGCCGCATACAGAGTGAAGGAACGCCAGAACGCTTTTCTCAGCATTTTTCTTTCATCTGCTGGAATGGATTTCGTTAAATTACTCATGAGAAAAATTCCTCCTCTTCTTCATCAAGATATTCGTCAGAACCACCGACCGGTGAAGCTGCCACTCTCTGCGCCGCAAGCTGGTTCAGCTTGTAATCATTCATACCAATGGAAATGGCAATGATCACACCGATCACGGCAAGAGCGATCAGCGGAAGCTTTAAGTATGCTGCAAGGACAAAGCCCAGGAAATAAAACATACAGATCTTGTTATCCCAGAGCATCTTCATCAACATTGCCATACCTACTGCCGGAAGAAGTCCGCCGCAAACTGTCAGACCATTCATAACAACATCCGGGATGGCATCCAGAAGTGCACTGACTGCATCAGATCCGAACAGGATCCCGAAAAATGCGAACAGGGAATATAAAAACCAGTTTACAGCCCAGAGCCCATAGTGAAGAGCAACGATCTGTTTTCTTTTCCTTCTGCCGCCAGACGGTCGAAGGTTTTTGCAAACATACCTACAATAAAAATATAGAGAACGGTCTTGATCTGAAGACCAAGGATACCGATTGGAAGTGCAAGTGTCAGGGCTACCTCAGAACCTTTGCCCAGCATGATGGCAAAGGCAGTTCCTACGGCTGTGGCGATTCCGGGTTCTGCCGCGGAAGCACCTCCGATGTTTACAACTCCCATAAATACGGCTTCCAGTGAAGCTCCGATGATCACTCCTGTATGAAGATCTCCAAGAAACAGACCTACCAGCGGTCCGATGACGATCGGACGGTTCAGCATGGTAAATCCGATCAGCTCTGCACCGCCGACACAGATAAATACGGCAAGTGCTACAAGAAATGCGTTTAACATTTTTTTCTTTCCTCCCTTTTTGTGCTACGTTTTATTTATTCAGTGGATGTCAGTCAAGCTTGTCCAGTACATCCTTCACAAGCTTCTGCTCATCATTGGGTACCTGCTGCATACAGGCCTTCGGATCAAGAGCCACCAGCTCTTTCAGTGCCTGCTGTTCTGCTTTTGTCAGCATGATAGTCGGGGTCAGGACAAGCTTCTCGGAAACATCGATTCCGTCAAAACGTCCTGTATTTCCTACATTAAGGAAGCCGATCTCGCCAACGCTCTGTCTTATCTTCAGAGCATCCTTTACCGTTCTTGTCAGAACCAGGATACGCATCCTGGATGCCTTCGGATTGTTTAAGATACGAATGGCTTCATCCACCGGTTTGATCAGCGATTTGATTCCGCCCGGTACGGCCATTTTCAATGCCATCTTCTGGGTATTGTCGTTGGCTGCCTCATCGTTGGCTACCACGATTCCCTGTACTGCCAGCTGTTTAGTCCAGGTCATGGCAACCTGTCCATGAATCAGACGGTCATCTACACGAAGTGCGGTAATCTTTGCTGTGGAATTATCATAGGACTGGAGAGCCAGAGCTTTTTTCGGTGCGGATTTTTTTGCATACGATGCAGCACCTTCTGAAATCTGCGCAGTATTTTCGATACCCTGTGCAGTATCTTCTTCAGCATTTTTTTCAGATGTGGATTTCTTTCCACCGCCAAGGTCTACCATCTGAAGCTCTTCTCTGGCATCATCGATAAACTCCTGGATCTCATCCTCTGTCACATCGTCATCTGCCATCATGACCTGCATCAGGACCGGAAGGTTGGTTCCTGTGATCAGCGTAACATTTTCTTTCTGGCTGTATCCCAGAAGCTTCTGATTTACACTTCCTCCCATCAGATCTGTGAAAACGAAAATCCTGTCGTTTTCATGCTGTGCGAAATATTCTTCAAACTTTTTCTCCACATTGTCTTCCGGTGTCACATAAGCGTCGATGGTTGTGATCTCATCCATTTTTCCAACGATCAGCTCTGCTGTATAACGAATGCCGGAGGCCATTTTTCCATGTGTGGCGATCAGAATCTGTTTCATCTGGTATTCACTCCTTCTGTACTCTTTCCCTTTGGTTATGTACCTAACCTTTGTGTTCACACTATAGCATCAAAATTAGGCTGTGTAAATAGGTTATGTACATAACCTATCATTGTAACAAGTTCAAAATCATGGTTTTGTGCAGGTTTCACATAGAACAGCAAATGCTTATTATCCACATCTTCAGCACAAACCCACACATGATAACTCTTTTACGATTTCAGGTAAATTTACAAAAAGCCGAAAATACTCTGACTGTCAGACACTGACAGTTCCCGTATATTTCGGCTTTTGATATCTTTATATCTCAGATTCTCTGTACTCTTTCTCTGTACTCTTACTATATTGAAAGTCCCGATTTTCTGTTTTTCACAGTTCTGCAGTGACTTCTCGTATCTACCCCCCTGATCAGATCAGGTACATTCTCTGCAGACTTACTTTTCCTCATGCTGCGGCTGTACAGATCTCCTGGGGATCAGCGTGACCGGAAGCATGATCTCATTTTCACGCTCTTTTTCCACTCCATTGATCCGTTCCATCAGAATTTCCACTGCAAGAGACGCCTTCTGCTCCACATTCTGGCTGATAGTAGTCAGACGAGGCACGGAAAATTCCGCATAGCTGATGTTATCGTATCCTGCAATTCCAATCTCCTCCGGAATCTTTACTCCACGACTGCTGAAAAAGCTGATAGCCTCCAATGCATAGAGGTCCGACAGGAAAAACAGTGCGGCCTTTGGTTTTTTCCGCTGGAGCAGCCACGCATAGCTTTCTTTTCGTTTGGCGTAGTTCATTCCAAGAGCAGTAAACTGCACCTTCTGCTTTTTCTTTGCAAAATCCTTCGCCGCCCGCTGAGCGCCCATGTAACGAAGATGGTCCACACCATTATCACGGCCTGCACAAACCTGGATATGCTCATAGCCGCATTCCAGAAGATATTTTGTCATAAGATAGCCGCCGCTTTCGTCGTCCAGTCCGATATTCAGGACATGTTTTTCCTGGCCTGCATCAAGCTCACCGTATGCATCAATGGAAACGATCGGTTTGTTGATCAGCTGATAGATCTTTTCACAGTTGCTTTTGCTGAAGGAGATGGCAATAACGCCATCTACATCCCAGCCCATGACCATCTGGAATATCTTATCTGTATCCTTTGCGGAATACAGCATCAGATAATATCCCAGCTCCTGCACGTATTTCTCGATAAAACCGATGATCTTTCCATAAAAAGGATCTCCGATGATAGAATCCCTGAAGTCTTTATGATAATTGATCACAACTGCGATCAGCTGGGATTTTTCTTTATTCAGAACTCTCAGTCCCATTTTCTGGACATATCCCATTTCCCGGATAAGATTCTCGATCTTCTGAATATTGGCAGGAGATACTTTTTTGTTTTTCCATGTATGACATTGGAAACAGTTGTTGTACTCACGCCTGCTCTTTGTGCGATTTCCTTAATCGTTGCCATTATCTTTCCTCCAGAGATATTTCTGTGCGGAAGCCACTGCATTGGCTCCATCTGAAACAGCAGTTACTATCTGGCGAAGTGCCTTGGTACGAATATCCCCCGCTGCAAAAACCCCAGGTGCGCTGGTAACCCCCTCTTCTCCTGCACAGATATATCCATTTTCATCCAGCTTGAGCTGATCCTTTACAAGTGTCGTATTAGGAACGATCCCCACAGCAATGAAAACACCATCTGCGGTCAGCTCCCTCTCTTCATTTGTTTTTATATTACGGATCTTAAGACCGGTCACTTCGTCCTGTCCCAGGATCTCAAGGGGAACACTGTCCCACACCATTTCTATATTCTCACAGGCAAAAATTTTCTCCTGAAGTGTCTGATCTGCTCGAAGCGCATCACGGCGATGAACAAGATATACCCTTTCACAGAGGCCGGAAAGAAAAACTGCATCCTCTGCTGCCACGTTTCCTCCCCCCACTACCACTGCGGTCCGATCCTTATAAAAAGCTCCGTCACAGGTAGCGCAGTAGGAAACACCAAGGCCGCTCAGATCATCCTCTCCCGGGATATCAAGTTTCCGGTGCTCTGCCCCAAATGCAAGGATCAGAGATTTCGCCTGATATTCATGCTTTTTTGTACGGATCGTCTTGATCTCTCCGGAAATATTTTCCAGGGAAAGAATCTTCTCTCGCTGCGGTTCCAAGCCCAGCTTCCGGGCATGTGCCCCAAAGGCTTCTCCGAGATCCATGCCCGATATCCCCGGCATTCCCGGATAATTATCCACCGCATAGGTAGCTGTGACCTGGCCGCCCGGTGCAAAGTTTTTATCGATCCATATGGTATTTAACCTGGCCCTGGACGCATAGATCGCTGCCGTGATCCCTGCCGGACCTCCGCCTAAAATTGCAAGATCATAAATATCACTCATGTTATTTCTCCATTTTTGTATATTTCCGCTCACATAATATCATAGATTCCGTAATTTTCCAATATGATAGAACAAAGCGCCACTCTGAAAGGACGTTACTGTTTGCTTCGAGACCATCAGCACTCTACACATGGTATATGTCTGTAAACAGTAATGAAAGATTGTCTTATGTCTCTTAAAATCAGGAAAAATAAATCTTCTATTTTCATCACTCTGCTTCTTATCCTGGCACTTCTCACCGGCCTTACTGCCGGTTATTTTTCCACTCACGGGATCACAGAAAACGGAAAATTCGAAGCCTTTTCCGGAAAAGTTTTTCAAAATGAAGTTTCCGGCAGCACCCTTACCCTCCATTATACCCTGGCACATCCGGAAAAACAGGGTATCCGGCGAAAAAAAGCTTCTCTTGGCACTGTCCCCACAGATATGAAAAATACATACCAGATCTGCAGCCAGTACGAAAAAAGCTGAAATCCTTCCGCTACAGCCGCCTTTCCACGGAAAATCAGCTGACGCTGGACTCCATGCTCCTCTATTACCACACGGAAAAATCACTGGGCGACAATTATCTGCTTCAGGAGCCTCTTGGCCCAAGTCTTGGTATTCAGGCTCAGCTTCCGGTTCTTCTGGCGGAATATGCCTTTTATGAAGATCGTGATATCACCGACTATCTCACTCTTCTCACCACCATCCGCCCATACTTTCGGAGCATCCTGGAATTTGAGAAAAAGAAATCCGAAGCTGGTTTTTTATGAGTGACACCACACTGGACCGGATCCTTGCACAATGCAGTGCTTTTATCCAGAATCCCGACAACAATTATATGCTGGAAATTTTCCAGAAAAAGCTATCCGAATATGGAAAACTTCCTTCCTCAGAGCAGAACGCTCTGGTCCTGACCCACCAAAATCTTATGAAAACAGAAGTCATCCCAGCCTATCAGGAACTTATGACCGGTCTGGAAGCTTTGCGTGGCACAGGAAAAAACACTCGTGGCCTGACTTATTTCAAGGGAGGAAAAGCCTACTATCTCTATCTTCTTCAGAGTCAGACCGGCTCTTACGTTCCTGTAAAGCAAATGGAAAAACGACTCTCCGGACAGCTTTCCGACGAGATCGGCATCGCAGGAACCATACTTCGACAAAACCCGGAGCTTCTGACTACTCTCAGCCGGGGAATCACTTTCAGAGAAATAAAGCCTGCCCAGATGCTGAATGCCTTGCAGCAGAAGATCCAAACAGACTTCCCACCTCTCACAGATGTCACCTTTGAGCTCCGCACAGTCCACGATTCCATGAAAGAATATCTAAGCCCCGCCTTTTATCTCACCCCACCTATGGATACCGGAACCCCCAATGTGATCTACATAAATCCGGCTGCCAGCTACCAGGGTCTGGAGCTTTTTACCACACTGGCACATGAAGGATTCCCGGGGCATCTTTACCAGACTGTCACCTTCCAACGCCAAAAATCCTCCAACATCCGAAATCTTCTCTGCACCTCCGGCTTTGCAGAAGGATGGGCCACCTACATCGAACCCTATGCCTACCAGTACGCCGCCGATTATATTCAGGATCCTTCTGCCACAGAGCTTGCCAGGATCTCCTGGCTGAACCGAAGCATCAATTTATGCATGTACTCCCTTCTGGACATTGAGATCCATTACAACGGCTGGACTCAGGCCGAAGCCGCCAGCTTTCTGAAAGCCTTTGGTATCGAAGACAGCGCCGTTGTCTCCGAGATCTACCAGTATATCCTGGAAACCCCGGGAAATTATTTGAAATACTACTGGGGCTACTTAAGTCTTCTGGACTTATGCACTTCCGAACAGAACCGCCTTGGCCAGGACTTTGATCTGAAAGCTTTCCACAGCCAGGTACTGAAGATCGGTGGTGTACAGTTCCCGGTGCTGGAGAAGTATATTGATGCGGAATTTTGAAACTGTTTTTTCACTCCAACCCAGCAAAAAACAGTTCATAAAAATCATCCTCACCCTCAAGCATCGGAGAATTCTCTCCGCCGCCATTGGTACTCCTCTTCATCGCTGCATAAAATTCCTCACCAGCTGCGATCAGATCCATCTCATAAACCGGAACCCCAAGCTCCCGGCACTTCTTACAGAAAGCAGCCAGCGGCTCTTTCTCCCTGCGGGTAGCAAGCAACATCTCCCGAAGCGCCGGGTCCCTGCGGGCCTTTTCCTTCAGATTATCAAGCATCTCCACAACTTCCATCAGACTCGATCCCCCTTCACACAGCTTCTGAACAGCACATCCAGTTCCGGAATCTCTTTTTTCAGAGAAACCAGCTCCCCATTCCTGGTAAAACAATGCTTCGAGGAAGCCTCTGTACAAACCTCACTTCTGGTCACATTAAAAAACTCATAAGCCAGCTCCAGAACCACACCACTGTACTTCTTCACCGAAACCGAAATCCCAACTACATCATCAAAAAGCACCGGCTTCTTATAAGAAACTGAAACCTCTGCAACCGGAGAAACAATCCCCCGCTTCTCCACCTCACCATAACCAAAGCCCAACTCCTTCATGAAATCGATCCGAGCCTCTTCCATCCATTTCACATAATTGGAATGATGGATGATCCCCATCTGATCCGTCTCATGATACTGTGCCTTACGCCTGTAAACACCCATGTTTATATCCTCTCTTCTGTAAAAATCTGACATTTGTCACCAGTAACAAAATATCCTCTTTATTTCTCACAAACCATACTCTTTATACAACTCCCTACAAGCCTCCGCACTGTCTATGATTTTCCCAATCTCATCCATTCGACCATCCGCGATCAAACGATTGATCAACATCCTCATCCTCGTTTCTCCAATAGCCTCGCCCTCTGCTTTTCCTTCTGCTTTTCCAATAATTTTCCCACGTGCTTCTCCCAGCTCAAACAAGCGTTCCGATTCCAACTGTAAAACCTTTCCACCCATAACCTCATCTATTCCTTTCTTGATTTTTTCTTCTTTTCGGAAAATATAATCTGATATCCTTACAATCAATCTAGTGGATCTCACATGACTAAAGTCACATGCTCCTCAGTCGCTTTAAGCGACAAGGCTAAATATCGGCGGATACGCCTGTAGCTTAGGATATGCACAGTCATGCGCTTTTTCCATGCCAGATATGGCAGGTTCCCACACTGCAGGTAATCCGCTGTATATCTGCCTGTGTTTATGCTGCTCTTAAGAGTTCCATTTCTGAAAATAGTTCTCTTAAGTCCGCATATACACATGAGATCCTACGCTTTACTGAAGGGACTTTTGCCTCCAGCAAAGACCTTTCCGTTGCCGGAAGGGGTTTTAAGAGTTCCCGGATAAAATATCTTGCTCCAATATTATAGGACGCCGAAAGATCACAGTTATATCTTTTTCCATTCTGGAATGTACATAAACTGTGATTGCCTGGATCACGGACAACTGTTCCCGACCCATCACAGGCAAGCCTGCTGGTATTCCATGCACAGATCCTGGATATCCGCATCCCTCTGCGATGCGCCTGATGTTCACATCTTATCTGGATATCCCTTTTTCTCCACAAATGCAGCTTCTGTTTCTTTCTTCCGGATATCTTTCCTTTTGTTTCCAGATACTCAAACACGATCACATCCGCGTGGTTTTCTTCCGCATATCCTGCAACTGCTCCTGCGATCTTTCTTCCAAGTTCTGTGTTAAGACGCTTCGCATAAGCCCATCTGCTTTTCACCTGTACAGGACCATGTTCCCGCTGGAACCTGCGTATCCGTCCCAGCACACGGTACATCCGGTCTTTTTCACTGGGAAAATCAATAAATTTTCTTCCCAGGACAGTTCCATCTGACCGCATAATAGTGCAGACTGCATCCGTATTGATCCCTAAATCCACACTGCAGATGATCTGTTCTTTTACAGGTGCCTTTGTAAGCGGCACCTCTTCTGTATAAGAAAAACGCAGGAAGTATTTACGATGCCTTTTTTCCAGCACGGGAGCTGCTGTTCTTTTTCCCGCCCAGTATTTCCTCAGATATTCCATATCTGTATGGCTGAGACTGACCCGGAACCATTTCCAGTCATGGCCGTCATAAAGTTTCAGGTACGCTCCATCTTTTTCCTCCGTATCTTCACGGTACATCACATCACGGTAAAATACCGGCATAGCATGATTACCACACACCAGCTTCGGCGTGCCGCCTTTCTTATCCATTTTTTTCCACAGTTCCAGCCTCGTCTTATATGAGGATACGCTTCCCAAGGCATGCTGGATAGCTGCCCTTCTGAGATAAGAAGGCATCTTTGGAAATCGCAGGTCAAAATCAAACCTTGCCTGATTCTTTTTTGTGGTATGCACCAGATGTTCTGCAGTATTGAAACGTTTTTTAGGTTCCGTGATCACTGCCAGTTCATCCCATGCCTGGGCATAGATCTCAATCAGGCAGCTGACCGCAGTGCGATAAATATCCAGTGTCTGGCGGATCGGAATATTCTGTTTTCGCAATCCTACGCCATAACTGGATACTGTCCTCATCTTTTCTCCTCTTTCTTACAAATATAAAAACGTGTTCATTCAGATTACTGTTTTTCTTTTTGCCCTTCGATGTAAGAACATACCTGTTCCCTGCTCCTGTCACTTACCGTCACTGCACAATAAGATGGATTCCACAGATGCCCTCCCCAAAGCTCCTTCTTCAGTTCTGGATGCACAAGAAACATCTGCCTGGCAATGTTCCCCTTCATGATCTTGATCATATCCGAGATATAAAACTGTGGTCTGCAATCTACAAGCAGATGGATATGATCCGGCATAACCTCCATTGCCAGAATCTGAAATTTATATTCTTCTGCAAGGTCACAGAGCATTTCTTTGCATTCTGCATCAATACCATCTTTTAAAACTTTTTTCCGATATTTTGTACACCATACCAGATGGTACTGCAGTGAATACACATATCCTCTACCATATGAAAGTCCATTATTATTGATATTAAATATATTTTTCTCCATGTTTTTATTATACCATACGCAAGAAGAGTTTGCAAACATTTGTTCTGTTCATTTTCAAAAATAGTGCGTCTAACTCATCACTACTGAAGTAACGAGAATGCGACGCACAGTTATTCAATAATCTTCGTAGTTTCTCAGAATCCTCACCTATTATATGCGCCGACTCCTCGTATCTCATTACATAAAACGGAAGTAACATCAGTAAATTCTTCTCAAAAATGCTATCCTTTGTATAACGCTCCACCTTCACCGTCGGAACACGATATACACACACCTGCCCATCCGGAAGCAGCAGCTCCACTTCCTCAACATCCGGCGTATTCTTCGTAGATCTTAAATAAATTACACATGATCTCGGAAACTCCACATAAAACTTCCGTCCTACTCTCCGCCTACTCTCCAAAGCAATCGCAAAATCATACTCAAACATTCGGATCGCCATCGTAGTATCATCCGTACTCTGACACTCAATATGATACACCTTATCCCCGATCAAAAGCTGGGCATCCGTGATCAGTTCCCCGTCCTCCAGCTGATGCTCATTCCGAAGATGCACGATCTTCACATCCTTCGGATATGAGGTATGAAACACCTCGCTGATAAGCGGAACGAGCAGGTAAGTCATCTTCTCCACCATTGTCCGGAAAACATCGTCAAATATAGTATTGTTATTCATTAACACTCCTACTGATATATAAATTATACCATACAAAGAAAACATAAAAACCCCATAAAACGGATTTTCAGAACCTTCACAGTAACAAAAATGGAAAACGCTTCAGAACCCGAAGCTCCAAGAATGTCCATACAGACAAAAGATCTTATAAGATATACCAACCATACCATACACCAGAAAAAATCACGCAAAACCCATCCAAAAATTCCACCACAATTCGACACACTCCCAGTCGACAACGAAGCACCTCGACACACTCCCAGCCGACAGCGAAGCACCTCGACACACTCCCAGCCGACAGCGAAGCACCTCGACACACTCCCAGCCGACAGCGAAGCGCCTCGGCCCACCCCCTTCCCATCAAACCCCAAGGAAACTCAGCCTTTCCTCCACGCCGTCCAGCGCAGCGCTGACGGCTCATCCAACTCCAGCCCAGCCACCCTAGCCCTACCGCCTTGAACCTCACAGCCCGAGCCGGGGATGCTGTCTGGTCTGCCTCTGCAGGAGGGGAGCTGATTCTTGGCTGCCGGAAATCTGCGTTGTTTTTCAAAAGTCCGCTGTCTGAGCGGCTGCAAGACGCGAGTTCGGACTTTTGGAAAACGCTTTTAGCAGATTCCCGGCAGCCTAGAAGCCAGCCCCCGACGAAGCCGCAGACCAGACAGCATCCCCGGCTCGGGCGTACGTTCACCCCCACCACCCTCTTCCCACCAAAATAAAAATCTGCTATAATACAACCACACAACAAAAATCAAAAATAACAAAGCGAACAATCACCAATCAATCGCATTCAAAATCCAAAGAAAGACAAGGTAAAACATAAATGAAATTTCCACCCAACATCAAAATCCCCGACTCCCTCAAAGGAGTCTTCAAAAAAAGCTCCACCCCGGATCCCCTTAGAGAACCCCGGCGCAACCCCAAGGACAACATCCCCCTGAACTTCCGCGAACGCAGCAATGCCCGCGTAAGTCTTATGGCATCCGTCATCGTCCTTGCGATCCTGGTCCTCTTCTTCAATCAGCTGGACTACCGCCTCATCCGCAAACCAGCCATAGACGCCCAGAAAAAAGCCACGGCAGTCAAAGCCAAGGCTGATCAGGAAGCAGCCGACACCACTGCCGAAACTACCACTGCCTCCGTCATCGCAGTAGGCGACAACCTCTATCACCAGAGTCTCATCGACGCAGGCGCATCCTCTGACGGCAACTGGAACTACGACAAGATCTACACCCACATCCAGGACGCCATCAAGGACGCAGACATCAAAATGATCGATCAGGAAACCGTCTTCACAACCGACCATGACAGCGTAAGCTCCTACCCATCCTTTGCAACACCCACAGAAGTAGGAGACGCCATTATAAAAGCAGGATTCAACGTAGTAGAATCCGCCAACAACCACATCGATGACTTCGGAGAAGGCTTCCTCACAGACACACTGAACTTCTGGAAAACCAAATATCCGGATGTCACACTTCTGGGGATCCACGACTCCCAGGAAGATGCCGACACCGTCAAGATCCGTGAAGTAAACGGTATCAAGATCGCATTTCTGGATTACACCTACGGCACAAACGTAGGCGGCATTGAAGGAAAAGACTACATGATCGACATGATCCGCAAAGACAAGATCACAGCCATGATCCAGAAAGCAAAACAGCAGGCCGACTGCATCATCTTTGTAGCACACTGGGGTACCGAAGACGAAACCATGCCAAACGAATACGAAAAACAGTGGGCAGCCTACCTTATGGAGCAGGGCGTAAATGTCATCATCGGCGGACATCCACATGTACTCCAGCCATATGGCCGCCTTACTGATGACAAAGGCAATGAAACTGTAGTCTTCTACTCTCTGGGAAATTTCGTATCCACCCAGCAGAAGCTGGAAGAACTTCTCGGCGGAATGGCAAAATTCACCATTCAGAAAACCGTACAGGACGGCAAGACCTCAATTGAGATCCTGACCCCTACAGTGGAACCTCTGGTCATGCATTACAACAGCGATGCCGGTGAATTCGGACCATATATGCTTTCCGATTACACAGAAGAACTTGCATCTCAGAACGGTGTACAGTCATACATTGGCTCCGGTGTATTCACTCTTGACAACCTGAAAAAGAAGTTCAACGAGATCATGTCCATGAATGTCACTCCATCCACAGGAACCAACCTCCTGGATGTGACCATTGACACAGACCTGAATATGATCGATGCATCCGGAAATGTCGTAGAAGATACCGACTCCATCACAGCAGATAAATATTACGCAGATAAAGGCATTGACATCACTTCCGAAGACTTTAACTCTGCTGATAATAACTCAGGCAGCACAGACGACTCCTCGGATGACGGTTCCTACGACGACAGTTACTCTGACGACGGTTCCTACGACGACGGTTCCTATGATGATGGTTCCTACGACGACGGTTCCTACGACGACGGTTCCTACGATGATGGTTCCTACGATGATGGTTCCTACGATGATGGTTCCTACGATGATAGCGAAGAATAGCGATAACTTTTCGTAACCAGTTTATACCCAGATCCATAAAACACCGGAGATCCGGCACCTCTGAAGCCAACACTTCAAAGGTACACAGATCTCCGGTATTTTTATTTTATCTTTTATATTTTCTTTCAAAGATTTCGCTATACAGAATATCAGTATGTAAATATACCAACTCCATAAGCTTCCAAAGGATATGCAAAAGAAAATTCCCGGTTGTCACAATTTTTCTTTTCGGCTTTAAATACCTTGCCCTTCGGAAGAAGCCCCTGCTCATCCATGATCAGCTTGTACTGTTTTTTCTTCGGAACGCCTACACGGTAATCCGGACGTGCTACTGGTGTAAAGTTGCATACTATCAGGATATTATTACGTCTTGTAGGAGATTTTCTCACAAAGCTGAAGATACTTCTGTCGCCATCGTTGGCATTGATCCACTCAAATGCAGATGGATCATTATCTGCACCGTAAAGTGCCGGATATTTGCGGTAGATATGCAGAAGATCACTGACATACTGCTGCAGCTTCTGATGATTTTCCTCGCCAAGAAGATACCAGTCAAGCTCTCTGGCCTCACTCCACTCACGCAGCTGTCCGAAATCCTGTCCCATAAACAGAAGCTTCTTACCCGGATGCCCGAACATAAAAGTATATCCGGCCTTCAGGTTCTTGAATTTATCATCCAGCTCTCCTGGCATCTTCTCCAGCATAGAACACTTCAGATGTACTACCTCATCATGAGACAGAACCAGAACATATTTCTCACTGTATGCATAAGTCATAGAAAATGTCATCTTATTATGATTAAATTTACGGAAATATGGATCTAGCTTCATGTATTCCAGGAAGTCGTTCATCCAGCCCATATTCCACTTCAGAGAGAATCCAAGCCCGTCGTCTTCTGCCTTACCTGTTACCATCGGCCATGCGGTAGATTCCTCTGCGATCATGACAGTTCCATGATTTCTTCCGAGAACAACGGTATTCAGATGCTTAAAAAATTCAATAGCCTCCAGATTCTTGTTTCCGCCGTATTTATTGGCGATCCACTCACCGTCTTTCTTACCGTAATCCAGGTAGAGCATGGATGCAACCGCATCTACACGAAGACCATCAACGTGGCATTCCTCTACCCAGTAAAGAGCGTTTGCGATCAGGAAATTCTTCACCTCCGGACGTCCGTAATTGTAGATCTTGGTTCCCCAATCCGGATGCTCACCCTGTCTCGGATCTGCATGCTCATATACAGCAGTTCCGTCAAAGTTAACCAGTCCGTGTGCATCCTTCGGAAAATGTGCCGGTACCCAGTCAAGAATGATACCGATTTTCTGACGGTGAAGATAATCCACCAGATATTTGAAATCCTGCGGTGTTCCGTAGCGGGAAGTCGGTGCGTAATAGCCGGTTACCTGATAGCCCCAGGAACCGTCAAAAGGATGCTCTGCGATACCCATAAGTTCCACATGGGTGTATCCCATTTTTTTGACATACTGTGCAAGCTTCGGCGCCAGTTCTCTGTAGGAATAGAAACCATCCTCATCCTCTGCTGTCTGCGGATGCTTCATCCAGGAACCCGGATGCACCTCATAGATAGACATGGCACCTGTGTCCGGATCAAAGTTCTCGCGATTTTTCATCCAGGTATCATCTTTCCATTTATAGTTGGTGATATCTGTAATACGAGAAGCTGTTCCGGGACGCATTTCAGCGGCATTGGCATATGGATCTGCCTTGTAAAGCTCCTCACCATGTGCACCTGTAATGTAAAATTTATACAGCTGTCCGATCTTCGCTCCCGGTACAAATGTCTCATAAACACCAATGGGTCCAACTTTTTTCATGGGATTCTTCTCCGTATCCCATTCGTTGAATTCACCTATAACAGAAACCGCCTGTGCATTAGGTGCCCACACTGCAAAATAAACCCCTTTTTCCGGTTCTGCGTGTCCGGATGTGCTCCCAGCTTCCTGTAAATATCATAATTCGTGCCCTGACCGAACAGATACTGGTCAAGCTCCGTAAATTGTAATTTTTTCCCATTTTCAGGTACCTCCCTTTATAGTTCTGCCACCGTCCATTCCCCAATTTTAAGTGGAATTTTTTATTCTATAATTATACCAATCCCCATATTTTCAGTCAAGGAAAAACCCTCTCCGGCTAATATGTGTCTATTATCCGACAGTGTCAGATAAAGTCAAAAAAGAGACCTGAATGACGCACATTTTGTCATTCAGGTCTCTCCTGTCATTTTTTAATATTCTTCGCTTCCATCGTCATAAGATTCGTCGTAGGAACCATCATCATAGCTTCCATCATCGGAAGATCCATCCGAATAATCACTTTCGTCAGAACCATCGGAATAGTCCCCTTCATCGGAAGATCCGTCACTGACATCCGATCCGTCAGAAGAATCGCTTCCATCGGAGCCATCCTCAGAGGAATCCTCTGAATCGCTGGAATTTCCTGCATATCCTGCAACACGACCAGCCTGAAGAGAGCTGTCCCAGAAGTCAGAATAGGAAGCACTCTGTAACGTAACATCCTTCGCTTCTGCAAGCTCGCTGACTGTTACAAGCTTATATCCCTGGTCGATCAGTGCCGGGATCAGCTTCTCTGTGGCACACTTCACAGATGGTTCATGAATATCATGCATCAGGATGATAGAACCGTCTCCCAGTGAGGAATCATTCATGATCTGGTTATAATCTGCATCCGCATCCATCAGCTTCCAGTCCAGAGAATCCGTAGACCACATGAAGAAAGGCTTGCCAACTGCACTCATCTGCTCATCTGTGATCGCGCCATACGGTGCACGACATACCGTTGATGCCTGCCCACAGGCTTTTACCAGTGCATCATCCGTCTTCTGGAACTCCTGCATAACAGAATCCAGATCCATATTCGGCAGCGTCTGTTCCGGATGATCCCAAGTATGGTTACCGATCTCGCAGCCAAGCTTTACCATTCGCTGTATGGTAGATTCACGGCCCTCCACATTCTGTCCCAGCATAAAGAACGTAACATGGATATTGTATTTCTCAACAGTATCAAGAAGTGTCTCTGTATACTCTCCAGGACCATCATCAAAGGTCAGAGCGATCATCGGGCGCTTCTTGGAAGGATCATAAGAGCCATCCTCATTAAAATAATAGTCCTTCACACCTTTCTCCACCCATCCGGTCTGCATGTATCCCTTTTTATCAAAGCTGTATGTTGTTCCGTCAATATCCGCAAAACCATTTACATAATATGTACCATCCGGATTCTGATACCACTTTCCGGTAGAATCCTCATGCCATCCCGGAGTCATAACAGAAAGCCTTTCGCCTGCTGCACTGCCCTTTACCGGCATCACCGTTGCATCCGTACCGGAATCCGCGCTGTCTGTATCCGAAGCAGCCGTATCCGTCGATGCCGTACCGTCCTTCGTACTGCTGCCTGTGGAAGCTCCGGCGGTATTTGCCTGGACATTTACTGTCTCCGCATCCTTATTGCTTCCGCCGCCTGCATGGTTGACGATGGGAAGAATTACCCCTCGAACAACAAAAACCAGCAGAAGAATCGCCGCAACTACACAGGTTATCCGCTTCATCATCCGCCGCCGTCTTAACTGCTGCTGTTTTCTGCGCATCCTCTCACGCAAAACTCTTTTGTCCATTTTTTACATCCCCGTTTATATACTCATATCTTTCTTTGATATTTAATGTCTGTCTTTAATCATACCGCATTTAACGCTTAAATACAATGGAAATTCCCGAAAGAATCTCTTAATTTGTTACTGTTCACTCCGTTCTCAGTAACACACTTCGCGATGCACATGTAAAAAAATGGTACCCGGAACACATTCCGGGCACCACACTTTTTTAGCTGCTGATACTGTCAGATCACTCCTGCCCCGCTGCATCCGATGTGCTGCTGTCTGCATCCTGATCCGCCTCGCCGTCTTCCGGCACCATATCTGTAGCCTCTGCCGCTTCCAGCTCTTCATCCACGGTACCTTCCACACTGCTTCCGTCCGAGGAAGGATCATCTCCGTTTACTCCCTGGGTATCACCGGCAGAAACCTTCTCCTCAACCGTTGCATTGTCCAGGATAAAATCTTCCACTCTGAGAAGTCCGATGGATTCATCCACGGCTGCCTGTCCGTATTTATCTACCAGCGCAGCCAGATCCTTCACACTGTATGCTTTGATCAGTTCATCCTGGATACTGAGAGATTTTTTATCTTCAAGTGTCATATTCTCCGCATCCATGATCCCCTGTACGATCAGGTTCTGCTTTACTTTAAACTCCGCATACTGACCGCTCTGCTCCTCAAAATCATCCATGGAGATTCCCTGAGCTTTTACAAAATCCTCCAGCGTCATATCACCCTGTTTTGCATAATTCTCATACAGACTGCGAAACTCTGTCTTGGCTGTATCCAGATCCTCCTGTGGATATTCCTTCACTTCAGATGCTGAGAGCACTGTGTTCCATGCAGTTTCACGCAATGTGTTCTGTGCACTTGTCTTCGCTTCATCCTCCAGTGTGGTACGGATTTCCTTCTTGTAATCATCCACACTCTTGCAGTCTGTATTCTTGGCTACCCAGGTATCGGTAAGCTCAGGTGCACGCTTAAAGCTCTGCAGAGTGACCTTAAATACCACTTCCTGTCCGGCCAGCTCTTCCGAAGAGTATTCCTTCGGGAAAGTCAGATCGAGATCCTTGGTCTCACCTTTTTTCATTCCGATGATCCCGTCCTCAAATCCGTCGATAAACGTTCCGGAGCCTATGGTCAGCTCATAATTATTTGCAGTACCGCCGTCAAAAGCCACTCCGTCCTTGGTTCCCACATAATTAATGATAACCACATCTCCGTTCTGAACACTGCCTTCCGTTACTTCCTCAGCCTTGTTCTGAAGTTCTTCCTTGATCCTTCCGTCAACCATATCATCGGTTACGGCTTCTACTGTGTTATCAAGAGTCAGTCCCTTATATTCTCCGATGGTCACATATTTGCTCACATCATCCACGGAAACAAGCCTTGTATCTCCGGAGGCTGCCTCTTCGCTGTCTTTATTGGAATCCGTTTCTTCTGACTCTTTGGAATCTGCAGATCCGGAATCTTCTTTATCTGTTGTATCCTGCGCTTCTGCTGCAGGTTTTTTGTCATCTTTCTGGTCTGTTGATGTGCCACATGCAGTGATCGCCAGTGCCGCACACAGTGCAAGAACCATGAGATATGCTTTTTTCTTCATAACCTACTCCCTTCATCAAGTACTGTCGGTTCGATTATAATCTTTTTTTATACAGATTTGTAAAGTGTGTTTGCTGTCTTACATTTCCGGTACCGGTGTCGGTCTGGAAGAATCCCACACCTCCGATACATCAAACAGGTCACTGAGCATATCCGGATTGTAATACATTCTGTATCCATCCAGATTCCGTCTTCCCTGACGGAAATATTCACTTGTGATCTGCACAAAATACTGACTGGAATCTACATTGCAGAAATAGCGGTAGCCACGGCTTTTGTAATACTCATACTTCTCATTATCCGAGGTGTATCCTTCCCAGTCGCCGATATCCGCACCAAAGGCAAAAATGATCATATCGGTTTTTCCGAGGATGGGTGCCACATATTTTTCCCATTTTTTATTATCGGTCTTCAACTCCGCTGCTGTGGAGCTTGTAGCGTTTCTGTGACCCCAGGTATGGCTTGCAAATTCCCACCCGTCCTTTTTCATGGCCTTCGCCACTTTTTTGGCTGCTTTTACTTCTTTATCATAGTCAAAATCCGGATTGGCCTTGAGAAAAGCCTTCTGGTCATCCTGAAGATTCTTCTTGGTCTTATATGCCCCATCTGTACGGTAGCCCAGAACACCATTATAACCGGTCATTGCCAGAATACCCTTTCTTCCATGATAGGAAAAATCCGGATGTTCTTTGATAAAGGAATCCAGGATCGGCACCACATCGTAATCTCCGGTCACAACTGTACCGTCTGCCTTCTTATACTCGCATTTGATATCTCCGTTGTCGTCGATCACCAGCTTTGTGGCAAATCCGTCTCCGTCCATATAATGATAGTAGCTGACGTCATCCTCTGAAAGAACAAAAGGAATCTTGCCTTCCGGCAGCATGATCTTTCCCCTGCTCATGGTTCCGTCATCATTGATCACAGCCATATCATGAGGACTCACCAGTACGTAACCCTTATCATACATGATCTGGAGCATTTTTTTGAACTCACTGACTGTGGTCATCATCTGATTATATCCGGCCTCATCGGAATCTCCGTCAAAGGCCAGGGAGGTATTCACGATCAGGGAATGAAAAAATACATGGGTGATATTCTCAAGTGGATATTCCACACAGGCATCTCTTTTTTTCATGTAGGCTGCTGCTGCTTCCTGCATCTTGTCACTGGTGGCAAATTTCCAGTTGTTTTTCAACACGGAGATCGCGCCGGTGTAATCATACTGCTGTGCCAGTTTTTTGGCTTTTTTGAGAAGTGTTTTTTCGTCTGAGGAAGTACTGTCGGAGCTGTTCTCGGCAGCTTCCCTTTTCTGTGTTTCTTTTTCTGCCTTTTTTCTTCCTTCGGTGTCTCGGTAGCTGCCGGCTGGTCCTCCGGGTCCGCTGCTACTTTGGCTTCTTCGGACTGTTCTTCTTCGGCTTCTGCAGCTTCCGCTTCATCAGACTGTGTATCCTCGTCATCCTGTGTCCCGGAGATCATATTTTCCACCTGAACAGTGACCGGATGGTTTCCGCCCACAAGAAGTGACGCCGCAAGCACTGTTGTCAGTACACCTGCAATTTTTTTCTTCATAATAATATATATGCCCCTTTCTAAAAGTCCCCTCGTATCTCCGGATATGACCGTTACATCGGCGGTACCGGTGTCGGTCTTGCCGGATCAAAAACATCTTTTACGTCAAAAAGATCGGATAACAGTTCCGGGTTATAATACATACGGTATCCATCCAGATTCCGTCTTCCCTGACGGAAGTACCGATCCCGGATCTGTACATAATACTGGCTGGAATCCACGTTGCAGTAATAATTATATCCCTGCCCCTTCAGATATTCGAATTTATCCCCGGAATACTCCTGGTCATTGGTAATGTCGGTTCCAAAAGCAAAAATGATAACATCCGTTCCCCCGATCAGCGGATCTACATTTTTCTTGAAACGTTCGGTGTCTGCCTGAAGCTTCTCCAGTGTGACCTGTCCCACATTCTGATGTCCCCAGGTATGGCTCGCAAATTCCCAGCCTTCTGCCTTCATGGCATCGGCAACCTTTTTTGCGGCTGCCCGTTCTTTTTCCAGGCTGAAATCCGGATGTGCATCCAGCCACTGTACTTTATTTTCATCCAGATCTGCCGGACGGGTCTCATAGCTTTCGTCGGTCCGATATCCCAGGATCCCGTTGTATCCGGTAAGTGCCAGGATTCCTTTTGCACCGCGGTATGAGAAATCCGGATGCTTTTCCACAAAACGGTCGATCAGCGGAACCATGTCATAATCTCCCACGGAGACACTTCCGTCATCTTCCACATATTCATTGCGGATCTTTCCTTTATCATCCACGATCAGCTTCGTGGCATAGCCGTCACCGTCCATGTAATGATAATAGCATACATCATCCTGTGAGAGGACAAACGGCGTTTTCCCAGGCGGAAGAAGGATCTCTCCCTCTGTGATATTCCCGTTGTCGTCTGCCTTTGCCATGTCCTTGATGCTTACCATCACATAGCCCTTGTCATACATGGTCTGCGTGATCTTGTTAAACTCATCAATGGTTGTCATGACCTGATTATAATCTGCTTCTTTGTAGTCTCCGTCAAACGCTTTGGATGGATCCTTGATCAGAATATGATAAAAGACATGTGTCACCTTTTCAAGGGGCCATGCCGTACAGGTTGCTTTTATGTCTTCGTATTTTTTTGCAGTTGCTTGCATCTTCTTATCAGAATCATAGGACGGAGCCTTTTTCAGAAGATCGATAGCTTTGTCATAGTTATACTGACTGGCCAGAAGCTCTGCCTCTGCGAGAGTATCTTTGGAAGCGGTCTCTGTATTTTTAGTACCTGCTTCTAAAGCTTTTTCTCCGGAAACAGTCTGTTCTTTCTGTTTGTCAGAAGAAACCATCTTCTCTTTTGAAGCCTTCTCACTTCTGCCCTTCAGCGCACCGACCCCTACTGATGCCCCGACTGCGACGATCATTGCCGCTGTTATGATGGCCAGACGTTTTCTGCGTTCCTTCAGCTGGCGCTTTCTGCGGCGTTTCAATACCTCTTTCCGCCATTCTTCGTACTCAGGAGTTCCCATTTCCGGTCGGGTTCCCCCGGGCTTTTTCTCTTTCATATAATATTTCCTCCATCTCTGGTTTATCCATTACATATGTTAGCTCAAAGATAGTTATGTCCTGTATTCTCTGCAGCATACACAGATGAACTGCATCGTAATCATTATAACTGGTAACTGCTGAAATTTCCACCGTTCCACCTGTCTTTTTCACTTTTTTAATTGCCTTTTTGACAAAACAATGCTAAAATGTTGTTTGCGTAATGTAACCGATTGCGAAACAAATATATATACAGGGGGATTCTCAAATGAGTACAGTTACCATCGTTCTTCTGGTCATCCTCGTTATTCTGATCGCAGCAGTGATCGCACTCTATTTCTTCGGAAAAAAAGCTCAGAAAAAACAGGACGAACAGCAGGCTCAGATCCAGGCTAACAAGCAGACAGTTTCCATGCTGGTCATCGATAAAAAACGGATGCCGCTGAAAGATTCCGGACTTCCACAGATGGTCATCGACCAGACACCTAAGCTTATGCGTCGGTCCAAGCTTCCGATCGTAAAAGCCAAAGTCGGTCCGAAGATCAACATCCTTATTGCAGATGAAAAAGTTTTTGATCTGATCCCGGTCAAAAAAGAGATCAAAGCTGAAGTCAGCGGCCTTTACATCGTTGGCGTAAAAGGAATCCGTGGTTCTCTCGAAGTACCACAGAAGAAGAAAAAAGGCTTCCTCGCAAGATTCCGTAAATGATCAGAATCCAAAACAGCCGCCATGCTTTCAGGAATTCCCCTGATGCATGGCGGCTGTTCTTATGTAGTGTAATTATATATCTTTTATTTTCTGCAGGATCTATAAAACAAAATCCTTGCAGTCTCTTGGCTGTACCTGGATCGCCAGATAGCAGTCTGCCACATGTTCTTCATTCATATCCAGCGCATAATCTGCTTTGATCTGAAGGTTCTCTTCGCTTTCCGTCAGCTCCAGATTCGTAGCTGAGATTCCCATCTGAAGTGTTCCGTAAGGGGTAGTATAATAGGTCATGTTTTTTTGCCCTGTTCAAATACCATGTGTACATTGACCAGTCCCTTCTTGCTGACCTCCAGACCTTTTCCGGATACTTTTATGTAATTGATGGTGGGTTCTGCTGTTTCATCCAGCAGTTCCTCATATCTGAGATAATGAGAACCATTGCGGAAATAATACTGTCCCGGAACAATGATCTCTATAGGTTCCTGATCCCCCTGTGCATCCATCATCTGAAGCCCTCTTACATGGATCAAAACTTCTTTCTGCATTCTTTTCTCCTATCATTTATGTACAGATCTGTTTAATATTTTTCGATATCGATCTTCTGTGTTTTTTCTACGTTATACGGCAGGATGGAATTGGCAAAATCCTTAAACTTCTCTGCAAGATCACTTACATAAAAGCGATACGGGAATTCCTCCTGTGCTACCTCATTGCTGGAAAGATCCAGTCTGGAGAGTAACTTTTTAAGCTCTAGCGCCGTCTCATATGCAGGATTCACAAGGCAGACCTCCTCACCCATGATCTTGCGGATGGTAGATCTTAAAAGAGGATAGTGCGTACATCCGAGGATCAGTGTATCGATCTCCTGCTCCTGCAGCTCCTTCAGATATCTTCTCGCAACCTCCTCGGTGACCGGATCATGATACCAGCCCTCTTCTACCAGCGGAACAAACAGCGGGCACGCTTTTCCGATCACGGTGATCTCCGGATCCAGTTCCTTCAGATAAGAGGCATGGATACCGCTTCCTACCGTGCCCACCGTTCCGATAATGCCCACCCGTTTATTTCTGGTTTCCTGGGCAGCAACTTTGGCACCGGCCTCGATCACTCCAAGGATCGGGATATCCAGTTCATCCTTCACCGCATCCAGAGCAAATGCACTGGCTGTATTACAGGCCACCACAATGGCCTTCACCTTCTGTTCCTGCAGAAAATGAATGATCTGGCGGGAATAACGGATCACCGTTTCTCTGGATTTGCTTCCATAGGGAACTCTGGCTGTGTCTCCGAAATATACGATTTTTTCCGATGGGAGATTGCGCATGATCTCCCGGGCTACTGTCAGTCCTCCGATACCGGAATCAAACACACCCACCGGTGCGTTTCTGTCTATATTCATTGATCTTATCTCCTGAAATAATTAATCGAACGTGATTGGTCCGTTGAAATATTGTATCACCAATCCAGGGCTTGCGCAAGCCAGAAGGATATCTTCACCGGCTTATTTTCCCCGTTATCCTCTGCTTTTTCAAAACAGAATTCCGGGTAGATCGTTCCCCACCAGGCATAAAACTGTGGCTGCCGATCACCGGCAGTTCTTCTCTCCCAGGTACTCCCTGCAAGGATCACTGCCGTGAGCAAAAGGAACCCTCCTGCTTTTTTTAATACATGCTTCTTCGTTTTTATATGCTCCATGAGCAAGCCCTCCTGTCAAAAATCTTCTGATGATCTTATCCAGAGATATACTGTACGATTTATCGTACTGATCATCATCTGTATTATTAACAGTCCGGCTCCCATCTATTCATTACTGCCGTAATCCACTTCCAGAAGCTCACCTTCCACCCATATCTCCGGAAGCCAGGGCAGCGTTCCATCCTGACAGAACTGATGATATACCTCCCGCAGAGTCACACCTTTCTTCTGCTGCCCGGATGTGCGGTTCTCCTGAATTCCCTGAAGGTATTCCCCTATGGAGCTTTCCCGGGCTCCCTTCCAGTGAAAAACATCTCCCAGCATATCCGTCCGGAACACGTAGACATCCTCTCCGATATGCTCTTCCTGCTTCAGATATCCAATCAGTGCTTCCCGGGATCCCTCTTCCAGGATCTGTTCATCCAGGATCAGCACTTCAAGATGACCCAGATCCAGAAATTTTTCCTGAGACCGGTTGTAAACTGCCTCGATCTCCTGAAAGTCCCGGCCGGAAAGAGTCAGCACAGAAATCGGATCTTCGTCCGGTTTTTCCTGTCCGGTAGCTGTACTCATATCCGGCATTGCATATTTCAGCACAAAACCATTCTCTGAAACACCGGCTCCCAGTGCCAGCGGATAAGCTCTTTTTTCCGGTTCTACTGCCGCACAGCCTGATCCCGTCAAAGTGATGACCAGGACAAGTCCTGCCACAGTTACTTTTTTCTTCCGTCTTCCCCGGTTTTCCGTACTGAGAAAAAGCTGTATCACAATCAGAAACGGCACAAAGATGTACCCCAGATACCAGCCATAATACTCCCGGATCCCCATCCCGTTTCTCTCATACAGGGAAAGCAGCCAGCCTGCTGCCGGGATCCAGTACCGACCGGTCCCGAATCCAGTTTTTTCCGCGATCTGATTTCCGTAATGAAACAAACTTCCCAGAGAAAACAAAAGTCCGAATACCAGAAACCCCATCCATATCACATCAAATCTCGCCAGTACGTTTCCCGGAAGATCTGCACCCTCCAGAAGAGGCAGTACCGGACAGATCTCGTTTTTAAGGCGTGCACCTCCAAAGACTGCCGGAAGAAGGAGCTGCATTCCAAAAATGATCCCGCAAACTGTAAGAAAAGCCAGGATCACAGGTTTTCTGGCACTTCCCTGTTTTTTTGCATACTCCAGCCCGAAGGGAAGAAGTCCTGCTCCTGAAAAAGCACACAAAAGTGTATACAGATCACGGAGCCATCGCTCTCCTGTAAATCCTGTTTCCGGATCTTTCATCACTTCCATAAAGTACTCTGTTTTTCCCTGCCCTGCACATAAAAGCATCAGAAGAAGGATCCCTGCCAGAAAAATCCTTCCGGACACCTCAGCGATCCGCCCTCTTCTCTGCATTCCGCGATGCGTTCCCAGACTACAGGCTGCAACTGCAAGAAGAGACAGCCATTTTCCGGAAATCCCGCTGATCAGACTTTCCGGGATCACCTCCCCCAGAAGGCCCGAAAGAAATGCCGAACTTGCGATCACATATACCAAAAAGAACAGGCCAATAAATCGTACAGTAAAACTTCCTGTCCTTTTGGAAAGCTCTCCATATGCAGGTGTCAGACGTATCAGCCAGATCACATAAAAAGAGAGCATTACGGCCGCAGCAACTGTCCCTGCCATGGCACTGATGCCCAACATCGCTCCATTCTTAAACAGGCACAGCAGAAACGGCGCCGGAAACACCAGTATGATCTGCCGAAAAAGCTGTCTGTGGGAAATCCTGTTATTCTCCGCAAATCTCATAACCTTTATCCTTTCCGGCTCCATGGCCTTGTCCAAAGCCTGCGTTTCTGGGCATTTCTGGCATACAGCGGCCGGAATTTCCGCTTCCGGAAGGGCTGTCGCAAAATCCTTCCACCGGTTTCCGCCTCACTGTTCTTCTCTACAAAAGGTACCAGATATGGGACACCGAAGCTTAAAAGTCCTGCCAGATGCGCCATGGTGAGATACAGTCCCAACACGATTCCGAATATACCTAGAAATCCTCCCAGAAACAGAAAAGCGTACTTCAGAAGCCGGAATGCAGAAGCAAATTCCTCATTAGGTATAGCCAGTGATCCCAGTGCTGTCAGTGCCACGATGATCACTACCACCGGGCTGACAAGATTGGCCTCCACCGCAGCCTGTCCGATGATCAGTCCTCCTACGATCCCAATGGCATTTCCAAGAGCTCCCGGGATCCGCACACCAGCCTCCCGTATCAACTCAAAAGACAGTTCCAGGAACACCAGCTCCACTACACTGGAAAATGGAACGCCCTCTCTTGCCTGTGCAAAGGAAAGGATCAGATTCGCCGGAAGGATCTGTGTATGAAACCGGATCACAGCCAGATAAAGTCCGGGGAGCAGCGTTGCCACAGCCATGGCCAGATACCGGAGCACCCGCAGGAAGGATGCCATCTCAAAACGGTTGTACCAGTCTTCACTGCTTTCCATAAAACTGTTGAATGCTCCGGGAACCACCAGTGCCACCGGCGAATTGTCGCAGAGCAGAACTGCTTTTCCATTCAGCAGCTCCTGGGCAGCCCGGTCCGGCCGCTCCGTTGTCTGAAACTGAGGAAAGGGAGAATACCATGCTTCTTCTGTCAGCTGTTCCAGCATCCCGCTGTCCAGGATCCCGTCCACTGCAAAAGATTCCAGGCGCTCTTTCACAGCAGTCAGAAGCTCCTCATGGACCAGATCCTCCACATAAAGAAGCTGTACCACCGTATTAGAGCGTACACCGATGCTGCTCTGCTCCACCTTCAGCCTGGTATCCCGGATCCGCTTTCTCACAAGGGCCGCATTGGTTTTTACACTGTCACAGAACCCCTCCTTGGAGCCTCTGAGGACCTTTTCCGTTTTCACCTCTGATACAGCCAGCCCCGGATATCCTTTACTGGAAATTTTCATTGCTTTGTCGTATCCATCCAGAAAGAAAACTGCATTTCCCGAAAGAATGGCACCAAATACCTCCTCCATGGAAGACAGCTCCTTCACATCTGCAATTCCAAGACTGTTTCGGCGGATAAATTCCCGGATCTTTTCCTCCGGGATCTCCCAGAAATGATTGATCATTTTTCCGATAGCAGAATCATCCAGCATCATGTTTGAAACCGCAACCTCAATATAGACCATCAGACAGTCCGCCTTATGTCCCTCACCAAGGCGCATGGGCCTGATCAGGATATCATCGCAGTTTTCACACCGTTTCCGGATATACGATTCATTTTCATGAAGAGATATCGATATCTTCCTTGTTTCCATAAAGTCACCATCCTTTACAGCAAGTTCCCCCACTGCTTATTGCTTTTCGCAATTGAAACAGGGGACTTACTTGATTCGCTTAAAAAAAGAGATGCCCCAATGACATCTCTCTTAATATTCCCGCATATCCGGTTCTTATTCTTTTTTCTCGGCCTCTTTGGCCTCATTCTCCGCGCGGATAGTACGGATGATCGCTTTTCGTTGATTCTCCAGATGATGGAAAGAAATATCCTGCGCCTTTTGCACATCTCCTTCACGGATGGCTTTTACCAGTTCTTCATGCTCACTGACCAGAAGATTTCTTGTCTGCTCCTCCTTCAGATACTCTACACGATAGCGATACATCTGCTCACGGAGATTATTCAGGACCTGATTCAGACGCTTATTATCAGAAGCCTGATATATGATCTCGTGGAAAGCCACATCGGTTTCCGCCAGACGGACCAGATTTCCCTCTGCTTTTGTTTTTCAAATTCCTTGGCTGCCACCCAGAGCCTTCCCAGCTCATCCTCTGTGATCAGCTTGCACGCTTTTTCTATGGCAACATTTTCGAGGGCGATACGCACCTCCAGAACATCGTTCAGATCCTTTTCTGTGATGCTGGCTACCTGTGCACCTCTGCGTGGGATCATCACTACAAGACCTTCCTGCTCCAGCTTGCGCATAGCCTCACGCACCGGTGTTCTGCTCACGCCAAGACGCTCTGCAAGGGCGATCTCCAGAAGTCTTTCGCCCGGCTTCAGCTCTCCCTTCAGGATTGCCTGCCGCAAGGTGTTAAAAACAACATCCCGAAGCGGCAGATATTCATTCATATCCACAGAAAAATCACTTGTCATTTGTAACTCCTCCATCTCTATTGTAAATATCCGTGGCAAATACAGTCTTTGCAAGCCCGCTCTTTCTGAGGCTTCTGGCTGCCGCGGCCATCTTATCCCTATTATCAAAGATTCCAAACACAGTAGGACCGCTTCCGCTCATCACGGCTTTCAGCGCACCTTTTTCTTCCATAAGGTTCTTGATATTGCCGATCACAGGATACTGTCGGATGATCCCCGGTTCAAATACATTCTCCATTCTGGATGCCATGGCATACAGATCATTATTTCTGATAGCTCCGATGAGTCCATCGATGTCCGGATGTTTTCCGATCCCTTCCAGATTCAGATTCTCATAGGCTGTTTTTGTGGAAACATTGATTCCCGGTTTTCCTATCAGAACATAACATTTCGGAACTTCCGGAAGTCTGGTCAGCTTCTCTCCGATTCCCTCCGCAAGAGCTGTTCCCCGCATGATACAATACGGAACATCTGCTCCGACCTTTACTGCACGTTCCATCAGCTGTTCTTCGGTAAGCCCTAAATGGAACATCCGGTTCACACCCACAAATGCGGCCGCTGCATCGGAGCTGCCTCCTGCCATGCCTGCTGCCACCGGGATAAATTTACGAAGCTTGATGGAAAGTCCCTCTTCAACATCGAACTCCTCCATCAGCATCTGTGCTGCCTTATATACAAGATTTCTCTGGTCTGTAGGAATAAACGGAAGATTGGTCGTCAGTACGATCCCCGGCCGTCTGGTCTTTCTGATATCCAGGATATCATACATACGGATGGTCTGCATGATCATGCGTACCTCATGATAACCGTCCTCTCTCTTTCCCAGAACATCAAGTCCGAGATTGATCTTTGCCATTGCTTTTAAACGCATAAGCCCCTCCATTTGTACTTTGTATACAGTATTTATACATGTATTTTATATGATTTTTACATTCTTTTCAACAGCAAAATATTCCACTTTTTATTTGATCTGACCTTCCACTTTTTTCACAACAAGAAGCGGAGTTCCCGGAGAGGGTTCCTGATTTTCCTTGAGAGCATTGATCGTCCGGATCTCTTGGATAGATGTGTGATATTTCCTTGCGATATCCCACAATTCATCTCCCGGTTTTACCATATAAACCAGGATTCCCGGCATAGCCTGGAGTTTTTTCATATCCAGTGGTTTTTCCTCTACTTTCTCAATGATAAATACCGGTTCTCTGGCAACTGCCAGAAGCTCCAGTCCTACAGTTGCCCGGATCTCGATCTCATTTCCATCTGCCATGGCTGCGGAAAGCTGCTCCAGCTTTGCTTTTAACTGATAACAGCTGTCCTGTCGGATCCCTCTTGCTTCCACCATATGGGAAAACGGTATCATTGCCTCCATGGAATAAAACGGCATATCATCATTTCCAATAATGTACAGGATCTTCAGCATGACCACGCCATCTGCCTGCACACCGTTCTCTACGATCCTGGTCTTATCGATCTTCACTTTTCCCTGACTGTGACACAGCTGGAGGACTTTTCCCTGAGTCTCCTTTACCTGGATCCTGTCACTGATCCTGCATCTGGAAAAATTACGTACCAGAAGCCGTTCCAGTACCTCATTCTTTCCTTCCGGAACACATTCACGGATCGGTGTATACACATCGGTAATGAGATCATATTCCTCTTCCCTGAAAAATTTCATATCCAGCTCCAGCACAACATCCGAAACAAGGATCCGTTCTTCCCCATCGACATCCGGTTTGGCCTCCAGACTCTGATGCATCACCGAAGCTTCGATCAGCGGGATCAGTTCCTCCGTGCAGTCCGGACATTCCACTTCTCCGGAAAAAGGCAGCGAATATTCCAGCCACTGCACCGGGGCTTCTGTATCTTCAGCTCCGTACAGCACAAAAACGGACAGCTCTCCTCTTGCCTTTACCACATTTTCCTCCGGCTTCAGATCCAGCCCCCGTACATCCATAGTATACCAGATCAGGCTGGCGATATCCGGACGATTGGAGGCAATGGTATACTCATCCTTGATCCGGAGTGTATCTTTTTTATGTACGGTAAGTCCCAGAAAACGGACTGTTTTTTTCTGACGGATACCTCTTCTGCATCCAGCACCACCGGCAGGCGGATCTGTTCTGTTTCATCCACAGTCGCACAAAAAGTTACCAAAGCTTTGATATTAAGCTTTCTGGAATGGATCAGGCGGATCGTAAGATCTTCAATTTCCCACTTCAGACACATTTTATCCCCGTTTATGATATCCTTCAGGTTCAAGGTTTCCTCAAATGGAAGTTTTGCAGTAAGACTGCTGACGATCCCTCTTTCTTCCCCCACATAAAGGATATCTACCTGCAGATTTCCCGTAAGAATACCTTTCCCGTCAGTAAGACGGACATCATCCATAATGATCCTGCCCTTATTCTGGATCAGTCTTCCTGCATCCGGTTTTGCATCCGGTACATTAAAATCCTCATCAAAAGTGATCTGACTTTTTGCCCTGCTTTTTTCCTTTAATATCTGCATGCTTTCTTTTTTAATTCCACAGTCTATTCCCCTTTCTCCGACTCTTTTTTCACCGGACTGCTGCTTTCCCGGAACGTTACCGGCTTTTCCTGTTTCCGGGTTTTTATCACAATGCAGGGATAGGACGGAACTCCTGCCTCCTTAAGATCCTCCGGTCCAAGAAGTTTTGTAACAAAAATATCCCATTCGAGGATTCTCCAAGCTCCTCTACCTGGATGCTGTATCCGCCACTCATCTGCCGCCCGTACCCTTTGGCCAGGTAAAGATCCTCTCCGGTTTCATAACTCAGCTGAAATTCCTTTTCCTTTTTTCTTCCATAAGCCTGGAAAGCTCCTCCGGGATATCCCGGCATTCCACAACGATGTAATCTACAGGTTTTCGTTCTTCTTCCTCCACCCGGACAAATCGACACCCGGAAAGCAGCAGTGCCAGCACGGCAGCTGTCAGCACGATCCGCAGAAATACTGCTTTTTTCATAATATAAGCCACCTGCATGATTCGTTACTGTTCACTCCGTTCTCAGTAACACGCTTTGCGGAAGATCACCAGTAAACAGTAACCATTATTCAGTATTTATTCTATGTGAGCAGGGAAAGATTTATTGCAACTATCGGATTTTCTTCGTATAATATAAAAATACCATCTTACTGCGGAACTCTCCGCAAGTATCTATAACAGAAAGGACAAAAGACATGATTCGATTCATACTTGTCTGTATCGTGGTGATCGCCTATCTGGTGCTGACCATTCCGGTTCTCCTTGTAGAATGGATCATCGGGAAATTTTCTCCCATGACTAAGGATATCAGCTCTCTGCGCATGGTACAGGCCATATTCAAATTCATCCTGTGGATCACAGGCGCCAAAGTCACCGTCATCGGCGAAGAAAACGTTCCAAAGGATCAGGCTGTTCTCTATGTAGCAAACCACCGGAGCTATTTCGACATCCTGCTCACCTACAGCCGCTGTCCGATCCGCACCGGCTATGTTGCCAAGAAGGAAATGGAGCATTATCCGCTGCTCTCCAACTGGATGCGCAATCTCTACTGTCTCTTTCTCGACAGAGAGGATATCAAGCAGGGTCTGAAAACGATCCTTCAGGCCGCAGACTATGTGAAATCCGGCATTTCCGTATGTATCTTCCCGGAAGGAACCAGAAATAAGAATGCTGATGAAACAGAAATGCTACCTTTCCATGATGGCAGCTTCAAGATCGCAGCCAGAGCCAAAAGCCCGATCATTCCTATTGCGATCAGCAACTCTGCCAATATCTGGGAGGCCAATTTCCCGAAGATGACACCTACACACGTAGTGATCGAATATGGCAAGCCTATCATTCCTTCAGAGCTTGACCGGGATACTCAGCGCCGCTTAGGTTCCTATACACAGGATATCATCAAAGAAATGCTGATCAAAAACAAAGAACTGGTGTGAACATCAAAAAACCATATCTATGTCTGTTTTTCGACATAAGATATGGTTTTTTATTACTGTGTACCTGCTCCCAGGATTTTTTCCGCATTTTCGATACGTTCTTTCGTTGGCGGATTGATTCCCTTCAGCGGATAATCAATATGCAGATTTTCCCATTTAAAGGTTCCGAGTGTGTGATATGGAAGAACCTCCACTCTCTCAACTGTCTTCAGTGTTGCAATAAAGTCAGCCAGCCGGTGGAGATAGTCATCCCGGTCATTGCGTTCTGGAACCAGTACGTGACGGATCCACATGGATACGCCCATATCGGAAAGCTTCCGGGCCATGGCAAGGATATTTTTATTGGTACATCCTGTGAGGATCTTATGCTGTTCCTCATCAATGTGCTTGATATCCAGCATGACAAGATCTGTGTACTTCATCAGCTCTTCCCATTTTTCATACCACGGACCCTCTTCTGTGTAAGGGTTGCCGCTGGTATCAAGTGTTGTGTGGATTCCAAGTTTTTTTGCTTTTCTGAACAGCTCAGTGAGGAAATCGATCTGTAACAGTGGCTCGCCTCCACTCACAGTAATACCGCCCTTACTTCCCCAGTAAGAGCGGTATCGACAGGCTTTTTCAAGCAGCTCATCTGCTGTGTACTCCGTCCCTGTTTTCATTTGCCAGGTGTCCGGATTGTGGCAGAACTGACAGCGCATGGCGCAGCCGCTCAAAAAGATCACATACCGGACTCCTGGTCCGTCAACAGAGCCGAAGCTCTCCAGTGAGTGGACGTAGCCAGTGATTTTTTTCTGGTCGTCCATATTTTTTATTACATCCTTTCGTGGCAGGTTCTTGCGATAACGTCAAGCTGCTGCTCTCTTGTAAGGTCGATGAACTTAACAGCGTATCCGGAAACACGGATCGTGAAGTTTGCATACTCCTCTTTTTCCGGATGCTCCATAGCATCGATAAGTTTCTCTTTACCGAATACGTTTACATTGAGGTGATGTGCACCACGGTCAAAGTATCCGTCAAGTACATTTACAAGATTCTCTGTACGCTCTTCCTCAGAATGGCCAAGTGCATCCGGGTTGATCGTCTGAGTATTGGAGATTCCGTCAAGGGCATCCTCATAGTCAAGCTTTGCAACAGAGTTCAGGGAAGCAAGAAGTCCGTTCTGCTCTGCGCCGTAAGACGGGTTTGCTCCCGGTGCCAGAGGCTCGCCGGCTTTTCTTCCGTCCGGAAGAGATCCTGTAGCTTTACCATAAACAACGTTGGATGTGATGGTAAGGATGGATGTGGTTGGCTTGGAATCACGATAGGTATGGATGTGTTTCAGCTTCTCAAGGAATGTGGAAAGCAGAGTTGTTGCGATCTCGTCTGCTCTGTCATCATCGTTACCATAACGTGGGAAGTCACCCTCAACCTGGAAGTCTGTTGTGATTCCGTCCTCGTCACGGATTGCTTTTACTTTTGCATATTTGATAGCGGAAAGGGAATCTACTACGTGTGAGAATCCGGCGATACCTGTTGCGAAGGAACGGTCAACCTTTGTATCGATAAGTGCCATCTCAGCTGCCTCATAGTAGTATTTATCATGCATGTAGTGGATCATGTTCAGTGTTCCAACATACAGATGTGCAAGCCAGTCCATCATCTGATCATATTTTGCGATTACTTCGTCATAATCAAGGTACTCGGAAGTGATCGGCTGATACTGCGGTCCTACCTGCTGTTTTGTCTTCTCATCAACACCACCGTTGATCGCGTAAAGAAGGCATTTTGCAAGGTTTGCACGAGCACCGAAGAACTGCATCTCTTTACCTGTCTCTGTAGCAGATACACAGCAGCAGATGCTATAGTCATCGCCCCATACCGGACGCATAACATCATCGTTCTCATACTGGATGGAACTTGTTGTAACAGAGATGTCTGCTGCATATTTCTTGAAGTTCTCAGGCAGTCTTGAAGAGTAGAGAACTGTAAGGTTCGGCTCCGGAGCCGGTCCCATATCCTCAAGTGTATGAAGGAAACGATAGTCGTTCTTTGTTACCATGGAACGTCCGTCCTGTCCCATACCTGCTACTTCCAGAGTTGCCCATACCGGGTCACCGGAGAAGAGCTGGTTGTAAGACGGGATACGAGCGAATTTAACCATACGGAATTTCATTACGATATGGTCAACAAGCTCCTGTGCCTCTTTCTCTGTAAGAGTTCCGTTCTCAAGGTCTCTCTCAATATAGATATCAAGGAATGTGGAGATACGTCCAACACTCATTGCAGCTCCGTTCTGAGTTTTGATCGCTGCAAGATATCCAAAGTACAGCCACTGGAATGCTTCCTTTGCATTCTTAGCCGGCTGGGAAATATCAAAGCCATAGATCTGAGCCATTTCTTTCATCTTCTTCAGAGCACGGATCTGATCTGCGATCTCCTCACGAAGCTGGAAGTCATAACGTCTCATACCCTGACGGTCGCATGCTGCGAAGTCTTTCTCTTTACCTGCGATCAGATAATCAATTCCGTAAAGAGCAACTCGTCTGTAATCACCTACGATACGTCCACGTCCGTAAGTATCCGGAAGTCCTGTAAGGATCTTGTTGTGACGTGCTCTCTTCATCTCCGGTGTGTAGATATCGAATACACCCTGGTTGTGTGTTTTGAACTCATAGTTGTTGAAAACATCTTTGATCTTGTCGCTTACATGGTATCCGTAAGTCTCACATGCCTGCTCTGCCATTTTAATTCCGCCGTATGGCATGAAAGCACGTTTCAGAGGTTTGTCTGTCTGAAGACCTACAACCTGCTCCAGGTCTTTGAGTTCCTCATCGATATATCCAGGACCGTATGCTGTAATTCCTGTTACTACCTCTGTCTCCATATCAAGAACGCCGCCTTTAGCACGCTCTTCTTTCTGAAGCTCCTGAAGCTTGCCCCAGAGTTTATCTGTTGCCTCTGTTGGTGCTTCCAGGAAGGAAGCATCTCCATCATATGGTGTATAGTTCATACTGATGAAATTACGAACATCGATCTTCTCTTTCCAACGATCACCCTTAAAACCATTCCACTGTTCAAAATCAACTTTTGCCAATTTGTTACACATCCTTTCCTGTTGTCTCAATATTTCGTTCACTGCCCGCGCAGTTAGTAATATATAACATTTCTCATGACGACCATAAGATAACAGATTCCGAATTTAAAGTCAACAGCTTGGAAGTATGTTCTTTATAATATACATGTAATTGTATTATTGATAAAAATAATGAGAAAATTGTACCAGATATTGTACAATGTCGGGCGTCTGACGGACGCTCCTGGCGGAGGGCTTTTCCTTTCCAGGGGGGACACTTTGGCAGTGGGGCTCTTTCCCTTTCTGGGGGACACTTTGGCGTGGGCAGGTTTGCGAGGGGGAAAGGCGCTCGGAGTTACGAAGCCCGCTTTTCCCCCTCGCGCTCCCCCTTTCCGGGCACGTCGCTGTTCTGCGCTGTGGTATGGGGTAGTGTATTGGCAAATGCCTGTATGCTGCTGTATTGGTGGCGTCAGGCTGAGCCGATTTTTTTCCGCCGGACGGAAGGCGGTCTGCGCAGCAGACCTGTTCCTGGTGGTTGTTGTATTGCTGGCGCTGATCTGCTCCTGCCTGTTGTATTGCTGGTGCTGACCTGCTCCTGCCTGTCGCTGTATTGACGGCGCTCACTTGCTCCCGTCTGTCGCATCACTGGCATAGACCTACTTCTGCCTGTTGCTGTATTGCCGGCGCTCACTTGCTCCCGTCTGTTGTCGCATCACTGGCATAGACCTACTTCCGCCTGTTGCTGTATTGCCGGCGCTCACTTGCTCCCGTCTGTTGTCACATCACTAGCATAAACCCGCTCCCATTAACAACAGGGAACAGGCCCGCTGCGCGGGCCGCTTTCCCGTCCGACGAAATAAAAATCGGCTCAGCCTGACACTGCCAACACAGCAGCATACAGGACTAAGCCGATAAATTAACACACTCCAAGGCGTAGCACAGCGGCGTGCCCGGAGGGGTGGGGTGTGGGGAGGGGAAACGGGCTTCGCAACTCCGAGTGCCTCCCCTCCCCACGAATTTCCCCGCTTTTTCAAAGCAAAACTTTTCCACGAAAAACCCTACAATACTTTGGAAAGAAACTCCTTCGTCCTTTCCTCTCGAGGATTCCCAAACAGTTCTTTCGGATTTCTATCCTCAAGAATCACCCCATCATCCATAAAGAGCACTCTGTCGCTGACCTCCCTTGCAAATCCCATCTCATGGGTAACCACCAGCATGGTCATGCCTTCTTTTGCAAGCTCCTTCATAACCTCAAGAACCTCTCCGACCATCTCCGGATCAAGAGCTGATGTCGGCTCGTCGAACAGAAGCACCTGGGGATTCATTGCAAGGGCTCTGGCAATGGCAACCCTCTGCTTCTGTCCGCCTGAAAGCTTTCCTGGATAGACATCGGCTTTTTCTTCAAGGCCGACTCTTCTCAAAAGAGCCCTCGCCTTCTGATCAGCTTCCGCTACATTCCATTTGCCAAGGCGCACCGGCGCAAGGGTGATATTTTTCAATACTGTCATATTTGGAAACAGATTAAAATGCTGAAAAACCATTCCCACATTTTCCCTGAATTTATCTACATCCAGCTTCGGATCCAGAAGCTGCTGTCCGTTTACGGTGATCTCGCCTTCCTCCGGTTTTTCCAGAAGGTTCAGACATCGCAGAAATGTAGATTTTCCGGAGCCGGACGGACCGATGATGCAGATACACTCACCCTTGTTTACGTGAGTTGTGATTCCCTTTAATACGTGTACATCCCCGAAGGACTTTTTCAGATTTTTAACATCAATCACTTTCTCTCAGTCTCCTTTCAAATCTCTTCAGCAGAAGGCTCAGGCACTTCACGATCAGATAGTACATGATACCTGCAACGATCAGCGGTATGAACATCTGATAAGTACGGGAAGAAACATAGCTTGCCGCTTTTGTCAGATCCATGATACCTACATAACCTAAAATAGATGTTTCTTTGATCAGCTGGATAAACTCATTACCCATTGCCGGAAGGATGGTTTTTACAGCCTGCGGAATGATAATGAAACGCATGGTATCTTTATACCCAAGGCCCAGAGAACGACCAGCCTCGCTCTGGCCCTTGTCTACAGATAAAATACCTCCGCGGATAACCTCGGAAACATATGCACCGCTGTTGATACCGAAGCTGACCACTGCTGCCACATATCCCAGCCTGCTGTGGAACACTGCAAAATAGATGATCATCAGCTGAAGGACTGACGGTGTTCCACGGATCACATCAACATAAATATCCGCGATCGTGGAAAGAATGGTTCTTCTGCCTTTTTTCGCAGCTCCAAGACGTACCAGAGCCACTACAAGACCGATCAGGATACCTACGATCACTGACAAAAGGGAAACGATCAGCGTAATCCCAAGACCGTTAATATAAAACTTCCAACGATTATCCTGAAGGAAAATAAAGCTTAAAAGTCCCAGAAAACCATCGGTTGCTGCTACATCTGTCACATCCTCGCTGTTTTCAAGTGTATCCACAAAATACTTCTGATAAAGATCATCATATTCCCCGGATTTTTTACTTTTGCAAGCCCGTCATTGATGATCTGGACAAGCTCTGTGTTTCCTTTTTCAATACAGAAAACCGTATCCTCTGCTGTACTTGGCACGGACTCATACTGCAGGTCTGAGTTCTGTTTGCAGTAAATCTCAGCCATGATATTGTCGATCAGAACTGCATCTGCTCCACCGTTTTTCAGCTCCATGACTGCACTGGAAGCGTTTTTAAATCTTTTTACTTTGGCATCCTTAACTTCACCGTAATCAGTAGTCTCGCCGGATGCGATCATATCACTCTGTGCACCCTCCAGAACTGCAACGGTTTTTCCGGACATCTCCTCAAAATCCTTGATCGGATTATCCTTACGGCTGATGATGCACTGTGTACCGGTGTAATAAACATCGGAAAAATCAACGCTTTTTTTACGGTCCTCCGTAGGTCCGATCCCGGCTGCGATCACCTGTACATCACCAGCCTCCATGGAACCCATCAGGGAATCAAAGGGCATATCCTTCCATACCAGCTTTACGTTTTCTTCCTTGGCGATCGCCTCCAGAAGATCGTAATCAAAACCTGTAATATTTCCATTATCATCCAGGTATTCAAATGGTGAATACTCTGCGTTCGTTCCTATGATGATGGTCTGCTGTTCTGCCGCTTTTACTGCCACTGCACTGCTGAAATATATCGGCAGAGCCATGATCATACACAGTACAAAACAGATAAGAGCTCTGCTTTTTCCATTGCGTCCCATTATTTTCCCCTCCTGCTATTCATATTTTTTCCGTAGCCAAAAGCACCTTCCATGCCACAAATGCCCGCTGCAAAAGCAGCTGCCTCTTCAAGACTTTCACAGATCGCGGTTTCCTCCGCCATGCCGTTTTTCATTCTTCCGATATACCCGGTAAGGAAAGATGCGATCAGTGAATCCCCGGCGCCAAGAGTATCTTTTACTTCCGTAAGCGGCGCTGCCGGCTGTCGGTAAAAATTCCTTCCGTCATAAAGAATGCAGCCCCTGGCTCCTCTGGAGGCCATGGCAAGCTTCGGCCCCATGGAGATGATCTTTTTCAGATGCTCTTCTGCCTCCTGGTCGGTTCCGTCAAAGGAGCAAAATGCGTAAGTAACCTCCGGTGCTGTTTTTTCATAATATTCCTCTGTGGAATCATCAGAAAAGTCAAAAGAAACCGGAATTCCCGCCTCTTTGATCTTATGCAGCTCTTCCTCCGTAAAAGAGTAATTTCCGCTATGTACCACATCAAAGCCTTTCATATATTCCAGATCAAAACGATCAAGGATATACGGTGTTTTTCCACGGATACCACCATCATTAAAATCCAGGAACTCACGGTCTCCGTCTTTTAATGTGATCCTGGAATAACCGTTCTCGCCGTGCAGCTGTCTGCACTTTACGGTTTCCACGCCGATTTTTTCCAGTGTATCCATGATCAGTTCTGCTCTGTCGTCATCTCCGAAATATCCCATATACGCTGTTTTTTCACATCCGGCCATCTTTCCGTAAACACTGACGTTTACGCAGTTTCCGCCTGGATACATGGTTTTCAGATGATCATAGATATCCACTACATTGTCTCCGAAGCCAAGAAGCTTTGTACTGTATTTACTCATATTTTCCCTTTCTCTGTGCACAGGCACAGCAGCACCTTTAGTACTCTACAACGCCCATATATCTTCTCATATCCAGCGGATGACGGCGTTTATCCTGGAGAGCGGTACGGTAAACGGTCGTCATGGTGTAGAACAGCATCGGGGTAAAATATTCCACACAGCTGTCATCAATTGCTTCCATACCAAGCTTATCTGCATCGATCACTTCGTATTTCTTTCCGTATTTTTCAAGGAAAGTCAGCACACGCTCATCCATCATACGGTTTCTGCCCCGGCTCATCATAAGGATATAAAGATGATCCTCATCCGTTACCTCAAACGGTCCGTGGAAATATTCCGCACTGTTCAGATAACCGCAGTCCATCCACTGCATTTCCTGAAGTGAGCAGATCGCAAAGCCATATGCCTGAGAATAGGAGGCTCCCGATGCCATGATATAGAGGTTCGGTTCCTCTGAATATTTTTCTGCAAAAAGCCATGCTGCATTCTGCTGATCCTTCACTGCAGCTGCAATAACATCATCGATCTTTTCAAAGCCTTCCACGATCTTATCGTAAAGCTTATATCCCGGCTCCTGTACCTTCATCAGCTCATTAAGAATACGAAGTACGATTCCCTGAGGCTTCTCTGCTTCCTTTACCCCCGGTGCCCAGTCGTATACAACGGAGATCCATTTATCGGTATCACATGGGGAACCTGGCGCATGTGTCATTGTAACAACAGCTGCACCTGCATCCATTCCTGTTTTTGCTGCCTCCAGACACTCCTTTGTCTTGCCACTGTGGGAGCAGATGATCAGAAGACTGTCTTTTCCCAGCTTCTTCGGCGGTGTCAGTGCAAACTCTCTTGCAGGGATCCACTGTGCATCCATCACTGCGGATTCCGCACGGACAAAATAATATCCCGGATACAGATCCACAAGAGATCCTCCGCATGCAAGAAAATACACATTTTTGATTGTTCCATGCTCTTTGTTGATCTTATTTACGATTTTTACTGCGTCCATTTTCATCCTCCGGTTTTCGTGGAAATTCGTCTGGTAATCCTCTGAATCCATTGAAAATACAGGTTTTTTTCGGATTTTCAGATGAATTTCTCCTTCTTGTACTTTTGCATTTTACCTTTTTGAAGAATATAACATATTATAACGTTATAGTAAAGAGTATATTCATGATTTATGATTAATTATTCATCCAATGTTCCTTCTGACGCACTGCAGAGGTTTGTCCCTTACTGGACAAATACATCCGCACTATAGTAAAATATCTTTTATGAACAACCTCAGAAAGGATATTTTCATGTTAAATAAAAATTCGATCCAGCCGCTTTACAAGCAGCTTATGGATATCATCACCCAGCAGATTAAAAACGGTACTTATAAGCCCGGAGAAAAAATCCCTCCTGAGCCGGAGCTTGCCGATCTTTACCATGTCAGCCGGATCACTGTCCGACGTACCGTGGAGGAGCTTTGCACGCAGGGCTATCTTATCAAGCATCAGGGAAAAGGAACCTTTGTAAAATCCCCCATGATCTTCCGGAAATTTGAATCCCAGAAAAATATGAGCTTTTCCGAATCCTGCCGTCAGAATGACCGTATTCCGGAATCTCACGTACTGTCCTTCTGCAAAAAACCTGCGAACAGCGTAGCCTCTGATTTTCTGCAGCTTACTTCGGATGAGGAAGTTTTTTTCCTGGAACGTCTTCTTCTGGCTGACAGTATTCCGGTTATTGATGTTCACACCTGGCTCCCCACACGGCTTTTCCCGGATTTTGATCCGAACGCTGTAGAAAACAGTTCTTTTTTGAATATATCAAAAACACCTACCGCTGTACGATCGCAGAATCCAGCCGCAGCACCATTTCTGTTACTGCAGCCTCCCCGGATATGGCAAAAACTTTGCGTCTGTCTTCCGGTGATCCCGTGCTGATCCTGGATTCCTATATGGAAGCTCCTGATGGAAATCCGCTTTACATCAGCCGTGAATACATTGCAGGTTCCCGCTATACGATTTCATTTTGAAGAATCAAAAAACGGCACAGAAGTGTTATGCTGCCAATACAGCAGCATCCACCTCTGTGCCAGTATTTATTTATCCAAAAATATTACTGTTCACTCCGTTCTCCGTAACACGCTTCGCGATACACAAAATTTACCCTTTATCTTTTCAAGACTCCGATCCATCACTGCCTGTCATCTGTGCCTCAATGGCCTTTCCAAGGCGGTTATAGATCGTCACCGCATCCTCCACATGGAGTGGGCTTCCGGTATTTCCCGATGCGCCTGCCGTTACCAGTATGTATTCCCTGTCGTAGACCTCTGCAAAGCTTGCAAGACACAGACCCGCCTCACTGGTATATCCTGTCTTGCCGCCCAGGATCTTGCCGCCGGTAACGGAAGGGTCAGAAAGATTTTTGAACATGGTACTGTAATATGTGATCCCGCTGGGATGGATATTCGTCACTCCTGTAGAATGCCGCGGACTCTCAATGATCTCTCTGAACGTATCGTTCCGAAGCGCATACCTGAGCAGCACCGCAATATCTCTCACTGTACTGTAATGATCCGGATCATGAAGCCCTGTCGTATCACAGAAATGTGTACCATTCATTCCAATCCTCTGTGCCTTCTTATTCATCAGCTCCACAAATCCATCCCTGGAACCGCCTACGGTATCCGCCAGTGCGATACAACACTCCGCACCGGATGGCAGCATGGCACCATAAAGAAGATCGATGGCCCGCACGGTCTCACCGGGCTGAAAGCCTGCCTGGGTGGCATCCTGCTCATAAAGCCCCTGGAACATTTCCTGGGTCAGAGTGATCTCCTGATCCAGATCATCCAGGTTCTCAATAGCCACGATCACCGTCATGATCTTCGTCATGGAAGCCGGATAGATCTTCTCATCGCCCTTCATATTTCCGATGATCTTTCCGCCTTTTACCTGCATCAGCACTGCGTAGGGACTGTTGATACCGCTCATCTCAAGCTTACGGACAACCGGTCTCTGCAGAGACTCCATCCAGTCACCTACCCCTTTATTCCAGCCGATGATCACTATAAGTGTCAGGATCACGATAGCCTCTACCACCAGGCAGAGTATCATTTTTATTTTGTTTACCTGGTTTTTTATTTTCTTCGCTTTACGCTTTTTTGATCTCAATTTATACTCCCTGTTCCGACAAATTCATCTGTAAGTTTTACTTACAGAAACGTTTTCCCCATCTTTTTTATATTAACATGATTATTATTTTCTTCTGTAAAATCTATATGAAAAAGCTCTGATGAGCTTTCGGTCTGTTACAACTCTGTTTATGCCTTATTGTAGGATTTTTGCCCCCAAAAATCAAGGTGTATAAATGTATAAAAAATACCCCATACAAAGTTTCCTCTGTACAGGGTATTTAAAATTTATTACTGAGCTAATTTAATCGGGTTAAGCTTAACACCAGGTCCCATTGTCGGAGCGATTGTAACGCTCTTCAGATACTGACCTTTCAGTGTGCTAGGTCTAGCCTTTGTGATAGCTCCCATAAGCGTCTGGAAGTTGTCGCTTAACTGCTCCTCGGTAAAGGAAGCCTTTCCGATCGGAACATGGATGATGTTGGATTTGTCAAGACGATACTCGATCTTACCTGCTTTAATGTCGTTAACAGCTTTTGTTACGTCCATTGTTACAGTACCAGCTTTCGGGTTTGGCATTAAACCTTTCGGTCCAAGTACACGACCAAGACGACCTACAACGCCCATCATATCCGGTGTTGCAACTACAACGTCAAAGTCAAGCCATCCCTCGTTCTGGATCTTCGGAATGAGGTCCTCAGCTCCTACGAAGTCTGCTCCTGCTGCCTTTGCCTCTTCTGCCTTAGCATCTTTAGCAAATACAAGTACACGAACTTTTTTACCTGTTCCGTGTGGCAGAACAACTGCTCCACGGATCTGCTGATCTGCGTGACGTCCATCGCAGCCTGTACGGATGTGAACTTCGATGGTCTCGTCGAACTTAGCTACAGCTGCTTTTTTAACAAGGCTGATAGCCTCTGGTGCATCATATAATGTTGCGCGGTCTACTGCTTTCGCAGCTTCCACATATTTCTTTCCTCGTTTCATTTCTATAACCTCCTGTGGTATTTGCGGGGAAAAGCCCTCCCACTTGAAAATTTCACTTTTTCTACGGGAACCCCGAACTTAAGCTTCGGTATTTATTAGTCTACGACTTCGATTCCCATACTTCTTGCTGTACCGGCGATCATGCTCATAGCAGCCTCGATGGATGCTGCATTGAGGTCTTTCATCTTCAGCTCAGCGATCTCCTGAACCTGTGCCTTAGTAACTTTAGCTACTTTGGTCTTGTTCGGTGTACCGGAACCAGATTTGATGTTTGCAGCTTTCTTAAGAAGAACTGCTGCCGGCGGAGTCTTGGTTATGAAGCTGAAACTTCTGTCAGCGTAAACAGTGATGACAACCGGGATGATAAGATCTCCCTGATCAGCTGTTCTTGCGTTGAACTCCTTAGTAAACTGTACGATGTTTACACCATGCTGTCCAAGAGCCGGACCTACAGGTGGTGCTGGAGTTGCTTTACCAGCCGGAATCTGTAATTTAATATATCCTGTTACTTTCTTTGCCATTTTCGGCACCTCCTATGTGGTATTGGCGGGGGTGTGTCCCTCCCACTTGCTGTTACCTTGTTTTTGAATTACTCAGCTTTTTTGATTTCTGTGAAACTTATTTCTACCGGTGTTTCACGACCGAAAAGCTCAACATTGATCGTTACCGTCTGTTTCTGCATGTTGATACCTGTGATCACACCTGCGGTATCTTTCCATGCACCACCGGTAACGACTACCATGTCGCCCTCTGCGAAGTCCACTTCGATATCCGGTTTCTGGATACCAAGCGGCATCATTTCCTCTTCTGTAAGAGGCACAGGCTTTGATCCCGGTCCTACGAATCCTGTAACACCGCGGGTATTACGGACAACGTACCAGGTATCGTCATTCATCACCATATTGAGAAGCACATAGCCTGGAAACATCTTTTTCTGAACCTGTCTTGAGGTTCCGTTCTTCATCTCCACTACATCCTGCAGCGGAACACGTACCTCCAGGATCTGGTCTTCCAGGTGTCTGTTCTCGATCGTCTTTTCAATGTTGGCTTTTACCTTGTTCTCATACCCGGAATAGGTATGGACAACGTACCATTTTGCTGCTTCTGACATATAATCACCTTGTCCTTACTTCATTAAGAAATTAATGAATTCCAGAATTCCGGAATCCATTACACTGATAACCACTGCCAGGATGATCGTGATGATCACGACCACAACAGTCTGCTTTGCCAGTGTGGGACGGTCTGTCCAGACAATCTTCTCAAATTCTGACTGAAGTCCCTGAAACCAACTTTTCTTCTGCGGCTTATCCTCAGATTTCTGTTTTTCCATAGCATAACCTCACAAATCTCTGTGATTACTTTGTTTCCTTGTGCAGAGTGTGTGTATGACAGAACTTACAATATTTCTTGGTCTCCATTCTCTCAGGATGGTTCTTTTTCTCCTTCGTCATATTGTAGTTACGCTGCTTGCACTCGGTGCATGCTAATGTAATCTTAACGCGCACAACTTCCACCTCCAGTGTTTTCATTTGCATGGTCTTCTATGCCGCCCGGAACGTATATCCGTCGTCATTTTCGGGCATAAAAAAAAGACCTAACTTCCATGTCGCTCGTCAATTTTATCACAGAGCAGGTGTGCAAGTCAAGCCTTTTTCGCTTAAATATAAAGAATTTCACAGATTCCGTACGGACGTCTCAAGTGCGCAAACCCGATTCTGCTTCGCTGCATTTCGTTTTCGGGACGTCGCCCCTGTACAGAAAGTAATAAGAAGCCCCTTATGTGCAGGCACAACATGTCTTCTTCTGTCTTCCTGCACACTTTCAACTTCTATTAAAAGTAGTCATAACCACCGTGGATATCCACCACACTGCCGTTCATATATCCGTTAGACAGCACTGCATAAGCCATATCCGCCACTTCCTCCACAGTTCCAAACCTGTGGAGTGCGATCTTCCGGTTGATACGGTCGTAGCTCTCCTGGGTGCGGGCGCTGTGCCACGGAGTTTCGATGAAGCCAGGTGCAATAGCGTTGACTGTGATGCCCTTTGGCTCAAATTCCTTTACCAGGGATCTTGTCAGGAAATGGATGGCTGCCTTGGTGACTCCATATACAAGGGAGGAAGAATACGCCTGCTGTCCTGCATAGGAACCGGTAAAGAGCACACTGCCGCCCTCTACCATCATGGATCTCAGCTCTTTGACCATAAATACAGGTACGGAAAGATTGGTGTTTACGATCCGTGTCCACTCCTCAAAGCTGTAGTCTTCATATTTTGCGTAGGTACTGATGCCGGCATTGCTTACAAGCCAGTCAATATGGTCTGTCTGCTTTTTCAGCTCCTCCACAAAAACCATCATCTCTTCATAGGAAGACATATCTGCCTTTATCAAAGTCACCTGAGATCTTTTTTCCTCAGGAAGGCTCTCCTGAAACGACAGTGCCTTCTTCTCATCATGTCCATATGTTACGAAGATCCTGTCAGTTTTTGCCGACTCTGCCAGGATCTTTTCGGCGATCCCTCTTCCGATTCCGGAGGTACCGCCTGTGATCACAGTTATTTTTCCCATTTTACAGCTCCATCAGTTCATCAAATATCGGTTTCGGTATATAAGGCTGCTGATTGTGGATCGGCTCGCCCAGACAGGTCTTCGGGTATGCGTAGGTTCCATGCTCCAGCATGATCTCCAGAAGCTCCGGCCCGTTCTGCTCCAGGAATCCACCGGCATATTTTTCCACGTCTTCTCCCTGGATGCGCTTTGCAGGAATTCCGTAGGCCTGCGCCACATCTGTAAAATCGCAGGATGAAAATCCGCTGCCATCGGAGGTATCCGCATATACACAGTCAAAATAATCTCTCTGAAGATGACGGATCATTCCCAGCGCCTCATTATTCATTACGATCATCTTCACCGGGATATTCTCGCGCTTCACCCACTGCAGCTCCTGGATATTCATCTGGAAGGCTCCGTCTCCACAGATACATGCCACCGGCTTGCCGGTAGCATAATAAGCTCCGATAGCCGCCGGAAGTGCATATCCCATAGCACCATGTCCGCCGGAAAAAAGTGTCTTCTGCCCCTGCTGATTGTGGAAGGACTGATAGCTCCAGACCATATGCTGTCCCACATCCACAGCAACCGCTCCGGTATCGGAAAGCTGATCACTCAAGTATGCGATCATGCGGTTCGGATAACGCTGCGGTGTCTCATCGTCCACTTTCCAGAGTTCCTTACGGATCTTCTGGCAGACAGCAAGCCATTCCTCATAGGAACCGATCTGTGCCTGCTGCTCTGTCAGCTTACGCACCACAGTCTCTGCGCTGACGCAAAAGCATTTCTCACCTTCTCTTCCCTCATGGATCTCTCTTTGAAGATTATAAGGATCAATATCCACACGGATGATTTCGGCATTCTTCGCAAACTCATGAACCTTAGTACCAATCTGACGGGTACACAGGGAAATTCCAAAGCAGAGCAGAAGATCGCTTTTTGCATTGGCGATCATATTTGCATACCGGTGTCCGTAGGCACCTCCGATGCACCCGAAGTTCAAAGGATCATCAAAGCTCAGCGCGGACCGGGCAAGTACGCTTGTGATCACCGGAATGTGATGGGCACGCGCCAGATCTGTGAGCATTTTTTCTGCTTCTCCGGAAGCTCCGTGACCGATCATAAATACCGGCCGTTTTGCAGTCCTGATCTTATTCAGAATATATTCTGCCGCCTCTGCTCCATCAGAAGAATCCGCCTTTGCAACTGCATCCCTGTAAAAGGCTGCCCCGTTTTCCGGATCATTTTTTCCATATACAGCTGTCTCGATCTCTTCCTCGGAAAATTCCATATCATAAACCGGATCTTCCACCTCGCCTCTCTGCACGTTCATAGGAAGATCGATAAGAACCGGCCCTTTCCGTCCTGTATTGGCGATCTGCCATGCAAGATTCAGTTCACGAACGATATTTTTCGGATCACGGACCTGCACCGCGTACTTGGTTACCGGCTTTGCCATGGAAACCATATCGATTTCCTGAAAGCCCTGCTGACGAAGGCCTGTAATACCGGAATATTCATAGGTATTCAGCTGTCCGGTGATAAAAATCACCGGAAGAGAATCGAAATACGCATCTGCCACACCGGAAAGCAGATTGGCAGCTCCCGGACCACTGGTGGCATAGGCACAGCCGCAGGCATTCTTTGCCTGAGCATAACCACAGGCGGCAAAAGCAGCTCCCTGCTCATGATAGCTGGAATGACTTCTTGCATGGGGATTCTTTTCAATGGAATCTACCAGATGTGCGATCATGGTTCCCTGGTATCCAAAAAAATCATGGATCCCTTTTTTCTGCAAAAATTCCACAACATAATCTGTAAGCTTGACCTTAGACATATTTTTTTACCTTCTCCATATACGAGATCCTTCCTGTTTTTTCCAGATACTTAAGATACAGGTCAAAAACCTCCGGATCTGTTTCAAATGCTTCTTCATATTTCAGACAGCGATCATTCATCCTGGTATATCCTGCAAATGCTTTTTCCAGTTCCACATAATCTTCATTTTTGAAGAGATTCCGGATATAGCTGAGCTTTTTGCGATAAGCCAGTGCACAGGTATATTTTTCCCCGCAGAATTTTGCATAATCCCAGCACTGTGCAAGATATTCCCGGTAATTCATTCCAAACTGCCTGCGCTTTTCCCTTTTCTTCCTGACAAAAGCAAATTTCTTCAGTTCCTTTGACTGCTGCAGAAATTCCTCGCATGGAATCAGTGTGCTGCACACCACCAGCGAGCCGGGAACATAGTTTTCCATTGACTTATTTCGATAATTTTTGCCGTAGGCCCGGGTGAGATAGCTGTCTGTGTTTCCCGGGACCATAAAGGATTCTCCTCCAAGCATTGCCTCCCCGGGATTTTCAAAAATATGCGCAGGAAAATAAAGATTCTGGTCAAAATATCGGAGTACATAGGTTTTTGCGCCATCCTGCGGCTGCCGGAGCAGATCCCGGAATATGCTCTTTGCCAGCCAGCCTCGTCCGCAAAGGGAAAGGACTCGCACCATCCAGATACATCCCAGCTCACGCCGGTTCCGCCACTTGCCTTTTTTCCGTAGATCCTCTTCCATCCCTCTTCGCGCATACGGTTCCAGAGATATTTTCCCTTTGGACCATATTCACACTGCAGCGGAAGGATATTGATCCCCAGTCCCGGATGTTTGTATTTTCCGTACTCGTCCAGCTTATAAAACAACGTATCTTTATCTGTATAACGCAGAAAAAATCCGGGGAAACGGCTGTTATTCTCCATAGATTCCAGAGTTCTGCGCAGCTCTGGTTCTTCATCAAAGATATTTTTAAACCGGGCCATATCACCGGTCTTCATATAAATATCATTGCTTGCCGGATTCATGGGAAAAGGGCGCTCCGTTACCGCACAGAGGGTAAGATACGGAGAAAGATAATATGTGATCTTATTTTTTCTGCATATGGTATCTATTTCTTTTAGAAGTTCCAGTACTTTCTGCTGTTCTCTGTTCAATACACTCTGCCTCGTTTCTGTTGATCTGTCATTACAGGATCCGCTTCAGAAGCTCCTGAAGCTCCTCCTGACTTTTATACTTATCCAGCCAGCTGTTCAGAAATTCTGTCACGTCTGCCTTCTTTGCGAAAAATCCGGTACGCCGGCTTCCATCGTAAAGATCCTCCAGGAAGATCCTGGAAAGCTCATTTTTTATATAGGGATGCGGCTCATGATCCAATGCCAGGAAATAATTTTCGAAGGCTTCCCGGGTACGCCCCTGTTTCTTCCGGATATCTCCCAGAAGCTTGTATACCTCTCCCTGCCATTCCTTATGGACCAGAAAGCTGCGGATCTCCTCTGCCAGATATTCCATCTCGCCCTCTTCCTCACTGCACAGGATCCTGGTACGGCCCTCTGCCAGTGCTTTGGGATAGCCGAATCTCTGCCATGCACAGGTAAGTGCCTCTTTGTACACCGGCTCCTCAAGAGTTCCCTCCCTTGGAGAATTACCGATGATCCCCAGTTCTTTGCAAAGCTCTCTCACCAGCTCTTCCAGCTCCCCTTTTGTACGGACGGAAGATACCTTCGCAAGATAAAGAGCGCCTCTGATCTCCTCATCCTCCGGCATCAGTCTGCTCCAGAACTCCATCAGAGAGAGTGCTTCTGATCTTCTCTGGCTTCCAAGCAGATCCCGACAGTCCCGGATCGCCTGGGACTTCTGTTTTTTCAGGAATTTATCCAGTTCCAGCTGCACAATGCCGTTATTGGTGCATTCTCTGGCTTTCAGATACTCTGCCATTGCTTCGTTCCGGAGGCCCTTTTTCCAGAGAAGATCCCCCTTATATTTCATAAAATATCCATCCTGGGGAAATACTCTCAGGCAGTAAGACAGAAATTTCTCCGCTTCTGAAGCATTCTGCGGTCCTTCCAGGCGCTCCATCACAAACCGGCATTTAAATTTCAGGAATCCCGGAGCATCCGGATATTTTCTGAGAAGATCATCCACAATCGCCTCTGCTTCCTGCATTTCTTTAAATTCATAGTGGCTGGCTGCTTTTCGGAAACGTCGGATATCCTCCACTGTCTGCTCCATTTCCGGAGTAAGATGATCCATTTTCTTGCGTACCTCGTACATACGGTATGCCTTGGAAACACGCTCCTGATAGATCAGTGTCAGCATGGCCGCCTGAAAAGCCTCATCCTCCAGCGGGATCAGGACCGGATGATAGAACGGACGGATCCCCTTAAAATCCTCACGTCCGATAAACTCCATGCTGAGCTGTACACGGTAATACTCCTCAAAGATCTCACCAAGCACATCATATCTTCTCTCTTTCAGCAGGGTCTCCGCTGTTTTTTCGGATCTCATCAGTCGGGCAGACACATCCCGGGCTACAACACCGGCTTTGATCCTTCTTCGTCTGTCATCCTGTTTATGGTCTCCCTTTGCCATAAGAAGGCAGTAGAATTTGCGGAAAAGCATCTGTCTGCGGATACGTTTTTTGTCGATCCTTGGCATATATTCATCCCGCACCTCCTGATAGCTGGCGCCCGGAACATCAACAGACTCATGAGATTCTCTTTCCCCATGAGGCGGTATATAGGACCATTCGTCCCCGTAATGCCAGATCAGATAATCGCTGGTCCTGTGAGGAATCATAACCTTTTCGCCCTCGAAGTCCATATATTTTACAGGGAACATCATATCCTTGTCAAAAAGAAACGGGCAGCCTCCCCATCGCATGGCATAGCGGCTGCACTCCTCTTCTTTATAAGAAAACATGATCTTCTCCAATTTCTTTAAGGTTCTGTCCTTTCCGCAGAAGGTATAGCGGAAAAGCCAGTACAGATACCGCCAGGGAGAAATTTCCCATCTGACTCCCACGACCATGCTGATATTCAGAAGTTCCGTATAGATCATCATATGGTCCCGGTATTTCTCATACTCACGGTCATCATCCGGAATGGGATCCAGAGTCAGTACGTCAATGATCTCACCAGCCTTGTCGTCTCCTATGATCTGATGCTTGTGGATCGCACAGGTATCCGTACTTCCGTAGCGCGGAAAACCGTTGGTATAATTACGGTCCACTTCTGCACAATAAACCGCCCGGTTCGGCGGCATCTCGTTCTGACATATTTCTACAAATTTATCCCAGTCACTTTTGGGCATGTAAATGTCCACATCATCGTCCCATGGGATAAAGCCTTCATTTCGAAGAACACCGATCAGAGTACCTCCGGCCATTACATATCTAAGATCATGCTTTTTGCAGATCGCGTCAACCTCTCGGAAGAGCTGCAAAAGAAGCTTCTGTTTTTCTGTCATCTGTCAACCTCTTTGATTAATTATTTTCAAAAGCTCAGCCAGAGTTTCTGATTCTTCATAAAAAAATCTCGTACATTCTGTCCGTCTGTCACGGATCATGATGACCAGCTCCTGAAGCAGATAGCGAAGACCATTTCCCTCAAAATTAAAGCTGTAGCGTTTCAGGAATTCCTGACCTTCTATTTTGGCTTCAAAATATCCGGTATTCCACCAGTCACCGGGTACGGTGATACGCCCCCTGGTTCCGATGATCGCAAGCTCGTTTTCCACATCCACCGTTGTTCCGATCTCAATGGTCGCCAGTGCCCGGAGATACTTCATCGTGATCATATCATAAATAAAGCAGCCGTCACTGCTTTTCACTGCATTGCTCTTCACCTCCAGGTAATCCTTACCGAGAAGCTTGATGCATGCACACAGCGCCTGGCTGACTGTTTCGCTGAAATTTTTTCCGCCCTCAAAATCATCCTGAGAAATCGCGCATTTTACAGCTACCACATCTCCCACAAGCGCTCCATGTGTCAGCCAGACAAGCTGCGTAAACGCGCGCAGATAGACCATGGTAAGCTTCTCTACCAGAACAACCTGATGTGCCTTTGCCAGTGCAAACAGCTCTCTTATCTCTTCCGGCTCCAGAGCCATAGGCGTGTCACTGATCACATATTTATCACATTCCAGTGCCTTTCGGATATAATCTGCCCTGTTTTTCAGACCGGATCGGATATAAATGATATCCAGTCCTTCCAGAAACTGCCCGTAATCTGTACCATAAGAGTCAAGTTCGTATCTGTCACAGAATTCTCTCGCAACAAAAACGTCCTCGGAATACACACTTTCTACATGCAGTCCGCTGACATACTTGGACTCCATCACCATTTCGTTGTCCTCTGTATCATCCGTAACAATGCCCATGCTGTAGATCATACCCTCACTTCTGAGCTTGGTACTGGAAATATTTTTGGTACGTTCCAGATAAACGACCTCACAGTAATTCTTCAGATAATCAAATTTGCCACGCCAGTCCGAACCGACTACCAGAAGGTCGATATTGTATTTTGTAATGTCATTTAGCTTCTGCCCCTGATATTCCTCTACAATGATCTCATCCGCAAAACCAGTCTTGCGGACATTTTCGATACGCTTCAGAAGGCTGTCCTGTACATTCAGCTTGCCGCGTTCGATATCATAGCTTTCACTGGTGACACCCACAACAAGATAATCCCCCAGCTCCCTGGCTCTTTTCAGAATATTGTAATGTCCCTGGTGGAACAGATCAAAGGTACCGTAAGTAATGACTTTTTTCATTATTAATTTAATCCTGCGCTTTCTCTTCTTTATTTTTCAAAAGCACTTCCATTTCCCCCTGCGGTTCTGTGATCTTTAATATATCATCCAGGTCCTGGAGCTGCTCAAATTCCTGTGGAGCTCCGGCATCATCCATGCCTTCCTCCATCTCAAGATCCTCATCTACAAAGAAATCCTCGCCACGGATTTCTTCCGTCTCTTCTGTCTCATGTTCCAGTACAGCCGCCACATCGTCCTTCACCTTACGTGCATCCTCCTCGTCCAGAGTTGCCGCAAGCTCCTCAATGGCTTTCTTTCTTTTCAGTATGATCTCATAACGGTCATCTTCATCATATTCATCCTCAAGTCCTTCATCCTGCACCTGCCTCTCACGTTTGAACAGAATAAATGTAAGCAGGTTCAGTACCCCTCCGTAGAGGAAAGATACCGGCTTGCTTCCAAGGATCAGCACAAGCACCCAGGATACTCCGAAAAGCACCCAGACATTCAGCATCTGCGGGATGCTGAGAAGAAGCAGGCCGTTGAGTACGATCATGATCGGATAATGGAAAAAATAAATCCCCATGGTATTTCTTCCAACAAAGGTAACCGGCAGCTTCACATCCGGGATCAATGCCAGAAACGTCAGCACCAGCACAAAAGATACCAGATACATCAGAAGGCGGATCAGCATTCCTGTGATATCATCCATTCCCGATAACTGATACGTATGATTCCCACGGAAAATATCTACCGGGATCTCATTGGCGATCATAAAATTCGGAACTGCATACAAAAGCAGGGCTGAAACCAGGAGCAGGATCCATTTACCCTTGAATTTACGGACCACGTCTGTGTAATCACTCTTCCACAGATAGCCTGCCACAAAAAACGGAAAAAATACAACAATCCTGGAGCTTGAAAGATAGGTTGTAAATTCCGGTCTTGTTCCTGCCCACAATGCAAAAATAATGCTCAGAGGCACGATAAAACGTATCTTGCCAAGTGCTTCGATAGTCAGCCTGTAGATAAACAATGCCAGCACATACCACATAACTGTTCCGGACGGACGGAGCAGCTCATAATCCATGCTTCTGCCGGTCCAGATATAAGCATACCAGGTCAGACTGTATCCAAGAATATAAGGGATCAGCAGATTCTTCACATTCTTCAGTACATCCTGTGGCTTCTTGGAAAGATATCCAGATATAAAAATAAAAGCAGGCATGTGAAAAATGGTGATCCCATACCATACATAACGCACCACCATGTCCACCTTGACCAGCTGAAATGCGATCAGATGATTAAATACGACAAGAAAGATCAGTACTACTTTAATGTTATCGACCAGGTAAGAATACGGAACTCCCTGGCTATCCGTTCTCTGTTTCATTTGTTTCCACCTTGTAATATTTGATAAAAGTATGAATAAATAATAACATATATTTATGAATTTGGAAATAAAGAATTAATATATGTCAGAATTATTCACCTCTTCCAGAATTTTTCAACGGTATTTCCATATCCCGTGGAGCGCATAGGAAGCAAAGAAAAACAGACTCTTCAGCGGACCATATCCCACATACCGATACACCTGATAAGTCATTGCCGCAGACTTCAGCTTATTTCTGGATTTTCCCCCTTCACTGAGCCGGTATTTCAGGTAAGGTCTGTTGATCCCTGCTGCAAATCCTCCCTTTCTCAGGATCCGGAGCCAGGTAATGTAATCTTCATGGCTGTCATCATGCTCCATTGGAAACGCAAGTGCATCTTCTCTGCGCAGCAATACGGAAGAACAGTTGATGCTGTTATGCTTCAGAAGCTCCCTGTATGTGATCCGTTCCTTTACCGGAATATATTTGCCGGTAGTGCGCCCATCCGGCGTCATCAGCTCTCTTCCGGTGGAGCAGATCGCACAGCCGGTCTGTTCCATAACCTCTGTCTGGGCTTTCAGCTTGCCCTTTTCCCACCAGTCATCCGCATCCAGAAATGCGATATATTTTCCCCGGGCTTCCTTTACGCCCCGGTTTCTGGAACGGGCAGCCCCCATATTCTGTTCATTTTGGATATAACGGATCTTTCCGCTGTCCATATATTTCATTACAGCAAGTTCTGTGCCGTCTGCAGAACAGTCATCAATGACCAGCACTTCTACCGGAACCTCCTGTCCCAGTGCTGATTCGATCGCTTTTCCAATATATCTTTCCCCGTTATATACGGGCATCACTACGGAAACCAACGGCTTTTCCATAAAAACAACCTCCGTCCTCTCTATCCACAAAATGCGCGTCAGGATGATCTGCCGCAGCCTGACACGCATTTCGTTTCGTTACTTATTTTTTGTCTTCGGAATCCTTAAGAGCGTTCTTCTGATTATCATCCACGCCCTCGGAAACTTCTTTCTGGAAAAAGATCTTTACAGTCATAAACAGAAGCTTGATATCCAGAAGGAATGAATAATTTTCAATATAAAACAGATCCAGCTTCAGCTTATCATACGGTGTGGTGTTATATTTGCCATATACCTGAGCATAACCGGTCAGTCCGGCTTTTACCTTAAGACGATAGTGGAATTCCGGGATTTCCTGCTCATATTCCTGCATGATCACATCTCGTTCCGGACGTGGACCTACCAGAGACATATCACCCATAAACACGTTAAACAGCTGGGGAAGCTCATCCAGATGCAGGTTACGCAGAACATGTCCTACCGGTGTGATACGGGAATCGTGCTTGGATGCAAGACGCGCCCCGTTCTTCTCGGAATCCACACACATGCTTCGGAATTTCCGGATGCGGAATTCCTTTCCCTGATAGGTAAGACGATCCTGGAGATAAAATACCGGACCGCCGTCATAAGCCTTCACCGCAATGGCAATGATCAGCATGATGGGTGAGGATACGATGATCCCAAGTCCGGAAACAATGATATCCAGAACTCTCTTGGCTGCACGCTGCTCCATGGAAAGTCCCTGATTCCTGCACATCAGAAGCGGCGTATCAAACAGATGGATCCTGTCTGTTCCAAGCAGGATGATATCGGAAATCTTCGGGCTCATATAGCAACGGATGGAATGAGAAAAACAGTATTTCAGATACCTGTTTCGGATCTGGGACGGAAGATCCCAGATGATCACGCCTTCATAATCTTCCATCATGGCATGGATCTTCTCTTCGCCCTCACGGATATGAACCTTACCGCTGATATCGTATTTATCCTTTCGGGTGTTCATCTTGTGGATCACATCACCGGGATCACGGTCTCCGTAGATCACCAGCAGCCTTCTGGCTCCGTACAGTCTGGAGTAAATATACCTGGAGCCCCAGATCCACAGTACCGTCACAACAAGCTGGACTCCGGTCATTTCGATCACCGGTCTGGCCGACATAAACCATCTGTTGATCAGTGTGATCTGAAAATACGTCACAACATTGGTACAGATCGTTGCCAGCGTCAATGAATAAAATACATCGATACGCTTCAGATAGCCTACCTTCAGACCTCCGTAAAGCTTGGCAAACATCAGATAGATCAGCGCATAGATCAGGATCATTACCCAGTTACCTTTTCTCCAGAATGGCTTCAGGATCAGGTCACTGTAAAAATCATACCATACATAAGCAAAGATCGCTGCCTGTGCGATTACGATCAGACTTGCCAGACAAAATACCACAAATCTCTTATAATCTTCTCTTTTACTTCTATTCACAGATTTTTCTTCCTTCCTGAGGAGTAGATATTAACTTCATCATTATAGCCAATATATACTCTTACGTCCAGAGATTCCTCTGATTTTTCTCCTGATATTTTCCTGTCAGGATGTTTTTTTCCGTGACTATAGCAAAAATCCCCAGGAGCTTACCCGGGGATTTTTGGCTGTATATATTTATTTTTCTTTTTCAGTTTCCACGCCTTTTCGAATTATTCATTCACCAGGTTATACTCTTCGATGGATTTGTTGATGGAATCTGCCATGTTTTTCACAGCTGTATCCACATCCTCTTTTCCGTTGAGCATGCTCTCAATCTCGGATTCCACGGTAGCTCTTGCCTCCGGGAATACACTTAACAGAGCGCCTACATAGTCGGCGGAAGAATCATGGAGCTGGTCGATCGCTGTCTGGAACTGCGGATATTTTGCAACATTATCCTTAAATACCTGCTCTTCCTGAGCCTTTACAGTTACAGGGAAATATCCGGTCTGTGCGTTCCAGTAAGCCTGAGACTCCGGAGAGATCAGGAATTTTACGAACTCCCATGTTGCACGAAGCTTTTTCGGATCATTGTTGTTCAGTGCCCAAAGAGATGCACCTCCGATGGAAACACCGCCCTCGTCACTGGATTTGATCTTCGGGAAGTATGCAGTACCAACCTCAAATTTTCCGTTTACATCCTGAAGGATCTGTTTCAGGGAAGCTGTGGAGCCAAGAGTGATCGCAGATTTTCCTGCAGAAAAATCTGCCAGACCTGCATCGCCACCCTTTCCTACGACCGGTGCGAAGCCCTTGTCGTTAAGATCCTTCCATGCTGTAAGGATATTTTTTGCAGCACTGTTCTCATCAAAAGCAACAGCTGTAGCAGCCTCTTTACGTCCGTTTCCGTTGTTTGCATACTCAAGGCCCTGCTTTCCGATAAACTGCTCGAAGAACCATCCGTAGATTCCAAGAGACATTACCTCGCCTGCGCCGCCTTTGTCCAGAAGATCCTGTCCGATCTCACCGATGCCTTCCAGGCTGTCCGGAATTTCTGTGATGCCTGCTTTATCAAACATATCCTTGTTGTAATACATGATCGGTGTGGAGGAGTTGAATGGCATGGAGTACAGCTCATTGTCGATGGTGTAGTATGCAGCCAGGTTCGGCTCGATCTCAGATACATCGTAGCTGTCTGCGTCGATCATCTGCTGCATAGGCACGATCCATCCGGAATCGATCATGAATCTTGTTCCGATCTCATATACCTGTACAAGATCCGCACCCATGTTTCCGATCTGTGCACTTTTCAGCTTGTTCAGGGAATCATCATATTCACCCTGATACTGAGCATCTACCGTAATTCCGTATTCATTCTCATCGTTGAATTTTTTTACCAGTGTATCGATCGCCTCACCATTGACACCACCCATGGAATGCCAGAAGGTAATGGTAGTTCCATCTACATCGGAAGCATCTGCCATTTCCACTTTTTCATCTGTGCCGGCATCTGCGGCGAATACAGTTACTCCGGAAAGAGAACCGATAGTCATTGCTGTGGTAAGGAAAGCTGCGATGATTTTTTTCTTCATAACTTTTTTCTCCTCTTGAAAAATTTTCTCTTTTTTCATTTTTTTATATAAGATGAACTGCCCGTCTTACGACTTTGCAGTATCTTTTTGCATTATTTTTCCCCTTACAGCAGGATGCTGCAGGGTTGCTGCCTGCTCCGATATCAGCCCTTGACTGCACCCGAGAACATTCCTCTGATCAGCTGTTTCTGTCCAACGATAAAAATGGAAATGGACGGAATGATGATCATAACAACGCCTGCGATCATCAGGGTGATGGACTGTGAATCCACACTATCCAGCATACTGATACCGATCTGAACGGTTCGCATATTGTTGGAGCCTGTTACAAGCAGCGGCCACATGTACATATTCCATGCGTTGATAAAGGTATACACTGCCATAGCGCCAATAGCGGATTTTGTCAGCGGAAGCAGGATCCTTACGATAAATTTCAGATTGCTGCAGCCGTCAAGCTTTGCCGATTCATACAGTGAGATCGGGAAAGTCATGTAAAACTGACGGAACAGGAAAATTCCCATTGCGGATGTAAGGTAAGGCACGATCAGTACCTGATAAGTATCCAGCATTCCCCAGCTTGATACCGTCAGGTAGTTGGAAATGATCGTTGCCTCTCCCGGAACCATCATGGTTGCCATCACAACCATGAAGAGAATACCTTTTCCTTTGAATTCCAGGAAAGAAAACGCAAAAGCAGCAAGAGAACAGGTAATGATCTGTCCGATGGTAATGCATCCCGCCATGATAAAGGAATTCAATATGAATCGGAGAAGTGGAACGGTGCGGAATGCATTGATAAAGTTGGAAAAGGTCGGATTCTTGGGAAAGAGATTCAACTCTGTAGTAAACAGTTCACTGGAAGGCATCAGTGCAATACTGATGGCATAAAGCAATGGAAGCAGGATCAGAACCGCAAACACAACATTTGCCGTAACACGGAGTGCTGTTCTTGTCCTTCTCTTTGCAAGAGCCTTTGCATTCATAGCTTTTTTCAGCTCCAGAAGCTCCTCTTTTGACATGTTTCCCACTGCCGGGACTGCCATATTTTTCATCTGGCTCATCAGTAATTCACTCCCTTCTTCTCAATACGGAACATGATCAGTGTGATGATCATGATGATCACAAACAGGATAACAGACTGGGCTGCCGCACTTCCGAAGCGGTAGTTAAAAAACGCATCCCTGTAAATGGAATAAACAATAACATTGGTAGACTCATTAGGACCACCCTCTGTCAGGATCTTGATCTGTCCAAAGGACTGAAAGGCCTGTATGATATTTACCACCAGTGTGTAAAACATGATCGGGGAAAGTCCCGGAAGCGTCAGGCTGAAAAACTGCTGCACACTGCTGGCTCCATCCACAGAAGCTCTCTCATAAATGGTCTCATCAATATTCCCGAGTCCTGCGGAAAAATACAGAAAATTGATCCCGCTGTTCAGCCACGCAGTAAGAATGGCTACGCAGATCAGAGCCGTGTTCGGATCGTTCAGCCAGTTGATATCCAGGCCGGTAAGCTTGTTCACAATACCTACTGCCGGGTGGAGCATGATCTGGAAGATCATTGCTGCAGAGCTGGATGCGATAGCCATTGGCAGAGCATAGGATGTACTGAACACCCGGATTCCCGGAAACGCCTTGTTACAAAGCACTGCTGCGATCAGACCAAGAAGCATGCCGCCGACCACAACGATCAGCACAAAGATCAGCGTTACCTTCAGACTGTTGATAAAGGATGCTGACTGAAGCAGTTCTTTATAGTTTCCCAGACCAACGTACAGCTTTGCCTGTCCCATCTTGTTAGTCTTGTAAAGACTTAAATAAATTGTTTTCACAAACGGATAAAACAGAAAAATTCCAAAAATAAGCATACAAGGCACCAGATATAAGTACGGTGTGATCTTGCTTTTGCTGTTATTTTCCATAACTATTTCTCCTCCTTGCATAATCAGATTCTATCTACAGGCTGATCTGCCTGTACTCAAGCTCTTCCGTGACATAAATTCATGACACAAAAATATTTTCTTCTGTCTCCGGATCAAACACATGGGCCTTCTCCATATCAAAATACAGAGAAACCTTCTCCCCTACCTGTGTCTGATTTTCCGGACTTAAGCGGACTGCCAGGGTTTTGCCCTGCTCATCAAAATAGAGGATCACTTCCGCTCCCAGCATCTCGCGGTTTACTACAGGCTCATCTACATCTACGCTGTCATTTTCAATACCAAGCTTTTTTGCCTCATCAAACTCGTAGATATCCTCCGGACGGATTCCAAGGATCACGTGTCTGCCGTTATATCTGTCTGCGATCTGTTTTCCTCTGGTTCCGTCCAGATAAACCTTTTTCACAGTTTTGGCATCATCCAGAAGAAGGGCCGTGCGATTATTTTCTTCTGCTTTTACCGTACACCGGAAAAAGTTCATGGACGGAGAACCAAGGAAACCTGCCACGAAAAGATTTACCGGATTGTCATAAATACTCTGAGGCGCTCCCACCTGCTGGATCAGACCATCCTTCATGACCACGATCTTAGTCCCAAGAGTCATGGCCTCTGTCTGGTCGTGCGTTACATAAATAATGGTGGTGTCCAGCTGTTTATGTAATTTCACAAGCTCCACACGCATCTGAGCACGGAGCTTTGCATCCAGGTTGGAAAGAGGCTCATCCATGAGAAAGGCTTTCGGCTTCCGGATAATTGCACTTCCAATGGCAACTCGCTGTTTCTGACCGCCGGAAAGAGCCGCCGGTCTCCGGTCAAGAAGCTGGTCGATCTCCAGGATCTTTGCCACCTCATGGACCTTTCTGTCGATCTCATCCTTCGGAAGCTTACGGATCTTCAGGGCATATGCCATATTTCCATAAACTGTCATGTTCGGATATAAGGCATAGTTCTGGAACACCATGGACATTCCCCTTTCCTTCGGTTCCAGATAATTGGAAAGCTCACCGTCGATCCACAGCTCACCGTCTGTGATCTCCTCCAAGCCTGCGATGATACGCAAAGTGGTGGATTTTCCACATCCGGACGGACCTACAAAGATCACAAACTCTTTATCATGTATATCAAGATTAAAATCCTTCACACCGTAATGCTCCGAATCAAATTGCTTACATACATTTCTAAGTGCAATTTCTGACATTACTTATCTCCTTTCTCTTCTCTCGCTCACATAGTTTGTAGTATAGGATTTTTTCGGCTGTTCAGATATCGTGATTGAGATAAAGATTTGTGAATTGCATGTTAAATTGTTTCAGAAATTATATGCAATTCCGTTAAATTCTTTCTCCAGAGTAAAATACCCATCGCGTTATGTTGCCACCTTCTTTCGCCGTCATCTCTGTCCTGCATCATATCTTCCAATTTTTATTACATTGATCACAACAGCTCTCTCCAATATGTCGGCAATATGGATATTTCCCGTCTCCTCGCATATCTGAATCAAATAAAAATAGAATATTCATATTTAATACTTGCCTCTCTTCCAGATAAATGCCAACTTTCAGGCTTTTATGATCACTTGATTTGTGCAATTTTTTATGTTGTTTTAATTTTTTCTGTAAAATTTCAAATATATGCTTTGTTTTTGTCTAATTTTACCCTTGAAGTTTTGTACATAAGTTAAACAATACAAAATATTGTTCTTAAATTTTCTAACTTTTTGTTAGCCACCTCGTCCGAGAAGTGCTATAATAATCCCAGTCAGAAAAGAAATGCAGAATTCGTGTTACTGCGAACAGCGCGAACAGCAACATTACCGGAATCCATGCATCAGGAGGAGGAATTTGACATGATCACATTGAAAGCAGAGAAAAGAAACCCGAATGTAAAAGCTAAAAAATTAAGACGTGAGGGTTACGTCACAGGAATTCTTAGTGGAAAAGAAATGAAAGAGCCTGTAGCACTTCAGTTTGACGGTGCCGAGGCAGCCAAATTCATTAAAGCAAATAAAGAAGGTACACAGATTTATCTGGACATCGAAGGCGAGAAAGTTGATGCCCTGGTAAAGAACATTGATTATAATCCAATTGAAAAACAGCTGATGGCTCTGGACTTCCAGGCACTGGTAGCCGGTGAGAAGGTTTCCACAACAGTTGCTGTCAAACTGGAACATACAGATATGGTTCAGGGTATCGTTGAGCAGGAGATGGAAGAGATCCACTACAAAGCAGATCCGGCCAACCTTCTGGATACTATCGTTATCGACTTCAACGGCTATCCGGCAGATGTCCGTGACATCCACGTAAAAGACCTCCCGATCCCGGAAGGCAAACAGGTTCACTTTATCACACCTGAGGATGCAGTTGTTGTTCACATCGGTGAGTACGCAGCAGCTCCGGAAGAGGATGAAGATGCTGACGCTGACGCAGAAGCATAATATATATATTATATATATTAATGATTCAGGGGATTGCCAATTGGCAATCCCCTGGTTTTGTTTGTGTGACAGTAAAAATAAAGAAAAAGTCAGAAAACCTTGATTTTTCAAGATTTTCCGACTTTTAAATAGCAGGGGATGAGAGAATCGAACTCCCACCAAAGGTTTTGGAGACCCCTATCATACCATTTGACCAATCCCCTATATACAAGAAAAAGTGGCTGTTGGCCACAAATTTTTTTACATTGTACTCTCGGGAAAGAGGAAAGCAGGAGAAAAATCAGTACATGGATTTTCTCCTGTTTTATTATATATAATCATACATCTCCCACCATTTACATCTCTTTTTCCATATGCTACAATAGGTAAGACCAAAGGAGCCTGACCAGGCTGTGAGGAGGTGCAGGCTTTGACCTTTGAACTTGATTTGGGCAATTTAATCGTAAGGAGGAAAGAAAAGAGTATGTTTAATTTTCTTGTGACTGCCGAAGGCGGTCTCACAACGGCAGGATATGCCGTATCTGTTATTGCAGTCCTGATTTTGATAATTCTGGTAGCAGTATTACTTCAGAAAAACACATCTGCATTAAAATTTACCACACACCAGCTGGTTACCTGTGCAGTAGCATTGGCACTTGCATATGTAACTTCTTACATTAAGATATTTAAACTGCCATTTGGCGGATCTGTGACCTTGTTCAGTATGCTGTTTATTGTTCTGATCGGTTACTGGTATGGCATTAAGGTAGGAATTCTTACCGGCCTTGTATATGGGATTTTTCAGTTTCTCCAGGAGCCATATGTCCTTTCATTTTTTCAGGTATGCTGTGATTACATTCTGGCATTTGGAGCCATGGGGCTTTCCGGATTATTTACAAAATCCAGAAAACATGGTCTTCTTAAAGCATACATAATAGCAATTTTGGCAAGAGGGGCATTCCATGCACTTGGCGGATATCTTTACTGGATGGATTACATGCCGGATAATTTTCCGAAGTCTCTGACAGCTTTGTATCCGATCATTTACAATTACAGTTATATTCTTCTGGAAGGTGTACTGACGATCGTAGTAATTTCTATTCCGGCAGTATCCAGTGCACTTGGGCGAATGCGAATAATGGCAACTGGTGGAAACCGACAATCTGCAGCCACCGAAAAATAATTAATACAGACACATAAATAAAAAGAGATCGTTCAAGCTACTACGATCTTTTTTATTGAAAATCACAAAAAGTTATATAAAACAAACCAAAAACACAAAGAATACTTTTCACCCAAAGAAAGTTGTGCTATGATAATCAGGCGGAATAATTTCCCATTCAAACGGATGAATGCAAGTCCCCACCCACAGTTTATTGTTTCTTGCAACCACATAGGAGACTTCTTTGATTCGGTTAAAATATTACAGACAGATATAACATATCTGAACATATAAAATACAAAAGAAAAAGCAGCCATACAGTTGCGAAAAGGAGAAGAAGATGTCTAAAAAAATTGAACGAAATGATCCCTGCTGGTGTGGAAGCGGAAAAAAATATAAAAAATGTCATGAAGCATTTGATGAAAAAATGGAACTCATGAAAAAGAAGGGGTATGCAGTTCTTGACCATGATCTAATCAAGACACCTGCACAGATCGAGAAGATCAAAGAGAGCTGCAAGATCAATGTTGCAGTTCTTGATTATGTTGCAGAGCATATCGGACCAGGCGTGACGACACAGCAGATTGATGACTGGGTACATGAAGAAACAGTACGTCATGGCGGAATTCCGGCACCACTTAATTATGAAGGTTTTCCAAAAAGCGTATGTACATCTATCAACGAGGTAGTATGCCACGGAATCCCGGATGAAGAAATTGTCTTAAAAGAAGGTGATATTGTCAATGTAGATGTATCCACCATTTATCAGGGATATTTTTCTGATTCCTCCCGTATGTTCTGTATTGGACAGGTAAGTCCGGAGAAGGAGAAGCTTGTCCGTGTGACAAAAGAATGCATAGAGCTTGGCCTTGAACAGGTAAAACCATGGACACCGATCGGAAATATGGGAAGTGCTGTACACAAACATGCAGTGGAAAACGGCTATACAGTTGTGAGAGAAATTGGCGGACATGGTGTAGGTCTTGAGTTTCATGAAGATCCATGGGTAAGCTACACATCTAAGGAAGATACAGGTGTACTCATGGTACCCGGAATGATCTTTACTATTGAACCAATGGTCAATATGGGATCTGATGAAATCTATACAGATGAGATCGATGACTGGACAGTGAGGACAGAGGATGGTCTGCCATCGGCACAGTGGGAGATCATGGTCCTTGTTACAGAAACAGGACATGAGGTCCTTTGCTGGTAAAAGCCATCGAAAATCCGGAAAAAAGTCCTTGCAATGAGAAGTTATCTAGTGTATAATCACATATGTTGTGAAAAAAGATGGTCCTCTGTTACCATATGTGTATTAAGAACATCCAGTATAATTAAGGAGAGAAAGAAATGAACGAAATTATTAAGAACATTGAGTCCGCTCAGCTGAAAGCTGAAGTACCGCAGTTCCGCGTAGGAGACACAGTAAGAGTACACGCACTGATCAAAGAGGGAACACGTGAGCGTGTTCAGATCTTCGAGGGTACAGTACTTAAGAGACAGGGTGGAAGCACAAGAGAGACTTTCACAGTAAGAAAGAGCTCCAACGGTGTTGGTGTTGAGAAAACATGGCCGCTTCATTCCCCACATGTAGTTAAGGTTGAGGTTATCCGTCATGGTAAAGTACGCCGTGCGAAACTGAACTACCTGAGAGATCGTGTAGGTAAAGCAGCTAAGGTTAAAGAGCTTGTAAAATAATTTCATAAGTAAAGAGGCAGGGACAATAACATTTGCTATTGTCCCTCTTTTTACATCAGTGCGTATGCGTGTAAAGACACATACAGGGGATAGAATATGGGATTAAATAAGAAGATTAATATCGAAAATCTGAAGGAAAACAGAGCTGTTTCCGAAGCAAGGGAGAAGCTTCGTGATGACAGGACAAGAGGAATCGTGAAATGGGTGTTTGAAATTATTGTGACCCTGGTTTTTGCTGTGCTGGTTGCAATCTCTGCATTTCAGACTGTGACATTGCAGGAAAGTGCCATGGAACCCACGTATTCTGTAAGTGAAAAGTTTTTTGTAAACAGGGCTTTATATAAGGTCAGTTCACCAAAACGTGGAGATGTGATCGTTTTTAAAACAAGCGCCAGTGACTCGGCAGCCCTGCATATCCGACGTGTGATCGGCCTTCCCGGGGAGACTGTTCAGGTTAAAGACGGGAAGATCTATATCAACGGCAAGGTTTATGAAGAAAACGGAGCTTATCAGGATATGACAGATGGAGGACTTGCAAATAGTGCTATAACTCTGGAAAGCGGGGAATATTTTGTCCTTGGTGATAATCGCAATAACAGTGAGGACAGCCGCTTCAGCGATATCGGAAATATCAGTAAGAAGTACATTGTCGGGAAAGTTTGGTTTACAGTTTCTCCGAAAAATAAAATAGGTTTTATAAAATAGATCAAAGTAAACAGATTAAAGTATAGATAAATGAGGTGAATTATGAACGTACAGTGGTATCCAGGCCATATGACGAAGGCGAAGCGTCAGATGCAGGAAGATATCAAGCTGATCGATCTGATCATTGAGCTTGTAGATGCAAGAGTTCCTCTTTCCAGCCGAAATCCGGATATTGATGAGCTGGGAAAAAACAAGGCGCGTATGATCCTTCTCAACAAAGCAGATCTTGCCGATGAGAGACAGAACCGTGCCTGGATGGAATATTTCAAAGAAAAAGGAATCTATGCGGTAAGTATTGATTCCCGCAATAAGGGATCTATGAAGGCCGTTTCTGCGGCAATCACAGAGGCATGTAAGGAAAAGACAGAGAGAGACCGGAGACGAGGAATCAAAAACCGTCCGGTACGTGCGATGGTTGCAGGAATCCCTAATGTTGGAAAATCAACATTTATCAATACCTTTGCAGGAAAAGCCTGTGCCAAGACCGGTAATAAACCAGGAGTTACAAAAGGAAAACAGTGGATACGTCTGAATAAAAGTGTGGAGCTTCTGGATACCCCTGGAATTCTCTGGCCGAAATTTGAAGATCAGGAAGTTGGAATGCGTCTTGCCTATATCGGTTCGATCAAGGACGATATTCTGAACATCGAAGAACTTGCCCTGGGTCTGATCGGATATCTGCAGGAGTTTTATCCGGCAGCGATCAGAGAGAGATACAATGTAGAAGAAGAGCTGAAACCGCTGGATATCCTTACTGCAGTTGCGAAAGCAAGAGGATGTCTGAAAAAGGGCGAAGAGCTTGATTATGAGAAAGCATCCCGCCTTTTGCTGGAAGAATTTCGTTCCGGAAAACTGGGAAAAGTGACTCTGGAGTTTCCAAAAGGACCGGAGGAAGCGTAATGGAAACAATGAAAGATATCAAGGCGCGTTTTGCGTCAGCGAAGGAGGGCGAATATAACGCCCTTTTTCGTCATTATGAAAATGATGAGAGAAGCGGTGTACAGAAACTGATCCAGCAGTATCACAAAAAGCTTCAGGCTCTGGAGGATGAGCGTGTACGTACAGAGAGCATGAAGAAATATGAACATGAATATGAGCATCTTGGATATCTTTGCGGGATCGATGAGGTGGGAAGAGGCCCTCTTGCCGGACCGGTAGTCGCCTGTGCGGTGATCCTTCCGAAAGACTGCGATATTTTATGGCTGAATGATTCTAAAAAGCTTACAGCTAAGAAGAGAGAAGAATTGTACGATGTGATCCTGGAGGGAGCAGTTTCTGTTGGAATTGGAATGGCAAGTCCGGAGAGGATTGATGAGATCAATATCCTGCAGGCAACCTATGAGGCAATGCGTCAGGCAGTGAGCAGGCTTTCTGTACAGCCGCAGCTGCTTTTGAACGATGCGGTTACCATACCGGAAATCCAGATTCCGCAGGTACCCATCATCAAAGGTGATGCAAAAAGTGTATCCATTGCGGCAGCAAGTATTGTTGCCAAAGTGACCAGAGACCGGATGATGGAAGAATATGATAAGGTTCTTCCGGAATACGGATTTGCCTCCAATAAAGGATATGGTTCTGCAGCGCATATTGAAGCACTGAAGAAATATGGACCAAGTCCGATACATAGAAAAACGTTTATCACACATTTTGTATAAAAATACTTAAGATACCGACATCAAAAACAGAAAGGTTTTGTTTATCTGAAGGAAAATAGAAGACAGAAGGGCAGCTATTATGAAGGAATTGCTGCAGCGTTCCTGCAAGAAAAGGGGCTGCAGATCAAGGAAAGAAATTTTCGCTGCCGAAGTGGTGAGATCGATCTTGTTGCGCAGGATGGAAGATATCTGGTGTTTATTGAAGTGAAATACAGAAAGAACGGAAAGAGTGGAAGTCCTTTTTCAGCGGTAGGGAGAGAAAAACAGAGGATTATTAGCAAAGTGGCAATGTTTTATCTGATTGCACATGGATACCGGGAGCTGCCTCCCTGCCGTTTTGACGTAGTAGGAATTGATGGAGAGAACATCCACTGGATAAAAAATGCTTTTGATTTTTGCAGTTGAAAGGACTGGTCACATAAGATGAAAATAAAATGGTATAAAGATAAACAGCTAATGAATGTAAATCAGAAGAACAATGTTACCTGGCTTACATATCCTGCTTTTGAGAAATTTTCCGGGATCGTACATGGCTTCAGTACCCGCCTGGGAGGAGTAAGCCAGGGGATTTATGAATCTATGAACTTAAGCTTCACAAGAGGGGATGAAGAGTCTGCGGTGCGGGAAAATTACCGCAGACTTTCTGCTGCTATGGGATTTTCCATGGAAGATATCGTAACCTCTGATCAGACACACACCACCAATGTACGTGTGGTCACGGAAGAAGACAGAGGAAATGGGATCACAAAACCAAGACCTTATACAGATGTGGATGGAATGATCACCAATGTGCCGGGACTGGTGCTGGCAACGTTTTATGCGGACTGTGTACCACTTTTCTTTATAGATCCGGTACATAGAGCTGTGGGATTATCTCATTCCGGCTGGAGAGGTACTGTAGGAAAGATCGGAAAAGTGACGGTGGAGAAGATGACTGAGGAATTTCAGACAAATCCTTCAGAGCTTTATGCAGCCATTGGTCCTTCTATCTGTCAGGATTGCTATGAAGTCAGTGAAGATGTGATCGATCAGTTTAGAGAGGCGTTTGAAGAAAAATACTGGGATGTGCTTTTTTACAGAAAACCAGATGGGAAATACCAGCTGAATCTGTGGGAGGCGAACCGAAGGATCTTTCTGGATGCAGGCATAAAAGAAGAGCGGATCTCAATGCCGGGCATCTGCACCTGCTGTAATCCGCTCTTTCTTTACTCACACAGGGCTTCTCACGGGAAACGTGGAAACCTGGGAGCATTTATTACTGTTCGTTGACTTTTTTCATGAGATCCATGATCTTTTCGTTGCTGGAACGAACCTTCTCGACAGATACATCATGATTGATGATATCGATGATACTTGCAAGATATTTGCTCATATTTGCTTCGATATAGTATGGACGGTCAAGAAGCTCAGGAATACGATAGTTAAGGTTGGTTGTGATGACTCTGTCCAGCCAGCCTTTTTCGTAATATTCATCAAATTTGGCTACGCCATCTGTAAACAGACCGTAGGTTGTGCAGACGAATACACGTCCGGCTTTACGCTCTTTGAGCTGACGGGCAACATCCAGCATACTTTCTCCGGAAGAGATCATATCGTCGATGATGACAACGTCTTTGCCCTCTACAGAATCTCCGAGGAATTCGTGAGCAACGATCGGGTTCTTTCCGTTGACAACGGTGGAGTAATCACGGCGTTTGTAGAACATACCCATATCGACTCCAAGGATATTGGAGAAGTATACAGCACGGGACATGGCACCTTCATCCGGGCTGATGATCATGAGATGATCATTGTCAAGCTTGAAATCAGGGACATTTTTGACCAGTGCTTTCAGGAACTGGTATGTGGGGAAAAAGTTATCAAAGCCCTTCAGCGGAATAGAGTTCTGTACACGTGGGTCATGAGCATCAAAAGTAATGATGTTGGAAACACCCATGGCACTTAACTCGCGAAGTGCAAGTGCACAGTCAAGAGATTCTCTCTTGGTGCGTCTGTGCTGACGTCCCTCGTAAAGGAATGGCATGATAACGTTGATGCGGTGTGCTTTACCGGTGGCTGCGGAGATGATTCTCTTCAGATCCTGGTAATGGTCATCCGGAGACATGTGGTTCTCATGACCGCATACGCTGTAAGTAAGGCTGTAATTGGTCACATCTACCATGATATAAAGGTCTGTTCCGCGGACAGATTCCTTGATGTAACCCTTACCCTCACCGGTTCCGAAACGTGGGCATTCGCAATCTACAAGGAAAGATTTTTCTGCATATCCCTGTGGGATGATGGTGGATTTCTTGGCGGCTACAAGTTCTTTACGGAATTTAACCAGCTTTTTGTCAACCTCCTCGGCCAGTTCGCGGCATCCGGCAAGTGCGGCGATTCGGATCGGGGCAACAGGCATAGACTTTTCCAGCAATTCTATGTTTGGCATAATATTCCTCCTAAGTGTATGTCATTAAAAATTCTCAGTCTATTTATAACATCAGACCCACGTGTCAGTCAAGGTGTTTTCTCAAAGTGTTGATTTTTAAGAGCAAAGTTGTTATTATATACGGGATAGAAAAGGGAGATAATGATGAAATTAAGAAAGCATATGATTTCCAGGGTGCTGCCCGACAGTATTGCCGAGGAGCTGGGGCTGGAGCCGGGAGACAGACTTGTGTCTGTAAACGGACAGCCTGTGGAAGATGTCTTCGATTACCGGTATCTCATGAATGAAGAGCTCGTGGTGCTTCTAGTAGAGAAGCCTGATGGCGAAGAGTGGGAGCTGGAGGTAGAGAAGGAATATGAGGAAGACCTTGGAATAGAATTTGAGAACGGAGGACTGATGGATGACTATCGCTCCTGTTCAAATAAGTGTATGTTCTGTTTTATTGACCAGATGCCTCCAGGTATGCGTGAGACGCTGTATTTTAAGGATGATGATTCCAGGCTTTCCTTTCTTCAGGGAAATTATGTTACGCTTACCAATATGAGCGAGAAGGATATTGAGCGTGTGATCCGCTATCATCTGGAACCGATCAACATTTCGTTCCAGGCAATGAATCCGGAACTCCGGTGTAAAATGCTGCATAACCGTTTTGCAGGAAAGGCTCTGGATAAGGTGGATATGCTGTACAATGCAGGAATCACCATGAATGGACAGATCGTACTGTGTAAGGGTGTCAATGACGGAGACGAGCTGGAATACAGCCTCGAAAAGCTTTCCGCTTATGCGCCGGTCCTTCAGAGTGTTTCTGTTGTACCGGTAGGACTTACCAAATACAGAGAAGGTCTCTATCCTCTGGAACCTTTTAATAAGGAAGATGCTGAAAAAGTCCTGGGGCAGATCGAACGCTGGCAGAAGATCATGATGGAGAAATATGGGATCCATTTTATCCATGCTTCAGACGAATGGTATATTCTGGCAGACAGGGAGCTTCCCTGTGAGGATGAATATGATGGATATCTGCAGCTTGAGAATGGCGTGGGAATGCTCAGACTTCTGGAAACGGAAGTAAAAGAAACGCTGGAGGGGCTTTCCGGTGACGACCGTAAGGTGACAGGCAGGATCGCCACAGGAAAACTGGCAGCGCCTTTTATCGCACGCTATATTAAAGAGATCCAGAAGAAATATCCCAATGTGCAGATTCCGGTCACAACCATCGAGAATCGTTTTTTCGGTGAAAAGATCACGGTGTCCGGTTTGATCACAGGGCAGGATTTGAAAGAGCAGCTTTCCGGTCTTGACCTTGGAGAGAAGCTTCTGATCCCATGCAGCATGCTGAAAGGTGATGAGGAGATTTTTCTGGATGACATGACGCTGGAAGAGCTTTCGGAAGCACTGAACACAGAAATTGTAATCGTAGACACAGGAGGACGTGATCTGGTGGAAGCCGTGATCTACCCTCCGGAACATAAACAAACAAGAAGGAGACAGATTTATGAGCAAACCAGTAGTAGCGATAGTGGGAAGGCCTAATGTAGGCAAATCCACTCTGTTTAACGCTCTGGCAGGTGACAATATTTCCATAGTAAAGGATACACCAGGAGTAACTCGTGACAGGATTTATGCAGATGTCACATGGCTTGACAGGACATTTACTCTGATCGATACAGGCGGAATCGAGCCGGACAGCAGCGATATCATTCTCTCCAGAATGAGAGAACAGGCACAGATCGCCATTGATACGGCAGACGTGATCATTTTTATCACAGATGTTCGCCAGGGTCTTGTGGATTCCGATGCCAAGGTGGCAGATATGCTCCGCCGCAGCGGCAAGCCGGTACGTCTTGTAGTTAACAAGGTAGACAGCCACCAGAAATATATGATGGACGTATATGAGTTTTACAATCTTGGAATCGGAGAACCGATCCCGATTTCCGCAGCTAACAGACAAGGCCTTGGAGATATGCTGGATGAGGTGATCAAAGAGTTCCCGGATAAGAGTGAAGAGGAAGATCAGGATGATATTCCGAAGATCGCCATTGTAGGAAAGCCGAACGTGGGAAAATCTTCTCTGATCAACAAGCTTCTTGGAGAGGAGCGTGTGATCGTATCCAATATTGCAGGAACCACACGTGATGCTATTGACACAAAGGTTACCTGGAACAAAAAAGATTATATTTTTATCGATACTGCAGGACTTCGACGCAAGGGTAAGGTAAAAGAAGAGATCGAGCGCTATAGTGTTATCCGTACTGTGACAGCTGTAGAGCGTGCAGATGTGGTTGTAGTTGTGATCGATGCCTCCGAGGGCGTTACCGAGCAGGATGCTAAGATCGCGGGAATCGCTCATGACAGAGGAAAGGGTATCATCGTAGCGGTAAATAAATGGGATGCCATTGAGAAAAATGACAAGACTATCTACAAGCATACGGAAAAGATCCGTCAGATCCTTTCCTTTATGCCGTATGCACAGATCATCTTTATCTCTGCAAAAACAGGTCAGAGACTTCCAAAGCTTTTCGAAAATATCGATACAGTTATCGAAAATCAGACACTTCGTATCCAGACAGGTGTTCTTAATGAGATCCTTTCTGAGGCAGTCGCTCTTCAGCAGCCGCCGTCTGACAGAGGAAGAAGACTGAAGATCTTCTATATGACACAGGTTGCGGTAAAACCGCCGACATTTGTTATCTTTGTCAATGACAAGGAACTGATGCATTTTTCCTATGTAAGATATCTGGAGAACAAGATCAGGGATGCTTTTGGATTTTCCGGAACTTCCCTGAAATTTATCATCCGCGAGCGCGGGGAAAAGGAATAAAAGTATGGAACGTATTATTTGTCTTGTTATCGGTTATGTATGCGGGCTTTTTCAGACAGGCTATATTATTGGAAAAGTCCACAAGACAGATATCAGAGATCATGGCAGCGGGAATGCGGGTACTACGAATGCCTTCCGGACCTTTGGAAAGAAAGCGGGAGCGATCACCCTGCTGGGAGACTGCCTGAAGTGTGTACTGGCTATTGTGATCGTGAGAATGGTTTATGGAAATTCCATGAATGGTATCCTTCCGCTTCTTACCCTTTATGCAGCATTGGGATGTATCCTCGGCCACAATTTTCCGATTTCTATGGAATTTCGCGGTGGAAAGGGAATTGCTGCTTCTGTAGGCATGATCATTGCTTTTGACTGGCGGATATTTATTGTATGTGCAGTTGTCTTTTTTGCACTGTTCTTTACAACTCATTATGTATCGCTTTGCTCTCTCAGTGCATATGCGGTGGCTTTTATCCTGGTCCTAGTTTTTGGACATATGGGAAAATATGGGATGGATCAGGCGCATACTGTTGAGCTTTATATCGTGATGGCAGTTCTTACAGCAATGGCGTTCTACAGACACAGGGCAAACATTGTAAGACTGTTTCATGGAACAGAGAATAAGGTGTTTTTAAGCAGTAAGAATAAAAAATAAGAGGTAAGATTTATGGCAAAAATCAGCGTACTGGGTTCGGGGAGCTGGGGATTAGCCCTGGCACTCCTGTTGCATAATAATGGCCATGAAGTCCTTCTTTGGTCAGCAAGACCGGAGAATGCCCGGAAACTCCGGGAAAAAAGAGAAAATCCTGACAGGCTTCCGGGGGTACGGCTTCCGGATGAAATCGATGTCCTGACAGATCTGGAGCGTGCGCTTAAGGATGTGGATGTAACAGTTCTGGCAGTAGCTTCCCCGTATATCCGGAGTACTGCACACAAGATGGCATCGTTTGTGTGCAGGGACCAGAAGATCGTCAATGTTGCTAAAGGTATTGAGGAAAAGACACTGAAAACACTCAGCGAGGTGATCGAAGAAGAAATCCCGCAGGGTAATGTAGCTGTACTTTCCGGTCCAAGCCATGCGGAAGAAGTAGGACGCGGACTTCCTACAACCTGTGTGATCAGCGCACATACACAGGAAACTGCGGAATACCTTCAGAGTATTTTTATGAGCCCTGTGTTCCGCGTGTATACAACACCGGATATCCTTGGGGTGGAACTTGGCGGAGCACTGAAAAATGTGATCGCACTGGCAGCAGGTACTGCCGACGGCCTTGGATATGGAGATAATACCAAGGCGGCACTGATCACCAGGGGAATCACGGAAATAGGAAGACTTGGTAAAAAATGGGGGCGCAGATGGAAACCTTTTACGGCCTGTCCGGGATCGGCGACCTGATCGTGACTTGTGCAAGTAAGCATAGCCGTAATCGAAAGGCCGGATATCTGATCGGCCAGGGATATACGATGGAAGAAGCTATGAAAGAAGTGCAGATGGTTGTGGAAGGTGTTTATTCTGCAAGAGCTGCAAGAGAGCTTGCGGAGAAATATGAGGTGGAGATGCCTATCATAACGGAAGTGAACCGCGTACTGTTTGAAGGAAAATCAGCAGCGGAAGCAGTAATGGACCTGATGCTGCGTGATAAAAAAGTGGAAACGCCCATGCTCCCGTGGGGAAATGCGTGAGCGGATCAGTTAAATATTTCCGGGTTTCAGATATGTGAAATGCTAAGCTGGGAATAACAGGATCGCCGTATCAACTGAAAAGAAAAATAAAAAGATATCTGTCAGAAGATCACTTATGCTCTGACAGATATCTTTTTTGCATTATTATGGGAAATTAAAACTGAATATCACGGAGATCTTCTGGAACATGAGAAGTATGCAGATCTTCGTTCAGTGTATCGATGATCGCCATATCTTCATCCTCGATGTTGAAGTCAAAGATATTTCCATTGCTGCGGATTCGTTCCGGGTTGATGGATTTCGGAATGACAGAAATTCCCTTCTGTATTGCCCAGCGAAGCCCGATCTGTGCAGGAGTCCTGGCATATTTGGTCCCCAGAACACACATTACATCATTATCAAAATATGCACCTCTTGCCAGAGGAGCATAAGCCTGTACCTGAATACCGAAAGCCTTGCAGTATTCGATCAGTTCAGCAGGGTAACACAAAGGATGGCACTCGATCTGGTTTACAGCAGGAATAACCCCGGATATCTTACGAAGCTCTTCCAGATGCCGGATATCAAAATTACTGACGCCGATACTTAAAGCACGTCCAGATTCCAGAATGGATTCCAGCTCTTTCCAGGTGCTCAAATAGCAGCCGGGAACCGGCCAGTGTATCAGATAGAGATCTACATAACTGACTTTCAGACGGTCGAGACTACGGGAAAAAGCTCCCTGGACATCGCCGAGACGCTGCGCATTGTTCCAGATTTTGCTGGTGATGAAAAGATCCTTTCTGGGAACTCCGCATTTGGCAATGGCACGTCCAACGCTTTCTTCATTTTTATAAACAGAAGCGGTATCGATCATGCGGTAGCCGGCGGAAATAGCAGAAGTGACTGCTGCTTCGGCCTGTACGTCATCGGGCAACTTGTATACGCCAAGCCCCAGAAGAGGCATTTCTCTGTCGTTGTTCAGAAAAACAGTTTCTTTCAAAATAATTCCTCCTTGTATGTTCTGCTTTCCATGCTTTTGCTATTATAGCACAAAAATATGAAAGAATCACATCAATTATATTACAAAAGTGATAAAGCTTAGAGTTGGACAGACGCGCAGACTGGGTAATAAGTTGTGGTTTGAAGAGACTAACTTCGTTAAAAATGAAACAATCGAGTTAATTTACTGTCAAAGTTTTTGGAAAAATAGGAAAAACAGCATATAATTTTGGCTATATTTTATAATTATTTTCTTGATAATAACAGTGAAAAGATGTATAATAAATTTAATTGATAAATTCTTGTCATGAGAGTGTCCGCCCGGCGGATACAGGAAAGGGGTATTTATGCATTTAATCAAAGATGAGAATGGCAATCTTGTTCAGCATGGACATGCAGACAGCCATGAACATACACATGAGCACACCCATGAGGACGGTGTGACTCACAGCCATACACACAGCCATGCGGAAGGAGATAACCATTGTCATACACACGGTGATGGACACTGCGGTTCCTGCGAGAGCGGTGACTGCAAGAATGAGACTGTAGCACTTCTTACCTACATGCTGCAGCATAATGAGCATCATGCCGCAGAACTTGATCAGATGGCTGACAATCTTAAGAAGCTTAACATGGATGCAGCTGCGAAGACGATCAAAGAGGCAGTTGCAGATTTTCAGAAAGGCAATATGAGACTTGGACTTGCCCTTACACTTGTTAAGGAAGAGTTGAAATAAAAACCGACAGAATAGTTTTGACAGCATAGTGGTTAAATGATGCCACTTATTTGGAGGAATGATTATGTGTCTTGCAACAGTATATAAGGAAGAAGATAATTCTGTGATCTTTAAGAATGTAAGCCGGATCGATGTGGACGGAAATAAATTGATCCTTCGAGATATCATGGGAGATGAGCGCGTGGTAGAAGGCAGTATCCTTATGGTGGATCTTGCAAACAGCATCGTGAAACTGCAGTGTAACTGATATGATTAAAACGTAAGATGTGGAGGGACGATCGATGAAATTATCTGAAGCAATGAGAGAAAAAATGTTGCTTTCCTTTGAACTTTTTCCGCCAAAGACAGAAAAAGGCATGGCAAATCTGCCGGGAACCATTGAACATCTCATGAAGTATAGACCGGAGTATATTTCCTGTACATACGGTGCCGGCGGCGGAAATGTCGGAGCCAACAGGGAAGTATGCCAGATGATCAGGAATGCAGGAACTATTCCTGTAACACACTTCACAGTGATCAAGAACACAAAAGAAGGAATCAGACAGCAGTTGGAACGGTATCTGGCAGATGGCGTTGACCATATGCTGGCGCTTCGCGGAGATATTCCGCTTGGTGAGACAACGACCTGCGGAGACTTCAATTATGCGACAGACCTTGTTAAATTTGTCCGTAATGAATTTGGCGATAAGTTTGAGATCGCAGTAGCCGGTTCACCGGAAGGCCATATCGCATGCAGAAGCTTGGAGGCTGATATTGCTGTTTTGAGACAGAAACAGGACAATGGTGCTGATTATATCATGACTCAGCTCTGCTGGGATATGGAACAGTTTAAATACTGGTTGGACGCTATCCGCGAGGCTGGGGTGACAATGCCTGTAGATGTTGGCGTGATGCCGATCTTGGACCAGGCAGCTACCATTAATATGGCTCTTTCACGTAACGGCTGTGTAATGGACAGTGAGCTTTGCAGGCTGATCTCCAGGAACTGGCTGTTCCCGAATCCGTTTAACGCTAAAGATGCTGATGGTAAACCATTTGACATGTTCTATGAGGACAAGGTTAAACGATTCAAAGAAGAAGGAATCGAATACACCATCAGACAGATCGATGAGTATCGCGCTCTTGGTGTTGACGGTATCCATCTTTATGCATTAAACAAATGGAAAGACGTATCCGAGATCATTGACAGATCCGGACTTCGTACACTTATCTAATCATCAACGAAATAAATAAGAATTCCGGCACGATGCGGAGGTGCCAGAACAGTATCAGGCACCTCCCTTATGCGCCGGCATAACAGATATAAAATCAGGAGGTGCCCGTTTTATGGCACATGTTATTGCAGTCGCCGGAAAAGGCGGCGTTGGAAAAACTACATTATGCGGAATGCTGATCCAGTATCTCTGCGAAAAGAAAAAGGACCTGTACTGGCGGTAGATGCAGATGCCAATTCAAATCTGAACGAGGTTCTTGGCGTAGAAGTAGATACAACTCTTGGCGATGTACGTGAGGAGATCGCACATGCTGAGATGACAGAGAAAAGCCCGATCCCCAAAGGAATGTCCAAGGCAGATTATGCAGAGGTACGTTTCGAGGATGCTCTTGCTGAGGAAGATGATTACGATCTTCTTGTAATGGGAAGAACCCAGGGAAAAGGATGCTATTGCTTTGTAAACGGTCTGCTTCAGGCACAGCTTGCCAAATACCAGAAGAATTATCCATATATTGTTGTGGACAATGAAGCAGGGATGGAACATATCAGCAGAGGAATCCTTCCGAGCATGGAGACAGCAATCCTTGTAAGTGACTGTTCCAGAAGAGGTGTACAGGCAGTTGGCAGGATCGCAGAACTTATTAAGGAATGCGATATGAAGCCTTCCAGAGTGGGTCTTATTATCAACCGCGCGCCAAAAGCAGAACTGAATCCAGGAATCCTTGAGGAGATCCGGAATCAGGGTCTCGATCTGATCGGTGTGGTACCACAGGATGAGGCAGTTTATGAATATGACTGCGATGGTAAACCAACCGTTACTCTTCCTGAGGATAATCCGATGAGAAAAGCAGCTTTTGAAATTTTTGATAAATTAGGTTTATAATGGAATATAAACCTTTTTTTATAAAAGAGAATAACCCATGGGTGGGGATGGGTTCCTGCCCTGGGCTTATTATAAAAAGAAAATAAAAATAGATGTGCTATTAAAGGAGGTCTATAATGAGTGAATTCAAATTAACTACAGTGGAGGAATTTGAAGCCGCTACAGCCCGTCTTCTCGAGACAGGTGCAAAGGTAGGAGCAGATGCATGGCAGATCCGTGCAAAGAACCAGACTCCGCACTGTAAATTCGGTGAGCAGGGTATCTGCTGCCGTATCTGTGCAATGGGACCGTGTCGTATTACACCGAAGGCTCCGAGAGGAATCTGTGGATGTGATGCTCATGGTATCGTAGGAAGAAACTTCCTTAAATTTACAGCCGGTGGTGCAGCTACTCACTCCGATCATGGTCGTGAGATCTGCCATACACTGTACTGTGCAAAAGAGGGCGGAAATTATCAGGTAAAAGATCCTGAGAAACTGCTTCGCATCGCCAAAGAGTGGGGCGTGGAAACAGAAGGCAAGGATATCTATGATCTGGCTCATGAGATGGCTGAGATCGGTCTTATGGAATATGGTAAACCGTTCGGATATCAGAGATTCCTTGACAGAATGCCTGCAGGACAAAAGAAAAACTGATCGAGAACGAAATCGCACCACGTGCTATCGACCGTGAGGTTGCAAGCTCCCTGCATATGTCTCATATGGGATGTTCATCTCTTCCGGAAGCACTTGTAAAACAGTCTATTCGCTGCGGTATGGCTGATGGATGGGGCGGTTCCATGATGGGAACAGAGTTCTCTGATGTATTATTCGGAACTCCGAAGCCACTTGATACAGAGGCTAACCTTGGAGTAATGGTTGAAGAGAACGTAAACATTGTTGTACACGGACATGATCCGAGTCTTTCTGAGATGATCTGTGAGTATGCAGACAGCAAAGAAATGATCGATTATGCAAAATCTGTAGGAGCAAAAGGAATCACCGTTTCCGGTGTGTGCTGTACTTCTAACGAGGTAGCTATGCGTCGTGGTGTTCCGATGGCTGGTAACTTCCTGCAGCAGGAGAACGTAGTACTGACAGGTGCCTGCGAGGCGATCGTAGTTGATGTTCAGTGTATCTTCCCTGCATTAGGACCTCTGAGCAAATGTTTCCATACTAAATTTGTTACAACTTCTCCGATCGCTCAGATGCCGGATTCTGAATTTATCAGATTCAACGCTGAGACAGCAGGAGAAAATGCAAAAGCAATCGTTAAGATGGCTATCGATAACTTCAAGAACAGAAAACCTGAGCTTGTACATATCCCGCAGCTGAAACAGAAAGCTACTGTTGGTTACTCAGTAGAAGCAATCGTCAAAGTTCTTGATGGTGTTACAAACTCTCAGGTTGACGTAACAGGAACAACCAAACCATTACTTGAGTGCATCACTTCCGGTGTTATCCGTGGTGCTGTTGCTATGGTTGGATGTAACAATCCTAAGATCCGTCCTGACTATGCACATATCGAACTGATGAAGAAGTGTATCGCAAATGATATCATTATCATCGCTTCCGGATGTTCCGCACAGGCAGCTGCTAAAGCTGGTCTGATGGACAAATCCGCAAGAGATCTCTGCGGTGCAGGTCTGAAACGTGTCTGTGAGCTGGCTGATATCCCACCAGTACTTCATATGGGATCCTGCGTAGATATCTCCCGTATGATGATCCTGGCTGCTGAACTTGCAAAAGATGCAGGACTTCAGATCAATCAGCTTCCTGTAGTAGGATGTGCTCCTGAGTGGATGTCTGAAAAAGCTGTATCCATCGGTAACTACGTAGTTGGTACTGGTATTGATACATTCCTTGGCGTTGATCCATATGTTTCCGGTTCTTCAGAAATGTGCGAGCTTCTTACAGAGGGAACAAGAAAATGGACAGGTGCTGCTTACACAGTAGAGACAGACATCGAGAAATTAGTTGATCTTATGATCGAGAGAATTGAAGAGAAGAGAACAGCATTAGGAATCTAATCCGTTGCGATCTTTAAAATGTTATAAAAGGTGGAAGACGTAAAATGAAAATAGCAGTAACCGGTAAAGGCGGAGTAGGAAAGACAACTTTCGCAGCAACACTTGCAAGACTATACGCAGATGAGGGAAAAAAAGTCCTTGCGGCGGATGTGGATCCGGATGCGAACCTGGGTCTTGCCCTTGGATTTGACGAGGAAACCTTGGATTCTATTGTTCCAATCTCAAAAATGCGTAAGCTCATAGAAGAACGCACCGGAGCCAACAGCCAGAATCAGTTTTATAAACTGAACCCAAAGGTAGACGATATTCCGGATACTTATGGAAAAACCTGTAATGGCGTAAAGCTGCTTGTCCTTGGAACTGTGGAAACAGGTGGAGGCGGATGCGTCTGTCCTGAACATGTGATGCTTAAAAGAGTGATCAATAACCTTGTGATCCACAGAGATGATGTGGTGATCATGGATATGGAGGCCGGCCTGGAACATCTGGGCCGGGGCACCACGGAGAGCATGGATGAATTTATTGTAGTGATCGAACCAGGGGCAAGAAGTGTACAGACATATAAGAATGTTAAACGTCTTGCAAAGGATCTGGGAGTTTCTCAGGTTAAGGTCGTGGCCAATAAGGTAAGAAATCCGGAGGATGAGGAATTTATCCGGAGTAAGATCCCGGCAGAGGATCTGCTTGGAATGATCCACTACAATACAGAAGTTATAGATGCTGATCGTCAGGGAAAATCTCCCTACGATTTCAGTGAAACTGTAACAGCTGAAATCAGAAAAATCAAAGACAAAATTGATCAGAATTCAATTCTGTAAAAATAGGAGGTATTACAGTGACTTTATTTGATAGAGTATTCGGCGGAAACGATGCTGTATATGGTTTAACAGAGGGTGCTATTGACGGCGCGATCGCTCAGTATGGCGAAGACAAAGCTGTCAGCTTCCCGAATACCGCTTACAGCCTTCCTTGCTACTATGCTGTAACAGGAACAAAAGTTACAACATTAAAAGAATTAAAAGAAGCTCTTGGCGTTGTAAAAACACTTATGACAAGAGAGAAAAGACTGAACGATGCATTCATGTCCGGTGTTGCTACAGCACTCTGCGCAGAGTTCATCGAGGTTCTGAAATATATCGACGGAGCAACTCCTTACGAAGAGCCATGCTATGGACATCTTGGTGATGCTGTTATCCGTGAGCTCGGTGTACCGCTTGTAACAGGCGATATCCCAGGCGTTGCTGTTATCCTTGGTGCTGCTCCTACTACAGAAGAGGGTGTTGCTCTTGTAAAGAGCTATCAGGCACAGGGTATCCTGGTAACACTTGTTGGCGGAATCATTGATCAGGTTGCAGAAGCCGGAATGAAGACAGGTGCCAACGTTCGTGTTATTCCTCTTGGAAAAGATGTTACATCTGTTGTTCATGTAGTTTCCGTTGCGATCCGTGCAGCTCTGATCTTCGGTAACGTAACACCTGGAGATGCAGGAACACTTATGAAATACACAATGGATCGTGTACCGGCATTTGTTAACGCATTCAAACCTCTGGATGATGTGATCGTAGCATGCGGTGCAGGCGCTATCGCACTTGGATTCCCGGTTGTTACAAATGAGACAGAGAATATCTTCCGTGTACCGAAGAGCCTTATCGTTCAGGAGGACGTAAGCAAATTTAACGCTACTTCTCTTGAGGCGCGTGATATTAAGATCAAGATCACAAATATTGATATTCCGGTTGCTTTCGCATCTGCATTCGAGGGTGAGATCATCCGTCGTAAAGATATGCAGGTTGAGTTCGATGGCTCCCGTGTAGACTGTGCAGAGCTTGTACATACCTGCGATGCTTCTGAGATCGAGGATCACAAGATCACAGTAATCGGACCTGAAGTAGATGAGATGGAATTCGGCAGCAAGAACAGCATTGCATATGTTGTTAAAGTTGCAGGTAAGAATATGCAGCCTGACTTTGAGCCGGTTATCGAGCGTAAATTCCACAACTACATCAACTGTATCGAGGGTGTATACCATACAGGACAGCGTGATATGCAGCGTATCCGTATCAGCATTGACGCATTTAATGCAGGATTCAGAATCAAACATATCGGTGAAGTTCTTTATGCATCTGTTAAAAATGAGTTCGATGCAGTTGTTGATAAATGTGAGGTTGTTATCTATACAGATCCTGCTGAGTGTACAAGAATCCGTCATGAGGTTGCGATTCCGATCTTTGACAAACGTGATGAGCGTCTTGATACTCTGACAGATGAGTCTGTTGACGTATATTACAGCTGTATCCTTTGCCAGGCATTCGCACCAAGCCACGTATGTGTAGTAACACCTGAGAGACTTGGTCTTTGCGGTGCGGTTTCATGGCTGGATGCAAAAGCTACACATCAGCTTGACCCAGCTGGTCCTTGCCAGATCATCACAAAAGAGCGTCCAATCGATGAGAATCTTGGTTCTTATGAGGACGTTGATGAGGCAGTTCAGAAATTCTCCCAGGGTGCTCTGGAGCACGTTACACTGTACTCCATCATGCAGGATCCGATGACTTCCTGCGGATGCTTCGAGTGTATCTGTGGTATCGAGCCATTCTCCAACGGTGTTGTTATTGCTAACCGTGAGTATGCAGGCATGACACCACTTGGAATGACATTCCCTGAGATGGCATCCATGACAGGTGGTGGAGTTCAGACACCTGGATTCATGGGACATGGTAAACATTTCATTTCCTCCAAGAAGTTCATGAAGGCTGAGGGCGGTATCGAGCGTATCGTATGGATGCCGAAAGAACTGAAAGAATTCGTAGCTGACAGACTTAATAAGACTGCAAAAGAGCTTTACGGAATCGATAACTTTACAGACATGATCGGTGATGAGACGATCGCAGAAGATCCAGAGACACTGGTTGCATTCCTTACAGAAAAAGGACATCCGGCTCTCGGACTTGATCCGATGATGTAATTTATCCGGGAGAAAGGATGTGCGGACATCCTTTCTCCTGTAAACTGTTAAAAAGTTTGTTGATTTTTTAACAGAAATGTAGTGCTGCATCTTGCCAATAACTGGTGCTATGTAGTATAATATAAGAAGCTCTGTAGTTTTTAATTATTATTTTTAAGGAGGCTAACGAAAAATGCCGTTTAATCAGAAACCACAAAAGTTCAATGCAAAGATTAATGCTGTCACAATCGGAAGCGGAGATAAGACTGTGACAATTGGTGGGGATTGTACATTCCCATTTTATTCCTTTGACGCAGAGTCAGAGAACTGCCCGAAGATCGGTGTAGAGATCTCTGATATGGGTCTTGAGGGCGTATCTGAAGGTATCAAAGCTTACTATGAAGGCGCTACTACAATGGCTGACATTGCTAAGAAAGCTGCAGCTATGGAGGGTGCTGACTTTGTTGCACTTATTCTTGAGGGCGGCGACCCGAACGGTGTTAACAAATCTATCGATGAGCTGATCGCAGTTGTTAAAGAAGTTGCAGATGCAGTTGACTGTCCACTGGTTGTAGAGGGCTGCAAGAATGTTGAGAAGGATGCAGAGCTCCTTCCGAAGGTTGCAGAGGCTCTTCAGGGCAGAAATGCACTGATCCTTTCCGAGAAAGAGGAGAACTACAAAGCAATCGGTGCAGCAGCAGGTCTTGCTTACAATCAGATCGTAGGCGCTGAGTCTGCCGTTGATATCAACCTTGCTAAACAGCTTAACGTTGTTACTACACAGCTTGGTGTAGATGCAAAGAAGATCGTTATGAATATCGGTAGTGCAGCAGTTGGTTATGGATATGAGTACGTAGTATCCACTATGGACCGTATCAAAGGTGCCGCTTTAGGCCAGAATGATAACATGCTGCAGATGCCTATTATTACACCTGTATCCGCTGAGACATGGAATGTTAAAGAGGCAATGGCTTCTGAAGCAGACATGCCGGCATGGGGACCACAGGACGAGCGTGGAATCGACATGGAAGTTGAGACAGCAGCAGCTGATCTTGCAGCTGGTTCTGATGCAGTTATCTTAAGACATCCGGAATCTGTTAAGACAATTTCCAAGCTGATCAAAGCACTTGCGTAATAAATAGGAGGATAAAGAGCTATGGCACTGAATGGTATTCAGATCTTTAAATTGACACCAAAGAAAAACTGTAAGGAATGTGGATGCCCTACATGTATGGCTTTCTCTATGAAAGTTGCACAGGGCGCTATGAAAATTGAGCAGTGTCCTCATATGTCCGAGGATGCATTAGCATCTCTTTCTGAGGCAACTGCACCGCCAATGAAAACTATCAAGATCGGAACAGGCGATGGAGAGTTTACACTTGGTGGAGAGACTGTTCTTTTCAGACATGAGAAGACATTTGTAAGCAAAACAAGATATGCCGTATCACTTTGCACATGCATGAGTGATGAAGAAGTAGAAGCAAAACTTGCAGAGATCCCACACGTTGACTATGATCGTATCGGTGAGAGAATGCATGTAGAGCTTGTGTATGTAAACTGCGATGAGAATGCAGATGCTGCAAAATTTACAGCACTTGTAGAGAAGGCTAAAGGTCTTGGAAGAACACTGATCCTTGGCTGTACAGATCCTGAGATCGCAAAAGCTGCCCTTGAAGTATGTAAGGACGGCAAACCGGTTCTTAACGGAGCAAACGCTTCCAACTACGAGGCAATGAGCAAGGTTGCTACAGATGCAGGCGTAGTTCTCGGTGTATCCGGTAAGGACATCAATGAATTATATGATACTACAGCAGCTATTGAGAAACTTGGCAACAAGAATCTCGTACTTGATACAACAGGAGCTGACATCAAAGAGACCTTTGCAAATACTGTACAGGTTCGTCGTGCAGCTCTTAAGAATCAGGACAGAACATTTGGTTATCCTTCTATCGTTAACCTTGTTAAACTTGCGAAGGGTGACAAACATTTACAGGCAGCACTTGCTTCCATGTTTACTATGAAATATGGTTCTATCATCGTTATGGAGCAGATGACATATGCAGAGGCACTTCCGCTGTTCGGTCTTCGTCAGAACGTATTTACAGACCCGCAGAAGCCAATGAAGGTAGAACCGGGCATTTATCCTCTGAACGGAGCAGACGAGAATTCTCTCGTTGTAACAACAGTAGACTTTGCTCTTACATATTTCGTAGTATCTGGCGAGCTGGAGCGTTCCGGTGTTCCGCTTAACCTGGTGATCAATGATGCAGGCGGACTTTCCGTACTTACATCCTGGGCAGCAGGTAAATTCTCCGGAAACAGCATCTCCGAGTATATCAAAGAGAATGTTGAGCCGAAGGTTAAATGCAGAAGACTGGTTATTCCTGGTAAAGTAGCAGTTCTTAAGGGCGATCTTGAGGCTAAGCTTCCTGGATGGGAGATCATCGTAGGACCAAGAGAAGCAGTACAGCTTGTGAAATTCTTAAAAGACCTTGATGCATAAACTTAAGGTTTAAGAAATCAGCTGTCCGGCAATATCGCCGGCAGTTATAAACGGCTGTGCAGATTTGCTGCACAGCCATATCCTACTAATATGTAAAGGAGAACACGAGTATGGCAAAATTTGTAACAATTGGGGAGAGACTTTCAACAACAGCACCGGCAGTAAATAAAGCATTTACTGAGAGAGATCCTGAGCCGATCATCAAAAGAGCAAAACAGCAGCTTGATGCAGGCGCTACATATCTTGACGTAAATATCGGACCTGCTGAGAACGATGGCGAGGACCTTATGAAATGGGCAGTACAGCTCCTTCAGTCTGAGTTTGACAATGTTCCGCTTGCTCTGGATACTACAAACCAGAAAGCTATTGAGGCTGGTATTTCCGTATACAACAGAAGCAAAGGTAAACCGATCGTAAACTCTGCAGATGCTGGAGACAGAATTTCCAATATCGACCTTGCAGCAGCTAACGATGCGATCTGTATCGCACTTTGCTCTTCCGGTATGGTTGCATCAGACAATGACGAGCGTATGATGCACTGCCAGAACATGCTTGAGAGAGGTCTTGGCCTTGGTATGGAAGCAGAGGATCTCTGGTTTGATCCGCTTTTCCTTGTTGTAAAAGGAATGCAGGACAAACAGATGGAAGTTCTTGAGGCAATCAAGATGTTCTCCGAGATGGGTCTGAACTCCACTGGCGGTCTTTCCAACAACAGTAACGGTATGCCAAAACATATCCGTCCGATCATGGACTCTGCTCTTGTAGCTATGGCTATGATGAATGGTCTTACATCTGCAATCGTTAACCCTAACGACCTTCGTCTTATGGAGACAATCAAATCCTGTGACGTATTCAAGGGTAACACACTTTACGCAGATTCTTACCTTGAGATCTAATTTGGCGTGTGAACAAAACAGGAGCGCTGTTTCAGAGGCTGGGGGCTTCGGCCTTCAGCCTCTTTTTTACTAATATAGTTTAGTCTAACTCCCAACGCCACAGGTGGAAGACGAATAACTTTTACGAGGCGAGAAAGGTGGTTGCCGAATGTTTAAGGTGACTTTTGCTTTTGAAAATGGCAGTACGGTAGAAGCATTTGCCAATGCGGGGGATAATTTACTGGAGGTTGCTCGTAGTGCCAATGTGGCTATCGATGCACCATGTTCCGGAAACGGAGCCTGTGGAAAATGTCGGGTACAGTTAAAAAGCGGAGAACTGGACTCAAAGAAAACTCTTCATATTTCGGATGAAGAATATGGCGCAGGCTGGCGTCTGGCCTGTATGAGCAAGATCAGTGCAGATGTGGAGGTTCTTGTTCCGGATATTGCATCCGCATATAAGAGCCGAATGAAAGTGGCTGATTTGAGCTCAAAAGAAGAAATCGCTATTTTTGAAAATGCCAAGCATGAAGTTGAGATGGCTGGCATAGAACTTACAAACAGTCTTGATGTTGTGGAACTTCAGATGGATATTCCATCACTGGATGATACCATGCCGGATAATGAAAGACTGACCCGTGCACTTCAGAAGTTTATGAACCTGAAGCGTGTCAGAATTCCGTATGCGGTGCTTAAGAAGCTTCCAGATGTACTTCGTGAGAGTAAATTTTCTGTGAAGTGCGTGGTTCGTACAGCACCAAATGACATGTATGTTTATGATATTTTTGACAGTAAGAAAGATGTTGTGATCGGTGGTCTTGCTGTAGATATCGGTACCACAACCGTTTCGGCAGTCCTGATCAATATGGAAACTGGAGAGATCCTGGCCAAGAGTTCTTCCGGAAACGGACAGATCCGTTTTGGTGCGGATGTTATCAACCGTATCATCGAATCTCAGAAACCTGGCGGAAAGAAGAAACTTCAGGATGCGGTGATCAAAGAGACCATTAACCCGATGATCCATGAGATGTGCAGAAGCATTCATTTTCCGGAGAAACAGATCTACCGGATGTGTGTTGCTTCTAATACAACCATGAATCATCTGTTTGCAGGGATCAATGCGGATCCACTTCGTATGGAACCGTATATTCCTACGTTTTTCAAAACAAATTCCTTGTTTGCATCGGATGTGGGAATTGAGATCAATCCGGATGCACATATTATCATGGCTCCGAATATCGGAAGCTATGTAGGTGGAGATATCACTGCCGGTACACTGGTAAGTATGATCTGGAACAGACCGGAATTTTCTCTGTTTATCGACCTTGGTACTAACGGAGAGCTTGTATTCGGTAATTCCGATTTTATGATGAGCTGTGCATGTTCCGCAGGTCCTGCCTTTGAGGGTGGAGATATCAGCTGCGGTATGCGTGCTACAGACGGTGCTATTGAGGCATGTACCATTGATAAAGAAACTATGGAGCCGACATATAAGGTTGTAGGTGAACCTGGAACCAAACCGGTAGGACTTTGCGGTTCCGGTATCATTGATGTGATCAGTGAACTTTTTATGACAGGAATCATCAATCCGAAGGGAAAATTTGTCCGTGAAGGCAAAAGAATCCGTCACGATCATTATGGTATGGGAAGCTATGTGATCGCGTTTGAAGAGGAAGCCGGTTCTGCCAAGGATGTTGAGATCACAGAAGTAGATATTGATAACTTTATTCGTGCCAAAGGCGCTATTTTCTCAGCAATCCGTACCATGTTGAATTCTCTTGACTTCGATGTTTCCATGATCGACGATGTATATGTTGCCGGTGGAATCGGAAGCGGAATCAATATGGCCAATGCAGTGCATATCGGAATGTTCCCGGATATTCCTCTTGAGAAGTTCCATTACATTGGAAACTCTTCTCTTACAGGTGCTTATCTGATGCTTCATTCCACATCAGCAGAGAAGAAAACCTATGAACTGGCTTCCAATATGACTTACCTGGAGCTTTCTACAGTTCCTACCTATATGGATGAGTTTGTAGGTGCATGCTTTATTCCGCATACGGACACAAATCTGTTTCCGTCTGTTATGGAAGAACAGCAGAAGAGATAAAGCAGACTAAAACAGCAGAGGTAAAACATGGCTTTTAGTATAAATGACTTGAATTATGAAAAAGACAGCAAAGAAAGAATGCCCTGGGAGCATTATACAGAGGAGTTCGCTAAGGCAGACCCGGCAGAAATTGCCGGACGTCTTTCACTTCCTTATGACGAAGAGAAGAAAGAATTGACTCTGAAATTCCTGGGAAGCGTTTATTATATTTCCTGGCCGGATTTTCAGGTAACTCATAAGGAAGATGATGCGGGATTTTATCCTCTTGAGGAAATGCATTATGCAAAGATCCTTGCTATCCGTTTTCTGCTGAACGGGAATGTATCTCAGGGAAGCGGAAGGTTTAAAACATACAGGGAAATGCCCTGGGGAGAGGTTTATCTCCGTCAGTTTGATGGCAGGTGCATCAAACGCCTGGCTTTCACATACGGAAACAGACTTAAGTATTTCAAGGAGATCATGGAACACATCCATGCGGTTCCCGTGGATCATGGAGATATTGCATACCAGGTGGAGATCTTTCCAGGATATGTAGTTCAGATGATCCTCTGGGAGGGGGATGATGAATTTCCGCCGTCCTCACAGATCTTGTTTTCTGATAATTTTCCGGTTTCCTTTGCGGCTGAGGATATGGCCGTTATGGGAGACGTTATCATTGGGTCTTTAAAGGCATTTCTGAAATGTCTTTAAAAATGAAAAATAGTTAAGAACAGGATGGGACCTGTTTTTATAGAGATGCAGTTTTAAGGGATTAAAAACTGTAAAAATACCTAAAGGGAGGTAACATTATGGGATTTAAAAGTGACATCGAAATTGCACAGGAGTGCGAAATGCTTCCAATTACACAGATTGCAGAGAAGGCAGGTATTGACGACAAATATCTGGAGCAGTACGGTAAGTACAAAGCAAAAATTGATTACAATCTGTTAAAAGAGAGTGACAAGAAAGATGGTAAGCTGATCCTCGTAACAGCTATCAACCCGACACCTGCAGGAGAGGGAAAAACAACAACAACCGTTGGTCTTGCAGATGCAATGCAGAAAATGGGCAAAAAAGTAATGGTAGCTCTTCGTGAGCCATCCCTCGGACCGGTATTCGGTGTAAAAGGTGGTGCAGCAGGCGGCGGTTATGCACAGGTAGTTCCGATGGAGGATATCAACCTTCACTTTACCGGTGACTTCCATGCGATCGGTGCGGCAAACAACCTTCTTGCAGCAATGATCGACAACCATATCTTCCAGGGTAATGACCTGAACATTGACCCGAGAAAGATCACATGGAGACGTTGCGTGGACATGAACGACCGTCAGCTTCGTAATGTAGTAGATGGTCTTGGCGGAAGAACAAACGGTATGCCTCGTGAAGACGGATACGACATCACAGTTGCATCTGAGATCATGGCAGTTCTTTGCCTCGCAAGTGACATCAAAGACCTGAAAGAGAGACTTTCCAGAATCATCATCGGATATACCTATGGTAAAGTTTCCGAGCAGAAACCGGTAACAGCTGGTGATCTTCATGCAGAGGGTGCTATGACAGCACTTCTGAAAGATGCCCTGAAACCAAACCTTGTACAGACACTGGAGCATGTTCCTGCAATCGTACACGGCGGACCATTCGCAAACATCGCTCATGGATGTAACTCCGTAACAGCTACAAAGATGGCTATGAAACTTGCAGATTATGCTATCACAGAGGCTGGATTCGGTGCTGACCTTGGTGCAGAGAAATTCCTTGACATCAAGTGTCGTATGGCAGGCCTTCATCCAAGCGCAGTTGTTATCGTAGCTACTGTTCGTGCACTGAAATACAACGGTGGTGTTCCGAAGGCAGATCTGAACAACGAGAACCTTGAGGCTCTTGAGAAAGGTCTTCCAAACCTTCTGAAACATGTAAGCAATATCAAGAATGTATACAAACTTCCATGTGTAGTTGCTATCAATGCATTCCCGACCGATACCAAGGCAGAGCTTGACCTGGTTGAGGCAAAATGTAAAGAGCTTGGCGTTAACGTTGCACTTTCCGAGGTATGGGCAAAAGGCGGCGAAGGCGGCATGAAGCTTGCTGAGGAAGTAATCCGTCTTGTTGAGGAGCCGAATGACTTCACATATGCTTATGAGCTTGAGGGATCCATCGAGGATAAACTGAATAACATCGTACAGAAAGTTTACGGTGGTAAGAAAGTTGTTCTTACAGCAAATGCTCAGAAACAGGCAAAACAGCTGGAAGCACTTGGATTTGGCAACTGCCCGATCTGTGTTGCTAAGACACAGTACAGTCTGACTGATGATCAGACAAAACTTGGTGCACCGACAGACTTTGAGGTAACAGTACGTAACCTGAAGATTTCCGCAGGTGCAGGATTCATCGTTGCTCTGACAGGTGAGATCATGACTATGCCAGGTCTCCCGAAAGTTCCGGCAGCAACCAAGATCGATGTAGATGAGACAGGTAAGATCACAGGTCTCTTCTAATCGGAACATAAGATCAAAAACAACCGGAGGGGGCTTTTTATAAAGCCCCCAATGGGCTCTAAAGAGTGCTAAAATAAGAATATAAGGAGGAGAGTCCTATGGGATTTTCTACCAGTACATGTACTGAATTTGTCGAGGTATTAAGCTCCAAGGCACCGGTTCCAGGCGGCGGCGGTGCATCTGCCCTTGTAGCTGCTGTTGGTACAGCTCTTGGGAACATGGTTGGAAGCCTTACTGTCGGTAAGAAAAAATATGCAGATGTAGAAGATGAAATGTGGGAGCTGAAAAAGAAATGTGATCAGCTTCAGAAAGATTTCCTTCATCTGATCGAGAGAGATGCGGAAGTTTTTTGAGCCTCTTTCCAAGGCTTACGGAATGCCGAGAGAGACAGAAGAAGAGAAGGCTGAGAAGGCTCGAGTAATGGAAGCTGCCCTCAAGGAAGCATGCTCTGTTCCTATGGAGATCATGGAGAAATGCTGCGAGGCTATTGAACTTATCGTTGAGTTCGGAGCAAAAGGTTCTAAGCTTGCAATCAGTGATGCTGGTGTAGGTGCTGCATTCTGCAAAGCAGCTCTTAAGGGAGCAAGCCTGAATGTGTACATTAACACAAAATCTATGGCTGACCGTGCGTATGCAGAGGAATTAAACAAAAAGCAGACGCTATGCTTGAGAAATATACAAAGATCGCAGACGAGACATTTGACAGTGTTCTCGGAAGACTGAAATAGGAGGAACCAGACAAATGGCAAAGCAGTTATTAGGTAAAGAAGTAACAGCGGCTCTCAATGAAAAGATCAAAGCGAACGTTGCAGAGCTTCAGGCAAAAGGTGTAGATCCTACACTTTGCATTATCCGTGTTGGTGAGAATCCAAGCGATATTTCCTATGAGAGAGGTGCTACAAAGCGCTGTGAGACTCTTGGTGTTGCATGTGAGAAAATCCTTCTTCCGGAGGATGTTTCCCAGGATGAGCTTCTTGCAACCATCGATAAAGTAAACAAAGATGATAAGATCCATGGAGTTCTTCTGTTCCGTCCGCTGCCAAAACATCTGGATCAGGCAGTGATCGAGAATGCACTTGCAGCAGAGAAGGATGTTGACTGTATGACAGATCTTTCCATGTCTGGTGTATTTACAGGCAAGAAGATCGGATTCCCGCCATGTACACCGCAGGCATGCATGGAGATCCTTGATCACTATGGAATCGACTGCACAGGCAAAAAAGCGGTTGTTATCGGAAGAAGTCTTGTAGTTGGTAAACCGGCTGCCATGATGCTTGTTAAGAAAAATGCGACAGTAACGATCTGCCATACAAGAACCGTTGATATGCCGTCTGTTGCAAAAGAGGCGGATATCGTCATCGTTGCAGCTGGTCGTGCTGGTGTTGTCGGCGCTGATTATGTCAGAGAGGGACAGACTATTATCGATGTTGGTATCAATGTCAATGCAGAGGGCAAGCTTTGTGGTGATGTTGATTATGCGGCAGTTGAGCCAATCGTTGATGCGATCACACCGGTTCCTGGCGGAGTAGGAAGTGTTACAACTTCTGTTCTTGTAGGTCATGTGGTTGAAGCTGCAATGAGAAAAGCGCAGTAATAACAGTAATAAAGGGTTGATCATTTATATATGTACAGATTCCGAAATAGTTTTTGTTTACGGATGATGGTACTTGCAGGCGTTCTGGTGTTCGGAACGCCTGCAGGTGTTTTGGCAGAGGAAGCGGATCATTCTATGGAGGGTCAGATTTCGAAGCCTCAGTCATCTGGAGAGAGTGATACAGAGGGTTTTGTGGATGATTCCACAGATAATACTTATGGATATTATACGATCATGGGGTGTACCACAGTGGATGCGGAGGATATGGTAGTGCAGTATGAGGCGCAGAATGTGGAGTATCCTTCCGGCATCCTGACGGAGGGTGGTGCACCGGATATTGATACGTTTTGCACGATTGTGATAGAGGAAGCGGATGCGGAGGGCGTCCGTGGAGAGGTTGTTTTTGAGCAGGCGATGCTTGAGACCGGATGGCTTCAGTTTGGTGGGGATGCCAGTGCAGGGCAGTTTAATTTTTCCGGACTTGGGACTACCGGTGGTGGTGTTGCCGGTAATTCTTTTCCTGATGTAAGGACGGGGATCCGGGCGCAGGTGCAGCATCTGAAGGCTTATGCTTCTTCGGAGGAGTTGAACCAGGCTTGTGTGGATAATCGGTTCCAGTATGTTTCCCGTGAGAGTGCGCCTTATGTGGAGTGGCTTGGGATCCAGGAGAATCCTTATGGTGGCGGATGGGCCGCCGGGAGAAGTTATGGATATAAGCTTAGGAGTCTTCTGGCGGAGTTGAAGGGGGAGGAGTATACCTGGCCGGAGAGTACGGAGACGGTGGAGAAGTAGTGGTGGTGGCGAACGGGACGGCCCGGAAGGGAGTGCGGTTCTGTCCGCGGCCGGGCTTCGTCGGCGGCTGGATCTAAGGCGCCGGGATTCTGCTAAAACCATTTTCCAAAAGCCAGAACTCGCGGCTTTTTGCCGCTCAGACAGCTGGCTTTTGAAAAATAACGCAGAAGTCCCGCCGCCTAAGATCCAGCACACCTCCTGCAGAGTCGTCCGCAGACAGAACCGCACTCCCTTCTGGGCCTGTGCGTTGGTTGGGGTAAGTTGTCTGGCTAAACGATAGGATGTGGATGAGGGACGGAGGCGGGCTTTGCCCTGTCCTAGTTGATAAAATAATGGAGATGTAACCTTGAAGATTAAAGATCTAGGTTGCATCTCCATTTTTTATTCAATCAAATTGAAATATTTTGGGAATTATATAGTGGAATATTTTGAGGTATTTAGTTCAACTCCAGGTTTTCCAGTTCCTGTGAGGGGAGTTTTGGTTCTGAGCTGTCTACGTATTTTTTGAGTGCTTTGGAGGTTTTTGCGAAGCCGGCATTGGTTCCTGCACCGCCGATGCAGCCTCCGGGGCAGGCCATTCCTTCGATCATGCAGTTTTTGAGTTTTCCGGCCTTTGCCAGAGTGAGGACTTTTTTACATTCGGCAAGGCTTTCTGCGTGTTCGATGTGGACTGGTACATCGGGATAGTATTCCTTCAGACAGTTTTCGATGGCTCCGGCTACGCCGCCGGCGATGGCGTAGCCTCGTCCTGCTGCGGTTGCGGCCTGGGTTTCTTCCGGGAGCTCTTCGCAGGTGGATGGGGTGATGCTTTTGGCGTCGAACAGGCCCCAGAGTTCTTCGAAGGTGATAACGAAATCCACATCACTTCTTACGGAATGTCGCATGGCTTCCAGTTTTTTGGAGGCGCATGGTCCGATGAAGACTACTTTTGCGCTGGGGTGTTCTTTTTTACAATGCGGGCAGTTGCCACCATCGGGGTCAGTTCCTGCGAGATGTTGTCGATCATAGCCGGGAAGTATTTTTTTGCCATGACTGACCAGGATGGGCAGCAGGAGGTGAGGAGGAACGGGAGGTGGCCGGTTGCTACTTCTTTGGCGTAGTGGTGTGCTTCAGAGATGCAGCCGATGTCTGCGCCCAGTGCTACCTCATAAATGTTTGAGAAGCCCAGCTGTTTGAGAGCGGAGCGGAATTGGCCCGGGGTGACGTCTTCGCCGAACTGATTGATGTAGGCGGGGGCGATTTCTGCAATGATCTCAGTTCCTTCTCGAAGGGCGTGGGACAGCTGGAAGATCTGGGATTTGTCGGAGATAGCTCCGAATGGACAGCTGACCATGCACATGCCGCAGGATACGCATTTATCCTGGTTGATGGAGGCGCGTCCCTGTTCATCGCTCTCGATGGCTTTTACACCGCAGGCACGTTCGCAGGGGCGTTCTTTATGGGCGATGGCATCGTAAGGACAGACAGCTTTGCATCTTCCGCAATGGATACATTTGTCCTGGTCGATGAAGGATTTTCCGTTTACCATGGAAATGGCGCCTTTGGGGCAGGTGAGTAAACAGGGATGTGCGACACAGCCGCGGCACATGTTGCTGACTTCGTATTTGTTGGATTCGCATGCGGAACATGCGGAAGGGATCACCTGCATAAGAGGTGGTTCATAATATTTCTCGTCAATGTTGCTGGCCTTCACGCCATCGGTAAGGTGGACGGAACGATTTTCCGGGCGGAGGGAAAGTCCCATGGCCAGACGGACACGTTCGCTTGCAACAGCTCTTTCACGATAGATGCTTTCGCGGTATTTCGCGCGTTCCTCTACAATATTGTAGGGAATGGATTCGATATCATGGATCATTGATTCGTCCGTGGATTCAAATCCGATCTTAGCAATTTCGGTAAAAATCTTTCGCCGGATCTGTTTTACTGGTGTGTCAAGATTTCGCATAGATGTTCTCCTTTACAAAATAAATTAATTAAATGTTTTCCACGCACTTTTTATCTATCTTAAAGTAATTGAGAAATAAAATCAATAACCGGCTTTAATGTTTTGGGGCAGAAACAAAGAGCAGATTTGTATCTTTATTATCAAGACTGTTAAAAATTGAACATATTTTATGGAAAATAGATACAAAATCAGTAAGTCACTGTAAACATTTCGATATATTCTGAAAAAAGCAAAAAAACCGCTTGTGAAAAATGACCATATAAGTTATAATTAAAGGCATGAAATAGTGCAAAATAATGATTTGCATAAATGCGCGGCACTGACAGAGTGTTAAAGCATTAACCTGTAGTGGAACAGGTTGATCAAGTGGAAAATCTATGAGAAACAAGGAGGGAACCGAATGTTAGACCAGACGTATTACAGAAAAACGGACGAGATCATCGAGCACTACGGCCGGAAAGCTGCATCACTGATTCCGATCATGCAGGATATCCAGGCTGAGTACCGTTATCTTCCGGGAGAGCTTCTTACTTATGTTGCGGAACAGATTGGTGTAAAAGAAGCGAAGGCGTACAGTGTAGCTACTTTCTATGAAAACTTTTCCTTTGAGCCGAAGGGCAAGTACATCATCAAGGTATGTGACGGTACTGCCTGTCATGTACGTAAGTCCATGCCTGTAAAGGAAGCAATGCTGAAGGAACTTGGACTGAGTCATAAGAAGCATACTACAGATGATATGATGTTTACCGTTGAGACAGTTTCCTGTCTTGGTGCCTGCGGACTTGCACCGACACTGACTGTAAATGATGAAGTTCACCCGAAGATGACTCCTGAGAAGGCTGTTGAGCTTTTAAATGAATTGAGAGGTGAGAGCGTATGAGTATAACCAGTATGGAAGATCTGAAAAACAAACAGGCTGAGGTTAAGAAGAATCTTGATGGCTATACCTGCCGTGTTCTCGTCTGTTCCGGTACCGGATGTATTGCTTCCGGTGCTCAGAAGATTTATGAAGAAATGTCAAGACTCTGTGAGGGAATCGAGGGTGTTGCGGTTGAGATGCAGAAGGATGTTCCTCATGTAGGAATCGTTAAGACCGGATGCCAGGGCTTATGTGAACTTGGTCCTCTTATGAGAATTGAGCCCTATGATTATCAGTATGTACATGTTCAGGTAGACGACTGTCGCGAGATCGTAGAGAAGACCGTGATCTGCGGACTGCCTGTTGAGCGTCTGTTTTATCGTCATAATGATGAGGCCTGTCCACATCCCAGTGACATTCCGTTCCTGAACCAGCAGACAAGGATCGTTCTTGAGAACTGTGGCAAGATCGATGCAGAGTCCATTGATGAATATATTTCCGTAGGCGGCTTTTCCGCTATGGCGAAGGCGTTCTTTGAAATGACCCCACAGGGTGTTATCGACGAGATCTCGAAATCTGGTCTCCGCGGCCGTGGCGGTGCAGGTTTCCCTGCAGGCAAGAAATGGTCACAGGTTGCACGCCAGTCGGAAAAAGTCCGTTATGTAGTATGTAACGGTGATGAAGGTGACCCGGGAGCATTTATGGATGGTTCCGTAATGGAAGGTGATCCTTACAAGATGATCGAGGGTATGGTGATCGCTGCCTATGCAGTAGGTGCAGAAGATGGTTATATTTATGTGCGTGCCGAGTATCCTCTTTCTGTACAGAGACTTCGAATGGCTATTGAACAGGCAGAGTCCTATGGCCTTCTTGGTGATAATATCCTTGGTTCCGGTATTAATTTCCACTTACATATCAATCGCGGTGCCGGAGCGTTCGTATGTGGTGAAGGTTCTGCCCTGACTGCTTCTATCGAAGGCAACAGAGGTATGCCTCGAGTAAAACCTCCGAGAACGGTTGAGCAGGGCCTGTGGGGTAAACCTACGGTTCTGAATAACGTAGAGACTTATGCCAACGTACCGAAGATTATCCTTCAGGGAGCAGACTGGTTCCACACCATCGGTACAGAGGGAAGCCCTGGAACCAAGACTTTCTCACTTACCGGTTCCATTGAGAACACCGGTCTTATCGAGGTTCCAATGGGAACAAGCCTCCGTCATATCATTTATGACATCGGTGGTGGTCTTAAGAGTGGTGCTGCATTTAAGGGTGTACAGATCGGTGGTCCTTCCGGTGGATGTCTGATCGACGATCAGATCGATCATCCGCTTGATTTTGATTCTGTTAAGAAGCTGGATGCCATCATGGGTTCCGGTGGACTTGTTGTTATGGATGAGAATACCTGTATGGTAGAGGTTGCGCGTTTCTTCATGAGCTTTACACAGCGTGAGAGCTGTGGTAAATGTGTTCCCTGCCGTGAGGGTACCAAACGTATGCTTGAGATCCTGGAGAGAATCGTTGCAGGTAAGGGTGAGCTTTCCGATCTGGATGAGCTGGAAGAACTTGCAAACATGGTTCAGAGTATGGCTCTGTGCGGACTCGGTAAGAGTGCACCGCTTCCGGTCATCAGTACTCTGAAGCGTTTCCGTGACGAATATGTAGAGCATATCGTAGATAAAAAATGTCGTGCGAAGGTCTGCACGGCGCTCCGTCAATTCCATATCAATCCTGAGTTCTGTATCGGCTGCGGCAAGTGTGCAAAGAACTGTCCGACTGGTGCGATTTCAGGAAAGATCAAGCATCCACATGTAATCAACAATGACGTATGTATCAAATGCGGATCCTGTAAGGATAACTGTAACTTTGATGCGATTTATGTGGAAGCATAGAAGGGAGGATATCTTATGGGTACAATGACAATTGACGGAAGAAAAGTAGAATTTACTGACGAAAAAAATGTCCTGACAGTCATCAGGAATGCCGGTATCAATATCCCCACACTGTGCTATCATTCAGAGGTTTCCACCTTTGGTGCCTGTCGTCTCTGTACAGTTGAGGATGACAGAGGCAAAACATTTGCCTCCTGTTCCGAGCAGCCGAGAGACGGAATGGTTATCTATACCAACTCCGGTCGTATTAAGAAATATCGTAAACTGATCGTGGAGCTGCTTCTTGCAGCACATTGCCGTGACTGTACAACCTGTGTAAAGAGCGGCGAATGTATCCTGCAGGAGCTGGCACATCGCCTTGGCGTGCGGGATATCCGTTTTGAAAATACAAGAGAACAGCACGAGATCGATGACAGTTCACCGTCCATCATCCGTGATCCGAACAAATGTATCCTCTGCGGCAACTGTGTACGTGCCTGCGAGGAACTTCAGGGAATCGGAGCTCTTGGATTCGCATTCCGTGGAACAGAGGCCATGGTTATGCCTGCATTCAATAAAAAGATTGCTGAGACACAGTGTGTAAACTGTGGTCAGTGCCGTGTTTACTGTCCGACAGGAGCCATCTCCATTCGTACACATATGGATGAGGTTTGGGATGCACTTGCGGACAAGGATACCCGTGTGGTTGCCCAGATCGCGCCGGCAGTCCGTGTAGCAGTTGGTGATCACTACGGCCTCACAAAGGGCAGGAGCGTTATGGGCAAGATCGTCAACGCACTCCACAGAATGGGCTTTGATGAAGTATACGATACCACATTCAGTGCCGATCTTACTATTATGGAAGAGACCAAGGAGTTCTTAAACAGAGTAGAGAAGGGTGAGAACCTTCCGCTTCTGACCTCCTGCTGTCCTGCATGGGTGAAGTTCATCACAGATCAGTATAAGGAATATGTTCCGAACATTTCTACCTGCCGTTCCCCACAGGGAATGATGTCTGCGGTTATCAAGGAATACTTCCGTGATCCGGAGCATGCAGCAGGCAAGAAGACCGTTATGGTTTCCATTATGCCATGTACAGCCAAGAAGGCAGAGGCAATCCGCCCCAACAGCTTTACCGATGGCGAGCAGGATACCGATATCGTTATCACAACCACAGAGCTTCTCCGCATGATCGATAACTTTGGTCTTGATTTTGCAACACTGGATCCGGAAGCATGCGATATGCCGTTTGGATTTGGTTCCGGCGGTGGCGTTATCTTCGGTGTTACCGGTGGTGTTACCGAGGCAGTTCTTCGAAGACTGAGCCCGGATCACAGCAAGGAAGCCATGCATGAGATTGCAGAGTGCGGTGTTCGTGGTGAAGAGGGAATCAAGGAATTTACCGTACCGTACAAGGGAATGGATATCAATGTATGCGTAGCCAGTGGCCTTGCAAATGCAAGAACCGTTATGGAACGTGTAAAGAACGGCGAGGCAAACTATCATCTGATCGAGGTTATGGCATGCCGCCGTGGATGTATCATGGGTGGAGGTCAGCCGACCAGATCCGGTGACAGAACCAAGGCAGCCAGAGCAAGAGGTTTGTACAATGCAGACAATACCATGATCATCAAGAAATCCGATGAGAACCCACTGGTTCTGGAGCTTTATGAGGGACTCCTCAAAGGCAAAGAGCATCATCTGCTTCACAATGAGTTCTATATCAAAGACTGATATGAGGAATACAAAGGGCTGCTGTTCCCGGTGAACAGCAGCATATAAGAAGCCTTCCGGGCATATACTGTGGTATGCGGGAACTGTCTTTTTTAAGACGTTTCCCGGAACTTACAGGCCAGTATATGCAGGGAGGCTTTTTTATATGGAAAACTTTCAGGTTTACCGTGATATCCAGGCGCGGACGGGCGGGGATATCTACATAGGGGTTGTGGGACCGGTCCGTACAGGAAAATCCACATTCATCCGGAGATTTATGGAGCTGATAGCACTGCCATCGATCAGCGAGGGAAAAAGAGCAGAACTTCAGGATGAACTGCCATTAAGCGGTGCCGGAAAAATGATCACCACCGTAGAACCCAAATTTATTCCAAAAGAAGCAGTGGAAGTATCCATAGGGGAAAACCAGAAAATCCGGGTAAAACTCATTGACTGTGTAGGCTTTCTGGTAAAAGATGCATCCGGAAATGTGGAAGAAGGCAGGGAGCGGATGGTCAAAACTCCCTGGCAGGAAAAAGCAATCCCGTTCCATGATGCAGCCCGCATTGGAACGGAAAAAGTGATCAGCCAGCATTCCACCATTGGGATTGTAGTCACAACAGACGGAAGTTTCGGGGAGATTCCCAGAGAAAATTTTATTCCGGCAGAGGAACAGACCATAAAAGAACTGAAAGTCCAGGGAAAACCCTTTCTGATCCTGGTAAACTCCCAGACTCCCTACAGTGAGGAAACCGGAAAAACTGTAAAACATCTGGAAGAGAAATTTGGAGTATCCGTTCTGGCAGTCAACTGTGAACAGCTTCGAAAAGAGGATGTGACCAGAATCCTGGAGAAGATCCTTTATGAATTCCCGGTCAGTGAGATAGAGCTTTTTGTTCCCAGATGGGTGGAGATGCTTTCTCCGGAACATGAGGTAAAGGCGGCTCTGTTAAATGAGATTCGGGAAAAGATGACCAGACTTACTCATGTGCGTGATGTAAGCAGAGAATCAGTATATCTGGAAAGTCCATATGTGGAAGATACATTGCTTGAGCAGGTCAGTCTTTCCGATGGAAAAGTCCGTATCCGGATCGCAGTAAAAGACATTTATTATTATCAGATGCTCAGTGAAATGAGCGGGATATCCATGGAAAGCGAATATGAACTGATCCAGACCATAAAAGAGCTTGCCTGTATGAAGGAACAATTTGTAAAAGTCCAGGCTGCCCTGGAAGCGGTAAAAGGAACAGGGTATGGGGTTGTGGTGCCTGAGCTTTCCGAGATCACTATTGAGGAACCTGAGGTGATCCGTCAGGGAAATAAATTCGGAGTAAAGATCCGGTCAAAAAGTCCGTCCATTCATATGATCCGGGCGGGAATCGAAACGGAGATCGCTCCGATCGTTGGTACAGAACAGCAGGCGGAGGACCTGATAAAGTATATCAGAGAAAGCCCGGAGCGAGGGGAAAGTATCTGGGAGACCAATATTTTCGGAAAATCCATCCAGCAGCTGGTGGAAGACGGAATCCGGAACAAGCTGGCCATGATCAGCGAAGAAAGTCAGGTGAAGCTTCAGGATACTATGAAGAAGATCGTAAATGACAGCAAAGGCGGACTGGTGTGTATCATCATATGAATGGAGAATAGAATTGCAAAGCAAAAAGGACGTTCTTCAGCAGACGTCCTTTTTTTGATGTTGTTTTTTCCATTCTGCGATAAACTGAAGCTGTTCCTGGTCAGATAGTTCCTGGGAAGCGGCGTCATTTCCTGCAGCGGCACAGCAGAAAAGAACAAAGATCTGGAGTCCGAAGAATACAAGAAAAAAGAGAAGCATAGAAAAACCTCCTTTATTTTTCAGATATGTTAAGTATTGGAGGAGATAATGTATTTTATACATTATATTGCAAGAAAATCAGAGCAATGCTATAATTATCACTGGGTATGAAGATTTTTAAAACAGGAGGAAAAGAAACCATGAAAAAAAGAAGATTCGCACAGCTTGTTCTTATGATCACAATGCTGTTTTGCCTGACATTTGGCACAGTGTGTGCGCAGGCGGCAACAACAGCAACCACAACAACCGCAAAAGCAGCTGTTAAAAATGGCTGGAAAAAAGAGGGCGGTCAGTATTATTACTACATCAAAGGTAAAAAAGTTACTAACAAATTAAAAAGATCAATGGTGCGATATATTATTTAGGCTCGAATGGTGCAAGAAAGACCGGATGGTATACAGTAAAATCCGGAAATACCTACAAAACCATGCAGTTTGCTTCCAACGGAAAATACACTGGGAAATCCAAAAAAGCAAATGCAGAACTGATCAAGATGACAGATTCAGTGCTTCGCAGCCAGAAGATTTCTGCAAGTCTGACTACAACTGCGCAGAAAAAACGGCTCTTCAGAAATTGTTTAACTGTTCCAAAAAATACGGATATATGAGAATGAAGGGCTTTGACGGAAAACCTTTGCAGTTTACAAAAGGTAAAAGCCAGATGTTTGCATATCTGACCATGGGAATGAAAAAAGGAAACTGCTACGGTGTTGCATCAGCCTTTGCAGTACAGGCTAAACGTGCAACAGGACTTCCGGTCCGTGTATGCTGGGGAAAAAGTAATGTATTTAATAAAAATAAATGGCAGCCACATGGATGGACAGAGATCAAGATCGGAAATACCTGGTATACATTTGATGCAAATGCAGCAGGAAACAAATCCAGAAAAGATGTTAAATATTATATGCAGAAATCTTCATCCATGAAAAAATACTATAAAACTGAAGGAAGAGAAGATATCGTTCTCTAAAGAATAGGAGCAGATCATGAAAAAGTGGACAAAGAAGATCCTGGTAGCAGTACTTTGTCTGATGATGCTCCAGATGCCGGCAGCTGAACCACTTATTGCGGTTCAGACTGTACAGGCAGCATCTACAGCCAAGGCAGCCAAGGTAAAAAACGGTCTCAAAAAAGAGGGCGGACAATACTACTATTATGTGAAGGGAAAAAAGTAAAGAATACATGGAAAACCGTGACTGTCGCTAATAAGACTACCGGCAAAAAATGACATACAGATACTATTTTTCCAACACCGGAAAGGCTTATAAAGGTGGAACATTCTTCGGGGAGAACTATCTCCTTGTAAAAAAGATCGGCGGGAAATACTATGGATTTAACCGGTATGCACAGATGGTAAAAGGCGTTTATTATTCCGCATATGGACAGTCCAGAGCCGGATTTTATGCTTTTAATACAAAAACCGGTGTATACGATGCCAGAACATCTTCAAGATTAAGGAAAGCATTTGTAAGAGAAAAGAGTTCTGCAGCACTGCGGAAAGCCCTTGGCAGACCTCTTCGTACCAGAAAGACAGATGGCTGTTATGGTGACGGACAGGAATATCTGTTGGAATACACAAGATTCTGGGTCAATACATACAAAGACAAAAAGGGAAGGAAATCGTACTGGACGTGATCAGCAAATAAGATTCGCCAGACCGATAAATAAATATAATTATGGTTTTCAGTTCAATGGTATTTCTGTGTGTATTTCTTCCGGCTGCTTTTTGTCTGCATCTCCTTTTACCTGGGATGCGGGCCAAAAATTTTTTGCTTGTAGTGGCAAGTCTGGTCTTTTATGCATACGGAGAACCGATTTATGTAATATTACTGGTTGCTTCATCGGCGGGCAACTATATTTTAGCGCGCCTGACAGGGGAATGTCCGAAGATCCGTAAGCTCACAATGACATTGGCTGTGGTGATAAATCTCGGTCTTCTTGTGATCTTTAAATATTCCGGATTTCTGGTGGAGACATTTAATTCTGTTACCGGTGCCGGAATTCCGGTTCCGCATGTCCGGATGCCGATCGGAATATCGTTTTTTACTTTTCAGGCACTTTCCTACGTGATCGATGTTTATCGGGGAGATGCTTCGGTTCAGAAGAATTTCGGAAAGGTGCTTCTGTATATCTCATTTTTCCCACAGCTGATCGCGGGACCTATCGTCAAGTATCATGATGTGGAGGCGGAGATCAATAATCGTAAGCAGACACCGGAGGAAATCGGAAAAGGAATCCGGCGTTTCATTGCAGGTTTGAGTAAAAAGATTCTTATCGCCAACACAATGGGACTTGTGGCGGATAATCTCTTTGGTGCGGCAGCAACCGGAATCACTGGTCCGGGTGCTTGGCTGGGCGCAGTTTCCTATATGCTGCAGATCTATTTTGATTTCAGCGGCTACAGTGATATGGCGCTGGGACTCGGAATGATGTTTGGATTTCATTTCCATGAGAATTTTGATTATCCTTATATTTCTGCCAGTATCCGTGAATTCTGGAGAAGATGGCATATGTCTCTTTCAGGATGGTTTAAGGAATATCTGTATATTCCGTTAGGGGGAAACCGCAGAGGGAAATTCCGTACAGTGGTCAATAAAATGATCGTTTTTGTGTGTACAGGTATCTGGCATGGTGCCTCCTTTAATTTTCTGTTCTGGGGAATTTATCATGGCTTTTTCCTGATGCTGGAAGAGTATATCCCATTTATCGGGAAAAAGGGCGGAAAACTCAAGAGCTTTTTTCAGCATGTCTATGCACTTCTGGTAGTTTGTGTTGGCTTTGTGTTTTTCCGTGCGGACACTATGAAGCAGGGATGCTTCTGGATCAGAGAAATGTTTACGGATTTTGGATGGAAGGCTTCCGCAATGAGCCTTACACTGCAGCAGCTGACACCGGTATATCTTGTAACGCTGGCAGCGGCACTGGTCGCAGCAGTTCCGGTAAACAGCATGCTGAAAAAGTATAAATGGTATGAAGGCTTTACCTATGTATTAAGTCTGGCTGGTTTTGCGCTTTGTGTATTGAGCCTTGCCGGCGGAACCTATAATCCGTTCATCTATTTTCGATTTTAAGAGGAGGCAGAAAACATGAAAAAATTGCAGGTGCTTTATATTACTGCATTTTTTGCAGCTTGTCTTGTGCCATCTCTGGGGATGGCGGTGACAAAGCAGGAAGCATCGTCTGAAAACCGAAGACTGGCTGAGTTTCCTGAACTGAAAAAAGAAAACGAGATCAATACCCGTTGGCTGCCGGAAGCAGGCGAATATTTTCAGGAACATTTTGCGTTTCGAAATGAGCTGGTAACGGCAAATGCCCTTCTGAACGGGAAGATTTTCGGAGTATCTACTGCAGATGGTGTGATCCAGGGAACCGATAACTGGCTTTATTATAAGGATTCGCTGGAGGATTATCTTGGAGAGGAGCTTCTTTCCGAGAGAAGCCTTTTTAATATTGCACATACACTGGCCATGATGCAGGAGACATTGAATGAAAAAGGCGTGCAGTTTCTTTTTACTGTGGCACCTAATAAAACTCACTCTATGGAGAGAACATGCCGTACTATGACAGCCTGAAGGTATCATCGGACAAAAACCTTGTTAATCTTCAGAAATATCTCAGGCAGGAGCAGGTTTCTTACGGAGATCTGTATGAGACTCTTTCAGAAGAGAAAGAAGTTCTTTATCACAAAAGAGATTCACACTGGAACAACAAGGGTGCTGCAGTTGCGGCGGAAACATTGCTGTCTTCTCTGAAAAAGGAGCATGTTTCCTATAAGGAGGAACCCTATACTATAAAAACAGATTTCACAGGAGATCTGGATGAGATGCTGTATCCTCTTGCAACGACACCGGAAGAGGAAGTTTATTATGACAGACAGACAACATTTGCCTATGTGGGAGAAGTGGTAAGTAATTTTGATCCGAAGATCACAACGGTAAATCCTGTGAAGGAAGGAAGTCTGGTCATGTTCCGTGATTCTTTTGGTAATGCACTGCTTCCGTTTATGGCAGATGCTTATTCCAGTGCGTATTTTTCCAGAGGAGTACCTTACCAGATGAGTGAAGTGGATGAGAAGAATGCAGATACTGTGATCGTGGAACGGGCAGAGCGTTTTCTCCCGGAAATGGCACAGTCACCGCCGATCATGGAAGGACCGGAGTGTCAGGTGAATGTTACGGAAGAAGATACGGTTCCTGCCGGTGCCGGAGCAGTTCAGTGCGAGATCCAGGGAAATCTGGAAAAGATCACAGGTTGTATTGAAGAAAAATATCTGGATATAGACAGCAGGATTTATATAAGATTGAACCATGATAAGATTTATGAAGCATTTCCGATGGATGTTTCCACAGAAGATGGAAAAACGGACAGCAGCGGTTTTTGCTTATATCTGGACCGTTCACTTCTTGCAGCAGACGGAAATCAGATCGAAATTCTTACAGGCAACAAAGATTCAGCCCGTATAATAGGCGGACTGACACTATAAAGGAGGATATAAGAAATGAGAAAAAAACAGTACAGGTGCTTTTAGGGGCAGCATTGATCGCAGCGATGTGTCTGGGGGCACCGACAGCTGCTTTTGCAGGCGAGACAACGACAAAGGAGGAAACCGCAGAGAAAACTGGCGATAAAGATTCCGCAGAAGAAAAAGAGACCGCAGAGGATTTTCAGATCGGAGAGCTTACAGTAAAAAATCAGAGCGGACTTGAGGTGAAATCCGCAGAGCTTCAGGATGCAAAAGAGGATGACAGCAAAAAGAAAGACTCCAAGGATGCGGCAGGTCAGGATCTAGTGATCACCATGAAAGATGGTACAGAGCATACCTTCCGGAATGTGACACCGGATGACTGGAAAGAACCTGTTTTTTATAATGAGTATGAGATCCTTTATATTTCCTACACGGATGAAAAAGGAAAATCTCAGGAAGCGCTGGAAGATGCGAAGGAGACTGAGCTGGAAGAAGCTGCCACTACCTATGCAAAATCCAATGTAAATATCCGTGAAAAAGCGGATACAAAATCAAAATCCCTGAAAGTAACATCTCTTGGAACCGAGTTCAAGGTAACCGGTGTATGCCCTGGATGGCTGAAGGTTGAAGGAGATGGTGTTAAGGGATATGCGGCACATACATACTTCACTTCCAATAAAGATGAGATCGACAAGCTGGTAGCAGAGCAGAAAGCAGCTGAAGAGAAAAAAGCGGCAGAGGCAAAAGCGGCATCAGACGCACAGGCGGCAGCAGAAGCGCAGGCAGCGGCGGACGCACAGGCAGCGGCAGACGCGCAGGCAGCAGCGGACGCACAGGCAGCGGCAGAGGCACAGGCAGCGGCAGACGCACAGGCAGCGGCAGAGGCACAGGCAGCAGCAGAGGCAGCAGCATCAGAACCTACCGAGGTTAGCCGTCAGGCCTATGATGACTGTGACGGAAGTGGCCATGGCTACTATGAGATCACCTATTCTGACGGAAGTGTGAGATACGAAGAGTATTGATCAGAATGAACGATAAGGAAAGATATGTATGAAAAGATTAAAATTGTTTTTTATGGCGATGGTCATGCTTTTTTGCGGTGCAGATCTGCACGGTTTCCGTAACCTGTGAGACGCAGGCAGCAACTACTACGGCAACTGTAAAGAAGAAAACCGGTCTCTACAGAGAAAAAGGAAAATATTACTACTACACCAAGGGCCGAAAGATCAGAAACCAATGGAAGACCGTAAAGGGAAAACGGTATTATTTCGGGCCTAAATATTATGCGTTAACTTACCATAACAAGATCGGTTCCAGGATCTATGTGTTTGATACTGCAGGACGCCTTTTGAACGGAAAGACGTCACGTATCGTAAATGTAGGAAAATATTCCTATTACGTAAATAAGTATGGAAATCCTTCAAAGGGTTGGCTGTGTCTTCCGGACAAAAATCTTTACTATGCGGATTCCTGGGGACGTTTTTACAAAAACCGTACGCTGGAGGGAATCCGGTTCAACGGGAAGGGACAGGCTGTAAAAAATGATATGCGCAGCCTGAAGCTGCATTGTATAGGTGTGGTCCAAAATATTACAAGAAGTGGAATGTCCAAAAGCCAGAAGCTGCAGGCGTGCTGGAGTTATGTGATAAATAATACCTATTATTCATCTGCCTATTATCCGGATTTAAATCAGAATGACTGGTGGAGAATGACTGCGTGGAGAACGCTTGCTACAGGAAAGGGAAATTGTTATGGCTATGCCTGTGCATTTGCCGCACTGGCAAGAGAGATCGGATATGATCCATATGTGGTATGTGGTCGTGTTCCGGGAACCAGAGATGGAGCCGGAGATGGCTTTACAAGACATAGCTGGGTGATCATAAACGGACTTCATTATGACCCGGAAGGACAGGCTAAGGGCTGGCATACCGGTGTTTATGGAAGCTACAGCTACGGAATGGACAATCAGATCCAGAAAACAGTTAATTTCCGTACAGGAAGAGGAAACTAAATAAAATATACAGCAAAGATCCCGGGGATTCAGATGTAAGATCCCGGGGTCTTTTTATATAAAACGAGTAGCGGGAAAGATGTCCGCAGAATAAGCTAAAGAAAGGTCAGCTGTCCGACGGGAGAGCTTTGGAAAGGTATAAAAGGATGTATACAGGAAAAGGGATAGGCGTGGCGGTTCTGGACACCGGTATTTTTCCTCATATAGATTTTGGCAGCCGTATTTCCGTGTTTCGTGATTTTACAGGAGTCAGACGCAGCCCATATGATGATAACGGACATGGGACTCATGTCAGCGGGATCCTTGCAGGGGACGGAACTGCATCAGGTGGAAAATATAAAGGGGCTGCACCTGGCTGCAGTATCGCTGCTCTGAAGGTTCTGGATCGTTTCGGGAACGGAAGCAGGGAGGATGTGATGCGGGCATTTCGGTGGATCATGGAGTTTGGAAGCATTTATCATATCCGTATCGTTAATATTTCAGTGGGAACAACATCCCGGGATCATAAGGAACAGACAGATCTTCTTGAAGGAGTGGAAAAACTTTGGGATCTGGGATTTGTGGTGGTAGCTGCAGCAGGAAATCAGGGACCGGGGGCCGGCACGGTAACAGCACCGGGAAGCAGCCGGAAGATCATTACCGTAGGCTCCAGTGATATGCTGAATGGCAGAAAGGCAGTTTCCGGAAGAGGCCCTACTTTTGACTGTGTGTGCAAACCGGATCTGGTAGCGCCGGGAAGCCAGGTCATTGCCTGTGCACCGGGACTGCCGTACTCATATGGGCTCAAAAGCGGAACCTCCATGTCGACGCCTCTGGTGTCAGGAGGGATCGCCTGCCTTCTGGAAAAAGATCCCCGGCTTTCTAATGTAGAGGTAAAGATGTTGTTAAGAGAAAATGCAGAAGATATGGGACTTCCCAGAAATCAGCAGGGATGGGGGAAATTTAACTGTGAAAAACTGTTGGCAGGCTGAATTATTATACAATTCTTATAAACATAGTGTGGTAAAGCACAAAAGCGTTGACGGAACCGGAAAATATGAGTACAATGTACAGTAAAAGTGCTGAAGAAAGATTCTAAAGGAAAGAGTACCTGGAATCCGAACAGGAGAATAAACCTCAAAAGGAGAAAATAATATGGAAAAAATCAAAATGCAGACACCTTTAGTTGAGATGGATGGAGACGAGATGACACGTATCCTGTGGCAGATCATCAAGGATGAACTTCTCACACCGTATCTGGAACTGAATACAGAATATTATGATCTTGGTCTTGAGCACAGAAATGAGACAGATGATCAGGTTACCATTGATGCAGCAGAAGCAACCAAGAAATACGGAGTAGCCGTAAAATGTGCCACGATCACGCCAAACGCAGCCAGAATGGAAGAGTATGACCTGAAAAAAATGTACAAGAGTCCAAACGGAACGATCCGTGCTATTCTTGATGGAACTGTATTCCGTGCGCCGATCGTTGTAAAGGGAATCGAGCCATGTGTAAAGAATTGGGTGAAACCGATCACACTTGCACGTCATGCATATGGAGATATCTATAAGAATACAGAATTTTATATTGACAAGCCGGGAGATGCATATCTTGTATTTGAGGGCGAAGACGGAGAAGAGCGTAAGGAGCTGATCCAGCATTTTGATGGAGCAGGTGTTCTCCGTGGCATGCATAATCTTGATGATTCCGTAAAGAGCTTTGCGAGAAGCTGCTTTAATTATGCACTGGACACAAAGCAGGATGTATGGTTCGGAAGCAAGGATACCATTTCCAAAACATACGATGGAAGATTTAAAGAGATTTTCCAGCAGATCTTTGATGCAGAGTTTAAGGATAAATTTGAGGAAGCCGGCCTGACCTATTTTTACAGTCTGATCGATGATATCGTAGCCCGTGTTATGAAGGCAGAAGGCGGTTTTATCTGGGCATGCAAGAACTATGACGGAGATGTTATGAGCGACATGGTATCTTCCGCATTTGGCTCTCTTGCCATGATGACCTCTGTACTGGTATCCCCGAAGGGATATTTTGAGTATGAGGCTGCCCACGGAACAGTTCAGAGACACTATTATCGTCATCTTGAGGGAAAAGAAACATCCACAAACTCTGTTGCAACGATCTTTGCATGGACAGGAGCTCTCCGCAAGAGAGGCGAGCTGGACGGAAATGAAGCACTTGCTGATTTTGCAGGAAAACTGGAAAAAGCAACACTGGATACCATTGAAAGCGGAAAGATGACCAAGGATCTTGCACTGATCACTTCCCTGAAAGAGGTACAGGTATTGAACAGCAAAGAGTTTATCCTTGCTGTAAAGACAAAACTGGATGAACTGATGGCATAAATAATAGGAATTTCAGAATTTCAAGTAATTTCATAAAAATAAAAAATTGCACCGGAAGATCCAGGGATGGATCACGGTGCAGTTTTTTATGAGGGATATATATGGATCATCTGATCTCTGTCAGACCGAAACGTTCATGGCCTGCTGTACATGTTCCACAAGGATCTGCCGGACCTGGGGATATTCTCCAAGTCCCTTCAGTACAGGGGTGACTTCATATCCTTCGGAAGAAAGACGGTTCATCCAGGAGTCCGGATCTGCACCGGCCAGATCGTTCTGTGCATGGTCGCCGGCTACGATCATGAAAGGCGCTAGCACGATCTTTTTCGGATGAAAGCTGTCGGCAGCCCGGAGAAGGGAGTCCAGGGCCGGATAGGCTTCTACAGTTCCAAGAAAAATATTTTTATGTCCGGTATCTTTAAAACGGTAATCCAAAGCAGCATAAACCGTGTTTGCGTAGTGTTCTGTTCCATGTCCCATCAGTACAAGTGCAGTGTCCGGATCCATGTCCCGGAATTCATCTGCAACTACCCGGACGATCGCCTGGTTATCTTCTTCTGTTGTGAGAAGAGGATTTCCGAAAACAATACTGGAAAAACGGTCACGAAAAGAAAGCGCATCGGCTTTCATCTGATCATTTTCGATACCGTTGATCACATGAGTCGGCTGTACGATCACATCGGTGATACCATCCAGAAGCATCTGTTCCAGAGCCTCCTTTACCGTGTGGATCGTAAGACCGTCCCGCTTTTTCAGTTTGGCAATGATCATTTTGCTTGTCCATGCACGGTAGGTGGGACAGGCCGGGAATGCATCGGCAATATCGTGTTCGATGGCCTCGATGGTAAGCTTACGGGTGTTTTCATAGCTTGTGCCGAAACTTACTACTAGGATCGCTTTTTTTGAAGTTGAGTTCATACGGGGATTTCCTCCATCCTGATAATTATGGTGATTATGATAAACTCTTTATATTTCTCCGCTGGAATATAAAGATGATCCGCAATTTCTACCATAAGATATTATAAAAGGGAGGGCTGACATTGTCAATCGTAGTTGACTTTCCTTACGGAAATGTTTATCATAATAAAAGATTGTGGAAACAAAGGAGAAACGTAGGACATGAGTATATTCATGATTGGAATCGATCATAATATGGCACCTGTAGATGTCAGAGCGCAGTTTGCTTTTACCCGTAAAAATACCGGAGAGGCGCTGCGCAGGCTGAAAGAAGAAGCTGGGATCTGCGGGTGTATTATTCTGTCGACCTGTAACCGGCTGGAACTGTGGGTAAGTACTGCAGATGAGGAGAAGCCGGACCTGTATCAGTGGCTCTGCTCGTTGAAAGGTGTGCAGGGAGAACAATACCAGAAGTATTTTACCAGCAGAGAAAACGAAGAGGCGGTGGAGCACCTTTTTTATCTTACCAGCGGACTGAAATCCCAGATCCTGGGGGAAGATCAGATTCTGACCCAGGTAAAAGATGCGTTGAGTATGTCAAGGGATGAGTTTACCACAGACAGTGTTCTGGAGGTGCTTTTCCGTATGGCGGTAACTGCAGGCAAGAAGATCAAAACGGAAGTGCCGTTTTCCCATGGAAATCCTTCTGTGATCCATCAGGCCATCCGTTTTCTGGAAGAGGGCGGTTATCATGTTCGCAATAAAGTCTGTATGGTGATCGGAAACGGTGAGATGGGGAAGATGGCTGCCCAGACACTGCGTGAAGCAGGAGCGGATGTGACGGTTACGATCCGTCAGTACAGAAGTGGTGTTGTGAGCATTCCTGTTGGATGCAGCAGGATCAATTATGGTGAGAGAATGGATTATCTGCCGGAGTGTGACCTGGTGGTCAGCGCAACAGCAAGCCCCAATTATACACTGACTGAAGAATTGTTTGAGGATGTACGTGTGGAACGACCTATGATCCTTATCGATCTGGCAGTTCCAAGAGATATTGATCCGGAGATCCGAAAAAAAGATAACATCACACTTTATGATATGGACAGCTTCCGAACCGGCGAGACACCGAAGGAACTTGCAGATAACCTGGAAGCAGCAGGAGCCATTGTGAAGGCCCAGATGAACGAATTTTTCCAGTGGCTGGAAGGTCGTGATATCATCCCGCGCATCCAGGAGATCAAAGCGGATGCTGTGGAAGATCTGAACCTGAGGATCGAAAAAATCTTCCGGAAAACTCCTATGGAGGATTCAGACAGAGAAAAACTGAAAAAAGCAGTGGATACTGCAGCCGGAAAGGTTGTGAACAAGCTGATCTTCGGGCTTCGGGACAGCCTGAACCAGGATGCTTTTCTGGAATGTGTGGAAGGACTGGAGAAACTTTATGAAGAATAAACCTTATTTCCCCATGTTTATAGACCTGTCCGATAAAAATATCGTTGTGGCAGGTGGTGGTAATATTGCTACCAGAAGAATAAAGACTCTTCTGAAATTTACAAGAAATATCACGGTAGTGGCTACAAAAGTGACCCAGGAGCTTATGGATCTTGGAAAAGCAGGAACTGTAACTTTATATATCCGTCCCGTGAAACGTTCAGACTTTGCCAACGCATATATGGTGATCGCAGCCACCAATGACTGGAAGCTGAATGATGAGATCCACCGTGTCTGTAAGGAGGAGGGCATTTATGTTAATGTAGCCTCCGACCGGGAAGCCTGTGATTTTTATTTTCCGGGCGTATATATGCGGGATGAAATGGTAGTTGGAGTTACAGCCAGCGGACTGGATCACAAAAAAGCAAAGCGTGTAAGGGAAGAGATTCAGAATGCGCTGGAAAAAGTATTGGGAGAGCAGGATGAAGATGAAGAGAGATAAGATCGTGATCGGCAGCAGAGAGAGTAAGCTTGCAGTGCTGCAGAGCGAAATGGTCCGTGACTACATAAAAGGAAAAATCCGGATCTGGAAGTGGAAATCCTCACTATGAAAACTACCGGGGATATCATTCTGGACCGTACACTGGATAAGGTTGGCGGAAAAGGGCTTTTTGTAAAGGAGCTGGATAAAGCACTGATAGATGGAAGAAGTATTCTTTCTGTACACAGCCTGAAAGATATGCCTATGGAGGTTCCGGAGGAGCTGCCGCTTCTGGCTTTTTCCAAAAGAGAAGATCCGAGAGACGTACTGGTTCTTCCTGAGGGAGCTTCTGAACTTGATAAAAGCAAGCCCCTTGGATGCTCCAGCTTAAGGAGAACCTTACAGCTTAAAAAACTGTATCCGGATATGGATGTCAGAAGTATCCGCGGAAATCTTCAGACAAGACTCCGGAAGCTGGATGAAGGACAGTACAGTGCATTGATCCTGGCTGCTGCCGGCCTTAAGAGACTCGGACTGGGATCCAGGATCAACCGGTATTTTACAGCAGATGAGATCATTCCGGCTGCTGGTCAGGGAATCCTTGCTGTACAGGGAAGAAAAGGGGAAGCTTATGATTTCCTGGAGGGCTACTGTGATAAGGATGCCTGGACCGCGGGAAGTGCGGAGCGTGCTTTTGTAAAGCTCCTGGATGGAGGATGCTCTTCTCCGGTGGCTGCCCATGCGGAAATTCTCGGGGATGAGATCTATCTCAGAGGGCTTTATTATAATGAAAAAGACGGTTCCTATGTAACAGGAACACTGCGTGGCAATAAGGCAGATGCGGAAAGCTTAGGCAGGGAACTGGCAGAAACTCTTCGGAAAAAAGGAGAAAACAGATGAAAACAGGAAAAGTATGGCTGGTAGGAGCGGGTCCTGGCGATATCGGCCTTTTTACATTAAAAGGCCTCAAAGTGCTGGAACAGGCAGATGTGGTCGTCTATGACAGTCTGGTAGGTCAGGGAGTTCTGTCAAGAATCCCGGAAAATGCCAGGCTGATCAATGTAGGCAAACGTGCCAGTCACCATATCATGCGTCAGGAAAATATCAATCAGGTACTTCTTGAGGAGGCACAGCGGGGTCTTCGTGTGGTGCGCCTGAAAGGCGGAGATCCATTCCTCTTTGGAAGAGGAGGAGAGGAGCTGGAGCTTCTTCGGGAGAATGGGATCCCTTATGAGGTTGTTCCGGGTGTTACTTCCTCCATTGCAGTACCGGCATATAACGGGGTTCCGGTAACACACAGGGATTTCTGTTCTTCAGTCCACATCATTACAGGACATAAGAGGGCCGGAGAAGAATATGATATAGACTTCCGGGCACTTGTTGATACAAAGGGAACGCTTGTATTTCTGATGGGCGTGTCCGCACTTCCGGATATCTGCGAGGGTCTGATAGGTGCAGGAATGGAAAAGGACATGCCTGCGGCGATCCTGCAGAAGGGAACTACAGCAGGTCAGAAACGGATCGTAGCAACAGTTTCTACCCTGGAAGAAGAGGTGAAACGCCAGGGGATTGAGACACCGGCGATCATTGTGGTGGGTAAGGTATGTACACTGGCAGAGAAGTTTGGCTGGTATGAAGAACTGCCGCTTTCAGGATGGAAGGTCCTTGTCACAAGACCGAAGGAGCTTGTTTCCAGAACTGCGGACATGCTTCGTGAAAAAGGCGCGGAGGTTCTGGAGCTTCCGGCGATCCGTACTGTCCCCATGGAAGACCAGAGCCGTCTCTATAAAGCGCTGGATCACCTGGAGGAATATCAGTGGCTTGTATTTACCAGCCCTACAGGTGTAAGGGTATTTTTTGAAGAACTGATCCGCCATGGAAAAGATATCCGTGCCATGGGAAATGCCCGTCTGGCCGTGATCGGGGAAGGAACAAAAAAGGCCCTGAAGGAAAGAGGTCTGCTGGCAGATTTTGTGCCGTCGGTATATGACGGGGATACTCTTGGAAAGGAACTTTCAGAGCTTCTTTCCGGTGGAGAAAAGATACTTATCCCGCGGGCAGAAAAGGGTAATGAAAAGCTCACCGCATTTCTTGCACAGGCAGGCGCTGTGGTCGAGGATGTTCCGACTTATCAGACTCTTTACGAAAAGAGCCAGCTCATCGATGAGAAGAAGGAATTTGAAACAGGACAGATCAGCTGTGCGGTGTTTACAAGTGCCTCCACTGTGAAGGGATTTGTAGAGGGAACAAAAGGACTGGATTATTCAAAGGTTAAGGCGGCCTGCATCGGCAGACAGACGAAGGCGGCTGCTGAGAGCTTTGGAATGAAAGCATATATGTCAGAAAAAGCCACCATTGACAGTCTTGTCAAGCTGGTGGTGGATATGAAAAGGAGCGAATGATCATGGAACTGACAAAAAGACCAAGAAGATTAAGAGGTAGCGAAAACCTTCGTAAGATGGTACGTGAGACAAGAATGGATAAATCTTCTCTTATGTATCCTATGTTCGTAATGGAAGGAGAAAATAAGGAAGAAGAAATTCCGTCCATGACCGGGCAGTACCGTTACAGCCTGGACCGTCTTCCGTATAAACTGGAACAGCTTTCCAAAGCCGGTGTAGGCAGTGTGATGTTTTTTGGTATTCCTGACCATAAGGATGAAGTGGGCAGCGGTGCCTATGATCCGGAGGGGATCGTTCAGAGAGCTCTTCGCATTGCAAAAGAGAAATTTCCGGAGCTTTATTATGTAACAGATGTATGTATGTGTGAGTACACTTCCCATGGCCATTGCGGCGTTCTCTGCGGTCATGATGTGGACAATGACAAGACGCTGGAGCTTCTTGCAAAAACAGCACTTTCCCACGTGGAGGCAGGTGCAGATATGGTTGCTCCGTCTGATATGATGGATGGTCGTGTTGCAGCAATCCGTCAGTGTCTGGACAAGGCCGGACATTATACAACACCGATCATGTCCTATGCAGTAAAATATGCTTCTGCATTTTATGGCCCGTTCCGTGAGGCAGCAGATTCTGCTCCGTCTTTTGGGGACAGAAAAAGCTACCAGATGGATCCTCACAACAGCAGAGAAGGGCTGAAAGAGGCACTTGCAGATGTGGAAGAGGGTGCAGATATCATCATGGTAAAACCGGCTCTTGCATACCAGGACATGATCTGGCAGGTAAAGGAGATCACAAACGTTCCGGTTGCCGCATACAGTGTCAGTGGTGAGTATGCAATGGTAAAAGCAGCAGCTGCAAACGGCTGGATCGACGAAGAAAGGATCGTGGGTGAGATGGCTACAGGAGCATTCCGGTCCGGTGCGCAGATCTATCTTACCTATTATGCGGAGCTTCTGGCAAGACTTATGGATGAAGGGAGGATCGGCTGATGACAAGATCAGAACAGTTATTTGAGCGTGCGGTAAAAAGAATCCCGGGAGGCGTAAACAGCCCGGTAAGATCTTACGGAGCCATCGGTGAGGCACCTCGTTTTATTGAAAAAGCAGATAAATGCTACATCTATGATGTAGATGGAAACCGTTATGTGGATTACATTGATTCCTGGGGCCCGATGATCCTGGGACATAATTTCCCGGAGATCCGCGAGAGTGTGATCAAGGCCTGCGAAAATGGCCTGAGCTTTGGCTGTGCTACAGGAATCGAAGTAGAGATCGCAGAATTTATCTGTGAACATATTCCACATGTAGATATGATCCGTATGGTAAACTCAGGAACAGAAGCTGTTATGAGTGCCATCCGTGCAGCAAGAGGTTTTACCGGAAAAGACAAGATCATCAAATTTGCAGGTTGCTATCACGGACACAGTGACTGCCTTCTGGTAAGTGCCGGCTCCGGTGTCATGGCAAGTGGTATTCCGGATAGCGCCGGTGTTCCGAAGGGCTGTACACAGGATACCATGACGGCTACCTACAATGATGCCGCCAGTGTGGAAGCACTTCTCAAACAGGAAGAGGGAAATGTGGCAGCCGTGATCGTGGAGGCAGTAGGAGCAAACATGGGTGTGGTTCCTCCGAAACCAGGCTTCTTAAAGCGGCTTCGTGAGCTTTGCGATGAGCATAATTGTCTGCTGATCTTTGATGAAGTGATCACAGGCTTCCGACTTGCCTTTGGCGGAGCAGCAGAGTATTTTGGTATCCGTCCGGATCTTGTCACCTACGGGAAAATAATCGGCGCAGGAATGCCGGTAGGCGCTTATGGCGGACGTAAGGAGATCATGGATCTGATCTCACCGTGTGGTCCTGTATACCAGGCAGGTACCTTAAGCGGAAACCCGGTTGCCATGGCTGCAGGTTTCACACAGCTGAAATATCTCTATGAGCATCAGGAAATCTACAAAGATCTGGCTGCCAAAGGTGAGAAGCTTTACGGCGGCTTGAAGAAGATCGTGGAGGAAAAAGGTCTTCCATATCAGGTAAACTATGATTCTTCTCTGGCAAGTATTTTCTTTACAGACCAGGAGGTAAAAGACTATGTTTCTGCAAAAACATCCAACCTGGAGCTTTTTGCAAAATATTTCAAGGGAATGCTGAAACGAGGCATTCATCTTGCACCTTCCCAGTTTGAGGCGATGTTCCTTTCCACAGCGCATACAGATGAAGTAATTGATGAAACTCTGGAAGCAATGAGAGGCGCTTTGGGAGATCTGTAAAGAGGCGTAATGGATGCGCAGGAGCCGATTCATTTGCGTGGATTATGTGTGAACGCCATAGTGAACGGTAGCTTTGCATAAAAAATTGCACAAAAGATAACAGGATGGTAACTTGTTCTTGCAGAAGCTTTGTGATAAAATAAACACAAAAATACGTAACCAATGTAAAAAGCAGGAGGCCAGAACTTATGGGAAAAAAGAAGTACGTGGCTTACGTGGGAACATATACCCATGGAACCAGTAAGGGAATTCAGGTATACGATGTAGATGTAGAAAAAGGAACACTCACAGAACGAAGCGAAGTGGAAGTTAGCAATGCTTCTCATCTGGCAGTATCAAAAAACGGTAAATATCTGTATTCCATTGAGGATGAGGGTGTAGCTGTATTTGAAAGAGACAAGAACGGTGATCTTACCCGCCTCAACAGTGTGGATATCAACGGAATGCGAGGCTGCTATCTTGCAACAGATGTGGACGGAAGATATCTTTATGTGGCAGGGTACCATGATGGTAAGGTAACGGTTGTACATACACATAAAGACGGCCGTCTGGGAAGTGTTATGGACGGCGTTTTCCACAAGGGACTTGGAAGCGTGGCAGAGCGTAACTTCCGTCCGCATGTTAATTGTGTACGTCCGACACCGGATAATAAGTATCTCTGTGCGGTAGATAATGGTATCGATCAGGTTAAGATCTATCGTATCAATAAGAAGAAAGACAAACTGGAGCTGGTTGACATTCTTCGCTGCCCGAGAGAGAGCGGCCCTCGTATCATCCGCTTCAGTGATGACGGAAGATTTGCATATCTTCTTTTTGAGCTCAGCAATGAGGTGAAGGTATACAGCTATGACGGAAGCGGTAAGAACCCGGAGTTTCAGCTGCTTCAGAGCATTACCACTCTTGGAAAAGAGGATTCCAATGATGCGCTCCATAACGCAGCTTCCGGTATGTCTCTTTCTGCGGACGGTAAATATCTTTTCTGTACAACAGCAGGGGAAAATACTGTGACTATGTATGCAGTAGACCAGGAAACAGGCCTTCTGACCAAGAAATTTACACTTCCGATCAGTGGTGATTACCCGAAGGATCTTATGATCTTCCCGGATAACAAGCATATTGCTATTGCCAATCATGCCAGCAACAGTATTACCGTTTTCACTGTGGATTATGAAAAGAATATCATCATGATGAACGAAAAACCGAGAAAGATCGAGACACCGAACTGTATCCATATCTGGCCGGTACCGGATACATGGGAGCAGTTGGATTAAGAACAGGATTGATCAAAGTAAGTCTTGCACAGGCAGACAAAAACAGGCTCAGGGACGAGTAGGAACTTTCCCTGAGTCTGTTTTTTTGCGCATTTATATTTTTTTATCTGACAGGTCAAAATGTGAAATTACCGCTGATAAAATTCGTGGATACGATCCATCCGTGCACTCATATTGTTAAAAAGTGCATCTGTAATGGTAAGTGCTGCCATAGCTTCCACAACGACTACTGCACGCGGTACGATCACCGGATCATGCCGGCCCTTGATCTCAAGCTCCAGGTTTTCTCCGGTGTTGGTCACAGTAGACTGAGACTGACTGATGGAAGGAGTTGGTTTGATATGTGCACGGAGAATGATATCGCTGCCATCACTCATACCGCCCATAATACCACCTGCGTGGTTGGAAGTTTTGGAAATAATGCCGTCTTTTTGTACAAAACCGTCGTTGTCTTCGGAACCGGTAAGACGTGTCACGTTGATGCCGTCACCGATCTCAACAGCTTTTACAGCACCAATGGACATGATCGCATGAGCGAGGGTAGCATCCAGCTTGTCAAAAACCGTATCGCCCAGACCGGCAGGAACGTTTTTGATGCGGCATTCGATCACACCGCCGGCACTGTCCTGACTGTTCAGACATTGTTCGAGATAGGCAGATGCCTTTGCGGCTGCGTCGGCATCTGGCATGCAGAGTGCATTATTTCGGATCTCTTCTTCTGAGAAGGACCGGATCTCTACAGGACCGATGGATCTTGCGTAGGTAGTAAATGTAATGCCAAGTTCGTTTAACAGCTTGATGGCAATGGCACCGGCTGCCACACGTCCGGCGGTTTCTCTTCCGGAGGAGCGTCCACCTCCACGGTAATCACGGAATCCGTATTTCTGGTCAAAGGTAAAGTCTGCGTGACCGGGACGATAGGAGTATGCGATATTTCCGTAATCTCTGGAACGCTGATCTGTATTGCGGATCAGAAGAGAAATTGGAGTACCGGTAGTCTTTCCTTCAAAAACTCCGGAAAGGATCTCCACCAGATCTCCTTCCTTACGGGCAGTTGTATAACGGCTCTGACCGGGCTTTCTCCGGTCAAGAAAAACCTGGATATCTTCTTCGCAGAGAGAAAGACCTGCGGGACAGCCGTCGAGAACGGCACCGATAGCCTTGCCGTGAGATTCTCCCCAGGTGGTAACCACGAATTTTTTCCGAATGATGACTGACTCATTTGTATAACTTCCTTTCGTTGGAATTCTGGAATCATTATATAGGAAGCCGGAAAAAATGTAAAGAACGTGGAAGGCAGAATGAATTTTTATGTAAAGATCATGTGAAATTATTTAAAAGCTCTTTTAAAAAGAAAAGGTATGAATTGACAAAGCTATTTTGACTATTTATAATAAAAAAGAATTTTGCCCTGGCAAAAGAAAAGCAAGAGAAGGGAAGTGGGAATCGTGGTAAGGATTTACAAGACAATAGACGGAGCCATCCACCAGATACAGGAACCGGAGGAAGGCTGCTGGATTGCGCTGACGAATCCGACGGCAACAGAGATTTTTGAATTTTCCGAGAAGTTTGATATAGAGGTTGACGATTTACGATCCCCTTTGGATGAGGAAGAACGGTCACGTATCGAAGTTGAGGATAATTATACACTGATCCTGGTTGATGTTCCTATGATCGAGGAACGTAATGACAAGGACTGGTATGGGACAATACCGCTTGGCATCATTGTGACGGGGTCTATGATCTTTACCATCTGTCTGGAGGACACACCGGTTCTTACCAGATTTATGGAGGGAAGAGTCCGGAGCTTTTTACCTATATGAAGACCCGTTTTATCTTTCAGATCCTTTACAGAAATGCGAGCATGTACCTGCGTTATCTGCGTATCATTGACAAAAAAAGTGAGCAGGTGGAAGAAAAACTGCATCTTTCCACAAGAAATGAAGAGCTGATCGAGCTTCTGGAGCTGCAGAAATCCCTGACTTATTTTATCACATCACTCCGGTCCAATGAGGTTGTGCTGGAGAAGCTTCTGAAGATAGACAGCATCAAGAAATATCCGGAGGACACCGATCTTCTGGAGGATGTCATCACTGAGAATAAGCAGGCGATCGAAATGGCCAATGTGTACAGCGGTATCCTGAACGGAACTATGGATGCTTTTGCATCGATCATCTCCAATAATATGAATATCGTTATGAAGGTACTGGCAATCATTACTATTGTCATGAGTATTCCGACTATTGTGTTCAGTGCTTACGGAATGAATGTGGCTGGTTCCGGTATGCCCTTATCAAGGAGTCCATTGGGATTTCTGATCATTATCCTGATTTCTGTGGCAATCAGTGTTGTGGCAGCGATCATTCTTTCCAAGAAGCGATTTTTCTGATTTTCAAAAGTTTTCTGAAAGGAGATTTTAATGAAATTTATTGACAAACTGGAACGTAAATTCGGAAGATTCGGGGTTCCGAATCTGACTGTTTACATCATCGGATGTTATGTGTTGGGGTATTTTCTGGCTATGTTTGCTCCGGGAGTTTTGAACATGCTGAGTCTTGATATGTCCATGGTCATGAAGGGACAGATCTGGAGACTGGTGACATGGGTGATCTATCCGCCGTCCAGTGTGGGAGGAACTGGCAATCTTGTGATGTTCCTTCTCGCAATCTTTTTTTTCTATTATCCGATCGGTACTTCACTGGAACATACCTGGGGAACTTTTCGGTACACATTGTATATTTTTTCAGGTGTTTTGTTTACTGTGATCGCAGCAGTGCTTTTACATGTATTTACAGGTGGTTATGTGGTTATGAACGGGATCGCCTATTCTCTTGGCGGAAATATTTTTACCACATATTATATCAGTCTTTCTATTTTCCTTGCCTATGCAGTCACATATCCGGATCTTCAGCTGCTTCTTATGTTTGTGATCCCGATCAGGATGAAATGGATGGCCTTTGTATACGGACTGTTCATTGCGTGGGATATCGTATCTTATCTTCGAGTCGGGCTTTGGGTAGGTGTAGTACCGATCGTAGCATCACTTTTAAATTTTGTGATCTTTTATTTCAGTACCCGTGATATGAACCGATACAATCCGAAGGAGATCCACAGGAGGCAGCAGTTTAAGAAGGCTGTGGCTCCTTCCAGAACAGGGTCCGGTCCGGATGGGATCGCCAAGCATAAATGTGCGATCTGCGGACGTACCGAAAAGGATGACCCAAACCTGGAGTTTCGTTTCTGCTCAAAGTGCAACGGAAATTATGAATATTGTCAGGATCATTTATTTACACATAAACACGTACAGTAAAACGCACAAACGAAGGAGAACATTATTATGAAAAAACTAAGATTATCTGTACACTTGGACCTGCCAGTAATAACAGGGAAACTCTGAAGGCTCTTATGGAGAATGGAATGGATATTGCCAGATTCAACTTTTCTCACGGAGACCACGAGGAGCAGAAGGGCCGTGTGGATATGATCAAGGAGCTTCGTGAGGAGCTTGATATGCCTATTGCCATGCTTCTTGACACAAAGGGACCGGAGATCCGTACCAGACTTTTAAAGGACGGACAGAAGGTTAAGCTGGAAGCGGGAAAACAGTTTGTACTTGGAATTGGCGATTTTGAAGGCGACAGCACAAAGGTTGCTATCACATATGAGACACTTTACAAGGATGTAAAACCGGGAAACAGGATCCTCATTGATGATGGTCTGATCGAGTTGGAGGTTAAGGCGATCAAGGAAACCGATATTGTCTGTGATATCTTAAACGGTGGTGAGCTGGGAGAGAAGAAGGGTGTAAATGTTCCCTATGTAAAAGTAAATCTTCCGGGAATCACAGAGCAGGATAAGAAGGACATTATCTTTGGTATCGAGCAGAAATTTGATTTCATCGCGGCATCTTTTGTCCGTTCCGCAGAGGTGATCCGTGAGATCCGTAAGCTTCTGAATGATAATGGTGGAAAGGATATCGGTATTATCGCGAAGATCGAGAATGCAGAGGGTGTTGAGAATATTGATTCCATCATTGAAGCATCTGACGGTATCATGGTTGCCAGAGGAGATCTCGGTGTGGAAATTCCTGCAAGCCAGGTACCTCACATCCAGAAGGAAATCATCCGTAAGTGTAACGAACATTATACACCGGTTATCACAGCAACACAGATGCTTGATTCCATGATCCGTAATCCGCGTCCTACACGTGCAGAGGTAGCTGATGTTGCCAATGCGATCTACGACGGAACCGATGCGATCATGCTTTCCGGAGAGACAGCAGCTGGTAAATATCCGGTTGATGCTCTTAAGATGATGGCAGATATCGCAGAGATGACAGAGCCGCATCTGGATTATAAAGTGTTTATTGAACATCGTTCCATGGATGGAAGAGAGAAGATCTCCAGTGCAGTGGCACTTGCAACGGTGCGTACTGCAAAGAACCTGAAGGCGAACGCTATCGTAACACCGACAATGAGTGGAAATACAGCCAGACTGATCTCCAATTTCCGCCCGAAGGTTCCAATCTATGCGATTACACCAAACTCAACCATCCAGCATAAACTTCAGCTGATTTGGGGTGTAACACCTCTGAAAGGATATCAGAGAGATACCACGGACCATATCATGTCTCAGGCCATGAATGTTGTCCGCAGCCGTCATCTGATACATAAAGGAGACCTTGTTGTATTTACAGCAGGAGACCCTGCGACCAACATGACAAACGGTCGTGGTGCAGTGACAAATATGATGCACGTGATTGAGGCAGAATAAGACTGAGTTTTCTTCGGGAACAGCAGTCGGAAAAACAGGAGATGCAGTTATTATGAAAAAAGAACCATTTGTGACACTTGAGAAACTTAACGAAATTACTGAAAAGTTTCCGACACCCTTCCATCTCTATGATGAGAAGGGGATCCGTGAGAATGCAAAAGCCCTGAAAGAGGCCTTTGCATGGAACAAAGGATTCAAGGAATTTTTTGCGGTAAAGGCAACACCGAATCCATATCTGATCAATATTCTGCAGGAGTATGGCTGTGGCTGCGACTGCTCCTCAGAAACAGAGCTTATGATGGCCAAGGCAGTAGGCTGCAAAAAGGGCGATATCATGTTTTCTTCCAATGACACACCGGAGAAAGAGTTCAGATATGCAGATGAGATCGGTGGGATCATCAACCTTGATGACATCACACATATTGAGAGCGTAGAGAAAGCTCTCGGAAAAATCCCGGAAGTGATCAGCTGCCGTTACAATCCAGGTGGAGTATTTAAGATCAGTAACGGTATCATGGATAATCCCGGAGATGCAAAATACGGAATGACTACCGAGCAGATCTTTGACGCATTCCGTATCCTGAAATCCAAAGGTGCCAAAGAGTTCGGAATCCATGCATTCCTTGCAAGCAACACAGTGACCAATGATTATTATCCAATGCTTGCAAAGGTTATGTTTGAGCTTGCCGTGAAGCTTCAGAAGGAGACAGGTGCACACATTAAATTCATCAACCTTTCCGGTGGTATCGGAATTCCTTATAAACCGGATCAGGAGCCAAATGATATCCGTGTGATCGGTGAGGGTGTCCGCAAGGTTTATGAAGAAGTACTTGTTCCGGAAGGAATGGGTGATGTTGCGATCTATACAGAGCTTGGCCGTTTCATGATGGGACCGTATGGCTGCCTTGTCACAAAAGCAATCCATGAGAAGCATACACATAAAGAGTATATCGGCGTAGATGCCTGTGCAGTAAATCTGATGCGTCCGGCTATGTATGGTGCTTATCATCACATTACGGTTATGGGTAAGGAGAAAGAGCCGTGCGATCATAAATATGATGTGACAGGTTCCCTCTGTGAGAATAATGATAAATTTGCCATTGACCGTATGCTTCCGAAAATCGACAAGGGAGATCTTCTTGTGATCCATGATACAGGTGCTCATGGTTTTGCAATGGGTTATAACTACAATGGTAAACTGAAATCTGCAG
>NC_021014.1:1006831-1030881 GCF_000209835.1 Ruminococcus sp. SR1/5 | reverse complement strand
AAATCCTTCTTCATGAGGACGGCAGCTTTGAGATGATCCGTCGTGCCGAGACACCGAGAGATTATTTTGCAACCTTTGACTGCTTCCCTGTTTTTGAGAAACTTCTTCAGGATGAAGACGAATTGAAATAAAATAGCGGAAATATATAAAAACAGCCTTCTGTGCATCTTGGTAATGATGCCGGAAGGCTGTTTTATGTTTAAGTGTCTGGTAGGTATAAGATCGCGAGCAGGGCGGAAGGTGGTCAAATGCAGGGTTACAGCTTCCGGCTGCCGGAGATTTCTGCCAGGGCTTTTCTAAACTCAAAGAAAAACAGGATGGCAGTAAATGTAACGGCCAGGATATCCGCAACCGGCTCGGCCATATAAACTGCATTTGTCCGGTCAGCACGGAAAATATTGGGCAGGATATAGATCAGCGGGATGACCAGAATAAATTTCCGGACAATAGCCACAATGATGGAATCTTTGGCTCTGCCAAGGGAGATAAAGGTCATCTGGCAGGCAATCTGGATACCAAAGATAAACACAACTGCCATATAGATCCGGAGCGCTGTTTTTGTGAAAGCAAGTAATGTACTGTCCGAAGTAAACATTCCGGCAAAGATCTGCGGGAAGATCATAATGATCAGCCACAGGATCACGGAATAAGAAACACTTGTTTTATAAGAAGCTTAAATGTAGAACGTACACGTTTTTCGTTACGTGCACCATAGTTGTAGCTGATGATAGGCTGTGCACCCTGACCAAGTCCCTGAAGAGGAAGCATGGCAAACTGCATGACGCTGGTAAGGATGGTCATGGCTCCTACGGCAACATCCCCGCCGTATTTTAAGAGTGAGGAATTGTAGCAGACAGAGATAACGCTTTCACTGAGCTGCATGACAAAGAGAGAAGAGCCAAGAGCCATACAGGGCAGAATGATATCGGCTTTCAGTTTCATGGTGCTTTTCCGAAGCTTCAGGAAGGTCTTTTTTCCAAAGAGGAAGGAGAGGACCCAGATGCAGGAAAATGCTTGGGAGATCACCGTTGCCAGAGCAGCGCCCCGGACACCCATGTGGAATCCGAAAATAAAAACCGGATCCAGAATAATGTTGGAGATCGCACCGATCAATACGGAGAGCATTCCGGTTTTTGCGAATCCCTGGGCTGTGATGAAATTATTCATGCCAAGAGTCAGCTGTACAAAGATAGTTCCTACTGCATAGATATTCATGTAACCCACCGCATAGTCGATGGTGTTTGCACTGGCGCCGAATGCAAGGAGAAGGCTGCGGTTTCCGAGAAACAGGATAACAGTCAGGATCAGGGAGATGATGATCTGCATGGTGAAGCAGTTTCCGAGAGTCTGTTCGGCTTTCGACGTGTCATTTTTACCCATAAAGATGCTGGCTCTGGGAGCGCCTCCGTTTCCGACAAGAGCAGCGAAGGCAGATACGACCATAATAAGCGGCATACATACACCTACACCGGTAAGGGCAAGAGCACCCTCTCCGGGAATATGACCAATATAGATACGATCGACGATATTGTAGAGCATATTGATGAGCTGTGCGGCAACGGTAGGAAGTGCAAGCTGCAGAAGAAGCTTTCCGACAGACTCGGTTCCTAAAAAGCTTTTGTCTTTTTCCATTTTTTTATTCCTTTCGTGTTTTTTGATAGTATATAATAAAGACCTGACAGATTTCTCCGTCAGGTCTTTTATGCGAATGCCGCTGGCCGGACTCGAACCGGCACGGATCGCTCCGCTTGATTTTGAGTCAAGTGCGTCTGCCAATTCCGCCACAGCGGCATAACCATTTATTATAATAGCACAGTATCAGGTGGCTTGCAAGGATTTTTTCAGAATAAAGGTATTATTTGGAAATATTTTTAATTCTAAAAAGTTTATGAAATCGGATGAGGCATCCTTGAAATTGACTGAAAAAAGTGGTAGAGTGTACTACAAGGCTGTACCACTTGATATAGCACTGTGGATATAGCAATATACTATAAGATAACGGAGGAGACTGCATGAATCTGAATTCAAAAAAACCAGAGAAGCGGCCGCTGTATGTATATTACATTATTGCGGTCGTAATTATTGTTTTGCTGAATGTTTTTGCTCTTCCTGCTCTTTCTGAGAGAAGTGTAAAAGAGACCGATTACACCACCTTCCTGAAAGCTGTAGACAGAGGAAAAGTATATGAAGCAACTATTAATTCTGATTATATCTATTATACGATGAAGGTAGATGGAAATGATGTCTATTGTAAGACGGTATCTGTAGAGGATCAGGATCTTGTATCCCATCTTTACGATGCGGGCGTAAGTATAGAGGGTACTGCACCGCAGAGACAGTCCCTGCTTTTATCTCTGATCCTGGGATATGTACTCCCGATCGCAATCTTTATTCTCCTGGGACGCTGGCTCAGCAAGAAGATGATGAGTTCCATGGGAAACGGAGGACCGGGAGGAATGATGTCCTTTGGCAAAAGCAATGCCAAGGTTTATGTGAAATCCTCTACGGGAATCAAATTTTCAGATGTTGCCGGTGAGGATGAAGCCAAGGAGCTTTTGACGGAAATTGTAGATTTCCTTCATAATCCGGAGAAATACAGAGAGATCGGTGCCTCCATGCCGAAGGGTGCCCTTCTTGTAGGCCCTCCCGGAACCGGTAAAACTCTTCTTGCCAAGGCAGTTGCCGGTGAGGCGGAGGTTCCGTTTTTCTCAATTTCCGGTTCGGAATTTGTGGAGATGTTTGTGGGTATGGGTGCTGCCAAGGTCCGTGATCTTTTTAAACAGGCCAATGAGAAGGCACCATGTATCGTATTTATTGATGAGATCGATACGATCGGTAAGAAACGTGACGGCTCCGGAATGGGCGGCGGAAACGATGAGCGTGAGCAGACACTGAACCAGCTTTTGACAGAGATGGACGGTTTTGACGGTTCCAAGGGTGTTGTGATCCTGGCAGCTACCAACCGACCGGATTCCCTTGACCCTGCACTTCTTCGTCCGGGACGTTTTGACAGAAGGATCCCGGTTGAGCTTCCGGATCTTCAGGGGCGTGAGGAAATCCTGAAGGTTCATGCCAAGAAGATCAAAATTGCGGATACAGTCCGGTTTGATGAAATTGCCAAGGCGGCAGTCGGTGCCTCCGGTGCGGAGCTTGCCAATATTGTCAACGAGGCAGCTCTCCGTGCAGTCCGCGACGGACGGAAATTTGCCACACAGGCGGATTTTGAAGAAAGCATCGAAGTTGTTATTGCCGGATATCAGAAAAAGAACCGTGTACTTTCCAATAAGGAAAAGCTGATCGTTTCCTATCATGAGGTTGGTCATGCACTGGTTGCTGCCAAGCAGACAGATTCTGCACCGGTCCATAAGATCACGATCATTCCACGTACCTCCGGTGCACTGGGATATACCATGCAGGTAGATGAGCAGGAACATTTCCTGATGACTAAGGAAGAACTGGAGAATAAGATCGCTACATTTACAGGCGGCCGTGCAGCGGAAGAGCTGATCTTCCATTCCATTACTACCGGTGCCTCCAATGATATTGAGCAGGCGACCAAGATTGCCAGAGCGATGATCAGCAGGTATGGTATGAGTGATGATTTTGACATGGTTGCCATGGAAAATGTAAGCAATCAGTATCTTGGCGGAGATGCAAGTCTAACCTGTTCCTTTGAGACGCAGACACTTTTGGACAAGAAGGTTGTGGAGCTTGTAAGACGGGAGCATGAAAAGGCTACGAAGATCCTTACAGATAATATCGGAAAGCTCCATGAGATTGCCAAGTATCTGTATGAGCATGAGACGATCACCGGTGAGGAGTTTATGAAGATCTTGAATGAAGCGCCGGTGGAGATTGAGAATACACAGGAAAATTAAATATGTTGGCGGGAGGGACGCCGAAGGGAATACTTCTGTATGGTCTTCGACTTCCGTTGGGTGTTAGTTCTAAGGCCCTGAAAATCTGCTAAAACCATTAAAAAAGTTCGGAACTCGCGGCTTGTTGCCGCTCAGACAGCCGAACTTTTTTAATAACGCAGATTTCCAGAACCTAAGGACTAGCAGCCCTCCTCCAGAGACAGAGCCATACAGAAGTATTCCCTCCGGCTGTGCTCTGGCCATGTGGATTGCTTCTGACTAGTCTTTACCATATTTCCGGGTGTACCTTGGAACAGGTGAGGGCCAGACTTCCGGGGCCGATGTGGCAGGAGACGCTCAGGGAGAGAGGGAAGATGTTGACTTCACCGATATTCGGGAAGGTGGTGAGGACTTCTTTTCGGAATTCTTCGGCTGCTTCCAGGTTGTGGGAGTGGATGACATCCAGGTTGATCTTTTCTCCAAAGCGGTCTGCAATGTCATCTTTGATGGCTTTAGTCATAGTGTTTTTTGCCTGGGTCATGGTGCGGGCCTTGGAGAAGGCGTCCAGCTTTTCGCCCTGGATCTGCAGAACCGGTTTCAGACGGAGCATGGTTCCGATGGCTGCAGCTGCAGGAGTGATGCGGCCGCCCTGTTTCAGGTACTTCAGAGTAGCTACAGTGATATAGATGCTGGAGTCGAAGCGGGTTTCTTCCAGCCAAGTTCCAATCTCATCGGCAGAGAGACCGTTTTTAGCCTGCTGGATAGCCTCGATGGCAGAGTAACGTAAGGTTCCGGAGATCCTCTGGTTGTTTACGACACGTACACGGCCATCATAGTCTTCTGCAAGCATGCGGGCAGTCTGCATGGAACTGGAGAGACCGCTGGACATGGGGGATATGTACGATCTCGTCGTAGTCTTTGAGCAGCTTGTCCCAGAGGGTAGTGACGGATTCCGGTGTAGGCTGAGATGTGGAAACTCTGCAGCCTGGATTTTGTTCAAGATGCTGAAAGAACTCTGATTGGTTCATGTCAATGTCTTCCAGATATTCCTTATCATCTATAAAAAACGGCATTGGAAGCATGTAGATGCCAAGGTCTTTTACCTGAGCGGGAGACATGCCGCAGTTACTGTCTGTAACGATTGCTATAGATTTCATAATGGTGATCCTCCTTGCCTGGATTTTCATATTTGGTCAGTTTTTCTGTTTTCTGACCGGGACATCTCAAGTATACCACAGGAAACCGCCCTTGTCATTCAACGTTTAATTCGCTATAATGATATAACATTCTGGGAAATATTTCCCCAGTCTGGGGCAAATTGTGAAGCGGGATCTCAGAAGAGGCTTATCATATGGGAGGATCCGCTGCTTTGAAAGAGAGGGAAAATATGAATTGTCGTATTGCAGAGGGAATGGTTAATAAATATATCGATCATACGTTGCCGTTGAATGATCTGGAGGATTTTCTAGAACATATTGAGAAGTGTTCCTCCTGCTACGATGAGCTTGCCACATATTTCATTGTACATAAGGCCATGCAGCAGCTGGATGAGAAACAGGAAGATACTGTTCTGGATTTTAAGGAGCTTCTGGAAGAGGATATCCGAAAATCCAGAAGGTATATTCGAAAAAAGAAATTTCACAGAGCGATCGCTGCAGTGGCAGTCTGCGTTCTGATCGCGGCACTGGTGGTCTTTCTTGTTTTTGTGATCCTGGAACTGAAGGAGGGAATTTGATTTTGAGTGAAAAAATATTACTGATCGATGGTCACAGCATCCTGAACCGTGCGTTTTATGGTCTGCCGGATCTTACCAATGCAGAAGGACGTCATACAGGAGCGGTATATGGATTTCTGAATATTATGTTCAGGATCATGGAGGAAGAGAAGCCGGAGTATCTTACCGTTGCATTTGATCTGAGTGCACCTACGTTCCGGCATAAGAGATATGAAGCCTATAAAGGCACCCGAAAACCCATGCCGGAGGAGCTTCGGGAACAGGTTCCGCTGATCAAGGAGATGCTTTCTGCCATGGGAATCAACATCATGTCCCTGGAAGGCTATGAAGCAGATGATCTTCTTGGTACGGTCGCCAGAAGAAGTGAAGCAAAGGGTATGGATGTTACCATTCTTTCCGGAGACCGTGATCTTCTTCAGCTTGCCACAGATAAGGTGCTGATCCGGCTTCCGAAGACTGTCCGGGGAAAGACAACCATTGAAAACTACCATACAGCGGAAGTTCTTGAGAAATATCAGGTAACGCCGCCGCAGATCATAGAACTGAAAGCGCTGATGGGCGACAGCTCCGATAATATTCCGGGAATCCCGGGCGTTGGAGAGAAAACCGCGACCAAGATGGTCGTGCAGTTCGGTTCCATTGAGAATGCTCATGAGCATCTGGAAGAGGTAAAGCCTAATAAGGCGAAAGAATCTCTCCGCGAGCATTATGATCTGGCACAGCTTTCCAAAGAGCTTGCAACCATCAACACAGATAGTCCGCTGGAATTTTCCTACGAAAAAGCGAAAGTGGAAAATCCCTATACTCCGGAGGCATATGAATTGTGTAAACGCCTGGAATTTAAGAACATGCTGAACCGTTTTGATCCGGCTACGACAGCAGATTCCTCCATGGAACTGGAATTTTTTACCTGTAATGATCTTTCCGGTGTGGAGGCACTGTTTGAAAAAGCAGCGCAGAAAGATCAGGTGGGTATTTCTGTTCTTGCAGATCCGGATCAGGTGTATACCGTGGGATTGGTCCTGGATGAAAAAGAAATCTATCAGATTCCGGTAGGAGGACTTCTCACAGGGGATTACCTTTGCGGAAAACTGAAAACTCTGGCGGACAGTACGGTGCTCTGTGCTATGGATATTAAATCAGTTCTCAAACATGTTTCCCTTGATGATCCGAAGAAGGTTTTTGATGCGGGGGTTGCTGCATATCTTCTGAACCCGCTGAAATCTTCCTATTCCCATGATGACATCGCCAGAGAATATCTGGATGGTATGATGCTCCCCTCAAAGGAAGACCTTCTTGGAAAGACTTCTCTGAAAAAGGCCTGGGAAGAGGAACTGGAATGCCTTGGAAATTATGCCTGCTATCAGGCGTTTGTGCCCTGCATGGCCCGAAAGGTTCTTCTTGAAAAACTGGATGAAACAGGCATGCGTAAGGTTTATGATGAGATCGAGCTTCCTCTTGTCTTTACCCTGGATTCCATGGAAAAATGGGGGATTTCCGTTAAGGGTGAAGAGCTTAAGAGCTATGGTGAAAAACTTAAAGTCCGTATCCGGGAGCTGGAAAAAACCATCTGGCAGGAAGCAGGGGAGGAGTTTAATATCAATTCCCCGAAACAGCTGGGTGTGATCCTTTTTGAAAAGCTGGGACTTCCAGGTGGAAAGAAGACCAAGACTGGCTATTCCACAGCGGCGGATATCCTGGATAAGCTGGCGCCGGATCATGCCATCGTAAAAGATATCCTGGAGTACCGCCAGCTGACCAAGCTGAAATCCACTTATGCAGATGGTCTCGGAAATGTGATCGGAGAAGATGGAAGGATCCACTCTACTTTTAATCAGACGATCACAGCAACTGGTCGTATCAGCAGTACAGATCCGAATCTTCAAAACATACCGGTCCGCATGGAGCTGGGTAGGCTGATCCGTAAGGTTTTTGTGCCGGAGGAGGGATTTGTATTTCTGGATGCAGATTATTCCCAGATCGAGCTTCGTGTGCTGGCACATATGTCCGGTGATGAAAAACTGATCCAGGCTTATCGTGAGGCGGAGGATATCCACCGGCTCACCGCATCCCAGGTGTTTCATGTGCCGCTGGATGAAGTGACATCTCTTCAGCGAAGAAATGCCAAGGCGGTAAATTTCGGAATCGTTTATGGGATCAGTTCCTTTGGACTGAGCCAGGATCTGAGTATTACCAGAAAAGAGGCATCTGCCTATATTGAGAAATATTTCGAGACCTATCCGAAGATCAAGGGCTTTCTGGACGGTCTGGTAAAGGATGGCAAGGAACACGGTTATGTGACAACTATGTTCGGCAGACGAAGGCCCGTGCCGGAGCTGAGATCCAGTAATTTCATGCAGCGCTCCTTCGGAGAACGTGTAGCCATGAACTCTCCTATCCAGGGTACTGCAGCAGATATCATCAAAATAGCCATGAACCATGTTTATGAACGAATGAAAAAAGAGGGACTGCGTTCAAGACTGGTGCTGCAGGTTCACGATGAGCTTCTGATCGAGACAAAGAAAGAAGAGATCGAGGAAGTTTCCCGTATTCTGGAAGAAGAGATGAAGGGAGCGGCAGACCTTGCAGTGGAACTTGACGTAGATATGCACCAGGGTGACAGCTGGTATGAGGCGAAATAAATGAGAGTGATCGGAGTAACCGGCGGAGTAGGGGCCGGAAAAAGTACAGTACTTGGAATCCTGGAAGAAGATTTCCAGGCATATGTGATCCAGGCAGACCAGCTTGGTCACATTCTGATGGAACCGGGGGAAGAATGTTACGATGCGGTGATCGCATTGTTTGGAAAAGAAATCATAAAAAAAGATAAAACTATTGACCGGAGACGGATTTCTGATGTAGTATTCACAGATAAGGATATGCTTTTGAAATTAAACGGGATCATCCATCCGGCTGTAAAGCAGAGAATTCTGGATCTTCTTGGAGAACAAAAGGAAGCTGGAAGAGAGATCTGTGTTGTGGAAGCTGCTCTTTTTCTGGAAGAGAATTATCAGGAATTCTGTGATGAAGTCTGGTATGTGTATACAGAGGAGGAAATCCGGATCCGTCGTCTGATGGAAAGCCGTGGCTATTCCAGAGAGAAATCTCTTGGCATTATCCGAAACCAGGTATCTGACCAGGTTTTCAGAGAACATACGGATTATGTGATCGAGAATAATGGAGATCTGAAGGGTACCCGGAGACAGATCAGAGAAGGGATAGAGAGAAATGAGACTTTGTAGTATTGCCAGCGGAAGCAGCGGCAACTGTATTTATGTGGGATCTGAGGAGGCACATGTTCTGGTAGATGTGGGGATCAGCGGGAAGAGTATCGAAAAAGGCCTGAATTCCCTGGATCTTACAGGGAAAGATGTGGACGGAATCCTGATCACACATGAACATTCCGACCATATCAAGGGACTGGGAGTGATTTCCAGAAAATACGGAATTCCCATCTATACCACAGGTGGAACAGCAGATGCCATGCTTCGTATGAAATCCCTTGGAAAAATGCCGGAGGGACTGATCCACGAGATCCGGGAGGATGAGCCTTTTGGGATCAAGGACCTGACGGTAAATCCTTTTACCATTCCCCATGATGCTGCACAGCCGGTGGGTTACCGCCTGGAATGTGGAGAGCATTCTGTGGGCATTGCCACAGACCTTGGAAAATATAATGATTACATTGTAAAAAATCTGGAGAATCTGGATGCAGTGCTTTTGGAAGCAAATCATGACATCCGCATGCTTCAGGTTGGAAAATACCCTTATTATCTCAAACAGAGGATTCTGGGAGACCGTGGGCATCTCTCCAATGAGAATGCAGGACGTCTGCTCTGTCGGATCCTCCATGATAATTTGAAGGCGGTTTTTCTTGGCCATTTAAGCAGAGAAAACAACTATGAAGAACTTGCCTACGAGACTGTGTGCTCGGAGGTGACACTTGGTGACAACCCGTACCGTTCCAGGGATTTTAAGATCCAGGTAGCGAAGAGGGATCACATATCAGAAATAATCACAGTGTAGAAAGGAAAAAACGATGAAGAAGACAATTATCACAGTAGTAGGAAATGACACAGTAGGAATTATTGCAAAGGTTTGTACATATCTTGCAGAGAATCAGGTTAATATTCTGGATATTTCTCAGACCATCGTTCAGGGTTACTTCAACATGATGATGATCGCAGACACAGCAAAATGTGAAAAGGATGGCGGTGAACTTGCAAAAGAGCTTGAAAATCTGGGCAAGGAGATCGGTGTTGTGATCCACTGCCAGCATGAAGATATTTTTAACATGATGCATCGAGTATGATCAAGCAGCGAATGCGGATTGCCAATGCATATAATATCTACTTTACATCAATCATCAGGGAGAAAATAAAATGATCAATATTTTTGAGGTAAACGAGACAAATAAAATGATCGAGCAGGAGAATCTGGATGTGCGTACCATCACCATGGGGATCAGCCTTCTGGACTGTATCGATCCTGACCTGGATGCACTGAATCAGAAAATATACGAAAAGATCACCACAAAGGCCAGAAATCTGGTAGCTACCGGTGATGAGATCGCAACCGAGTACGGTATCCCGGTTGTAAATAAACGAATTTCCGTAACACCCATTGCTCTGGTTGGCGGGGCTGCATGTAAGAAACCGGAGGATTTTGTGACCATCGCAAGAACGCTGGATAAATGTGCCAAGGAAGTTGGCGTTAACTTTATCGGCGGATATTCTGCACTGGTAAGCAAAGGAATGACTCCGGCAGAGGAGCTTCTTATCCGCTCCATTCCTCAGGCAATGGCAGAAACAGAGCGCGTCTGCAGTTCTGTAAACGTTGGTTCCACCAAGACCGGTATCAACATGGATGCCGTAAAGCTGATGGGCGAGATCATCCTCGCAACAGCAGAGGCTACTAAGGACCAGGATTCTCTTGGATGTGCCAAGCTGGTAGTATTCTGTAACGCACCGGATGATAACCCGTTTATGGCAGGCGCGTTCCACGGTGTCACAGAGGCGGACTGCATCATCAACGTAGGTGTCAGTGGCCCTGGCGTTGTAAAGAAAGCTCTGGAGCAGGTTCGTGGCGAGGACTTCGGAACTCTCTGCGAGATGATCAAACGTACCGCATTCAAAGTTACACGAGTTGGACAGCTGGTTGCACGTGAGGCATCCAAGCGTCTTGACGTGCCGTTTGGTATTGTGGATCTTTCTCTTGCACCGACACCGGCTATCGGTGATTCCGTAGCTGAGATCCTGGAAGAGATCGGCCTTGAGAGAGCCGGTGCACCTGGAACAACTGCAGCGCTTGCACTTCTCAACGACCAGGTGAAGAAAGGCGGCGTTATGGCAGCAGCTGCTGTGGGCGGATTAAGTGGTGCCTTTATTCCTGTCAGCGAGGATCAGGGAATGATCGATGCGGTAAACGAGGGAGCGCTTACTCTGGAGAAGCTGGAAGCCATGACCTGTGTATGCTCTGTTGGTCTGGACATGATCGCAGTTCCGGGAGATACCAAGGCGACTACACTGGCAGGTATCATTGCAGATGAGTCTGCTATCGGTATGGTAAATCAGAAGACAACTGCAGTACGTCTCATCCCGGTTATCGGTAAGGGTGTGGGCGAAACGGTTGAGTTCGGAGGTCTTCTTGGCTATGCTCCGATCATGCCTGTAAATTCCTTCTCCTGTGATGCATTTGTACAGAGAGGTGGAAGGATCCCGGCACCGATCCACAGCTTTAAGAATTAATTTTATTTTTGGGCTTGACAGACTCACGTTGATGTGCTAAAGTAAACACAACTTAAAAAACAAACCAGTGAGAAAGAGAAGTAAACATTTCAGGAAGCTTCACAGAGAGCGGTGATGGTGGAAATCCGCAGGGGACCAGATGTTGAATGGACTTTCGAGGGCGGCCCGAACTATTTATCTGTACAGTAGGCGCCGACGGGAACCGAACCCGTTACCAATGAGGAGTGTATGTTAGTACACCGGAAAGTGGACGATTCGTCAATTTGAGTGGTACCGCGATAATAAAGAACTTTTATTACCGTCTCAAGCATGATATAAGCTTGGGGCGGTTTTTGTGTTACAGGAAAAGCGATTCTGTCGCATGAAAGTTGTTCCGGAAAAGCAGACCGCAAGGTGTACAAAAGGTAATCATAAGCGGAAATAAGAAGGGAGAACAAAACCATGAAAAAAGAATGTTAGTGATCGCAGCAGTAGCAGCAACAACTATGATGATGACAAGCCCGGTTATGGCGGAGGATTTTAAAGTGGGCATCTGCAATTATGTAGATGATGCTTCCCTGAACCAGATCGTAGACAACATCCAGTCCCGTCTGGAGGAGCTTGGCAAAGAAAAGGGTGTCACATTTGATGTGTCTTATGATAACTGTAATGCAGATGCCAGTGTTATGGAACAGATCATTTCAGATTTTCAGGCGGATAAGGTTGATCTGATGGTTGGTGTGGCTACACCAGTAGCAATGCGTATGCAGTCCGCTACAGAGGGAAGCGATACACCGGTTGTTTTCTCCGCAGTATCTGATCCGGTTGGCTCCGGTCTTGTAGATTCTCTGGATGCTCCTGGTGCAAATATCACAGGAACTAGCGATTACCTGGATACTTCTTCTATCATGAAGCTGATCCAGGCACAGAATCCGGATGTAAAGAAGATCGGTCTTCTCTATGATGTCGGACAGGATTCCTCCACAACAGCGATCCAGGAAGCAAAAGATTATCTGGATAAAGAGGGAATCGAATATGTAGAGCGTACCGGAACCACTACCGATGAAGTCCAGCTCGCAGCAGATGCACTGATCGCTGACGGTGTGGATGCCGTATTTACACCTACGGACAACACCATCATGACAGCAGAACTTTCTATTTATGAAAAATTCATCGACGCAGGAATCCCGCACTACACAGGTGCCGACTCCTTTGCATTAAATGGTGCCTTTGTAGGATATGGTGTTGATTATGCAAATCTGGGACAGAAAACAGCCGATATGATCGCTGACATTCTGATAGATAATGCGGATCCGTCTAAAACAGCTGTTGAAACCTTTGACAATGGTACTGCAACAGTTAATACAGAAACCTGCAAGGCACTTGGACTTGATTTCGATACCGTAAAGAAGGCATTTGAGCCTCTCTGCACACAGGTAAATGAGATCACAACTGCAGAAAGCTTTGATGAAGTAGAATCAAAATAAATTAACCGCTCACTTTTGTGAGCAGTTATGAAATAAATCCAATTGGAGGAAATCACTGTGACGATTGCAACTATGCTCTCCCTCGGGGAGACTGCCCTGAAGCTTGGACTGATCTGTTCTCTGACAGTTCTTGCTTTGTTCCTTAGTTATTCCATGCTGAATGTCTGCGACCTTTCTACAGATGGCTGCTTTACCTTCGGGGCCGCTGTAGGAGCCGTAGTTGCTGTAAGCGGACATCCGTTTCTGTCCATTGCGGCAGCCATGGCAGCAGGTGTTACATCAGGATTTGTAACGGCTATCCTGCAGACGAAGCTGGGAGTAGATAGCCTGCTTGCAGGTATTATTGTAAATACTGCATTATATTCCGTAAATATCGCGGTCATGGGAGGGTCATCCCTGATCAATATGAATCGGACGACCACAGTATTTACCATGATGAAGGATGCGCTTGCAGGTACACCGTTAAAAGGCAGGGAAGATATCCTCATTGCAGCCATCGCAGTGATCCTCGTGATCGTATTTCTGGTATTCTTTCTGAAAACAAGACTTGGCCTTGCGATCCGGGCAACCGGAAATAATTCTGATATGGTAAAATCTTCCTCCATCAATCCGGTCTTTACAACGGTGATCGGCCTTTGCGTGGCAAATGCATTTACCGCACTTTCCGGATGTCTTCTGTCTCAGTCACAGAAATCCGTAGATATCAACATCGGTCAGGGAATGGTTACCATCGCACTGGCATCCTTGCTGATCGGAGGTACCCTTCTCGGACATGGAGGAATTTTTGTGAGAGCGGTGGGAATGGTGCTTGGTTCCTTTATCTTCCGCCTTGTGTATACCATCGCACTTCGGTTCAATATGCCGGCATTTATGCTGAAGCTGGTATCCTCTGTGATCGTTGTTCTTGCAATTTCCGGTCCGTATCTTAAGAAACAGTGGCCGCAGATCCGAAGAAGAATGACTCATACAAAAGGAGGAAGATGATCCATGCTAAAAATCAGCCATATTTCAAAAACATTTAATCCGGGAACCGTAAACGAAAAAAAGGCAATCACAGATCTTTCCCTGGAACTGAAAAAAGGCGACTTTGCTACGATCATCGGTTCCAATGGTGCAGGAAAATCAACACTTTTTAATGCAATCTGCGGTGATTTTCTTACAGATGCCGGTTCGATCGAGCTGGATGGCAGGGATATCACATTTATGCCGCAGCATGCACGCGCAAAAGAGATCGGACGTCTTTATCAGGATCCGATGCGTGGTACTGCACCGGGAATGACGATCGAAGAGAATCTTGCACTTGCAGCCGGCAAGGGTGGGTGGCTTTCCCGCACGACCCGGCAGGAAAAAGAGCGTTTTCGTGAGGAATTAAAGAAGCTGGACATTGGGCTGGAAGAGCGGATGAGCCATCCGGTAGGTCTTCTTTCCGGTGGACAGAGACAGGCGCTGACGCTTTTGATGGCAACCATGAATCCGCCGAAATTACTTCTTCTGGACGAGCATACTGCAGCCCTTGATCCGGGAACTGCTGAGAAAGTCCTTAATCTCACCAGACGGATCGTGGAAGAAAATCAGCTGACCTGTCTGATGATCACACACAATATGCAGTCAGCAATTGATCTTGGTAACCGTATCCTGATGATGGACTCCGGCAATATCGTGCTGGATATCGGAGGGGAAGAGAAGAAGGATATGACCGTGGATGGCCTTCTTGAGAAATTTAAAACGGGAGTGGGCAAGGCTTTGGATAATGACCGTATTCTTTTGTCTGAATAAACGGAATAAATAATGAAGAACCGTTACCGATCATGTGTAAAGTGGAAAATGAATAGCTGCTTTACACCGGTGATGGTTCTTTTTTTATGAAAATTCTTGAGTATGTCACGTTACCGTGATAAAATAAATGAAATCACTTTGTGATTTCATTTATGAGCAAGTAGCGAAGCGGATTGCGAATATCCGTTTGATTTTATTATGGAAGAGGGACGAATGATATGCAGTTTTCAAAAAGATTGGACCGATTTGGAGATGAAATTTTTGCTGCTCTGAACAACCGACGTATGGAGCTGGAAGCACAGGGCATGAAGATCTATAACATGAGTGTGGGAACTCCGGATTTCAAGACTCCGGAATATATCAAGAAAGCTGTAGCGGAAGCAGCTATGGATGACAACAACTGGAAATACAGTCTCCGTGATCTGCCGGAGCTTCTGGATGCAGTCTGTATTTATTATAAGAAACGTTTTGATGTGGAACTGACACCGGACATGGTAATGACTGTTTATGGAAGTCAGGAAGGAATGGGGCATCTTGGCATGGCGCTTTGTGATGAGGGAGATACAGTACTTCTTCCGGATCCGTGCTATCCCGTATTTGCAGCAGGAAGTCTGATGGCAGGAGCAGTTCCTTACTATTATCCGCTGGTTGCAGAACATGATTTTCTTCCCTATGTAAAGGGAATTCCGGAAGAAATAGCGAATAAGGCTAAATATATGGTAGTATCCCTGCCGTCCAACCCGGTAGGAAGCATTGCCACTCCGGGACTTTACGAAGAAATCGTGGAATTTGCGAAAAAATATGATATTCTGATCATTCATGATAATGCGTACAGCGATATTATTTTTGACGGGGCATTTGGAGGAAGTTTTTTGGCCACTCCGGGAGCGAAAGATATTGGAGTGGAATTTTTCAGTCTTTCCAAATCCTTCAATGTTACAGGCGCAAGACTTAGCTTTCTGGTAGGCCGGCCGGATGTGATCGCAGCGCTCCGCAAATTGAGAAGCCAGATCGACTTCGGCATGTTCCTGCCGCTTCAGAAAGCAGCTATTGCAGCACTTCAGGGACCGCTGGACAGCGTAAAAGAACAGTGTCAGAAGTACCAGGAGAGAAGAGATGCTCTCTGCCAGGGACTTCGTGATATCGGATGGGAACTTCCAAATGGAAAAGGCACCATGTTTGTCTGGGCGAAGATCCCGGGTGGCCGCACCGACAGCATGGCATTCTGCATGGAACTGATGGAAAAGGCCGGCGTCATCGTGACTCCGGGAGCAAGCTTTGGTCCCCACGGAGAGGGCTACGTACGTTTCGCCCTGGTACTTCCGCCGGAGAAGATCCGGGAAGCAGTGGAAGCGATCCGAAAAAGCGGATTAAACTGAATAACTGAAAGTTGTTCAAAATCCGATCTCAAGCCATGAAAAGATTACTTATCAGCGTTCAAGCCGCTGTGGAGCTTAAATGATCCGCAGCGGCTTTTTCATCTCGTGGATGAAAGGCTGACCTGTTTTGTGGTAGAGAAGCATTTCGTAAAGATTGGAAGCCGCACAGGTTTCATTAAAAAGTCGAAGCGCAGTTTCATCGAGGATCGCAGATGCATCGGCGGCTTTGGTGATCAGCGGGATCGAGGAGTTTTTCTTGATCTGGCTGAGAAGCGGAGCGCTGCTTTTTTGAAAGCCAAGTACCCGGGCATAGGGAATGTGTCCGGGTGCTTTTGTTTTTTGGTCAAGAAAGATCCGGACAAGGCTGCGGCAGATAGCAGAACGGGTAATATCCCGTGTTTTCAAAAGATCCGCAAACTGGGAAAAACCTTCATATTGATTTCGGGATTTCAGGATACGCCGGATCAGTGCATCCGAAAGCTCCGGATACATTTTTAAAGTTTCTTCGGATTCCAGAAGCAGTTTGTAATGCAGAGGAAGATCCAGTGCTGAGTCAGAAAGCCATGCTCCTTTTTTGAGAGAATCCAGGAATCCCGGAAGGGAAGCAGAAGGGATCAACCGGGAAAGATCAGCAGACTGCACAGTTCCTTCGGATTTTTTCATAAGGCTCCGGATGCCGGAAGCAGAGGGAAATTCTTCGTCGGAAAGAAGAGAAAAATCCGTATCATGATAACCACTTCCCTTTCTTAAAAGTGCATGAGGAAGGATACAACTGTTAAGACGGAGAAGCGCTTTGCAGTATTCGATTCCCAGGATGTTATTGGGAGAAGAAAGAATGAGTTCAATATGTTCTGATGAAACGTCGAATGTGTTATGCACGGAAGTGGCTTTTTCTCGCATGTAACGGATCAAAGCACTGCTTCTTGCAGCAGGAAAACTCATTCCGGTACGAAGATTCTGCTGAAGGAGTTTGCGGTATTCAAACGGTTCCTTTACAAGAATCTGTGCAATATTCATAAGAGTCTCTGTATCTCCGCATTCACTTCCGAAACATAGCTCATCTACAACACCAAGCCCGTCAAGAAGGCTTACGCCACCTGCGGCAAATCCTTCCGCACTGGCCGTTGCTGTCTGTACCGGCATTTCCAGAATCAGATCGGCGCCTCCGAGAAGAGCCATCTCAGCCCGGAGATGTTTTTCCATAAGGGCAGGAGCCCCTCTTTGGACAAAATCCCCGCTCATGGCGATCACAATATAATCAGCACCAAGGATCTCCCGGGCATAGCGGATCTGGTATTCGTGACCTTTGTGAAATGGGTTATATTCTGCAATGATTCCAACAACTTTCATATAAAAAAGTACCTGCCATTTCTGAAAATTATAATGGTGCTATTTTAACATAAGCAATGTAAAAAGTTAAGCGGCATTCGAAATCTGTTTTGCTGCCATAAAACCGAATGTTGCTGTCCGCTCTGGGCCCGGCAACACCCTTTGTGAGATACAGAAATCACGCAAATTTATGATCATGCGCCGAAATCCTCGGGCCATCTGTGATCTTTATCCACAAAAAACACATCGCAGAACATTGTCGGTAAACAGTAACAATTGCACTTCAAAAAATACGCAGTATAGCCATTTTCTGACAATGAAACGCTTGAAAAGAAAAGGGTAAGGGGGTATAATAAACATAGTGTAGTGCCCGAACAGACACTAGCGTTTTTGTTACATCAAGAAAGGAGCCATTTAATCATGGGATTTGTTGAACTGCTTAAAAAAAGAGCAAAAGAAAGCGTAAAAACAATTGTACTGCCAGAGACAGAGGATATGAGAACTCTTGAGGCAACTGACAAGATTCTGAAAGAGGGAGTTGCAAAGATCATCCTCATCGGTAATGAGGAAGAGATCAACAAGAAAGCTGCAGAGGGCGGCTTTGATATTTCCGGTGCACAGATCGTAGATCCGGAGAAATCTGACAGAACTCAGGCATATATTGATAAATTTGTAGAGCTGAGAGCAAAGAAGGGAATGACACCTGAGAAAGCGAAAGAGATCCTTCATACTCAGTACCCATACTATGGCGTAATGATGGTTAAGATGGGGGATGCAGACGGTATGGTATCCGGTGCATGCCATTCTACAGCAGATACACTTCGTCCATGCCTTCAGATCCTGAAGACAAAACCGGGAACCAAGCTTGTATCCGCATTCTTCCTGATCGTTGTTCCGGATTGCGAGTATGGTGCAAACGGTGCATTCGTATTTGCTGATTCCGGTCTGAACCAGAACCCGACTCCGGATGAGCTTTCTGCGATCGCAGCATCTTCTGCTGAGTCCTTTAAGCTTCTTGTTCAGGAGGAGCCGATCGTAGCTATGCTTTCCCACTCCACTAAGGGAAGTGCAAAGCATCCTGACGTAGATAAAGTCGTAGAGGCTACAAGAATTGCCAAAGAGGAGCATCCGGAGCTTAAACTTGACGGAGAGTTCCAGCTTGATGCAGCTATCGTTCCAAGCGTAGGCGCATCCAAAGCACCGGGAAGCGAAGTAGCAGGTAAAGCTAACGTACTGGTATTCCCTGACCTTGATGCAGGTAACATCGGATACAAGCTTGCTCAGCGTCTTGGTAAAGCAGAAGCATACGGACCTGTTACACAGGGTATCGCAAAACCTGTAAACGACCTGTCTCGCGGATGCTCTGCAGATGATATCGTAGGTGTTGTAGCGATCACAGCAGTACAGTGCCAGGCAGAGGATAAATAATTATTAAAAGATCAGGAGAGTTAAATCATGAACGTATTAGTTATCAACTGTGGAAGTTCTTCATTAAAATATCAGTTAATCGATTCTGAGACAGAGAATGTACTTGCAAAGGGTCTCTGCGAGAGAATCGGTATTGACGGAAGACTGGTATATCAGAAAGCCGGATGTGACAAAGAGATCACAGAGGCAGCTATGCCAACACATAAAGAAGCGATCCAGATGGTACTGGATGCTCTTACAAACGATAAAACAGGTGCAATCGGAAGCCTTAAAGAGGTTAATGCGATTGGACATCGTGTCGTACACGGAGGCGAGAAATTTGCTTCTTCTGCAGTGATCACAGACGAGATGATCAAAGCAGTAGAAGAGTGCAATGACCTTGCACCGCTCCACAACCTGGCTAACCTCATTGGTATCCGTGTATGTGCAGAGCTTATGCCAGGCGTACCACAGGTAGGCGTATTTGATACCGCTTTCCATCAGACAATGCCTGCTAAAGCATATCTTTATGGACTTCCGCTTGACTTCTACAAGAAATATAAAGTAAGAAGATACGGTTTCCACGGAACATCCCACAGCTTCGTATCCAAGAGAGCTGTTGATTTCCTTGGCCTTGACAAAGACAACTCCAAAGTTATCGTCTGCCACCTTGGAAACGGATCTTCCATCAGCGCAGTTGTAAATGGCAAATGTGTAGATACAACAATGGGTCTTACACCACTTGAAGGTGTTGTTATGGGAACTCGTTCCGGTAACATCGATCCGGCTATCATGGAGTTCATTGCTAAGAAAGAGAACCTGGACATTGAGGGCGTTATGAATGTACTCAACAAGAAATCTGGTCTTCTCGGACTTTCCGGCGGACTTTCCAGCGACTTCCGTGACCTCAACGAGGCAGCTGAAGGCGGAAACGAGGATGCAGCTAATGCCATCGACGTTCTCTGCTATAGCATCGCTAAATTCGTAGGCGGATATGTTGCAGCAATGAATGGTGTTGACGCGATCGTCTTCACAGCAGGTATCGGTGAGAATGCGATCCCGGTACGTGAGAAGGTTGTCAGCTATCTCGGATACCTTGGCGTAACACTTGACAAAGATGCTAACGGACATCGTGGCGAGGAAATCGTGATCTCCACACCGGACTCCAAGGTTAAGGTTGCAGTTATCCCGACAAACGAGGAGCTTGCAATCTGCCGTGAGACTGTAGCACTGGTATAATCAGCTGTTTCAGTACCGGTACAGAACCGTTCGGGCATGATCGGTAATCAGGCAGAATTATATATTACTGTGGATCAGCAGTATACATTCGGGGGGCGGACAATTAAAGGTCCACCCCCGTAATTTACCCCGAATTTCTGATTAAGCCAACAGTAACAAAAAATTAAAAAATGTAATATTTTCCCGAAAATAACGTTGACAAATCACAAGACCATATGTATAATGGATTGAGTGTGGATAGGAGAGACTTATGCAGATTCATTTATTAGACATTTCTTCCTGTGATGGCAAGACGATCCAGGAATCAGTTGCTCCTGAACTGGAGAAGATTGATTTTCAGATGGGAAGTTTTCCGGTACTTGCGAAGGAACCGGTAGAGCTTACGATCACCAATACCGGTGATAAGGTTCTTGAGCTTACAGGAACTGGTAAGATCACAGTGGGCATTCCATGTGACCGCTGTCTTGAGACAGTAGCCGTCGAGATACCGCTGGAATTTAAGAAGAAGCTCGATATGAAGCTTTCTGATGAAGAGCGTGTCAATGATCTGGATGAAAGCAGCTATCTCACAGGTATGAACCTGGATGTGGACCGGTTGGTCTATCTTGAGGTATTGATATGCTGGCCTTTAAAGGTCTTATGTAAAGAAGACTGTAAAGGTATCTGCAGCCGCTGCGGGAAGAACCTGAACGAAGGTCCCTGCGGATGCAAGGAGGAGCCTAAGGATCCCCGCATGGCAGCTATCAGTGATATATTCAGTAAATTTAAGGAGGTGTAACCTATGTCCATTTGTCCTAAGAACAAATCTTCCAAAGCTAGACGTGACAAGAGAAGAGCGAACTGGAAAATGAGCGCTATGAACCTTGTTAAATGTAGCAAATGTGGAGCACTTATGATGCCACACAGAGTTTGCAAAGCTTGCGGAAGCTACAATAAGAAGGAAATCATCAAAGTTGAGGACTAATTTTAATTAGACAGTCAATATATGATGCGAAAAGAGTCTGGTATGCTGAGATAAGTATACCGGCTTTTTTTATACTCTGGGGGGAAATAAAAAAATATGAAACAGAACAAGAATCAGAAAAATACCGCCGTGAACCAGATCACAGAGGGTGTGATCTGGAAGCAGCTTCTGATATTCTTTTTTCCGATCTTGTTTGGAACTCTGTTCCAGCAGATCTACAATACTGCCGATACAGTTGTAGTAGGCCGCTTTGTGGGAAAAGAAGCATTGGCAGCAGTAGGAGGCTCATCCAGTATGATCGTGAATCTCATCGTAGGTTTTTTGTAGGTTTATGTTCCGGTGCGTCTGTAGTGATTTCTCAGTTTTACGGAGCGAAAGACCACAAAAACCTTAAAAAGCACTTCACACATCCATGATCTTCTGCCTGGCTGCCAGTATTATTGTGGGAACAGCAGGTTTTATCCTGGCTGAGCCGATCCTTCACCTGATGAAAACACCGGCAGAAGTAATTCCCGATTCTGTGCTGTACCTGCATATCTATTTTGCGGGAACATTTTTCAATCTGGTCTACAACATGGTATCCAGTATCCTAAGAGCGGTAGGAGATTCCAAAAGACCGCTCTATGTGCTGATCATTACCTGTTTGTTGAATATTTTGCTGGATGTTGTATTTGTAGTGATCTTCCATATGGGAGTCCTCGGTGTTGCACTTGCAACAGTCAGCTGCCAGGCAGTCAGTGCCATCCTTGTAACCTGGTTCCTGATGCGCGCAGAGGATATTTATCGTCTGGAATTTCATGAGATCCGTTTTGATCTCCGGTCTTTGGGGGCAGTTCTCAGGATTGGACTTCCGGCAGGACTGGAATCGGTGATGTATAATATTGCCAATCTCACCATTCAGATTTTTGTCAATGAACTGGGGACTGACACAGTGGCAGCCTGGGGAACTATGGGAAAGATTGATGCGGTGTTCTGGATGGTATGCAATGCTTTTGCCATCTCAATTACCACCTTTGTGGGACAGAATTATGGTGCCGGAAAATACCACCGCATGCGAAAAAGTGTCCGCGTCTGTATGGTGATGGCATACATTTCGGCGTTTATTGTAAGCGGAGCACTTATTCTGTTCGCAAATCCGATCTACCATTTGTTTACAACAGATCAGGTGGTTGTAGACATTGGGGTGCATATGATCCGTTTCCTGATTCCGTCCTATGCTATTTATGTTGTGATCGGAATTATTTCCGGAGCGCTGCGTGGTGCCGGAAGAGTACTGGTTCCTATGATCCTGACCTGTGGAGGAGTCTGTCTTTTACGTATCATCTGGTTGTTTGCCTTTGTAAGATCTCATCCGGGGATCGACAGTATCATGCTCAGTTATCCGGTGTCCTGGATAATTACTGCGGTACTGTTTGTCATCTATTATTTTCGGCGATTTCCAGGTATGCAGAAAAAGAAATAACGATATATGAAAAGGTGCTGATTCTGTGTAATAGCAGTGATCAGCACCTTTGTTTTGTTCGAAAGATGTCGATTTATTACGTATAGATTTGATTGCCTGAAAGCTGAAAAAGAGGTATTCTGGATGCAGATAGATGAAACATATGTAATGGGGATGACCAGATATGTATAATCTGCAAAAAACAATACGATATGGTTTTTGGTTGATACTTGAAGTTATTGCGCTGTGTGTCGGTATGATTTATAACGCGAGAACTGTACGGGCTGAACCTGAAGTGCAGCAGCCGGCCAGAAAGGTAACAGAAGTTGTTACTGAAAAATGGACTGTGATCAGTGGAAAACGTCTGGATCTTATCCTGAAATATATGGGAGATATAAATTTTGAAAAAGAAGGAATCAGTCTTCGTATCCCTGCTTCTGTGGCACAAAGTTGGAAGGTAGCAGAGAATGGTACAATACAGGCACTGGTACAAAAGGTTTCCAATCATTCATATGAAATAAAGATCTATAAAGGCACTCAGAAGATCACGGATATTCCGGGGAGCCGGATCATGATACCGGTAAAAGCGATGTTTCCCAACGGAGGTCCGGAAACTATGGAAATTACGGATTCCAGAGGAAGAAAACTAAAGACATTCCTGGATAAAAAGCAGGATCTTCTGATCGTTGACACGGACGAGACAGGAATCTTCTGCGTAAGAGGTCGGAAAATAGATGATATAGAAGAGAATCCTTTTGCAGTGGCAGTCCTGACGACAGCAACAATGATAACAGTGCTGATCGTAGGAATCCGAAGCAGATCCGGAAAGCGAGGTGACAGTCATAAAGGAGAAAAGTAGGCAATGGATCCTGATCTTTGGACTTACTGTGGTGTTATCTATGACTGCTTTTTTATGATGTATCTCATAAATAATGAATATACAGCGAAAGGCGAGCAGCCCATTCAGGGAATCCTTTGTCTGGATGATAAAGATGCGGCGGCAAAGCTACATTATCTTGCCAGGGAATGGCAATATTTTCCGGGAAAGCTGCTTACACCTGAGATGCTGAAAAAGGATCCAGGATATTACAGTTGTTATATTTCGATCGGAGAACGTAATGAAATGGAGCTGGGGAATAAAGAGGCTTCTACGTATGGATGTGGGACATACCGGATGTTTCTGATCCTGCCCGAAGAGGAAAAAATCTGGGCGATATCTATGGCGGAGGTTTTTTCCGCATACCGAATCTATATCAATGGAGAACTGGCCGGGGAAGTGGGGGATCCTGACGAAAAAACCTATATGGACCGGGTCATGAACCGTGTTTTTACGTTTCAGGGATCCGGGGTTGTGGAGATTGTCATAGCAGTAGCAGACAAAAGCCATATCAGATCCGGAATCCAGGCTATTCCGGTTTTGGGATCTCCGGTTCGTGTAAGCATACAGAGAGGACTGCGGGTACTCGGAAGCGGCTGTGCCATTGCGTTCTGTATCTGTATCATGTTTGGGACTCTTATGGTACATGTCAGAACCAGGACAAAAGAATTTGCTATTTTTAATCTGGTCTGTCTCTGTGTGGCAGGATATTCGTTATGCTCCCTGGTACATAATTTTTTTCTTCTTCCCACAAAGCCCTGGTATGCCCTGGAAACTATGATCTATTATCTGATCCTTTCCTGCATGATCCGGCTTGAGGATTGTATTATAGG
>NC_021014.1:972794-1006528 GCF_000209835.1 Ruminococcus sp. SR1/5 | reverse complement strand
GGGGCATATATCTGTTTCTTTTGATCGATCTCTGGATCGTAGTAGCTTTCTTTCTGGAGATTTTTGCGGATATACTTCCTTCAGCCAGGCTTCTTTATGATGTTGTCTGGATCAGTGAGGCAGTCAAATGGGTGGCAGCGATCTATATGCTGCTCAATACTTTTGGAGAAACAGATTGCAGATATGGAAAGATTGTTTTGGTGGGAACAACGATTTATGCCTGTTCCCTTGTGGCAGATCGGATAGGGTATCTTTATGAGCCGATTTTGGGAGGAGGTTTCCCGGAGACAGGTGGGCTGATACTGACAGCTGCGTTTGGCTGTGTTCTGTGGAGAGATCTGTCAGAAGCATATAAGATCCGTCTGACTTATGAGGTATACAGTCATCAGACTGAACTTCGTCTCCTTGCCCAGAAAAATCATTACGACCGATTAAAAGAACAGATGGAAGAAACCAGCCGTGTCCGTCATGATATGCGTCAGCACCTTCGTGTTCTGTCTGCATTACTGGAACGTGAGCAGTATGGAGAAATGCAGAAATACCTTTGCCGGTATACCCGGGAATTCCAGGAACGTTTGCCCTATCATTCTTACTGTAAAAATCAGGTTGCCGATGCGATCTTACATTATTATGAAGAATTATGCAGAAAAAACGGGATCGTTTTTCAGTGTCAGGTAGAAGCACCGGAAAAAACAGGGATCCAGGATACAGATTTTTGTCGTCTCTTTGGTAATCTTCTGGAAAATGCCATAGAAGCGGCACAGCTTTGTCCGAAAGGCAGTTCCAGATTTGTCCGTGTACAGATACGTACCAGAAGTAATAAACTTCTTATAAAAGAAGAGAACAGCTGCACAGATCCCTTACGCAGAAATAAAACAGGATTTTTTTCAGGTAAGCATTCCGGACAGGGGATCGGAACTGCGTCGATCATGGAAATTGCGGCACGTTATGGAGGGTTTGCGGATTTTCAGTCTGAAAATGGCATTTTTAAAGCTGAGATATTTCTTCATCTGACGCAAAGAGATACTGAAGATAAGCTTTACGGATAGCAGAAGAGCCACGTTTCCGGATCTGGACGACCTCTCCGTTGTCCAGAAGGAAGCCTTCTTCAGAAGCTTCCTGTATACGGTCCATATTGACGACACAGCCACGGTAACAGGAGAGAAAATTGGGACAGTCCCGGATCTGCTCCTCAAATTTGTGAAAGGTAAGATAAGAACGGACCGGACCGGCGTCGGTATGAAGGCACACTGCATTTCGGAATGTATCTGCATATAAAATACTGCGCAGAGGGACCCGGATGGGAACCCGGTCAGAAACGACTTCAATGTAACGGGATGCCAGTAAATGCCTGGATTGAAAGGAATCCAGAATGGAACAGAGTTTTTCTGGCTGAAATGGTTTCAGAAGATAATAGGAGGCTCCTACATCATAGCTTTCCACAGCGAAATCACTGCTGGTAGTGACAAAAACAAGGATGCAGTTATCGGACTGTCTTCGGATCCTGCGCGCAGCTTCCATACCTGTCATCCCGTCCATATAAATATCCAGGAACAGGATCTGAAATTTTCCGGGCTGATAATCTTCAAAAAATTCTTCTGCGCTGAAAAAATGACAGATTTCTGCCCGGATCTGTTTTTTCTCAAAATAGGAAACAGCGATATTCTTCAGGGCTTCTGCATCCGTTGAGATGTCATCAATAATTGCAATATTCAAAATAATATAACCTCCGGTTTATAAAAGAGTAGTAAAAATAGTATATCATAACTTTTATGTATATCCAATATCGGATTTTGGCCTGAAATGACGTATTGTGTAGAAAATTATCAGGAATGAACGTGCTTTTAGTAGATATTTAACATAAAAATGTCATATTTCATGGAAACTGTCATTTTGTCACAGGTCTGTTGTCATTTCCTGATTAATTTTTTACAATAGCGTCAAAAGATACGAAAGGCGGTGGATATACGAAAAATAAGGGCAGCAGCTGGCGACACCAGAAACTGTTGACCAAAATCCAGATAAAAAACAATCCCCCAAGAGGGCTGTACTTCCAGATTTGAGGTACAGCCCTTTCCCCTGTCATAACAGTGATTCTTGACGGAATCGTGGAAATTCGCTATCATGGAAATGATTTTTATATACTTTGGAAGAAAACGGAGAAAATGCGCATGAACATTCTTAATATAGAACATATCCACAAAATTTTTGGAGATAAGGTGATATTTGATGATATCTCCTGCGGCATCGATCAGGGAGAAAAAATAGGTATCATCGGTGTAAACGGAACCGGTAAAACTACTTTGCTCCGCGTGATCGCTGGAGAGGAAGAACCGGACGAAGGGCAGGTGATCACCCAGAACGGGATCCGGATCAGCTGGCTTCCCCAGACTCCGGAATTTCCGCAGCATATGACCATTCTGGACTATGTGGCAGAAGGCAAATGGCAGAAGGACTGGAGTACCGAAAGTGAGGCCAGACGCATGCTGAATACACTTGGTATTACCGATCAGAATATTAATATGGATAATCTTTCCGGTGGTGAAAAGAAAAGAGTGGCGCTGGCAAGGATGCTTTTAAATCCGGCTGACATTCTGATCCTGGATGAGCCTACCAACCATCTGGACGGAGAAATGGTCATATGGCTGGAAGATTTTCTCCGGAATTTTCGTGGGACGGTGATCATGGTCACTCATGACCGTTATTTCCTGGATCGTGTGGCAAACCGGATTCTGGAGATCAGCCACGGAAAATTATATTCCTATGCAGGAGATTATTCCAGATTTCTGGAGCTGAAAGCGCAGAGAGAGGAAATGGAGCTTGCCAGTGACCGGAAGCGCCGCAGTGTACTTCGGATGGAACTGGAATGGGCAGCAAGAGGCTGTCGTGCCAGAAGTACAAAACAGAGAGCAAGGCTTGACCGTTTGGAAGCACTGAAGGCGGGAAAAACCCCGCTGAAAGAGCAGAATGTGGAAATGGATTCCATTGAGACCCGTATGGGAAAGAAAACCATAGAGTTTCATCATGTAACTAAAACCATCGAAGGTCGTCTTTTGATCAATGATTTTGATCATATTGTTCTCCGTGATCAGCGTCTCGGGATCATCGGACCAAATGGCTGCGGTAAGTCCACACTTCTTAAAATGGCAGATGGACTGATCTTGCCGGATTCCGGAGAGATTCAGATCGGAGAAACGATCCGTATCGGGTATCTTGCCCAAAACGTTCCGGATATGGATGGAAGACAGCGGGTGATCGATTATATCCGTGAGGTGGCGGAATATGTTCCGACAAAAGAAGGAAGGATCACAGCTTCCCAGATGCTTGAGAGATTTCTTTTTGATCCGGCCATGCAGTACACTCCGGTGGAGAAGCTTTCCGGAGGTGAGAAGCGAAGACTGTATCTTTTGAAGGTTCTGATGGAGGCGCCAAATGTTCTTCTTCTTGATGAGCCCGGAAATGATCTTGATATTCCCACCATGACCATTCTTGAGGACTATCTGGATTCTTTTTCCGGCATCGTGATCACGGTGTCCCATGACCGCTATTTCCTGGATAATGTGGTGAACCGTATTATGGCATTTGAGGGAGATGGCCGGCTTGTTCAGTATGAGGGCGGTTATACGGATTATCTGGAAGCAAAGGAAAGAAAGGGACAGTCTCTGGAAACGCGTTCAGATATGAATGGCGGTACAGTACAGGGAGAAACAGCTGAGCCTGAGAAAAAGAAATCCGCTGCAGATACCTGGAAACAGAACCGGAAACAGAAACTGAAATTCACCTATAAAGAACAGAAAGAATTTGACACTATTGACGATGACATTGCAGCATTGGAAGAACGTCTGGAGCAGATTGACAAAGAGATGGCTGCCAATGCCACAAATGTGGGAAAACTCCGGGAGCTTTCCGACGAGCAGCAGGAAATCCAGCAAAAGCTGGACGAAAAAATGGATCGCTGGGTATATTTAAATGATCTTGCAGAACAGATTGAAAATCAGAAAGAGTAAAAGATATTGACTTCTCAGGCAAAACTCTAGTATCATAAATAACGGTACGTTAACCGGATAAACTGCAAAGCAGTTATTCGGTTATGAGTAGGTAGCGAATGCGGATTTCGAATATCCGCTTAACTTTTGGTACTCTGCAATGAAAATCCTTATACGGATGTGTATGAGGATTTTCACTACAGTGTACCATATGCATTCCGAAAAGATTTCGGACAGAGAAAGGACAACATATGTCAGAAATGGTAAAAGTCGTTGTAGATGCAATGGGTGGTGACAATGCTCCCGAGGAACCGGTAAAAGCCGCAGTGGAAGCTGTGAAAGAAAAAGAGAACATCCAGGTTATCCTTACAGGAGTACAGGATGTGATCGAAGCAGAGCTTCGGAAATACCCGGATTATCCTAAGGACAGGATTCGTGTGGTGCATGCGTCTCAGGTGATCGAGACTGCGGAACCTCCGGTCATGGCTATCCAGAAAAAGAAAGATTCCTCTATTGTAGTGGGATTAAATCTTGTAAAAAACAGGAGGCCGATGCCTTTGTTTCCTCCGGAAGCACCGGTGCGGTACTGGTAGGAGGCCAGGTGATCGTAGGCAGGATCAAAGGGATCCGGAGACCACCTCTTGCTCCGCTGATCCCTACGGCAAAGGGCGTTTCCCTTCTGATCGACTGTGGTGCCAATGTAGATGCGAGACCAGATCATCTGGTACAGTTTGCGCAGATGGGTTCCATCTATATGGAAAATGTAGTGGGTATTAAGAAACCGAGAGTTGCTATCGTTAATAACGGTGCTGAGGAAGAAAAGGGCAATGCGCTGGTAAAGGCTACCTTCCCTCTGTTAAAAGCATGTAAGGATATCAATTTCATCGGAAGTATTGAGGCGAGAGATATCCCGTCAGGTTATGCAGATGTAGTAGTCTGTGAAGCTTTTGTAGGAAATGTGATCCTCAAGCTTTATGAAGGTGTTGGAGCTACTCTGATATCTATGATCAAAAAAGGTATGATGACAAACATTCGCAGTAAAATGGGAGCTCTGATGGTAAAACCTGCTCTTAAGGAAACCTTAAAATCATTTGATGCCAGTGAATATGGCGGAGCACCGCTTCTTGGTCTGAAAGGTCTTGTGGTCAAAAGCCACGGAAGTGCCAAAAGCGTAGAAATCCGTCATGCGATCTTTCAGTGCGAGCAGTTTAAGGAAGAGAAGATCAATGAAAAGATCGAGGAGTTTATAGCAGCTGAGCAGAAAGCACAGGCAGAAGAAAAAAGCGAAAAAATAAAACCGGGATTGCCGGAAATATTACAGACAGAACAGGAGGCGAACAGTCGTGGAACTGGAAATGCTGAAGACCATCATCGAAAAAACTCTGGGAAGAAATATGGATGCCATTACAGAAAAAACTACATTTGTGGATGATCTGGGAGTGGATTCTCTGGATTTTTTTCAGATTCTTATTGATCTGGAGGAAACTTTTGATGTTCGTATCGCCCCGGAGGAAGCCGAGGAGATCGTTACTGTCGGCGATGCAGTGGAGACTCTTCGCCGAGTAACGAAGGGAAGAAGAAATGGAAAATAATTTAAAAAAGCTGGAGCAGACTATCGGATACCAGTTTACCGCAAAATCTTTACTGGAGCAGGCAATGACACACAGCTCCTATGCCAACGAAAAACACCTTGGAAAGCTTGGATGCAATGAGCGTCTGGAGTTTCTTGGAGATGCGGTGCTGGAGCTGATCAGCAGTGATTTCCTGTATAAAAAATTCCGGAATAATCAGGAAGGTGAGTTGACCAAGAAACGTGCCAGCATGGTATGTGAAAAGAGTCTTGCCTACTGTGCAAGAGAATTCGGGCTTCCGGAGTTTATCCTCCTTGGAAGAGGTGAGGAAATGATGGGCGGTCGTAAAAGAGATTCCATCGTTTCTGATGGCCTGGAATCTCTGATCGGGGCTATGTATCTGGACGGTGGATTTGAACCGGCACAGGCTTTTGTTATGAAATTTATCCTGAACGATCTGGAGGATAAGAGGATTTTTTATGACAGCAAGACAGTGCTTCAGGAAATGGTACAGGAAGGCGGAAATCATCCGGTGGAATATCGTCTTCTGAAAGAAGAGGGACCGGACCACAGCAAGAGCTTTACTGTGGAGGCGCTGATCAATGGAAAAAGTATGGGAACCGGAATCGGCCATACAAAAAAGGCAGCAGAACAGGCTGCAGCCCTAGAGGCAATACGCAGTATAAAATAACAGCAGGTGGCCAATGTATCTGAAAAATATAGAGGTGCAGGGATTTAAATCCTTTGCACAGAAAATAAATTTTGAATTTCATAACGGGATCACCGGCATCGTAGGACCTAACGGCAGCGGAAAAAGTAATGTTGGCGATGCAGTCCGCTGGGTTCTGGGAGAACAGAGCGCCAAGCAGCTTCGAGGCGGGAATATGCAGGATGTTATCTTTTCAGGAACGGAGCTTCGCAAGCCTCTGAGCTTTGCGTCCGTGGCTATTACACTTGATAACAGTGATCACAAGCTCCCGGTGGATTTTGAAGAAGTAACCGTTACCAGAAGACTGTATCGTTCCGGTGAGAGCGAATACCGCATCAACGGCAGCTCCTGTCGTTTAAAGGACATCAATGAGATGTTCTATGATACCGGTATCGGAAAAGAAGGATATTCCATCATCGGACAGGGTCAGATCGATAAGATCTTAAGTGGAAAACCCGAAGAACGCCGAGAGCTTTTTGACGAGGCAGCCGGGATCGTCAAATTTAAAAGACGAAAAAATACCACACTGAAGAAGCTTGAGGAAGAACAACAGAATCTGGTCCGTGTCACGGACATCTTAAGTGAGCTGACCAAGCAGCTGGAACCGCTGGAACGTCAGTCTGAGACTGCAAAAATATATCTGGCAAAAAGAGAAAATCTGAAAGAGCTGGATATAAATATGTTCCTCCTGGAATATGAACACACCGGAAATCTGATCCGCGAGCTGGAAGAAAAAACCAGGATCGCAGAAAATCAGTTAAAAGAAGCCCAGGATGCTCATAGTCGTACCAAGGATGAATATGAACGTCTGGAAAAAATACTGGAAGAGCTGAATGAGCGGATGGAGGCGTTGAGGGAAGAAAGCCGGGATCGTGCTATCCGTAAACAACAGCTGTCCGGTGAGATCAATGTTCTTCATGAACAGATCCTGGCAGGAGAGCAGAATGACAGTCATTATCGCAGCCGTCTTTTAGCAGTTCAGGAAGATACGGAGAAAAAATCTACAGACCAGGAGGCTCTGGAAGAGCAAAAAGCAGATCTTCAGGCAAATTTACGGGAGATCGACAGAAAACTTGCTGACGAGCAGAAAAAAATGGACAATATCCAGAGCAGCATCGAAGAATGCACCCAGGCAGTGGAAGATGGTAAGAATGAGATCATTGAGATCCTTAATTCCCGTGCAAACACCAAAGGTAAGGCACAGCGTTTTGATGCCATGAAGGAGCAGCTGGATATCCGGAAAGCAGGAATCAGTCAGAGGATCCTTTCCCTGAAAACCCAGGAAGAGGAGCAGCAGTCAGCGATCGATCAGGCACAGAAGGAATACGACACTATCACGAAGGCCATTCAGGAAACCAGAGAAGAAGGCAGCCGTCTTACAAAAGAGATACATGCCATACAGGAAACCCTTAAACAGCAGAATACACAGCTGGAAAAGAAACAGACGTCCTATCATAGAGAGGCATCCAGACTGGAATCCCTCCGCAATATCACAGAACGTTATGATGGATATGGAAACAGTATCCGCCGTGTCATGGAACAGAAGAATCATGTTCCTGGGATCCGTGGCGTAGTGGCGGATATCATTCACGTTGAAAAAAATTATGAGATCGCTATTGAGACAGCTCTTGGCGGAAGTATTCAGAATATCGTTACGGATAACGAGCAGACTGCTAAGCAGATGATCGAATTCCTGAAGAAAAACCGGTATGGTCGTGCGACTTTTCTCCCGTTAAACAGCATTTCTTCAAGAGGCGAGTTTAATCAGAGAGGTGCTTTGAACGAACCGGGAGCTATTGGTCTTGCCAGTGGCCTGGTAACTGCAGAGAAGGAATATGACGGTCTGATCGGATATCTTCTTGGCAGAGTGCTGGTGGTGGATCATATCGATCATGCTATTGCCATTGCCAGAAAATACCGACACAGTATCCGTATGGTAACGTTGGAGGGAGAATCCTTAAGTCCAGGCGGTTCCATGACCGGTGGAGCTTTTAAGAACAACAGCAATCTTCTTGGGCGTCGTCGTGAGATCGAGGAACTGGAAAAGAAGGTAAAAGAGCTGGCAGCCGGGTATAATGAGATCCGACAGTCCATGGAAGATAACCGCAGCAGAAGAAATGAGATGCGTGATACGGTGGCGGCGCTGCAGCAGAAATTTCAGGAACAATCCATTCAGCAGAATACAGCTAGGTTGAACATTGAACAGCTGGAGAAAAAAGCGGAGGAGATCCGCGGCGGTTATACCAGGATCGAGAGGGAGCAGGAGGAGATCCGTCTTCAGGCAAGAGACATGCAGGCAGATAACATAAAGATCACGCAGGAACTTGAAGCATCCAAAAGGGATGAGGAAGAGCTGGAAACGTTTATCGAGACCCGGCAGAAGGAGCTGGAGGACTGGAAAAAGGACGAAGCGGAGACTTCAGAGAAGCTGGAAAGGATCCGTCTTGACGCATCTGCATCCCAGCAGAAGGAAAGCTTCATAAAGGAAAATCTGCGGCGCCTGAAAGAGGAAATCGAAGTTCTTTCGAAAGAGAGGGAAGAAATTCTGGATTCTCTGGAAAAAGGCAGCCAGGAAACTGCAGAAAAGAGAAAGACGATCGACAAGGTCCGTAAGGAGATCGAAGGCTTTGCCGCAAAAGAAGAGGTGGCTGCAAAACAGCTGGAAAAATGGCAGCAGGAAAAGGAAGAGCGCACAAAAAGCCATAAGGAGTTTTTTGAAAAGCGTGATGAGCTGTCTGGCCAGATCAGTCTTCTGGACAAAGAATGCTTCCGACTGAAGACTCAGGCAGAAAAGATCGAAGAGAACCGGGAAGCAAGGATTTCCTATATGTGGGAAGAATACGAGATCACTCCGAATAATGCCTTGCAGTACAGGAAAGAAGAAATGAATGACAGGCATGTGATGAAGCAGCAGATCCATAAATTAAAGGACGAGATCCGAGCTCTTGGCTCTGTCAACGTCAATGCCATTGAGGATTACAAAGAACTTCTGGAACGGCATACGTTCTTAAGCGGTCAGTACAACGATCTTTTGGAAGCGGAAAAAACGCTGGAACAGATCATCCAGGAGTTGGATGAGGGTATGCGGAAGCAGTTTAGCGAAAAATTCGGAGAGATCCAGAAAGAATTTGACAAAGCCTTCAAAGAACTGTTCGGCGGAGGCCGGGGAACTCTGGAACTTGCGGAAGACGAGGATATCCTTGAGGCCGGGATCCGGATCATTTCCCAGCCGCCCGGAAAAAACTTCAGAACATGATGCAGCTTTCCGGTGGAGAAAAAGCACTGACAGCCATTGCACTTCTTTTTGCTATCCAGAATCTGAAGCCTTCACCATTCTGTCTTCTGGATGAGATCGAGGCTGCACTGGATGATTCCAATGTAGGACGTTTTGCGGGATATCTTCAGAAGTTGACGAAGAACACACAATTTATTATAATAACACATAGACGTGGTACCATGAATGCAGCAGACAGGCTTTATGGAATTACCATGCAGGAAAAAGGGGTATCCACGCTGGTATCCGTAGATTTAGTAGAGAACCAGCTTACCCAGTAGCAGAGGGGATGAATCAGTATGGCAGAAGAAAAAAAAGGATTTTTTAAACGTCTGGTAAGCGGACTTACCAAAACGCGAGACAATATCGTTGCCGGCTTTGATTCCATTTTCAGCGGTTTTTCCAGTATTGATGATGATTTTTATGAAGAACTGGAAGAGATCCTGATCATGGGAGATATCGGCATTAACGCAACCACCTCCATTCTGGAGCATTTAAAGGAGCAGGTTGCTGAGCAGCATATCAAGGAGCCGTCCCAGTGCAAACAGCTTCTGATCGACAGCATCAAAAAACAGATGCAGGTAGAAAGCACAGAATATGAGTTTGAGAACCGGAAATCCGTGATCCTTGTGATCGGTGTCAACGGAGTAGGTAAGACTACCTCTGTAGGCAAACTGGCCGGTAAATTAAAGGATCAGGGAAAAAAGGTCATCCTCGGAGCAGCAGATACCTTCCGTGCGGCAGCCGGGGAGCAGCTGACACAGTGGGCCAACCGTGCAGGCGTTGAGATCATCGGCGGCCAGGACGGAGCAGATCCGGCATCTGTTGTCTATGATGCAGTGGCAGCAGCCAAAGCCAGAAATGCAGATATTCTGATCTGCGATACCGCAGGAAGACTTCATAATAAGAAAAACCTTATGGAAGAGCTTCGCAAGATTTACCGTATTCTGGAACGTGAGTATCCGGAAGCATATTTGGAAACACTGGTAGTTCTTGACGGAACCACGGGCCAGAATGCGCTTTCCCAGGCAAGACAGTTTGCCGAGGTCGCAAACGTTACCGGAATCATTCTTACCAAACTTGATGGTACAGCCAAGGGCGGAATCGCAGTAGCGATCCAGTCTGAGCTTGACATACCAGTAAAATACATCGGAGTAGGCGAAAGTATCGATGACCTGCAGAAATTTGATGCAGACGCATTTGTAAACGCCCTCTTTGACGTAGAAGAAAGGAGCTAAATACAAATGCTTACATTAGAGAGCTTTGAGGAAGCGGCAGCAAAAGTAAAAGAAGTGACACAGGAAACAAAGCTGATATACAGCAGTTATTTCTCAGATATGACGGGAAATAAGGTTTATCTGAAGCCAGAGAATATGCAGCGTACCGGTGCATATAAGGTGCGTGGCGCATATTACAAGATCAGCACACTTTCTGACGAAGAGAGGAACAAAGGTCTGATCACTGCATCTGCAGGAAATCATGCCCAGGGTGTTGCTTATGCTGCACATAAATATGGAGTAAAAGCAGTCATTGTCATGCCAACTACCACACCACTGATCAAGGTAGAGCGCACCAAGAGTTACGGTGCGGAGGTTATCCTTCACGGCGACGTATATGACGAAGCCTGCGCACACGCACTTGCCCTTGCAGAAGAAAAAGGATATACCTTTATCCATCCATTTGACGATCCGGCAGTAGCAACCGGTCAGGGAACTATCGCCATGGAGATCGTACAGGAACTTCCGCTTGTAGATTACATTCTGGTACCGATCGGAGGGGGCGGACTTGCTACAGGTGTCTCTACACTTGCGAAGCTTCTGAACCCACACATCAAAGTCATCGGTGTTGAGCCGGCAGGCGCAGCATGTATGAAGGCATCTCTGGAGAAAGGGGAGGTCGTAACGCTTCCTCACGTAAATACTATCGCAGATGGTACTGCAGTACAGACTCCGGGAAAAAATATCTTCCCATATATCCAGGAAAATCTGGACGATATCATTACCATCGATGATGATGAGCTGATCGTGGCTTTTCTGGATATGGTAGAAAACCACAAGATGATCGTAGAGAACTCCGGACTTCTTACTGTAGCAGCTCTCCGTCATCTGGATGTAAAGAATAAGAAGATCGTTTCCATCTTAAGCGGTGGAAATATGGATGTGATCACTATGTCATCGGTTGTACAGCACGGACTGATCCAGCGTGACCGTATCTTTACCGTATCCGTACTTATTCCGGATAAGCCAGGTGAACTGGTACGTGTTGCAAGTGTGATCGCTGAAAATCAGGGTAATGTTATCAAACTGGATCATAACCAGTTTGTAAGTACCAACCGAAATGCAGCCGTAGAACTTCGGATCACTATGGAAGCATTTGGAACAGATCATAAGAATCAGATCGTTGCAGCTCTGGAAAAAGCGGGTTGCAAACCGAGAGTGGTACGTGCTATACTGTAGGACGTGTTATATTGCAATAACTGAAACTTCTGACCGGACTGTTGCATATGATGTAACAGCCCGGTCTTTTGCGAAAATACCTGCATAGACAGAAAGGACAGATAAATATGTGTGGAATTGTAGGATTTACAGGTAGACACCAGGCAGCTCCGATCCTTTTAGATGGGCTCTCCAAGCTGGAATACAGAGGATATGATTCCGCTGGAATCGCCGTACGTGACGGCGAGGGCGAGACGGAAGTGATCAAAGCCAAGGGAAGACTGAAAGTTCTGTCAGAAAAGACAAACGGCGGAGAGACTGTACCGGGAACCTGTGGTATCGGTCATACCAGATGGGCAACTCATGGTGAACCTTCTGAGAACAATGCACATCCGCATATGACAGACGACGGTAATATCGTAGCAGTCCACAACGGCATCATTGAGAACTATCAGGAACTGAAAAATAAGCTCGCCCGTAAAGGCTATACTTTCTATTCTGAGACCGATACCGAGGTAGCAGTCAAGCTGATCGATTATTATTACAAGAAATATGAGGGAACACCGGTGGATGCCATCACACATTCCATGGTACGTATCCGTGGTTCCTATGCCCTTGCGATCATGTTCAGGGATTATCCGGGTGAAATATATGTAGCCAGAAAAGACAGCCCCATGATCCTTGGAGTGGCAGAAGATGAATCCTTTATCGCTTCTGACGTACCGGCGATCCTGAAATACACCCGCAATGTATATTATATCGGCAATCTGGAGATGGCGCGTGTGAAAAAAGGCGAAGTCACCTTCTACAATCTTGATGGAGATGAGATCGAGAAAGAGCTGAAAACCATTGAATGGGATGCAGAAGCAGCGGAAAAAGCCGGATATGAGCATTTCATGATGAAAGAGATCCATGAACAGCCAAAGGCAGTACTGGATACGTTGAATTCCGTGCTCAAGGATGGAAAGATCGACCTCAGTGAAGTTGGCCTGGAAGAAGAAAGCATCCGGAACATCCAGCAGATCTATATCATAGCCTGCGGCTCCGCTTATCACGTAGGAATGGCAGCACAGTATGTGATCGAGGATCTTGCACAGATCCCGGTAAGGGTAGAGCTTGCTTCCGAATTCCGTTACCGAAAAATGGCCCTTAACACCAACAGCCTTGCAGTGATCATCAGTCAGTCCGGTGAAACAGCAGACAGTCTTGCAGCACTTCGTAAATGCAAGGAAAATGGTATTCGTACACTGGGAATCGTTAATGTAGTGGGATCTTCCATTGCACGTGAGGCTGATAATGTATTTTATACTCTGGCCGGACCGGAGATTTCTGTAGCTACTACCAAGGCGTACAGCACACAGCTGATCGCAGCTTATACACTGGCGATCCAGTTTGCAATGGTAAGAGGAACGATCACAGAAGAAGCCTACAGCAATTATATCAGTGAACTGCAGACACTTCCGGATAAGATCTGTAAGATCCTGGAAGATAAGGAGCGTATCCAGTGGTTTGCCTCAAAACAGGCAAATGTAAAAGATGCTTTCTTTGTAGGAAGAGGAATTGATTACGCTATCAGCTTGGAGGGCAGTCTGAAGATGAAAGAGATCAGTTACATTCACTCTGAAGCCTATGCTGCCGGAGAGCTGAAACACGGAACGATCTCCCTGATCGAAGACGGGACTCTTGTGATCGGTGTGCTGACCCAGCCGGATCTCTACGAAAAAACTGTCAGCAACATGGTTGAGTGCAAGAGCCGCGGCGCCTACCTTATGGGCCTGACCACATTTGGCAATTACAATATCGAGGATACCGCAGACTTCACCGTCTATATCCCGAAAACAGACCCGCACTTTGCAACATCCCTGGCAGTGATCCCGCTTCAGCTTCTGGGCTACTACGTAAGCGTAGCCAAAGGACTGGATGTGGATAAACCACGAAATCTGGCGAAGAGCGTGACAGTGGAGTAAAAAATATATATGGACTATAGAGAAAGCCTCAGAGTATGTATATGCGAAAATACTCTGAGGCTTTTTTATAAAATCTTTACGCAAAAATAGTTTCATGGTATCATATAGACATATGATGCTGTGAAATTATTTTGCTTTTCAGGGGATATTAAGAAGGGGTGACGGGTACATGCTTATGCCGGTAGTGCCAGAGAGGAGATTGAACTGAAACCAGAGTGCCCGGACAGCCATAGAGCAGATAAAGGAGAAAAATTATCCGGAGTCTTTACAGAAATGTACAGGGAATATCCTGGCTTGTGGGGATCAATTATAACAAACCAATCAACAGTGGTAAGCTTTTGGAGCTGCTGTCACAGTACAAATAATAAGATAGGAAAAATATATGAAGAATACAGTGGTGATCTTTAATGCCGGTATCGGTGCGCTGACTCTTGGTTTTCAAAATGCCGGTTATGAGATTTTGAAAGCATATGAGCCGGACAGAAAAGTGATAGAGATCTATCAGGAAAATATAAGTCAAAATGTAACTGCATGCAGCCTTTCTTCCATAGATCCTGCCACAGTTCCGGACAGTGATGTCTGGGCTTTTGATCTGACGCAGTCGAAAGCAGAAGAGGTGTTTTATAGTTTGACCCTGGTGCAAAGAAGACGACCGCCGGCCATTCTTTTTGTTATGAAAAAGCAATTATGGAAAGGGTTCATAAAGGAGCACATTTTTCAGCTGCAAGAATATGGATACCATATCACGCATAAAAATATCCAGAGTTCGGAGGTTACTGCATTTCCGCTGCGGGAAGAATTTGCATATATTGTTTCAAAAAGAGTGAATGCTTCGGATATGATCATGCCGGTGCAGGTCCATAAGAGTAGTATCCTGTTGGATGGCTGGGTGGAAAATGAATCCACAGGATTCCTGGTATTACAGAATTGATTTTGCGAAAGAGAAGATTGATGCTTCGCATGCCGGTGACAGCGTTTTGTGTTGGGAAAAAGGCGGTTATCGGGAATCCGGGCAGGTTCGTCTGAATCTGATAAAAATGCCGCTGATCCGTATCCATGGCGTCTATCATAAGATCACACACAAAGAAATAGCCAGATTAAAGGGATTTCCGGAAGATTTTCCACGTTCTGTGCCAAACAAAAGCCGGATGTACAGAAGCCTGATATATGCGCCGAACATAAAAGTGACAGAACAGGTCGTTCGCAATCTCTGCGTAGAACCCTATATAAATTCAGAGGGTGATGTGCAGATGAAAAACTGGGAAAATATGGCCCGCTTTAAGCAGCTTTTTGAAAAATACCTTACATATAAAGGGGTTTCTTTCCAAAGCGATGAATGGGTCTTTATGACCAGAATGTACAGTGATTCCAAAGAAATCGCTACACTTAAACGGTTGCAGAGTTATAGCCGTCTGGTTGGAAAAGCAGTGTCAGATCAGAAAAAGGATCTGCCATTACAAAATATCTGTGTAGTGGCGAATCTGGTCTCTGATGAGACTAAGAGAAAGTACGAAGAGGCGAAGCTTGGATATGTCTGGGACATCCGAAATGTGCTGTGGCTCTTTGAAGACTATCCGGAACTGAAGAACGAACTGATCTCGATTCTGAATTATTCGGTGGAAAACATAGAACCGGAGAGACCGGAGCCTTTTATCTTTGAGGAAAGCAGCCAGATGGAGAATACGGATCCGGAATCGGTTGCTGACAGCTATATAGCGCAGTTAAAAGTGTTGGAGACCGGTAGTGCAGCTTTCAAGAAATATGAGGAACTTTGTGTTTCTATTCTGAAATATATCCTTGGAGAATATCTGACTTTGTGGGAGCAGCAGAAGACAACAGAGGAAAATCTGTATCGTTTTGACATGTGCTGTAAGATCAAAAACGGGGTGACACAGGATTTTTTTGACACGATCTGTAAGTATTTTTCTACGAAGTATATCGTGTTCGAGTTTAAAAACTATGAAAAGCCTATTACTCAGAGGGAAATTTACACTACAGAAAAATATCTGTACGAAAAAGCTCTCCGTAAAGTTGCGATCATTATTTCCAGAAAAGGAGCGGATAAACATGCGAAAATGGCTGCACGGGGAAGTCTACGGGAAAGCGGGAAACTGATCATCTGCCTGTCCGATGAAGATTTGAAAGCGATGCTCCAGATAAAAAAAGAAGGGGAAAAACAACGGGAGGGTATTTGGAAGATATTTTGGATGATATGCTGATGCGCCTGGAAAAATAGAAAATTTTGTGAAAAATAACTCAAAAATACTAATTTCGAAGGCAGAGTTTTAGAAGATGATCCGCTGCCTTCGAATTTTTTTATTTTCGAAATAAATCTGTTGTTGTAATATGGAAATTGATGTGGCATAATAAATGGGAAAATGTTAAAAATAAGAAAAATCCAGATTAAGGAAATGTAAGGTTGCATTTTCAGGATAACATGGCTCCTGACAGATTATGACAGGAAGCGAGTATGACAAAGGAGAAAATTATGGCAATTTTTTCAATGATCTTATCTTTGTTGTGTGGAGTATCATTATTTTTGTTTGGTATGTCCCTAATGGGCGATGGTCTGAAGCTGGCAGCTGGTAATAAGCTGGAAGCATTTCTTTATAAGATGACCAATACTCCGCTGAAGGGTGTCGCACTTGGTACTGGTGTTACCAGTGTGATCCAGTCGTCTTCTGCGACGACAGTTATGGTGATCGGTTTTGTAAACTCCGGTATGATGAAACTGAAACAGGCGATCGGTATCATCATGGGAGCCAATATCGGAACCAGTATTACTGGCTGGATCTTATGTCTTTCTTATATTGAAGGATCCAATGGAATCGCCAGTGTTCTTTCTACAGCAACTATTTCTGCGGTTGTGGCTGTAGTTGGTATTATTTTCCGTATGTTCTGTAAGCGTACCTTACATAAGAACGTGGGAAATATCATGCTTGGTTTTGCGATCCTGATGACAGGTATGCAGATGATGAGTGGAGCGGTATCTCCATTGCGTGAGAGTCCGATGTTCATCAAGATGCTGACTATGTTTTCCAATCCGATCGCAGGTATTCTCGTAGGTATCGCTTTTACTGCGGTACTCCAGAGTGCGTCTGCAACAGTCGGTGTGCTCCAGGCTCTTTCCGTAACCGGTATCCTGACATTTGCAAGTGCATTTCCGATCGTTCTTGGTATCGGTGTTGGTGCTGCATGTCCAGTTCTGATCTCAGCCATCGGAGCAAATAAGAACGGTAAAAGAACGGCTCTTGTATATCTGATCAATGACCTGTTTGGTCTGATTCTCTGGTCTGTGATCTTTTATACCGTGAATGCGTTTGTACATTTTACATTTATGGATATGACCATGACACCGGTAGCGATCGCACTTTTGAACACAGTTTTCCGTCTGGCAACGGTTATCGTGCTGTTCCCGTTTATTTCAAAGATCGAGAAGCTGGTATGCTGGCTTGTGAAGGATGACAAAGAAGATCTGGAAGATGAGGCAGACTTTGATCTTCTGGAAGAGCGTCTTCTGAATTATCCGGCCCTTGCTATCGCACAGTGTCACCGTGTAATGAACGGAATGTCCAAGAAGCTCCGTAAGAATGTCAACAGAGCCATGAATCTTCTGAATGATTATCAGCAGGATAAGTATGATAAGGTTCAGCGAAAAGAGGATCTGATCGACAAGTATGAAAGTCGTCTAGGAGAGTATCTGATCCAGCTGACAAAGAGAGAGATGAATTCTGCACAGACAAGACAGACTTCACTGTATCTGCATACGATCAATGACTTTGAGCGTATCGGTGATCATGCTTCTTACATTGCTCATATGTCCAATGAAATGCATGATAACCATACGAATTTTTCACAGGAAGCCTGGGATGAGCTGAATGTTGTTATGGAGGCAGTTCGTGAGGATATCAATATAACCTGCAATGCTTTCATGAAAGACGATAAAGAAATGGCACAGAGAGTAGCACCTCTCGGAGCTGTGATCACAGGACTTTGTGATGTACTGAAGATGCGTCATGCAGAGCGACTGAGCCAAGGCAAATGCGGACTGGAAGAGGGAACGGTATTTAGTGATATCCTCAACAGTTTCTGTCGTATCGCAACTCACTGTGCAAGTGCTATGGTGGCACTTATGAAGAGCGGAGAGACAGGATCTGATCTTCATATTCACGATTCCAAGATCTATCCCACAAACAATGCGGACTACTACCAGTATTTCAAGGAATACGGACAGAAATATGATATTGGAAATCAGGAAGGCCATATGCTCAGCATGGAGCCGGAAGAAGTAGAATAAGAAATTCAGGCAGCGGAAATGTAGATATTCCGCTGCTGTTTTTGTTAGGGATTTGCCCTAACAATGAAAAAAGAAGGGGCTGTCGCACTAATTTTTTAGTGCGACAGCCCCTTTGTACTGAGGTGATTATAGTTCAGAGAACAAAATATGTCACTCCTCTATTTTTCATTACTTTTTGTAAAAATCATATAATTGCTGATAATTAGTAATAGGGGTTATCAAAATACAGATTTCATGATATGATAAACCTATCAGATAGCGTGAGACATATAATGGGGATATGTATCTCGCAGAAAGAAAAGGGAGGGTTTTATTATGGGTGAAAGTATGATCACATCGTTTGACGGAACGAAACTGTATCTGAAAAAAGAAACAGCAGCAGACAATAAAGCGGTGATCGTGATTGTCCACGGACTCTGTGAGCACCAGGGCAGGTACGATTATTTTGCGGAAAAACTTCATGAGGCGGGAATCGGAACCTATCGTTTTGATCACAGAGGTCATGGACGGTCTGAAGGTGAAGAGACTTTTTATTCAGATTTCAATGAGCTTCTGGACGACACCAACGTAGTTGTGGATATGGCAATTGAGGAAAATCCGGATATCCCGGTATTTCTTCTGGGACACAGCATGGGCGGATTTACGGTTTCTCTGTACGGAGCCAAATATCCGGACAAAAAACTCCGGGGGATCATTACCAGTGGTGCGCTGACCGCAGATAACGGCAATCTGATACGTGGTGTGCCGGGAGAAATGGATGTACATACGCGCCTTGCCAATCAGCTGGGTTCAGGTGTATGCTCTGTACAGGAAGTGGTAGACTGGTACGGAAAAGATCCATACAATAAACAGTCCTTTACAGCGGGGTTATGCTATGCGATCTGCGACGGACTTGACTGGTTCAAAGAGAAAAAAGCAGAGTTCCATTATCCGGTCCTTATGACACACGGCGAGAAAGACGGTCTGGTAAGTGTACAGGATACCTATGATTTCTTTAAAGAAGCAGGATCAAAAGACAAGCAGATGAAGATCTACGGCGGACTTTTTCATGAGATCCTGAATGAGTATTGTAAAGATGAAGTGATCGGGGATATGATCCGGTGGATGGAAGTGAGAATCTGAATATAAACAAATTGTTTTACAAGTAGCAGCAAAGCCAGGTGGAAACATATAGCACCTGGCTTTCTTTTGCAAAGAGATTCTGTTACAATAGCAGGATGAAAACAAGAAGACAGAACAGGAGAAAAATAACCATGTCAAATATCATAGAAATCACAGATTTCAACGCTCCGGAGCTGGATGTATATGCCAGGATCTCGGAGATACAGCTTTTGAACCGGGCAGAACCGGAGAAGGGGATCTTTATTGCGGAGAGCCCGAAGGTTATTGAGAGAGCTTTGGATTCCGGGTGCCAGCCGATTTCTTTTCTGGTGGAACATAAACATGTTGAGGGTGAGGCAAAAGAACTGATCCGTCGTTGTGGAGACATCCCGGTTTATACGGCAGAATTTGATGTGTTGACGCAGCTGACTGGATTCAAGCTGACAAGAGGAATGCTCTGTGCAATGCGCCGGCCGGCGCTTCCTGATATAGTCGATGTATGCAAAAATGCCCGCAGGATCGCAGTTCTGGAAAATGTGGTAAATCCTACTAATATAGGCGCGATCTTTCGTTCTGCGGCGGCTCTTGGGATGGATGCGGTGCTGCTGACACCGGGGTGCAGCAATCCATTGTACCGCCGTGCGATCCGTGTCAGCATGGGAACCGTATTCCAGATACCATGGACATTTTTTGATGAAAAAACAGAGTGGAAAACGGAAGGAATCCGGTCTCTGAAAGCGATGGGATTTAAGACGGCAGCCATGGCTCTTAGGGAGGATTCCTTTGATATTGATGATCCTCATCTGATGGCAGAAGAAAAACTGGCAGTAGTTCTTGGAACAGAGGGGGATGGCCTTGCTTCGGAGACCATTGCGGACTGTGATTATACAGTATGTATTCCAATGGCACACGGTGTGGATTCACTGAATGTGGCGGCAGCCAGTGCAGTTGCATTTTGGCAGCTGGGGAAACGCTAAATATTTAAGAGAGTTCCCGTTTTTTATGATCTTGTATTCCGGTTTTCTTCTTCCATATCCATCAGATGAAAAGAAAGCAACAGATACAGGATCTCGTTTCTGTCTGTAAGATCTGAATCCAGAAAAGCTTTGATCTTATCCAGACGATAAAGAAGAGTACTTCTGTGGATAAATAAAGCGCTGGCAGTATGAGAAATGTTCTGGTTGTGCTCCAGAAAACAACGCAGTGTTTCATAGAGATGAGATTGCTTTGCCTCATCCTTATATTTCATTGACAGAAGCTTTTCGTGACAGACCATGTAAGCAGGAAGCTTTTTGGTTGCCTGTTCCAGAATATAGGGCAGAGCGATGGAGTCAAAATAGTGGATACTTTCTGCGGGATTTTTGCGTTTTCCAACCTGCAGGGTGACAGAAGCCTGCGTGTATTGCCGGTGGAAATTGAAATGTCCAAGCATCTTCCGGCTGTATCCGGCGCTTAACATGCTGCTTTTGATAAAACCCTCGATCTTATCGGAAATCTCATGGATAGTCAGAGTGCAGAGATCCAGATTGATAAAAAGCACAGCATTTCCCTTATATTCGGTAGCACAGCTGGCCGGGATCGTATTTTCAAGATAATTGCAGATGGCATTAAGGGTCAGATTTTTCTGGTCGATCAGCCCGGTCTGGATCAAAATACATTGATATATATGGGAAGAAAGCCACCCTACATTTGTCAGCTGCTGACTGACTTTTACATAATCAGCTCCAGGATCTGTCAGAATTGACATAAAAATCTGATGAAGAGGAAAAGCTTTATCCCGGCTGTGCATGATACCTGTGGAAAGTGCATGGGATACCATCTGGGAAAGGTACTCCAGAACAAAACCAAACGTATCATCCAGGGGAACCTCACCTTCGGAAAACATCAGCCTGTATACTGCTTTATCATTATTGGAGATATTTACGCAAAGAGAAGGAGCAGTAAGGCCATTTCCCGGATAATAAAAATATCCGGTTTTATAAAAAGCCTCTTCGTAATGAGGATCCTGCTTCAGGCTGTCCACAATAGCCCAGGAATTTTCAGTGGAACCCAAAACAGAATTGGAAAGATCACTCAGATTCCAGTCTCTGGAGGCAATGATAGTAAAATCCATACCGATCAGCATCATTGGATTGGGAATAATGGAAGCTGTAAGATCCAGAAGTTCCTGGATAGAAGCATTCCGGAGACGGGAATCCATCAGGGACTGATTCCACTGATCATAGAGGATAAAAATATCCTGAATCCTGTTAAAGACAATATTGACCGGAATATCTTCAGGGATGATACACATGTTTGGCTGAGTTAATTCGTAGTTCTGATAGATTTTTCCAATCATCAGGAACAGAATATTTTTGGGATGATGAAAAGTGAGCTGAAAATCCGGATCTGTGATAAGGTAAACACGCCCATCCTGAAGAGAGGTGTTCTTTTCAAAGCAGGAAGGGCAGGAAAGGGAAGGAATTGTATCCAGCCTGGATGTATGCAGGGGAAAAGATTTCTGTAAATGATAGCAGATGAGTTTTGCACTGAGTTTCAAGGAAAATCCTCCTTCCTATATTTTGTAGGAAAAAACAGGAATAATAGCCATGTTATGTGGAATTGTGATTCTTTTGATTTACAGTATAGTGGAATCATAAGGAAAAACAAGTGCGGAAAAAAGGGCAGGGCTGTATGTCTGTTAATGATCTTCCGAAGCTGATCAAAGAATATGGAAAAGATATCACATTTATTAATAAGAAGCAAATAGAATAACAAAGGTCGGAAAAGCCTGCAAAACCCAGCAGAAAAGTGCTTTTTCGGCCTTTTTTTGTGAAATTCAGGAAAAAATAAATTTGTAAAGCAAAAAACCTTGACAGGTGTGGCGGAATCGTGTATGATAGCCAAGGTGATTACAGATGGAGAAATTTGTAGAGCAGACATTTTTATTTGATTTTTATGGAGAGCTTCTGACAGAGAGGCAGCGGCAGGTGTACACTAGTGTGGTATTTGAGGATTATTCCTTAAGTGAAGTTGCTGAGGAACTTGGCATCAGCAGACAGGGTGTGCATGATATGATCAGACGGTGCAATCGGACGTTGGAAGAATATGAAGAGAAGCTTCATCTGGTCGAGAAATTCCTGAACATCCGCAGTCAGGTCATAAAGATCCATGAATTGGCTGACAAGTACCACGCCGAAGATATTGCGGCGATTTCCAATGTGATATTAGAGGAGTTATGATCAATGGCATTTGAGAGTTTAACAGATAAACTGCAGAATGTATTTAAGAAGCTGAAGGGCAAGGGCCGTCTCACAGAGGCTGATGTCAAGGTAGCACTGAAGGAAGTTAAGATGGCGCTTCTGGAAGCGGATGTTAACTTTAAGGTCGTTAAGCAGTTTACGAAATCCGTTCAGGAAAAGGCTATCGGACAGGATGTTATGAATGGTCTGAATCCGGGACAGATGGTGATCAAGATCGTAAATGATGAGCTGGTCAACCTGATGGGAAGTGAGACAACAGAGCTTCCGATCAAACCGGGAATGGATCTTACCGTTCTTATGATGGTCGGTCTTCAGGGTGCAGGTAAGACAACGACGGTTGCCAAGCTGGCAGGCAAACTGAAATCCAAGGGAAAGAGACCACTGCTTGTGGCCTGTGATGTTTACCGTCCGGCAGCGATCACACAGCTGCAGGTAAACGGTGAGAAACAGGGCGTCGAGGTCTTTTCCATGGGAGATAAGCAGAATCCCGTGGATATTGCAAAAGCAGCTATCGAGCATGCGAAATCCAATCAGCAGAATGTTGTGCTCATCGATACAGCAGGACGTCTTCACATTGATGAGGATATGATGCAGGAGCTTGAGGATATCAAAGCGAATGTGAATGTAGATGCTACAGTGCTTGTAGTTGATGCCATGACAGGACAGGATGCAGTAAATGTGGCGCAGAACTTTTCTGATAAAGTCGGCATTGATGGTGTGATCCTGACTAAGATGGACGGTGATACACGAGGCGGCGCTGCGCTTTCCATTAAAGCCGTGACCGGCAAACCGATCTTCTATGTTGGTATGGGAGAGAAGCTTTCAGATCTGGAACAGTTTTATCCGGAACGTATGGCTTCCAGGATCCTTGGAATGGGCGATGTAATGAGTCTGATCGAGAAGGTGGAAGCATCTGTGGATCAGGAACAGGCTCAGGAGATGCAAAAAAAGCTGAAGAAAATGGACTTCGACTTCAATGATTATCTTACCAGCATGGAGCAGATGAACAAGATGGGTGGTATTTCCAGTATCCTGAACATGCTTCCCGGAATGGGCGGTAAGATGAAGGATATCGAGGGTATGATCGATGAGAAGGCTATGGACCGTACCAAGTCCATCATTCTTTCCATGACACCTCAGGAGAGAAGTAACCCCAACATTTTGAACATCTCACGCAAGAACCGTATCGCCAGAGGCGCCGGAGTGGATATTACAGAAGTAAATCGTCTTGTGAAGCAGTTTGAGCAGAGCAAGAAGATGATGAAACAGATGCCGGGATTAACAGGCGGCAAGATGAACATGGGAAAAAGAGGCGGCTTTAAGCTTCCCTTTTAATAAATAACAATAAATTTTCAGAAAGATAATTGGAGGAAAACAAAAATGGCAGTTAAGATCAGATTAAGAAGAATGGGACAGAAGAAAGCACCTTTCTATAGAATCGTAGTAGCAGATTCTCGCTGCAAACGTGACGGAAGATGCATCGCAGAGATCGGAACATATGATCCGAACCTTGACCCAAGCGTATACAAAATTGATGAAGAGGCAGCAAAAAAATGGCTTGCAGCTGGTGCTCAGCCTACAGAGGTAGTTGCTAAGCTTCTTAAACTTGCCGGAATCGAGAAATAATACCTGACAGATTTGGATCTGTGGCCTCAATGAGGCAGGAGCAAGGAGGTATGTAATGAAACAACTTGTAGAAGTAATTGCAAAATCTCTTGTTGAAAATCCGGATGAAGTAGTCGTTACTGAGACTGAAAAAGACGACGCGATTGTTGTTGAACTGAAGGTCGGACCGGCCGATATGGGTAAGGTTATCGGAAGACAGGGCAGAATTGCCAAGGCAATCCGTACTGTTGTGAAAGCGGCTTCTTCAAAAAGCAGCAAAAAAGTGATTGTAGATATTCTGCAATGAAAAAGAGACAGGAGCTGTGGATTCCATGGCTCCTGTTTTTACTCTGAAAGGGAGCAAAAATGGAAGATTTATTAAAGGTAGGAGTTATTACAACGACCCATGGCGTCCGTGGTGAAGTAAAAGTTTTTCCGACAACGGATGACGCAGAGCGTTTTCTTGATATTGAATATGTGCTTCTGGACACAGGAAAAGAGCTTCGCAGACTGAATATTCAGAATGTAAAGTTTTTAAAAATCTTGCGATCCTGAAGTTTGAAGGCATTGACAACATCAATGATATTGAAATGTATAAGGGCCGTGAGCTTTGGATCCCACGTGAAGAGGCACAGGAGCTTGGCGAGGACGAATATTATGTGGCGGATCTCATCGGAATGGAGGTACTTCTGGAGAATGGGGAGAAATTCGGAGTGCTCCGTGATGTGATGGAGACCGGCGCCAATGATGTTTATATTGTAGATCGTGTGGATGGCGAGGAAATCCTGCTTCCTGCGATCCATGACTGTGTTCTTGATGTGGATGTGGAAAAAATACCATGACTGTACATTTGATGAAAGGGCTTGTTTAAATGAATTATCATGTACTTACATTATTTCCGGAAATGATCGAGAACGGAATGAACACAAGTATTACAGGCCGTGCCATTACAAAGGGACTGTTATCACTGGAAGCGATCAATATACGGGATTTTGCATTCAATAAGCACCAGAAGGTAGATGATTATCCTTATGGCGGCGGAGCCGGAATGCTGATGCAGGCGGAGCCGGTATATCTGTCTTATGAATCCATTGCAGAACGTATTGGAAGGAAACCCCGCGTGATCTTTCTGACTCCTCAGGGAAAAACCTTCAATCAGGATATGGCAAAAGAGTTTGCCCTGGAAGAAGACCTGGTTTTCCTCTGTGGTCATTATGAGGGAATTGATGAGCGCGTTCTGGAAGAAATCGTAACCGACTATGTTTCCATTGGTGATTATGTACTTACCGGTGGAGAACTTCCGGCTATGGTCATGATGGATTCTATTTCCAGAATGGTACCAGGTGTTCTGAATAATCAGGAATCCGGTGAGACGGAATCCTTTTCCGGGAATCTTCTGGAGTATCCCCAGTACAGCCGCCCGGAGGAATGGCATGGCAAAAAGGTTCCGGAGGTGCTGCTTTCCGGACACCATGCCAATGTGGATAAATGGAGAAGAGAGCAGTCTATCATCCGTACAGCCAAATGGAGGCCGGATCTTTTACCAAAAGCTGATCTGACCAACAAAGAGTGGAACGAGGTCCGCAGGCTTCGCAAACAGTGGAAAGAGGAAGTGGAAAAATAATTATGAAAACATCAGATTTTTATTATGATCTGCCACAGGAACTGATCGCTCAGGATCCGCTGGAGGACAGAAGTTCTTCCAGACTGATGCATCTGTCCCTGAAAGATGGAAGTATCGAACATCGTCATTTTACCGATATACTGGATTACCTGCATAAGGGAGACTGTCTTGTGATCAATGATACCAAGGTTATCCCGGCACGTCTTTATGGTCACAAGGAAGAGACAGGAGCGCTGATCGAGATCCTGCTTCTGAAACGCCGCGAAAATGATATCTGGGAGTGTCTTGTAAAGCCGGGAAAAAAAGCACGTCCTGGTGCAAAGATCACTTTTGGTGACGGTATCCTGAAGGGTGAGATCATTGATATTGTAGATGAGGGAAACCGTCTGATCCAGTTCCATTATGAGGGGATTTTCGAAGAGATCCTGGATCAGCTGGGAGAAATGCCGCTGCCGCCGTATATTACCCACAAGCTGAAGGATAAGAACCGTTATCAGACTGTATATGCAAAGAATGAGGGATCTGCTGCCGCACCTACCGCAGGACTTCACTTCACGCCGGAGCTTCTTGAGAAAGTAAAGGAGAAGGGTGTGAATATTGCACATGTAACTTTACATGTAGGTCTCGGAACCTTCCGCCCGGTAAAGGTAGATGATGTAGAAAAGCACCACATGCACTCAGAGTTTTATATTGTGGAAGAAGATCAGGCAAAACTGATCAATGATACAAAGAAAAACGGCGGAAGAGTGATTTCTGTGGGAACTACCAGCTGCCGTACCCTGGAGTCCGCAGCCGGAGAGGATGGAATCGTGAAGGCCGGAAGCGGATGGACAGAGATCTTTATCTATCCTGGATATAAATTCAAAGCTATCGATGGACTGATCACCAATTTCCATCTGCCGGAGTCAACGCTTCTGATGTTAGTTTCAGCCCTTGCCGGAAAAGAACATATTATGGCTGCTTATGAAGAAGCTGTTAAGGAAAGATATCGTTTCTTCAGTTTCGGGGATGCCATGATGATCGAATAAGATTTAAAATTACTTTTTATATAAATAATATCCCAACGGATCGCAGCATGGAAACATGCATTATTACAGGATCTGTTGGGATATTATTTTTTGTTATGCTATTTATTCTTCACTGTCAGAGCCTTCCGATGTAGCGGATGAAGAATCCGCGGCAGGAATCGCAGCACTGCATTCCTCTATCTTGGATTTGATCCTGGATGCCTCATCTCCGGATGCAGGAGTTGGCTGATAATTGTTGTAGCCATCTGCGGAAGAAATAGAACAGGGAATGATATTGGTCACGTTATCAGCCTGTACGCCTTCTGAGGTGACAGTGAAGGTCTGCTGGAAGATCATGGTGTCCATATCACTTGGAGAACTGTTTCCTCCAAAACAGAAATTGCCAAGACTGTAGACGATGTTTTTTCCTTTATAGGTTTCGATTCCCTGGAGTACATGCGGATGATGGCCACATACCAGATCTGCACCTTCATCGATAGCAAGACGGCCAAGGGTCATCTGATTGGTATCAGGAACTGTTTCGGTCTCATTGCCCCAGTGGAAGATCACAACTATAAGCTCTGCTCCATCTGCTTTGACCTTTGCGATATTATCTTTCAGCTGCTGTTCGCGCCCAAGATGATCCTTCAGCTCATAAATTCCGACAAGACCAACTTTGATTCCCTTGATGTCCATAACTGCAGTATCATCATAACCGAAGTGTGTAATGCCTGCATTATCCAGAGCAGTCAGAGTATCCGTGTAGCTCTGCTCTCCGTAATCGTGGCTGTGATTGTTTGCAGTGTTTACGGCTTCAACGGAACCGCTGGTGAGTATCTGAGCATATTCGGCGGGTGCTTTAAATGCAAAGGTTTTATCTTCTCTGGCATCGGAATCAGTGAGAGTTCCTTCAAAATTGGCGATCGTCAGGTCATCTGCCTCAAAGATGCTTTTTACATTCTTAAAGAAATAATCTTTGCCGTTGTTATCGTAGCATGCGTTCAGACTTGTGTCATAATCAAAGGTCTCATCGGTACCCAACGTGCAGTCCCCGACTACGCTGAGCGTCAGTGAAACGGGATCTTTCACAGCAGCAGCTTCTTCTTTTGCCTTTTTTGCGGCCTCCTCTTCCTGGGCCTTTTGCAAAGCGGCGGCTTCTGCAGCTTTCCGGGAAGAAATGCATGCACGTGCGGAAAAAATGATCACAAGAACAAGTATGATCAGGATCCCGCCAGCTGCAAGAAACATTTTCTGACGGCGTACCTGGTAATATCTGGATTTTTTGCTGATGTCATTCCTGCGAGTCCCAGTGGAATGTGAACGGGAATTACGGGATGCAGAACCAGAATGCTTCCGCCGTGCTTCCTGTGCTCTGGTGGCTTCTCTGCGTGCCTGCTCTGGATCATGGCCATGAGGCGGCCGCCTTCGATTGTCGTTTGCCATTCTTTTTCTCCTTCGTATGTAAAGATATCTTTATTATAGAAAGAATGGTAAGTATTGTAAAGAAAGAATCGCGGACTTTTCAGAAAAAGAAGTTTTTGATATAATAATTAGGCCAAAAGGCAGAAATATAAACTACAGGGAGATGGTGCTGATATGATATTATATATCGGAAATCATACAAGTTCGTCCAAAGGCTATGCTGCCATGGGGCGTCAGATGCTGAAAAACGGTGGAAACACGTTCGCTTTTTTTACCCGCAATCCCAGAGGAGGCAAGGCAAAAGAGATCGATCCCGCAGATGTGGAAAGATTTCTGGAGCTTTCCAGGGAAAATCATTTTGGAAAGCTGGTGGCACATGCACCGTATACCATGAATGCCTGTGCCGCAAAAGAAAATCTGAGAGATTTTGCAAGAGAGATCATGGCAGATGATCTGAAACGTATGGAATATACACCGGGAAATTATTATAATTTTCACCCGGGCAGTCATGTAGGGCAGGGAACTGAGACGGGAATTACCAAAATTGCGGAAATCCTCAATGATGTCCTTACAGAAGAACAGAGTACGACCGTCCTTCTGGAAACTATGTCCGGCAAGGGTTCGGAAGTAGGAGCAACGTTTCAGGAGCTTCGTGATATCATTGACAGGGTGGAAAAAATAATAAACTGGGTGTCTGCCTGGATACCTGTCATGTATGGGATGGCGGTTATGATATTGTCCATGATCTGGATGGTGTTCTTGATGAGTTTGACCGGGTGATCGGCCTTTCTAGATTGAAGGCTGTTCATCTCAACGACAGTATAAACGGATTGGGCAGTCATAAGGATCGCCATGCAAAGATCGGCGAAGGCCAGATCGGCCTGGATGCACTTGTGAATGTGGTGTGCCATCCGGCTCTTGAGGGAATTCCCTTTATTCTGGAGACACCAAATGATGATGAAGGATGGAAAAGAGAAATTTCACTTTTACGAGAACGATATTCCATGAAAGGAGATTGATCCATGAAAAAGTTCAGATATTTTATCCTGGTGCTTGCCGGGGTGGCAGCGATGATGCTGGGAGGATGCAAAGATAAGGAAAAATATGACGAATCTGCTTTTCAGGATGACCTGGAACCTCTGAGTGAGGATGAAGTGGAGGCCATGGACCAGAATGGTGACGATGAGATGGCAGTAGCTGATGAAAGCGACCTGGAGCAGCTGCAGGATTCTGAAAATGCTGCAGGATCAGGAGACACAGATGGGTCCGCTTCATCGGATGCAGCAGACTCACAGAGCGAAAAGAAACTGGATGAAAATGGCACCTATACAGATAAAGATGAAGTGGCCCAGTACATTTATGAGTATGGCCATGTACCCTCCAATCTGACTGCTGCAGACTACGATAATGCAGACAGTATGCTTCCGGTAGAGGAGGGCGTAACCTATCAGCAGTGCAGCCTTGATGATGCAGGGAAACAGAAGCTGATCTTCACTCAGGATGCAAAGCGCATTTATTACACAGACGATGACGGACAGTCTTTTGACGAGATCTATTAAAATCAAAAGAACAAAATAAGACCCCCGGATACAGATAAACGATCAGTATCCGGGGGATTTTGCATGTCAGGGCTGAGACTGATCAGTGGACCAGATTTTTCATTTCAGCTCCGTCCATAAAAGTTTTTGCGTTTTCCAGGGTTGTCTCCGCAATATTGGTCAGTGCTTCTACCGTAAAGAATCCCTGATGTGAGGTCATGGTCACATTTGGGAAGGACAGAAGACGCTGGATCGTGGAAGTAGGAAGAATGCTGCTTGACATGTCTTCATATACATATGCAGATTCTTCTTCGTAAACATCCAGACCAACGGCGAAGAATTTGTGATCACGGATACCTGCGATCAGGTCATCGGTTTTGATCAGTCCACCTCTGGAGGTATTTACAAGGATCACACCATCTTTCATTTTTGCAATCGTTTCGGAGTTGATCAGATGCTCTGTTTCCGGAGTCATCGGACAGTGCAGACTGATCAGATCACTGGTGGAAAGGAGTTCGTCCAATGAAACATACTCCAGAAAGTCAAGATTTTTATTAGGGAAAAGATCATAAGCAATTACCTTCATGCCAAAGCCGCGGCAGATTTTTGCCATTGCCTGACCGATTTTTCCGGTGCCGATGATTCCGGCTGTTTTCTGATAAAAGTTAACGCCCATGAGACCGTTCAGTGCAAAGTTGTTTTCACGGCATTTGATATATGCCTTGTGGGTGTGCCGGTTGGCGGTAAGAGCCAGTGCCATGGCGTGTTCGGCAACTGCTTCCGGAGAATAACCGGGAACACGTGCCACCTGGATCCCGCATTTTGCTGTAGTTTCCAGATCAACATTATTGTATCCGGCACAGCGCATCAGGATCAGTTTTACACCCTGGCGGTGAAGTTCTTCAATGACCGGTGCGCCGAGATCTGCATTTACAAATGCACAGATGGCATCGTAGCCGTGGGCAAGAGCTGCGGTTTCTTCATGGATATTTGCTTCAATGAATTTAATTTCAATACCTGGATAAGATGGAAGCAGCTTCTCAAAAAATTCTCTATCGTAGCTCTTGGTGTCATAAAACAAAATTTTCATAATCGTTGCTCCTCTCTGGAAATAATTATTTTCCGAAAAATAATACCATAATAGTAGGAATTTGGAAAGTGGGGAAAGCGATAAAATTTATCAAAAAATGGTTTTGTTTTGGAATTATGATATCCATAATAAATAAAAATTATACGAAATACAAAAAAAGAGAGCATTTTATGCACTGTCATCTGATGGAACAGACGCTGTGATACATGAAAATGCTCTCTGTCTGGATATAAGATAATTATTCTGCCAGACTATAAAGATCGGAATAGAATTCCGGATAGGAGATGTTGACACATTCTCCGTTTTTGATGGAAAGTGTTCCCTCACAAAGCAGTCCTGCTACTGCAAAAGACATGGCTACACGGTGATCCAGATGAGAATCGATCTCTGCGCCATGAAGGGCTTTTCCACCATGAATGATCATGCCATCTTCGGTTTCCTGGATATCTGCGCCCATTTTCCGAAGATTTTCCGTCATAACCTGGATGCGGTCGGACTCTTTGACACGAAGCTCCTGTGCATCCCGGATAACAGTGGTTCCTTCTGCAAAAGCTGCCATAACGGCGATCATCGGAAGTTCATCGATCAGAGTAGGAATGATCGCGCCTTCTATTGTGGTCCCGTGAAGCGCAGAGGAGCGGATCAGAAGATCGGCAGTAGGTTCGCCCTCTGTGGTTTCATTGAGGAGAGTGATATCTGCTCCCATGGCCCTGCATACACGGAGGATGCCGTCACGGGTCGGGTTGATCCCCACATTTTTCAGAAGGATCTCACTGTTGGGAACAAGAAGACCTGCTGCGATAAAATAAGCTGCAGAAGAGATATCTCCCGGAACCAGGATCTCACGTCCGTAAAGAGATGGGTCCGGTTTGATGGATGCTGTTGTTCCCTCTGCGGTTACATTGGCGCCAAAGTAATTCAGCATGATCTCCGTGTGATTTCTGGAAAGGACCGGCTCTGTTACACGGGTAATGCCGTCAGAGTACATTCCGGCAAGAAGTACGCAGGATTTTACCTGGGCAGATGCTACCGGAGAATTGTAGTGGATGGCATGGAGCTTTTTTCCGGAGATCTTAAGCGGTGCACATCCGTTTCCGTTGAGACTTATGATATCGGCACCCATTTGGGAAAGCGGAGTCATGATCCGTTTCATAGGGCGTTTCTGGATGGAAGCATCGCCGGTAAGCTCTGATACAAAGTCCTGTCCTGCAAGGATCCCGGAGATGAGGCGGGTGGTGGTACCGCTGTTACCGATGTCAAGAGTCTCTGACGGAGCACTGAGACCATGGAGACCTTTTCCGTGGACCAGGATCTCTCCTTCTGTATTTTCAATGTTAATACCCATTTTCCGGAAACAGGAAATAGTGGAGAGACAGTCTGCACCCTCCAGAAAATTTGTGATTTTGGTAGTGCCTTCTGCAAGAGAGCCGAACATGACAGCTCTGTGAGAAATGGATTTATCTCCGGGAATGGCAAGAGAGCCGGATAATTTTTTTGCTTTTTTGATTTCCATATTAGTACCTGCCTGTATTGTTATTTTTGAAATACATGGCAGCAGATCGGATATCTGCTGCCGTTTATATATCAGCGTTCGCAGATCTTGTAATTACGTTTTGTAAGAAGCACTTTAGCCTGCTCCAGAGCTGCGTCTGTATAAAATTCGATCTTCAGAACGCCATCTTCAAATTCTCGGTTGTGGATAATACCGATATTTTTGATGCTGACCTTTTCTGTTGCAAGGATGGTTGCGATGGTTGCAATGGCACCGGCCTCATCTGCCACATCGATATAAAGGACATAGGAGCGGGGGATCAGGCTGTTGTCTACAATGTCAATGGAGTCACGGTAATCCTTGGAGCTTGCAAACATGTCAAAGATGTTGTCAGCTTCTTTGTTGTCAATGGAACAGCGGATCTGGATCAGCATACGGATAAATTCATCCAGAACCGTGGAAATGTTTTTCTGATTTTCCAGACAGATCTGTTCCCACATAACCGGTGAAGAAGAGGCAATACGTGTGATATCACGGAAACCGCCGGCTGCGATCATTTTCATATACTGGGCGTCGTTATCCAGAAGATTTACAAGATTTACAAGAGCGGAGGCTACGATATGAGGAAGGTGGCTGACTCCTGCCGTGATGAAATCATGTTCTTCTGCAGTGATAACAAGGGGGATCGCACCAAGAGAGGAGATCAGTTCTGTGAAATCAGAAATCTTTTCCAAAGCAACTTCTCCTCCCGGAGTGATGATATAATAAGCATTTTCCAGAAGATGATCACTGGAATTGGAAAAACCGCTGCGTTCGGAGCCTGCCATAGGATGACCGCCGATGAAGCGTCCTTCAAGTCCGAGCTCGGTTACTTTTTCGTGGATAACACTTTTTACACTGCCTACATCTGTGAGGATACAGTTCTTTCCAAGAGAATCTTTGATCTTTTCCATGTATTCCACATTAAATTCTACAGGTGCACAGAGAAAAAGATAATCACAGTTATATAACTGCTCATCGTCAATATCACAGATCCCGTTGATCACGTTTAAACTGACTGCCTCTGCCAGAGCACTTCTGTCTTTGTCAAAGGCAAGCAGGCGATAATCCGGGTGAAATTTTCGGATGGTTCTGGCAATGGAGCCGCCGATCAGTCCAAGGCCGATAAAACCTATGGTTTTCATAGTACTTCAGAGTCCTTTCAGGTTACTTTTTACTTTTATTCTTTAATAGTGTAAATCACGACTATATTGTAAAAGAAAGTGTGAAAAATGTCAACAAATGTTAGCGGAAACAGGAAGGCCATTTTTGTAGCTGTTTACCGGTAATGTTTTGCGAACAGGGAAGAGTAATAGAAAGTTACTGTTCATTGGT
>NC_021014.1:881633-972666 GCF_000209835.1 Ruminococcus sp. SR1/5 | reverse complement strand
CAATAGAAAAAGGCTTGAGAAATCGGAGATTTCGGACGTATAATATAATAAGAAAAAAACAATATAAGATACAGAGGAGAATTTATCATGAAATATCAGTCAGTTATGGATCTTCACACACATACCGTAGCCAGCGGACATGCATACTGCACACTTCGCGAGATGGCCAGGGCTGCTTCCGATAAAGGTCTTGAACTCCTGGGAATCACAGAGCATGCACCGAAAATGCCCGGAACCTGTCATAAGTTTTATTTCCAGAATATAAAGGTAGTACCCCGTGAAATGTACGGGATCCAGCTGCTTCTGGGTTCGGAGGTAAATATCCTGGATGCGGCGGGAACGGTAGATCTTGAGCAGAAAACCCTGGAGAAGCTGGACGTGGTCATTGCAAGTCTTCATGTTCCATGCATCAGACCAGGCAGCAGACAGGAGAATACGGAGGCCTATCTTAATGCTATGAAGAATCCGTGTGTCAATATCATCGGACATCCGGATGACGGAAGATACGAGGTTGACTATGAGGCGCTTGTACAGGGCGCCAGAGAATACGGTAAAGTCCTGGAGCTGAACAATCACTCCATGGACCCTGACTGTAACCGTGAGAATGCAGTAGAGAATGATACCATCATGCTGGAATACTGCAAAAAATATCGGGTACCTGTGGTTATGGACAGTGATGCCCATTTTGATCTTCTGATCGGGGAATTTGATCTTGCCAGAGACCTTCTGACTAAACTGGATTTTCCGGAAGAGCTGGTACTGAACCGTTCTGTGGATGCCGTGAAAAAGTATGTAAACCGGAAATTCTGAAAGATAGACGACTGTTCTGTATTAATTGACGGTAATACGAAAAACTTTCTGAAAAAAAGTTGTCAAAATTGAATAAAATACTTGAAATTTGCATGGAAATTTAGTAAAATGTGAACATATTAAGTAAGACAAACAGGGAGGTATTACATATGGACGTTTTCAGAACAGACCGAATCAGAAATGTAGTCCTATTAGGTCATGGTGGCGCAGGCAAAACAACGCTGGCTGAGGCAATGGCTTATCTGGCAGGTATGACAAGCAGACTCGGACGTGTTGAGGATGGCAATACTGTCAGCGATTATGACAAGGAAGAAATAAAGAGACATTTTTCCATCACAACTTCTCTGATCCCGGTACCATGGGATAAGATGAAGGTAAATGTACTGGATACTCCCGGATACTTCGATTTTGTGGGAGAAGTTGAGGAGGCAGTCAGTGCCGCAGATGCAGCGATCATCGTTGTTTCCGGTAAGGCCGGTGTTCAGGTTGGAACACAGAAGGCATGGAATCTCTGCGAGAAATATAAACTTCCGCGAATGATCTTTGTTACAGATATGGACGTGGATGATGTCAGCTATCGTGAGGTCGTGGAAGAGCTGACAGAGCTGTACGGCAAGAGGATCGCTCCCCTTCATTTCCCGATCCGTGAGGATGGTAAGTTTGTAGGTTATGTCAATGTTGTGAAGCAGGCAGGAAGAAGATATATTGATAAGGCCGGCAAGGAAGAATGCCCGGTTCCGGATTATCTGACAGAATATCTTGAGAAATATCATGAAACTCTGATGGAGTCTGTTGCAGAGACAAGCGAAGAATTTATGGACCGTTATTTCGAGGGAGATACCTTCTCCGTAGCAGAGGTTTCCGCAGCTATTGCAACCAATGTACAGGATGGAAGTATTGTTCCGGTATGCATGGGATCACCGGTGAACCTTCGCGGTGTATCTAACCTTCTGGATGATATCTGCGGTTACTTCCCAAGCCCAAGCGGACGTTCCTGCAATGGTATCGCACAGAAGACTAACGAAATCTTTGAGGCCAATTATGACTTTGCCAAGGCAAAATCCGCCTATGTATTTAAGACCATCGCGGATCCGTTCCTTGGTAAATATTCTCTGATCAAGGTATGCTCCGGTGTGCTGAAATCCGATGATACACTTCTTAATGTAGAGAAAGGAACAGAGGAGCGTGTAAACAAGCTTTATGTCCTGGAAGGTTCCAAACCGATCGAAGTTCCGGAGCTTTTTGCAGGGGATATCGGTGCCATTGCCAAGCTTGGCAGTGTACAGACCGGTGACAGCCTTGCAACCAAGGCGAATCCGATCCTTTATCCAAAGGCTATACTTTCCACACCATATACATATAAGAGATTTAAGGCAGTGAAAAAGGGCGACGAGGATAAGATCGCACAGTCCCTTGCCAAGATGATGACAGAGGACAGAACACTGAAGGTTGTCAATGACAGTGCAAACCGTCAGAGCCTGATCTACGGTATGGGTGATCAGCATCTTGATATCGTTGTCAGCAAGCTGAAGGAGCGCTATAAAGTGGATGTGGAGCTTTCCAAACCGAAGGTTCCGTTCCGTGAAACACTCCGTAAGAATTCAGATGTAGAAGGCAAACATAAGAAACAGTCCGGCGGACACGGACAGTATGGCCACGTTAAGATGCGCTTTGAGCCATCTGGCGATCTGGAGACACCTTATGTATTTGAGCAGGTAGTTGTAGGTGGTGCAGTTCCGAAGAACTACTTCCCGGCTGTTGAGAAGGGACTTCAGGAATGTGTTCTCAAGGGACCTCTGGCTGCATATCCGGTTGTTGGTGTGAAGGCAACCCTTTACGATGGATCTTATCATCCGGTAGATTCTTCTGAGATGGCATTTAAGATGGCAACTATCCTTGCCTTCAAGAAGGGCTTTATGGAAGCGTCTCCTGTACTTCTTGAGCCGATCATCTCCATGAAGGTTACAGTTCCGGATAAATATACCGGTGATGTTATGGGAGATCTGAACAAGAGACGTGGTCGTGTTCTCGGAATGAATCCGGACCACGAAGGAAATACCATCATTGAGGCAGATGTTCCGCTTCTTGAAATCTATGGTTATTCCACTGTCCTTCGTTCCATGACCGGTGGAAGCGGAGATTTCTCCTATGAATTTGCACGCTATGAGCAGGCTCCTAATGATATCCAGGAGAAAGAGATCGCGGCACGCGCAAGCAAGGTTGACAGTGCTGACGAATAAACAGAGATATTTTTTGAGGGCAGAATAAAGAGTTGACAGGCTACAGCATTTGCTGTAGCCTGTTTTCAGATGCATTCGTGAATAAGCAGTCAGAGAAACGAATTGCGCTCATACAGGTTATTGAAGTATGAGCAAAAAAGAAAAGAGAGAGGACAAAAAATGTTAGTATGTGATTATATCGTGGAACAGATTGACGGAGATTATGCACATTTGAAGCGTGTGGATCAGCCGGAGGAGGAACTGAAAGTGGTTGCCAGAGCATTACTTCCGGCAGAAATCTATGAGGGCTGTGAGCTTCATTATGAGCTGATGCAGTATTCAATGAAATGATAAGGCTGCAGGATATCGCGGATATGGCAGGTGTCAGTCGTACAACCGTATCCAATGTGATCAATGGAAATACAAAACGGGTTTCACAGAGCACCATTGACCGGATCACGGCGATCCTGAAGGAGCAGAATTATGTTCCCCACATGGGATCTGTGATGCTATCCGGACACGGATCAAGGATCATTGGAGTGGTTCTTGGTTTTTCCTTCATTCATGGTATGCAGTCTCTGCAGGATTCTTTTGTGGGAGAGATCACCGGAACGCTGCAGGTCGAAGCAGAAAACAGAGGCTATTATATTATGCTCATTGGCGGTGAACGGATCGATAATGTGGTAGATATGGCATCCCGTTGGAATGTAGAGGGTCTTATCATTATAGGGTATAATGAAGAACAGTATCATCAGCTTTCCAGAAAGCTGAATAAAAAATGGTATTGATCGATGCCTATCCGAAGGGTGGATATAGCTTTCAGAATGTAGGAGTGGATGATTATTCCGGCGGATATCAGATCGGGGAATATCTGCATTCCTGTGGATACCACCGGGCACTTTTTGTTGCGGAAACAGAGCAGGACAGTGATTATGCCAGATGGCTTGGATTCAAACAGGCTATGGAAAAAAATGGCGGCTTCTGCAGCCGCTCCCGCTATGTGGTGGTTCCCCAGGAACCCCGGCGCAGACTGAAAAAATATGAAGAGCTGCTGCCTCATTTTCTGGAGACAAAGGCTCTGGCATTTTCTTCGGATTACACAGCTGTGGAGGCCATCAATTTTTTTACAGACAGGGGAATCCGGATTCCGGATCAGATTTCTATTACCGGCTTTGATGATAATTTTTATGCGCAGATCGTCAGGCCAAAGCTGACCACCATTCATCAGGATGTTCATCAGAAAGCACTTCTGGCCTTGCGGAAGCTGCTTCTTATGGCAGAGGGAAAGGAACCTGCCGAAAAAAATGTAAAAAGCCCTGTCTGGCTTGTAAAGAGAGATTCTGTAAAAGAGTAGCAGGATCTCTTTTTTATGTTGTGATGACTTTTCCTGGTGCCTCTCCGGAATGTGGTAGGAATTCTTTCGCCGGACAGTAGTGCTTTATTGTTAAAACTGCATAAAAAAACAAAAAGTTTGGCAGTAATTTAAGTTTCACGAGAAACCTGTTGATTTTAAAGGGTGGATAGGATATGCTAATTTCAGAATCAACAGAAAAAGGAGGCCATTTACTATGAAAAAAACTGGTGGAAAGAAAGCGTGGTATATCAGATTTACCCGAGAAGTTTTAAGGACAGCAACGGAGACGGAATTGGTGATATTCCCGGGATCATAGAAAAACTGGACTATCTGAAAGAACTGGGAGTAAATGTTCTCTGGATCTCACCCATGCTGGAATCTCCGCAGGATGACAATGGCTATGATATTTCCGATTACCGCAGGATCTATAAAGAATATGGAACCATGGAGGATTATGAAAAGCTTCTTGAAGAAGCGCATAAACGGGGCATTAAGATCCTCATGGATCTGGTCGTAAACCATACTTCCGATGAACATAACTGGTTTATTGAAAGTAGGAAATCCAAAGATAATCCTTACAGGGATTACTATATCTGGAGAGAGCCGGTGAATGGAAAAGAACCGAATAACTGGGGAAGTGCGTTCGGAGGACCTGCATGGGAGTATGATCCTCAGACAGAGATGTATTATCTTCACCTGTTTTCAAGAAAACAGCCGGATCTGAACTGGGAAAATGAAAAGGTTCGTCAGGAAGTTTACGATATGATGAATTTCTGGTGTGAAAAAGGAATCGACGGTTTCCGAATGGACGTGATCAGCATGATCTCCAAGGATCAGTCATATCCGGATGGAGAAATGAATGGAGGATTATACGGCGATTTTGGTCCTTACTGCGTCCATGGCCCGAGGATCCATGAGTTTCTTCAGGAAATGAACAGAGAGGTTTTATCCCGATACGATGTGATGACAGTTGGAGAAACCTCCGGTGTGACTATCGAAGAGGCACAGAAATATGCAGGTGAGGACAGGAATGAGCTGAACATGGTGTTTCAGTTTGAGCATGTAGAGGATCAGGGATCAGACCATGGTAAATGGACTACCGAAAAATACGATTTCCAGGAATTTAAAAAGGTTATGATCAAATGGCAGGAAGAGCTTGCGGGAAAAGCATGGAACAGTCTGTTTCTTGGAAATCATGACCAGCCAAGAAGTGTTTCCAGATTTGGAAATGATAATCCGGCATACAGGGAAACTTCAGCCAAGATGCTGGCAACCTGTCTTCATATGATGCAGGGAACTCCTTATGTTTATCAGGGAGAAGAGCTTGGAATGACCAATGCTTATTTTACAGAGCTTAAGGATTATCGTGATATCGAGAGTATTCAGTATTTCCATGAATATACAGAAGCAGGTATTTATACACCGGAATATATGATGAAGTGCCTGATGCTGAGAGGACGTGACAATGCCAGAACACCAATGCAGTGGGAGGATTCTCATCAGGCCGGCTTTACGGAGGGAACGCCATGGATTAGGGTAAACTCTAATTATAAGGAGATCAATGCGAAGCAGCAGCTTTCAGATCCGAATTCTATTTTCCATTATTATCAGAAGCTGATCCGTTTAAGAAAAGAAAAACCGGTGATCGTTTACGGTGTTTTTGAGGCACTTTACAGAGATCATGATCAGATTTTTGCATATACCAGAACCCTTGAGGGAGAGAAGCTTCTCACAGTCTGCAATTTCAGTGAGCATGTGGCAGAAATGGAAATTCCGGAAGAATTTCAGAAAAATGCAGAATGTCTGATCACAAATCTTGGAAGAAAGGATTTTGGAAAGAAAGTGGTCCTGAAACCTTATGAGGCATTTGTTCTTTACAGAAATCTGTAACAGGAGAGGGAAAAATGATAAAAAAATATGTATATGGAGAGCCCTTTGAGACTGAGGCACTGACAGAAAACATTGAGACAGCAGAAGGAAAGCCAGGATATGGAGAAATCTGTGCAGAAGATGGATTTTCTTTTACTTATATCATGGATGAAGAGGATATCGTCTACGGATTGGGAGAATCCAACCGCGGTATCAACAAGAGAGGATTCATTTACACCAGTAACTGTACTGATGATCCGGAGCATACAGAGGATAAACATTCCCTGTACGGTGCACATAATCTTATCATTGTGTCCGGAAAAGAAACCTTTGGAATGTTTTTTGACTATCCGGCAGCGATCACCTTTGACATTGGCTATACCAGAATGGATACCATGAAGGTAACCTGCGAAAATGCAGACCTGAAGCTTTATGTGATCGAAGGGGAGAGTCCCTATGATATTGTAAAGCAGTTCCGTCATGTGATCGGAAGAAGCTATATCCCGCCGAAATTTGCCTTTGGATTTGGCCAGAGCAGATGGGGCTATACTACAAAAGAGGATTTCCGGAAGGTTGCAGCTGGATATCGTGAAAATCATATTCCTATTGATATGATCTATATGGATATTGATTATATGCAGTCTTATAAGGACTTTACATTAAGTGAAGAGAATTTTCAGGATTTTCCGGAATTCGTAAAGGAACTGAAGGATCAGGATATCCGTCTGATCCCGATCATCGATGCCGGCGTCAAGGTAGAGCCGGGATACGATGTTTATGAGGAGGGTGTCAAAAACCGCTACTTCTGCCAGAGAGAGGACGGCAGTGATTTTGTAGCTGCTGTATGGCCGGGGGATACTCATTTTCCGGATGTATTGAACAAAGATGCCAGAAAATGGTTCGGTGACAAATACCGTTTCCTGATCGAGAAGGGAATCGACGGTTTCTGGAACGATATGAATGAGCCGGCGATCTTCTATTCCACAGAGGGAATGAAAGAGGTCAAAGAGCTTGCAGGAGAATTTGCAAAAGATACGGAAGGAAAGATCCATATCTGGAAGATGCAGAGTGCACTTCGCAATGTTGCAAACAATCCGGAAGATTATCGGAGATTTTACCATAATGTGGATGGCAGAAAGATTCGCCATGACAAAGTCCATAACCTGTTTGGCTACAATATGACCAGAGCAGCAGGGGAGGCTTTTGAACGGATCGATCCGGAAAAACGTTTTCTGATGTTCTCCAGATCATCCTATATTGGTATGCATCGTTATAGTGGGATCTGGACCGGCGATAATAAATCCTGGTGGGCTCATATCCTTTTGAACCTGAAGATGATGCCATCTCTGAATATGTGTGGTTTCCTGTATGCAGGAGCAGATCTGGGTGGATTTGGCGCTGATACAACAAGAGAACTGCTGCTTCGTTTCCTGGCACTTGGAGTATTCACACCGCTGATGCGTGATCATACAGCAATCGGTACCAGAGAGCAGGAATGCTACCAGTTTGAAAATGTGGAAGATTTCCGTCATGTGATCGGTGTAAGATATCGTCTTATTCCATATCTTTACAGTGAATATATGAAGGCGGCTCTGAACGATGATATGTATTTCCGGCCGTTGGGCTTTGTTTATCCGGAGGATAAGATTGCCGTACATGTGGAAGACCAGCTGCTTCTTGGAAATGAGATCATGATCGCTCCGGTTTATGAACAGAACGCAAGAGGCCGTTATGTATATCTTCCAGAGGAGATGAAGTTTGTGAAATTCCTTCCGGATGGAACCATTGCAGAGGAGATCCTTGAAAAGGGTGTTCATTATGTAGAGGTGGCACTGAATGAGATTCCGTTGTTTATCCGGAAGGGAAAATGTATTCCGGTTGCAGAAGCAGCGGAATGTGTGGCAGCTCTGGATACAAAAAATATGCAGCTTCTCGGATATGAAGGTGCGGAGTATACCTTATATGAGGACGATGGGGTCCATAAGGATTACGACAGAGAAGAAAATTACCGTGTTCTGAAAAAATAAAGTCAGCAAAATGAAATATAAATTTCTGTGTTACATCATTTACGTTAAACAGTATAAAGAATACAGGATGTGAACAGTTGATAAACAGAAAAGCCGTAAGTATATGTGAAAGTTTCTTAAACATATATCTTACGGCTTTTGCTATTGCTGCTTTACATAAGATGTTTTATGTAAAGCAATTCGCATTCTGTTTAAATAACACTTCAGAAAGATTTGTTTATGCTTCTTCCTCAATCTGGATAACATTTTTCAGTACAGAGCAGCATGCCATGTCACCGATAACATTGACACAGGTGGCGCCCATATCACAGAGGGTATTGATGCTGATATAAACACCAAGAACTCCGGCAGGAAGTCCGGCCATAGTTGCCAGTGCTGCGAAAGATGCGATAGCACCACCGGGAACACCTGGAGTACCAACGGAAAGCAGTACGTTTGCAAGAAGGATAATGATCATAAGAGGAATACTTACATGGATCCCGCAGGCGTTTGCAAAGAACATGATCATAAAGGACATCAGGATAGATACAGCATCCATATTAACGGTAGCACCAAGAGGAATGGCGATGCTGGTGATCTGGTTGGATACGCCCATTTCTTCTTCCATACACTGCTTGCTTAATGGAATGGTTGCGGAGCTTGAGCAGGTTCCGAAGGCGTTCAGTGCTGCTGGCAGGATCGCTTTCAGGAATTTCAGCGGACTCTGTTTGCCGATCAGCTTTACAGAGAAACCATACACTACAATAGCGAAGCCAAAGAATGCCACATACAGAATGACAAGCTGTGTTGCAAGGGAAATGATCGTTTCAGTTCCGTTGGCTTCCACAACCGGTACGATGGTACAGAAAACACCGATGGGTGTAAAGTACATGATGGTTGTGATGATCTTCAGGCATACTTCATTGATGGAATCAATCAGATTAAGGAATGGAGTTCCTTTTTCACCGACTGCGATCAGTGTGAAACCGATGATCAGGGCAAACACCAGAACCTGGAGCATGTTTCCGTCAGCAAATGCGGCGATTGGGTTGGAAGGGATCAGGTTTTTCAGGGTGTCAAGGATACTGCTCATTTCTGTAGCCTGGATATCGGCTGTTGCCATCTCAAATTTGACTCCCTTTCCGAGATGGATCAGTCTCGGGATGATCAGTCCGCACAGGCTGGCAAGTGCCGTTGTGCAGAGAAAATAGATCATGGATGCTGCAGTGATCTTGCCGGTAGTACGTGCGTTTCCGATGGAACAGATTCCAATGACAATGGAACAGAAGACCATGGGAAAGATCATCATGTTCAGGGCGTTCATGTAGATACTTCCGATCAGACTGGTCACAGTGAGGACAGGTTCAAACCGTCCGGCCAGGAAAAGTCCTGTGAGGATACCCAGGATCAGTCCTGTAAAGATCGCACCGGTAATATGCTTCCGGTACCAGGAATAAAAAGATTTCATTTATGCGTTCCCTCCTAAGATAAATATGTATGGTATGTATAATATAGGAAAATACATGCAGGAAATTATATCATGTGAAAAAAGAAGCGTCAACTAAACCAGGCCAGGATTGCAGGTTCATGTATATTTTGATGGAAAAAGGCTGTTTTTGGATTTTTGTTTGACAAATACATCATAAGTAGTTAAAATTAATAGCAGTGTGTGAAAGCATTAAAGTATTAATACTGAGTAATTTGTCAGGAGGAATAAAAAATGGCTGCACCTTATAACCATAGAGCCATCGAAGCGAAATGGCGCACAAACTGGGAGAAAAAGCCGGTAAATGTCAATGATGGCAAGAAACCGAAATACTACTGTCTGGATATGTTCCCGTATCCGTCCGGAAACGGTCTTCATGTAGGACACTGGAGAGGCTATGTGATCTCTGATGTATGGAGCCGCTATAAAATGCTCCAGGGTTATTACCTGATCCATCCGATGGGATGGGATGCTTTTGGTCTCCCGGCTGAGAACTATGCCATCAAGATGGGTGTTCATCCGGCAGTATCTACAGCAGCAAACATCAAAAATATCAAACGTCAGATCAACGATATCGCAGCGATCTATGACTGGGATATGGAGGTTAACACAACAGATCCGGAATTCTATAAATGGACACAGTGGATCTTTGTAAAAATGTTCAAAGAGGGGCTTGCATATGAGAAGGAGTTCCCGATCAACTGGTGCCCTTCCTGTAAGACAGGTCTTGCAAATGAAGAGGTTGTAAACGGATGCTGCGAGCGTTGTGGCACTCCGGTTACCAAAAAGAACCTCCGTCAGTGGATGCTCCGCATCACAAAATATGCAGACAGACTTTTAAGTGATCTGGATAAACTGGACTGGCCGGAGAAGGTTAAAAAGATGCAGACAGACTGGATCGGCAAATCCTACGGCGCAGAGGTCGATTTCCCGGTTGAGGGAAGAGAAGAGAAGATCACGGTCTATACAACAAGACCGGATACTCTTCATGGAGCAACATTCATGGTACTTGCACCGGAGCATGCTCTTGCAAAATCTCTTGCAACAGACGAGACAAGAGAGGCTGTAGAGAAATATATCTTTGATGCTTCCATGAAATCCAATGTAGACCGTCTTCAGGATAAAGAGAAGACCGGTGTGTTCACAGGTACTTATGCGATCAATCCGCTGAACGGCGAGAAGCTTCCAATCTGGCTTTCTGACTATGTACTTGCTGATTATGGTACAGGTGCTATCATGTGTGTACCTGCTCATGATGACCGTGACTTTGAGTTCGCAAAGAAATTCGATATTCCGATCATCCAGGTTATCGCAAAAGATGGTAAAGAAATTCAGAATATGACAGAAGCTTACACAGAGGCTTCCGGAACCATGATCAACTCCGGTGAGTGGAATGGAATGGAATCTTCCGTACTGAAGAAGGAAGCACCGCATATCATCGAGAAGCTGGGTATCGGACGTAAGACTGTCAACTACAAACTGAGAGACTGGGTATTTTCCCGTCAGCGTTACTGGGGTGAGCCGATCCCGATCGTACACTGCCCGAAATGCGGTGCGGTACCGGTACCGGAGGATCAGCTTCCGTTAAGACTTCCGGAGGTAGAAAGCTACCAGCCGACAGGAACCGGAGAGTCACCGCTTGCAGCTATTGACGAGTGGGTAAATACCACATGCCCATGCTGTGGTGCTCCTGCAAAACGTGAGACAAACACCATGCCTCAGTGGGCAGGATCTTCCTGGTATTTCCTCCGTTATGTAGATAATAAGAATAATAAAGAACTGGTTTCCAAAGAGAAAGCTGATAAATATCTGCCGGTAGATATGTATATCGGTGGTGTAGAGCATGCTGTTCTTCATCTTCTGTACTCCAGATTCTACACCAAGTTCCTGTATGATATCGGAGCTATTGATTTCGATGAGCCATTTGTCAAGCTGTTCAACCAGGGTATGATCACAGGTAAAAACGGAATCAAGATGAGTAAATCCAAAGGAAATGTTATTTCACCGGATGATCTTGTAAATGATTACGGATGTGATTCCTTACGTATGTATGAGCTGTTCGTAGGACCACCGGAACTGGATGCAGAATGGGATGACAGAGGAATCGATGGTGTATCCAGATTCCTGAAACGTTTCTGGAATCTGGCTCTTGACAGCATTGAGAAAGATATCCCGGCTACCAAAGAGATGGAGAAGACCCGTCATAAGATGGTATACGATATCACCAGCAGACTTGAGGCCTTCAGCCTGAATACCGTAGTGTCCGGATTTATGGAATACACAAACAAGCTGATCGCTATCGCAAAGCAGAACGACGGCGCTGTTGACAAAGAAACCATCAAGACAGTTACCATTCTTCTTGCGCCATTTGTTCCTCATATTGCAGAGGAGATCTGGGAGAAGCTTGGTCATGAGGATTCCATTTTCCATGCACAGTGGCCGGCTCACGATGAGGAGCTTATGAAGGATGATGAGATCGAGGTTCCGGTTCAGATCAACGGCAAGACCAAGGCTGTTATCAGTATTCCGGCAGAAATCTCCAAAGAAGATGCGATTGCCGAAGGAAAGAAGGCAGTTGCAGATAAGATTTCCGGAAATATCATCAAAGAGATTTACGTACCGAAGAAGATCATCAATATCGTAGTAAAGTAATAAGATAAATCAAAAACACCCGAAGCAGGGCGGAAGATATTTCTGCCTTTGCCAGGGTGTTTTTTATATGGATAAACATCGTGAAGTAAGTATGCACAAAAATAACTAATGTTATTTAGAATAAATGCCAATAATATTTAGGCATTTTAACAGATTTGCCTAGTTTTTGGTCATGCCAATTATATTGTCTATTGTTATTCAAATGGAAAAAACGTACAGTAACACCATGAGTCAGGCAAAGATAGTAAGAAAGCTTTGGTACTCGAAATGCAGTGTGACGGAATGAAGATGTCCGTTTAGCTAGATTGCATATTTACATTGAGAGAAATAAGGAGAGATAGTATGAGCGCAATGAACACACTTAAGAAATTCGGACTTGAACAGGCATTCAATTATGTTTATAAAGATCCGGATAAGAATTTTATCAAGATCATGGACTGGGCAGATAAATTTTCCGGTGGTGGATTTCCTACACAGAGAGCAATGATCCGCGCAGCCATTTCTAATCCGGAACATCCGTATTATCCGTTTATTCATAGATTGGTAACTGATATTGATCCGCATGTTATGAAAACTCTGGTTGCAAACTTCTTTATCAATGCAAATCTTGCAGGCTGGAAGAAACAGGATGAATGCCGTGAGAAATATGGCTGTAATATCCCGTGGGCAATCCTTCTTGACCCAACAAGTGCATGTAACCTGCACTGTACAGGATGCTGGGCAGCAGAGTATGGAAACAAGCTGAACCTCACCTACGATGAGATCGATGACATCATCCGCCAGGGTAAGGAGCTTGGCGTTTATATGTATATTTACACAGGCGGAGAGCCACTTGTAAGAAAAAGGATCTGATCCGTCTTTGCGAGAAACATAATGACTGTATCTTCCTTTCCTTCACAAATGCAACACTGATCGATGAGGATTTTGCAAATGATATGCTTCGGGTAGGAAACTTTGTTCCTGCAATTTCACTGGAAGGATTTGAGACTGCAACAGATGGCAGAAGAGGAAATGGTGTATACCAGAAGGTTATCAAGGCCATCAATCTTCTCAGAGAGAAGAAGCTTGTATTTGGTATCTCTGCATGTTATACGAGTGCAAATTTCGAGTCTATCACATCAGAGGCATTTTACGACAGCCTGATCGATCTTGGAGCGTACTTTATCTGGTATTTCCATTATATGCCGGTTGGAAATGATGCAGCACCGGAGCTGCTTCCTACTCCTGCACAGAGAAGAGAAACCTATGAGCGTATCCGTAAATACCGTGCAACAAAGCCGTTGTTTGCCATGGATTTCCAGAATGATGCAGAGTTTGTGGGAGGATGTATTGCAGGCGGCCGTCGCTATCTGCATATCAATGCAAACGGCGATATCGATCCATGTGTGTTTATCCATTATTCTGATTCCAATATCCGCGAGAAAACACTTCTGGAAGCACTGCAGTCTCCGATGATGATGGCATATCATGACGGACAGCCGTTTAATGACAATATGTACCGTCCATGCCCGATGCTTGAAAATCCGCAGAAGCTGAGAGAAATGGTAGAAAAATCCGGAGCACATTCCACAGATCTTCAGTCACCGGAGAGTGCAGAGCATCTCTGTGCGAAATGTGACCGGTATGCTGAAAACTGGAAGCCGGTAGCAGAGGAAATGTGGAAGGAAGACCAGGAGAGAAAGGCAGCGAAGAAAGGCTGCTGATCTTGAAACTTAAAAAAGCAGAACTTATGAAAGAGCACGGTACCGGAAACAGGTGCCGGTGCTCTTTTTTTGAAAACGGAGGGATCAGACCATGAAAAAAATGATTGATAACATCAGAAAATATCTGCCGGCGGTGCTCCTTCTTGTGCTTCTCCTTTTCTGTATCCGTTATAGAGAGGATCTGTCTGTGGAAAGGATCTTAAGCTATACACCGGAGGAACCTGTTAAGGCTGCATTACTTATGCTTGGGCTTTATGCAGTGAAAAGTGTCTCTTTTATATTTCCAATTGCGATCCTGCAGCTTGCTGTAGGGCATCTGTTTTCTACAGGAACAGCACTTCTGGTGAACTTTCTGGGAAGAGCAGTCACATTGGCACTTCCATATTGGATGGGACGCTTCTCAGGTGCATCCATGGTGGAAAGTCTTACAGCTAAATATCCGAAACTGAAAACAGTAGTAGATTACCAGAACGGAAATTGCCTGTATATTTCATTTTTTATGCGGACATTGAACTTTTTACCGGGAGATGCTGTGAGTCTGTTTCTCGGAGCTGAAAAGATTCCATTTGGAACCTATATGGCAGGTGGCGTGCTTGGAACGCTGCCGGGAGTTATTCTCGCTACAATATTTGGAGCAAATATCAAAAATCCGAAGTCTCCGGCATTCTGGCTCTCCGCAGTGCTTCTTGTGATGATCAGTGTATTCTCGATCCTGATACACAGGCATATTTCCCGGAAGAAAAAATAACAGGACTTTCTCTTCCTGCTTTTACTGAGAGGAAAAATGTAGTATAATGCAGACAGTAAAGAAAAGAAGGGAAGGAACATGGGGATCGATCATAACAAAAGATTAAAGGAACATTTATATTATTACAGTGCAAGAATCAGCCGGGATATCTCAAATCTGATCAAGTGGTTGGTTCTTGCTGTCATTACAGGATGTATCGTAGGAGCTGCCAGCACACTGTTTTCTTTTACGTTGAAGGCAGTGACCAATTACCGGAAGGCTCATGAATGGATTTTTCTTTTGCTGCCATTATCCGGACTTGTCATTATATTTTTGTATGAGAAGCTTGGAAAAGAGGATGGAGGGACCAATCAGGTTCTTTCTACCGTGCGTTCCAGAGATGATGTGCCGATCCTTTCTGCGCCTCTGATCTTTATCACAACGGCGCTGACTCATCTTACCGGTGGTTCTGCGGGACGTGAGGGAGCAGCGATCCAGCTTGGAGGAAGTATTGCCAACCAGCTTGGAAGATGGATCCATCTGGACGAGGAGGACCGTCATGTAATTGTCATGTGCGGCATGAGCGCGGCGTTTTCCGCATTGTTTGGAACACCGATGGCAGCGGCAGTTTTTGCGCTGGAAGTGGTCAGTGTGGGCGTGATGTATTATGCAGCACTGATGCCGTGTATGATCGCGTCATTGATTGCTTCCGGATTTGCAGCCGGAATGGGAGTCACACCGGAAAGTTTTCATGTGACGGATATTCCGGCACTGACTGTGGAAACTGGCCTGAAAATGGGAGTGATCGCTCTGGGCTGTGCAATTGTCAGCATTATGTTCTGTATTGCGCTGAATGGTGCAGCAGGACTTTATGGCAGATGGTTTAAGAATAAATATGTCAGGGTTGCAGTGGGCGCCTGCCTGGTCATTGTTGTCACCTTTATTCTGAGAACAGATGAATATATGGGCGCTGGTGCGGAGCTTATTGAAAAAGCGGTGGAAAACGGACAGGCGGATACTTTCGCCTTTTTCTGGAAAATGGTGCTTACAGCACTGACTATGCGCGCAGGATTCCGCGGGGGAGAGATCGTACCTTCTTTCTGCATTGGAGCTACCTTTGGCTGTGTGATGGGTAATCTTATGGGAATTTCTCCGTCGATCTGTGCAGCCTGCGGAATGGCAGCAGTTTTCTGCGGTGTGACCAACTGTCCGATCACTTCGATCCTGATCGCTTTTGAAATGTTTGGCTTTAAGGGAGTATCCTTCTATCTGATCGCAGTATCTATCAGCTATGCAGCATCGGGATATTATGGCCTTTACAAGGATCAGACCATTGTGTACTCCAAATATAAAGCAAAATATGTGAACCGACATACCAAATTCTGATATAGAACGAAATGTGAAGGGGTGTGTATACTGGCATAATATCTTATGGAATACCGCATGGACATGGCTGGAAAATATCTGGACATCTGCGGAAATCTGATGTAATATATTAAACGTTAGTATTTACAGAAAGGCAGATTTTAAGGTATGGAAGAGAAGATTCTTGATTTTATCATGGAGTATGCACAGGAGAATGAGGGAGTCCCGTTTCAGGTGATCGAGGAGAATTTTAATATCGTTATGGATGATAAGCTGAAAGATATCATCAGTGATGCGATCTGGGACAGAGACAATGTTTCTGATGTGATCATGGAAAGTGAGCGTTATGTGATCACCTGTTTTGAAGATTAATACAGGGCTATCTGTGACCGTTACGGTAATGGAATTAAGAAATCTGATATGAGGAGAATGCATATAGGGCATTCTCCTTTTTTCGTCAATCTGTCAAAAGAATCCAAAAGAATCTAAAAGAATCTAAAAGAATTGAAGTTCCCTAAAAAGAATGATATCCTAAAGAAAAACAGATGGGGTGGTTGAAATGAACAGCAAATATGAGATCAGCACAAAAGAAAACCGGGAATTTCTGAAAGCATCCTGTGAGGAGCTTTTGAATTTCGGGCATCGGTTTCCTTCACCGAATGGAGGTTCCTATTATCTGGGGGACGACGGAACACCATGGAAGGACAGAAACCGGGAAACCTGGATCACCTGTCGTATGGCGCATGTATACAGTCTGGGTCTGATGCTTGGCCATGAGGGAAGCGAAGAGCTTGCGGATGCGGCATTGAAAGGTCTGAAGGGAGAGCTTCACGATGAAAAAAACGGTGGCTGGTATGCAGGTGTAACACCGGAAGGAGATATTGTGCCCAATAAACAGTGTTATGCCCATGCATTTGTGATCCTGGCTGCATCTTCCGCACTGACAGCCGGAAGGCCCGGGGCGAAAGAGCTCCTTGAAGAGGCATTGGCTGTTTATGACCGACATTTCTGGAATGAAGAGGAGGGGCTGGCCTGCGATACCTGGAATACGGAATTTACCGTGCTGGATGATTACCGGGGATTAAATGCCAATATGCATACGGTAGAGGCTTTTCTGGCAGCAGGAGATGTCACCGGGGATAAAAAATATCACATTCGTGCAGGCAGGATCATTGATCATGTGATCCAGTGGGCAGAAGATAACTCCTGGAGGATCCCGGAACATTTTACGAGGGAATGGGTGGCAGATCTTGACTGCAACCGTGACCGTCCGGATGATCCGTTCAAGCCATACGGCGCAACACCGGGACATGGAATCGAATGGGCAAGGCTGATCACACAGTGGACGCTTGCAAACTGTGGAGAAGAGAAAGAAAAACTGGAAAAACATCTTCAGGCAGCAGAAAACCTTTACACAACAGCAATAAAAGACGGCTGGAACGCAGATGGTGCACCGGGAATTGTATACACGACAGATTGGAATGGCAAACCGGTGGTACATGACCGTATGCACTGGACTCTTGCGGAAGCGATCAATACCTCTGCAGTTCTTTATCAGGTGACCGGTAAGGAGAAATATGCGAAAGATTATGCTGCGTTTATGAAGTACCTGGATGAAGTGGTCATGGATCACGAAAACGGCTCCTGGTTTCATCAGCTGGATGAGCAGAATCATCTGAAAGGAACCGTATGGCCCGGAAAATCTGATCTGTACCATGCACTGCAGTCTACACTGATCCCATATCATAAAGCAGATACGTCTATTGCACCGGCAGTGAAGAAAAAACTGGAGATCTGAACAAAATCGTTTTGCGATTTTTGTTCGTGAGCATGTAACGAAGCGGAGTGCGAATGTTCAATAAAAAACTTCCTGTGTTTACAGAAAAATTTCTCAGGACAGATACTTGCAGAGATACAGGTATCCGGTCTTGAAGAAATACGAGAACACAGGAAGGTTTTTTGTTGAATAGTTATTACTCCGTAACCTCTTTCAGATCCGAAATATCCGGAGAGGCCATCAGAGAATAGTTGGTGTAATAAACAACGAAACCAGGTTTTGCGCCGGCAGGTTTCTTGACATGTTTTTTCTGGATGTAATCAATCTCTACCTTGGGAGCAGAGTGTCCCTTGGAATACCAGGCTGCCAGGCGTCCTGCCTCTTCAAAGGTGCGGTCCGGAAGTTCTCCGTCTTTGGTACGGACAACCACATGGGAACCGGCCATTTTTTTCGCATGGAACCACCAGTCATTTCCGGTTGCAAACTTGAAAGTCAGTTCATCATTCTGAAAATTGTTTTTGCCAACATAAATATCAAAACCGTCACTGGATATGTAGTGGAGCGGTTTGGATTTGGGCTGGGCTTTCTGGCCCTTTTTATTGGTGTAATGACGCTTGATATAGCCGTATTCGGTAAGCTCTTCCTTGATCTGGGAAAGATCACTTTCAGATCTGGCGATATCCAGAGCATTGGAGATAGATTCCAGATGAGAGATCTCACTTTCCGTATCTGTGATCTGTTCTGTGACGGCTTCCTCTGTACGCTTTAGCTTTCCGTATTTATCAAAATATTTCTTGGAATTCTGTGCCGGAGTCAGTGTCGGGTCAAGAGGGATAGTGATCTCCTCATTGGTGTAATAGTTCAGTGCCGTAAAGGATCTGCAGCCTTCCTCAAGCCCGTATCCGTAGGTGTTGATCAGTTCACCGTAGACCTTGAATTTATCTTTTTTGCAGTATCATTCAGCTGCTTTTTCTGGATGTTGTATTTTTTTCGGTTACGTTCCAGAGCGGTCTGTACTACACGGCGAAGATCGGAGGATTTCTGGTGGATACGTGTCAGCAGACTTTTGGTAGCGTAATAGGTCTCCAGCATAACAGAGACACTGTCAAAGATTTCGCTGCGGTATTCACTGCCAAACTGTTGATAAGGAAAGACACCGTATTCCACAGGCTCCTCTCCGCGGTAGACAATATTTGGGGTGAACGCTCTGTTCCGAATCTGTTCCATAAGGCGGAGAAAGGTATGATAAAGATGGGTGCAGGCTGCCTCATCCAGAGACTGCGATGCATCGCTTCCGTCAATGGATGCACGGTAGCAGATCTCCTCAGCCATTACCGGGCTCATACCTGTAAGTGAAGTGTAAAGCGCCTTGGAAATATTCACAGGCTTTTTACAGATGTGCTGTGTGAACTCCTCCTCGGAAACAGTCAGCGGATTTTCTTTATCCCTAGTATTGGGAATGAAATATTCTCTTCCGGGAAGAACCTCACGGACAGAGCTCATATGGGAAGAGACATGCTTGATGCTGTCCAGGATCATGCCTTTTTCGTCACAGAAGATGATGTTGCTGTGCTTGCCCATCAGCTCCATGATCAGACGCTTTCTGCAGGGATCCCCCAGCTCATTAAGATGCTCCAGCTCAAATTCCACCACACGCTCCATTCCAGGCTGCTTCACATCAAGGATACGGGCGCTTCCGATGTGCTTTCTGAGAAGCATGCAGAAGTTCGGTGCAGTTAAAGGACTGATACGGTTCTTATCTGTAAAATAGATCAGAGGAAGGGATGCGCTTGCACTTAAGAGAAGACGTTTCTGTCCATTTGCGCCCTTTCCTGTGATCAAAAGTTCATCGTTTTCCGGCTGGGCGATCTTGTTGATACGTCCGCCTTTTAAATTATCATCGATTTCTGCCACGAGAGCAGAAACTGTAATTCCGTCAAATGCCATGATTTTACCTCCATTTCAACATCAATCATTATAACAGTAAAAAAAGAGTTTGACTAGGGTTTTGGAATGAACTATAATAAATCCGTATGCAATCAGTTACTGTATTTATCAGCAGCTGATAAACTTAAGAGGCAGTATTGGAGGATAACATGATAAAAAGTATGACCGGCTTTGGCAGGGCAGAAGCAGTTTCCAGAGAGCGTAAGGTTTCTGTTGAACTGAAATCCGTCAATCACAGATATCTGGATCTGAACATCAAAATGCCGAAAAGACTCAGCTATTTTGAGGGAGAGATCCGAAATGTGATGAAGACTTATATCCGCCGCGGCAAAGTCGATGTGTTCATCACCTATGAAGACTATACAATGGGCGGAATGGCTCTGAAATACAATGCAGAGCTGGCAAAGGAATATCTGGGCTATCTGAACCAGATGAGTGAGGAACTGGGGATCGAGAATGATATCCGTGTTTCCACACTTTCCAGATATCCGGATGTGTTTACAATGGAAGAGCAGGCTCCGGATGAGGAAGAGCTCTGGAATTTTCTGGAAGGTCCGCTTCATGAGGCCTGCCGGAAATTTGTGGAGACCCGCCAGCGTGAGGGTGCTAATCTGAAACAGGATCTTCTTGGGAAGCTGGACGGACTGGAAGCAAAGGTCGATGTAGTGGAAAAACGTTCTCCGGAAGTAGTGAAGGCTTATCGGGAGAAACTGGAAGCCAAGATGCACGAGCTACTTGAAGATAACCAGATCGATGATTCCAGGATCGCCGCAGAGGTGATACTTTTTTCAGATAAGATCTGCAATGATGAGGAGACGGTACGTCTTCGAAGCCACATCCACGGAATGAGAAAGATCCTGGACGAGAACGAGGGCGTGGGACGTAAGATGGATTTCATGGCACAGGAGATGAACCGTGAGGCGAACACTATCCTGTCTAAATCCAATGATCTTATTGTATCCAACGCGGCCATCGATCTGAAGACAGAGATCGAGAAGATCCGTGAGCAGATCCAGAATATCGAGTAACCGGACAGGAAACAGGCTGTACACAGACAGAAAGGAAGAGCGTAAATGGCGAAACTTATTAATGTAGGCTTTGGAAATGTTGTCAATTCACGCAAGATCGTGGCTGTGGTAAGTCCGGATGCCGCTCCTGTAAAGCGCATGATACAGAGTGTCAAGGGGACCCGAACTCTGATCGATGCCACACAGGGAAGAAAAACAAAAGCAGTGATTGTTACTTCCGATGATTATCTTGTCCTTTCCGCTCTGCAGCCGGAAACTATTGCCAGGAGATTTTCGGAAGCGTATGGAGAGGAAATGAGGGAGGAAGGAAATGAGTAAGGGAATTTTAGTTGTTGTTTCGGGCTTTTCCGGTTCCGGAAAAGGTACTGTCATGAAACGGCTGATGGAAAAATATGACAATTATGCATTATCTGTTTCTGTTACTACCAGAAATCCAAGACCGGGTGAGAAGGACGGGGAGGCTTATTTCTTCCGCACAAAAGAAGAATTTGAACAGCTGATCCGGGAAGACGGACTGATCGAGTATGCACAGTATGTGGAGAATTATTATGGCACACCCCGCAAATATGTAGAGGAGCAGCTTTCCGCAGGGAAAGATGTGATCCTTGAGATCGAGATCCAGGGTGCCATGAAGATCCGTGAGAAGTTTCCGGATACACTGCTGGTATTTGTATGTCCGCCGTCTATGGAGGAGCTTAAGAACCGTCTGGTAGGTCGCGGAACAGAGACTCTGGATGTGATCAACGGGCGTCTCAGAAGAGCGGTTGAAGAATCCAGAGGAATGGATAAATATGATTATCTCCTGATCAATGATGATCTGGAGGAATGTGTTGATACACTTCATGAGACCATCCGGTGTGAGCGCATGCGTACATCCAGGAATCATGATTTTGTATCCAGGATCCAGAAAGAAGCGGAAGCTTTTTTATAAATACCAATTAACAAGTTAAATACGGCCCTGCCGTTACAGAAGGGAGAAAAGATATGATACATCCATCTTATTCAGAATTAATTGAGGCTATCAACACAAACAACGAGGACGACGATGAGGCTCTCGTGCTGAACAGCCGTTATTCTCTTGTACTTGCAGCAAGCAAACGTGCCCGCCAGCTGATCGCAGGAGCAGAGCCGCTTGTACCGGGCGCAGCAGGAAAGAAACCGCTTTCCGTTGCCATTGATGAGCTTTACAAGGGCAAAGTAAAGATTCTTCCCGGACAGGAGGAAGAGGAAGAGCTGGAGGCTCTTGAAGCTGAGAAGGAGGCTCTTGAGGCAGCAGAGGGCGAGACCGCAGAGGGCACTGAGACTGCAGAAGCAGCTCAGACAGAAGCGGAGTAATTTTATGAAAATATTATTCATCTCTCTTGGCTGTGACAAGAACCTGGCGGATTCTGAGGAAATGCTGGGACTTCTTACAGCCGGAGGTCATGAGATCACAGACGATGAAACACAGGCAGATGCAATCGTGATCAATACCTGCTGTTTTATCAAGGATGCCAAGGAAGAGAGTGTGGAAGCCATTCTTGAAATGGCAGAATACAAAAAACAGGAAGCTGCCATGCACTGATCGTTACCGGCTGTATGGCACAGCGATACCAGAAAGAGATCATTGAGGAGGTTCCGGAGGTCGATGCTGTTCTTGGAACCACATCCTACGGCGACATCGTAAAGGCTCTGGAGGAAGCAGTAGCCGGAAATCATTTCGAAGAATTCCGTGATATTGATTATCTGCCGGATACAGGAAGCAAACGTGTCCTTACAACAGGTGGACATTTCGGCTACCTGAAGATCGCAGAAGGCTGCGACAAGCACTGTACCTACTGCATTATCCCGAAGCTCAGAGGTAAATTTCGAAGCGTCCCAATGGAGCGCCTCATTGCCCAGGCAGAGGATATGGCTGAACAGGGAGTGAAAGAGCTGATCCTGGTAGCACAGGAGACCACCGTTTACGGAAAGGATCTTTACGGCAAAAAATCTCTTCACATTCTTTTAAAGAAGCTCTGTGAGATCAGAGGTATCCGTTGGATTCGCATCCTTTATTGTTATCCGGAGGAGATTTACGATGAACTGATCGAAACCATTCGTGATGAGAAGAAGATCTGTCATTATCTGGATATTCCGATCCAGCACGCATCGGACCGAATTCTTAAAAGAATGGGCCGCCGTACTTCCAAACAGGAACTGATCGATATTGTCGGAAAGCTCCGTAAGGAGATTCCGGATATCGTACTGCGTACAACTCTGATCACCGGATTTCCGGGTGAGACGGAGGAAGACCATGAAGAACTGAAGGAGTTCGTAGATGAGATGGAATTTGACCGTCTCGGTGTCTTCACTTACTCTCCGGAGGAGAATACCCCGGCAGCAGAGATGGCAGACCAGGTTCCGGAAGAAGTGAAGGAAGAACGCAGAGACGAGCTGATGGAGCTTCAGCAGGAGATTTCTTATGACAGAGGCCAGGACCGTATCGGACAGGAACTTCTTGTTATGATCGAAGGAAAAGTTGCAGATGAAAGTGCCTATATCGGACGTACCTACGGGGATGCACCGAAGGTTGACGGATACATTTTCGTTCAGACAGGCGAACTGCTTATGACAGGTGATTTTGCAAAGGTACGTGTGACAGGTGCGCTTGAGTATGATTTGATAGGAGTGCTGAGCGATGAATACACCGAATAAACTTACAGTTGCAAGAATGATACTTGTACCATTTCTTGTAGTTTTCTTACTGACAGGATGGGGAGGAGAAGCAAACCGCTGGATCTGTCTTGCGATTTTTGTCGCAGCAAGTGTGACAGACTGGTTTGACGGTCATCTTGCCAGAAAATATAATCTGATAACCAATTTTGGAAAATTTATGGATCCGCTGGCAGACAAGCTTCTGGTATGCTCTGCCATGATCTGCATGATCGAGGTTGACAAGCTTCCGGCATGGGTTGTGATCATTATCATCGGACGGGAATTTATCATCAGCGGTTTCCGTCTGATCGCAGCGGAGAACGGAATTGTCATTGCCGCAAACTACTGGGGAAAATTCAAAACCGTTTCCCAGATGATCATGATCATACTTCTGATGCTGGATTTCGGAGGTGTTTTTGCAGTGCTGACACAGATATTTATCTGGCTGTCCGTTGCACTGACCATTATCTCCCTGCTGACTTATATCATGCAGAACAGAAAGGTCCTTTCCATGCAGGAGTAGGGATCAGAGTATACGAAAGGAGTTTCTTTTCATGATCACAGAACTGATATCCGTAGGAACCGAGATCCTTCTAGGAAATATCGTAAATACCAACAGCGCCTATCTTTCTGAAAAATGCGCCCTGCTTGGGTTAAGTGTTTACTATCAGGATGTAGTAGGTGATAATGAAGGCCGTATGCGTGACGTGATCCGTACTGCACTGGATCGTTCCGATGTTGTGATCCTCACCGGAGGTCTTGGACCAACAGAGGATGATATCACCAAGGAAGTAACTGCGGATCTGATGGGAATGCCTCTTAAGGAAGATTCCCACTCAAGGAAACTGATCGATAAATATCTGAAGGAATATGAGAAAAACAATCCTCAGAGACGTATCACGAAGAACAACTATAAACAGGCCATGGTTCCTGAGGGAGCCATTGTTCTTGACAATCATAACGGAACTGCTCCGGGACTGATCCTTGAGAAAAAGGAAAAACCGCGATCCTTCTTCCTGGACCTCCCAATGAGCTGAAGCCCATGTTCGAGGAGTACGTTGTCCCATATCTGCAGAAAAACCAGCCGGAGATCATTGTGTCCCAGATGGTAAAGATCAGCGGGATCGGTGAGAGTCAGGTAGCAGAGGAAATCCAGGATCTGATCGAAAGCCAGACCAATCCTACCATTGCACCTTATGCAAAAACCGGTGAAGTGCATCTTCGTGTGACAGCAAGCGCAGAGAATGAAAAGGCCTGCAGAAAGCTGATCAAACCGGTTGTCAAGGAGCTAAAGAAGCGTTTTGGAGAGAATGTTTTCGCCACAGATGAGAGCAAGACACTGGAGGAAGCGGTGATCGATCTTCTGAAAGAGAAAGATCTGAAGCTTTCCCTGGCGGAATCGCTTACCGGCGGTATGATCGCCCAGCGCATTGTCAATGTATCCGGTGCGTCTGAGGTGTTTGGCTATGGTTTTGTGACTTACAGTAACAAGGCCAAGCATAAATGTCTGGGAGTGAAGAAGCGTACTCTGAAGGAGCAGGGGGCAGTTTCCGCCAAGTGTGCCAGAGAAATGGCAAAGGGCGCCTGCAAAGCATCCGGAGCAGACATCAGTATTTCCGTGACGGGTCTGGCAGGACCGGGAGGCGGAACAAAGGAAACTCCGGTTGGTACTGTATTTATGGGCTGCTGCTATAAGGGCAAGGCTATTGCTAAAGAGTTCCACTTTACAGGAAACCGCATGCGGATCCGCGAGCAGACTACAGCGCATGCACTGGCGATGTTACGTGACTGTATCATTATGAGCAGATAGCGAATGCCTTGATCTGCCTGCTATTACGGATCAACCATGATATTTTTTATATAACAGGACTGATTTTTAAACAGATGAAACTTTTGATTTCAAGTATCTGTATCAAAAATCAGTCCTGTTTTATTTTGTTTCCTGACAATAAGCCCCGGTATGGGCGATGAAAGAATATAAACGATCATATTTACAAGGATACTATCATAAGTGCTAGTGTTTTTATAAGGGATTTCCTCTAAAATGTGATTAAAGCAATATATGACGTAAATATACGTTTTACCGGAAAGGGGGAAATCAGAATGAAAAAGAAAAAAAATCTGTTGTGTTTTGTGCTGCTGATCAGCCTTATTTTTACGATGGCATTTGGAAGTGTGACGGTCAGCGCCGCACCAAAACTGAACAGAACAAAAGTAACTCTTTTAAAAGGTGAGAAGACAACACTTAAGGTTACCGGAACCAGGCAGAAGGTTGCCTGGAGATCTTCCAAAAAGAGTGTTGCGACCGTAAACAGCAAAGGTCAGGTGGTTGCCAAAAATAAAGGTTCCGCAACGATCTATGCAAAGGTAAGCAAAAAACATATAAATGTGTTGTAAAGGTAGAAACACCGAAGCTCAGCAGGACATCGCTGACATTAACAGAAAAGAAATCCAGTGCCATTAAATTGACAGGAACAACTGTGAAGGTGAAATATTCTTCTTCCAATCCGAAGATCGCACGTGTGGATTCCAAAGGAAAGATCACCGCAGTGAAAAAAGGAACAGCAGTAATCACAGCGAAGGCAAATACGAAGAAATTTAACTGTAAGGTTACAGTAAAAGCAGCGCAGAAACCGAAGCCGACACCTACACCGGTGCCGAAACCATCTTTAAGTGACACCACCTTAAATATGAATAAAGGTGATGTGAGACAGCTTCAGGTAAAGAATTATAAAGAGATTCTTGTATGGACCAGTGATGATACATCTGTTGCAACTGTAGACAGTAAAGGCAAAGTAACGGCAGTGAATGTGGGAACAACAAAGATCCAGGTCCGGGATAAGAGTACCTGGCGAGGTAGCTGTACTGTCCACGTGACACAGACAGTAAAGAAACAGGTGGAGCCGGTTCTTACAAAAGGAACTAAATCTGCAAAAAAAGAGATCACCAATGATAAAGGACAGAAGGAAGTCATTAATGTAACGATAAATACCTATACTTACACCTTTACTACGATCCCGACCAATGCAGAGGAGCTGAAACAGTATGATATCACAACGGCAGACGGACGCTATAAGACCATGGCTCTTCTGATCCTTGCATATCGTACCTGGACACCGACCAATCCGACGGACTGCGAGGAGATGATTTCTTATCTCAACAATAAAGAGATGACTCAGTATTACAAAAACTTTTTGAGGGATCGTATGAAAGCGGATAACGGATATAAATATCTTGGCAATTCTTACCTGAATGGAGCAACTCCGGCCAACAATTATACTCCGTCTAAACCGATTTCCATTACGTTAAGACAGGACACACTTCCGGGTAAGGGAAATTCCATCAGTGAAGATATCCCGTATTTTGAACCGACCCAGACCACTCCTGCGATCTACAGATCATTTACTGATTTTGCAGGCAGCGACAGTTCCAGATGGATCTGTACATATAAGCACTCCAAAACCGGAAAATGGTATATCTGGGATCAGTCCTGGCATGATCTTCTTACCAGGATCAAACAGCCGGCAGGAAACTATGAATATTGATCGAATGTGAATGTACCGCTATTCAATCCCATTCTAAAAAAGGAACCGACAGCGTAAAAACTGTCGGTTCCTTTTTGGCATACATAATAGAATATCTCATCGGTGCAGCGCAAACTTTTCAATGACGCGTGCTACACCGTCTTCGTCATTGGAAGCAGTAATATAATCGGCTGCTTCTTTTACCTGGGGCTGTGCATTGGCCATGGCTACGCCAAAACCGACTTCCCGGAGAAGATGGACATCGTTGTCACCGTCTCCGCATGCCATAATGGATTCCCTTGGGATTCCCAGCATTTCGCCAAGAGCAACAAGAGCGGTTCCTTTGTTGACACCGGCGGCGTTGATCTCAATATTGTAGCTTAAGGAGCCTACAAGCTCCAGCTCCTTAAGTTCACTTAATTCCTTCCAGGCGGCGGCACGTTCCTCCATGTCTGCAAAAAGCGCCTGGACTTTATCCATGCTTCTGTTTTCTTTTGTAATGACATCCTGGATGTCCGGAACCGCGATACGGGTAGTACGGACATAATTCCACATATTAGGGTCGTGATGGTATTTTCCTACATTATCAAGCTTGGCAGCGTCTGCATATCCCTGGCCGTCAAAATAGATCTCACTTAAAGTATCATATTTTTCAAAGATACGGAGAGCTTTTTTTGCACTTTCCATGGGAAGAAGCTGCTCGATAAGAAGTTTATTATGGTCTGTATCAAGGACTCTGGCTCCGTTGGAGGTGAGAGCATAGTGAATTCCCGGAAAATTTCTCAGTTCCGCGGGAATGCCGGTATATGGCCGGCCGGTAGCCATCAGAACAAGGATACCTGCATCAATAGCTTCCTTGAGAACGCGCCTGGTATTTTCTGTGAGTTCTTTTTTTGTATTCAGAAGAGTTCCGTCCAGATCAAGACCGATCATTTTTATCTGCTGCATATTTAAGATTTCCTTTCCCGGTTAAGGTCACATATACAGAAAAACCGTCCCGAAAAAACATTTTCCGGGACGGTACCTATCTGTTTATCAGATATCAAGAAGATCACTGTAAACTTTCAGTGCTCCGTCTGTATCATGAGCGAGAACACGTTTTGCAAGAACCTTACCAAGCTGTACACCCTCCTGGTCAAAGCTGTTCAGGTTCCATACAAAGCCCTGGAACATGATCTTGTTCTCAAAGTGTGCAAGAAGCGCACCCAGAGACTGCGGTGTAAGTTCCTCACCAACAATAATACTGGAAGGACGTCCGCCCTTGAAGTTTTTGTTCAGGTTCTCATCTTCTTTTCCACATGCAAAAGCAACGATCTGTGCTGCAACGTTTGCACAGAGCTTCTGCTGGCTTGTGCTGTTCTCGATATCAACATCAACACCAAGCTGGCTCTTCTTAAAGCCGATGAACTGAAGCGGAACAATATTGGTTCCCTGATGCAGAAGCTGGTAGAAGGAGTGCTGTCCGTTGGTTCCTGGCTCACCAAAGATCACCGGTCCGGTCACATAATCCACCGGCTCACCAAAGCGGTTTACAGATTTACCGTTAGACTCCATATCACACTGCTGAAGATGAGCAGGGAAGCGGCTTAATGCCTGTGAGTATGGTAAAACTGCAGTAGAAGGATAACCCTGTACATTTCTCTCATAAACGCCGATCAGGGCATCCAGCATATCCGGGTTCTCAAGAATGTTCTTATTTGTTGCAAGCTTATCCTCCTCGGCAGCTCCGTCAAGGATGTCTGCGAATACTTCCGGTCCGAATGCAAGGGAAAGGATCGCTCCGCCTACGCCGGAAACGGAAGAGTAACGTCCGCCGATATAGTCGTCCATGAAAATAGCGGTAAGGTACTCATCACTCTTTGCAAGAGGAGAGGTCTCACTGGTTACAGCAAGCATATGTCTGGATGGGTTCAGGCCCGCTTTTGTAAGGGCGTCTTTTACGAATGCCTCATTTGTCAGAGTTTCAAGTGTTGTACCGGATTTGGATACAACGATGAAAAGAGAGTGAGCAAGATCTACAGATGCAAGAACAGCAGCTGCATCATCCGGGTCAACGTTGCTGATGAATTTTGCTTCCATCTTGAAGGTGTTGTTTGCCTTTGCCCAGTTCTCAAGTGCGATATATAATGCACGCGGTCCCAGGTCACTTCCGCCGATACCGATCTGTACAACCGTAGTGAATTTCTCACCGGCTTCATTTGTGATCTCGCCTGCATGTACTTTGTTTGCAAAATCTGCAGCTTTCTTCTGCTGAGCTACATAGAATTCTCGCTTGTCCACACCGTCAACAACAACAGGCTCGCCAAGCTGTGTACGTGCAAGATGATGAAGGACCATACGTTTCTCGCCTGTGTTGATCACTGCGCCGTTATATAATTCCTGGAATTTTTCGATCAGTTCTGCCTCATCAGCCAGTTTGGAAAGTGCGTCAAGAACGGTCTCGTCCACTTCCTTAGCTGCGTAATTGTAAGCCAGACCTGCTGCCATCGGTACGCTGTACTTCTTTACACGTTCTGCACCCTGCTCGCCGGACATTGCTTCTGCAATGTTCACGTGATCTTTCAGACTGTTAAGTTTGCTGTAAGAAGCAAGAGTGTCCAGATTTTTCCATGTTGCCATAATCATATTCCTCCTTTAATGACTGTGATCAGAGATATCAACATAAATCCTTCGGATATCTTTTTCACAATTGTCTACAGCCAATTATACTGAAAAAAGCTCTGGATTTCAACGGAAGGAACGATTTAATTGGTGAAAATCTTGTTAAATAAGGTAAAAAATATCAGAGATAACAGGATCGTGACGGAAATATGAAGAAGTTTCCGTCAGCAGCAGGACAGGAATGGGGAAATATGATATGATAGAAAACAGATCACCCGGAGAAAAAAGCCGGGAAAATAATAAGTGATGAAGGGAATTGTTTTATGGAGGAAATGAAGAAAAAAGGAAATGTGATCGCACTGCTGCCTATCGGTGTTTTTCTGGTCCTGTATCTGGGACTGGGGATTTTGTTTGAGTATGTGATGAAGATCCCTATGGGATTTTATAATGTACCGATCGTTGTGGCTTTTCTGTCTGCGATCCTGGTGGCATGTGTTCAGAACAGAACGATCAGCTTTGACAGAAAGCTGGAGCTTATGGCAAAAGGAGTAGGAGATAAAAATATCATCACCATGCTTCTGATCTTTCTGACCGCAGGCTCTTTTGTGGGTGTTGTGGGGCGCAGCAGTGCAGAAAGTGTGGCCTACTGTATGCTTTCTCTGATACCGGCACGTTTTTCTGTTGCGGTATTGTTTGTAGTTGCCTGCTTCGTATCTGTGGCTATGGGAACTTCCGTTGGGACGATCACGCTTCTTACCCCTATTGCGGTAGCGGTTTCCAAAGCTTCCGGTTTTGATATGGCATTTTGTGTGGCATCGGTGATGGGAGGAGCCATGTTTGGTGACAACCTTTCTTTTATTTCTGATACCACGATCGCAGCCTGCAACGGTCAGGGCTGTCAGATGAAGGATAAATTCCGGGAAAACTTCTGGATTGCATTTCCGGCAGCTGTTGTTACACTGCTCCTGATCCTTATCCTGTCTTTTCAGACAGAGATTCAGGGAAGAGTGGTACAGGATTATCATCTTGTGCAGATCCTTCCGTATGTTCTGGTGCTGATTGGCGGGATTATCGGCATCAATGTATTTGTGGTACTTCTGATCGGAATTGTCTCCGGAGCATTTATTATGCTTCTTGGAGGACATATCACGCCAGTGGAGCTTCTGACAAATATTGGCTCCGGTGTTTCCGGAATGTTCGAGACCTGTATGGTGGCTATCCTTGTAGCAGCCATGTGTGCGCTGATCCGGGAGCATGGAGGCTTTGAAGCGCTGCTTTCCGGAATACAGAGAGTTTTTAAAGGGAAAAAAGGCGGACTTCTTGGTATGGGACTTCTGGTTGGAACTATGGATATCGCAACAGCCAATAATACGGTGGCCATTGTTATGGCCAACCCCATTGCAAAGGAAATGGCGCTGGAATATAAGATCACTTCCAGAAAGACAGCTTCTATCCTGGATACATTTTCCTGTATTTTCCAGGGGGTGATCCCATATGGAGCCCAGATGCTGGTTGCCATTTCTGCGGCAAAGGAACTGGGATTTGAGCTTTCTGCTTTTCAGATCATGCCGAAACTGTTTTACCCCATGCTTCTGCTTGTGAGTTCTCTGATCGCGATCTTTGGTATAAAAGGCGGGGATGATAAATGAATCAGGAAGAGATGATCCGGGATGTCCGGAAAAGACTGTTTGAAATGCAGGATACAGGATATCGGGATTTTCATGCAAGGCTGGTTCCGACTGTGGAGAAAGAAAAGATCATCGGTATCCGGACACCGATACTCCGGAAATTTGCAAAAGAATTTGGAAAAACTGAAAGATCCGAAATGTTCCTGAAGGTTCTTCCTCATCAGTATTATGAGGAAAATAATCTCCATGGCCTGCTGATCGAGCAGATCAGAGATTATGATAAATGTCTGGGAGAACTGGAGTGTTTTCTTCCGCATATTGATAACTGGGCGACCTGTGATCTGCTGACGCTCCATATGATGAAAAAACACCGTGATATATTTATCCGGGAGGTTTATCGCTGGATGGAATCGGATCAGCCCTATACTATCCGGTTCGGGATCAGTATGCTGATGCGCCATTATCTGGACGAAGGATTTAAACCGGAATATCCGGAGAAAGTGGCAGCGATCCGCTCGGAAGAATATTATGTAAATATGATGCGAGCCTGGTATTTTGCTACAGCACTGGCAAAACAGTATGAGAAGATCCTTCCATTCCTGGAAGAGCAGAGAATGGATATCTGGACTCATAACAAGACGATCCAGAAATCCATTGAAAGCTACCGGATCACACAGGAGCAGAAGGATCATCTCAGGACACTGCGGATAAAGAAATAAACAGCAGGTAAGGGTTAAAATATGAAGGCAATATCGATCTATGCACTTACAAGAAATCAGAATATGGAATGTGTCCAGAAGCTGGAACGCCAGCTTTCCAGCAGAGATTTTTTTCTCAGGATCAAAGAGTGGGAACTGGAAAGTATGAAAGCACTGGTGAAGCAACTGGAACTGCATATGGAGGAAGTGTATAAGCTGCGCTTTTTCTATTCGTTTCAGATCCCGAAGCTTGGAAAGGAGTTCGATCTTCTTCAGATCAAAGATGACCAGATCGTGAATATTGAACTGAAAAGCGGCATTGTGTCGGACGAGGCTATCCGGAGACAGCTGATCCAGAACCGGTATTATCTGTCTGTTTTTGGAAAACCGATCCTGTCGTATACCTATATCAGCAGTGAAGATCATCTGGTGAGACTGACCAATCATGATCACATTGTGGAGGGGGACTGGAAACAGCTATGTATTGCATTGGGGAAAGAAAGCCCGGACTATGAGGGAGATATCGAGGATCTGTTTCAGGCAGAGCTTTATCTGATCTCTCCGCTGACAGAACCGGAGCGTTTTCTCAAAAAAGAGTATTTCCTTACTTCCCAGCAGAGAGATATTGAACGGCAGATTCTGAAGAGAATACGTGGAGAAAGAGGAGGATATTTCTGGTTCAGCGGACTTCCAGGAACCGGAAAAACATTGTTGCTTTATGATATTGCGATGAAGTTGTCCGTGCGCCAGAGAGTCTGTATCATTCACTGTGGAGAGGCGGGAAAAGAATGGAAGATTCTTCATGAACGTCTGCGGCGGATAGATTTTCTGGCAGATACTCAGCTGGACGGAACGACGGATCTTGGCTGTTACAGCAGCATTCTGGTAGATGAAGCACATCTTCTGTCCCTGGAAAAATTATCGGTTCTGCTTACATGGAGTGAGCACAGGCCGGTGATCTTTTCCAGTGATTCCGAGGATGTGATCTCACCGGAAGAGATGGATCGTAGCATTGTGGAAAGCCTGGGAAATCTGCCGGAGATCCAGAAATTCCATCTGACAAACCGGATCCGTACCAATGCGGAACTTTCCTCTTTTATCCAGAACATGATGCACCTGCCGGAAAAAAGAAGCCCCAGATGGTATCCGCATATTGCAGTGGTGTATGCCAATAATGACCGCGAGGTGGAAAATTTTCTGAATGATTTTGCGGGACAGGGATATCAGCAGCGGATGCCAGAGGGTTCTGGACAGCTTGGTATCCAGGCAGTGAGAGATGCGGAGAAGATCGTTGTATTGCTGGATGAACAGTATTATTACGACGAAAAAGGATATTTAAGATCCAGGTGCTCTGCGGAAAAATATTCCAGTGTACGAAAACTTTTTCATCTTTTGAATCAGGCGAAAGAGAGCCTGGCTCTGGTGGTGAGAGAGAATATGGCGGTATATGAAGTGATGATGGAGATTTTGCAGATGCACAGAAACAGATAAAAACAAAAGATTAAAGACAATGGAGAGGAAGACAGAGGGATGGAAGTTTTGGAGATTGTTTTGCCTGTACTGGCGATGATCATTCTTGGAATCCTGTGCAGAAAATGGAAACTTTTAGATCAGAGTGGTGTCAATAACATGAAAACACTGGTAACAAATATTATGCTTCCTGTGGCAATTTTTCATGCACTGGCAACAGCAGAGTACAGTGGAAAGATCGGAATTCTGGTTCTGATCATGTTTGTGATGCTCTTGATTTCATTTGGGGCAGGATTCTGGATGAAAAGATTTATGGACGAGCCATATAAGAAATATCTTCCGTTTCTGATCTGTATCTATGAAGGTGGAATGATGGCTTACCCGTTGTATACAAGTCTTTGTGGCAGCGAAAATCTTTCACAGATTGCAGTGCTGGATATTGCGGGACTTCTTTTTGGATTCAGTGTGTATATGGGAATGCTGGGACAGACGGAAAACGGGGAAAAGATCAATGCAAAAAGCCTGTTTTACAGTGCATTGCGAACCCCTGCTTTTATAGGAACGGTTCTTGGAATTATTGTGGGACTGACACGAATGATCACCCGGCTTCTGGACAGTCCTTTTGGCAATTGTTATCTCAGTGTGGAGAATATTCTGACAGCGGCCATTACGCCGATTATTCTTATTGTAGTTGGGTACAGTATGGAATTTGCGCCGGAACTTATCAGCCCCTGCCTCAAAACCATATTGTTGAGAGTCCTTTTGCAGGCAGTGATGATTGCGGGAGTTCTCATGGCAGTAAAATATTTGGTAGGAAGTTCCAGGCTTCTGAACCTGGCGGTTATTACATATATGTCCTCGCCTGCTACATTCAGTATGCAGACTTTTCTGAGAAAGAAAGAGAGCAGTGCCTATGCACCCACAACAAATTCTCTGTATTGTGTGGTCTCAATCCTGGTTTATATCACACTGGCAGTGGCAGGATGATGGAACTGAAAGAAGGGATCAAATGACGACAACGACATTATGTTATATAGAAAACGATGATAAATTCCTGATGCTTCACAGAGTAAAAAACAGGATGATATGAATGAGGGCAAATGGATCGGCGTTGGCGGGCATGTGGAAAGTCAGGAAACTCCGGAAGAATGCCTTGTTCGTGAGGTGAAAGAGGAAACAGGGCTGACACTTACCTCCTATAAGTTCCGTGGCCTGGTGACATTTATAAACAGTGAATGCGAATCAGAACTTATGTGTGTGTTCACGGCCGATGAATATGCAGGAGAACTGATTGAATGTGATGAGGGAGAACTTTGCTGGGTTGACAAAGCCATGGTGCCGAATCTTCCGGCATGGGAGGGGGATCAGGTATTTCTTGATCTGCTCCTTTCAGGAGAAAAACGCTTTTTTTCTGTAAAATTGCGGTATGAAGGTGACAGACTTGTAGAGAAGAAAATTTATTTGTATTAATAGTAGATTGTTTCCATGTTTAATAAAATGATTGCACAGCAAACCGCAAGAAAAACTTCTTGATAATTTTCTGAAAAAACATGAAGCGGAATATCCGTTTCCGGAAGATGTGGAACTCATTTGTGACATTGACTATATGGGAGATGGAAAGCCCTGTCATTTCATGGATATTTACCGTCCCCGAAAAATTATGAAGGTTCTTCCCTCCTATATTTACGGGAAACACTGGAAAAAGAGTTCGTTTTATCCATATATAAATCCGGAAAACAAAGAAATTATCCGAAACCTGCCACCGTCATTTCTGGTCACAGCTTACGGAGATACTCTTCGAAATTACAGCAGACAGTATGCAAAAGCGATAAAAAAGCCGGTGTGATCTGTCATCTTGAAGATTATGAGGTGGACAAAAAACTTCCGCATGCTTTTAGTACAACTTTTCCTGAAATGGAGGAAAGTAAATGTGCAAATACGCAGATGGTGGAATTTCTTTTTAAATACTGATGAAATGCCAGGAAACCTTACTGGAGTCCGGATCCGGATTATTCTCCCTGCACAAGGATGCAATCGCCATATACAGTTAAGAACACAATTTTCTTGAAATCCTAACCATAGATGATTATAATAGGGAGAAGGTATGTCAATTTTGTGCTATTAGTGATATTTGGCATTGCATTGTATTTTAATATACAAAATGCCATTTTTCTTTACGATAAGTTCGCGAAAATCCGCAGGATATTAACTGTTTGAGGGTAATGATAACCGTTGTTGGCAAGTTGAAAAAATGTCCATTTTTGACCAAACGGGGTTTTGGGCATCATTTTATAGCAACTTTTTACACAAGAATTGGCTTACAAATATAAACATTTTTGATGTTTCACTGAATTTTATATCTTTAAATTCTTTGTGAAATATTACTAATTTTAGAAAGGGATAGAATGAGAAAATTAGCATTAAGTGATGAAATTTTGCTCAAAGTTGATAAAGCTGCCCGCTATATTGGCGGTGAAGTCAACTCCGTAATGAAAGATAAAAATGCGGTAGATATCCGTTTTGCAATGTGCTTCCCGGATGTCTACGAGATCGGCATGTCAAACCTGGGCATGATGATCCTCTATAACATGTTCAACCAGCGTGAGGATGTATGGTGTGAGCGTCTCTTTTCTCCATGGCCGGATCTGGATAAGGTGATGAGGGAGAAGAAGATTCCGTTGTTTGCACTGGAATCCCAGGAGCCCATCCGGGATTTTGATTTTCTCGGAATTACGATCGGGTACGAGATGTGCTACACCAATATCCTCCAGGTACTGGATCTCAGTGGTATTCCGCTGAAAAGCGCAGACCGTGGTGAGGATTTCCCTATTGTGATCGGTGGCGGTGCCTGTGCGTATAATCCGGAGCCGCTGGCACCTTTTTTGATATGTTTTATATCGGAGAAGGGGAAACGGTTTATGATGCACTTTTTGATGCATACAAGGCCAATAAAAAGGCTGGCGGCAGCAGGAAGGATTTCCTTCTGGCAGCAGCTAAGATTCCTGGAATTTATGTTCCGTCTCTCTATGAAGTTACCTATAAAGAAGATGGTACGATCGCATCCTTTGCACCGACGGCGGATGGTGTTCCTGAGAAGGTCCAGAAACAGCTGATCATTGATATGGAAAAGGAATATCGTGCTGTGGAGGCACCGGTCGTTCCTCACATTAAGGCAACACAGGATCGTGTAACTCTTGAGATCCAGAGAGGATGCATTCGAGGCTGTCGTTTCTGCCAGGCAGGTATGATCTATCGTCCGACCCGTGAACGTGATGTGGAGACTTTGAAGGAATCGGCGCGTATCATGCTGAAAAATACAGGACACGAAGAGATTTCCCTTAGTTCCTTAAGTTCCAGTGACTATTCCCAGTTGAAAGAACTGGTGAATTTCCTGATCGAGGAATTCCACGGAAAAGCAATCAACATTTCCCTGCCGTCTCTTCGAATTGATGCTTTTGCACTGGATGTTATGAGTAAAGTGCAGGATGTAAAGAAAAGCAGCCTGACTTTTGCTCCGGAGGCCGGTTCTCAGCGACTTCGTGACGTTATCAACAAAGGTCTGACAGAGGAAGTGATCCTCCATGGTGCGGGCGAAGCATTCAAGGGTGGCTGGAATCAGGTGAAGCTTTACTTTATGCTCGGTCTTCCCACAGAAACAGAAGACGATATGAAGGGGATTGCTCATCTGGCACAGAAGATCGCAGAGACCTATTATGAGGTGGTTCCGAAAGAACAGCGTAAAGGCAAGGTACAGATCAACGTCAGCACATCTTTCTTTGTGCCGAAGCCGTTTACCCCATTTCAGTGGGCACCAATGTATACAGAGCAGGATTTTGTGGAAAAAGCCAAGGTGGTTAAAAATGAAGTCCGCGCCCAGCTGAATCAGAGAAGTATCCGTTATAACTGGCATGAACCGGATGTAACAGCTCTGGAAGGATTTCTCGCACGCGGGGACAGACGATGCGCGGATGTGATCCTGAAGGCTTATGAAAAAGGTGCCCTTTACGATGCCTGGACAGAAAATTTTGATTATGATATCTGGAAGGAAGCTATGGCTGAATGCGGAGTGGATATGACATTCTACACACTTCGTGAAAGAAGCCTGGATGAGATCCTTCCATGGGATTTCATTGATACCGGTGTCAGCCGCAGATTCCTGGAGCGTGAATGGCAGCGTGCAAAAGAGGGTGTTGTGACGGAAAACTGCCGTCAGAAATGTTCCGCATGTGGAGCTATGAAATTTAAAGGAGGTGTCTGCCTTGAAGGTAAGAATTAAATTCAGCAAAGAGGGTCCTATGAAGTTTGTGGGACATCTGGATACCATGCGTTATTTCCAGAAAGCGCTTCGTCGTGCAGAGCTCCCGGTAGCGTTTTCCGGTGGATACAGCCCGCATATGATCATGTCTTTTGCGGTTCCGCTTGGAGTGGGGATGGAGAGTCTCGGAGATTATTTTGACCTGGAAATGGCAGAAGATATGCCTACTGCAGAGATCGCAGCCCGTCTGGAGGAACAGATGGCAGAGGGGATGCATATCGTTAGCGTCCGCAAGGTAGAGGATGGAAAAGCGGGTAAAGCGATGGCACTGGTGGCAGCAGCAGATTATCTTGTGGAATTCCGTCCGGGCAAAGAGCCTTCTATTGACTGGAAAAGCCGTGTGAAAGAATTTCTGGCACAGCCGGAGATCAAAGTGACCAAGCAGACCAAGCGCAGCGAAAAGGAAATCGATCTTCGTCCGAATATCTATAAAATGGAAGTAAGAGAGAATGGGTTCTTTTATATGCTGGCATCTGCAAGCTCTAATTATACGAAGCCGGAGATGGTAACAAACACCTTTTTCCACTGGATTGGAGAAGAACTTCCGGAATTTGCCTTCACAGTGAAACGTCTGGAAATGTATGCCGATAAAGGAGAAAATGCAAGCCCACGTTTTGTGACTCTGGAATCATTAGGTGAGGAAATTGAGTAAACTGATCATAACAAGAATGGATATCCATGGTGTGCCCTGTACAGTAGCGGCCCTTTCGGAGGAGGAACGGATCGTTGAGATCCGACTGGAATCCGATCAGGAAAAATCCATTCTTGGAAATATATATACCGGACAGGTCGAAAATATCGCATCCAATATCCAGGCGGCTTTTGTGCAGATCGAGCCTGGAAAGAGATGCTACTATTCTCTTGCAGAGGCACAGAGAGCTGTTTTTTCCGCAGGAAGAAAAGGAAACGGACCATTGCGGCCTGGAGATGAGCTCCTGGTACAGGTGAGCAGGGATGCCATGAAGGGAAAACTTCCGGCACTGACATCCAATCTGAATTTTACGGGAAGATATCTTGTTCTCACTACAGGAGATAAAAAGTTTGGTCTGTCTTCCAAGCTGGCACTGGAAGATCGCCATCGCCTCAGCGGATGGCTGAAAGAGGAAGCAGAGCGTCCGGATAAGGAATTCGGTATCATTGTCCGGACCAATGCCGCAGACGCTTCCAAAGAAGAGATCCTGAAGGAACTGGAGTGGCTGAAGGGCCGCTACCATAAAGCCGTAGTTCAGGGACGGAACCGTACCTGTTTCAGTCTTGTACTGGAGACAGAACCATTTTATGTGGCTGCTGTAAGAGATGCTTATGGCCGTGACCTGGATGAGATCATTACCGACGTGCCGGAAATCGGGGAAATGATCCGGGGATATCTGGAAGAGATCAGCCCGGAGCTTAAAGAAAAGCTTCGTTTTTATCAGGACAAACTTCTTCCGCTTTATAAGCTGTATCGTGTGGAAACTGCACTGGATGCGATCCAGAAAGAAAAAGTATGGCTGAACAGCGGCGGATTTCTGGTGATCCAGCAGACGGAGGCCTTTGTATCCATTGATGTAAATAGTGGAAAATACACCGGAAAGAAGAAAATGGAAGAAACCTTCCGCAAGATCAATCTGGAAGCGGCTGCGGAGATCGGCCGGCAGTTGCGGCTGCGTAATCTTTCAGGTATTATCCTGATCGATTTTATCAACATGGAAAATCCGGATCACAGAGATGAACTCTTTCATGTTTTACAGAAGCTTCTCAGAAAGGATCCGATAAAGAGCAGGGCCATTGATATCACACCATTGCATATCCTGGAAATGACCAGAAAGAAAGTAAGACGTCCGGTGATCGAGGACATTCGGGAGCTTACAAAAAATAATAAAAATATCAAAAAAACTATTGACATAACAGTATGTCACTGTTATGATAATCGAGTATGCCGCACAAAGAGGTTAAAGAGCTTCAGTTTCAGAACAGAAGCCACCGAATTTGGCGAGTAAATAATTAGGAGGTGCCACAGATGTACGCAATTATTGCAACAGGTGGTAAACAGTACAAGGTTGCCGAGGGTGACGTAATTAAAGTTGAAAAGCTCGGTGTAGAAGCTGGTGAAACCGTAACATTTGACAACGTGATCGCAGTCAGCAATGACGGATTAAAGGTTGGCGAGGATGTAAAAGATGCCAGTGTTACCGCTTCTGTAGTTGAAAACGGTAAGAATCGCAAGGTCATCGTTTACAAATACAAACGCAAAACTGGATATCACAAGAAAAACGGACATAGACAGCAGTACACCAAAGTTAAGATCGAAAAGATTAACGGTTAATCTGGTGTCATCATGATTACAATTAAAGTCAGAAAGAAAAACGGATCTTACGAAGAATTTATTTCGAAGGGACATGCCGGTTATGCAGAAGCCGGACAGGATATTGTCTGTGCTGCGGTATCTGCACTGATCATTACCACGGTGAATTCTCTTGAAAAATTCACAGATGATAAATTTGATGTGCAGGAAAAGGATGGATTTGTTTCCATTCATTTCAGAAATGATCTTTCTGAACGGGGGATGCTCCTTATGGATTCCTTACTTCTCGGTCTGACGGAAATTGCTGGTAGTTATAACAATCGATATTTGACAGTAAAAGTCAAGGAGGTGTAACAACAATGATGAAGATGAACCTTCAGTTATTCGCACATAAAAAGGGAGTTGGTTCTACAAAGAACGGTCGTGATTCCGAGTCTAAGAGATTAGGTGCGAAAAGAGCAGACGGACAGTTTGTAAAAGCCGGAAACATTCTTTACAGACAGCGCGGAACCAAGATTCACCCAGGTGAAAACGTAGGCTGCGGTAAAGACTATACTTTATTTGCACTTACAGACGGAGTCGTAAGATTCACAAGAAAAGGTCGCGATAAGAAACAGGTTTCTATCGTTCCTGTAGACGCAGAGTAATGAAATAGGTAAAAGGCTTCAAATCGATCCGGTTTGGAGCCTTTTTTGGAATAGAGGTGTAATATGTTTGCAGATAGAGCAAGGATCATTATCCGCTCCGGTAAAGGCGGCGACGGACATGTAAGCTTCCGACGTGAGCTGTATGTACCCAATGGCGGGCCGGATGGCGGCGATGGTGGCCGTGGCGGTGATGTGATTTTTGAGATCGACGAGGGCCAGAATACTCTCGGAGACTACAGACACAGAAGAAAATATAAAGCTGAGGATGGCCAGGAAGGCGGTAAAAAACGCTGCCATGGTGCAGACGGTAAGGATGTGGTCCTGAAGGTTCCGGAAGGTACGGTGATCATGGATGCGGAATCCGGCAAGGTCATCGCGGATATGTCCGGTGAGAATCGCAGACAGGTCGTATTAAAAGGCGGTCGTGGTGGAAAAGGCAATCAGCACTATGCAACAGCTACCATGCAGGTACCGAAATATGCCCAGCCTGGACAGCCGGCTCAGGAGCTTGAGGTTCTCCTTGAGCTTAAAGTGATCGCAGATGTCGGTCTGGTAGGATTTCCGAATGTTGGTAAATCTACTTTCCTTTCCCGTGTAACAAATGCACAGCCGAAGATCGCCAACTATCATTTTACAACATTGAGCCCTAATCTTGGAGTTGTAGATACTGATAACGGCGGCTTTGTTATCGCTGATATTCCGGGACTGATCGAGGGTGCATCAGAAGGTGTGGGACTTGGACATGAATTCCTCCGTCATATTGAGCGTACACGAGTTATCATCCACATTGTAGATGCCGCTTCCGTAGAAGGTCGTGATCCAGTGGAGGATATCCACAAGATCAATAAAGAACTGGAGGTCTACAATCCGGAAATTGCAGCAAGACCGCAGGTGATCGCAGCCAACAAGATTGACTGTATTTTTGATGATGGCGAAGAAAGCCCTATTGATCAACTGAAAGCAGAATTTGAGCCACAGGGTATTTCGGTTTATCCAATTTCAGCCGTTACCGGGCAGGGTGTCAGAGAACTCCTTTTCCATGTGAAAGAGCTTCTGGATAAGAGCCCGATGAAACCGGTAGTGTTTGAACAGGAATTCTTCCCGGAAGATGTTCTTGTAAATGAAAATCTTCCGTTTACTGTGGAGCGCAGCGAGGAAGATCCGGAAGTATTCCTTGTGGAAGGTCCTAAGATTGAAAAAATGCTTGGCTATACAAATCTGGATTCTGAGAAGGGATTTGCCTTCTTCCAGAAATTCCTGAAAGAGGGCGGTATCCTGGAGGAACTGGAAAAAGCCGGTATCCAGGAAGGCGATACGGTTCGTATGTATGGCTTTGATTTTGATTATTATAAATAAGAGGTATGACAATGACAAGTAAGCAGAGAGCATATTTAAAAGGCCTTGCCATGACAATGGATCCGATCCTTCAGCTTGGCAAGGGTGGTCTTACTCCTGAAAATACCGCTGCTGTTGAGGAAGCTCTTGCAGCAAGAGAGCTGATCAAGATCAGCGTTCTTCAGAACTGTCTGGAGGATCCACGTGAAATGGCACAGGTTCTTGCAGAGAGAACAAGATCTCAGGTAGTACAGGTGATCGGTAAAAAGATCGTTCTCTACAGAGAAGGTAAAAAGGACAAGAAAAAATCATTCTTCCGTAATCTCGGGAGGTTATAAATGAGCAAAGCAACAAAAAAATAGGAATCATGGGTGGTACTTTTGATCCCATTCATATGGGGCATTTGATCCTGGGAGAAAAAGCCTATGAACAGCTTGAGCTTGATAAAGTTTTGTTCATGCCCTGCGGAAATCCACCTCATAAACGGAACCGTAAGGGCAGAGCGACTGATGAACAGCGTGCGGAAATGGTCCGTCTTGCCATAGAGGATAATCCTCACTTTGAGCTGTCTCTGATCGAGATGCATGAGGAAGGCTATACGTATACTTACCGGACTCTGGAACAGCTGAATAAAGCGAATCCGGACACAGAGTATTATTTTATCATCGGTGCAGATTCGCTTTTTAATTTTGATACCTGGATGGAACCGGAACGCATTTGTCAGGAAGCAGTACTGGTAGTGGCAACCAGAGATCATACTCCATTGAAGGAACTTGATCAGCAGATGCAACTTCTGTCACAGAAGTATAACGGGAATTTTATTCGACTGGATACCATGAATATTGATGTTTCCAGTGAGCTGCTCCGTTCCTGGCATGAAAGCGGGCAGAGTCTCCGCTATTATGTTCCCAAGCCTGTGATTTCCTATATTGAGAAAAACGATATCTATAAAGGAAATGATTCAGATGGGAAAATATGATTTTATCAAGATAAAAAAGAAACTTTCCAAATATCTGGATGAGGCCAGATTTGAGCATACAATGGGGGTTATGTACACTTGTGCTGCGCTTGCCATGGTTTATGATTATGATCTGGAGGATGCACAGGCTGCAGGACTTCTTCATGACAGTGCAAAGTGTATTCCTAATAAAAAGAAACTGAAGCTGTGCAGCCAGCATGATATTCCGGTATCAGATTTTGAAAAGGATCATCCGTTTCTTCTTCATGCCAAACTGGGGGCTTATGTGGCCAGCAGTAAATATGATATTAAAGACGAAGAGATCCTGACAGCGATCACTTATCATACAACAGGAAGACCGGGAATGAGCCTTCTTGAGAAGATCGTATATATTTCAGACTATATTGAACCAATGCGTGACAAAGCTCCGAATCTTGCGAAGGTGCGAAAGATTGCTTTTGAAGATCTGGATGAGTGTATGTATGAGATTTTAAAGGATACACTGGAATATCTGGAGGAAAATCCCAAGGAAATCGACAGTACGACCAGGGATGCTTATGTTTATTATAAAGAACTCCATGACAGAAAAATGCAGGATGCAGCCAACAGACAGGAGGATTAAAATTCTATGAGTATCGAAAAAGAGATGGTCCGGATCGCCTGCAAGGCACTGGATGATAAAAAAGCAAAGGATATCAAGATCATTGATATCCATGAGGTTTCCGTGATCGCAGATTATTTTGTGATCGCAAGTGCTTCCAACCAGAATCAGGTACAGGCAATGGTTGACAATGCAGATGAAATGCTTGGCCGTGCCGGATATGAAGCAAAACAGATCGAGGGAACCAGAAACTCCAGCTGGGTCCTCATGGATTACGGTGATATGATCATCCATATCTTTGATGAGGAAAACAGACTTTTCTACGATCTTGAGAGGATCTGGAGAGACGGCAAGATTCTTGATGCGGAAGAATTTCTTGGTGAGAATGAGTAAAATTTGTTGTATTAGTTTACTGTAAAAATATTATGTGAACTAAATAAGAAGAAATCAAAAAGCAGAAGTTTTCTGTTGAAAAAGAAAAGAGAGATATCTTTGTGGGGCTGTACAGCTACCTTAAAGATATCTCTCTTTTTAGATCACATTACATTGGGTGGGATCTGTTGTTTATATTTTTATGAAAAGAAACGAAATACACCAAATACTTTGCCGAGGATCTGCAGATTACCGGTGATGATGATCGGTTCCATATTGTCGTTCTCCGGCTGAAGTCGATAATAACCATTTTCTTTGTAGAAAGTCTTAACTGTTGCAGAATCATCGATCAGAGCAACTACCATGTCGCCGTTTTCTGCTGTTGCCTGCTGCTTTACAAGAACCTGATCTCCATCAAAAATACCTGCATTGATCATACTGTCGCCTTTGACAGTCAGCATGAAACTTTGTTCATTGGGCATATATTCAGCCGGGATCGGAAAGTAAGCATCGATATTTTCCACTGCCAGGATCGGCTGTCCGGCAGCAACAGTGCCTACAAGAGGAACATTGACAACCTCGCGGCGGACCAGATTAAAATTATCATCAATGATCTCGATCGCACGGGGCTTGGTGGCATCTCTGCGGATATATCCGTTTTTTTCCAGAGCTTCCAGATGGGAGTGAACGGAAGATGTGGATTTCAGGTTTACTGCTTCACAGATTTCACGGACGGAGGGCGGAAAACCTCTGTTAAGGATCTCATTTTTCATATAATCCAGTATTTCCTGCTGCTTTTTACTGATTCTGCCATATGTCATGTGTACTTACCTCCCTGGGTTGATTTTATCTGCTGTCGACCATAATATGACAGCATCACGAAATTATATTTTGAATAGTATAACATACTTTTGAAAAAATGGCAAACGGATATTCGGAAAGTATGTTCGCACGTTTTAAAGCTTGTATTCATTTAAATAAAATGTTACAATAAAACGAACTTTAAGAGATGAACGATGTAAAGGAGGCATTCATTTGCCGGATAATAAAGTACATTCCGGAAAAACTCCGGGATTCTTAGCAAAGCTTCGTAAAATTTTTGGTCTGAACATTGGAACTGTAATGTTCGGAGCAATTTTTATCTATATGATCTTTAGTGTGATTCTTTATCTTACAGCTTCTCATATGGAATCTTATCAGGTTCCCTCCGGTCCGTTATCCATGAATGAGACATACACAGGGCTGGCGATCATGACAGAGAACGTAGTGCAGGCAGATGCGGGCGGTTACGTTACATATTACGCAAGGGAAGGTACCAAGATCAATGCCAACGGTGCTGTCTACAGCCTGAACAGTTCAAGATCTGCAGACAATGTAACCTCTCTGAGCAGAGAGGAGCTGGCGGATATACGCAGTAATATGCAAAGCTTTTCCAAAGGATTTGATCCCAGCAAATTCAACAGTGCCTATAGTTTTAAATATCAGCTCAATGGAAGCATCCTTCAGTATGCTTCAGACAGTTCGGGAGCTTCTTCTGCAAGCACGACGTCTGAAGATGGAGAGGAAGCCACAGTTACAACTATAGTTTCCAGTGATCCAAATATCCGCCGTGCGCAGACAGACGGGATCATCCTGTATTCTACAGATGGCTACGAAACCAAAACCGTTGATAATGTCACAGCTGCTGATTTTGATCAGAATTCCTATCAGGAAACGGATCTGAAAACAGATGGACAGATAAAGGCCGGAGATGATATTTATACGATCATTACAGATGAACGCTGGAGTCTTTTGATCCCTTTAAGTGAGAAGCAGGCTGCTAATCTGAAGGAGCGTACATCGATCCGCGTCAAGTTCCTGAAAGATGATCTGACGCAGACAGGAGACTTTTCAATCATGGAGATCGATGGGGCTAAATACGGTAAGATTGATTTTAATAAAGGACTGATCCGATATGCGTCAGACCGGTTTCTGGAAATAGAACTTGTCACGAACAATGTGACAGGTTTAAAGATCCCGTTATCTTCTATCGTAACGAAGGAGTTTTATGCAATACCTTCCAAATATCTTACGACGGATGATGAAACACAGCAATCCGGATTTATGCTTTCCGGCAGAAATAAAAAAGGCGACAGTACGACAACCTTTGTCAGTGCCGGTATCTATGGCCGTGATGAGATCACAGACAAAGAAACACAGGAAACAAGCTATATTTATTACGTAGACAAGAATAAATTTAAAGAAGGCGATGCTCTTGTTGAGCCGGATAGTGGAGAGAAGTTTATCATCGGAGATACAGAAGTTCTGGAGGGAGTTTTCTGTGTCAATCAGGGATATGCGGTATTCCGCCGGATCGAGATCCTGGATGAAAATGAGGAATATGCGGTTGTATCAAAGGAAACCTATAATGGGCTTGTCCGATATGACCGTATTGTGAAAAATGCAGATAAAGTAAGTGAACAGGATATACTTTACTGATTAAAGGAGGATTTATATCATGGTAGCGGAAAATTTGGCACAGGTGCAGAAAAATATTAATGAATCCTGCAATAAAATTAACAGAGATCCGAATGAAGTCACACTGATCGCAGTAAGCAAAACCAAACCGGTGGAGATGCTGAAGGAGGCTTATGATGCCGGAGCACGTGTCTTTGGAGAGAACAAAGTGCAGGAGATCGTGGATAAATATGATCAGATGCCTTCAGATGTCAAATGGCATATGATCGGACATCTTCAGCGTAATAAAGTAAAATATATTGTGGATAAAGTTGCAATGATCCATTCTGTAGATTCGCTTCGCCTGGCCGAGACGATTGAAAAAGAAGCAGCGAAAAAAGCGGTTATTGTTCCGATCCTTATAGAAGTAAATGTAGCGCAGGAAGAAAGTAAATTTGGTCTGAAACCGGAAGAAGTTTTACCGCTTATAGAACAGATCGCAGATTTTTCACACATTCGGATAAAGGGGCTCATGACAATTGCTCCCTATGTTGATAATGCAGAGGAAAATCGCGAAATTTTCCGTGAACTTAAGAAATTAAGTGTTGACATTGCTGCTAAAAACATTAATAATGTTACTATGAGTGTTCTGAGTATGGGAATGACCGGAGATTACATGGTTGCCGTGCAGGAGGGCGCTACGATGGTGCGTGTAGGCACTGGTATTTTTGGTGCAAGAAATTACGCATTATAAGACTAATAAGATTGGAGATTTAAAATGGGCGTTTTAGACAAGTTTTTAGATGCCATCAAACTGAACGACGATTATGACGATGACGAATTGTTAGATGATAGCCTTCTTGAGGATGAGGACGATTATGATGACGATTTCCTCGATGAAGATGATGATATGGAAGAGAAACCAAAGAAGAAATTTTTTGAGAAATTTTCCAAGAAAAAAAATGACGAGGAAGAGGATTTTCTGGATGATGAGCCGGAAGATGAAACGGTTAAGGCACCTGTTGCTAAGTCATCTGCAAAGACAGCTGCAGCCAAGGCCCCGGCAAGGCAGGAACGTATTTCCAGACCGGCACCTTCTTCCAAGATTACCCCAATGCGTACAAGCAAGCGTTCTTCCCAGGCTGCCAATATGGAAGTTTGTGTGATCAAGCCTACAACCATGGAGGAAGCAAGAGAAATTGCGGATACACTGGTCGATAATTCTACCGTGATCCTGAATCTTGAAGGAATCGATGTGGAGCTTGCACAGAGGATCATCGATTTTACTTCCGGTGCATGTTATTCACTTGGAGGAAGCCTTCAGCAGGTATCCAGCTATATTTTTGTACTTGGACCATATAATGTAGATATTACAGGTGATCTTCAGAATATCCTTGGCGGTTCTGTGCCGTCTGTTAGAGTGGGTTATTAACCTCATGGATAAAGAAGAACTTTTTGTTAAGAGAATCCGTGAACTGGCAAATCTGGCCTATCAGAGAGATATTACCACATTTACGGATTTTCTTAATTTAAATGAACGGAATATTTTAAACAGTCAGAATTTTCATAAGCTGGGTGTTACAGCGGAAGGTTTTGGCGGATATGAGAATGCAGAGCGTCAGATGGTAGCCTTTCACCCTGATGCTCTTGCTTTTACATGGGATTATCCCATTGATTGTATCCGGCTTGAGCCAAAAGCAGTGAAATTTTCAGAAGATCTGACACATCGGGATTATTTGGGAGCGATCCTGAATCTTGGGGTTGACAGGAGTGTTGTTGGGGATATTCTTATAGAAGATCATACTGCGAGCTTTTTCTGTCTGCGTCAGATGACAGATTTTTTCTGGAGAATCTGTGTCGTGTAAGACATACCACAGTTGTGGCGTCGAAGATAGAAGATCCGGGTGATCTTCCGAGGCCGGAACTGAAACCAGTTAGTGGAACCTGTGCGTCCGTACGCCTGGATTCTCTGATCGCACTGGCTTTTGGGACTTCCAGAAGCAGTATTGTGCATTGTATTGAAGAGGGGCTTGTTTTTGTAAATGGAAAACTGATCACATCCAATGGTTATGAGCCCAAAGAGGGAGACATCATATCCGTTCGGAAAAAGGGACGTTTTATTTATGATGGAGTATCCCGTCAGACAAAAAAAGGACGTCTTGGGGTACGGATTCTGCTTTATATCTGAACAGCTAGGAGGAAAACGCAATGACAGCATCAAAATTACTTGTAAAACGAGAAGGTGATTTTCATTATCCCATCTGTTTTGAAGAAGATTTTTCTAATCTGGCGCAGGTTATGAAGGAAGAAGGACTTGTTGACAGAAAAATCTGCATTGTAACAGATTCTAATGTGGGACCACTGTATGAAGAATCTGTAAAACAGGTTTTAAGTGAGGTAAGTTCCGATATTTCTGTGTTTACCTTTGAGGCAGGAGAAAAAACAAAAACCTTAATACCGTTTCGGCATTGTATCAGGCCCTGATCCAAAATGGTCTTGACCGAAAAAGTCTGCTTGTTGCATTAGGCGGTGGTGTGGTAGGCGACCTTACCGGATTTGGCGCGGCAACTTATCTCAGGGGGATTGACTTCATTCAGGTACCGACAACACTGCTTGCACAGGTAGACAGTAGCGTTGGCGGAAAAACCGGCGTAGATTTTCAGCAGTACAAAAACATGGTAGGAGCTTTTCACCAGCCACGTCTTGTATATATGAATCTAAGCACTCTTTCTTCGCTTCCGGCAGAACAGTTTGCCTGCGGAATGGGTGAGATTTTAAAAACAGGATTGATCTGTGATGGAGATTTTTTCCGTTATGTATGCTGTGAGCAGAAAGGAATCAAAAAGCTGGATATGGAACAGATTGCCAGAATGGTACGCAGATGCTGTGAGATCAAAGCAGGCGTTGTGGAGCGTGATCCTAAGGAACAGGGAGAGCGTGCGCTTCTTAACCTGGGACATACTGTGGGGCATGCAGTAGAAAAACTTAAGAATTTTACCCTGCTCCACGGACAGTGTGTGGGAGTCGGACTGGTAGCTGCGGCATATCTTTCCATGCAACGAGGACTTCTGACCAAAGAAGAATATCAGGAAATCTGCCAGGGATGTTCGGATTACGATCTTCCGGTGCATGTAGATGGTCTTATCCCGGAAGAAGTTCTTTCCGCAACAAAGAAAGACAAAAAAATGGAACAGGGACATATCAGGTTTATTCTGATGGATGGTATCGGAAAAAGCTTTATCGACAAAACAGTTACCGATGAAGAAATGCTTTCCTGTATTCAGGAGATAACTCTATGATCAGTCGTGTTAACCATCATCAGAAAATGTCTTTTAGTAAGTGTATGTCGGGGGACATTTTTTTGCTGATCTTACTCGTGGCTGCGGATCAGGGAGCAAAATGGCTGTCATATCTGTATCTGAAAGGACAACCATCGGTTTCGCTGATCCCCGGTGTACTTGAACTTCATTATCTCTATCCGGAAAACAGGGGAATTGCGTTTGGAATGTTTCAGGGAAGTGTACTCTTTTTTGCCATTGTGAGTGTACTGTTTCTGGGAGTGATCCTCTATGCATGGATCCGTATTCCGAAAGAGCGGTTTTATCTGCCGTTGCTCACCATTGCTACAGTACTTGCAGCTGGTGCACTGGGAAATTTTATTGATCGTTTTTTCAGAGGGTATGTGATCGATTTTATCTATTTCTCCCTGATCGATTTTCCGGTATTTAATCTTGCGGATGTTTATGTGGTTGTAAGTGGAATTTTTCTGATCCTGTTTGTATGCACGAAATACAGAGATGATGATTTTGCGTTTCTGAATATCAAACAGTGATCCGGGCAGAGATATAATGCATTTGTCTGTTCTTGTAGGAGATATAAATGGAAATATATGATTATACAGTAGAAAAAGAAGAATCAGGTATACGAATCGACCGCTATCTTGCTGAGAAAGACAGCGGTCTTTCCAGGTCTTTCCTTCAGAAACTTCTGAAAGAAGGACAGATTACCGTGGGAGAGAAGGCTGCCAAATCTAATTATAAGGTCCGTGAAAATGACAGGATCCATCTGGAGATCCCGGATTCCAGTGAGCCGGATATCGTTCCGGAGGATATTCCGTTGGATATTCTTTACGAGGATGAAGATGTACTGATCGTTAATAAGCCCAAAGGGATGGTTGTACATCCTGCAGCCGGGCATTATCAGGGAACACTGGTCAATGCAGTTATGGCACATTGTGGTGACAGCCTTTCCGGTATTAACGGAGTGATGCGGCCTGGAATTGTCCACAGAATTGATAAGGATACCACCGGGGCACTATTGGTATGCAAAAATGATATTGCTCACCGGGATCTGGCAGAACAGCTGAAATGTCACAGTATCCGTAGACGCTACCGGGCAGTTGTGCAGGGAAATCTGAAAGAGGATGAGGGAACAATAGAGGGACCTATTGGACGGCATCCGACAGATCGTAAAAAAATGGCCATCAATCATAAAAATGGTAAAGATGCAATAACACATTACAAAGTGCTGGAACGTTTTGGCGAGGCCACGTATGTGGAATGTCGTCTTGAAACAGGTCGTACCCACCAGATCCGTGTGCACATGGCCAGTATCGGACATCCGCTTCTTGGGGACACGGTGTATGGTTCATCCAGAAATCCCTATCATCTGGAGGGACAGGCACTTCATGCAATGATCCTTGGATTTGTTCATCCACGTACCGGGGAATATATGGAATTTACAGCCCCACTTCCGGAATATTTTGTTAAATTGCTGACAAAATTGCGAAAATAGCTGGAAAACTTGTGGAATATAGTGTATAATAACTATATTAAAGAGGAAGCGGAGTTAATATTTGCAAATTCGCTGAATCTGAGCAGAAAGGATGTGGCTGTTATGAGTAACAATACAACAAGTTCTATTATTACTATCGGTCGTAAATATGGCAGCGCCGGAAGACAGATTGGCCAGGAAGTTGCTAAATATTTTGGAATCAAATGTTATGATAAAGAGCTGCTGGAGCACGCAGCCAATGACAGTGGGATCTGCAAGGAGCTGTTTGAGCATCATGATGAGAAGCCAACAAACAGTTTTCTTTATTCTCTTGTAATGGATACTTATTCATTTGGGTATTCCTCAGCCGGATTTACAGACATGCCTATGAACCATAAGATTTTTCTTGCACAGTTTGAGGCAATCAAGAAGCTGGCTTCAGAAGGTCCCTGTGTAATGGTCGGCAGATGTGCGGATTATGCACTTGCAGATAATCCGGATTGTTTCAGTGTATTTGTTCATGCAAACCTTGACTGGCGTATCAACCGTATTGCTCAGAAATACAATAAAAATGCCAAAGAGGCCAAGGACATGATCAACAAAACAGACAAAAGCCGTTCCAGCTACTATAATTATTATACCAACAAGAAATGGGGATCTGCGGACAGCTATAATCTTTGTCTGGATAGCAGCAAGCTTGGCATTGATGGAACTGCGAAGGCAATTATCGAAGCCATTCACATTTATGACAGCCTGAAAAAATAAACATCAGATTTTTAGGCACCCTGCCATTTTATGGCGGGGTGTTTTCTGTATCAGCGCGATACCCTGAAGTCGGAATTTATCTTTGCAGGTTATTGGAAAATAATGTTTATGTTTTTTTTAGACACAAACCAGAGATGCTATGTTATAATCACCTGGTGGAGGAAATTACTATGAAAATTCGTTGGAACCATCGCTATGTGCAGTTAGGTGTGACTGCATTTCTGGTTATTGCTGCCAGTATTTTATTTTATTACGGGATTTTCCATATGAAATCTCTGATCACCGGAATTAAAACATTTTTCGGTATTATGGCGCCGATCATTTACGGAGCTGCCATAGCATATCTGCTAACCCCCATTGTTAATTTTCTGGAGAGGAAGATCATTTTTCCGATTTTTGAAAAAAAAGGAATAAAGCACTTCAGAAAAAGGGGAGGAAAGTAGTACGCTGGATCTGTGTAATCCTTTCTGTATTTCTTATGTTTCTGGTCATTTATGCCCTTGTCATGATGATCCTTCCTCAATTGATTCGAAGCATCATGAATATTATCTACAGTTTTCCTCATTACGTAAGTGTAGTGGAAAACTGGTTAAATTCCGTCGTGGAAAAGGGATGGAAACTGAATCCGGATATGATCAGCCAGATCAATCAGTATTCCAGCAGATTACAGGAGTATCTGACAAATACGATCCTTCCCCAGATGCAGTTTATGATGAAAAATATATCCGCAAGCTTTCTGGATCTTCTTGTTTTTCTGAAGAATTTCCTTATTGGAGCGATCGTATCTCTTTATATACTGGCGGATAAAGAGGGATTTGTTGCCAAGGCAAAAATGGCTGTTTATGCAGTTCTTCCAACCAAATGGGCAACCTTTCTTGTTCATTCCATGCGTTTTACGCATAAAACCTTTGGTGGATTTATCAGCGGAAAGATCCTGGATTCCGCAATTATCGGTGTATTGTGTTATGTTGGAACATCGATCATCGGAACCCCATATGCGATTCTGGTCAGTGTGATCGTCGGTGTTACAAATGTTATTCCGTTTTTCGGGCCATATCTGGGAGCAGTTCCGTGTTTTCTTCTTATTTTGCTGGTAGATCCCATTCAGAGCTTGTATTTCCTGATCTTTATTTTGATCCTTCAGCAGTTTGACGGAAATATCCTTGGACCAAAGATCCTGGGTGAGTCGACCGGACTGTCCAGCTTTATGGTTATTGTTGCAATCATGGTCGGTGGTGGTTTATTTGGAGTTCCGGGAATGATCGTTGGAGTTCCGGTATTTGCTGTGCTGAATGCTGCTGTATGGAAGCTGATCGGACGTAGTCTTGATGAAAAAGATATGTCTGCAGATGCTGAGTTTTATAGAGATATTGATTGTGTAGACCCCGTTTCCGGAAAGGTCCTGCCAATGCCGGTGAAAAAATCCGTATCAAAAGCACAGGAAGTTACAGTAAAAGCGGAAAAAACAGAATCTGGTCCGGGGCTTGGGATGAAATTAAACGAATGTTTACATTTTTAGTTAAATTTATTCAGGCGAAATATATAGGCTTTCGATTGAAGCAGAAAAACAGACGGAGACGGAGGAAGAACAGGTTATGAAATTTGTAATTCAGCGTGTAAATCATGCAGAAGTCAAAGTAGACGGAGAAATTGTCGGAAAAATCGGAAAAGGGTTTCTTGTTCTGATCGGCGTTGGCCGTGAGGACACCAAAGAGGATGCAGACTGGTATCTGAAAAAGCTTCTGGGACTTCGTATTTTTGAGGATGAAAATGGAAAGACCAATTTGTCCCTGGCGGATGTAAACGGGGAATTGCTTTTGGTTTCACAGTTTACCTTATATGCAAACTGCCGTAAGGGAAACCGTCCAAGCTTTATAGAAGCCGGTGCACCGGATGAAGCAAATAAATTATATGAATATATTATTTCGGAAGCCAGTAAACAGGTCCCGGTTGTGGAACACGGAATTTTTGGTGCAGATATGAAAGTATCTTTGGAAAATGACGGACCGTTTACCGTTATTTTTGATGAAAACCTCAGAGGGTAACGACAAATAATAATAAAAAGTGCTTCCATAAGGAGGCACTTTATTTACTTGAAAATTTATCAAAAACAGGCAATTTTGCAGGAAGTAGCTGTTTATACTACCTATCTATTTGAAAAACTCGGGTTTGTCGTATAGATATAGATGAGTGTAAAACCACTTCTTTTAACAGGTGTTTCAGGTATTTCCTGCAAATTATGTAAAATTTATATATTAAGGAGTTTTTATGGATAACAAAATTACTTACCACGAACAAAATGACATTGACAATACTTTAAAACTCCGTGAGGTTTTAAAAACGCTTCCGCCATTTTGCAGGGATTATTTCCGGGCTATCGATGCAACGACTACAACCAAGACCAGAATTTCCTATGCATATGATATTCGTATATTTTTTCAGTTTCTGTTAGATCAGAATCCAATGTTTAAAGACAAAAATATGTCGGATTTTACAATTGATGTTCTGGATCAGATCAAAGCTGTTGATCTTGAGGAATATGAAGAATTTCTCAAAGTTTATAAATCTGCCGACTCTTCCAAAACGGAAACAAATGGTGAACGTGGCGTCAAACGTAAAATTTCTGCTTTAAGAAGTTTTTATGCTTACTATTATAAACATGAAATGATCACCACCAACCCGTCTGTTCTGATCGATGTGCCCAAGATCCATGATAAGAATATTATCCGTCTGGATACAGATGAGGTTGCCATGCTGCTGGATTATATTGAGAACTGCGGAGATACGCTGACCGGGCAGAAACGGATGTACCATGAAAAAACGAAGGACAGAGATCTTGCTATTGTTACTCTCCTTCTTGGTACCGGGATCCGAGTATCGGAATGTGTCGGACTGGATGTTGAGGATGTAGATTTCAAAAACAATGGAATCAAAGTTACCCGAAAAGGCGGAAATGAAATGGTTGTATACTTTGGGCCTGAAGTAGAAAAAGCGTTGAAGAAATATCTGGAAGTCAGGGAGAATATTACGCCTCTGGCAGGCCATGAGCACGCTCTCTTCTATTCTACCCAACGCCGCCGGATCGGTGTTCAGGCTATCGAGAATCTGGTTAAAAAATATGCCAGGGAGATCACAACTACAAAAAAGATCACCCCGCATAAGCTTCGCAGCACCTATGGTACTGCCCTGTACCAGGAAACCGGTGATATTTACCTTGTAGCGGATGTTTTGGGTCATAAGGATGTCAATACTACTAAGAAGCATTATGCGGCTCTGGATGATGCCAGACGGCGTCAGGCGGCCAAGGCGGTACGTCTTCGCGAGGACTGATGAATAATGGGACTGCGGAGCAACTGATTCGTTTGACATGCATTGCATATAAATATAGAGGCAGTTAGTTCACATAATATAAATTATGTAAATCAACTGCCTCTATATATTTAATCAGATCAAGAAAATCTCAAATTCCCTGTAGGGTTCAAAAAACCTTAAGCAGTGATTATGGACATCTGTATTATATCCCTGACCCAAAATCAAAATCCGTACTTAACTTATTTATCAAAATCTGTCTCGAATACACCCTCCGGAGTACGCATGGTAAGAACACCCAGATTAAATTCACTGTCCATAATTGAGATATGATATTCAAAGATCACATCATCATCAAATTTGGAAAGCAGCACATAGCTTCCATTCTCTTTCCCATCGATCTGATCGCAGATGTCGTCGTAAACGTCCTCTCCGGAAATCTTTCGCGGGTATCCGCTTGCCTTGATCTTCTCTTCGATCGCTTTATATAATTCTTCCATACTTTATCCATATCCTTTCTGATATTAATTGGCTGATAAACCAGATATGTTTTTATCATACCAGATTTATCGGCAAAAATCAGCAAATATTTGGTTGTTTCTGATAAAGTTTCAGATAGAGATACCGATTATAGGATTTGCTGCATATGAAGGATTTTATTTTTTTCGTTAGAGGAATTCTTCCGGCAGAGTTACTTTGAAATCCTTTGCAAGGGCGCGGAAGTCATTCGGTGTGATAGTCTGCAGCTTCTGTGGAGCCATAGATAAGATCTTAACCAGGATCTCTGCGGATTTTTCAACGGTATGAAGAAGTCCGAAGGTCAGATCAAAATCCTCGCCTGAGCAGAACATACCATGATGCGCCCAGATAACCACATCATATTTTTTCATCAGTTCAGCGGTTTTGACAGCGATATCTCTTCCGCCTGGAACCATCCATCCGATAACTCCCACACCATTCGGAAATACTACCGGACACTCTGTTGCAGATTCCCAGAGTTCACGGGTGAATACTTTGTCATCCAGAGGAAGAACAAAGGTAAGTGCAATGGTATTGGTAGTATGTGCATGATAAATAACACGATGTCTTCCGTTGGTAAGTTTTTCTTTACTTCATGGTTCATCAGATGAGTTGGAAGCTCACTGGTCGGACGACCGCCTTCCACAAGACCCCAGCGGATACGGTAGTTGGTTCCTGTTTCGTCAAGCTCGATGATCGCAAGACATACTTCCGGGTCAACGATGATATTACGGAAGTATTTTCCACTTCCTGTTACCAGGAAAAACTCTCCTGCCAGTCCCGGAACCTCAACACCGATAGGGGTCCATTCTCCGGGGGCGTTCAGTCGTGGACGGATCATCTCTACTTCTTCTGCTTTCAGACGATAGCTTAAGTTTCCACCGTTTCTTTCATGCCACCCCTGCTTATATCCATCATCTGCCATTTTGATAAAGCCCTGTACGAATTTAGATTCAAGAATTTTCATAATATATTTCCTCCGTGTTTAAATGTGGTTTATTGTTGGGTTTGCGATTGCTTCAATATGCTTTCTTGTTGTTTGTGACTTTATTATATGCCCGATTGTGTGGATTTGTAAAGGGCTTTTTTGAAAAAATATCAATAAATCCACATGTAAAATGCAAAAAATCTTGTAAACATTCAATAAACCACATAAAAATAAACATAAAGCAACAAAAATCACGAGTGGTCAATAGTAATGACATGTACATTGAATGTGGTTTGATGTTGCTTTGTGATGTGGGATTTATAGTATGGTAGATAAACTTGGAACGCCGAAGAATTGTAAGAAAAGAAAAAACAGGAACATTTCCGTATTCTGTACCTTTGATACTCACCCGAAAATATTCCTGCTGGTTTAAAGAAGATTTTTATTTAATTTTTGCTGAAGCATACTGAGATAAGAAGTCTGTACAGTGTCCGACATGTGATATCCCAATATGGCAAGCAGATCTTCCATTTTGGATAAAATTTCTTTCCGCTCACTTTCCTGCTCTGCGATCACCTCAAGCTCCAGAAAGTCTCCAAGCCCCTCTACCTGATCCAGACAGGCGGTAAATCTGCCACATTTCATATACTTTCGCATTTTCATGACCGACGCTACCGGAGAAAAATCCAGATGGATGAGAATATTTTTAAGCACTTCTGCATCGGATACTTCTGTTTCCAGTTCCATTCGGGACATGGAGATTTTATCCAGTTTGGGCCCCTTAAAATTAATCTGAGTCTTAGAAATACCGGATCTGCAGTCTGTGCTTGTTCGGATACGCAGTGCTTCATCACGTTTTTTACATCATGATAGACACTGTTAAAATAGGTATCTTCTTCCTGGATCTGTGCTGTCTCCTGAAATCCCTGCTCTGTCAGAAATTTCAGGGTTTCCTTAAGATTCTTTAATGGAAGCTTGATCTCAATTTCAAACTGGGCCATGTGATTACTTTAGAATTTCTGCTTTTTTGTTCAGAAGTGCTTCGCAGGCTGCACATGCTGGGCAGTCACAGTATTTTGCACCGGAAGCTTTGATCTCCTCAGCATGAGCCAGGATCTTTTTTGCGTCATCTGCGCCAAATACCTGTGCGCCCATGTCAGAACCTGCAAAAGAGATCAGTCCGTCGATGGGCATGATATCTGCTTCCAGCTCTTTTACGTAAGCAGTTGCCGCATCTGCTTCTTTCTCAGTTCCTGCCGCATCCAGATAATTCTGTGCCGCTTCTTTTACTTCTTTGCATGCAGATGGTGCCTGAAGAAGATCCTGTGTTAATTCTTTAATTGTTTTTGCCATGATAATTTCTCCCTTCTGATCATAGCACTCCCAGAAATTACTGCATCAAGTTCAGCTGTGCAGAACATGAATGGTTGGAAGTGCTATAATAACAGATAAAATCTGCCTGTTATGTATTGATAACAATATCATACCACAACCCTGGATTATTTGCAGAAAATATTGAGACGTTTTTTATAAAGGCATGCAGGAACATCCGATTCCCAGTCCGTCCGGGCCAATATGGCAGGAAAGTCCAAGGGAAAGATCATCACACATCACATCCATTCCCGGAAAGCTTTCCCGGATCTGTGAGATCCAGTCTGCGGTAACTTCCGCAGTGCTGCTGGAGGCAGCCATAAGATATACTTTTCCGGCATCATATTCTTTTTTGAAAGTTGTTTCCAATTCTCTGTGCATAGCATCGATCATGGCTTTTCTTGATTTTTTCATGCCTCTGCATTTCTGGAAAACATCCAGCTTACCGGTTCCAAATTTCATAACCGGTTTGATATTGAGAAGATTTGCGGCCAGTGCTGTGGTGGTATTGATACGGCCTCCCTTTTTCAGATATTCCAGTGTGCTTAATCCGACATAGATCACGGTTTTTTCACGGGATGCTTCCAGAATATCCTTGATCTGCGGTGCTGTATATCCATCTTCCACCAGGTCTATCGCATCCAGAATGGAACGGTGAAGGGGTGTGGAAACACGCCCGTTATCTACTACAAACACTTTGTTTTCGTATTTTGGTTCTTGAGACAAGGCGGCAGCAGTCATGCAGGAACCGCTTAAACTACTGCTCAACGGAATATAGAGGATCTGATCATAAGATAAAAGCATTTCGTCCCACATTTCCATAACTTCCTGTGGGGAAGGCTGTGAAGTTGAAACATCTGCTCCTTCACGCAGCTTCTCATAAAATCCTGTTCTGGAAAAATCCAGGTCTTCATGAAACAGTTCTCCATTCAGATAAAAAGGCATGGGAAGGACATGAATATCCAGTTCCTCTGCTTCTTGTTTTAAAATGCCACTGTGGCTGTCAGCCATGATTCCAATTTTTTCATTTTCCATTTATCTCCTGCGTAATTTATGAATGTGTTTCGCAACGCGGTTCTTTTTTATAAAGAGCTACACTTTCTCGGAAGCGTTTTTTGTTCAGCTCCCGCATCTGGGAAACCTCGTTTTTCTTTACGAAACCATGACTTTCCATAAAGGTTCTTTGATCCAGCTGGTCCATATATATGGAATAATCCGTATCCTTCTCTGTTGAAATCTGTTTGAGAAACCCGGTACCGATTCCGTTTCTGCGGTAATCTTTGCTTACATAAAGAAAGAGGATATTTCCGGGAGTCGGTTTCTCCGGGGAAACAGTCAATTGTTTTTTCATATCCTGAAGTTTGTTAAAATGCTCCAGATTCTTCCGGCCTTCCTTAGTAAACTTCAGGCGCAGGAAATGATAGCCTTTTTTTAAACGGAAAACCGGGGCAAAATGGCCATGAGATTCTTTACCGGTAATGAGCACCCCAACTACCTGATCACGGTAGGTTGCCACGGTAACGCTATCTCTGTATATCATATAGGTGTAAAAGAAAAGTCTGGTCAGACGTTTTTCGGTATGTGTTTCCTCAAACTCCCAGCGGTCTTTATAATTTCTTCGGATAAATTCCCGGATCATTGAAAAATCTTCCTTTTCTGCTTTCCGGTAGGCAGGTGCTTTTTTTAATAACATAGTCCATATCTCCTGTATTTTTTCATAAATAACTATCCTATACTTTAAAAGATGATCTGCAACTTAACATCAACTGTTTCTCAACAATTGTTGAAGTTTATGAAAAAGTTTATATAAAATAAAAAACAACGGAAGAACCTCATGAAAAATAAGGTGTCCGCTGTTTTTGGGTTTTATGGATATGTGTAAAATATTTGTTTTACAGTATAACAGTAAAACGACAGCCGCTTCCGGGAATATTTTCCACGGAAACGGTTCCCATACACAGGTTCAGGATCTGTTTTACAAGGGCAAGTCCAAGACCGTTTCCCTCCTGTTTATGGGAACTGTCGCCCTGGTAAAATTTGTCAAAGATATGTTTCATGGAGTATTCACTGATCTGGGGGCCTTCGTTTTCTATGGAAAAACGGATCTTTTCTCCTTCCGGCATCATCCGGATATAGATCGTACCACCACAGGGACTGAATTTGATAGCATTGGAAAGCAGATTGTCCCATACATGACAGATGAGATTTTCGTTTCCAAGATACTCCACATCCATCATGTCCACATCAAATTCAATTTCTTTTTCTGACCATTTCGGTTCCATCATAACAATGGATTGTCGGATCTGCTCATCCAGACGGTACCAGTTCTGACGGGTCTGGATCGACTGGTGTTCGATTTTGGACAGCAGCAGGATATTTCCTGCCAGGTGGGAAAGCCTTCTGGTGTTAAAAAGGATTTTGTTGATGTACTGCTCCTGCTCTTCTGATATAGGCATGTCATCATCCTGCAGCAGAGTTGCATAACCCTCAATAGCACTGATGGGAGTTTTGAATTCGTGGGAAACATTGGAAACAAAGTCTGTCTGCAGAATCTCCGTTGCTTCCAGTTCCTGGACCATCAGGTTGAAATTAGAATAAATATCCCGGATTTCCTTCATTTGCTTTTCCGTTTCCAGTCGGACGGAAAAATCGCCTTCAGCAACCTGTTGCATGGCTTTTTTCAGCTTTAGTACAGGACCGAAATACCGGATACTGAGAAAGTTGTTAAGGACACCCCCTGCGGTCACGCTGGCCAGGATGATCCATACGATGTTCGGAACGTCTGAAATATGCAGCACATCCATAACAAGCCAGGATATCAGAGATACACAGACAAGCTCCAACATGATCATAAAGATAAAACGTAAACGAATGCTTAAATTTATGAAGAGTTTCTTTTTCATGTCTTTACCACCTTATATCCAACTCCACGGATCGTCACGATCTTAAAATCCGGATTATCGCGGAAGCGTTCCCGAAGCCTTCCGATGTGGACATCTACTGTGTGGGCATCGCTTGCGGAATCATATCCCCAGATATCATCCATAAGCTGTTGCCGGGTAAAGATTTTTCCCGGAAAGGAAACCATCTTATATAAGAGCATGAATTCTTTCTGAGGAAGTACCATACTTTCCGAGGAGGTGGATACTGTCAGGGAATCGCATTCCAGAATGGTATCTCCGATTCGCTGTTTCCGCTCATTGATCATCTGTGCTCTGCGGAGAAGTGCACCTACCCGCAAAACCAGTTCATTGATATTGACCGGTTTCACCATATAATCATCGCTACCGGACAGAAATCCCATACGCATATCATCAAAAGCATCTTTGGCAGTGACCATAAGTACAGGAATGGAATCTCCGGCATCTCTGAGTGAGCGGACCAGTTCATAGCCATCCATGTTGGGCATCATTATGTCCGAAATGATCAGATCGTAATAATCTTTTTCCAGGGCATCCAGCGCTTCCTGCCCGTCAGAGACCCCTTTTACTGTATAACCGTTTTTTAAGAGGACATGCCGGAAAAGCTGGCGGAGTTCCAGGTCATCTTCCGCAATGAGAATTTTAAACATTTTTACATCCCTATTCCTTGATCTTTTCAATGTCCATGTTTTCAGGCAGGATACAGCTTAAAACAATGGATATGATAAATACAACAGCAACTACATTTTGCGCAAAAAACGGACTATATGATCGACGGGAAAATATCCCAGATCCCGCTCTCACTTGCTGTGGTGAATCCGATTCCGACAGCAAGTGAAAGAGATAGGCGGCAGCAGTCCGATGTGAAACAAACTACTATTATAAGAAAAATTACGGAATAATCATAACATAGATTCGTTGTGGAAACCAGACGGATTTTGATGAATAAATGTAATAATAGATGAATTAGGTCATATTATGAATATTTATACACGAAAAAAAGAAATACCCTCTTGCATTTTCGAAACTTTTACTGTAGAATTATTAAACAGGTAAACACAAATGTATGCCATACCCGAACACTGATTACAAAGATGTAACCAATCTTAACTGTATCAGTGTTTTTTAATATACAATGGGGAAACGAGGAAAAATTATGGAAAAAAGCATGAAATGATGAGTCTGGAGGACTCCGAACAGCTGAAAGGTAGAATGAAATTCTTTGAAAAGGAACTGGTAGAGAATCATCACATCGATCCCAACCTTTATGTGGAATACGATGTAAAAAGAGGACTTCGTGATTCCGCAGGTAAAGGTGTTCTCACAGGTCTTACTGAGATTTCCGATGTTACCGGCTATAAGCTGGTCAATGGCAGACGTATTCCTGCAGACGGTGCATTGTATTACCGGGGAATCGATGTGCAGGATATCGTAAACGGACTGAAGGACAGACGTTTTGGTTTTGAGGAGACGATCTATCTTCTGATTTTCGGTAAGCTTCCCAGCAAGGAAGAGCTTTCCAGATTTCTTGAGCTTCTTTCTGACATGGAGGATCTGGGAGGACGTTTTGTCCGTGACGTTGTCATGAAGGGAACCAATGCCAATATTATGAATGCTATGGAGCGTTGCGTACTTGCTCTCTATACATATGATGATAACCCGGAAGATATTTCTGTGGAGAATGTACTCCGCCAGTCTCTGGAACTGATCGCTAAGCTTCCTGAAATCGCGGTTTACTCCTATCACGCATACCGTCATTTCCGTAAAGACGAGACACTTTTTATCCGCAATCCGCAGAAGGGGCTTTCACTTGCCGAGAATATCCTTCTGATGCTTCGTCCGGACGGCAATTATACAGAGCTTGAGGCCAAGGTCCTTGATATCGCACTTGTACTTCATGCAGAGCACGGCGGTGGTAATAACTCTACTTTTACCACACATGTAGTAACATCTTCCGGAACAGACAGCTACTCTTCTACCTCTGCATCCATCGGTTCACTGAAGGGACCGCGTCATGGTGGTGCCAACCTGAAGGTCCAGAACATGTTTACAGATCTGAAGGCCAATGTAAAGGACTGGGAAAGTGATGAGGAGATCACAGCATATCTACAGAAAATACTGAATAAAGAAGCATTTGATCATGCAGGTCTGATCTATGGTATGGGACATGCAGTTTATACACTCTCCGATCCGCGAGAAGTGATCCTGAAACGTTTTGCACAGGCTCTTGCAGAGGAAAAAGGAATGATGGATGAATTTAAGCTCTATGATAAGGTTGAGGGTATTGCCGGAAAACTGGTCATGGAACACAGAAAGCTGTTCAAAAATGTTTGCGCAAATGTTGACTTCTACAGTGGCTTCGTTTACTCAATGCTTGGTATTCCGGAAGAACTTTTTACTCCGATCTTTGCCATCGCACGTATGCCTGGCTGGAGTGCACATCGTCTGGAAGAGCTGATCAGTGCCAATAAGATCATCCGTCCTGCTTATAAGTATGTGGGGCATCATGCAGATTTTGTACCTTTTGATGAGAGATAATAAACAGAATGATAAAAGCAGTGGGGATTTCTGACCTATTTAAGTTGGAAATCTCTGCTGTTTTTTTGTTCTCCTAAATTACAGAAAAACAGGATCATAACTATACATAATATATATTATGTAAAATAAATATCTGTTTTCACAAAAAACAAGGCTCACCGCATAAGATATGATCGGATTGCCTTGTTTTTATGGAATCTTACTTTATTATTCTTTTCCTATCGGAAGCTCTTCAGCCAGTTTACAAGAGAATCATGCCAGATGTTGTCGTATACGGTCTTTTTCATCTGGTCATCTACGGGTCCGTTTCCTGCCATTTTTGCAAGGATAGCAGCCTGAAGTTCGCCTACTGTCATTTCTTCTGGTGTTTTGTGCGGATTTGGCGCAGTGACCGTTTCCGTTTCCTGTGGATTGGAGGATTCTGCTTCAGGAGTTGACGGAACATCCGCTGCGTTTGCTGTATTGTCAGAAGCTTTATCTGTATTTTCAGCGTTTGAAGCTTCTTTTTCCGGGGCAGCTTCTGTTACAGTGTTGTTTTCAGCCGCCTGCTCCTCTTCTGCCTCAGATGCAGCGTTTTCGTTCTCTTTTGCTGCGGCAGTTTCCGGAACATTAGTCTGAACCGGCTTATATTCCGGCATATCTCCTGCAGGAAGCCAGATCTCACCGCTGTTTGCTGCAACACGGACACGGATACGTCCACCCTGGGCGGAAACTTTCTGGCCGGTGAGTGCGCCTACGTATTCCGGAGCACTTCCTGTTGGAAGGTTCATCTCTGAATCACTGTCATCATTATTCACAGTAACGATCACTCGTATGCCTTCCAGATCTCTTGCAAAGGCAAACTGACGGTTTGTAAGAGCCAGTTCTGCGTAGGAACCGTAGCTTAATGCAGGAGTTCCCTGGCGGACCTTTCCGAGGGCTGCGATCAGTGCAGTACATGGGTTCTTTGTTGCAGCATCCGCATAATCGTTAAGATCAAGTGCTGGACGTAAGCTGGCATCGGAAAATTTTCTTTTTCCGTCAATACCGAATTCTGAGCCGTAATAAATGCTTGGAACGCCAGGTAAAGTATAAAGAAGTACATGTACAGGAGCAAAATGTGCTTTGTTCTGCAATTTGGTATGAATTCGCTCTACGTCATGGTTGTCCACGAAATTGTAGAGGTCCAGATCTCCCATATTCTGAAGATATTTTACTGTATGAGCAATTTCAAAATAGTTGTGGTCATTATGTCCGCTGTAAAGTGCCTTGTGAAGGGCATAGTTAGTTACACTGTGAAGAGTCTGTCCGTTTACCCAGCGGCTGTAATCTCCGTGAATGACCTCTCCCATAAGCCAGAAGTCTTTCTTAACCTCATCTGCGGTATGACGTAGAATACGCATGAAATCAAAATCCAGAACATCAGCGGCATCTAGGCGGATTCCATCAATATCAAATTCGGAAACCCAGAAACGGATCACATCACAGATATAGTTCTGTACTTCCGGATTGCGCTGGTTCAGCTTTACAAGAAGATTGTATCCACCCCAGTTTTCATAGGAAAAACCGTCATTATATTCAGTATTTCCGCCGAAATTTACATTACAGTACCAGTTAACGTAAGGGGAATGCTCATGGTTTTTCTGGATATCCTTAAAAGCGAAGAAATCACGGCCTGTATGGTTGAATACACCATCAAAGATCACGCGGATGCCTTTTTCATGGCAGGCTTTTACAAAATTGGTGAGATCTTTATTGGTTCCAAGACGGGAATCCAGTTTTTTGTAATCGGTTGTCTCATAGCCATGTCCGACACTTTCAAAAAGCGGCCCTATATATAAGGCAGTACATCCGATCTCTTTGATGTGGTCGATCCACGGCAGCAGTGTGTTCAGTCGATGTACAGGAGTTCCGTAATCATTTTCTTTTGGAGCGCCTGTAAGTCCAAGTGGATAAATATGGTAGAAGATTGCTTCGTTGTACCAGCTCATAATATTACACCTCTGTTCTAAAAATTTGCAATTTCCTGATAATTAGAGAAATTACACAAATATCTTCTCTATAATACCAGATTCCTATAATATAATCCAGAATAAATCAGCCAGTTTTTCAGCGAAAAATCCGGCATATTGCTAATTGCCGGATCTTACCTGATGGACATATGTTTATTCGTCAAATTCTGCAGTAACTATAAAGCCGCGTGGCGTATGCTCAATGCTTTTGATGATCCCCTCTTTGGATCTGATGCGGTCTGCGTTTCTGTAGCAGCCGGACATGGCTACTGCAGGCTCAATGATATAGCTGTAGTTCGTGGCAGAGAGAAATTCGGAGATCTTTACTTTATCTCCCACCTGTATCAGCCCTTGTCTTTCCATTTTAAATTTTTCTTCTCGCATAAACATGCCTTCTTTCTGTATAAATACGCAATGTGAATATATCTGTAAATACAATTAATTACATGTTTAAGATCTTTAAGAACCGGATGGGATCCGTACCAGAAGCTTCTGTCCGTCTTTTTCTACTGCTGTAAGAACGGGAATATGTTTTTTTCGCAGAGCATGAACGATGGGATACAGGGAAAACATGGCATTATCTGCAAAAACTGCTTCCGGTTTGCAGCTGAGGATTTCTTTAATCCTGTCTTTTATAAAGCTTTTCCATTCTGTCTTTTCCATGGAGAGTTCTCCGTAGATTCCGTTCAGAGTCAGCTCCGGTAATTGGGGAACCGGCAGATGTACGATCCTGGCAGAAGAAAGCTCCGGAAGCTTTTGAAGCAGCATGTCTGTTTCTTTATTTCCGCCAAGGCTTACGATCACAGCTTCTTCATGGAAGGCGGCAAGACTGCTCCTGCAGGCAAGAACAGAATCCTCAAGGGTTCCGCAGGTCATGAGAAATCCTCCTTTATGACAAAAGGCTGCACTTTTAAGACCGGTTACCAAAGATAACTCCTCGCCTTCCAGGCCAAGCCAGGAAGAAGGAAAACTGCATTTGTAATTCATGGAATATTCTTTTTCTGTGGCTGGATACAGTAACCGCCCCGGTTGGACGGAAAGATCACAAAAGCAATGTTGGTTTCCGAAAGGCGTTTTTGGCAGGGAATAAACTCCGGAAGTATAAGGATATTGGTATTTTCCGCCGGGGTATCGCCCGAAGCGAGGGAAGCAGCATGTTCTGTAAGAACTTCTTCCACCCGTCTGTCTGCACGTTCATTTCCAAGGTAACGCTCGAATTTATTTTCCAGGATCATGCCTGCCACACTGACTGCCTGGAAAAAGGCTTCGTCATTACTGCTTTTGGAATCCCATCCCGGATTAAAATTGCCGATCAGTGTGGCAAGTTCATTTTTTCGCCGGTATTATCATTGATATCCAGAGGCTGGACAAAGGATTCATCGAATTTCAGTGCCAGCTCCTCACCTAGGATTTCCGGTCCAAGCTTCTCCCAGAGAAGGCCGAAGGCCGCATATGGGACGCCATTATCGCGGATACGGCTGTCTTTCTGATGATGATCATACTGTCCTCTGCCAATATCAAAAACAAGACCTTCATAGTTTTCAGGAACCTGGTTTCCACGTGTGATGGTGATCTCGGGATTCAGATATAAAAGCAGAGCGGCAGAAAAAACATCGTCTGCGTGAAATTTCCCGCTGTGGGTGAATGCGGATGCATTTTTTTGTTTGATTTTTTCCAGTAAATGATTCATATGAAACGCTCCTGTGTGTTTATTCTGCTCTTCAGTATACCACAGAAATGAAGAATAAACAAAGTTTCCTACAGTTAAAAAGGGATCCGTCCTGAGGACAGATCCCTTTAAAAATTTACGTTCTTTTATGTTTTATGTACAAAATAGGACGTTCATATTCAATTTTATTATAATGCGCAGATAATTTTATCCTGATATGCTTCCGGAACTTCTTCTTTATCCAGAGACATACTGATAATAAAGGAAACTTTGAAGGTTTCACCGATGGCACTTAACTGATCCAGTGTTTCGGTTGCATCCTTTCCTTCAAGCTTGGCTGTTGTAAGGAAGCTGTCCAGATATACCTGCTCCAGATCATGATCCTGAGAGAGGATACCACAGATAAATCCTACAAACTCGTCCGCATTTTTAACCGGAAATCCGGAAACATCGATAAGGCGGACCTTGTTGTTCAGCTCATACATGTGCTTGGTGCTCTTGTCTAAGTAAACAATACTGCCGTTGGCGTCCTTAACAGCTCCGTTTACTTTGTCTAACAGTACTTTTGTTTTCCTTTGCCTTTCTTTCCTACGATCAGTTCAACCATCCTGTTTTCCTCCTTAGACACATATAATAATTTTGAATAAAATTGCTATTGATATGCTTCAAATTATAGTGCATTGTGAATAAAATTGCAAGGGCTTTTTGAAAAAAACTGGTAATTTTAATCAAGCTTTACTGCTCTCTTTCATTTTCCATTTGTGCTTTTGCTTTCCTTCCGATCCGGGCAGTGCTGTTCATGATACTGGCCCGGGTAACCTTGTCGTTTCCGTACTTCAGACGGATGGAATCCAGTGCTGCATCCAGTTTCTGCTGGCGTTCCTTCTTGTGAGTATCCTCAAAAAAGGACAGCTGTTCAAAGGAATCATCCGTAAGACCGGTCAGTGATACTCCCAGGAGCCGGAGTGGCTGTCTCATCCAGGACTCCTGAAAGAGGTTTTGGGCATTTCTGTAAATCTCTTCTGTGATATCGGTGGCATTTGGCAGTTTAGTCTGATGAGATTTGTTTCGAAAATCCAGGGTACGGAAGGTTACAGAAATGCAGGTGCATTTTTTCTTTTTGCGGCGCATGCGGGCGGCCAGAATATCGCATTGTTCCAGCAGAATCGGAAGTGCCTGCTCCAGTGAGACCAGATCATCGTTAAATGTAGTTTCCAGACTGAATCCTTTTGCTTCATCAGGTTTTGCTTTCACAGGGGAATCATCAAGGCCACGGGCATACTGACATAACTGCTGTCCTGCTTTTTCACCGAGAAGTGCCTGTATCTTTGTTTTTTTTTCATGAGCCAGATCTCCGATGGTTCTGATCCCTGCGTCCTGCAGTTTTTTTTCAGAGGATCTGCCAAGAAAAAGAAGCTCTCTCACTGGAAGAGGCCACATTTTTACAGGGATTTCTTCCGGAAATAAAGTATGCACTTTATCTGGCTTTTCGAAATCAGAGGCCATTTTTGCAAGAAGTTTATTGGTGGAGATGCCGATATTTACGGTAAAGCCGAGTTCTGTACGGATCTTATCCTTCAGCTCATGGGCAGTTGCCACCGGATCCGGGTAAATATAGGAGGTTCCGGTCATATCCAGAAAAACCTCATCAATGGAAAAGGATTCCATTACCGGTGCATAGGATCCACAGATTTTTTTGAAGGCTCTGGAACATTTATCGTATAATTCAAAGTCAGATGGAACGGCCACAAGATTCGGACATTTGCGAAAAGCCATAGCCATAGGCTCTCCTGTCTGGATTCCGTACTTTTTTGCAGGAATGGACTTGGCGACAACGATGCCGGTACGTTTACTGGGGTCTCCGCCAATACAGGAAGGGATGTCTCTCAGATCCGGAAGTCCCATCTTTACTCTTTTTGCTGCTTCCCAGGAAAGAAAAGCACTGTTTACGTCAACATGAAAAATCAATCGTTCCATATAGGGTTCTTCTTTCAATTGTATAAAGTGTGTCTGTTATATCTATTTACAGATTTTTGCAGACAGCTGATCAAAAAGGTTCCGATATTCCTCTTCCACCTGTGAAAAAGGGTATTGCCGGTATTGGATCGGAACATGGACAACCGGTTTTGGAGTGTCCGGTGTTTCATTCAGAAGATATTTCAGGTCATACCAGAGCAGGTCATTGTCGATCTCCTTCAGCTTCTGCTCTTCTATGGCAGAAAGTCCGGATCCCAGATATTTCTGATAGATAATGTTTAAAAGAGCTTCCTCCTGTTTCCGATACTCAGGAAGACTTTTCTTAAATGGTCTTGGAACATCGGACATATAACATTCGCTGGCATCGTGAAGAAGGGACGCCAGTATAAGACGGCCGGAATAGCCACGTGCTTCGGCTTCTTTGGCACAGAGGATGCAGTGTTGCCCTACAGAGAAAAAAGTCCTTACATGACCATTTCCGCGGCATAGAAGAGAAAGTGCGTGTGCAATGTCCTCAATGCAGATCAACTCTTCGTCCGGATGTGTCGGATCAAAATGTTTTCCAGTGTATGTGGTAATGCAGTCGCCCATAAAATGTTACGCCTTTCTTTAAGCTTATGAATAAATATGATTATTTATTATAAACACCCAGAGAAAGTGTGTCTATATGATCGCGAAATAAATTTCGGGAACTGTTACAGAAAAAACAAAAGAAATACATGGCTGTTTTACAAATATGAGTGATTCTGTGCTATAATACAAAAAAACGACAGGGAGATCATCAGCGATGAAACATATGGAAGAAATGAAGATTGCCGGATTAGCCATGGCATTATGTATCGTGATGCTGGGAATCTATATCGTCGTCCCAAAGGATGGAACGGTTTCTCATCTTACTGCTATTCCGGATAATAATGCGGCGGAGCCTGTTACAGATTCTACATCAGAGGGAACTGCTGATGCGGATTTTCCAATCTATACAGAGGACAGCTACAGCAGTGAGCCCGAGAGTTCTGACGATACTGGGGACGGAGATTCCTACACGGAAGAGCCGACTTATGATCCAGGTGATAATTCTTACGACGGCAATACGGATAGTGAAGTCAATGGAGCAGATACATCTTCAGATGGAACCGGTGAAGACGCAGGCAATTCTGAAGATCCGGACAGTGGCTCAGGTGAAGTGGTCGATGACAATGATTCCAGTGGTACTTCGGATACGGATCTTGATAGCAGTGAGACCGAAGATACCGGCAGTGATGGCACCAATGATACAGTAGAAATTAACTGAATGAATAAAAAAGCAGATCTGCGAAATAAAATTTCAAACAGATCTGCTTTTTTGTATGGAATCCTGTCAGTTGATGTTCTGGAGCAAGGATGTCATTTCCTGATAAAGAACATCCTTTGAGGATGCACCCATGACGATGGAAATAAATGGCTTCCCATAAGCATTCTGGCTTAAAAGTGCCAGACAGTTACCGGCTTTATCGGTTGTTCCTGTTTTTCCTCCAAGGATAGTGACATCCTTAGGAGTTGCTGCCTCTCCGGTAAGATAATGATCTGTAGCGGGTAAGGTAGCACTTGCATCGGAGCCATCGGAATGCTTATAGCTAACTGTATAAGATGCCATTTGTGTGATGTCTGTAAACTCCGGATAATTCAAGGCTTCTTTCAGCATCAGATAAATGTCATAAGGCGTTGTATAATGATTTTCGTCCTGAAGACCATGGGGATTGGTAAAGTGAGTTCCTGTACAGCCAAGTTCTGCAGCAAAGCTGTTCATCATCTCTACAAATTTATCTGTTGATCCACCTATATGTTCCGCAATGGCAGATGCTGCATCATTGGCAGAATAAACAAGAAGACAATGAAGAAGCTGATCCATGGTAACCTGATCTCCCGCCTGGAAACCAGCTACCTGAGAACCGGATTCCAGGGTAACATTCTCCTGTGAGATCGTTACTGTATCGTCCATGTTTCCATATTTCAGTGCAAGCATAGCTGTCATGATCTTTGTGATGCTGGCAGGATAAACCTTGTTGTAGGCACCTTTTGCATAGAGTACCTTTTTATCACTGAGATTCAGAAGCACACCGGACTGGCTGTCATCCAGACTGACAGAATCCAGAGCAACATCTTTTGTAACAACACAGAGATCATGGGCGAAACCTGCCGCGCGCTGCTCTTCTTTGGAAGTCAGAGTATTATCAAATTCGGAGAATGCATTGAAAGAATTTGCAGGAGTGGAAAAATCTCCGCCCTTCAGCATGTAAACACCAAAACCGCCAGCTGTGCATAGTACGATCAGCAGAAGAAGGAGAAAAATGGTGTTGCGGATCCTTTTACGACGCATCCGTTTCATCCGGGTATTTTGAGCTTTACGTCTGGCAGAAACAGTTCTGTCAGACGGCATGGAAGTTGTTTTTGTCCCCTTGGAAGCTGTATGTGCAGCCCGGGAAGCCTGACCTCTGGAAGGATTGCCAGAACGTATATGATTTTTTACAGGTTCTTTACGTGTCATAAGTATTCCTCTTTCCGAAAGTAGGTATCCGATTTCTGACCTTTTTTCTGTAATTCTTTATTATATGCACTGCTCTGCAGTCCTACATTGAGAACAAGTCCCATACCCATAAACAGACTGATCAGAGAAGTAAGACCATAGCTTACAAAAGGAAGCGGAGTACCTGTGTTTGGTGCAAGGCCGGTAGCAACACAGATGTTGATGAAGCTCTGTATGGAAACAATGCTTCCAACACCGCAGCATATGATCTTACCGGCAAGATCCTTGGCCCGCAGGCTCATACGGATACATTCAAAGGTGATCAGAAACAGCAGCAGTACGATCAGAGTACAGCCGATAAATCCGTACTGCTCTCCAGCCACCGCAAAAATAAAGTCGGTCTGATTCTCAGAAACAAAGTTTCCATCATTTACGGATGTAACACTGGTGTCATTACTGAAAGCACGTCCCACAAGCTCTCCGGAGGCGATGGCTGTTTTTGAGTTGTTCTGCTGTTCAATATCATCTGCGTATTCTTCGTTCTCCGGATACAGGAATGACATGATACGGTTTCTCTGGTAATCCTGTATCAGTTTCTGATCCGGCTGCACGATAATGGACAGAAAGATGATGGCCAGAGGAATCGCGATCAAGGCTACACCTCCGATGATCTTATAACTAAGTCCTGCGATGTAGATCAGAATACAGAACAGGACTGTTACGGTGATGGTGTTTTTCATATCCGGCTGTACATAGATCAGCATCAGTGGGATGACCAGAAGGACAGCTGATTGTATCAGAGTCTTTAAGGTATTCAGATCTTCCTCATGATCCATAAAAAATTTGGCAAAAAACAGGATAATGATGATCTTTGAAAGCTCGGTAGGCTGGAAACGGATAAAACCTAAATCCACCCATCTGGCAGCACCATTGGCGCTGGATCCGAAGAACCGGACAGCCAGAAGCATAACGATATTAAATCCATACATGATCCATTGAAAATTCAGCAGCCAGGAATAATCCATCAGTGAAAGGATCAGCATAAAGACCACACCGATGATCACACCCAGAAGCTGACGTGTGCGAAGGTAGTCGGCAGCTGTTCCTACAAGCTGAATTCCAATAAAGCTGATCGCCAGGAGAAAGATCACCAGTCGAAAATTGTAAAACCGCAGCTTATACTGTTTAATCATAAATTATGCATCTCTTTTCTTAAGTACGGGTATGACTGCATGCAGAACAGGTGGTTCCTGTGTGATCTGTATGGTCACCCCTGGTTCATCAATTACAACGTATTTTTTTACGGCATGTATCAGATCGTTCCGTAAAAGCTTCATCATCTGTGGAGAACAGTCTATGCGTTCCGATACAAGAAGAAGCTTCATCCTGTCGCGTGCATAGCCTGCAGAGTGGTTTTTTCCGGAGAAAAATCCCATAATCATTCCTCCTGTGATGAAAAATGTCAGACAGCAAAGAGTCTGTTATTTTCGAAAAATGCTGCCAAGACGGTGGAATACACCATTTTTCCGACGGACAGTAACATAAGGGACTTCTTCGCCCATAAGCCTCCGGCAGATATTGCGATACTCTTCTTCTGCCTGAGAATTTTTTCCGGATAAAGGTTCTCCCTGATTTGTGGAGATCACGATCTGTTCATCATCCAGGATCGCACCGATCAGATCTACAGCCAGGATTTCCAACACATCTTCTACGGACATCATATCACCTCTGGCGATCATTTCCGGTCGAAGCCGGTTGATGATCAGCCGGATATCCCGGAGCCCTCCGGACTCCAGCAACCCGATGATACGGTCTGCATCCCGGATCGCGGAAACTTCCGGTGTGGTCACGACCAGTGCACGGTCCGCTCCGGCTACTGCATTTTTGAATCCCTGTTCAATTCCTGCCGGACAATCCAGAAGGACATAATCGAATTCTTCCCGGAGATCATCGGTAAGCTTGATCATCTGTTCCGGAGATACGGCAGTTTTGTCCTTGGTCTGGGCAGACGGAAGAAGATACAGTTCTGAATGCCGACGATCCCGGATCAGTGCCTGTTTCAGGCGGCAGCTCCCATTGATCACATCAACCAGATTGTAAACAATACGGTTCTCCAGTCCCATGACAACATCCAGATTTCGGAGTCCGATATCGGTATCTACAACTGCAACCCTTTTTCCCATGGCAGCCAGTCCGGTCCCGATATTTGCCACGGTGGTGGTTTTTCCAACACCGCCTTTTCCAGATGTAATGACAATGACTTCACTCATGTTTTCTGATTCCTCCTATAAAATGTTCCACACTTCTGGTATCCTCATAAAGTTTGTTTAGTCATTCGATACATTACTGGTATCGCTTGCTGCATAGCCAGTGAGAATGGTGCTTTCATCTGCAAGTCCGAAAATGTATTTAAAGATATCATTAGCTGCAAGGCAGGCATTACCGGATGCATATCCGTTTGCGATTCGAACAGATATTGCGTACTTGGGATCAGAAACAGGCGCATATCCGATAAAAAGTGCATTGTTCGGATGATAATAGTCAATCTCGGCAGTACCGGTTTTTCCTGCTGCTTCAACTCCAAGTCCGTTAAACTGATCATGAGTCTGCACCACACGATACATACCGTCATGGATGTCATCCCAGATATTGCTGGAAAGATCCAGCTGTCCAGTTGTTTCGGAAGGATATTCCTTTATAAGTTTTCCTTTGGAATCCGTCACACGGTCCAGAAGGGAAAGTTTATAGATCGTACCGGAAGTGGCGATCGTTGACGCATAACGTGCAAGCTGGCTGGTCGTAAACGCATTGGTACCCTGTCCAATATAGGAAGGGACGGCGTTCTTGTCAGAAACCTGCGGAGAAGCCTCGGAAATTTCAATGCCGGTTTTCTGATCCAATCCCATGAGGGAAGCATATTTCTGAAGTATTCCAAGACTTCTGGCTTCAGAAAAATTACCTTCGGAATCTTTACCAAGTTCGAAACCAATCGTAGTGAAAAATACGTTACAGGACTGCTCAATGGCTTCACGGATATCGAGAGAACCGTGGCCCTGTTTATTCCAGCAGTTGATCGGAGGTGTTACAAGGTCAAAGCTTCCTGTACATTCAATATATGTGCCATCATCTATTACGCCCTCAGACATGCCGGCAACAGTAGATAAGATCTTTAAGGTAGATCCTGGAGCCGTCTTCTGCTGTGTTGCCTTGTTGAAGAACGGGCTGGAAAGATCTGTGGAAAGCTTTGCATAATAATCGGTGTCCATATTGTTGGTCAGACGATTATTATCATATCCCGGATAGGAAACACATGCGAGAACATTTCCGGTTGTAGTATCTGTGATCACCGCAGATGCAGAGCACGGAGCCAACGCAAGCTGGGCCGGTGTGATCTCAAGATTTGCGATCTTGCGATACATGAAGGTGTAGGCATCAAGACCACCGGAGGCCATTGTCTGATACAGTTCGTCTTCTTTTGAAAGAACGCCCTGTTCATAGAGAACAAGACACAGCTCTTCTCCACTGATGGTGTCTTCCTGAAGCATATATTTATACAGAAGCTTTGAAAAGCCTGTATCTGTCTTCAGGTAATCAATGATATAGGCGGTAAGAGCCTGATAGATCTCTTCAGAATCCAGATATTCTCCGGAGGTTGAGATCTGGGAAATATCGATCCAGTTCTGACTGGCAGCATAGTTCAGATAATCCTTCAGACTGATACTCTGGTCATTTTTCCAGGCTTTGTATGTTTCATCTGAGGTATCAATGGAATCACTTTTCAGTACCTTCAGGGTATTGGTAAGAAGATCATCACAGATATAGGTAAGATATTCCTGCATCTGCGTATCTTCATCCTTATAGGCTGGAGGATTGTCACCTGTCAGCCTGTTACTTATTGTATCAAAAACCTGTTGCTGTTTTTGCTGAAATTTGGCGTATAAATTTTTTCTGTATCGGAAGCATCTGCATCGCTGAATTTATTGATATCGATCACACTGTTTGCAATCAGTGCATTGTATACATCATAGATTGGGATGGTGATCTTACTTGCATCTTTCTCTGCTTCATAATCAAAGCTTTTATTTGGTGTCAGTTTAGAGAGGACAATACCGGCAACACGCTGTTCCAGGATCTGGTAAATACTCTTCTGCCAGTCGGAATCAATGGTCAGATAAACATCGTTTCCGGCCACAGGATCAACAGTTTTGGAATTGTCGATATCAAGGACTTTACCAAGATTATCAACTGTGACCGTTTCTTCTCCATCTTTTCCCTGAAGTTCAAGCTCCATATACTGTTCGATCCCGGCTTTTCCAACAACCGCATCATTGGAATAATCAGGATTATCCTTACGAAGGGTTTCCAGTTCTTCAGAAGAGGCCTGGCCTGTGTAACCGAGGATCGGCGCCATACTCTCATCGTCCACATATTTTCTGGTGGAATCTTCTACAATGTCAATACCCTGGAGAGCGGCCTGATTTTCTTTTATGGCTGCCACAGATTTTTCACTGACATTTGTTGCAATGGTCACCGGCATATATTTCTTGAAACTGTTGGTGTTCAGCTGATAGCGCATGATCGCAATTTCGAGGATTTCCTGTTTGGTAAGCTCTTCCGGAAGAGAATGTGCGGCAAGTTCTTCCGGGGTGTAGGCATCTTTTCCGTAAAGAACGATAGAAAATCCGCTGCTTCCGGTAAGATGATCCATGATCTGAGCTGCGGTTGCGTTTTTCTGCTCATCACTGAGATCATCAATCTGTGCTTCTCCGTAAATATCCGCACGGAAACGGTTAAGAGTAAATCCTTCATCTACATCAAAAGCATAGTCGCCATGATCATTGACGGTAATATGAAAATTATCAGATAAGCTGTCCCCGTTTTTGGAAAGGATCTGTAATACCTGGTAGGCGATACCGTTCAGAGTCAGATTCTTTTCTCTGGTGCTGTTGTATGTACCGCTATCTTCGAATGTGACAGAATATGCAAGTACATTGGAGGCGACAACTGTGCCGTTACGGTCATAAATATTACCACGGGTGCTTTTGATCACGCGTGTTTTGGTAGTACGTGTCTGAAATTTACTGATGTAATCCTCTCCCTGTATGATCTGCAGACTGAAAAGCTGCCGGACCAGGACAGATGACAGAAAAATAAATACGATCACAAGAACTGTAGTACGTTTCAAACGGATTTTTTTAATGATTTTTTTTATTTTAATTCCCAAATAGACTCACTTTCTTTCCTTACAGTATCCATTAAGTGGTAGTTGATCCAGTAAAATACCCGGTATACGATGATGGTGAGAAAAACCGTATATACAATCTCGGGGATAATGATCCTGTATATGTAGGTCCAGAATCCAAGACGGCCTCTGAGCAGAAACTGGAGGCCATACACAGCCAGATTATAAAGAAGATCTGTTCCTGCTACAAGAAAAGCGGAACTTTCAGATCATCATCATAAAAACTACGGAATGCATAGCCGCTGATAAAACCTATATACATATAGATCAGTGCATAAAATCCAAACAATGATCCATAAAAGAGATCGACAAAAAGCCCGGAAAAAATCCAGTCCACAGACCGACTTTTCTTCCACGCATAAGTCCCATGGATACACACAGAATCAAAAGCAGATTTGGAGTGATGGATCCAATGGAAATACGGTCCATTACTGTGCACTGAAGGAGAAAACAGACAATGATAGTGATAAATAATATAATCCTATTTTTCATTGGACGCATCCTCCGATTTGTCTATCGCGTCCTGTTTATTGGTGGTGATCACAAATACATCTTTCAGATGACCGAAATCAACCGGTGTAACGATCGTACCTGTTTTTGTCAGGTTATTGGGATCCTGCTGGATCTCACTGACATAACCAATAAACAGTCCTTCCACATATTTTTCACTGATGTTCGAGGTGACAATACGTTCTCCGACTGTTACCTTGTTATCCTGATCGTAAAGCTGCTCAAAGCTTAATTTGCCTTCATCGATCAGTTTCAGATCTCCAGTGACAACGCAGTTGTCGGAAGTACTGACTGCCATGGCACTGACATTGCTGCTGTCATCGATGATGGAACGGACAGTAGCCCAGGAAGGTCCCACTTCTGTAACGATACCCACAAGACCCTTTCCGGCGATCACGTTGTTATCAACCCGGATCCCGTTATTACTGCCTTTGTTGATCATAAAGGTATCATACCAGTTTCCGGGATCTTTGGAGATTATCCTTGCGGCAACCTTGGGATAGTCGGTATATTCCTGATCAAGATCGTAAAGTTCCTTCAGGCGTGTGAGCTCTGTCTGGTCCTGGATCAGGATGTTATTCTGTTCCGTAAGACTGTTGATCTGACTTTTCAGCTCTTCGTTTTCCTGAAGCACGTCCTGTTTATCACGAAGATTGTTTTTTACATTTCCAAATATATCGCTGACACCGGCGATCCCCTTTTCAAAGGGAACGATAAGAAAACCGGCTGCTTCCTGAAGTGGTGCGGAAGAGGTTCCGGAGGCTGCTGTAGCTACAATGCAGCTTCCACAGAAAAGTGTCATGATTACCAGAAGATGTTTACTTTTTAAATTAAAATGAAAACGCACTTTTTTTCGGATGTTTTTCATTATATATGCCCCTTTACAGTTTTTTCTGCTTTACCGGCTGGGCCCATTTGCGCAGGTTTCTGTCGCGGATGATCTTTTCCAGGCCGTATGCTGCAGAAGTTTCATACAGATCAGAAAGATTAAAGGCAAATCCTGTATAGCTAGCCAGATAGTTATCTATATAAGGAAGCCGTGTACTGCCGCCGGTCAGATAAATGCCCTCTTTTGCGATATGATAAGCGATCTGTGGCGGGGTACGTTCCAGAAAAGATTTCATCTCTGCTGCGATCTGGTTCACACAGTTGGCGATCCCTTCATTAACAACGTAGGCAGAAATAACTTCTTCTCGTGGAAGTCCGGAAATACTGTCGATTCCGACTACTTTTCGGGCTTCTTTTTTCTGATCATTCAGTCTTCCCATAACTACTTTCAGACGTTTTGCAGTTCGTGTTCCAATCTGAAGATTATAATGTTTTCGGATCTCGCTGCAGATAGATTCGTTCATCTGTCTGCCTCCGATGGGGATCTTACGGCTGATGATGATCTTGCCGTCGGTTATGATGGAAAACTCTGTACTCTGTGCACCGATGTTTACGATCATGCTGCCCTGATTCTTTTCAGGGTCGATTCCCATGGCAATGGCATCTGCAATAGGGGCCTCCACCATAAAAACACGGTTTTTCCGCAGCCAGTGACCATTGACCAGATGATAATATGCCCTCTTTTCGATAGCAGTCATATCAAGTGGTACGGAGAAATACATGTCTGCTCCGAGACCGGATGTATGATCGATTTTTTTTATCATGCTGTAAAGGACGATCTCCTGCAATTCCAGATTTGCCAGCATACCGAAAGCCATAGGAGAATTTACGGAAATATCTGCAGGTGATTTTTCAAACATTTCATAAGCTTCGTTCCCTATGGCAAGGATCCGGCGTCCTCTGTAGGCTACCATGTTCTTTTCTATGTAACTTTTGTTTCTGAAAAATGAATAGACTTTTACAGAGCTGCTTCCAAGGTCTACTCCGTAATTATTTCTAAAAAGCATAAATCTGTCCCTTCACTTAAGTATATTCATCAAAAATCCCTTTTTCGCGGAAACTGACATACCTGTGATCACCGATGATGATATGATCCAGAAGATGGATGCCGAGGAGTTCACCGCAATGGTAGATCCGTTCCGTAACATCCAGATCAGCCTGACTGGGGGAGGGATCACCACCCGGATGATTGTGGACCAGGATCAGGTTCACCGCCCGATACTTTACAGCTTCTACAAAGACTTCTCTTGGTGTGATCAGTGTGGCATTGACTGTACCGCGGCTTAAAAGCTGTTCCCCCGACAAATGGTTATGTCCGTCCAGCATCATGCAGTAAAGCAATTCCTGCTCTTCATGCCGGAGCCGCTCCATATAATATTTCGCAATGGTTACCGGATGGTGAAAAGACAATTCCGGTTTTGCAGCTGCGGTTGCCATACGCTTGGAAAGTTCCCCGATACATTTCAGCTGTATGGCTTTTACCTTACCGATCCCATGGATCTTCATCAGTTCCTGCATGGAAATATGAAACAGTCCAAGCAGGCCACTGTATCCGGTCTGTTTCGATAAATTCAGGATTTTATTTGCCAGAGTCAGGGAACTGGATCCCTGTACGCCACAGCGCAGGATCACGGCAAGAAGCTCTCGATCGCTTAAGGACTGTTCTCCCTCCCGCAGACATTTTTCATACGGACGCTGATAATCTGGCATTTCCATTATAGTATCTTTCATATGATTTCCCTTTTCGCTCTCGAAGAAGGGGATGCAAAATTGCAGAAGTTATTTTAGCATAAAAAAGCAGGGATGTACACTCTATCCCGGAAATTTCCACTTTTTTCACATTTTGTTTACAGGCAGGGCATAAACAGAAGCGACTGCTTCTGCCACCTTGATCCCGTCCATCGCTGCGGATGTAATGCCTCCGGCGTAACCGGCGCCCTCTCCGCAGGGGTAGATCCCTTCTATATTGGAAGTGAGCTTTTCGGTTCCCGAACGATCCGTACAGGAGAAGAGGTACGGCTTTCTACTCCTTCCAGCAATGCATCCGGTCGGTCAAAACCGGAAAGCTTTTTTCCAAAAGCATGGATTCCTGCTTCAATGGAATCGCCGATCTCTTTCGGGAAAATACTGCGGACATCGGTAAGTGTATAAGCTCCTTTGATACAGGGGATCACATCTCCAAGCCTGGTACTTTTCTGATGGGTACAGTAATCTTTGAAAAGCTGTACCGGAATTTTTCCTTTTCCGGCTTCCCAGGCAGCGCGCTCCAGTTTTCGCTGCAGAGCGATTCCGCCGAGAACTCCCTCTTCAGGAAAATCAGAAGGGTTTACCGTAACGATGATAGCACTGTTGGCATTATGGCTGTCACGTGCCTGATAGCTCATACCATTCACTGCAAGCATACCTTCTTCAGAAGATGCATTTACAACATATCCGCCGGGACACATACAGAAAGAATAAACGCCACGTCCGTTTTCCAGTGTATGGGTAACCTTGTAGCTGGATGCACCCAGACGGTCGTTTTCCGGTTCCCCGTAAAGATCCTGGTTGATCATAGTCTGCGGATGTTCCACACGTACCCCCACTGCAAAAGATTTCGGCTCCATGTTAATATTGTGTTTTCCAGCATGGCAAACGTATCTCTGGCGCTGTGGCCGGGAGCAAGAATGCAGATTTCTGCCGGTATTTCCTCTTTTGCATTGACAATGACTGCAGTAAGCTTCCGGTCACGGATCATCAGATCAGTTACTGTGGAACGAAAACGGAATTCCCCGCCCATTTCTTCAATCTGATGACGCATAAACTGAACGATACCTACAAGCTGATCTGTGCCAAGATGAGGCTTTTGCTGGTAAAGGATCTCAGAGGGAGCTCCTGCCTCCACAAATCGGGAAAGAACTTCCCTTCCTCTTCCAAAAGTATCTTTTACCAGAGTATTCAGCTTTCCATCGGAAAAAGTCCCTGCACCGCCCTCTCCGAACTGTACATTGGAATCCGGATCCAGGATGCCGTTTTTCCAGAAATTTTCCACGGTTTCCTGGCGTTTGTCTGCTTCTTCTCCCCGTTCCAGTACCAGTGGACAGTACCCGGCTTTGGCCAGGTACCAGGCACAGAATAATCCTGCAGGTCCGCTTCCGATCACTATAGGACGATGGGACAGAGTTTCAGAGCCAGATGAGGGGAAATGATATTTTTTCTCGGAGGTTAACATAATATTTTTATCGTGAATCTTTTTGAGAACACGGGATTCGTTATCCAGTTTAATATCTACAGTGTAGACAAATTTTTTGTCCTCTTTGTGCCGGGCATCCAGAGATTGTTTTCGGATCTCATAGGTGAACGGCTGATTTCCAAGACGAAGCATTTTTGCTATTTTTCGGTGAAGCTGCTCTTCTGTATGAGTGATGGGAAGCTTCAGCTGTGTGATCCGGATCATTTTTCTTCCTCCTTTGCTGCCCAGATACCGGCGGCAGCTCCGCTTGACCACGCCCACTGCAGGTTATAACCTCCGCAGGTACCGTCAATGTCAAGGAGCTCTCCGGCAAAATAAAGACCTTTATGAAGCCTGGACTCCATGGTTTTGCTGTGAACTTCAGACGTATCCACTCCACCGGAACAAACCTGTGCCTGTTCAAAGGAAAGGCCGTTTTTTTACCGGGAGACGAAAATCGGTGATCCCGCGGATAAGATCCTTCTGTGCACATAAAACACGGATCAGTTTTTCAGGAAAAAGTCCGATGAGAAGTTCTTTTTCTGTTTTGTAAGGACAGGCTGCTTTTCTGTGCTCCAGGTATTCTTTCAGCTCTTTCCGGTTCAGTTCCGGAAAAAAATTTATGGAAAGCTCCACATTTTTGTTTTCATGGACGGCACGGATAGCATAGCGGGAAATCTGGAATACCGGGATCCCGGATACACCGTAATCGGTAAGCTGCAGCTCTCCTTGCTGGGAGACTGTCGGTGTGTCGTCTATATAAAGTGTTATCTTCCCTTCTGTCCGTACACCACTCCAGCCGGAAAAAGAATTTCCCTTACATTTCAGAGCTGTCAGTGCGGGAAGGGGTTCAATCAGATGATGTCCGAGACTTTTTGCAATTTCATATCCGCTTTCGCAGGAACCTGCAACGGAAGACGCACGGGAACCATTTGCAAGGATCACCGCATCACCACTGTAGGTCCATCCGTCCGTATGGATCTTCCATTGTCCGTCTGCAAAAGACACGCCGGTAACGGTCTGATTGGTTTTCAGCTTTACCTTCAGGCTGCGTGCCTTCATGACAAGAACATCTACCACACTCTGTGCCTGGTTGCTTCGGGGATAGATCCATCCGCTGCGGTCTGTGGTACAGATTCCCAGTTCCTGAAAGAATTTCAGAGTTTTTTCCACAGGAAACTGTGCTAGGGCATCCATGGCAAATTCAGGATGAGATCCCCGGTAAGCGTTTTCATCCTGATTCAGGTTCGTCATATTACAACGGCCGTTTCCCGTAGCACAGATTTTTCTGCCGGGACGGTCATTTTGTTCCAGAACCGTAACTGCAGCTCCGTATACAGCAGCCTGAATAGCTGCCATAAGACCGGAAGCACCGGCTCCTATGACAAAGATCTGTTTTTTAAGTCCGGTCCTTCGGATTTTTTCATAATCTCACAAGTTCCTTATCAACCATATACTGAAGAGATTTCAGGATTCCCAGCTTTGCATGCTCCCAGGTGAGACCACCCTGGAAATAAACTGCATAAGGCGGTTTCATAGGACCATCGGCAGAAAGCTCGATGGAAGAACCCTGGATGAAAGCACCTGCTGCCATGATCACCTGGCTGTCATATCCCGGCATATCCCACGGCTCCGGTGTTACAAAGCTGTCTACCGGTGCAGCAGCCTGGATACCCTGGCAGAATGCTACAAGACCCTCCGGTGTTCCGAGAGTGACTGCCTGGATGATATCCTGACGTGGCTCTGTGCTGTTGGGAACTACCGGGAAACCAAGCTTTTCGTAAATGTTCGCTGCAAAAACAGCGCCCTTTAAAGCTCCTTTGGTGATCATCGGTGCAAGGAAAAATCCCTGATACAGAGAACGGTTTACACCAAGAGTTGCACCGACTTCCATGCCCAGTCCCGGGCAGGTCATACGGTAGGAAGCATTTTCCACACAGTCTTTTCTTCCTGCGATATAACCACCGATAGGAGCAAGGCCGCCACCTGGATTTTTGATCAGGGAGCCGACCATGATATCTGCACCTACATCACTGGGCTCGATGGTATCTACGAATTCTCCGTAGCAGTTATCTACCATGCAGATCACATCCGGCTTGATCTTTTTTACAAAAGAGATCAGCTCACCGATCTGTTTTACGGAGAAAGAAGGACGGGTCTGATAGCCTTTGGAACGCTGGATGGTTACCAGCTTTGTTTTTTCATTGACTGCTTTTCTGATGTTTTCATAATCAAAGGTACCATCCTCGAGAAGATCCACCTGACGATATTTTACGCCATATTCCGCAAGGGAACCATTGGACGGGCGGATACCGATCACTTCTTCCAGGGTATCGTAAGGCTTTCCTACAGGGGAAAGAAGCTCGTCACCGGGGCGCAGGTTTCCGAAGAGAGCAATGGCAAGTGCATGAGTTCCACAGGTGATCTGCGGGCGTACCAGGCAGGCTTCTGTGTGGAAGGTATCGGCATAGACCTGCTCCAGAGTCTCGCGGCCAAGGTCGTTGTAGCCATAACCGGAAGAAGCTCCGAAACAAGCCTCACTGACACGGTTCTTCTGCATGGCGCGGATAACCTTCATCTGGTTGTATTCTGCAGTCTTATCAAATTTCTCAAAACGTTCTTTCAGGGAATCTTCCACAGATTTACCGAAATCGTAAACTGCAGAAGAGATTCCAAGCTGTGCATATAATTCTTTCATGATCATTTTTCCTTTTTATTTTATTTGGCAGGAAGGATTCCCTTTTCCCTGCATACAGAAAGCATGTAGGAAAGGATCCTGCTGTCATCGTAATCAAAGTTATCTTTATCTACCCAGGTTACTTCGTCTTCTCTGCGGAACCAGGTAAGCTGGCGTTTGGCGAAATGTCTGGTGTCACGTTTCAGGATGCGAACGGCTTCCTCGTAAGGGTATTCTCCGTCCATCCAGTCCAGGATTTCTTTATAGCCCAGTCCCTGCATCGAAACCATTCCTCTGTGGCAGCCCATTTCCCGGAGCTTTTTTACTTCTTCTACAAGCCCGTTTTTCAACATCTCATCCACTCTTGTGTCTATGCGTTCGTAGAGAAGGGGACGGGGTGCGTTCAGGACAAAGTATGCCAGGGCATAGGGGCTGGTATGTTCTTTCTGCTCTTCATTATGTTCGGAGATCCTGGTACCGTTCTGTTTATAAAATTCCAGGGCGCGTATCACTCGCTTGACATTGTTCTCATGGATGTCCTGGGCTGACTTGGGATCAACCTGTGCAAGCATATCATGAAGAAATGAAGGGCCTTTTTGTTCTGCCAGCTCTTCCAGCTCCCTGCGGTAATGGTCATCCTGGTTGGAACTGGTAAAATCAATATCTCTGGTTACGGCCTGAATATAAAATCCCGTGCCGCCTACCAGGATCGGGATCCGGCCTTTATCATAAATTTTTTCCATGGCTTCTTTTGCCATCTGCTGGAAAAGGACAATATTAAAATCTTCTGTGGGCTCCAACACATCCACCAGATGATGAGGGACGCCATCCATTTCTTCCGGTGTGATCTTGGCGGAACCAATATCCATATGGCGGTAAACCTGCATGGAATCTGCGGAGATGATCTCTCCGTTTACTGCTTTTGCAAGGGCAATGGAAAGTTTTGTTTTTCCCACGGCAGTAGGTCCGGTAAGGACGATAAGAGGTTTTTTCATAGATTTTCTCCGTTTATGATAGGTATCTTACACGATACGTTTAAATTTTTTCTAATCTCTGTCTTACTCATGGCAATGATGGTTGGCCTTCCATGAGGACAGTTATAAGGATTTTCCAGTGTCAGAAGTTCATCGATCAGCTTGTCGGCTTCCTGGGGTGACATGGAATGATTGCCTTTTACAGCAGCTTTGCAGGCCATAGTTGCAAGCCTTGCGGTAAACAGTTCAAATGCATCTTTGGAGCCGTCTGCAGTGAGATGGTCCAGCATTTCCAGAAACAGCTCTTCCTCTGTCATTCCCAGAAGACTGGATGGCACCGCACTGATACTGTACTCTCTTCCCCCAAAAGGTTCGATCTCAAAACCGAAATCCCGAAAATATTTTTCGTTTGCTTTTAACAGGTTTTCTTCCTCAAGGCTGAGTGAAACGATCAGCGGAGGGCTTACGTACTGAGACTGGATGTTCTGAGACTGGAACAGCTTTACGAACCGCTCATAATATACTTTTTCATGGGCCGCATGCTGGTCAATGATATAAAAATTATCTTCGAACTGTACCAGCCAGTAGGTGTCAAACAGCTGTCCGATCAGCCTGTGGCGGCTTCTGGATTCCGGGGCAAGAAGCCGTTCTTCGAAAAGTTCCAGCTGTTTTGGCGTTTCCTGTTCCAGGGATTTGATCGGCTCGTTGTTTATCTCAGGAGATGTCGATTCGGCAGGTTTTTCAGATATCACTTCTGGATCCGCTGTTTCTACAGCGGAAGTCTCTTTTTTCCGTCCTTCAGTGTGCCGGAAAACATTTCCTCTTCTTCTTTTGTAAAGGGCTGAGATCTATATACGGGATTTTCCCGCAGAGAACCCATATGCCTGTATTTATCTGTAAAAGAATCTGAAGAACTGTGAGCTGTTTCAGCTGAGCCATAGGAGGCTGTACTATTTGTCAACTTATTATAAGGTATCGATGAAACCGGCGCTGTACGTACTTCAGAAGCTGTCGGTGCAATATGGGAAGCTATATTCGCCGTCCGGTTCTGGTGTCCGTACATCTCCTGCCGTCTTTTTACCTCGAAAGGTTCCGGAACATTTCCTGGCTTCATCTGCTCGTTGTGAGATGTCGGTTCGTCTTTTCCCACAGATACCTGCGGGATTAGTTCTCTGTGAGTCAGTACCTTACGAACAGTTTCATAGATAGCCGTATAAACTTCGGTTTCTCTGGCAAAACGCACTTCTCTTTTTGCCGGATGTACATTAACGTCCAGGTCATTACCATCCATTTCGATCCGAAGGGAAACAAATGGAAATTTATGCTGCATGACCAGTCCTTTATACCCATCCTCAATAGCCTTGGTAATGATCTTGTTTTTACATACCGGCCATTGATATAATAATTCTCAAAAGTGCGGTTTCCTCTGGAAATCTCCGGTTTTCCCACAAAGCCTTCGATCTTCATAAAATCATTTTCATAGGAGACTTCCAGAAGTGCTTTGGCGATCTCCCGTCCGTAAACGCTGTAGATCACATCCTTTACGCTGTAATTTCCGGAACTGGAAAGTTTCACCTGACGATTCTGGATATATTTAAAGGAAATTTCCGGATGGGAAAGCGCCAGCTGTTCCATCAGCGTATTGATGTAACCGGCTTCTGTCATGTCGGATTTCAGAAATTTGCTTCTTGCAGGTGTGTTGTAAAAAAGGTTCCGGATCAGGAAGGTGGTTCCCTCCGGTGCGCCCATCTCCTCCAAAGACTGTTCTTTTCCACCTTCGATCACATAGCGGGTACCGCTGATCCCGGAAGGAGTCTTTGTGATCAGCTCCACCTGGGAGACGGCGGCAATACTGGAAAGTGCTTCACCACGGAAGCCAAGAGAGGCAATGTGGGTCAGGTCTTCTACTTTTTCAATTTTACTTGTGGCATGGCGGAGAAAAGCAAGCGGAACCTGCTCTGCATCCATTCCGGAGCCATTGTCCGTGATACGGATCAGCTTTTTTCCGCCGTCTGTGATCTCTACAGTAATAGCGGTAGCACCTGCGTCAATGGCATTTTCCACAAGCTCTTTTACAACAGAGGAGGGGCGCTCTACGACCTCTCCTGCTGCGATCTTATCAATGGTATTCTGGTCTAAAACTGCAATTTTTTTCAAGGGTCTCACCACCGGTTCTTAATTTTGTTCTGCAGGTTATAGAGAATGTTCAAAGCTTCCATTGGTGTCAGATTCCCGATCTCCAGGTTTTTGATCTCTTCAATGATATCATTGTCCTGTACCGTGTCAAACAGTGACATCTGTGCCATATCTAACTGATCATAGGTGATCTTCTGCTTTTTCTTTGGAGCAGTTAGATCTTTTACAGCTGCAGTGATATCTGCATCACTGAGCTCCTCTACCAGTTCCTTGGCACGCTGGATCACGGAATCCGGAACACCGGCAAGCTTGGCTACCTGGATACCATAGCTTTTATCTGCTCCGCCTTTTACGATCTTACGCAGGAATACGATATCGTCGCCTTTTTCCTTGACAGCGATACAGTAGTTGTTGACACCGGAAAGCTTGCCTTCCAGTTCGGTAAGCTCGTGATAATGGGTCGCAAATAAGGTCTTGGCGCCGCAGAGTTTGGTGTTGCTGATGTGTTCGATCACTGCCCAGGCAATGGAAAGGCCGTCAAAGGTACTAGTTCCACGTCCGATCTCATCCAGGATCAGAAGACTTCGGGAAGTGGCATTACGAAGAATGTTGGCAACCTCTGTCATCTCCACCATAAAGGTACTCTGTCCGCTTGCAAGGTCATCGGATGCTCCCACACGGGTGAAGATCCGGTCAACCACACCGATATTCGCACTGTCCGCAGGAACAAAGCTTCCGATCTGTGCCATCAGTACGATCAATGCTGTCTGGCGCATGTATGTGGATTTTCCGGCCATGTTCGGTCCTGTGATAATGGAGATACGTTTTTTGTGGTTGTCAAGATACGTATCATTTGGAATGAACATATCGTTTTCAATCATCTGTTCCACAACCGGGTGGCGGCCATTTCGGATATCAATGAGGCCGGTCTCATTGATCTTGGGCCGGACAAAGTTATTCCTCTGTGCAACCAGTGCAAGGGAAGCAAAAACATCCAGAGCAGCTACTGCCTTTGCAGTACGCTGGATACGGACAACCTCAGCTCCAACCTGATCACGGATATCTGAAAACAGTTCAAATTCTAATGCATAAAGCTTATCTTCTGCTCCAAGGATCAGATCCTCCAGATCCTTCAGCTCCTGGGTGATGTAACGCTCTGCGTTGGTAAGGGTCTGTTTGCGGATATAGTCCTCCGGCACGAGATCCTTGAAGGTGTTGGTAACTTCCAGGGAATAGCCGAATACACGGTTATATTTGATCTTCAGGCTCTTAATACCGGTACGTTCCCGCTCTCTTGCTTCCAATTCAGATAACCACTTCTTTCCATCTGTCCGGGAGCGGCGGAATTTATCCACATCTTCGTTATAACCTTCCCGAATGATACCGCCGTCCTTTTGGGCAAGGGGCGGATCATCAGCAATGGAATTACGGATCAGATCGGTAATGTCTGACAATGGATCCATGTCTTCGTTGATCTGCATAAGCAGCGGAGATTTAAATTCTGCAAGGATCTGCTTTATATAAGGCAGCATTTCCAGGGAAGAGGCAAAGGAAACCAGATCTCTTGGGTTGGCAGATTTATAGCTGATACGGCTTATCAGACGTTCCAGATCGTAGATCGGATTTAAGTATTCCCGGATCTCATCACGATCCATAGGTTTTGCGTTCAGTTCTTCCAGGGCACCAAGTCTCTTTTCGATTTCCTCTGCATCGATCAGAGGCTGCTCCACATAAGAACGAAGGGTTCTTGCACCCATGGCAGTTTTGGTTTTATCCAGAACCCAGAGAAGAGAACCTCTTTTCTGCTTTTCGCGCATGGTTTCCACAAGCTCCAGGTTACGACGGCTGGAGCTGTCGATGAGCATATATTTTTCAGCAGAGTAAGGGCGGATGCTTGCCATATGGGAAAGTGCTGTTTTCTGTGTTTCCTTCAGATACAGGAACAGTGCACCGGAAGCAATGATCCCGCTGTCATAATCTCCGATCCCGAGACCTTCCAGATTTCCGACGTGAAAATGCTCTTTCAGGGTTTTCTGGCACAGCTGGTCGTCAAAGTACCAGGGATCCAGAGCAAATACACAGATTCCAAGACGCCCCTTCAGATCCGCTACATCCACACCGCTTAAAAGAAAGGCGTCATTGCAGATGATCTCTGCAGGTGTAAATTTATTGATCTCATCCAGAAGCTTCTGAGGTTTATCCAGTTCTGTGAGAAAACAGTCACCGGTTGTGATATCTGCAATTGCACAGCCAAAATGCTCTCCAATGGAGACGATGGACATCAGATAATTGTTTTTGGACTCGTCCAGTGACATGGTATCCAGAGTAGTTCCCGGCGTGACAATGCGGACAACCTCTCGTTTAACAAGACCCTTGGCTTTTTTCGGATCTTCTACCTGTTCGCAGATGGCAACCTTATAGCCCTTTTCGATCAGCCGGTTGATATAAGTTTCCGCAGCATGAAAAGGAACGCCACACATGGGCGCTCTCTCTTCCAATCCGCAGTCTTTTCCTGTAAGTGTGATCTCCAGTTCCTTGGATGCAGTCAGCGCATCATCAAAGAACATTTCATAAAAATCGCCCAGACGGTAAAAAAGGATACAGTCGCTGTACTCTTCTTTGGTCTTTACGTATTCTTTCATCATCGGTGATAATACACTAATATCCTCCGGAAACCCAGTGTTTATGCGGCTTTTAGAAGTCCCAAATGTTGATTTGACCACATTATTACGATAGTTTTTTCCCTCGTTAGTGTTTTTGTCTATACTCAAGTATTTAAACCTCTCTTTAAAATTTTATCTCCATTTGCAAAATCAGGTTTCTGTTCCGTATTTTTGAATATACAGTTCGTATTCGTCATCTATATGTTCTTCTTCAATGTGTGTATAATAATTAGTCATTTTTTCATCAGAGTGTCCAGCTATTTTCTTTACTGTAGCGGCATCCATTCCCGATTGAATGCATCTTGTTACAAAAGTATGACGGAAAATATGAGGATGAACATCCATTAAATTCGGATCTCTGTTCTCTTTTTCTGCCAGAGCAATTTCATGTTTATTAACAATCCCAACAATCCGCCTGCATTCTGTTTGAGCTGATGATGGAAGATAACTTCTTCCTGAAGATGTTGTAAAAATCAGACCGGGATATTTTTTAAAAGTATATTTGATTTTCCCCAGTTTTTCCCCAGTTTTTCTTTATCACGATCCTGTTTTTCCTTCCAGCTCATAAAAGCAGCAATCACTGCATCCGTTAATGGAACCTTTCTATTGCTGGCACTTTTCTTTGGTGTTGTAATCTGAATAGTAGAATACCTTTCAGGAAGTTCATTTCCTTTCGAATCATAATATTTTGTAACTCTGTTTAAGGTTTTATATACACGAAGCTTTTCATGCTTAAAGTCAAGATCACACCATTCTAGGGCAAGTGCTTCCCCTATACGTAATCCTGTATGAAGAAGAATAAAAAAGAGTTCATAATACCGGGTATTCTTGCAGCTCTCAAGGAAACGATGAGTGTCATATATACTAAGACATTTTTCATCTTCTTGTTCCTGCATTATCTTCTCATCAGGTATTTCACCCGGTTCTTCTTTAGGCAGTTTAATATCGGCTACGGGATCTATGGGTATCATTTTTCCACT
>NC_021014.1:804927-881613 GCF_000209835.1 Ruminococcus sp. SR1/5 | reverse complement strand
ATATGCCTTTTTGAAAAGCTGACGGACTACACTTAATGATTGTATTACCGTTGTACGTGCATATCCTTCTTCTTCGAGTCCCTTTATCATGTCAAGAATATGTGTTGGACGGACCTCTATTAACCTCATGTAACCAATATATTCTCTTACTCGCTCAAAACCATTTACATAGTTACTTAAAGTGGTTGCTTTAACAGAATGCACCACATAAATAAGCATCCATTTTTCATACCACTTTGAAACAGAAATTCTAGGATCATATCCTGCAATTCCGGGGGAAACATTAGCAAGGTAGGCATTTCTTTCTTTTTTTAGATGTTGTAAATTTGTACCATAAATTGAAAACGTTTTTCCTGTACCGCGAACGAAAATTCTGGCCTCATATCGTCCATCTTTTCTTTGATATAATCCTTTTCCTAATTCTTTACCCTTTAAGTTTTTGCCCATAACACCACCATCCTTTCTGATGATAATGCATGGCACTGGATATATATTTTAGCACAACAAAAAAAAGCTTTCAAGACTGCCGATCTATCCATTTTTGAAATTTTTTCTTATCAATCAGTGTTCTGCGCCCAATCCGTACCATGAAACAGTTTTCATTCATCAATGATCTCATTGTTTTCTCAGAAAGTCCTGTAAGCTCACAGGCTTCTTTAACGGATATAAGAATTTTATCGTTGTTTGCTTCCGGCTGTGTTTTTTTCGCAACATATATAACCGGTCAATATCTGCAGGCAGATGATATTGACCGTTCCTCCTCTCTATTATATAAATTCTAAAAAAGGCTGCCTGCTGGCCTTATAGATTAATCCAATGTTCTACGTTCCTGTTGGCTGACATAATACTCCACTGCTTCCTGTAAACTGCATCCTGCCCTATGGCTTCGACTTATTACACTGCTTTTATTTATTCCTAATTCCTCACAGCATACTTTAAGCGATGGATAAACAGTTCCATGATATTCAAATTCCGGGTTACTTAACATTTTTTCCTTTTTCTCGTCATAAAATGTGTAAACGATTCTTCAAGAGAACAATTCTTATCTCGTGCTCTTTGTCTCACACATATATCATCAATACCATATTTTTGACAACATGCCCGGAGACTTCGATATTCTATTCCTTTAAATGTGAATTTTTGTATTCTTTCGGCAATCATATCTTTATTTTCAATAAAATGCTCCAATGATTCTTCCATAGTACAATTCAATCTATATTTTCTTGAAGATACACTGTCAGCGTTGACTCCATATTCCAGACAGCATTCTTCCAAAGACCTATAGGTTTTGTCTCTAAAAATAAATACCGACGGCTGTATTTCCATTCTGGCTTTCTTTATGAAATGATCCAAAGATTCTTCAATGCTGCATTCTGTTGTTTTGGCACGGTTACGCACACTGGAAGCATTAACTCCGTATTCAGCACAACATGCTGAAACACTTTTATACTTTTTCCCTTTATAAAAGAATTGCATTTTCGGTGTTTCTGTTTCCTTTTTTGAATATAATATTTCACAGCTTCTTCCCATGTACACTTTTTTCGCCAAGCTCTACTGCGTACACTAGATTCATTAATTCCATAGAATTCACAACATTGTCCAAGTGAGATATATTTATTTCCCTCATAAAAAAAGCCTCTTTCGCACGATGCCTTTCTTTAGACATCACCTGATTTTCAGGAATTTCTTCTTTTTTCGTTACTTCTTTTGGCATACAACCTTCCATATGAGAGATAATTTCTTCCATAACATCCGCGTGAGGACGTTTCGCTTTAAATACTGCTGAACTTACTGACTTTGGCTTTAATCCATACGCAAGACAACATTCCGTAAAATTTTTGTATTCTTTTCCACGGAATTCAAAGGCTCTTTTCTCTTTAGATTTGATATAATGTGTAATCGCACGTGTAGAAGAAACCCCATTTTTTTCCATATACAAACGTACGGATATAGGATTTATTCCCAGGTCTTCACAACATTGAGGCAGTGATGGGTATTTCACACCATGATATGTGATTTCATGTGCTTTTTTCCATTCTATTGCCCGTTCAATCGCTTCCTGTGGTGTGCATTTTCGATTCCACATATCGGTCTTGACAGAATCTTCGTTTAAATCATAAAATTCGCAGCAGGTCTTAATGCTGGCCCATTTTCGATTTCGGAATATGATCTCTTTACTTTTTTCAATTCAATAAAATGTGTAATCGCTTCTTCAGTTCTACATTTATATTGATTCTGATACGCCATTACACTACGGTAACATATTCCATAAAAATTACAGCATTTATGCTTACTTTCAAAAGTTCTGCCATTGTACACAAATTTGAATTTCTCCATGTAATTTGATCTGATTTTACGTGGCATAAAAACTTCTTTCCTCCTTTTATCGTGATTGGATCTGATACATGTCAAAACATTTTGCCAAACAAAAAAAGACACTCCAAGAGTCCATTTTACTCTTTTTGTGTCTTTATCGGTTGATCCGCAGACGCGGTATAAAGTATAAAATTCTGACCTCGTATCAGAATAAAATTTTATGCAATCTGCCTTGCAAAATGTTCAATTTTATCGTATCATTCCAGATATTTAATGTCAATTTCACTACAGGCTTTAAACAGTAGCAGCTGCGTAGTATTTTACTCGTATTCCTGCGAATACATACATAAACTGTTGCATACATGTAAATGCCCCTCCGGTCTTTTCACCGGAAAAGGGCACTTACAGAAGACTTTTTGTATTCATGTCATACAAAAAATCACATAAATTAAGATTGGAAATGAAACAAACATAAGCCCAAAATCAACAAAGATCAATATCAGCCAAAGCAACTTTAATTTTTCCTCCAAATCTCATCCTCCGTTTCGAGTATATTTAAGGAATTCCATAAAATCCCTTATACTTAAATAAAAGAGAATTTCAGAGCTGTTTCTGTAAATATCCCCAAATTTTCACAGGAATTTCATTTTACTGTTAAAGTTACTTTTGTGATATATCAATCTGCTATTATGCGGCCTGTTCTTCCAGTTCTCGATTCCCAGCCTCCATTAAATCTTCCTCCAGAATTTCAGCAAGCAATTTGTTGCAATACCCAATACCGTTTACACGAACGCCTTTGTTGCGGAGCTCGTCAATCTCTTTTTTCCTAAGACTCTGACTTTTTACAGCCAGTTTATAATCTTCTTTTGCCAGTTTCTTTTTTAATTGTTTCTGCCATTTTATAAGAAAATCCCTTGCAAGCTCAATATCTTCATTCTGCTGGTTATAAAAAGTACGTGTCTGCCTTATGGTTCCATCCGGTTCCACTTCAAGCGTATAGTACGCCTCCGTTGGTTGTTCTGCCTTTCTCAAAAACAGGATATAGGATTCCTGCTGGCTCATTCGTTCATAATAGGTTTCTGTATTATTTACGCAGTGATGCATCAGTTTTGCTTCATACAAAATGTCATCCACTTTTTCCGGCACAACGATCTGATACTCTTTGTCCGCATATTCATATTTTTTCAAATCCCTGCATATACGATTCAGACCCGGATACTTCTTTTCCAGCTCTCCGGCTCTTAAAATCAAATCTTTTGCTTCTATCTCTTTTATCATTTCATTATGTCTCTGCATGAGCTTTCGTGCACGGTAGATAACAGAATCCTGCACATTCACTCCGACCCGAATTGCCATATTGAGATAATCCTTCCATGTTTTGATCAGGTCTTTCACGGATTCCCCACTTTCTGCTGCCTGCTTTTCCAGATAATTTTTGATCTGTAAAGGAGCCATACGGTCCATAATGAACATAAGATCCGCTGGTTTAAGCTTTTCCCGGCACATCCACGAAATCACATCGTCACGGATCAATTTGTTTTGGATTTTTTCAAGCAACAGCCATTGAAGGAAAATTTCTCCCCCATTGTTTGTACGCAACCTTTTTAAGCGGAATCTGTCAATTCCCAGTGCTTTTCCAAGTTCTCCGGAATCTTCACAATAGATCTGTGCTTTATTATCCATAATGTCCTCTGCCAGATGATAAAGTCCTGCTTTAATGAGCCGTTCCAGGTAGGGCCTTTCTCTAACCATTTCAAAAAAACTTACCGGATCTAAAAACCTTTTGACTTTTGCATATTCGTAGAATCCTGTCCTACGGAATGTCTTGTTTTTAATGCCATACAGTGATTTTCCATAAATATTTCCCATATTATATTTTTCATATGTCATATAGCCACCGTAACCTGGATACAGTGGAACCTGTAATTTACCCTGGATCCATCGGCTTTCTTTTGTCCAATGATGACGGCCAAAATAATATTCTTTTGTATTTAATTTTTCATCATACAGGATTCTCCGGCGCTCAAAGAAAGAATATACTGGTTTTTTATATGAGCTGCTTACTATGAGCATCTGAAGCTGGAATTCTCTCAAAACAAACACATTATCTCCACAGGTCTGAAGCAGGTATGCAGTCTCTTTTGGGGTTTCTATATTTTTGGCCCGCCCTAATGCTTTATATTGAATCTGATGTCTGCATTTTGGGCAATGCCCCACTGCATTATGGTGAGGATGGCTGATTGGAACTTCGCTTTCACACCAGCTACAATATCCTGTCTGATCTTTCCTGCGGCTGTAATGATAAAAGATAAAATTCTGGGTAATTCCAACTTTTTTCTGCCATCTCAGCCAGTCTTTCGGAATTTTTGGAAGTCTATCCATACACTGATCCCAGCTTGTCAGAATTTTTTCATATTTCATTCCCAGCCTCCGGTGTCTCTGGTCACATTGATATACATACAGTGCATAAAAAGCATCGTCATATTCACTTTCAAGATACTTTTGGATCAACGCTGTATCCGCCTCTTTCATATAAGAATTTTCCTGATATAACCATTTTGAAAAAATGGTCTTATCCAGCATACTTTCTGACCATTTCTTTGTCTGGTAATCATACCCTTTAAAAACATCGTTCTTTTTATCAACGTATAATGTATATACAGGTTTCCGACAATCCGTGGAAAGATATTCTGCCAGATAAAATGCTACTTTTAAAATATTGTTTTCTACTTCTGCACGTAAATATAGCCCCCTCTGATAAATCAGCTGCTCCGTATAGTATCCTTCATCTCTTACCGGCACATCTTCTTTTGCAAGTTTTATCAGTTCATCCGTAGCTTCCAGCAATTTCATGTTACGCAATTCTTTTTTATTCATTTCCGTCCTCTCCTTCATTTTCTGCTGTATATAATGTCATTTTCTCTTTTCTGCTCAAATGCAGCAGGGGAACTCCCTGCCGCATCCACTTTATCCTTTTATTTACGCCGCTATTTCAGTAGGGCTTTCTCCGTTTTCTGCCGATTCCACTGGTAGGTCCATTAAGTCTTTCTCTAAAAGATCAGCCAGAAGTTCCCCAGCAAATGCTCCGCCATGGACAACTACATGCTTATCACGTATCTCCTGATAGTTCTGCTGCCTGAGTTTCCTGCTTTCTTCTGTGCTCTTACGATCTTTTTTGGTTAATCGCTTCTGAATTTCCTTCTGCCACAATGTTAAAAAAGAAGTCACCTTATCAATGTCCTTATTTTGACGGTTAAATTCCGCACGTTTTTGCCGGATGGTTCCATCTGGTTCAACTTCCAGTGTATAAAACGGTACTTTCGGATTCTCTTTTTCCCGCAAAAACAGGATATAGCTTTCCTTTGAAACGATCCGGTCAAAATAAGTATCCGTCTTATTTACACAGTGATGAAGCGTATCACCTTCATATAGGATGTCATCGATACTCTTTGGCGCAATAACCTGATATTCACCGTCACTGAACTCATATTTTTCTTTCAAATCAATGAGATGTTTCTGAAATCCGACATACTTTTCTTCCAGCTCCCTGCGTCGGATTCCGCGTTTCATTTCTTCTATCTTCAAAACCGCCTCTTTATGGCGCAGTTGAAGATCTCTGGTACGGTAAATAATGGAATCATGTATATCCATTCCCAGTCTTTTTGCCATAGAAAGATAATCGTTCCACACCTGCAGCACATGGCTGATATCATCCCCGGATTTTTCTGATTGTTTCACAAGATAATGTCGAATCTGGCAGATGCTCATCTGATCCAGAACAAACTTCAGGTCGTTTGGTTCAAATCCTTCTTTTACCATCCAGCATATTTCTTCATCCCCGATTGTTTTTCCTGTACTCTTTTCAAGTTGCAGCCATTTAAGTTCTTTTACCCCGCCATTCATATCTCGGAGTCTTCGAAACTCTTTCTTATCTACGGACAGGAATTCTGTTGGTTTTCTACCTTTTCTTTTTATTGCATCTGTTGTCCTGTAATCCAGTACATCATCAACTAACTGGAAAAGCCCTGTCTTTACAATCTGTTCCAGTACCGGATACGTCTTCCACAGGTAAAGATATTTTCCAGGATCTATCTTTTTCTGACCAAGGGCGTACTCACGCAGACCTGTTTCTTTTAATTCATGCCTGGACAGATCCGACAGGGTATATGGATAAACCATTCCTTTATATTGACTGTCACAGCAAGTATAATACCAAGAACTTCTACACGAAATCCAACGCATTTCCCGTTGTTTGAACAGATCATAAACGAAATTGGAAATTTCCTTTCCATTTGCAGAGAAGATTCTTCTCTGCTCTTCATGGCAGGTAGTTTCGCAATCTGTATAGCCGCCCCTTTTATACCACGTTCTGGCATGAAAGATCCGGAGCACAAAACCAGAAGTCTTGCGTCTCCTCTGGATAAGATAGACTCTGTACCACTTTGTACAAAATCTTCCAGACTTTCCCACAGAACGAAAAGTAATCGGTTGTCCACACACATTGCACTGTCCTTTCTGGTTATATTTGGGTGAGCGGATAGGAACATGTTTTTTGCAATATGTACAGTATCCTTCTGTAGCACCATTTTTCTGATACTTGTAGAAGATATAGTGTTCCGTAATTCCATATTTTGAAACCCATCCGATCCAGTTCTTAGGCAGTCCAGATACAGTTTTCATCACCTGGTCCCATGAATCTGTAAGTTTTTTATCATGACGTATCCTTTGTTCTTTACGGATATTCGCCTGAAACTCTTCCAGTGCCCGGATTGCAGGCTGTATTGTCTTTAAATATTTTTGGATGATCTTTGTATCACAGCCATTTACATAGATGTTGCCCAAATTAGTTCTTACATCCCATAAGATACTTTCAAGAAGTGCCTTTCTCCATTTTTTAATTTTTCATCATAGGTAATAAACCGTCTCTCTTTTCTGCTGATAAACAGACGGTACCTTGGAAAGTTTATATTCTCCTCAATATCCGTTACGGCAAACAAATACACTTTTAAAATTCCTTTTTCTACTGCTGCCCGACAATACATCCGATATTTTCCGGGTTCACCCCTTTGTTTCTCCAGTGTACTCAAAGATATTTCCGTTTTCTTTGCATCGGCGATATGCCTATTCATCACTTTTAATGGTTTTAACTCCATCAACCTCTTTTTTCTCATAACTCCACCAGCTTTCCAGTCACATCAATCCATGCTTCCTCCGGATATTTCTGACCATCGATACAGATGACCCCAATTTCCAGTATCTGGCTGTTGCCAGGCTGCTCCTTTAAAAGTAACAGTAAATCGCCCTTTTGTCCTTTGGCTTTGGGGTCTTTTCCACGTACAATGCAAAATCCGTTGCAGCTGGTCCCGTTTTCTTTTGCAACATGGGAGTTCCATTTCCGGTTTGGATATTTCGCCATGTAAGCAGCTCCATGTAATAACAGGCTTCTCAATTCAATTTTCTTTAACAGGCGCATCTTTGTGCAGGAGATTTTTGAATCTTCCCCATCTTCATCCAAATCCCCTGATGCATCTACTATGTAATACACGGAATTTTTCCAATTCGGATAATAGCAGAGACAATCCAGTGGGTTTTCTGCACAATGAAATCCATTTTGTCTACAGTTTGCTTTTTCCGTTTCATTTATGCCATACTCCTGAAACTGAAAGCCCCGACATTTCAAATCCTTTTGAAATCCTTTATATGCGATCATATCCTTCTCCTTTAACTCTCTTTCGGCTGCATCATGTCAAACAAGGACATCTGCCCGGAATCTTTTGATTTTTTCTTGCTGATATGCTTTTCTTCCTGCTCCGCTGCTTCTTTGGGATGCGCCTCGGAATCTTTCTTTGTCCCCTGGTTTTTCGGTATTGTTTTCGTTCTCTTATTTACCGAATCCCATTCCTTTTGAATCTTTTTCTTTTCTTCCTGCTCTTTTTCTGCTATTTCTTTTTCATCATCTTTCGCATAATATTCAAGTACCCAGGGAAAAACCTGGTCGCCGGAGAGTGCCAGGCCTGTATTGGCCCGAATGCCGTTCTCTCCCTTTTTTTCGCTCCCTCCAGTGCAATGTTGTAGGCTTTTTGCGTCACGTAATCCAAACATCTCTGAAGCATCTTATGTTTTTTAACACCTGTGCATCTAAAGCAGAATCCGTTTTGGCAAGATTTACAAGATACTGTCCTATGATGTCCGCAAAGCCTGCATCCTTTAAGGCAAACATTTCTGCACGCAGTTTTTCAGACGCATTCGCAAACTTTCTTTCCTCAATCGGTATATCAACCAGCCGGTAACGGCTGCCTTGAATAAATTCCTCTGTCTGTTTTTTGGAAACTGCATGTGCTTTGGCAAGTTCCCGCACACCATCCATATTCCCACTCTGGCGGTAATACAATGCTGCTGTATTTAATTCTTCTGCAGTTTTTATGATCTCATTTAACATAATCGGTCCCTTCTTTCCTGATAAAAACATGAGGCAGAAGAAAAAATCTCCTGCCTCTGCCTGCTTTTTATGCCGCATTCATTTTCTGTTCAGCCGCTTCCATTTCTTTTTCTACTTCCAATGCAATCCTGCGTCTCTCAGCATCATCAGAATCCAAAAGGCTGATTATTTCCAGTACAATACGGCGAACCCATTCATTTTCCTCCCATCCTGCACAGATCTGACGGGCTTTTTCCGTCAGTTCCTTCCAATCAGCATCTTCCAGATCCCTGCCACGATATTCTTTATAGAAAGAATAGATTTCTTTCATGGCTTTCGGTGCCTGAATCTTTGCCGCTTCATCCAAATTGGAGAGGAGTCCCATCAACATGGGGTGGTTTTTATATTTTTCAATTAAAGGACGGATACCGGTCTGAATTTTACCCGTATAAAGTCCTAAAAAATCATTAAATATTCCTGCAATCAATTTCTGATCTGTCATTCGTTTCCTTCCTTTCTGTGAATTTTCTTACTCTGCGCCTGACCGTAGATGGAAAACACTGAAATGCTTCCGATACTGCATCCTGGCTGTATCCCTGATCAAGAAGAGCCTTCATAGCCGCTGCCTGTTCTGTTTCCTTGAGCTTTTTTATGGACGGTTTCCGAACTTTCTTTTTCAGTATTTTCCGGCAAAGCGGATGATCTGGTCCGTATTCGTACATTGTGCTGGCTTCCGCTGCATTCAAATTGCACAGGATTGCAATCAGCAGACAGTAATATCCCTTATATTCGTCGTCTTTCATGCCGCACCACCTTTATTGCCTGGTTTTCAAATGTACCTCTTTACCCTAATCTGCTTTAAATTCTTTTTGATCAAGACCATTTTCGAGCAGATATCTTTCCGTACCTTCTGGATCGAGCTGTGCAAGTCGTGCAAGATTAAACTCTACGACATAATAGCTGCCATAATTGATTTTCCTCTTACCTATAACTTTTCCGAGTTTATACTTTTCAATAAACGCAACCTTTGCTTTTGCTCCGCAATCCGAGATTATTGCCTGCCCTGGCCTTAGGAATCCCATAACTCCAATTGTAAGATCTCCGAATAATTCCAGCTTTTCCTCACATTCCTTTTGCTCTTGCCATAATCCGATATACAGGGATCCGTTGTAGTACATATTCACTCTGACATATAATTCCTCATGTCCACATTCCCAGTCATATCCCAATGGTTTTTCATCTTTTCGAATGCATATATCCTGTCCCATATTCTGCCTCCTTTTTTGATTTTCCTGTTCATCTTTTGTGGATTATTTTACATTTCCTCCCTTCCTGTTTTTTGCACACTTCACATTTCGTTTTTGGACAACAAAAAAGACACCAAAAATCTTCTTTTGATTTTTGATGTCTTCCTATTGATAAAAGGCCTTCGCCTAAATGTTGCTCCCGGAACAGCATATCCGGAACAAAAACTTTACTGCGTGGCAAACCATGCATAAAAATAATCCATTTATATGGTAACACAATATATTGTGTTCGTCAACAAAATACCGCGAACAGAATACTGTATCTTGTTACTTTAGCATTTTTTCAAATACGCTTACCATTTTTATTTTTCTGCCCTTTCTACGTCCATCAGGAAAATTTTCAAGGAAGCATATATTGGAATATATTATGAAAAATAAGATCCCATAAACGCACAAGGACGCTCTGTCGAGGATATGCAGAGCGTCACTCTCTTATGGGCTAAGATTTGTGCAAATTATAATAATACGTCCTAAAAAGGAAGGAGACCGATACTTTCGTACCGGCATATGAAAAAGAAAAATATTTAAAAATGAGATACCTTAATTAGCATCTGCAGTTATTAATATACAGTATATTTATGACGATACTATGGTATAAATTTTAAGAATCTGTGAAAATTATAGAATTTAAGCGGTGAAAATATGTCACTTGACGTGATCAAAAGATATTAATAAAATAAATAAATAAAATAAAAGAAGGAAATGTAATGAAAGCTTTTTTACCTGCGAGCAAAAATTGGGAAATACCATCTTCACTTTTTCACAAAAAGCAAAAGTTCTTAGTACAAGTCCCTTAAACGGCGGCATTACAAGACACCTTTCTCATGTTGTAAATATCAATTGTATGAATGGTTCTTATGAATGTAAAATGCTGGGAGATACTTACGAAAAAGATCTAGCTGCACATGTCCATGCCCTTGGGCTTTCCCCTTCCTGCACTACTGCATTAAGTACCGCAGCTTGGACGGAATTACGTGCTATAGAAGAAGTATGCTTTCGGGATCTTACGGTAACTGCTGTTGTAACCGGCGGAATTGACTCCAATGGTATGCATCCCGGCGATCCTGCTTCTTACTATGAAGAGGACGGAAATTATGAAATGCTTCCTCCTGGAACAATCAATATTTTTCTGTTCATTAATCAGAATTTGACTGATGCAGCAATGTCCAGAGCACTGATGCTCTGTGGAGAATCGAAAGCTGCTGCTGTTTCTCAGTTATTGCTGGGAAGCTGCTATTCCGAAGAGATCGCAACAGGTTCTGGAACTGACAGAATTGTAATCGCTTCTAATCTTTGTGGTACCAGAACTCTTACGGATGCTTCTGGACATTCCAAACTTGGTGAACTGATTGGAAAATCCGTGAAATCTGCCGTAAAACAAGCTCTTCTTAAACAAACAGCGGCCTCTGGCCCGAGACAATTTCTTTTATCTGCACGCACTGCAAGATATAAGATCACACCTGCTACTTTGTGGGAGTTTTATATAGAATACAGAGAAATTTTTAATGATTTTAAGATTTCTTTTGAAATGCCCTCATTATTGGAGCAGAAGTTTCTTGCACACAATCGTACCAGTAACCTGGTTCTATGTGTATCACTTTATCTTCACCTTATGGATCAGGTTCGTTGGGAGTTGATTATGGAGCCGGAAGCTATCCGGGAAGGGAAACGTCTTCTGATTTATGGACTCTATTGGAAAGATGGAGACTTTTTTGAAAAAGCATATCCGGCAAAAGCATGGGAGCAGCCCGGATTGCTGCATTTTTCATTAAAAGAACAGCTTATGTATCTGCTTTTATTGTATATTGCTATTTAGAATTGTTGGACATAGTGCTCAAAATTTCTAACTTTTAATATAAATGGGTAAGTCGAAAACCGACTTACCCACTATAATATTATTTTTATTTACTTCGCTACACACATGTTTTCATCAATCCATTTCTGGATATCGTCTTCGCTTACTTTAACCAGGCGGGCAATTTTCTTAACATCCATCCCCTCTTCTGCCATAGAAAGAGCTGTTTCTTTTGCTTTTTTAGTTCGCCGCTTTCCATTCCTTCGCTATAAATTTTTCCATTTCATGGCACATAAGCTCAACCCCTTTCTGCGTGTCTTTTAATTCATGTACCCTCTTTGCAAGAACTGGACTGTGCATTTCATCCGCATTCTTACAATGCAGATCATGCATAAGTCTCCCAAGTTCTGTGTCTTCCTGTTTTCTGGAATTCACATATATAATATGTGCTTCGTCCTGAAAGCTATCATCGGCTTCTTTGATATGCCTGTCAATATGGTAAATAGGAAAACCATACCCAAGGATGTCATCCCTGGTAATAAAAATCACATAGCTTTCCGGTAATTCATCAAAATCCTGACCTGGATTTAGAGTGTTCATGTCCATCAAACCACTATGGTAACGTGCCCTCTTAGGTGATGCACCTTCATTATCCTGCTGGATCTCCACATCAAACTGTTTGCCTTCGGAATCTCTGGCAACACAGTCCATGATTGCGGATCGTCCCTGCAGATTCTTATAATCCTTCTGGATGATCTGCTCAATTACTTTCAGATCCTGTTTTTCCATAATGACCTGCAGAACATATTCCAGGCATTCTCTCTGTTTGAAAACATTTCTCATAAATATGTCACTCATGAGTGTAAAATTCTTAATAATAACTTTATATCTTTCGTAACGTACTTCCAATCCGTTCTCTGGCACAATTTTTTCATCTGCCACGTTCGCTGTCACCTCCCACTTTATTCTTTTTATGTTATGAAGAAATTTTCGAAAAAGCTTTTGTTTATTTTATCTTAGCATCAATGAATGACCTTTACAAGACACTTTTTCCCCGAGTTGCATCGGGTGTTTTTTAACCTACCCGTTCCACATAGCATACACTGTTTCCCTTGCACTCAAATTCCGGACAAAGGGACAGCCATAATCTTTCCAGATCATTGATGTTCATGGCGTCCAATTCTGTTTCATCTTCTTCACCATAAATATTTACAAAACCGATCCGATATATGCCATACCCTTTATGTAGGTTTTTTACTACTTTTCTTCCTGCTCTTCGTATATTCATAAGCTCTCTTCTCTCCTCTCTTCTACTTCCAGCAAAAATGTATTGCAGGTATAACTTCCGGAAGCACTGACACCAGCGACCTCTCCAAGGCTGTCCAGATACTGGCTTCCATTTTTAGATGCGGAAATATACATATAAAAGTTTGTCAAAACATAGTTTTTATTTTCCAGAACATTCTTATAACTGCTGCTAAGCACAAGCCTTGCTCCAAGTTTTTCTGCTTTTTCTTTTACCAGCATAGCAGTTAAATTTACTGCTTTTCGTATTTCCTGTTCGCTAAGTCCGCTTTGATAATAACGTTCCAAAAACAAAACCAGTTCTTCTGCTTTATTTTCATGTGGTTCGCTTTTGACAGTCACATCAACAAACTCAATCGTCTTCCTTTCATCCGCAGCTACAAAAGATCCCTTTGTCAGACGGAGGATTGCACGAAATACAATTTTACCATTGTGTTTGATAAATATAATTTTTTATTTGCATCAAAACAGGATAACAGACAATCACAATTTGGACCATTCCGATAGGAAATGCAGCTGCGCAGCGGTACTTCTCCTATCTGCATGACCGGAAGCAGGCTGTCCTCTTCCCAGATTTCCCATCCACAATCCACGCGCAGCAGCTTTTCTTTCCAGATTTCTTCTGTATCTCTTTTTATTGGAAAAGCAATTTCCTGTTCCAAATCTCCTTCATGGTATTTCAGCTCCATGAATTTTCCTAATAACTCAGCATTTACGATTCTTCGGATCTCTTCCTTCTTTTTCGGCTGCCTGTTCAGAAAGGAAGTCATGATCTCAGCGCCGCCTTCATAAATGAACTTCTGGATATTGGATTTATTTTCCGCAACAAAAGCATCCGAAATATTCAATTCTGTCTTTAAATTCTTCCAGGAAGGATCCTGGGCCAGCAGTTTGTCCATCAATGCAGGTAATCCGGAACAGCCATTTAAAAGATTCTGATTATGTAAAAGGAAGTAAACCTGATTATCCCTTGTAAGCTCTTTTAAAAGTTCAGTAAAATCCATTAAAAATATCAGAATCCATATGGCTGTTTCATGCCGAAGATCTCGAATGTTTTTAAAATCCTCCTGCATCCATCTGGAAAGCGGCTTTTTTGACAAAGCTTCTGCCAATCGCTCAACCTGATTTTCCTCTAATGCATCTGTCAGGCAGTCTCTTTTTATCAACTCACGAATCACCCGAAGACGATCATCACTTTTGGAGTATGCTAAACGATCATACAGGTCTATATAGACTGCTTTTACATTGTACAGGATTTTCAATTCTTCAAATACACGAGGCTTCGAAAAAAGTGATTCTTCACTCTTTCTCCAGGGAACTACCATATATTCACAATCCCTTAAATTCTGCTCATTTAAAGTATTAAGATTCAGGCATCTTTTATAAACCTCTTCATCCAGAATCAACGAATTCCTGTCAAGGTTTATGAGCCAGTCTCCATTCTTTCGCAAAAGTTCCAGGAAATGTTTCTTCCGTTTCGTAATGGCATACAGGATAAGCTCTGTCTTTTCCAAAGTCAGCTCATAAAGATCCATATCTGGAAGCGGATTTCCATACAGAGTGTTCACATAGGCTGCCTTTCCATTTGAAATCTTTTTAAAATCTGCATCCGGACCTGTCAAAAATCTTATCAGCTTTGGAATGTCTGCATATAATGATTCGTTCCAAAGCCACAAGTGAAGAAAAGAGGCCTGCCATTCTTTTGGAATCTGAGTGAGAATTACTTCCAGTCCATTCCGAATTTCTTTTGGATGCCGGCTCAGTTCTTCCAGCTGTTTCTTATTTAAGCTTTCCGTTTCTTTACAAAACTCGGATAAATAATTTACAAGTTCCATCAGATCCTGCTTCAAAAGTAATGCCAATGATTCCTCATCCTTGAGCAGCTCATAAAGAAGCTCCGTTGAAAAAGCCGGATTTATCAAAAGCATGCGTATCTTTATTCCCGCACGGGCAACATCAAACTCACCAATGCAGGTCTCAAGACTTGCTACAAGCTGTTTCTTTAACTCTTCTTTCGGTTCCAGAAAAGCATAATATTTCAGATAAACATATACGATCCGGTCCGGGATTTCTTTATCTGCCAGTACTTTCTCAATCTTTTTATAGGGGAATTCGGACAGTTTTTCATTTCCTGCACATTCTATGACCATTCTGATGCGGTCTGGTTCTAAAATAGAAAAATCCTTTTTGTTCATTTTCCCCAAATAGCTGAGTATTTCCGGATCGTCCATCAGAGAAGAAATCGTCTCCTCATTTAACCCCTCCATCAGACCGGAAAGTTCCTGCTGATTTACCAGTCTGGCCGCATTCATACAGGAATCTTCCCCTTTCTTTCCTATCAGTTTCAGGGGAATTGCTGCATTTTTCATTTCCCTGTAAATATTCATGTGATTTAAGATTCTTTCGATCATCACGCTACCTCTGCCCTTTCTATTAATTCAGTAATCTCCGGTAACTCCATGCATTCGTCCTGGTACATATTTTCTGCCAGCTTAAGAAGATACAGAGCTTCCTTTTTTGCCATAGGCTTTTTCGCTGTTCCTGCAAAATTATCTTTTAAATACGAGGAAACGATCTTACAGTAGAGCTTTTTATGGCCATATGAATAACGACCATTCTTGTAAAACTCATAAATAGACTGAATCTCCTTATCCGTTTTTCTGTTTTCCCGTAATATCTGATTAAACTGCTGTTTGATGTTTTTTTCAGTTTTCCAGTGATCTATCCGTTTTTTCTGTTCCTTTAGCCATTCTTTCCGTTCCTGATATCTTTTCCGATCCTCTTCTGTCATATATTTCTGATACAGGGTTTCTCTTCGATAAGAATCACTTATAAATGGAAGAAGCAATTTGGAAAGCTCATATGCTTCTGACTGTTCCATCCAAAGTGCTGTACTTTCCTTTAAAAGTAAGGCCGTCAGGTATTCTGGATAAATATCCGGATATTCATAAAAGAACTTCTTTTCTACCATTGAAAACAGTTCCCGGTGTTCCTTTTTTCCCAGAACTGGCGAAAAAAATTCGCACTCTCTATGTTGGATAGCATAGTATCCCAAGGAGAAAGTTTCCTTTAAAATCCTCCAGGGGCTTAAGAATTCGCATCCATCCATTCCAATCTCATTGATTAAAAATTTCAGCATAGGATAGGAATGCTCATTACAAAGACCCTTTATTTCACTTTTTAAATATCCTGCCATAAATTCCCATTTCTTTTCCAAATCTGGCTCTTCATTTTTATAATCCTTTACAAACTCTTCCAGATACTTTTTTCCATCCAAAATCCCATGCAGGATCAGCCGGTTGAAAACCACATGTAGTTCCGGCTCACTCTTTTTCCAAAAAACATCCTGGTATCTTTTTCCTGTAAGGTTTTCATAACGTTCCAGATACTTCAGCAAACTTTTCGTACTGTATGTTTTGCCTTTCAGAGTATCTGTAACACACGCTTCAAATTCTTCCGAAGAGAGTTCTTTTACCAGAGGATCCCATTTTTCTTCTGTCAGATCAATGTAGTGCCACTCTTCCGGTTCATTACTTCTAAATGGAAACAACGTAAGAAACGTTTTTACATTTTCCACCCTGAACGTTTCATTCATGCATTTTTCCAGCCGTTCTTTACCGTCGATACGGACAGAAAGTTTCCCATATGTTCTTAAAATCCGTGAACAAAGTACATAAGCTTCTTCTGGATATGTCTCTTTTCCGGGCAAAAATGCCTCTAATACATTCAGACTAATTTTTTCTGCTGTCAACCCGGAAAGGCTTATCCGATCGGGTCTCTCTACAAAATACATCAGTACAAAATTTAAAAAAGCGGTCTCTTTGTCGGAATATCCAAACATACGCATACGTTTTTCCAAAACGGCATCCGCATTTTTAGCATTTGTGCCTGTTAACTTTACCAGCAGTTTCAGGATATCCAGATCCTTTTTGCGATACCCTTTAAGCTTTGTCATTACTTTGCCTACCATCCACACGAAAAGATTCCATTCAGTAAATACGGATATCTTCCGGTTCTTTGAAAAGCTGTCAGCAAGTTTCTGTTTTATGCCTTCCCACAGTGTTTCATCATCCGGAAGGATGGACATGGCAAACAGCATTTCTTCTGCTCGCTCAAATGGATACGCATGCATGGCCTGTTTCCACCGATTCTTTTCCTTTTCCTCACAGATATAATTGATACTGATCAAAAACAGGTCTTTCTCTCCAAGAATCTGTTTCATCTTTTTCCAGAACAGATCCTTTTGTGCCCCATTGAACATACAGGTCTCCTGTAAAGGCATCATCCTTGCCAGGGCAAGTCCGAGGGCACGGTATGTCTGCTTTGTCAAGGTCAGATGTTCTCCGATGCGCTCCAGGACTTCTCCCGGATAGTGCAGTCCATAAGCGGTTTCCATGTCTACTTTCGGCTTTTCCAGAAACATGTCATTTTCTTTTAATTGCATATAAATTTTATATTTTTCCTCATTAGATGACAGCTTATAGATCAGGTTCGTCATCTGACGGTACAGGGTAATATCAAGCCATTCTTCATAACTCTTCCATTCCATCCAATTTCCTCCTGTTTTCCCATATAAAAAGGGGACTGTTCGCCAGTCCCCCAAAATTGTTCTTATGCTGCCAGGATAATCTTCTTTTTCCGGCTTGCATAAGTGATCGCCATTGTAGAATGTTCCATGCCTCGCTGTTTCTGGTATTGCTTTACATCTGCATAATTTGTAAACGAAAGGATCTTACCATTTTCCTCTAACAAGTTCTCTTCGTTATCTTCCATATTTTCACTCCCGCAGGAAGCCAGCGTCCAGTTTACATGGCAGATATAACAGGTCATGCCTGCAAATCCCAGATACTTATGTACATACTCTTCCGCTGCCTCAGCACTCGGAAAATAACGTGCATACTCCAGGGAACGGCAAACGATCCGGTCTTTGTACCATCCGGCAAAATACCGGTTCTTTTTCAGTTCAAGTACATACCCTGTCAGATAAATCTTCTGTAAAGCATTTTCTTCCTCGTCCATCATATCAAGAAACTGTTCCGCATAGATTTTTTTCCATTTCAATGTGTTCTTCTTTATTCTTTTACGCAGCATTATCTTTTTCCTCCTCAGTTCCCACAATGAGTTTTTCTATCATTCTGTACAAGTTCCGGAAATTTCCAGCCTGTCTGCGGCGTGTCATGCAGTCCTGTTCAAATGCCCGGATCACAGCAGAAGTTCTTGCAAACAGTGTGAAGATTTCCTCATCTTTCAGCTGTATGGTAACCTCTTTTTCTTTCCGATAGCTGTCTTTTTTACAATACTGGCCGCCATTGGCATTATGCATTGCTACACCGGTGCCATTCTGTATCCTGACAACCCACGGATAATTCAAAACTTCTCCTTTGTTGTTGCGAACCTTCCTCTGTATGGAAAATACTGTAACTCTTCCCATGTTGGAATTTTTATCCTCGCAAAAGATCTTTTGCTGGAAGAATTTAAATTCCTGTACATTATTCCATATACGGGAGTACAGGTATTTTATGATTTCCGGGCTCAGATTTGCATAAACGCTGATGCTGTCTTCTTTGCTGTAGTCAACCATGACAGCGCGGATCCTGGAATAATCGCTGGCAAAGTCTTCGTGAAAATGCCAGAAATCCTTTGGCTCTGCCATCCGCAAAAAGCTATTAAATTCCAGTAACGTATTCTGTGTCTTATGAACACAGATCTGTTTTGATACATCCGTATTCTGTTCTTTTTCTTTCCTGTTTTTCCTGTTCATCCTTACCTCCTGATAAAACGCAGCAATTTCTTTGTCAGAAGAGCTGGAAGCTGTTCAAGATCCGTAATATCCAGAAAAGATTCCTCATAAATTTCCTGAATTGCTTCCTTGTCGCTTCCGATTGCAGCCGTCTGAAAGAATACTCCCTGCTGCAGCAGCTTTTTCCGAATCTTCTGAAGGTCCCTTTTTTGCCCCTGTGCCTCCATACTGGTTTGCATTAGGTGCACCATCACTGATCACAAACAGCAGTTTCTGCTTTTCCGGTCGTTCTAAAAGCCGGCTGCCAGCATACCACAATGCAGTTCCATCCCGGTTGCTTCCATAAGGCTGCATACCAGCGATCCGGAACCGATCCTTTTCATCCGTTTCAAAATCTGCGCAGCAATGCAGATACACCGTTTCGTCTTTCAGGTTCTCATGCCGGTATCCATCTGTATGATGTCCGCACACCAAAACCGGTATTTCTGATTCCATACAAAAATCATACAGGCAAAGTGCTGCAAGAATGGCATGATCCATCCGTTCCCCACACATGGAAAAAGAATTATCGACCAGCACAGCCACACAGATATCCAGCTTTTTTCCTGGCTGTTGTTTCTTAAATACTGCCCCAGACGGTGCAGCTATGTTTCGAAGATCTACCCGACGTCCAAGAAAAAGCTTATGTTCCGTGCGTTCTTTCTGATTTTTCAATATAGGAAGCAGTTTCAGGCGAAGTCTCTTTTTTACCTGTTTAAGCTGCCCCTCATACTTTTCTGTCTGTAATTTTAAAAAATCTGATATCTCGGTCTTACGGCAAAGTTTTTTCTGTACCAGGTCATGGCCTTCTTCAAACGGTATCTCCATCAATTCCTTTTGAAGATGTTCGAAAATTTCTTTCTGTATCTTTTCATCAAGCGTCTCTTTCGCCATTTCATAAAGGATTTTTTGCAAGGCATTATCACTGGATGCTTCCGTTTCTGAGGCAGGGATGCCACATTCATTCTGTTTGTCTTCGAAGCCGCCAGACTCCCTGACACATTTCGGAAGATTTTCACACAGTTGCTGTAGAAACTTCTGAAGCTCTGCCGTGCGCCCGTTTTCATGGCCTTCCGTTTCCTGATCCTTTCCGTTTCTTTCTGCTTTGTTTTCTGTTTCCGACTCCTGTTCCGTATCCTCTTTTCTGATCTTATCTTCATTTTGCTCAGTCTGTGCCCCTGTGTTACCCTGCTTTTCTTCCTCCGGTTCTTCTTCGGATTCAATCTGGTTTTCCTTTTGCCCTTCACGCTCTTCCTGTTCTGGCTTTTGCTCTTCATTTTCTGTACTGTTCTTCTCTATTTCGTCTATGATTTCCGCAAAATATTTCCAGATCATCAGAAGAATATGGTTGGTGGCAAGATATCTCTCCATGTCATCTGCTGCCTTTCCCGCTTCATCAATGACCGGCATAAGCAGTTTTAGTGTATCAATAAGCTCGTAATCCGCACCATCCCAGGCATTGACCCTTGAAGACAAGGCATACTGTGCACACAGGTTCATAAGAATAGATAACCTGTCTTTCTCCGTTTCCAGCATTTCCCTAAGTGTTGGAAGCCATTCCACATTCCGGTCACGATTCATAAGGATTCCCCTGCGGATGCTTCCCGGAAAAAGGGCGCACATCTTCTCTTCTATGTACATATCATTCAAAAGATTGCTGAGATAAGATGCTGTCTGCAGAAAGATAGAAAGAATTGCTTTATCTTTTCTTTCAAAGTAGACATTCATCGCATCCAATGCCTCTTTTTCCTGTGCATTTTCCGGTACTGGCTCCTTTGGATACCAGCTGCCATTTAACATATTCTCGGCATACCTTTTTCTAAGTGCAGAATCCGTATACCGGTAATGTCCGCATTCATGTCCCAGAATCCCGATCAGACTGTCACTTTTTAATTCCAGTGTCAGAAAACTTGACGTAATCTGGTTTCCAAGATTTACGGCAACTGTTTCTCCCTGATTCCATCCTGCAATCCCTGAATTTTTATCATCGTATAACCGTAATGTAGTCAACTTTCCACCCGTGATTTCATGCCCGATCGAGGTCAAAAGATCACGATACTGCGGCGTATGAAATACTTTTTCCGGTGTCAGTTTTTCTTTCTCTGCACATATCCGTTTCCGGTATAAAGCCTTTTTCATTCGTTTCCTCCATCCGTTTTTAATCCACATCACAATGAGGAAGAAGAAAGACGCGTTCCATAGTTCCCCGTTCTTCCCTGTCCATGGATGCTTTACTGAGCAGTGCTGTCCATGCTGACCTCCTGAGATCATTGGAAACCATGTAACTTAACACCCAGTTTTCCAATTCCCGGTATCCGCATACGCCATCTGTAATGTCCTGTTCGATCAAATATTCATGGATCTTGCAGACCGTGGCAGCCATAAAGGACAGAAGTTCTTTGTTTTTAAACCCGGTTCTTTTCATTGCCCTTTTTGCCATTTCCTCTTCTGTCAGGGCTTCCTTTGGCTGAATCAGGTTCATTCGGGAAAGAACGGACTGGTTGAAGTTCTGACAGCCAACATAATCCAGATTGGTGGTCATGATCACAATCGTATCCGGATTTCTCCGTATCTGTTCTCCATTTACCAGATCGGTTACAGCTCCATCGTCAAACAGGGAGTTTAATCTCGTAAGTGTCCCAGGTTTTTCAATCATGGCCGGCTCCTGAATTTCAATCACAGATGGTTCCCTGCATGCCTTTACGATTTCTGACTCTTTTAATAGGAAGTCTTTTTCATTTTTCGACTTTTCATAGCCTTTTTCATAAACTGCTTTCAGGATCTCCCGAAAAGCTTTTTCCCGGCTGATCCCCTCTTCATAAATGCCATTTACCGTTGCAAGAGCTGAAGCCGGATCCATTTCAATGTCTTCCAGACGTGGCAATTCCATTTCCAGATGTGCTGTTCCGCCCATATTTGGCACGGTGGTCGCTAAAAGTTCCAGTTCATCCGTTCCAGGTCCACAGGTGAACACATAATATGGAAGCCCTAAGATCTGGGCGATCATTCTGGCATCCGTTGTCTTTCCAGTACCGGCATCGCCTGTCATCATAAACAGCCTTGCCGGTGTCTTATCCACCATCTGCAGGATTTCTTCAGCTTCTTTACTTACCAGATAGTCTTCCGGAAGCGAAGGGATCCTTTCTTTTGTCCTTTCATTTACATCCCATCTGCCAGAGTAGATCTGTTTTAATTCAAAAAGTGTTCTTTTTGTCTTCTCATTTACAGGCAAAAGCACATGAAACTTTCCATAGATTTCATCGTTTGGCGCATATACCCCGGCCGCAATTTTATATTCCGGAAGCACATCTTCCAGTTCTTCTGTATGGAACTGACTCTTTTCCAACGGGATTGCCCGCTCCGGATTTGCTATGACTTCGCAATATATGGCATCGCAGCAGATAAATGCTGCCCGCAGTGCAGCTTCCTTGTCTTCCCATTCATTTTTTCCTGTTCTTCGAGTATTCGGAAATTTCTTTGGAACTCTTCGTTATACAAAGGATTATCCGGGACCAGATTTGCATACGCCAAAAGAGCCAGATACTGCTCCCCTGTATTTTTGCCTTCCCGGATTCCCGGAAGCTTCTCGTTTTTTCTTCTGTCTTTAAAATCCCACTGAAACGTCCGTTTTTCGAATTATAGGTCATTACATACCTTCCCTGTTTTCCAGGGTATTCCATGCAGAAATAATTTATGGTATCCCTGCCCCTTTGTATACCGGCAGCACCAGAGTCATTTCCTTTTCGAATCTGAATCAGTGTCAGAAGTGCATGTAACGTAGGCCCATGAAGGCGGGAGACTTTTCCCTGCTTCCTGATATTTTGCATGGAACAATCCGCTTCCTCATAACTGATCCGTTTTTTCCCTGCTTTTTCCAACATCATCCGAAATGGGTCCGGAATGGGTTCTTTCATAATCCATGGTGCATAAAAACAAAGAGATTGCATCTTGTTCCCTCCTCTTTTATTTTTGTGATTTTCTGCATACGAAGGAAAGAAACAGGCAGAGCATTGGACTTTTCCAACGTCTGCCTGTCATTCATTCTTTATGCGGTCTTTTCCTGTTCCAGGATTGCTTCATATATTTTTCGGATACGGTACCCAAACATGGTGTTTCGCCGGCTGATGTAATCCGTCCGGATAGCCTGTGCGATTGCACGTTTGCTTCCCACAATTATAAACCTTTCTCTGGCTCTTGTTACTGCTGTATAGAAAATGTTTCTGCGAAGCATCCACCGGAAACATGGAAGCATTGGAAGGATTGCCATCGGATATTCACTGCCCTGAGCCTTATGTACCGTAATCGCATATGCCAGTGTCAGCGGCCAATAGTCTTCCTCCTGATATTCCATGACCCGGCCATCCCCAAAATCTACACGCATGACCATTTTTTGATCTTTCCGAAAAATCCCTACGACTTCTCCAATGTCGCCATTTGCTACTTCATCGTTGTTTTTTGTCTGCATGACCCGGTCACCTTCCCGGTAAGTATTCCTGCCATTTGTGATTTCCGGATAACCGAAACGCTTTGGATTCGCAATGTCACGCAATACCAGATTCAATGCATCCGTACCTGCTTCCGTATCTTTCCGAAGCGGTGACATCACCTGCACTTCTTCCAGAGAACCGTTTCCCTGCAGCACTTCTTTTCGATAGATCTGCTGTATCTTTCGAGAAGCCTCCTCCGGTGTGGAAGCCGGAATAAACCGAAAGGTATCATCAAACACCAGATTCAGCTGATTCTTATTGATCTTAATGGCATTCTGGTTGATGGTAGAATTCCCTTCCTGCCGGAAGCATTCATCTAAGACAGTTACCGGAAATACGCCGGAATCGATGATCTCCTGAAATACTTTTCCAGGCCCTACGGATTCGATCTGATCTTTATCACCCACCAGAACCAGTCTGGCACCGGATTTAATACTGGAAAACAGTTTATCCGCCAGATACATATCAACCATGCTGAACTCATCTGCTATGATCAGGTCATCTGGAATTGGCTGCTCGTTCTTCCATTCTTCCTCTCCAGCTTCTCCTGTAAGCCCTATGGATTTATGAATCGTCAGTGCTGGATACTCTGTACATTCCCGCATTCGTCTTCTGGCGATGCCTGTAGGTGCACATAAAAGGATCACCGCATTTTTATCCAACGCTTCCTGTACAGCAATGATGAAACGGATCACCGTAGTCTTTCCTCTGCCGGGTCCTCCTGTAATGATGGATACCGGGTTTTCAAAGACATTTTTTACTGCCACCTGCTGTTTCGCATTCAAAATAATATCCTGTTCTTTCTGGATCTTTCTTAAAATACGGTCAACATTTACAGCCATTCCAGTCTGCATATGAAGCCTGACTAATGCGGCAGCAGCTCCCAGTTCGGCCTGAAAGCTTTTGCGTGTATAAAACCCTCCATCGTGGCAGATCAGGCTCCCATCTGTATGGATCATATCATTGCCTGCATCCCGGATTGCCCGTTCAGAGACCGTTGAAACATCTTTGTTATGATTTAAAAGTTTTTCGACACGTTCAATGATGTCCTCTCTTTTTAAATACAAATGTCCTTCGCCTTCTGCTTCTGACATAATATGCAGAATAGCAGCTTTGATACGAAGGGGATCATCTGCACGGAAATGTTTTGCCTTTACTGCAATCTGGTCAACAGTCAGAAATCCAAATCCATGAACCTCACAGAGCCGGAAAGGCTCCTCCTTCACGATCATAACTGCAGCAGGGCCAAATTTCTCCTGTATTTTTTGATACTTTTGCAGGAGTCACCCCAAAAGGGGACAAATACATCATCAGTTCCCGGATAGAACTGCTTTTTTGATATCCTTCCAAAATATCATCTAAGCGTTTCTGGGTAATTCCTTTTATCTGAAGAAGTTTCTCCGGGCTGTCATTAAAAACATTCAGTGTGTCTTCCCCAAACGTTTCCACGATGCGGGCTGCCATTGCCGGTCCGATCCCTTTAATCAGGGATGACGACAAATATGCCCGAATACCTTCTTTTGTGGTTGGCATGGTTACTGAAAAATTACTCACGCTATACTGCATTCCATATTTTGTGGGTTTCCATTCTCCCGTCAGTTCCACATCCAGGCCTTCGTTCGTCGGAAGTTCGGTTCCAAACGCCTGAAATATTCCATAATTTCCATTCTTCTGTTTTTTACTTCCTCCGGTAAATCTTCATTGGTCATGTAGGAAGCTACCGTATATCCACTTCCTGCATTATAATAGATCTGCCGGATGGCTTTACAGCAAATACTCATGTCTCAGCTCCTCTCTACCATGAGATCCAGAGATAGTTATTGCATCCCATACTGGTGATGAAACCATCTTTCTTTAGTTTTTCCCGGATCACCTCTGTCTGTCCGGAAGGATATCCTTTTAAAATTCCAACCCTCTGATATTTCCTTTTTCCAATGGAAATCCAGCAGATTCCTTCCCTGTTTACTGAAAAACGATGTCGATTTTCAGATTCCAGAGTTTTCCGAATCGCCTGTATCCGCTCACATCCCTCATTTTCGTACCATATGGCAGCCTGTGCCCTGCATCTTGACTGCTTCTCCTGATTATCGAAATTTATCGTTTCCGATCTCTTCTCATGATTTTTCGGTAAATCCTCGGTCTTTTCAGCATCTGCATGTACTTTACGGGCATCTGCATGGTTCTTTTGCTGTTTGTTATCATCATCATTCTCATTCGTTTCCTCCTTGTCCATTTTCATAATAAATTTTTCATAGAAAAACAATCCTGCTGCAACCGGAATGACCAGTGAAAGGGACTGTATGATCACTGCCAGAAATACCGGCCATAAAAATGGTGATACTAACAGACCAAAAATTCCAGTTATCACGCACAGCTTTTTATGTGCATACAACCATTTGTTCATTTCCTCCATCATAAGCATTTCCTCCTATGATTTGCTCAGTCAAAATCCAGTTTTTCATCATCTGTTTCCATGTAACGGTCATCAATATCCTGACTACGCTCTCGGCTTCTTGCCGAAGTTCCTCTGGATCTTGTCCCGCCAGAATTTGATCTCCGTCTGTCATCCGATGCATCTGTCCTGGTATTGCTTCTGTATCTTCCACCTTCACGTTCCCTGTCATAGTCACGGTCATCCAGTTCTGCTGCTCTTTCACTTCTGGTGCTTCTGGAAGCTGAACGCTGGTTTTCTGCACGGTCAGAACGGTTTCGATTAGAAGATGCCCTCGTTTTCGTTTCTCTTTCCAGTTCTTCCCGCTCGTCATTTCCAGATTCTAAAGCTTTCTTACTTTCTGCAAAAGAAATCTCTTCAATCATAAGCCGCATGCCGTAGACATTTTCACCAGCCCGATTCTTGTAGTTGTCATTCTGCATACGACCTTCTACCAGAATCTTGATACCCTTAAACAGATATTTTTCCGCGAACTCTGCTTTTCTGCCAAAAGCCGTACAGCTGAAGAAATCTGCTTCCGGATCTCCTCTTCGTACAAATTTCCGGTCTACCGCCAAGCGAAAGTTTGCAATGGCAAGTTCTCCATTCTCTGTCTGTGTGTAGCGTAAATCAGGCTCATTTACTACTCGTCCCATCATGATTGATTTATTCATAGTTGTCCTCCCATAGCTTTATAAGGTTTTCCAGTTTCATTCCAGATGCTCCCGCATACATTTGACTAATGCTCCCATACCATTTTTTCGGATCTCGCGGGCAGCAGAGTCAGCCGTACATAAATTTTTTGCCATCTCCAGTGATTCTTCTCCCGGATGTGTTGCAAACAATACCGGTATCAGATAAAACAGAGATTTTTTGACCAGCATATCATATGCCATCTTAAAAGATTCAGGCGAAGTTTCTTTTCCATCTGGATTACATACAATCTGCCATACTCCTGGATATTCGATAATCCATTCAAGAAGGTGCACGACCTCCTTTTCCATCTTTTTTCGTTTCATAACGCCCTCCTTGCATTCTGAGTTTCCTTGTGTTTTTTATGATCCTCCTTTCCTTATTTGCTGATCTGTACTTGTTGTCTGCCATATTTTTGCAACAAAAAAAGGCCATTTAGAAATTTTCATTCTAAATGACCTTATTTATTACAAAGGCAGGAGGCTTTTGGCTCCTTAATGTTTTACTCCCGGTCAGATCCGGAACCAGCGTTTCTTATCTGTGTCTACAGATACAAATACAAATCTCACAATCATATTAACACAAGATATTGTTGGCGTCAATCGCACTTTTGCTATATTTTGTATACCATATAAAATTTTTACACCTTTATAATCCGTGTTTTTCTTTTATAAAAACAATTTGTCCTAACGAATCTAATAGATCCGTATTTATTTTCCCATATTTTTCATATTCACATGTTCCAATGAATAAATATCCTATATGATATTTTTTATTAATTCCTGTATTTCATTCTTATCAGTTGAAGTATATATCGTCTCTACATCTGCTTTTCGCTGGTTCTCTTCTTCCAGATTATTTCTCCATAACCATTCGTGTACATACCATCCGAGAACAGTCGGAAGTCCCGTCATTGCTGAAACACGATTGTCATAGTCTTTGTAGCTGTCACCGCATGCTTCCAGAACTATCGGCTGCCCTTTGACATTTTTGTTGAGCCATCGAATTGCCGCCGCATCATCCGGAATCGAATTTTCCAGGTATCCTGTTGCATTCAGTGTCTGATAAGCACTTTTTCTTGGAAATCCATCAAACCAATGGTCAATCGCATTGCACAGATATCCGCAGGTTGATATAAGAAGCAAAATCGCAGAAAATCCAGCCAGGATCTGTACGAAAATAGTTTTTTCATCCTTCGTCTCTCTCCACTCAATGAATTTTCCTTTAAGCATCTTATTCTGCCTGTCACAAAATAAACCAATATATATGACATCATAAGGGCAAATAAAATGTACGCCTGATACGTCAATTTAAACATGGTATTTGCTCTGGGTGCTGTTTTTTCATAGATATCTCTGACGTAAACAACTTCAGGAATAAAAATCAGACCTGTGGCACAAAGTACAAGAACCACACTATATAAATCTGAATACTGTATATTAAAAAAAGTTCTGCAACTTTTTATCCTGAAATATTTTTATTTTCATCAAAACACCCACGACAAATGGCACACACACCAGCAATGGGAAAGCCCATAATACGCAAAACTGGTAAAAAGCTGTATGTATCTTTACAGTTCCGATTCCCTGCACCATCACATTCTGGAAGGTCAGATGAAACGGAAAAGATACCACTACAGCAATCAACAGCAACTCACTCCATTGTACAAGGCTCCATTTTACTGCTGCTGTAACCGAAGCAGAACTATATCTTTTTAGATTTCCAAAGAACAGCGTTCCGCAAATCACCACATAATAGATCATGAAATCCCAGGTATTGGAAAACAAAAACATTCCCAACAGCAGGCCCAAAACGCCTATCTCCTTCTTTTTCCAGCTTTTTCCTTTATTATTTTTCATCCAAGCATAGAGGATTCCCAGCACAGTCAGCACCATAAATACATTGATCACATGTGCATGAAGATCTCCGAGCACAAAAGAATAGGAAGGAAATTCATGAATCGTTTCATCCCCTTCTACAACAGGATCAAAGCCTATATAGCGGGTAGAACTTGGAAACCAGTAATCTTCCCTTATTTTCAGCAGTTGAAAAATCACTCCATAAATAATATAGTGGAGATTTCCGCTTATGGACACCGCCATCCCTGCCAGAATGCCTCCTGCTTCTGCAATCCATTCCCTGTGCCTTTTTATTTTCAGTCTGTCTTTCAGCATCTGCCGGATGAGAGAAAACGGAAGTATAAAAGCAAATGCTGCTATCATTGTACGCATCAGGTTATAAGTGATCTCTACTCTGGTCCCTGTCAGCTTTGTAAGAAATACAGCAAGGTACTGACCGCCATAATAATAATTAAATGTCTTTCCGGCATACCACATATCCTGGGCAGGCAAAGTCGTGCTTCTCATCATGGACTTCATAAAACCAAAATCCATATACTTTTCAGTTCCATGCGCGGCTGGGTGAAAACCTGCAAGATATGTCCAGAAAAGAAATACTGCAAAAAACAAGATTTCCTCCTGATAAATAAGTGTTATATGCTTCCAAGGAAAAATCATAGAAATTTCTTTCTTACTTTTAGCTATGTACAAGAAAATAATTGAACAACTCAAACCAGTAACTACGATACAACTTTGTGTTGTAAACGATATAACCTTTAAGGATGTCAGCCCCCACTGTATATAACCACATAAAGCTACTGCCAAAACTTTTGAATACATCCAGCCTTTATCATCAAATTTACTGAAAATCCTAGAAGTTATTGGCAAAAACACCACTCCTAATAGCCAGAGCAGTTCCCACCAAGTCATAAAAGTAAAAAATCCGAATCTAACAGCCAATATGAAAAAAGCAGTAGTAAAATGGCGAATACTATCTTAATCCCATACTGAAATTTTCTATTTTTCATAAAAATATCCAAATTTGAACCTATTTCTTTTTAGCCGCACATCTACTACATTGGTAATATCCTTTCTTTTTTACCCAATTATGGCCTAATGGTGCTGTAGGTGTTGGTGCATTTCTAACCTTTCCGCAAGCACACACATTGCACTTTTCTCCCGACGCTGTACAAGTTGCTTTTTTAGTTACGACCCAATGAAATCCTGTATGTTTTTTTGCCGTACAACTAGCTGCATATACATTAGTTGTATTTCCTCCAACGGATAAACACGTACAACACATTAAAATCATCATGGCATATAATACTTTTTTCATGATAAGTCCCTCCTTTTTATTCTCTACAATGTTGTCGTGCTTTTAGAGTATGACAATTATACGTTTTTGTCAATGCTTTTTTCTCTACATTCTTGTAAATATTGACATTGTTTAATTTTTTGTCTTGACTACAGTAATTATTATATTGTACAATAATAAAAATTAAAAATAATGTAAGGAGATGGCATTATGCAGGAGCATTATAATCTTTCGGATACCGAATACCAAATCATGCAACTTTTTTGGAAAAGCCCAGATCCGCTTCCTTTTAATGAAATTTTGAAATATTGTAATGAAGAACTTCAACTTAATTGGGCTGTGGGTACTGCTCAGACTTACCTTAATCGTCTAGTTTTAAAAGGGATCTTGAAAACCAATAATAAACGTTATCGTAAATTATATTCTGCACAACTCAGTGAAGCGGAACTTGCTCAAAAATATGCTCACCAGTTTGTAGATGACTCTTTTGGTGGATCTCTAAAAAATTTCCTGGTTTCTTTTACGCAGGGCACCCAGTTATCTCAAAACGATGTGAATGAACTAATAGATATTCTGCATTCTAATATATCTGATGATAATACTTAATGAAGTTCTACGGGAGGTATGCTTCCATTGAAAATGTTAATCTATTTACTTTTATGTATGAGTACATCAGGTAGCATTTTTTTTCTTATCTATTTGCTGCTTAACTTTCTCACACATGAATCATTTACAGCTTCATTTCGATATACGATGTTGAAATTGAATATTTTTATTTTTTGTTTCCCTTACCACTGGTTAAACATCTGATACAAACATGGTTTTTTCACCATAATTCGGATCTTATCAAAACAAAGGGGAGTTATTTTTTTGACAGTAATCATTTTTTATATGTGACCCATACAGGATTTATCTTTCCTACCCTATTTACTTATCAAAAAGTTTTAACAGGATTATGGCTAAGTCTTATATTATTAATCATAATTTCTCAGATTTACCGCTTTTATAGTTTTAAACATAAGATCAGACAATGCTTATTACCACTCAACAACTATGATAAAGAATTACATTCTATAAAAGCAGATTTGAATATAAAAAAGACTGTAACTTTGTACTATTGCAATATGGAAATTTCACCTTTTACATATGGAATAAAATCCCCTAATATTGTACTTACTTCACTTGTTACAGATGAATCTAAAGATATGATTTTACGACACGAATTACAGCATATAAAATCTAAAGATTTTATATTTCGAGCATTCTCATTATTGGTAGTCTTGTTACACTGTTTCAATCCAATATCATATTTACTTTTAAAGGACTTAAAGGAGATTCAAGAAATGAATTGTGATGAAAAACTAATTACCAAATTCACACCTGAAGAACGCATAAAGTATGGACATATCTTAATTTCAATTTCTTCTAAAGCGAAATATTTAACCGCACCTGCACTTTATCTTTCTCAAAATAATAAAACTTTCTTAACCAAACGTATCAAAAAAATAGCTTCCACAACATTCAATAAAACCTCACATGTAATTATAGCAACTATAGTTCTATGTATTTTTAGTTCTATTCCAGTATTTGCCTATTCTCCAGAAACTATTGATTGGAGAGACAGTTCATCACAAATCCAGGATAGTATAAAAAATTCAACATGGATAGAATTAGAAATAGATTCTTCTATAGCCACGGAAAATCCATTAGCTTTTCCAGATGATGAAAAGTTTTTTTCAAACTGCAAGCAATATATACTTTTAGATGATGGGACTATACTTCCACTACCAGATACAACCGTTAAACCATTTTCCAAATGCAAACATTCTTTTAAAAATGGCACTTTTAAGAGCCACATTCCCAAGGGAAAAGGCTGCACTGTAGAAAGTTACAGTGTAAGGGTCTGCACAAAATGCAGTGCAATTCAGAATAAGGCATTGCTAAGTTCTACGCATTATCCCAAGTGTCCACATAATTGACATATAACAAGCCTCAAAATCCGGATAGCTGATAACAGTCTATTACGATTTTGAGGCTTGTTGATTATTAAAATTATTTACTATAAAATACTCGATACAATGCTAGCTTATTGTGATTTCACTAATTTGGAACATTCCCTCTTTTTCTAACACATCTGCCGGATGAATTACAAAACAAATTTCTGCTATTTGTCCTAATGCCTTGGATCGCATTTTCTTTAAAGGTATATGTATTTTGTTTTCTCCATAATTTATTTGAAATTCCATAGTTCCCAAAGGTCTGATTCCATCAGAATGCTTGAATTCTACAAAAATTCTAGTTAATGAATTTGTAAAACTTGTCAGTAAAAAATTGAATTCAGCCTCATCGTTGAAATCCAGATATCTGCCTAAATCTATTTTATCTGGGAAACCTAATACCATGCTAATAAAGTTAGGATATTTTACATTTTCCTTTTCATATGGATTCATATTATAATTAACTACAATTGCATTATCCTTAATACTATATTTGACAATATCTTCTTTACATCGAAAATCAATCTTATCATCAAAATATGTTCCAATATTTGCCATTTCGATAATATTTTGATTTTTTAATAAAATTTGATCTATCTCTGTTATAAGAGCGTGTAATTTTCGATTTGCTCCCGCACCAACATGAATTTTTCGTTCCAGGTCTATATATTCAAGAAGTGATCTGATATCCTCTTTGTCATTAATTTCTCCTACCTGAATATTCATCATTGGTGTTCCTGCCAATGCCTGACTTTTGGTTACCGGATACAACGCATATGGAAAAATGTAATCTTCCCCTTTGCTTTCATACTTTTTTATCAAATAAGAATATGCAACCCCCAATTCAATCATGCAAAAATTTTGCTCTCGTAATACTCTCTGCTCAAGACTGGAATAAAAAGGTCGCAGGCATCTAATTCGTCAAATATTGTTTTTACAAAGTTTTTTCCAGTTCCAATGCTTCCCTTTTCAGAAGAGCAAAACACTTCAATTTCACTATTAATTGATTCTAAAAATTCTGCGAATTCTAAAACAATTTCCTCGTTTTTTATTGAATGACTAATAAAAATACGCATATCTTAATTTCCTTTCTTTCAAATAAAGTTACTTGATATGTCCTAATACCAGCTCTTTCAAATAGATTTTTTCATTTTCAATATCTATAATTTTTTCTTCACGTAACCTTTCAATGGTTTTATCCCATTCTAAATTATCCGGATATTTATCCAGAGTCCTCTCGCACCAATGCAGATATTCCTGTTGAACCTCTGATTCACAAATTCCCTGTTCGTAACAGTTCCGTTGGTGTAAAAAATATAATACATAAGCATCTTCCTGTTTGATTTCCTGCTTTGTAGCTTTTTGAATAAACAGAGCTGTGACGATTAATAATTGCAGGTAATTAAAAAAGCTCTCTGGTAAATTGACTGATGCAACCAGTTCTAATGCTGCTATAATTGCACTTTTGATATTCAGACGCACATTTCCTAATTTGTACGATGCGGATTCTTCTCCCAGAAAAATCATTCCCTTTCTGGGATCATCAGGAATTACCAGAATATTTCTATCAATAAATTCACCTCCAGCTTTCCCTTCAATCCCAAGTGTTTCTGCTTCTTTTATCACTTCATGGATTAATAAATGATTATACTCTTCTGCTTCATGTTGGGTCATTTACTCATCTCCTCATTCTGTTTCTTCGCTCTGTATGAATAATTTTATCCAATTTCCCTTTTCTTTTTTAGAAAAACCTGATCCCTATATTCATCATAGACGTCAAGGAATCCACCATATAGATGATTTCCATCTATCGTATCAAAATCATATTCATCTCTATCTACAATGGCAAATAACTTTCCTTTTCGCTTAACTGGGTTTGGATGCTCTGAGTCTGAAAGCATTGTCTTATACAATACACGGTCTGTATAATAATACAAGTCAAAAAATCCATATACATTGCAGGTGCCAAATAAGTATATTTTTCCAGAATCGGCTCCTCATTACTCTCCTTCATGATAATTTTAAGGACAATATCATAGGCTATTGCATCTGCATCGTATTCTTCCTTCTCCAGATGTCTTTCGGAGTATTTTTTGCCAATATGCGCGAGATAAGCATGTGCAATTTCGTGAGCCATGCTGAAAACTACAATCGTCCAATAACAGTCTTCTGCAAGTTTCATAATCTGCATATCTCCATTTAGTAAATGCAGCAAAGCATTATTTGCATCAAGTGCCTGCATCTCGCCAAAAATACATACATCATTCATCAAAAAAAGTGTGTATCTAAAACAGTCTCCGTAAATATCCAAGTTATCAAATTCTTTGGACCACTTGAACATTGCTACGAAAAAAGAAATCACTGTTGATTCAAATAATTCATCTATATGAATAAAAGTTGGATTTTTTGATCGTTATAAATATAGCTATTGATTGTCTTCTGATAACGATTATTTAACTGAATTGCATTTCCTTCAAAATCATATTCTTTTTTAAAATACTCTTTTACTAATTCAAACATTTTAGGGAGATTATATTTTTTCATATTCTCCCGAATTTGTTCTTCTGTTAAAAGTCCTGAGAAATTTTGCAGCATTCTTTGTATGCCAACTTCATCATTTTTTATTTCTTCACCTCCGAAGCGAAATATATCATACGTTTGTGACACCATAAACTTTTCTAAAAAGGGGATTTCATTCTGATCTTCAGGTGATTTTTTTGCCATATTTATCATCTCCCACTATTTGTTTTTCCTATATTTTACCATATTTTTATTATTGTCACTACATTTTAATATAAATATTATATAATTTCAAAAAAATAAGAGCTGCCACTCCATGTATTCATGAAAGGCAGCTCCTGCTTAAATCATTTTTATTTAACAACTACTTTTACTTTTTTACGGATCTTTCCAGATTTCACTGTGATATAGGCTGTTCCCTTTTCTTTCCGGTGATCACACCCTTGGAATTTACCGTCACGATTTTCTTATTTGAAGAACTGTAGGTAACCTTCTCCTGGGAAGTGATCGGGCTGATGACCGGTTTCAGCGTAAGTTTTTATTCCTTGCAACGGTCACCCTGGATTTCAGTCCGGTGATTTTCGTTGTCCTTACCGTTGTTTTCTGCACAGTAATGGAAATGACCTGTTTCTTGCCGCTAGCCAGTGTAATGGTCACTTTGGCTTTTCCGGCTTTCAAGCCTTTCATCGTTCCCTTGCTGTTTACAGAAACGATTTTCTTATTGCTGGAAGTCCAGCTTTTAACGGAATCACCTTTTGCAAGTCCGGAAACCTTTATTTTTGAAGTAGACTGTTTTACTTTCAGCTTAATGCTGGTAGCCGTTACTTTGATCGTAGGTGTCAGTTTTTTGCCGACAGTCCTCTTTTCCTTGCGGCCCTTGTTGCTGGTACGCATCTGTACAGCCGGTGAAAATACTGTGGCAACAGAGATCGTTTTCCATGGTCCGAATACCTCCGGAACTTCTGTAGGTGTTGGTGTCGGAACGATTTCTTTTCGCTGTATGGTAAGAAGATAGTCTGTTTTTCCGCTTCCGGCAGCTGTTACCGTGATCTTCACCTGTGCTTCGCTTGCATCGGTTTCCCAGTATACATTTACACGTTTCGTTTTTCCGTTTGCCACAACCGGCATGGATACTTTCTCAACACCTTTTACTTTCTGTACCGTTACCGTGGCATCCCCATCTGAAGGTTCCACATAAAGGCGGAGGAACTTCTCTTTATTTTCCTCTTTGTCTGCAAGGTACGAAACAGTATAGCTGGTTTTAGTGCTGTCAAATACCGGTGATAATGTAAGATATTTCGAAGTGTCTGTAAAAGTATTGCTGGTACTTACCACCAGGTTTGCCAGGGAAGAGTTTCCAAGCCCACTGGTAAGGTGGAAGATATAATCCCTGCTCTTTCCGTTCAGTGTTGTTTTAACCGTAACATCTGCCTGTCCGGATCTTACATCTGCCACATAGGTTCCATTGGAAGCTTTTCCGTTGACGGTCAGGGTACATCCGGCAGGTGCTTTAAATGTCAGGGTCACTTTTGTAGCATTTTCGGCAACCCTTAAGGTATGCTCTTTTTGCGAACGCTGGAATGCTTTTTCCCAGCTGACCCGGCCAGTATCTGCTTCTGCTGATACACTGTCAAGGTAAGCTCCATTTGTTTCCAGTGCCATCAGATAACAGGAGTCATTCTTATAATAAAGTGTCCCATCCCTGTCCACGCAGATCGGGCTGATGCAGTACTCCTGCTGTGCAAGTACCGGACGGAAGAGTTCTTCCGGTTTTCCGGAAGTCTGGCCCGGCTCATCTGTCAGCATATAGATACCGCCAGGTTTTGCATTGTAGGTAAAATACAGATAGACACGTCCATCCGCTTTGCCATCTCCATTAAAGTCCTGGTTTTCATAAGCGGTCGAAAGAAGCGGTGCTGCCTGCGGATATCCCGGGATAGAGACTTTATATGCAAGGGAAAGACCGGAAGCGGATTCTGTCAGGACATCAAAAATGGTGTCCCCCATCCGCATTGTACTGTCCGCCGTTTCCGCAGACACCTACATAGATCCTTCCTTTATAGACGACCGGTGTAGATGTTGCCGCACCGCCCAGGTTATAGCTTGCCACTGCGCCAAAAGTACCGTCTGCATTCATGGCAACCCGGTAGAGATAGCCGCCTTTGGTAGTAAAATAAACATATCCATTGTTATAAACGATGGTGGAGCGGATATCGCCGATCATATCCGTGCGCTTGTCGATCAGCTGTCCGGTGTGCGTATTAACCGAATACAGGATAGATGTATAGGCATCACCGGCCCCGTCATCAGAACCAAACACCAGATAATTTTCGGACGCATAAGCACCTGTCCAGTAAAAACCGCCTTTGTGGTTATATTTCCAGGTACAGTATTTTATCTCATCGCCTTTTGACGGATCTTCATCTGTAACAGAAAGGCAGAAGTAAGAACCAGGGGTTGTATCCGAAGTCCAGGTTCCGGTATAAATATATCCATCTTTATAGGTGATCGGGGAAAGTGTCTGGCCGCCCAGGCTCTCACTGATCCAGAGGGATTTTAAAGAAGTAGCACTCAGTGCCTGGATCTGGCCGCCGCCGATCTGTGCAAAAAGCATTCCTTCCGCATAAGCAAGCGGGATCATTGCATACTGCATATTTCCGTGCATCTGTTCACTGGTCTGCACGATATCCCCGGTATTTTTATCTATTTTATAGATGAACTGTCCGGATGCCACGTAAAGATAGCCGCCCAGGATCAGTGGAGGGGTAAGTGCTGCATCCCATCCCTTTGCATCCAGATGCAGGGACCATTTCTGTACCGTTGTATCCTTGCTGGTCGGCGTGGAGGTATTGGTGATCCCGTTGTTTGTTTCACTGTTCCGGTAACTGCTCCAGTCATTATCCGTGATCTCTGGCTGCGTTGCCGTCTGCTGTTCCAGTTTTACCTGGATCTCTGTTTCCTCACCTACCGTAAACTTCTTTCTTCTGGAGATATATCCATGTCGTGACACATTCCAGGTGTACTCATCCCCATAATAAAGGGAATCATACACATCCGCATCTTTGGAAGGTTCCACGCGCTCCCCTTTGGAATCATATACACTGACCACTGCATCCGATGGATCTGTTACAAACGTGATCGAGGACTTTGCTTTTTTATGTACGGTGATCGTATAGGTTCCTGTGGAAGTATAAGTGATATCCTGATAAGCCGGATCCTGATAAGTCCCGTCTTCTTTCATCTGGAATGTGATCTTGGTCTCAGAACCGTCAAGAGGGATCTCAATGGCATTGCTGCCGGATACTGCCTGTCCGTTTACGGTAAGGCCATACCACTTGTCATTAAAGGCTTTTGCAGAAACTTTTACAGATTTTGTATTCTCACCCACTGTCACATCATAATCCCTGGTGATACCGGCACTGTCAAACTCTGAGATCAGGTTTTTGGCCATGTCCGTGTCCGAGGGAAGGTAACAGCCGATCATGGAAAGGTCCAGCCTCCGGAGCACTACGATCTTATAAGTCTGGCTGTCTGTAGCTGTACCGGCTGTTACTGTGTAAACAGCCCTTTTTCCATTATCCTTTGTAAAAACATTTGAAAAATTATAACGTTTCCCATCGGTATATCCGGTTGCAATGATCTCACTCTCAACCGTCTTTCCATCAAGATCGCAGGCAGATAACCGGATCGTTGATCCCTCCGGTGCATCGGCCCCAAGATCTGCCGTTACATAAAATCCGGTAGAATTATAACTGGATCCGATCTCAACGGTATAAGTTTTCCCGCCATAGGTTTCATCCAGGTCTTCCCTGCGGCTGATCTCCAGAGGATCTTTAACGCCATAGCCGGAATACACACTGAGATCCTTGAGATATTCTTTCGTGCTGTTCTCCCCGGCAGCTGGAGCATCCTCAAAGGTAAGTTCTGCAGAATCTTCATCGTCAGAGCCGTCCATGACCAGTTCCTCCTGATCCTCGCCGTTAAATTCCCCTTCTGAGAATTCTGGTTCCTCTGTTTCCGGTTCTTCTGTAATCTCCACGTCACTGTCTCCCGGCTCTTCTGTGATCTCGGTTCCTTCCTGGACATCCGGCTGTGCTTCCGTCTCTGCTGCCCCGGAAGAAAAATCACTTTCCATGGATATGTCGGCTCCATAGACCGGAGCTGTCCCTGCCAGCATGCTCACCGACAGAAGGACTGCCAGCCATTTTCCTAGTCTTCCTTTCATCTGATGTTTACCTCCCTTTTTGATCTTTTACTGCTGAAGCAGTGGATTCCTGCTTTTTATCTTTCTGAAACTGCGTCTCGCTCCTGTCCACAGGAGCAGATACAAAACTCCTGCCAGTGCAAATAAGGATAAGATCTTTGTAAAAAGTTTCATATGCGTCCAGGTGTCTGTTACCTTACTGCCAACCAGTTCCGGGATGCTTTTTCTTCATTTTTGGAGGAAGCGGACACAATACCGGATGCGGTCTCTCTGTCGTTGCTTCCTGTCAGTTCCTCTGTGGATGACTCTTCTGTTTTTCTTCTGTTTTGTCTTTTATGGCATCCGCTTTTTTACTGCCTTTCTTTTCACCTGATGTACCAGAACCGGAACTTTTTTTCTTTGTGCCTGCATAAGCCGTCAGTTTCTTTTCCTTGTTTTCTTCCGTGCTGTCCGATCCGTTCTTTCCATCTGACGTGCCTTTTCCGCCAACCGTTTTCAGATTTGCGAGGGATCCTTCCCCATTATTGCCTTTACCCGGGACTCCGGCTTCACTTTTATTTCCACCATATCCGGGTCTCTGGGCTATAGAACCGGAATTTCCACTGCCCCCATTTCCCGCTGTCCCGTTGTTCTTCTTTCTGACATCAGGGATCCGGATCACCAGCGGACTGCTGACATTGCCTGCAAGGTCTTTCACCACGATCACCACATCTTTTTCACCTTCTGACAGGCCTGTAATGGTCAGGGTATCGCTTCCTTTCAGTACCTCTCTTCCCTCTTTTGACGTGTCCGGGGTCTGTACTTTCGCGCCGGCCTCTATGACACGGTAATAGCATTGTCCCCTTTCACTGGTCTTATATACTACTGAGGCCTGGTCCACGGATATCCTGCTGGCACTGATTTTTTTCAATTCCGGCGGGGTCTGGTCTGTGATCCCAAGTGTCAGGTAATAATCCCTCCGGGTGCCGTCCTGTGCGGTTACCTGTACCCGGACCATAGCTTCCTTTTCCTGGTCTCCGAAATGGATCTTCCAGTAAACATGCCCCTTTCCATCGTTGCTTTCTTTGATGGTCTCATCTTTTTCCACGGTAGAATGATTCACTCCGCTCAGCGCATAAATCTTGACCGTGGCATGTTCTTCTTCCGCTGCCAGCCAGATGTTCAGGCTCTGGCGTTCCCCGTCATAAACCGCCTTGTATCTGTCCCGGTCCTTGTTTAATACAGGATCCAGTTTTAAGATCCCTTTTCCCCAGGTATCGGAACTGGATATATATAATTCTTTCAGATCTGCATTGCTGCTTTTAACTTCCGGAGTGACGGTCGGTTCCGGTGTAACAGAAGGTTCCGGTGTAATAGAAGGCTCCGGTGTAACGGATGGCTCTGGAGCTGCGGTTGGTTCCGGCGCAGCAGTTGGTTCCGGAGTGGCAGTTGGCTCTGGTGCAGCAGTCGGTTCCGGTACAGCGGTTGGTTCCGGTATCTGGGTCGGCTCCGGTTCTGCAGTCGGCTCCGGTACAGCGGTCGGTTCTGCCGGTACCGATGGTTCTGCCGGCGTTTCCCCTTCCGAACCCTCTGCGCTGTCTGCTGCATAAACTTCCCTGACAAAGATCGCATCTGTTTCTGGTGCAGCCCCTCCTGCCAGCAGTCCTGCAGAAAGGGTCCCGATAATAAATTTGTTAATGATCGGTCTCTTTAAATTGTTTTTTTCATTACCAGTCCCCCCATACTTCGCCGTTATCCCCGACACCCAGATCTGCTCCGGAATACAGGGTAAAGCGAAGCCTTACTTCGTCACCGTCTGCCGGGAAATAGCCCGACATTCCAATGTTCATATATTCACCGTTTACAAAATACATCCAGCCGGAATTCATGGTAAAATCAAATTCCCCCAGCCAGTTGGCATCATGCCCGGACAGCTGGCAGTTTACTTCTGTCAGATGCGCCATCAGGTCATCCGGGATCGAGGCTCCGGAAGTGATGCCGCCACGTCCGATGGCCTTCAGGTAAAAGCCTCCTGTTGCACTTCCATCATTTCTCCAGTCAAACCCGCTGTTCTGCAGAAGCCTTAAGACCACAGAGGAAAGCTGCTCGCCCTGATAAAAGTCGATCGAGGTAGCCGGCAGGATCGTCCCAAGTCCGACAGTCCCGGCCTCAATGCTGACAGTAATGGAACCGGCAGGTTCTTCCTGGCTTTCATCCCCTTTATAGATGGTAAAAGTTGGAAGTGTGGTACTCCACCCCTCATCATCCGTTGCCTTGATGGTCACGGTGTTGCTGCCCTCATTGAGATCCAGGCGGTAAGCCAGGATCCCCGGCGAAGGCTCCCCTTTTGAAGAAAGCCTTTCACCATTTCCATATACTTCCAGTGCCGTAGAGGATAAGCTGTTCCCGTACCAGTCTACCGCCTGTACATAAAATGTACGGTACGCGGCATTTACCGTTTCCCCGTCAGTCAGGTCTGTGGCGATCGTCGGATAATGGTCTTCCTCCGGTTCCTGTGTCGGTTCCGGCTCCGGGGATGGCGTCGGCGTTGCACTGAGCGGTACCTGCGCCCCGTCCTGGTTCCGGTCATCGTCCTGATCCGGTGTTTCTTTCTGGCTGTCATCATCCTGGTCACCATTTTTGTCATAATGGATGGTATTGTCTTTGGAGCTGTCATTATCCTCTCCTGTGGAACCGTCTTCCGGATCGGTATCCCCTTTTTGGGTATCTTCCTTCTGACTGTCCGGTTCCGGTGTCTGTGAAGCTTCCGGCTCTGATGTCGGCTCCGGGGTAACGGTCACCTGTGCCTCTTCTTTTTTCTTTTCCGGTTCTTCCTCCGGTTCATCTTCCAGGAGCTGTGCCTGTTCTTCAAAGGAGGATTCTTCACCCGTGGAAGCATCTTCCTGGCTTCCGGCATAAGCATATCCCTTTCCAAGATAGCCCTTTAAGGAGCTTTCACTGTTCACCCCCTGTACCGGATTTTCACTTTTCTCCGGTTCATAGTTTTTCATTCCCAGAAATAATACTCCGGCAAAAAGCAGGAGACAGACAAGGGCTGTCAGAAAGGAAAGCCGGTTATTCTTTTTTCTCTTTTTCATGGCCATTCCCTCCTTAATACAGCCTTTCTATGTATTTCATGATCCAGTTCCCATACCAGCTTCTGGCTTTTTTCAGTTCCTTTTTCATTTTCTGCACGCACAGAGCGGTATCCTTTCGTTCTTCTTTTGATACAGCATGGGGACTGAACGCAGCCTTTTCCCCGATAACGCTTGTTTTCCGGTAACACTTCATGGCATCTTCCGAATAAAGCTCAGGGCCATGATAATAAAGAAGCCGCGCATATCCGGCCATGGCGCGAACCGCCTGGCGGTCATCTTCACTTTCAAACAGTTTTCTCCGTCTTCTGTTTGCGTGGATGCGGAGCACACAGACCGTAAAGATAAATATCAGGCAGAAGAGGTCAAATACCGCAAGCAGGAGGATCAGAAGCTTTTCGATTCCGAACAGTGCCAGTTTTAAGCTCCAGTGTGTCTGGATGTTCTCCTGTGCAGGCGGTTCGTCCTGTGCTTCCGGGATGGCAGCTGCTTTGGCTCCTTTTGCCTCCAGGCCTGCCGTGAGGTCTGCTTCCTCCATGACATTGTAGTATTCCGGTGTCATTTCTACCGGTACCCATCCAAGGCCGTCCATATAGATCTCGGTCCAGGCATGTCCATTCTTTCCCGGGACTTCTATCGTATCCCCCGGGTTTTTATCTTTGATATCTTCCGGTGTGACCAGATATCCTTCCACATAACGGGACGGGATCCCGTAATAACGGAACATCAGTGCCGCTGCCGTGGCATAATGGACACTGTGGCCGATCCTGGTGTTTGTCAGGAAGTCCTCTGCAAAATCCCCCTGTCCGGTATAGGGATCGGCTGCCGTGCTGTAAGTCAGGTTCTTTTCCAGATAGGAACGGATCCTGCTGATCGCTGTATAGTAATCGGTATGCCCCTGTTCCCGGTTTCCACCGTCCCCCAGTTCTTTGCGGAACAGGGTTTCCAGTGCACCGGACAGCTTCGTATCCTGGCTGTACACAAATGCGTTGTAATAACTCTCATCATCACGGTAGGAATCCCCTTCATCCCTGGCAAGTGCCTGATAGACCCTTGCCCCCAGCACCGTAAAATCTTTTACCAGGTTTCCATTTGCCTGATAGTGATAGTTTCTTGCTCCAAAGAGTCCTTTTGCTTTTAACATACTGTCAGCAAACGGTGTCTCTTTCCTGTATCCGACAGGCAGTTCTGTGATCTCATAAGGGGTATAGAGATAACGGCTGTCTGCCTTTTCATTTTTTATATCCACTTCGGATACTTTGTCAGAAAGGGTATCATCATCTGCAAGTGCCCTTGCACGGCTTAGCTGGGTCTCCCCATAAAATCCATCCTGATGGAGCCAGTAAAAGAGCGTCCTCTGTTTATAGGCATCCTCCGTATCCAGGCTTTCCCAGGAAGAACCGTCATACACGCTTCCCACAAATCCTCTCAGGTAGAGAGAATCCGGATTTTCCATGGTAACGGAAAGTGCCGTATCGTCTGAGGCACTCCAGGCACCGCATTCTTTCAGCTTTCCATCCGGAAGGGTATTGATCTTTCCTTTTCTGTACCGCAGGCTGCTGATCCCGTCCAGGGCCTCTTTTTTAGCTTCTGTGACAAGTGTCGAGGAACCATAGTCTTCGGACGGCATAAACTGTTCCAGAAGGATCCCGGCTGCCAGCATTACCGCACATGCCAGGATGCTTCCTGTCAAAAATGCCCGGCTGCTCTCTGCCCGGTGGCGTTTCCTTCCAGAACGGGAAAGGATAAGATTCAATTCCAAAAGGATCCCCATGTAAAAAATAACTCCTGTGCCTGCATCCGGTTCCATACCAAGGATTCCCGAAAGGACAGGAAGTACCAGAGCCCAGGCAAGCACCAGTAGATAAAACTTCAATTTCAGGATAAGGAATCCGCAGACTGCCGCTGCCATTCCAAGATAAATAAGGAATACCATGCGGGCGGCATCCCCTCCCTGTATCCCGGCAGTCTCAAACCTTTTGAGGTAAATTCCTGCCCGGCTTCCCAGGATGTCTGCCATATCATTCCAGTATAATGCCATGCCGTCTAAGAGCTGTCCATGGAACAGGAAGATCCCTGCGATGGAAACCATTCCCAGTCCCAGCCGTCCATAAAGCCCATATTTTCCCATTCTTTCTGTTGCAGTACAGAACACTGCCATAAGAAGCACGCTTCCCAAAATCGGTGCCATGCGTTCCTGCTCAGTAAGGACACTCATGAAAAGCAGGAGCCCTCCGCCTGCACTAAGCCAGATCAGTGCAGTTTCCGGCAGGATACCGGACAGTTGTTTTCCATATGCTGTTTTTGACTGTCTTTTGGATTCTGTGATCCGTATTTCCATAATACCTGTTCTCCTCCACTGTCTCTGCCGCCTGTGCCGCATCCTACGATAGTCACTTCTCCCTTTGCTGCCAGGAGTTCTGCTTCTTTGTCCTGCGGGTCGCCGGTTATATATACATAGTTTGCAAAATTCTGTATTCCCGGGTCTTTCAGATATTCCCGTACTGTGACCGGCGTTTTTGCATCACTTCCATAACGCAGGAAGCGGTACAGGATGTTTTCGCGGTCCTCTTCTGTACGGATCTTCTCCAGCCGAAACTTCCCAGTGCTGTGGTCATAGACTCCGGCCTGGCAGGAGATCTTCTTTTCCATAAAGCTCTGAAGGACTGCTGAAAAGACTTCTGCCACCGTTTCCGCACGCTGCGGATCCCGGTCTGCCTGAAATGCTTCTGCCAGAATCAGTACCGTATCATCCACCGGGAAGCTTTTTTCCCGGATCATAATGTCATCCAGTTTTCCGGACAACTTCCAGTGGATCTGCCGGATACTGTCACCGGAACGATATTCCCGGATGTCATAAGTTTCTCCCGGATCATCCCCCGGGCGGCTTCCGGAATAGCGGAAACTTTCCATGTCGAATCCTTCCCTTGTAAAAAGGGAAAGCTCACCTTTTTGTCTTTCCGGCATTACAACGGTATAAGCGCATGTATCAGCCTTCCTTTTTAAAGAAAAGACACGAAAAAAATCCTGGCATTTCCAGTCAGAAAAACAAAATCTGATACAGCCGCACCAATTGCTTCCAGCCTCAAATTCAATGACCTGCTTTTCCTTTCCTCCCAGGGAAAAGGAAATCGGGACCACCCTTTTTCCCCGGTAAAAAGATTTTCCCATCTGAGCACTCCTGCTCCGCCAAATACCGGCCATGCAGACTGATTTTCCAAATACATTTTTCCATGGAAACACTCCATTCTCTCTGATGCCTTTGGAAGATGCAGTTTGATAACGGCTTTTTTTCCGGACAAAACCACACTCCCTGCAGAAAAGATCAAAATAAGAACGGTGAGCAAAAGAACCGCTGCAAAAAGCCATGTGCCTGTAATTACTGCTGCTCCTGCCATGCAGACCAGCCACAAAAGCCACAGGATCCTGTTCTTTATCATCCTTCCACCTTCGGTTCCGGCACTTCTGACAGGATCTCCGAGAGGATCTCACGGGCAGTTTTTTCCTGATACCTTGCCTTGGAATCCAGGATCATCCTGTGTGCCGCAACGTCCTTGAATACCTCCTGCACATCCTTTGGAATGACATAATCCCTTTCTTTCATGTAAGCAGCTGCTTTTGCCATCCTTACCAGTGCCAGGGTTCCACGCGGGCTTAATCCCAGCGTGATCAGCACATGTTTCCTTGTAGCTTCCGCAAGGTCTGCCACATAGTCGAGCACCTGGTCTGCCACATAGATCTCCTGTACCTGTTTCTGGAGTTCCAGCACCTCATCCCGGGTAACTACGGTCTTTGCATTTTCCAGGGGATTTTCCTTCTGTCTGTCCCGTAACAGTTCCACCAGGCTCTGGTGATCCGGATATCCCATGCTGACACTGATCATAAAACGGTCAAGCTGTGATTCCGGAAGGAGCTGTGTACCGGAAGAGCCCACCGGGTTTTCTGTGGCAATGACTACAAACGGGGATGGCACACAATGGGTTTCCCCGTCTACCGTCACCTTTCCTTCTTCCATTACTTCCAGAAGGGCAGACTGGGTCTTACTGGAAGTACGGTTGATCTCATCTGCCAGTAAAAGGTTGCACATGACCGCTCCCTCATGATAGGAGAACTGTCCGCTCTGTTTGTCATACATGGTAAATCCGGTCACATCGGAAGGGACAACATCCGGGGTGAACTGGATACGGTTAAATTCCATCCCCATGAGACGGCTCAGTGCCAGTGCGGTCGTCGTCTTACCGACACCAGGAACATCTTCCAGAAGGACATGTCCCTTTGCGAGCACTGCCATGAGGATCTTATCTGTGATATTTTTTCCTTTAATGATTTTCTCCAGCTGATTCTGAAGTTCTGTTATTTTCTGCGGCATTTTTTCTCCATCCTTATCTGTGGTCTGTCATATCAAAAAAACTGTTTTCCTTATCCTGGTAACGCTGGTAAGCCACCAGTGCACAGAATCCCTGGTCTGTTGCCATAGGATCGCTCTCTCCGTCCAGGATGTGTTTAAAGCTTCCATCTTTCTGATAAAAAGTCATCAGTGTATCATACAGGCCTTTTCCATCTTTCTGGAAACGTTCGTCTTTATTACAGTCTACACCTACCGCACTGAGTGCGATCACGGTCTGGGAAATGGATTCCGAGCTCTTTGCGCCAAATGCGGTATAACCGCCATCATCGTCCTGTATCTCTGCCAGAAATTCCACACCCTTGTCAATGACTTCCTTTACATCTTCTTCATCCTGGTATGGTTCCAGGCTCTGCAGTGTCATGGCGGTCAGATCCACATCCCCGTCTTTGGCGTTATCATCCAGGGAAAATCCGCCATCTGCTTTTTCCCGTTCCAATATGTAATCCAGATATTTCTGTTCTAGTTCCCCGTCTTTATTGGCATCCGGGTCATCGGCATTTAAGGCGATCAGTGCATAAATGGCACCGTTTAATCCCTGGGAGACCACTGCATCAAAATCTTCCAGCGGCTTTTCAATATCGTAACCGCCAATATCTGTCGGATCTTTCCCTATGGATTTCAGGGCCATGACTGCCCTGGAATACTCGGTATAACGGTTATCGCTGAGCACGCCTTCCTGGTCTTTGACACGTTTTTCAAGATTGGCCCGGTATTTTTCAAAATAGTTTTCATCTACCGTTTCTCCTGAACGGGCAAGTGCGATCACTGTCCATTCCCCACCCAGGGTATCTGATGCCGGTGAAGTTACGGTTTCCTGTTCATAAGCAGCTGTCTTTTTCAGTGCATCTTCCAGCTTTGGGGTTCCGCCCCCGCAGCCTGTCAAAAGCCCCGCTGTGGTAACTAACACCAGAAACTGGCATGTCCGTTTTTTAATCTGTTCATAATTTCCCCCTCATTTTTCGTTTATCTGTTTTATGCAAAGAATCACATCTTCTTTATTGGAACATTCTATCGTCCAGGTCCGTTCCTTTGTGCAGGGAAGAAGTTTTAAAACCTTTTCCCATGGAATTGTGCCCTTTCCTAAGCCCAAATGGGAATCCCTGTCCCCTGCGTTGTCATGGATATGTACATGTCCGACACATGGAGCAAGTTCCTTCGCCCATTCGAGGACAGAAATTTCCGAATAGCAGTGTGCATGCCCCATATCCAGACACAGCTTAAAGTTTGGATAATCCACGAGCCTGTATACATCCAAAAGAAGCCGCCAGTCTTCATCCAGGACATTTTCCATGACGATCTCAGGGCCTTCCCTGTCTTTCAAAAACTCCTGGAAAAACCGGCCTGTCTGTTCCGCCCATCCTTCCCGGAAATATACCGTAGGGATCATCCCGGAATGATATACGATCTTTTTTGCTCCAAGGCGAATTCCTGCCTGGTAACACTGGTCAAACCGTTCCATGGTCACTTTCCTTATCCGACTGTCAAAAGATGCCGGGTTTAAGTCCAGAAATGGCCCATGCAGGGTAAGCGGTGGATTTCCCATCTGCTCCAGTCTTTTTTGATACTGTTCCATTTTTCTTTCCAGCTGGTCCAGATTGTCAGATATGGAAAACTCGATACTTTCCACACCGGCTCCATACTGACCGCAGATTTCTTTCATATCTTCATCACAAAGCAAATGGCTGACATAGATCAAAGCATTTCCTCTTTCCCGGACTCAATCAGCCCGTATTTTTTCTTAATGCGTTCCAGTTTTTCAAGAAGCGGCCTGCTCAAAAACCATAAAAAGATCACGGTTGACAGTGCATGCACCAGGTCCACCGGGATTCCTGAAATATAGAAAGCAACCAGGCTGGCCGGTGTGATATACCCATAAGACATCAGGATGCTTGCCGGGTTCATGATCCCGCCGTAGATCAGGACCACACTTAAAAATCCATAAATGCAAAGGTCCCGTTTCCTTGCTTTTAAGATTCCTTTCTGGTAAAGGATTCCTGCAAGGAAGCCAATGATGCCAAAAGAAAACATCTGCCATGGTGTCCAGGGACCCTGTCCCATAAACATGTTGGATAACATCATGATTAGACAGCCAACAAGAAAACCTGCCTCGCCTCCGAAAGACACACCGGTAAGGATCACAATAGCAGCTACCGGTTTGAAACTGGGTACCATAAAGAAGGCTGCCCTCCCTGCAACACCAATCGCTGCAAGGACAGAGATCACCATGATTTCCCGTGCTTTTGGTTTGCGTCCTTCAAACATCATAAAAAACGGGAGCATTGCAGCCACGATCACAATCAGGCTGCATATCAGATATTTCCTTCCATGGAAAAACCGGACTGACAGATACAAAAGCAGTGGTACGACCAAAAGCATCAGAGCAAGAGCAAACCAGGTCCTCCGGTTCACTTTCCCCTTCTTTTCCATCTGCCGGATGATCATCCCATCGGAGGGAAGGGTATATTCTTCCAGGTCTTCTGCCGGTTCCTCTTCCTGTGTTTCATTTGGGATGTCTTCCCAGAATTCATCTATAAACTGGTCCAGTTGCTGCTCTGTAAGCACGTAACCACATCCTTTCCGGTCACAGCTTCCGGAAACAAATGCCTTGCCATCCGGTTTGCTGCAGTTGTGTAGAAATTATTTCCGGCAAAAAACTCCCGGGTATCCTGGCTGGTAACGATGTTTCCCTCAAAAAACAGGCCTACCCTGTCCGCGTATTCTGCAACAAATTCCACGTCATGGGAGATCATAAAGATCGTCAGGCCATGCTGTTTCAGCCGGGTTAAGATCTTTCCAATCTCTTCTTTATATTCTGCATCCATTCCCTTCGTAGGTTCATCCATCAGGAGAATCCTCGGACGAAGCAAAAGGACTTTGGCAAGTGCCAGCCTCTGCTGTTCCCCACCACTCAGATCATAAGGATGTCTTTCCAGAAGCCCTTCCAGCCTGGTAAGGCTTACGATCCCTTCTATGGCCTTTTCTTTTTTCATGTGAATCTGATATTCCGAAGACATTTTTTCTCTCCTGCCCCCGATCACAGAATACAAATCTTCCAGGACTGTTTTCTTTAAGAAAATGCTCTGTGGGTTCTGCGGCATGACTCCCAAAAGCCCGCAATACAGATCCCGGTCTTTATACGAACGGATATCCCGCCCTTCCAGAAGGATCTTCCCGCGATATGGACATCGCACCCGGCTTAAAAGAGACAGCGTAGTGCTCTTTCCCGTACCGTTTCCACCTACCAGTGCATAGAACTCTCCTTTTTTACCTCCAGGGAAAGATCCCGGACAACATCCGGGCTGTCCTTTTCATACCGGAACCAGACATCTTTCGCCTGAATGGACAATTCTTTCTTCGAACTATCTGTTTTTGTGTATCTGACTTTTTCAGTGCTTTCGCTCTTTCGCTGACTATCCGAAGCAATTCCTTTTTCGTTACAGTAACGGGAGAGCCACTGTCTTCCCTCACTGACTGTCAGCGGACAGGTTGCCTGACTGTCTGTCTCACCATAGATCTGCATAGGAATCGGCATGGAAAGAAACATGCCATGTTTTTGTTCCTTTAATTTTACCCCGATTTCCCTGGGAGTTCCTTCCAGATAAACATTCCCCTTATCCATGACAAATACCCTATCCGCATAAGGGATGATATCCTGAAGCCGGTGTTCCGTAAGGAGCACCGTTGTTCCAATATCACGGTTAATCTTTTTTACGGTTTCCAGAAAATCAGAGGCAGCGATGGGGTCCAGCTGAGACGTAGGCTCATCCAGTATTAAAAGGGATGGATGCATTGCCATGATCGCAGCCAGGTTTAAGATCTGCTTCTGCCCTCCTGACAGCTCTGAGATATTTTTATAAAACCACTGATGGATGCCAAAATAGCTGGCCATCTCCGCAACCCGCAGCCGGATAGTCGCATTGTCATATCCCAGGCTTTCCAATCCAAAGGAAAGCTCATGCCAGACTTTATCCGTTACGATCTGATTATCCGGGTTCTGCATGACAAAACCGATCTCCTGGCTCTGTGTCCGGTGATCGATCCCCGAAAGCGGCATCCCCCGGTAAAAGATTTCTCCCTCTGACTTTCCAACCGGGACCAGCACGGTTTTTAACTGGCGCAACAGTGTGCTTTTGCCACATCCGCTCCGTCCGCAGATCACATTTAACGTTCCTTCTTCTATTTTCAGATTCGCATGGTCCAGAACCTTCCTGGAACATTCCGGGTATGCGAAGCTAAACTCCTTTACTTCTACAAGATTCATAATCATTATCCTTCCTGTTCCAGAGTTTCGTAGATTTTTTTGTAAGTCATGTCCAGATCTGTTTCACAATGCTTCCGGCTTCCGGCAAAACGGATAGTCTCCGTCACATCCAGGATCACCGGAAGGAAACAAAAACATGCAAAGCAGATATATGTAAGCATTGCTTCAACTACTGGAACAGATACCGGAGCCTGATGCCCCTGAATGGTAAAACCAGCAAGTAAAATACGGGGATCATAACTTGCATAAGAAGCCCCATTCATACAGCCAGTGGCAAATACAAGGAATAAAGCTGCCATCACTGCCAGAAGCCCCTTATCCTTCTTCGTAAACTTGTAAATGGAAAAAGCAGTCCTTCCTTTTAATCCATATCCCCTGCTCCGCATGGAATCCGAAGTCTCTATGGCATTTTCCAAAGCCCATGTGACCAGTATCGACAGCATATTAAATCCCGCACGGATGCGGTTAAAAAGACTGCCCTCTGAAACATCCCTTCCCATGGATTTCTGACCGTTCCGGATCACTTTCAGCTGCCCCGTAAATCTGGGGACAAAGCGAAGTGCCATGGAAAGGATCAGAGAAAGGGCCGGTATCAGCCTTCCAAACAGGTAAATAAATTTATCACTTGTCATAACTTTATTATAACAGGAAAACCACTGGATCACTACGAACATGACCGCTCCAAGGACTACTCCATAGACTAAGGCCTCCAAAGTGATCCAGTTTCCACTGCTTTCTACATAATATAGCATCGTGACCCCATAATGATTGAAAAGTGGATTCAGAAGAGCCACGATCAAAAGACTGGGAAGGGTAAAGAGAAAGCTTTGCCTAAGTGTCCTTTTTCCTCCAAGCAGAAAGACGGAATAAGACAAAGCACCCGCATAAGAAATGCAGATAAAGACGGGATGCTGATTAAACATAGTAAATAACAGTACTACAGCAAAATAAAAAAAATTCAAAAATGGATGGCATGTGGAAAAAGCATCAATGATGGATTGATCCGCAGGCTGTCTGTTTCTTTTCTCGGTCTTATTTGTTGATAACACGTTTAAATGTACTCCCTCTTTAATCCCTGCTCTTCACAGTACAAATCCACTTTGCTTCCCTTTTTGCAACGTATCGTGCAGTTTTTGTTCACGATCTTTGAGCCAATATGCTCAGGATCATGATGTATCTCCAGATATTCCAGCCGGTTGCATCCATGAAAGACTTCCTCTCCAAGATACATGATATTTTCCGGAATATATACCTCTTTCAATTTCTTACATCCGAAAAAGGCCCTCTGATCTAATTTTTTAATTTCTTTTGGTAAGACTATGGTTTCAAAGCCACAGAAGTAAAAGGCTTCCATACCAATTTCTTCCAGTGTATCCGGCAGCGTGATCTCCTTTAATTCCTTACAGCGGTAAAAAGCTCTTCTTCCTATACTCTTTAAATGCTCCGGGAATACCACTTTACTTAACTGCGTGCAGGAATGAAAACAGCACTCCGGAATCCTGCGGCATTCTGAACTGGTTTCAAATGCTACCTTTTTAAGGGCTGTGCATCCTTTATAACTATAATCTCCTAAAATTTCCAAAGATGCCGGAAATGTTACTTCTCTGAGAGAATGATTTTCCGAAAAAGCACTCTCTTTGATTTCTTTAACGGTCTGTGGGAATACAACGGGCTTACGGAGCTGGCAGCTTGCAAAAGCTTCCTTTCCTATGATTCTGCAGCCGGATGGCAGGATTATCTCTTTTATTTTCCCGTTGCCCTTATAACAGCAATCATCAATATAAATATATTTTTCAGGAATTGCTGCTACCTGTTTGTTTCTTTGCATACTGGCAAGCTGTGCCGTAAATGTACGATGATCAAATCGCAGTATACTCCATGTTGCTTTATCATTTTGTGAGCGCATATGATCTCCTTTCCAACGTTCGGATCATACAAACTGTATATCTTTTACATGTTTGTATTCTTTGCCTGACGTGTTGGATATACTGGCTCAAAATGTTTTCATAAGGCGTTTTTCATTCGATACATTTCACACAGGGAAAAGCAGCTCCGGAATCGCACCGGATTTCCTTAAATCGGCTGCCATCAGCCGAACCACGCTCGATTTTTTTGTTATTCTAATTATAACGATACGCCTTATTTCTGTCAATGTTCGCCAATGTTTCTGGTCTTTATCTCATACCAGTTTAACTATTTTTCACAATTTCTTTACTTCTTATCTTTGTATGGGTTTCCAACATCACTTCCAAGATTGCAGGTATACTTCCATTCAATCTTATCCCCATCTTTGGGCTTATAACTGGAAGCCCCATAATTCGGGAACTCTCCATTTACACTGTACATCCAGCCAGAATTTTTTCCGCAGTCAAATTCATAAAGCTGATTGATGCCTTCCACATAATAGCTTTTATATAACGGGGTATATTTGGAAGAGAGCTGGATGTTTTTTTCCCCACAGATCTTTTTTAAGATGTCAAATACGGTATCGCCCGTAGTAAATTTAACTTCCATTTCCGGAAGTATCCAGCCGTCTTCCGGGACAAATTCTTTTTTGGTTTCTTTTAGATCACCGATATTGTCAAGGATCGTCTGGCAGTCTATCGAAATGGTACAGGCAGCAGGTTTTCCGGAATCCCCTTTTCCGATTCCACAGCCCGTAAGGAGACAGCTCCACAAAAGCATAAAACAGCTGATTCCTATTACCCCGATCCGTTTCCAATATATTTTTTTCAGTTGCTTCATAATTATCCTCTATCGGATGAAAAGGTACCAAAAACACTATTTGATTTTTGATACCTTTTACACCCTTACTCTGTTTACTTAACTGTAATTTTTATCTTTTTAGTCACCTTTCCAGATTTAACTGTGATGGTAACGGTTCCTTTTCTCCGGCCTTTAACCACGCCCTTCGAGCTGACTGTTGCAATCTTCTTGTTGGAAGAACGGTAGGTCACTTTCTCCTGGGAAGTGATCGGGCTGACCACTGGTTTTAAAGTAACACTCTTTCCTTTCTTGATGGTCAGTTTTTTCTTGAGGCCGCTGATCTTCGTAGTCTTTACCTTTGCAGTCTGGACTTTTACTTTCAGAGTCGCTTTCTTTCCACTCTTTAAGGTAACGGTGATCTTTGCCGTTCCTGTTTTGGTTCCGGCTTTGATCTTTCCTTTCTTATCAACGGTCACGATCTTTTTGTTGCTGGAAACCCAGGACTTTATGGAATCTCCATATGCCATGGAAACCTTCACCTTTGTGGTGGCCTGTTTCCGCTTCAGGGTAATGGAGGATACGTTCAGTTTTATAGTTGCCTTTAATTTGCTTCCATAATTCCGTGTCTGTTTTTTACCGCAGAGGGAACAGGTTCCTTCCTGCTTCGCCGGACGGAATACCGTAGCTTTTGCCGTAGTTTTCCAGGTGTATTTATGCGTATGTGCAATTACAGGAATAGTTTCCGTCTTTTCGTATCCGCAGACCTGGCAGGTATATCTCATCAGTCCGGTTGTCTTATAAGTAGCAGCCTTGATCTGCTTTCCTTTTCCATAGGAATGCTTCTGGTAACCACCCTTTTTCGTGTTATCCGTGATGTCACATTTTCCATACATGGCAACACACTCATGCCAGTGGGCATCCTTATCAAAATTCCATTTGCTGTCCCATACATGGTCATGCTCCAGGGTATAATCATCCGTATAATGGAATACGATCTCATCCCCGTCTTCCAGGTACTGCTCTTTTACTCCAAGATCTGGGTGGATTCCATTTAAAGTATACATCCAGCCGGAGTTCTGTCCATTGGAAAATTCTGCAAGCTCCTGACCATCCTTCGTGATTCCGGCAATGTAGGTCTCATCCCTCAATGTACGACAGCTCATTCCATTTTTGGACAGCACTTCTTTTAAGAGTTCCAGGACGTTGGCATTTCCATCGATCGTGTAATCTTTTGCTGCGATCCAGGTATCCAGATTTCCTTTTCGCAGGGTGTGTTCCTGATCCTCCTTTGCACTGCCATGAACAGAGTCTCCGAGAAGCGTAAAGCTTACCGTGATCGTACCGGCATCTTTTTTCAATACCTTAACGGTCAGTTCCACGAATGCTTCCTTATAGGAAATTTTCAGTTTCTGTTCCCCACGTTTATCCTTGTTATATCCCTCTATGGTAAGATCTGTCAGCGAAAGCTCCTGTCTGGTTCCGTCACTGATCACAGCAACCACTTTCATTCCACTGAGATCCAGGTCCTCCCCAAGGTAAAACTCTGTCCGGTAATCACCAGTCAGCTCCAGGGAATCCACATAAACACGCAGGCCTTCTGTAGAGACCAGTTTTTCCTGGTCTGCCCCCAGTGGATCATCCGTCCGGTTATATCCGGTCTGCCATCCGCAGCCTTCCACCTTCGGGCAGCTGGTGGTTTCTTTTTCTGTATTGACATAAGTGGCTCCGCTTGCCGTCTCATGGGTCAGACAGTTGGTATCAATGTATCTTACAAAACCGATCCCTTTATCTGCCCCGCAGTCTTTTGCATAATAATTGTTGGTGATGTCATCGATCCGGTTCAGGCTGTCATAAAAACCAATGATACCTCCTACATATGCTGCGTCTGCCTTTGTTGCCTGTACCTTTCCTGTAAAGGAATTGTTCTTAAAGGTATAAGTGCAGTTATTCCAGGTCTGTGCCACATAGAGGTCTCCACCAAGAATTCCTCCGACCTTGTCAGAACCGGTGATACTTCCCTCTGCACTGCAACTGTTGATAGTAATCTTGCATCCGTTCGGGGCTGTAGAATTGTCATAACCGCCACCTGCAATACCACCAGCCACTTCACTGGAAGCCTCTACGGTGCCATAAAATTTACAGCCGATCACAGAACAGTTTCCCATGGCATTGTCCCTGGTTCCGATAATACCGCCTACATAACTGCTTCCGTAAACGGTGGCATAACTTACACAGTTTTCTACGGTACCTTGCATGCGCCCGGCAATGGCTCCGATCTCATTCTCATTTCTGTCATATCCGATGACAACCCCCTTCTCGATGGTACAGTTTCGTACCACTGCCTCAAAAGCTGAAGAACATCCGGCATAAGGGCTCATCGTCTTATTCGCACCCAGAAGGCCAGATTTCAAGGTACTGGAACCACTTTTCAGGGTAACATTGTCGATCTCAACTGCCGTTCCGGAAAGTCCGACACCCTCAAAGTTGTTGACAAGGCCATAACCGGCAATCTTTGTTCCATAGATGCTCAGGTTACGGATCCTTGTATTACGGACATAGCCAAAGAGAGGCAGCCCGCCCTCCGGTACTATTACGGTATGGTTATTTCCATCAAAGATACCACTGAACACGTTCAAGTTTACACCGTTCTGCAGATCTTTTCTTCCGTCTTTTGTCACACCGATAGGCTTCCATCCAGTCGGCAGGGTGATGTCTTCCGTAAGCTGGAAGTATGTATTTTCAAAGGAAAATCCCTCTGTATTTACCTTGTCGCGCAATGCCTCGACATCTGAAGCTGTCTTAAGGAGATATGGGGAGCTTTCACTTCCGTTTCCCTCCCACGGGAGAGGAGCTTCTGTGACGGTGACAGATACAACATCAGAGTAGACATACTCGCTGTATATATCAATGCCATCCCCATCTATATTAGCTCCAATATCTGTTCTTATTTTACAATAATAGTAGAATTTTCCTGTTTCTTTTACATCGGGCTTATAAGTATTCCCGGTTGCACCTGGAATCGCAGTTCCTCCCTGTATAGAATTTTCTGTGTTCCGGTACCAGCGATACTCTGTATGAACCCCAAATTCTTCAGACTCCTGTACCTTTATCTCCAGTCCTTCCGTGACCGGAATTCCCCTGACGTAAGTCATATCCTTTGGCTGCTGAAGTATGACAGGTTTGTCAGCTACAAGAGGATATACCCTTGCAGTAAAAACGCCACTGAATTTCATATAACAACGGCCATTTATCTCATAAGAAACAAGGCATTTATAATATCTGTAGTATTTCGGCTGTTCTGTAGTGATTGTGTAGGAATTCTGAGTTGCATTCTCTATTTTTTCATAATCTTCCGCGTTTGTGCTTACATACCACTGATAGGAGAGTTTTCCTTCATCTTCCTGTAAAACAGAAGCATTGACTACAAATGCCTTTGCTTTGTCTCCCTGACGGACTCCATAAGAATTTCCGATAACATCCCTGTTGTCTGTAAGTACCGGAGTATAATCAATTTCTCCCGGCTTTATGGTAAGCGTATATACTGTATCTTCTGAAACATACTTTGCATCATCTTTTTTAATGTTATGACAGCTGTATACTCCGAATGACTATTCCAATCGGGCGTGAACCGTAAAGCCCCTCCAAGTGGTCTTTGAGTAAGTTCAACGCCATCCATTACAACCAGTTCCGGATTTTCCGCAATTGAGCCATAACAGTCATTATCACTTCCGGCAATGTCAATATACTCCGTATTTTCCGGTACTGTCACTTCAAGATTCTGGCTTTCTGTGGTATCCTGCAAACCTGTAGGAAATTCATGTCCCCAGGAATCACTGACTGTCAGCTCATTTAAACGTGCTTTATAATGTATCGGAACTTCAACAGATTGTAAAATATTTCCATTCTTTCTTACTTCAAAGCCAATAGAAAGAATTGCTTTTGAAGAATATTTCACACTCGTATTTTTTAATAGAGTTGAGGAATCCTGTGACAATTTCACTCTTTTTACTGTATCATCCAATGGACTGGTGTAAACTGCATATAAAGTACAACCCTCTGGAATGCTTTCCATTGTACTCACATTTACATAAAACTCGCCATGACTGAATCCTGTTGGAAAGTTAAATGCTTGTGTCCCATCAAAAGTGTTGACTGATTCCTCTTTTACCTCAGTTTCACTGTTTTTAATGCAGAGTCTCACACTGCTGATATAATCGCCTTTATCAACTCCACCCGGAACAACGGTTATGTTTGCATATGCTGCTGAAATCGCAGTACTCTCTGTCCCATTATTATTGATTTGTTTTTCTGCTGTAATAAAGTAGGGAGTTTCTCTTGCTTCCAGCACTGGAAGTGTTACTTTTCCCTCTGCATCTGTTATAATGTTTTCCTGCTTTTTTCCATCTATATAGATAGACGCTCCCTTGCAGTTTGAATATGCACGTCCGGCATCATCTTCCTGTTTGAGTCTGAGAACGATCGGCTGTCCTTCTGTAACTGTCTGTTCTTCTTCTGTAAAAAATGCAAGTTTATCCTGGCCCTTTTTCTGTTGGATAAAAAATGCATTTCGTCACCATTTTCTACAGTTCTTCCAAGCGCAGAACCATAATTGGCACTGTCACGATTCAAAGAAGATTTAATATATGGTACATCCTTTTTATCGTATCCCCACAACCGGTAAATGACACCATCAAATATACCTGCGTCATCCGCGTGGTAATCATACCCAGCTTCTGCTCCACCTGGGTAATACAAGTCATGTGCTGCTTTCAAAGCATCGTCCATGGTATAAGAAGACTGACCAGTTAAGGTCACGGTGCGTCCTGCCATTGGATTTCCGTCTTTATCATTAAGAAATTTTCCATCTTTGCTGATACTGACAGTTACCTGTATTTCTTCTTTTGCAGTACCATCTTCGGACTGGTCTGTTCCATCACTGAAAAGTGCAGTACTTCCATCCGTGAATTCATCTTCATCTGTAAATTCACTTGCAAAAGATTCTTCCGTATCCAGATCAGCACTAGTGTCAGTTTCCTCTCTTACGTCAAACGAATCTTCTGTCGGAATCTCTTCCTCGATATCAATCTGGTCTTCCGAATCTGACGCTTCTTCTACATCGGTTTGATCACCTGATGAATCACCTTCTTCTGAAATATCCTGCTCATCTGTAAAATTTTCTTTAGATGAATATGGTGTATTATCTACCCATTCTCCCGCAAAGGCATTTACAGGAAGCTGTAATACAAGAAGAAAAACAAGCAGCCAGCCGGCTATCCTTTTCCACAATTTTATTTTTTCATTTTGTCATTCCTTTAAAAAAAGCTCCTCTTCCTCACGGAAGAAGAGCTTTTCAACTTTTAATTATTTTACCTTGACAGTCACTTTAACGGATTTAGATCCGGATTTTACTGTTATTTTTACAGTACCTTTTTCTTTCCAGTTACAACGCCCTTGGAAGAAACGGTTGCAATCTTTTTGTTGGAACTTGTATAAGTAACCTTCTGACGGGATGTGAATGGAGTTACGACTGGCTTCAGTGTCACTCTCTTTCCTTTCCGAACAGTTACATTTTTGGATACTGTGATTTTGGAGGTTTTTACTGCTGCTGTCTGAACTCTTACCTTAACGGTCTTCTTCAGTCCACTGGCAAGGGTAATCTGCAGTTTCGCAGTTCCACTCTTTTTGCCAGTGATCTTGCAGGTTCCGTTAGACTTGCCTCTTACTGTGAAGATCTTGCTATTGGAGGATTTCCAGGATTTTACAGAATCACCTTTTGCAAGTCTGGTAACTTTAAGTCTGGAAGTAGACTGTTTTACTTTTAAGGTTACAGTAGAAGCGTTAAGAGTTGCCTTCGGCGCAAGCTTTTTGCCAACATTTCTAGTCTCACTCTTATTGCATGTAGAGCATTTTCTGGTCTGAACTTCTGGTTTAAATACTGTAGCTGCTGCTGTTCTTTTCCAGTTGCTCCACTTATGTCCTGTCGCTTTAATAGTTTCGGTCTTTGTTTCGTTGCATCTGCTGCAGGTATAAGTAAGAGTACCATCTGCTGTACAGGTTGCTTTCTTTGTTACCTTGGAAACAAAATCATGTCCAAGTGCTGGAATCTCCTGTACATCTTCTTTTGCATCACAGACTGTACAATGTTTACTCTTCTCACCAGCTTCAATGCAAGTTGCCTCTTTATCTACTACATAATCCTCTGACCATGTATGTCCGGTTGCAGGGATTGCATTCTCATCAGTTGGATAAGAATAATGCTCACCACATACCTCACAAACGCCAACTTCTTTCCAGCCAGCTTCTGTGCAAGTTGCTTCTTTTGCTTCCACTGCATCTGCTTTGCAATGAACTACAGTATCTGCTGGAACAGTTGCTCCCATCCAGTCTGGTTCTGGAACCATTTCATCCCATTTAACTTTAGTTCCTGCATAACAAGCATATTTCAAACTTGATTCATTAAAAGCATTTACTCCAACACTGGATACATCTTTGAAATCAAATGATGTAAGTGCAGTTTGTTGGAAACAGTCATTTGGAATTTTATCAATATTGCTTTCACAATTAAAAGAGGTTAATGCAGTACATCCGTTAAAAGCACTTTCACCCAAATCCTGAATTTTTTTGCAGTTACAGAGGTCAATGATTCACAAGTATCAAAAGCATATTTTCCAATTTCCAATCCTTCATTTTCAAATGTAACACTTTCCACTCCTGACTCGGTAAATGCTGCATTTTCAATAATTTGAACATTGTTCAAATTAATGCTCTTTAATGAAGCTACATGGCTAAAAGCAGATCTTGAAATTTTGGTTACACTTGGTGAAAGCACTACTTTTTCCAAACTATCATAAGCTCCTGATCGGCCATTATTAAAATTGAATGCCCCAATCTGAGTGATTTCACCTTCAATCACGACTGTCTTAGCATTATTAAGTTCTGTTCCGTATTTATTACGCCATTCGCTTGTCCAACCTGATTGTGTATTATCTGGCAAAGCTACAGGTGTTGAACTTTTCATATAAAATGTCTGGTTACTGCTATCATACATAAAAGAAAGTCCCGTAACCTCTTCTGACTGTATCCAACCGTCTTCTTCACTTGCAAAGTCAGTGCTATCACTACCATCATCAAAAGAATCTATTGCACTATTTTCTACACTTTCCTGTTCAGATTCAGTAAGAATAGAGTTGTCCTCAAACACAGCAACATCATCTTCTGGTTCAATTGTCTCAATTTCTGAATCAACCGTCACATCTGGTTCTTCTACGCTTTCAGCAACAACATCTACCTGTTCTGACGCCAATACTGGAGCCGAAGTACTTAAAACCATGGATAAAGCAAGGCAATAGGCAAGATATTTTTTTTCATCACAATTCCTCCAACGCCCTACTACTTACCAATCAAAGTGAGTAGTATCATAGCTCAATACGATAGAAAATTCATTGTCTGATGGTACCTTTGTTCCACCTAATGTTGTCTGCGGATAAGAAGAAGTGTCTTCCAAAGTAACATCATTTCCTGGATACCACATCCAAGAGCTTCCCTGCCATGTAGCATGAATCATATTGCCAGCACTGTCATATGTTGGATTAATATTTTTTCCATCATTAGTCTTAGAATATCCCGGAACTGAGAGTGTAGTTAAATATTCATCTGCTTCTTTATTCCAAAGAACATTTAACTGTTTTTTGCTTCTTGCTAATTCAAGAGCATCTTTGTAAGTACCATTTGAATCTACACCTGTTACAGTAACTACCGGATTAGTGATTCCTGAAATCGGTTTCGGAGTTCCTAAATAAGTATTACTGCTTGTTCCCTGTTCCCATTCTCTGATGTAAATGTGCATTGTTGCTGCGGAAGCCATTACAGTTGAACCAAGCATCATAACAACTGCTAAAATGACTGCTGATAATCTTTTGAATTTTTTGCTCATACCTTTTTCTCTCCTTTTCTTTTCAGATGCTCATTTTTCGTAGTTTCTCCTTAGGACAGCGGTTTCTGTCCCGTACAGATCACGAGTCTGGACCTGCCTTTCTCCTCCTCTCCCGTATTGGGAATATCCTGGTGCTCTGAGATGTGATGGTAACGTGCGGTTTTCCTTGTAAAAAAATAAGCCGCACCCTACGCATGGCACAACCCAGTCACAAAATACCCGTGCCGCCCTGAAACCGAGGGTTGATGCACAATATTGTAGGGATAGACCTGACTTGTAGCTTTTGCTCATCACAGTAGCGTTCCTGTGTCGGATTTTCACCGAACTTCCTATACATGAGTCTTTGACGAACCACTCATATATAAAATCTCTACAATATTACCTTTCTTATAGAATAACTTTTTTTCCATATTTTGTCAATCATTTTGTCTTGAAATAGCAGAAAACGTCATATGTTTTTATAAACAAAATTCGAGAAAAATCGACATTTTTCTTCTCAATTTTAAAAGTAGTCGTAACTAACATCACTTTTCTTTCTTCTTTTTCTGCAATCATATTTCCATCAAAGTGCCATTTAACGCCATTCCTGCAATAAAAAAGGCCTTTCCGGATAGACCATGATTGTTCCTGTCCATCCAGAAAGACCTGAAAAATAAAATGTTATATTTTTAGAAATTATCCATTAAATTTCTGCAAACTTTTAAATAAAATCATGGGTTTCGTTTTCCACAAACTCCCCATCTAAGAAAGCAAGATCATCCCCGGCTTCCTGTATTTCTGCTTCCTCGTCAGAATATTCTATCTGTTCTCCGTTCTCCTCCTGCCTTTCACACCATACGACCAGACGTTTGGAGGCATCTGTTCCACATGTAGAAAGCAGAAGCGTTGGAACTTCTTCCTGCGTTCCAAGTAAGAAAGCATCTCCATCGGCCGGTGTATACTCGCATTTTACGATCACAAAGATCCATACCCCTTCATCCGGAAGATACAGATAGAGGATATGGTGTTCTTTTAAAAATTCATCGTCAAGGAAATTTCGAAGTCCGCGGAACATGCTGCCATCTTTCATATTGTGGCCATAAATGATGTTCTTGTCATCAGAAAAATCGACATTGTTATCGGAATCCAGGAAAATGGCCCCTGCCACATGTTCTGCCTTTTTTAAAAGTATGTGTCAGGTAATAGGAGTCATCGTTTCCCTGGACTACCGGGTAATCAATGCTGGTATCCGGGATCCGGATCCATGCAACGATATCCGGATTGATCTTTTTAATGCCTTAAAATCAACCACGGTCTGTTTCCCATCGCTTCCGTCTGTTCCTTCTGTGTGGTCATCCTCATCTGTTTCCTTGACGTATGTACGCAGGTCTTCATATTCCTGCACACCTTCCCGGTACATAAAGTAAATGCCAAGACCGGTACATACGCAAAAGCTGAGTACCATCAGGCAGACTGCCACGATCATGATTTCTTTTATGTGTCTCATACAAACCTCCGATTATTCTTCCTGGAAAAAGGGCTGCCGGTAAATCGAGCAGCCCTGAACCGTATTCGTTAATTTCCTTTTTTCTTCTTATACCAGATCACGCCGCCAATGCCGCAGGCAGAAAGGACTGCCAGAAGGATCGGAAGCCAGATGTTGGTGCTGTCCCCTGTTTTCGGGCTGTTTCCTGTCGGTGTGCTGCCGGAAGGGGATTTGGTGTTTTTGATCTCTTTTACGATCTCGATCACCTTGGTTTTTCCGTCTTTGTATTCAAAGCGGATCTCTTCTTTTTTGCTGCTTAATTCATAACCATTTGGTGCTTTGGTCTCTACCAGGATATATTCCACGGTTTTCTCTACTTTTCCATTTTTATAAGTAGCAATCGGAATCTTGCCGCTTGTCGCTGTTCCGGTCTTATCCGTTACCAGTTTTTCTACGACTTTTCCGCTTTCCTTTTCACGCAGTTCAAATTCTGCTCCTGGAAGGGCTGCCTTACTGGTGGAATCGGTCTTTTTGATGACCAGTTTTCCATACGGATGTGCGTCCTTCATTTTGACTTTCTGGACTTTTCCAGTATCTTTTACCGTAAATTTCACATCTTCCGCAATGAGGTATCCATCCGGGGCCTGCTCTTCACGAAGGGTATATTTGCCTACCGGAAGTTTTTCGACCATATGCGGTTTATCCGTGGACGTCCAGCTTTCAACTTTCTTTCCATCTTTATCCAGGATGATCAGTTTTGCTCCCGGTACCTCACTGGAATCCGTAATGTCTTTCTTGCTGATTTCCACTTTGGTCACATCATCAAGCATCTGGTGTTTCTGTACTTCTTTTGTGTTTTCGACGGTAAATTCAATACTTTCCGCAGTCACATAACCATCTGCCGGCTTTGTTTCTGTCATCTTGTATTTCTTTCCTACGATAAGACCCTTGATGATATGTGCTTCCTCTTTGGATACCCATTCATCCACCGTATTTCCATCCTCATCTGTTACCTTTAAGGATGCTCCCGGAAGTTCTTTTTTGTCCGTCAGGTCTGCTTTGGAAAGTTCTACCGTAGTCTGTTCATCTTCAAAGGTGAACGCATACTCTGCAACACTGGTTTCACTGCCCTGGTACTCAAAAGTGAATTCCTGCGGTTCCTGGTCTGTCACATAGCCATCCGGGGCGGCAAGTTCCTTAATGTAGTACCTGCTATCAACCGGGAGATCTGCAACAAACTGGATCTTTCCCTCCTCATCTGTGGTCTTCAGTTCGATCAGGGTGTCTTTCGCAAGGAGTACTTTTCCTTTTGAAGATACGATGTCGTCTGCTGCATAGAGGCCAAAGATTGCCCCGGAAAGTACTTTGTCACTGTCCTTTTCTTTTTTCAGGACTTCCACCTGTACCCTCTGGCGCGCATTCTGCCAGTCGGCACTATAAGTAACCAGAGGTGTATCCTGGTCACGGTATGTAAGATCCACATATCTTGGTTCATTATCCAGAACGTAGCCATGTGAGGTCTCTTTTTCCACGATGTAATAGCGTCCAAGCGGGAGGTTATCCATCTGGGCGATGCCATTTCCATCTGTTGTAATGGAGACGACCAGTTCATCTGCCGCATAATAATCTGCACTTACCCCGTCTGCTGCACGGATGGCTTCTGCCGCGTAAACATTGAAGGTTACATCAGTCAGGTTTCCAGTCACATAGTTGAACAGGTGCTCGATCATGCCTTTTGCATTGTCAAGAAGGGATACGCTGTCTAAGAATTCCCCTTTCTTGTTTACCAGAAGTCTTGCTACCGGGACTTCATCTTCCATTTTGACTTTCTGTACTTCTGCAGTATCAGAGATCGTAAACTCTACGTCTGTTGCACGTAAGTAGCCATATGGTGCAAGCTCTTCACGCAGAATGTAAGTTTTTCCAACCTGAAGTCGCTTGATCACATGTGGGGAATCCTTTACGGATGTCCAGGAATCGATCACGTTGCCATCCTTATCCAGTACACTCATGGAAGCCCCGTCAAGTTCTGTTCCGGTCGTGATATCTGCTTTTGTTACTTCTACCGTTGTCGGCTGGTTTTTCTTCACGGATTTTAATTTGATCGTTTTTACGTCCTGGCCCTGGTATGTGGCATCAAATTCCAGGATCTCATCGGAAGATACATAACCCGCCGGTGCCTGCAGCTCTTTCACATAATATCTGCCAAGCGGAAGATCCAGCGAAAACGCTGCCTTACCTTTTTCGTTGCTTGTGATCTCCTGAAGCAGTGTATCTGCTTTTACGACCACCTTGTCGCCGGAAGAAATTGCTTCTTTATTATATAATCCAAAGGTTGCACCTTTTAAAGCCTTTCCGGTCTCGGCATCCTGTTTTTCCACACTCAGCTCTACTTTCTGGCGTTCATTGGAAAATTCCAGTTTTTCTTCGATCTCCGGTGTGTTCTGGTCCTTATAGATAAAGGATACTTCCTGACTGTCTGGATTTAAGACAAATCCGGCCGGTGCTTTTGTTTCTTTCACACGGTATTTTCCAAGCGGAAGGTCTTTGATAACAGCTTCCCCATTTTTATCGGTGGTCACTGTTTTTACCAGGGTATCCTTTGCATAGATCACGTGACGGTTTCCCTGCTCGTCCACCTGATGATCCGGTGTGAAAATATCTTCTGCTGCGTAGATTTCAAATTCTGCTCCTTCCAGGGAAGTTTCTTCGTATACAAAATCCTTTTTAAAGGATTTTAAGGTTTCACCGGATTTATGGATCACCAGTTTACCTTTGACCGGATGGTTTTCATAGGTCACGGTAATGATGGCATCCCCGCTGACAGAATCCATCTGATAAGCTGTATTCTTGTCAACTTTGATCTCCACATACTGGGTATTCTGAGTGTAGCCATCCGGCGCGCTCACTTCCTCGATCCTGTAATTTCCGCATTTTTAAGGATTCCGGAAGGATCAGGTAACCATTTTCGTCCGTAAAATAGGATTTATGGACAACCGTATTTGGATAGGTCGTTACCTGTTCCACATACTTTTTCGCATCCAGGTCGTACACTTTGAATTCTGTATTGGCAAGGAGGACCGGCAGTTTGGTCTCATCATCCTGTTTCACGATCTTAAGCTTTGCTTTGAACTCATCGTCCAAAAGGACTCTCCATACCTGCGGTGTACTGCTGTTCTCAGTTACGGTTACGATAAAATCATCTACCGGCATAAAATTATGCGGTGTTGTAGTCTCACGGACAATGTAGCGTCCATAAGGAATCGGGATGCTGCACGCATAGCCGCGTTCATCGGTAAACATTTCTGTTTTTCCGTCTTCCGTAAGAACGATCGGGGTCGCATTTGTAAAGTCATAGCTTCCATCGTCTTTTACAGTCAGGCTGCTGATCAGATAAGCTGAGAATCCGGCACCTTTTAAAAGATCCGCATCGGTCTTATCATTATCCGCTGCTTTGATCAACTGGAATGGCTGTTTGATCACGTCTTCTTTGGAAACGGTATTTCGTTTTACCGTCTCTACCTGGTCTCCTTCGTAGTTACAGTTTACATCATGCTCCTCTTCGTCCAGAAGATAACCTACTGGAGGCGTGATCTCCTTCAAATAATACTTTCCAAGATACAGGTTGCTTACACTTGCTTTTCCCGCTTTATCGGTCGTCAGGGTAGCTACCTGCTCGTCCTTTTTATAAAGGACTCCGCTCCTGCCATCCGGATGGTTAATGTCTTCCCTTGCATAGAGCCCGTAAATGGCTCCTTCAAATACGGCATCTCCCTGTGCGCTGTTTCCTGTCTTGCTGTCTTCTTTTACCAGGTCGATCGTTGCATTTACACGCTTATTTGTAAAGGTATGGCTAAAGTTTACCTTTTCTTCCTTATCATTGGTAAACTTAAAAGTGAAGGTGTAAGTATCCTCACTGTTTCTAAGGTAAAGTTCCGGTGCCTGGATCTCCCGGATGCTGTAGCTGTAATTAATCGGAAGTTCCGCTTTATAAGAAGCTTTTCCATCGGCTCCGGTCGTTGCTTTTTCGATCAGGGTTCCTTTGGGAACAACGGTCTTACCATCAACTTTGATATCTTCTGCTGCATACAGCCCGTAAATACCTCCGGAAAGCGGATTTTTGGTCTCTTCGTCCTGCTTTTCCACACGAACTGCTGCCTTCTGGCGTTCATTTAAAAATGTTGCACTGCCAGTCTGCACTTCTACGGTCTGGCCTGCATACGCAAGCTCAACAGTCTTGGACTCTCCTTTGCATACATAATTATCCGGAGCCTTCGTCTCGGTTACTGTGTAGGTGCCAAGATAGAGATTTTTTAACGTAACGCTTCCGTCATCTCCGGTAACCAGATTATCCTTGACAAGTGCACCTTTTTTATAGATGAGGGTGCCATCTGCCGCCTTGATATCTGCACCTGCATAAACACTGTAAACGGCTCCTTTCAATTTCCGTTTTTCGTAGGCAAAGGTCACACCATCTTCCGTGACGGCCGCTCCGGTGAGCACTTCTCCTTCTTTATAAATGGTGAGTGCACCTTTTTGCTCTTTATCTGTTAAGTTCTTGGAAGCGGTCTGCCCCACGACCAGCTTTACCCCATAGGCTTTGGTATCCAGCACATATCCGGACGGGCCTGAAATCTCACGAAGGTAAACGGTATCCTGTGTTTTGGTGATCTTTACTTCGGATTCCCCTTTTGCATTTGTTGCCGGCATTTTTTTGATAAGTTTCGTGCAGGCTTCATCTGCATAGATGCCGTAAACGGCACCTGCAAGGAGCGCGTTGCTTCCCTTATCTTTTTTGATGATCTTGACCGTTGCTTCATCCGGCCAGTCTACCTCCAGGTTCAGCTCCAGTGTATCGGTATAATATCCAAAGCCGATATCCTGGCTGTTTGCCAGCTTTAAGAGCATGGCATGGAAATTAAGCGGATAGTTGGATGTAATCGCATATTTTCCTTTCAGGCTTCCAATATTCTGGGTGGTTGCTTCCAGATGGAATTTTTCACCGCCCTTTACGCTCACATTTCCGGTCCCGGTTTTCCCTGTCGTCTCATTTACAAGGGAGACCCCGTTTTCCAGATGGATCGTGATCACAAAAGCTGCATTTGCCTTCCATGTAAATGTCGGGCTCTGGTTTCCATTTGCAGAAGCACTGAGCCCTGGTGTCAGTTCCATGGTCGTTGGATCCGGCATCTTTGCAAGGGCTGCCTTGATCTCTTTTAACATGTTTTTGGCAGTTGTCGAAAGGGAGCCGCCAAATCCGGATTCCCCGTCATATAAATAATCGACCAAATAATGCTGCATTGCACGGGTCTCGGAGGAACAGCCGTATTTTTCCATGATGGATTTGATATTATAGCCGTTGAATGTGCCGCCCCATCCGGGACCGCCATATCCGTAAAACATGGCCTTCCTTAAATAACGGTCATCGCCGCCTTCATCCAGTTCGACCATATTTTTATAAGTCGTTCCACTTGGCGGGGACTGTTTACTGTGCTGCATGCAGTATGCATAGACGGTATAAGTCTTTCCGCCTGCTTTGTAACGGATATACTTATAGGAATCATTTCCGCCCTGTCCCATTACAGAATCAAAAGGATGCAGTTTTCCATCTGAATAATAGTAATAGGTATTAGCTTCAATGTCTGTTGAATCATCCCACAAGTCTCCATCGGAAGCTGCCACGGTACTAATACCGCCCTCAGCCTGGTCATATAGCACACTTAATGCAACATCATCTTCCGGCATCTCAAAGCTGAAGGAATTTGTTCCCTCATCGTAGCTTACTTCTGCATACAGAAGATCTTCGGTATTCTCTGTCTGGTTTGCTTCGACAAGACTTGTTCCCACTGCGATCAGGCTTCCCTGCGGGATATCACCGGAAAAGTTGACCGTCTCCCCCGTCTGGTAACGTCCGTCCTCGTGGTCCAGTTCAATATTGAATTCATTTCCCTGTACAATGTCAACCTGATGGCTTCCATCCTCTGTTTCCTCATCGGAAAATCCTTCTGCTTCCTCTTCTTCTGATTCCTCCGTTTCTTCCGGCTCTTCCTGAGTTTCCGGGGCATCTTCCGGGCTTATGGTCGGGAGGACGGGGTCTGCCTCCGGTTCGTCATCGCCGGTTTCCTGTTCCTGGCCGCCATTGGATCCGTCTGTTTCTGCTTCCCTTGGTGTCACCGTAATGTTTCTGGCAACCAGATAGGCTTCCCCCGATGCGGGCGTAACAAGATATACGCATTTATAGGTCCCCGCATGGTTATAATCAAATACAGTCCCGTCTTCCATTGCTGCTTTTTTCAGTTCCACATGGTCTCCGTCAGAGAGTTTCAGTCCTGTAAAGTCATTTTGAATATCAAAGGCTTCCCCTTCGGTAACCGTAAGCGCAAGTTCCGGATCTGCAACGGTTTCCTCGATCAGTTCCTCCTCGCTTTTCTCCGTCTGTGTTTCTGTCTGTACCTCGATCTGCGTCTCGCTCTGTGCGGAAACGCCTCCCACCTCAGCGGCGGATACTGCAGAAGCTCCCGTCTGCAAGAGCGTAGTGCAGCACAGAGCAAAAGCCATCGCACCCGCCATCCATCTTTTCTTCCAGTTTTTTCCAAGTGCACGTTCTCCTTTCATGATCGCTTTTTTCCCTGCTGTTTTCTTTTGGTCCGTCTCTTATCTGCATCACATTCTCCTTTCTTCCGGCTTTTTCAGCCAGATAAAAAGGAAACTGAAAAAAATTCCAGTTTCCCTTTTATCTGACCAAACATTTTATGCCGTCTTCCTGTGTTCTTTTTCCTCTTTTTTGAAGGATCCAGTCATCCACGCCTTTGTAGTGTTCCATCCAGATGCCGGATGCATCGGTATCCCAGGTAACTCTTTTGCAGGATACATTCAGTTCCTCACAGATCTCATACAGCTTTATACAGCCTTTTCGGATCATGTCCCGCTTTCTGCGCTTTTTGGGGCATTCTCCATGATACAGATGAATTCCATGTTCACATTGCCGGCACGCACTTTTTTCATCGTGCTTACAGGACAATTCCATCATTTTATCCATGTCGTAACATTCGTAAACTCTTTTTAACCCCTGCTCTTTCAGTTTTCGCAAGACAGTTTCCAGTCCTTTATGATTGGAAACTCCAGGGACTCCGATATAAGGATTTCCTGTACACATCCATGCGATCTCTGCCTTTAAGATCCCTTCCGTTACGTAAACCGTGCCATCCTTTATTTTCCCAAACATTCCTGCCGGGCTGCCGCTTGAGGTGCCTTTTTCTAAGCCGCTGCTGGTAAACCAGAGGTACTTCCGTTCTTTTAAAGGAACATCCAGCCGGATCTGGAATCCTATGATCCGTTCCTTCCCATCCCGGACCGGGCAAAGATACCCGTTATTCTTCCTATAAAAAGCAGCTTCCCAGTCACCATCCCGGTTGATGAAAAATCCAGGAACCCCATCCAGGCGAAATCCCTTTTTTAAGAGCTTTCTGGCAATGGCCACGGAATTCTCCTCATCCGTACTTAAAAACCTCGTTCTTCCATCTGTCTGACCTCATTTAACGTCAGCCCACGCAGGAGAAGGTTCCTCCGGTGTGTTTCCTTAAGCTTAAGAAAAGTGAGCATTTCCTTATATACATGGTCCCGGTAATCCCATTCCGCTTCCGTAAGGGAAATGCGTTTCTTTTTAGAAACGATAGAAACGAAACCATTTCGTGTCGTGGACTGCTGTCTTTTATCCGTTCCAGAAAAAGAAAGTGCCTGCTTTATCTCCCGGTAGGCTTCTTTATACCGGTTTCTCCCGTAAATGCCGGATAGTTCCGCATACAGTGTCAGCATGTTTCCGGATGCTCCGCAATGATAGCAATGGTAAACATTTTTCAGTTCTCCATTTTTGCGGATGCAAAAACTGCATTTTCCTCTTAAATCCCCGCAAAAAGGACATTCCACCGGAAATTCGTCCTGGTAAGAATCACTCAGTCTTCGGATTGACAAAAGATCTGCTACTTCTGCGATCGTAAACGATTCTCTGGCATACATGCCTTCCTCCTTTTCATAAAAGATGGCCCCGTTCCCGGAGCCACCTCAAACTATTTCTCTGTTTTCAGGCTGCTTTTTGCATTTCCTTTTCATGATCCAAAAGGATCTTCGCAGCTTTCTGTATTTCCTGATTCTGGCCTTTGTAACGCTGTACCAGCCATTTGATCGTCTGGTAACCTCTGGCATCCTGCATCATTTCCCCAAGAGGGGTTCCGGCATAGACACCAAAATTGCAGATAACCTTTTCTGCCCATTTCACTTCATCCTCTGCATCCTCTTCGTGAGCCATATCCTCCAACACTTCCTCTGCAGTCTCTTCTGGTGTTTCTTCCTCTTCTTCTGCATCAAAAGAAATCTCATCATCTTCATCAAATGGAACTTCATCCGTTTCTTCTACTGCACGGAAACCGTCTGCATCCGTCTCGGCAGTAATTTTCTCATCTACGGAGATTTCCTCGGTCTGAACCGGATCTTCCGCTTTGGTTTCTTCATCGGAAAATTCTTCCAGTCCGCTTTCACTTTCTTCCATTCCAAAAGCCATCTGTCCAGGAAGGTTTTCTTCTGTATCCGTCACTGCATATTCCACTTTTACAGGATCTTCTGATATGGCATTTCCATCACGCAGTTTTTTACGGTCCGTTTTCTTTTCCCTGACCGGTTCCGTTTGCTCCGGCTTTGCTGCGGTTTCTTTTCTTTCTGCCTTTTCCTGTTTCTTTTTCGGTTTTTCCGGTTTTACGGAAGCTTCCTGCTTCGGCATTTCTTCTTTTTCCGTCCCACGCATGTCCGGATCGTCTATTCCAGATGCCTGCATGATGTTGAATTTATTTAAGAAATAATACTTCAGGCCATACGTCCATGCCGCACCTTTTGCTTTATCCGGTGCTTCATTGGTTCCAATGACATGCAAAAAGCTCCGTACCTTGTCTCCCGGACGGTCTGCATTGGTCCAGCACAGCTCCAGATCAGCCTCATATCTCCAGAGCGCTCCCATTTCCTTTAAAAACACGGAATTGCCCTGTTCGTCCACCTGTGTCGGCCTTTCACTTAAGATGTCAAAATCGACCCCGTATTTATTAAGGGCCGGTGTCAGGCATTCATAAATATCATCCAGTTTTACAAAATCATAAGTAACGTCCTCACTGTACCGTTTGCGGATCAGCTTCGGCACTTTCTTCCGGATCCTGATCATCTTCTGGTTCAGATTCATGTAATTGTATTTACCCATATTATTCGTTTCCTCCTGATTTTTTCATTTTTTATACTAAGCAGAACGCGGAAGGCTTACCTCCGGCCCTGTCCCAGTCTTTTTTAACATTTCTTCCATTTCCTCCCGGATACATCCGATACAGATCTTCTTTTTTGAAATCTCCGGAAGTTTTTCAAGCAGCCACTTCTGGGCGAAAAGCTCTGCTGCCCGCTGTGGGTTGCTTAAATATTCCAGAAACATCCAGTCAGAAAATCCCCACTTCATATCCGCAAAATGAAACTGCGGCTGATAGATCAGATCCTCCGGCCGCTTTCCTTTTTTAATAAAACGGTCTGCATTTAGCTGGATATAAACCCTGCTGATTTCCGGGATCATCTGTGCAGCTGCATACCCGCCTTTTAACAAAAGTTCATCCCATTGTTCCCGGATAAGTTTCTTTCCAATGCGGCTTATCTGTGTTTCCAGTTTCGGGATCAGATCCTCACGCACAGGAAAACAAAAATCATCCGGTATCCCGATCGGCTTCAGAAAAAGATCTTCTGCTTCATAAAGGGAATACTCCGGCATGTGGATCACGGCACACCAGTTCCGGTCTGTTTTTCTGTTTTCCTTTAAACAGTCAAAGAAAAAGAAACAGTTTCCATATCTTGCCTTTATAAACAGCTGTCCGGAAAATTCTTTTACTTCACAATCCGGCGATTTCAGCCATGCGATCAGTTTTTCTGCCTCCCTGCTCTCTTTTAACCAGTCCGGAAGTTTTCTATCCATCACATACCTCCGTAATTTAGATATATGGCAGGGAATACCTGGAATACACCATCTTTGCCCGTTTTAAAAATGCAGATCCTTTTTCTGCCTTTGCAAACCATTCCACAAAAAACCGTGTCAGGTTCTGCTGCAGTGTCCGGTGGGTATCAAGGGCATAATCCACAAATTCCCCATATCCGTCCATACTTCCTGCAAGCAGGTAGCAGGTAAACATTTTTGCCATCTGCTCTTCATCTGAAGGATTGATCTCCATTTCCTCTGCACCTTCATACACCAGGCGCACCCTTTCTGGCTGTTCCTTTACATGCAGACACAGATCATCGGCCATCAGTTTCGATGCTTCGTTTCGAAGGTCGTAATATCTGACCTCTGAAAGACCTTTTAGCCAGGCAAACCCAAGATAAGTGTAATTGTCTTTTATTTCCTGCTGCTCTTTTGCCATGGACTCCATAAATTTTTTGTGTCCGGTGGGATGGCAGTTCAAGTATTCATCTACCAGCAGCCTTGCCACATCTTTTCCATTCGTAACCTTCATGTTTTCCTCCCATCAAAAAAAGACAGTCCATGCTGTCTCCATTCTTTTAAATCCTGTTAGTATTTTACAGTGCCAGGAATATCATATTCATGCCAGCGTTTTGACACACAGCCGGCAATTTTTTCTTCCAGAGCTAAAAGTCCTCTCTCATTCGTCTTTTCCTGCCTTGCAATGGTAATGGATTCACAGATCCCGCAGTAGATCTCGTATGCGCTGCATGGCTCATCCCCAGTAGTAGCCTTAAACTGCTCCACGGTTTCTGCAAGCAGTTTTTTTCCAAATCCCGCCTGCTTCATGATCCCTGCCATGGCATTTGCCGGATGCTCAATCCAGATATCACACAGCCGCATGACCCCTTTTAAGACTTCCCGGTAGTAATCAAAGATCGACTCTATGTTTTCCGTGAAATCTTCCATTCCTTTACAGTTTTTGTGTGTAACCTTCAGGGCATTGCCAAGGATCACATTTCTTGTCGGCTCCTGCAGGGAATAAAAAATATTCGCTCCGGACACACCAACGTCTGACGTAGTGATCCGTACAACTGCTTTTATGTCCTTATTGGTCTTTCTTCCATAATTCTGCATCAGTTCCTTATAAACATCTGTAAGTTTCGTATCTTCCAGCTGCCAGGACGCCGTAACAGAATAATGGTCTGCATAGCCGTTTAAAAACGTTGCCTTCTCATAGTCCCCATGGATATATGCCGAGGTAACCATGTACATATCCGGCATGGATATGATGGCATAATCTTTTTCATCACCAGACAGGACTGCCCTTATTTTTCCTTCACAGAAACGGATCAGTGCTCTTCCTCTTGCAACCTTCAGGCATTTATTTAAGATCTCTGCCAGTGTTTTCTTATCGACATCTGCCAGGGCTTTGCCATCGATCCTGGCCCGTCCTTTCAACGATTTGATAGCTGAATTTCCTATATAACAGGTTCGCTCAGGTAAGATAAGGACCAGTCTGGAATGAGATAAGGTATCTTTTTCCAGTGCTTCCAGGGAAACACCAGGAACCTCTGTACAGATTTCTTCTCCTGCAGCTGCCACCTTTAATTTCTTACTGGTGACCCGGATCCATTCTGCACGGCTGTCAATCTCTTCCAGATACTCACACAGTTCCTTTTCTGTCCGGAACTCCTTATAAAAGTCATCTTTATAATACATAATGTCCGCCTTTCCACGCTAACTGAAAATCCGGACTTCAACAGCCTGTATCTTTCCATCTTCGATGCAAAACACATAACCGTCTTCTGCCATCTCCATAAGCATTCCAATTTCCAGTGCATTTGCGTTTTCCCATTTAATCGTCTCCATAATCGACCCTCCTGATTTTACAATGTGTTTTCTTTTTTTGTTGTTTTTAAGGTATTTCTTTTTGCAGTTTCCTTAACTGCCAGTTTCATTCGTGCTCCTCCTTTCTGCTTTTTTATGCAATAAAAAAAGACACAAAAAGAATCTTCTTTCCTTCTTGCATCTTCCTTATATTTTGCATATCCATTTTTTCTCATTAAGGGCAAGACCGCCCCAAAGTGTTTCTTCCGGAATGTCCGGAACTAAAGAATAACCACAGTCTTTTATAGACTGTTAAATTATTTTTCATTTAAAGACTAACACAATATATTGTAGTTGTCAATTAAATTTATCTATATATTGTGTCGTCAAGTTATTGTGTAAGTTAGTCTAATTTGGTTGTTGCATATTGTGGCAGGCGGCATTCTTACCGCCTGCCCTTTTCATCTGTCTGCATACGTGCATGTATCTGAGGGGAATAGGTGATCTGTACATGCACTATGAAAACGTCTTACTCGGCGTTTGGATCTGCCGGTGAAATGTTTTTGGCAAGGCTGCGCCCATTGGCATCCGTCCCTGCTTCAAAAAGGACCGGCTGACCGCCGCTTAATTTCCGGTATCCATCCATCTGGATCTCCGAAAAGTGGGCGAAATAATCAATCCCGTCTTCACCGGTGATAAAACCGTATCCTTTCTGTGCGCTGAACCATTTCACGGTTCCCTGTAGTGTTTCTGACATATCCTTCTCTCCTTTGTTGTATTTCCCGCAATCGTCTTTTGCGGAAACAGGGCAGCATGGAATCGAACCATGCCTGGTGCTCCCCTCCCTGCTATAAAAGGAATTCCTTCCTCTTATATTTCTTCATTTCCCAAAAAAGTCCCGTTATTGAGTGCTGCATCCACCCGGCGGATTCCTACCAGCTTCTTTTCATTTATGCCAAAATAAAACCGGTAACGTTTTCCCTCCAAAACTTTTACGTTTTTATCCAGCAAAAGTTCACTCTGCCGTCCGTCCGGATCACTCACCCGGATCTTCCGAAATCTTGCAAAGGGATTTTTCCCGTCTATCCCGGTTACCAGCCCTTCCACGATTTCATAGGTCTTTTTATCCGCTGTACGGAAAATAAGATATGTTTTTATGAACCCGATAATCCCAAGCAGGAAAGACCAGAAAATAAAAGTTTTATCTTTCATCCATGTTCCCATAAATGATCCGAAAAGCAGGATAAAAAGAGACAGGATACCATATCTCTGGATCCTGTCCTTAAAAAAACCGGTATATTCTGATAACGTGTGCCAAAAATCTTCCAAGCATCTATACAGCCTGTGCCAATACGGATGTTCCGTTTGCTTCAAGACAGTCCTCCCTTCTTATGTTGTTGATCACAAGCTGTTTCTTATAGTAAAGCTGCGCTACGCGGCTTATAAATTCCCGTTGTATCTGTGCCTGGAGGGAATCTGCTAAATGGGGTTCCCTGCTTTTTGCCTCTTCCTTTAAACATTTCAGGTGGCAGGAAACATCCCCTTCTCTTTGAAGATAGGAAAGTAGCTGGTATTCCTCTTCTGTAAGCAGCGGCTTTTTAAAGGCCCTCAGTGAAAACTTCAGTCCTTTTCCCATGGAAAGGGATTCCATAAAATGCTTCATGCGTTCCGCAGGTGAAAAAATCATGGGAGCCATGACTGACCGGCTGATAATGCTGTATACAGCTTCCTCTCTGGTACATCCTTCTGTCAGCACAACCAGGCCCCGCTTTACCAGACGGTTCAGGCAAAACTGAAAATCCTCTTTGTCCGCCCATTCCTGTGCCTGTTTTTCTCCAAGGCTGAACACAAGAAGACGATGCATCTGGGAATGGACCTTATCCTCTTCACAGAAAGACCAGGTGAGCGCAGCCCACAAAATAGTTTCCATTTCTGTAAGTACTTTTTCTTCCCCATCTACCCAGACACAAAACCTTCCATCTGCATCATCTTTTTTCATTCCGATTGCTGTATACCATCTCATGACATTTCCTCCTTGTCATTTTCACTCTTTTTAGTCTCTGCTTCTGATCTGCTTTCTTCCATATAGCTTGTTACCCATACATCATTTCCAAAAGTTTTGGAAGTACATACCCCAAAAGCATGCCTGCTGCCGTACAGATTCCGATATTCGGCCGCCGCAGTTTCCATACTTCCTGTGTTTTGGTCCCGATAATCCTTGTTCTTCCTGGTACGATCCACCTGAGTTTCCGATAAAACTCCATGAATCCCTGATTGTCAAAGCCAAAGGATCGTACACAGAAAACATCCCGTTCCTGTTCTTCCTCATCCAAAAGGAAAAAGCTTTTCTGTTCTTTCCCTTCTTTTCGGATCACGATATAAAATTCCGGAACTCCCCGCCTGGTTCCTTCTACGATCTTGTCCATCTCATCGTAAAAGATCCTGCAGGACTCATATTTTCCGTTCTTTTCCGGCTGGCAGACTGCCAGGCTGTCCTCTTCAAGTGCCATATAACAGTTTTCTGCCTCCATGATCCTCCGGCTGATTTTTATGGCCTGACGAAGAAGCAGGATTATCGCAAGCGCCAGTGCAGTACACAAATATACAAGATCCCAGCATCTTTTCTGGTAT
>NC_021014.1:756084-803629 GCF_000209835.1 Ruminococcus sp. SR1/5 | reverse complement strand
ATTAGCCTTCTGTTTTTTCTAATCCAATCCCCAGCTGTTCAAAAAAGACCGCCACATTACAATAACGATTCAAGGAATGGTTTCCATCCATGATAAACTCCCATGTATCTTTATAGGTACCGCAGACATGGAATCCATCATCATAGAGATATTCCAGAAACTTTTCCGGCTGGTCTGTATATTGAACTGCAATGTCAAATGCCAGATTTTCCTTTTCATCATCAGTCAGATCTTCTGCCCTGTCATGCAGCACATGTTCCATATTCCTGGAAAAATAGTAAATTTCATAAGGAAATCCTGCCACAGTTTCCCGGTTATACAGAGAATATACAATCTTTCTCTTACTTAGATTTCTGCGGATCAATCGGTCCTTATTTTTCGCCTCTATATGCGTATCAAAATATTCCGTTTTTCCATTTTCAGACTGCCTGACCAACGATGGCGGAATAAAAGCTCCGTCTGTATCAATGATCTGAATCACCTTAAGGATATCATCCGCTACTATGAAGGGATTTTTAAGCAGATACTTTTGGATTTCCTTATCAATCCGTTCTTCAATATATTTTACCGTCATGTTTTCGTCTGCAGTGATATCTGTATGGAGCACGTCAAATTCTATATCATGATCGTTTACCAGTTTTGTAAATATCACAGCCAGTGCATCTTCATCCGTCGGCCCTTCTACAAGAAACAGAATAACTTTTTAGTCATTAGCACGTATCCTTCCTGCCCGCCTCATAGCAAGCTCCATCTCATATATATTTGTTTCATTGTAGAGCTTTTCTTTTTTGCCCGCCAAGCTTGATCGTCCGCAAATAAGATAACCGGGTATTTTGCGTATTTTTGATATACGTAGATTTTATATAGCAATTCTCGGGATTCACAGTCGTATAAAGCAGAGAATCGTTTTCAAGGATCTCCAATGGGCGTAAGTTATGTGATGTAAAGATCAATTGTCCTTTAGCTTTATCCTGCATAACTTCCAGGCATTCTCCCAGTAAATACTCATAAATACCAGAATCCAGCTCGTCTACCACAAGACAATAAGACTCCCTGTTATAGCAGGCAACTAAATTACTGCAAATAGAGATCAGCTTCTTTATTCCTGCGGATTCATATAAAAGCGGAATCCGGTTCTCTCCACGCATGGCAATGATTTCAAACTGCACTCCGTCTTTTCCATCCTTCAGCAGCTTATCAAACGCATTATAAATTTCTATGTTGATCTCAGGTATTAATGATTTCATTACAATATTAATCTGCTTGATCGTATTTGCCACATAAGGAAAACTTCTTTTGGTACCACATTTATATCTGTGAAGCGTAAGAAGATGCCTTCACCTTTTTTGGTATCGTGTCCGGCCAGTCAATATTAACGGGCATATTTTCCAGATTTAAGGATAAATAACCGTATTGCGCGTTTTCAACAACAGCAAGATCATAAATTCCATATTTCTGAAAACACTGGCTCAGTAGAGAAAGCAATGCAGCCTCACCCTCGGCTTTTTCAAAGACTTCCTGCGCTTTTCTTGAAAATAAAAAGGAACTTACTTCCGGAACGCCCTTTTCCTCATTATAATTCTGCGTTGCCTGCTCTGCGACTCCAAGTGCAATAACATTCTGGATATCCTTAGAAAAACGCTCATACAATTTCAACGGACGAAAAAGTTCTTTCCTTCCTTTTTGGTAATCAAAAACAGGTGTGATACGTTTTCCTTCCGACATTTCTCTCTGACTGAATTTTTCTTTGCTGATGCAGAAGCTCTTTTTACCGTTTTTCTGCAGTTCAATTTCATATTCTACCAGATAGCATTTTTCTTCGATTTTCAGTTCAAAGCGATACTTTACAGTGGAGGTATCACTTGCTTCATTTATATAGTAATAAAAATTCGACGGGATCTGACGTCCGGAAAGAAGATATTTCAGCAATACCATACAGTCTACAACTACTGTTTTTCCAGATCCATTAGCTCCATAGATTCCTAAAATGCTTCCCTTTTTATTTTGGGGCATTTCAATTTCACCATGTATCACGTTTTTTATGTTGTTAATTTCCATTCCCAAAAGCCGAATAACGTATTTCATCTCCATCACATCTCCTTTCAGCTTCATTTACCTGTATTCAGTATATCTTATTATATTGCAAAAATCAATTCTTATTCTGCTTTTGTTAATAATTTTAACATTTTTAAATTATATCCTCTCAAAAAAAGCCAATAGACATCCTCTTTGTGGTAGATATATTTGTTTTTAAGTAGATAACGGATAATTCTTAAATTATATGTTATAATAAAATATGAAGGGGAAATGTTTATGAAAACTATTGCAACTTGGATTTCTGAAAATCCCTATATTGCAGCAGCAGGTTTAATTGCTACATTTTTAGGTCTAATTATATCAATTATTACACCTATTATACAACGAAAAAGAAAGCAACTACATTATACTATTTCTGTACATGGGTAATAAGTATTTTGGAACCTGCAAGAAAATCATTTGGAATCTCGGCACTTTCACCAAATGTACAAAAGGGAATACCAAATTTATCCGCTTCTGAACATACCTGCCTGACAAGATATTTATTAGGACATATATAAAGACATGGTCCTTCCTTTGAATTGAGTAAAGATTGAAGAAGCAGCAATCCTACTAATGTTTTCCCTTCACCAGTATGCAATTTAATAATTAAATCCCTATCTGTACGTCATTTTGTATACCACTCAGATAGAACAATTTCCTGTGCCGGGCGAAGAGGACCAGCAACACTTTTTCGGTCTAAAGTTCCATATAGCTCAATGGGATTAGTTTTCGGTGTTATTGTTCTGCTTGCCAATTTTTTCTTAAAATCAATTGCCATTAAACTCCCTCCTATTGTCTCTCTACAAAATATTTATCTGATCCATAGTCGCAATTATATGTACTTTTTTCTTTTGACAATCCATAACGTATCTTTTGAATTCTGCTCTTTTTACCTCGTCATCATCCAGATATTTATATACTTTATCTAAAGCAATCAAAGAAAAATCGCAGACAAATGCAAATATATTTCCTCCATTTTGGGGATTTCTAATTCGTTGTAAATAAAGGCCATCTGCCACTGTCTGTATTGCTCGCGCAGCATTTAGTGCATGTATTTCATAAGAAAGTCCCCCATAAATCCCCTCATAATATTTTTCATGTCCAATTTCTCTCATCATCTCTCGAAAGTTCTGTACATTAGTTCCGATTTCATACCATTGAATATGTATTTTGTTGATATTTTTCGTTTCTTTTCTTCCAGTATTTTCGTTTGGACACTACGGCTTTCTCTCTGGCATCAGCCACTTCCTTAAACAGCTCATTTGTATCTATCAAATGCTGAAAAGCATCTTTTTTCGCTGAAATCTTTTACTATCTTCCGTAAACTGCGCTTCACCCAGCAGTTTAATTGCATTTTTACTCTTTTCGGATTTTCTGGAAAAAAGCTTTTCTCCTGTCTCAATTTCTTTATAATGCTGTTCCAGATAATATGCAGCAGCCCTCTTTCTGGTATCCTCTTTTAAAATAAATTCCAGACCTACGGTGTTTTCAAGCAATGTCCTTACAATAACTTGCATCGGTGAAAAAGCTCCTGCATCTATAAGAATATTGAGTGCATCTAGCTGTTCCATTATTTTCCTGAGAAAAAGGCATATTACTGTGTCTACAAATTCATCCTGTGCAGATGTTCTTGCAGTAATCTCATTTATGAGTTCCCCATATTTTATTATAATAGAAGCAAGCACCTCACTCGCTTCCTCAATTATTTTCTTATTATCCTGATCTTCTTTAATGTTATAAAACATATTGCCAAAGAGTTTTAAATAATTGTCTTCCATGTTTCTCCCCATATAGATACTTTACGGTTTTCACTCTCTATTCTCCTTTATTTTATCAGTTTTTTCTGATAAATGCTATCCTACATCATTAATTCTGCACAACAAAAAAAGGCAGTAATACCCTTCTTATCAGGATATTACCGCCCTTTCACACTTCGAATACTGCGTATTCTCTAATTGAAGCCCTGCTTCATTCCCCGCAATCCATTTTCATACTGTATTCTTGAAAAATACCAGATTTTACCCTGGATTTTTCTACAGATATGATTTTCAAATAAATAGCATTCACTGCACAATTCTGGATTATCCCGTCTCCATCCGCTTTTTTCCAGAAATTCCTCTACATCTTCATATACTTCAATGCAGCTTTCTGCAAGCAGTATTTTTTCCACCTCCTGCTCCTTCAGATAAAGTCCAAATTCTTTGGCAAGCAGAACTCTGAATCCATAGCGTACCAGCGAATTGCCGCGTATTTCACTTAAATTAATTTCCAAACCTTCACCCCTTTGATTTTTTTACAAAAAGATCATCTACTTTCATGACCGTATTACCATTACCTGTCCGCTTTTTATTCTTCGTTTTTTGAACAGCCCCATTTACAGTCAGTGGTTCTTGCACGTCATTTTCTTTTATCGGACTCTCATTTTTTTCCAATGGATCCGAAGCTTCATATACCTGCTCATCCAGTATTTGAAATTCCTGCTGCTGTTTTTCCCACTTTCGATACCAGTCCGGAATATGATCCACAACCTTTTCCATCTTCAGTTTTCCGGCATCTGCATGTTCCGTATAATCCATTTTTTTAAACCGAAGCACATTGTGTCCTCGGATGATCAGGATTCCCTGATCCAGCGGATAACGAAGGATCTCATCTGGCAAAAGGAGCTGCCGTTTTCCAATGGAACGTGATTCCGAATATTCCGGCACATAATCTGTGGCACGGATCGTAAAAAAGTTCTTTCGGATAGAAGCAACTGAAACTGTAATCTCACCGGTCCGGTCACTGTAGTAGGTAGCGGTTGTCATATCATTACATCCAAGAAAGATCGAGAAATCACAGCCGCCAAGGATCTCTTCCCACTGGTTATCCGGATAACGGTTCTGAAGCTGTGGAATATTCTGAAACAGGATGCTCATGCCTATCCGCCGGGATCTGGCCGTAGCCAGTTTCTTTTTAAAGTCTGGAACAACACCGATATTTGGAAATTCATCCAGTATAAAACTTACCGGTACTGGTAGGACACGTTCTTCCGTCCTGTCAGCCAGGCGAACCAGCTTGATACTTAAAAATGATGTAAACAGTGTAGCAAGCATATCGTATGTAGAATCCTGATCCGAAGTAATACAAAAATACGCACACTTTTGCTTTCCCGGCAGTGACAGGTCTATATCTGTATGGCTCGTAATCTGCTGCACCATCTTATTCTGCAAAATCTGCAGTCGGGTTCCAAGTCCAAGCACAGCATTTCCTTTTACTTTTTCTGCCTTGGAAAATAACTGATATGGACCTTTTGCCGGATGATCCGTTGGAAGCCTTTCAAAAATGGAATCCAGCATTTCCACACTTTTGTTCAGCAATAATTTATAAGCTTCCGGAAAAGTTTTCTGCTCTTGTGGATACTCTTCAAAAACATATAAGCACAGAGCTTTTAAGAGATCCATTTCCACATTGTCATAAAAATGATCAAACTTATCCGTTGTGTTACGAATCACTACATCACAGAACACATCAATCAGCTCCCCGTCTTCAATCTCTGCGAGACAGTTCCATGCATCTGAATGGGTAAGCTGAATCAGATTCAGCTGCTTTACAACATATCCCTCTTCTTTGAGATACGCACAAAGATCCTCATAAAGTTCTGATTTTGGATCCGTAATATACATACTCTCACCCCTGCGCACACACTGTAATGCCATCACTCTTGCAAAAGCCCTGGATTTCATGGAACCTTGCGAACCGCATACCGCGATATTTCGGTTCAGTCTTGAATCTACCGGAAGACTTAATATATTTCCATTAGACAACTCCCTTCCAAAAATAATCCCTTTTATTTGTTCCATTCCACGGTCTGCCTGAAGTATCTCTTTTTGTTCCTGTGTTCCCATAAATCCTGCCGTTCCATAAGTTCCCTGATCCGAAATCTCAAAATTACGTTCATCATGCAATGGATTGTCTTTTCCACGCCAAATTACCAGTACCGTTAAAGCCAAAAGCAGTACCACGGCTGCCATTGACCATTTTCTTCCTGACGAAGTACCACACCCTGCATACAGACATTGCAGAGGATTTAAGCATACTTCTGATCTTAAAAACAAGATTTCAAAAAAGCCTCCCACATATGCTGCTAACAAAACCATTCCGCATCCGGCCACGATTTTTTTCCAGTTTTCTGTTCTCAATCCGTTTCCTCCATTTCTCTTCTGGTTTCTTCTGCCAGATGGAAATGATAGCGGTTCCCGTAGTAGCTGTTTATTGTATTGACAGAATTGTATAATGCAGTCAGGAGCACCGCCCGGATATTTCTGGCCTTTGTGCTGGTATCATCCATACTCTGAAGCACGAATTCGACATGATCCTTCGTAAGCTTCGCAAACTGTGCTTTCACAATCTCTATAGCTTTTTCCTCACGGTTAATCCGAAGTTTAGGTGCTGTAGAAACCATTACATCCAGAATAAGTCCCAGGATTTCTTCAACTCTTCTGTCATATGGATGATCGTTTTTTAACGCATCATAAGAAATCTGTATCCGAATCGCACGCTCCACAGCCTGATAGGAACAGAGTGGATACTCTATGTCTGTATTCTCTTCCGTAATCTCTGTATTTGTATCCCCTTCAAAAGAGAGATATGCCTCATTTGACTGTGATATCCTGTCACATCCTGATGTGGCACCTCTCTCTTTGTATGGTGACAGCTCTCCCTTTAAGAAGTGATACCCTGCATCTGACAGGTTTTCCGGATAAGTCAGTTGTATCAGGACATCTACATTCAGCTCCAGAAACAGCACGTTTGAGTTCCGCATTCCTCCTTTCCTGACAGTTCGAAAAACTCTTTTCACAACTCCTATTTTTTCCAGTTCAACTACCGCGTTCACAGCTTCTCTTTTGGAGATTCCAAACTGATCTGCAAGCTGCTGGTAATTTCTCTGTAAAATGTCTGCTTTGAATTTCTTTTTGAATCCACATAATTGTCCCGTTAATTCATCTCGGATTTCCACCGGCCGATACCAATACACAACATCTGACAAAATAATGATTGCTGTCAGATTGGGTTTTCCATTATCTCTGATAATTGTACGATACCACGCTGCCGGGATTACATTTCCGGTAAACTGCAGCCGACACATCCGGTCCACAATCGGACTGCCTGTTGAATGAAAAGGATTCGCCATCTTGCAGCCACCTCCATCGACCAGGATCATTCTCCTATGTCATTTATAAGGTATTTCATTACATTTTCTGTATTGAGCTCATAAATGATCACCTTCTCTCCCAAATATTCTCTTATTATTTCCGCCTGATAATCCATACAAACAATACTTACTGACGGCCTCCATAAGAGTTCCTGTTTAATACGGCATAATTGACGCATTTCTAAATCATAACCTAAATATACAGGGTTCCCAATTTCATCACACACAGCATAGACAGCATATTCTTTTTCTTTCCTTATGGGAAATCTTGAAAGCAAAAACTGCTTTAGCTTTTCTCTTTTCTGCTTCTCTGTCAGCAGGATAATCTGCAATATTCCCTCTTGGCACATGGGAATATAATAATATTGATCATAAATATCATCCGGCCGAAACAGATCCTTTTTTATGCCTCCATCACTTTCCAGAAGCTTTAACAATACTTTTATGTTTTGTCCTACAATAAGCGCATCCGCTCTGCTGTTATATCCGCCCTTTAAGAGCATTCGCTCTGTCCAGGTACGCATGGAACATTCCATTTTTTTCGCCCATTTCATATTTCGATCCATGGTATTGTAAACAACTAACGCAGTATCCCCGGATAAAAGCACCCCACATGATCTGGAACCCCTGATTGCTTCCGACATTCCTTTAAATTCCAGACTGCCATAATAAAACGCTTTTCCCCGATCTCTCACGAACCCTTTATCCATATCTGGTTTATGGTTCCGCAAGATCTCTATACCCGCCTTCCAGAAGAAGACCCATACCTCGCTCATTCGATACAGCCGCATTCTTTTTTCTGGTTCACTTTTCACATGCCCCGTCTGCCCGGAACCGGAAATAAAAAAGAGAGTTCTTTTTCATATTCTGAAAGAAGATAATTTCTGCCTTTTTCTAATAAAACGTATCCTCTATATCCATCCTTGCATCTCAAAGAAATATATCTTTCTTTTTTTAATCTTGTAATCAGGGCAGCAGTATATGAAATCGAGCCAGTCACGTATTGTCCTAAATAAGTCGGCATTTCACCCGACATCGCTATAATAATCAATAATTTATCCTGTTGTCTTTTCAATTATTTTCCCCTCGTTGAAAAAGCAAAAATACCCTATCTGTTGAATACCTGGGTACATAACCTGGCAATTTTGTTCAGATTTTTGCTTATTTTATGCCTTATCAGATATTCTTTTCCCATGTAGAATCCCCATGCAATTTACTCATGATTTTTTTCGATACCTGTTTCTTTGCCAAAATCAGAAATCCACGCTGGAAATTTGCTGCTGTCCATCACATATAACAGTGTACGGTCTTCTTCGCCCATGCGTGTCACATGGCAGGTGTTCGTATATAATCCACTATCTGACTGCAGGAAAAAATTTGTAATAATATCCTGCACATGTTTCTCTTCATAATTGTCATGATCCCTCACTCTTGCAAGTGGGAGTGTTTCATCATAAACATGTACAAAGCAAATCGTACAATTTGTATAGGTCGGAATTTCCAACTTCTCCTCTGCTCTCTTCATACACCAATTTCGAAAAGCGGTATGTAATGGTTTATAGAGATAATCCGTATAACAATCTTTCCGGTGAGGGATCAGGACGGGAGCGGATACCCGAAGAATCTCATCCTTATACTCCAGTTCAATTCCGTGTATCAGTACCAGATCTTCTTTGTATTTCTCATATTCTTTGGGATTTACTACAATTTCAAGCGTCATGCGTCTTAATTTATCTGTCAAACGTTCTGAAGTTTTCGCAGTCTCCTGAATCATATCTCCCAAATAAGCATATTGGAATTCTGACTGCCGCCGGATACAGGACTGCAATACCCCTCTTGCTTCCACTATATACTGTTCCATCCTTCCCATTAGTTTTTGAGCATCTTCTAACTGTTCTTTTAATTTAAAAAATGAATCATTTTCATCCATCCGCATTTCTGTAATATTCGATTTCTCCACCTTCTTTCACTGTACAAAATCCAAGCACGTCCGGTATCCTGATTTCATGTATGTACCCGGGCTTTTCCACAATAACGATATGCCCGCAATCATCTGTCATCTTCCGGGTAAACAAATTGTTGGTAACCTGTACCTCATTCTCTGACACATACAAAATGTCATAGATTTCTCCTTCACCGCATAACACAATGCGAACAGGATATTCCTCTTTTGATGCAAGGAAGTGCTGGTCTACCTCTTTTTGATCCATAATATCCAGAAGAACCCAAAATGCCTGCAAAGTTCCTACATTTCTGGCTTTAAATGCCTCTTCATTTATTGCTGCCATTTCCAGATCCTGATGAATATAAATCTGTTTTTCTTTTTCCAGCGTCTTAAATGCACGTCCTACAAAATGATCTCTTTGGGTTTTTGCGAAATATGCATAAATCTGAGATTTTAAGAGCACATTATATGTCTGAATTAACTGTCTGGTTTCACGTTCCACGGGTTTTTGTTTGTTTTCCATCTGGTCTATCCTTTCCATGATAAATATGTGCCACATAAATGACGTTTTTTATGTGGCATATAATGTGTTTTTTCATGTCTTTTTCAAAAGACATCTGTTACACGTCATCACAAAACGTTTTTTATGACATATAATTAATTTCATTCCTCTTATACGTCCTTTGTAACGTTTTTAATGCCGTTTCTTATTCACACTATTTCCTGCCATAAGCATCTGTACCATATTTCCGGATTCTGTCTTTCAATTCCTGAAGATCTTTGCGGTCAGTGGTAATCAGATCTTTTTCCAGAGCACTTGCTTTAAATTCAACAATCAAATTATTATTATTTGTGGAAATCAGACCATTTCCTCTTTCAAAATGAATAATAGAATTGGTTTCGGCTTCTGAAAGATCCAACTCCTCCTGAATCCGTTCTGCTTCTGAAACTTCCATGTTCAGAACAATTTTTGTTTTTGAGTTGCTTAATATACCGCGTCCAAGTTTTCCATCTCTTACCGCAAAACAGTCTGCCAGATCCTGCGTGGCACAGATAGCCGATCCACCATAAGCTCTGATTGTTTTGAATATTTCAATCAGATATTCTCCTGCCAAATCATTAGACATCAGAAGTTTCCATGCTTCATCTACAAAAACCGCTTTTTCTACTGTCCGGTCTTCCTTTGTTTTTGTCCAGACAAAATCCAGTGCCACAAACATTCCCAGGAGCAGATCACCAGAAAGTTCCGAAATATCCAGCACAACATATTTATTTTCCAGATCCACATTAGTCTGCTGATTAAAACTGGATGCCGATCCACTCACCAGACGATTTAATATATTCGCCATACGTCTGCATTCTTCTTTACGCATAAGCACTTCATGCAGATCACCAAGAATCGGCATCTTTTTGTATTTTCCTGGATGTTCCGGATCAGTCAGACTCAGATTATCATGTGTGATTCCCTTTTCCTGATAGCAAGTAACCATTGCACCATCTAAAAGCTGTTTTTCTTCATGTGACATATCTGGAATCAGAAGGCTGAAAAAAATATGTAAGCTTTGAATTTTGCTTGCAAGTTCTGACCTTTCAGATGTATACCCATCCAATAAATCGCGAGTTTCCATATCTGTAGGCCGTATTTCCATTATATTGATGCAGTTCGACGATGAAGGAGAAATCTGTATAAATTCTCCACCAATGTTATTACAGGCTCTTGCAAATTCATGTCCTTTATCCGGAGCAATAATAAATACCTGTATGTTTTTTCGTCTCATACGTAGTGCCATAAGCTGCATCAAAAATGTTTTTCCCGAGCCAGATGTTCCAAATATGGCTATGTTTGCATTTTTGTATTTTAACGAATTAAAAATATCTATGATGACAAGCGAACTGTTTGCTTTATTTACTCCGATCATGATGCCATCTTTATCAGACATTTCATATGAAGCAAATGGATAACATGCTGCTACACCGGATGTAAGTACATTCCGTTTGGACTTCTCATAAATATTTTTGTCTATCTGTAAAAATGGCAGAGAAGATAAAAAAGCCTGTTCTTCTCTGAAAATGCAGCTACCTGTGCCAATGTCCTGAGAGCTTAACAGCTTTGTCATTTCCTTTGAACGCCATTCTACTTCCTGTTCACTATGTCCAGTTATCGTAACCAGAATGCTCATGTAGTAGAATTCTTCACTGCCGCTCAGCCCCCTTTTCAGGTAATAACCAGCCTGAATGGATTCACTCAGACTGTCAAAGTCGCTGTTTGAATCATAAGTATCCTTGATTTTTGAACGGTTCAAGCGTATTTTGCGTCCAATTCGCTCCACACAGCGGTTTTTATCCTGCTTGAAGAAAAAATATCTACATCTATTCCTTCACCTGCATTGATCAACAGTGACAGCCATCCGGCCGGGACTCTTGAACGGTATTTTTGAACATACAGATATGTATAATATAATCCATCTACAACCACATAGTTCCAGTTCCTGAAATCAATGGTTCTCGGAGCGACCAGTTCTGTTACAGGAATATATCGTATACTTTCTGGACCGTTTTCTTCTGTATAGTACTTCCGAACTTCTTTTATCCGATCATCCAGAGATTCTGTCAGGCATGTTTGGCGATTTAACAGCTGGAATAAGATTTCCACGCAGAAGCGCGTCTCATTCTCATGCTCCAAAACTATATTCCCGCACATGGCAAGATATTTTTTGCAGTCTGCACAGCAGAACGCATATAAAGATGTACATCTCTTTCGTCTGGATTCTTACTCCCACTACGGGAAGGATATTCAAAAATCAAAAAGAAGCGACGTGTAATCGCTTCCTTCATACCCAGGGATTTAATCAGTTCTGCATAATCTTCCTGCAGAATTTTACAACGTTCATCTGTTTCTTTTTCAGCCTCTTCATCAATCTTATCAATATACTCCTGAATGTCTGCCTTTCTGGAGAGCACTTTAAGCTGGATATTGGGCGGTGCGATTTTCAGGTATGACATAAAAGAGAGAATGATACTTCTCTGTTCTGAAGATGACCGTAATAAGAAATTGATTGGCAATACTTCAACAATTTTAACAAAACGATTGTCGGAAGTTTGGATAATACCATTTTTACTTGTTTTAATGGTATATAAGAGGCTGTCCAGCTCATTGGCAGAAGATCCGGTACTTCCTGGACTTTCTCACTTTTCTCTCCTTTTCGAGAAAGTTCTTTCTTTGGCGGTCGCACTGGCCGTTCTTCTTTTTCTACATTCTGAACAAGCTGATTCCTCAGATTACGTTCTTCTGCCTCTTGCTCACGGATCTGCCTGAAATTCTCCCTGGCCTGCTCTTTCTGTTTCTGTGCGTCTTTTTTCTGCTGTTCCTTCAGCATCTGGCGATTTTCTTTCTCCTGCTTCCTGGACATCGCCTTGTCTTCTCTCTGCTGTTGCTTCTGCTCCCGCCGTTCTCGTTTCTCGGCAAGCTGAGCTTCTTTCAGCTTTTGCTTCAATTCTGCGACTTCGCTTCCGATCTTTTACACCGCCTTCCTGCTGCCTTTTCTTCTTTTTTCTCTCCTGTTTCTGTTGTTTCTTTTGCTGTCTCCTAATACGACGGTTTCTCTTTAATCTATACTGTCCATCGGGTACAGTCACTACCCGCCTTCTTGTTACAAAGCGTATAAACTGAATAATGAAAGAAAGCAAACTTTCCCCGTTAACACCGACTACCGCCAGTATTGTTAAAGGCAGGATTACAATTATACCAATATAGATTCTTAGCTTTATTGAAACATCTATAAAAAACAGTATCCTAAAAAGTACTATAAAAAGGACAGCTGCCTCAAAAGCATTCCTGCCTTCAATTCTCCCTGAAAACAGGGTTCCCTCTTTTGCAAAATTGGGTGGAATAATATAAACATCGGATCGTTCTCTCTGCATCATTCTGTACCTCCCGAATTATTTTTTACGATGAAATTTCCGATATGATAACCACATTGCCGCACCCAGAAAACTCAAACCGCCAATAATGATTCCTGTTTTCTGTCCTGTTTTTTTCACAGTTGTCACCACCTCCGTATTTTTAATTCCTGAATCCGATTTTTCTGGATTTTGAATGTTATTTTGTTGATCTGTCTTGTTCTGCTTTTTCTCCGTCTGAACAGCTTCCACAAGCTCATTTTTCACTTTAATTTTCATTATAATAAGACCCTGTTCCGGAAGATTTTTATAGTTGTTATCAAATTCTGCAACATATTTCTGGTCATTCTGTGTTGCTTCCACAGATTTCAAGCGATAATTTCCGCTATTCACGGACAGGTTCCATTCAAAAAAAACAGAGGAATCCAAATCAATTTCTCTTTGAACTCCTCCATTTTCTTCTATTGTCACATGAACCTTTCCAGTGAATCCTTCAAAAATCTCTGCCCGCACTGCAATATTTGCTGGCTCAAGTTCTGTCCCAGAATACTCATCCTCCGCATTTACAGGATCCATCGTTTCAGTTCGAAGCTGCACCATGCCATTTTCATCAAACAATACATATTTCCCAGCCGGGTTCACTGTATCATACCCCCAGCCATCAGCAATAAATGTCCCATCTGACTGATAACCTTTGCCATCCTGCCAGGAAACAATCTGCGGCAAGTCCTCTGCCTTTTGTGCATATGCCACTTGGAAGGTTTCCAGGAAATATGTGAACAGCAATATTGCCAATACCAGTATTTGCTCTGTGCTCCTAATCTTTTTCACTGTATTTCCCTCATTTTTTCCGACAATCCAGAACGCTCCTTCGCTAAGATCACGTCCGTAGGATTTGATAGTTTCCACACTGTACACTTTTCCAGTTCGCTCTCTGCTTGCACAATCCGCTATCGTGATATAACCATCTCTGGTCACACCAGTCAATACGATAAAATGTCCGCTTCCACTTCCTGTAATCGTATAGGCTTCACAGATTTCTACAACCATCTTGCCTTCTTTAAGGGACTGCACGACATAATTCATACGGTCCTTTCCGACTCTTTCGCAAGTAAGTCCCCAGTGATAGGCAGCATTCGTCGGAAATGAATGAGACGTTCCCATGCCTGGCACATATTCTCCATTTGCAATGGAATAAGCACATGTCATCTGAGGTGTTACCGTCTGTCCAGTTAACGTTGAAATTATAATTGCCATAGATGTAGGTCCACAACCGGACGCCCCGATCGTACTGGAGCCATAAGACATGCCTTTCCACGGTTCCTCTGTCTGATTAAAATAAACTACTTTTTTTACGCCTTTTCCGACTGTATCATATGTAATGATATCCCCTGAAGCATCTATATTTCCTGCAACAAAAGAATCTCCACTGCTCCCACCAGTAACAAAATCTGTCCAATGAAAAATAGTGGAAAGTGCATTTTTTAACAGCATCTGCGCCTTTTTGTAAATATTCCAACAATTTGATCACAATATCAAAGGTTGTCTTGTTTGTGACAAATTTATACTGATACCCGCTTCCGCCTGTTATCTGTGCATTCAAAAGCAACGCTAATGTATATTCTACTTTCTGGGATACTACTGTCCGGTTTTCCTGCCATACATTTCCACCCTGTGCCAGAATCTGCTCATAGGTTGTTCGATCTATCTCACCTCTTTTCCCATTTACTTCCATACAATAAATGGTCTCCGTTGCTTCGCCTTTTCGCTCATCTGTAACTGACCAGTCAAAAAACTATCCAGATGCTTTTCAACCGACTCTTTTAAAAGTTCATAGGATGTTTGTAATTTTTCAGTATCTGCATCCGATTTTTGAACATTCTTTGCAGAACTTGAAGAAGTGGATGTTTGATGTTGCTGAATTTCAACATAGCCTAACACTTTTTTTACATATGCCTGCGTTTCCGCATATGGAGGAATCTGATATCCATATTTCATGACTGCTCCGGGCCCTGCGTTGTACCCTGCGATTGCCAGTTCCAATCCATTTGAATAGCCTTTAAACTGCTCAATCAGCTGGGAAACATACTTTGCTCCGCCCATAATATTCTCTCTGGGATCAAAAACATTAGATACCCCTAGAGATGCTGCTGTAGATGGCATAAGCTGCATAATACCAGATGCCCCTGCACCAGAAACAACATTTGGATTAAAGTCTGATTCTACTTTACCCATTGCAATCAACAACGCTGCCGGCACATTGTACGTCTGTGCCGCTTCATAAAAAATGAGTCGTATGGGCTGGACAAGTTTGTGGACATATCAATCCCCAAACTATTTGCATAACCTAAAAAAGAAAAAACCGTACTGTTATCTTCGTTTTCCATCATCAGTACGGCAAGGTAATATCCAAGATTCCTTTTCAGCTTCGTTTCATATTCATCCACCACAACCAGCTCATGGCCTGCATATTTTTCTGCTTTGTCCTGGTCAATTTCTTTTAAAACAGCCTTGTGCTTTTTGTTTATTATTTTCAAGATTTCTTTTTTGTAATCTTCCTGCTGCAGAACTTCTTCAACCCGGTCACGTATATTCGTAAGCTGCGTAGATTGAGCTTCATTCGCATACGAATCTGCATTTGTAAATCCAAGATAACTAAAAATAATTCCTATCATATTTGCAATAATAAACATCCAGAGAAAGCAAAACAGGAAAATAGAAACGAGTATTTTCCAAACGGTTTTATTGGATACCAATGCCCCGATCACAGTTCCAAGAGGACCTGCAAGGGCTGTTCCTGCTGCCATTCCTGCTGCTGTTCCTCCAGCTGCTACTGCCGCTGTTGTTGCATATGCAGTTTGAGCAGTATGTGCAATAATTTCTGTGCCTTCATCCAGAGGAGACGAATTTTTATCTTCTTCTGCCATTTTCATCCCCCTATCTGAGTCTGTCCGAACCTTTTTCTTTTAATTCTGCTCTCGATTTTGGAACTTCACGTATTCTACGGGTATCTGGTCTGCTTCTTTTTAAGGAAATATCTCCTGTTGGAATGGATCCCGAAACATTCATAAATCCATCAGCTGCCATACCTGTTTCATCAGCTACAGGCTGAATATCATCTTCATTTTGCATACCAGGATCACTCAATTTCGTGTTTTCAGCCTTTAGCGGATTTCCTGCTGTATCTGCCAAAATACCCATTGCCGATTTCGCATAAAAATCGGCCTCATCTGTTTCTTCAGCCAGATCTTCTCCTGTATCCATAATTCCATCTGACTGTATTCCTTTTTCAGACATGGATTCCATTCCTGTCGGCATAGAATTTTCATTATAATTCATCCCTGCTCGTGGTGCAGCATCAAACCCAATCACAGACGAAGTACCAACTTCATCCAGGATACCTTTCTCCTGGTTCACAGAAGATACCCCATTCCCCTGAAGTGCAGACATTATTTCTAATCCCAACCCTTCTCCTGCATTCGAAACCTCACCAGATACAGAAGAATTATACGCTGTTCCTGTTTTTCCATAGGACATACTTTCCTGGCCAGTCATTTCAATGCTTCCGCTTTCCAGATCCATTTCTGAATCAAAATCACTCATTTCCTCTTCAACCGGATAATCGCCCATCTCTCCAAGAATGCCGTGCTCACTTCCACTTTCGCTGAATCCGTTGGCGGATACATTGCTTGCAGCCGGAATTGCAAGATCCTGTTCACCTCCGGAAACGTCCAAAAGTGTCTCTCCTTCAGAATTACTCTCTGAAACAGCTCCCGCAAATGCTTCTGCATCATCTTTCGTTCCCATAGCATTTATTCCAGACATAGTTTCTGATGTAGCAGACATAGAATCTATGTTGCCATTTATATGATCTCCAGATCCGAAATCCATCTCTGCCGTATCGCTGCTTCCCGTTGTCATACCAAGTTCCTCAAAAACAGTCTTATCTGCTGGCGACGCTTCATTCTGTTGATTTCCTGGACCAGATGGACTTTCTTTATCAAAATCTCCATCTGAAGTCATATCATTTATATCCATTGCATTTCCACCATTAGGAGTCATTGGGATTGGCCCAGTAAAATTGGTTGTCATTCCATCCGACGATCCCATATCTGTTCTGGTTCCACCTATATCTCCTGTTCCACCAGAGCCAGAAGCTGTCCTTGCTACCTGAGAGATAATTCTGCTCGCTGCAAGCATTGCTCCTGCTGCTCCCATTCCAGGAGCCGGACGGCCAAGGTTCACTCCAAGCGATGCCATATAAGAATCAAGTTTAAATGTGATCTTACAAAAGCCTACCAGACAAAGTGTAGCTGCGAAGAATTTCGTAAACCCATAACTGCTTGCCATCATATTTCCGTAACCAGATAAAAACATCTTCATGCACCAGGCATTTAATATAACAAGCACTACTTGCCCTCCAAACATCTTGCTCCATGAAGCCAGGATATTATTTGTTGCTTTAGAACCACCGGTTGCAAATGCAAGAGGTGCTGTGTAGGAAAATACACCGAGCAATACATAACGTTCAGCAATGACCATTAACATCTTAAAATAGTTCCATGCTACAACAAACTGCATGATTAGCATTAAAACAGAAATGCTAAGGCTACTGATTCCAAGTGTATCTGTAACGCCTTCCAGAGTTGATACATAGCCTGAAAAGCTGGCAACCTTGACCTTTGTTCCTATAACCCATTGATATGGTGTTCCGGCAATTCTCAAAATATAATCAACCAGTGGTTTCGATCCTGCAAGAAGAAATAAAGAAATAGCCGAACGACAGATAAGTTCTATTGGTTCTTCTGCATTTACCCCTGCTTTTCCACCAAACATGGACTTAAAAAGCTGCCATACAAGAATCATCAAGAGGATTGCAATTCCCGTGGGGACAATCACATTTTTGTATAAGCTTCCCACTACTGAAAACAATTCTTCAAATAATGAAAGATTACAGGATAGAAGTTCTGTAAACATATTTGTGATCAGCTCCATCATATCCACGATAAACTGACTGCACATTTCGCGAATGGCATCTACCAACAGTTCCAAAAGCCAGCTCATGTTTTATTCATATCCATAAAGAGATACCCTCCTTTCAAAAACCGGGAGAGCGCCGGTAAGAAATCATGCATCAGCCCGTAAACATACTTTTCGGAATAATCTTTTCCAAATATGTTACAATAGTACCCAATGTCATAAGTGCAGCCCAGCATACAACAATACGTTTCAGCCATGATCTTGACTCATCCACAGTTCTGCCCGATTTGGAAAAATTCATTAAAAACAAACACACCGCGGCACATACCACTGCTGCTACGGTAGCAATGCCGGCCACATCTGTATATACTGTCTGCATTGCATTTTTTGCCGTTGCAAAGATATCTGACGCATAAACCGGGATACCTGTCAGTGCAATTACATTAATTCCCAGATACGCCATAAAGAAAATACGGGGAATCATCTTTTTTTCAGATTTCCCTGTGACAGATAAATCTTCTGTTTTTCTTTTTTAATTCTTCCTGCCATAAAAATCCCCCTTTCCTGATAGGCTCCGAAGTCACACTTCAAGAATTAAGTTTTCGGGCAAAAAAGACAGCCGTTATAGAAACAGCTGTCTTTAATATAAAATTCTATGGCTCTCCATGCATGGTACGCATGCACAGAATTTTACGCTAACATTGTATAAATTCCCAAATCAGATGTCAATATCATTACTGTTGCAATAAAGATGCAATCCTGTCTTATCCATTATTTTCTGCATTTATCAACCATTTCTTCCAACAAATATTCTCTCACCCTTTCTTTTTATCTTCAAGTTGTTTCTTTAATGCTTCAATTTCTTCTGAATGATCTGCTGTTTTTCTTTTTATACAGATTAAAATAAAATTGATTTTTATGAGATCATTATGAGCAGAAAAAATACATTGTTCAGAAAATTTCATTGCCTGTGAAAGAAATTTTTCAAGTATTCCATCGTCCCCCACAGTTTTTATAAGAAACCTTCCACAACATCCCAATGTTGCAGTATGTTCCTCTTCATCAATATTCAAGATCACGTCCCAACCTTGTGCATATGCAACTTTTTCAGCCATAGGATACAATTCCGAAAGCAGGTAACAATAAGCTTTATTACACCTTACTTTTACATATTGCGATTCTTCCAGTTCCCGTTGTTTATTCGTAATATCCAGGATCTCACTGTCCCACTCTGATTTACCTGGTTTCCAAAAATCTTCATTCTCAAGTAGTGCATCTAACTCTTTTTCCGAATCATCAAGATACAACGCTTTACGTTTCATTCTTCCTCCTCTTTCACACCCTAATACCAACTCAATTACTATATCATTTTTTCTCATTCTTGACCAGTATAGCGGACAATATTATATCGCGTTTTTTCATACAATAACATCAGCATTTGACACCTATACTGGTCAATGGAGGATGACTTTTATGGAGCAAAAATTAAAATGTGACGTATATATTGGTAAAAATCTTCGCCGTCTTCGCGAAAAATTTGGATTATCCCAAGAAAAGCTCTGTGCAGAATTACAGTGCAGAAATTGCGACATTGGTCGCTCTACTTATGCCAAATATGAAAACGGTGAATTAAATATCCGAATCAGCGTCCTTATGGAATTAAAAAAGATCTATAACTGTTCTTATGATGAATTTTTTGATGATCTTGATTCCCATTAAACACAAAAATCAATAGTTTCTGGATCACAGTTCCAAAAACTATTGATTATATTATACTTCTTTTATTCGTATTTGCATACCTAATTCTGTAGTGCACTTATTTAATCCGCAATCAGGAACATTTCTTCTCTTCTACTTTATTTTCCGCTAATCCTGCAATTCCATCTGGCCTGCTTGTTTCCATGTTTTGCTTGGAATTCCACATTCCTCCAGTTCATCCTCATATCTGATACCATTTTTTCTTTCAGAGAGACCAAAAAAGTACTGACTAACGCCAATACTCTTTTGATCCAGGATTATATGCTCCTTTGTCATGCCACCAATGCTAGAACATTGGCTTCTCTTCCATAGTGATCAATACAATACCGTACTGAATCTGTTTCAAATTTTACATAGTCTTCTGTCTGTTCAATAATTTGCCGTACTCTTCCTGTGGTTTTCCAGATACCATTCTGACAATATCTTGCTTTTTGTCCTACCGTTAATGGAAGAATTAGGTTCCCATGTGCCATGATCATCGGCTTCGTCTTCATTCGTGCTCCTCCTTTCTTTGAAATTTACCTTGTCAGAAATATTCCTCCTTTCCTCCAAAACGCAAAAAAAGACACTGACTATTCATAAAAATAATCAATGTCTTTCTGCTTTTTCGATAACCGAATATACTTCAGTTTAAATTATCCTTCCAGCAAAAAGCCGGAACAAAAGTTATATATTTCCGCAACCAGCAGAAATAAATGTTATACATTTATATCATAACCACATCCTATCACTGTGTCAATACTCATTACTTAATCCAGATCATTTTCTGCATTCCATTTTTCAAACGGAAATTTAAAAATACAACTAATCACACAACATACAAATTCCTGGTACAAATCATCATCAAAACCAGTATTCAAATTAGCATATTTAAGCATCAGGGGACGATACATTTCTACAATCAGCTGTATAGCTTCCCTTTCGCTCATTCTCGCTCTACATAAAACCCCTACAAAATCATCCAAAGTTATCTCCCATCTGTTTTCGTATTTTTCTGATTGCATTGTAATAGCTGTTTTCAGCCTGTTTTGCTGTCATATTCAAAATACCTCCAATATCATCGAATGATTTTACATATACTATACGGAGCATTAATACTTTCTGCTGCAGTTCCTTCAACGAACACAAAGAAACATAAAGAACAGGATCATTGATTTGATCCAGAAAAGAATTTACATTGATTTCATCACTCAGAACCATATCTACATTTAAATCCATCTTATCAAACAGGTCTTCTGTCTGCTTTTGTAAGATTTCATCTATTCCTTCATCATCCATGGCTATTTCGTTATCCCGAATCTTGCCTTTTTTATTAAGTACTGCTTTTGTTTATTCTTAATTGCAGTCTTCACATAAGCACTAAATTCCTTTTTCAGTTCTTTCTCTGTTTTTGTCATATACGCATTCCTCCAAAATGATCTAGTGTATACAGTAATCTCTGAAGGAGGTGGTCTTGCAATACAGACATAAAACAGGACTGCTGGAAAATTACTCCAGCAGCCCACGCAAATCAAGTAATTTATACCCTTTCTAATTTTAATACCGATGCCCTTCCAATCTTTGAGCCCGGTTTAATTAGTATGGTAAATTATTTCACCCCGGGAAGTCGGTTCTAATCCATCATTTAAAGTCAGCTTTATGAATTATACTACTTTTCGCAATCTATTTCTTACTTTTCACTGTATTTTCACAATCACATATGTATTTTTATGCATCTGAATATATTTACAAGCTATTCTCTTATTTTCTCTGTTTTTATTCCTGTAAAAATCATTTATATCACCATCAAAAGAATCTATCTCATCTGCGGCAATATTATCTGCTTTTTCAAATGCGCGATCAATTTGTTCCGAACTCATTTCTTTTTCCTGCTCCTGTTCAATGTATCCCGTCAACTGTTCTTCTGACAGTCCCTGCTGAAAAAGATAACCGCATTCCGGACATATCCTGACTTTTTTGATATCTCAGAATCACACTCAGGGCATTTTTTTCTGCCCTTTTCCTGAATTGCCAGATATACAATATCCAACATAAGGAAAACACTTCCTGCAAACCCTATCCAAATATCTGTTTTAAATCCTGCAGCCCGACATGCATAACCAATCAGCTGCACTCCACATATACCGCTTAAAATTTGCACTTGTTTACTACGCACCCACATACCTCCTATTCCAGATCTTCAAACATCTTGTAATTATTTTTTATCAGAAGAACTTCTGCCTCGTCTGCTTCACAATCACCTTCCAGATTTACAAAATGATCTTCCTGCAAACTCTTTTCCAACAGCTGCTGCTCTGAATGATCTTTCTGTATATATGTCCCGTTATCATTTCCAGCATCACTTGCTTTTGCTACAACTGCTGTTTTTTATCATTTTCTTGCTTTGCTTCTGGTAACAGCTGTTCAGTATCTATTTCCGGAAACACATACGAAAGCAAACTTTTGCCGGACATTTTCCAATATGCCAAAAATGCCCGTACAATGTATTTTGCTTTATTATGTCCACAGGAATTTAAATACTTTACAACCAGCCTGTGCATTTCATCTGTTTCATCAAACCGAAGATTAAAACGATATTCGTCTTTCTTTCCCATTTTTAATCCTCCCGTTCTTTAGCTTCTATCTGAAACTGCAATTTGTATCCTTTAGCATTTGCCTTAGGATCATTAATAATAAAATACTCCCCTTTGAAGCGTTCCCAGACTACCTTGATAATTTCAGACACCAGAATGGCTCCTCCACCCATGAATACAGTCTGTGTTGTTCGAAAGTCAATGCCAAGCTCACGGAACGTTCCGAGCAATTCCGTTACATATCCAATCGTTACCTCCCGGACTCGTTCTTTAAGTTCCTGCATATATCCTGTGTTTTTTCCAAGAATGATGTTATCAATATCTTCTTCATCAAGTGCAATGCTGTATTTTTGGCGTATAGCAGCCCGAATTCTGCCATACAGACATATCACGCCACTTTCCAGAGAATCAACGTGTTCCTTCTCCAATCTTCCGTATCGGAGGATCATATAATCCACCGTAAACCCACCAATATCAATAACAAGAACTTTCGGAAGTTCGGTCAAATGCCGTCTTGCTGCCAGCACACAATATGCAGCATAGGCCTGCACATACACTTTCACCTCATGAATCAAAATCTGATAAGAGGTACCGCCATACTTAAAGCCAACCACTTTGCCATCTCTTTGGAAATACTGCTGAAACTTTTTTCGGTACTTTCCGTAATGTGCCGGTGGTAATCCTACCAGAAGTTCTATCTCGATCAGCTCATTAGGTGCTAAAACCGCCTCTTTTTTCATCGTATCCAATTCTTTTGCAATGGCAATCAATGTAAGAATGTAATAGCGATCATCTTCTGTCTTGTCTTCCATGTAAGATATCCTTCGGTTTGTTGTCCTGTAATATTTTCCACCAAATTCAATCACTTCATCGTTTTCTCCAGGAATCGTATCCAATACATCTATTCCTGAATTAAATTCATAATGTTCTGTTTTAATCATCTTATTACCGGTGTCAACTGATATAACCATATCTGTTCTCCTTTCAAAATTCCGAATTTTTATGCGTCTTTTTGTACGTCTTTTCAGCTTCAATATAATTTTTTCGGAATTTCTGTGTCAACAGAATCGCAGAAAATTTTTTTGTACTTCATACTTCCTGAAATTCTTCGCTAAACTGCTTCATCATTTTTTCACATTCACCTTCACAGCCCCAAAGTATACTTCCAACTGCCTCGAATGCCTGATCTCTCCACCGGAAATAAGTAGTTCTGTGAACCCGTGTAAGCTGAGGACAATGTGGTTCCAGTTTATCAAGGATTTCCTCTACATTTTCTGCTTTGTAAGCCGACATATAACTGTAATAAAGTACCCAATAATATCTCTCGCCCTGCGGATGATATTTTCTCATCAGATCAACGGACTCATCCATCAGTTTTAAAAATTTATTGGAATGATTAATCGACTCCACCCGTTCCTTTTCACTTGCAAGATCCGTATCTACATCCATGCCCGCCTGATATAAACTGTCCAAAAATTTATCTACATCGGTTCCATACTCTAACTGAAAATGTCTTTTGACCTGATTAATCTTAATCTGCATTTTCCAATTTACCGAACGATAAATTTTAAATAATTTCTCCACGTCATGATATGCCGTATTTTCTTTTCCCTTAAATTCCTCTGTTATAATGCCTGATCTTCCTTTTGGCATTTCTTTCCACCTTTCTTTCCATATTTTTCATTATAGAACCTCTCCAGTTCAGCATCTGCCTCACTCGCCTTGACCAGACAGCAATATAACCCCGTAATAACACATGCCAATACTACCAAAATCACTAAAACTATTTTCCAGATAATAAGCATCCTCCTCATCAATTATTTTCCCCTCTGTATAGAAAGAATAAAAAAAGTACCATTTTCTGTAAAAATAAAATTTTTTTGCAACTTTTTTAAGATTTTTTTGGAATCACACAAAAAACTGCTGTTATCTATGATTTTCACCTATAGATAGCAGCAGTTTTAAACAATTTGATTCTTTTCCCAATAGTCTCAATGCCAATAATCATATGGATTTTTCTAAACTTTATGCTCTGGAGCCTGACTAATACCTTTGACAGTTTTCCAAGACGTAAGAAGTAAGTGATATGCTTTAAAGTAAAATCCGACACCGTTATCTTTAAAACACACAATATACAATTCTCCATTACATCTGAGAATTTCTACCTCATGAACAAATCTATTTGATTCCACAAGATAGGCCGTATCTCCCGCTTTCATCTTCTCTCGCTCCTGAATTTAGTATTTCATTCATTCTTTCTAAAATCAGAAAACCTTTATGATCCACAAACGTTTTATCAGAAGCATTTTCAGGAATTTCTTCCTCTACAAGCATTGTAAGCAATGCCGTACAGAGCTCATAATCAGCTTCCGGAACACGTTTCAATTCTTCCACCAAATCAATCGGTTCTGTGATCAGATAGTCCGTATAATTGCTTTTCCAATCTCCTGTTGCAGCTAATAATCTCTCATACTGGTCCTCATACAGATTTTTCTGATTCAGCAATAATTGAATTTTCTTTAGTTTTTCACTTTTTCTCAATTTACTACACCGCCCCGTTTTCGAATGTATGTTCTTTCTTAATCTTATCACATTCTCTTTCAATAAGCCAGCTCTAATTTATTTTCATATAAAGAACCCATTCAAACTAATCTGTCCATTTATCCAGCTTTTCTGCACTGCTTTATGAACCTTGTCATTTGGCATATCATCACCTATCAAAAATGCTGATTTCGGATTATGATTTATACGATTAAGGCGCACACTTTTTTCATCATAATTTGCATAACAATACTTGCACATATGCGGACAACTATTATAAGCACCAATATCATTTCCCAAATAACATGCACACTCTTTTCTAAGGGATTGTTTTTTCGGCATGTCAAGTGACATATGAATGGCATTTTCATAAATCTGCTGTGTCATACAGCCATTACAGTCTGCTCCAAATGCAGCAAGTTCCGTTCCCTCCCCACAAGGCCGCAAAATCATTTTGTGCTCTGTGGCAATACGTGTCATACGTTCCCCAAGATATTTTCTCTGCTCTTTGGATACCATTTTCACTTCTGGAAAATTCCTTTTTACTTTCTGGTATAAATCAAGAAAACTTATCACGCAATTTTTTGTATACCCTTGTAAAGCCGCAGATATGCCCTCAAACTGTTCCAAATGATACTTGACAGTATATTTGTCATCGATAAAAATCGGATCGTATCTCCAGCCAATATGCTCTTCTCCTACAATTTCTGATATCTGCAGAAATGCTTCAATGATTTTTCTTTTACTTACAATTGTTTTAAATAATCCTGGTTCGATGTCTGCTTCATATGGAGTGATTGTGATATACCAGTATGTCCTGTAAGATTTCAGCAAATCCATATACTTCAACATAGGGACTGGATTTTTTGAACAGAATACAATCAAATCAACGACTTCAGGATTAAGGCTATATTCTGTGACCTGTAAAGGATCATAGGGATTTCTCACTCGAACATACCCTTCACGGATTCTATTTATAAACCATTCGGAATAAAATGCAGGTATATCGGTTCTCATGCTTGCATGTATAATCATCCTGCGCTCTCCTCTCGCGGAAGATAAATATTACAATATTATTACAAAAATCTTTTATGAAGCAGACATTATTTCCGTCTGAAGCATAAAAGATTTTTTTAATGGTTGTATTAAATTTAACTTCCTGTTACTTAAAAAATAGATAATTGCAAATTCGTTTCCCAGTACCATGCAAATTTAAAAAAAAATGTTTAGGTTGTTTTCCGACGATAATTTTGACCACAGTCTTGTTTCTACTCAGGCATATTTCTTACCACTGAGTACCACTTATCGTTAAATGCTCATAAGTTCAAAATTCTTATAAAGCCTGTATTTATGCGGTTTTTCAACAATACCGAAATTTCACTAATGCATCATCGGTGATAATGTACTGGTATCAGCCGGAAACCCAGTGTTTATGCGGGTTTCAGATGCCTTATATTTTTTTGACCCACTTTTGACCCTATTTTTTCTCTTCTTCAGTGTTTCTTGCTTTTTCCAAATATTTAAACCTCTTCCTAAATTGTCATTTTATCAGTAAAATTAGCTTTCTTTTCCATACTTTTCTTCATAATTTCTTATCGTGGTTGCTTTAAGATTCCGAACCTTATAAAGTTCCATCCATTTCTCATACCATTTTGAAACGGACATACTCGAATCAAAGCCTGGAATACCTGGGAGAACTTCCGCCAAATACATGTTTCTTTGCTTTTTCACCTGCTGAAGATTTGTTCCATAGATAGAAAAAGGCGGTTGCCAGATCCCTTAATTGTGATTCTGGCTTCTTACCGCCCATCTTTTCTTTGTCGGATTCCCTTACCTATTTCTTTTCCTCTTAGATTTTTTCCATAACATTACCATCCTTTTTCTAATAACAATAGATGATCATGCATGGCACTGGACTTAATTTTAACACAACCCCAAAAACCTTTCAAGACTGCCGATCTATCCATTTCTGAAATTTTTTCTTATCAATCAGGGTTCTTCGCCCAATTCGTACCATGAAGGTATTATTCTTCATAAGAATTCTCATGGTTTTCTCTGAAAGACCTGTGCGTTCACAGGCTTCCTTGACTGATATAAGAATCTTATCGTTATCTGCTGCTTGTATTTTTTATGTATCATATATATTACAGCCAATATCTGAAGGCAGATGATATTGGCTGTTCCTCTCTTCGATTAAATTATTCTTTTGTCATCTGATTTTAATTTCTATTTTCCTTCCACTAGGCTATATAAATCCAGAGGATCTTCATCACTTTCATAAACACGTCCTACGCCTTCTCCGTAAGTATCTTCTGTTCCTGTTTCATATTTTTTATATGTTGTTCTGTTTTTTTCTTCTTTATTTACATATAATTCTAATGTCACCGTTTTAGCATCTGGAGAAATTCCTTTATATTTTGTATTATTTCTGCTTTCTTCAAACACAGTCTCTGTGTCTCCATAATTTGTCATTCTATAAAGCCCCTGATTTCCTTTATCGTCGGTTCCTATTAAATAATAATCTTCATATTCTTTATTATTCAAATTTCCATAAATTGTACTTGCCAAATCGTTTAAGCTCATTTTTGAAATCGTCAGATTTTGATTTTGGAGATATCTTTATTTTTTATTCACATTTACATTTATTGTATTCTTCTCCAGTTCTTCCCAATTTGATGAAAATTCAAAAATATAGTCATCCGTATCTTTTGTATCTGCAGTATCCATTTCTGTTGGATCAAATAACCATACTTTCATTTTTATATCTGCTGTATTATCTTTAATAGTTGTATCTTCCACCCTATAATGACAAACCTGACCATCTGTTCCGTTCTCCTTTTTCTCCAGAGCATATGTTCCATCTAACTGTGCCGCTTTTCCATTTATCTCCACTTCTGTTAGTAGAATAGTCTCCTTTTCTTTTGAAGCATTTATATTATCAGATATTGCCACCCATAAATTCTCCTTATCCGCAGCAATTTCATCTAATGTAATAGAAATTCCATTTTTAGTAATCGTTTTTCCAACACTATCTATATATGATTCTACATTTTCATTAATCCCCAATGCAGTTTGAATCCACGAAGTAATCTGTTCCCAGGCCGCATTTATCTCGTGCGGATGTCCCAAACCTCCTATCAATAATGCTATTACAACTCCTGCTGCAATCTTTGCTAATTTTAATTTCAAATTAACATTTCGCTTTTCCCATGGCAAGGAAGCTTCATAAACAAATTTTTCATCTATTTCTCCCATCAGATCCAAAAAATTGTTTTCTTTTTTCATATGATTTCTTTCACCTCTTCCCATAATCTGTTTCTGCTTCGAAAAAGACTGGATTTAATTTTAGTCTCAGAGCATCCATGTCTTTTTGCAATGTCTTTAATATTATCCATATACCAATATCGCCTGACAAAAATATCCCTGTCTCCTGCTTTTAAATCACTTAAAAATTTTTCTAAAATATTCAAAATTTCCTTTTTCTTTATATCCTCTTCCACATAATCCTTTATTGTATTTTCCAGTTTTTCCACTTCACCACAAATATCCATCATATGTGTATCTGCTCTTTTTGAAGCATTTTTCTTTCTGAAATTGTCCAATGCCAAATTTCTGGTTATTTTTCCAAGAAATGCAGATAATTTTGTTGGCGTTTTGGGCGGAATCTTATTCCACGTTATCAGCCACGTATCATTTACGCATTCTTCTGAATCTTCTGTGTTATATAAAATATTCCATGCAATCTTAAAGCAAAATTTTTCGTACTTTACTTCTACCTGGCGAATTGCATCTTCTGATCTTTCTAAAAATAAATTTATAATATGTATATCTTCCATATCACATTTCTCCCCTGTATATTAGTGTTTTTATGCAGATAGGTTATTTGCAGTGTGCCATATTAATGTTTTCTATTATATAGAACGTATTTTTTCTGTTTGGTTGCACTTTTTTTCTATTTTTATAATTTTTTTGTTACCATGCTTCCATTATCACTATAACATATTATCTAAACATTCTTCTCTCTTGGTCAACTATTAATATCGTAATCTACTTCTGCAAATAAAACTACATGCAAAAAATGAAAAAAGGAGCTGCCATTCCATGTGTATTCATGAAAGGCAGCTCCTGCTTAAATCATTTTTATTTAACTACTACTTTTACTTTTTTGCGGATCTTTCCAGATTTCACTGTGATATAGGCTGTTCTCTTTTTCTTTCCAGTGATCACACCACTGGAACTTACCGTTGCGATCTTCTTATTTGAAGAACTGTAGGTAACCTTCTCCTGGGAAGTGATCGGGCTGATGACCGGTTTTAGCGTAAGTTTTTATTTCTTGCAACGGTCACTTTGATTATTATTTGAATTCCAGCCCTCAGCCTTTTCATTGACAGAGAGCTAATTTTGGCTTAACAATTATTGAGCATCCCTTAACTGATCTACAATGCTGCATTTCGCTGCGTTATCATACATCATGCAGGGAATCAGCCACCCAAGCAGAAGAAATACCGGAATTGTCAGCAGGACAGGCAGAACGGTGAACCGATACTCAAAGAACCAGAACATACTGCCCAGCATTTTCCCCGCAAGAGGTCCCACCGCCAGTGAAAGCACAAAGGCCGCCGATACGGAGGACATTGCGTAAAACAATCCCTCGTAGATCAGCATGGTTTTGAGCTGCCGGTTCGTCATTCCTACAGCCTGAAGCACAGCAAATTCACGGCGGCGGGAAAGAATACTGGTCATCATGGCGTTGAAGAAATTTAAGAGTCCCACCAGCCCGATGATAGCACAGAGGATACCACCTACCAGAAGGAACATCTGCCGGAACTGAGCAAACTCAGAGCGAGCCGTGGCCTTGCTTTCATACATCAAGGGTGAAAACTCACCGGCAGTGAGCTTCGATAGATATTGCTCTGCTTCGGCCTCGTCTGCGTCGTCTGCTGTGTCGAACAGGTAGAGCATCGGAATGGCCGCACCGCCGCTGTCCCTCTGTGCGGTATCCACAGACAAAACTGTCTCATATCCAATACCACCATAACGATAACTCATGGAATACGGAAGCTCTACCAAGGCGCAGACCGTGTACTCTACATCTCTAGCTCCATACAGTTTTTCCTGAAAGTACTCCTCCGGTGTATCTTCGGTGCGGAGTTCCCCGGTGCGGCTGTCGATATATTTCACATCGTCCGCATAGGTGGCGGTGATCGTGTCTCCCACCTTGGGGTAGTATTCAGGATTGGGCAGATTACCGTAGTCATCTAAGGAAACCGCAATGGCAATAGCGTAATTGTTTGGCTCCAGCATAGGAGAAATATCTCCGTCGAACACTTGCAGCTTGTCAAACAGGCTGTTATCCAGAGCCTCGATTCTGGTATCTCCCATCACCATATCGCCCCGGTGCTCCATGCGGCTCATATGGCTGTCCAACTGCTCAGCACTTTCGTACCTTGCATAGTCCTGCCGCAGAGCATCCTCCGTCATCCAAAGATATACGGGTTTTCGCACAGCATATCCCGTGCCGGAAAGACTGGACTTTGTGTTTGCTGCGATCTCTTCGATCTGTTCCGGCGTGATGAATTCATCCGCCGGGTTGTAACGGAAATAGTCGGGCGTGCTGACGATAAAATCGGCGCAGGTCATGGTGGATACATACTTCTCCATGCTGAAGCCGCCCACAAAGGCACACAGCGCATTGAACAATGTCACCGACAGTGCCAGAGACACCACCACCAGCACCGTCTTTTTCCTGCTTCGTCCCAGATTGGCAAAGGCCATCTGGTGGAGCTTGGCTCCCCGGGTGCTGCGCTGTTTTTTCTTAGTCTGCATTGCATCCGTATATTTGGTAGCCTCCACCGGAGAAACCCTGGCTGCCATTTTTCCGGGCCTGGAGCAGGACAAGAGCACCGTCAACAAGGCAAACAGCATGGAACCAAGGAAGATCACAGGCGAAGTGCTGATGGTGGTGATGCCTGCATCCAACTGGGTGGCGCGCAAGACAACAGGCACCAGAACAGCACCGATGCCGTAGCCCAGCAGCAGCCCCGCCGGAATGCCGATAAGACAAAGCAGAAGTGCCTGCTGGCGAATGATGCGTTTGAGCTGCCGGGGCGTTGTGCCAATTGTTTTCAGAAGTCCGTAAAACCGGATATCTCCTGCAACAGAGATCTGGAAAATGTTATAGATGATAAGATACCCGGTAAAAATCACCAGCATCAGAAAAGCTGCTATGGCGATCATCAGCTCTGGATCAAGCTGCGACTCCAACTGAGATGAGGTATATCCCCAATTGACGCCGATTCGAACGCTGTTGGGATCGGTATAGCTGTCCCATGTGTAGCCAAGATCGGTATCCACCTGCTCCATCTGCCCTTGAATGTTTGTGCTGGAGGCCAGCATGACATTCAAATCGGTGCGGAAAGGCTGTAACCCTGTTTTCACTGCCTGCGCTTCGATGCCATCTGCGTAATCACGGCTGATGTTGATGTAGTGAACAGGCATTAGTTCATCATAGTCCCAATAGCCCACCAGCGTAAAAGTATCTGTTACAGTAAAGGCGATTTGATCCTTGTCCGTAATGGAATAGGAAACCGTGACCTCTGCGCCCAGCTCCGGCGTTACGCCAAGTAGCTGCAATGCTGCCGTATCCATGGCCGCCTCTTTGCCGCTTTCGGGCATCCGCCCGGTAGTGGGGGTGGCATAGCTCCATTTGGTGCAGTTGGCATCCATGTAGCTGATCTCTGCAGGGGTTTTGGAAAAGACACCATCCACCGTGATGCCGATCACCTTCCGTGCCCCAGCAGCCTTCACCTTTGGGTGGGCAGCGATACGTTCCGCCTGCTCGGGGGAAACATCTTTAAAGGTACCGTGTGCATAGCCGCCTACCTGCCGAAACTGGTAGGTTTCATAACTGGCGTTCAACGACAAGACAATGGTGAACATGGAAGTAAATAGCAGCGTTGTCAGCGCAATGGCAAAAATAGCGATCAGATTGCGGCGGCGGTTCGCATAAAGAGATTTTAAGCTGAGCTTTAGAATACATTTTTGATTTCTTACCTTCATCACGGTCACCTCCTCATCGACCCGTGACGATCCGACCATCTTCAATACGGATAATGCGGTCTGCCATCTGCGCAATTTCTTCGTTGTGAGTGATCATTACGATTGTCTGGGCGAACTTTTGACTGGTGACTTTCAAAAGACTCAATACATCCTGGCTGGTTTTGGAATCCAGATTACCTGTTGGTTCATCTGCCAGAATGATAGCGGGTGCTGCCGCCAAAGCACGGGCGATTGCCACACGCTGCTGCTGACCGCCGGAGAGTTGATTGGGCAGTGCATCCAGACGGCCGCTCAGTCCAAGCGTCTGCACGATCTGCTGCACAAAAGCCTTGTTTACCTTTCCACCATCCAACTCAATGGGTAGAACGATATTCTCATACACATTCAGCACCGGAACAAGATTATATGCTTGAAACACAAAGCCAATTTTTCTGCGGCGGAAGATGGTCAGGGCTTCATCCTTCAGGGAGAAAATATCCTGTCCGTCCACCCTGACTGTGCCGCTTGTAGGGCGATCCAGCCCACCCAGCATGTGTAACAGCGTAGATTTGCCGGAGCCGGATGTGCCGACTATTGCAACAAATTCGCCCTTCTTCACACTTAAATCAACTCCATCCAACGCATGAACTGCGTTATTGCCGGAGCCATAAATTTTTTTCAGGTCTTTTGCCTGTAAAACCTCCATAAATGAGTACCTCCATGAAAAAATCTGTATGTATGAAAGGAAATGATCCTTTGATACATACAGATTATCGCATAAGATTCTTTCCACATTCTTTCCTGCGGAAAATGAAATCTAACAATTTTGATAGAATTGTTGTTATTTCGGCAGAAATATGGAAAACGTACTTCCTTTTTCCGGAACGGAAGCAACCTTGATATAACCACCCTCGCCGGATATGATCTGTCGGGCAAGGTATAAGCCGATGCCAACCCCTTCCTGCTCCCGAACTGACTTTGAACGATAAAAGCGGGCAAAGATCTTTGCCTGCGCGTTTTCCGGGATACCTGAACCGGTATCCGATATATCGATCCTTGTAAACATTTCGTACCTTACGGTAGAAATCGTGATTGTTCCATGCTCCGTATATTTGATGGCGTTGTCTACGATATTAGCCAGCGCTTCCGCTGTCCATTTGAAGTCAAATACAGCAAAAGCATTGGTATCCTGCATTTGCAAAGACAATCCTTTTTCAGAAGCCTTGGCGGTATATTGTTCTACTACGCTTTCAAGCAGCGGCTGAAGTGATGCTTGCTGAGGGGAAAGTGAAATGATCCCATTTTCCAGTCTGGAAAGTTTTACGAGAGAATCAATCAGAAATCGTAGCTTTTCCGATTGTTTGTACAGTGCCTCCACATTTTCCTTTGCCGATGCAGACAGAGTTTCCTCCATCAAAAGCTCGCTATATAACAGCAGGTTTGCAATCGGCGTTTTCGTCTGATGGGAAATGTCCGCAATCAAGGATTTGATTTTGTCTTTTTCCTGTGCCATATTTCGAGAAGATGCTTCTGCGGCAGAAAGATAGTGTGCAAACTTTGTTTCCAAAGCAGACAGCTGGCTTTCATCAAAAGTTGTTTCAGAAAAGGAGCCGGTCATGGCGGCGTCCAGCATCCTTTCGATTTCTTCCATCGCTTTTATGACCTTTCTCCGCTCCCATAATACAACAGCTGCTGCCGCCAGAAAACACAGCAGTATGATCGCGATGCCGCTTTTATTCATCTTTTGTCACCCAACTATAACCGATTCCATAGACGGTTTTAATGTATTTCTGTGCCCCAAGCTTATCCCTCAGACGCTTGATCGTAACAGACAAAGCATTTTCATCCACATATTCAGCACCATCTGTCCAGATCCTGTCTACAAGGTCTCCACGGGTCATGGTTCGACCACGATTTTCAACAAGCAGACGCAGTAATTTTTGCTCTGTTTTACTTAATTCCACTTTTGAATCTCCCACATAAAAGGTCATAGCCTCAAAGTCAAAGTGAAAAAGATCAATATGGGTCGGTGCATTTTTATGGCTTGACGCTTGCTTTCGCAGTTGGGTATTCACCCTTGCCCGCAAAACCGAAAGAGAAAAGGGCTTGGTAATGTAATCATCAGCGCCCCTCTCCAGTCCGTCCACGATGTCCAGATCGGTATCATTGGCAGTCAGCAGAATAACAGGAATCCCGGGTGTGTTTTCCTTGACCTCCCGGAGCAGCTCAAGCCCACTGCCATCCGGTAGATTGATATCCAACAGGATCAGGGATACACCGCCGCAAAGCAGCTGCTCCTTCGCCGTTTTCAGGTCTTGGCAGGAAATAATCTTCCGATCATCTACTTTCAGTGCTTTGCATAAACCTTGATTCAAACCAATATCATCTTCAACAATCAATAATTGCTCCATATATCTCACTCCCTCGTTACTCAAAGGTATTCGGCAAAGTTAATAACAAGACACAAAAATAACCGCCCCAGCAAAACTGAACGGTTATTTTCAATCAATTAAGTATGTGGACTAACCGTCTATCGGCAGCACACTTTTTCTATAATCATATTAGCACGCATATGTGACAATGTCAAAAAATTTCTTCATTCTCTTGGTTATTAATCTCCTTGATCAGCTGTACTGCCTTCTTTGCATCATCGGTTTTCACGAATATATCCACACCATATATTCCAAATCCAGGTGCTCCATGCATTGCAACATTCGCACCTGCTTCCTGGGAAAAAGCTTCTATTCCACTTTGCTTTAACATTTCTATGAGCTGTTCTGTCTCTACTATATTCTGTGCATTATAAATCTTTGTCCATTCTGTCTTAGATTGGGAAGTTTCTTTTCTCTCCTGAACATTTGGTGAATTCTGATTTCTTTTTCGATTAATAAATGCTAAGGTCCTAAGAATAATAAATGACACAATAGTAATACCTATCAGAAATCCCAATGCCAATCGTGTTATCTGTGTTTCTGTAGCTCCCATTCTAAATAAACATATACCATAGATGACTGTAAAAATTCCTGCACATATTACACTGGTGAGAAAATTTCGCCATATAGCAGCACTTTTTGGCAGGCATTTATCCCATATTCCATTATACACCATAATAGCTACATATAGGATTCCTCCTACTAAGACAGTTACTATCTCTCCCAAAACCAAACGAGTATCCACCATTAATAGCATCTGAATAATAATCGCTAACACACCAATCACAAACATTGATGCAAATGCAAGATTTCCAGCCTTTAATGCTTTTTGTTTCACCCATTCTTCATACACCGCAACTTTGTCCAGTGTTTCTTTCATATCTTTATTCATAGTCTGGCTCCTTTCTCCATCCAGGAGCTCTCTCATCTCAACATCGTAATATTCAGCAAGTTGAACAAGTACACTGAGATCTGGCATATTTATTCCTGTTTCCCATCTGGAAACTGTTCTTGCAGATACCCCAAACTTCTCGGCAAGCTGTTCTTGCGTAAGATTCTTTTCTTTACGACATTGCTTTAAAAAAGCTCCAATCTTTTTTGTATCCATATCTCTACCTCTCTTCCACTTACAGCTTACCAATATGCACCAAAATTACCACGACATAAAACGAGAATCCGTTAATTTTCAACCGGACATCTTATGTCTGGAATAAATAAACGGTATTTTCATACCGAAAACAAATACCTATAATCATTCCAACATTCAAACAAGAAGTATCTCTCGCCCAATGCGCTCGGTCATATGTGAGAATGTCACAATTTTTTTAAACTCAATATTGCAAGACTGCTGGCATTGTTATTTCTTCTCATTCAATAATTCTTTTACTCTTTTAACCGGAAATCTATCTTCAATATCAACTACTTCAAACAGATTTAATGGCAATTCCTTTTCACCAATCAGGGAAAGGTATTCATTAACAACTCTACGATCAACCATAATCTTTCCATGTCCTGCCCAATGACGATTGCTCTCTTCCTTTTTCAGTCCGGAAATCCAATATTTATCACCATTCTCAATATCTATATAATTTGCATAGTTACCGATATTTTCTGAAAGGCATGGTCATTAAAATAGATTGTTTTCTTACTTTTGAAGTTTTGACATATCCAATCCATGCCGGACCATCATCAGAATATCCCGTTTTTAATTCAATATACATCAAATTGTTAATCATTCTTATTCTCTCCTGATTCCAAATTTTGCAACATCTCAACTAACTGGAAGTTATTACTTTCTGCATAGCGTGTTTCCCAAAATGATAATTACCGCGACATCAATCAAAATAATTCCCAATGCAATATATACAAAAAATGCAGGCAAAATATTTTCAAGCACGCCCATAATTAATGCAAGAATTGCTATAATAGACATTCCAATTCCCATTGTTCTGCATAACTTCTTTTCATCATATTTTCCTTTTCTTCTTTTGTAGCTGTATTATATCCAGAAATAAACCAGCTTCCGTGTCCAGAAAGTAAAGTTATAGAAAGTGCAGCAAATATTACAAAGACAATCCACACTATCCAATCAGAACCTGTTGCTAAATCTGCTAATTTCATCTATATGCTCCTTGAATTCCAATTTTCTAAACTCTCAATTCCATCTTCTTGCCATTCAAACAAGAAGTATCTCTCGCCCAATGCGCTCGGTCAATCCCGATTTGAGTTAAAGCCCAAGAGGCTTTTAATGCCCCTTATGCTTTTCTCTTTTCTTTTGCTGTTTCAATTCAAACATTCGCTGTTCTTTCGCCTCTTTTTTCTTGCGATTTCTCTCTTTACGCTCCTGTTTGTTATGTTCCTGCTGTAACTTCAATGCTTGCTGCGATTTTGTGCCAATACCTGTCCCTATTGTCTGCTTTTTTACTTCTCGATGCATCCGTTTCGGATTTCTTTTTATATCCTTTACAACAGTTTCAACAGCCGGACTGAATTTCAAACTGAAATAGTATTGTTGAATATATTCCTGCACTTCGTAATCTTTTGGTTCTGCACCAAATATTACCTTCGCTACAGATAATTTACCATCCTCAATACGCTCGAATACGCCTACCCAAAATGGTTCTTCAAAATATACCGTCAGTTTTCCATTTGTTTTGTCCATAAAAATCCCTCCTAAAATGAATTGAACAAAGAATGGACAACCCGGAGGGGCAGGTTACTTACCCTATTTACATAGGACGGCTGGGCTACCTACCAGCTCTAGCATATCTTAAAAATATGCATTGCGTTTTTATCTTGTTTTTATCATATAAAGTGCAATATCACACAATATATCCTTACAATTTATATATTCTAATTTCTATAGTAAATCTATACAATCATCTTTTCCATTGATAGTACGAGACGATTTTAACATAATACTTTATCTGCTTTCAACACATAATCATGGGAACATATAATTCTGCTTCTCTGAATGATATCACCTCTAACAGAACAGTTTCCTTTTGCACAGCCTTCTATCGGTGTAAAATTTTCGCAGGAACCACATTTTCTGCGTTCCTTTTTCATTCCACGTCCATCGCACCGGATCATTTCATAACCAACAATGTATTTTTGCAATTCATCTTCCGGGATTGTCTTTTCGAGCTTTTCCCCTGCATCATTTCTCAGTTCAAAATGAATATCCTTGCCATTTATGTCTGCTTGCAAGGCTATATTATTATTTAAGAGACCTTCCTCGTTTAACTCATTGATTTCTTCACAATCCAGATTTTCAATAAATTGCAAAATATCTTCCATTATGTCCACAGACAAGCCATATCCTCCAGAGCTGTATTCATAGAATATATTTCCATAATAATCGCCTTCTTTTAAGGTTATCGCAATCACATAGTCCCTGGATTTGTAATCATCAGATAGATCATGGTACATTTTTGTCTTCTCCTTATACTGATATCTGTTCTGGTTTTCTTCCCTATACTTTTCATTTTTTATTTTATCGACTGCATTTTGTTTTTCTATCTTTGCTTCCATTGCAGCATAACCATTTTGCTTAAATTTTTCTATCAGCTCGTCCCCATAACAATCACGAAATTCTTCTCTACATTTCTTTAATGCATCCAGCTGTGTAGATAAAAACTCATCAAAGAAGCTTTCCGGAATATGTAGCCTGCTTGAAAATTGTCTTTTTCTCTTTGGTATCGTTCTTTGAGTGCTGGCATATCCCAACACTCCCATAGACACATCTAACACCCCTGCTAGTTCTACCGAATTTAATTCATATACTTTTTCAATCGCATCATAAATATTTATTTCTACACCGACTCCCTGTTCATCCTGTTGTAAAAGATCCAGAAATTTTTCATAACTTATTTTACATTGATCATAAGGTTTCTTAATATACCAAGGTGCTTTTTTCGTAATCTCGGTATAATACTCCAAAGAAGCTTCCCAGTCATCGCACTCTTCGCCTTCCTTGCATGTGGTATACATGCCACACACACCATTGGAGTCAAATCCACACGTTTTACAAATCTTATCAATTCTCACACTTATCACCTCTCAATCCATCAACATTTTTCTGCATAGATAAATTTTTCATCAATTCTTTCCTTGTAATTATACACTTTTTCTGATGATATTGTTATCTGCAAGGATATTTGAACTGAAAAACACTCTGACTACTAATAAGTTGGAGTGTTTTTATAATTCATATTATATTTATAGATTTACTCTCAGTGCTACACATTCCGGGGGTTGAGGCCGTCCCCAAAGTGCGTTTTGATATCCAAACGCTATGTTTGCCAGGTACTTCCGAACACTTTTTAAGGAAACCATACCATCCGTCCAACCATTTTATATTAATTCTCATCCATATTATCTTTCTTCTCCATCAGCTGTTTCAGCTTTTTATTTATTTTACTTCTATTCTCCTCCTGTAATTTTCCGCAGAATAGATAGCAAAATTTCAGTGCAAACCACCAGATATACAAAGCTTTAAAGCTCTGGAATGCCTGATCATCCAGCATTCCATGTGCCACATTGTTGCGCATGTTAAATCCAAATTTTGAACAAAAAATCGTATTTAAAGCAAATATAAGGTCTTCATCCAGACTTTCTTTTACTCCTTCCAATTCTAAGACAGCGTGCATTGATTTTATTTCTTCAATCCCTTCTTCATTCATGTTATAAACAGGTTCTCCACATTCCACTGCCAGATATCTTACTGCATTTTCTATCTGTGGAATCAGGATACTGAGCGCCGTCAAGAAATCTCCAGAAAAGCCAAACATGAGACCCTTGGTATACGATTCTTTTCTCCCCTCCGGAATCGCACAACTTACATCTACAATCTTTTTTATATCACTCTCTTCGATCAAAAATCTGGAACGAATATATTCAAACGTATTGCTCACCAGGATCTGTGCAAAATAATCCATCTCCATGGTTGCTGTCCGCTCCATATTATCCTTAAGCGCACCTTCATCGATTGTTCCATCGGGCTTTTTCACAGGCCCGCTTTTAGCAATTAATTTTCCTCCTTTTCCAAGGATTGCCGCTGGAAATATCGTGTGCAGGATCCCAGTCCTATTTAATACCTGATTCTTTACCCTTTCTCTTTCCGGAATCGGAATAAATGAAGCAAAATAACATAATGCCTCTTCTTTATCAAGATCTTCCAGTTGGCGGAACAGTTCTTTTACAATGCCGCTGGCATCCTGTTTATCACTCCATACCATCATCTCCGAAAGGGAAGCTTCTTCTATCTGTGCTATTTCCTGCAACAGTGCCTTTCTTTCTTCTTCCGTACCTTGTATGGTCTTTAACAACTGAATAACCTCTTTCAAATTGTGAATCTTTCTCATTAAATTTCCTTTGGAAGAGGCCCCCGGCATATTCAGCCTCCATCCGGACAGCCTGAATCTTACGTCTTCGTATCGCAATCAGTTTAGGTTCAGTAATACACTTTTTCTTCAGCCAGTTATTTTTTCTGCAATAGAGTTCTTCCAACAGATCACAAAACTTACCAATGAGCAGTGCATCGCAGCTATTATCATCGTAAGTTTTCAAGATATTTTCCACATAAGGGATCAGATATCCTGTATCCACTTTTTCCTCCATGGCAGTTTTTATCAAATATCCAATTTTTGCGTGGCTGCTGTTATCATACTCTTCTAATACTTTTATCAGCAGATTCTTTCGCACCTCTTCATTGATTTCCTTGCTTCGGATTTTTTTAGAGATAAACAAGATCCGGTTTATAGCCATGATATGATCTGCAAATGCACCGGTGTTCTTCAAGTGTTCGCAATAAGCCGTTTCTGCTATTTTAGCATTTGAAAAATCATTTTCCACAACCCATAAAAAATCCGATATCTTTGCCTTGTTGATCGGTGCGATGGGATAGCTTCGGATTTCCTCCAGCAATGCCTGATACTCTTCTCTATTTATATCTTTCCGATTCCAAATGCTGCGGGCATAGGAAAACGGTACGTCTTTAGGCGTATCAATCCATCGTTCCACAATAATATCCACCAGAAGATTCCTGAATTCCCCATCCATCGTTCCGCAGAAATCTGTCAGTGCTTTCTCTGCCGTTTAAAAATTAGGTCCTTTTAAAATCTCTGCGATCCGCTCTGCCATTTTTTCTGCCATACATATTCCTCCAACCTTTTTCTATAGGAAAAGTATAACGTATTTTTCTTTTTCCTGTAAAGCAGAAAGACCTGAAATTCCAGGTCTTTCTGTCATCATTGATTAGAAATTGAAATTGACACTCTATTTTATATCCTTGGAACCCATAGAAGCCGCCCATCCAGCCTGAATCCTTTGTATTACGCTTCCATCCCGTGCATCAATCGTAAGGAGTGGAACACCTGCATCATCCATCGTCACGTCTCCCATGACCGGTCCATCCTCCCCATTTCCGTACTCATACTCTGGCTCTTTGGATGTCCAGGTTCCATAAAAATCCCACACCGGGATCAGGACTGCTTCGGTATCGCTGCCTTCACTGTCTGGCATGCACATATAACCCAGCTGTACCTTTGTTATGGCTATCTCCGCACTCTGTGCATCAATGGACGGATAACGGTAGTGGCTTCCTCCATCGACAGAGATCAGCCGATTCTTGTCTTCTGTCATGACCTGCAAAGTGATCGTTTTTTCAAAGATATCCTTGACCTCATCAAAAGGAAGTAAGAACAGCCTCTCATCGGAAGCATTCGATGCTTCTATGGGATTTCGGTGCAGAAAACTCTGAAGTGTCCCACTGCAAAAGTCCATCGTCAGTACTTCATTTTCCCATCCTTCAGACTGTCCTTCATGAAGGGTTCCATCTTCGTTTTCCCATTCAAGAGCCTGTTCATTAACAGGCAGAGAGGTTTCCCCCACATAATTAACCGGAACCCCGTCTATCATCCGTTCAAAAATGAAATCATCTTTTTCCAGGGTAGTGCTTCCTTCAGTAAGTGCTTTTGAGGAACTTTCAAATATCTCCCAGTCTCCGGACACAAGACCTGAAACCTTCTCCTTTGCTTCCTTTTCAGACACTTTCCCGCTTCCTGCCTTTATATAATTTTGAAAGCGTTCTTCCCTTTCTTTTTTCTCGCTCGATTCCAGGGTCATGTCTCCACAATCGTCAAAGATAAACTTCGCTATCCCACATCCGAGTTCCTCCACATCCGATACCTGTTCACTCTGTGTATAAGAATACCGATAGGTCAGTCCATCTACTGTATATGTCCCCGCCTGTTCGTTCTCATTCTTCTCTTCCTGCATGGGCTGTCCTTTTCCGAATGTGTCTTTTATTTTATTCTGTTCTTCTTCAGGAATCGCCAATCTTTTTACTTTTTTTAAACAGATTGCATCTACATCCGGCACTTTTACCGGTGCATCCGCTGTCAGGGTAAAATTCATTGGGGTTTCTTTATCCTCCCGGTCCGCTGATCTTAGATCTGCCTGGATCGTTGTCTGGTATATTTCCGGTGCCTGTACCTGTTCGGCAACGGTTTTCTGAACTGTCTCCTTTTTCTCTTCTTTTTTCTGTTCTGTCTGATCCTTTTCTTCCACAACAGCAGACTGGACAATACGGTCACATCCGGATAATGTCAAAAGATTCATACACAGAACGGCTCCCATAAACATTTTTATTTTCTTCATCCTTTTTCCATCCTTTCCTTTCGGTATTAAAAAAGGTACCCTTTTCTTATGAGAAAAGAGTACCATATTGCTTTGCCGATGTATTCATTAAGATGTAAACAAATTGTAAATCAGAAGATGGCTCTTACCGTGGTCCCCTCTCTCTGTCTGCTTTCGATTTTCAAGCATCCGCCATGGATTTCAGCCACCTTCACACAGAGTGCCAGCCCAAGTCCGGATCCGCCTTCTTTTCGACTTCGTGATTTGTCCACCATATAGAATGCATCTGTGATCTTTCCCAGTTCTTCCTCCGGGATCCCCATTCCGGTATCCGACACCTCAAAGATCTTTTTTCCAGCTTTCTCATAAGCCTTTACCCAAATGCTTCCACCGGCATCCGTAGCCTTTAGGGCATTGTCGATCAGGTTTATCAGAAGGCTTTCCATCAAGGCCGGATCCATTTTCATGGAAAAGGCTTCACATTCCATCTTGAGGTGTACCGCTTTCTTTTCTGCCTGTTCTTTTTCCATGTCTATGACATGGTTTAAAAGGTCACCTGCCATGGTCATTTCCATCTGTATGGCATGGTTCTGATAAAGCCCCAGCATCTGCAGCATCTTCCCAGAAAGAGCCTCCAGGCGTTTTCCCTCCCGGTTGATATGTTCCAGTGCCCGGTCTTTCTGTTCGTCTTTCAGCTTTACATGGCGCAGGGTATCCGAATACCCGATAATGGACGTTAACGGGGTACGCATTTCATGGGAAAGTGCCCCCATGAGCAGCTCCTGTTTCTCTGCCACTTCCTGTAGCTTCTCCATCTGTTCCACAGTTCTTCGCATCATCATATAAATAAAAAGGCCGGCGATCAGGAACACAGCCAGATAAATTCCAAAAAACCAGACAGCGGTCTGTCTCAGCTCTGCAAAAAGCCCTGTGACTTCCCGGACAGAGAGGACTTCGTATCCTTCCGGTCTGGATAATGGTTCCAGCTGGAGAAGGAGGTATTTCTGTCCCAGTTTCTGTATCTTGTAGGCATACGGATCTCCTTCATCCTTAAAGCCTAAGTTTTCGAGCCCCACCACTTTATAATCTGTCAGGTTTTCAATGACGGCATTGCTTTTTCGGTCGATCAGGGCCATGCCTTCCCCACAGCATCGCTGGAACTGAAAGCCCATATAAGCCTGCTTTCCAGTCTCGGACATCTGCTCATATTTGCTGTTATCCCAAAATTGTTCCAGGAGTATCTTACCATTTTCCAGCTGTCTTCCGTAGGTCTCTGCAGCATTATTGAGGCTTCGTTTTCCTGTGATATAAAGACTTAGCGTTCCCACTGGAATCAGGGCACATAATAGCGTTACCAGCATAAGAAGTACCGTTCGTTTCCACAGCTTCATCCTTATTCCTCCAGACGGTATCCAAGTTTCGGGATCGTCCTGATCTCATCATAAAGTTCCAGCTTTTTTCTGAGCTGTCCGATATGGACATCCACCGTCCTGCTTTCTCCCAGGTAGTTTTCTCCCCAGACCCGTTTTAACAGTTCTTCCCTTCCAAGCGCAATGTTCTTATTTTGCAGGAGCAGCACAAAGAGGTCATATTCCATTGGCTTTAGGCTTACCGGAAGCCCGTCTTTGTAGACCTGATGGCTTTGCATGTCCACCAGGATGTTCCGGACCGTTAAGACTTTCTTGGCCCGTCCCGTCCTCTCCAGCACCTTCTCAATGCGTACCAGAAGTTCCAGCATCTCAAAAGGTTTTACCATATAATCTTCTGCACCCAGTTTCAGCCCCTTTACCTTGGAAGCCACATCATCCTTTGCAGTCAGGTAGAGCACCGGAAGCTCCTTCTTTTTGAAATCCTCCATCAGTGCAAATCCGTCTTTTCCCGGCAGCATGATATCCACCACTGCCAGGTCCGCGTCCTCCTGCCATAAGAGCAGCCTCTGGGCTTCTTCCCCATCATACGCTGCCACAGTCTCATACCCTGCTGCCTCCAGGTTCATGCACAGCAATTCTGAAATTGCACGGTCATCTTCTATCACCAAAATTTTATTTTTCATTCCCGCTGCCACCTCTAACGTTTTTCTATAGTATAGTTTTTTATATCCCAAGTCTACATTGCATTTGATCTTGCTTTCTCATCATTTATACGCATCAGGGCACGATAATGTGACCAGCTCAATTCAGGGCACAGTGTGTCTCGAATTAGAAAAGTACAATAAAACTGAAATTATAGATTTTTGTCTCTTTTCTTTTTTGCCATTACGAATCCTAACATTAAAATCAAGTTCATAAACAGTACAACTATGCTACCTTCAATTTTACAGCTGCCACCCGACAAAATTGAATTTCCACTAATTACCATGTTGAACAAATGCGGATAATCTTCTGCTAATGATACTCCACCCAAAATAATTGCACCAACTCCATTCCATAAAAAATGGATTACAATCGGAGCAACTAAGGATTCCGTATATTCCAAAACTGCTGTCACGAAAAGACTCATCGTTATAACGTTTAGTACAGGAAGTATTCCTGCCTCAAAAGCCCCACCATGTGCAAATGTAAATAATCCGGTAGATATAAGGACAGCGACAACGATGTTGTAATTATTTTTTATCATCTGATACAAGTAACCACGAACTAACACTTCCTGCATAACGCTATTGATAAAAGCTGAAAATAACCATAACCAAAGCATAGAAATTTGGTTTCTGCCATCAATATGTATGACCCCTGTTAAAGATAATATCACAACAGATACTCCTAACCAAATAGCTCCTGTGATACACCCAAGTACGATATTATAAACAGGTTTTCCAGTCAGATATAATCGTATGTTTCTTTTATCTATTAACCAGAAAATAATTGTAAAACCAATAACTGACAATAATGGAATCAATTCTGCCCAAAATCTCCAGACTGCCGCACTTTTTGTATCTGGTATAGGCAAAATTGAAACACATATAGCCCAGCCTACAAAAAAGGCAAACGTTTTTAATGATACCAATAGTGAACTACTCGGCAACTGAGTTATCAGAGCATCTGAAATCTGGCGGGATACTGCCTTTTTTCAGGGTGCGTCCATGACACCAATACTGCTTGCCTTTCGGCTATGCAGCTACTTTTATTATTTCTGGATTTTTTAGTCCGGTTACGGACAGTTCTTTCTGCTTTCCGGATACGGAAAGATATTTCCGCAGGATATTAAATGCTCCTACTGCATCTGCATTGTATCTTACTCCATCAGTTATATACATGCCCCGTTCTTTTCGGTTTGATGCTTCTGCATATCTTTTTGATACTTCCGGTGATAATGGGCTGCACTGGCTGGTATAGCTTTCCTCTTGTTTTATCAATGGAATCCCATACAGTTTCAGCTTATATTCCAGCATGATATACAGCTTATTATACGGCAGGCTGTGAAGCTTCTGGTTGGTCTTATGCCCCATATCTTTTTCTTTGCGGATATTTCGCATGTCTCCCACAACCACACAGCGGATATCTTCTTTTCTGCAGTATTCTGCAATCCATCTGGTCACTTTGTGAAGATAATCCTTTACTGCATTCTGCTTTTTCCTGTAAAATCTCCGGATATGTTTCGATGATTTTGGATATTTTATTCCTCTTTCCGATTGCTGCGCATACCATACTGACTGCACTCTGGCGATTTCTTTATTAAAATACCTTTCCAATGAAAGATATTTTCTTCCAAGGATAAAAGTCCTGCCATTTTCGGAATCATAACAGGTCATCAGATTATGAAGTCCCAGATCAACAGATAAATAATGTTCATTCTGAGAGAGCTGCTCTGGTTCTTCAATCTCATAGATAACAATAAGGTCGCATTTTCCGTTTTCCGGTGGATAGATTCGCAGCTGTTTTATATGATCCATGTCCCTGAAAATCTTATTTTCAAGATATAGAAATTTTTCATGGATCCCATATGTTTCTTCCATGTAGCTTTTCAGATCCTTTGGCAGAGACAGCCGCAGCTGGTCCGAACCTTTCTCATGCCGGAGCCCCATCTGCATGTATGTGACCGGTATATTTCCCTGTTTAAAATGAGGTGGATTTGGATCTTTGATCCCTCCGGTCTTTTTAAGGACATAAAAGGATCTCCATGCTTTGTCCAGCTGCTTGCAGGTCTCCTGTGCTGTCTGTGACGGAAGCTGTTTATACCACAGATTTCCTTTATGTGCTTTTTTCTGGTAATACCAGTCAGGATACTTTTCCAGTCCCAGTTCTTTATAATGGTGACGTTCGTAGTTACAGATATTCCAGAGTTTGGATGCTGCATAACACATATGCCCTATGATATTGGAATATTCCGGCCGGATTTTTACAGATGTTCTGTGTGACAGCAGCATTCCTCTTCCCCCTTCAGACAGTTATGCGGACCGCTATTCACAGTCCGTCTTAAATCAATACGACTTGCTCTGATGTTCAATATAACGGCGGATATTTTCCTCAGATACAGATCCGATTGTTTCCACATAATAGGAATGATTCCACAGCTCTCCCTTCCATAGCTGGTTTCTTATTTCCGGAAAACGTTCGAACAGTTTTCTGCCGGTGATCCCCTTCAGATACTTGACAATTGCTGTTATGGACAGCTTTGGCGGAGCTGATACAAAGCAATGGACATGGTCACCTTCACCACATTCGAATAGATGAACGGTAAACCCCTTATCCTCAGCAATCTGCTGCACCAGTTCCTGAAGGTATTCCTCAATTTCTGGGTTTAATATCTTCCGCCGGTATTTCACCGACCACACCATATGGTAGTTGATATTACATACACAAGTCCTGTAATGTATTAGATTTTCTTTCATACATATAGTATAACATGATGAGCGGAAATACGCAACAAAAAATCAAACATATTTTCGATTGATTATATGCCAGTTATGGCATTAATATCAAGGGAGATTATTATATTATCAGATTATTTCAATGTGCAGCCATGCACACTCCTGCGCTTTCATCTCGGTAATTGAATTGCCGAGGATTCCCGCTTATTGTCCTAATTTCTTCATGTAATATTTTCCTCTACAATCCTGATTTTCTTAATTTCACAAACTTGAATCCGTCGATTCCTTTCTTGTCTAATCTGTTAGCAATTTATCCAACAGCATCTGCCTGTTATTTATGAACATTTCTGTTACCCGATAGCTCTCTGTTTCTTCATATTCGCATAAATGTATTCGTCCATCATCAAAACAATAGATATCTGCATCAGGTATTCCTAACAAAATTGGCGAATGCGTAACTATAATAAACTGTGCTCCCTCTTTTGCACAACTATATATTTGCATCAACAATGTAAGCTGTCTCTGTGGGGATAATGCAGCTTCCGGTTCGTCAAAAAGATACATCTGTAAAATTCTTTGCAAATCTGGAACAGCTCCTGCACTTTCCCACTTAGATACTGCCTGTCTGGATACGCCCAACTGATTGGCTAGTTCTTCCGG
>NC_021014.1:743921-755793 GCF_000209835.1 Ruminococcus sp. SR1/5 | reverse complement strand
TTTTAAGAAAGACAAAAAAAATAGAACGTATAGATTATTTCCATACGCTCTATCTCATATTTCATATTAAATTTTTGAATTCTACAAACTGGATTTTCTGCATTACTCATCATCCTTAATCATATATAACAAATTATTATATCCTGACTGCACAAGTAATTGCTTAAAGCCAGAAAGCACTTCTTCTTTTGTATAATTGTTGTTAATCAAAAACTCACTATCTTTCTCACTAAGGTATTGATAGAAAAGAGCTGCCGCCATCACTTCATCATTATTTGCATAATCAATGTTATCTAAAAGTATATTCTCTGCTTCGTTAATTTGCCCTGAATCAATCATATCAAGAAAACTTTTCAAATTTTTCCCTGACACTTCATATTTGTTTTCTTTTTCAAGCTCAACAGAAACATACTTTTTCCCATATATTAAAGAGAATAATATTCTCACCATTTCTTTTATCATTCGCATAATGTAATCTTTCTCATCCGTGAAATACATTTTTCCACCTCCTCAAATTCTAAATTTATCTTACTTTCCCATAAATACATAAATCAAAAATATTGTTATTCTTAATAACTGCTTTTTCCATTTTTCCTTCAAGTAAAAAGCCATTTCTTTCTAACACTTTTCTTGATGCGATATTTGCTTCATATACAAGCCCTGTAATACGGATAATGTCTAATGTTTCAAATGCAATTTCACAAATCTGTCTTACTGCTTCACTCATAATGCCTTTTGAATATACTTCCTGCAATAAATAATAACCAATTTCAGAATCCTTGCGATACACATCGTCCTTCTGTTCAACAGATATCGTTCCTACAATTTTACCATCAACAACAATCTCTCGAAAGACACCTTTTTACCTTCGTTGTCTTTTACCATGGTTAACCACCACTCAGCAGATGCATTTGTATATGGATTAGGTAATCTATCAGATAAAAAACTTCTATCAATTGAATTACACATTTTTATTAATACTTCTTTATCTTCAACCGACCACTTTCTTAATTCTATATTCATATCTATGTTCTCCTATAAATTCCGATTTTCTTGATTCTGCAAACTTTATCGTCTTGTTCCATTCTTATCAAAATTCTTTTTTAATGCTATTTCTGTTGGGAGAATAGACCCAATTAAAGGAATAAGTTGAACACCACAAATAATTCCTCCCATACTCCCAACACAATCTTCATTTTTTCCAATTACTAAAAGCATGAATATTACTGTTATCGGCAACATAACCATTCCACAGACATACCAGACTTTACCACAATATTTATGAGCAAATTCCCATGTGTCTTTATTCTTCATAGACATCGAAGTTCGATATCCAAATACTGAATTTATTTCCTTTGGAGCCTTTTTCATAAAATATCTTCCAAAACCAATCATCGTAAATGGAAGAAGCAAATCCATAATCAACATAAAAATCCAAAACTTCATTGTGAATCTCCTTTACTATAACTTCCGCTTTGTATTTTCGTTTTTATTCTTTTTTGTAAAATTCTTTCAAATTTAATTCACGTTTCAATTCTTCCTCTGACGGCAGATAGGTGAAATATTTCGATGCAAATATCTGGTGATTATCTTCAGGAAGCGTATATTTTACAATAGAATCTCCCTTATCTGCACAAAGTACAATTCCAATAGGCTGCGTGTCTCCTTCATTCATCATTTCACGAGTATAGTAATTCACATACATCTGCATTTGTCCTAGATCCTGATGGGTCAGTTTACCCATTTTCAAGTCAATGAGAACGAAACATTTTAAAATATAGTTGTAAAATACCAGATCAATAAAAAAGTCCTGTCCATCCAATGTAAATCTTTTCTGGCGTGCTACAAATGAAAATCCTCTTCCAAGTTCCAAAAGGAAATGTTGAAGATGATCAATCAATGCCTGTTCCAAATCTCCTTCATATACATGTGTGTCAGGCTGAATCTGCAGAAATTCCATAACATAAGGATCTTTCACTATTTTCTCATATTCTGGTTTTGGCTCTGTTATTTGAATTTCATTTGCAACCGCTATCTTATCCTGGCTTGCTAAAATACGCTGATAATACATCGTGTTGATCTGCCGTTCCAGTTGACGAACACTCCATGCTGCTTTTGCACATTCTTCCATATAAAATCTTCTTGCCTGTTCATCATTTATACGCATCAAGACACGATAATGTGACCAGCTCAATTCAGGACACAGTGTGTCTCGAATTGGAAAAGTGCAATAAAACTGCCTCATCTTACGAAGATTCGATTTATCAAAACCTTTTCCGAACTCTGCGGTCAGCTGCTCAGAAAGATATTCCAATAATTTCTTTCCGTATTCTGCGCGATCATTTTCTCCACATGCTTTAAAAATCTGTTCTCCAATTTCCCAATAAGTTGTTACCATAGCAGAATTTACCGCTGTGCTTAAACGATGTTGTGCAGACACAATAGAATTACGAATAGAATGATAAGTCTGTTCTGCATTTTGATTTTTTGTAAATTATAATCCATGCTCTTTACTCCTCTGAATTTCCAAAATAGAACTTACTGTTCTTCTATTGATTCAATATTTTCAATCCGCATCAGCTTAACTACCTGCTTATCTTTTTTCTCTGTATAACAAATTTTTATCCATTCATCATCTGCGTCTATTATCTTGCAGGATAATTCAGTTTTTCCCGCAAAACTAAAAATGAACTCTGATCTGATAATACACTGTTTTCCTACAAGATCATTAATCAGCTTTGACATATATGCCACTCCTCTCTGCTTTTTCTCTAACCGTTTTACTTTCGTTTCCAAACGCTTTACTTTTCCCGGATACGCCGAATAACAAAGTAGCAGCAATAATGCTGCAATTCCAAACCATTCCATATTATTCTCCTTAGCAAACTTAACGCTAATATGTCTGTTCCTTAAAATATCTTTTGCCATTCAAATCATATCACACTATCAGCCATATTTCCATTTCAATTTACTTAGGCAAGTCACTTCGCTCAGCTACATTTCCCGTTGGCTTGCTTCTGTAACCAGCATCCTCTTGCTTTTCTCCTGCAAGGTTTCCTTTGCATCATCATCAATCGAATAGTTCTCATTTATCTCGATTTTTTTCGGTTGCCGGTCAAAATGGTCAAAGACTTCTTTCCATATCTGGATGGAACATACACACTTTTCTTCCATGAAACTATTGCTGATAATTATAAAAAACAGAAGACCAATTAAGATCTTCCATTTTATAAACAAACCTCTATATAAAACTATATATCCTGCCCATTTTTAATAAAAACAGACAATCGGCACACTTTCGTCTATCCTATTATAAAGTTCTGCCGCTTTGTCCGCCGGAAGATTAATGCATCCATGGGATCCACCACCTTCTCGGAAACGATTTCCTCCAAAGTATGGCTGCCATGAAGCATCATGAAATCCAATCCCCCCATTAAAAGGCATCCAGTAAGTTACTGGTCTTTCATATTCATATTTCCCATTTTCCAACATCTTTCCTTTCAGCACAGATGGACTTTTCTTGTAATACAGTTGAAAAAATTCCCGGTGGTGTCTGCCGTTCTGCATACTGCATATCTCCTGACACAATATCCGATTCCAAAATGATCGAACCATCCTGATAGTAATATAAATGCTGTGCAGACAGGTCCACTTCAATATACGTGCTGCCTATATCATTCATACCCCGTGCATTTGCCCGCATAGCGTATACCGGTTCCCGGTTTATCTGTACTCCTGCAATCATTTCCTGCATAATGGTTTCTATTTCCTTTTCCTGATCGATCTTCCATCCATAAACGGAACTATACACCTGAACAGTACGTCCGCTTGTTGTACAAAATTCCCTCTCTGTATTTACGGTATCATGTGTGGCAGCCAGCTTTGCCACATATTCTGCCACGTACTGTCTCAGTTCATCCTCATTTTTTTGCAGCCGTCCTCTCTCATCAAAAATGAGCCAGTTTCTGATCTCGTCCCCCTCCAATGTTACCGTTTCTTCTCCAAATATATATACGATTTTGGTCCGGATCAGATTTTGGCATTCTTCCAATGAATTTTTAAGATCTGGATCATCTTTCATTACTGCCGCTTTTACATAAACAGCCGGACAGCTATTCAGGTCAATCGTTCTTTTTTGTCAGTAATCGCTTCTGACAGTGCCTGATAAGCTCCATTGAAATCCAGGGTATTCCCTTCTGTTTCCGGTACGATTTCAAACTTCGAATCTTTATAAGCTACATAAGCATCTTCTGGTGCTGTCTGATTCTCTTTTTTACACATTCCAGTTTTTCCATCTGTTCTTTTAACTTCACTTTATCATAGGTCATGTTTTCCTTGGCTGTATAATTTTGCTTTTTCCAAAATCCCCGAACCCATTTATATGGTTTTTGTTCATCCAGATATTGGGAAATACTGCCATCCGAAACATAACGATATCCGATCAATTTTCCATTGATACTCTGTGATTTCAGATTTCTTGCCTTTACTTCCAGCAGATAATCCTCTGCTTTTTTAGCAACCGCCTGTTCTGCCTCTTCCGATGTTTTTCCAGAACAGTTAATTCCATTGATCGTTGTTCCCCGAAAAAATCTGTCTGAATAGTAATAAGACATTCCTGCATAGCCAGCCATAGCAAAGAACACTATGATGACAGTGATCATTATCCACATTTTTTGCTTTCCATTATCCTTACCGGTTATCTCTTTTCTTTTTCCCATCCATGCCCCCTGTTTTTAACGATAAACAGCATTCAGACAAACTTTTTAAATCGTCTGATTTTAATATCTCCGATTTAATAAAAAATAACCAAGGCTGCTGGAAAAAACATTTTCTTTTACAAACAGTAAGCTGATTTCTACAAAACATTTTTCCCCTGCTCTTTTACGGATAGGAACACCGCATCATCATTTATCTCACATTTAGCACTTTTGGGGTACTTTCAGACACTTTCCTTTTTCTCTGTGAACAGAACCCTGAAAACAGGAAAAAAAGGGCTGCCATGACCGGTCAGGGATTTTTTCATCCTTGACTGATTCACGACAGCACCTAATCAGATCTCACTTATTTTCTTCTATACAAAATCGCTTCTCTGTTTTCTCCTTCTGTCCGGCCGGATTATACACGTGTTTGTTTTACACTAATCAGATGCAGATACAAGCAAATCGGTTCTCATAATAATAAATTTTTCTTTCTATCGAATTTTCCTGGTTCATTTGATAAAATGTCCTTATCTAACAGGAGGTGATTTTTTGAAAAGAGTATTTGATAGTCCTTTTTGAATAAAGCTGCACTGGTGCTGATCTGGCTTCTATTAATGGGCGGGACATTCTTTTATGCCAATAAAAACTATTTTCTTTACCATGAAAATCCAAATTTAATCAAAGCAGACGGATATTATCTTTATAATTTTGGTAGTCCGCGTCATTATTACTGGGCACTGCCTGTTAAATTCACCCATGAAGGCAAAGTATATCATTCTCAGCTTCCTTTAGATATACGAGATGAAAGTTCATCCTGTACTGTAGATCTTCGCATTTACATACCGGCAGATTCTTCTGGCAGTGCATTTGCATTCCGAAACAATATCACCATTCCTGCACTATGGAGGATCTTTATTTTTGTTCCACTGCTACTTCTTCTTACATCTAAAAGAAAAGCCTAGGAAGGTTTCACACCTTATAAAAAATATTCTATTTTCATCATCTTCCTTAAAAAAATGGGAGGTTTCACTTACCTCCCATTTCCCAAAGAATCCTTTTATTTCAATTTTTATAATGTTTCAAGAAAACGCATGAATGCTTCTCTTCCCTCGGTCGTACATTTGTATACTCCTGCATCTTCCAGAACATGGGTAAATACGATTCCAATCTCTTTCTGAAGAATGCCATGGATGTTTTCTTTTGTGATTTCCGAATATTTCGGAAGAAACTTCTTAACCCACTCTGCATGTTTCTCAATCTGTTCATTTGAAGAAATATCTTTGCCTTCGAGAATATACTCTTCCAAAAGTTCCATCTCACCTTTTAATCTGGCCGGAAGAACTGCAAGTCCCATAACTTCGATCAGACCGATATTTTCTTTCTTAATATGATGATATTCTGCATGCGGATGGTACACTCCCAGCGGATGTTCTTCTGTTGTGATGTTGTTCCTTAATGTCAGATCCAGTTCGTAGGTATCACCTACTTTACGTGCAATTGGTGTAATTGTATTATGTGGTTCTCCATTGGTCTCAGCATAAATAAATGCTTTTTCATCGGTATAGCCTCTCCATACTTCCAGCACATGTGTTGCCAGATCTACCAAACGGTTGAAATCTTTATGTCGAATACGAAGCACAGATAATGGCCATTTTACAATTCCAGCCTCTACATCTTCAAATCCCGGAAGTACCACGTGCTGCTCAATTGGTGCTTTTGCCATTGCAAATGTATAATGTCCACCCTGGAAATGATCATGGCTTAGGATCGAACCACCTACGATCGGCAGGTCTGCATTAGATCCAAGGAAATAATGCGGAAACAGTTTTACAAAATCAAACAGTTTAATGAATGCATTTCTCTCGATTTTCATTGGAGTATGCTGGCAGTTAAACACAATGCAATGCTCATTGTAATACACATACGGAGAATACTGGAATCCCCAAGGAGTATCATTGATTGTGATCGGAATAATTCTGTGGTTCTGCCTTGCCGGATGATTAACACGTCCCGCATATCCTTCATTTTCCGGGCAAAGAAGACATTTCGGATAACTTCCGGATTTTACATTCCTTGCCGCGGCAATTGCTTTTGGATCTTTTTCCGGTTTGGACAAATTGATGGTAATATCAATCTCACCGTATGGACTGTCTACCTTCCACTTTTGATCCTTCTCTACACGATACCTGCGGATATAATTGCTGTCCTGACTCAGCTTATAAAAATAATCAGTAGCTTTCTTCGGGCTTTCTGCATATTTGTCCCAGAATTCTTTTTGTACCTGACCCGGACGTGGCATCAGACAGTTCATCAATCTGGTATCAAATAAATCCCGGTATACAATACTGTCCTCAATCAGACCTCTTTTTACGGCTTCATCCAGCAATTCGTCCAATGTTTCTTCAAGATTAACAGGTTCCTCAATGTTGTCCGGTTTTTCATAATCATCTTCATGAAAAACATCCAGCAGAAGATTTGTTGTGTAGTTTCTTTCACATTCCGGTGTCAGACCTGTTGTAATCCCATACTGTACCAGTTTTGCAATGCTTTCACTTAACATTTTTCTTCCTCCTGTGCTTCACTTTTAAATTTATATTTTTGGTAGCATATATACCGATTTCCCTGATAAGTCAGCATACCTCGATCACCTTTTTCCAGTTCACGAAAATCTCCCTGTTGTATTTGAAATTCCATCAAACTTCCATCCGTCATCTCAAACACAACACGAAACCAAGGTACATGTGCTTCAGACTGCATATGGATATAGATTCCTTGCTTCTTTTCAACTACAGTCGCATCAACAGATTCAACTGCCGCACTGCTGTTATTGCCAAAGCTTAACAACATTTTGGTAAATACAAACATCATGATTATGAGTGCTGCTATACAGATTATAAATGCCATCCTATTTCTCCATTCCAGATATTTCATCCTGGGTCTGACTTAAATATTGTTCACGATAAAGATTCTGATATTCCCTTGACATTACTTTATATCTTTCACGAGATACCCGGTTAAATGTCCTTTGGCTTTCAAATCCTGCATCCAGGCAAATGTCTGTGATGCTCTTATCAGTACATTCCAATTAATCTCCTGCAAGTTTTGTCTACTTTTTCTTCCCATTTGGCAAGTAATATACGTCTTCTGATATTATAATGTGCTTGTAAGATAAAGAAAGGAGGAAAACGAAATGAAAAGATTTAAAGCATACGTCAACTACCTCATGAACTTCTATGCCAACTACTTCAGAATTTACCGCTATATGTAAAGGACATTCCTGCCATCACAGGAATGTCCAATACGGAAACCCAGTTTCAATGGTTTCCCTTATTATACTCTAATTTAGTTGCATTTGTACATGAACAGGATTCTCGAAAACATAGACAAAATTGAACAGAATTATGAAAATACTCTTACCAAGTTTTTTGATTTGTAAACCACTTATTAGCAGACGGATCCGCCAATGCTGAAAACGGATAGGCCGTTTTCCTTTCAGCTTTCAATTTGTCCAATTAATAATCTCTGAATTTTCATACATCTGATGGATTTGCATTTTTCATCCTCAGCATTCTTTGAAGCTGCTCTTCTGTAAATCACAGATCGTGCAGTATTTTTCCGAAATATAGAGGCTAGATATCAGACCGCTTCATTGCAATTATAAACTGTTGATTTACCAAGATTATTTACATATACGGTAATCAAGTCGCCTTTCTTAAGATCCGGCTTTTCCCATATCAAACGGCTTTTGTGATAATACACTTTATCATGATATGTAAAACTATATAAAATCCTGTATGGAATCTGTCTTCTATATCTTGTGTATTTTTGCAAATATACTTTTTCTACCAAGCCCTTCACTTTTGTACCATTTTCGATTAATTGTAAATGTAATTTATCAAGTTTTGCAGTATAAATTCCAAGAGCAGCACTTATTATACACAAAAGCACTCCCGCTATAGAAAACACTGTTCCCAACATGTCTGGATTCTGAATGCCTGAGTTTACTGCTGGTTTTAATATCCCAAGAAAACTTAAGACACCGGAAACAAGAAAGAATATTCCTATCCAAAAGAAGATAACTCTCAATAAATCTTCTGTATAGTTAAGTTTTTTCATATTTATTTTCTCCACAAGCATTCCATCAAAATTTTTTATCCTGTTTCAATCATATCTAATTTTACTTCAATTTAGTTAAATCCTCTAAATACATTTCTGTATGTCCACACTCTGGACAGACTGCAACTTTAACATCATCTATAGTTGTCGTTTTTGTTTTTCATCTACATCTACAACGATCCCATAGCCACCGCCATTAACTTTAAGTCTTAAATCCGCTCTCATGACTGTTCCACACTTTTCACATTTTCTCATTGCTGTCCTCCAAATATATGTTTCGCTTTCCTATTTTCTTACTATATAATAGCAGACAAAATATTAACCACTGAATGATCTACCGTTCATACGATGCAATGATTTCCTTACTATCCGCTATTTTATAATCAAGCGTTTCCAAATTACCAATCAAATCAAATGTCATATCCGCATTAACTTGCAATTCATCTTCAATCTTAACTGCAGACGGCTCAACTTTTAGAAATACTGTTAATCCATAAGGCTTCGTTTCAGACTGTATCTGTATGCTATCATAAGAATATCCTTCCTGATACTCTTGCCCACTTACAATATTTATAACATTCGAAGAATCTCCTACATAATCTGTCTTGTACTGTGACAGGTTAGGAATCTCGTACAGTTCTTCTTTTCTGCCACATGCAGAAAGCAATATTGCTGATACCGTAAATAAAATAATTGGAATTACTTTTTCATCATGAACCAGCTCCTCTTCACACTTTGATATAAAACAGCCTGCCCAATGAACCAGAAACTGCCATATATTTGCTTCTTTATTTATAAGCAAGTCTTCTGACCGCAAAGGCTGATATTTACAGTAACAATGCTCCTCTTTCATCATTTTATACAGGTTCTACTGTTTTTTACGATATTTTGCGCGTTCCCTTTTTAGTCCTTGTTTTCGCTACTCAAGTAGTCATTTAAACAAACGAAGCATAAATCATAAAAATTTCTGCGATCAATATAATTCCTAAAACACAATCAATCATCAGGTTATATTGACCAACTGTTAGCCAAGTCTTCGAATGCATCAGAACATACTTTATACTTTTTATACCACTCAAGATTGTAACAGTCAGAAGGAGTATCGGCATTAAAAAAATTTCTATCTTATTGCCAAAGTCATCTGCGACTCCATTCCCAGCAAAGTGAACGGGAATAATCTCCGGTAAGAAAAAGAAGCTTATTATTGCAATCGCAATGCCAGCGATGCAAATTCCCCATGTTAATTTCCTGCTGCTTATACCATCCATAACAGTGCCTCATCTGGAACGATATCTAGTAAATATGTTTCCTTAGAAGAAATTTTTCAAGAAGTTTTCCAGTAAATTTTCTTCCTTACCTTCTGCTATTGGCAGAAGTTCCTTATACAAAACCGTAGGAATTCCAATAGAATACTTTTCTTCCTCATATACGAGAGAGCCAAATGTCCAGTCTTCCTGTTCCTCTGGGCCTAATTCCACGATCAACTCAACAATCTGCAAATAATGACACATTTGTAGGAAACTTAAATTAACTTTTATCCGGCCTTCCTCGCCCTCTGGATCTTTTTCTATTATCTCTATTTTATCCTTTCCCGTTACGGTCATTACAATTTAAAGAATTGAAAATCTCAATATTCGTAAGAAACAATAATCTTTCTGCAGAAATCACAATTATAGGCAGCTATGCGGTCTCCAGATATCCTTGCTGCCAACTCTGGATCCGTATTTAACCGCAAACTCTCAGAGCCTTCTTTCCACTCCAGTCCTGCCCCTGCACCAACCGCATGCAACTGACCCTTGCGCATTTTTCCTTCACAATATGGACATCTCATATTCACGTCATCTCCTTTAAGTAGTTAAAGTTCCTCTTGTTACCGAGTATTATCCTGTTCCTGGATAGCTTGTATATCTTCTTTCGCATATAATTTTTGCCTAAATGTTCTTTTCTATTTTTTCTTCGTTTCATACGTTCTTTCATCAATAAAACAAATTGAAAGGTCCATATTACACACGCTGCAAAACACCCGATTCCACTGTATAATAAATCTATGGCTGCACCGACTACAAATGGCAGTGCCATCCACATCATCCGATTTCCATATACTCTGCACATTTCTTTTTCATCATACTGTTTTCGTTCTTCCTTAGATTTCATATTATAGCCAGACAAAAATGCAGCGGCCTTTCCATTTGATTTTACAAAGCAGATTCCGAATAAAAACATAATCACTGCCATTCCCAAATCAAAGATAACACAGATTATCATTGCAGACACCTCACTTCCCGCTCTGGCTATCAAATAAAAAAAGCCAAACACAACAGTAAAACTTATTATGTTTGGCTAGGTCAACTTGTTATTTTTTTATCACTTCTTATGGTTGTATTATACTATATATTTCTCTATAGTAAAACAATTTTTTATATTATTTTTTATTTTAATATTATATTTCTACTATCATCAATTTTTCAGATATTTCCAACGCATAAACAATGCTATTAGCTACAATATTTCCGGAAAATTCATCATAGGTCTGTGTTGCCACAAAGAAACGGCGGCTTTTTTCTTTTACCGTCATGCGGCAGATAACCAATTCATTCTATTTTGAACTTCTTTTATGCTACCTGATGTCTGCAATAGGAATGAATTGCCAAGAATATAAACACAAATAATTCAATTCCTGCCGAAAGCAAAATAATCTGCGGTGTCCAGAAACTCATTCCACCGATATTCAGATAATTGAAATCTGCAAGCTGAGAAAGGAAAATGTTCTTCAAATCAATTCCGGCAGATGGAAGTATGGTAGAGAGCCATGTTGCTCCCATCGCCACATAAGCAAAAAGCGGCATGAGAAGAACTACAATAGAGATCAGCAAAACTGTCAATGTGTCTTTACATTTTGCAGACAGGAACAACGTACAGCTAACCGTTGCTAATACAGAAAGTAAGCCCACTGCTGCGAGAATTATCTGTAACTGCCCCAGATTGATGTTTGGCAGGTTAATGATAGAGTATCGCATCTGAAACGATGTTTTTAAGCAATCCGTCCCGAACGCTGC
>NC_021014.1:726786-742692 GCF_000209835.1 Ruminococcus sp. SR1/5 | reverse complement strand
ATGAAGCCTGTACGACAGAAGGATTTGGTAACACTAAGAACTGCCAGATTCCTGTGTCCTTATAGAAAATTCCATCTCATATGTAATTGTTTCATTATATAGTGTTTATTTCTTCCTCTTAATCGTCCCCAATAAGACAACCGACCTTCTTGTACATTTTTAAACTATAGATATTACGGAACAGTTGCAGTAGATATATATTTTTTCAAATAGCTGAAGGATAATACCTGATTATCTGTTATTTATATACATAATACATATTGAATTTTAGTAAAACTAGAGGATACATAAAAATGCCATTAACCAAAGAACAATTTCTTAAACAATTAAATTCTGATTGTTATTTCTCCACATACTCTTCTGCCATATGTACTGCCATAGCACCATCTGCCACTGCTGTTACTATCTGACGAAGTAACTTTGTTCTGACATCTCCTACAGCATAAACACCCGGAATACTCGTTTCAGTGTTTTCACCTGCCACAATATATCCTTTATTATCCAGTTCTATCTGATTATCTAAAAAATCTGTTGTCGGTTTTCTTCCTATACTCACAAACAGGCCGTCACATTCTATAATGTTTTCTTCTCCTGTAACTGTATCTTTCAACCGCACACCAGTCAATCGTTCTCCATAAATCAGTTCATTTACTGTATTGTTCCATCGAAACTCTATATTTTCAGTTTTCATCAGCTGGTCATGGTAGATTTTCGTTGCACGTAATGTATCTCTTCGATGAACAATGATGACTTTCTTAGCAATTCGACTTAAAAGAACAGCATCTGATACAGCAGAATTTCCACCACCAACAACCACCACGATCTTATCTTTATAAAACATACCATCACAGGAGGCACAATAAGCAACCCCATGACCTATCAATTCTTTTTCTTTAGCAAGGCCAAGTTCTCTTGGATTTGCTCCAGTAGCAATCACTACTGTTTTCCCAATATAAATTCCCGAACTAGTTTCTACTCTCTTAAGCTTTCCTGTTAAATCCATATTATAAACTTCAGCATATTCACTTTTAGCATCAAATTTTTCCGCCTGTTTTTGCATTTTCTCTGCCAATGAAAATCCGTCAATTCCATTTTCAAAACCAGGATAGTTATCAATCTGCCAGGTCAATGACATCTGACCACCTGCAGATAATTTTTCTATAACAATTGTATCAAGTCCTGCTCTGGCTGCGTATAATGCTGAAGTATACCCTCCAGGTCCTCCCCCTACGATAATCATATCGTAAACATGATTTTCATTCATACAGCAGTCCTCCTTTTATTTTTCCAATGCTTCATTAATAAAATTCTCTATCATTATTTTTGATTCAGGTGCAACAATAGAATCTATTGCCTTTCCATTTCGATATAAAACCAGCGTAGGAATCACCTCAATCTTTTCAGCTTCTGCAATCTGCGGTTCTTCATCAATATTTACTTTTCCAGCAACAAGAATATCGCTGTATTCTTCACTTATTTTTTCATAAGCTGCTCCAATTCTACGGCAATAACCACACCACGGTGCCCAGAAATCAACCAAAACCGGTTTTTCCTTATGAATTAATTGTCCAAACTTTTCTTTATTTATATTTATAGATGTCATATTTTTCAACTCCTTCTCCTATTTGAACTTAATATACCCCAAATAAGTGCTTGCTTCCGTGATGATATCACAGAAAAGTTGATTTACTTTATTACGCTTTTTTACTTCTATTTACAGCATATGTCAGTTATATAATTGACTCTTCTCAATAAATTAAGTATACTCTCATCTTTGACAGTTACAAAAAGATGGGAGTATTATACGTTCAATTCATTATTTTCGGCAAGTAAGAAATAATCAATATGAGAATCACATAACACAAAAGGATGTACTGCGGTAACTTCTACATTACCTTGGCACATCCTTTCGTACTATTATTTTTGCTATTCTTCTTAATGGCAGCTGTGGCTTCCACATCCATGCTCACCACATGTATGTCCTTCCCCGTGGTTGTGCTCATGGTGAGAACATTTCACATCCGGATTATACTCAAGTGTTTCATTGATAAAAGCTTCTACTGCTTCATCTGCATCTCCGGAAACTCCTCCGAAAAGCTTGATGCCTGCTGCCGCTAACGCTGTCTGTGCGCCGCCTCCGATTCCGCCACAAATCAAAACATCTGCATTCAATGCATTAAGAACTCCTGCCAATGCGCCATGTCCGCTTCCATTCGTATCTACTATTTCTGAATGTACTACTTTTCCTTCCTCTACATCGTAAATCTTAAATGTCTCTGTGTGTCCAAAGTGCTGGAAAATCTGTCCATTTTCATATGTTACTGCTATTCTCATAATACCTTCTCCTTTTTCTGCTGCATATTTTTTGTAAATTTCCTGTTTGTAACATCCTCCAAAGCTGCAGTTGCCGCTCTGACCGTCACAGATTCTGAAATCCCCGCCCTCAATTCTGAGCGGATGTCCGTCAATAAGTGCATCTGCTATTTTCTTCCGGGCAATCTCGTAAATCCGCTGGACCGTCGTTCTTGCGATCTGCATAGATACTGCACACTGCTCCTGACTATAACCTTTCTTGTCCAAAAGACGGATTGTCTCGTACTCATCTACCGTCAGAACAATGGGTGTTTTTTTCTCCGTATCATCTGCCGGAAGAAATTCTAAAACATTGGGGAAATGGCAGACTTTTCTGCATTTTACTGGTCTCGGCATAAACTGCTCCTTTCTCGCTTTTCTTATATAATAGTCCTATAAAAGACATATGTCAATAACGTTTTTGACATATGCCTTTTATGAATCACCTTATAGTATTACTTCTTTTCATTATTTTTTAATTTACAGATACCCTGCGTCATTGTTCCCATTGGACAAAATGTACACCAGGTTCGTGGCTTATATAACACCATTACAATCAACCCTAACAACAAAGATGTAAGCATCAAACTATAAAATCCAAAACTAAACTGTGCCACCCAATCAGCTACTGTTCCGGCAGTGTATGTCCATCCCCACGGAACACGGAAGGTCCAGAATAATTTGATGGCTTCACGTAAGGATGATGCTCCGGCACCAACTAAATATGTCTGAAATACCATATTCCCAAACATTGTAAGGAAAAATATCAAAAAGCCGTATCGGAACCATTTTGAACTCATCCATCGCGGGGTTGGTTTATTTCTTGAGCATTTTAAATCTCCACCAAGCTTACTAAAAAGCTGGCCACGTCCACACAAATGATTACAGAAAAATTTATTTCCACCGAATATTGCTATTCCTAACGGCAACAGGAAATCAATCATCCCAAACCAGGCGAACAAAATATTAAAAAAACCGAGTGTAAAATAAAGGATCGCCCATATCCATAAATAATCATACCAATGTTTCTTTTTCTTCACATCGCTGTCCTCTCTTTCATTTCAATACAACCTGCCGGACAGGACTTTGCACATTTTCCACATCCTACACACACTGTTTCTTCTATCACAGCATAACATCCATGGTAAACTTTGGCCGCTGCCAGCGGACAAGTATTTTCACATACTCCGCAGGCAACACATCTTTTTTTATCGACACTTGCCACTCTTTTTGCCAATGCTTTGTTCCCCTTTCAAATTTTGTATCTCTATTGTACCTGAAAAAGGTAAATCCTTCTGTGACATTATTACATAAGAATTTACCTTGAACGCTAATCATTACAATGACATATTTTTATTATACATTACCTTTATATTTATATATGATGTTTAGAATCTCCTCAGTTGTTCGAATAATTTCTTTTTGTTTTCTTTCATTGTTATAGATTTGCTTTCTTCTTCAGCTAACGAAGAGTAAAGGTGAATGGTATTAGCATGATTCCATATCTCATCGCAAATTTTCTCGATTTCATCAGAACTCCGAAATGCCTGGTCTGTTTGCATTTGCAAGTGTTCTCGTTGCTCTTCCAGATGATTCATCCGTTCTTGTAACTGATCCCTTTCTTTCTGCAATCGATCATGTTGTGCTTGCAGTTGATCTATTTGTATTTTAATTTCACTCATCTTTTCTTTCTGTCTCCGCATAAGCATCATCAAATATACAACTACAAATACAAATAATAGTATTATGTACAGCATAAACTTCTCCTCACGACACATATATTTCGACGGTTTTCCGCAAATCAACTATTGATAATGGCATAGAAAGAACAGTTAGTTTTCCTGAATTCTTTTTAATCTCAACAGCATCAGGATTGCCTGTGATTAAAATTACAGGTGTTGTCCTGTCCGCACGCCATGGCTGATTCGGTTGGCTCGTCATATCTTCGGTAACAATCCAAAGATCCGGCTTATGTCTGCCTAATTTTGTTTTAGCACTTTCCGGTGTATAAAACAGCATGATCTGATCTGAAATAAACTGCAATGTTTCTTTTAATCCTTTTGCATAACGTTCACTGCCACAGACTAGTGCAATAATAGAAGCAGCTTTCTTTTTTTGTGTTACCTGAACAAAATCCAAAACTGGTGTATTATAGAGACTAAAGTCTTTTTCCAAATGAACTTTATCATAATAACTCTTTGCTGCCTTGCACATCCTCAGACAAAACTGTTCTATGTCTATATGAACATCGTTTCCGTTCTCCTGTATGTTCATACTGTCCAACTGACAAACTGACATTCCACAGTTTAGTCCAAGATGAAAGCGTATATTATTTTCATCATTCAAAAATCCTTTATTTTGATGAAGATATTCACATCGAAGCTGCCAACAGCGTTCTCCGCAAATATATGGCTTTTCACCAGATTGAGATAGTTTAAAGTAGTCCCCTGCATATTCATCAAACCAGCGAATATACTGGGTTCCCACATCACGGGTCGGATTCTTTTGCCGATCCAGCATAACCCGGCCATCTCGATAATGTTTAACAATTTCCGGGAAAGCAATACCTCCACAAATATCTGGCAAAGTCAATGCCAATGCCAGTGCAGACTGCCATCGTCCATCTACAATATTCAGTTCTACTTCTTCAATTCGGTCCAAAAATGTAAAACTGACATCTCCCTGCATTATTTATCCCTCCCTCATATTTACAACCGTCATGTACTATAGTCAGTATATTTTTATTTATGGCATATGTCAATTATTTAATTGACGCATCTTAAAAAAGCAAGTATACTATGTTCGTAAAGGAGATGACTGCTATGAGCTTCGAAAATTATTTTCCACTATGGAATGACTTAAATACAGCACAGAAAAAACTAATTTCAGACAATTTAATCACACGGGATGTAAAAAAGGAACGATCATTCACAATGGAAACCTGGACTGTACTGGATTATTACTGGTTAAATCCGGGCAGCTTCGAACTTACATACTTTCAGATGAAGGACGGGAGATTACACTTTACCGTCTGTTCGATATGGATATGTGTCTTTTATCCGCCTCATGTATCATGCGGTCTATTCAATTTGAAGTAACCATTGAAGCAGAAAAAGATACGGATCTTTGGATCATCCCTGCTGAAATCTATAAGGGCATCATGAAAGAATCTGCTCCTGTCGCAAACTATACCAATGAGTTAATGGCTACCCGTTTTTCTGATGTCATGTGGCTGATTGAACAGATTATGTGGAAGAGTTTGGATAAGCGTGTTGCTTCATTTCTTTTAGAAGAAACATCCATTGAAGGAACAAATGAACTGAAAATCACTCACGAAACTATCGCAAACCATCTTGGTTCCCACAGGGAAGTTATCACTCGAATGCTTCGATACTTTCAAGGCGAAGGACTCGTCAGACTCTCTCGCGGCAAAATAGCAATCCTTGATTCGAAAAGACTGGAAACACTACAAAGATCATTAAAACGTTTTTTTCTCTAAAGAATCCTCCATTTATCAGAATTATGAAAGTCATTCTAATAAATGGGGGATCTTTTTATACTACAATCAAACTATAAAAATATTTTATTTATTTCTAATAATCCATACCACATGCATATGATCTTTCAATCAGTGCATGGTCATTAGCCACTGCATCATAAAAGCGGAATCCACCTGAAAAAGTTGTATGTTTCATATCCATTTCCTTCCAAAATACGGCTTGCAATATAACTGCGTAGCCCACTCTGGCATATCAGGTAAACGGGCTTTCCCTTCTCAATTTCATTGATACGTTCCCTTAGTTCATCTACAGGAATGTTTTTGAATCCATCCATATGCCCCCTGTTAAATTCACCTACAGTTCTCACATCCAGCAACACAACACTTTTATCTCTAGAAATCTTATCCATATCTTCCAGATGCCATTGTTTTAAGGTACCTTTTGCTATATTGTCTATCATGAATCCTGCCATATTTACAGGATCCTTGGCAGAGGAATAAGGCGGTGCATATGCGAGATCCAAATCCTTCAGCTGGGTTGCCTTCAGCCCTGCATGAATTGCTGTTGCCAGCACATCAATACGTTTATCAACTCCTTCATATCCAATAATCTGAGCACCAAGCAAACGATAGGTCTCTTTTTCAAAAACCACCTTCATGGTCATCACTTTTCCACCAGGATAGTAACCGGCATGACTCATAGGAGAAAGAATTACTGTATCTACCTCTAATCCTGACTTTTTGGCATTGGTTTCATTGATACCTGTAGTGGCTGCTGTCATATCAAACACTTTTATAACGGAGCTTCCCTGACTGCCCAGGTAACGACTATCACCGCCACAAATATTATCAGCGATGATTCTGCCCTGTTTATTGGCTGGTCCTGCCAAAGAAATCAGCGCATCATTACCCGTAACATAATGTTTTACCTGAACTGCATCACCTGCAGCATAAATATCCGGTACAGAGGTTTCCATTCTGTCATTCACTACAATACTTTCCTTGATGCCAAGTTCCAGACCGGCTTCTTTTGCTAATACTGTGTCTGGTGTGACTCCGATTGCCAGAACTACCATATCAGCCTGAAGGGATGGATTATCTTTCAACAGGACCTCCACTCCGGTGTCTTTTTCTTTAAATCCTTCTACTGTATAGCCCAGTACCAGTTTTATCCCATGTTTTCTCATTTCATTATGGATCATGGATGCCATATCCGGGTCAAAAGGGTTCATCAGCTGCTTAGGCCGCTGGACAATCGTAACATCCATGCCAAGCTCCCTCAAATTTTCTGCCAGTTCCAGACCAATAAAACCACCACCTGCCAATACAGCCGATTTTGGATGATTCTTATTTATATATTCCTTTATCCGAAAAGTGTCTTCTACAGTACGAAGTGTAAAAAGTTTATCAATACCTACTCCGGGAAGTCTCGGCTGTGTTGGCTTTGCACCTGGAGAGAGGATCAGCTTATCATATTTTTCTTCAAATATCTCACCATTCTCTAAATTTTTCACTGAAACCGTTTTACGTTCCGGATGTATGGAGATAACTTCATGATGAATTTTCATGTTAATACGGAAGCGTTTAAAAAAACTCTCTGGTGTCTGTAGTGTAAGTTCTTCCGGGTCTGTGATCACGTCTCCAATATAATATGGAAGTCCACAATTTGCATAGGATATGTATCCGGATCTTTCAAACACAGTAATTTCAGCATGTTCATTCAGTCTGCGTATTCTTGCTGCGGCTGTAGCTCCTCCGGCTACACCTCCTACAATTATTACCTTCATCTTATTTTTCCACCTTTCCTGAGTAAGCTACAATGCCACCGATATTATTTACTTTAGAATATCCCATTCGTTGCAGTATCCCAGTTGCCTGGCGGCTTCGTGAACCGGAATAACAGTATACAAACAGTGGGATATCCTTATTCTTCGCTACAGAAGCAATATTGTCAAGTTGCTGCAACGGCACATTTTTACTTTCTGGTATATGTCCTTCCTGATATTCCTGCGGTGTACGTACATCCAGCAGAACTGCATCATCAGTCCTTTTATATTCTTCTATGCCTTGATTAATATTCGACTGTTTAAAGAGATCAAAAAATCCCATTAGCACACCCCCCCCTAAAGCATTTCTAAAATCGCATTCTTAGGTCTCGCCCCTGAAACCTGCTGTACAATCTTCCCATTCTTCATAACCACTAAAGTTGGAATGCTCATAATACTGAACTTATTTGCCAGTTCAGGCTCTTCATCTACATTAATCTTTCCAACTTTAATATCTCTACGCTCACTTGCAATCTCCTCTACAATAGGTACTACCATACGGCAAGGCGCACACCAAGATGCCCAAAAATCTAAAAGAACGGGTTTATCGGAATTCAGTACTTCGTTCTGAAAATTATTTTTATTGATATTAATAGCAGACATTTTACAGTCCTCCTTATCTTTCTCTTTTTGTAGATTTATTATAGTCTTAATTTCATTTATTTTCCGTGATTACATCACCATACCTCATTAACTTAACTTCTTGCCATACCATCTACACTTAATATAACACCTGTAATGTAACTCGCCTCATCTGAAGCAAGAAACACAAACGCGTTGGCAATATCTTCTGGCTGTCCAAGACGACGCAATGGAATTCTTTCAATCATAGGTTCGATAACTTCCTTTGGCACGGCCTTCATCATATCAGTTTCTGTAATTCCAGGTGCAACAGCATTAACACGAATACCTTTAGGTCCTAGTTCTCTTGCTAATGATACAGTCAATCCGTTTACTGCAAACTTCGATGCCGGATAAGCAAACCCACTTGGCTGTCCCGAAATACTCACCATGGAAGAAGTTGAGAGAATGACCCCCTTGCCTCTTGCCACCATACATTCTGCTGCTACACGAGTAGTATTAAATACTCCTTTTACATTTAGATCCATGACTTTATCAAAAGTCTCCTCTGTATAATCCATAAATGAGGTGTTTTCTGAAATCCCTGCATTATTTACCAGTATGTCGACACATCCATATTTTTCAGTTGCCTCTTTAAAAGCCTTTCTGACAGACTCCATGCTTGCCAGATTTGGACTAATTCCAGCAACTATTGCATTGGGATATTTTTCTTTTAATTTATCTACAGCAACATCTGCCGATTCCTGTGAACTTGCTGCCAACACAACTGAAGCACCTTCCTTCAAGAATTTATCAGCTGTAGCAAATCCTATACCACGGCTTCCACCCGTAATGATTGCAACTTTATCTTTTAATCTCATTTAGACTACCTCCTTACTTAGTTTCTAACTACATTATAAGCAAAAGGTAGATTATTTTCTGTGATATCATCACAAAATATCGCAATAAAAAACCCTGTTGCTCACGCACCAGGGTTTTGGTTTATCCATCTGTATTTAACACAAGATTAGGCTTCTATTCAACTTCTGAAAACTGATCTTTTCCAACATTACATAATGGGCATTCAAAATCTTCTGGAACATCCTCCCACTTTGTTCCTGGTGCAATACCACCTTCAGGATAACCTTCCTCTTCATCATATTCCCATCCGCAAACGTCACATACATATTTCATTAGTTTATTCCTCCTTATAAATATATTAATACACAGCATATATTACTGTTGTATCTGAATTATTTTGTAATCTTAGCACGAAAGTCAAGTGTTTTTAGCATTTCCAGAGTCCATGAAGATTGCAGTATGCGTATACTTCTTCTACATATTCTCCATCACAGAGGCAGAAATCCGCAATAGGTTCCTGTCCTGGAATTAGCTGTTTTCTATAAATACCCTGATTTGTATTTAGTGTAATCCATTCAATGAAATGATTATCAAGCATTGGATGTTTTATTTCACCGACCACAACATGTACATGCTGTTTGTCCACTGTATATACAGGTACATGCTTCTCAACAGCAGCATCTGTCACTCCAGCTTTTAACTCATGCATAGCCTCTCCGCAACACATTACTGGTACGCCTTGATCCTTTAACATTTCAATAATGTTTCCACAATGATTGCATACATAATATTTTACTTCCATCTTTTTTATCTTCCTATGTTTAAAATTTAAAATCCAATTGTTTCTATAACTTTCTTCAAAGCATCCGTCGATTCTTAAACTTTAATGCTTCTTTACCAACCGATGCAGAACCAACAAAGCCACAGCCTATCATTACTGCTTTTTTTAATAATCACTTTCTTCTTTGTAATAATCTCCTTCTCTTTAATAGTTCTCTTCACGTATTTCGAAATAACTCTGTGGATGGTTACATACTGGACATATCTCAGGTGCCTTTGTTCCTACCACAACATGTCCACAGTTACGGCATTCCCATACCTTAACTTCACTCTTTTCAAACACCTGTGCAGTTTCAATATTCTTAAGAAGTGCACGATATCTCTCTTCGTGGTGCATCTCAATCTGTTTATTGTCAATAGATAATAGTAATAATTACTATTATTATAATAATCAATATTACTGATTACCTTTTATTTAAAATAATCATTCAATCATCATTTTTTCCGTTCAAAAACATATTCTGCATCTGATGATAAATCAGAGCGGAATGAATAGCCTAGTCTATCAAATTTCTTAATATCCTCAGGATTTTCAATTCTGTTTTCAGCCATGAACCTAACCATTTCACCACGGGCCATCTTAGCATATGTACCTTTTGTCACCAGTTTATCTCCTGATAACTCACAAAATGTAATCGTAATGTATCTATCCTGTCGTGTCAGATATTTTTCTATGCACTTAGAGTATTCTTTCGATGCCAGATTGATTATAATCCTGCTGTTATCAATCACTGAGCGGTATAATAAATCTCCCCAGTACTCATACAGATTTTTGTTTCTCCTATTCCAACCTTCGCCTGCATTTCCAAACGATAAGGTGTCACACCATCCCTTGGTTTTAGCACACCATAAAATGCAGATATTATTCTCAAATGATTTTGTACATACTCGAATTGACTGTCCTCAAACACGGATGGAGCCATATATTGAAAAGCAATTCCTTCATATGATAAGACAGCTGGGGTAAGTAAATGATAAAGATCCATGTTTTCCAATCTATTGAAGTTCTGTTCTGTAATTTTGTCATTACATTTCCAGATAGTCTTCAGTTCTTCTTTTGACTTACTTTTCAACCAACTTTGTATCTCTGTCGTCTTTTCAATAAATTCAGGCAATCCATCCGGCGCTATGCTGTCAGTATCTGTAATCATCTTTTTAGCAGGGGATAATATTATCTTCATTAATCTAATTCCTTGAGCATATTTTCAGGATCATCTGCAGCCTTGACTTTATCATTTGCCTTTATAATAATCCCCTGTTCATCAATAAGATATGTGGTTCTTACTACTCCCATAGAGACTTTGCCATAATTTTTCTTTTCTTTCCATACATCATATGCTTCAATAACTTTCCGCTCTGGATCTGCTAAAAGTGTAAATGTCAATCCATATTTTTCCTCAAATCTCTTATGAGAGGATACAGAATCCTTACTGACTCCAAGAATAACTGCTCCTTTTTCGGTAAACTGAGGGTATCGCTCAGAAAACCCACATGCCTGTTTCGTGCATCCCGCTGTATTATCCTTGGGATAGAAATATAAAATCACTTTTTCCTGTATAATCCGATAATCTATGTATTTTCCCATTTTGATCTGGCAACTCAAAATCCGGTGCCTTAACCCCTACTTCCAACATTATTTATCCCTCCCTTTCTGTATCTTTCTCTTTATTCGCCTTTTTCTTCCTATTCCCGGTAATCATTTTATGACCTGTATATATCGCCATTACCATACATAACATAGAACTTAAAGCAAAGTATTTGTGACTTGATTTTTGCTTTTTATATCCAGTGTAAAAAGTCCCAAGCATTGTGATCAATGCTCCTACTGACCAATATTTATGTGCTTTCATGTAATTCCTCCATTTTTTCAGTGTATTCAATTCTAATTATACGCTACCATATTCCTATGTCAATTTGATAATAGAGCATTCCTATAAATTTTTTCAAAATATCATTGTCAAAACTATGTATTGTTATCCTTTAATTTTTCTTTGAAATAATTGACAAAAAAGCTTGCTTTCAGGAGATTACTATTTAATCTCTTTTCCATCTATATATAGTTGAAATTTATCAGGATTATTGACAACATCATAGTCCTTTCCGTATTCTACAGGTCTATATTCGGCTGTCATTACCGATTCCCCGTCTTCAATATCCTCTTTCCATAAATAGATGTTCATATCAATGCTCGTCGCATATCCTCTGTCTGTGGAGAATTTTGTCGAATGAAAAGAGACTTTACAACTTAAAATTGGATAAAAAGGACAAAAAAAAGAAGAGCTGCTTGCTCTTCCCATATAGTAGTAGTAAAATAATATGTCATGCCAGCGCAATATATTACCTAGAATATCGCTATAACAGGAAAGGGGCTGCATTGTGACAGCCCCTAATTTACTTCATCACGTTGTCTACATTCTGAGTGAACTCGTTCCCTGGTTTATTTTAGCATCGGTCTGGATTTTGTTTCATAAAGATAAATTTTGCCACAGAGCGGTCGTATGTTTTAATGTGTCCAAACAGCCAGTCGATTACATTTTTCTGTACAAGTTCACTGAACCGATCTGTTGGTCCTTCATACTCCTGAAGGTATTCATACAGTTCTTGAATTGTCTTTTTAAACTCTTCATGTTTTTCATAATGTTTTTCACGCTCTGGATAACCGGATTTTTCCTGAAGCTTTTCCTCTTCTTTGAAATGAAAGTCAGTATATTCATCCAGATAATCCAGCATTTTGATTGCTTTTACTTTGCTGTCGCCATTTTGACAGGCAGTTACAAAGTTCTGGATACGGTCAATCAATTCTTTGTGCTGTGTATCGATTGTTTTATTTCCTGTTACTAAATTGTCATCAAAGGTAATGTTTAAATCGTAAGTCATAATTTGACCTCCATTTCTTTTATATGTTCTCTTAGGCTCTTTTAATGTCTGGCAGTTTCGTACCTGCATTTTCTGCTTAGTCTTCTACAGGAACGAAAACATCTTTTCCTAATCCGCAGATTGGGCATGTCCAGTCATCTGGAATATCCTCAAATGCAGTTTCTGGAGCGATACCGGCGTCTGGATCTCCTACTGCCGGATCATAAATATATCCACATGGTTCACATTCATATTTTTTCATAGTCATTTTCCATTTTCAATGTCGATTTATTTTTGTTACCAAGTTCCTAGCAATTTTTCTAACACTTTGTTTCTTGTATATCTGTATTATACATGATAATTATTCTTTTGTCAATAATAGTAATTATTATTATTTTTGCACTTAGCATAAACTGATATTTGAATTGCACATTTACATATTGTATATATCATGGGAATAGTTGAATAAAAAAATGAACTCTATTCATTAAAGACAGAGTTGCTGGAATTATTTCTCTCCAACAACTTTCTTCGTCTTTAAGTCCTTGAAACACAATACTGTCCCATCAGATTCATCCAACTGTTATATTTATTCTTTTCACACACCTTTCGACAAATTTCATTTTCCATCAATACACAGAACATCTTATCATAATCAAATGCCCAAACAGCACCATTCACATGGTTTTCCACTGCTTTCTGATCTATGTACTTTAAACGTGTGACCATTTTTTCAATTTCTCCATTTCTCAAGTTACCGATATTTTTGCAGATAAACCGAAAGAAATTCAACGTTGCATATTCGTCATGCCAATGGAACTCTTCTGGATTGTTTTAATTTTACTGGCTCGCTGCTGTTCTTTGATTATTTGATCAGCTACACCTTTCATCGAATCTTCGTATCTCATATTACTCACCTACTCTTCCTCAACGCCCAGTGACGGTTTAAATCTTTTATCCTTTGCCTGCGGTACCACGATCTCGTAAAAATAAAATCCTAAATATCCAAGTGCCTGCTTCTTCATTTTATAAAAAGAAGTCCTGCCTATTCCTAGCTCCTGCTGTACTTCCACATCTGTCTTATTATAATGACTGCAAAAACAGGAATGAAGGATTTCACTGAGCATCACACCATTCGGTGCATAGAACTTCACCAGTGTCATTCCACGATAGATCATATCAGACAAGCCATAAATGATCATCAGGTTATTCATTTCCCGGTGCATCTTTGGCACATTCAGCTGATTGTTATAAATGCTCAGATAACTCAATGCATATGCCATATCTTCATTGATTTTCTCCTGGCACTCCATATCCAGTTCTTCCAATACAACTGGTTTTCTAAAATCAGTTTCTGGTAGCTTGTCATCAGTTCTTTAATATCAGTATAATGTCTTAATCCTGTGCATGACTTGCCATATGGAAGGTAATTTCTTTCACTGATTTAATTGCATAATCTCTGTCTGTCATCAGTTTCAAAATCTCCTTATCATCATCACACTAACTGGCGGTCTTTCAGACCAGTTCGCTTTCCCCATGATTTTGATGGGAAGCAATTACTTACTACAACTTGCAGAAGCGGATATCCAAAAGGCATTGTGGGAGCTGCCTTTGCTGACCGAAATCCATCTTCTTATGTAAAACCTGCAGGAATATAAAGGGAAAGTGACTATCCCTGCCGATTAATAATCCAAATAATATCGTCTATACCAATCTCTCCTTATTTTTCAAAGCATCTGTAAAATCGTTTTCTATCATTTGGTTATAAAGTCTCTTCTGCGCCAGTTCATCTGTATAATACGCATAGTCATGATTATAATCTTCCATAACTGTTTCTGCCGCCATAGATGCATAATCATATATGGTAGCTATTGAAAGATTCTTATCTATATTTTTGTAAATACCATATTTAATCTTTATTCCTTTAATCGGAGCATTCTCTACAAACTCATTAATAACATTGTCCATTCTCCGATGATCCAGCTCACAATCATCACTTAATAAGCAGAGAAAAGATGCTTTTTCTTTTCTCACCGGTGCTGCTCAAGTTCATAATGCCTAACTCATCTAATCTTATATCTGAATCCTCACTTGCAAACGCAAACACTATTTTTTCGAATGTATCTGCATTTCCAATTCTTGCACATTTCATACGATAACGCAAAATATCATTACCATTTTTTATCCTGTAATGTATTGTGAACTGTGAGACCAGTTGCAGTTGTTTGCATATATTATTAAAATCCGTAGCAACCAGCATTTTATTTCTGTCTTCTTCAAATACATTGGTCTCTATATACTTTTGTATTACGGTTTCATATGTTTTCTTCTCGTTCATTAATTCATCTAACTCTGTGTTTTCATTTAGATGTCTATAAATCTGAATGTACTGATCTTGACGATTTACGCAATATATACTACTAAATTCATTCCCCAAAATGTTAATAATATCCGTAATCAGCATTTTTCCCCTTACTCTTCATTTACATATCATTTTATTGTAATCCCTTGATCTTTTTCAAAGATACTTTCGCTGTTGTTCCAAAGTTTCCATGTCTCTCTTTCTTTAAAATACAACGAAAAGTGAACTCTTATGTACTTGAAGAATCTGAAATACGATTCCTCCCTGTAAATATCAATCTGTTCCACAAAGCAAGTGACATGCTCCCACCACTTAAATCTTACGATTTTGAAGTGGGGGCTTCCTGCTCGATTACCCTTTAGGGCAAAGCTAAAACAGGCTATCCCCGCGTGTCCCGCGGTTTTGTTTTTTATGTTTATCCGGTTACGGATTTTTTCTTGTGCCGTCAGGCACATTCTTTATAGATTCTTTTCCTTCTTCACGGATGTTGACTGCTGCATTCACATCCCGGTCTATCCTATTTCCACATTCACAAACATACATTCTGTCCGACAATGCCAGTTCCTTTTTCTTATGTCCGCATACACTGCAGATCTTACTGGATGCAAAATAACGGTCTACTTTTATAAGATGTTTTCCATATTCTTCCAGCTTGTATCCCAACATGAACAGAAACTGCCCGTACCCGTTATCCTGCACACCTTTCCCAAGGTGCAGCCCTCCGGACATTCCCTTCAGATTCAGATTTT
>NC_021014.1:643043-725882 GCF_000209835.1 Ruminococcus sp. SR1/5 | reverse complement strand
TTTATTCTTCTCAGTGGCCTTAATATATAGTTTATCAAAATATAGAAGAAATGGATATATATTTTCTTTTAATATTTTTCTAAAAAAGCTTTATTTTATCACTCTCCAGTCACCGGACGCATCATGGAAAGCAGCTCCTTCCGGTAATGATCGGCCTTTTCCTGATTGCCCTGTTCTTTCCGTACCATCTTTGTGATTCCCGGATACTGTCCCGGGAAGCTTTCCAGCATGATACCATCTCCATAGATTAGGTAAACATCTCCGTCTGTCATATCTTCCTCTGTCAGCTTCTTTCCATTCTCATCCGTAAGCTTATCCGGTATCGTTCCGGAGAAAATCGTGTCCGTGTCCAGATCCGCAAAATACCAGCTGTTATCATCTGTATGAAAATACACTGCTGTCATCGGCTTTTCCCCGCATCCCGCCAGACAGAACATAACAAGTACCGCCAGCATCACGATCCATTTTTTCATTATTCCACCTCCTAGTCTCTGTCAGTATTTGATTATTTCGACTTCACACTGTGCTAGCACCATGAAAAACATTAATATTACTGACTTCTACAATGTTTTTTATCTGGCACTACCATTAGTGGGAGATTTTTAATATAAATTTAATTGATCGTTGGAAGTACTTCCATAACCTGATCAATCACTTCCACAATTCTCTGTATATCCATATTTTCTTTTACATCAGAACTATCATTCACGTTCAAACCATCTTGCCAGTCCTGGACAATAGATACTGCCGGGATATTCACTAATGCAAACGGATAATGGTCACTGTTGGTTGCCATTGTCAGGAAAAATCTGTCACTGGGTGTAAATAGTTCTGACATACTGTTTTTATTTAATTCTGCCAGTTTTTTCAATCCCTCATCATCATATTCCGCATTGTCTGGTCTTTTGTTTCCTTCGATCATCGCCATATAACCCAGATCACTTTTTTCTGCAATAGTATCAATATTTATTACTCCGATGATCTGTTTCCGCTCGTCCTCCGTCAGCTTACCAACATACCATCTTGAACCCAGCATATATTTCTCTTCGCCCGAGAACAGGATGAATTTTATATTATACGGTATCTCTGTATCTTTTAAAATCCTTGCCAGTTCAAGCACTGCTGCCACTCCGGAACCGTTATCATTGGCGCCCACCGAATCTTCTGCACTGTCATAATGGGCACTTATGATCAGATTTTTTGTAGTATCAATAGATGAGTTTTTTGTCACAATGATATTTTCACCAATGCCGTCAACAATTGCATTCTCGGCTGTTGATGCCAGAAACACATCTGCCTGCGAGGAATGCCTTATTGCATTCTCATTGTTTTCATCGTTATATTCGAATTTCTGGTATTCTATATTGTCATATCCCAGATTGCCAAAATATTCACTAATATATTCTTTTACATTCTGTATTGCATCAGAATTTATTGGACGCGGTTCAGAAGTGATTTCATCGATGATCTGTTCAATATTCTGTTCCAAAGGCTCTATTATTGTACCGTTCTGGGTAACACTCTCCGCCATTGTCTGAATTGGTGCTATTAATGATATAACCATAATTAAGGCAATTGTAATTTTTTCATTTGTGAGCTCCCTCATTTTACCAAGTATTAATCAGTATCTTTTATCCAATAACTTTCCATGCAGAACCATAGGCTACAACGAAAGCTTTTTTCCATACCATAAACATTATCATGTGATATACTTCTGCCAATTAAATCTCAGATTTTGAAAAAGGGACAGACATTGATAAATTTACTTAGTTCCATTCTGGGCTATGCACGGAACATTACAACCACATGATCAAAAGGCGGTAAATCTGATATTCTAAATGTACATTGTGATCCTTTTTTAACAAAATTAGCTTTTTTATCATTTATGTTATCAACTGATACTATTATACCATGAACTGCATCACCAACCAAGTGTTCTTTTTTGCTTTTACAGCGTTCGTACAGTGCTTTTACAATTCATTGCACATCTGTAAAGGAAAGAGACTTCTTGCTATATATTATGTTAAATTCCTGAAAGTATTTTCTTTGCGTTCTCCAGGTTATTTTTTCCATTTATTTTTAGATATACTTTACTGATTTCAGAAGGCTCTCCTATTTCTCTGCAGAGATCCTGTGCCTGGGAAATGGGTATGTAGATTTCGTTGCCTTCTATTACTACAGCGGCTTTACAGGGCATATATGAGGTTTGCGGTCCTCTTGCGGAATTGCTGGATAAGGTAGTAAGATCATCTGTGGCTTTGGAAGTATCCTTCTCTTTTTCATCCAGGGAATAAAAAATATTCAGGTTTTCACCCATCTCTAAAAATTTTTCCTGTTGTTTTTTGAAATGGCATGATTATTATAGTCTTTCATATCCCGTAGGGAACCATTTCCCAGCAATAACAACGGCATCTTCCCCAGTTCATTCTGAGTTGGATTTTTTCCAAACGCATTCATATCAATTCCTGAAAAAGTCGTTGTTTCCGTATAATCTTCAATTTTGATGACAACCGGGACTTCTATGACTGGCCAGATTTCTTTTATACCTTTTATCTTCTTCGCTTTCTGCAAAAAATCTTCATCATAAGCCAGATCTCCAAGTGGGAGCAACACAGTAAATTGCCGTTTTTCTTCTTTCATACCTGCCAGCAGCATTCCTAATAATGTAAGTATCAATGCCAGCAGAAGTATGACAAATAAGGTAAAGCTGTCTATTTTTTTCTTTTCAATGAGAATCCGCCTTTCTCACTTCTTCGAGAAGGATATTTTTCTTATGAAGCTTTCTGACCAGAATCAGGATTATGGAAATAAGCAGTACTGCAACAACTGCAACTATGGAATACCACCAGTTATTGGTTTTCTCCTGGTCATCTTCAACCTTTAAAGACTTTATCTGAGTTTCTTTGATTTCAGAATCAAATTTTATTTCCTCCTCATATGATTTGCCATCGGCATCCTCATACGTAAGAATTAATTGCCCTGCACATTTTCCTGTTTTTCCTTTTACATATATGCGAAGACTTCCTTGGGATAAATCTCCGGCCTCTATGGTCCCTAAGAATGCAGTATCGTTTGAGCTTAATTCATCAGCCTTTAAGCTGACACTTGCATTGTATATTTTGTCTCTTCCGAGATTCATTGCTTTTACCGGGATCTCTACTGTATCCATAGTGTATAAAACAGATGGAATATCTGAAGCTTCCAGCTTAACACGAACCGGTTGGATGATCTGAAAAGACAGTAATTCTGTACCGGTAGTTGCCGTTGCTTTCGAATCTTCATAATCCAGAGAAAAAGTAATGACAGCCTGGCCAGGATCACAGTTTTCTGTTATAGTAATCATCTGTTCCAAAGTAATTGCTTCACCAGGAGCTAGGACTTGTACATAAAAAGAGTTTTTCTCAAATTCAATTCCTTTGTTCTCTGTAGAAAGGGAAATTTTTAAACCAAATACATTTTGACTGCAGCTTTTATTTTGAAATGTCAGCGACATTTCTGTTGTAGAACCAGCCTCCAATCGTCCACCTGAAAGATTGCTGTCTTCTAATAATACCTGCGGTTTATGTAATATTTTTTCACTTGATGAGTCTGATGTTGAATTGCCTCCTCCCCCACCGCCCGAATACCCTCCGTTGTCTATAACCGGATCTGTTATCTGCGGGGCGTCACCGTCCTCCGGATTATCACTGTCTATTACAACATGAAAAGGATTCGATTTAGAACCATCACCAAAGTCATCTCCTGATGTAAAAATATCCGGATCCGGATTTTCTTTATCGCTATCAGCTTTATCAGGAGTCTTTTCATCCTCTACCGGAGGTTCGGTACTCGGAGGTTCGGTACTCGTAGAATCATCCTCTTTTTCATCAAGGGTTAACGAGTTGTCATTCTCATAAGATACGGACGGATCTGAGTCCGTAAATCCTTCTTCAGCAGATGTAATCTCCGTGTTTTGAGGCTCTGTGGCAAAAACGGTAGCTGGAAGAAATATTATTGTCGTACACAATACTAATGCCGTTTTTACAAATAAATTTCTCATTATCAGGCAGTCCTTTCTCTTAAGATTCCTCCATCCATTTCATATACGTGATCACATAAGATTCTGATGTCCTCTTCATTATGGCTTGCCAGCAAAATGGTTTTTCCTGCTGCTTTTAAATCCAGCAGCAGTTCTCTTATTTCTTCCACGCCATGTTTATCCAGTCCATTAAACGGCTCATCCAGGATCAAAAACAGAGGATCTTCCATAATGGCCTGTGCAATACCAAGGCGTTGACGCATTCCTAGGGAATATTTTCCGACTGGTTTCTTCATGTCCGGATCCAATCCTACCCTTTTTAAGACTATGCGGATATCGGCCTTCGAGATCCGGCCATTCATGTCTGCCAGGATCTCCAGATTTTTAAAGCCCGTATATTGTGTAAGAAAACCGGGAGTCTCGATAATAACTCCAAGACTTTCAGGAAAATCCACATCATGGCCTATTTTTTCCAAATACAAAAATAGCGCCCGTAGTTACAGGAAGAAACCCACAGATGCATTTCATAAGGACGGTCTTTCCTGAACCGTTATTTCCAACAATCCCATAGACGTTCCCTGTTTTCAGGGAAAGATTTACTTCCTGTAACACGATGTCTTCACCGAAACGTTTGGTCACGTGTTCTATTTTTACGCAGGTGTTCTGCATCATTCCACTTGCTCTTTCCAGATCACAGGCCAGATTAAATGTCCCTTCAGATTTCTTCCAATCTTCCATATAAAACACCTCCCAGAATTCCCAGCATTACTAATAAAAACAACAGTAGAAATAGCCAAACTCCTATTTTGTCCGGTCCCCAATTTTCATCAGCCAGTATCCATTCTACTGGATAAAACCATATCTGATTCTTAAAATAGCGGTCATGAAGGATAATTCCGAAATAAAAGCTTACAAAAGGGATTCCATATGCCATGTAAGCAGAATCCCATAAAATCCCGCAGCTTCCACCGAAAGTACTTATGATACTTCCGATAAATCCTGTCCGAAATGCCTTCATGAGTAAGTCCAGAAGTGCTTCTTTCTGAATAGCACCCTTTATCTCCAGCGGATAGAACACAATAAAATTGATAAAAAGTACCGTTAGTATAGATAACGTCCAGACCATAAAACCAGATACCATAATGGAAAAAACTTTACCTTCGATATACTGTCTGCGAGTCGTTCTGGGAAGTATCTCCTTTAAAAATCCACTTTTATATTCTTGCAGAATGGAATCACTCCATGGCAATACGGCTGCTACCGGAATGGCAAAAGATACTGCCTGACTTTTTAAGGAACCTTCCAGTATACTGATAAAAGTACTACATGTCAGTGCTTTTTTTAAGCTGGGATAAGTCTGTCCAATGGCTATGGAAATGCAGGCTATCAGCCATGCTGCCAGAAAATTCTTATTAAAAAACATACGTTTTGTTTCACCCCACATAGGTTTTCCCCCTTCCGATCATGTCTTTTCTCCAAGAAATTCAAAGGTATATTTTTTCATCCGGTTAATTGCAAAAACTGCAAGAAGAACTAAAATACCCAGAAAAAACATGTAGGAATGCGTGATTTTCGGAAGCAATGGGTCATAACCTAAGTTATGTTTTCCGTATACTGCCTGGTTCAGAGGACTGATCCAGCAGATTAATACATTTACCTGATACATTTCGTATTTTTCTTTATGTAAAATTGTAGCCAGTACTTTCGGGTCCAATAAAAAACCAAAGACACTGTAAAGAAGGCCAAAAATCATCCCCTTAGTCTTCCCTTTATAGAGATTTCCTACAAGGATTACAAAGCTTAAGGTCAACGAATAACAAAACAGAAGGAAGAAAACCTGCAGCATACAGCCATAGGGTGAGATACTTTCCATGACCCTTACTGTAGAAGGGACCTGCAGGTTTTTTCCTAATTCTGAATAACCAAGCATGGCCGCAGTTTCGCTCCACAGGTTACCTGGATAACTCTTTTTCATACACAGCACGGCCGTAAACAGCAGCATCAAAACCGTATATAAAACAGTTACAAGAATAACATAAATGAATTGACCTAAAAGCCATTTCCTCTTGGTTGTCCGGGTCAGCTGGTATGGAGTAATAGGTGTCATCTTCGGCAGGTCAGAAAACATAAGAAGCAAGAGCAGCGAACTGGACAGTACTGCTATCCCATCCCCAAATGTCCAGATAAATGGTTCAATGGCCTGTACCGGTGTATCGTAGGTCTCCATTACAACCATGATTCTGCCTGTAAGCAGGAAACTAAGTACAAATTCTAACAGAAATACAAAAATAACTTTGGGATTGCGTAAAAATCCGAAGAAATTGTACCTTACAATTCCAAATACCTGTCTCATGTCAGTAACCCAGATTCCGGTCTATGATACTGCCATCCACGGCATTAATGGTAAGGAAACTTTCATTCGGATCTTTACTGGTATTTGATTCTGTTTCTCCGTTATATTCACTTTCTGAAGTCATGCTGCCGAAAAAATCCCAGACGGGGATCAAAATACCTGTGTGTGCGTCAGTAGACGGCTCATATATTCTGGCATAACCAAGAACGATCCGATCAATATTATAGATCCTGGAATTTTCATATTGCATATTATCAGCGTTTGTTACCACCATCATTTTTTCATAAATTTTCATAATCTCGCTGAATGAAAGAAGATTTAAATTCTCTGTCTTTATGTTACCAATTGTGTAGGGATTTGAATAAGTCATGCTTTCTATGCCATCTTTATCGACATAGAAACAGAGACTTTCATAAGACCATGTTTCCATTGTACTATCCATATCTTCCAATGCCCCACCGTCTGCAATTGTCTGAGTTACCGGCACACCATTTATGGTACGTGCATAGTCAATTCTATATCCATTTCCAAAATTACCTGAACTATTATCGCCTTCAAAACTTTTGCACACCGCGTAATTCCAGTTAGAAAACTGTAAATCTGTGATGCCCATTTTTTCAACTTTTTCCTTTGCAAGTTTTTTGCTTCATCCAGGGACAGCCCGATAGATTCTTCTGTGGGTTTTTCTTCCTCTTCAGAATATCCGTAATCACACCACATTGCATCCTCCGGTATTTTTTCCCCGCCCTTGTTTGCTGCTTTCTTGATCTTGACTGACAAGGTATCGGAGCCATCGGAAGATATTTTATAATAGAATTGTGAATCGTCTGGCATTTGTGCAATACAATCGAAAAAATTTCCGGCAACAGGTTTTGCCTCTGTCAGGGTTTTCTTTTCCGGAGCAGTTTCGTATTCCTGTTCCCATGTCTCAATATCTTCATAGATATCATAGACATAATTCCCATCATCATCTGTTCCATAGTTATACGGATCCAGGTTTCCGTTTGCAACGTCTTCTTTTAGTTCATCCAGAGTTTTTTAATTTCATCCTTTGTCTTCACGTAATAACTATCCATGGTATAAAGTTTTGCCTCTGAGAAGAATGCGTTTGTAATACGGTCGAGAAGCTCCTGGGTAACTTCTGCCGCGGTGACAGAAATAGCAGATATCTTTTCCACTTCCGGAATTTCTACGCTTGCATCTGTATTTACCACGAGCTTGGCACTGTCATCTTCCACATGGCTTTTATAATTTTGAGGAGCATCAATGAGATTCCTGATGGTTGTCTTTGACTCTGAACCGTCATCGTTCTTACTTTCAGATGCTTCTCCTTTAGAACCGCTAACATCATCCGCTTCCGTATAAGCATCTACAGCCTTGCTCCCCTTCGGCTTTACCAAAGAAGAATCCGGGGTCTGTGCGCATCCTGTAAACATTCCAATACAAAGCACTATTCCTGCAAACTTTCTTATGTTTTTCTCATTTCTGGTAATATCTCCTTTCTAAGGTTGTTATAAGTATATCATCGAGCATTACACCAAATCTTTCGCGATTTGTAACTGATATGTAAACGTTAGTGTGATTACCAGAAAACAGAGACGGTAGTTCCTTTTCCCGGATTGCTTTCAATCTTCAGTTGGAAATCGTGCAGTTCTATAATTTTCTGACATAAAGAAAGACCAAGTCCTACACTTCCTTTTGCCCTGGAACGAGATTTATCTACCATATAAAATGGTTCCGTCACCATTTCCAGATCCTCTTTCGGTATTCCCTTTCCAAAATCCTGAACCATCAGATGGTCTGGGGTTGCCTCAAGCACAATTTTAGATTCTTTCCTGGAAGCTTTGACTGCATTATCAATTAGATTTGTCACTACACTTATCATTAAGTCCTGATCAAACTTCTTTACCAATTCTTTTGGTTCACAAAATACATCAAGAGAGATGTTTTTTTCTTGAAGCCTGCAATCAATGAGTTCTTTTACTTCTTTCAGAAAGTTATCCACCTGTATTTCAGCTGGATTGAATGAGTCTTCCGAAGCTTCGTAGAGTCCGGTTAATTCCAGCATTTTCATAGAAAGTCTTGAAAGCCTGCGACATTCATTTTCAATATAAATCAGAGCCTTCTCCTGCCTTTCCGGGGTTAGGCGCACAGTAAGCAATGTATCTGCATAGCCTATGATTGCAGTCATTGGGGTCTTCAGCTCATGAGCCAGACTTCCAATAAGCTGTTTTTGTGTCCGGTTTATGTTAGAAAGACTTTCAATTTGTTCTTTTATTTTACCTGTCATAAAATTAAAGGTTGCACCTACCTGTGCAAGTTCTGTATTTCCCTCTGACGGTACTTTAAAATCATAAATACCTTCAGAAACAAGAAGCGTAGCTTCTCTTAGGCTTGTAAGCGGTGCTGTGATTTTTCGAAGGCTCAAATAAAGGATAATTCCCATCACCACGATCAAAGATAAAGTAAATCCACCCGTCTGAAAAAACAGCAGATGACTTTTTTCTATTACATCTGTTATATCTTTATAAGTAATAATCTGATATCCCATATTTACATTGCCATAGTAAAATAACAAAAGTGTCCTTCCATTTATCTGACTGATCATAGGGCCATGACCGTCACTGTTGCTGCCATGATCCACCATGTTTGCCTTACTTTCACATAATTCTCTTAACTTTTTTACATCGAATTCATAAACAGTTCCATTATAGATCATTTTTCCATCAAGATATAAAACCGCGCTGTCATGAAAAACCTGCCGAAAAGCATAAGTAACTATTTGGGGGCGCATTTCGTTGTCGGCATTCTGTTTCTGATTGTCAGAAAGGCTTGTTTTATTTTCAAACTGTAAGATATTTGTTCTGAATATACTGCTTTCATAACTGTTGATATTCTGTATACTCTGATTTTTCCAACAATAAGTGGTATAGAGAAAGATCCCTGACGATACCAACAAAATGATACATGTAGTCTGAGAAAAGATCTTTATTAAGAGTTTCATAAATCCACCTCAAGTCTGTAACCGATTCTGGGAATTGTTTTAATCTTATCCTGCCAGCCAAGCTTTTTCCTGATACGACCCACATGTGCATCCACAGTTCTTGTTTCTCCGCAGAACTCTTCATTCCACAGTTCCTGCAGAATCTGATTCCTGGTCAGTGCTTTATTCGGATTTTTGGCGAACACCATGAGGCAGTTATATTCCATTGGCTTTAAATAGATTTCCATGCCCATTTTTGTAACAGTACGACTAGCAGTATCAATGATGACATCACCAATTTGAATCTGTTCTTGTACAGTGCCATTACGTTCCAGTACTTTTTCAAGACGGACCATCACTTCCAGCATTTCAAATGGTTTTACAATATAATCTTCTGCACCGTCTTTTAATCCCTTTATCTTGCTCGCGATATCTCCCTTTGCGGTAAGAAATATTACGGGGATTTCATACTGCTTCAGTTTCGGTAACAGGCTATAGCCGTCTCTTCCGGGAAGCATGATATCTACAAGTGCACACTGAAACGCATGATCTTGAATAATTGCTTCATATGCCTCATTTCCATCCAGATATCCTACTGTTTCATACCCTGCAATCTCCAGATTCATACATAGCAGGTCATTGATTGACATTTCGTCTTCTATCACAAGAATTCTTGCCTTCAAAATTATCACCTCACATGTTTTTATAACTATCTTTTCACAGGTTAATTATACATTAAATTCTATATTGCAGTTGTAACTGATTTGTAACAGCAAAAAAGGAAACCAAAACCATTCTGTGAGAATAGTTTTGGTTTCCATACGTAGCCGGATTCCTTTCATTTACCTTTATCAGATTGTGTCATTTAAGTCACATCCACTGATGATGCGATTCCATAAGTTCTCCCGCTTGTCCATTCCTTTGGTAAAATAGGGAAGTCTTTCCTCTTCCAGCTCTTCCAGACGAAGCACATTTCCATTCAGATAATTGTCAATCCGGTATCCTGTACTTTTAAGTCTTGTAATTACGCCACCAATTTTTATATCCAAAATCTCATAACCAAATGGCTTTGCATCGTTCATCCAGATTTTTTCTCTTGATGATTTCATCTCTGTCAGATTGCAGATGATTCCAGGAATAACATTCTGACTGATATTTTTCAACGCTGCTCTATCCGATCTGTCATATGCTGATTTTATACACATGCCCAAATCGGCTTTATCAGCTAATACCGCCGCCAGTTTTTCATAAAATGAGAATAAAAGCTGATATTTTCCTGTTTTTTTGCACATTCCTTCATACATTTCTGTATGTTTTGGTAGTAAGATTTTGTATTGACACCTGATTCTTTCACATGATAATCAAAAATGCCTAACATTGGATCCTGGTATAACAGATATTTTGAAGGATTTTGAGCCTCTTTATTCTCTTTCGTATTTAAGAATAAGGAATCAAAATTGTCAAGTGCCATAAAATCATCAAATTCTCCGCCTGTGCAGTCCCTGAACTCCTGCTTAAGGATTGTTTCGTCATAGTCTCTGTGAAAATCAAGGTGTGCAAAAAGTACAAGTCCCGGAAGCAAAGCATCCACCGGGGTTTCTGCACCATTATCCATCCATGCTGTACAGAGCACCTCTTTTATATTGTATTTTTTACAAGTAGAAAGAGCTGCTTTGGTACACGCATAGGTCTTAGAATAATTGGGGGAAATTCCGTTCCAAATCCAAGATCCTCCTGCAAAAATAACGTTATCCGAAAGCTGCGCATGGATATCCAGCATTTTTTCATAGGTTCTGGTATCATCATGATAATAGTCCCAATATACTAATCCTAAATCTTTTTTCGGTTTTTCCCATTTGGAGCAGTCCGTGTTTTCGGGCAGATCATAGTATCCGCCTGTAGAATTTGCTGTAATGTACATGTCACTCCATATCATAGGCTTTAATTCTAATTTTCTGCAAATATCTACGACCCTGTTACAATGTTCCCTGATTATCAGTGACCCTTTTTTATATCCATTTTCTTTTAGATAATTTCCAAGTCCCAGCATGACAGCCTCATCCATTCCAAGATGTACCCTGTTGGTAGAAAAATTCTCCTTTACTGAGCTGAGCAGCTTTTCAATAAACTGATAAGTTTCCTCTTTTTCAGGCTGGAGAATGTCCGCAGAATCACGAATCTTATCCATTCCCGGCCACTTCAGCGCATTGTGCAGATGAGCCAGGGTCTGAATACACGGAACAAGCTCTACCCCAAACATGGAAGCGTAAGCATCCAGTTCTTTTATTTCGTCCTTGGTGTATTTTCCGCGATAAGCCCCAAAATAAGGCTGCCCCTCTACTTCATAGGTATCTTCTGTATAAAGCATGAGTACATTCATTCCAAGTTTTGCCAGTGTCTTGATCAGGAATTTCACCTTTTCAACTGTAAATACAGCATTTCTGGAACAATCCAGCATAAGACCGTTTCTTTCAAAACAGACATGCTCTTGATATTGAAATTCATCCTCTTTCATATGATGTATGGCATAATTAAGTGCGCGATAATAATGAGATATTTCCCGACAGATGATACGAATCTGGTTTTTTCTTTTATTTATCAATATTTCTGGTCTGTCCTGAAATTCAACAGACAATTCTATGTTTTGGTTGAAACCGTCATTTTCAGCCAGCAGTATTTCAGTACCTTTTTTAATAGTATTATATTCTTTCTTATCAGATGAAAAAACAATGTTCATACGTATTCCTCTTTCTTTAGGAATTCTGCTCTTCTTAACAAATCAATCTTTTTTAGCAGAGTATCCCCCTGTCAATGTTCTATTTTATTCGTTTGTAAATAATCGGCTCACCATAATTTTCATACGGTTCAGAAAAAAGCTGTTCTTTCAGTTTGCATTTTCTGTTCCTGGAAGTAAAGGCTGCCTCCACAGAATTCAGAAGCAGCAGCCTTTTCTGCTCCTGGGTAAGATCTAACAGAGATTCCATATATCGGAATTCCCGGGAAAGGGTTGTTCTTTCAATCGCCGGATCATCGGTATTTAAGGTTACCTTAAGTCCCATTTCGAGAAATGCTTTCAGCGGATAAGCAGACATTTCTTCCACAGCTTTTGTCTGGCGGTTGCTTGTAGGGCACATTTCCAGAAAAAATCCCCTTATCCTTTACAAGCTGTATCACTTCCTTATTTCCCGCGATCCTCACACCATGACCGATCCTGACTGCCCCCATATGGACAGCTGTTTTTACATCCTCTGCATTTCCGGCCTCGCCTGCATGGATGGTAAATGGAACCTGATATTCTCTGGCTTTTGCAAAAAGCGCCTCGTAATTTTCTGTTGGAAAGAGTGCCTCGGCTCCTGCAAGATCGATAGCAACCACGCCACCATCTTCAACAAGATATTTTTTGCCAGCTCCAGAGTTTCCAGATTTTCTTTCTGGTTAAGATCACCGCGCATACAGCATAAGATCAGATTACCGGGGATGGGAGCTCTTTTCAGACCACGTAATGCAGCATGGATCGCTGTTTCCTGAGTCATTTCCTTCTGTGTATGGAGCTGTGGGGCAAAACGAAGTTCTGCGTAGATCACACCGTCGTCTTTCATTTCAGAAAGGATAAGATAAACAGCCTCTTCCAATGCCTCTTCTGTCTGAAGAAGAGAAAGAGGCAGGTCAAAGCATTTCAGAAAATCATTGAGATTTTCGCAGGTATCCGGCACAGAAAGGAGAGAAAGAAGCTCTTCATCTGTGGCAGCCGGAAGCGTGATCTGCTGCAATGCGGCAAGTTTTCTGGCTATCTCTGTGGTAATGCAGCCGTCCAGATGTGCGTGGAGATCGATGTAGTGATCAATTCTATTTTCTGTTTTCATAGGCGCTAAGTACCTCCCTGGTTGGATTTATTCTTATCCCTGAAATGGGTTTGCGTTTCTTATGGTATCTGTCGGAAGGAAATATTAAGGTGAATTCCGGGTTATATTTCCTGTGTGGCTTTTTTTAACCAGGATTGCTCTTCTTCATTCAGATACGGAGAAATCTTTTCGTATACAAGGGCATGATACTGATTGAGCAATTTGCGCTCTCCTGCTTCCATCTGTTCCGGATCGATACCTTCCAGATCAAATGGGACCAGAGTCAGTGGCTCAAATTTCATAAACTGGCCGTAGGATGTTTTTTCGGCTTTTTTGCAAACTACAAGATTTTCGTGACGGATGCCGAATTCATTTTCCGCATAATATCCCGGTTCATCGGAGGTGATCATCCCTTCTTCCAGAACAGGAGCCGGAAGCGCGTCAGGGCTTTTCCAGCGAAAACTCTGAGGTCCTTCGTGTACATTGAGAAGATAACCTACGCCATGGCCGGTTCCGTGGTTGTAATCCTCTTCCATAGCCCAGAGAGGTCCTCTAGCCAGGGCATCCAGATTCAGGCCGGTACAGCCGTAACGGAATTTTGCTGCTGCCAGGTTCAGGTGTCCACGGAGTACTGCTGTGAAATATTTTTTTCTTTTTCAGTCACCGGGCCAAGTACAACGGTGCGGGTGATATCAGTAGTGCCCTCCAGATAATGTCCGCCTGTATCCATCAGAACCAGCCCTTTTGGCTCCAGTGGAATATTGGTTTCTTCTGTTGCACTGTAATGGACAATGGCTCCATGTGCACCGTAGGCAATGATGGGATCAAAGCTGTTTCCCTGAAAATTCTCCTGTACGGAACGGAATTCATAGAGCTTATCAGCAGCGGAAAGCTCGGTGATCTTTTGTTTTCCCGCATTTTTCTTCAGCCAGTGGATAAACTTCACCATTGCAACGCCATCTTTGAGGTGGGCAGTCTTTTCATTCTGGACTTCGGTCTCATTTTTGATGGCTTTTGGGAGAAGGGTCAGATTTTCACCGTCCAGGATCGTTACCGGCTTTGGAATACTGCTGACCAGCCGGCTGTTTACATTGCTTCTGGAAAGAAATACCTTTTTCTCTTCGGGAATCGTCTGTACATAGGTGTAAATATCATCATATGGATAAATGGCAATACCGTCTTTGGAAAGTGCTTCCTTAACAGAATCCGAAAAGGCTTTTTCATTGACAAAAAGACGGAGCTCACTGTCATCCAGCACAAGATAGGAAAGAACTACCGGGCAGCAGTGGATATCATTTCCGCGGATATTTAAAAGCCATGCAATGTCATCAAGGGAAGTGAGGATAAAGAGGTCTGCGCCCTTCTCTTTCAGTTTGCTGCGGATCTCACGGATCTTGTCTGCTCTGGATCTTCCGGCCCATTTTTCGGATAATTCCATTACCGGTTCACAGGAAAGTGCCGGACGGTCATTCCAGATATTTCCGATGAGATCCTCATTTACAGAAAAATGTACCTGTTTTTTCTGAAGGATTTTTTCTAGCGTCTCTGCTTCTTCTGCGCTTACGGTACGGCCATCGAAGCCGAGACACATTCCCTCTTTCAGATTTTCTTCCAGGAATTTGTGGATTGTTGGTACGTCCGGTTCTCCCATCTTAAACAGAGTAACCGGAGTTCCCTCTAACTGCTGTGCAGCCTGGATAAAATATCTTCCGTCTGTCCAGAGTCCGGCCATGTCCTGCATGATCACGGCAGTTCCGGCAGAACCGGTAAATCCGGTGATGTATTTTCTGCATTTAAAATAATCCCCAACATACTCAGAACCATGAAAATCATCGGTCGGAACCAGATAAGCATCGATTCCCTTTTCCTTCATTTGTTTTCGAAGAGCTGTGATCCGTTCTGTAACTGTCATAATCTTATGCCTCCTCTGTATAACTGTTCTTTATCGCAAAGCCATGATCCATAGGGCCGCTTCCCTTTCCCAGATCCAGCATGGCAGCAAGGGCTCCGGAAATATAGTCCTTGGCACGGTTTACAGATTCCACCATGGAAAATCCCTTTGCAAGGTTGGAAGTGATGGCCGAGGAAAGAGTACATCCTGTTCCGTGGGTGTTGGGATTGTCGATCCTTTTTCCCTCAAACCACTGATATGTTCCATTCACATAGAGAAGATCATTGGCATCATTGAGCTTATGTCCGCCCTTGCAGAGAACTGCACAGTGATACTGCTCGGAAACCTGTTTTGCAGCTTCGATCATATCATCGGCGTTTTTGATCTTCCGTCCGGTAAGCACCTCGGTTTCCGGGATATTCGGGGTGAGAAGATCTGCAAGAGGAAACAGTTCTTCCTTCAGAACATCCACCGCCTCCTCACTGATCAGTCTTGCACCGCTTGTGGCAACCATAACCGGGTCCACCACGATATTTTTTGCCCGATACTGTCGGAGCTTTCCTGCGATCATATGGATCAGATCACTTTCGGAAACCATTCCGATCTTTACTGCATCCGGAAAGATATCCGTAAAAATACAGTCCAGCTCCTGACCCAGGAACTCTGCGGTTGCATTCTGGATGGCTGTGACACCGGTGGTGTTCTGGGCAGTCAGCGCGGTGATGGCACTCATGGCGTATACTCCGTTTGCCATCATGGTTTTAATATCGGCCTGGATCCCGGCTCCTCCGCTGGAATCGCTGCCTGCGATGGTTAATGCTGTTTTCATCTTTGGTTTCCTCCGTTTTCTGTGAATATATAGTTCTGTAACTCTGTCAGATCCCGACAGTAGATATAGGCATCCTTTTTCAGCTGTTCCTGATCCGGTTCTCCCAATGCGTCATAAATACCGGCAGTCAGAAATCCTGCATTTCCGGCAGTCTGCAACGCGTAGAGTGAATCCTCCACAACCAGCGTCCGGGATGGCTCCGTTCCCAGTGCTTCTGCAGCTGTAAGATAGACCCTCGGAGAATGTTTGCTTTCTCCGATCTCACTGGTGGTATAGATTTTATCAAAAAAGGAAAGAAGTCCGTTTCTTTCCAGCGCCCGGCAGATATGTTCCCTGGGGCTTGAGGTTGCCAACGCAGCCGGGATTTTCTGTTCTGCAAAGCATTGAAGAAGTTCTCTGGCACCTGATTTTGCCGGGACCTCTTCAAAATAGTATTTACGGATCCGGGATTTCAGATCCATCACGATCTTTTCTTCGGAATACACAAGAGTAAACCTGTTTTTCAGCCAGTCCGCTCCCTGCTCCATACTCATGGGAAAAAGGATTTCGTCCATTTCCGCAACCGGCTGATATCCCAGATCTGTAATATATCGTCTTCCAAGCTCCTTCCAAACAGAGAGCGAATCCAGAAGGACGCCGTCTGCATCAAATATCACGGCTTTTATAGGAAAAATCATGTTTATACTCCTGAAAATTTTTTTGTGATACTCTGTCATTGGAACATTACGAAATAATTTCCTATGACATAAAAACGCGGATATACCACAAAAGATATATCCGCATTTATTATAAGCCGCAGATATCCAAAATGCAACCGGGAGTTAAGGAGGCTCATCTGAAACAGCAGCTCTATTTTCAAAACATTTTTTATTCTTTACCGTTAAAACAATATGTGCATATATTACAAGGATCGATCCCAATGGATTCCAGAAGATCATCCAGTCTGTGATAACGGAGAGTTGTAAAATTCTGCATCTCGCAGATATCCTGTACCATCTGCTCGTATTTCTCTGTATGTGGATCTGCATATTCATCCAGAACTTCCTGCGGACAGTTGGGGCCTTCTCTCTTCTCGATCACCTGACGGGCGATCAGCTCCATCTCAGATTTGGAACGTGAGAAGTTTAAATATTTGCAGCCGTACATGATTGGCGGGCAGGCAGGACGGACATGAACCTCTTTGGCTCCGCTGCGGTACAGAAATTCGGTTGTCTCGCGAAGCTGGGTGCCACGTACGATGGAATCGTCTATGAGAAGAAGTTTTTTATCCTTGATCAGCGCACGTACCGGGATCAGTTTCATTTTGGCAATAAGGTTACGCTGGTTCTGATTGGTCGGCATAAAAGATCTGGGCCAGGTTGGTGTATATTTAATGAATGGTCTTGCGTAAGGAATGCCGGATTCATTGGCGTATCCGATGGCATGGGCAATGCCGGAATCCGGAACACCGGCTACAATATCCGGGCGCACGGAATCGCCGTCTCTCTTTGCAAGCATGCTTCCACAGCGGTAGCGCATCTCCTCTACATTTACACCTTCATAAGAGGCTGTCGGATATCCGTAGTAAACCCAGAGGAAAGAACAGATCTTCATTTTCTTTCCGGGCTCAACCAGAGTTTTGACTTCGTCTGCTGTTACGAATACGATCTCTCCGGGGCCAAGTTCTTTATAATCTTCGTATCCAAGGTTGATATAGGCATGACTTTCAAAGGAAATACAGTATGACCCTTCTTTGCGGCCAATTTCCACAGGAGTTCTGCCCATCTTGTCACGGGCTGCATAAATTCCGTCTTTTGTCATAAGAAGCAGAGTCATGGAGCCGTCGATCAGTCCCTGTACGTACTGGATACCTTCCACAAAGTTGTCCTTTTCACAGATCAGTGCAGCGATCAGTTCGGTCACATTGACTGTTCCATTGGTCATCTCCTGAAAATGTACCTTGGTCGTATCATACAGCTGCTGCAGAAGTTCATCGTAATTATTAATCTTTCCCACAAAAGTGAGGGCAAAGCTGCCGATCCTGGAACTGAACAGAAGGGGCTGAGGCTCATAATCAGAAATACATCCGATTCCCATATTTCCCTTCATGGAACCCACATCTCCGTCAAATTTTGTACGGAAAGGCGTGTTCTCAATGTTGTGGATGGCACGGTCAAATCCATGTTCTCCGTAAACAGCCATACCTCCGCGGCGTGTTCCCAGATGAGAATGGTAATCCACTCCGTAAAAAAGCTCCAGTACACAGTCATCCTTCGATGCTACTCCAAAAAATCCGCTCATAATGCGCTCCTCTCTACTACTATGATGTTAACGATTTCTGTTATCGTTCCTATATCCATAATCGCTATCAGTATAGCATAAGAGAATTGAAAATAAAAACCAATTTGGCGGATAATCCTGCTTTTTCAGAATAAACTATAAAGATATTAGCCGGATTTATAGAAGTGGAAAATTTTTTCTGTATGAGACAAAAGAAACAGCTCCGCTTTTACAGAACTGTTTCTTTTGGCCATTTGGCAAATATGTGGTTTAAAAATCCGGCTTATTCCTGGGTGATTCCCTTAAACTCGTAACCGGCTTCCTTGATCACTTCTTCAACCTTTGCCTCGTCAACCTTCTCAGGTACAGAGAATACAGTTGTTCCGTTCTCGTGGGAAGAAACTACGTCTTCTGCTCCGAAAGCTGCCTGGATGGCTTTGTTTACGTGTGCCTCACAGTGTCCGCACATCATTCCTTCTACATTGACCGTTACCTTTACCATTGTTTTGTTCTCCTTTTCTTCTTTTATATTTTCATCATGACTGATGTGTAATGTTACCGGATTTTTGATTTCTTTGTCTTTTGCTGCATTGTGGATCTGAAACAGATTCAGACGCAGCGCATTTGTTACAACACAGAAGCTGGAAAGACTCATGGCCGCAGCTCCGAACATCGGATTCAAGGTCCATCCGAAAAGCGGGATCCAGACACCTGCTGCAAGGGGAATGCCGATTATATTGTAGAAAAATGCCCAGAAAAGATTCTCATGGATATTCCGAAGTGTGGCGCGGCTTAAACGTACTGCCGCTGGAACATCGCTTAACTGGCTCTTCATCAGAACGATATCTGCCGCATCAATGGCAATATCTGTTCCTGCACCGATGGCAATTCCGATATCGGCTCTTGTAAGTGCCGGCGCGTCGTTGATACCGTCACCGATCATGGCAACCTTTCCCTGCTCCTTCAGAGCGCGGATCACACTTTCTTTTCCATCCGGAAGAACTCCTGCGATCACATCGTCAACTCCTGCCTGAGCTCCGATGGCTTTTGCGGTACGCTCATTGTCACCGGTAAGCATAACTACACGGATTCCCATGTTCTGAAGCTCTTTTACTGCACGGGGACTGTCTTCCTTGATCACATCCGCAACTGCGATGATTCCCAGAAGTTTACCGTTTCGTGTGAAAAGAAGGGGCGTTTTTCCCTGCTCTGCAAGCTGCTCGGCTCTCCTGTTAAGGTCTGCGGAAACCTTTGTCTGGCTGCTGATAAATTTCATGCTTCCGCCTGTCAGTTTGTCACTTCCAAGTATAGCGGAAAGTCCGTTTCCCGGAAGTGCCTGGAAGCCGGTTACTTCACCTGTGGCAAGGTTCTCTTCCTCGGCTTTTTTGAGAACTGCCTTTGCCAGTGGATGTTCACTTTTTTTCTCCAGTGCACAGGCCAGCGTGAGAAGCTCTGTTTCTGTGATTCCCTCTGCCGGAAGAATATCTGTTACCTCCGGCTGACCGCTTGTAATGGTTCCGGTTTTATCCAGTGCGACAATCTGGACTTTTCCTGCTTCCTCCAGGGAAACGGCTGTTTTGAAAAGGATTCCGTTTTTGGCACCCATACCGTTGCCGACCATAATGGCAACCGGTGTTGCAAGGCCAAGTGCGCAGGGGCAGCTGATGACCAGAACGGAAATCCCCCTTGCCAGAGCATAACCGAAGGTCTGTCCTGCAAGAAGCCAGATGATCGTTGTGATCACTGCGATTGTGATCACTGCCGGTACAAACACACCGGAAACACGGTCTGCGATCTTTGCGATCGGTGCCTTGGTGGCTGCCGCATCACTGACCATTTTGATGATCTGGGAAAGGGTGGTATCCTCTCCCACTCTGGTCGCTTCGCATTTGATAAATCCGGACTGATTCACAGTTGCCGCAGAAACCATATCTCCGGTTTCTTTATCAACCGGGATACTCTCGCCGGTCAGTGCGGATTCATTGACTGCGGTGGTTCCTTCCAGGATCATTCCGTCCACCGGAATATTCTCTCCCGGGCGGACGACAAAGGTTTCTCCTTTCTGAACCTGCTCAATAGGAACGGTAAATTCCTGTCCCTTTCGTACCACGACCGCAGTTTTGGGTGCCAGCTTCATAAGGCTTTTAAGTGCATCCGTTGTCTTTCCTTTAGAACGGGCTTCCAGCATTTTTCCTACGGTGATCAGTGTGAGGATCATGGCTGCAGATTCAAAATAAAAATCCATCATGTAATTCATAACTGCAGCAGAATCTCCATCTACCTGTGCTCTTGTCATGGCAAACAATGCATAGACGCTCCACAGGAAGGATGCCATGGAGCCAAGAGCTACCAGAGTATCCATATTTGGGGAACGGCGCCACAGACTCTTAAATCCATTGATGAAAAATTTCTGGTTGATCACCATGATGATACCAGCTAGGAGCAGCTGTACCAGTCCCATGGCTACGTGATTGCCGTCAAACCATTTCGGCAGTGGCCATCCCCACATCATGTGCCCCATGGAGAAATACATCAGCACCAGCAAAAATCCCACGGATGTGATAAGGCGTTTCTTTAGGATTGGAGTTTCATGATCTTCCAGCGCTTCTTCTGCCGCAGACATGGAAATCTTTGCTCCGGCAGCTCCGCCCTTTAAGGATGCACCATATCCGGCGGCTTCCACTGCGGCAATGATCTCGCCGGATGAAGCGGTTCCCTCAACTCCCATGGAATTGGTCAGAAGGCTGACGGAACAGCTATTTACCCCCGGAACTTTTGATACGGCTTTTTCCACACGGGCAGAGCAGGCGGCGCAACTCATACCAGTTACATTATATTGTTCCATTTTCTTTCAGTACCTCCTAAAATCCAGTTTGTCCCTTTATTTCATCAGCTTCTGGAGGGTTGCTACCAGCTCATCAATGGTCTCATCCTTACCTTCCCGGATATCCCGGGCAACGCAGGTGCGGATGTGGCTGGCAAGCAGCTCTTTATTAAACGCATTCACTGCAGCATTGACTGCGGCAGATTGGATCAGGATATCATTACAGTAGGCATCATTCTCCATCATTCCTATAATGCCTCTGATCTGGCCTTCAATACGTTTCAGACGGTTGATCAGCTTTTTTTCTCCTCTTCTGAGCGTGCAGTGTGTTTTTCACAGTAGCAGGGACAGACTTTCTTTTCAGACATAAGCTGTCTCTCCTTTCCCATAAATACCCTCATGGGGTATCCTATTTATATGGAATAATATATACCCTTATGGGGTATTTGTCAATAGAAACAGTATTTTTATAATAAAAAAGCCCGCTCATCCGATAATGGCAATGAGCGGGCAATATAAACTTATAATTAGCCGAATCAGGTAAGTCCCCAACGGGGTTGCGAAAAGCAATAAGCATTGGGTGGGGACTTGTCTATAATTCTACTCTTCCACGATATGTCCGAAATAATAGAACCCCTTGCAGGTATCCAGGCTTACTTTTACATATTTGCCGATGAGATCTTTTTCTCCCGGGAAATGAACCAGAAGATTATGCTGGGTACGGCCAGTAAGAGTACCCTTCTCACGGTTTTCATCTTCTACCAGGATTTCCTGAATGGTTCCCTGGAAACGGGAGGAATTTTCCCGGCCCTTTTCCTGTACCAGGGTAAGAAGACGGCTGAAACGGTCTTTTACCACATCCTCCGGCACCTGATTTTCCATGCCGGCTGCAGGGGTTCCGCTTCGTTTGGAATAAATAAATGTGAAGGCAGTATCGTAATTTGCCTTTCTTACAACATCCAGTGTTTCCTGGAAATCTTCTTCTGTTTCTCCTGGAAATCCGACCATGATATCTGTTGTCAGCGAAATATCCGGGATCGCCTTACGGATCTTATCTACCAGCTCCAGATATTTCTCCTTGTCGTAACGGCGGTTCATTTCCTTTAAGACTCTGCTGCTTCCGGACTGCAGCGGAAGATGCAGATGGTGACAGATCTTCTGGCTCTCTGCCATGGTCTGGATCAGCTCATCGGACAGGTCCTGATGGGAAGTCATAAAACGGATACGCTTCAGCCCTTCGATCTTTTCCACTTCTTTCAGAAGTTCTGCAAAGGTCACCGGTGTTTCCAGAGTTTTTCCGTAGGAGTTTACATTCTGGCCAAGAAGCATGATCTCAGTAACGCCATCTGCGACCAGTTCCTCGATCTCGCGGATGATGGCCTGTGGCTCGCGGCTCTTTTCGCGGCCGCGGACATAAGGAACGATGCAGTAGCTGCAGAAGTTATTGCAGCCAAACATTACGCTGACTCCTGTTTTGAAGGAGTATTTGCGGGAAGTTGGCATGCCCTCTACGATCTCATCGGATTCCTTCCAGATATCAATGATCTGGTCGTCGGTCTGCAGCGTCCGGTAAAAAAGCTCCGGGAATTTGTGGATATTATGGGTTCCGAATACAAGATTTACATATTTATAATCCTTGCGGATCTTTTCCACTACGTGATGCTCCTGCATCATACATCCGAACAGTACGATCTTCATATCCGGGTGCTCCCGTTTGATGCTCTTTAAATGTCCAAGATGTCCATAGATCTTCTGATTGGCATTTTCCCGGACTGTGCAGGTGTTAAATACAACTGCATCAGCATCCTCGGTATCTACCATTTCATATCCCATTTTTTCCATGATGGCCGCAATAGACTCTGTCTGGATGGAGTTCATCTGGCATCCTTCATTCTGGATGTGGAAGGTGGGACGTTTCGTACTGCTTTTGGCAAGAAGCTCTTTACATTTTTCAATGTACTGAAGCTGGATCTCTGTTTCTTTATTCTGGCTCAAATCAATTCCTCCAATAACTAAAAATTTCATATGTATCTATAAATTATTTTTCTTTAGACAATATCAGACGGGAGCATTGAACTCCCGTCTGATATATCATACAGAATTTACAGTTGTCTGTCAAAGAGTTTTTATAATAGCGGTGCAAAAACTCTCAGTACGTTCTGAATGGCACGTACCACAATATTTCTCTTCTGGCAGAATGCCAGATCAATGGGATCACAGTACTCCAGGGTTTCTGTAAAATCATCCCGGATGTCCAGGATCACATCATTCTTATACATCCAGACACCATCTTCAAAATGCAGATAAAGGCTTCGGTAATCCAGATTTATGGTTCCTACGACGCCTACTTTGTCATCACAGACAAAAGATTTTGCATGTAAAAATCCCGGCTGGTATTCGTAGATCTTTACACCTGCTTCCAGAAGCTGTTTATAATAAGACTGTGTCAGCAGGAAGACCATTTTTTGTCCGGGATACCTGGTGTCATGATCCGCACATCCACACCGCTTTTTGCAGCGAGGCACAGGGCGGTCATCATCTCATTATCTATGATCAGATATGGTGTGCAGATATAAACATAGTTTTTTGGCGCGATTGATAATATTAAGATAAACGTTCTCTCCTACGATCTCATCGTCCAGGGGGGAATCACAGAATGGCTGGACATAACCGCTTCCCGGAAATTCGTTGGGGTGCCACCTGTGCGGAACATAATTTCCGAAATCAAGAGAAGTATCTGTTCTGGTAACGATTCCCCACATATATAGGAACATAGCTGTCATATTCCAGACGCCTTCTCCTTTCAGCATAACGGCTGTATCCTTCCAGTGGCCAAACCGTTTTCGCTGATTGATATATTCGTCAGCCAAGTTGATGCCGCCGGTAAAACCGGTCCAGCCATCGATCACACAGATCTTACGGTGGTCACGGTTATTCTGGATTATATTAAGAATCGGACGGAACCGGTTGAATACTTCGCATTTGATTCCTCGCCGGCGCATCTCCTGATCATACTTGTATGGCAATGTGGTAAGGCAGCCGAAGCCATCATAGATCAGTCGGACATCCACTCCTTCTTTAGCCTTTTTTTCAAGGATATTAAGGATCGTCTGCCACATTACCCCGTCATTTATGATAAAATATTCGATAAAAATAAAATGCTTTGCCTGCTCCAGTTCATGCACCAGAACCGGAAACATATCATCTCCTACCTGAAAATACTCTGCTGTGGTATTCTCGTGAACCGGATATCTTGAATACTGCCAGATGTAATCCGACTGGATCCTCATGGAACGGTCGTCTTCGTTTAAACGTTTTCTTGTGAGCTCTGAGCCTTCCAGGTATTCAGCAGTTTCATCAATAAGATTCTGATAATGCTGCTCCATTACAGCGCCGATCCGTGACTTACCGAAAAGAAGGTACAGGGAAACACCAAATACCGGAAAAATAAGAATCAGCATCGTCCAGGCGAGCTTATAAGATGGATTGATCTTTTTATTTACGATCCACAGAACAACCAGAAAACCTATGGCCTGCATTCCGATCGTCACCCATCTGGAGTATTCCATAAGCCGGAAAAGGGCGATCAACAGCCATGCCAGCTGCACAACAAGAGCCAGAGCTACATAAAAAATTCGATTAAATAATAATTTAAGGAGCGATCGCAATGGTTTGATAATCAGTTTAATAAACAAATTCATATTTCTTTCCTTCGTCAAACGTTCCTGTTTCTATTTAATTAAAAATCCCTGACCATACAGCCAGGGATTTTTGCGCACAATTAATTATATTTACGTTTTCTTGCGGCTTCAGATTTTTTCTTACGACGAACGCTTGGCTTCTCGTAATGCTCTCTCTTACGGATTTCCTGCTGGATTCCCGCCTTAGCACAGCTTCTCTTGAATCTGCGAAGAGCGCTATCTAAAGTCTCGTTCTCTTTTACGATAACGTTTGACATAGACTCACACCTAACCTCCCTCCAGTTGTAGATTGTGCTAAAATACAACTGTCTGGGTATTTTTCTTGCACGAGTGTTATTATATAGCATAACAAGTGCTTTCGTCAACATCTTTTTCGATTTTTATGAAAAAAATGTCAAAACTGTAAATCACGCACAACTTTGTTATTTTGTGAGCTGTTTTTCAAGGATTCCTGCTGCTGCATCCATAGCTTCCTGGGCTTTTTCCGGATTCTTTCCGCCGGCCTGTGCCATGTTCGGACGTCCGCCGCCGCCACCGCCAACGATCGTTGCCACTGCTTTGATCAGGTTTCCTGCATGAGCGCCTGCTTTCTGAGCTGCATCCGTTGCCATTGCAAGAAGATTAACCTTGCCGTCGTTTACTGCTGCAAGAAGGACAACACCTTCGCCAAGCTGCTCTTTCAGTTTATCACCCAGGTCTCTGAGACCGTTCATGTCAACGCCCTCAACTTTGGCTGCAAGGAGTTTTACGCCGTTTACTTCAACGACTTTATCCATGACATCGCCAAGTGCACTCTGGGCAGCTTTGCTCTTGAGGGATTCATTTTCGCTCTGAAGAGCCTTTACCTCAGCCTGCAGGTGACTGATCTTTTCTACAACCTCGGCTGTATTGGCCTTTAATGCTTTTGCAGCCTCATGGAGAAGCTCTTCCTGCTTTCTGTAGTATTCGATAACTGCTTTGCCGGTAAGTGCCTCAATACGGCGTACACCAGCTGCGATACCGGATTCGGACACGATCTTAAAGAGCATGATGGAGCTTGTATTCTTTACATGAGTACCACCACAGAGCTCTTTGGAAAAGTCTCCCATGGATACTACACGTACCTTCTGGTCATATTTCTCACCAAAGAGAGCCATTGCTCCGGATTTCTTGGCTTCTTCCACATCCATGACATCTGTATGAACATCAAGACCTGCCTGGATCTCTTTGTTTACAAGCTCTTCTGTTGCCTGGAGTTCTTCTGCTGTCATAGCCTGAAAATGAGCAAAGTCAAAACGAAGTCTGTCCGGAGTTACCAGAGAACCCTTCTGCTCTACGTGGGAACCAAGAACGGTCTTCAGTGCTTTCTGAAGAAGATGTGTTGCACTGTGGTTTTTCTCGGTATCTTTTCTTGCTTCTTCGTTTACCTTCAGGGATACTGTCTCACCTGAGGAAATCATACCGGATTCCATATGTCCTACGTGGCCGAATTTACCGCCGCGGAGTTTGATGGTGTCCTCAACAACAAATTTACCGTTTGCAGTCTCGATCACACCGGTATCACCTTCCTGTCCACCCATTGTTGCATAGAAAGGAGTCTGCTCTACAAATACGGTACCCTTCTGTCCCTCTGTGAGAGAATCTACGATCTCTGTTTCTGTGGTAAGGACAGTAACCTTGGAATCAAAGGTAAGATGATCGTAGCCGACGAATTCTGTTGTCACGTTTACATCAATATCATCGTATACGGTTGCGTCTGCACCCATATAGTTGGTTACTTCACGGGCAGTACGTGCCTTGACTCTCTGTTCCTCCATTGCTTTCTGGAAGCCTTCCTCGTCAATGCCGTAGCCTTTTTCCTCAAGGATCTCTTTTGTAAGGTCAAGAGGGAATCCGTACGTATCATAAAGCTTGAATGCGTTGTCACCGGAAAGAGTCTTTTCACCTGCTTTTTTCATATCCTCTTCCATGTCGGAAAGGATACGAAGTCCCTGATCGATAGTTTTGTTGAACTGATTCTCCTCATTTGTCAGTACACGGAAGATGAACTCTTTCTTCTCCTCAAGCTCCGGATATCCGGCTTTGGAGCTCTCGATCACCTGTGCACTTAATTTTGCAAGGAAAGTTCCCTCGATGCCAAGAAGACGTCCGTGACGTGCTGCGCGGCGGATCAGACGGCGGAGAACATATCCACGTCCCTCATTGGTTGGCATGATTCCATCGGAGATCATAAATGTTGCGGAACGGATATGGTCCGTGATCAGACGGATGGAAACGTCATCTGCATAGTTTTTCTCATATTCTTTATGTGCGATCTCGCATACAAGATTACGAAGTGCACAAATTGTATCTACATCAAAAATAGAATCAACATCCTGAACAACTACAGCAAGACGCTCAAGTCCCATACCGGTATCGATGTTTTTCTGTTTCAGGGTTGTGTAGTTTCCGTTTCCATCGTTCTCGAACTGTGTGAAAACGTTGTTCCATACTTCCATGTAACGGTCGCAGTCGCAGCCTACCGTACATCCGGGTTTGCCACAGCCGTATTTTTCGCCACGGTCATAGTAGATCTCAGAGCATGGACCGCATGGACCTGCGCCATGCTCCCAGAAGTTATCCTCTTTTCCGAAACGGAAAATACGTTCAGACGGAATCCCTACTTCTTTGTTCCAGATATTGAAGGCTTCCTCATCATCCAGGTAAATGGATGGGTAGAGACGGTCTGCATCAAGCCCTACAACCTCAGTAAGAAACTCCCAAGACCAGTGGATGGCTTCTTTCTTGAAGTAATCACCAAAAGAGAAGTTACCAAGCATTTCAAAGAAAGTACCATGACGTGCGGTTTTACCTACATTTTCGATATCTCCGGTACGGATACATTTCTGGCAGGTTGTCACTCTTGTTCTTGGCGGCTTCTCAGCACCTGTAAAATATGGTTTCAGCGGAGCCATACCTGCATTGATCAGCAGAAGACTCTTATCTCCCTGAGGAACCAGGGAAAAGCTTTTCATTACAAGATGGCCCTTGCTCTCCATAAAGTCAAGGAACATCTTACGAAGTTCGTTCACTCCGTACTTTTTCATGTTGTTATCCTCCTTGTGTCAACCCTACCTGTCAGCATTTCCGGAATGCCGTAGCTTTATCCCGGAAATGTCACAGATATGGGAAATTATTTTACACAGATCTTTTTGAATTTTTTCTTGCCTCGTTTCAGAACGATCCCGTCCCCTGCAAAAGCATCCTTCTCAACCGTATGGTAAATATCGGTGAGCTTCTCACCATCGATGGATACACCACCCTGCTGGATCGCACGGCGACCCTCGGAACGGCTTGGTACCAGCTCTGCTTTTACAAGAAGTGTGATCAGGTCGATTTTTCCTTCCTCGTCAAAATCTTCCTCTGAAAGCTCTGTTGTAGGCATATGAGAAGTATCTGCACCTGAGAACAGTGCGCGGGCACCCTCCTGTGCTTTCTTGGCTTCCTCCTCACCGTGTACAAGCTCTGTCAGCTGGTATGCAAGGATCTCCTTGGCTTTGTTCAGCTCGCTGCCTTCCCATTTGGCCATCTCGTCGATCTCCTCAAGAGGAAGGAAAGTAAGAAGACGCATACATTTGATAACGTCAGCATCGTCTACATTTCTCCAGTACTGGTAGAAATCGAACGGGGATGTCTTATTCGGATCAAGCCATACAGCTCCGGACTGTGTTTTTCCCATCTTTTTGCCCTCAGAATTGAGAAGCAGTGTGATGGTCATGGCATAGGCATCCTTGCCAAGCTTACGGCGGATCAGCTCGGTACCGCCAAGCATGTTGCTCCACTGGTCATCGCCACCGAACTGCATGTTGCAGCCGTATTTCTGGTACAGCATGTAGAAGTCGTAGCTCTGCATGATCATGTAGTTAAATTCCAGGAAGCTTAAGCCTCGCTCCATACGCTGTTTGTAGCACTCTGCTGTCAGCATACGGTTTACGGAAAAGTGAGCACCTACCTCACGGAGAAGCTCTACATAGTTAAGGTTCATAAGCCAGTCAGCATTGTTTACCATAAGAGCTTTTCCATCAGAGAAATCGATGAAACGGCTCATCTGCTGCTTGAAGCAGTCAATATTGTGCTGGATGGTTTCTTTTGTCAGCATCTGACGCATATCGGTCCTTCCGGACGGGTCACCGATCATTCCTGTTCCGCCACCGAGAAGGGCAATCGGACGGTTTCCTGCCATCTGCAGTCTCTTCATCAGGCAAAGAGCCATGAAGTGACCTACATGAAGGCTGTCTGCTGTAGGGTCAAAGCCAATATAGAATGTGGCTTTTCCGTTATTTACCATCTCTTTGATCTCGTCTTCGTCTGTAACCTGTGCGATCAGGCCACGTGCTTTCAGTTCTTCCCAAACTGTCATTGTTCTTTCCTCCTGTATAGCTTTTATGTTTACGCTTTTATTAAAGTTTATAATTTACAGTATCAGCGTAAAAAATAAAAATGCCCGGTTCCTGTCCGTTTAGGACGAGAACCGGGTCCCGCGTTACCACCTAAATTTACAGAAAACTCGCATTTCCTGCCTCATAAAGTGAATCTACATCCCGTTATATCCATATATATCAAGATATAAAACCACTTCAGCACAATAACGGGTGCCATTCCGTCGCAGCCTATCTATAATACGCTATTATTATAAAGTTTATAATTTACAGTATCAAGTTCCGATTCGGTGCGCAGCTCCGGGATGTATTCACAAAAGTTCTACCCTGCGCCTCTCACCTGCCGGCTGCTCTCTGTGGGGTTTTCCTCAAGCTACTTTTTCCCTTCCAAGCCTTTTACTATACTATATGAAGTATACAAACTGCTTTTTTGTTTGTCAAGAAATTTTAATATTGCTTTGACAACTTAAAGTGGCAGAATGTTACTGTTTACTCTGTTCTCAGTAACACGCTTCGCGATGCACAGAATTTACGCTGATCGCATAAATTCGCGCGGTATGTTTCGGGTTTTCTGTGAGTGATAAGTGGAACTTTTATTTCTGTAAGCCATTTAATCCCTCATCTACGAAAAGGTCATTGCCGTCTGCCGCTGATGTGGCAAGCTGATCACACCGTTCATTTAACGGATTATCTGCATGTCCCTTAACCCAGTGGAAGCTTACCTGATGCTGCTCCTTGGCCTTTAAAAGGCGTTTCCAGAGATCTACATTCTTCACATCTTCGTTTTTCCACGTTTCCAGTTTTTCTTTAGCCAGGAATCGATCCAGTGCTGATTAAAAGCATCTACCAGATATTTGGAATCGGAATACAGATCCACCTGGCAGGGGCGGTTCAGTGCTTCCAGTGCTACGATGGCTGCCATCAGCTCCATCCGGTTGTTTGTGGTTTTTTTGTAGCCTCTGGACAGTTCACGTTCATGTAACTGGCCTTTGGTATCGATGTACTGAAGAACTGCTCCGTAGCCTCCCGGTCCATCCGGATTTCCCCGGGCTGCACCATCCGTATAGATTTTCACCTGCATATTTGCTTCTCCTTAAATTTTCAATTTTATGTCCATACGCCTGTTTGTTCAAAGTTTACTGCCGGAGACTATGTTGCTTATACCCAGTCTACAAAAAATGTATGGCCTTTATAAGTTTCATATTTCACTTTGCTGAAATTCAGATTCTGGTTCCAGAAATAGCTGGTCATCATGAAATACATATAATTAAAATCTTTCTGTTTAAATCCTCTGAGTGTCCTGGCTTTGCCGGAAGTGACATGTTTATTGAAAATAGTCATTGCTTCTCTTGCAGCCTGATAAGCAAGAGTACGGTTTTCAAACTGACCATTGAGACGTTTGAGAAGGGCCCCGTTCCGCACTACAGAATACTGTGGGGTTGTGCTGCTTCCGATATTCTCATAGATCACACCTCGTATCGTAGATGGAAATTCCTTGTCTGATTTGATCGTACGATTCAGAACACAAAGTGCTACTGCTTCCATTCCGATCTTGCCCTGATCGCCTGCTTCTGATTCGCAAAGCGCGGCCAGAAGTGCTTCATCTGAGGTCTTTCCGTTTGCAATTCCGGGATGACTCTTATATTCCTTGACCATGGTGTAATATCTGCTGTTTCTGGTATCATAAATTTTAACATTTCCGTTTCCGACATTTACATTAGGTTTGGTAGTCTTCGCAGTGGCCACTCCGTCTGCTGCGATGGAGTATGTAATTCCATTCACTGTCACGGAGGTACTTACTGCCATGACACCGTTGGATTTAAAATAATAGTTCTTCTGATTGATCGTCTTCAGACCAGTATACATATAACCGGTACTGGTGGCAAAATAGTAGCTGATATTTTTGGATTTGTTTTTTACCCATTTGGTTGCCATATAACCGGAAGTTTTGTAAAAATAACGTTTCTGCCCTTTGCTGTTGGTGAGCCAGCCGGTTGCCATAATGCCTCCGCCTTTTGTGAAATAACGTTTCCTTCCCTTGCTGCAGTTTACCCAGCCTGTGGTAAGCTTACCTGTTTTGGGATTGAAATAGCGCTTATGGCCTTTGGAATCTGTCATCCAGCCGGTTGCCATAACCCCCTTGACTTTTGTAAAATAGTAGGTATATTTGCCATTGACCTTCATCCAGCCCTTTACCTGTACTCCGGTCTTTGTGTTAAAGTAGTACTTGTATCCGCTCAGGGTCAGCCAGCCTTTCTGCTTGCTCCCATCACTTTTTATGTAGTATGTTTTTCCATCGATAGTTTTAAAGCCTGCAGTGGCAGCCTGTACCTCTTTTGCAGAAGCAGAAAAGACTGTGCTTCCCACGATCAGCAGCATGGCAAGCATCAGACCCTTCAGCCTATTTTTTGTTCTGAAACTCTTCATAATTTTCCCCATTTCCTGTTTTAGATATAAAAGCTAGTTTGCCTCAAAAATTACAAAAATGTTACATTTCGTTTATTATATCGTAATGAATAAACACTGTCAACTTTTTGTAACTGTGGACGGACTCCTGCCATATGATGAAGTGTAAATAAAATTTGCTGGAGGACTTATCGATGAGTGACTTAGCAGCTACCAATTGTGGATGTGATTGCGGATGTGGTTGTGATTCCGGATGTAGCACAGGATGTGGATGTAACAATAACTGTGGCTGTAATAATGGCTGCGGAAATTCCCTGTTTGGAAACGGTGGAAACAGCTGCTCCTGTATCCTTTGGATCATCTGTCTGATGTGTTGCTGTGGAAACAACAGTGGCTGTGGCTGTAATAACAACGGCTGCAACGACAGCTGTTGGATCATCATCCTTCTTCTGCTTTTGTGCGGAAATGGATGCGGCTGCAACAATTGCTGCTGATCTTTTGAAAAGGCAGAGGTTATTTCCTCTGCCTTTTCTGCTGCCGTTTTTCTGCTTCCTCCTGTTTCTGTTTTTCTCTTCCAGACATTTCAGATCTATCTCATAAAAAGAATTTCCATCAATGACAAGTTCCTGTTTTTTTCAGATTCCATAATCACATTCCTTTGAAAAATTTCTTCTATATATAATATGACCAGAGAAGGTTTCTGTCATATTTCTTTCTGCAAATTCATAGATTTCAGGAAAAAGGATTTTTTTATGGAACAGGAGCCTATCGCACGTACTGCTCTGGATGAAATGGTGGAAAGTGACCAGAATCAGATGCTGAAAGCCATGATCCCGTACCTTCCTTCTTCCGGGCAGCGGTTTTTATCTGTGTATACGAAAGTCCGGGAACTTCAGAATACCATGTCGCTTTTTCAAAGCAGCCGTAGAACAGCCGATCTGCAGGCTACCGGTTTTTCCGGCACCGATCCTCTGGAAATGCTGCAGGATATCCGTAAGTGCTGTGGCGGAGAAAATCGCCGTCAGATCGATCATATCACCAGTCTTATGGCTACGATCCAGATGCTTCAGATCATGAATGAAGATTCGTCAGGAGGTGAGAATCCATGAGTGATGACTGGAAAAATAATCCACGGCTTTCCGGAATGGACCCTCAGAAGCTTTCCATGCTTCAGGGTCTGGCAGATCAGGGATTGGGGAAAAATCCGTCCGAACTTCTGCCTTTTATCATGGGCGCAGCTTCTAAAGGAAAAAATGCGGGCTTAAATTTCAGCTCTGATGAGATCTCCACTATCATAGAAGTTCTGAAAATGGGGAAAAGTCCGGCAGAGGCAGCTAAGCTTGACAGAATTGTGAATCTGATGAAAATGATACGTCATTAACAGCTTTGTGATCCCGGAACAGCGGTTTTCTGTTCCGGGATTTTCTACTTTGTAATTCTTTTTATATTTGTCGGAATATAATCTGCAAAAATCTGACATATCCATAGATTCTATCGCATAATTCATAGAACATATTCCCTATTTTTGTGATATTTTTTTATCATTTTCCCTTTCTTCTTATATCAGTATATGGTATACTTGTCCGTGAAATGAATGATATGCAAAATAGGATTTTATGCGTCAAGTGTTTGGCGAATGGGGAGTTGTCGCCAGAACGAAAAGTACGTCTTACGGTATGAAATCCGCACCCGTTGCAGCAATATAAGAGAATATCTCATATTGTGTAGGGCTTTTTCGACATACGTTCTATTACAATTGGAGATATCTTTTTTTATGCGCAAAAATAAAAGAGACAGTCTCCGAAAAACGTGATTTTTTTAACAAATGGAGGTTGTTATTTATGGTAGACAAAGCAAAAGTTGAAGAGGCGATCAAGCTTCTTCTCGAGGGAATCGGCGAGGATGTAAACAGAGAGGGACTGCAGGGAACTCCGGAACGTATCGCCCGCATGTGCGAGGAAATTTATGGCGGACTTGATAATGAAGCGGATGAACATCTTCAGAAACAGTTTCATGTAGAGAACAATGAAATGGTTCTGGAAAAGGATATTACCTTTTATTCCATGTGTGAACATCATCTTATGCCCTTTTACGGAAAAGCTCATATCGCATATATCCCAAATGGCAAGGTTACCGGCTTAAGCAAGCTGGCCCGTACCGTTGATGTGTATGCAAGAAGACCGCAAATCCAGGAACGTCTGACTGTGCAGATCGCAGATGCGCTGGAACGTGTTCTCGCTCCTAAGGGAATCATGGTTATGCTGGAAGCGGAGCATACCTGCATGACCATGCGTGGGATCAAAAAGCCGGGAAGCAAAACGGTTACGACTGTTACCAGAGGTGAATTTAAAGAAAATATGGAGCTTCAGAAACAGTTCCTTGCTATGGTCAAGGACTGATGGACAGAGTGAATCAGATCTGGAATCATCCGCTCTATCAGAATGAGCTTAATAAGCTTCAGCTTCTGGAGACTGACCGTGAATTCTGCAGACATACACCGGAGCATTTTTTGGATGTGGCACGCCTTGCCTATATCCGGGCACTTGAGGAAAATGCTCCTGTTTCAAAGGAACTGATCTACTGTACTGCCCTTCTTCACGATATCGGACGGGCCAGACAGTATGAAGATGGCACTCCTCATGATGAGGCCGGTGCTGCTATCGCAGGACAGATCTTAAACGAGCTTGGATTTTCTATGGAAGAAATGGAAGCAATCATTGCGGCAATACGTGGTCACAGAGCTCAGACGGATCCGACAGTTCTTGGAAAACTGCTCTATACTGCGGACAAAAGCTCCAGAAACTGTTTTTCCTGTAAAGCAGAGCCGGAATGTTACTGGTCTCCTGCTAAAAAAATATGACGATCCAATATTAGGAGGTTTTTCCATGAAAATCGGAAATCGTGAGTTTGATGTAAAAAACAAAACATATATTATGGGTATCCTAAATGTCACACCGGATTCTTTCTCAGATGGCGGAAAATGGAACGATATGGATCATGCCCTGAAACATACAGAAGCTATGATCGCCGAAGGTGCTGATATTCTTGATATCGGTGGGGAATCCACACGTCCGGGACATACACCGGTTGATGCACAGGAGGAGATCGAGCGTATTCTTCCTGTTATCGAAGCAGTAAAAGGGCGTTTTGATATCCCCATCTCTGTAGATACCTATAAGGGATGTGTTGCGGAAGAAGCCCTGAAACACGGAGCAGATCTTATCAATGACATCTGGGGACTGAAATATGATCCTGAAATGGCTCCTGTCATTGCCAGATATCAAGCTCCCTGCTGTTTGATGCATAACAAAGATAATACTGAATACAATAATTTTATTGTGGATATGCTGGCAGAAACCCAGGAATGTGTCAATATTGCCAAACGTGCCGGTATTGCCGATGATAAGATCATCCTTGATCCTGGTGTCGGATTTGGTAAAACATATGAGATGAACCTGATGACCATGGATAATCTGGAGCTTTTCCGGAAGCTGGGATATCCGGTGCTTCTTGGTACCTCCAGAAAATCCATGATCGGACTTGCCCTTGATCTTCCTGTAGATCAGCGTGTAGAGGGAACTCTTGCCACATCGGTGATCGGTGTTATGAAGGGTTGTGCATTTGTCCGTGTTCATGACATCAAAGAAAATAAACGCGTCATCCAGATGACAGAAGCTATTCTGGGACGTTAGGAGGAACTGATGGATAAAATCGAAATCAGAGATCTTGAGATTTTTGCAAACCATGGCGTGTTTCCGGAAGAAACAGCTCTCGGACAGAAATTTGTTGTTTCTGCTGTTATGTATACAGAAACACGTCCGGCAGGGCTGACAGATGATCTTTCTGCTTCCATCAATTATGGAGAAGTCAGTCATATGATCACCGATTTTCTTCAGAAAAATACTTATAAACTTCTGGAGGCTGCTGTGGAGAATCTGGCAGAGACGCTGCTGCTTTCTCTCCCTCTTCTTAAAAAGATCACCCTCCGCATTGAAAAACCCTGGGCTCCGGTAGGCCTTCCTCTGAAAACCGTTGCTGTGGAAATTACCCGAGGCTGGCATACGGCTTATATTGCTTTTGGTTCCAATATGGGGGATAAGAAGAAATACCTGGACAATGCGATCCAGGGTCTTCGGGATATGAAAGAGATTGTTGTTGAAAAGGTTTCCGAGTATCTTGTAACGGAGCCTTACGGGGATGTGGAGCAGGATGAGTTTCTCAACGGAGCCTTAAGAGTCCGGACGCTGCTTTCTCCGGAGGAGCTTCTTGACAGGCTGCATGTGCTGGAACAGGCTGCGGACCGGAAAAGGATCATTCACTGGGGACCAAGGACACTGGATCTGGATATTCTGTTTTACGATAATGAGATCATTGATACAGTGGAACTACATGTGCCTCATATTGATATGGAAAACAGGGATTTTGTTTTGAAGCCTATGGTGGAGATCGCACCGTATCTTCGGCATCCGGTGTTGAATTTAACAATGGAGCAGTTGTTAAAAAAGCTTGAGGGAAAAAATTAGTTTTTCTCGGCTTGAAAGCTGTGAAAAGCGTGGGGAAGGGAAGCATTCATAGTTGCGAAGGCCATTTCCCTTCCCCACACCCCTTCCCTCCGGCCACGCTTAAAACATTTTTGGCTGTGTGACTTTATTCAAATTCAAATTATAAATAAAAAAGATGACAAGCCCGATACAGATGTCCTGATTGCGATCTGTATCGGGCTTGTTTTGTATGGTGTGAATTATTGACTACTTGTTATTGAAATAATAATTTATTTTTGGTTTACCAAATCGAATTCGTCGGTGATTTCTTTGGATGGGGCCTTGGTGAGAAGACTGACGATGATGTTTGCTGCGATGGCTACCAGGAAGGCGGGGAGGAGTTCGTAGATTCCCCAGGCACCGCCGAGTTTGCTGATTCCATATTTCCAGATAAATACCATGGATCCGCCGCAGATCATTCCTGCCAGAGCTCCCTGCCAGTTGGAGCGTCTCCAGAATAATGCCAGGAGTACTACAGGGCCGAATACGGCTCCGAAACCTGCCCAGGCGAAGGATACGATGGTGAATACGGAACTGTTCGGGTCACGGGCGATGAACATGGCTACTACTGCGATCAGAAGGAGTGTGACCTTATCCGCTACCATGCTTTCTTTTTGGTTTCTTTGTCTTTCAGAATACTTCCGAGAAGGTCGGAAGAAACTGCTGAAGATGCTGCCAGAAGCTGGGAATCTGCAGTTGACATGGTGGATGCCAGGATTCCTGCGAGGATGAGTCCTGCAAGGATTGCCGCAAGTACACCGTGCTGGCTGAGAAGATTTGCTATCTGAACGATGATGGTCTCAGATGCAGAACCTTCCAGAAGATCAAATTCTCCTGCTGCTGTCATTCCAAGTCCTACCACACCGATCAGTACTGCTACTGCCAGTGAGATCACTACCCATGTAGTTGCTACTCTTCTGGAAAGTGTAAGCTTCTCTTCGTCTTCGATCGCCATGAAACGAAGAAGAATATGCGGCATTCCGAAATATCCAAGTCCCCATGCAAGCATGGAAATGATATTAAGCAGTGGATATGCCTGTTCTGTTCCGGTTGTTGGATCATATGTAGTAAACATAGTCAGATATCCGGGCAGTGATCTTGCATGGTCTGCAACTGCTTCAATACCACCTGCTGTGCTGATCCCGAATACAAATACGATCACAAGAGCGATGGACATGATGATACTCTGGATAAAGTCCGTGGTAGATGCTGCCAGGAATCCTCCCAGTGTGGTGTATCCAACGATGACCAGTGCACTGATGATCATAGCCGGCAGATATTTTACACCGAAGAGACTTGCAAAAAGTTTACCACAGGCTGCAAATCCGGAAGCTGTATACGGAATAAAAAAGATCACGATAAAAATCGCTCCGATAGACTGCAGGATCTTTTTCTCATCTCTGTAACGATTACTGAAAAAGGATGGCAATGTAATGGAATTTCCTGCCACATGTGTGTAGCGGCGGATTCTTTTTGCCACGATCCTCCAGTTTACGTAAGTTCCGATCGCAAGGCCAATGGCTGTCCAGCCTGCATCTGCAATACCGGTAAGATAAGCAAGTCCCGGCAGGCCCATCAGAAGCCAGCTGCTCATGTCAGAAGCCTCTGCACTCATAGCTGTGACAAGTGGACCAAGCTTTCGTCCTCCAAGATAGAAATCAGAACTGTCATTATTGTTCTTGGAGCAAAGATAACCTACAAAGATCATTGCACCCAGATAGACGATAATGGCTGCCATTATACAAATATGTGCTGTTGTCATTGTTTCTCTCCCTTCCATGTTTCTGTTTTAAAATCACAAAACATGAGGGATTTTGTGTATGCATCCCCATGTTTCTGCTTTTAAACCAGTTTTACACATATTTATAGATTTTATTATATTAACTTTAGAAAGTAAAGAGGATTTTTCGTTTTTTACATAAAAAAGTATTTTATATGAAGAAAAAGGGCTGAACCATATAAGGCGGCCCAGCTCTTTTTCAAAATCTCTGTTTATTTTTCTTCCATACGCTTCTGCACATCTTCCACTGTATATGCAAGCTTCTCAACATCCTCGGAATAAGTCAGCCCTCCTTCTCAGCCAGAGCTTTCAGAACACCGATCGTTTTCTGAAGATGCATGTAGTTTCCTGCGGAGGAACCACCTGTCAGCGCGATGTATTCTCTATAATAATTCATGAACATGTTCATTTCCGGGCTGTCCTGATTATATACTACAACACCTATTATATATTGGATATCTCCGTCTTCGACAGCAGCAGAAAGTTTTTAAAAATCATACTGTTTTGTGCCTTTTCTTATTTTTTTCCGTTACATAATGGCAGGCTACTTCATGTCCGGACTCTACTTCTGTGAGCACAGGACGGATCGTCCTGCATTTCTCCATGCAGTGTTCGCAACGATTCTGGAATGGACAGCCATGAGGAACATCCAGAGGGCTGGGGGCCTCACTTTCGATGCTCTCGATCTTTTTGTTCTGATCCATATGAATGGAAAACTGTGCCCCCAGAAGAGCCTGTGTATATGGATGAAGAGACTTTTCCGTAACATCCTCTCCCGGAATTACCTCCACGATATTCCCGAGGTACATGACAGCAATCTGATGAGCAAAGGAACGGATCAGAGCCAGGTCATGGCAGATAAAAAGCATGCTGATGTTTTTCTCCTTCTGGAGACGCACCAGAAGACGGATCACAGATTCCTGTACGGAAACATCGAGTGCAGAGGTAGCCTCGTCACATACCAGGATCTCCGGTTCCAGGGAAAGTGCCCGGGCAATACTGATACGCTGACGCTGTCCGCCACTCATGTTATGGGGATAACGGTCTGCAAAATCTCCGGGAAGCTCTACCATTTCCAGAAGCTCTCTGGCTTTCGCTTCCTTTTCGTTTCTTTTCAGCTTTCCGTAATTGATCAGGGGTTCTGTGAGAATATCCACGATCTTCATTTTCGGGTCAAAGGACGCCAGCGGATCCTGGAAGACCATCTGCATGTTCTGACGGTTCAGCCAGGTTTCTTTTTTGGAAAGATCAGAGAGGTTTTTTCCATGGTAAAGGATCTCTCCGCTGGTCGGTTTGTCAAGAGAAATGACCATGCGGACAAAGGTCGATTTACCGCAGCCACTTTCTCCTACGATTCCCAGAGTTTTTCCTTTATAAACGTTCAGGTTCACATCGTTGCAGGCTGTTAAAGTTCTGCCGCCGGAAGCCGGGAACTGTTTTACGATATGTTTTGCACTGAGTATGATATCGGATTCCTTAAACATAACGCTGTCCCTCCATTTCCGGCACTGCAGCCAGCAGTTTCTTTGTATAGTCACTGGTCGGATGCTCCATGACCTCATCTCGTGTTCCCTGATCCACAACTTTTCCGTTCTGCATAACAACAAGCTGATCAGCCATATAGGCTGCTACGCCAATGTTATGGGTAACAATGATGATACCGGTTCCGAAATCATCACGAAGCTCCATCATCTGGCGTACGATCTGTGCCTGTGTGGTAACATCCAGCGCACTGGTCGGCTCATCTGCAAGAAGCAGCTCCGGGTTAAAAGTCATGGCCATGGCAATACCAACTCGCTGGCGCATACCACCGGAAAGCTGGTGAGGATAACTTTTCATGATATTTTCCGCGTCAGGAAGACGCATTTTCTGAAGCATGGAGCATCCCTTCTTCCATGCTTCTGCTTTGGATACATCCGTATGTGTACAGATATATTCCACATACTGACTTCCAATCTTACGGATAGGGTTCAGGGTTCCGCCGCAGTCCTGGAAGATCATGGAAATGCGGGTACCCCTTAAATTTCTCCATTCATCCTTTGTATTGGAAAGCAGAGAATGTCCGTGAAACCGAATATCTCCGGTGCTGACCCGGCCACCTCCGGCAAGTGCGCCGAGGACAGCACGGATCACGGTTGTTTTTCCACTTCCACTCTCGCCTACCACACTGATGATCTCCCCCTTCTTCATGGAAAGGTTGAAATGTTCAATGGTAGGTGCCTGTTTTCCGTACTGAACGGAAAGATCCTTGATCTCAAGCATAAATAAGCGCTCCTTTACTCGGCAAGAGTGATATCCTTTGTCAGCCAGTAATAATCCATTGGATACATCTTAACACCTGTTACCTTTTTGTTGGAGAAGAGGTAGGTTGTCTCATAACCAAAGAATACAGTTGCAGCATCATCCATGATATCCTGCTGAATATCGATGATGAGATCTTTTCTCTTGTCCACATCAAATGTCTGCGCAAGCTCGTCAAGAAGCTTGTCAACCTCCGGGTTATTGTATCCTGCAGTATTGTTTGCAGAGGAGCTGTACCAGTTCTCTCTTAAGTAGTTCTCAGGGTCTCCAGTGTTTGCTACCAGCACGTTCCAGATCAGAAGGTCATACTGACCGGAATCTCTCATGTCAAGAAGTGTCTCATAACTTACTGTGTTCAGGTTTACGTTGATACCGATCTCCTTCAGACTGGCCTGTGCTGCCTGTGCGTATACACCAAGCTCGGCACGGCTTGTGTAGATAACAAAATCAAGAACAAGAGGATCTCCGTCAGGAGTTTCTACAAATCCGTCACCGTCAACATCTTTGTATCCGGCCTCATCAAGGATCTTCTTTGCGCTGTCCGGATCATAGGAATTCTCATCCTTCAAATCATCGAATCCAAAGTCAAGTGTTGGAGGAACCGGTGCTTTACCAGCTGTTGCACCACCCTCAAGAAGAGTGTTGCAGTATGTTTCCTTGTCAAGACCACGAAGAAGTGCCTGGCGAAGAGCCTTATCGCTGAGTGCATGATCCTCGTTCTGGTTCATGAATGCATAGGTGGAACGAAGAGACTGAAGCTCCTGGATGTCGTAATTGTCATTTCCCTCAAACTCAACCAGGTTCTCTGTTTTCAGGTTGTAAGCGATATCGATCTCACCTGTCTGAAGAGCCATGGAACGTGTTGTCTGGTCATCCACACATTTCAGTGTAACTTTATCAAGGGGAACTTCTCCATCCCAGTAGTTCTCATTTTTTACTACGACACAGGAATCTGTCGGACTGAAGGACTCTACTGCGTAAGGTCCTGTACAGATCGGTCCTTCCATGGCAAATGTAGAATCATCTACATTTGTATCTACGATCAGAAACAGCGGGTCTGCAAGGCATCCGGCCATGTTTGCATTTGCTCTGTTCAGGTGGAAGATCAGGTTCTGTCCGTCAACCTCGATGCTGTCAAGATCAAAGAATTCCGGAACACGGTCACTTTTTTCAGCGGTACGCTCGATGGAAGCTTTTACCATATCCGGTGTCATATCGTCACCGTTTGAGAATTTTACACCCTCACGGATCTTGAAGGTCCATGTCTTTCCGTCTTCGCTGTTCTCCCACTCTTCCGCAAGACATGGAACGATCTCACCATTCTCATCGAATTTTGTGAGGCACTCGCCGATCGCATAACGGGATACAACCCAGCTGAAATACTGCTCTGTCGGCTCCAGTGTATCTGCAAAGCTTGTTACTCCGATGGTGATCTCCTTATCACTTTTTTTGTCACCTTTTGCCTGAGCCACTGTTGTCATTGAAAGGGTCATCATACATGCAAGTGTAGCAGCCAGCACTTTTTTAACTACATTATTTCTCATTTCATCCTCCTAAAGATAATATACTGATCATATGGTGTTGGTTTGTTACAGAGTTGTTTTATTGATCCTGGCGCGGATCCAGTACATCACGGATGCTGTCTCCAAGCATGTTGAAAACAACAACACAGATCACGATAGCGATACCAGGGTAGATCATAAGCCATGGCGCCTTTGCCATGTAGGTTCTTCCTTCATTCAGCATCAGTCCCCACTCCGGTGTCGGCGCAGTTGCACCAAATCCCAGGAATGAAAGGGAAGCCAGCTCCAGCATCATGGTTCCGATATCTGCTGCCGCAGTTACCACCATCTGGGTTACCATGTTGGGAAGAATGTGTACAAGAAGAATTTTCCAGGTCTTTGTTCCGTTTACTATAGCTGCCTCTATGTAAAGACTCTTCTTGACTTTCAAAACCATACTTCGTGCAAGACGGGCATATTTTGTCCAGCTTACAGCCGCAATGGAGATAACGGCATTGACCAGGTTTGGTCCAAGCATACCGGCAATGGCAATGGCCAGTACAAGCCCAGGGAAGGAGATCATCATATCTGCGATACGCATGATCACTGCATCCACAACGCCGCCGAAATATCCGGCAATAACTCCTAAAAATGTACCGATGCCAAAGATCACTGCAACCAGACATAAGGTCATGATCAGAGAGGTTCTTGTTCCGAAGATAACACGGGAAAGAAGATCTCGTCCAAGCTTATCCGTTCCGAACGGATGAGCGGAGCTTGGCTCCTGCAGTGATTCGGTCATAACTGCATCCAGTGGATCATATGGTGAGAGCTGCGGCGCAAAGATCGCAATTCCGATCACCACGAGACCCAGAATGAAGAAAAGAGTGAACTGTTTATTTTCTTTGAATGTTCGTAATACCTTTTTCAATTATCTATCCTCCTTAAGTCTTGGATCGAGATAAGTATAGGACAGATCCACAAGCAGGTTGATGCACATGTACAGGATTGCGATCCAGAGTACATAGCCCTGTACAAGAGGATAGTCACGACAGGAAATTGCTTTTACTGCCATATTTCCCATTCCAGGCCAGTTGTAAATGATCTCTACAACTGCAGTACCTCCCAGAAGACTTCCAAGGGAAAGTCCCAGCAATGTTACCAGAGGAAGCATTACGTTAGGAAGGACGTGTTTCCAGAGAATGACGCTTTCCTTGATTCCACGCATTCTTGCACCTGTGACATAATCCTGGTGAAGTTCCTCCAGTACTGCACTTCTTACCTGTCTGGTATATTTTGCAGACATGGCAAGTGCAAGAGTCAGCGCCGGGAGGATCATGGATTTAAAATCCGTACTGCCTCCTGCAACATTGATCCAGCGAAGCTGAACACCAAAGATGCTGAGAAGGATCAGGCCCAGCCAGAAGCTTGGAACAGATACTCCCACAAAGGTAATTCCTCTCACAAAATAATCCGGGAATTTGTTCTGATATACAGCGGCCAGGATTCCAAGCGGTATGGAAATAATGACCATCATCAGAAGTGCCAGCAACGACATCCTCAGCGTCGGCCAGAAACAGGATACCAGTTTATCTGTTACCGGCATTTTGAAAGAATAGGACTGTCCCATATCTCCTGTAACAACACCCTTCAACCAGGAACCATACTGCACGAGAAAGGGCTGATCAAGGCCAAGCTCATGTCTTGTCTGTTCCAGAAGCTCTGGTGTAGGAAGATTACCACACTCTGTCAGCATGATCTCCGCAGGATCACCAGGTGACAGGTAGGTCAGTCCAAATGTGAAAAAGCTGATTCCAAATAAAACAATGATGATCTGGAGAAATCTTTTTCCTACTTGTTTCTTTGTCACGTTTTACTCCTTTCCTCATTTGATGCGATTTTAACATTGCCGTTTTAATTTAGTTAGATAAAAAAACTATTGGATTCTTAATATGCAGAATATGCATGGAATTTTAGAAAATTTGCACGAAAAAAGCCCGTGACGAAATACGGGCACACAAAATAAATATGCTTCCTATCTTCCGTAAGAATCATTTTAAAACAATTGCAAGCAGGTCTCCTGACTTAGGATCCTTACCCTCAGACACCTTCCCGGTCTATTTCTCACGTACTCGACCAGTGGTACTTTGTCTGAGGATTCCCCCTTACAGTGACGGGATCGTACCGGATTTACACCGGTTTCCCTATTAATCCTCTCAGAACTTACAACGGCTGATGTGAAAATCAGCAAATGCTGTCAAATTACTAAAACATTATATGATAAAACTATAGTTTATGTCTATGGAAAAATGTTATATTTTTAGAAAACTCATAAATTTTGTTAAAGATGCTTGAATTGTATATATCCCCCATGGGGGATTTGACAATTGGATTTATCTGATCTGCTAAAAAAACACGGAGTTTACCTCGCTATTTTTATAAATAGAATAGCAAATGGTAAAACCCGGTTTTCTTACTGTTTCAATATGATTTCAGACAGAAGCGTTCTGAAAGGGTTGTTTACTATCAGGTCAGAGTCTCCGTGATCGCTGCATATGCGATCATTGGTCCGTCTTCAATAATGTTCAGACTGGCTGTTTGATAAAGTACGACTCCGTTTTCAGTTGCAATAGATGTGTAAAGTAAATTCCCATAGTAATCTCTCAGTTCACCCAGTTCTTCCCCCTTAAAAAAGTATTCTCCAGGCTTCTTGGACGGATACCAGCATCCTGTATACGGCGCATATTCATAGACTACATTTTCAAGAAGCATCTGACGGTAATGCTTCAGACCATGACATTTCTTTCCCTGGAGATGAAAAACAAGGTGACGGACGTCTCTTTTATCCTGTTCTACTTCCTCCCAGGTCCAGTAGCTGTGTCCGCCTCTTTCGATGAGAATACTTGGAATTCCAAGAGAAGAAGCATAATTGTAGGCGCCACCTGTGGCGGTTGTGGAACGGACCACATATTTTACGCCGATATGCCGTGCCATATGTAATGATTTCTCTGCTGTCTTTTCATCTACAACCCCTACATAATAAACATAGGGATGAAGCTGTTCGAACCCATCTCCGCTATGCAGGTCGATATAATAATCTGCTATGGAAAAAAGCTTTGTCACTATAGCATAGGCAATACGATCTGCAGCTGTTCCCTCAGGATCTCCGGGGAAAACGCGGTTCAGGTTCTTGCCATCCTCATAGACCAGACTCATGGTGCGATGCTCAAAGCCACTGACATTGACCAGTGGAACGATGATCACATTTCCCTTCAGTTCTTCCGGTTGAAATTCTTTTGCAAGTTCCATTGCCGCCTGGATTCCTACATACTCCGCACTGTGTATTCCTGCTGTGATCAGTATCGTCGGTCCGTCTTTCACTCCGCATATCACAGTTGCCGGCATTGCTATGCCGTATCCTGTGATCTTAATTTTCCCCTGTGCCTTCTCTCCTTTTTCAATCACCCAGTCATCAATTTTGATCATTGGTTGTTTCCCTTTTCCTTTTTTATATTTCCGCACTTTTGACGATAAGTATATCATGCCTAACCGAAATTGTACATATTCTTTTAAGATTCCGGGAAAACAGAAAAAAGCTTTCGTAACCGTTCATTCTGATCCGACGTACAAAAGCTTTTTTCCTGAATGATATATAATTTATCTTTTTACCAATTCTTTGGTGATTTCTTCCCAGCTGACTCCTTTTTCCACCATGAGTACCATCATATGATAAAGAAAATCTGAAATTTCGTATTTAATCTCTTCTTTATCCGGATTTTTGGCTGCAATGACGATCTCTGTGCATTCTTCACCGACTTTTTTCAAAATCTTGTCGATTCCTTTATCAAAAAGATAATTGGTATAGGAACCTTCCTTTGGATGTTCTTTTCGGTCAGTGATCACATCATACACATTCTGGAACACGTGAAGAGGATTGGTATCATCGTACTCCTTTTTCATCAGCGGTTTGAAGAAACAAGTACGGTTTCCTGTATGGCAGGCTGCGCCCACCTGCTCCACTTTGGCAAGGATCGTATCATTATCACAGTCAATAGTAAGAGACTTTACATACTGTACGTGTCCGGATGTCAGACCTTTGGTCCAGAGCTCATTCCGGCTGCGGCTCCAGTATGTCATTTTTCCAAGCTTCAATGTTGTGTTAAAAGCAAGCTCATTCATATAGGCCAGCATCAGTACTTCATCCGTCCGGTAATCCTGGACAATAACCGGAACCATTCCGTCACTGTTTAATTTAAAGTCCGACCATGCAATATTACTTTTATATGTGTTTACCGGAATTCCGGCTTCTTCGCAGGTCTCCTTAAATGTATGCAGATCATTTTCAAGACTGCTTACATAAGCACCGCAAAGTCCGGACACAGCTGGTTCTCCTAAAAGCTCCAGAACGTTCTCAGATCTGTTTTCATCGGTATGAAGAACAATGGAAATCTGAGAAATCTCTGCAATTTCATTTTCGACAGTGTCCAAAGCCAGAACAGTGTCTGCATATGTTTCGATCAGATCCTGATTTTCTGTGAATTCTCTCAGATCAGAGATGCTGATCATCATACGCTCTTTTCCAAAGCGTCGGGATACTTCTTCCAGAAGCTTGATATTATTCTCTTTCGAAAAATTCAGTACAACTTTGGCACATCCCGCATAGATCAGCTTTTTTACATCTTCCATACGTTTGATATTTCCCGCTGCGATCACCGGGATCTCAGATACCTGACAGATATCACGGATTTTTCCGATCGCACGGTCATGCTCTGCATCTGCGGAAGAAAAGTCAAATACCAGAAGCTCATCTGCCCCATTGTCACCGTAAAATTTTGCAAGTGTTTCTACATTTCCGTCTCCGAAAAGATTTCTCTGTCCAAATCCGGTTACCGCCTTTTCTGAATGAAGATAAAGGCATGGGATCAACTGTTTGTTCATAAGTGGTCTCCTTCTGTATCAGAGGCTTCCCTTGGTAGAAAGCACGTCTGTGATTCGGGAATCGTACTGTGTGGCTGCATCAAGGGCTTTCGCAAAGCTTTTAAACATGGCCTCTGCCACATGATGGCTGTTTCCTCCGGAAAGAACCTTGATGTGAAGATTCATTGCTGCGGAATAGGATACTGCATAAAAGAATTCCTTTACCATCTCTGTAGCCATATCTCCTATTTTTTCCGTAGAAAACGCTGCATCCCATCCAAGATAAGGTCTTCCGGAAAGATCTACTGCGCAGAGCACAAGCACTTCATCCATAGGAAGGATACAGCTGCCGTAACGTTTGATCCCTTTTTTGTCGCCAACTGCCTCACGGATAGCGTTTCCAAGGACGATCCCTGTATCTTCAATGGTGTGATGATCATCTACATTCAGATCACCATGGACTCTCAGCGTAAGATCATACAGTCCATGGCGCGTAAAACCGTCCAGCATATGGTCAAAAAAGCCAATGCCTGTATCAATATCAGAACTTCCTGTTCCATCAATATTCAGCTGCAGACGTATCTGCGTTTCTTTTGTGTTTCTTTCGATCAGTGCTTCTCTTGCCATTATTCGTTCTCCTTGTCCTCTTCCTCAAAACGGACTGCAATGGAATTTGCGTGTGCAGTCAGCTGTTCCGATGTGGCAAACTGGATAATGTCCTTGTGGATTTTTCGGAGTGCTTCCCTGGAATAATATACAATACTGGATTTTTTGATAAAATCATCTACAGAAAGTGCGGAGAAAAATTTGGCAGTTCCATTGGTAGGAAGCACATGGTTTGGTCCTGCGAAATAATCGCCAAGGGGTTCAGAGCTGTGCTCTCCGATAAAGATCGCACCTGCATTTCGTACCTTCATCATATCTTCAAAAGGATTCTTTGTGACGATCTCCATATGTTCAGAAGCAATTTCATTGGCAGCCTCAATGGCCTCGTCCATATCTTCTGCGATCAGGATATAACCAAAGTTCTCCAGGGATTTCTCAATAATGGCTTTTCTGGAAAGTACCTCAACAAAACCTCTGACTTCTTTATCTACCTGATCTGCAAATTCCTCATTTGTTGTGATCAGGATCGCAGATGCCATCTCATCATGTTCTGCCTGAGAAAGAAGATCTGCTGCAATATAACGAGGATTTGCAGTCTCATCTGCAAGAACGAGGATCTCGCTTGGGCCGGCAATAGAATCAATGCTTACGTATCCATAAACTGCCTTTTTTGCAAGCGCAACAAAAATATTTCCGGGTCCTACGATCTTGTCAACCTTTGGAATACTCTCGGTTCCATATGCAAGTGCTCCGATGGCCTGTGCACCACCCACTTTATAGATTTCATCTGCTCCGGCTTCGTTAGCAGCAACAAGTGTGCTTGGATTTACTTTTCCGTCTTTTCCAGGAGGTGTTGTCATTACAATACGGTCAACACCGGCAACTTTTGCAGGAACGATATTCATCAGCACGGAAGACGGATATACAGCCTTTCCACCGGGAACGTAAACACCTACACAGTTCAGAGCGGTTACCTTCTGACCAAGCATGGTTCCGTCTGTTGTGCTTGTGAACCAGCTGTTCTGAAGCTGCTTTTCGTGATAGCTGCGGATATTCACCAATGCTTTTTTGATCACATCGATCAGGGAAGGATCTACCAGCTTGTATGCTTCCTCGATCTCCTCAGGGGTTACACGGATCGTATCCTTTGTCACTTCGACTTTATCAAATTCTCTGGTAAATGCAAATAACGCGGTATCTCCCTCTGCTTTTACTTTGGCAAGGATATTTGCTACTGCATCCTCGTATTTTCCGTAATTATTAGGGCTTCTTTTTAAGAGAGTTTCCAGAATATCTTTTGTAGATTCTTTGGTGAGTTTTACCTTACGCATAATAAATTCTGCCTTCTTTCTGTATTTTGGAGGTTCATCTGTTATTCAGTTTATTTGATCACACCTCGAAGTTCTGTGATCAGTTTGCGGATCCGTTCATCTTCCATTTTCATGCTGACCTGATTGACTACCATACGTGCAGACAGCGGGCAGACTTCTTCCAGCACCTTCAGGCCATTCTCGCGAAGGGTGCTTCCGGTTTCCACGATATCCACGATAACCTCGGAAAGTCCTACGATCGGTGCAAGCTCGATGGAACCGTTCAGCTTAATGATCTCCACAGTCTGATGCTTTTTGTTATAGAAATAATCCTTTGCAATATTTGGATATTTTGTAGCTACACGGATCAGCTGATTGTTATTCAGGACTTCTCTGGCGCTTTCAGGGCCGCATACGCACATGCGGCATGCTCCAAATCCAAGATCCATAACCTCATATAGCTTTCTTCCTTCTTCCAGAATGGTATCCTTACCTACGATACCGATATCTGCTGCACCATACTCTACATAAGTCGGCACATCCGGACCTTTTGCAAGGAAAAACTTCAGCTTCAGTTCCTCATTGGTAAAGATCAGCTTTCGGGAATCTTTGTCACGCATCTCCTCACATGTAATACCGATCTTCTCAAACATATCCAGTGTTTTGCTGGCCAGACGCCCTTTTGTGAGGGCAAATGTAAGATATCTCATCAGTCCTGCTCCTCCTTTGCCGGGCACAATGCCACTTTTTTACCTTTATTCCGAAGCTCCATTGCTTCCTGGATCGCTTTTTTCAGATTTCCCGGATCATAAGTGATCACAATGGTTTTATCGCCAGCCGGAACGGTCAGCTTCTGTCTGGAAAGCGCGAGCATCAGGTTATCAACCACAATGGCAAATCCAATGGAAGAAGCCGGTTTTCCGAAATGCTTCATCAATTCGTTGTAGCGTCCGCCCTTGATCAGGGGTTCACCGGTTCCATATGTATAAGCCTGGAAAATGATCCCTGTATAATAACGGAACTTACTGAGCATTCCAAAATCAAAAGCAATGTATTTCTCACAGCCGTATACTTTCAGGATTTCATAAATTTCTTCCAGTCGTTTTACTGCAGAAAGTGCTTCCGGATTGGAGGTGAGTTTTTTTGCTTTTTCCAGCACTTCTGCTGAACCGAACATCTGAGGCAGTTCAGTAAAAGCCTTGGAAAGGTTATCGCCTAAATTCTGTCCCTTAAGAAGCTCTTCCACACCAAAATAATTCTTCTGAGAAATCAGCTCACGAAGATGCTCTTCTATCTCCGGCTCCAGATCTGCCTCTGCAAGCAGGGATTTATAATAATCTACCTGGCCTACGCTAACCTGGAATTCGGTAAGTCCTGCTGCCTTCAGACACTCCACAGTCATAGCAAGGATCTCAGCATCTGCTGCTGCAGAATCATCTCCCATATGCTCAACACCCATCTGAGTATTTTCCTTCATCTGACCTCTGTAACTGGAATTGTTGATAAATGTATTTCCGGTATAACAAAGTCTTACAGGTCCCTTTTCCGGATCAAAATAAGTTGCACATGCTCTGGAAACAGACGGTGTAAAGTCAGGTCTGAGAACAAGTGTGTTTCCCTCTCTGTCAAAAAATTTATATAAATCCTTGGATGGGATCGTTCCTACTTCATTGCTGAACACTTCAAAATACTCAAATCCCGGTGTTTCTATATCTTCATATCCATATCTTGAAAACACCTGGTGGAGCTCCCTCTGGAGCCGTTTTTTGCGGCTGCATTCCTCTCCATAAATGTCCCGCACACCTTCAGGTGTATGAAAAATACGCTGCATGTTCATTTCCTCCGTAACACGTTTTGAGATTTTCTGTGTTCCACTTTAATTCGCTACCATGCTACCACAGAAAAACTTAAATTTGATTATATAGGAAACCTTTCCAAAAGTCAATCCCGTAATTGCAGATCTTTCTGGATCCCTTCCAGATAAGGAACCAGAAATCCATTTTTTCCGGAAAGATAAAATTCCTCGTCCAGCTCTTCCCGACGAAAACTTTTTCGTCCGCCGTCTTCCATCCTTTTCCAGAATTCCTTCAGCTTACGAAGGGTAAGATAATAAAAAACATTATCTGCGCTGAAATAGATCAGAAAAAAAGCAATCCCCTTCTGCTTTTCAAACTCATCCATAAATGCTACCTGATGAGGATGAATGTTCGCAAGGGGAAAAGTTTTTACACAGCATTCTTTTGCATCGAAGCAGACAGGGATTCCCTGTACTGCTCCGATATAATCTACGGTACTTTTCTGTTCAAAATATGCCAGCGTGATATGCCGGGAGGTTTTATCCATTTTAACCGGAGTGATCGGCGTCGGGATTTTCTGGATGAGGGCCAGTCCCTTTTCCCTGTACTGCTCATTGGTACGATTGATAAGTTCCTCCAGAGTAGAACCACGAAGTCCTCTGCTGTTCCATGTTGCCATAAAGTCTGCCCTTTAATTTAGAAGTTTGATGGATGGGAAATAACGGATCTCCGCCTTTCCGACGATCTGATCAAACTGTACATATGTATTCTGCCAGTATCGGGAATCCTTGGAATTGTTACGGTTGTCTCCCATCATAAAGTAACAGTTTTCCGGTACTTCGTATGGTCCGAAGCTTCCAAGAGGAGTTTCCGACACAAAGGAATCATCCAGAGGTGTCTCTGAATCATTGATATAAACTTTACCATCTTTGATCTCTACTTTATCTCCGGGAAGACCGATGATACGTTTGATGAACAGCTGGGACTCATCATCCGGATATTTGAAGATCACAATGTCAAAGCGTTCCGGATCTTTCCATTTTTTTGAGATCTCGTGACCAAATACATCCATATTCAGACCATAGGCCAGACGATAGCCAAAGATACGATCTCCAGTCATAATGGTATTTTCCATAGATTCTGACGGGATCTTTGCATTGATCAGTACTACATTGTTGATAACCAGGACTACAACTACCACGATGATGATCATCTTGAGGTAATCCCATATTTCATTCCAGATTTTCATAATAACTCTCCTCCAACTTTTCCTCTTTTAGTGTTCTGAGAAAGATTTCCGGAAGCGGTGCCGTAAAGACCTTCCCGGATAAATATGACAGGCTTCCTTTCATAGATGGAAACTCCATTCGAAAAGAATGAAGCAGCTGTCCTTTCAGTTTTTTATCGGCTTTTCCATATTTGGGATCACCAACAATCGAATGTCCCTCCGAAGCAAGGTGAGCTCGGATTTGATGTGCACGTCCTGTGATCAGTTCAACCTTAAGAAGGGTACGGGTTCCATTGGTACCCAACGGATAATACTTTGTTTCCACTGGAAGGGCATTTTCTTTCTCTTGTTTATAGATGGTTACTTTATTGCTTTTTTTATCTTTTGCCAGATAACCTTTGATATATCTTTCTTCTTTTAAAACTCCCTCCACAAGACAGAGGTAATATTTATGAAGTTCCCTGGACTTGAACATCCCTGAAAGTTCCTGCAGACCGGAAAGGCTTTTGCCTGCCGCTATCAGCCCGCTGGTATTGCGGTCAAGGCGGTTGCATACGGAAGGACGAAAGGTTCTCAGATCATTCTCTGTAAGAGAGCCATTTTTCAGAAGATAGCCAGTCAGATATTCTACCAGTGAAGGGGTTCCGTCATCAGCAGGCTGAGAAAGCATTCCTGCCGGTTTGTTGATCAACAGGATATTTTCATCCTCGTAAATGATATCCAGAGCATAATGTGCCCGTGGAGCAGAATCATTTCCGCTGAATTTTTCAAATGTTTCATCACTTAAAAACAGTTTTACATGATCTCCTGAAAACAGCTTTTCATTCCCGGTGGCTTTTTTTCCATTGAGCGTAATATTTTTTTCCTCATCATTTTGTAGAAAAAAGCTCTTTGGAGCTTCACGGAGAAGCTTGGCCAAATATTTGTCAAAACGCTGTCCGGCCTCGTTTTCGTTAATGATAAATTCTTTCATTATATAATGCTCCTACAGACAGATTGCCAGGATCGTATGTTTGATCAGTTCTTCCCTGGAAAGATCCGGGTATCGCTCATCCGGCGTGAATTTAATCCCGTTTCTTAAAGATTCTTTGTGCTCATTCATGGAATCCAGACGTTCCAGATAGGGTTTCAGGTCCCTCAGGATCTTTACATCTACTTTATATCCGTTTTTACGGATGATTTTCTGTGACTGCTCTGCAAGGTAGGCGATATCTGCTTTTGGATCACTGGTATAACCCACTACTGTATTTCCGCACACGGCAACAGCATCCAGATAACCGCTTTTCTCATAAAAAGTCATGTACATTTCATAGGACATGACCAGGTCACCGGCATGCTTGCGGATCTCTTTATAGAGCTTTTCATCCATAGGATGACGTAACAGGATCATGATCAGGCTTACCATGGATTTACATCCTGGCAGACAGCCTACTACGGTCAGAACCGTCCAGACTGTCATTCTTGTTCCGTTGACGGCCCACGCCACAAAGAAAATGAGCAGTGGAAGCGAAAATAATCCTGCAGTGATCAGGAGTCTTCGTTTTTTTTCGCTGTTAAAATAACCGAAATCACCTTTTTTTGTTTTCTTTTTCTGGTATCTTTCATGTGCCGAACTCCTTGTCTGTGTTTTTTTGGCTTTTTTATGAAGCTCTCTGGGACGGATCAGACATTTCGGTCCAAAGCCGACCAGATCCATACGTCCGGTCATCTTAAGTCCTTCCAGGACCAGTTCGCGATTTTCCGGATTTTTATACTGCATCAGTGCTCGCTGTATTGCTTTTTCATGTGGATTTTTCGGCACATATACCTTTTCGCCTGTCAGCGGATGGATTCCTGTGTAATACATACAGGTAGAAAGTGTTGATGGCGTTGGATAAAAATCCTGAACCTGCTCCGGCGTAAATCCAAGATCACGGACGTATTCCGCAAGTTTCACGGCTTCCTTCATTGTACACCCGGGATGGGACGACATGAAATACGGAACGGCATATTGCTGCTTCCCAGTCCGCGCATTTGCTTTTTCATATTCCTTCAGAAAGCCCTCATAAACCTCGTGCCTGGGTTTGCCCATAAACTTCAGGACTTCATCAGAAACATGCTCCGGTGCTACTCGCAGCTGACCGCTGATGTGATATTTCACAAGCTCATTAAGAAAAGTTTTATCCGGGTCTGCCATCAGATAATCAAACCGAATGCCGGAACGGACAAAAACTTTTTTAACTTTGGGGATATTCCTGACCTTTCTGAGAAGCTGAAGATAATCCTTGTGGTCTACCGTCAGATTCTTACACGGAGAAGGAAACAGGCACTGCCGCTCCTTGCAGACTCCTTTTGTCAGCTGCTTTTTGCAGGAAGGATAACGAAAATCAGCCGTAGGGCCTCCTACATCATGGATATAGCCTTTAAAATCCGGATCCTCCGTCATCTTTTCAGCTTCTTTCAGAATGGAATCGTGACTTCTTGTCTGAAGGATGCGGCCCTGATGAAAGGTCAGCGCACAGAAATTACAGCTTCCAAAGCATCCTCTGTTGCTGGTCAGACTGAATTTGATCTCTTTCAGTGCCGGAATCCCGCCTTCTTTCTGATACATGGGATGATATCGTCCTGTATAAGGCAGATCGTAAACATCGTCCATTTCCATCTGCGTCAGAGGCTGAGATGGTGGATTCTGTATCACATATCCACGGTTCCCATAAGATTCTGCCAGAGGCTTTGCTGTAAATGGATCCGTGTTTCGGTACTGAATGGCAAAGCTGTCCGCGTAAGCTTTTTTATCGGTCTGTACCTGTTCAAATGACGGAAGGACCACCGGATCGTAAACCCTGCTGATATCGTGGCTTTTAAAAACCGTCCCTGCCACATATGTGATCTCCTGGACCGGAATCCCGCTTTGCAGGGCTTCTGCGATCTCCAGGATGGAATGTTCCCCCATTCCATAAGAGATCAGATCCGCACCGGAATCGATCAGAATACTGTGTTTGACCTTATTTTCCCAATAATCGTAATGTGCCATTCTTCGAAGGCTGGCTTCGATCCCACCAAGAATGATAGGCGTATGTTTATAGGTCTGCCGGATCAGATTGCTGTATACAACAGAAGCCCTGTCCGGTCTTAATCCCATTTTTCCTCCCGGAGAATAGGCATCTGTGCTTCGGTGCTTTTTGGAAACCGTATAATGATTCACCATGGAATCCATGTTTCCTGCTGTAACGAGAAAACCCAGGCGCGGTTCCCCGAACACCTGGATGCTCTCCTTCTTTCGCCAGTCAGGCTGAGGGATCATGCCTACACGATATCCTCTGCTTTCCAGAAGACGTCCAATGATCGCAGATCCAAAAGACGGATGATCCACATAGGCATCTCCTGTCACGTAGACAAAATCCAACTCATCCCAGCCTCTTGACTTCATATCTTCTCTTGTAACTGGTAAAAAATCCTGCATTTATAATTCCTCGTATGTATGTGTATTAGTACTGTCTGCCCTGTGTTCATATGCTGTGATGGACTGCCTGGGCACGATAACCCTCTGCAATGATATCCAGCTGCCTGTGGAAGCGTTCCAGCTGACGCAAATCCTTGGTTTTGAATACCCGCAGGAACTCATCCTGTATTTTGCTGACTTCCCGTTCACTGGAAACACGGTAGAGATTTTCAATATTATTCAGAATATCCTTTACAAGATTGGACTGCATCTGAGATGAATTCTGGGCATCCATGATCTCATTGCGCACAGAAGACATTTCATGATCCAGCGAAATGATCGCATCGGATGCTTTACTAAGACGTTCTGCTACATGAGGAGGCATATCACCTTTGTATTTATACTGAAGGGAATGTTCGATCGTTGCCCAGAAATTCATTGCCATGGTACGGATCTGTATTTCTACCTGAAGCCGTTTCGGCCCATGAATAGTCTCCACTGTATAATAAAGGATCATGTGATAACTCCGGTAACCGCTCTGCTTGATATGCGTCAGATAGTTCTTTTCACTTTTGACTTCCATATCTGTTCTTTTTCGGATGATCGCAGCAACGGTATCGATATCTTCTTCAAACTGACATATGATCCGTACTCCTGCCAGATCTTCCATTTCTGTTTCCAGCTGTTCGATCGGGATATCTTTACGCTGCATTTTCTCCAGGATACTGGAAACGCTTTTTACTCTTCCACTGACTTGTTCAATGGGAGAATAACGATCATTTTCGTGATACTCTTCTATCATATGTTTAAACTTGACTGTCAGTTCTTTGACAGCCAGCTCGTAAGGGCACAAAATACTTCGCCATAACTGTATTTCCATGTTGCTCGCTCCTTATCATCTGCCGTCAGTCTCTTTTTGGTTTTGGTGACAGCGGCATACATTTTTTATTATAACATATGTTTTGAAAAAAAGGGATTGTTTATCAATTTTTTATTAAAAAAATATAGAATTATTTTCCTTTTTGTGTGATGCATCCACAAATCTATATATATGTATAATTCTGTATTTTATGAATATTTTTTATCAGGGCATAAAAATACCCTGGAGAAACCTTACGTCTCTCCAGGGTAAAAGTTCGAACATACTCCGAACAGGATCAGTCTTTCAGATTTTTGAGAACCTGTACAAGATAGTTCCATACTCTTTCTGTGGAAGCAATGCTGAGAACCTCCTCGGATGTATGGATATCCTTCATATCCGGTCCAAGGGATACACAGTCCAGTCCTTCCATTTTTTTATAGAAAAGCCCGCATTCAAGGCCTGCGTGGATCGCTACGACTTCAGGCTTATGTCCGTACATTTCCTCAAAAACTGCAACCATTTTATCTCGTAATGGAGATTCCTTTCTGTACTCCCATGCCGGGTATGCACCCTGTACTTCATAGTCACCACCAAGAAATTCTGTGAGATATTCAATCTTATCAGATAATGCACTGCATGCAGCGTCTACAGAGCTTCTTACACTCGAACTTGCAAAAAGCTCGTCCCTATCCAGACGGAGGATACCGATATTGCTGGAGGTTTCCACCAGGCCTTTGATGGTTCCGCTCATTTTCTGGATTCCGAATGGTACATTCTGCAGATAAAAAACGATCTTTTCCTGACTTGTAGGATGAAGAACCTCTGCTGTTGCAGTACCCTTTTCTGTTATTTCAAAAGTAATGTTTTCGTCAGAACCAGTATATTCTTCACGGAGCTGCTCCTGGAGCTCTTTTGCGTAAGCTTTTACCTCAGCAACGGAATCCGTAAGAAATTCTGCGGTGCACTCTCTTGTAATGGCATTGTCTTTCTGTCCGCCTGTAAGAGAAATAAGGGCATATTCCGCTTTTTTCTTAAGTCCGTAAAGAAACCGTCCCATAAGTTTATTGGCATTCGCTCTGTTCTTGTCAATCTCGGCACCGGAATGTCCGCCCATAAGTCCACAGACTTTGACCTGTACCTTTTCTCCTTCTCCTTCTACGCGCTGGACAGGGATATGGCTGATACCGGAAAGACCGCCGGCACAGCTGATCCAGAGACTTCCCTCCGCTTCAGAATCCAGATTGATAAATCTTCTTCCCTTCAGCACGCTGCAGTCCAGACCGACTGCACCAAGAAGACCAATCTCCTCATCAACCGTGAGCAGTACTTCAAGAGGAGGGTGTGGAATATCTGTACTGTCAAGAAGGGCAAGGCCATAAGCAACTGCAATACCATCATCACCGCCAAGCGTTGTTCCGTTGGCTGTGATATAACCATCTTTTACAGAGATGTTCAAACCATCTTTTGTAAAATCATGATCTACATCCGGTCGTTTTTCACATACCATGTCCATGTGGCCCTGGATGATCACTGTGGGAGAATTCTCATATCCTGATGTGCCTGGCTTGTAGATCACTACATTATTCAGCTCATCCTGTACATATCTGAATCCATGATCCTTCGCGAATTCCACAAGGAAATCACTGATCTGTTTTGTATTTCTGGAACCATGAGGAATCTTGCAGATTTCTTCAAAATAATGAAAAACTCTCTTTGGTTCACAATTTTCTAATACTGGCATAAATTCTGCCTCCTTCTGCTTCATAAATTCATTTGTCTTTTATAATAATCATATACTGTAAAAAAAGCAAGGACCTGTTTTTATGAAACGAAAAATAATCATATTTTTCTATATCTGCCTGTTGTTTTTTCTGCTTTTTCACCCAAAAGAAGCTCTTACCGGAGTAAAAAATGGACTTGGATTGTGGTTGAATATCATGATTCCCACTCTGCTGCCATTTCTGATCCTGACAGGAGCATTATTAAAAACTGGAAATATCCGGAAGCTTCTGAAACCATCTGCTTTCTTCTGGAAAACGTTTTTCGGGCTTTCACCTGCTGGAGCCTATGTTTTGATCCTGGGTCTGTTATGTGGATATCCTATGGGAGCCAAACTGGCACATGATCTGTACATAGACCAACAGATTTCCCGCAGAGAAGGGGAATATCTTCTTACGTTTAGCTGCAATGCAAGTCCCGCATTTATCATTTCCTATCTTTCCGGGATACTCTTGAAAAATAAGATATCAGCAGTACAGATGATCCTCACTTTTCTGGCGGCAGATCTCTTTTGTATGCTGTTTTTTCGTTTCGTTATATATCGCGGGCATACCGTGGACTCTGTCTGCGTAAACAAGATAAAAAAGAGACATACCAACAGGACTCCATAGGAGTCATCCTGGATGTCTCGATCATGGACGGATTTGAAACCATCACACGTCTCGGGGGCTATATTCTCCTCTTCTCACTGATACTCGCCAGTATCAGCTTTTACTGGCCATTTCATGCACAAAGTTGTATGCTGTTCACAGCACCACTGGAACTAACTACCGGGCTGAAACAGATTGCCGGCGCACCACTGCCATGGAAAAGCAGATACCTTGCTTCTATGCTCCTGACTTCTTTTGGTGGCTTTTGCGTCATGGCTCAGACAAAAAGCGTATTGGAAAACAGTTTGTCACTGATCCCCTACGCTATTTCAAAATGTCTGAACGCCAGTGCGATATTCCTGATCCTAGTTTTCTCCGATATCGTCTAACAGATCTTCGTCTTCTTTTGTTATAGAAGAACTGTCATCATCCTGGAAGGTATTGGAGATTGCCGCTGCCTGAGCAGTCTGTGGTGCAAGCTCCTGACGATTATGATTAACAACCTCAAGGCAGCTCTGCAGAGCATCAATAAATGCTTTGTATTTACCACCGGCATCTTCAAGTGTCTGATTCAGGACAGAACCGATATTAGCCATCATATCATCTGTGTATGTGATCGCACTGAGACGAATGCTGTTTGCATCCTGTGTTGCAGAATCAAGAATCTCCTGAGCCTGCTTGTTTGCAGCATTTATGGTCTCATTTGCCTGTGCATATGCTTTCTGCATGATCTCATGCTGTGTAACAAGTTCCTGAGCTTTGGCCTGAGCATCTGCGATCAGACTGTCAGCTTTAGCCTGAGCATCCTCAAGGATCGCATCCTTATTGCTGATGATCTTCTGATAACGTTTGATCTCATCCGGAGTTTTCAGACGAAGTTCACGTAAATACTCCTCAATCTCTTCTTTGTTCACTACGATCTTGGTAGTGGAAAGAGGCTGGAATTTACAGCTGTCCACATACTCTTCAATCTCCTGAATAATCTGTTCAATTCTGCTGCTCATAATACACTCTCCTTATTTCTCTGTTTCTCTTTTTTTCAATTTCTCTTCGACTGCATCCGTAATCTCACGTGGAGCGAATTTGCTCAAATCTCCTCCGAAATTAGCAACTTCTTTCATGATCGTGGAGCTTAAGTATGCATATTCCAGACTGGTTGTAAGAAAAACGGTGTCCACATCCGGTGCCAGAACGCGATTAGTCTGGGCCATCTGCAGTTCATATTCAAAATCCGTGACAGCACGAAGCCCTCGAACGATCACCTGGGCATGGTTTTCCCTGGCAAAGTTCACTGACAGGCCCTCGAATGCTTTCACCTCCACATTCGGGATATCTTTTGTCGCCTTTGTTAGTATCTTAACACGTTCTTCTACAGAAAACAACGGACTTTTTGCAGAATTATGCAAAACTCCCACTATAACCCGGTCAAATGAAATGCTTGCCCGCTTAATGATGTCAAGATGGCCATAGGTTGCCGGGTCAAAGCTTCCCGGGTATACTGCTGTTATCATATGTCTGTCTCTCTTTCATTTTTTTAGGAAAACATGCTTGTTGGTTTTATATTCCTTGGAACGTACCAGATGATATCCAAGGTCCTCTACATAAGAAAAATCCGTATGTAGATCTTCCTCCACAACGATCAGCGTGTTTTCATCTGCAAGAGTGCTGTCAGCCAGATACTCAAGGACTGGTTGTTCCAGATGCTGTTCGTATGGTGCATCCATAAAAATACAGTCAAATGGTTCTCCGCCTTCCAGTGAACGCAGTGCCTGAAGCACATCCATGTTCAGCAGTTTACCACCATCCGTGAGTTTTGTAAATGAAAGATTTTCGCGGATACAAGTGCATGCTTTGGGATTTTTTTCCACAAATACGGCATACTCGGCTCCACGGCTCAGAGCTTCAATACCGATCGCTCCGCTTCCGGAAAACAGATCCAGAAACCGACAACCCGGTATTTCAGGCTGGAGAATGTTAAAAAGAGTTTCCTTAATACGGTCTGTTGTTGGTCGTGTCTCATTTCCGGGAATGGTTTTTAAGTTTAATCTACGTGCTTTTCCTGCTATGACTCTCATTTCAGATTTAATCTCCAATCCAGATCACCGCGGGCCAGTCCAAGGATCAGAAGTTCCGCAGTGGCAATATTTGTAGCAACCGGAATGTTGTACTGGTCGCAGCGTTTGACAATGCTCATGATATCCGGCTCTACCGGGTCCATCATGACAGGGTTATAAAACAGGATCACCATATCCAGATCCTGACGCTCTACCATCTCCATAAACTGCTTGTCTCCGCCTATACTTCCGGCAAGAAACTTGTGAACGTGAAGACTGGTTGCTTCCTCAATTCTTCTTCCTGTTGTTCCGGTTGCATATACTTCATGTTTGGCAAGGATATTCTTGTATGCAATACAGAAGTCTTCAATCAGAACTTTCTTACTGTTATGCGCAATAATTCCTAAATTCATAATTCACCTCTCCATTCTGCCCTTGGGTTACATCCCTTTTTCCCCTTTATATAGGTAAAATCATATAACTCTGTAACTGATTCTAGCATAACGCCCAAAAAAGTGCAATTTAATTCATGTAAATTCATGAAAAATTAATATTTTCCCCGGCGTTACTCCATATACTCTATTCTTCCCAGCTGTTTCCTGTAGTATAATCAATTTCAATTCCCGGCTGTATGTTATAAACAAAAACATGGAAAGATATCTTCTGGTCTTTAACGGATTCGGCTTCCATTTCCACACCCCGAGCTACCAGTTCATCTCCCTTAAAAAACGGAGTTACACGATACATGCAGGGATTTCCTGTACTGTGCACGTAATCTGCAACCTCATTTTCAAAAGGAAGCATTCCCGTCACATTGAGATATCTGGTTCCTGTGATAAGATTTTTCCTGTTTGCATTTTCTCCAGTCAGCTGATATCCGATAAGATGGCAGCGATTATACAGATACCTGCCATCTACATTTTCATATTTTACAGTATGCCATCCTGTAGGCTTCACCATTCCGATCGCTCCTCGCTCTTCGGCAGGCATCAGCTCCGGTGTGACCTTGGATTCTGCATAACCACAGCGCCCCAGGGAATCCAGTTCACTATAAAATTCGTATGCAGGTCCTGCGCTTTTTTCATCAGAAAAAGAGGGTATATTTCCATTGATCTCCACATATGGACTGCCGCTGTATTCCGGAATCTGATCCAGAGAAACAGATTCTGTCTGCCCTCCTGTCTTCGTCTGAGATTGTTTCAGTAATCCTGTCACTGCATCGGAAGCGGATTCCGAAATATTTTCCCAGAGGATCTGCGCATTTTCTTCTATATATGTAAGAAATACCTGTCCGAAGATCCGGCTTTGATCTTTTACCTCTTTCAGGCTCCGCGGCGGCATCCAGCCATTACATACTGCAAGGATGACACACAGGATAATGGCTGTGAGTATTTTTCGCCTGGGCTGTTTTTTCGTTTATATTTTCGCTTGTATGTAGGATAACGCTTCTTTTTCACGGGACCCCCTTATTTTTTGTCTGACAAATATTATATGTGATGCGGAGATTATTATAACCGCAATTCCAGTCAAAAAGCAACCATACATTCGGTTTTTACTGCAGTATAATTTATGAACAAAAATATTTTTATATGTTAAATTTCCTTTAACTGCCAGTGTATTATTTTATGGTTTTCACATACTAGCAATGTAACAGTAAACCAAATAACAACCAAGGAGGAAATGAATTATGCCAAGTAACACTTCTTCTAACAAAGCAGTTGTACCGGAAGCAAAGGGCGCACTTGACCGTTTCAAATATGAGGTAGCAAACGAGCTGGGTGTTCCGCTTACAGACGGATACAACGGAAACCTGACTTCCAAACAGAATGGATCCGTAGGCGGATATATGGTCAAAAAGATGATCGAGGCACAGGAGCGTCAGATGTCCGGCAACTCCCAGGGCGGCCAGCAGTACTAAATCTGTACGCGCAGGTAGTTTCATTGCTATGCTGAGTTGATCTAAGCTCATGCAAAAAAGATGCTGTCTGACAGAACTGAAAAACTGCCAGACAACATCTTTTTATTTTATATAAGATCCAAAAGTCTTAAAATCCTATATTCATTTACAGCAATTCCTGTACTTTTCGATATACAACCTCTGCAAATTTCTTATGTCCTGCTGCATTCAGATGTTCCTGATCTGCGTCACAGCAATGTACATAGGATGCTGCCGGAAGGAAACTGATATGACGTTCAGCTGCGATTTTTTCATAAACAGGCTGCAGATTTCTGGAAACGATCACAGACTCTCTGGAAAACTCCTGGTCATATCCTTCCTGCCATACTTTTTCTCCCAGATAGATGGGAGACATGAGAAGGACTTTCGCTCTTGGTGCGTATTCCTGGATCTGATCCAGCAGTCTTGTGATTCCCTTTCCGATTACATCTGCGGATGCTCCAAAAACAGTTTTGCAGTCATTGGTTCCCAGCATTAGAGTGATCACATCCGCCTGGGCATGTGTTTCCAGAAGTGTGGGAAGAAGTGCAGTTCCTTTTCTTCCGTCGCGGAGCGGATCTTCGAAAACCGTTGTTCTTCCGCACAGTCCTTCCTCGATCACGCGATATTCTTCTTTATTCAGTTTTTCCTGGAGAAGGCTTGTCCAGCGTACTCCCCACGGTAGTCTCTCTCTGCTCTCTCCGTCATATCCCCATGTATTGGAATCTCCAAAGCATAATATCTGTTTCATTTTACCATATCCCTACCTGTTTAGTATGTTATTACTTAAATGAATAATAACATGCTATTTGGAATTGGTCAAATATGCAAAAGAAATAGCCTGCTATAGACATTCTCTATAACAGGCCAATATATATCTTTTAAAATACTGTTCGATGAAGATTTTGTTTACAGTCCGATAAATCCTGTAACATCTCCGTTGATCACATAATGTGCACCATTATCTTCGGGTTTAATGTAGATTTTGAGATCTTTCAGTTCAGAAGCTTTTTTGCCCATATCCTCTGTCCAGATCTTTTTGATCCTGTCAGCAACCTCTGAAGTATGTATCTCTTTGCCCCAGTACTGAACATATACTTCTGTCACTGGCTCAGCTTTCTTAGCTGCTGTTGTCTTAGCAGCCGTCTTGGTTGTTGTTTTCTTAGCTGCAGTTGTTTTTCGTGTTGTTGTCTTCTTGGCAGCGGTTTTCTTAGCTGGCTCTTCTGATTTTACAGCTGTTGTTTTCTCTTCAGCAGATTTTACTTCTGCTGTTTTTTCTTCTACTGGTTTCTCAGCGGCAGGTTTTACCTCAGCTGTCTTCTCAGCTGCTTTTGTTTCTACAGAAGCTTTTGCATCGTCTGTCTTCGGTGTCTCAGCCTTAACGGCTTTCTCTTCGGATGCGGTTACTACAGATTTTGCAGGAGTCTCGCTTATTGAAGCCGTTTTTACAGTTGTCTTGGTTGCAGCTTTCTTTGTTCTAGCCATGTTTATAGCCTCCTTACAAGGGATTTGTTAATCTTTTCTCATGCAATACAATACTACGATTTGAAAGTTTTGTAAAGAAAAGTTTCAAAAGTCTATTAGTTAAGGCTGTAATTTACAGCATGTACACGATAAGTTACACTGCTTTTACTATATGTCCAGTTATGACGCAGCAGACAATTATGATGACGTCCGTCCCCATCCAGATTACACTCTATCACTTTAAATGAATCACTGTAAACTTCTGTAACGATAGCCGAATGTCCATTATTATTGATGCGCACATAGTCTCCTACCTGAACATTATTATCATATATTCTCTGAAGGCCTGATACTCTCTGCCCTTCCCAGATATCATAAAATACTTTTCTTGCAAACCCATCACACTGGATAGCCCCGTCAAACTTATTGCAATCATACTCGCCATTACCTGGTATCGGATCAATTCCGCTCTGAGTTCCGTGATGTTTGCATGGAACATCACTGATCGTATCCTGAAATCTTTCAGGAGCTCCGCTGCTGTCCAGATTATCTGTCAGATCTGAATAACTGTTTACAACATGGTTCCAAAATTTCCCATCAGGAAATTTGATTTTTTCATCTTCAATTCTCTGCTGCAGATTTTTCTTTTAATAACAGTAAGATTAACAATTACCGGCTTCGCTGCATTATAAAACGTTGTACTTTTTGTAGTAACTGTGATCTGCACTTCTCTCTGAATATCGTTTTCTTGCCATTCCTTCAAAGTAACCGTTCCATCAGAAGCTACCGATGCAATAGCACTGTTGCTGCTGGAATAAACCAATGTTGCATTCTGATCTGCTTTTGCCCCGAGATTGAATGCTCCATCATAGATCTTACGTTCCTGCTGCTGTACACAGCTGACAGATGGAGTTCCTTTTACCGTAGTGATCGTCAGTTTCCTGGTTGCCGGAGCATAGGAAGAAGATTTCGCTGCAGTGATCTGGATTGTAACTTTTCCAAGCTTCTTTGCCTTTTTAAAGTTCAAATTACCTTTGGAATCCACAGAAACAATACTGGTATCTAAGGACTTATAAGTAAGTTTCCCACCTTCTGAAGGAACTTTGGCACCAAGAGATTTCATTGTAGTGGAATACGCTATTTTTGCCCCATTCTTTACAGCAGTGGTAATATTCTGTCTTTTCAGCACATTAATCTTAATTGCAATATTCTGTGCCTGATAATGTTTGGTCGCCGCAACTTTTACAGTAACTGTTGCCACTCCCTCTCCATTAAGCATAATCTTGCTATTTTTTACAGATGCAATTTTTGCATTAGTGGTTGAATATGTCACTTTTGCAAATTCTTTTTTCCTGAAACACTGATTTTGTAGGATTTGCCTTTGTCTGTATAAAGTTTTGTAATACTTCCTGGTGTAACTTTTACCGGCTGTTTTGCTTTGCTGATCTTATAAGCTATTTTTTGTACCTGTAAAATTGCCCTTTCCTGTGATTTGTAAGGTTGCTGTTCCAGGTTCTTTATTATTAAGATATTTATATGTATAATCTTTTTCATTCTGTAATGAGATCATTCCGGCCGCATTGGCTTTCGGCATATAAATAGAAAATGCGGGAGTTTTTGCCTGTCCATCCCAGGTGTAAATCGTTGTCTTCAAATTAACTTGAACTTTACCGTCAAGACTGCATGCTTTGATGGTAAAATATTTAGAAACAGAATCTTTGTAACTTCCCTTTCCTGTGATTTTTGCAACAGCTTTTGTTCCCGTTTTTGTATTATTAGAATAAGTTACTGTATAATCTGTGCCGCTTTTTAATGTTGTATTTCCAAGTTTAACAGTTACACCTGGCTTCTGCGGACTTCCATTGTAAGTTGCGGTTTTTACAGTTACCTTTGCCGTTTTGATGCTCTTTCTAACTACTGGTTTTGAAGCAACTACCTTTAAAGTGATACATTTACTGTTCGTTGGCATGGTCGTATATTTTTTGCCTGAGCTGTCTGACATGGTAAATGGAAGTTCTATAGAGCACTTCAGGTTCGGGATCGTTTTCAGTGTTTTAAGATTATCCATATAGTACAGCATATATCTTGCATCATTGACGCTAGATGTATTAAACTTACTGAGGTTTAGAGATTCCAGGCTGCTACAGGAGTTAAACATATATCCCATCTTTACCACTTCAGAAGTATTGAAATGGCTCACGTCCACAGCTTTTAACGCATAGCAGCGTGAAAACATTCCTTCCATAGATTTTACTTTTGATGTGTTAAATTCAGAAACATCCAGAGAAGTCATTTTTTTAAGCTCGCCAAACATAGAATTCATATCTACTACCTTGGATGTATCAAAATTTTTAATATTGAGGCTTGTTAAAGACTCATTTCCATAAAACATGAAATACATATTCTGTACATTAGAAGTATTAAAACTGTTCAGATCCAGAGACTTGAGCTTGCTCATAGTACAGAACATTTTGCCCATATCTTCTACATTTGATGTATTAAAGTTTCGTACATTTAACTGTGTAAGACTTTCGCACCGTTCGAACATACCGTTCATATATACAACATTTGCTGTATTGAAATTACTGACATTCAACTGTGTAAGGCTTTCACAGCAATAAAACATCTCCTCCATAGTCGTAACATTCGCTGTATTAAATCTACTGACGTCCAACTGTTTAAGATTCCGACATTCACGGAACATTCCGCTCATCCTTGTCACTCTGGAAGTATTAAAATTCCGGACATTCAGCTGTGTAAGGCTTTCACAGCCTAAAAACATGCTATTCATATCATTAACTTTTGAAGTATCAAATTTACTGACATCCAGAGTTTTTAATTTACTGCAATTTCGGAACATTCCCTGCATATGAGATACATTTCCGGTTTTCAATGAACCAGTATCCAGCCGTGTAAGGCTTTCACAATCTGAGAACATAAAGGCCATGTCTGTCACCTTACTGAAATCACAGTTTTTAAAAGTGATCCTGGTAAGATTCCTGCATCCCTTAAACATAGCTCTTGTCTTTGTGATTCCGGAAATTTCAACTATGGCTGTTTTAATATCATCCTGCCATTTACTCCAGCCCCTTTCTGCATCCCAATAATAATCTGAGGTATCATAGTCACCGTTTCCTTTTAATGTAAGACATCCGGATGTATCAATTGACCAAGCAATATCTCCGGTGATTCCTCCATCCATCATGCTTGCGGAAGCACTTACAGCATCTTCTTCTCCATCAGAAAAGTCATCACTTTCTGCCATTTCTTCTGTTTCCGGTTCTTCCGAAAGATTTTCAGTGTCCTCCGACATTTCTATATTATCCGCTTCTTCCGGCTCTTCTTCTAATTCCTGTTCTGTGCTATCAGGTAATTCTGCTGCTTCATCGTCTGCTGAGATTCCATCTTCAAAAATATCTTCCTCAGAAAAACTTTCCTCTGGACTGTCAGTCTCCTCATTTACATTTTCCTGGACTGTTTTCGGTTCTGTCTCTGAAGCCATGGTTATCCCTGCATTGCCAAAGATCATAGACCCTGATAAAACGACACACAGAAGTTTTTTGATCATTTTTCTCCTCATCCTGTTTTCTCCCTTTTTCTTTTTATACTAAAACGAAGTTCTGATTCTTCGCTTTGCTCCATCCAATTAGATCCCCAGATTTTCCAGTTCTTCACTCATATACCCTTTGAGATGCTCCTTTAAAGCCTTATGCTGAGGCAGGATAAGATCAAAATCCAGTGCCAGGATCTCACCAGCTGCTTCACTTGCATTCTTCAGGATTCCCGCATCATTGTAGATATCACCGATCTTAAATTCCATCAGTCCGCTCTGGCGGATACCGAAAAGATCTCCTGGGCCCCGAAGCTTCAGATCTTCTCCGGCTATATAAAATCCATCATTGGATTCATTGAGGATCTTCAGACGTTTAGAAGTATTTTCTTCATTATTTCCCTGGATAAAAATGCAGTAAGACTGATGCTCTCCACGCCCTACACGGCCCCGAAGCTGATGAAGCTGGGCAAGCCCGAAACGTTCTGCATTTTCCACCATCATAACGGTAGCATTTGGCACATTCACTCCAACCTCCACAACTGTGGTAGATACCAGTACCTGGATCTCGCCGGAAGCAAACGCCTCCATGATCCTGTTTTTCTCTTTTGGCTTCATCTTTCCGTGAAGGATTTCTACTTTGATCTCCCCCGGAAGGATCTCCTGAAGCTTTCTGGCATAATCTGTAACATTCTCTGCCTCCAGGCCTTCGCTCTCTTCCACCATAGGACAGATCACATAAGCCTGCCTTCCCATCTGCACCTGCTTTTCAATAAAAGAATACGCCTTGGGACGGTAGGAAGTTCCTACTACGCAATTCTTGATCGGAAGTCTTTTTGCAGGAAGCTCGTCAATGATCGAAATATCCAGATCTCCGTATAAAATGATCGCCAGTGTCCGGGGAATGGGGGTTGCGCTCATAACAAGTACATGAGGCGGATTTCCTCTGGTCGTCAGCGCTTCCCTCTGGCGAACGCCGAATCTGTGCTGCTCATCTGTGATCACAAGCCCCAGATTCTTATATTCCACCTTTTCCTGGATCAGGGCATGAGTTCCGATGATCACATTCACTTCACCGTCTGCAATCTTCTGATAGATCTCACGCTTCTGTCTGGCTGTGGTAGATCCTGTCAGAAGCACCGGATGGCAGGAAGCGATATTCTGTTCTTCCATCAGCCTCAGAAAGCCTTCGTAATGCTGATTTGCCAGAACCTCTGTCGGTACCATCAATGCACTCTGAAATCCATTCTCTGCTGAAAGTACCATAGCTAAAAATGCGATCACGGTCTTGCCGCTACCAACATCCCCCTGTACAAGCCTGGACATCAGCTTATGACCGCTCAGATCCCGTTCGATCTCATGCCAGACATTCTTCTGGGCTCCGGTCAGGTCATAGGGAAGCCCTTCTATGATTTCCTCGGTTGTCCATACTGGTTTCATTGGAAAAGTGTTTGGAGCCTCTTCTGTTTTCTCCTTCAAGAGCTGTATTGCCAGCACAAAAAGCAGAAATTCATCGAATACCAGACGTTTCCTGGCTGTGAGAAGCTCCTGCATATTTTTCGGGAAATGGATAGTCCGGATCGCATAATTGGCATCTGCGAGCTGATAGCGTTCCCGTATCTCCTCCGGCAGATATTCCCCATGGAGAGGCCTTGTATCCAAAATCTGATGGACCAACTTCGTGATCATCTTGTTGGAAAGTCCTTTCGTCAGACCATATACAGGCTGCATACTGTGAATGATCTCCTCATAAGCTGCCGGGGTAAAAATCTCCGGATGTTCCATCTGCGGACGGCCTTTTTTTCTGATGATCTTTCCTCTGAGGATAAACACACTGCCCTTTTTGAGTGTTCCCCTCAAATAAGGCGCATTGAACCAGGCAACCGGCAATCGGCCGCTTGCATCTGCCACAGTTGTTGTCAGAACCTGGAGATTGCGTATCTGGTTAATATAAATACCTGTTGCTATAGTGGCACGGATAGAGACTGTTTTGTCCTCCTCTGCTGATGCAATCTCCACAGGCTCCTCATATATATCGTAAGTCCGCGGATAATAACGGAGAAGCTCTTCCGCAGTCGTGATCCCGATCTTCTGGAAAAGCTTCTCTGTTTTCTCACCCACGCCTTTTAATTCACGTAAAGGTGTCTTATCATTCATTTTTTTGCTCTTTATTCTACAGAAATCAGATAGTAGTAAATTGGCTGTCCACCCTGGTTCAGCTCAACCTCGCACTCCGGATATTTCTCGGTAAGAGAATCAGAAAGTGCCTCTGCATCTTCCTCAGATACATCTTCACCATAGTAAACACTGATAATCTCAGATTCCTCGTCAACCATCTCTGCTACCATCTCCTCTGCTACCTGAAGTCGATCTCTGCCTACTGCAAGGATACCTGCATCACCGATTCCCATGATATCTCCCTCATGGATTTCCTTGTTATCAATGCGTGTATCACGGACTGCATAAGTAATCTGTCCAGTCTTCACTCTGGAAATCGCATCGGTCATGGAAGCAAGGTTCTCCTCGCCGCCCTTCTCCGGAACAAAGCTGATCATTGCGGAAATTCCCTGTGGGATTGTCTTGGTTGGTACTACAATGATCTCCTTGTCCTCAGTCAGATCTCTTGCCTGGTTAGCTGCAAGGATAATATTCTTGTTATTCGGGAAAATATAAATTGTTTTTGCATTTACTTTCTCAATAGCATTGAGCATGTCTTCAGTACTCGGATTCATAGTCTGGCCGCCTTCGATCAGATAATCTACGCCAAGCTCACGGAAGATCTGAGAAAGTCCCTCACCTACGGATACGGAAATAAATCCATGATCCTTTGGAGGTTCTTTGTTTTCTGCCTGTTCTTTTGCAAGTTTTTCCGCATCTTTGATCAGTTTTTCCTGATGTTCTTCTCTCATATTGTCAATCTTCATACGGGAAAGCTGACCATACGTGAGTGCGCGTTCAAAAGCCTGTCCCGGATGATTGGTGTGCACGTGTACCTTGACAATCTCATCATCAGCCACCAAAACAATGGAATCACCGATGGAATCCAGAAATTCACGGAAACGGTCGATCTCATCCTGTGGAAGCGGTTTTTCAAGAAGGATAATAAACTCTGTACAATATCCAAATTTGATATCTGCCTCTGCCTGAGGAGAAATCTTTGTGATCTTAGGAGCTGCTGCTTCAAACTGGGAATAATCCACTTCTTTTCCATGATATCCGTCGATGGCACCACGGAAAACTTCCAGAAGTCCCTGTCCGCCAGAATCCACAACACCTGCTTCTTTCAGGACTGGAAGCATCTCTGGTGTTCTGGCAAGAGTTTCCTCTGCATGCTGAAAGATCCCGTCGAAAAAAGCATCCAGATCTTCTGCAGCATCAGCAAGCTCTGCTGCTCTGTCTGCTGCAGCTCTGGCTACAGTAAGAATGGTTCCCTCTTTTGGTTTCATAACTGCTTTGTATGCAGTCTCAACGCCTCGCTCCATAGCTGCGGCAATGGCAGGTGCATCCAGATCTGTAAGTTTACGCACACCTCTGGTAAATCCACGCAGAAGCTGTGACAGGATAACACCGGAATTACCTCTGGCTCCACGGAGGGAACCGGAAGAAATTGCCTTTGCCAGGGATTCCATATCCGGATCTGTAAGAGCACCTACTTCAGAAGCAGCAGACATGATGGTAAGCGTCATATTGGTTCCCGTATCTCCATCAGGTACAGGAAACACATTCAGTTCATTGATCCACTCTTTCTTCGCTTCCAGATTCTTTGCTCCGGACAGAAACATTCTGGAAAGTATTTTAGCATCTATGGTTTTGTTATTCACCACAAGTTCCTCCTCTAAAACTAATCTATTGCACGCACGCCCTCAACCATAATGTTGATCTTTTCAATCTCCATTCCTGTAAAGGCTTCGACTTTATATTTTACATTGTTGACAAGATTGTCCGCAATAGTACTGATATTCACGCCATATGCTACGATGACATGAAAATTCAGCCGGATCTTATTATCATCCGTGATCTTAACACTGATACCATGTTTCAGGCTGTCAATACGCAAAAGCTTGACCAGGCCATCCTTCATACTGATAGCTGCCATTCCGATGATACCAAAACACTCTACCGCCACACTGCCGGCATAAGTCGCAATGACATCCGTATCAATTACGATCTGACCCAATCCAGAATCTATACGTCCATTCATATGGTTACCTCCATTGTTTCATTCAGATTAAATTATATAAAACTATTATTAACCTTTTTTAATTACGCAATGATAGAGTTCAACTTGTTTTATCTTATAGAAAAATCCTTTATTTTCAATGGTTTCCAGTGCTTTTGTATACGGCAACTCTTCGTCTGATTGCGTCTGTTTTCTTTTATTTGTCACAAAAATTGTCAAAATAAAAAGCCACAATACCGGGTAATTTTCTATATTTCAAATCGTTCTAACCTATGCTATACTAAAAGAGCTGTCGAACCTCCAGCAGAAAGGAGGTGGCCACGATGGAAGAAATTCTCACCTCATTCCTTGTCTCCGTTGTAGCAGGCGTAGTTAGCTACTACATATGCAAACGGCTGGACGGTAGACGATAGGCAGCAACAGCCTAAACGGAATAACTCACCGTAACGAGCAAGAAAGCCCCCAGAGCTGCAACTCTGGGGGCTTTCACTTTGCCACTTGGAATCTCACCACATTCCTTAGCTGTTATTATCATATGCTATTACCGGAAAAAAGTCAACTCAAAACGTCATGGAGCTCTCCATATTTTCTGGCGTTTGTCCTAAAAACGTCACAAAACCATATCTCTGAATCACCCCACATATCCAGAAATGGCTTAAAATCAACACTTTCCAGACTTCACGGTATGAATATATTGCTTTTTTCATAATTACGCAATGATAGAGTTCAACTTGTTTTATCTTATAGAAAATTAAGCTCATCCACTCTAGTGAAGGGAAATCCCTGATTGTGATGGAACATGCCGACCGATACTATGAAACCGGTTTTTCTTTTTCGTTTATTTACTTATAATCCTTTTACAAACTCAACTGCATTTTTTATATCTTCTTCATCTGGATGCCCTTTTGCAATTCCACCAACCAGTTTAAATGGGCCAAATGTGTCATAGCCCTTGCACCCGAATTTTCCTATCACTTTAGAACGCTTTTTATCCAAAATCTGCTCTATGGATTTATAATTGGCACTTCCACCATAAGTACAGATCAGAAATACCTTTTTGTCATCCGGTAGATTCTTCTCTGCAAATCCCAATATCGACTGATGAAATTTTGAAAAATAGATGCCTGATGCAAACCCAATCATATCATAACTGCTCACATCTGCATCGGGTTGTTTTACAGCATCGATCAAATCGATCTGGCACGCTTCTGCTATGCTCTTTACTAATTTTTCTGTATTTCCATGATGTACAGATGCATATACGATTGCTTTTCTCATTTGTTTTCCTTTCTGCCTGCGCCATCAATCAGGTCATAACTCATGTCCAAAAAGTCCAGTATCTTTGCTTTACTGACCGAACCATCCAGTAAAATCGTGATCCAGTGCTGCTTGTTCATATGGTATCCAGGTAAAAATCCATGCGTCTGAATAATCAAATTCGTCATGTCCGGATCACACTTTACATCCATGATATCAACCGGATCCTTTCCTTCTAATCCCAGTTTTGATTTTTCAATAGTCATGATCACTGCATACCATTTTCCGTTTTTATGTCGAAGTACTGCACTGTCTGGCGATGTACTCCATAAATATTCCGGGACTGTTCCGTACTGTTTCTGCACATATTTAAAAATTTCTTCTTTCTTCACAAGCTATTCAACTCCTGACGTTTCTGATATCCTACCTATAATCATACCACATTTTCGGATTCCGAACTACCTGCCAAATTCTTTTGCATTTTCCCGTTTTTCCTATCCTCATATGCCAGTTCAACAAGAATATGTTCTATTCAGATTCAGGAAAGAGACCAGGCCAAAGAAAAAACGATAAATTAATTCGCACTGGGTAATTTTCTATGTTTCAAATTGATCTAAACCATACACACAACGCTTAATTTCACCATGATCCGCCCTGTTCCCGGAGGTATGGAATACTTTCCTTAAAACTCTTTGCAGAATTTTTGATAAATTTCCTTTTTTGCTTGCAAAAGAGCAATTCATCTGTTAAAATGGTGACTGTTGATAAAAGGAGGTGCTATTCATGGCTAAATGTGCAATCTGCGATAAAGGAGCTCATTTCGGAAACAATGTGAGTCATTCCCATAGAAGATCCAACAAAATGTGGAAATCTAACGTTAAATCCGTCAGAGTAAAAACAACTGCCGGCGGAGCAAAGAAAATGTATGTATGTACTTCTTGTTTAAGATCCGGAAAAGTTGAAAGAGCGTAAGTAATATCGTATGCCCCCGTAGAATGCGGGGGCTGTTTTTTTATCTTCAAGACAGATAAATCACAAGCGGGAAGCATGCCAAGTGCACACTTCCCGCTTATCTGCAAAACATATGATATCCGCATAGCAGACATATGACTGCCATTGCGATCACAATAAAATTTTCTGTAATAAGGATGCCAAGAACCATGCCCACACCAATAAAAAACAGCATAAAACCAGTTAGCTTTCCCACTCCTGTCTGCTCATTTCTTGTTTTTTATTACAGTATATGCATGAAATCTAAATGGAATACTACTCTTCTTTCCCGTCTGTATCCTCAGCATTGCCTGCACCTGGCGCAAAACGGTTCACAAAATCCGGCACCATATCCAGAACCTTGGTAAGGCCATCCTGATTTTTTACGTTTACAAGTTTGGTGCTTCCATTCTGGATCACAAGTACTGCACAGGGAGACATCTTTCCGGCAAGACCTCCGCCGCCATTGTTCTTCTTATCCCCTTCAAAAGCTCCGGCTCCCACGCCGAAGGATACATCGACCAGAGGAAGGATAATGGTATCACCTACATGAATGGCATCGCCAACCACTGTTTTGGCCGATACAAAGCCATCCATTCCTTTAAATAATGAATTCACGGTATCTTTGAAATTATTCTCTTTCTCCATGTTTTACCTCCTTATGTCTCCATCGGTGGATGACGTATTTTATATTTTTATTGAAATAAAGCTCTGCTGCTGTTTTGAGAACTACAATTCCATAAATCCTTCCCTTTAACAGGATCTCTCCCTCAAGAACATTTTCATCATCAAAAAGGGGCGCTGCTTCGATCTTGTTTTTATGAAAAGGAATTGTCATTCCTAATACAGCCAATACCATACCTGTAACTGCCGGATCTTCATTGCCAAATGTGATCTTTCCGGTGATCCTTGTCGGAAGCACATGATAAATCAGTTTTTTTGCATTTTTCCACAGAAAGGAAAGAGCCTCTCTGGTTCGGGGATGGTCTAAAAACTCCTTCCACCAGTTTATCTTATCACAGAAATTCCGGATTGTTAATGCAAGACTTTGAATTTTTTTCAGAATCCTTTTGGGGATTCCAAGAAAATTCTGTATGATTCGGATCAGCTTTCCAACTGCCGTTTTTATTTTTCCCACTATATTTGAAATTAAATCTGAAATCTTTGTCCGAAGCTTCTTTTCATCTTCCGATTCTTCCGATATTTCTTCGGAAATCGATATCGGCTCCATTATTACATTTTCCAAAATTTCATTTATATCTTCAACAGTATCTTCCTGCGGCTCAGACATTTGCAGCTCTGCGGTATCGTTCTGATTTTCGTTTTTTAATGTCTTTTCATGGCTTCTGGAAGCCTCTGCCTGTTTTTTGGCATTTTGATTTCCGGAGTTGGAAAGAGATCTAGGTTTCTTTTTTTACGAAACAGATTTTTAAATTTTTCCAAAGGAATCCCTAAAAAACATAATTTTGTTTTCAGAACGCCCTGCTCCCAGAATACCTGTGCAGAAATTATATGAAGCAGCCAGCTCACTTCACCGAAAGCATGTATTTCCCGAAGACTATCCGTTCGGTCTTTTTTATTTTCCCTCTGTATCTGATCGGACAGAATAAAAGAAGCAGCAGGATCATAAGAATCAGCCCGATCAGGATCCCCAGAAGGATCAATATCCATTTTATTATCAGCCATAATATATGCAGCATTGGTTCACCTGTTTTTCAGATATTCTTTTATTTTAAAATTTCCAGTTTCGGTATAAACCTGTTCGATCATATCCTGTACCATCTGTATAGCACCGGATTTTCCTCTAGCCATTCCAACGACCAAAGGACAGGTGGCTCTGGCGCTTCGCTGTACAAGCATGCCTGCAGGAAGAATTTCCAAAATATTTCCGGGATTATCAGACAAAGTAACAACGTAGATATCCGGCACGAATTTGCCAGCAGTGATCCTGGTTCTTATTCTAGTAGGATTTTTTACATCATTTCCTATGTAATAGTTTTTCATCCATTTCAGCAATCTGCCATCACCTCCGTCTATAATGCCAAACAGGGCTGCGTATGTACACAGCCCTGTCCTGTTGTTAAAAATACTTCTGCTGTTTCGCCCAGACGCCCTCACTTCGCATTTCCAGATACTCCTGATAGGCCTGTTCCACGATATGCTTCTCGTTGGAAAAACGGAGAAGATGATAGATCTCATGAAACTTATAGTATCCGGAATCTACAAAATATTCCTCTCGCTGGGGTTTGCTATGATAATTATCAGCTATCATGAGATACCAGTGTACCTCTTTCATTACCACATCCTCCGGAACGGTGAAATTATACTGGCTCTTACCGATATATTTCACGATAGAGGCCCGAACACCTGCTTCTTCCATTACTTCACGTAAAGCAGTCTGTTCAAAAGTCTCTCCTTTTTCTACAGTTCCTTTGGGAAGCACCCATCCTTCATAACGGTTCCTGTAGGATTTATACAATGCCAGGATCTTACCCCGATGAATTACCACACCGCCACAGCTTGTTGCTTCTATCATATTGCAATCCTCCTGTAATGCGTGTGTCTTTTGCACTGGCTATAGTATACCTCTTTTTCACCTTATAGGCAAGGGGCAAGAAGCAGATACTGTTCTCAATTTAATCGAAATAATATGCATCAAAAACATCGGCCGCAATGGGAACTGCCGCTTCACTTCCGGTTCCGCCGTTTTCCACGATCACTGCAATGGCGATATCCGGATCATCTACATTAGAATAACCCACAAACCAGGAATGACTGGAACCATTTTCATCAAACTCCGCAGAACCGGTTTTTCCGGCAACAGTATATCCTCGTCCGTTCAATGCAGAAGCCGTACCGTTTTCAACTACATTTTTCATTAGTTTTCCAAGGATATTAGCTTCATTTCTTGTCATCAGACGTTTGTATTCTGTTTTTTCTGTTTCCCTGACCGTATCACCGGAATTATTCACGATCTTATCGATCATAGTTGGCTTCATCAGTACACCATCATTGGCGATGGCACTTGTGATCAATGCCATATGCATCGGAGAAACAAGAGTGTTACCCTGGCCGATCGAGGTCTGCATCACAAGTGCATTCGGAGAATCTTTATCAAGGGTAAAGCGACTGGTTTTATAGGAATTCAGCGGAAGCGCCCTATTAAAGAGCAGATCCTCTGCAGTACTTTTCAGAGTATCTCCTCCCAGACCAAGTCCCATATCTGCAAATGCACAGTTACAGGAATGTGCAAATGCGGAATAAAAATCCTCCTGTCCATGTACTGCCCCATTGTAACACTGGATCGTGTGGTCATCCACTGTGATACTTCCCTGACACAGATAGGAATATCCCTCCAGTGATCCCTTTTGTCTGAAATAATCCAATGCCGTGACGATCTTAAATGTTGATCCCGGAGGATAAGCTCCATTGGTTGCACGGTTTAAAAGGCTACTGTTACTTTCATCATTAACAAGGGTATCCCAGTTCTGTGCGATCGTGTTCGGATCAAAATCCGGTTTGCTCACCATAGCCAGGATACGTCCGGTGGATGGCTCCAGTACAACTACCGCTCCTCTGCGGTCTCCCAGAGAATTGTATGCTGTTGTCTGAAGATCTGCATTCAGACTGGAGATCACGGTATCACCCTGATTCTTTTTCCCAGGAATTCATTTTTCATCTGTTCCAGAAAAAATGAATGGGAGGTGAGAAGCTGGAAATTTGCTTCCGATTCCAAACCGCTCTTACCATTGGTATCATATCCTACTGCATGTGCAAAAATATTGGAAAACGGATACGTTCTCTCTTCTGTTCCATCTTCATACACATTGGTCTGTGCCAGGACCTCACCATCCGAAGACTGGATACTTCCACGTACTACCCGGTCCGAAAATGTATCCTGACGGGTGTTGTACGGGCTGTTGATAAAATCTTCACTTTTTATGGCGTCAAAATAGACCAGATATCCGATCAGACTGACAAAGATCAATATAAAGAAGGCCGATACAAAAGTTAAAGGCCGGTTCTTTTTTCTACGGAGTCTGGCGATTTCTCTTTCTCTCAGGCGTTGCTCTCTTTCCTCTTCTTTCAATCGTTTCTTTTCGCTGCGTTTCAATTTGTTCGTCCTCATCTTCCCTCAGAATATACAGTCCCTGAATGATCGCAAGCATCAGGATGGTACACATGACAGAACTGCCTCCGTAACTCACTAGCGGAAGTGTAACTCCTGTCATTGGAATAAACTTGGTTGCACCGCCAATGGTCAGAAATACCTGAAAAGCATATTCAGTTCCGAGCCCCAGTGCGATCAGTTTATAAAACGGATTCCTGATCTTTAGTGCAATAGTAACGATCATCAGAAAAAAGCTTGTGCATACAAGAATCAGGCAAATGGCAAAAATACCCCCCAGTTCCTCGCAAATAGCACTGAAGATAAAATCATTTTTTACGACCGGAATCTTCTCCGGAGAGCCCTGACAAAGTCCCATTCCAAACCAGCCTCCGGTTCCGATCGCAAACAGAGACTGCACGATCTGATAACCTTCATTTTGATAGACAGCCATCGGATCCTTCCAGGCACTGACTCGCTGACGGACATGTCCAAAAAGATGATATGCGATCACCGAACCAACGCATCCTCCGCCAAGTCCCAGAAATAAATAGCTCGGATTTCTGGTTGCAACATAGATCAGTACAAGGTAGGTGACAAAAAAGATCACTGCACTACCCAGATCCCTGGAAAGAACCAGGATCCCTACATGGATCACTGCAACGATCGTAGCCAGTACTACTTTGCGAAAATCCACCTTGGTACACAGAAGTGATGCCATAAAAAATACGAAGGTTATCTTGATCACCTCGGAAGGCTGGATTCCCATAAGAGAAAGCTTTGCACCGTAGCTTGTGCTTGCCAGAACAAGAACTGCCGCCAGAAGTACAATACCAATTCCGGCATAAGCCCATGTAAGATCCTTTAAAAATTTCATTTTTCGTATCATTACCGGTATCACCAGTGATACTGCACTACCTGCGGCCACGATCAGAAGCTGCTTAGTTGCAGACGGAAGTGAAAGCCGGCAGAGCATGATAAATCCTACGCTCAGGAGCATACACATATTATTTAAAAGAAGCAGCGATGCATTCTGATAAATAATTCGATAAAGGATCTGGATCGCTGCAAAAAAGATCATCATTTCGATATAGAACAGGATGACCCTGAAATCCATGCTTTTTAAATAGATCACAAGAAATGCTGTAAAATCAATAAAAAAGATCATGGTCAGCTGCTGATGGAGCAGTTCTCTCTTTTCTTCCTCATCCTGCCGCCACACCATATAAAAACAATGAAAGGTATAGACGATCATCAATGTGAGGATCACATACTTAGATAATTCTGTAATTACATTAATCATACACTTTTACTCGGCTCCTCTTTTAAAATGGCCTTTTGTATACCTGCGTCCGGAAGGTTTTCCGTTTTCCTGATAAACCGTCCGGAATTCTTTCAGGATCGCTTTTGCTTTCTCTGGCTCTTCGATCGTAAATGCCAGTCGCAAAGAGTGAAGGTTCAGTTTTTTACCTGATCTTTTTCACCCGGAAGTCCGTAAGGAATGCTATTATAAATGATATTATAACAGTATTTTGCTTTTTCGGAGATGTTTTTTCCCCATGGATCACAACTGCATTTTACCGGAAATTCACTGTTATAGCGGTCTTTCAGATAAGCCGTCTCATATTTTCCTGTACATCCGAAAAGATTCTTCCTTACACACTGCGCGGAAAGCATCAGTGGGATATAACCATATAAAAGCAGCTCCGAAGAAGTATTATCTCTGTGTTTCAGTTCACCCTCATTCAACTCAAGGGGGACTGTATTTCGAAGAACTCCCTCTTCTCGCCAGAAATCAACACTCTGATCATTCCAGGTATACATGGATGCATCCAGGATACATTTTCCGCCATATCCCATTTTTTTCAGTACGGCGTAAGATTCCAGGTTTCTTACCAGAAAACCCTTCATACCCTGCTCCAACCATTTTTTGAGCTGATCGAAGCCACTTTTCGGGGATTTCTCCGCGATGGATATGTGGAGTAGAAAGATATAATTCACTGCTTGCAGCAAGTTCCGGTGAAAAATATTTTTCCATAGTATCAAAAGGAAAATAAAAACCTGTAATCCCCGGTTCGTTCAAAAGTACTTCCGCAGTATCCGAACGTTCACAGGATACATACACAGGCAGGCTGTCTGTTACCCTTCTGTGACAGGCAGCCTGATCCTTAGATTTCGTCTGCTGCTTCGTAACCTGTGCTCTCTTCTGACATCCGATCAGTGCTTCCCGCAGCTGACTCAGAGCATCTCTTCGTACTTCATTGAGAACTTTAACCGGAACAAAAATCCTTCCATTTATTTCAATGTTCAGATCCTCCCACTGAAAATCTGTATTTCCCAGTTTCTCCATCTGCTGACGGATCCTCTGTTCTTCCATTGGTTGATTTTTAGCAAACTGTACCTCACCGCCCATAGCAGTTACTGTCTGGCCCTTGCAGGTTATTTCCAGTATAACAGGACTTTCAGGAGAAAGTATTAAATTCCCATGAATTTTTCTTTTATTTTTCTGATCTCCGGCTGGATATTACCGGATTTTTTTCATTGGCAAAAGCCATCATTTCCGGCCCGCGATACATATCATAGTATCCTTTGCAGGATCCTCCACGACTGAAAAGCTCAAGAAGATACTTCCGGTCTTTTTCCTGAACGTGATATTCTTTTCCACTTAAATACATATCCAGATATTTTCGATATACTGCCGTGACGCCCGCTGTGTACGCCGGCTGTTTCATACGCCCTTCGATCTTCAGAGACATAACACCCGCCTCCAGGATATCCGGAAGAATATCCAAAGTGCAGATATCTTTCAGGCTTAATGCACAAAAATCCTTGTCTCCTTTATATTTTCTGTGATCCATGGTTACACTGTAAGGAAGCCTGCATGGCTGTGCACAGCGGCCACGGTTTCCGCTTCTTCCACCGAAAATACTGCTCATCAGACACTGGCCGGAATAGCTGTAACAGAGAGCTCCATGGATAAAAGTCTCTATTTCCAGAAGACTTGCCTTATGCATGGCAGATATCTCTTCCAGGGAAAGCTCTCTGGCCGGAACCACACGAGTTGCTCCCTTTTCCTCCAGAAATCGCATTCCCTCCGGTCCGGTTACTGTCATCTGTGTGCTTGCATGAATATCCAGATCCGGGAAATTCCGGCGTATAAAAGAAAATACTCCCAGATCCTGTACGATCACCGCATCCAGACCTGCCTCATAATATGGAAGCAGATATTCAAACAGCTGATCATCCAGTTCACGGTTCTTCAAAAGTGTATTCACAGTAAGATATAATTTGCGGTTATGGATATGTGCGGTCTCAATGGCAGTGATCAGCTCTTCCTGGGTGAAGTTCTGCGCATAAGCTCTTGCTCCAAAAGCCGGTCCCCCTACATATACCGCATCAGCCCCGGCACCAATAGCTGCCTCAAAACTTTCATAAGAACCTGCCGGCGAGAGCAGTTCTGTTATCATATTTTTCAAAGTATTCCCTCATCTCCCATCTGTTAATCAATCCGATGACCATAAAACAAAAGAGGATTACCGAAGCAATCCCCCCTCCTTATTTAAGCAGTTCATCAAGTTCTTTCTCCAGTTCCTTCACCTTACCGTCCAGAAGATTCTTCTGTTCCTGAGCTTCCTGTTCTGCCTTCTTCGCCTCTTCGATCTGCATTTTCAAAGAGATCAGTTCATGTTTCAGATCATACATCTCCTGGTCTTTCTGCTGCAGATCCTGTTCAAAAATCTCCGCCTGCTTCTTTGCCTTAAAATAATCATCTGTAATATTCAGACTGAGCAGTGTATGCTTGGTCTCCATGGCCTGTCTGGAGTATCCCGGCATCTGACTCAGCTCACTGATCTTATTATTCATATAGGCTGCAACCTTCTGAAAATATTCCTCGGACTCATACCCGCCCAGAGTAATGATCTTTCCATCGATAACAACCTGTGCTGTATTCTTTACCGCCATTCGTAAAGCCTCCTGAATTTATCTGTTACTGGTAATTTCCTCAATAACATTCCTCTGCATTGCCGGTCTTACAACCCACAATTTCTTTTATTATAACTGATTCCCGCAAAAATGTATAGAAGTTTTTCTATTATTTTGTCGATAAATCAGGACGAGGATATCCAAGATGGGTATATGCCAGCACGGAAGCCATTCTTCCACGTGGAGTTCTGTTAAGGAAACCTGTCTGCAAAAGATAGGGTTCATACACGTCTTCCAGTGTTCCGGAGTCTTCTCCGATTGATGCGGCAAGTGTTTCAAGCCCCACTGGTCCGCCCTGAAAATTCAGGATCAAGGTCTGGAGAATGCGGCGGTCTGTTTTATCAAGGCCATACTGATCTACTTCCAGAAGATCCAATGCGAAGCAGGCAACATCGTAGGTGATCACACCATTATACTTCACCTGGGCGAAATCACGTACTCTCTTCAGAAGACGGTTGGCCAGACGGGGGGTTCCTCTGGAACGCTTGGCGATCTCGGCAGCTCCATTGGGTTCGATTTCCACGCCAAGCACCTGAGCGGAACGTAGAATGATCGTCGTCAGTTCTTTTTTATCATAAAACTCCAGTCTCTGGGTTACGCCAAAACGATCACGAAGCGGCGCGGAAAGAAGACCTGCCCTCGTTGTTGCACCTACCAATGTAAACTTCGGAAGATCCAGACGAATGGAACGGGCGGATGCTCCCTTGCCGATCATGATATCGATAGCAAAATCTTCCATTGCCGGGTAAAGAACCTCTTCTACCTGTCGATTCAGTCTGTGTATCTCATCTACAAACAGCACATCTCCTTCCTGAAGGTTGTTCAGGATCGCAGCCATTTCGCCTGGCTTTTCAATCGCAGGACCTGATGTTACCTTCATATGTGTTCCCATCTCATTGGCAATGATCGCGGAAAGTGTAGTCTTTCCCAGCCCCGGAGGTCCATAAAACAGCACATGATCCAGTGAATCATGACGCTGCTTTGCTGCTTCGATATAAATTTTCAGGGTATCTTTTGTTTTCTGTTGACCAATATACTCATCCAGACTCTGAGGCCTTAAATTTCCCTCCAGGGAAAAATCCTCTTCTGTAACATCTGTTGTAATGATCCTGTTCTCCATTTGCTATGCTCCGTTCTATTTCATTTCAGTGCGAGCATGTTTGCTCTTACTCACGGCGGT
>NC_021014.1:556028-641555 GCF_000209835.1 Ruminococcus sp. SR1/5 | reverse complement strand
TATGCTCAGATGTGCAATTCATCTCACCATCTGAAGAGGTGGGAGAATTCTTGCTACATTTGTTAAAAATTTTTCAGTGCAGCCCGAAGAATTGCTTCTACATCATCTGCCGGCACATCTTCCGGTACCTTTCGTACTGCACGAAGGGCATCTGCAGAACTGTATCCTAATGCGACAAGCGCCTCCACCGCTTCCTGACGACTATCCCTCAGATCAGATGCTCCCTCAGCTGCTTCTTCCTGCTGATGCGCCAGTTTCATCTCAAAAGCATCTTCCAGCTTCAGCTTGTCTTTCAGCTCCAGGATCATTTTCTGGGCTGTCTTTTTCCCAATTCCAGGCGCCTTGGAGATTGTTTTTACATCATCGGAAAGCACTGCAAAACGAAGCTCGTCTGCACTGATCCCGGAAAGGATACCTAGAGCGCCTTTAGGTCCGACTCCGTTGACACCGATCAGAAGCTTGAACATGCCAAGATCATCCTTCGAAAAAAACCATATAGCTGTAGAATATCCTCCCGCACATAGAGAAAGGTATGGATCTTCTTTTCATCGCCTATCCGTGCTTTCCCAAGATCCTGTCCTGTCATATAAATCTCATAACCAATTCCGCCATTTTCCACAACCAGACAATTTTCACCGATATCTGCTACGGTACCTTTTACAAAAGAAATCAAATCTCAAGGCTCCTTCCCTGAAACAGCTGAACATCTGTTTCCCATATGAACGCAATAGTAACATAATTTTCAAAAAAAATCAACCCGGAATACAATCTCCGGGTTGATCCTATATACAAGCCTGTGATTTCTCTCGCTGTTTTCTATCACTGATTAAGGAAATCCTGATCCTCAAAATAATTGATCCGCATAGAAGAACGGACATCATGAAGCGTTGCGGCAGCTTTTTCTCTGGCAACCTCTGTACCGGCTTTCAGGATATCGAACACATCTTCGGTTCGCTGCTCCCACATTTTCCTTCTTTCACGGATCGGTCCAAGCTCTGCCTGCATAACATTATTCAGGAACTTCTTGACTTTCACATCACCAAGGCCACCTCTCTGATAGTGAGCCTTAAGTTCATCCAGATTCTGATACTCTGGCAGAAATTCAGCAAAATGTTCCGGGCGGCTGAAGGCATCCAGATAGATAAATACCGGATTTCCCTCTACACGACCAGGATCCTGAACACGAAGATGGTTCGGATCTGTGAACATGGACATGATCTTTTTCTTCACAACATCTTCTTCATCAGACAGATAGATGCAGTTTCCGAGAGATTTACTCATCTTAGCCTTTCCGTCAATTCCCGGAAGACGTAAGCATGCTTTATTGGAAGAAAGAACAATTTCCGGATCTGTCAGCGTATCACCGTAAACGGTATTGAATTTATGGACGATCTCCTTGCACTGCTCAAGCATCGGAAGCTGATCTTCACCTACCGGTACATGTGTTGCACGGAAAGCAGTAATATCAGCAGCCTGACTGATCGGATAGCAGAAAAAGCCTACCGGGATGCTGGCTTCAAAATTACGCATCTTAATCTCGGATTTAACGGTAGGATTACGCTGTACTCGTGCTACCGTAACCAGATTCATATAATAAAAGGTAAGTTCTGTCAGCTCCGGAACCATGGACTGGATAAAAATATTGGATTTCTCCGGATCAAGCCCGCATGCCAGATAGTCCAGAGCAACCTGAAGAATGTTATGGCGTACTTTCTCCGGATGCTCTGCATTATCTGTAAGTGCCTGGGCATCTGCGATCATAATATAAATCTCATCATATAAGCCGGAATTCTGCAGCTTCACACGCTCTGCCAGAGATCCAACATAATGACCTACATGAAGGCGCCCCGTCGGGCGGTCGCCAGTTAAAATAATCTTACTCATGAATTTCGTTCTCCTTGAAGTATACTGAATATTTATATCCTATTATAGCCCCTTGAAATTCACCGGTCAAATATTTTTAACCGGAAACTGCAATTTTTCATTGAAATATAACCAAAAGCTTGTACGTATTTATTTATGCATTATCGGGCACAACATGCTTTATTCCAAAAAAGAACTGCCACGTCACTCGGAAAACTTCCGTGACAGGCAGTCCTTTTTGTTTTACAGAATCACATGTCTTGGGCAAACTTCCTTACATTTACCGCAGCCTGTACACTTATTGTAATCGATGTGTGCACAGAAATCGGTAACTATGATCGCCTCGGACGGACAATTCTTCTCACATTTTTTACAGCCGATACAGCCAAGCTCGCAGGCAGTTGTAACTGCCTTACCTTTTGCGTGGGAGCTGCAGGCTACACGTGTCTGTTTGTCATATGGTACCAGCTCGATCAGGTGACGCGGACATTTGGCAACACATTTGCCACAGGCTTTACATGCTTCCTGATCTACGACCGCAATACCATTCACTATATGGATCGCATCAAATGGACATGCCTTTACACAGCTTCCGAAGCCCATACATCCAAATGTACAGTTTTTTGCACCGCTGCCAGGGATGAAAGCCATCATCTCGCAGTCTTCCACACCTGTGTACTCATATTTCACAGTCGTCTTATCACAGGTTCCCGCACATTTTACAAAAGCAACCTGACGTGCGGTTTCTTTTACTTCCTGTCCCATGATCGCGCCAATCTTGGCTGCAACCGGAGCACCGCCAACCGGACACTGATCTACAGGAGCTTCTCCCTTTGCAATTGCGGCAGCGAGTCCGGAACATCCCGGATATCCACAACCACCACAGTTATTTCCTGGAAGAACGCCGAGAATTGCTTCTTCCTTTTCATCTACCTTAACGGTTAATTTCTTGTCTGCAAGTCCGAGGAAGATACCAATGAATAAACCAGTACCGCCGACAATGACTGCAGCCATAATAATTCCTGTTATACTCATGCTCTTCTTCCTCCTATACGATTCCGGAGAATCCAAAGAATGCAATAGCCATCAGTGCTGCCGTAAGCAGAACGATCGGCATACCCTGGAAGGATTCCGGAATATCGTTGTATTCCATTTTTTCACGGATTCCCGCAAGTAATACAATTGCGATCAGGTAACCTACACCTGTGGCAAATCCGTTGACAACACTTTCAAGAATGCTGTATTCATATTTAACATTGTTCAGTGCTACACCAAGAACTGCACAGTTTGTTGTGATCAGAGGAAGGTATACACCAAGTGCCTTGTAAAGGGATGGTACAAATTTCTTGAGAAACATTTCTACGATCTGTACCAGTGCCGCGATAACCAGGATAAATACGATCGTTTTCAGATACTCAAAATGGGTCGGTACCAGGATGAATTTATAAAGCAGTCCTGCAACAAAAGATGCAATAGTAATAACAAACACAACTGCACCACCCATGCCGGCTGCGGTTTCTGTTTTCTTGGAAACTCCAAGGAAAGAACAGATTCCCAGGAACTGACTCAATACAACGTTACTGCAAAGCGCAGAACCAATTGCGATCAACATCAAGCTTGCCATTTTCTATTCCCCCTTTTTATTCTTTGTCGGAAGGACATCCGCCGCAGGTCGCACAATTGGAGCCACAGCCGGACTGGATCTTGGAAACATCTTTGCCCTTCTTTGCCATGTTGATCTTTACTTTGTTCTGGATTGCTGCAAGTCCGGCAAGAACCAGAAATGCTCCAGGTGCAAGGATAAAGATAGTGATCGGGGTATAGCCGGCAGCACCGGTAGCTGCATCAGCAACCGGAATGATCTGTGCTCCGAAAGCCTTTCCGGAACCAAGGATCTCTCTTACAAGACCAATGGCAACCAGGCCCACTGTAAAGCCAAGACCCATTCCAAGTCCGTCAAAGATAGACGGAAGGACAGGGTTCTTGGAAGCATAACTCTCTGCACGTCCCAGAATGATACAGTTAACAACGATCAGTGGAATGTAAATTCCAAGTGACTCATAAAGAGAAGGAGTAAAGCCCTCCATCAGAAACTGTACGATAGTTACAAACGATGCTACAACTACGATAAAGGCCGGCATTCTGACAGAATCCGGGATAACCTTACGCAACATGGAGATGAGCATGTTTGACATAACCAGAACTACGGTTGTGGAAAGTCCCATACCAATACCATTGATCGCAGAAGTCGTTACCGCAAGGGTAGGACACATACCAAGCATCAGGACGAAAATCGGATTTTCGGTTATAATGCCGTTTTTTAATCTTTCACCACAATTATTCATATTCAACTACCCTCCTAAAATGCGTTTTTGCAATAGCCGATAGCTGTATTGACTGCACCGGTAAAAGCTCTGGATGTGATGGTCGCACCACTGATAGCATCAATAGGCTCACCTTCGCCGCCGTCCTTGGATACATAGAATTTATCGGTATTCTTTCCAACATACTGTTCCTGGAACTTCGCTTCTGTAGCACGCATTCCAAGTCCGGCAGTCTCACTGATGGAAAGAATGGAAACGCCGCTGACGGTACCGTCTTTTGTTACACCAACTGTGATCTGGATATCACCGCCGTAACCCTCTTTATCGGTTACAGTTACCACATAGCCTTCATCTGCTGCTTCACAGACTTCATCTACGGTTGCTTTGATTCCAAGATCTGCAACTGTTTTATCTGCTGCTTCCTTGTCTACATCTACAGCTTTAAAATCTTCCAGGCTTACATCACTGAATACAGTCTGCCATGCTTCTTTTTTTGCCTGTTCCTCGGTTCTTGCAATGGGTTCTTTGGTAACTTCGTAAACCAGTCCAAGGCCAAGGCCGGCAACTACTGTAATGATCGTAAGGATCAATGTATTTCTGATAATCTTACCCATTATTTCTTGCCTCCTTTTCCAAAAGCAACCGGTTTTGTTACTTTTTCAATAAGCGGAACCAGAAGATTGCAGAAAATGATCGCATAGGAAACGCCCTCTGCGGAACCACCAAAGAGACGGAATACCGCTGTCACGATACCGAGGCAGCAGCCATATACCAGCTGACCTTTCGGAGTGATCGGAGTCGTCACATAATCGGTTGCCATAAACCAGGCACCAAGCATCAGACCGCCTCCAAAGATATGACTGAAAAGATAGTTTACATCAAAGCCTTTGCCTGTTCCCAACATATAGAAAATGACAAATACTGCAAAACTTCCAATATATGTAAGAGGTACCTTCAGATCGATGATCTTAAATGCAAGAAGGATCACTGCACCGATGAGGATCGCCAGGGCAGAAGTCTCACCGATGGTACCCTGGATATTACCAAGGAAGAGATTCTTTACAGGAATAGAAGTCCCCTCAATGAATCCCTGGCTTTTAAGCGCTGCCAGAGGTGTTGCCTGTGTAACCGCATCTACAACAGCATGGGAGCTTTTGGAAACTGCAAAGTTAGTCATTTTTCCGGCAAAAGAGATCATAAGGAAACATCTTCCTGCAAGAGCCGGGTTCATAAAGTTCTGTCCAAGTCCACCGAACAGCTGTTTTACAACAATGATCGCAAAAGCACTGCCAAGGATCGGCATCCAGATCGGGATCTGGGGCGGCATGTTCAGTGCAAGCAGAAGTCCTGTTACAACTGCACTGAAATCAGTAGTTGTATTCTTTTATGCATCAGTCGGTCATACAGCCATTCAAAAACACACTGGATGCAACCGTCGCCAGCACTACAAGGAGTGCATGCACTCCAAAGTTCCAGATACCGAAAAGTGTTGTCGGCAGAAGTGCGATCACTACCAGCTGCATAATACGGCTGGTGGTCATTTTATCCCTGATATGGGGATTAGATGATACGTTATACATTTGTTCCATTGTTATTCCTCCCCCTATTTCTTTTTCTTGCGCTCTGCAAGAACCATTTTTCTCATAGATTTAATACTCTGAGTCAGAGGTCGTTTGGCCGGACAGATGTAACTGCAGCAGCCGCACTCGCAGCATTCCATACCATCCATTTTTTCGAAGCCTGCCATATCACCGTGTTCTGCAAGAGTTGCAAGGCGGGCCGGAACCACATGGCCCGGACAGACGCTTACACAACGTCCGCAATTGATACATGCAGTCTGGATCTGCTTCGCCTCGGAAACTGCGTCACGCTCCAGGAAAAGCAGGGAAGAAGTTGTCTTCGTACATGGAATATGAAGATCATACAGCGCAAATCCCATCATCGGTCCGCCGGAGATTGCTTTTGCGATCTTTTCCTTCAGTCCGCCTGCAGCATCTACCAGTTCAGACAGATCTGTGCCTGTAAGAACGGAAAAGTTCTTCGGTGTACGGATACCGTCTCCGGTAACCGTTACATTACGGCTGATGACCGGCTGTCCAAGGATCACTGCCTTATAAACAGAAGTGACGGTCTCTACGTTATCAACCACGCATCCTACGTCTGCCGGAAGCATGGTGGAATTGATCTCTCTGCCTGTTACCGCATAGATCAGTGTACGCTCACCACCCTGAGGGTATTTGGTCTTAAGCTCTTTTACTTCCATACGCTCTTTGCCTTTGATGGCTTCTTTCATCCTGGCAATACAATCCGGTTTGTTGTCCTCGATACAGATACATCCCACTGCCTTCGGGAAAGCTTTCAGGATTACTTCCAGACCACCAACAATACTTTCCGGTTCTTCCATCATCCTTCGGTAGTCACTGGTGATATAAGGCTCACATTCCGCACCGTTGACCAGGATATGATCGATCTTGTCGGGTTCCTTTGGTGAGAGCTTTACATGTGTCGGGAAACCTGCACCACCCTGACCAACAACTCCGCCTTCCTGAATCCTTTTCAGGATATCCTCCTTGGAAAGATCCGAAAGCTTTGCAGGTGCATATTCCACAGATTCGTACAGACCGTCATTCTCAATGATGATCGCATCACCCATGGCGCCTACTGCGGTCAGACGTTTCTCGATTCCCTTTACGGTTCCTGATACAGACGAGTGTATCGGTGCGGAAACAAATCCTCCTGCTTCTGCGATTTTCTGTCCTGCAAGCACATGATCACCTTTTTTACGATCGGCTTGGCCGGAGCTCCGATGTGCTGAGAAACAAGAATTGCCAGATCTCCCTTCGGCAGATACTTTTCGACAGGACAGTTTTTTGACAAATCTTTGCCGTCATAAGGATGGATACCACCCCTGAAGGTTAAAAATGCCATAGATCTCATCTCCTCCTTTATTTTTGCAAGTACATGTACATGGTATTTCTGCGTTGCGCATATACTCTTTTTTAAAGTTGATTCTATGTTTCTGATTTTCCTTTTCTTATTTCATCCAAGACAAACAAGATCTATTTCGCTCCCATAAATCATTTCGCGAAACATTACCAGCGAACAGTAACAAAGTAGCTTCTGCTTTGAGCAGGATATGTATGAAAGGTTGAATCCAGACACGATCCTGTGATATACTTCGGTAGAAGATATTCACCAGCTCATAAAAAAGCTGTAAATGAATAACCAATTTATGAAGCGATAATAGTCATTTTTTCACTGTCAATCCCCACATAAATCCAGTACCATTTCCTGTTTTTTATCATCAACTCTACTAATAACTATAACTCATTTCACTTTAAATTGCACTATTGAAAAGCAATTTTTTTGTGTATAATCAGATACAATCCATAAAGGAGAAAATTAACATGATCGTTAAAAAAATGCCGATTTTACAAGGGTTTCCAGACCTTGAGACTGTTAAAAAATTGACTAAAAATCATGGATTTTCAGAGCGTTTTGTACCGCTTTTCTATGATATTGAAACTACAGGACTATCACGAAATTCCACTTTTCTGTATCTGATCGGTGCTGTAGCCTACGAAGGAAACAACTGGCAGATGTACCAGTGGATGATTGAAAACGAAGAGGAAGAACCTGAACTTCTGAAAACATTTTCTGAATTCCTTCAGGATTTTTCATGTACGATCCAGTATAACGGTGACAGCTTTGACCAGCCTTATCTGGATGCGCGATATCAGATCTACGGACTGCCTTCCCCTTTTGCAAAGCTGCCTTCTCTGGACCTTTACCGGGAACTAAAGCCGCTCAAGGGACTTTTGAAGCTTTCACGGATGAATCAGCCTTCTATGGAATCATTTCTCGGTATCACTGAACGGAACTACTGTGATGGAGGTGCCTGCATCCGTCTTTACAAACAATTCGCTTTCGGAAAGAAACCGGAAGCGGCAGAGATCGTTATGGGACATAACCGGGAAGATCTTCTGGGACTTGGAAAAATTTTCTCAATGCTGTCCTATCTTGCTCTTTTCAATGAAGATTACGAATCACTAAATTGTGAAATTCAAGACGATCAATTAGCCTTTACCATTAAAACTAATTACGATCTGCCTGTTAAATTTTCAAATCATAGTGAAGAATTCTACATAATTGGACAGAATAACTGTGTCCGTCTTCTTGTAAAGTCTCAAAATGGACGTTTAAAGCAATACTACTCCAATTATAAGGATTACGATTACATCCCTTCCGAAGACACTGCAATACCAAAAACCTTAAGTGCCTGCATGGATAAAAAGCTCCGAAGACCTGCCAAAAGGGACAACTGTTATACCTGGTTTCCTGTAACAGAAGCTTTTCTGCATGATCCTTTAAAACAGAAAACCTATCTGAAACACTGCCTGCCATATTATCTTTCTGTTCTTAAATAATATCTCTGTTACGCATTTCCAATCAAAAAAAGGCCGTCACAATAAATGTGACGGCCTCTGAAATTCAAAATATTCAACTGCTGTACAGCTTCTGAAAAATTACTCCTCTGTCTGCTCTGCAGAATTATCCTCGAGTGCTTTCATGCTGAGGCTGATCTTTCTGTCTTCGCCATTAAAATCAACAACCTTAGCCTCGATCTCCTGACCGATGGAAAGTACATCAGATGGTTTCGCAACGTGCTCTCTGGAGATCTGAGATACATGAAGAAGAGCATCTACTCCAGGTGCAAGCTCAACAAATGCACCGAAATCTGTCATACGTGCAACTTTGCCCTTTACTACGTTTCCTACTGCGAAGTCCTCAGCAGCTGTAAGCCATGGGTTCTCCTCCGGGAATTTAAGGGAAAGTGCGATCTTGTCTCCGTTGATATCTTTGATAAGAACTGTAACTTTATCACCTACATTGAATACCTTCTTCGGGTTCTCTACTCTGCCCCAGGACATCTCAGAGATGTGAAGAAGTCCGTCTGCTCCGCCGAGGTCGATGAATGCACCGAAATCTGTAACATTCTTAACAACACCCTCAACTTTATCGCCTACGTTGATCTTAGCAAGAAGCTCTTTCTGTTTCTCAGCTTTCTCAGCAAGAAGAAGCTGTTTGCGGTTACCGATGATACGGCGTCTTCTTGGGTTGAACTCTGTGATAACGAACTCGATCTCCTGATCTGCATATTTGGAAAGATCTTTCTCATATGTGTCAGATACAAGGCTTGCAGGAATGAATACTCTTGCTTCCTCAACATTGACACAAAGACCACCGTCAAGTACCTGTGTTACAGGAGCCTTCAGAACCTCCTGGTTCTCGAATGCCTCCTCAAGACGTTTGTTGCCTTTCTCTGCTGCAAGACGTTTGTAGGTAAGTGTAACCTGTCCCTCTCCGTCGTTTACTTTGAGAACCTTTGCTTCCATGGTATCGCCAGGTTTAACAACGTCTGTAAGCACAACGCTTGAATCGTTTGTGTACTCGTTCTTTGTGATGATACCGTCTGCTTTATAGCCGATATTCAGGATGATCTCATCATCTTTAACATCGATGACGGTACCCTGTACGATCTCTCCATTTCTGATTGTTTTTACGGAATCTTCCAGCATCTGTTCAAAACTTAACTCTGACATGTTCTTGAACCTCCTCAATAATTTTCTTTGGGGTGGAAGCCCCTGCTGTAATACCTACACAACTACTGCATTGGAACATTTCAGAATCCAAGTCTACAGGTGTTTGTATATAGTAAGTATTTCCACATTCCTTTTTACATATTTCAAACAGCTTTTGAGTATTGGAGCTATGTCGGCCACCTACGACCAGCATAGTGTCTACCTCTCCGGCTATCGCTTTAGCTTCTTTCTGCCGTTCTTCGGTAGCATTACAAATAGTGTTTAAAATATTTAAAATATTTAAAACATTATTATCATAACTCTTTTTGCGGAGAATTTCAACTAATTCTTGAAATTTGTTGTAATTAAATGTCGTCTGGGACACTACACATACTTCTTTTTCCGGAGAAATATTGAATTTCTCAGCATCCTCAGCATTTCTGATCACTGTATATGGTCCCTGACACCATCCGCAGATCCCCTGTACTTCCGGATGACCCGGATCACCGATGATCACAATATGGGCACCTCTGGAGCTTTCTCTCTCAACGATCTTGTGGATCTTCAGCACAAAAGGACAGGTAACATCTACATATCCGAGACCATATTTTTTGATCGTGTTATAAACCCTGCGACCTACTCCATGGGAACGGATCACAACAGTGCCGCCCTTCAGGCTGCCAAGATCCTTCTCACAGATCACAGCCACACCTTTTTTCGAGATCTGAGACAACCTCCTCATTATGGATGATCGGGCCCAGTGTATAAATCGGTGCTGCATCGGAACCGATCAGCTCATAAACACGGTCAACTGCTCTTTGTACGCCGAAACAGAAGCCGGCAGTTTCTGCAACTTTTACATTCATCCATTCACCCTTTTTCTGTATACGGAAAGGATACTCTCAACCACTTCGTCAATTCCCATCTCAGATGAATCAACAAGAACAGCATCCTCTGCTTTTTTAAGCGGAGAAACCGCGCGGTTCATATCTCTCTCATCTCTGTCAACGATATCTTTCAGAATCTCATCCATATCGCAGGCTTCACCCTTCTCTGTAAGCTCCAGGTATCGTCTGCTGGCACGGGTCTTTGCACTTGCAGTCAGAAAGATCTTCACTTCCGCATTGGGAAGAATGGTGGTTCCGATATCTCTTCCGTCCATAACTACATTATTTTCGGCTGCAAGATTGCGCTGCAGCTTCAGAAGATGTGCACGCACCTCCGGATTTGCAGAGCTTACAGATGCCATATTTCCTACCTCTTCCTTACGGAGGAACGCAGTTACATTCTTTCCGTTAAGGATCACCTGCTGCTCACCGTTCTCATAACGGATAGAGATATCCGCATCGTGACAGGCTTCAGAGATTTTTTCGTCACCGCTGATCCCTTTTTCCAGAAGATAAAGTGCCATGGCACGATACATTGCCCCTGTATCTACATAAATAAAGGACAGCTCCTTTGCCACTTTTTTTGCAATTGTGCTTTTTCCTGCACCTGCCGGTCCGTCAATTGCAATATTAATACCCATAATCGTTGCTCCTTCCTCTTTTCTGTTATTCGATCGCCTGAGCTGCCGCATACGCTGTAGACCATGCGATCTGAAGATTATAGCCACCGGTCACTGCATCCAGATCCAGTACTTCACCTGTAAAATACAGATTTTTTATTTTTTGGATTCCATTGTGGATGGCTGTATCTCTTTTACTGACACACCGCCTCTTGTGATGATCGCTTCCTTAAACTCTCCCATTCCCGTGATCGTAAACGGAAAAGCCTTGATCAGACGGCCAAAAGCCTGACGCTCTTCCCTGGAGATCTCATGTACCGGTTTTTCCCCGGGGATACCGCCAATTTCGATCATGATCGGAGTCAGAGAAGACGGAAAAAGAACACCGATCACATTTTTAAACTGCTTGTTATGATTTGCATCAAATTCACGCAGGATCCGGGCATCAAGCTGTTCTGCATCAAGCGCCGGCTTCAGATCCAGGAAAGCCTCCAAAGGCTCCTTTTCCAGCTTTTTGCCGATCTGGGCGCTGGCGGAAAGGATCAGCGGTCCTGTCACTCCGAAATGAGTAAACATCATCTCGCCGAAATCTTTATAGAGAACTTTTTTGCCGGATTTTACTGTAAGCTCCACATTCCGAAGGGAAAGGCCCTGAAGTTTGGAAACATAATCTTCTTTTGCCACCAGAGGTACCAGTGATGGTGACTGGGAAACAACTTTATGTCCCGTCTCAGCAGCAAAACGATATCCATCTCCTGTGGAACCTGTGGACGGGTAGGAAAGCCCTCCTGTGGCAACTACCACAGTATCCGCTTCAAAAAAGGTACCGTCCGAAAGTAATACACCGGTAACTTTTTCATCCTGTGTACAAACTTCCTTTACCTCTGTATGAAGATGGATCTGCGCTCCGGCTTTTTTCAGTTCCCGCTCAAGCGCACGGATAATATCTGATGAATGATCCGATACCGGAAAAACCCGGTTTCCACGCTCTGTTTTCAGCGGCACTCCTGCCTCCTCAAAAAATTCCATCACATCTCTGCTTCCATAGGTGTAGAAAGCACTGTAAAGAAATTTGCGGTTTGACATCACTGCCGGAAAAAGTTCTTCGGTATCGGAATCATTGGTGACGTTGCATCGTCCCTTTCCGGTGATGAAAAGCTTTTTTCCTAGTTTCTCATTTTTTTCCAGTATGTGAACCTGGTGTCCTCTGCGCGCAGCATATACACCGCAGAGCATTCCGGCGGCACCGCCGCCTATGATCGCAACTTTGGACATTACCTGTTATCCTGCCTTTTTTATCTTTTTTATGCACAAAGGAGCCTGCATACAGCAAGCTCCTTTTCCTGTTTTGAAATGCATCTGCATTTCTATGTGTGCTTTATACCGGGTATGCGCCGTTCTTGGTATCTGCTACAGTCTCATCAACTTTTGTCTTCTGAGCCTGGCGATATTTAAAGAAGTCCATGGCAACCTGCGGGAACAGTGCATATGTGAGAACATCCTCATCCTGCTCCTTGTACTGTGCCATCTCGCTCTCAAGCTTATCAAGCTCATCCTCCAGAAGATCTGCCGGACGGCATGTGATCGGTTCAATATCTCCGATACATTTTTTCTGTACTTCCGGATTGAACGGTCTGGCTGTTGCGCCATACTTACCACTTAACACGTCTTTTGTCTCTTTTGTGACAACCTTGTAACGCTCGCCCATGATCACGTTAAATACAGCCTGTGTACCAACGATCTGGGAGGACGGTGTAACAAGCGGTGGCTCACCAAGGTCTTTACGTACACGCGGAACTTCCTCAAGTACTTCGTAGAATTTATCCTCGGCATGCTGCTCTTTCAGCTGTGATGTCAGGTTGGAAAGCATTCCGCCTGGTACCTGATACAGAAGAGTCTTGATGTTTACACCAAGGTTCTTCGGATTGAGAAGACCTGTATCAAGAGCCTCATCACGCATCGGACGGAAGTAGTCAGCGATCTCAGCGAGAAGCTGCTGATCAAATCCTGTATCATATGGTGTTCCCTTGAAGGTCTCAACCATAACCTCTGTTGCCGGCTGGGATGTTCCAAGAGCAAACGGAGACATTGCTGTGTCGATGATGTCAACACCTGCCTCTACTGCCTTCATATATGTCATGGAAGCAACACCGGATGTATAGTGAGAATGAAGATCGATCGGGATCTTAACAGTCTCTTTGAGAGCCTGAACAAGCTCTGTAGCTTTGTACGGAACAAGAAGTCCTGCCATATCTTTGATACAGATGGAATCTGCACCCATATCCTCGATACGTTTTGCAAGATCTGTCCAGTAATCAAGTGTGTAAGCATCACCAAGTGTGTAAGCCATTGCAACCTGTGCATGTGCTTTCTCCTTGTTTGCTGCTTTTACAGCTGTCTGAAGGTTACGAAGGTCATTCATACAGTCAAAGATACGGATGATATCGATACCGTTAGCTGCGGATTTCTGTACAAAATACTCTACTACATCATCTGCATATGGACGATATCCAAGGATGTTCTGTCCACGGAACAGCATCTGAAGCTTTGTGTTTTTGAAACCGTCACGAAGTTTACGAAGTCTTTCCCACGGATCCTCTTTCAGGAAACGTAAGGAAGCATCGAAAGTAGCACCGCCCCAGCACTCTACTGCATAGTAGCCGACTTTGTCAAGCTTCTCAATGATCGGAAGCATCTGCTCTGTGCTCATACGTGTAGCAATCAGGGACTGATGAGCGTCACGCAGGATCGTTTCCACAACTTTCACAGGTTTTTTCTCTATTTCTGCCATAATTATTCTCCTTACAAATTTTTATAAGACAATGGGTTAGACACCAAAGATCGCCATGAATGTACCGGCAGCAACCGCTGTACCGATAACACCAGCAACGTTCGGTCCCATCGCATGCATCAGCAGGAAGTTTGTAGGATCTGCCTCAGCACCAACCTTCTGGGATACACGGGCTGCCATAGGAACGGCAGAAACACCGGCTGATCCGATCAGAGGATTGATCTTTCCGTGAGTAACCTTGCAGAGAAGCTTACCAAGCATAACACCACCAAAAGTACCGCAGGCAAAGGCAACAAGACCAAGAACTACGATCTTCAGTGTATCTACGTTCAGGAACGCCTCAGCACTTGTGGAAGCACCTACAGATGTTCCGAGAAGGATTACTACGATGTACATAAGAGCGTTGGAAGCTGTTTCAGAAAGCTGTTTAACAACTCCGGACTCACGGAACAGGTTTCCGAGCATCAGCATACCAACAAGGGGAGCTGTTGTCGGAAGGATCAGGCAAACAACGATTGTGATAACGATCGGGAAAAGGATCTTCTCAAGTTTTGTAACAGGACGGAGCTGCGCCATTTTGATCTTACGCTCTTTCTCTGTTGTGAATGCCTTCATGATCGGAGGCTGGATGATCGGTACCAGGGACATATAGGAATATGCTGCCACTGCGATCGGTCCCATAAGAGAAGACTGTCCAAGCTTACCTGCAAGGAAAATGGAAGTCGGGCCGTCAGCACCACCAATGATAGAGATCGCTGCTGCTGCTTTACCATTAAATCCAAGGAAAATTGCAAGGAAGTATGCAAGGTAAATACCAAGCTGTGCAGCTGCTCCCATCAGGAAGCTGATCGGGTTTGCGATCAGCGGACCGAAGTCTGTCATCGCACCGACACCCAGGAAGATCAGTGAAGGAAGAATACTCCACTCATCCATTAAGTAAAAATAATGAAGAAGTCCGCCAACGCCATTGGATGAATCCTCAATGCTCAGCATAATGTCCGGATAAATATTTACCAGAAGCATACCAAAAGCGATCGGAACCAACAGCAGCGGCTCAAAACCATGTTTAATGGCAAGATATAAGAACACACATGCCACTGCGATCATCAGGTAGTTTCCCCAGGTAAGGTTGAAAAATGCTGTCTGATGGATCAGGTTTGACAGGGTATTTGTTACATAAGACATTTGTCTACCTCCTGTTTAGTTCATTGTTGCAAGAGTATCTCCATTTTCAACGGCAGCACCCTCTGCAACATCGATGCTGGCGATCGTTCCGTCCTGAGGAGCAACAACCGGGATCTCCATCTTCATGGACTCAACGATCACTACGCTGTCACCGGCTTTTACGCTCTGTCCAACAGATGCAACGATTTTTACAACTTTTCCAGGAACGGCTGCGGAAACTTTAACAGAACCTGCGCCTGCTGCCGGAGCTGCTGCCTTAGGAGCTGCTGCCGGAGCTGCCTTAGGAGCCGGAGCTGCTGCTTTTGGTGCTGCTGCAACTGGAGCTGCTGCGTTTCCGTTCTCTTCTACAGTAACTTCATATGCTGTTCCGTTAACAGTAATTGTATAACTCTTCATTTTAAAATCCTCCTAAATAATGATTATCTTTTTCTGCGGTTGACTTTGCGGATGGAACGTACTACGAATCCGTCTGTGCTTGTTTTGCCTTCAGAAGCAGCGATCGCTGCAGCGATCACGGCAATAAGCTCACCATCATCTGTCACATCCTCAACAGCAGGCTCAGCAACTGGTGCTGCAACCGGAGCCGGTGCTGCGGCTGCCGGAGCCGGTTTGCTCTCTTTTTTCTTTCCTTCCACAAGTCCGGGAATATATTTGAAAAGAGAGATCACGAAGATCAGGAATGCCAAGATCACAAATACAGTTCCGAGACCCATCACTGTATTCAGCGCCGCCTTCTCCATGTTCTGTGCCAGTGTATAATTCACATCAACTGTAAGAGATGTCGGGGTTCCTGATTTATCAAATACATAAGTGAAATTCGCTTTGTTTTTCTCGAAGGATACCGGAACAACAACGGTATACTGATCATCGGAATACTCCACTGTGATATCTTTCTCCTCGATATCACCTTTTTTCTCACCAAGCTCTTCTCTGGAGCCATCCCATGCACTTGCAGCACTCTGTGTGAAAGCATCCTCTGATTCCAGATATCCCTGGATATCATCCTCGGACATTGCGATGATCGCATCCGTCAGGCCCTTGGTTGTTGTGACAAGCTGACTCTTTACAGAATCATCAATCTCATCAGCAGCCCATGCAGTAGCTGTGCATCCGATCAGAAGTGCGGCCACGCAAAGAAGTGCCATGCAGACAGAAGAGATCTTTTTATAAAACTGTCTCATACGCTCACCTCACTTAGACTGTTCCATGCTTTTTGGATGGACGGTCTTCCCTTTTTGTGAACAGCATCTCAAAAGCACCGATTACATATTTTCTTGTATCTTCTGCTTTGATCACAGTATCCACATATCCTCTTGCTGCTGCAGATGCGATACCGTTCTGGAGTTCTTTGTACTCAGCTGCCTTCTCATTCAGTGTAGAAGCGTCAGCTCCCTCATACATGATCTTTGCTGCAAGGGAAGCATCCATCATACCGATCTCAGCTGTATCCCATGCATAAACCATATCTGCTCCGACAGATTTGCTGTTCATGGCAACGTATGCAGTTCCGTATGCTTTACCAATTACAACATTTACCTTCGGTACAGTTGCAGATGCAAAAGCATGTACCATCTCACCAACGGATTTAGCCATCATCTTCTCATTGCAGAGTGTAGCTTTAAATCCTGTTACATTAGTAAGAGTAAGTACCGGAATCTCAAAAGCATCACAGAATTTTACGAAGTCTGCTGCTTTTCTTGCACCTCTTGCAGAAAGAGTTCCGTCGGAAATCTCTGTCTTATTGCCATCAGCATCGTAAGATTCGCTTCTGTTTGCAACAGCGCCAACGGTAGCTCCGTTCAGACGAAGGAAGCCTGTTACGACATCCTGGCCGTAAGCTGCCTTTGTTTCAAAAAACTCACCATTATCAGCGATTCTTGAAAGCGCAATAGCTGTGTCGCCTGTGCAGCCTGCAATATCATCACATACTCTGTTCAGGTCATCTGTGCATTCCTTGAAGCTGTCATTATCTTCATTATTCTCCGGAAGCATGCTGACCAGTGTACGGATCTGTCCAAGGATCTCCTCTTCTGTTCCGATGCCATCAACAAGTCCTGTCTCCTCACTCTGGAACTGTGCGGAAGCTGAATCGCATTTTTCCACTCTGTTTCCTTCCAGTGCATTTGGAGTGTTTACAAACAGTCTGCCCTTCTTCTCCTCTACAAATGTAAAGTCTGTAAGAGCCGGTACAACTGCCATTCCACCGCCGCATGTTCCGAAAACAGCAGTGATCTGTGGAATAACACCGGATGCCAGTGTCTGTTTCAGATAGATCTCACCAAATGCCTCAAGTGCATCGGTAGCCTCCTGAAGACGAAGTCCCGCACAGTCTACAAGACCGATAACCGGTGCTCCAACTTTCAGAGCGAGATCATAAATTTTGGCGATCTTTTTGGCATGCATCTCACCAACTGTTCCGTTCAGTACAGATGCATCCTGGCTGTATACATACACCAGACTGCCGTCAATCACACCATATCCGGTGATCACACCGTCTGAAGGTGCTTTTTTTCAGTCATGTTGAAATCTGTAGCTCTGGCTGTAACAGCCTGTCCGATCTCAACAAAACTGTTGGCGTCAAGCAGGGAATTAATCCTTGCAGCCGCTACGCTTTGTGTCGCATTACTCATTATACTATGCCCTCCATTTTTTTATTAATATAACCAAAAATTCAGCCGAGTATAATTGTACCTTTTTTTAACCGAAAATTCAATACTTTTCGTCATGAATGTTAAAAAATTAACCCCTGACAGATGCCAGGGGTCGCTAAATTAATGGAAATAATCCTTAAATACTTTATCCACATACCATTTATAGGTAATTTTGTCGATTTTGTCATCGGCGGTTACAAGGCAGGAAAGGAGTTCTTTTCCGTTGAGCTTTGCATGGAGTGTACCGATCTTCTGGTTTTCTGTATTGGTGCCGGGAGCTTATCCGGAAGCTCCGTTTCCCATGTGATCGTTTCTGTTTTTTCAGAAGATATCTTTTCTCACGATCTTTTTCAGAAAGTACTGCGTGTATTTTCAGCATAACCTGTTTGGGAGGATATCCGGAACGATCGGACTTTTGCGGATATGGATCTTCTTTTCCCGGTGCTGCTTCTGTTACCGGGATCTCAGGCAGCTGCGGAAGCTCCGGCAGCATCACATACTGATAATTTTCCCTGCCATAGGAAAGAAGCTTCTTAGTATCGCTCCATTTATAATTTTATTTCCGGGCCATCCGCATCCCAGAAGAGCCACGATAAATAATCGCTCGTCCTGTCGGACTGCGCAGACATAACAATATCCGGCATTTCCTGTAAATCCTGTTTTTCCGGAGATCACTCCTGTTTCCATATCCAGGAAAGCATTGGTATTATGTACCGAATAATGCTTTTTTCCTGAGATATCCGTGAAAGTATAATCTCTAGTCTGGGTAATATGGACAAATGTTGCATTTTTTATTGCATACGCCATGATCAAGGCAAGATCCCGGGCTGTTGTATGATGGATACCGCCTTCATCTTCTCCATCCAGACCATTGGGTGTAACAAAATGTGTGTCCTTACATCCCAGCTCTTTTGCTTTTTCATTCATCTTCTCTGCAAAACCTTCTACGGAGCCACCGATATGTTCCGCGATGGCCACTGCGGAATCATTATGGCTTTTCAGCATCAGTGAATAGAGAAGATCCTCCAGATAAAACTGCTGGCCTTCCCGCATGCCAAGACGTGTCTGTGGCTGAGATGCCGCATTCCCGGAAACCTGTACGTAATCATCTCCCTTTGCCAGCTCCAGAGCAAGAATACAGGTCATTACCTTTGTGGTGCTGGCATTCGGCCGTCCTTTGTATGCTTCTTTTCCGTACAGCACACGGCCGTTCTCCCCATCCATAAGAACTGCAGAAAGTGCATATAGATTTTCGTCATCTGCCGCCTTTACCGGAAAGATCTGACAAATAATAAGGACCGCTGTCACCAGCACGACAGCGGCCATACGCCGTTTGCTCATAATGCATCACCCCGTACACGGTTCATATAACTGTTTACAGTAACTGTTATATTTAATTTTATGCGGGGATAGCATTCAGATATCACTTGTATCTATTGTCTGCCGGGATCGATCATCCGTTAAAGGTCAGATCCCATCTGTCAGAAAGATGTCCTGGCCTGACTGCAAGTGCAGCAAGCTCTTCCAGCATATCCGGCGCCTTGGCAAGTGCCTCTTCCATCAGACTGTCCAGTTTAAGAAGCTCCTCCTTACAGTCGATCTCCGGCTCCGGGCTCATAAAAAATTCGGTAATAAACGCAGATATCTTTTTTCCTGCGGGGGAAAGGGCATGTTCCGAAAGGCGTCTCTTCCTTCCTCCATCATCACATACCAAAATACAGGTGAATATCTTCATCATTTTCAATGACAGATAAATGTTCCAGGTACGGATCGCCGGCAATACCTGGTGGATCGTCCACGCACTGAGAAAACTGGCACGGATCCCATGAGACGGATAAAAACGCAATGGATCTTTGCCGGTTTCATACATCAGCATACGATCAAATTCCTTCTCAAAGAGCGTATGTGAGACTTTCCCCTCGGCAGCTACCTGATTGACGTAAGGATGACAGGTAGAATCCAGGATATAATGACATCCGAACCCCAGCAGGTAAGCCATCAGTGCAGGATTTTTTCCTCCCGGACCTTCGCCATGCCCTTTTCAAAGAATTCTCTTGCTTTCCGTCCATGCATCTGCACTCCGTACTGTGTCACCGGATTTTTGGATATAAAATAATAAAACAGGATATCCGGACCATGCTGTCCGATCCGGTACAAATTTCCGTTGCTTCGGATCAGATGCTGTAATTTTGCGGAAAGTTTCCGGTAAACCCTTTTTCCAAAAAGATCATGTGCGTATGTTGTGGGCATTTTCGTCACTCCTCTTCTGTTTTCTGATCTGTCCGGCAGGTCCCGTAAACCGGCATCTGTCCGTGTTATTTGTTATACGTCCAGCTTCAGCTGGATCTCTTCCTCTGCTTCCGCCTTGAAATCCTCCAGCTGGACCGGATCCATTTCCGGAAGGTCTTCCAGCCCCTGGACACCAAAGCAGCGCAGAAATTCTTCGGTGGTTCCCAGGAGGATCGGGCGACCCGGAGCATCCAGACGTCCAAGTTCTCTCACCAGATCATAATCCATCAGTTTATTGATGGCATGATCACATTTTACCCCTCGAATCTTTTCAATCTCTGCTTTTGTAACGGGCTGTTTGTAGGCAATGATCGAAAGGGTTTCAAGCATAACGTCTGTCAGCGTGGGTTTCTTTGGCTGCGCTGCGATCCGGATAAGAGAATCATAGTATTCTTTTTTTGTACAAAGCTGAAAGGAGTTTTCGAGCTCTATGATCTGGATCCCCCGCTCTTCTTCCTGATAACGGATCATCATATTTCGAATGATATTTTCCGTTGTTGTCGGATCCTGACGGATCGCTCTGGCAATACGGGGTAATTCCACTGCTTCTCCCATTGCAAACAGGATGGCTTCGATTTCTCCTTCAATTCGTTTGATTTCCACTTATTGTCCTCATTCCTACTATATTATTCATCTGCGAACTCTGTCAGATTCTTCCATGTGTCCGGATCCGTGATAACTTCCACATGAATATCATCAAAAAGATCTTCCTGTTCTGCATGAACATGTCCCATTTTCATCAATTCCAGAATTGCCAGAAAGGTCACAATCAGCTGTATTTTGGAATGCTGGTTTTCCATCAGCCTGCGAAAGCTGAATTTCCGGTGAGCTTTTGCATATTCCTTCATTTCCAGCAATTTATCGGAAAGTGATATTTCCTCTTTTTCGATCCTTCCGAATTTACTTCGGATCGGATCGATCTTATTTTCCTGTCTGCGGATCAAAGCCTGATAGATCGCACTCATCCGCTCCAGTGTCAGACCCCGGAGAAGTTCCTGGGGATCAGACGGTGGAGTATACTGCAGCACTTCTTCCGGAAGATCCTGTTTTCGGTAATAAACCCCTGCCGCATCTCCAAGCCTGTCCCGTAATTCATAGGACATATATTTGTACATTTTATATTCCAGCAGCTTCTGTACAAGCTCTGCTCTAGGGTCCTCCTCTTCTCCTTCCTCATTCACTTCTTTCGGAAGAAGCATTTTACATTTGATATCCAGAAGAGTAGCTGCCATGACAAGAAATTCACTCATGATCCCCAGATCTTCTTTTTCCATGGAATGCAGATATTCCATATACTGATCTGTGATCTCCACAATAGGAATATCATAGATATCGATCTTGTTTTTGTCGATCAGGTGAAGCAGAAGATCCAGAGGGCCTTCAAATACATTCAGCTTAACAGATAATGCCATAGGGTTTCCTCATTTCATTTTTTCGGAAGGTTTTATATCGATCACCAGCAGTTCCCTTGGATTATGGATCCGAAGGGGGATGGTATGTTCTCCAAGTCCAGCACTGACGATCATATGCTGATCCCCTTTGTGAAAGTCTCCGCAGCAAAACGGCGGGAGAAACAGATATTGAGGAGATGAAAGGCCGTAATGTTCGCTGAGACGGACAACGCCTCCGTGATAATGTCCGGACAGGATCAGATCCGCGCCCCATTCAAAATAGGTTTTTCCGTATTTCGGATTATGTGCCAGCAGGATCTGCATCCCTTTATCTTCAGGTTTTCCGATCAGTTCTTCCATCACTTCTTTTTTCAGCTTCGGTGATCTCGGCTTGTGATAATATTCGATGGGAAGTTCCAGGCCCCAGAAACAGAAGCGCTCTCCCTTCAGGACCATAGCTTCATGTCCGTTCCTTAAAATATGCACACCAGCTTTTTTCAGTGCCTTTTCATATTTCGCATAATATGGCCGATATTCTTCGGAAAGAAACATTTTATATTCATGATTACCAAGCGCATAATACACGGGAAAATCCCTGGCAAGCTCTGTCAGCAGCTTACATGCAGTTACCAGAGTATCCGTTTCTGTACGTACAGCCATGTCACCGGCAGAAAGTATCACGTCCGGGGCAAGCTTTCGGATCGTCTCTGTCAGCCGTATATTGTCTTTTCCGTAGGATATCCCGTGAAGATCCGCAAGAAGGATCATCCGCACGCCCTGTGGAGCATGGATCTTGTCCATATAGATCTCATATTGTTTGATTCTGAATTTTTTCATATTATTTTCCAAATCCGCAGTTTGGGAAAGTACAAACCGGACAGTTCAGACAAAGTCCGCCTTCTCCCAGCCTGGCGATCTCCTCTGCCTTGATCTCATCATCCGCCATTACTCTGGGCAGGATCAGATCAAATACCGTTCTTTTTGCGTACATGACGCAGCCCGGAAGTCCAAGTACCGGTATGGATCTTCCGTTCCTCTCAAGATATGCCACAAGCAGCATAGCTCCCGGAAGTACAGGTGCTCCATAGGTTACGATCTTTGCTCCGGTATCCCGGATCCCGCCCGGAGTACGATCATCGGGATCCACACTCATTCCGCCGGTACAGATGATCAGATCTGCTCCTGCATCTGCGAAAGAAAGAATTGCCTTTGTGATCTCTTCCTTATCATCTCCCGGCATCACCTGGCCTGTCACTTCTGTCGGAAACCCGGAAAGCTTTTCCCGGAGTACCGGTGTGAAGGTATCCTGGATCAGTCCTTTTTTGATCTCACTTCCGGTTGTGACGATCCCTACTTTTTTCTGCTGGTAAGGGAGAATGTCAAAGATCGGAAGATTTCCTGCTGCCTTCTCTGCTGCATCCATTTTCTCTTTCTCGATCACAAGCGGAATGATCCTGGTTCCTGCAACCTTATCACCTTTTTTACCGGAAAATCGCCATGTCTGGAAGCGATCATCATTTCTCCCAGAGAATTCACAGCCACAAGTGCATCACGACGTATTTTCAGAATACCATCGATCTTTGATACCACCTCGATCTTACCTTCTTTGATCTCAGTTCCATGTACTTTGGAAGAATTTCCGGCACAGATTTTGTAAAGGATCTCTGCAGCTTCATTTTCGTGAAGAATCCCCGGTTTTTTCTCCCACACAAAAAGGTGTTCTTTTCCTACAGAGAGCAGCAGTGGTATATCCTCTTCTTTCACTACATGCCCCTTTTTGAAAAGAACGCCTTTTTTCTCATCTTTTATGATCTGCGTGATATCATGGCACAGAATGTGTCCCACTGCATCTTCTGTTCTGATCTCTTTCATCCCAAATCCCTTCCCTGTTCTGCTATTTCTTCAATCCGTTGTATTATACATCCAGTCTGCCCTTTTTGTCAAAATATGTTGCAGGCATCACAAAAGAAATGCCTGACAGGTTCTTTCCAGCCAGTCATGGTATCCGGCCTTTTTTATTGTTTCCCCGTACAGGATATCCAGACTACCGATCTTTTTCCCATCCTGATAGTATTCCTGTGCCCCTGCTTTCTGCCCTTTTTTCACCGGCGCACTTTGTTCTTTGGGAAGGATCAACTTTTTCTTAACATTGTCAGGTTTCGTTCCATCTGTGCTGATATATCGGAATTTCCCTCTATATACAAGCGGAACCTGCTCTTTGACTCCTTTGCGGAGCTTCAGAGGTTTCAGTGGCTCCAGAGCATCATCCAGATACAATGTGCATTTAGAAAAGCCGTAATTTAAAAGAGCTGCTGCATCCCGGAATCTTGTTTTCGGGTCCGGTGCGGCCATCACTGAGGCGATCAGTGTGATCCCATTTCGTTCTGCCACAGCACTGAGACAGTATTTTGCAATACTGGTGCTGCCTGTTTTAAGTCCCATACACCCCTCATAGCTGCGCAACAGTTTATTTGTGTTGGTCAGTGTAAATTTCGAGGAGCCTTTTCTGGTAACGTGTGTGATATCCTCTATCCAGACAGATGAATATGTAAGAACTTCCGGATATCTGCTGATGAGCTCCCTGCTCATAAGTGCAATGTCATAGGGAGTTGTATAATGCTCCTGTGATTCCGTCAGCCCGCAGCAATCCACAAAATGGGTATTTTTCATTCCAAGATCCTTCGCCCTCTCGTTCATCCTCTCCACAAAGGCTTGTTCTGTTCCCGCAACATGCTCCGCCATAGCTACGCTGGCATCATTTCCGGAAGCGATCACAATACATTTGATCATGGTTTCTGCAGTCTGCTTTTCTCCTTCTTCCAGAAATACCTGAGACCCTCCCATGGATCTGGCATAAGCACTGGTGGTAATGCTATCCTCCAGATGCAGGGTTCCCTCACGGATAGCATCAAAGATCAGAATCAATGTCATGATCTTTGTAATACTGGCCGGGCTTCTTCGGGTGTCAGGATCCCTGGAATAGATCACGGTACCGGTTTCTTTTTCCATAAGGACTGCACCCGGCGCTTCGATCAGCTGCTGTGCTTTTCCACTATCCTCCGTTTCTCCTCTGACACCAACGGGTGTCAGAACCAGGCATAAGACTAAAATACAGATCAAAAGACTTTCCGGAACACTTCTGTTCATAAGCTCACTCCTGCCGCAAACATCTCTGTTCTATTGTAAAAGCTTTCCTGAAAGATTATTCCTGAAATTCTGAAAAAGCATAGATTCCGGTCCGTATTCCTGTATCTTTCACTCTGCATCGCTTTGCTTTTTCAGTTCTTCGTCATACAGCTTAACACCTGTTTCACAATTTCCAGCAGCATATTTTCTTGCATAATTCGCTGCATCGATCGCCTCAGATGCATTGTCACATTCTTTGGTGATCAGATAGATCCCAGTGCGGACACAGAGCTCCATATCCGGATATTTCTCTTTCATCTGCCGTAAGAACTCCTGATTGGTCTTTAAAACAGATGTTTCCGGATCAACATCCATATCACATGGAGTGAAAAGGATAAAATGATCAGAGATCGCCCTGGTAAAATATACATCCATATCTGTTTTTAGAACGCTTATCACATACTCGGAAAACTGCCGCAGGATCTGATCTCCCACACGATATCCGTATTTTGCATTAATACGTTTAAATTTTTCAAAATCGGTATATATCACTGCATGTCCCGGCCCGTAACCTCCGATCAGCATTTTCTCCACATTTTCGCGAAATCTTGAAAAAGAAGACAATCCGGTAAGCTGATCCCGTCCGGATTCTGCAGCAATGCTACGATAAGCACTGTTAAATGCTTGGTTCTTGGCATAATGCGCAGAAATGATCTTGGTCACTTCTCCCAATAGCTTACGATCTTCTCTGGACCAGAGCCTTTTTTCCTGGCAGGTCACGTATGCAATGGCCCCTGTATAGCTTCCCTCACAGTACATGGCAGCACAGACTACGGTTTTTGCTCCGCACTGTAACACATTCTTTCTTCTCTGTTCCGAATATTCAGCCAGATCATTCTCCTGAATCACCACAGTACCATATTCATCATTGTGGCGAAACAATGTGATAAAATCACTTTTTGAGAAATGTATCTCATCTATCAAAAGCCTGTATTCTTCTTCCGAAACCCATTGAAAAACCCTGTTTATTTTCTGCTCTGCCACCTTGGTATGCAGGACTGTGATCCGGTTAAGCCGGAATTTCAGACCGATCACTTTCATCAGAAGTTCAATCGCTGCCTGAAAGCTGCTCATTTTTTCAAATATTTCAAATGCAGTAGAAACAATATCATTATGAAGATATCTGGCATCTATCTCAACACCCTCGTATAATTCCTGCTTTTCCTCTGTCTTATCCTCAAAACGTCTCAGATTATCACAGAAAGCATAGCGGTTTTTTCCATTTTTCTTTGCCTGGTAAAGTGCCCAGTCTGCATTTTCAAAGAGCTGTTGATATGTATATCCGGAAACATTTTCCGGAAGAAAGCAGATCCCCACACTGCAGGTTGCCAGATACGTGGTTCCCGAAAATTTAAGTTTCTGCACTTCCCGTATCAGTTTTCCTGCCTTTTTCATGATCGCTGCATGGCTGATATCCTTCAAAAGGATCACAAATTCATCGCCACCCAGACGCATGATCACATCATTAATGTCGAACAAAGCCACAAACAGCTCCGCAAAACGTTTCAGGACTTCATCACCGAACATATGTCCGTAAGTATCATTTACATTTTTAAAATAATCTACATCAAGCACCATCATCCCACATCCTGCATAGGGATTTCTGGATGCAAGGTATTCATCGATCAGTTCTTTTCCGAAAAAGCGGTTATACACTCCGGTCAGAGGATCTTTCTGGGCACGTTCCTCAAGAAATTCTTCCTGCAGCTTCTCCCTGGTGATATCTCTGGAGCTTCCTATGAAATAATGATATCCGGTATTTTTATCCTGTGCTATAAATCCCCGTACTGTCAGAAGACTCGCATTACCGTCTTTATTGATACACCGCACTTCTATCGTCCCGCCTTCCCGGGATGTCAGAAAATCCGTCAGGTACTTCCAGTCGTCTTTATAAACATTGCTGTATTTCTGTCCACTGGTCTTAAAATCCGTAATATTTTTTACAGGTCTCAGGTATTCATCCAAACGTTCATATATGTCCGTTTCCTGACAGTACTGAAAAAGCTTCAGTGTAGTATTTCGATAAATGCAAGCGTATTTTTCCAATGTATCCCGAATATCAAAAACGGGATTTTTTTCGTCTGTTTTCATCATCGACCTCCCAGAGAGTTCTTGAGTTCACAGTATTTGTAAAAAAGTATACCATATCTTTGGATATATATGTAGTTTTTTATTTCTTTTTACAGTTTGTTTTTTACTATATAAAATACGCTGCGGAGGGCAGGATTACTCCTGCCCTCCTGTCTTTTTTCAGGAAAATGATACGGGTATGGTATTTTTTATGCTGTCATTATGGGAATATCGATCATATCTGGATTTCTCATTTACAAAAGTCAGCGATGCATTTTTGTTTTGCATTGTCAGAGCAGCCGTACCGGAAGCAATCTTCCGGGGATCTGTACCATATGCAGGTGCAGCGCCTTTTATGATGCGGACATTCTCTGTATTTGCCCGTACATCTTTCAGATAGTAGCGCAGTACCGGTTTTTCCCAGACCGTATACTGCCCCAGCGGGATATTCCTGAGAGTGACCGATAATGTTGCATAGCCATTTTTATCGGTTTCATAGCTTCCTCTGGTAAAGGTCACATAATCCTCATATCTGTGAGGATTTCCGGATAGATCCGTACCTTCTGCCACAAAGGAAAAGGTTGGATTTCCATGAGCCCAGGTAATATCCTCCTCTTTGATCTTTTTTATGATGGTGATATTTCCAAGCGGAAGTGTTACCGGAGTATTCTCTGCTTTCAGATCCACAGTATCCGTATCTGTATTTTCTTTTTTCTGGAAGATTACCTCCTTTTCGTATTTGCCAGTATAGTTTTCCGGATTTTTTGTTTCCACTACTTTGAACCTTCCCTGATTGTCATCTGTGAGCACCAGCTCTTCCGTAGAGTACCATCCGGTTTCTATGTCAAACTTCAGGATGCTCTGCCCGCCCAGGTTATTCTGGTAAGTCTGCTTCCCTCTATTCCACTGAAGCACGGTAAATTCCGCATCTTCCAGAACTTCCCCGGTATAGATGTCTGTTTTTCTCAGACGGATCACCCCTTTATATTCCTTTTCCTTTTCATTGACAACTTCAAAGGAAAGGCGTGCATCCTTGTCTGTGATATTCACCTCTTCTTCCCAGCTTCCTGTATATCCGGGCGGAGTCTTTGTTTCCGCGATCTTATATTTTCCCTCATTATCCGAAGTCTTCAAAAGTTCACCACTTACATAAAGTTCACTGGAGATGTCATAATCCAGAAGAGTTCCTTTTTCTTTATAGGCTTTTTTGGCTGCACTGTATTCATAAAGTGTAAATTCCGCACCTTTCAGGATCTCACCGGTTTTCGCATCGATCTTACGAACTTCAATCCTTCGTTTTTCAGTCTGGTAGTTCACTGCTTCAAACAGAAATTCCTGCTTTTCTCCCGGCTTTTCCAGCGTAAAATTCTTCTGCCAGTTTCCGGTGTAATTGGGAGGAGATTTTGTCTCACGCACACGGAATTTTCCCTGATTGTCTTCGGTATAATTAAATTTCCCGGAGTTATAGGTACGCTTCTGTCCATCATAAGTCAGTTTTTTAAGGTTACGTAGGCTTTGCTTTTTTTACTCCACTGATACAGGGTGAATTCAGCTCCTGCCAGTGGATCGCCGGTATTTCCGTCTTTCTTTCTGATGGATACTGTTCCGCTGATATCCATGATATCCGTTACGCTGACGGTTGTCGTCTTTCCGCCGGTTACTGTAACATTTTTGATAGCGGTGTTCAGTTTATAGCCTGCAGCGGCTTTCGTTTCTTTCACATAGTATTTTCCCGGAACCAGTTTTGAAAAAAGGATCTCTCCACTGGCGTTTGTTGTTCCGGTTGAAACCTTCTGATCCTTACTGTACATAGTCCGGTATCCGGAGGTCAGAGCTTCTGCTGCAAACAGTCCGTACTGCGCTCCCTGGATCAGTTTTCCCGTGTTGGGTTCCTTCTTGACCAGCTTTGCATTGCCGTAAACCGAAGGCTTTACTGAAAACGAAAGGCTTCCTCTTGTTCCCTGGTATACGTAAGCACCAAAATCCTGTACTCCATCTTTTCCTGCCTGGGCACTTCCGTCAACCAGGATATAGGAAACCGGCTGAAGCAGCATTTTACAGGAAAACTTCTTTGTCGCAGATGCATTTAACGGAAAGATCAGAAAAAATATGCCCCATCCTTAAGGCTCAGGCTTGTCCCCGACATCATTTTGGGATTGGTTTTCTGTGAATTATAATCCGCTGCGCTCGTCCAGTAGGCCAGCTGCCATTTTTCTGCGGCTCCTCTTGTTATGGTGATCCCGTTCCCTGCTTTTGCTCCATCTGTTACTTTCATAAGAGTACTCATCTGAAATCCGTCCTTCATACTATCCGGAACAAAGGGAAAACCTGCAGGTCTGCTTCGAAATACACTTAACGGGATCGTCTTTCCGGATGCTGCTGCCCAGGAACCGTCTTCGGAAACATAAACGGCAGCTTTGTTTCTTGCAGGGATCGTCAATGTCTGGATCTTATCGATCAGGCGGTTTATCCCTGTATGTTCTACTTCTGCTGCTGTGGCATATCCACAGTCATTAAAATATACCTTTGACAGCGCAATATGCGTAAATACATAACGGTTCTGCCATTTTGACCAGTCTATGTGACTGCAGGAAGGGTCATATCCGGTCCCCAGATCCCCCGGTCCTCCGTAACCAAAGTACAAAAGCTTCTGGATCACAGAATTAGTCAGTGCTTTTACTACTTCATTCTTCAGCGTCATACTGTCCAGCCCATCCTGAGTTGCTTTCAGGCAATACAGAGGCGAAACCTTTTCCTCTCCTGTATCATCAATATAATGTACAGAACGATACGTACATCCCATACGGGTTTTATTTCCGGAACCAAGAAAATCATTGGCAGCTGTCCAGATCTCATCGCTGTAAACCCTGGTCCAGCTGTCCAGATAATACTGGGACGGGGAAAGTGCTGTAGCTGCGATAGCATCCTCTCCTTCTGAGATTACTTCCGCACTGCCAGCTTCCCGGAACTCCCCGGGAAGTGCTGCAGAAAGAGCAATGATCTCTCCGTTTTCGATATCCTGAATCAGTTCCTGATCCTCTTCACTTTCTCCTGTAAGGATTTCCGCGTTTTCTTCCGTGAATACAGTAAATCCCGGATCCTCTGTCTGCTCTGGTATCTCTGTCAGAGCTATATTTTCTCCTTCTTTTGAAGCAGCTTCCGGTTCTTCTTCCGGTTCGATCAGCTCATCACTGTCCGTATTTTCAGTATTATCTTTACCTTCTTCAAAAGCTTCCTCCACCGTTTCCGGTTCAGGCAAGGCTGTCGGAACCGGCATCTCAGCCTCCCCAGGCTGATCTGTTACCGGAATATCCGGGGCCTCCTCTTCTTCCTCCGGTTCTGTCTGTTCCTGCTGCGGATCTGCTGATACCGAACTCATATCTGCTGCAGGACTGGCCGAAACCACAAGAGAAGAAGCTGTGATTATCAATGCCAGCCATGCACCGATCATTCTTCTTTTCAATTTTTTCGTCCTCCTTTCCATAGCGTCAGACTGCAGGTAAGCAGCGCTATACCGGCCATCAGTGCAAACAGGATCACAGGAGATTCATCTCCGGTCTTCACTGGTATCGTCCTTACCGAAGAGCTGTTATTTCCGGAAGCTCTTTCTGTGCTTTCTTTCCTGCCATTCCGGCGTGGAACAGGGCTGGTATCTGCCGTCTCCTGATCCTCCTCCACAGAAAAGATCCATTTCACATCTGCAGCTCGAAGAGCATATAAATTATCCAGCTCTGCCGGAACCGTAACCTCAAATCTCATGTTTCCCTTTTCTCCGCTGGAAAATTCCCCCAGGGACACGGCCTTATTGAGAGACACAGCCAAAAGATCCCCGGAATACAGCTTTTTATCATTCATGGTGATCACCAGCTTCAGCTTTTTCAGAAATTCCTGATCCTTTACCGATTTACATTCCGGTGATGTGCGGAAGAAGATCTTTGCAGCATGCTCCGTTGTATTACGGATCTCTACAGAATCATGAAAAACATCTCCCGGCATTGCCGTGGAAAATCCGGAAAAAAAGTCTTCCGGAGCCGCGATCAGTTTGTGCGCATTTCCTTCAAACTCCACCTTCAGATCCACCGGACTTTTTTTCTGAACCACAAGACCATCGGTATCGTGGATACATCTTAAGATCTTCTGATTTCCCCAGGGTGACATGGCACGGAAATCCGGTGCAAAATTTGCCGCCTGGACAGCATCCGCCACGATGGTGATCCCCAGCTTCTTATCCTGGTAGGATTCATCCCATTGGGATGGTACAGTCACACCGGTAAAAATATCCACGCTGTCTCCCTGTTCCAGCTTCCTGGTATAATAAAAATACTCTCCCTTCCGGATCCATCTCGGTGACATTCCTGTAAGATTCCTGTCATCCAGACCATCCAAACCTTCCAGATCATCTGTATAAGAGATCTTCACCCTTACCCAGCATGGCTCTGAGTGATTGGTGATCCTGGGGATCTTGGATATCTCATCTCCCGGAAGAACGATCCGGCGATCCTGATATTTCATTTCTCGGCCGTCCTTTTTTTCCAGTTCCCGAAGAGAAATATTGATATCTCCCACTGATATGTGATTGGTCACTGTCACGGAATCTGAAAATCTGGCATAAGCAGCCGTGCACGCTAGGATACTGCCTGCCACAGCAGCACCTGCCAGCAGGGCTTTAAGGTGTTTTTTCAAGCATTCCCCCTCCTTTCTGCCTGAGCAGAAACCGGATCTGAAAAATACCTCCACGCACTTTCATAATCTGAAAATCCTTCTGCCTGTACAGCTTCCTCATAAACATTGATCTCAAAATCCTTAATGCTGTCCCTGTAAGTATCATCGATCTTTTGGGGATCGATCTGAAATCCGGTACACAGAGGAGTTGTTTTTTCACCCTCGGATATTTTTTCCGGTAGTAATAATAGCCGTCCTGACTGTTATACACCCAGTTTGCCGTATCCAGACCTGTTAATTTCACGCCTCTGCCGATATCGTCATTGGAGTAGGAAAGGGACATCCTCACATAGCAGTCTGCCTGGAACCCTTTCACACTGCCGGAAAAATTTCCGATCCGGATCTCTTTTCTGTAGGATGGACCATTCTCCATAGGCGTAGGTGTAGGATCCGGAAAATCTTCCTCGATCTCCGTTGTCACATACCCTACTGCAGCAGAATTTATCTTTTTTTCAAAATCTGAAAAATACGCCGCAGTCCCTGTTGCGCACAGGATCCCTGTTGTCAGGAGAAGGAAAACGGGTCTTTTTAATTTATTCATTTCGTGACACCACCGGCCTGTCCTTTATTCTGATTTACATATTTCTGGTAAGCAGCAGTTGCCTGCTCCAGAACCGTAGTCTTGTCATCCCCGGTATTGGTAGCCTGGATCGCATAAGCCCGTACCGGCATATCGATCTGCTGTGTATCCAGCTGACCTTCGATGATATTGGCAAAGGTTACTGTATCAAAAAGAGTTGTAGTCTTTGTTCCCGGCTTCAAGATGTGGTTATATGCATAGGTGTAAACCATATTCTGCCCCACTTCGGTCCGCTCCAGCTGTGTCCAGTCCTTGTTTTTGGTGAAGCTGAACAGCTCTGTTTTTGCAAGCGCATTCCTGGTACCATCCTTGGCTACCGTGATCACATTTCGGACCGGAACAGAAACTTCCAGATAGACAAATGCTTCATTTACTCCTTTATTTGCTACATAGGGGTCCTTCCGGATCACCTGAGTAGGAACCAGATCTGTATTGTCCTCCGGTTTCCAGTTAGGTTCATCCAGGTCGATATCCACTTTTCCTACGGTAAAGCTGTTGGTTGCCGTTTCAAAATCCGTGAGATATGCAGCTGTTCCTCCGGCTGCCAGTGCAGTGATCACAGCAGCAAGTGCGATTCCTTTTACCAGTTTTCTGTTTTTCATCATGATTAAATTCCTCCCTGTATTTTTTCTTTTTTGGGGTATATGCCAGATCAAAGAGTACTGACAGACATGCCGCTATGCAAACTGCGGCAAAAGGGATCCGGGCTTTCAGAAAATGGATCACGTAGCCCAGATAAGGCAGGTGAAAGACTACCCGCCCGATGATCTGTGACGCCTCTGCGGGAACAGGATCTTCTGTCTTGTTGGCGTCACCTTTTGTGATAAAGATATCCTTTTCTTTTTTAACCACTCTGTGGGTGACAACGGTATCTCCGTTATGAAAAGTAATGATATCTCCCTTTTTCGGAGAAAACTCTCCTTCCTTTGTAAAAACCACAGCTCCGGTTGGGATCTCAGGTTCCATGGATCCGGAATAGACCACATAGGGCCGAATCCCGAAAAGTCCGGGAATAAGAAGCACCAATGCCATCACCAGCATCAGTCCCAGAACTGTGTTGCCGATACATCGAAAAAATATTTTCATTCCTGTATTCTGTTCTACATACGATATTTGATGATCACTTCCCTCTGCAGGGAAAGAAACAGTGTTCGGATATCAGGAAAATTCCGGCGGAGACCTGCCCCACATAAATTGAGCCATAAAAAAGTCCTCCCTGTATAGCAGTCAATATGGCAATTCGCAACATGCTCCCATCACTTAAACGCACAGATTTTGAAGTGAGGACAAGCATAAGCAAAATAATAATACAGCAAAAATACTGAATGGAAATTATTCGAGCAGATATGCTCAGATGTGCAGTTCCTCTCATTACTTACAGAGGTGAAAGATTCCTGCGACATTTGTTAAAAAAGATTTGTTTCAGATGATATTATTATAGGGTCCACAGATCCGGAAGTCAATCAAATTCGTCCGACAGGATTCGACACTGGTTTCTCAGCGGGTATGTCTGTCACCCTATTTTTCATAAGCTGACAGACCCTGCATCCGTGCAACGCCAGATTTTTTTACAGCTGTACCAGAGAGTAAATATATTCCAATGGAAGCAGCATCAGATCACGGATTTCCCGTTCTTCCTCTTCTTTATTTCCGGAATTTACCGGCAATTCGATCCGGAAAGCCGGCTGGCGGATCATTTCTCCGTAATACTGTTCCGGCCTGCCTGTGCTCCTTCGCCCGTTCTGCGCTTCTCGTTCTATTGCAAGCTGCTCCAGCTTTCCCCTGGTACATTTTTTTAAGTGACGTGCAAGACGGTAGCATCTCTGACCAGTGGAAAAATTCTGATCCCGCCGATAATAAACCACCTTTTTTCCATATCCGCAGAAAACCAGCAGGCCACGTCCTCCGTATTCCTGAAAGATCCGGATCAGTGCACGTGTCTCATTTTCACTGGCAGGCTGCTGATGGATCTTTTTTCTGCTGCAGAAGGTAGTAGGAAAATTCCTTGCAGTATCCATTCCTCTTGCATTTCCCTCGAATTCATCGCAGGGAACATCCTGCATTTTCAGCATTTGACGGAAAATGGGATTTCGCACAGTATTGTAGCCCTTCCGGCAGATCTCATATCCATCCGGATTGACCACCGGTATGATACAAAGCCTGGTCTGATCCAGGAGCTTTTTTACCTCATAAAGCTCGTCCACGGTCCAGTTGCATTCATATATTCTGCAAAGCTCCAGTGCCATCCTGGTAAGCCTGTCCGTCATCTGTCCATCCGTTCCGGAAAAGCCAGCCACACAGAAAATACAGGCATCTCCTTGTCCGATCTCCAGCATAGGGATCATCCGGTCATCGTGGCTTTTTCCGATCACCCGAAACTGTGTAAAGCTGCTGTAACGCCTGGCTGCCTCCCACAGTGAATAATAAATTGCTTCGTAGGTTTTATCCTGTACTGTATCCATGATGTTCCCTTCCTTCCGTCTTTATACATGTTCATTATTATGTATATTATGCGAAAGAGCATAAAAAAGAACCGGTTTAACACCGATTCCTTTTGTTTACAAAATAATTCAGAATACCGCCGCCGATGATGATCACCAGCGCAACTGCAACCACTCTTTTCGCTGCCTCCTGAGGAAGCTGGCCCTTGGAGCCAATAGAAGCCTCATAAAAGGTCAGCGTATAATCGATCTCATGCGGGGCGCCCATGGCCAGTGTATCTGCGATCACTTCCATCTTATCATCCAGGGCAGTTACCGGGACAGTAAAAACAGAATTTCTGCCTTCCTCGCTCTCATTGAGATATTTTTCCCCATCTACGATCATATAATCATAGTTGGAGCTGCTCCACTGGAGCCGTGCATACATCTTCCCATCCTTTACCAGCATCAATGTGGGGGAAGAAACGCTGGCTTTTCCGCTTCCGCCTTCCAGCTCCACCTGTATGGAATATTCTCCGTCCTCCAGATCTGTCTTCACTGCGTTCTCTCCACCTGCAGCCAGAACCTGTATCGGGCATAGCAGCAGCATAGTCAGAAGAAGCAGCATTATTGTTCTCATCCTGTGTTTCATGGTTTTCTCTCCGTTTTTATTTTCCTTCGTATCACTATAGCACAACGCCCCTTTTCTGTAAAGAACATCTCAGAATTGTTGAAATGTCTCTTCTTTTCCAGTATAATAGAGTGAAATTTGCATACAAACGAAAGGAAATGAACAGAGATGATCGAAACAAAAAATCTCACAAAAAAATTCGACAGTTTTACTGCTGTGGATTCTCTGGATCTTCGCATAGAAACCGGCGAATTTTTCGGTCTGCTGGGACCCAACGGTGCCGGAAAGACCACCACGATCAGTCTGCTTTCCACTCTGCTCCTGCCCACAGAGGGCGAAATCCTCATTGACGGGCAGACACTTGGACGCAACCGACCGGATCTGAAGCGCAAGATCAGCGTGATCACGCAGGAATATTCCATGCGCCAGGATATGAACATGGACGAGATCATGGAATATCAGGGCCGTCTTTATTTCATGCCACGAAAAGAGATCAAACGGAAAACTGAAGAGCTTTTGGATTTCTGTGGACTTCTTCCCTTCCGCAAGCGGACTGTAAGGAAGCTTTCCGGTGGTATGAAACGAAAGCTTATGGTATGCCGGGCACTTCTCACAAGTCCGGAGATCCTTCTTCTGGACGAGCCCACTGCAGGCATGGACGCGCTATCCAGACGACAGATGTGGAATCTTCTCCGTCAGCTGAACGGAAAAAATCTGACCATTCTTCTGACAACCCACTATATGGAAGAGGCACAGTCTCTCTGCAACCGGGTAGCACTTATGGATCACGGAAAGCTGGAGGAGATCAATACTCCATCGGGCCTGATCGACGGCCTGGGCAAATACACCGTAGATCAGGAAACACCGGAAGGGGCAAAAAGCCACTACTTCCACAGTCGGGAAGAGGCCATCTCTTTTCTGTCCTCTCTGGACGGACAGTGCACCCTTCGTGAGACAACTCTGGAGGATGTTTTTTGTGGAGCGCGCAGGCAGGCATCTGATGCAGCGATAAGCCGGCGTCAGCCACAGTTATCTTATAATTTAACAGAATGGACGATGAATTATCATGGGAATACTTACTATTTTATGGGAAAAATGGGTGGAGTTCCGAAGGGATTTCTATAAGATCACGCTGGCGGCCATGATCGCGCCGCTGATGTATCTGATCGTTTTTGGAATGGGGATCCAGACCTCCTCACACGGAGAGCCTTATCTGAATTTCCTGATCCCTGGTGTGGTTTCACTGACTACAATGAACGGAAGCTTTAATGCTATCGCACAGAATCTGAATGTGCAGCGTCTTTATGAGAAAGCCTTTGACCAGGTTATGATATCTCCGACACCTCTGTGGCAGTTTATTGCCGGACAGATCATCGGAGGCAGTCTCCGCGGGCTTTATGCAGGAGGAATCATCCTTCTTCTGACCATGCCGATCGGAACCGGTCTTGTGTTCAACGGATGGTCATTGCTGGTGATGTTCCTCAACGGTGCTGTATTTTCAGCCATCGGTGTTGTGGTTTCTTTCCTTGCCAAAAACCATGCGGATGTACCTCGTTTTTCCAACTATATCATTATGCCAATGGCTTTTTTGTGCAACACCTTCTTCTCTACAGAGAAGATCCCGGGCTTTCTTGGGAATTTTGTAGCTGCTCTTCCACTGTCACAGACCAGTCATCTGATCCGTACCATTGCTTCCGGCGGTGGAGTCAATTACCTCAGTGTCCTGATCCTGACAGTCTATCTAATTGCATTCAGCATTGCAGCTTCCTGGTTTATCTATAAGAAAAAAAATCTGTAAATTTATTTTTACAAAAAATCACCGGCTTTCCTGTTCTTTCGGAAAACCGGTGATTTTTTATTTGTTATGCTATTTTGGCTATTGTGCGTTTAGATGTCCTTTTTTCTTCTTCTCACGATCACATATCCACCTGCAAGAAGGGATGCCACTGCCAGTGCGGACATGGTTCCGATCGGTGAGTTATCGGCTGTTGATACTGCATTCTTAGATCTGGTTCCGTTGCCTCCGTTGGAGGATGTTGCAGATGCCTCTCCTGTTATGGTTGCATCCGGATCAGAACCTGTCTGGCCGCCGGTACCGTATGTACCGTCTGCTCCCGGAGTTCCGGTAGGTGTCAGTTTTGCAGACCTAAACTGATATACTGCGGATTCAATGGTGTCTGTCTCCTGCCACTGACCACCGGTGTAGATGTATTTCTGGAAGAATACGTACAGGTTGTATGTAGCGTCTTTGTTGATTCCCTTGCCGGAACCAATCTTCCATGCTGTATGCATCTGGCTCTGGGTTGGGTTTGCAGCTGTACTCCAGTAAACCGGAACCCACTTCACATCACCCTCATTTGGATCCTGATTGGTTGTTCCTGCACCGATCACAGTAAATTCATAGAACTGATTCGGATAGAACTGAATTGCCTCATCCAGTCCCTGTACTACGCTCTCTTTTACATTTGGGATGTATGCATCCGGTGTGTCAGTCGGAGTTGGATCTGCAACTTTCGGTCTGGAATCTTCTTTAAATGCTATTTTCAATGGATTCGTCAAAACACCATTTTTATCTTTGATCTGGATATAAAGATCAATTGGGTTGTCAGAATCTAAATCCTCAAGACCGATATTAAATTTCTTATCAGCAGTAAATGTTATCTGTTTTCCGGTAGATGTAAGATCTTTCGGAGTGGCAGATGTGCCATCACTGTTACGAGAAACCCATTTATAATAACAGGTACCGCTCTTATTCGAAATAAGGGTAACATTCGCAGATGTATGGTTGATCCATGAAAAGCCAACCCATCTGACATTTGCCGGACGCTTAGCTTCATCCAATGTAATCTTCTTTGGTGTACTTACAGTTCCGTCAGTTCCTTTGATACTCACATAAACATCAATCGCATTGTTTGCATCCAAATCTTTCAAACTGATCGTGAAATCCTTATTTGCGGAAACCTTTGTTCCTTTGCTCATTTTATCAACTGTCGGAGCTTTGGAACCACGTTTTACCCATTCATAATAGTACACACCTGCTTTATCAGAACGCATAGTTACAGTCGCAGATGTATGACCTTTCCATTTGTAGCTTACGTTGGAAATCTTCGCAGGTGTTTTAGCTGTTTCTTTCAAAGTAACAGTTGCAATCTTGGTCACTGCTGTCTTTGATCCATCTTTTGCTACTACCTGCACATAAAGATCAATCGCATCACCTTCCAGATTTTTCAGATCAATCTTACAATCTTTTTTTGCGGTGACCGCAATCTTGCTGTCTTTAGTTGTAATGGAAGGTTTATCCGCTCCCTTTGCCACCCATTTGTAATAGCATGTACCACTCTTATCAGACTGAAGAACTACTTCTGCAGTTGTTGCAGTTTTACTTTCTGCGCTGATTTTTGTAACCTTTGGTGCTGCCGGTTTCGGATCAACTGGATTCTGTGCCTGTGTTACTGCAATATCCTTCTTTACACCTTCACCAACAATGGCGTTACCACTTTCACTTTCTTTTACCCATACATAAAGGTCAATAGTCTTGTCTGTGACCTTGGTAAGTTTCAGGGAAGTAGTTTCTCCTGCCTTAACCGTTCCACCTTCTGTAGCTGTCTCGATGGTCGGAGCTTCCGCACCTTTTGCAACATATTTATAGTAATATGTACCTGCTTTATCAGATGTGAAGGTTACAGAAACAGTATTTGCTTCTTTACTTGTAGGATTATCAATATTAACCGTTGGAATGTTGGAAACAAGCAGACCTGTAGCTGTATTTATTCCATAACTCTGGTCGCCTTCATAGCTCATCGCCTTAATTGCCTTTGCAAATGCATCCGCAGCTAAAGATTCAGGCTTCTGGAAAACTGTATAGTCAACTACCGGATTCTCTACGGAATATCCAATGTTCTGGTTCTCAAATGCACCGACAATGATGATACTTCCTGCACTCTGATCCTGCTTTCCTAATACGATATTGGATTTTACGTTCTTTTCTGCGCTTGTATAGTTCTCGATGATCTTCGGTTCGTCTGCTGCAGCATCCGTTCCATGTTCCAAAGAAATCGTACCTGTGCTGTAAACAGCTCCGCCTGTAGATACATTATCTTTGATCTCTCCACCTGTAATTACAAGTTTACCGCTGTTTTTAACTGCCGCACCTGCTGCAGTAGAAACATTCTTGGAAAGGGTAACACCTGTCGTCATCACAAATTTAGCGCCAGCTTCTACGGAAACAATCGATCCATCGACTGCAGTTTCATCGTCTTTCTTACCTTCAACAGAAAGTTTACCGATTTCTGAGGAGCCGTCACCTTCATTCTGTGTCATGGACAAAATACTTCCTGCACTTACTTTGAACATATCTCCTGCAACACTTCCACGTCCAACTACAGTTGTAGCATTTGTTGCACCAAAAATTGCAATATTTTTATTGGCAGGAACGGTAATAGTATCTGTGAGATTAAACGATGCACTGATCAGAATCTTATAAGCAGATGTATATAGATCACTATCATCAATAGATCCTGCAAAATCAGGTGCATTATTAATCGCTGCCTGAAGTTCTGCCGCAGTAGTAACCGTTGCATCTGCCGCAGTAGTTTGCTGCTCCTGCTGCGCCTCTTCCGCCTGAGCCTGAGCTGCTGCCTGTGCCTCTGCTTCCGCCTGAGCCTGGGCTGCTGCCTGTGCCTCTGCTTCCGCCTGGGCCTGGGCTGCTGCCTGTGCTTCTGCCTCTGCCTGGGCCTGAGCTGCTGCCTGGGCTTCGGCCTCTGCCTGAGCCTGGGCGTCGGCTTCACTCTGTGACTGGTCATCCACAGCCGCTCCGTCATCTGGTGTTTCTGTATTCTCGTCTGCAGTCGGTGCTTCTGCCTCTGTTACCGCTCCGGTATCTTCAGCGGCAAACGCTGCGGCAGGTGCCATTCCAACAGTCATGGAACCTGCAAGCAGGACTGCAAAAAGCTGCTTTTTTTCATTTATAAGTCCTCCTGTTATGAGTTAGTCTGTTTAAATCCAATTACAAAAAAGTATAGCACAACGCTTCAAAAAAGTAAAGCGGACCAAAGAATCCGCTTTACTTTATCTGTCTTACGGACGTACCTGTCCATTACCATAAATGATATACTTGGTGGTGGTCAGTGCAAGGAGTCCCATTGGGCCTCTTGCATGGAGCTTCTGGGTGCTGATTCCGATCTCCGCACCGAATCCAAATTCGTTTCCATCGGTGAATCTGGTAGAAGCGTTCACATAAACTGCCGCTGCATCTACCTCATCCAGGAATTTCTGGGCATGGGTATAATCATTGGTAATGATGGCCTCCGAATGCTTTGTATTATATTTATTGATATGTGCAATGGCTTCCTCCACGGAATCCACTACCTTTACAGAAAGGATATAGTCAAGATATTCCGTTCCCCAGTCCTCTTCTGTTGCAGGAACTGCTCCCGGCATCAGAGCCTTTGCCGCTTCATCTGCACGGACCTCCACATGCTTCTCCTTAAGGCGTCCGGCCAATACCGGCAGAAAATCATCCTTCACCTTACGGTTTACAAGAAGGGACTCGCATGCATTGCATACACCCACACGCTGGGTCTTTGCATTGATCACAATATCCGCTGCCATCTGAAGATCTGCAGTCTCGTCCACATAGATATGACAGTTTCCGGTTCCGGTCTCGATGACAGGGATCGTACTCTGGTTTACCACTGCTTTGATCAGTCCTCTTCCGCCACGTGGGATCAGTACATCCACATACCGGTTCAGCTTCATAAATTCCGCAGCCGTTTCTCTGGAGGTATCCTGGATCAGCTGGATGGCATCCTCGATAATGCCGCAGGCCTTCAATGCCTCACGGATACAGTTGACAATGGCAGTATTGGAATGAATTGCGTCGCTTCCCCCCTTCAGGATCACGACATTTCCGGTTTTGAAACAAAGACCGAATGCATCTGAGGTAACATTGGGACGTGCTTCGTAAATAATGCCGATCACACCTAAGGGAACACGTTTCTGTCCGATCAGAAGTCCGTTGGGACGTTTTTTCATACCGGTAACTTCCCCGATGGGATCTTCAAGACCGGTAAGCTGACGAAGTCCGTCTGCCATTCCCTCAATCCTCTCCGGTGTCAGCATCAGACGGTCGATCAGTCCTTCCGGCATGTGATTCTTTTTGCCGTTTTCCACATCCAGGACATTGGCCTTCAGGATCTCATCGGTATGAGCGACAAGAGCCTTTGCCACAGCTTCCAGGGTTTTATTTTTGTCATTTGTGGAAAGATTTCGAAGGACTGTCTCCGCATCTTTCGCATTCTGTCCCAGTTTTTCAAGCATTTCATTCATTTCCAAATATTCCTGCCTTTCTTTCTGTCTTTACAGCAATATCTTACTGTGCATCGCGGTATATATTCTCTTCCGTCACAATGACCTGCGGACGGATATCCGTAGGCTCTGTGGGAACCTCCGGAAGGATCTGGAAGGAAAATCCTACTGCAATGCGGCAGACCTCCGGATGTTTTTCCAGAAAACGGTCATAAAAACCGCCGCCATAGCCTACCCGGTTGCAATTTATGTCAAAAGCCACCCCGGGCATGACCATCATGGCTTCTTCCCAGGAAACCGTTTCTCCGTCTTCCTTTGGCTCAGGGATCCCGAAGTAGCCGGATTCCAGCTGACTGAAATCGGTCAGTCTGTAAAATACCATATCCTTTCCGAAAACCTTTGGCACTGCCACTTCCTTGCCGTCTTTCCAGGCCTGCTCGATGATGTAGCGTGTGATCACTTCATGGTTATAATCTGCGTATGCCATGATCCGTTCTGCATTCCGGTATTCCGGAAGCTGTGTCAGGGCCTCTGTGATCCGGAGACTATTTTCCCGGATCCAGGCATCGGTATGTTCTTTTCTGGCTTTGAAGATCTTTTTTCTAATTTCCTTTTTTCTTCCATATTTTTCTCCAAGATTGGTGATGCTGCCATCCTTTTCTTTGATATCGATATTATTCAGATGCGCACGGAGATTTCCCTTCACTGCATCCAGATATTCTCTCCGAAGCTTCGCCTGTTCCACCTTTTCTTCCTCGGTAAGACCTACACTTTTCTGTTTATGTGCCAGTGCGTTGATCCTGTCGATCTTGATATTGTCCATCATAATGATACTCTCCTTAAAGCAGTTTTTCGATATAATCAATGAGGAAGAATTCTTCCTTCTTGTTTCCTACAAATAATGTTCCGCAGCTCCTGCCTTCCACGATCCTGTGGATGTTGTGGAAGTCGTTTCCGTTGGCAATGACCATGTCCGCCCCTGCCGCAGTTGCGATGATCGCAGCGGTAAGCTTGGTTGCCATTCCCCCGGTACCGACATTGCTTCCTGTAGAGGATTTGCCAAGCTTACGCATATTGTCATCCATATTTTCTACAATGTCGATAAACTGTGCATCCGGATTGGAATTGGGATCGTCTGTAAAAAGACCGTCAATATCGGACATGAGGATCAGAAGATCCGCATCGATCAGTGCAGCAACTACAGAGGAAAGGGTATCGTTGTCTCCGAATTTTACCAGGTTCTGGAATTCGTAGGAGGATACCGAGTCGTTCTCATTTACAATGGGGATCACCTTTTCTGCCAGAAGCTGCTGGAAGGTATTCTGGGCATTCCTGCGGTTGGTATTGTTGACCATGGTATTCTTGGTCATCAGGATCTGTGCCACCATCTGATTGTATTCCCCGAAAAGCTTCTGATAAATGGTCATCAGCCTGGCCTGTCCCACAGCTGCACAGGCCTGCTTTTTCTCAAGCTCTGCCGGCTTTCCCTTCATACCCAGTGCAGCTGCACCTACCGCAATGGCTCCGGAGGATACCAACACTACGTCTTTCCCCTGATTGTGAAGGTCACTGAGCTCTCTGGCCAGGATCTCCAGCTTACGGAAATCCAGTCTTCCTGTTTCTGCGTGGATCAGTGATGATGATCCGATCTTGATAACGATGCGTTTCTTGTCTTTCAGTCGTTCCCTGTAATTTGCGTTCATGTTTTTTGTTTCTCCTGATACCTGTATATTAGTCTTACTGATAAGTAACGGAATCAATCCTGTCATTTTGTACGATCTCCACCCAGGTAGTACCCGGATTCAGGCGGATCTCCTGTTCATTTCCGTCGTAATAATGCGTGATCCCCCATGGAGAATCCTTCTCCCAGCGGATATCAATAGCTTTGCCTCTGGTAATAAACTTGCCCTCTCCGCCGGAAATGGCATCAATATTCAGATAGCCGTTTCCATCGTAGGCCGGGCAGGATGAATACTGAAGGATGATATTGTCGCAGGTAAGCGGTTCATTATCCAGCTGATCCACATGTTCCTTGCCAAACTGGAATCTCTTATATTCCTTTGTCTCTTCATCGTATTCATACCACGGATGATTGTCAGTAAAATTATCCAGCTTCACAAGGCTGGCTGTGATCCCATCCGGTACAGTCTCTGTACCATCTTCTGCAAAAAGATAATGTCCGGTATATTCTTCTTTATATTCCTGGCTGTATCCCATAGCATCTATGCCTGCCTGAAGGTGGCTGGCATCTGTATAGGCATTGTGAGGTGCCTTCCTGTCTGTTGTGCGGAAAAAAGCCAGCTTGCCGATCTGGATCCCGTTGAGGTTATCGATCACATGCTGCTCCAGATAAGGCAGTGCATAGGCAGCCTGTCCGTAGTGGGCATAGATCGCATTAAATTCGTTGGCATAAAAGAGATAATAGTCACGGCAGCTGCGAACGGAACCGATTCGTTCCAGCTCATCGTAATCTTCGAGAATGCCCATAAGACGGGTAATATTACCTTCCACCGGCGCTTCGTAGACAACACCGGCATGTCCGATACCACTCTGGGGAGCTCCGACACTGTTGTTGCCCATCATCACGGCAACCGGTCTTCTCCGTCCAATGCTCTCCGGAACATTTTCGCCGGTAAGATAGCTCTTTACCTGGGTTTCTTCCTGCTTTTCCTCATTGGGGACAAAGCCTACCAGATCCTGCCCTGCTCCAAAAGCGGGAACAGTCTGGGCAATGCAGATGCATGCAGCTGTGATACCTGCCAGGATACCTGTCTTTTTCATTCTCATATATTACCTCCTTTTCTTAAAGCGGAAGAGTTTCCCGCTTAGCTTTTCCGTGGGACAGCCCGTCTAGCGGTTGATCCCCAGCTCCTTCAGTGCCGCTGCCTGCTTGGCTTCCATGACCTTCGCCTCATCCTCTGTCATATGATCATAACCCAGAAGATGCAGCATACTGTGTGCCACCAGGAAACAGAATTCCCTTGTCACACTATGTCCGTATTCCTCTGCCTGGGCAAAAACCTTAGGCACGGAGATCATGATATCTCCAAGAAGGAGTTCATCACTGTCCAGATCAAAATAGGACTCATCCTCTTCCACAACGGAATAATCCGCCGGTGTCTCAAAGGGAATCATAGGAAATGACAGCACATCCGTAGGAGCCTGGATATTCCGGAATTCCGTATTTACCCTCTTGATCTCCTCGTTGTCTGTCAGGACAAGATTGACCTGTCCGTCATAGGGACATTTTTCCATTTCAAGAACCTTGTCCGCAACCTGGGATGCAAGGGCAGCATAGTCAATGCCTAACTCCTGATCTGTCTCATATTCGATATTTATGGTCATCTTCTGTACTCCTTATTTTTTACAGCATACCTGTCATCCTTCCTGGATTTGGCAGGCTTCTGTTTTTTTCATAATCGTCATAGGCCTGTACGATCTGCTGTACAAGTGGATGACGTACAACATCCTTGCTGGTCAGCTGACAGAATCCAATGTCATCGATCTTCTTCAGCACCTTCATCGCCACATCCAGACCAGATGTGGCATCCCTGGGAAGGTCCTTCTGGGATGCATCTCCTGTGATGATCACCTTGGAACCGAAGCCGATCCTGGTCAGGAACATCTTCATCTGGGCAGGTGTGGTATTCTGTGCCTCATCCAGGATGATGAAGGCATTATCCAGTGTACGTCCTCTCATATAGGCAAGAGGGGCAACCTCGATGAGCCCCTTCTCCATGTTTTTGGCAAAGCTGTCTGCGCCCATGATCTGATACAATGCGTCATAAAGAGGACGCAGATAGGGATCGACCTTGCTCTGGAGATCGCCAGGAAGGAATCCCAGCTTCTCGCCTGCCTCAATGGCCGGTCTGGTAAGAATGATCCTGGAAACCTCCTCATTGCGAAAAGCAGTTACTGCCATAGCCATGGCAAGATAGGTTTTGCCGGTTCCGGCAGGTCCCACGCCGAACACGATCATCTTCTTACGGATCTGTTCCACATAGTCCTTCTGTCCGAGAGTCTTGGGCTTGATGGGTCTGCCCTGTATGGTATTACAGATAAAATCCTTGTCGATCTCCTCCATCACGGAGCCGATCTTCTCCATGGCAAGGGAAAGTGCGTAATTCACATTCTGCTGTGTGATGGTATTGCCTCTGCCCGCAAGTGTGTTCAGTTCCTCCACGATCGCCCTGGCCTGTGTGGCTCCCTCCTGGCTTCCCAGGATCTTAAGAGAACCGTCACGGAAGATCATGGTTACGTTCAGAGTACGTTCGATCAGCTTCAGATGCTCGTCAAACTGTCCGAAAATATTCGCCTGGCGGTCTGCCGGCACATCCACATATAATTCGATAATGCTGCTAGCCATCCTCTGGTGTCCTTTCTTTTGGCTGCGTCTTTTTTCTGTGGGGGCTTTTCTTCCGGTCCGTTCAATGACGGTAAGAGTGCCTCTGCTGACGCAGTCCTGGTGATTTATTTCTATTTTAACATTATTTTCAGATATTTGAACCCCTTTTTCTATTAATTTTTCTTCATAGGCATAAAGCCTTTGTATGGCCTGTTTTTTTTGCGGCATCCTCTGTCAGCTGCTCTTTCTGTACTTCGTACTTCCCGATCGCAGCGATCCCCAGGGTAACAGGAGAACGAAAAATCCCGATACTGAAAAGAGGTTCCCGACTGACGAGACGTTCCTCATTTTGTTTCAGAGGAGAGGAAAAGTCCAGAAACCAGTTTCCCAGCTGAAAAAAAACCTTGTTTTCTTTTTATCGGACCACACCTTTTTCTCCATATCCAACGGAAAGGTATCGTAATAGGCAATGGTATGTCGGATGTAAATATCCGCATCTGCCTGAACATATGCATAGCGGATAACCTCCTGACTGTCATCGGTGATGTCCACGATCCCGGAAACCAGTTCCTGGCCTTTTTTATTTCATCCCCAGCCCTGACAAGAGGAGTTCCCTGCCGTGTGACCATGGAATCGATCACACCGTCCAGTGTTGAAAACAGACTGCAGAATCTTTCTTCCGGCTCTGCTTTTTCTCCGGCAGTTCCCTCCCGGATCTCAAAACGCAGGCCCGTTCCCGAAAATCCGGCAGACACCCAGGTGATCTCCGGAAATTCTCTTCGCAGGGAAGCTGCAAGTGCACTGCAGCTGATCTTCTTTCTGGATACTCCGAAACAGACCCCCTGCTCTTTCAGAAAGCTCATCAGCTGGGGTGTGGGATTTAAAATATTTCCCCGAATTTCAACGTTCCACACTCTGCCTGACAGAAAAAAAAGGAGGCAGCAAACTGCCAGAAATCCTGCGGGGATCATTTTTCTTCTTTTACAGAAAAGCAGAAAAAACAAAGGTCCTCTTTTTTTCAGGATGTGGATATGTACCCCTGTTTTTCTCCGCAGTGGCGAGATCTGCAGAAAATCCGCTACCTTCATAGTCAGCTGAAGCTCCGTCTCACCGGTACGGATGATCCTTTTCAGATCCATTTCCCTGCCTCTGCACAGATTCACAAACCGCTGGCACTGCTGCCCCTTAACAGAAACCCGCACAAAACCTGGGACCATTACTTATTTCCCTCCTCCAGCATAATGCTTTCGATCTGCCCGCGGATACATAGTTCAAGGGTTGTGTAGCAGGGAATCACAAGGTTTTTCCCACGGATCACAAGTCTGCCGGAAGGTGTCAGTATCAGGATCTCCTCCCTTGTATAGCTCTGGATATTCCGGTAATTTTCGATCACTGCCCGGCGTTTTCCCGTAAGTATCACCTGCACCTCCCGAAATGCCGGTTCCCCGGGAAGCTCCAGAAAAGCTGACATTTTTCTCATTAAAAAAATCCTCCGGCTTTTATCATTAATCTATGCCGGAGGATTTCTTCATATGTATCTTTCACTGTATCTGCTTTTTGTCTTTTATCTGCGGATCAGCACCATGGAAAACCAGAGAATGGTATTTCCACCCAGATTATATTCCATAGCTTCCTTTTCTACGATCTCACTGACTACCACGCCATAGCTTTCCAGACATGGATGCATATGCTCCGGAAAACGGCATGGTTTTCCGTCCAGATAGGCACAGCGTTCACAGAAGTCACAGGATTCCGTGGAAAGCGTAAAGGTCTCATAGCCCTCTCCCTCCAGAAAATCACGTACCTTCTCTGTAAGCGCTTCGTGTTCCATTCTTGTGGAAAGCATCTCCTTCATGTTCATGATATCCGATACCTCCGCAACGCTGGAAAAGAAAACTGCTTTCGGATAGCTCCGGATCTTCTTTTCGCATTCTGACAGCTCTCCCACTGCCGGAGGACAGGCCCATGTGCTCCCATAACGTTCACATTCCTGTTTACAGATCGTACGCACACGTGACTGTACTTTAATATCCCCGGTATCCAGCACACGATACTCAAAAATGGGATACTGGGAAATAAACTCATCAAATTTTTCTTTTATACTGTTCATACCTTTAAGATCTCCTGTTCTCCAAAAAGGCTCATAACTGCTGCCTCATAGTCACCAAAATGCTGGGATTTTTTGATCTTTTTCAGATATCTGGCATAATTGGTAAAGCCCGGTGCCATATAACTCCACAATTCCTTCATGCGGAAAAGTACATTTCGTTCTCCCGAAAGATATCGCTGATAATCCCGGTAAAGACGGTCATGGAACTGCCGCAGCTTTTTTCGGTATTCTTCCCGGTGATCCTCTCCGTCTTCTTTTTGCATAATGGCATCCAGAAGATAGGGCCTTGCGATCAGGCCTCTTCCGTACATGACGCTGTCTGCATCCGGAAATTTCTCCCGGATTTCCTGATAAGCCTCCACCGAAAAAATATCCCCGTTATATCCCAGAGGAACCTTCAGCTTTTCCCTTGCCTCCTCATACAGTCCATATCTGGGAATCCCCTTATAATGATCCTTCAGAAGGCGTGGATGGATGATCAGCTCCTTCAGCGGATATCTGCCGTAGATCTCAAGAAGCCGTTCCCAGTCTTCCTCATAATCCGTTCCCACTCTTGTTTTTATGGAGATCTCCATCCCGGTCTTTTCGAAGATCTCATCCAGAAAACGTTCCAGCTTATCCGGCTCGCCCAGGAAACCGGCACCCTTTCCCTTGGCTGTGACAGTTCCCGAGGGGCATCCCAGATTGAGATTTACTTCCCTGTGTCCGTATTCATCCCGGAAGATATGGGCTGTTTTCACAAAATCCTCCGCATTGTTGGTCAGGATCTGGGGGATCACCGGAAGATCTCCGTTGGTTTCCGGTGATACCTCTTTGATCTCCTTGCTGCTGAGACGTTTATTGGGCTTGGCAGTGATGAAGGGAGTAAAGTATTTATCCATGGGATAAAAACAGTCATGATATGCATTCCGGTAAACCCAGTTGGTTACGCCCTCCATAGGTGCCAGATAATTCTTCATTGTTTATCCTCCTTCATCCGGAAATAGATCTGCTTTCTCCCTCCGCTTCCTGTGGGGATCCTGCCTGTCTCATAATTTCCCAGAGATTTGATAAAGGGGGTCAGCTTGGAATATCCGTAATTACGCACATCAAAATCCGGAAGTCGTTTCCCAAGCTGGTCGCCCAGCTGTCCGGAGGAAAGCCATCCCTCTTCGTCAGAAAATTTCTCGATGATGGCATTAATGGCCTTGCGCACCCGCTTGAGATCTTTGTTCTTCCTGGAGCCGGAGCTGCTCTGTTTACTGCTGTTTCCGGATTTTTTAGCTTCTGCTGCAGTAGCCAGATCTTCCTTCTTCTCTTCCTCCTGCTGGTTGCGGTAGAGAAGATCCAGATATTTAAACTGGTTGCATGCGGAAATAAACGGCTTCGGCGTCTTCTCCTCACCCATACCCAGGACCAGCATTCCGGATTCCCGGAGCCTTGCTGCCAGACGGGTGAAATCACTGTCCGAAGAAACGATACAATATCCATCCACATTTCCGGAATACAGAATATCCATGGCATCAATGATCATCGCCGAATCGGTGGCGTTTTTCCGGTGGTATAGCTGTACTGCTGGATAGGGATGATGGAATCCTCCAGGAGAACCTTTTTCCAGGAGGAAAGCCGTGCACTGGTCCAGTCTCCATAGATCCGTTTGTAGGTGGCTATGCCGATGTTTGCCACTTCATCCACGATGATCTTGATGTATTTGTCTGATACATTATCTGCATCGATCAGTATTGCAATTCTTAATTCGTTGTCCATAAATCCAACCTTTTCTGTTTAATCTGTGCCGTCTCCGATGCGGATCAATGCTCCAGCATGATCTTGAGGATCTCTCTGTCTGTTTCCTTCATACCGTCTTTTCCGATCTGTCCCACACAGCTGATGGTCTCTGCGGTTTCTTCCTGGAGAATTCCTGTATAAGGTGCATAAGACTGCCCGTTCATGGCAAGATGATGCGCCAGAAAGGCTGCGTCAAGACAGGCTGCGATCTTGGCAGCACAGGAGATCTTGGCCCCATCACAGATGATTCCCGGAATATTGGCGAGGGTATTCTCGATCGTTTTTTTGATCAGGGAAATATCTCCGCCTACCATATAGGTAATGGCAGCTCCGGCTGCACAGGAGGCCGATACCGCACCGCAGAAGGCAGACAGCTTCCCTATATATTGCTTCTGATAAACTGTGAGGAGATTGGAAAACACCAGAGCCCTGTAGAGGCTGTAATCCGGCAGCTCCATCTCTCTTGCATAGACAATCAGCGGAACAGAGCATGCAATTCCCTGATTTCCGCTTCCGGAATTGATGACAACCGGCATATCACAGCCACCCATACGTGCCTCAGAAGCCGCTGCAGTAAGACTTCTCATTCTAGTGAGCATATCGTGAGAATAATTTTCACGGATCACGCGCCCGATACCCAGGCCGTATTTTCCGGTCATTCCCTCATGAGCAATGGCCATGTTGCTTCTGATCTGCGCATCCAGAAGCTCCTTTACATCGGAAAGCTCTACGGTATCTGCAAATTCCCGAATATCCTCCAGATTTAACAGGCCACGGTCCGTCTCTTCCTTTTCTTCCACTGCTTTATCTGCATCAAGGAGGATCTCTCCGTTTTTGCTGATCCTGGTCACGTTGATATGGTCGTATTTGATCTCCAGGCTGACGGCATCTTCACCGGCATACATTTCGATGATAATGTGAAGGACTACCGGCGTGTCCAGAAGCTCCACCTTACAGATATCTGCCTCCAGAAGTTCCCTGCAGCGTGCCCTGCCCTTTTCATCGACTTTGGAAAGAACTTCCATATTCAGTGAGGCATCTCCTGCCACCGCCCCAAGGATCACACCTGCAGGAATCCCCTTTAAGCCTCCTGAATTGGGAATGATCACACAACGCACATTTTTGATGATATTTCCGGAACATTTTGCTACGATACGCTCCGGCTCTTTCCCAAGGATCTCTCTTGCTCTTGCCGCACCATAGGCCAGAGCGATCGGTTCTGTGCATCCCATAGCCGGGATCATCTCCTCACGGAGGATCGCCAGATAGTTTTTATATATATTTTTGTCCACTTTTTTATTTACCTTCCCGTATTTTATGATTATTTCTTTTCCTGATATTTATGACATGCTACCATATGTCCCGGCTCCACCTGACGAAGTGCCGGGGTTTCCTGCCTGCAGCGTTCCTCACACCACGGACAGCGGTTATGGAAGCGACAGCCCCCGATAGATCTGGACTGTACTCCGGTATCCGTAACGATCTGATCCAGAGTTTTGACTCTCGGGTCCGGAACCGGAATCGAGGAGATCAGCATTTTTGTATAAGGATGCAGCGGATTGGAATAGAGCTTATCTGCATCTGCGATCTCCATGAGATTTCCAAGATAAAGCACCCCGATCTCATCACAGATCTTCTGGACCACCTGCAGCTGATGGCTGATGAACAGATAGGTCAGCCCGTATTTTTCCTGAAGATCCTGAAGCATCTGGACGATCTGGGCCTGCAGAGAAACATCCAGTGCAGAAATGGGCTCATCGCAGACTACAAATTCCGGCTGTACGGAAAGTGCTCTTGCAATGGAAATCCTCTGACGCTGTCCGCCGGAAAACTCATGAGGATACTTCAGAAGATCCTGCTCTTTGAGGCCAACCACGCGGATCAGTTCTTTTGCACGCTCCTTACGTTCCTTTGGAGTGTACATTTTATGGATTGCCATAGGCTCACAGATGATATCCTGCACTGTATGGCTTGGGTCCAGAGAGGAATAGGGATCCTGAAAAACGGACTGCATTTTTTTGCGGTATGGAAGCAGTTCTTTTTCCCCCATGGCTCCGATCTCTGTTCCTTCATAAAAAATCTCACCGCCTGTGGGTTTATGATAACGTAGGATTGCCTTTCCGATGGTAGATTTTCCGCTTCCGGATTCTCCTACCAGACCGAAGGTTTTCCCCTTTTCAATCGAAAAGCTTACCTGATCCACAGCCTTCAGTATGCCCGGCTTAAAGGACAGAATCTTCGGAGATTTCTGTTTAAAATATACTTTCAGATCTTTTACTTCAATTAAGGGCTTGCTCATCTCTTCTCCTCCCTTCTGTGACAGAATATCCTGTGTCCCTCTGAAGCCTCATAATATTTCGGAAGACAGGCTTCACAGGTTTTGTCCGCATATTTACAACGATTCAGGAAGGGACACAGATCACCGTTTCCGTCCGAAAGATCTCTCTCCAGAAACTGTTCAAAGGTACCTCCCACCCGCGGCATGCTTGCGATCAGTGCCTGTGTATAGGGATGTCCCGGATGAAGAAAAATTTCTTCTACAGTTCCTTCTTCCACCACGTAGCCACCACACATGACAGCTACCCGTTTACAGGTCTGCGCTACAACGCCCAGATCATGGGTGATCAGGATGATGCTCATATTGTTTTTTTCTGAAGTTCCAGAAGCAGATGAAGGATCTGCGCCTGGATCGTAACGTCCAGGGCTGTGGTGGGCTCATCTGCGATCAGGATCTTCGGGTCACTGCTCATGGCCATGGCGATCATCACACGCTGGCGCATACCGCCGGAAAGCTCGTGGGGATAGCTGTTCATAGCCTTTTCCGGGTCTGTGATGCCAACGGCTGTGAGAAGCTCCAGCACCCGGGCCTTTGCTTCTTTTTTGTTCATATTGGTATGGCGCCGGATCAGCTCTACCATCTTATTACCAACAGTGTAAACCGGATTCAGTGCGGAAAGAGAATCCTGAAAGATCATGGCGATCTCACCACCGCGGATCTCACGGAGCTCTGCTTCATTTTTCTTCAGGATATCTTCTCCCCGGAACAGGATCTCACCACCCATGATCTTACAGTTGGATGGTCCGAGACGGAGAATGGATTTGGTGGTTACGCTCTTTCCGCTTCCGGACTCTCCTACGATCCCGAAAAAATCCCCCTCACCGATGGCAAAGCCTGCACCTTTTACTGCCTGTGTCTCTCCAAGGTCTGTAAAGAAAGACACCTTCAGATCTTTTACTTCCAGTAATTTTTCCATATGTAAATGTCCTCCTTACTTGGGCTCGAATACTTTTCTTAATACTTCTCCCAGATAATTGAAGCTGACGACCGTGATCAGGATCAGGATTCCGGGGAAAATAGCCAGATACGGTGCCTGCTGGATATAGCGCTGTGCATTGCTCAGCATACTTCCCCAGGAAGCCGTAGGCGGCTGGATACCCAGGCCGAAAAAGCTCAGTGCAGATTCCATCAGGATGGCATTGGCAATGTTCATGGTTGCAGCCACGATAATGGTAGGCATGATGTTAGGCAGGATATGATGTACAATGGTGGAGAATTTCTTCTGTCCGGAGATCTTTGCATAGATGACATACTCTCTCTCGTTCAGGGAAATGGTCTCGCCACGGACGATCCTGGCAATGTTCATCCAGGTCAGAAAGCCGATGATCAGGACAATGTTCTGAAGTCCCGGTTTCAGGAAGGCATTCATAACGATCATGATCAGGAATGTCGGAAGGCTCATCAGTGCATCCACCAGACGCATCAGCACTGCATCCACCGTTCCTCCCACAAAACCGCTGATGGAACCGATGATCACACCAAGGGCTGTAGAAAGCACCATGGAAAGGAAGCCCACCAGAAGGGATGCTCTTCCTCCGTAAATACAACGAGCCAGATAATCCCGTCCCATATCATCCGTACCGAAAAGATGCGCCATGGAAGGAGCATTCAATCTCTCTGTGGCGCTGATGGCATTGGGATCTACCGGATACAAAAAGGCAAAAATGGAGATCAGTGCCAGCAGGATGATCGCTGCTGCACCTGCCACTGCAAGTTTATTTGTCTTAAAACCAAGTTTGATATTTTTCCAGATATTTTCTCTCATGTCCCTTTACCTCCTAACATCCTGCTTTGCGGATCCTCGGATCAAAGACAGCATACAGGATATCTGCCAGAAGATTTCCGAGCACCACGAGAAGCGCGGTGAACATGGTGATTCCCATGATCAGGGGATAATCATACTGCATAACAGCGGTCACTGCCAGCTGACCGATTCCCGGCCATGCAAAAAACCTGCTCGGTGATAATGGCACCGGAAACCAGAGACTGCAGGCTCATTCCGAGAACTGTGATCATAGGAAGCATGGCATTTTTCAGTACATGCCGGAAAAGGATTCCAGACTCTTTCATTCCGTAAGCCTTCTGCACCATAACATAATCGGAGGACATTTCCGTAATGGTACTGCTTCTTAAATACCGGATGTACTGTGACGCATTTGCAAAGGTCAGAACTGCGCAGGGCATGACCATATGCAGGATCAGATCTCCTAAGGAACGGTTGCCGTCTGAATGCATACCGATACTTGGCAGGATATGGAGATGCACACTGAAGAGATAGATCAGCATGATACCGAACCAGAACGTAGGAATGGAGATACCTACATAACAGAACATGCTGGTGATCTTATCCAGAACACCATTTTTATTCTTTCCGGAATACAGGCCTAGTACAATGGCAATGAGAAAACCAAGCAGCATGCTGGTTCCCATTAGGATCACGGTTGCGGGAAGCCTCTCCAGCATCTGTGTCAGGACCGGTCGGTTATTCATCAGGGAATTTCCGAAATTCCCGTGAAGGATCCTTCCCAGCCACAGAAAGTACTGCTCATAGACAGGCTTTGTAAGTCCCAGGCTTTCTCTCAGGTTCTGGATATATTCTTCACTCATATTTGGTTCCACATAAGTCAGGACAGGATCTCCGGGCGCTGCTTTTGTCAGTGCAAAGCAGAGAACAGAGACAATAAACAGTGTCAGAATACACTGTATCAGACGGTTTACGATCTTCTTCAAAATGTACCTCCTTTATTTTCCCCGAAAACAGGAAATCGGCTGGCGCAAAAACGCGTCAGCCTCTTTCTGTTTCCGGTATTCATCCGCTATAAAATTATTTATTTCTCCAATGTGTAGATCTTGGAATAATCATAATAAATAGTTTTTAACAGACATTCATCAAAGCCTCCGAAATCTTTACTTACCGCATAGAAACCATTGGAATAAGCGATCGGATAGATATACATGTTATCATTGATCGTATTCTGGATCTCCTTATAAATCTCGCCACGTTTTGTCTCATCTGCAGTACTGTTGCCCTCTTCCCACAATGCATCCAGATCTGTATCCTTGATCCTGGAATAGTTGGAACGGCTGACGGAAGAACTCATGTCTGCATAAAGGCTCGGCTCTTCTCCCAGAGTGTAGAAGCTCAGTACCAGATCATAATCTGTGCACTCCGTATCCTTTGTCTTATTCTTGAAGGTAGACTCATCTGTAGGAAGAAGATTGATGGTGATTCCTACATTGGCAAGGGCAGACTGTACATACAGAGCTTCACTCTCCATTGTCTTATCTGTGGAGATATACATCAGGTTCAGAGAAAGACTTGTCTTTCCTGCTTCGGAAAGGAGCTCCTGTGCTTTAGCCGGATCATTGTCGTAGGTATTGTCCGGTTTTGTATAGTAGAGTGTATCCGGTGTGAAAATAGAATCTGCAGGCTCTGCATAATCCTCGGAAAGGAAAGCAAACTGACAGAACTCCTCTTTATTCAGTGCGTATGCGATCGCCTGACGTACCTTTACATCCTGAAGATCTTCGTTCAGCTCATTCATGAACATGGCGTTGACACGTCCGGAATTATAGGTATTGATGTTTACGTTATCGTAAGCACTGACGGTATCGTAATCATCTGCGCTGATCAAACGTGCATCCAGATCTCCGCTTGCAAGTGCCGCATTGGCGGAGCTGGAATCCTTTACGATCTTGAAGGTGATGGAATCCAGATTTACATCATCAAAATAGTCATCGAATTTTGTTACTTTATAATACTCTCCGGATTTGTATTCCTCGAACTTAAAAGGACCACTTCCCACCGGTTCATTGTTGAGATCACTTTCTCCGATATTCTCCACGCCGTCATAAATATGCTTCGGAATACAGTAAACCTGGCTCAGTCCGCCAAGAAATCCTGCGGAAGATGATCCAAGGGAAATCTTGACTGTAAGGTCATCAACCTTCTCTGCCTCTACTGCCTTGTCATTAACGTATCCGTAAGAAGAATACGGAACATTCTGCTTCTCATCTACCAGCACCTGCATGGTGAATACCACATCATCGGCTGTGATCGGCTGACCGTCATGCCATTTCAGTCCGTCTTTGAGCTTCAGTGTGAATTCGCTGGCATCATCATTGGCTGTTACACTTTCGCAAAGTCCGTTTCCGTAATACATCTCTCCGTTCACGATCTCAAAAAACGGGCTGTACAGTGCCTGCATCATATCGAAGCTTGTCTGATCCACAACATAAAGCGGATTGATGTTCTGCGGATCTGCTGTTTCTGCAATGGTAATATTTCCGCCTTCCGCCTTGGTTCCTTCTGTTTCTGCTGCAAAAGCAGTCATTCCTGACATAACAGTTGTTCCTGCCACTGCAGCTACCAGAAGCGCTGCCAGTACTTTTTTTCTCATTTCCTGTTCCTCCTGTGTTTCAGTGAGTATTCCTCTTTTCCCACCAGTTTAATATGATATAGGTAAAATAATACTATACCATATTACCTTTGTCAAGCTGTCCCTGGCTCTTCAGAGATTTTTTTACTGCATTTCGTTAAAGCTTGTATTTATTCTACATACAGATCACACAGGCGTCAAGATAAATTTTCTGTATCTTGCCTCTGATCTATATATATTTCCTTAATTCGTCATATTTTTGATCCAGTGTCCGTAATTGCACTTCAAAAATGCAGGCACACATTTAAAGATCTGATCTGCATTCAGGCAGCATACCACCACTGCCGGAGATGCCTTAACCACAAATGCCATAAACATGGACAGAGGGATCACGATCCCCCAGGTACTGATCAGGTCCACCTTCATGGAATAGGCAATGCTTCCGCTTCCCCGGATGATACCACCGTTTGTCGGCATCTGATAGGACATTCCTACCATTACTACACTTAAGTCATTACCGAAAGCCCGAAGGCAACCCCTGCAATTTCCACACAGCGCAGTGTAGCAAGCAGGATCTGCGTCACCGCAAAGAAAAAGTAAGTAAACCGGATGATCGCCAGATAGGAAAGACCGCCTTCGATAATCGTCTGGTCTGTTGTAAAAAGCCCCAGCAGCTGTGTTAGAAAAAGGCTGGCCAGGATAAACAGCATAAGGGCAATAAAAAAGCCTGTGCGCATGGCCCAGGCACCGATCTTCCTTACCGGCTCTGTCTCTTTCTTTCCCCAGTACTGACTTCCGAATATGACAAGTCCGTCTCCCAGCGCCATAAGTAGCTGCTGAAAGACGAACTGTACCTGATTTACGGTGGTCACACCGGATAATGCAGTTTCGCTGAAGGCTCCAAGCATAATGTTGTCCGCAAGATTGACACTTAAGGTCACTACATTCTGCAGCACCAGCATGGAGCATAATTTCAGAAAATTACGATAAAAATTCTTCATCAGTCTTTTACGATGGCAATAATATCATCAGCGTTGATCACCAGATATTTCTCACCCTCATATTTGATCTCGGTTCCTGTGTATTTTCCGTAGATCACACGGTCGCCCGGCTTTACCTGTACCGGTACTTCTTTACCGTCTACGACCTTACCGCCACCTACTGCGATAACCTCTGCCTGCTGGGTTTTCTCCTTGGAGCTTTCCGGAAGTACGATGCCGGATGCGGTTTTGTCTTCTGTCTCAAAATATTTTACGATAACTCTGTCTGCAACTGGTTTTAATGCCATATTCATTTCCTTCTTTCTGTGATTATTAGCACTCTTAAGCTCCGAGTGCTACTCTTTTTTATCATACTACATATCCGAAAATTGTCAAGATATTTGCAGATATGTAGTATGATATTATTTATGATAGGGCTCTCCGCTGATGATACGATAGCTACGGTAGATCTGTTCCAGAAGGATCACACGCATCAGCTGATGAGGAAATGTCATCTTCGAAAAGCTTAAAGCATAGTCTGATCTCTTCAGTACTTCTTTTCCAAGACCGATAGAGCCGCCGATCACAAACTGGATATGGCTGGTCCCACGTATTCCCAGCTCGTTGATCTTCCGTGCGAAGTTCTCAGAGGTCAGCTGTTCGCCTCCAATCTCCAGAGTGATCACAAACGCATCCTCCCGGATATATTTAAGAAGACGCTCCCCTTCCTTGTTCCGAATGGCATCTTCTACTGTTTCGCTGGCATTATCCGGTGTTTTTTCGTCGGACACTTCTATGATCTCCAGCTTGCAGTAACGCCCGAGGCGCTTGGAATACTCCGCAATGGCATCCCGCAGATATTTTTCCTTGATCTTCCCTACTGTCAGGATACTTATTTTCATCCGCCGTTCTCCTCCAGATAATTCTCAAATTCTTCTGCTGACATCAAAACCTTCCTTGGCTTGGTTCCTTCCTCCGGACCTACCACTCCTGCGTCACAAAGCTGATCCATGATCCTTGCCGCACGGTTAAATCCGATCTTGAACATACGCTGGAGCATACCGATGGAGGCCTTTTCCTTCTCAATGATAAATTTACCGGCTTCTGTAAAATAGACATCTCTGTCACCGCCGCCGGCTCCTCCCGGGACACCGGCTGTATTGACCTGCTTCTCGATGGAGGTATCATAAACAGCACCCTGGTTTTTGTCAGAAACATATTCTACGACTGCACTGACCTCCTCATCTGAAACAAAAGCACCCTGCAGTCTGGCCGGCTTCTGATACCCCTGAGGATAAAACAGCATATCGCCCTTGCCAAGAAGCTTCTCGGCACCGTTCATATCCAGGATCGTTCTGGAATCCACACCGGAAGATACGGAAAATGCGATCCTGGACGGCATATTGGCCTTGATCAGACCTGTGATGACATTGACCGATGGCCTCTGGGTAGCAATGATCAAATGGATACCTGCTGCACGTGCCAGCTGGGCCAGACGGCAGATCGCATCCTCAACTTCTCCCGGCGCAACCATCATAAGATCCGCAAGCTCGTCCACGATGATCACGATCTGCGGCATCTTCTCAGGTGCCTTTTCTCCCTCCGGGACCCGCATATTGGCAACCTTTTTGTTATATTCTCCAAGATTACGTACCCCATATTCCGCAAAGGCATTGTAACGACTGGTCATCTCGGAAACAGCCCAGTTCAGCGCACCGGCCGCTTTCTTCGGATCTGTGACCACCGGAATGAACAGGTGCGGGATCCCATTATATACACTGAGCTCCACCACCTTCGGATCGATCATGATCAGACGCACCTCATCCGGTGTAGCCTTATAAAGGATGCTGATGATCAGCGTATTGATGCAGACGGATTTTCCGGAGCCGGTTGCTCCGGCGATAAGAAGATGCGGCATCTTGGCAATATCTGCCACTACCGGTTTTCCGGCAATATCCTTACCTGCTGCAAAGGACAGCTTGGATTTTGCATTTTTAAACTCCTCTGACTGAAGAAGATCCCTCAGCATGACCGGGCTGTTCTCCTTGTTCGGGACCTCGATCCCCACGGCTGCCTTTCCCGGTATCGGTGCTTCGATGCGGATATCCGGTGTAGCAAGATTCAGCTTGATATCATCGGAAAGACCAACGATCTTGCTGACCTTCACACCCATTTCCGGCTGCAGCTCATAGCGAGTAACGGTAGGTCCGCAGCTCACATTGGTAACGGTTACATTGACACCGAAATTATGCAGGGTTTCCTGAAGCTTCTGCGCTGTTTTGCGCAGATGTGCATCGGAATCTCCCTGAGATCTGCCATCTCCGCGCTTCAGAAGCTTCAGCGGCGGATACTGATATGGTTTCTTCTCCGGAGCTTCTCCCTGGCTGATCTCATGCTGGATATTTCTGATCCCATGCTCGATCTCTGTCTGAGATGACTTCGGGTTTCTGGAGGGCTGATGGGATGCTTTCTGTTCAGCTTCCGGCTGAGGATCCTCCTTTATCTCAGCGGGAGCAGCTGCCTTTCCTGTTTCCCGGGAAGCTTTTGCTGCTACAGCTGTCTTTGCCGGCAGGATCTGCTGCATCTCGGGAATATCTACATCCTCGTAGCCGGAATAAGCATCCTCCTCTTCGGCTTCCTGCATTTCTCTTTCGAAATCCGGCTCCTCCGACTCTTCCCGGGCCGGCTGGGACTGTGAACGGTGGATCTGGAATTCCAGCGGCTGAGCATGCTCCTCCGGTTTCTCATCAAGCCCTGGATCCTCTTCTGTCAGATCTGTATCTGCCGGAAGTACAGCCTTTTGTTCATCAAGGAAAGAAGGAAGATTAAATTCTCCTTCCCGGTTCGCCTTCACCGCAGCCTGTCTTTCTTTCTGCGATCTTCTTGTTTTTTCTTTTGTTTTTTTGAGATATTTTCCGGATCTTTCTCTGTAAGGGCAAGTTCTTCTTCCTCCAGCTCTTCTTCCAGCCGGCGGATCTTCTCCGCTCTTTTTTCCGCACGGATCTTTCTGCGAAGCTCCTTCTGCTTTTCTCTGTCCGGCTGTCCCTCAAGATAAGCTTCTCTGCCCTCTCTTGCTGCATCTGTAAAAAAGTCCAAGATCTTATTCATAAATCCGAAGAAGGATCTCTGTGTTATGATGATGAGAGACACAAGAAGCACCAGAACGATGATCACAGTTCCGCCCACAACGCCAAAAGCGGATGCTGTGGAAATACATACTGCACCACCGAATACTCCACCGCCGGTACGGTATTCCGAACTCAGTGAATAATAATCCGAAAACGTGGTACTTGGCGTATAGCCCTCTGTGATCAGCTGAAGAAAGCCGCAGAGGAACACAAAAAATACCACGCCCGCCAGTACCTTTTTGTAGGCAAGGCGGTTGGTATTGTTCACGATCAGGAACGTAACTCCGGCAAAAAGCAGGATCGGGAAAATATATGCACAAAGTCCCATGATGCCAAAGCATACGGCACTGATGGCATTTCCTACGATCCCTCCCATACCAAATGCACTGATCATCAGGATCAGGCAGGCCGCAAACATCACAAGGATCAAGATCTCTGTCTGAAAGCGGTTACCGACAGGCTGCTGCTTCGCCGCAGGTTTTCTTTTTCTTTTTTTTGTCGTTTTTGAAGCTGCCATTGTCAGACTCCTCCCAGTTGATATCAAATATAATTCGCTGCCAGAATAAGGATTCCGGCTGCAAAAGAATAAAATGCAAAATAACGCAGTCTGACCTGATTCGAAAGCTTAAGCATAAAACGGATCACCAGATAGCCTGTGATCCCGGCCACGATCATTCCAAGAACATAAGTAAATCCCTGGCCAACAGTCATATGAACAGAAGTGAACTCTCCCATCTCCACAAAAAAAGCTCCCACCACAGCCGGAATGCTCATCAGCAGCGAATATTTCACTGCAAACTTCCGTCCGAGGCCGCAGAAAAGTCCTGCGCTCATGGTAAGTCCAAGCCTGGAAAGTCCCGGAAACACAGAAAGGCCCTGACAGATACCCATCCACATAGCATCTCCGAAGCTGGTTTCTTTTGTTCCCTTGCTGCCATTGACATTACTGTAGTCCACAACAAGGAGGATCACACCTGTAAGAAGGATTCCGATCCCGGAAAACATGTGTGAGGATGCGCTTCGCACAACAAGTCGTTTGCACTGATATCCGATCAGGACTGTAGGAATGGTGGATACCATGATCAGGGCAGTAAGCTTCCGGTAAGTTCCGCTTATGATCTTTGCGTAGGTAAGCTCTTTCCCAGTCCTACGGTTATAGAGAAAAATATTGGCATTTCCGATCAGATCCAGTATCATTCCGATCAGCTCGATCCCGATCTTCTTGATGTCCTTCAGAAAAACAAGGATCAGAGCTATCATAGTTCCCAGATGGAGCATCACTTCAAAAAGCACACCGGAGCCTCTGGTACCGCCCAAAAGATCCTGCACTCCACAGAGATGTCCGAAACTGCTCACCGGCAGAAATTCGGTGATTCCCTGAATGATTCCCAATATAATCGCATGTATCACTGACATAATGATATTTCCTTTTCTTAAATTTTTTCCAACACATTATAGCATAACTGAGTAAAACTTACAATCTTCACTTGGCAAAAGTTTCAAACAAATGTTCTTTTTTTGATCTGCAAGAAAAAAAATCCTCCGGCTGCATCAGAAAACACAGTCGGAGGATCTGTTTATAAACAGACTTTCTGCTTATTTATTTTTCAGATATTCGTCGATACCTTTTGCACCAGCTTTACCTGCACCCATGGCAAGGATTACGGTAGCTGCACCTGTAACGGCATCACCACCGGCATATACGCCGTCCTTGGATGTCTTACCGGTTTCTTCCTCGGCAACGATACATCTTCTCTTGTTGATGTCAAGGCCCTTGGTTGTGGAAGAGATCAGAGGGTTCGGTGAAGTACCAAGAGACATGATGACAGTATCTACATCCATATCATACTCGGAACCAGGAATCTCTACCGGACGTCTTCTTCCGGATGCATCCGGCTCACCAAGCTCCATCTTGACAACCTTCATACCGTTTACGTGGCCGTTCTCATCAACGAGGATCTCCTTCGGATTTGTAAGAAGATCAAAGATGATGCCCTCTTCCTTAGCGTGATGAACTTCCTCTGCTCGTGCAGGAAGCTCTGCCTCACTTCTTCTGTATACGATATGTACCTCAGCACCAAGTCTCAGCGCTGTTCTTGCAGCATCCATGGCAACGTTACCACCGCCGACAACTGCAACCTTTTTGCCTGCTGCGATCGGTGTATCATAGGAATCATCGAATGCTTTCATGAGGTTGCTTCTTGTCAGGTACTCGTTTGCAGAGAATACACCGCTTGCATTCTCACCCGGGATACCCATGAACATCGGAAGTCCTGCACCGGAACCGATGAATACAGCCTCAAAGCCCTCATCCTCGATCAGCTGATCGATGGTAGTGGATTTACCGATGACAACGTTTGTCTCGAATTTAACGCCAAGCTCTTTGACCTTCTCGATCTCTTTCTTAACAACCTTCTGCTTCGGAAGACGGAACTCTGGAATACCGTAAACAAGAACACCGCCAAGCTCATGAAGAGCCTCGAATACAGTTACATCGTATCCTGCCTTTGCAAGGTCACCTGCACAGGTAAGTCCGGATGGACCGGAACCGATCACTGCAACCTTATGTCCGTTCTTAACCTCTGCTCCTGCAGGTTTGATATCATGCTCCAGAGCATAGTCTGCAACGAATCTCTCCAGCTTACCGATAGAAACAGCCTCGCCCTTCTTACCGCGGATACACTGTCCCTCACACTGGGATTCCTGCGGACATACACGACCACAGATAGCTGGAAGTGCGGAAGATAAACCGATCACCTTGTAAGCCTCTTCCATGTTGCCTTCTTTGATGTGCTCGATAAATCCCGGAATATTGATGGATACCGGACATCCCTCTACACATTTCGGTTTCTTACAGCCAAGGCATCTCTGTGCCTCTTCCATTGCTTCTTCCTGATTATATCCAAGACATACTTCCTCGAAGTTTGTCGCACGTACCTTCGGATCCTGCTCTCTTACAGGAACTTTTTTAACATTTTTGCATCTGCCATTAGTTGTCACCTCCGCAATGTCCGCATCCACCGTGGTGGGTATCGCCTTCCTGAAGCTTCAGTAATGCACGGCCCTCCTGGGTCTTATACATCTGGCTTCTCTTCATAGCCTGATCGAAATCAACGAGATGTCCGTCGAACTCCGGTCCGTCTACGCAGGCAAATTTGATCTCATCACCGACCTGGAGACGACAAGCGCCGCACATACCGGTTCCGTCAACCATGATCGGGTTCATGCTGACAATTGTGTGGATACCAAGCTTCTTGGTAAGAAGACAGACAAATTTCATCATGATCATCGGTCCGATCGCTACACAGACGTCATAATGCTTGCCCTCGTTTGTCACAAGATCCTCAAGAGTCTTTGTTACCATACCGGAACGGCCATAGGAACCGTCATCTGTTGTAACATAAAGATTGGAAACAGCGCCAAGCTCTTTCTCAAGGATAACCATATCCTTAGTCTTGGAACCAAGGATAACATCCGCTGTGATGCCGTGCTCATGGAGCCATTTAACCTGCGGATAAACAGGTGCGGTACCGACACCACCGGCTACGAATACCATTTTTTTCTTCTTAAGTTCTTCGATATCCTCATGGACGAACTCAGACGGACATCCCAGAGGTCCTACGAAATCACGGAATGAATCTCCCGCCTTCAGTGCGGACATCTTAATGGTAGATGCTCCGATCTCCTGGAATACGATGGTAACTGTACCGGCCTCGCGATCGTAATCGCAGATGGTAAGCGGGATCCTTTCTCCCTTTTCGTCAAGTTTCACAATGATAAATTGTCCTGGCAGACAGTGGCTTGCAACACGTGGTGCATGCACAACCATAAGATGGATCTTAGCTGCCAGCGTTTCAGCTTTTAAAACCTTATACATGGTCTTCCTCCTCGCGCAAATTATAAACCTTTATTAATAATACGCTAAAAATCAGCATATGACAAGAGTAGATTTACAATTTCTGTCAAAATTCTTTACCACAGCACAGCGCAACCATGTTAGTCTTATGCAACTAATATCATCAAAAGCCACATACAAAACTGGTTATTTCTGTGTTTTTTTCCTTTCGATAAGGGTATACAATCGGTCCAGTGCCTCCCGGATCCCTCCTACTTCATCGATGAGTCCTTCCTTTACCGCTTCCTCACCCTCCAGCATAGTCCCCACATCTTTTACAAGCTGGGAGGTATCTAGCATCAGCTCCTCCATCCGTTCTGCCGTGATATGTGAATGTCCGGATACAAAGGCAATGATCCGGTCCTGGATTTTTTCCATATTGCGGTAGGACTGCGCTACGCCGATGAACATTCCGTTCTGGCGCACCGGATGGACCACCATGGTAGCACTTGGCACGATAAAGGAATAATCTGCTGATACCGCCATGGGTACACCTATGGAATGTCCCCCGCCCAGCACCAGGGAAACCGTAGGGATACTCAGAGACGCGATCATCTCCGCAATGGCAAGCCCTGCCTCCACATCTCCTCCTACCGTATTTAAAAGGATCAGAAGTCCCTCGATCTCCTCATCATCCTCAATGAGAGCCAGCTTTGGCAGTACATGCTCATACTTGGTTGTTTTGCTGTGAGACGGCGCGGATTCATGACCTTCGATTTCCCCGATCACCGTCAGAAGCTCCACTTTATGCTTCCGGGAATTTCCATCGAGCACTGCCTGCCCGGTTTCCCGGATCTGTTCGTTCTGGCTCGCTTCCCGGTCCAGTTCCTTCTGTTTTCTCTCTTCGCTCTGTTTTTCCATAAAAAAATACCTCCGGAATCTGAAATTCTGGAGGTATTATATGCAAAATATTACTTTCTATTCAGAGATCATTCGTCCCAGTTTGTCCATACGTCAGTAACGTCGTCGTCATCATCAAGAAGATCCAGTGTTCTGTGAAGATCTTTGATAGCCTGATCATCCGTCAGCTCCACATAGGTCTGCGGGATCATGGCGATCTGTGCTTCTACAAGCGGGATTCCGGCTTTCTCAAGAGCCTCACGTACAGCACTGAAATCGTCCGGTGCTGTGATGATCTCAAAGCTGTCCTCTTCCTCGTTGAAGTCCTCAGCACCTGCATCCAGAGCTGTCATCATCAGCTCGTCCGCATCCATCTCGCCGCACTCATCCTCAAGCTCTTCCTTATCGATGATGATCTGGCCCTTCTGGTCGAACATAAAGGATACGCATCCCTGTGTTCCGATGCTTCCGTTACCCTTGGTAAACGCGTTACGTACATTACCTGCAGTACGGTTCTTGTTATCTGTAAGAGTCTCTACGATAATAGCAACACCGTTCGGACCATATCCCTCATATACAGCCTTCTCGTAGCTGTCTGCAGAATCCGCACCTGCTGCCTTCTTGATTCCACGATCGATCGTATCGTTCGGCATGTTGTTCGCTTTTGCTTTTGCGATGACATCACGAAGCTTGCTGTTGTTTGCAGGATCCGGGCCGCCGGCCTTTACTGCCATAACGATCTCACGGCCGATGACTGTGAAGATCTTACCCTTCTTGGCATCATTTTTCTCTTTCTTATGTTTGATGTTGGCAAATTTTGAATGTCCTGACATGGTATCTTCCTCTCCTTGTTACCGTATATTTTCTTTCGTGCCCTGCTCATTTTGGGTACCGTTTTTACATAATTGCAACTCGGTTTAATATAGCACTTATGAAAGATTTCGTCAAGAATCAGAAAACAAACCGGTCAAAATTCCTCATGTTTCCCTAAAAAGTCAGTTCCAGACTGATCTCAAGCGCATGATTCACCTTATCAAGCATAGCACTGTCCAGATGACACACCTTATCCTTCAGACGCCGCTTGTCGATGGTGCGGAGCTGTTCCAGAAGGATCACGGAATCCTTTTCGATCCCGTAGGCGGATGCATCGATCTCAATATGTGTCGGCAGCTTTGCCTTATTCATTTTTGATGTAATTGCCGCACAGATCACTGTGGGACTGTGACGGTTGCCCACATCGTTCTGGATGATCAGCACCGGACGGATGCCGCCCTGTTCACTGCCCACCACAGGTCTTAAGTCCGCGTAAAAAATATCCCCTCTTTTTATAACCACACAATTCACACTCCGATTCTGGTCCGGCTTATTTGCAAGCCGTATTCCTTTTTACAGATAAGTATTTCCACAATTTCTTTGTGTATACCATGCGTGGTACTTTTTTACCGGCCTTATGTCTGACCCGGCGTTTTCCGGATCCGGGTATTTACGGATCTACTGGAAAAAGCTCTCCTCTTCTCCGCATTCCTTACCGTCTTTGATATAAACCCGCGGAACACGTTTACTGATCCCGCAGACAAATTCATAGGAAAATCTTCCGGAAAGATCTCCCAGTGTCTCCACACTGATAAATTCCTCTCCATCTCTTCCCATCAGGGTGACCTCGTCCCCGGCCTTCACCTCCGGGATATCTGTGACATCAACCATAAACTGATCCATGCAGACCCGTCCGAGGATCGGAGCTTTTTTGCCCCGGATCAGGACCCAGCCCTTATTGGAAAGCTGTCTCGGATAGCCATCTGCATAACCTACGGGGATCGTTGCCATTCTGGTAAAGCGTTCTGTAACAAACGTTCCTCCATAGCTTACCGCTGTTCCACGTTCCACATTTTTCACATAGGATACATGACTTTTCAGCTCCATTGCAGGTGTCAGCTTCACAATATCACGTTCTACCTCCTCTGACGGATAAATACCGTAAATGGTGATGCCGGCACGAACGACATTGAGATTTGCTTCCGGAACACGGATGATACCTGCACTGTTGGAGCAGTGACGTACCGGAATATGAACGCCTCTTTTTTCCAGAAGCTCTGCAAAACGGAGATAACGGTCCAGCTGCACCAGTGCAGGAGAACGGTCGGTCTCATCCGCCCTGGCAAAATGGGTAAACATTCCCTCGATCACCAGATTCGGGATTTTTGAGATTTTTTCGATCTTTACTGCATTTTCCGGAATATCCGCATATCCGATCCTTGTCATTCCCGTATCTAGAGCCAGATGAATATGTACATTTTTTCCAATACGTGCACCTGCTTTTGCATATTCTGCTGCTGTATTTAGATCCGATATGGTGATCCGGATATCATTGGCTGCAAGTTCTTCATAATATTCCTCAAATACAAGGCCAAGGATCAGGACAGGCTTGGTGATCCCTGCATGCCGAAGTTCCAGTGCCTCCTCTGCAGTAGCTGTTGCAAATCCCCAGATATAGTCATAGTCCTGGATCAGACGGGCAATAGCTCTGGCACCATGACCATAACCGTCCGCCTTGATCACAGCGATGATCTTTGTCCCTTCTTTGACATTTTTATGCATTTCCTCAAAATTGTGGGCAATGGCATCCAGTGATACCAGTGCTTTTACTCTCTCGTATTTTTTCATAATTCCGACTCCTCTTCACCTATAGCTAATGCCTTGGGCAGATATTCTATGATATCTCCTGCCAGCATACTGCGCTTTCCTTTTCAGCGGCTGCAAGATCACCGCAAAGTCCGTGAAGATAAACACCTAACGCGGCCTTTAAAACCATGGGAGGCTGTTCCTCCGTTTTCAGATACATACATAACACTGCTGCCAGGATCCCGGAAAGCACATCTCCGCTTCCTGCAGTTGCCATTCCGGAATTACCGGAAAGATTCAGATACATCTGGCCTTTTTCATCTGCGATCACCGTACATGCATCCTTCAATACGCACACAGAGCCTGTTTCCGCAGCACATTTCAGTGCAGTATCTGCGATCTCATGCTGGATCTCCTGGATCGTTCTGCCACTGAGCCGGCTCATTTCTCCGATATGCGGTGTCAGGACTACATGCTCTCCCAGATACTGATACCACTGTGGATGTGCAGCCAGAAGGTTCAGGCCGTCCGCATCCAGGATCAGCGGCTTTTTCTCCCGGGCAGCCGCCGTGAGAAACCACTGTTCTCTCTCACGGCTGGCCACTGATGTTCCAAGTCCCGGTCCGATCACGATCACATCACACCAGGATAGAAGCTGTTCATTGGATTCCTGATCAAAGCGGCTGCAGACCATAGCCTCCGGAAGGAGTATCTGCAGTGGGATCCTGTTGGCTTCCACAGTCTGGATCTTTACCATTCCCGCACCGGCACGAAGTGCTGCACAGGCGCTTAAATAAGCGGCTCCGCACATTCCCTCACTTCCGGTCACAAAGAGCACTTTTCCGAAGGTACCCTTGTTTCCGCCGGGATCACGTTCCGGAAACAGCTTCAGATCTTTATTTTCCAGACAGGCGGCAGATGCAGTCACAGCTTCCTGCTCATAGATCCCGATATCGGCGGTAACGATCCTTCCTGCATACAGTCTTCCCGGATAAAAGCAAAGACCTCTTTTCCGGTAGGCAAATGTGACAGTTAGATCGGCGCTGAAGGCAATTCCCATTTCCAGGCCAGTATCTCCGTTCACTCCTGACGGGATGTCAACTGCGATCTTTTTGGCCCTCGCACTGTTCATCTCATGGATGATATCAGCATAATGCCCCTCGATCGGACGCGTCAGGCCTACCCCAAACACGGCATCTACTATAGTAGTATATTCACTCCACTGCGGGTTATTCACCTCCGGGACACGATAACCAGAAGCGATCTTATACTGAAGAGCAGTCTCTCTGGTCATTTTATCTTTGTTTCCGACCATATAAAACTCTACCCGGATCCCCTTCAGATGGAACAATCTGGCAACAGCGATACCGTCACCGCCATTATTTCCGCTTCCGCAGACTACCAGGATCCTTTCGTCCTTCTGGAGATACTTTTCTGTTTCCTCTACCACCTTCAGTGCTGCCCGCTCCATCAGAACCTCGGAGGGAACTCCGATCTCACGGATCGTTGTGGAGTCCAGATTCTTCATTTCTTTGCAGGTAACAAGCTTCTTCATTCTGTCTTCTGCCTCCCCTCTGTCATAGAGAAAGCTGCCGTTTCCGGCAGCTTAACAATTCTTACTTATCCACATGTTCCTGCCTGTATTTGCTGAGATTATAAGACAGTGTCATCAGACTCTCGGAAAGATGAACGTTCTCTACGATCACATCATCCGGTGTCTCAAGATCGAGATGTGCAAAATTCCAGATTGCCTTGATCCCGTTCTCCACCAGGATATCTGCCATTTCCTTGGCTTTATTCTTGGGAAGTGTCAGAATCGCGATCTCCACGTTATTCTCTCTCAGGAAAAACGGAAGCTCACTGAGCATCTGGATCTCAAGTCCACGGACTGCGATGCCCTCAAGCACAGGATTTACGTCAAAGATACCAACCAGCCTGAACCCGCGCTTCTCAAAATCCACATAATTGGCAAGTGCCTGTCCCAGATTACCGGCACCCAGAATGATCATCGGATGAACGGTATCCAGTCCCAGGATCTTACCAATCTCTGTATAAAGATAATGTACATTATAGCCATACCCCTGCTGCCCAAAACCGCCGAAATTATTAAGATCCTGACGGATCTGAGAAGCTGTGGTATGCATCTTCTTACTTAACTCATTGGAAGAAATACGTTCTACATTGTCTTCCATCAGCTCTCCTAAGTAGCGGTAATAGCGTGGCAGACGCTTAATCACCGCTTTCGAGATTTGTTTTGTCTCCACGATAGTTTTCCTCCTTACCTTACACTAGGTTAATTATAACGAATTGACATTTTCCTGTCAATTAAAGTTGTCTATTCTGTACAAATTTCTTTATATTTTTTCTAATAATTGATTTTTTCTTTGAAATCCCGGCAGTTTCCGTTATAATAGGTGGAGGATTTTTCCCTGTTCAGACATAAACAGGGGTGATTCTTTATACAGGAGGACAGTTTTTATGATTTTATCATGTCAGAATATATGCAAGGCCTTTGGCGAAAAAGTAATTTTAAATGATGCATCCTTTCACATTGAAGACCGTGAAAAGGCTGCTCTGATCGGATGCAACGGTGCAGGAAAGACCACACTGCTGCGGATCATCATGCAGGAGCTTTCTGCTGATTCCGGTACCGTTGTGCTTGCCCGGGATAAAAATATCGGCTATCTTGCCCAGTACCAGGATATCCACGGACATCATACCATCTACGAGGAGCTTCTTACCACAAAGCAGCACATCATCGATATGGAACGCCGTATCCGCAATATGGAACAGGAAATGAACACGGTGACCGGTGATGAGCTGAACCGTCTGATGGAAACCTATACCCGCCTGACCCATCAGTTTGAGCTGGAGAACGGATACGCTTACAAAAGTGAGCTGACCGGTGTCTTAAAGGGTCTCGGCTTCACGGAGGAAGATTATGACAAGCAGATCGAAACTCTTTCCGGCGGTCAGAAAACCCGCGTGGCGCTGGGCAAGATGCTTCTTTCCAAGCCGGATATCCTGCTTCTGGATGAGCCAACCAATCACCTGGATATGGAAAGCATCTCCTGGCTGGAAACTTATCTTCTGAATTATCCGGGAGCTGTTTTTATCGTCTCCCATGACCGTTATTTTCTGGATAAGGTGGTCACCAAGGTCATTGAGATCGAAGCCGGACAGACCCGCGTATACAGCGGCAACTACTCTGCCTATGCTCTCAAGAAGGCTCAGCTTCGTGACGCACAGTACAAGGCATACTTAAATCAGCAGCGGGATATCAAGCATCAGGAAGCCGTTATCGCCAAGCTGAAATCCTTTAACCGTGAAAAATCCATCAAGCGTGCGGAAAGCCGTGAAAAATGCTGGACCGTGTACAGAGGATCGAAAAGCCTCTTGAGCTCCAGGACCGGATGCGTATCTCGCTAGAACCACGGGTGTTAAGCGGAAACGATGTGCTCCACGTGGAAGCGCTTTCCAAGGCCTTTCCGGGACAGACCCTGTTCTCCGATATCTCCTTTGATATCAAACGCGGCGAGCGTGTGGCACTGATCGGAAACAACGGAACCGGAAAGACCACCATGCTGAAGATCATCAACGGTCTTATTGAGGCAGATGCCGGCAAATTTTCCCTTGGTTCCAAGGTGCAGATCGGTTATTACGATCAGGAACATCATGTTCTGCATATGGACAAGACAATTTTCCAAGAGATCTCCGATACTTATCCGACTCTCACAGAGACCGAGATCCGAAATATGCTTGCCGCATTTCTCTTTACCGGAGATGATGTTTTCAAGGAGATCTCCGCACTTTCCGGTGGAGAAAGAGGCCGTGTTTCCCTTGCAAAGCTGATGCTTTCCGAAGCCAACTTCCTGATCCTTGACGAGCCTACCAACCATCTGGATATTGCCTCCAAGGAGATCCTGGAGGAAGCACTGGTCAGCTACACCGGTACAGTCCTTTATGTATCCCATGACCGTTACTTTATCAATCAGACTGCGACCAGGATCATGGAGCTGACAAACCAGGCAGTGGTAAATTATATCGGTGATTATGATTACTATCTGGAAAAGAAGGAGGAGCTGACCAGTACCTATGCACCGGGAAGCACTTCTCCGGAGGCACCTGCCGAAGAAAAAGCTGTTTCCGAAAACAAGCTTTCCTGGCAGCAGATGAAGGAAGAACAGGCAAAGAAACGAAAACGGGAAGCCGAGCTGAAAAAAGTCGAAGCCCGTATCGAAGAGCTGGAAACAAGAGACAGCGAGATCGACGAAACCATGGTCCTTCCGGATGTCTGCACCAATGTAGCGGAATGTACAAAGCTGAGCCGCGAAAAAGCATCCATCGCTGAAGAACTGGAAGAACTTTATGAAAAATGGGAAGAGCTGGCCTGACGGTCAGCTCTTTTTTATCCCCTTATGTTTTTATGGAAGCAGCATGCCGAGATGCTGTTCAAAGCATACACCATCGTTACGGTCTGTTCCTTCCTCCACCGCATCCCGGATCGATGCCGAGATAAAATCCACGGCCAGCTCTGCACAGGTTTTCATGGAATATCTTTTTACCAGCCCTGCACTGAGCACGGATGCAAAAAGATCTCCTGTCCCGGAATAGCTTCCGCCGGATTTCTCTGCAAATACCCAGGAGCTGTTTCCGTTTTCCAGGACAAGATTCCCCATTTTCAGAGGCTGCCCCTCCTCCCTGTGATCCACTCCGGTGATCACAACGGCAGGAAGTGAAAATTTCCGGGCAAGTCCGCACCCGATCTCCCGGATTTCTTCCATCCGCCGGGCCTCTGATGCCTTTTGCAGTTCCTTCCAGATCTCCTCCATTTTTTCTTTTCCGTAGAGAAGAAGGAGGGCTTCCGTAAGGTTCGGTGTGATCACATAGGAACGACGTGTCAGTTCGCAGAACCGGCTACGAAGCTCTTCTGTATAGATCGGATAAACCGCGCCGTCATCCCCCATCACCGGATCTGTAAGGATCAGAGTATCCTTCCCTGCAAACGCATCCATAAATTTCAGGATCCTGTCTGCCTGCTTATCGTCAGAAAGAAATCCTGTATAGATCCCATCCGGGAAAAATCCTCTTTTTTTCCACTGCTCCATATATGGTTCCATATGCTCTGTGAAATCCTCACAGAAATAACTTTCATAACCGGTCTGGTTGCTTAAAACAGCGGTGGGAAGTGGACACGCCTGGACCCCCATCACCGAGATCACCGGGATCGCTGCTGTCAGTGAACATTTCCCCAGCCCGGAAAGATCATTGATCACTGCTATTTTTTTCATGGTAATTCTCCAGTCTTGAGTTTTTTCTGTAATATTATAGAATGAACTGTCAGGTTTACGCAATCATTTTTGGAAGGAAATCATCATACTTATGTTAAATATATCTGCAGAACACAAAAAAGAACACCTTTATCTGGAAGTTTATCACTATTACCGGAAGCTGATCCTGGAAGGCCGTCTCCTTCCCGGAAGCAAAATGCCCTCCCTTCGCAAATGCGCCCAGGAGCTGAAGCTGAGCCGTACCACCATCGAAAATGCCTATCTTCTGCTGGCAGCAGACGGCTATATCATCGCCAGGGCACAAAGCGGCTATTATGTCACCGGCATTGCTTCCAAGCAGCATCTGCTTACCCCCGAAAAACAGAATAAGGACATCACGCCCTGCCTTTATGATTTTGCCTCTTCCGGTGTTGACCGGGAAAGCTTCCGTTTTGATCTGTGGCAGCGTTACATCAAAAGTGCCCTCCGCCAGGGCGACCGTATGCTTTCTTATGGCGAACCCCAGGGCGAAAGCGATTTCCGGGAGGTTCTCGCAGACTATATCCGGGAACGCAGAAATGTGATCTGCTCCCCGGATGACATTGTAGTAGGGGCCGGTCTCCAGCCCCTTCTCCAGATCCTCTGTCCTCTGATCCATGAACGGAAAACCGTTTCGTTCCCCACACCGTCCTTCACCACATGCAGCACCATCTTTCAGGATTACGGCTTTGATGTCCATTACCGGGACAAAAGCTGCGATGTGATCTATGTTTCTCCTGCTCACATGACGAAATGGGGCGAGATCATGCCGGTAAAACGACGCCTGGAGCTGATCCGTCATGCGGAGATCGATGACCATCTGATCATTGAGGATGATTTCGAAAACGAATTTGTTTATTTCCAGAAACCGACGCCTTCACTTTTCGGTCTTGCAGGTGGTGAAAACGTTGTCTATATCGGTTCCTTTTCCAGGCTACTGCTGCCCTCCATCCGTGTCAGCTTCATGGTATTGCCACGCTCTCTCCGGGAAAAATATACAAAAAAGCAGCCTTTTATAATCAGACTGCTTCCAAGGCAGAACAGATCGCACTCTGCCAGTTTATCCGCGACGGGCATCTGGCTTCCCAGACAAGAAAGCTCCGCCGCCTTTATTCCCAGAAGCTGAAGGCTCTTTCCCAGGCTGTCCGGGAAACCTTCGGCCAGGACTGCCAGATCCAAACAGGAGCCGCAGGAACCAGCCTTGCCCTTACTCTCCCCTGTTCTCTCACAGGCAGTGAACTGACAGACAGAGCCCGGAACCATGGTCTGGGACTGGAGGTTCTCAGAGAAAACGGAGCCGAGGTCACCTTGGTCCTCTCCTGCTCCTCCATTCCATCCAAGGATTTTCTGCCTGCCTGTCAGCTTCTGAAGGAGGTTACCGGCTCCTAATCTCTCCGGTTATCGATCATGTAGAGCAGGGCATTTACAATGCACGCAGCGATGTTGCTTCCACCCTTGCGTCCTTTTGCCACAATATAAGGCACATCTGCGTGCATGATCAGCTCCTTGGACTGCACAACATTCACAAAGCCTACCGGCACACCGATGATCAGCTCAGGAGAAAGCTTTCCGTTCTCAATAAGCTCATAAAGACGTACCAGTGCGGTAGGTGCGTTCCCAATGGCAAAGATCAGCTTTTTATCCATCTCTGCGGCCTTGTCCATGCTGGCTGTGGCTCTGGTAGTCCCGTTCTTTTTTGCAAGGGCAGCCACATCCTCATCGGACATGAAACAGTAAGCCTCACCGCCGTAGCGGGCAAGTGCACGCTTGTTGATCCCGGCCTTTGCCATCTGGGTATCTGTGACGATGCAGGCACCGTTGCGGATGGCGTCCATGGCCATCTCCACTGCACCCTCCGAGAAGCAGAGATTTTTTGCATAATCAAAATCTGCGCTTGTGTGGATGCAGCGTTTTACGATCAGCTCTGTTCCCGGGATCAGGGGAGTATCCCCCAGCTCTTCTGTGATGATCTCAAAGCTTCTTTTTTCAATCTCCATGGGTTTTACATTTTCAAGCTCAACTTTCATTTCTATTCTTCCTCCGTAATCCCGTTTTCCAGTATCTCATAGATTTTTTTCATATCCAGATGCTTCCGCAACTCTGAAGCCAGGATATCATACTGCTGTTCCTTAAATGCCGCAAAATCCACGCCTGTCATATTTTCCACATCAATACCTTTTTTCTCGCCGATCACGCGGATGATCGCCTCTGCAGATGCTTCCTTATCGAAAACGCCGTGGATATAGGTTCCGCACACATTTCCCGCAAAAGCACCCTCTTCTTTTTTCTTACCGCTGACGCTGTCTGTGATCTTCGTGGCTGTTCCTGCATTGTCCTTCAGGATGCTTTCGCCCATATGGATCTCATAGCCCTCGATCTCCGCACCGGAAAGAGGAGCAAACACACCGGACAGCTGACCGAAATGCCCCTGCACCCTGGTCCTGGTTTTCTTTTCGGCAAATACCGTTTCCATGGGAAGAAGTCCCATTCCTTTCATGGAACCGCCATTTTCAACTCCATGAGGGTCGCTTAAGGTTTCACCCAGCATCTGATAGCCACCGCAGACACCAAAGATCAGCTTGCCTCTGGAGGCTTCCTTGAGAACTGCTGCTTCCATTCCGCTTTCCCGCATCCAGATCAGATCACCCATGGTGTTCTTGGTTCCAGGAAGGATGATCATGTCCGGAGAGTGAAGATCTCTCGGGTGTTTTACATAGCGGAGAGAAACTCCGGGAATGCTCTCAAAAGGATTAAAATCCGTAAAGTTAGAGATCCTTGGTGTACGGACCACTGCGATATCAATGACACCGGCTTCCTGCTTCCGGTCAAAACGTTCCGTCAGGCTGTCCTCATCCTCCACCTGGATATCCAGATAAGGCGCCACACCCACCACCGGGATCCCGCTTCTTTCCTCAAGCATGACAACACCAGGGTCCAGAATAGTCTTATCTCCGCGGAATTTGTTGATGATCAGCCCCTTTACCATAGCCTTCTCATCGTCCTCCAGAAGCTCTACCGTACCGATCAGCTGGGCAAAAACACCTCCACGGTCAATATCTCCCACAAGAAGGACCGGTGCCTTGGCCATCTTTGCCATACCCATATTTACAATATCCTCATCCTTGAGATTGATCTCGGCAGGACTTCCCGCACCTTCGATGACAATGATATCGTTTTCCGCTGCAAGAGCGTTGTACGCCTTCATCACATCCGGAACCAGGGTCTTCTTATATTTGAAATAATCCCTGGCACTCATGGTTCCAAGAACTTCTCCGTTAACGATCACCTGGGAGCCTACATCATTGGTAGGCTTCAGAAGGATGGGATTCATCAGGACAGACGGTCGGATCCCGGCTGCCTCTGCCTGCATGACCTGGGCCCGTCCCATCTCAAGACCATCCTCTGTGATAAAGGAATTCAGTGCCATATTTTGTGATTTAAAAGGAGCCACACGATACCCATCCTGCTTAAAGATCCTGCAAAGTCCCGCAGCCAGCAGGCTTTTTCCGGCATTGGACATGGTTCCCTGTACCATTATTGCTTTTGCCATAATATACCTCCCTCAAGTACTTCGATCAGTTTTACATTTTCTTCATGGCGCTTTACCGCGATCCGGTAATACCCCTTTGTAAGACCCGGATAATTGCTGCAGTCACGGATCAGGATCCGCTTGCGCAGACAGAAGTCAAAGAGCTCCTCCGGTCCTTTAAAGAAAATATAATTTGCTTCCGACGGAAATACTTTATACCCAATGCGGACCAGCTCATCCTTCAGCCACTGTGCCTCCCGAAAAACAAGCTGTCTTCCCTCCTCTACATATTCCGTCTCTGTAAGTGCCTGGAGCCCGGCTGCCTGGGCCATGGTGGAAACATTCCATGGCTGAACGCAGAGCTCCATCCTTTCCATCAGCTTTCTGTCAGAACAGAGGCCATAGCCCAGCCGCACACCGGCCATGGCATATCTTTTTGTAAATGCTTTCAGGATAAAAAGATTATTGAACCCGGAAAGAGAATGCTTCAGAGAATACTCTTCCGGTTCCTTTACAAAATCAAGGAAACATTCATCTACCACCAGCAGGATATCCAGCTTTCTGCATTTTTCCAGGATCCTTTTCAGAAGCCTGTGGGGGATCAGCATGCCGGTAGGATTGTTGGGGTTACATAAGAAAGCCATATCCAGTCCCTTATGGAGGATATCCAGATAGGCTTCACTGAGCACAAAACCGTCATTTTCCGTCAGCATGTAATATTCCAGCTCACAGCCAGTGCTGGCCAGAGCCTGTCCGTATTCCGCAAAAGTAGGCGCCGGGATCAGAGCCCGCTTTGGCTTTACTGCATGACAAAGCGTAAAGATCACTTCTGCTGCTCCGTTACCGCATATTACCTCTTCCGCTTTTACCCCTTCCGATTCTGCGATCCTTTCCCTGAGAACGCCGCATCCCACCTGGGGATACTGTGCAATATGATCCAGACTGTGGATAATGGCCTGCTTCACACTTTCCGGTGTTCCCAAAGGATTCAGATTTGCCGAAAAATCCAGGCAGTCTTTATGTTTATATACGTCTCCTCCATGTATGTGTTTTGTCATTGGTCATTCTCCTGTCTGTATTTATTGTTACCTTAATAACCCGAACCGGATCCCCGCACTGAGCAGTCCAAATACAACCACACCCAGTATGGATGCCGCGTACATCAGCCGGTTAGCCCTTTTGATATCCTCCGGCTCCACCGGGCGGATCGGATCCCCGATCGTGGGTTTTTCATATAATTTCCCGAAATAATATGCATTTCCCGCAAGCTGTACATCCAGCGCTCCGGCCATGGCAGCCTCTGTCTGAGCAGAGTTGGGGCTTGCATGATTCCTCCTGTCACGTTTGTAGATCTTTGCCGCGTTTTTTGTATCCATTCCTGTAAAAACAGTTCCTGCCACCATCAGCCAGCCGGAGATCCTGGCAGGGATATAATTGGCCACATCATCCAGCTTTGCCGCAATACGGCCGAAATAAAGATATTTGTCATTTTTATATCCAAGCATGGAATCCATGGTATTGATACCCTTGTACAAAAACATCAGCGGCACCCCGCCGATAGCCATATAAAGCATGGGGGCGATCACGCCGTCGGATGCATTTTCCGCAACGGTTTCCACGGCAGCCTTTGTCACGCCGGTTTCCGTAAGCTCTCTGGTATCACGGCCTACGATCATGGACACCGCATAGCGTGCCTCGTCCAGAGTTCCGTTTTTCAGCCGGTCATAAACCTTCATACTCTCATCCTTCAGGGAACGGGTGGCAAGAAGCTGATAGCACCAGAAAACCTCCAGCACAAATCCGGCCACCGGCAGATACCGGTAAAGATAATAAAGCACCAGAAGCGGCACCCCGCCGCTGAACAGACAGACAAGCACTACGATCAGAAAGCCTCCTGTCAGCTCACCGCCGTGATTTTTCGGAAAAATCTTCCGGATCACCTTTTCCAGCACTGCAATCAGATTGCCGATGACGCAGATCGGATGATAAAGCCATCTGGGATCTCCGATCAGAAGATCCAGCACAAATCCTATGACCAGTGCAGGAAGACTATATTTCAGCATCTTTTTTCTGCCTCCGTTCTTTCTTATATTCCAATGCGTTCTTCAGAAAGCGTGCCGGAACCCTGGGATTTCCGTAATAATAAAGATGCGGAAATCCTGCCATCAGCCTGCCCCGGTCATGGATACAATCCCATCCTCTTTTAGATGCCGGCTTTGCCGCATGAAAATCCTCTCCGCAATCTGTGGAATCAAAATAATGAAATTCATGAGCCGGGATCTCACCAAGTCCGGTATCCTGTTTTTCCGTAAGGGTGATATAGCCGAACCGGTTCAGCTTCGGTGTGCGGTAAGCCCTTCCAGGGATCACCCCGCAGACTCTACGCTGCTTTCCTTCCATATCCTCCATCTCCTGATGAAGATACATGAATCCGCCGCATTCTGCCAGACAGGGCATTCCGTCCAGGATGACTTCCCGGATCCGGGTGCACATTTCCTGATTTTCTTCCAGCGCCTCCCCGTTTAATTCCGGGTAACCGCCGCTTAAAAGAAGCCCGTCCAGATTCTCCGGAAGCTCTCTGTCATGAATGGGGGAAAAACGTACCAGCTCCGCTCCCATCTGCTCCAGAAGATTTAAATTATCCGCATAGAAAAAGCAGAAGGCTTCATCATCCGCCACACCGATCCGCACCTTTTCCTCTGTACGGTATCCGAAGGCAGTATCCTTCTGTATCAACATTTCCGTCTCCGGTGCCGCAAGCTCCGGTGCTTCCCCTGCAAGCTCCAGGATCCCATCGATATCCAGGGTTTTCTCCAGTACCTCGGAAAGCTTCTGCAGACGGCTTTTCAGCTCCGGGATCTCCTCCGGAAGCACCAGCCCCAGATGACGGCTTTCGATCACACAGTCCTCCACCTTCGGAACATATCCCAGCACCTTTACGGAAAGCTCCTCTTCCAGAAGCTTCTTCATCCTGGGATACAGCATGGGAGACATCTGGTTAAAGATCACGCCGCAAATATGACTGTCCTTTTTGTATTCCAGAAAGCCCTTTACATAGGCAGCCAGGGAAACACTCATGCCACGGCTGTTTACGATCAGGATCACCGGTGTATCTGTGGTGGAGGCCAGATCATAGGCGCTGGCTCTGGAGGTGATCCCTCCTACACCGTCATAATACCCCATGACTCCCTCCATCACTGCGATCTCACAGTCCGATGCGTTCTTTGCCAGAAGATACCGGGTTCTGTCTCCATCTGTAAAAAACGTATCCAGGTTTCGGGATCTTGTACCGATCACACGGCTGTGGAACATAGGATCTATGTAATCCGGGCCGCATTTAAAAGAAGCCACCTTAAGGCCACGGTTCACCAGCGCCTGGAGCAGCCCGCAGGTGATCAGGGTTTTTCCGCTTCCGCTGGCACCTGCCGCAAGAAGTATTCTCGGGATCTTCACCTAAATCTCCTCCCCTCTTCCGCTGCAGGAAATGATATAGATCGGATTCTCACCCATCATCATATGATACCTTCCGATAGATTTGGATCTTGCCGCAGACAGCTGTACGATATCCACATCCGTCAGGCTGAAATCTCGTATGGCATTCATGGCTTCCGTCACCGTCTCCAGCGTGATGCAGTTGATCACGATCCGTACTCCCGGATTTTTGTCCAGAAGAAGCCGGATGATCTCGTTCATGTTTCCGGAGGACCCGCCGATAAAGGCATGTGTCGGAACAGGCAGTTCCACCATCGCTTCCGGTGCAGTACCCGGCACGATCTCCAAATTGTCTGTGGCAAATTTCCGCCTGTTCTCCTTCAGAAGAGCAAGGGCATCCTCCTTTTTCTCGATGGCATAGACCTGCCCCTTCCAGGCACGAAGCGCCATCTCAACGGAAACCGAGCCTGTGCCCGCTCCCACATCATAACAGACAGAATCCTCCTGAAGCCGAAGCTTGGACAGAGAAACCGTACGCACCTCTTCCTTTGTCATAGGCGCCTTCCCACGGAGAAATTCCTCATCACAGATCCCGTGAACTGCGGGCAAAGGTACTGCCTTTTCATTGCACGCAGTTACCACGCTTAACGCATCTCCCCGGTATTCTGTAAGCTCTGCCGCACTGGCATGAAAGATCTTTTCATTTTCGTAGGAAAGATTTTCACCCACATAAAGGGTCACATCACCCATTCCATACGCAACCAGACGAGAAGCCAGACGAGCTACCCCATCCTCTGTTCCCAGAATGGAAAAAACCTTGGGGTTATGCCGGATCAGGGCAATCAGATTGCAGTCTCTTCCATGAGCGCTGACGATCCTGGCATCATCCCAGGAAAGACCGATCCTCGCCATAAAATAAACAACGGAAGAAATCCCGCAAATCACCTGGACATCACCATCCAGAAGATCCATCAGCTTCCTTGCACCGCTGTAGAAGCCCACATCGCCGGAAAGGGCAATGGCTACGGTACGGTACTGTGGATGTGTCTTGATATACTCCACGATCTTATCACTGCGGTACTCATGGAGAACCATCTGCCCCGGCCTCTGTACGGCATCTGTCATACGCTTTGCACCGATCAGAAGCTCCGCCTCATCAAAGGCCTTCTTTCCTTCCAGGGTCAGTGTTTTTTCCGCACCCATGCCGATGCCTACAAGAGAAACCCTCTGTGACAGGGTAAGGCCGAACAGCTTTGCCAGAAATACCCTTGCTTCCGGCAGGGACAGCCCCTCCTCCTGCAATGGTCTTCCGATGATCACAGGTGTGACGCCGCAGCGCTGACAAGCCTCCATCTTTTCCGGGAATCCACCTGCCAGACCGGTATCCTTGGTGACCAGATAGCTGCACTGAAACTGTCGAAGCATGGCTTCGTTGATCTCTGTGGAAAATGGCCCCTGCATACCGATGAGATGCTTTCCCTCGATCCCCAGCTCCGCGCAGGAGCTGATCACGGAAGGGATAGACAGCACCCGGGCAAAAAGCCTCTCCTGGTAATCCGGGATCACTGTAAATTTAGACAGCTCCTTGCTTCCTGTGGTAAGAAAAATGTTCCCCTCTGTACCGGAAAGAAGCTCTGCCGCCTTCTCCGTGCTTTCCACATAGATGGCTTCCCTGTTCTTCTCCCCCTCCGGGCGAAGGACACGCTGATAGCGGATGCTTCCGTTCTCACAGGCAGTCCGGATATTTTTTGTCACCTCTGCTGCATAGGGATGAGTGGCGTCCAGAACGATCTCCGGCGCTTCCCTTCGGAAAAGCTCCTCCATATCTTCGGTTTTCAGCCTTCCGGCGCTGACATGGAGAAATTCATTTTCCTTCAGAAGGGAGCCACCATATTCCGTGGCTGCACAGGCATAGACCGGAACATGATTTTCCGCAAGGAACTCACAGAGTGCATAGCCCTCGGTGGTCCCTGCAAAAACAATGGCTTTATACATTCTTATATCCCCTTGGTGTTACCATCTTGCCGTTTACATTCTTAGTCTGTGAATTTCCCACAAATACGGTAGTAAACATATCCACTTCTGTATCACGGAGCTCCTTCAGTGTCATAACCTGTGCAGTCTCGCCATCACGAGCGATCTGGGCAACCGTGCCGCAGACAGTATCCGGGGACTTGTATTTCATCATCAGATCACAGGCCTTCTGAAGATAATCCTTACGTTTTCTGCTGGACGGATTGTAAAGGCATACCACAAAATCCGCCTGTGCTGCTGCCAGAAGCCTTGCCTCGATCTTCTCCCACGGAGTCAGAAGATCACTTAAGCTGATCAGGCAGAAGTCATGGATCAGCGGTGCACCCAGCACTGCGGCGCCGCCTGTGGCTGCTGTCACACCCGGGATAATGGTCAGCTCCACATCCGGATAGTTTTCTCCCACCTCATACATCAGACCTGCCATACCGTAAACACCGGCGTCACCACTGCAGATCATGGAAACGGTTTTTCCTTTTTTGCCTCGTCAAAAGCAAGTACACAGCGGTCTACCTCTTTTTTCATCGGTGTGGTCATGAACTCTTTGCCTGCAAAATACTCCTTTACAAGATCCACATACACCGTGTAACCGATGATCACATCACTTTCATTTAATGCACGGATCGCTCTTCCAGTCATCTGGTCATACGCACCCGGGCCAATTCCTACAACATAAATCTTACTCAAAACGTATCCTCCGATTTCCGGCTGCAAGGGCGGTGGTCACACCGTCCCGGCCTGTTTTTTTCTGATCAGTGTACCCTGTCCGCAACCCAGAACCGCGCTTCTCTCACAGACATTCTCTACACCTGTTATCTTTTTTACAAATTGTGACGGGGTAAATTCACCCTGCACTGCCTTCAGCTCTTCCTCTGTAAAGGTCAGAAACGGAAGCTGCCAGGCTTCTGCCAGAGAAAGAAGTCCCACCTCTTCTTTCTTCAGATCGATACTGGCAATGGCTCTCAGTGCTTCTCTGTAAACATCTGATTCCTTCAGACATTCCTCTGCCGCCTTCCGGATGGAGGCTGCATCCTTTCCCCTGCGGCAGCCCATTCCCAGAACTGCAGCGGGCGGCACCACATGGACTGTATTTTTAAAGGGCAGACAGCCTCTGTGGATCGTCACCGCAATACCTGTTTCCGGTGCCTCACCGGCTTTCTCACCATTCCCCGGATCCACTGCAGCTGAGGGCCTTCCGTCTTTCCCGCAAAGCACCAGACCCTCCGGCAGCTCCCCGTCCCATGGAAACTCACTGTAAAAGCCAACGCTCTCTCCTGCAAGAAGGGCCGCAGAAGCCTCCTTTGCAGCCTTCATATGAAAAATAGCACAGCCATTCTTTTTTGCAAAAACATCCACTGCAAAACGGCTGTGAAGATCTGTGGCTGTTGTCACAACCGGCTCCGCCTTAAGATATCCGGCACAGCGAAGAGCCAGCTCATTGGCTCCGCCCAGATGTCCGGAAAGAAGAGCAATGACAAATTTTCCACATTCATCGATCACCAGCACAGCCGGATCCGTCTTTTTTCCGACAATGTAAGGTGCGATACTGCGCACTGCGATCCCGCAGGCACCAACAAAGATCACACCCTCTTTTCCTGTCCGGAACTGTTCCCCTGCCCACTGGGAGGTGGAAACAGAGATCGGATCCGGAAGGTACCGGCTCTTTTTTGCAAGGGTGACACTCTCACCCTCTTTTTCCAGAGCCCTCTGAAGCCTTTCCCCTGTCTCCAGCCCTGTCATACTGAAGCAAATGATGGAAATGTTCATATTTTATTTCGTAGCCTCACGGAACTCTGTGGTAAAGCCCGGATCATACAGCTTGGATCTGTCATAGCTTGCAGCATTGACCGCATCACCTACCAGCATAAGCGCTGTTTTTGTGATCTTGTTCTCTTTTGCTGTCTGGGCCAGAGTACCCACTGTACAGATAAACTTCTTCTCATCGGGCCAGGTTGCCTTGTAGACGATGGCAGCCGGTGTATCCTCACGGTATCCGCCCTCTACCAGTCTGCGGCTCAGCTCCTCCAGCATACCTGTACTGAGGAAAATAACCATAGTCGCATTATGAGCGGCAAAGGACTGAATGCTCTCTTTTGCCGGCACCGGTGTCCTTCCTTCCATTCTTGTGATGATCACACTCTGGGAAATATCCGGAAGTGTATACTCCAGGTTCAGTGCAGATGCAGCTCCGCAGAAGGCACTGACACCCGGGCAGGAATCATAGGGGATTCCCTTTTCATCCAGGATATCCATCTGCTCACGGATCGCACCATAGATACATGGATCGCCGGTGTGGAGACGAACGGTCATCTTACCTTCAGCCTCTGCTCTCTCCATAACAGAGATCACTTCCTCAAGGGTCATCTTTGCACTGTTATGGATGGTGCACACATCCTTGGAATACTCCAGAAGCTGGGGATTTACAAGAGATCCCGCATAGATGATCACATCTGCCTCTTCCAGATACTGTTTACCTCTTACTGTGATAAGATCCGGTGCTCCCGGACCTGCTCCTACAAAATGTACCATAATCTATTCCTCTCTTCTGTCTTTGTTTTCTTTGATAATGATCAGGGAATAATATCCTGCATCCTCAGGGATCTCCTCCACGGTCCGGTAGATCTTTTCATCCGGCATTCCGCAGTTTTCGATCATCATGGCCTCTGCCCCCTGAGAAAGAAGCTCCGCCTTCACATCCTTCATTTTCTTTCCGGCCTTCATAAGGACCTTGGTACCGGAAAGCTTCAACGCATCCTCAATCTGATAGGAAGCCGGGATCACGTGAAGAGGCTCTGCCTTCTCCACAAGTCCGGTGTTCAGACGGGCGGAAACTGCACAGAAGGATGTGATGCCACAGACGATCTCCGTCTCATAGCCCTGAGCCACAAGTCTGTGATGGATATAGAGATATGTGGAATACACGGTAGGATCTCCCAGTGTGAGAAATACCACGTCTTTACCCTGGTCCAGGACAGCCTTGACTTTATCTGCTCCTGCATCGTGATAGCTCTTCAGCACCTCCGGATCCTTGGACATTGGAAAAGGAACTGCAAGAAGCTCCTTCTTTCCAAGCTCCGGATAAGCCCCCTCCACGATCTTAAACGCTACCGTATCCTCCGGAACCTGTCCCGGAAGTGCGATCACCTCTGCCTCCTTTACAAGACGAAGTGCTTTTAAGGTAAGAAGCTCCGGATCTCCCGGTCCTACACCTACACCATATAATTTACCTGCCATATTTCTTTCCTCCTAACTATATTTTCCAGACAGGATAAAACCTGTCTGTTATTTATATCAAATTTTGTCCTGAAAGTGGCATGCTCCCACCCC
>NC_021014.1:530681-554576 GCF_000209835.1 Ruminococcus sp. SR1/5 | reverse complement strand
AAAGATTTTTTTGAGCAGATATGCTCAGATGTGCAATTCATCTCACCACCTGAAGAGGTGGGAGAATTCTTGCTACATTTGTTAAAAAAATTCCATCCGGACCGGGGTTTCCTGTCATGAAATATCATTCACCCCGACTGCCTGCTCCTGTATCTTATGGATCAGCTCCTCTGCATCCCGGGTCTGCCCCAGCAGTCCGTATACATTGGAAAACACCACAGCACCCAGAAGGATCTGCTCATAGGATCTGTGGTCCAGATAAAACTGGATCTTCTCCATGACCACAGCCATAGTCTCTTTCAGGATACCATAGCTGTCAAGAACAGCCAGCGCCTCATCGGTAGTCCCCGCCTCCAGGATCTCTCTGGCACATTCCAGAGAGCCCCCTGCACGGATGGCACTTGCACAGAGAACCTCCATCCTTCCGTCAGCACAGTGGGAATGGGTATTCATGATCCCGGCGGCAACCTTTACAAACTTACCGATATGAGCCACAAAAAGAATGCCCTTTACGCCCATATCAATGGCCATGTCAATGGTCTCTCCTACATAATTGCTGCACTTGATATTGTTCTCAAAGGGAATGGACATATGCTCCCTGAGATAATCCGCACCGTAATTCCCCGGTGTCACCAGGATATAGTTTTCTCCCTGGCAGAAATGCTGCTTCATCTCCACATGGATGCTTTCGATCAGAGCCTTCTCACTCATAGGCTCTACGATCCCGCTGGTTCCAAGTATGGAGATCCCGCCAAGAATGCCAAGACGGGGATTAAAGGTTTTCTTCGCGATCTCCTCCCCCTGAGGGACGGATACGGTAAGCTTCAGACCGCCCTCGTAGTCATATTCCTGGGCCGCCTCTTCGGCTTCCCGCAGGATCATGGCTCTGGGAACCGGATTGATCGCCGCCTCGCCCACTTTCTGGGAAAGTCCCGGTTTGGTGACACGCCCCACACCGATCCCTCCGTCCAGGATGATCTGAGGCCGGGATCTCTCTGTTTTCCGTTCCTGCCCAGCCTGTTCTGCCGCTGAGATAGAAAACTTCTCCGCTTTTACATAGACCAGGATCCCGTTGGTGGTATCCGGATCATCACCCGCATCCTTCTGTACCGCACAGGAGACATAGGTTTCGCCCCGGGTAATATCGTGAAGCTGTAATGTGAGAGTGATCCCCTTTGGGGTATCAAGCTCTACCTCGGAAAGAGTCTCTCCCGAAAGCAGCATCCGGACTGCACCCCTGGCTGCCCCGGCTGCACAGGAGCCTGTTGTGTAGCCATAACGGAGGCGCTTGTTGTTTTTTATGACATACTGGTCTTCCAGTCCATTCTTCATATATACGATGCCCTCCTTTTCAGATTACTTTGTGCTCCAGCCATTTGCGGCTGTGGAAACGCCAGGTAAAAATGATCCCACGAACAGTCCAGTCTGCAAACATTCCGATCCAGACACCCATAGGCCCGAAGCCTAGGACACGGATCAGGAAAACACAGAGACAGAACCTGCACGCCCACATGGTACAACAGGAGGTGATCATGGAAAACTTCACATCACCGGCTGCACGAAGACCATACCCCGGCACGAACGCCATTGTCCATACCACAGGCTTTACGATGGTGATCCATGTGATCATGTGGATGCACATTTCCGCACTGGTACGCTCCATTCCGCCAAGGATCGTCACCGGTCTGACCAAAATATACACGATCAGACAGCTTACGATAATAATTGCCTCTGCAATGACGCAGAGTTTTTTTATGTAATAGACCGCCTCATCCTTGCGGCCGGCACCAAGACACTGGCCTACGATGGTCATCAGGCCCACACCTACTCCGATGGCCGCGATACCATTCAGGTTCTCAAGGATATTGGTCATTGCCTGCGCTGCGATGGCTGCTGTTCCCAGTGTGGAAACCGTAGACTGGATGGCAAGCTTTCCAAGCTGAAACATACTGTTCTCAATTCCCGAAGGGATCCCAAGTCCCAGGATACGTCCGATCATGCTCCAGTCCGGACGGATCTTCAGGTAATCCCTCACAACGACAGGCTGACGATCCTTACGCAGCTGCCAGAGAACAACCACTGCACAGAAAATACGGGAAACCAGTGTGGAGATCGCCGCTCCTGCAACACCAAGGTGGAAAACCCAGATCAGAACCGCGTTTCCACCAATGTTCATGATATTGGAGATCATGGAGATGGTCATAGGACCCTTGGTATTCTCCTGGGCACGAAAGATCGAGGCCGCAGAATCATAAGCCGCAATAAAGGGGAATGACAGTGCCGTGAAAAAGAAATAAATTTCCGATGCACGCATAACATCCGCATCCACCGCACCGAAGATCAGCCTCAAAAGTGGCTTCTGAAAGATCAGACAGACTGCAGACACCACTACAGAGATTGCTGTGATGATAAAAAGCACCTGCCTGGCAGACATATTCGCCTTCTCATAATTCCTCTGTCCGATATACTGGGCACAGACAATGGCGCCTCCCGCTGCCAGCGCCGAAAAAGCCTGGATCAGAAGCACATTGATGGAATCCACCAGCGATACCGCAGAAAGAGCCGCAGATCCCACATTGCTGACCATCATGGTATCTGCGGTTCCCATTATCGAATTCAAAATCTGTTCCAGCACTACCGGCACCAGAAGATTACGGATCATCCGGTTGGTAAACATATGCTGCTGTTCCATTGTTACATCCTCCGCCTCACTTATTTATGACCTGACAAAGCAGAAAAAAACGTCTGTATTTTATCAATCACACTTTCTCTGACATTATACCCTTTTCCCGCTCTTTTTCCAATATATTTTCTGTGTTTTTTGTACAAACTGGAAAATGCCGCAGGCGCGAAACCTGCGGCAGTCTTTGTATTTTGTGTTTTTTATGTAGCATCCAGACTTCTTAGAATTCGGATAAATCTTTATATGTATCACCGAAAAAGCGTTTGCATTTGTCAGCAACAATATCCGGATGAATATTTTTCAGCATCCGCTGACCATGAAGTTTCTTGGAATAATAAAGCTTTCTTGAATTCCGGATCTGATCCACATAATCTTTATTTGCTCTGGGAAGCTGTCCGATTTTTCTTTTACACCACTCTGAACTGCATCAATGATTTCATCACTGATTTTGATATATTTACCATCAAAATAGCCATACTCTTCAATGTTATCTTTATATTCCTTTAGAATCTCATTATCTATATATTCTTTCAGATGATATACAAAAAACCGTCTGGCATCATTTTCTACATCATCTACGATACCTCTATCGCAATACAAATATTTATATCCGTTCTCCCAGTCGGCAATAAACCAGCTCTCCGCCTCCGGTGAAGCATACAACACAAAAACAGGCAATTTCTTCCCCAGTTTATCTTGAATCTTCTCTATGATCTTCCGGTTATATTCTCCAACCTCTTTCTGCGAATATCCGGCAAATCTACCATCAAGATCATCTTCCACCAAAATTGCTCTGCATTGAGAATACTCATCTCTGTGTTTTTCTATAAGCTCATAAACCTTTTCCAGCAATGCCTCACCTGTCCGTCCACTCATTTTATCGTCTATTTTCTTTGGCATTCCCTTTTTCTTTATGGTCTTATTAGGAAGGCACTGTCTATATTCATATCTATCATTAATTTTTTCAAAAAAACTGCATAGCTCCCGCTTCTGTATATCCACATGTCAGAAAACACGCTATTACATCTACCATGGCCATCCTCCAAGTGCCGGATCATTCGTCCTGTATAGATCTCCCAGTTCCCAGTCACCAAGGTCCTCCGCTATATCAGCATATGTTATTTTTTTATTTTTCTTTATCACGAAATACAAATACTGCAACATTTCCATGTATGAATTCTTCTGTAAATACATCCAAAAAATCCGGTGAATGCGTACTTATAAAACACTGCTTAAAAGTACCCGCCGTCTGAATCCAGTTTCCAACCACCTTCTGCCAGGCAGGATGTAAATTCGTTTCCGGTTCATCAATCGCAAGCAATGCTCGTTCTCTGTTCATCGGCATATTGATCAGCATATTAAGAATGAGTCCCTTTAATGTTCCTTCCGAAACATCGGACAGATCATACTGTTCACCACTGCTATAGAGCATTCTGAAAATCAACTTATCATATGCTGTTGCCGCATCGATCATTTTCAAATTCGGAATAAGTTCTTTCATTCGGTCTTCAAACAAACTTCTCCATAACATATCCTCTGAAGTATAACGATTAAACACATTTGTAAAATTACCGGCATCATAATTCAGAAAATCATCCAGATTTTTGATGGTTACAGGCTCACGCATCTTGCGGGTATTAAACTGAGCACTTGTATATACGCTGAATCCATCAAAGTATTTCTGCAGATCATATAACAGCTGAGCAATATTAACTCTTACCAGCTCACTTCCATAAATACTCTTATTATTCAACAGAATATCTTTAAACTGCATGATGATCGTCTCTTTACTATCTACATCAAATGCCAGTCTTCGATTCCTTTGGCCTTTTCTGATAGCCGTAGAAAAACGCCCTTTTCCGATTTTATCATCATGACAACTGAAATAATTGAACTCATCTGTATAATCAGAAGTCCTTTCCGCTGCATTCAACTCTTCCAAAACAATGTTACATTTCTCAATGGAATCACCCACATTAAAAGAAAACTGATATCTGACCGGCTGGCCATTTAAATTAATCTCCCAAGAAAAGTTAATTGCTTCTGAATCAGAAACCTGCTTATTCCGTATATGATCCCAGCCATTTCTGGAAATTGTATTCAAAAAAGCTGATTTCAAATTTTCCTCTTTTCCAGTTCTTAACATTTCAGAAAAAAAAGTTAATGCCTTTATGAAATTACTCTTTCCCGAATTATTAGGTCCGATCAGAATATTTATTTTCTCAAACCCAAGATCCTCTGCCTGAATATTTCTAAAATTATGGCAGGAAAATTTATTTATCATTTTTTATATTCATTCCTTTCGCCAGCTTGCTACACTGTCGCTTCCTTTTTCCGTTCCTCTACAGATGTTTTTAATATAGCATAATACAGATAAATTATAAAGAAGAAAAATTCGACATAACAAGCCGCCTTTAAGTAATGGCATCCCATTCATCCCTACACCGCTTCATCGCTCTGTACCTCCGCTGCCGTTCAGCTCCAACACTGATCTTATCTGTCGGTGCTGTACCCGGAAAATACACACCAGCCGTGATAAGCAGCTTCCGAACCTTGATCGGATTCAGCCCCAGCTCATCTGCAATGGCCTGCAAAGACATCCCGGCATCATAAAGCACAACAGCAGGATCCATCAGCTCCCTCAGGATCTTCCCGGCATCATACTCCGGCTTAGATTTCCTGCGGCCACCGCCAGGCCTTCTTGGTTTATACGCTCTTTTCTCACCCATAGATCACAAAACCAGCTCATACATTTTGAAGGTCATCTCGCCAACCACCTCATAAAAAAGTGTCTTAGTCTGGATGTACCGAAAACCCAGTTTCTGATACAGACCTTCCGCTGCTGTATTGTTCTCGATCACATCAAGCCTCAGCGCTTTCTTTCCGGCTTTTCTTTCCGATCCTACAATGTGCTCCATCAAATTCCGGGCCAGACCCTTACCACGCTGCTCCGGATGCACTGCCAGAACATGAACAAACATAACCTCATCCGAATCGATCTGCCACGGCACATCTGCGTAGCCATCCACCTTTTCATCATTAACTATCGCACAGGCCGCAATCTCGCTGCCATTTGCCAGAACATACAGCTCTTCCTTACCAATACTGTTATGCAGCATTTCATCAGACGGATGGATACCCTTCTTCCAATGTGGAAACGATGGATCCCCCTGCTCCTGATCGATCAGCTCCCAGTACAGAGATTTTATGTTGTCAAAATCATCTTTTACTGCTTTACGAAACATCATTTGTTCCATCCCCCTTACTCATGCAGCTCCAGTGGCAATCCGTCCGGGTCATGAAAAAACGTCATCTTCTTACCGGTAAAATCATCCACACGGATCGGCTCACATTCAATTCCGACCTCCGCCAGTTCTTTCACCGTCTGCTCCACACTCTCCACACAGAAAGCAAGATGACGCAGGCCACAAGCCTCCGGACGGCTCACCCGCTTCGGTGGGTTTGGTTCCGCAAAAATCTCCAGCTCCGTGTGCTCATCCACACGCAAATCCAGCTTCCAGTCCCTGCGCTCCGGACGGTAGTTTTCTCTGATGATGGAGAATCCAAGCTTGTTTACGTAGAAATCCTTTGCGGATTCGTAGTTGGATACGATGATTGCGATGTGGTGTATTTTTGATAGGTTCATTTTTTGTACTCCTTTTGTACGTGTTTCAAAACATGACGTAGTGTAAAATAACAGATTTTCTGTTATGATAACTATCTCATTGTTTGAAACATTTACTGAATTTATGACTTACGGTTGTGCTTTGATTTTATCCTTTACTCCGGCAAATAGCAAGTTCTGTTTTCTGGTGAGCAGCCTGTTCTTATATCTTCAAATACCTTTTCCTATTTTTATTGCTTTCATCGTTATAATGCATATGAAGTTTCCCCAGCTATTTTCAAAAATGCCTTTCTGTTTTCTCACCTGACTGCTTATAAAATCCTTTATTCCTTTTACCATAATGATAAAGGAAAATCCACTGCTGTCCATGTAGTTAAGATTATCTTTGCTGCTCCGAATTCTATTATATTTATATCTACGGCCTAACAGTTCTTATTTGTTGAATCATATGATATATAAATACGCTCACGTTTGCATCTGTCCGCATTCCACTGATCCAGAAAATCCTGTATCTGATTTTCTTTTATTGACCTCAGAAAATCTGAAATCAATGAATCCTGCGGTTTTGTATCCAGTTCAAGATTTTTTTCAGAAGTTTTAAGAAAACAGAAGGGATTACACCTGGAGAATATCGAAAAATGTGGAAAATGTAAGAACTTTTCAAGTAGACGGTCTCGTACATTTATGTTAAAATACGACTTGAAAAGGAGTGATTCCATGGCAACACTACGAGCTGATAAAAAGAATTACAAAAAAGCATTCACGACTCACGCAAACTCCTATGATAAATGGAGTATAGGCAGCGATTACAGCCGTCGTCTGCTGTTATGCTACTGCGTTGAGTGTGGATTAAAATGTCTGATCATGCAGACAGACAATATAAATACCGTTTCCCAAGCCAGTGACGAAACATTAAGAGTTCTTCATTCCCACGATTTCAGAACCTTACTAAATAAAGCCAAGCAGGCCGGCAACTATAAATTTAAGCAATTTCCCACGGAATACGGTGACAGTGTGGGACCTTCTGATTACCATCAATTATGCCGATATTTAATTGCTCCAGCTAATCAGAAGATTACATATTTAGAAGAATTTGACAACACTCTTATACAGATTAAAGAGTGGTTAAAAGAGGTGGTATAAGGTATGAAATTCTACACATGGAAAGATATAGATCGATACATCTTAATGCATCACAAAGATTGGAAAAATACTTTTAACGATATTGAAGTATATCCCGATGAAATTATCCTGTATCCCAGGGAAAAGACATCAGATTTAGCACATTCTGCATTAGCACATTCTGCATTAGCAGAACTGTTTCCAAAAAACATTCTGCCAGGTTGTTCTGCTATAAAACTTGATTGCCCAAATGCCTCGTTATCTGTTTCATACGATTTCGAATCTAGTCCGATTTCCCCCAATATAATGCCACTGTTCAAAAAAGCAATTTATGAAGATTCCGTATATCCAAAAAATAATTTAAAAGAGCTTAGCCGTCCGGTAATCGCTTTCCATTCCTATAAAGGCGGTGTGGGGCGTACTCTGTCCTTGATTGCATTCGCCCAGGCCTGGACAAGCATTCAGGACGATCCACAGAAAAATAAACTCTTGATTATAGATTCCGATCTTGAAGCCCCAGGTCTCACATTAATTCAGGGAAACCTAAACGAAACTGCATTTAGCTATCTGGATCTGTTAACTTTAATCCAGGATAACAACAGCATAGAAGAGATTGTATCCACTGCAGAAGCTTTAATGGGAACACTCACTTTGCCTATCGAAACCAGTCAGCAACGGGTGGAGCATTTCTTCCTTCCTACCTATCGCTATGAACAGCAATTATTTGATTTATACGCAAGCCCACAGACTATTACCATAAGCCGAAACAAAGAATATATCCTGGCAGAAGTTCTTTCCAGTTTGGCTGCTCAGTTAGGCGCTTCTGCTGTTCTTGTAGATTTGCGTGCTGGTATAAGTGAATATTCTGCTCCTCTCCTGCTTGATCCGAGAGTGAAAAAGTATTGCGTGACATCAACCTCACTGCAGTCAATTATGGGCACAAAACAGGTTTTAAATTTTATATCCAAGGGACTGGAAGTAAAAGAGGATTCTCTTCTTCCTACCATATTCTTAAGTATGATTCCTGATTCTTTTTCTACTATGGAAAAAGACCAAATAAAAGAAAGCCTGACAAACTGTTTCCAGACAACTGAGAACACAGAAGAACTTCTTGACAATATGATTATTGAGCTCCCATTTGCCAGTGAATTGATACATCTTTCCAATCTGCGACAGATTTTAACGGTTTTGAAAGACAGAGATATGTATTATGCCATAGAAAAATTAGTTTTGCAGTATTATCAGCCTGTAAAAACAGCTGAAATATATTACACAGAAGAACAGCATAAAACCATTTTAAAAAAGATTTATGATTTTGCAGATAACCAAATTACCGCCGAGGCAAATGGCGCAGAAGAGTTATTATTAACAGAACCAATAAAGAACCTTTGTTCCCGCTTTAATAACCAAGTTCCCACAGCTGTTGTCCAGGGAGCAAAGGGGTCTGGAAAAACATTTTTATATCGTCAATTAATAGAAAAAGGAAACTGGAATTCATTTTGCAGCGAAATAAACAATAAACAAATCTTCAACGATAACGGCTTCTTCGTTCCGGTTTTAGCTCCACAGAATATTTTCAAACTCAAACTTGTTTTAGCTGAATGTATTAACAGTTTCAATACAACAGTTTCCTGTGCTGCAGTTTCCAAATCCGTTTACAATGACAATTCTTATGAATTAGATCTTAATGCAAATAGCGAAACTGACTGGATGATTTTTTGGGAACAATTGTTTGCAAACTCAGTTAACAAAAAATTCAGTAACCTTGCACAACTTAATGAAGCATTAAAAAAGAGCAAAAAACGATTGTCTTTCTAATCGATGGACTGGAAGAAATATTGAAACTGGTTTCTTCCAATAAGAACCAGCAAAAAGCAATTGAAGTGTTATGCCAGGGTATTCTGAATACAATTGCTGCCAGATATGAAAATATTGGACTTATTATTTTTCTTCGAAGTGACATGGCGCAAAATGCAATCACTGTTAACTATGAACAGTTTAAGCAAGCGTTTAATTATGCAGAATTGAAATGGTCTTCTAATGAAGCGTTAAAGCTTGCCGTCTGGTTGGTAAGTCATTCTGTATCAGACTTTTATCAAGAAACTATATCCGTTGAAAACGCATCTCAGGAAGTAATTGATCAATATCTTGAAAAACTCTGGGGCTTAAAATTAGGCAAGAAAGAATCCAATGAAGCCTATTCCTCCCGTTGGATATTAGCTGCCCTTTCTGACTTTAATGGTCAGCTACAGGCACGAGATATTATTCGTTTCTTAAAATATGCTTCAAAATATAATGGAAAAAAGCCGCCTTACAATGACAGGATTTTAATGCCCGCCGAAATCCGTAATGCGGTATCGAATTGTTCAAAATATAAGATTACAGAAATTAAAGCAGAATACGAAAACCTAAAACCAATTTTTGAGAAACTTGAGAATCTTCCATTTGAGAAAAAAACACTTCCTATGAATCTGGAAGAAGATGCACTTACAGCCGCTGAAGAAAAATCCATGATCCAGTCAGGCTATCTCATACGAGATGGAGAAAAACTCTATTTACCAGAAATAATACGTCATGCTCTTGGATTTCGATATGAACGAGGGGCAAGGCCTCGCGTATTATCTTTACTCCTTAAACACTAATAGCAAGTGCCTCAAAACATGGCGTAGTGTAAACCAGCAGAGTTCCTGCTATAATAGCTACATCAATGTTTGAGGCACTTACCCAAAATGCAGTGAAAAATGGCTGATTTACATGATCTATTTTTATTTGCCTGATTTCTTGGCACCGTTTTGGCACCGAAAGCCTCGTTCTAAATGCTTTGTTACCAACGCCTGCTATTTCCCCCTGCCATTTTCTTATTGCACCCACGATTTTTTATTGCTATAATCAGAACATGGGTGCTACCATAACGGTAGGCGGTTAGTCCTTCAACAGAGGGACTGTGACCCTCTGATTACATAGAACCCCCAAAGGGAATCCCGTGAAAAGGAGGGCTAAGCCAATGAGTATTGTGGATTTCATTGCAGTTGTGAGCTTCGGCATCACCTGCTTTTGTGCCGGATACACATTCGGCAAGGATAATAATAAACCACAAAAATAGCCGCCCCGGTCTGGTAAACTAGGCGGCAATTTTTGTCAAACCATATATCGGAATAACCGTCTATCGGTAGCACTCTTTTTCTATAACCATATTATCACGCATCTGTGAAAATGTCAAAAAGTTATTTTCGCTCCTTCTGCAATACACTTCTAAAACTTTTTCAGTGTCTGAAGAAGTTTTAGAAGTGTATTCGGCTGAAAGTTATCTGGAATATAGACTTTCATTCCCTGAAAATAGATCACCAGCCGATTATCATTGGAAGAGGAACGATTCTGAGAATAAGAGATACTGGAAGAATGCAGAACCTCTCCAAACGTTGTGATTGTTTCCTGATTTTGTCTTGCCATAAGTGTGCCTCCTTAAATATACGGTTTGCCACAGTATATCAGGAATGGAAAAGACAGTCACTACGCCATGTTTTGAGGCACTTACCTTCCAGTTCCTTTTCCTTAGCCTTTGCTGCTTTCCCGGAAACTGTATTTTTCTCTACTGGGTTGTTCTCCGTGTAATACTCGCAGATCAGATCCAGCAGGTTCTCCACTGACGGGTAATATTTGTCCACACGGTGTAGGTTTTATTTCAGCTTTTCAAGGACGCATAATTGATTTTCTAAATTGGCTTTCTAAAACTTAAACGTATCCTTCACTCCAACCCATTTCTGATCCTTGTCAGACAAATTCAGTTTTGTTCCATCCTTCAAAGCATATCCTTCTGCGGAAGCTGTTCCATTATAACCTCTTTTATTTAATTCATTCATGACATCATGACCAAGCTGGCCACCGACGCCTGTCACTAAAATTTTCATATTTAAAATTCCTCTGCGTGATTTCATGGTGTCAATATTTCTTTTTAATTTTAACCATGATATTTCTTACTATATCGATAGTATATTTGTTCTTGAAAATAATTAAATATGTTATGTACACAACTGCTGACAATGCAACTGCTATGATTAGTCTCAATAAAGCCGAACATTCAACCAGCATATATACAACCTTTGTAGTTAGTAATACAAGAATACTTCCTACAACTGCATATAAAATACTATTTTTAATTTCGTCTACATCAAAAAAGCGTTTTTTATTTGGAGCTCTAAGGGTACAAAAAACAAATACAAACAGTTCTGATAACAATGTCGTGAATGCTGCACCGTACAGACTATATTTAGGAATCATGTATAGATTTAGTCCACAATTTATAATTGCACTCACAGTAGTTGCCATCAAATTTTCTTTTTCTCTTCCTTGGGTGATATTATAAACCGATGTAATCAGACCACCATATATTGCAAAAATCAAACTTATAGACAATATTTGCAACGAAAAACTAGTAGTTGCTATCTCCTCTCCGCCCACAAGTAACATTACATCTTTCGAAACAGCTGTTAAACCAAATCCTGCCGGTATAAGAATTAAACTTAGATAGCACCAAATAGTTGTATTTAGTTTCTTATACTGACTTTCTGCTGTTTCTGACATCATTGTTGCGAGCCTAGGTGTTACCGCAGCATATATTGCAACCAAAATATTTTTTATAACCGTGTAAACCTTTACAGCAATAGTGTATTCACCTACAACACTATCTCCCTTTATCCAACCTAGCATAGTTATATCTGCGTTTACATATATTAATGCTGTTATCGTATTAAAAAATATGATTGTTAACGGTTTGAGATGCGTCTTTAAATTTAAATTAACAGTAAAACGTGGATGCACGTACTTTCTTATATAAAAGAAGTTCCAAATCGAATTAATAATAATAGGAAGTGAAGAAATAAAAGCATAAATATTATAATCTTCTCTATCTCTAACTAAGATCAGCAATAAAAACAAGCATACGATATTAGAGACAATACTTCTAACAGTGATTATCAGATAATCTTCAAATGCTATATTTATCCACTCAAAACCAATAACCTGAAAAATAATAGTTAAACTGCTAATAAGTAGAACTATACGATACGCAACAAATTGTGGTACAAATATGAGACAAATAATAAATCCCGTATATGCAACTACCGTAGATAGCAAATTGATAGAAAACAATTCATTTGTTAATTTTTGAAGTTTATTGGTAGAATTTCTTACCTTTGCGCCTTCTCTTATCCCATATGTAACCATGCCAAGCATTGCGACTAAAGCGAAATAACTAACAATAGAGTTGGCATATGATACTTTTCCAACTCCTTCAGTGCCTAATACTCGAATTGCATACGGGTAGGTTATCAACGGAAATATTATAGATAATGTGGCTTTTATAACATTTAGTAAGGAGTTAATTCCTAAATTTTTATTTTTCATTCGATCACCAGAATACCTCATGTCTTCCCGTGAATTCATAAAACAACTTTTTACTTCGTTCACCAATTTTTTTTGCTGGAATCCCACCGTAAATAGTATATGCCTCACAATTTTTTGTCACTACAGCACCAGCTGCAACAACTGCACCTTCATATATTTTTGTTTTAGGCAAAACTGTAACACGACTTGAAATCCATACTCTATCTTGTACAATGACAGCTCCACCTGTTTCATTAGAATAAAAGTGTGGGTCATTTATATCGTGTTGTTCAGTCCAAATCCATACACCGGTGCTTAAATTAACATTTTTTCCTATAAATATTCCATTTCTGCCATCAAGTTTACTTTCATCTCCAACAATTGCGCCGTCAGCAATATGGATATTCCACGGAGAACGGATCTCAAAACCTCCATAAATGACCGCTGTTTTTGCCAATTTCATCCTGTATACATGTCTTAGCATAAAATTTCTATAAGTATGGAAAATTTTTATCTCCCTTAGTTGTAATGATATCTATTCCTTCCTGATATGCCGCAAGAAAACTTCCATTTCTAACCGAAATACCATAGTAAAAAGGAAGAACGGCAAAATCAGATGCTTTAAGGTAATCTCCAACAGAATCTTTTAGGTATCCCGTCACAATAATATCGTTATCAAGATTATATTCTCTAATTTTTTCTAAAACCTTTTTATGGTATTCGTCAGATTCCTTTAACTCACCAATGACTACTAGTTTTGACTTCAATTTCCCGGCATCTTTGAGGTGTTTAATTGCCTCTACAAGCTCTAAAAAGCACTTGTATTCATTGATAAAACCAAAGTAACTCATTAGTTTCATATTATCTTTTACTAAAGAGTTATGCAGCTCTATAATTTTATCATTCGGAGCAACAGACGGTACTATATTGCTACCAATTCGAATAGTTCTTACCTTTTTTTACATAATGGTATTTTCTTTATATCTACCTCGAATTGCGGATCTACTACAATAATTTCATTTGCAAAAAGGAACGACGGAATTTGACGCATCCTTCCCAAAAAAGATCTATTACTATATTCATGAGTTGTAAAAACAACCTTGATTCCTCTCAATCTGGCAAACATAGGAAGAAAATTCACACCAATACTCTTTCCATATGCTTTTGCAGGATACTCAACATGTAGTATTCTTGCATTTATTTTTTTAATTCCACAGCGAGTTTATGGTATGCAAAAATTGATTGCCAATCTGAAATCGTAGCAGTATCACTTTTATCATTAATTTGGACAATATCTACATTTTCTTGCTCTAAATATCTTTGTAGCTCAAGAGTATAGTCTTTAACACCACATTTTACATGGGAATCGGTCCCGCCTATCATATATATCTTCATATTACGTTCTTTGTTCCTTTATAAAATCCTTCAAAGCCTTAATTGATACTTTTGAATTTCTATTTAATATATATCCCTTAATTCCACTTGCAATTGTTCTTAGGTAAGCTCGTTGCAAATTATTATGGCTGTATTTGGATATAAACTTCAAACGATTTTTGGCCATATAATATGCTGTGAATTTACTATATTCTCCGCTTGATGACGCTCCTACCTTATGCCAAATCTTTGCTGTTGGCACATACACGATGTCAATTGTCTCCTTTTTAGACGCGCGCAAAAGTCCGTGTCCTCATAATACATAAAGTAACTTTCATCCAGCATACCAACTTTTTCTATTACATTTTTATTCATCAGAATGCAACACCCTGAAGCAAATTCTACCTTTTCTACCTTGTCATAGCTGCCATCATCGACCTTACCAGCTCCGGTATGATGCGTATCTCCGCTTATCCAATTTATAATTCCGCCCGCATACCATAATACACTTGGTTCATCAAAATAATATATTTTAGGGACAACTACCGTTTTTGAATTACAATATCTCTTCATTTCATCAAGAAAGCTCGAATCCACCACTGTATCATTATTCAAAAGCATTATATAGTCACATCCATCATCTAGTGCTCTCTGGATTGCAATATTATTTCCACCTGCAAATCCTAAATTATCTTTTGATGGTATATATTTTATATATTGAAAAAGAATAGATCTCTCAAATTCTCCTTTGGTATTCTCATCTGCTGCATTATCAACAACATAAATTGTATAGTCGCTTGATTGTAATCTAATCAGGCTTTCCACGCATTCTAGAGTGATCTTTGGATTTTTATAATTTATTAAAATGATAGCTGTATTTGCCATTAATTATTACCTACGACTTCTATATATTTAGAAAACATTGCATTCGCAGAATCTTGCCAATTGAAGCAATTCACTCTTTCAATTCTTTTTTCATCACGTATAGCTTTATCTTCATCTAATAATTTGACGATGCTATTTGTAATTTCCTCTTCACTAAAAGGATCAAAATACATCCCAGCATCACCAACCACTTCCGGAAGTGATGTGGCATTAGCCACCGCTACCGGTGTTCCACATGCCATTGCCTCCAATGGTGGAATTCCAAACCCTTCATAAAAAGACGGATATACAAAACCATCTGCAAGATTATAAAGTCTCACAAGATCTTCGTTTGAAACATAATCTGTCAAAATAATATCATTCACGTTTGTGATGATTGCGAAGTCCTTCTTTGTCTTGCTCTTCATGAATTCACGAATCATAGTCTCGTAATTGTTCTCTGGAACGAAACGACCAACCACTAGGTAATATGCCTTAGGCTTCAGTCCCTTCTGCTCATACCACGACAACAAGTTCTTATCATCGTCAGCAAGGAGACTCTTTCTGGTCTCAGCCCCATAAGCAATAAATGTGGTCTTCGGATTTTTTCCTCTGATACCCTTACCGTCATACTGTTCGTGGATGTACTTCTCAATATTCACGCTGTCGCACACAGCCAAATCCGAATACTTGACCATCATCTGCTCAGATACTTTCCAGTACTTTCTGACCGGATCAGACCACTTAGCACGCATCCACTCATGTCCATCTGGATTGAGATAAACCTTTCCATCCAATCTATGTATTGCCTTATAATACTTCTTCATAAACGGTCCAATACGGCACGCCATAATGTAGACGATGGGATGTTTAATCCCTTCTTCTTTAATAATCTCTACACACTTGTCCAGAGCTTTGCAGTCATAATAAATAGCCTGAGCTGGACCAAGCTTCTCAGGCACATGAATTTTGAAGCAATCCGCATTGTGATAAATAAAACGAGAACCAGAGATGATCTTGGCATCCACCTTTGTTTCGTCCATATGACCCTGACCATTGGCTTTGACTGCCACATGATATTGAATATTTTTATTATCCTGATGATACTCAGTCAGCTTGTCTATAAATGTCTCGTATCCTCCGTAAGCTCCAAGGCTTTTTGCGCCAACGAGGAATACATGCTGTTTTTCTGCCATCTTCTAAGTTCCCCTTCATTTAACATCTAACTTTTAATACTTCAGCATCCCCTAGCAATGTACATCTTCCTGTACCTGCTGGTATAAATAGACAGTCACCTTTCTTAAAGCGGACTGGCTTGTTTTCATCATTAAAATATCCAACCTGTCCTTCTCCACTGATACAAAGAAGAACCTGGAATGATTCATCCATTACCGAGAATGAGCAAGCTTTGTTTACTTCAATCTTCTCGGTCTCAAAATATTGACTTCTACAAATGATTTCTCTTGAACTTCCCGGATAATAGTGAACCAATCGCTTTTCACCAGATTCCTTCACTGTATCCATGTTCATTACTTCAACTGCCTTATCGAAGTGAAGTTCTCGTTTATTGCCGTTTTTATCCGTTCTGTTGTAGTCATACACGCGGTATGTCACATTAGAACTTTCTTGAATTTCAGCAATAAGTGCACCTGCGCCTATCCCGTGGACTGTACCTGCCGGTACGTAAATTACATCGCCCTTTTGAATCTTTATCTTATGCAAATGCTTATCTAGTGTCCCGTTTGCTACTGCTTCCTTCAAGATTTCCTTTGTCACCGGATGCTCAAAACCAAAGATCAGCTCTGCGCCTGGCTCAGCATCAATGACATACCACATCTCGGATTTACCGTTATCGCCTTCATATTTTCTGGCATAATCATCATACGGATGCACCTGAACGGACAAATCTTTCATCGCATCGATAAATTTGATGAGGACAGGCATCTCTTGATTCTTTGTTCCCAAAAACTCCGGATGTTTATCAATGACATCTTTCAATGTCTGTCCGCGATATTTACCGTTCTCTACGATGCTTAATCCATCTGGATGTACTGAACATTCCCAAGTCTCTGCCAGCGGGATAAGATCAATCTTCTTTCTATATTCTTTTCTAAGTCTTGTTCCACCCCAGAGATAATCTTTCCCTGCGGGCATTAACTTTAATATTTGCACTTTTTAAACCTCAAAATCGTACTTTTCTTTGTCTTCCACGCTAAGTGTTTCACCAATCTGAACCTCAACAATATCCAGATCAGTCTCAGCAATTACTGTATGCTTGCAGCCTGCTGCAATGGTGATAACATCGCCCACACGGAGTTTCTGTTCCATTCCATCAACAACAGCCTTACCGCTGCCGCTTACAACAGTCCATACTTCTTCTCTATAATCATGGCTGTGGTAGCTCATGTGCTCACCTGCTCTCATGGAAACCTTAACAGTCATAGAACCAGGCTGGACATCAATTACAGTGTAAGTCCCCCAGGATTTCTCGGCATACATTGCCTCTGTTTCAATCTTCTCAACATAAGGTTTCATATAACCGCTGCGTTCCTTATCCGAAATCAGAATGCCATCGCCGCTTGCAGCAATAATCATGTCTTTGCATCCCATGCAAAGGATTGGAATATTCAGTTCATTGATCACATTGGTGTTTTCGCAGGTTTCATCAAGAATAGCCTTGCCCTTGGTTTTATCAGCCATGACCTCCGCCATCATGTTCCAAGTACCAACATCTTTCCAATCGCCGCTGTAACGCAGGACCTGAATGCTAGATTCTTTTTCGACCACTGCATAGTCAAAACTGATTTTTGTCAGCGTGTCGTATTTATTGAATAGGTCACGATAATCCTCAAACTCAATCATGCTGTGAGCCTTATCCAACAAATAACCCAGTTTGAATGCAAAGATACCCGCATTCCAAAGCGCACTCTGCGCAAGGTACTTCTTTGCTGTTTCAACATCTGGCTTTTCCTTGAATTCCTTAACCTTGCTGACATTTTCGCCGCTTTCCGGAATAATGTAACCGTACTTCTCGCTGGGATAGGTCGGCTCAATACCCATCAGAGTCAGATTTGAGCCACCCTGCTCTGCCAGCTCCTGCAGAGTCTTAACAGCTTCGTAATAGGTATTATCTACATAAGGGTCAACCGGGCAAACAACAACAGCTTCATTCTCAGCAACGCCCAACTCATCGTGCAGGTATGCTGCAGCCAGTGCGATGGCAGGGAACGTATCGCGACGGCAAGGCTCTACACAAATAGATGCTTTCTCACCCAACTGATTCTTAATAGCACTTGCCTGTGATTTACTCGTTGCAATAGTAATCTTTGCATTAGCTTCTACCGTAGTGATCTGACGGTAAACTCGCTGAACCATAGATTCATACTCATCATTATTCTTGAACAGTTTGATGAACTGCTTGCTACGTACATCGTTGGAAAGGGGCCAAAGACGCTTACCAGAACCACCAGAAAGTAAAATAATATTCATATTTTTTCTCCTCTATCTTTACTTCAAGAACTCTTCCGCGCTCTTGCAAATCTCTGCTTCCACCTTCTCGGCAACTTCCTTGTTTTCGGCACTGACAGAGATATAGGTTTTGAGCTTTGGCTCAGTGCCAGAGGGGCGCACCACAATGGAGCAGTTATCTTCCAGCAGGAACTTCAGTACATCGGACTTGGGCAGACCATCCAGACCCGGAGCGTAGTCCAGCAGCTTAACAACTTTCTTGCCGCCAAACTCCTTGATATCGCTCCGGAATGCCTGCATGATGCTCTGCATCTTGGCAAAACCGGCGCTGCCGTCGAACTCATAGCTGTGCAGGGTGTTCAGGCAATAGCCATAGGTCTTGTACAGTTCATCCAGTTTGTCCAACAAGCTGATGCCCTGAGTGGCATAGTAGCTAAACATTTCGCAAATCATGTAGGCACCGTCCACGCCGTCCTTGTCGCGGACGTAGGAGCCGGTCAGGTAGCCATAGCTTTCCTCAAAGCCGAACACATAGCTGTCTGCCTTGCCCTGCTGTTCCAGTTTCCCGATCTGCTCCCCGATGAACTTGAAGCCGGTCAACACGTTGATAGTGCGCAAGCCGTAATGGGTAGCGATCTGTTCGCCCATATCCATCGTGACAATGGTCTTAACCATAATAGGGTCAGAAGGCATCTTGCCATGCTTCACACGCTGGCTACAAATGTAGTCCAAAAGTAGCATACCGGTCTGGTTTCCGGTCAGCAGCTCATACTCTCCTACCTTGTTCTTGACGGCAATGCCCACACGGTCACAGTCGGGATCGGTGGCTAGTAGCAGGTCGGCATTGCACTTCTTGGCATACTCCATGCCCAGTGCCATAGCCTCTTTGATTTCCGGGTTGGGATACGGACAGGTCGGGAAGTTTCCATCCGGCTGCTCCTGTTCCTTGACCACCGTGATGTTGGTATAGCCCATCTCCTTCAGGGTGCGGGTCACGGGCTTCAGACCGGTGCCGTTCAGCGGGCTGTACACGATAGCCACGTTCTTGTTTACCTCTTCGCCAAACAGGACAGATTGGCTCTTAACTTGCTCCACGAATGCGGTGTATACCTCATCCGGGATGTATTGGATACTGCCGTTTGCCACGCCTGCGTCAAAATCACTAGTCTTAACATCTGCAAAGATGTCCAACTTCTCAATCTCGGCAAGGATTTCCGCAGCAGCCTCGGTGGTGATCTGGCAACCATCTGCGCCGTAGACCTTATAGCCGTTATACTTGCTGGGATTGTGGGAAGCGGTCACCATGACACCGGCAGAGGTGTGCAGATAGCGGGTCGCAAAGGACACGGTAGGAACAGGCATCAAAACAGGCCAAATATTCACCTTGACGCCATTCGCGGCAAACACCCCGGCGGCAACCTTTGCAAACACATCGCTCTTGATACGGCTGTCATAACCGATGGCCACGGACGGAGTTTCAAAGTTCTTTTTCAAATAGTCCGCCAGACCCTGAGAAGCCTTTGCCACTGTATAAATGTTCATACGGTTGGTGCCTGCGCCAATAACACCGCGCAGACCGCCGGTGCCAAAGGCAAGGTCACGATAGAATGCGTCCTCGATTTTGGCATCATCCAGCGTTTTCAGTTCTGCTACTACATCGGCATCGGCGGTGGCATTTGCCAGCCAGCGTTCGTATTCCTTTTTAATATCCATAATTCATTTACTCCTCCGGCCCTCATCGGGCGTATCCTCTAATTTTCTATGTACACATCAGCTATTCGCAGATAGTATTTTTTCCTCGTGCCGCTCACGTGGCTAAGTGTTCCCTTATACTGTCGTATCCAATTACCCCAGCAATCATATTTCCCCTGTTTTCTACTTCATAAAACATCCGTAGAGTACACTCATCTCTATTCCTCTATAACCGAAGTGCTGTTTTATACAGTCGAACCCCGTATACCTCGCAATGACGTTTTTCCTAAGTGTTGGATTATTGAATCGAACCCTGTCGGTGCATGAGTTTTGTTAAAACTGTATATATTATTCAGTCTAATTCCCACAACCTATTGTTCATCATGAACAAATCATTCACTCCAACCACTCAAAACATGTATTTATCATCACCATCCGTGCTCTACTCAACAACGATTTTATGAAGTAGAAATCATCTGTTTTTCTCTAATTTTCATGACTCAATAAACCGTAATGATGTAGGTGTCATTAGCGGGTCAGATAGTGTACTCAACAGCAGTTTCAGATGTTAATGATAAACTCATGGATTTTTGTTGTTTTCTCCTGTTTTTCGCCTTTTCCTCATACCTTCTGAAAAAGATATGCCAATTTTGTGTTGTAAGGGTCAAAAGTTCAGCTTTTTGTATAAGTTATTGGTATTTTCGGTTCATGTGTCTGTGAAATATAGCTAGTTTTAGTCTCCCATAAAGTGTGCAAAACAGGTTCTTTTTGACTATGCTACGTCAATGTAGTTTGTTGAGTAAACATTTTTTATCCTCTATATACCGAACCCAGCCCAAACCCGATTTCAGCAATTTCACTTTCTTATAACTTCGAATACACCCCGTCCCCCCAAAAAGGGCACGGTTCTTCGGCGACGCCTGCGTTGGGCCGCCTGGCGGTATTCAACCGGAAAGGAGACGTCACTGGCGCTTCCTCTCTTGCTGATTGCTCAGCATTTATATATAAGAGGCATTCCTGCCGCTTATTAACTTGGTTTGTTGTTTTTCCGGAAGCTTTCCTGACATTTGCGGCCCAGGTTTCGGGCGCCGTTCAGGAAGCGGTTGACCTGATGGCCGTTCTGGCAGATGAATATGCTGCCCTGTTTTTTTCCGGTGGCTCCGCAGATGGAACATTGCTTTTCTGTTCCGTCGGCGCGTAGCTCTAGTACCAGGATTCCTTCTGCCCAGGCTTTGTATTTCAGATAATTCCGGATGCGGATACTTAAGTGAAGGGGTGAATAATTGCCGCTTCTGTACATAGATATCCTGGAAAAATCTTCATCATACTCCGGCAGTACCAGTATCCCGGTGTGTTTTTCTTTGCAGAAATCTATGATCTCTTTGCTGACCTGATGTGCGTAATGTTCATTCAGGTGCTTGAGATGCATGTAATATTTCCTGTTTGGCTGACTGACGTTGTCTTTATCGGTAAATGCCCTGGATGCTTCTACTTTTTTCAGCAAAGCTTTGCAATGATGTCGGTATGCATTTCCACCTCTGCAGTTTTTTACAGCCAGCTGCCTGGATCCCTCATCCAGAACTGTGCATACTGCAAAGCTGTCCGTATTGGTAAAGCGGACGCTACATACTCTGGCGCCTTCCTGCATTCGTTCCTTTGCTGTCCGGGCATCGGAGTTTTCCTGCTTGACAGGGACATGGAACATGAGCCATTTTTCCTCATGAACCAGTGTCGGTGAAAGGATTGCTGCTTCCTTGGGGAAGGGGCGTCCTGTAAGTCCGCAGAGCACCCAGATCCATTTCTTTCCGTTCCAGAGCTTCAGCACTACGGAGGTGTCTGTCAGGTCTCTGTACATTCCCTTGAAAAAGGTGATGTTGGCATCGATCTTTTCGGGGAAGCTTTCTGCGCTTGCTGCGGTCTTTACTGCCATTGCAGCTTTGTTCATGGCAGATCTCCGAAAATAAACGGGGAGCTTTCCGCCTGGCGGGATGTACTTTGGTTCTCTTCCGTCTCTTCCGGGAACAGTGAGTTTTTCCAGATATCCCTGGATGGTCAGCAGATTTTCGGCCCAGAGCTCTTCTCTTTCTTTCAGAAGCTCATAGTAAAAGGCTACGGCTTCCTGATACAGGGCTTCGGTTGTTTCGATCATCTGCTTTTCCGGACAAAAGAGCCGCATTTTCCATGTTTTGATACTGTATCCTGTTTTCATGGCATCTCTTTCTGCTGTCAGGTATCGCTTAATATCTTCATTAGCGAAAAAGAGCTTGAAACACTGTTAAATGCTGCTTTTTTCGGCACAGCTGACCACGATTTTGACCACTAATAATTGGAAAGAAAAAGGAAAAAAGCTTGAAAAGTATTGATTTTACGCGGATTTGCGTAAGAAAAAAGTGACCACTTTTAGTGACCACTAATGTTAGATTTCGATGATTATCAGACTGTTTATTTACTTTTTGATACAAAAAAGCTGCATATGTGGCTTAAAAATTGACAGTATTAGCATGCTTCATACCTTTGGCACACCTTGACAAAGGAAAATATCAATGGTATTCTTTAAAATGGCTGTGAAATATGTCTTTTTAGGTCTGTGACTAATGAAGATAATAAGCGACACAAATCCCATAATCCACGAGCTGTCCAAGGATGTTTCCTCTTGTACCAGCTCTTTTTTTATGCCTAATCGACATTTCCATTCCCAAATGCTATACTATACCCGCAGGCCGCGCGATCTGGCTTTTGGCCTGCTAAATTTCAGAAAAGGATTTTTTTCTATGGAGAGAATTATTACCTATACGATCTCAACCGGGGATTCCGGGGAAAATGTTCTTGGGTTTCTTCGGAAGAAGGGTTTTTCCAAACATATATTGACTACTATGAAGCGAGCGGAGCAGGCGATCCTGCTGAACGGGCAGCCGGCTTTTGGCAGGACAGTCCTAAAAGAGGGGGATGTTCTTCGGATCCTTGTTCCGGAGGAGGCCGGGGACGGATCGGAGTCTTCTATCATTCCGGTGCCGCTGCCTCTGGATATCCTGTATGAGGATGAGGATATCCTTGTGCTGAACAAGCCTGCTGATATGCCTGTGCATCCCTCTGCCGGGAACTACGAGAATACGCTTGCCAACGGTGTTGCCTGGTATTATAAGCAGCAGGGGAAGGCTTTTGTCTACCGCTGCATCAACCGGCTGGACAGGGATACCACCGGGGTGCTGGTGCTGGCCAAGAATCCTCTGAGCGGGGCTCTTCTCTCCGCCCAGATGAAGCAGCGCCAGATCCGGCGTACCTATCTTGCACTTACTGACGGGATCCCGCCGGAAAGGGGGACGATCTCCGCTCCTGTTGCGAGAATGGATGCTTCTGTGATCACAAGGGAGGTTAATTTTGAGCGTGGGGAGGCTGCCGTGACTCATTATGAGCGTCTTGCAGTCAGCAACGGATATGCTCTTGTGGAGCTGCATCTGGATACGGGGCGGACTCATCAGATCCGGGTGCATATGAAGTATATCGGCTGTCCGCTGCCGGGGGATTTTCTGTATCATCCGGTTTTTGACCGGATCGGACGCCAGGCCCTGCATTCCTTCCAGCTGGAATTTGCTCACCCCATCACCGGGGAGCCTATGTGTTTCCTTGCACCTGTGCCTGAGGATTTCCGCAGAGCATTTCTACAGTAAAAAAATCAGCTGTCCGG
>NC_021014.1:519746-530301 GCF_000209835.1 Ruminococcus sp. SR1/5 | reverse complement strand
TTTCTACAGTAAAAAAAATCAGCTGTCCGGTACGTGTTTCCTGCACCGGCAGCTGATTTTTTTGTTTTTATTTATTTTTTTGTAGATCACAAGGAGTCCTTTGAGCAGAAGGTCCTCATCCAGAATGATTTCTTTCTTACAATGAGAAATGATCTTTTTTGCAAGACCGCCTGTTGCGATCACGGTTGTTTTCTCACCAAGCTCTTCTTCCACCCGGTCAATGATCCCGTCGATAGCTGCTGCGTTGCTGTAGAGCACGCCGCTTTTCATACATTCGATGGTATTGCGCCCGATCACATGCTTCGGGGCATCGATGCTGATCCCGCTGAGCTGGGATGCTCTGGCTGTCAGTGCATCCAGGGATATCCCGATGCCAGGAAGGATCATTCCGCCAATGTATTGCTTTTTGCTGTTGACAACAGAAACTGTAGTGGCGGTTCCCATATCGATCACAATAAACGGAACCGGATATTCATTTAATCCTGCCACAGCGTCTGCCACAAGATCCGCGCCCAGCTGTCCGGGGTTGTCCATCATGATGTTCAGACCTGTTTTTACTCCTGGTCCCAGGACCATGACTTCTTTTTTAAGGATCTTTTCTGCTGCCAGCTTGGCAATGTTGGTGATCTGCGGGACTACAGATGAAATGATACAGCCTTCTATGTCTGCCTTTTTGATGTGGTAGATTTCCAGTAAGGTTTTCAGGTCTACGGCATATTCCAGTTCTGTTTTTGTTCTTACGGTAGCAAGTCTCTCGATGAAGTATGTTTTTTGATCATCGATGCAGCCCACGACTATGTTGGTATTTCCAATATCAATTGCTAATATCATAATTTTATTTTCCCTGTCTTTATGCTTTTGTCTTCTCACGGCTGATCTGTGCGGATGGGATCAGATGTGCCTTGGAAAGTGCAGCTCCCACTGCTCCTGTGATCACTGTGGAGGAAATCATTTCGCATACTGCGTTGATCCCTACCATGAGACAGCAGCCGATGATGATGTTATGACCGCCCATCAGATTTTTTACATAATCGGTATTTCCGAACAGTCCTACAAGTGCTGTCATGAAGAACAGTGTATTCAGGAATGCGGAAAAGAATCCGGTTACTGCACATGCCACATAGGTATTGCTGACCTTTCGCATGCCTTTAAAAATATATCCGAGGCAGATACCGTCCAGAAGACGTGGGATGAAGCGCTGGATAAAGGCAAATACCGGATTGATACCGAAAAGCACAACTCCCATTGCACTGGAGCCGCCTACTCCTATGCACTGGAGAAAGCTGGTCAGGCCGAAGATCGCACCTGCCACGGCTCCTCCTACGGGTCCAAGGACGACTGCACTGATGGCTACCGGGATCACATTAAAGGAAATGGCCAGTGGCCCGATGTTCAGATATCCCAGTGGTGTGTAGGCCATCAGCAGAAGGATTGCTGCCATCAGGCCCAGTAATGTAAGCTGCGCTGTTGTAAATCTGTTGTTTTTCATTTCTTCTCCTCCTTGTTACCGTTCCGCTCTGTGAATATTTCCGGAAATACAGCATTTCCCGGCGTTTTCTGCGGATACAATACGGTGATGGAAAGCGGTGATCTTTTTGTTCCGCTTTTCGTTGTTAAAACCGGCTCTCTGACCGGCTCTGTAGCTATGCTTCTGCCTTTGTGGTAAGCAGAAGGATCTTATCCAGGATCTTTAACGCTGCATCCTCCTTGCTCATAAGCGGGAGTGACACTTCTTCGTTCTGTGTGATAAGAGTCAGGACATTGGTATCTCCCTGGAATCCGGCGCCTTCTACCTTCAGGTTGTTGGCTGCCACCATATCCAGGTTTTTCTTCTCTAGCTTGGCTCTGGAATTACGGAGCATGTCTCTGGTCTCCATGGAAAATCCGCAGAGGAACTGGCCCTGCTTTTTGTGCTGGCCCAGATATTTCAGAATGTCGTCTGTCCTCTCGAGCTCTATGGAAGCCTGATCGTCTTTTTTCTTAACCTTGTCTTCGCTGACCTGCTTCGGACGGTAGTCTGCCACTGCGGCAGCCTTGATGATGATATCCTGTTCATCACTTAAACCGGTGACTGCCTCGAACATATCTCTGGCAGATGTCACAGGTACGACCTTCACAAAAAGGGGCGGCTCAATGGCAGTAGGTCCGCTTACCAGCGTAACCTCCGCTCCTCTGAGCATGGCCATTTTTGCAATGGCGTATCCCATCTTTCCGGATGAATGGTTGGTGAGACAGCGGACCGGGTCGATGGCCTCCTGGGTAGGTCCTGCCGTTACCAGGAGCTTTTTGCCGGCAAGGTCTTTCTGGAAGGCGGCTTCCTTCAGGATATATTCCAGAAGGGTTTCCGGCTCCGGCATTTTTCCGGCTCCGGTGTCCCCACATGCCAGGTAGCCACTGGCCGGTGTGATCACCTCATATCCGTAGGTTTGCAGCTTCCGGATATTGTCCTGTACCACAGGATTCTCATACATGGCGGTATTCATGGCCGGTGCAAGGATCTTCTGACACCTGCAGGCCATTACCGTAGTGGTGAGCATATCGTCCGCAAGGCCGTTGGCCAGCTTTCCGATCACGTTTGCACTGGCCGGTGCGATCATCACAACATCTGCCTTCTTGGCAATGGATACGTGCTCTACCTGAAACTGAAAGTTCCGGTCAAAGGTATCCACCAGGCATTTATTCCCGGTCAGTGTTTCAAATGTAATCGGATTGATAAAGTTCGTTGCATTCTCTGTCATCAGTACATGGACATCTGCATGAAGCTTATGTAATGCACTTGCCAGATATGCGATCTTGTATGCAGCAATACTTCCTGTGATGCCAAGAAGCACTGTTTTCCCTTTCAGCATCCTTCTCCCTCCTGTCAGTCAACCATACGGATACTCTCGATCACCGGCTGCTGATCCTTTGCAATGGTTCCGTTGCCGTCTGTCGGCTTGGCATCCTTGCAGATCTGATCTACAATGTCCATCCCGGAGGTCACGTGTCCGAATGCAGCATAGTCGCCATCCAGATGTGTGGAATCGGACTGTACGATAAAGAACTGAGAGCTTGCGCTGTCCGGATCTGTGCTGCGGGCCATGGAAATGGTTCCTCTTACATGAGAAATATCGTTCTTCACTCCATTGCTGGAAAATTCGCCCTTGATGGTATCCTCTGCTCCGCCGGTTCCGTCTCCGTTTGGATCTCCGCCCTGGATCATAAATCCGTCAATGATCCGGTGGAAGGTCAGACCGTCATAAAAATTGTCCTGTACCAGCTTTACAAAATTTGTGACTGTGATGGGTGCAGTGTCTGCATCCAGCTCTACATCGATCTCGCCATAATCCTTTACGGTGATGGCAGCATGATGGGTTCCTGTCAGCTGCTGGCTGGTATCGATCACAGTTGTTCCTGCCATTTGTGCATCCTCGGAACCATCGGAAAATTCTCCGTCTGCGCTGTCTGTATCCTCTGTACTGTCTGCGGAGCTGTCTGCAGAAGCTTCGGTTTCATGTGAAGTGTCCTCTGCATCACCGGAAGCCTCCTGATCATCGGTGCTTTCTTCATGGTCTGAAAAGCCTGCCGCCTCAGCCTCCTCCTCGGACACTGCATTGGCTGCTGTCTCTTCATCTACGCCTGTCTGTCCTTCTGAGGTTTCTTCCTCCAGAGATTCTTCCTTCTGGTCTGCTTTTTCAGAAGTACTGTCTGTGCTTCCGCATCCGGAAAGCATTCCTGCGGTAAGAGCTGTCGCAAATAATACGGCTAAAACCTTACGTTTCATATTTATAAGTCCTCCTTATCAGATCCCGAAAACGCCTGTTCCGGCATTTTCAGGTGAGCTTTTCACTCTCCCCCTGTAAGCTTTTCTCAGTTTAACATCATCTTTTCATAAAGTCAACTTTGCACGGAACCAGGTGCAGGATTCCCTTTGTTTTGCCTTGTATCTCTTCCGGTTCTCTGCTAAAATCATGTATGGAGCTTATTATGGGCTCCGTACATATAAGAAAGTGAGGAATCAACATGGAAAAGATCACAAGTTTTACCATTGACCATATCAAGCTTCAGCCTGGCGTATACGTTTCACGTAAGGATCCGGTTGGAGATCAGGTGATCACTACCTTCGATATCCGTATGACTTCTCCCAATGAGGAGCCTGTTATGAACACAGCCGAGCTTCACGCCATGGAGCATCTGGCAGCTACCTTCCTGCGGAACCATAAGGAGTTTGGCCCGAAGGTCATTTACTGGGGTCCTATGGGCTGCCGTACCGGAAATTATCTTCTTCTTAACGGGGATTATGAATCCAGAGATATCGTTCCGCTGATGATCGAGATGTTTGAATTTATCCGAGATTTTGAGGGTGAGATCCCGGGTGCTTCTCCCAAGGACTGCGGAAATTATCTGGATATGAACCTTGGCATGGCAAAATATCTGGCAAAGAAATTCCTGAACGAGGTTCTCTACGATATCAAGCCGGACCGTCTTGTTTATCCGGAATGATCTGCGGGTACGATCCGCTGGCATGATCCTTGTGTTCTGAACGGACTATATGCCGAAACAAAAAACAGGCTACCTGTATCGATGTTCTTTCATCGGATACAGTTGCCTGTTTTTTATTATATCAAGGAGATATCTGCAATTGAAGCAGGATCAGGATTTCCCTGATCTGGTCAAAGCCTGTAGTCTGTGCTCTACTGTGCTGCTTCTGTGGTAGTATCTTCTGCGGTAGTATCTGCTGCCACTGCTCCTACCGGCGGGGTTGTGCTGACGTAATCGCCGGATGCGTAGCAGGTCTGGCCATTATAATCCACGCGGATCCATCCATTGTCACAGACACCGGTACACTTCAGGGATTCTCCGGAAAGGACACCTGCCACAAACTCTGCCTCTGCATTGGCGTCAGAACGTAAATTCACACCCTCCACTGCATAGTAGGTGGCATCCTGAGCCTGTACGTTGATGCCGCTTGGGGTCTGCTCCGTAGCTGCTGTCTGTGCTGCGGGATCTGTTGCCGCTGCTGCTCCGTCTGCCGTGGAATCCGCTGCCGCTGCTGCTCCGTCTGCTGTGGAATCTGCTGCCGCTGCTTCTGGTGTAGGTGTTGCAGTTGCCTTCGGCTTCTCTGTGGGCTCCGGCGTCGGTGTGGAATCTACTACTGTTACCACTGCATCGGTTCCTTCCTCATATCCACAGCCCTGTGCAAGGAAAGCCGCGCCTATTATCAAAGCCATAATACATTTTTTCTTCATGTTATCTGATTCCTCCTTATACGCCGGTAAAAAATTCTCTGCGTCCAATATACACGATTCTGCACTATTATGCAAGTCCTGGCCGGTTCTTTCACATATTTACCGGCTCAAAAAGCACCCGGACAGTTCCGCCGCAGATCATTCCCAGATCTCCTGCCCCCTGCCCCAACTCGTAAACCTTTGTTTCCGTATTTCGGATATTTACTGCGTGTTTTCCGGCTTCAAACTCCACTTTTCCGCCGCCGATGCTTCCTGCCGTGCTTCCGTCCCGGAATACGAACATCTTGCTCCCGGTTCCTCTTGGTGAGGAGCCCTTCTTCTCGATGATCGTGACCATGGTTCCCGGTGTCCTGCGGCGTACTGCTGCCTCCACCTCCTCATCACAGTAGGTGCGGAAATGCCGGTTCTTTTCCTGCACGATCTCTGCCATGATGCTCACGGCGATCTCAGCCGGCATCTGTCCTCCGATGGGAAGTCCGATGGGGGCATGGATCTGATCCAGCTGTTCCTCCGTAAAGCCCTCTTTCAGGAGCTTTTCCCTGGTGATCCGCACCTTTGTCCTGCTTCCGATCATTCCGAAATATGCAAAGGGTCTCTTAAGGATCGCTCTTGCACAGGCGGAATCTCCCAGATGGCCTCGTGTCACCACTACATAGTAGGCATTTTCATAGGGAGGGATCCTGTCGGACAGGGTATCAAACTCTCCAAAGATCCTCTCATCTGCCATGGGAAATCTTTCCTCCATCACAAATTCCTCCCGGTCATCCATGACTGTTACATGAAAGCCCAGCATCCTGCCGATCTCTGCTACCGGAAGAGAAACATGGCCGCCACCCAGTATGATCAGCCTGGGATTCTTCTCGTAGGTTTCCACAAATATCTCCCGGTCGCCGTTTTTCACAACGCCGGTTTCCACAGCTGCTTCCACGGAAACTTTCAGGAATTCTTCTGCTTCTTTATTTCTTTCTGCTCCCTCCGGATAAAAAAAGCTGCTTTCTTCCAAAAGATATTTCAGCCCGGCATCCTTTCCGTTCAGAAGGATCCCTGTTTTTACACGCCCTCTTTTTTCTACCACATCATATATTGTCTGATACATTCTCTGTGTCCTTTCTGTCCGTCTTTCGCTGTTTATTCCGCGGCAAGCTCCTTTACCGCCCCGACAGCAGTGTCCACCTCTTCTTCCGTATTAAAATAAGAAAAGCTAAAGCGGACAGCTCCTGTTTTTTCGGTTCCCAGTGCTTTGTGCATCAGCGGTGCACAGTGGCCGCCGGCTCTTACACTGATCCCGTACTCTTCATCAAGGACCATGGCCACCTCTGCCGAATCCATCTCTGCAATATTCAGAGTCACCACAGGAGAGCGTTCTTCCCTGGAAAAATCTCCGTACAGGGTGACTCCCGGAATTTCCTTTACCTGGTCATAAAAACGCCACATCAGCTGCTGCTCTCTTTTTCGGATCTGTTCTGTTCCGGTTTCGGTAATCCAGCTGATGGCTGCGCCAAGACCTGCGATCCCATGGCTGTTCAGGGTGCCTGCCTCCAGTGCCTCCGGCATATCCTGCGGATGCTCTCTCTGAAAGGTGAGGACGCCGCTTCCGCCTACCTTCAGAGGCTCCACAGATACCCCCGGCCGAACGCAGATGGCGCCTGTGCCCTGGGGGCCCATAAGGCCCTTATGTCCGGAAAAGCAAAGAATATCTATATGATCTTTTTTCATGGAAATCGGAAATACTCCTGCTGTCTGGGCAGCATCCACAATAAAAAGCTTCTGGTGCTTCTGTGCGATCTCACCGATGGCGTGGATATCATTGAGATTTCCTGTCAGATTGGAAGCGTGGGTACAGACGATCACCTTCGTCTCCGGACGGATGGCTGCCTCAAGCTCCTTAAGGGAGATCCGTCCCTTGCGGTCTGCCGGCAGGATCGTAAGCTCCATGCCTTTTTTTCCAGGCGGTACAGCGGACGGAGCACACTGTTGTGATCCATCTCCGTACAGATCGCATGGATAGTTTCCTCCTCTGGATGAAGTGTTCCCTGCAGGGCGATATTGAGCGCTTCCGTGTCATTGGATGTAAAGGCCACACATTCCGGTCCCCATACGTCAAACATCTCTGCGATCTGGCATCTTGTATTAAAAATAAGCCTTGAGGCTGCCATTGCTTCGCCGCTGCTGCCCCTTCCGCTGTTTCCTGCATGCTGCATGGCTTCCACCACAGCACGCGGCACACAGTCCGGCTTATGAAAGCTTGTAGCCGCGTTATCCAGATAAATCATTTCATCCTCCTTGTGATTTTTATCAAATACCTTTATAATAAACTCTGGCTTTATTTTATACTATCCGAGGAGGTTTTCCAATGAAAAAAACATCTTTTTTCAACAGTCTGCCATTTAAGCTGCTGGTCGCTGTGATCCTGGGGATCATAGCCGGGCTTATCCTGAACCGGTACAGCACCAACGGAATCTCCATGGCAGTTCTTAATATCACAGTTACTATCAAGTACATTCTGGGCCAGCTCATTACCTTCTGCGTGCCGCTGATCGTGCTGGGATTTATCGCTCCGTCCATTACCAGGCTTGGCAAAAATGCTTCGCTGATGCTGGGAGTTGCGGTTGTCCTCGCTTACGGCTCCTCTGTTGGCGCAGCGCTTTTTTCCACAGCCTCTGGCTTTCTCATCATTCCACATCTGTCCATCCATTCCTATGCTGCAGGACTGAAGCGGCTGCCGGAGGTGATCTTTGAGCTGGAGATCCCGCAGATCATGTCCGTTATGAGTGCTCTTGTTTTTGCAATGATGCTGGGACTTGCCGCCACCTGGACAAGGGCGAAGCTGATCACTGGGCTCCTGGATGAATTTCAAAAAATCGTTCTTTCTCTGGTGGCTCGGATCATCATCCCCATTCTTCCGCTGTTCATCGGCACTACCTTCTGCGGCCTTGCCTACGAGGGAACCATTACCAGACAGCTGCCTGTTTTTCTGAAGATCATCGTACTGGTGCTTGCCGGGCATTTTATCTGGATGGCTCTTCTTTACATCCTTGCAGGAATCTATTCCGGAGAAAATCCTCTGGAGGTTGTCCGCCATTATGGTCCTGCCTATCTGACTGCCGTAGGGACCATGTCCTCTGCAGCCACACTGGCCGTTGCACTGCAGTGTGCCTCCAAGGCAAAACCACTTCGTAAGGATCTGGTCAGCTTCGGGATTCCTTTGTTTGCAAACATCCATCTCTGTGGCTCCGTTCTGACAGAGGTTTTCTTCTGTATGGCGATTTCGAAGATCCTGTACGGTTCCGTTCCCACGCCGGGTACCATGGTTCTGTTCTGCCTTCTTCTGGGTATCTTTGCCATCGGAGCTCCCGGTGTTCCCGGAGGAACTGTCATGGCATCCCTTGGCATCATCACCGGGATACTGAAATTCGACAGCTCCGGCACTGCATTGATGCTTACCATCTTTGCACTGCAGGACAGCTTCGGAACTGCATGCAACGTGACCGGCGACGGTGCACTGACGCTGATGCTTACCGGCTATGCAAAGCGCCATCATATTGAGGAGCAGCAGCTTGATGTGGAATTGTAAGTTCGGAGCTAAGTCAGGCGGATATTTGCGATCCGATCCTCTTCGTTGCTTGCTCATAACCGGATATCAAGCGAATATCAACCAGATATCAAAAATGCCGCAGGCTTCAAAATGGCTCTGCGGCATTTCTGTGTATTTCTATTTGTTTCTGTCTGTTTCTGTAAGTTTCTATTGTTTCTATATACTTTTGTTGTTTCTATATGTTTCTCTGTTTACGGGCGGATCACTTTTCCTGCTTTTGTGAGCTTTTCCGCTATGGTATACATATTTGTTACGGTTCCCACTGCCGGTTCCTTCAGTCCGTAGAAGTTCACGCAGGTTCCACAGGTCAGGATCTCGGTTCCCTGCTCCTGTAAGGTCTTAAGGTCTTCGATACATGGTGAATCCTGTGCGGTAAGTCTGGCTCCGCCATTATAAAACAGCATAACTGACGGCGGTGTCTCCAGCTGTGTCAGCGCATACACAAATCCCTTGATCAGGATCCCGCCAAGCTCCGGATCTCCATCTCCCATCTTATCGGAAGTGATGGCAACGGTATAATCTCCCTGCGGAACAGCCGGTGTGCAGACGATCTCAGGCTCTGCCTGACTTCTTGCAGCAGGATCAGATTTTACTGTCATATTGATCTCGTAACCACCTTCTGTTTTTCTGGATACGAAGCTGCATCCGGTACTTCCGGCAAGTCTGCTCAAATTGTTTACTGCTGTTTCATTATCTACCAGGATCAAGATCTCGTCTCCCTGCTCTGCCTTGTCAAGGATCTTCTTGGTCATCACAACCGGGATCGGACACTGTTTCCCCATTGCATCTACTGTGTGCTTCATACTCACTCCTCCTGTATTCTGTGATTTTTTATAATTGCTGTTTTATCATTATTGCTTTTTCGCTGTTTTCTTTTCTTTGATCTTTTATTTCTGCTCCAGCTCATGGGCCTGTTTGAAGATCTCACAGGCGCCTGTGTTTACACATCTTTCATGTGCGCAGTCCATAAAGGTCAGCTTCCTGCTGCTGTCCTCCTGCCGTGTATACTCACAGCAGACGGTTTCGCCCCCGTTCATGGTACGGCAGAAACCGGATATAAATTCCTCTTCGATCTCCATTCCTATCCCTCCGTCGGATTCTCAGTAATCTGGGCAGGTGTGATCTCCTCCAGCATTCCTGTTTCATTGTAGGCTTCAAACTGTTCCTCGATCTTTCCAAGGATATCTGCATACTGACAGAAGGCCTCCGCAAGCTCATCCCTGTGTTCCGGAAGCTTCTTGTAACAGACACGGTGCTCCATGCTTGCCCAGAGATCCATGGTCATCGTCCTCAGCTGGATCTCCACCGGAAAATACTCCATGGTATCCAGATAATACACCGGAACTGCAATGATCACGTGAAAGCTGCGGTATCCGTTAGGCTTGGGATTCTGTATGTAATCCTTTTCCCTGATAAAGATCAGCTCACTCTGCCGCTTCAGCGCATTTACAAGATTGTATATATCATCAATAAAGTAGCAGATCACACGGATCCCGGCGATATCCCGGAGATGATCCTTGGCGTTCTGCACACTGTCCGAATGTCCCAGCTTCTCCAGCTTCTTTTCGATGCTCTTCTTGGATTTGATCCGTTCCTGGATATTGTGGATCGGAGATACGGAAGACTTCTGATACAGGCTTCCGTTGAGCACCTCAAGCTTGGCGCGCATGATCTGACATGCGTTCTGATATGGCTGGATACAATCATAATACTGTTCGTTTGTCATGAAAAC
>NC_021014.1:451270-518457 GCF_000209835.1 Ruminococcus sp. SR1/5 | reverse complement strand
CATTGTTTGGTATCAACATTGCTTTTATGGCTTTTACCATCTACTTCCTCCTGTATCAGTTCCCGGATAAGTTTCTTAGCTTTATTCGCTCGTTTTCCTTGTAATTTGCAACTGAATACTGTGATTATCTGAACCAGATCTTCAACAAGTTCCTGCTGTTCGGATTTTTCAGTATTATCAATCTGTCGTTCCAGATCATCTTTCTGTTTATGGCTGGAAATGCGACAATATCCAATTGTAATGCGATTTTTAGGCTTTACATTTATTACCTGGTTGAGTTACTCGTCAGAATAATATCTATAGCCGCTTACTGTAGTATGATGCGGATGAAGTTTTCCATTGGCATCCCAATTTCGTAATGTCTGGGCGGATACGCCTATAATTTTTGAAAATTCATGTATAGAATAATATTTACTCAAAGCATCAACTCCTTTCAATAATATTCCACTCTAATATCTTATAAAACTCAACATGTACTTATATGATTTATAATTTATAATTTATATTTAACTGTTAATAACCTCCGGCATCAGTCTGAAAGCTTATGGATAAAAAGACCACTGCGGAGCTTCGGTTCAAACCAGGTGCTCTTTGGCGGCATAAGCTTACCCTCGTCTGCGATCGTCATCAGCTCCTCCATGGATGTAGGATACATGGCAAAGGCAGCTCCTCCTGTCTCATCTGCAGCTGCTGCCAGATCCTTCAGCCGGTGGTTTCCTCCCATAAAGCGGATCCTCTCATCGGTACGCGGGTCACTGATCCCCAGAACCGGACCCAGGACCTTATCCTGAAGAATAGACACATCCAGCTGACCTACACTGTCTTTACCCGCATAGATATCCGAATATGCCTTCAGATGGAACCATTCTCCGTCTACATACAGCCCAAAGCAGTGTTTCTCTACCGGTTTACATGGAAATCCCGGCATTGCCATCAGCTCAAAATTAAACTTCATGCTTCCGATAAAGGCTTTGGGTTCCATACCCTTGATATCCTTTACGATCCTGTGATACGGAAGGATGGTCAGCTGGTCATACGGAAATACCACCGACAGGAAAAAGTTAAATTCTTCTTTTCCGGTGTAGTCCGGATGCTCCGCTCTTCTCTTCTGTCCAACCTTTACTGCGGAGGCTGCTCTGTGGTGGCCATCTGCAATATAGATAGAGGAAATCCCGCCAAAAAGACTATGTATAGTCCGGATCTTTTCTTCCTCATCTACGACCCATACACGATGTGTGATCTCATCATCGGAAGTAAAATCATACACAGGAGCATGTGCATTTTTCCATTCTTCCATAAGAGTAAGAAGCTCTGCCGGATATCTGCACGCCAGAAAAATAGGGCCTGTGTTGGCATCACAGACATCCACATGACGGATGCGGTCCTGCTCCTTATCCTCTCTTGTAAGCTCATGCTTTTTGATCACACCATTCATGTAATCATCAATGGAGCTGACACCTACGATCCCGGTCTGGGATCTTCCCTTACGGATCAGTTCATACAGATAATAGTTCGGTTTCTCATCCTGGATCAGGATCCCTTCTTTCTGGAAACGATCCAGATTTTCCCTTGCCTTCTGATAAACCTTCGGATCATAAAGATCGGTTTCCGGATCCAGATCCATCTCTGCGCGGTCTATATGTAGAAAAGATTCCGGATTTTTTTCCCCGATCTCTCGCGCTTCCTCTCTGCTGACTACATCATAGGGAAGTGCAGCCACCTTTTCTGCTTTTTCCGAAGCAGGTCTTACTGCCCGAAATGCCTGAAATAAAGCCATTATATTTTCCTCTCATTCCTGTCCGGCCATACGCCGGCCCTTCTTAAGATTTCTGCTTAGTTTGCAGAAAAATCATCCTGTCCATTCTAACACATATCAAAATTTCCCGCAAACCTTTATCCGGCCCGTCTTATGCCTTACGTTTGTTCAGCTCCGGCAGTACCGTTGCCAGCATGGTAAAAAAGCATGCACAGCCGCCTACAAGGTTGGAAACTGGTTCCGCCCAGAACACGCCGTCTGTTCCCAGGCCATTCACGTGAGGCAGCAGGAGCATCAGCGGTACCACGATCACTACCTTTCGGAACAGAGAAAAAAAGGTAGCCTTTTTTGCCTTTCCCAGTGCCACGAACACGCTTTGTCCGGTAAACTGCAATGCCATAAAGCAGAAGCCGAAAAAGTAAATATGAAGGGCAGGAACTCCCTTTTCCAGAAGCCCGGGATCGCTGTTAAAGATCCGGATGAAAAATTCCGGAAGCAGCTTCAGGATTCCCCAGCCTGCCAGGGTATAGATCACACAGACAGCTGTAATAAATTTAATTGCTTTTTTGACTCTGTCGTATGCTTTTTCTCCATAATTGAAGCTCATGACCGGAGAAGCACCTGTAGTAAGCCCATGGACCGGCATGGTGAAAATGTCACGGACAGAATTTAAAACTGTCATGACACCAACGTAGATATCACCACCCCAGGTCTGGAGTGTGGCATTGCATACCACCTGCACAAGACTGTTTGTAAATGCCATAAAAAACCGGACATACCCAGGCTTACGATACTGCCCACTCTTTTCCAGGAGATCCTCATGGCGCTTTTTTTCAGGTTCAGGATCGCCTTTTTTCCTGTAAGGAAGCGTAAGACCCAGATGGCGGAACAGAACTGGGAAATGATAGTCGCCAAAGCCGCTCCCCGGACTCCCATGTGCATCCCAAAGATAAACAGGGGATCCAGAAGAATGTTCAGTACAGCACCGATCAGTATCGTGAGCATCCCTGTGTTTCCAAAGCCCTGGCTGTTGATAAACGGGTTCATTCCCAAAGTGATCATCACAAACAGGGTTCCCAGAAGATAGATCCTTATGTAGTCTGCCGCATAGGAAAAGGTTACATCACTGGCGCCAAAGGCATAGAGGATCGGTCTGTAAAAGATAAGGCCAATGGCTGTCAGGATCACTCCTGTGCCGATCAGCATCACAAAGGTGTTTCCCATGAGCATTTCTGCTTCTTCCCGGTTTCCTCTTCCCCGTTCCATGGAGCAAAGCGGTGCTCCTCCATTTCCAAAAAGATAGGTAAATGCGGTGATCAGGGTGATAATGGGAAAACATAGTCCCACTCCTGTCAGTGCGGTGGCTCCGATCTCGGGAATCCTTCCGATATAGATCCGATCCACAATGTTGTAAAGGAGGTTCAGGATCTGTGCAATGATCATCGGCACAGCTACCTCCATAATGTTACGATAGACATTTCCTGTTGAAAAGTCTGTTTGATGTGTCTGCATTTCTTTACACCTTCCTGCTTTTTTACTATTGTAAATAATACTATATCTGATATGCAAAGTAAATATTTCCCTGTAAGGCTGCTGTGGAAATATCAGACGTTACTGTTTGTTCACTGTAATATCCCGCAAACTGTTTTTTGTGAGCGAAGATCACAGAAAACCCGAGACATACCGCGCGAACTTATGCGATCAGCATAAATTCTGTACATCGCGAAGCATGTTGCTGAAAACGGAATGGCCAGTAACTATCTGATTATCCGTGTATTTATTTCTTGCTATTTTTGTCTAAAAAAGTTATAATAAAGCCATAAAAACGGTAATGATTCCACGTAAAATCGGTCAAAAAACCACATCACTGGGAATCTGTTCCGCATGGAGGTATTTTTATGGATAATAATTATAAGGGCATGGCTGTAGGTGTTTTTGAGCTTGATAACCTGGTTGCCTGTTTTGTTGCTCTTGATGCTGCTTCCAAAGCAGCCAATGTCAGGATCCAGAGTGTTGAACGTAACCGTCTGAAGAGTGGCGCCTGTGTCAAGATGCGTGGTTCTGTTTCTGACGTTAATGCAGCTATGGAGGTTGCGCTGGAGGCAGCCAAACCTCTTGGTAAGGTTGTTTCTCATACTGTGATCGCTTCTCCTTCTGAGGATACTGAGATCGCACTGAAGATGACGATCAATAAATAAAGGGGGCGACGGATTTATGAATTATGGTGCTTTTGGTTTAGTTGAGGTTGTTGGCAGCAGTAATGCGATCCTGGTGATCGACCAGATGCTGAAGACTTCTGATGTTTCTTTTCTTACCTGGCAGACGAAGTGTGGTGGTCATGCCACTGTTTTTCTGACTGGTGATGTTTCTGCTGTTACGGCTGCCGTTGACAGTGTAAAGGGGAACCCGCCTTGTGAGATCGTAGCTTCAGCAGTGATCTCCAATCCTTCCGGTGAGACGGTTCGTCTGGCTGAGGAAGAAGCGGCTAAGAATCACTTTATTTGAGATTTGTCTACCTTATAATTATAAATTATAACGAACGTACGCAGGGAACCGCCCTGGCGTAGCGGGAAGGGCTTCGTCGTCCGCTGGCTTCTAAGGTGCTGCGGCTTCTGCTAAAACCATTCCAAAAAGTTCTGAACTCGCGTCAAGCCGCTCAGACAGCAGAACTTTTTGGAATAACGCAGAAACCACACCACCTAAGAATCAGCAGGACTCCTGCAGAACATCCCACTACGCCAGGGCGGTTCCCTGCTGGCTTTTGTATAAGTGAAAATTGTCTCAGACACGGTGATTTCACACATCAGCCGGTGCTTTCATCATCGATGCTCTGCTTCTACAAACTTCACACTTTCACTCTAGCCTATCTCCCCTTTCGCACGTCAGCAACTCTTTTCGCTATATTCTTTAAACTCACGCCTTCACTCTAGCCCTCCACTCCTTCGCACGTCAGCCGGCGAGGTAGCGTCTGGTTTGGGCTGGCTCTGCAGGAGGGGTGCGCTTCTTAGGCGGTGGGAATCTGCGTTGCTGGAAAAAATCCAGCTGTTTGAGCGACGCAGGAGCGAGTTCTGGATTTTTTTCAGCGGTTTTAGCAGATTTCCAGCGCCTTAGAAGCCAGCCCCCGACGAAGCCCCAGCCCAAACCAGACGGTACCTCACCGGCGTCCGTCCGCAAAATCCACATCCACCATCTCCCTTCCATCCTCCACCTTCATCACAGCCACATCCCCCCGATGTGCCACAACCACCCTCTTCCCTCCGACATCACCGGAAAGCTTCATCAGCTCCCCATAATACTTCTTCGAAAAAACACAGGGATTCCCGGTCTTCCCATCATGCTCCACACAGGCGATCCCTTTCCCCTCTCTCAAAAACACATCCACCAGTCCAAAAAACCGTCTCCCACCGCAACCACGGCTGATCTGCCACTGTAAACAAACAAGCATCCATCTCCCGGTTGACCCGCAGCCCGATCTTCAGTGAGGAAGATATCCCCTCATCCGGATGCAGATTATAAAAAACCACGCGCCAAGCTTCTCTGCTTCCTGCGCGATCTCCTCATACTGTGTGACAACTGTGATCTCACACCTATGCCCCTGTTCCTCCAGTGCTGCTTTCACTTTTTTCAGCTCCAGGAGGATATGCCTGTACATCGGCATTCCGTCTATCCCGTACAGCAGCTTATTGCTTCCAAACCGCCGGCTGTTTCCTGCTGCCAGCATGATCAGTCCCAGTTTCATATCACCGCTCCACTTCCTTTCGATTCTAGTACAGCGAATATTAAGTAACCGCCATATTGACTTGCCTGATTTTTCATCTGCTGCGTTGTCGTCAATCGTCGTAGCCACCGCTACGCCTCATTCCTCCGCCTTGCAGATGAAGAAATCATCCTGCGTCAATATAGCAGAAACTTAATTTTCGCTGTACTAGCTGTTTACACTTCTCTGCAGGCTTCCGCAGATCACCATGATCCCAGACTCCTGACCTTGTGCCATAAGCTTCTCCACCACACAAGGATCCTCCAGAGTATCTGCCTTGTTCAGATACGCAAGAAATCTTCGCCCGTCCACGCCTTTTTGCAATCCGGCTTCAGACCGGATGATCTTCCACACATCCATCCATGTCACAGGCTCATCTGTACGCTTTCCCAGAAATCCCGCCACATCATCCGGACGGTGTGCCGTATCACAGATCCTTCTGCCGATGCAGTCAAGACCGATCACTCCTACTACCATATCTGCAAAAGAAGGAATCACCGGCTCATGAACAGCCGGCACTTTAAGGGGTCGGTGCCTGGATCCGTCAGCTTCCACAAGAAGAAGATCACAAAAGCCGGGCAGCTTTTCCAGGATCTCCTTTTCGGGGCCGGAAATCTTTGGCTGCCCGGCCTTGTGATGAGCCGCGATGACGTATCCGTATTGTTCTATAAGCCGGCATGCTCCCGGAATGTCCTCTGCCTCCGCAAAAGGACGTTCCGGTTCCCATGCCATATGCGTGGTTGTGGTCACGATCACACGTTTTCCCTGTCCGGAAAATATTTCTGCCAGTCCAAGGATCAGACTGGTCTTTCCGCCGCCTCCTGTGAATGCCACAGTAAGCGCTTTTTCATTTTTCTTCATGACACACTCCATTTATCTTCTAACTTCTTTCAGGGGCACCAGGCTCTGTATCGGTCACAGATTCTCATTCCTCACAACTTTCTCTGTTCCCGGAAGCACTCCGCAGGAAAGCAGCACCTCCAGGACTCCCCCTGCGATACACCTCGCCTTGTCTGAGATCGTAAAACAGTTTTTCTTCTGTTCTGCCCTTGGGTCGATGTCCGCGATCTTCATTCCCTCAAAAACAGGGTAGCCGTCCCGGATCAATCCCCGGATCACACCGGAAATGGTAGCCTTCACCGGCGTATCACCTACCATGGCAATCACCTGGTCTTTTTCAACAAGATCTGCGATCTGACAGATGTTTTTCATGTTACCGGCTGCCGGTGAATGGATCACACGTTCCTTTCCGATTCCTGCGATCAGTCCCGGCACTCCGGTATTCGGCAGGGCAATGCCTTTTTTTATGATCCTTCCCAGGTTATGGCCGCGCATGGTCTCGATCACGTAATCCACATCCTCCCCTGCGGTAAAGCCCGGGCCAAGTCCCACAGTCAGTGGTGCCATATCCCTGCTGGTCCCAAGATTCTTTTTGGCAAGGATGGCATCGATCACTGCCTCCGGCTCCAATTCGCGGATATATTTTCCATGGGTATCTGTCAGAAGGGGGATCTCTCCCTGTGCCCAGCATTTCCTACACTGGGTCCGGATATCGTTCTCCGTGATCCTCCTGCACACAACGCCTTCTACCTCTGCAGTTCCGTCATAAACAGCTTCACAGAAGGCCACATGACGGCGGATGGCACTTGGACGGTCACATTCCAGGATCAGGACCTGATAGCCACTCTGATGAAGCTTGTGAATCACTCCTGTGGCCAGATCTCCGCCACCTCTCACAAGGATCATTTTATCCGTATATGCCGCTATTTTCATCTTCATACACCTGCTGTTCGTTTCCCGGCATTCCTGCCGCAAGAGTATCATAAAGCTCCGCATAGGTTGCATCCTTATACGGGGATACATAAAAGAGTCCCGCGATCCCGGCCGTAATTGCCGAAAGGACAGACCAGGGAATAAAGGAAAGATCCAGGATAAAGGTATCCATCTTCTGTCCGTTCATCATCTCACGGCTTTTTGCAAACACTTCCTTTGTGCTCATATCCGGATATTCCGCAAGAAGATAAGGGATCATCTTATATTCGTAGGATTTTACCACTCCGGGAATAATAAAAAGCAGCGTCCACAATACAAGATACAGGTCCCGTAAAAACATGGTTTTTACGATATTACCGTAATTCCCGGAACGAAATACACTGAGGAGCTTTCCGGGCCCGGGTACAGAATAAAGGTTCTCAATGTAAAAAATCTCTTCCGCCTACCTCCAAAACATTTCCCACAAAGAAATGAAAAAGAATTCCGATCAGAGCCACAGCTACCACGGCACTGGCACTCAGAAGTGCAAAAAGCACTGCCAGTGGGGAGCGAAATACATGGCTGACATAAGAAGTAACACCATTGATATCCGTACCCAAACGATACGTTGTAACACCGTAGTCCGGACTTACCACATTTCCGGCACTGCCAGTGGCCGCACCGCTTCCGCCGGTTGCCATCACAATAGCCAGCACCAGACTTACCAGCACTGCTGACCAGTAATTTTTTTGAATGCCTGTTTTCCACGCCATTTCAAGTCGCTGCGTTTCCAGCTGATCTTCTGCTCATTCATAACTTAACCCTCCATATATGATTCACGGACACAGAGCTCTCTCCGTCCCTTCTGCCACAGCGCAGGCTCCAGCTCTGCCAGATAACCGCCGCCGTTTTTTACATGCCATTCATAAAAAGCCCTGGGTCTGTCCGCATATTCTTCCATAATGTTCATGATCGTACCGCCATGTATCACAAGAGCCGCTGTCTTTATGTTGTTGCGGATACACTGTGTGACAGCCTTCTGAAATCCTGTAAGGCTCCGGTGCTTAAACGCTTCTCGACTTTCTCCTCCCGGAAAAGGAAGCGTTCCATTGCTATCAATCCACCTCTGATAATCCTGATTTCCGGAAAGCTCTTTATAATTTTTATTCTCAAACTCTCCAAAATCACACTCGGAAAGCTCTTCGATGATATGAAAGCTTTTTCCCGGAAAAAGGATTCCCGCAGTTTCCACACAGCGGCAGAGCGGACTTACATAAAGGGCCTCCGGCATGGGATAGGTCAGCTTTTCCAGAAATTCCTTTCCCTCCGTGCTCAGCGGTTCATCCGTTGTTCCGATATAACGCTGAAGCTTATTTCCGGGTGTCTGTCCGTGTCGTATCAGATATAATCTAATCATCCTTCAGCACCGTCCCGATCCCGCATACCACTCTTGTGACCCTGCTGCTTTTTGCAGCCAGTGCAGTGCACACCCGGCCAACAGCTTCTCGGTACTGCCGTTCAAAAGCATCCGCCGGAACGATCCCGTAGCCTACCTCCTCACTGACAAGGATCACATCCGGATCCTGCTGTGCCAGCTTTTCTGCCAGGCCGGTGAGATCTTCTCCTGCCTTCAGAGCTTTTCTTATGTATTCCTGAAATCCCAGAACACCCGCTGCCTTCAGAAGCTCCTCTTCTGTGATCTCTCCTCCGAATTTCCAGTCCACATCCGGGAACTGTGCTTTTGCATAGTCAGCTTTTCCCTGATATGCACCTCCGATTATCATTTCCATAATATTTTTACCTCATCCAAATCTTCATTACAGATTAAACGTGCCACCAAGAGCAAGCACCAGTGCCATCACAACCTCGCAGATGCAAAGGAAAAATCCGGAAAGATCACCTGTGGTCCCTCCAAAATATTTCAAAGCCATATGGTGATACCACCAGAATACCAGAAGTGCGCTGACAACTGCCAGAACACCCAGGACCGGATCTACCCATATCATCAGCGCTGCAAGGATCACAAACATCGTGATAAGAACATTTCGCACTGCGATCTCTGACGCATTTCTGGAAAATTCTGCCACAGTCCCGTCTGTCCTTGCCTTGGGAAATGTAATCACACCGATCCCGGAAAGACATCTGGACATCATAAAGCCCAGGCTCATGATACAGATCCCGTTATAATTTCCAAGGAGCTGATCCCAGGCTCCCAGCCAGAGGATAAAATATACACAGGCTGTGATAATGGCAAATGCACCTGCATGGGAATCCTTCAGGATCTCCAGCCTCCTTGTGCGTTCCTGCCAGGAGCTTAATGCATCTGACGTGTCCAAAAGCCCGTCTACATGAATGCCGCCGGTAATAAATACCGGGATCACAGTAAGGATCACAGCGAGAAAAAATGGCTCCAGAGCTACGTGTACACCGAGGACCCCTCCTGCAAGCCAGGTCAGGATGCCGATGGCAGTCCCCACAAAGGGGAAAAAGCACATCATATATTTTATGTTTTCCTTCTTCCAGTCCACCATGGGCATAGGAATCTTTGAAAACATGGCAAAGGCTGCCTTAAAACTGTTCCATAAGCTTTTCATGCTTCCTTTCCTCCTTTATGCCATACAGGGATCCCGTATACGACTTCCACAACCTCTTCTGCCAGCTCTGCCAGCTTCTGGTTGATCTGTCCCAGCTCTTTTTTGTACTGTTCTGATTCTTCCTCGTAGAGGATCCCGTCTGAAAAGATCTCGTTGGTGACGATCACCACATGCTTTGCCTGGGAAAGAAGATTTTTCACCCCTTCTGTGATCTTTTCTGCCACCTCCGGGTGGAAGCCGCCTTCCCGGAACATCTCATTTGCAACCAGATTGGACATGCACTCCAGAAGGACCACGCAGTCCTTCGGGATGAGCAGCTCATCCAGCTCTGTATATCTTTCAATTGTCTCGAAGCCTTTTCCTGCACGCATGTGCCGGTGTCTGCGGATGCGCCTGTGGCTTTCTTCGTCAAAAGCCTGCATGGTGGCGATATAGATCCTTCTGGCTTCGCCAAGGGAAAGTACGGTTTCTTCCGCAAAAGCAGATTTTCCGCTTCCGCTGCCTCCTGTTACAACAACCAGCATATTATTTCAGCTCCTCGTACTGTTCTACATTGATATCACCAAAGGTACTCATGGAATTATATACTGCACAGGACAGATCCATCATCGGAAACAGTGCCACAGCTCCGGTTCCCTCGCCCAGGCACATGCCTGCGTGGATGATCGCTTCCTTGCCAAGCTCCTTCAGGATCAGCTGTGCTGCAGGCTCTTTGGATACATGAGACGCAAGGATATGATCACTTACCTGCGGGCAGATCTTTATTGCGATCAGTGCAGATACGCAGGAAATAAATCCGTCCATGACAACCGGCATTCCAAGTGCTGCTCCTCCAATGAATACTCCTGCCATTCCTGCAATATCCAGTCCACCTACCTTTGCCAGGACGTCAATGGCATCTGAACGATCCGGATTATTCAGGGCGATCGCCTTTTTGATCGCATTGATCTTCCGTACAAGCCCTTCACTGGTCAATCCGGCACCACGTCCGGTCATATCTTCCACCGGTTTTCCGAGAAGCACAGCTGCTACCGCACTGCTGGTGGTGGTATTTCCAATGCCCATCTCGCCGGTTGCAAGAACCTGATAGCCTTTTTCCTTCAGCTCCTCTGCCATGGCAATTCCGGCTTCGATGCCACGGATCGCCTGATCTCTTGTCATCGCCGGCTCTCTGGTCATATTTCTGGTCCCATAAGCAACCTTAAGATCTGTACGGACCTTTGTATCTGTGACCATTCCCACATCTACAGGAAAAAGCTCTGCTCCACACTGACGGCACATCACACAGCAGGTAGTAGTCCCTTCCAGAAAATTCTCAGCCACAACAGCCGTCACTTCCTGTCCGGTCTGGGTCACACCCTCTTCTACAACTCCGTTATCCGCGCACATGGCAACCACTGCTTTTTTCTCCACACGTACCTCCGGTGTACCTGTGATACCGGCGATCTGTGTCAGCATATTCTCCAGCTCTCCCAGAGAATGCAGGGGCTTTGCAATACTGTCCCATCTCTTTCTCGCCCCCTCCATAGCCTTTTCATCCAGAGGGCGGACTTTCTTCACTGCCTCATCCAAAGTCATCATTTGCTACCTCCAATCCTTTTACCTGTGGTAAAAATAATAAATTTACTAAAGATATAATTCAACGCCAGCACGATAAATTGTGTGCAGAATTTTGCAAACATATCCCGGAATCCCAGGATCTCCGCCAGAAGCCATACGCCACCTACCTCAATGACCATGGTCACCAGACGGGCACTTATAAATTTCAGAAAGGGCCGTATATGATCCCTCCATGTTTCACAGCGGTCATGAAATACAAATCTGGAATTCACAACATAGGCAAACAGGATCGCCAGGATGATCGATATGATGTTGGCACTCATCAGTGGAATTCCCATTGCCCTCATGATATAAAAGCTTAACAGATTTACGAGAGTCGTACAACCACCCCAGAAAATATAACGGATCACATCATTTTCATAGAATTTAAGGATCCACTTTTTCATTGGTATCTCCTCCTCGTATGATCTTTGATACGATATATCTTGGACGGCGTTTTACTTCCTCATAGATCCTGGCGATATAATATCCGATGATCCCAAGGCTCATCATCACAGCACTTCCGATAAAGAGCATCACGATCAGAAGTGTGGTATAACCTTCCACCGCATGCCCGGAAAAATACCGGACCAGAGAATAGACCAGAAGGAGCAGGGAGCACCCAAAGCAGCCCACAGCACCTGCTGTTACAAACTGCAACGGAAGTGTTGTAAATGCCACAATATTCCGAAACGCATAGCTGATCAGCGTTCCTGCAGACCATTTGGATTCTCCGGCCTCACGCTCCTGCACCTCAAAAGGTACGGAGATGCTTTTGAAGCCTATCCAGGATGATGCCGCCCGGAAAAACATGCTGCGCTCAGGCATGGCGAGAACACTCTCCACCGCTTTCCTGTCCAGCAGCTTGAAGTCGGAAGCGTTTTCCATATCAAAGCCGGTGGCACGGGACATGATCCGATAGAAAAATCCGGCACTTTTTCTGTGAAAAAGAGTTTCTTTTCCCCGGTTTTTCTTGATGCCCTCCACAACCTCGTAGCCCTGCTTCCAGAGCCGGTACATTTCCAAGAGGATTTCCGGCGGATGCTGCAGGTCACAGTCCATCACTGCCACCGCATCTCCGCATGCCTGTGCAAGGCCGGCCACGATTGCTGCTTCTTTCCCGAAATTTCTGGAAAAATGCACACCTGTCACATTTTTATCTTCCCTGGATACTTTTTCTATGGCTGCCCAGGTCCCGTCAGAGGAACCGTCATCTACCAGGACCAGTTCATAACGAATCCCGGCCTGCCCCAGGAGCTCTCTGAGAGTCCGGCAGGTTTTCTCCACCATCGGTTCCTCGTTACAGGCAGGCAAAACTACCGATAATCGGCTCATTTCTCCTGTTTTCCCCTTTCTTTTTGTTTTCTCTGGCGCCGGTAAGATATTACGATCCCGGCAAACAGGATCAGGCCGATCACCGTCAGTATCATTCCGGGCACAATATACGGTGTACAATATCTGAGTGCGATCGTATGCCTGCCTTTTTTAATTCCAGTCCCATATACATACTGTTTGCCTGCACAAGTTCTGTTTTTTCTCCATCTACATAGGCGGTAAAGCCTGCGCTGTATGGAATGGAAAATACCAGGATCTTATCGGAAGTGGTTGTGATATCTCCACGAATGCAATTTGTCTCCGTTTTGATATTCTGAAGACTTTCTTTTCCAAGCTCCTCTGTCTGTTCTTCAACAGAAGCCATGGGCTGACATACCACATACAGATCATCAAAGGTATATTCTCCCGGCATGGAGAATGTCAGTGTCATAGTTCCTGCAGAATAGTTTTTATATCCCATATTCAGAAGAAAATTATGTCTTCCGCTGTAGCCGTTGTATTTATCTGTAAAGATCCGGATAGTCTTGTCCACAGAGCCCAGCGAAACATCCACTGCTGATTCCTTGCTTTCTTTCCAGTAGCGCCAGTTATTGTCTTCATAACGCACGGTATTCTTCTCATATTCTGTCATGGAATCCCATTTTTTATCACTGACCACTGCACGTGGAGAATAGGCATTAAAATCCAGATTTTTTGCCACAAGATAAACCTCTGCCTCCGGCTCTCCCTGATATCCGATCTGTACGGTTGCTCCTTCTTTGGCCACAATGATCTTTCCGTCTTTGATCTTACAGCCTTTTCCTGCTTCCAGTGTAAAATCTGCTTTCTTATCATCAAAGGTGAGGTCTGTCTCAGGAAGACTGCTGTCCTCAAGGACTGCCCCCTGCAGGAGCGCCTGCTGCTTTTCGGTCACAGAAAGCTTTTCATACTTTTCTCTGGGGATCCAGGAATCATAGGTATAACCAAGAGGAAGGGAATCCTCGTCTTCGTAGATCCTGTATTTTTTGTGACTTCTGCTTCACTGTCATAGCCGTATGGCAGATACCCATATCCGCTTTTTTGATAGCAAAATATTTCACCGAGGCAAGACGATCCAGGATACTCCGTCCGTCCAGGCTGCTGTAATGATAATCCCAGGGGGTATTCAGATACATCTCATCAAAGAAACGGCTGATATTTCCATTGGCCACACTGAAATAATAGGAAGTACTGTTGGTTCCCATATACATTGCAGTGTTTACATAAGAGCCCGTTTTGTACTGGTCATATCTGGTAACCGCTGAATCGTCCATTGACCGGATCGCTTTGTCCGGTCCGGACTGAAGCTTCTCCAGCGCCTGATCCTTTTCCTCAAATTCTGACAGATAATCTTTTTCGTAAGAATACTGGTATGAAACATTCAGAAGGATGCTTGTCACAAGCACGGCCACGATCATTCCACAGAGATATTTTCCCTGTGTAAATACGTTTCCGTAGGAAACCACGGTAAACACAGCCAGGACCAGCATCATCAGTGCCATGATATTGCGTTCCGTACGGGCAGATTCCGAAAACAGTGCCAGCACGCCATATATCAGCAGCATCACAAATATCCGTCGTTTTTCCCTAATGCCCAGCGTAAACAGTTCCGGATATGCCTGTACCAGGATATATGCGATCAGCATTCCATACGCCCAGATCCATCGATTGGACACGTATGAAAATCCATTCAGTACATGACCTGCAAAGGGGATCAGCAAAAACAGATTCAGAAGCACAAAGCCCAGCTTCAGTCCCGTATATTTTTCTTTTGGAAAAGATCACAAACACGCCTGCCATTGCGACTGCGGAATATCCAGCAACTCCCCACTGGATCATATTTTCGCCGATCAGACAGCCGAGATATTTTTCGTAGTAAATGCGGTCATATAACAGCGGCACATAATTCTGCGCCTGAAAGCGCTCTGTTCCAAACAGAGTCATGACCACAGGTAAAAAGATCAGTGCAGCGATCATAAGTGCGACCAGATAAAAGCCAGCAAATTTCAGGAACCACTGAAATACATCTTTTACTGAACGCTTGCGGAATATTCCAAAATACCGGAAAGCTGCATACAGCACCATAAAGATACTGATCATATAAAAGAAATAAAAATTAGACATTGCCGCTACAGCCGTCGCACAGATAAAAAGGTATGGCTTTTCTTTTTTGTAAATCTTTTCAATTCCCATAAGGACCAGCGGCAGATAGATCATGGGATTGGAAAAATATGGATGCTTCATAGACGCATAAATGGTCCATCCTGCAAAAATATAAACAAGGCTTCCAAGAAATGTGGCCTGTTTGGGATTCTTGCGGTAAAAGCAGTAAATGCTGAATGTGATACCAGCCAGATAAATACGGAGAAAGATCAGAATCTCATATAAGATCTCTGTGTCTTTTTCCGGTACAAAAACGGACAGTAAGGTCAGCGGATCACCGATCGCATAATAATGAAGTGTTGTAAGGATATCGGAACCGTATCCGATATGCATATCCCACATAGGAAGGGAAAGCTTATGCTCCGTCACCAGCGTCTGAAGAACATTCCGCAGATATTTTCCATAATAGGCCAATGCATTGATGTGCTGCGGAACACCGTCATGACTCCAGATCAGGGATTTTCCATTGAAATAAAAACAACTGTAAATAAACAGCGAGATCGCCGCAAAAACAATCGTATACAGAATATAAAAATCTGCTTTTTTCTCTTTCCGGGATTTCTCCTTCGAAAAAATTCTCTTCATATATGTCTCTCCTGTATATGAAAAAAGGCCTGCGGTGCGCTAAACACCGCAGGCCTGTCACCTAATGCTTAATCAGCAAGCACACTGTATAAACAGTAACTATTGATCAATAATTAGTCTTCTTTCTTATCTGCTCCGTAAAGAGTGATAAGTTTCTGCAGATACTCATATCTAGCCTGAGCCTCAGACTCGTTCTTAGCAAACAGTCTTGCAGCTTTCTCAGGATTCTGACGCTGCAGAGAATTGTAACGAACCTCACCGTTCAGGAAGTCCATATAATTCTCCATATCCGGTGTCTTGGAATCAAGGCTGAACTTGTTCTCAGCAGCCGGGTTGAATCTGAAGTTGTGCCAGTATCCGCACTTAACTGCCAGCTCTTCCTCTGTCTGAGCTTTGCTCATACCTTTCTTGATACCATGGTTGATACATGGAGCATAAGCGATGATCAGGGATGGTCCCGGATATGCCTCTGCCTCTGCGATTGCTTTTACAGTCTGGTTGAAGTCAGCACCCATGGAGATCTGTGCTACATATACATAGCCATAGCTCATTGCGATAGATGCCATATCTTTCTTCTTAGTCTCTTTTCCGCCTGCTGCGAACTGAGCGATTGCACCTGTCGGTGTAGATTTGGAAGACTGTCCGCCTGTGTTGGAGTAAACCTCTGTATCGAATACCATAACGTTGATGTCACGTCCGCTTGCAAGAACGTGGTCAACACCACCGAATCCGATATCGTAAGCCCATCCGTCACCACCGAAGATCCACTGGGATTTCTTGGAGAGGAAGTCTTTCTGTGCAAGGATCTCGTTAGCCTTGTCACATCCGCAAGCCTCAAGAGCTGCAACGAGTTTCTCTGTAGCTGCACCATTTGTTGCGCCTACAGCATAAGTATCCAGCCATTCCTGACCAGCTGCCTTAACATCCTCGTTTGTTCCGTTAGCTACAAGGTCTTCGATCTTCTCTTTCAGACCGCCACGGATCGCACGCTGTGCAAGAAGCATACCATAACCGAACTCTGCGTTATCCTCGAACAGAGAGTTTGACCATGCAGGTCCCTGTCCCTTAGCGTTTGTTGTGTATGGTGTAGATGGTGAAGAGTTACCCCAGATAGAGGAACATCCTGTAGCATTTGCAATGTACATTCTGTCACCAAAGAGCTGTGTGATCAGCTTAGCGTATGGTGTCTCACCACAACCTGCACAAGCGCCGGAGAACTCAAGGAGCGGCTGTTTGAACTGGCTGCCTTTTACAGTTGTCTCTTTATATTTAGCGATAACGTCTTCCTTCTGAGGAAGTGTTACACCGTAATCGAAGAATTTCTGCTCTTCTGTGTTAGCTTCAAGCGGAGCCATCTCAAGAGCTTTGTTGCCTTTCTTTCCTGGGCAGACATTTGCGCAGGAACCACATCCTGTACAGTCAAGAGCGGATACAGTCATTGTGAATGTATAGTCTTTCATTCCTGTAAGTGGAAGTGTCTTGATTCCCTCTGGAGCGTTAGCTGTCTCATCTGCTGTCATAGCAACCGGACGGATTGCAGCATGCGGGCAGACGTATGCACAGCGGTTACACTGGATACAGTTGTCCGGAACCCATACAGGAACGTTAACTGCGATACCACGTTTCTCATATGCAGCTGTTCCGGATGGTGTTGTACCATCTACATAATCCTTGAATGCAGATACTGGGAGGCTGTTACCTTCCTGAGCATTGATCTTGCACTGGATGTTGTTTACGAAGTCCTGAGCTTCCTGAGCACCGTGGGATGCGTGAGACATGAAGAGTCCCTCGTCCTCAGCGTTCTTCCAGCTCTCCGGAACCTGAACCTCTACGATCTGTTTAGCACCGGCATCGATAGCTGCCCAGTTCTTCTTAACAACGTCATCACCTTTACGTCCGTAAGTAGCTTTAGCAGCAGCTTTCATAAGCTCGATAGCCTGCTCCTCAGGAATGATTCCTGTAAGTTTGAAGAATGCGGACTGAAGGATCGTGTTGATACGTGTTGGTCCCATGCCAGTCTCAATACCAATCTTAACACCATCGATGGTGTAGAATTTGATATTGTGGTTAGCGATGAAAGCTTTAACCTGTCCTGGAAGATGTTTCTCAAGTCCTTCCATATCCCAAGCACAGTTCAGAAGGAATGTACCTCCGTCAACAAGCTCCTGTACCATGTTATATTTATTAACATAGGACGGATTATGACATGCAACGAAGTTTGCTTTGTGGATCAGGTATGTGGATTTGATCGGTTTCTTACCGAAACGAAGGTGAGACATTGTAACACCGCCGGACTTCTTGGAGTCATAATCGAAGTAAGCCTGAGCGTACATGTCTGTGTTGTCACCGATGATCTTGATGGAGTTCTTGTTAGCACCTACAGTACCATCAGCTCCAAGTCCCCAGAACTTGCAGTTTGTTGTTCCCTCTGGTGTTGTAACAAGTGGTGCGCCTGTCTCAAGAGAAAGGTTTGTAACATCATCCACGATACCGATTGTGAATTTCTCTTTCTCAGTGTTCTCATATACTGCTACGATCTGTGCAGGTGTTGTATCTTTGGAACCAAGTCCATAACGTCCTGTAAAGATCTTAACATCGCTGAACTTGCTGTCGCGAAGAGCTGCAACAACATCAAGATACAGAGGCTCGCCAAGAGCTCCTGGCTCTTTTGTTCTGTCAAGAACAGAGATCTGCTTAACTGTATCCGGGATTGCATCGATAAGAGCCTGTGCACAGAATGGTCTGTAAAGACGAACTTTAACAACACCGACTTTCTTGCCAGCTGCCATAAGGTAATCGATGGTCTCCTCGATGGTATCGTTTACGGAACCCATAGCTACGATGATGTGCTCAGCGTCAGCAGCTCCGTAGTAGTTGAACAGTTTGTAGTCTGTTCCGATCTTCTCGTTAACTTTGTCCATGTACTCCTGAACAACTGCCGGAAGAGCGTCATAATATGGATTACATGCCTCTCTTGCCTGGAAGAAGATATCCGGGTTCTGAGCGGAACCTCTCTGACATGGATGGTTCGGGTTCAGAGCACGGTTACGGAACTCTGCGATCGCGTCCATATCTGCCATATCTTTCAGATCTTCATAGTCCCATGTCTCGATCTTCTGGATCTCATGAGATGTACGGAATCCGTCGAAGAAGTTGATGAATGGAACTTTTCCTTTGATTGCTGCAAGATGAGCAACCGGTGTAAGGTCCATAACCTCCTGTACAGAAGACTCACAAAGCATTGCACATCCAGTCTGACGACAGGCCATAACGTCGGAATGGTCACCGAAAATACAAAGTGCGTGGGAAGCAAGTGCACGGGCAGATACGTTGATAACTCCCGGAAGCTGCTCACCAGCGATCTTGTAAAGGTTCGGGATCATAAGCAGAAGACCCTGGGAAGCTGTGTAGGTTGTAGTCAGGGCACCTGCTGCCAGAGAACCGTGAACGGCACCTGCTGCACCTGCCTCAGACTGCATCTCTGTAACCTGTACTTCCTGTCCAAAGATGTTCTTTCTTCCCTGAGTTGCCCACTCGTCTGTAGCCTCAGCCATTACAGATGAAGGGGTAATCGGGTAAATAGCAGCTACATCAGAAAAAGCGTATGATGCATGAGCGGCTGCATGGTTACCATCCATGGTTTTCATCTTTCTTGCCATTGTTTTTTCCTCCTTAAAGGTTTGTTAAAAAATATATTATTTAGGCTTATGAAGGCCTAAAATTCCATTGGTTATTATATCATAGATTCCCAGTTATGTCCATTTTCTTTCATTGTTTTTTGTATATTATCCTGTACAAACGCCGTTATCTTTTTCACAAATAAAAAAGAGCTGTTCGGAATTTTCCCTCTCCAAACTGCTCTCCTTATCATCTCATACGCTTATCCCAACTCACATCCGGGAATCACTTCTCCTCTTTTCCGAAAAGATCCTTCATGGATTTCCGACGGAGCATTGTCCACAGCTGATCCTGGATCTCCTGAAGCTCATCATGTGCATGGCAGGGAACTCCGTCCTGTCCGTTCCTTGGACACTGATATGTGCCGTTCAGGCACTCAATGATGGACATATCCGGATCGATCGCACTGTATATCTCATATAATGACAGTTCTTCCGGATCTCTCTTCAGCGCGTAACCGCCATGAACTCCGCGGTATCCTTCCACGAGCCCTGCATTCTGAAGCTTCTTCAGTATCTTGTATGCAAAGGGTGCTGTGATCGATTCCCTCTCACAGATCTCGCTGACGCTCAAACGCGGCTCCCACATCAATGCGCGGATAACCCGCATCGCATAATCGCTTTCTCTGGTGATAAACATTTTTAACCTCTCTTCTGTTCAACTAAGCTGCTGATTTATGATAGTTTCCGCATTCCATCCGATCTGCCACGTTCCTGGGTGTTTCTGATGTGCCAGAGAGCCGGATATCCATATCCCCGGAATACTTCATTACCACATACGACAGTATAACCCATTTTTTATATAATAAAAGGTTATTATTTTCCTGTGATTCATAGTAATCCCCTGTTTTTCCTTTATTTAGCCGAAAAAAGGAAAATACAGCTTGCAAATTTTTTCAGTTTACGGTACAATAGGAAACGATTGTAATGCTTTCGTATGTAATTGAAACGATATTTATTTAATGAAAAAAGAGGTATGATATGATTTCAGCAAATAACATCACACTGCGCGTTGGAAAAAAAGCGCTGTTTGAAGACGTTAACATCAAATTTACAGAGGGTAACTGTTATGGATTGATCGGCGCCAACGGCGCAGGAAAATCTACATTCCTCAAAATCCTTTCCGGTCAGCTTGAGCCTACCAAGGGCGACATTGTGATCACCCCCGGTCAGAGACTTTCTTTCCTACAGCAGGATCACTTCAAATATGATGCTTATCCGGTTCTGGATACTGTCATCATGGGTAATGAAAGACTCTATCAGATCATGAAAGAGAAAGAAGCCATTTACGCAAAGGAAGATTTCACAGACGAAGATGGCATCCGTGCCAGCGAGCTTGAGGGTGAGTTTGCAGAGATGAACGGATGGGAAGCAGAGTCCGATGCTGCTACTCTTCTCAACGGTCTCGGAGTCGACACTGAGTTCCACTATACACAGATGGCAGACCTTACCGGTAGTATGAAGGTCAAGGTTCTTCTTGCACAGGCTCTTTTCGGAAATCCTGATATCCTTCTTCTTGATGAGCCGACCAACCACCTGGATCTTCCTGCTATCGAATGGCTGGAGGAGTTCCTGATCAATTTTGACAATACGGTTATCGTAGTATCCCATGACCGTTATTTCCTGAACAAGGTCTGCACACATACTGCTGATATCGATTATGGCAAGATCCAGCTTTATGCCGGAAACTATGACTTCTGGTTTGAATCCAGCCAGCTTCTGATCAAGCAGATGAAAGAGGCCAACAAAAAGAAAGAGGAGAAGATCAAAGAGCTCCAGGAGTTCATCTCCCGTTTCAGCGCCAACGCTTCCAAATCCAAGCAGGCGACTTCCAGAAAGCGTGCCCTGGAAAAGATCCAGCTGGATGACATGCGTCCTTCCAGCCGTAAATATCCATACATCGACTTCCGCCCGAACCGTGAGATCGGAAACGAGGTCCTCATGGTGGAAAATCTGTCCAAGACCATTGATGGAGTAAAGGTTCTGGACGACATTTCCTTCACTCTTGGTCGTGAAGATAAGGTTGCCTTTGTGGGCGCCAACGAGCAGGCCATCACAACCTTCTTCAAGATCCTTACAGGTGAAATGGAGCCGGATGAAGGAAATTACAAATGGGGCGTTACCACTTCCCAGGCATATTTCCCGAAGGATAACACACAGGAATTCGATAACGACCTTACTATCACCGACTGGCTGACACAGTACTCCGAGATCAAGGACGCAACCTACGTCCGTGGATTCCTTGGCCGTATGCTTTTCCCTGGTGAGGATGGTGTAAAACGTGTCCGTGTTCTTTCCGGTGGTGAAAAAGTTCGCTGTCTTCTTTCCAAGATGATGATCTCCGGTGCCAATATCCTGATCCTGGATGAGCCAACCAACCATCTGGATATGGAGTCTATCACAGCACTGAACAACGGACTGATCAAATTCCCGGGAGTGATCCTTTTCACCTCACACGATCACCAGTTTGTACAGACAACTGCAAACCGCATCATGGAGATCCTTCCTAACGGCAAGCTGGTAGACAAGATCACCACTTACGACGAGTATCTTGCCAGCGACGAAATGGCCAAGAAGCGTCACGTATTCCAGGTTAACGAAGAGGACGCACAGGATAACTAAATCCCATGCTTCTGTAACAAAAAATCTCCCCTGCTTCCGCCTTTACAGGCAGTCAGGGGAGTTTTTTTATCTGTTTTATATGCGCTTACTCCATGGTGATCGGAGCAAGCTTGCCCTGTGTTACATCCAGAAGATCTTTAAGCGGTACCTTCAGGGTAAGGCCTACTCTTCCACCACTTACATAAATCTCATCAAAGTTTTCGGCAGACTGGTCAAACACCACCGGATAATTTTTTTCATTCCAAGAGGGCTGCAGCCTCCGCGGATATAGCCCGTGATCTTTGTAAGATCCTTTACATGGATCATATCTACTGTTTTTTCGCCTACAGACTTTGCGGCTGCCTTACGGTCCACCTCTTTCTCGATCGGAACTACAAACACATAGTAGCCGCCGCTTTTCCCTTCCATGACCAGGGTCTTAAAGGACTGATCATGAGGGGCTCCTGTGATGTCTGCACAGTGGATCCCATCTATGAACTCTCCACAGTCATATGCGATTGCTTCATATTTTACTTTTTTCGATCCAGCATTCTCATCGCGTTTGTTTTGGCTTCTTTTCCCATTTCTGTCACTCCTCGGATTTTTCTCAGTTGTCTTTCCACTCATCAAGCTCATCCAGATCCTCATCATTCATCAGATCCGGGTCATTCCTGTAATTTCCATATTCTTCCTGCTCATCAAAATCCGCCATATTTTCAATATCCATCCGGCGTCTTTTCTGCTGCAGTTTTTCAAAATCTTCATAGCTGTCCCTGTTTTCCGACTCATCAAAACGATCATAGTCTTCATGATCCTCCGGATCTGCATAGCGGGATCTGCTTCCCGTTCCTGCATTCCTTCGTTCCCTGGTGCTGCTGCTCTGGCTGTATCTGCGGCCTCTTCTGTCATCCGAAGCATAATTTCTGTCGGAGGTTCTGTTTCTGCCGGAGGTTCCGGAAGTGCTTCTTCTTTCAGTGGAACTGCCTTTGCTGTTTCTTTCGCTTCCGGATCTTTTTCGGCTGTCTGCATAATTTCTTTCTCGTCTGTCAGAGTTGCGTCCTTCTCTGTCAGATGGTCTGCGGGAACGTCTTTCACCCCGGCTTTCCCGGTCATCGTTTGCCCGGTTTTCGTATGTATATCTGTGATCGTCCCTGTTACGGTCAGAGGTGTATTCACGACTGTTTCCTCTACGGTCCCTTCCTGCCGGCTTCCTGGTCTCCTCCGGCAGAGTTCCATCGTCGTCATCCTCTTCTTCGTCATCTTCCTCATCGTATCGGTCTTTGTTGATGGCGAACTGGATCAGCATACCAAGGATCGCAATTCCCGCTGCCATACCGACGCCATATGGAAACTGCGCCAGCCCTGCGATCTTTGCAATGGATAATCCTGCCAGAACACCACCCAGTATACTGGTTCCGACAATGATCACTCCTTTCGCATAACGCATAGCAAGTACTCCCAGTCCCACGCCGATAAGGATGCACAGGAAAAAGAAAAAGAACTGGTCGGATGGACCAGATAGATACTCAATGTTATTCCGATACCAAATCCCAGTACAAAGATTCCTGCCCTGTAGATCAGAAACGAAACAACAGCCAGTACGATCCCCAGTCCCGCCATGGCACCTGCGATCACCATTTTATCCTGAACACCGGACATATAGGTTACACCAAAGCCGGCGCCTGCTCCGATGATAAATCCAAAGATCATCATCCAGAACCGGAGGATACGATATCCCAGGATACAGTTCAAAAGCCCGAAAACGCAGAGCACTCCATATACGATCACCATCAGCTGGCTGATCTGTTCCATACCTCCTGCTCTCTGCAGTATGTCAAATCCTCTTGACAACATATCCATATTCATAACTTACTCCTCTCTTTCCAAAACCTCCGGAAATCTTCCCGAAGATGTTTCAGAAAATAAAATATATGGTATAAAAATTATCCATCACTCCATAATGATACTCCACCTGACCAAGTCCGTGAAGTTTCATATAATACTGTGCCACATTCTGTACCACGCCATCATCCAGCAGTTCCTGACAGGCTTCGGAAAAAGCTTCCTGACTGCCAAACTTGAAACGCACTACAGCCGCACCATTATCCAGTCTCATCTTACAATAATCATATATGTCCTGCCAGCTGTAATCTTCAAAGTACCCCTGGTTCAGCACATAAAAATCCAGATCCTTCGCAGTACATGCCGGAACTGTCAGTTCTTCCGATGGTGTATAGGTTTTTTCATATTCTTCCGGGAAAGGGCAGAGATAATCGTAAATGATCGTCTTATGTTCTTCCAGCTGTGCGGCATCTCCATTTAAAAAATCCGGCTGATCCCCATTGGTAGCATCTACATAATAATACTCCTGGCCTATTTTTACAATATCCCATGCATGACCCTCTGTACTTCCTTTTGTGCTTCCGTCCACATAAATACAGGGAATATCCAGCCTTTCCAGAAGATACTGGACAGCTCCTGCATATCCGGCACAGACTGCAGATTTTTTCCAGAAAACACCTGCTATGCTCTGATCATCCTCCCCAGTCTGATACTGGGTATGGTCAATAACATACGTATAAACAATGCGTACCTTCTCGTAATCACCGGCATCCTCCGGGATCAGGGCTCTGACCTCCTGAAAGCTCTGCTCCATGGCCGTCTGTATCTCATCGATCTCGCTGTCTGTATAAGTATAGCCCGGAGTAAAAACGCAGTAATCACTGTCTGAATACGTAGTTTTGTAGATTTTTTCACGATTGTGGACCCAGAATATCTCCGGGTGGTCTTTCAATACTGCATGATAGCTTCTGTCAATACTGTCATCATCGGAGATCGTCAGATAAAACTCCTTTTCCCGGGCACGGATTCCTTTCAGCAGCTCCCGATATACTCTCTGCTCTTCTTCCGTAAGCTGTTTGAAATAATATTCCTGATGCCCTTCTTCGCTCTGGGCAACCTCCATCTGACGCAGTTCCTCTACTTCCTTTGGTTCGCCTGAAATAATGCTCTTTGCTATGGAGCGGATCTGACCCAGTGCCCCTGCCGAAGTGCTAAAGGGCTGAAGGATCACTGCAGCTGTAAGCACTGCGGCTGCCATGGGGCAGAAATTTCTTTTTTCATAATATCATGTCCTATGTCTGAAGCAGCGATTGTAAGAAAGGGCAGCCTCCCGTGGGAGACTGCCCTTATCTTCAATCGCTGTCCCTTAGTTTTCCATTTCCAGTGTTTCTACATCATCATCAAATGTATCCACTGCATCGTCCATGGTCTCCTGATCCAGAGTCAGCGTCTCAACTTCATCTTCTTCCTCATCCTCCTGCAAAGCCTTATTCTTAAAATCTGCAAGAAGGTCACTGGAAACAGTATCACCGGATGCCAGTGCATCCTTCAGTGCATCAGATCTAACCACATCCGTGAGGAGCTTTTCTGCACTCTCCTCTGTCAGAACATCATTCTCTGTAGTTGTGGTCTTATTTTCCTCCGCTGTTGTATCCTGATAGAAGGATGGCTTTCTGATATAACGGAAGCTTGCACTGTATGCCTCACCAACCGTTACACCATTCTTGCTTGAGGAACAATGTACTGCGATCCAGTCGCCGGAATCCGTCTTTCCGCACAGGATACCAACGTGGTTGTTGCTTCCTGCTTCCGGTCCTCTCTGGAATACCAGATCTCCTGGCTGTGCATCTGCTTCGCTGACAACACCGGCCTTCTCCCATTGGTCAGAGGTTCCATCTCCAACTGCTGCCTGCATTCCCTGATCCTTATATCCATTGATCACTGCCCAGGTAACAAAGCCGCTGCAGTCCAGACCATATGCACGGAGCGTACCGGAGCTTCTGCTGCCGTCTGCTGATACCTTCTCAACGGAGCCCCAACTTGGATCTTCTCCGATCACCGTAGATTTGCCGCCCCAGAAATATCCGACCTTACCAACCAGTGAATACGCTGCGGTGATAACATCTACACGATCCTCAGAAACATTGTCTCCCACGCTTTCACGGACAAAGCCTTTGGATGCGGTAACTACCGCACAGAGAAGCTTACAGTCTGTTTCCACATATTTCTTAAGGACGCTTCTGTCTTCCTTTGCAATATTGTTCTTCTTGATGTAGTAGTTGATCTTACGATTTCCGTAGGATATCTTGGTAATATCCTGCTTGTCCCTGACGATGGGGTTCATCTCCGCAAAGATCCTTGCCAGATCATCCTTGCAGGATGCATCCAATGTAAATGACGTTGCTCCTGCTTTGCTCTTTTCGTAAATATAAACAGCAAGGATATCCTGCCAGTTTCTTACCAGAAGTGTATTCTCCATATCGGTAAGCTTGTTCTTCTCTTTATATTCTCTTTCGATCTCTTCCATTACAGAAGCAAAATCATCAGAGAAGGACAGATGATAATTGCTCTTAAGACTATCCAGATAAAAATCCTTGCCCGCATGGAGATTGGATACCATATTTGTCACATAAACAGGATCTCCGATCTGTGTTGCTGTGGCGTTATTTCCATCTGTGATCTCTGTATTCTTGTTATCTTCCGTGCTGCTATCATCTTTTTTGTTGCCTTTTTGTTATCACTGTCGTTCTTGTCGACAGCTGCAAGCTTGGCTTCTGCCTCAGTCAGGATCTTATAATTCGTAACCTTGGCCTTTTCTGTATTAGACAGTGCCTCATAAGCTGCACGTACGCTATCTATCTCCGCTTTATCTGCTGCTGTGATCGTTCTGCCTGCCAGTGCTTTGATCTTCCGGATCACCGCTTGTACCTTTGCAGAGTCATCCCTGGCCGGTGTTGCCGTCGGTGCAGGTGTTGCGGTTGGCTCCGGCGTTGCCGTTGGTGCAGGTGTCGCTGTCGGTTCCGGTGTTGCCGTTGGTGCAGGTGTCGCTGTCGGCTCCGGTGTTCCCGTCGGCGCAGGTGTTGCAGTTGGCTCCGGTGTTTCCGTCGGCGCAGGTGTCGGTGTATCTGTTGGCTCCGGCGCTGTAGTTGGTTCCGGGTCAGGTGCAGCAGTTATTTCCGGTTCCGGTGCAGCTGTCGGCTCCGGTTCTGCCGGAACTTCTGGTTCCGGTTCACTTACCTCACTCCCGTCTCCTGAAACACCTTCCTCAGCAACAACATTATCTGCTTCCTCGGCGGCTTTTACTCCGGTTGGAATTGCCAGTACCATAGCTGATAACATCGTGATGCAAAAAAACTTATTCAGGTACTTGTTCTTCATATTTTTTAGATGCTCCCTTCTTTCCTTGAACATCCCTTTACTTCCCCTATAATAAAGGTCTGCCTTAAACCGTTTGATAACTTAAAGTTTAATTCAATTTATTTTAGCATACGAAAATCGTGAAATCAACTGTTCTGGTAGGATATCTCCTTCAATTCATCTATTTTTCACTTTTTATTCACATTTTTGTAAGATTTTTTAGAGTTTACCATAACGTAAAAAAGCCACAGTGCTCTCACACACTGCGGCTTTTTATATACTGTCAGACAGTCACTGCCGGCTGTCCGCCCATATGAAACTGTTTTCTGACACAGAGCTGAAAAATTCCCTGTACAACCTGATAGCACACCCGAAGGATAAAACGGATGTCATCGGCAATGCACCGCGGGCTTTCCAGATAATATGCATGACGCTCACGGATATATTCCACAAGTTCCTCAAAGCTTTCAAACTGCTTCGCTTCTTCCAGCTGGCTGTCTGCTGCGCCGCTGAGGATGCATTCTCTCAGGCGGTTCTTCAGCTCAGCTTCATAAGAATTATGTGCTGCAAGATTTCCTTTGTATGTTTTGTTATGAGGAAAAGTAAAATAATCAGCCATATAATGCATGACCTCACCGAATCTTCTCCAGTATACTCTGGCATTCTCTTCCTCCGGGTTCTTCTCGACAAGCGCCCTCATCTTATTCTGGAGGTGATCGAATGTTCCGAAAAACTCATGTCTGGTGGTGAGAAACGATGGTTTCAGATCAGGCATGATATTGCCCAGGCAAAACGCTTTTCTGTGCTGCTGGAGACTGTACACCTCAGACATCTGGTCAGCCAGGTATCTGCCTAACAGTATATGTGATTTTTTACGCAATTTTTTCCCTCTTCCTTCTTTCCTGATCCAGATCCTGACCGGTCAACAGTAATTTGGTTCCGCCCGGTCCTCTTCTGGGATCCATAAATCATCCGTTTACCGGAACCAACTTTACTATAGCACTGTTTTTTCAAATAATCAAATAAAGATTATGTAAATTTTAATCCAGATCAAAAAGCTGCCGCTGCTTCAGGTCAATAGATGCCCAGACGGTACTTGTCTTCGGTTCTCCGTAAAGATAAACCGTGCTGGAAACCAAGCAGCATATATAATTCACTTTTTGTTCCAATCCCTCCATCAAGTCCAACACTGTTGTGCGCAGCTTCAACCAGGGTCTTTGCCCTATCTTCAGTAACTCCTCTGCCACGCATCTTTTTATCATGCCAGATCTTTCAGATCCCATTTACTCCAAGCGCGATCACATCTTTTGGCAATGGTGCTTTTTCAAGCACTGCCAGGCCGCTTATTGCATCAAATCGTGTGTATAATCCCAGATATTCCGGGAAATGTATTGCAAGCCATCTCTGAATCCTGTTTGCAGATATGTTGTGCTGCTTCATGATCCCGTCACGGCTGTATACCAGGTCTCTTATCAGAACTGCAGTCTTTTTATTCTCAGTCTTAAGTGTCTCTGCCCAAAGGTTGAAAGAATTGAACCCTTCCAGATCGTTATGAAAAGAAAAATACGTTTTGTAAGTTCGCGTCCTCTGTTATCAAAAGCTCTTGCATAATGTATCTGGCTTCCGATATCAACTCCGACAACCATTGTTGAATCTGTTACTTGCTCAATCTTTTCATTCTGTGTATAATTGTGTATAATTCATTTGGAACCTCCAGTGCTTGCTTGTTTTGTTTACATCCGCCAAGATGCAACTCAATCATACCTTGAGGTTCTTTTTATTCAATTGGCGCTTTTAATGAATTCCATATACCTCTTTATTATATTTTTCAATCTCGTCATCAATAATTGAATCTACATGAGGGAACAGACAACCGGGACCTCCATAGGTAATACATGGAATGAAATGTCCGTGTGGTGCATACTCCTCACATGCTCTTCTGACCTCCTTGCGGATCTCTTCTTCTGTGGAATCCACTCGGTCTACGATCGAAGCATCGATTCCGCCCATAAGTGTCATTCTTCCGTTCAGCTGTTTCTGGAGCTTCGGAATATCATTCTGCGGAAGTGTTCCCTGCCAGATGTCAATCCCAAGATCAACCATATCCTCTATGATCGGTTCCATGAAGGAATCTGCGTGATGCATGACGATCACTCCATGGTCTTTCATATATTTATAGGATCTTTCATACTGTGGTTTGATAAATTCTCTCCATGTGTCCGGACTGATGAACAGGGACTGCTTGGAACCCCAGTCATCGTGGGAAAGGATGATATCCGGGTGGAGATTATCAACGATCAGCTTTGTAAGCTGGAACCGGTACTCCCCAATGGCATTGCAGAGATCCATCATATCCTCCGGCTCAAGAAGGAAGTTCACCAGCATATCCTCAAATCCCATCAGGAAGTGAAGCCTCTCAAAAACACCTGTAGGCATAAATGCCATGAAAAGGCTTCCTGAATCCTTTATCTCCTGTGCCTTCTGTTTAAATGGTTCCCATAAAGCCGGATCCGAGCACTGACCGACAATATCCGGGATCACCAGCTGCTCTTTCCATTCTGTGATATCATCAATGACCTTGTTGTCCTCTGTTACATGTGGCATTGCAGCCAGCTGTTCCTGGGGCCAGAGGATCTCAGTTCCGAAAAGATCCTTCATAGGCTCCATACCACGGTGACGGTTTCCACGCACATAATTATTTGCCGGGTTCGGCGGGTAAAAGGTCGCACCCTCATACTGTCTCAGAAGTCGTTCCGGCCTGCCATCCTTTTTTATCGTTTCAAGTAAAATCTCCGATGCTTTCAACATAATGCTTCCTCCTTTATTATCCTGTGATCTTTCGAAATACCCGATCACTTATCTTTATGATCTTGCGTCAATCTCAGCCTGATACTGAAGAACCTTTTCCTTTGTGATCTTAAATCCAAACACCAGAAGCAGAAGACCTGCCAGACAGAAAATAGCCGGAACAAGTGCAAAGGAAATCGTCATTCCCTGACGAGCCGTCCCCTCAAGAACAACTCCAGATTTCCAGCCTACCGCCACAAGACAGGCGCTGAGAATCGTTCCTCTTAAGAACACGGCAATTTTCAGCGGAAGATTCTGTAATCCCATGATCCATCCGGATGCATCTTTTCCGCTCTTCCATGTTGCATACACTACAGTGTCAGCATAAAGTGCAGGTGAAGCTGCAAAAGCCATGCCATAGAAGAACTGGGCAAGTGTCATAAGAGCGATCACTGTCATTACATTTCCATAGAAAATATATACAAGGAACAGTGATACTGCCATTCCTGCATAAGCAATGATCATAGTTGTACGGGACGATATTGCTTTTGCAATGTATCTCATGGAAAAAGCTCCGATGATGGCACCGATAGCAACACAGAGAAGATAAGTGGTCATCAGTCCCGGATTTCCCATTGCATCCCTGAAATAGTAAATAGCAGATGCTGCTGTCACAAATTTCACACACCATTTTGCAAGGTCTGCCAGCATCAGGACCATAAGAGGCGGATTCTGAAACAGGGAAGCAAACATCTCTCTGATCGTGATCTTTGTTTTGTCATTTTTCTTTCCTGCTGTTTCCGTTTCAATCTCTTCATAGCCTTCCGTCATCTTGAAATGGGCGAAATAGGTTACGACCATCAGAATACCCAGGCAGAAAGCTGCTGCTGCAAATTTATTTTTCTCACCGACATATCCGGCAAGAAGTGTTGCAAATGGAAGACCCATATAGGAAAACAACAGACCGCCTATGTTATTCCAGGTTGCCCTGGAGGATGCAAGCGTTGCTTTGTCTTCCGGTGTTTTACCAACAATACTGATCAGGGTTGCATTGGCAACATAGCTGAAATTCCATGCCACATGAGATGCGATGGATGCGGCAATGATCACCACTGCCGAAAGCCATTCATTATCACTGACACGTATGAACATGAATGCGTACAGAAACGGCACCATCCACGGAACCATGATCAGCCAGGAACGATAACGCCCCCATTTCTTTGCTTTTGTGCCATTGATGATTCCTCCGTAAAGCCAGGACAGACATGCATCAACAATGGTAAATACGGAATTGATCACACCAGCTACACCAGCTGCAAAACCAGCCAGATCCGTCAGAAATGTCATAAAGTAAAATGTCTCGATATTACTCATAAGAACAAATCCGGCATCACCAACACCAAAGAAATATTTCAGGGCATTTGTAAGACCCTTTTTCTGTTTCGGATCTTGTTTCGGTATTTCATTTTTACTCATTTTCTTTCCCCCTTCGCTGTTTTTTGTGGGGCCGGCCATTTCCACAACTTCACGTTACCTTTGATGATTACAGTATAGTTGTTTTTTTCTTGTTCGTAAATCCGCACACTTCTTCATTCTTTCTCCAATGCTTCATACTTTTTGTACAGTTATTATTGTAAATATGCACAAATAATTCCCTCTCTGTTTTCTTTTTATTTTCCGTCTAATATGTTATAATTTCCTATAAATACAAGGCTTTTATGAATTGGAGGAAATATTTTGAACAAAAGAGAGCATTTCGTGAATAGCCCGCATACAGGCTTCCATCTTAATCTCCAGATCATTGCTGACGATTTTGCGGAGAAAAAAGAGGATGTTTCCATCCTCTGCCGTGAAGACCCCCTGACGCTGGATGGTCTTCGCATATATCAGGCAGGAGCCCTGCTGAAGCCATGCTACCTTTATCTTGTCTTCGGCAATTCTCTTTCCGAAAGCTTCCTGCGATACCAGAACATCGCATTTGTAGTGGTGGGCTCCGGTGATCTTTCCTGCTTTTCCGAAAGCTGCAGGATCCTTCACATTAAGGGAACCCTTTCTTTTTCTGAGGTCTTCAACCAAATACAGCAGACCTTTGACAGATATTCTGACTGGGACAGTAAACTCCAGCTTGCACTTGGAAGTATCGATCCGCTGAATGAGATGCTGGAAGCCAGTCTGGATATATTTCATAATCCGGTTTTTGCCCACGACACCAACTTTTATATCCTTTCTTCTCCCCGGCACGTAACCGGTATGTCCGAATGGGTCCATGACCAGCGTACAGGAAGACTCATCGCACCTTTAAGCCTGATTCAGGATTTCAAGCTTGACGCCGAATACCAGCGCACACTTATCACCCACGGCGCCAATATTTATTCCGAAGAGCTCCGCGGTTACCGTATCCTCTACATGAATCTCTGGGTCAGCGGCAATTATCAGGGCCGGCTTTGTGTGGATGAGCTCCAGACGGAGATACAGCCCGGACATTTTTCTGCTCTTGAGTATCTTGGCTCCTTTATCGAGCTGTGCATCCGTCGGCACAATCTGTTCCAAATTTCAATGGGAAATGACTCCCGGCAGTTTTTCACGGAGTATCTTTCCGGAAAGCTCACAGAACTACAGGCAGTTACCGATCAGATCCAGTATCTGAACTGGAATCGCCATGACCGGTATCTTGTACTTCGTCTGGAAACCCAGCAGCAGGATGACCGTATGCACTCTTCCATCGCCACACTGGGACACATTGAAGCCCAGATCCCGGAAGGTCTGGCCTTTACCTATCAGCAGGGAATCGTTGTGATCGTTAATCTGTCCTTTAAGCACTCTGTATCTTCCGATGTTATCAGTTCACTTGCGATCATCCTGCGCGAAGGGCTTTTTAAAATGGGAGTAAGCTCTGAATTTCGTGATTTTCTCCTGATCCCTCAGGGATATATTCAGGCTGTTTCCGCCTTGCGCCTGGGCAAAAAAAGTCAGAGCATGGCCTGGTGCTATCATTTTGATGCTTATCTTCTGGAATATATGCTTTCCCAGATCAGCCATCAGATCAGTCCCGAGCTTCTGGTCTCTTCACGGCTGGATGCACTGCAGAATTATGACCGAAAAAACAATACTGAGCTGTGTCACACACTCAAGGTCTATCTGGAGCATGAACGCAATTCTCTTCAGACAGCCCGTGAGCTTTTTATACATAGAAGTTCCCTGACCTACCGTCTGGAGCGCATCCAGAAGCTCACAAAGATTGATCTGGATAATCCGAAAGACCGGCTTCTTCTGCAGCTCTGCTTTCTTCTGCAGGAAAAGGACCAGACTGTCACCTGACAACCTGGTCCTTTTTCTGTTTATATCTGTAAAAACTCCAATCCGAAATAATGTTCCATCCATAGCCTGATGGTTTCTTCCGAATCGCTTATTTTCGTTTCAATGGATCCATCTTCCTTCTGGATCGTAAGAACATCCCCGGTCAGCGCAACACTTCCTTCCGGTCTGCAGATGCTCACCACTCTTTTTCTGGTAATTAATACATCTGGAGATTTTGCACAATAGAAATTCAGCAGTTCAAAATCTGCTTCTACTGTAGGAGTCTGTGAAAATCTGAGTATTGGCAGATATTTTTCTTCTTTCCTTCGTTCAACAAGTATCTCTCCGTTTGTATTTCCCGGCTTCATGTTAACACGGTACCATCCGTTTTTTCTCTGTGGATACCATCCTTCATAAGAACCGGCTTCTTGGGACCGGGACCTCCGTATCCTACATCACAGTAATAGCTTCCTTCCTCAAAAATAACAAGGGTTGCCCGGTGCAGGACCGGCGGAAGCTCTTCCCGGTTCCACAATATCCTTACCGCCACAGGGATCACACGGAAATCCAAAGCTTTCAGAAGCTCATAAAACAATTTATTCAACTCAAAGCAATATCCACCTCGTTTTCTGACAATGATCTTCTCATAAATATCTTCCCACTTCAGAGAAGGAATCCTTCCCTCGTCAAAAACTTCCAGATTTTCAAAGGGAATACTGCAAAGATGAAGGTCCATTATCTTTTCCAGACATTTTTTATCTGTTCTTAATTCACCCTCATATCCGATCCTGTTCAGATATGCCTCCCGTTCTCTGTCATTCATTTTTTCACTCCTGTTCTATTCAAGAAGATAACAGCTGGTATAGGCGATCGTACAGGGACCATAATAGTATTCCAGACCATTTGCCTGGCATACCTGTGTTACCAGCATTCCATAGGCTTCCATCGAAGAAAATGCCTGTTCGGGGAAACGGCATGGAGCATCCGGATATGTACACGTTTTACATTTTGTACAGCACCCGGCCCCTATGGGGAGCATGCCCGGCCATCTTTCTCTGAGCATTTTTTCAAATTCATAAAAATTCTGTTTATGAACCGCTTCGGTCTCCATCATCGTCTCTCCGTCCAAAGGATCCTCCAGTTTCCCCACTGTCTGGACAATAATGCCTTCCCTGTACTTTTCTATCTTTTTCTGCATACTTCAAGATCTCCGCATCCGGGAGGACAGCTCCAGCGTTTTGCATACATATGGCAGGTATTATTTTTGCACATTTCCCTTACCTCCGGCATAAGCTGGATCGAATCGCTCTTCAGAAGCGCTACATAAGAAAATCCTGCCTTTTTTCCCATTTCTTCCAGTTCTTTTATATTAAGCATATCCATTCTCCTCGCATTACGGAAAGCATAAGCCATCCACAAAACAGTCCTGGAACTCCGGCGAAGCTGCCAGCTCCACAAAATCCATATTTTTGACAGTTCGATCCATTTCTTTTCTTTCCTCTTCATTCAGGAGTGCGATCCTGGCACCTTCGCCTGCCGCATTTCCCACCGGCTGTATCCTGGGCAGCAGCTCAGCCGGGAACATCCCGATCGCCGCCGCACTTTCCGGATTCATGTAATTGCCGAATGCACCGGCAAGATAGACCCGTTTAATATCCTTTTCTGTGATCTCCAGTCTTTTCATAAGAAGAAAAATTCCTGCTGCGATAGCCGCTTTTGCCAGCTGCACCTCTCCGATATCCTTCTGTGTCAGATAAACGCCCCTGTCATTTCCCGACTTTTCCGGAGGTACCAGCACAAACACTCCCGCCTTTTCCTGGCCGCTTTCCAGATGACCACTTTCATCAATAAAGCCAGCCAGGTACAGCTGTGCCACAAGATCGATCAGACCTGAACCGCATAAGCCTGCCGGAGCCTTATTTCCTATAGTCGTGTATTCCCATTTTCCATCTTTGTATACTACATGATCTACTGCTCCTGCTCCTCCGCGCATCCCGCACTCGATCTTTGCACCTTCAAATGCCGGACCGGCAGCTGTTGAACAGCAGGCTAATCTCGTTTTATTTCCAAGGACCATCTCCCCGTTCGTTCCAATATCGATCATAAGGCTGATCTCGTTCTGCTGATCCTGTCTGAGCGCCAAAATGCAGCCACAGGTATCTGCCCCTACATACCCGGCTATATCAGGCAGCATAAGCAGCTGCCCCTTTCTGTGGATATGGAGCCCATATTGCTCTGCATTCAGTGTAAGCCCCTGACTGATCGCCGGATTATACGGTGCATGGACCAGCGATGCCGGAGAAATCCCAAGAAAAAGATGATGCATGCAGGTATTTCCTACCACAGATACCTGACAGATATCTAATGTGCTTCTTCCTGCTTCCTCTGCCAGTTCCTGGAGCATTTCATCAACCGCATTCCGTATGCAGCCGGTCAGCTGCTCTACGCCATGCTCCAGAGCATGATCCGCCCGCATGATCACATCTGCGCCATACTGAGTCTGTGGGTTCATTCTGCTCTTGAGAGCCAGCTGCTTCCCGGTCAATGCATCCATAAGATAGCCGACCACCGTCGTGGTACCTATATCAAAAGCCGCAAAACAGATTTTTTCTCTTCTCTGCTGATATCCAGGATCTCATTTCCTGCACAGATCACATACCATTCTTCTGCTTCTTTTCTGCAGCCGTAAAGCTTCGATGCAATTTCAGTATCAGGCAGAACAGGTTTTTCCACATCCAGCTGTTCTGTCAGCCGCTCCCATTCAGAGCGGTTGTCTCCTGTCTCCGGTTTCTTAAGAATCACTTTTTTCTGTTTCAGATCAGGCCTGAACGCAACCGGTCTCTGCATTCCTTCTGTAAGGATCTCCTCTTCCTGGCATCCGGACAATGTATCTACTTCAAGGTCACTATGGATTTCCGTCTGACATGCAAGCACCATGTGATCTTCTATTTTAACACGACATTTCCCGCACTTTCCCCGGCCTCCGCAGGGTGCATCAGGAACCAGCTTTGCTTTTCTTTCCGCCTCAAGGATCCTGGTACCCGGTTCCACCAGGATCTCCTTTTCCTCCCTGATAAATTTTATTCGGTACATTTTCATCCCTCCGATGGTCACTGTAAAGCAAAAGCCGCTCTGCCGTCTATGCCATGCACAGACAATACAGAGCGGCCCGTTTTATTTTCCCTTATGCTGCCAAAGCTTTTGCAAGAACTGCTGCGCTTGCTGCATCTTCTGAATATCCATCTGCGCCGATCTCATCTGCAAACTCCTTCGTGATCGGTGCTCCTCCAACCATGATCTTAACATTGCTTCTGAAATCTTCCGCATTAAGTGCTGCAACTGTATCCTTCAGAGCCGGCATTGTAGTTGTGAGCAGCGCTGAAAGTGCAATTACCTTAACATCCGGATTTTCTTTGTAACATTCAATAACCTTCGATGCAGGTACATCAACACCGAGATCAATAACTTCAAAGCCGGCACTTTCGATCATCATTGCAACAAGATTCTTTCCGATATCATGAAGATCTCCTGCTACAGTAGCGATGATAAGTTTTCCCATACTTCCTGTAGCGCCGGATGCAAGATGCGGTTTCAGAACCTCAACACCCTTTTTCATTGCACGGGCTGCTACCAGCATTTCCGGAACAAAGATTTCTCCGTTCTTAAATCTTTCACCTACAACAGCCATTGCATCGATCATGCTGTTAAGAATCTCTGTTGCCTCACAGCCTTCATCAAGAGCTGACTGTACAGCTGCACCTACAAGTTTTGCTTTTCCTTTTTCTACCAATTCTGCTACTTCTGTGATTTTTGACATAATCAAACACCTCCGCTTTTTATTTTTTATCCGCATTCCGCATATGCGTTTTATTTATTTTTTACAGGTCCGATCAGACCTTCTCTGTATGCTCCGATGTATTCCATACAGTAATCATCCAGACCAAGCAATGCCTCTGTTGCATATACAAGTCCAAGCATATCTCTGTTTGTAGGATCCATGATCGCACTGTCAAGGCCGGCATTCATTGCAAGTACCACAAATCCGAAATTGATAAGCTTACGTACCGGCAGATTGAAGGAAATGTTGCTGATCGCCGCTGTAATGTGGATCATCGGATACTGTTTACGGACACTTGAAATTACTTCCACGTTCATCGCAATACCATCTTCAGATGTACAGAGCATCTCAACCAATGGATCAATATGGATACGATCCGGTGAAATTCCGTACTCTTTCGCTTTTGCCATGATCTTGTCAAATACCTTCAGTCTGTCTTCCGCACTTTTGGGGATACCTGTATCATCGCTTAGAAGTGCGATAACCTGCCACCCTTTATTTTCAGGCTGTGCCATAAGAGGAAAAATCTTATCGATCTTATCTCCCTCACCGGATACAGAGTTAAAAATACCCGGTTTTCTGCAGAATTTGTAAGCTTCTGTAAGAACATCTGCGCTGGGACTGTCTACGGAAATCGGAAGATCTGTCACTTCCTGAATACAGCCGATCATCCATTTCAAGGTTTCTACTTCTTCTGCTTCCGGAACAGATGCGCAACAATCGATATAGCTTGCTCCTGAGTTTGCCTGAGCAAGTGCCCGCTGCTTGATGAATTCTGCATCTCTGTTTGCGATCGCCTCCGCCACAGAGGGGATGGATCCATTGATTTTTTCACCTATGATTATCATACTATTTATCCTCCCGTTAACATATTCTGGCCTGCATCAAGAATTGTTACTGTTCATTCCGTTCTCAGTAACACGCTTCGCAGAATATTACCAATGAACAGTAACCAGGAATTCTTATTTCAGTTCCATGTCTTTCATATAATGATTGTATCAAAATAAATGCAAAAAACCAGCCGCATTTCATACCATAAACATTGCATTTATTCCTACATTTTGTAGGAATGTTTTTTAGGAAAGACCTTCGTAAGCAGCAATCTAAAATAAGCCCATAAATCATAGCTTTGTCTACGATTTATGAGCTTATGCTAACACTTATTTCATATTCCTTAAATTTCCCTGAAATCCGGTGTCCCGTACAGGTCATACGGAGTACTCTGGTATACGTAATAATTCAACCAGTTCGTATACAGGTTGTTGGCATGGGCCCTCCAGGTGAGGAGTGGTTTGTTGTTTGGATCGTCATCTTTGTAATAGTTCTTCGGGATTTCAATAGGCAGACCCTTGGCAAGGTCTCTCTTATATTCGCCATCCAAAGTCACGCGGTCGTATTCCGGATGTCCCATAACAAAGATTTTACGTCCTCCCTCTGCCATTGCAAGGAACAGACCAGCCTCTTCGCTTTCCGCCAGGACCGTAAGGTCTTTGCATGCATGGATATCTGCAATAGGAACTTCTGTGTGTCTGGAATGCGGCGCAAGAAATACATCATCAAAGCCCCGGACCAGCGGGATCTTACGGTTCAGTACCCTGTGCTGGAAAAGTCCGAACATTTTCTTATCCAGAGGTTTTTTCTCCAGGCCATAAAAATGATAAAGACTGGCCTGCGCTGCCCAACAGAGAAAGATCGTGGAAGTCACATGCTTCTCAGTCCAATCCATAATCTCAGTCAGCTCATTCCAGTAATCCACTTCCTCAAAAGGCATCTGCTCCACCGGTGCTCCTGTGATGATCATTCCATCAAATTTACGTTTCTTTATATCGGTGAATGTTTCATAAAACTTGTTCAGATGGCTGAGAGATGTATTCTTGGCTTCATGGCTCTCCACAGCCATAAATGTCACATCCACCTGCAGCGGTGTATTGGAAAGAGAACGCAGAAGCTGCAGCTCTGTTTCTTCTTTCAGCGGCATCAGATTCAGGATCAGAATATGGATCGGACGGATATCCTGGTGCATGGCACGTTTTTCGTCCATTACAAATATATTTTCTCTCTCCAGGATCTCCTTTACCGGAAGATCCCCCTGTGTTTTGATCGGCATTGTTTGCCCTCCTTATATATAAAGCGTCTCTTATAAAGGAGCCGCTCGGCTTTTTTCTTCAGATAAAAAGTATCTCCAGTCTGTACGGCCTTTACTGCACTCCGGCAAGTTTCCGAAAATCTTCTTCTGAAAGGATCGGAATCCCCAGTTCTCTTGCCTTTTTGTTTTTGGATGAATTGGACTGGATGTCGTTATTGATCAGATAATTGGTCTTTTTGGTAACTGAACCGGTAACCTTGCCTCCCAGGGATTCGATCAGCTCTTTGGCCTCACTTCGATTTCCAAAGTGCACCAGACTTCCTGTGATCACAAAATTCATTCCTTCAAAGATCTGTTCCTGTTTGGGACTGTCCTCCTGAATATGAAGAAAGCTCATCAGATGATCCAGGCGGCGATCATTATCCTCATCCCTAAAATAAGCTACCAGATTTCCGGCAATGACCGGCCCGATGGTATCAATATCACTGACCTCTTCCAGACTGGCATGACGTATCCTGTCCAGATCATTGTCAAAATGACGGCAGATCACCTTTGCATTAGCCAGACCGATATTTGCGATCCCAAGACTGTAGATCACTCTTGGAAGTGTAGTCTCTTTCGCCCGTTCCAGACTTTCCATAAGATTATCATAGGATTTCTGCCCAAAGCCTTCCATTTCCACGATCTCATCTTTATACCGGCTGATCTCAAAAATATCGCCAAAGTCATGGATAAATCCCCTGGCAATAAATTTCTCCAGTGTTGCCTCGGAAAGTCCGTCGATATTCATGGCATCCCTGCTTGTAAAAAAGCCCAAAGGATTTGATCTTCTTGGCCGGGCACCCCGGATTGACGCAGAAAAGACATTCCACATCGTTTTCTTTCTTCACTACCGTTTCCTGTCCGCAGGCCGGGCAGGTATGCGGGATCGGTGCATTACCGCTTCCGGTCAGATTTTCCGCGATCTGAGGAATGATCATATTTGCTTTGTATACACGAATGGTATCTCCGATCCCCAGCTTCAGTTCCTTCATGATACTGATGTTATGCACACTGGCCCTGCTCACTGTGGTTCCTTCCAGTTCCACCGGCTCAAAAATTGCTACCGGATTGATCAGTCCGGTCCTGGACGGGCTCCACTCAATCTCCAGAAGTCTCGTATCACGCATCTCATCGGCCCATTTAAATGCCATGGCGTTCCTTGGAAACTTGGCTGTAGTTCCCAGAGATTCTCCGTAAGCAATATCATCATACAATGCCACAAGCCCATCTGACGGAAAATCATTGGTCGTAACTGCTTCCGCAAAGTAATCCATCGCTTCATCCAGAGTTTCCGCTGTGACTTTTCGATATTCCACAACCTCAAAGCCCTGTTCATTCAGCCACCGGAACTGCACCTCCCTGGAATTCCGGAAATCCACGCCTTCCGCACTCACTAAAGAAAAAGCATAAAACCGTACGTTTCTCTTCGCTGTAATTTCGTTATTCAGCTGGCGGACAGAACCACTGCAGAGATTTCTGGGATTTTTGTATTTGGCATCTGCATCTCCGATGGTTTCGTTGATCTTTTCAAAATCCGAATAAGTAATGATGGCTTCTCCGCGAAGTACCAGTCTCCCTTTAAAAGAAATTTTCAAAGGTATGTTCTTAAATACTCTGGCATTATTGGTAATAACCTCTCCCACAATACCATTTCCTCTGGTAACTGCCTTTATAAGCTCTCCGTTTTCATAGGTAAGCACGATCGTTAAGCCATCCAGCTTCCAGGATAAAAGTGTAGGATGTTCCCCGATAAACTCTCTCAAAGCTTCTCTCTCTTTGGTCTTATCCAGAGACAGCATCGGTCTCTCATGTTCCTCCTTGGGGAGCTGCTCCACTGCCTCATATCCTACATTAACGGTTGGACTGTCTGCCAGAACGATCCCTGTTTCTTTCTCCAGTGCGCTCAGAGTGTCGTACAGGGCGTCGTACTCCACGTTGGACATGATCTCCCTGTCTTCCTGATAATAGGCCCTGGACGCTTCCCGGAGCTTTTCTCCCAGCTCTTTCATTTTTTTATGGATGATTCGTTCATGGCTTCCTCCCGTCCTTTTTTCTGATTTTTCGGAGGAAAGCATCTCCTCCAGTTCTTTTCGTTCTTCCGGCCGGATCTCACGATATTTCCCCTCTTCCAGGCCATCAATATACAGATTCATGATCCGAACACGTTTCAGTGTTACGACTTTATATCCGAAATATTCACACATACGACGGATCTGGCGGTTCAGACCCTGGGTAAGGATGATACGAAAACTGTTTTTCCCTGTTTTTGTAACCTTGCAGGGACGTGTGACCGTATCAAGGATCGGCACTCCGCCGCCCATACCACGGATAAATTCTTCTGTCACCGGTTTATTCACGGTCACCTGATATTCCTTTTCATGGTAGTTCCCCGCCTTCATGATACGGTTCACCAGATCTCCTTCATTGGTAAGGAGAAGCAGTCCTTCGGAATCTTTATCCAGCCGTCCTATGGGATAGATCCGCACCGGATAATCCAGATATTCTGTTACTGTCATCTCATTCCGCTGCTGCTTGGTACTGCAGACAATCCCTTTTGGTTTATGAAAAAGAAGCAGGATCTTTTTTCCTGTTTTTTACAGGCTTTCCGTCAATACAGATCTCCGCATCCGGAAGGATCTTCATTCCTGTGGAAACCAGTTCTCCATTGACAGTAACCCTCCCCGCTTCTGTCAGGCGGTCTGCCTCTCTTCTTGAGCAGACTCCTATATCGCTTAAATATTTATTGATTCTGATTTTTTCGTCCATTGTTCTATTATATATTTTTTCCCACGTGTTCGCAACCGGTTATTTTTCTTGTATTTTCTTGCTCATTATTGTATGATAAACAGAAATATACTTAAATATCAGGAGGAAAATCATGTCAGAGCATACTCCACGTATGAACCGGCTGCTGATCTTTGTCGCTGTTTTCCTGTGTCTGATCTGCGGTATTCTCTTTACCCAGTCATCGGCCGGTCCTTTTGAAAGCAGCAGTACTTCCGTAGTTTCCATAAATACCAGCGATATTTCGACTATTGAACCAAGTTCAGATCGCGATCACCATACAGATGCATCGATATTTTCCGGCGCTCCCTCACCTTCCGCCACACCGTCTCCTGTTCCCACAGAGATTCCCGAAACAGAAAAGGTTTCGCCGGAGGCAGAAAACGGAGTCTGGACACCGGATGGCACCAACTGGAAATTTATGGTTGACGGAACCGCCTATACCGGATGGCTTACCGACACAGATAGTCATCGATATTATTTCAATAAGGACGGAATCATGCAGACCGGCTGGATCACCCTAGGCAAAAAACGTTATTATCTGGACGAAGACGGAATCATGCAGATCGGAACCATCACCGTAAATGGAAAAAATACACATTGGCAGCAGACGGTTCACTCAAAAAATGATCTTTCGTTATATCAGAGCAACAAAAATGCAGGTTCTTCCGGAACCTGCATTTTATTAACCCTTATTATTCTAACAGACCACTATAGACATAACCGGTCTGTCCATCATAATCAACCTGTATCCAGTCGCCTTCCTGCCCTTTCTTTTCAACTTCCGTTCCTGCAGAAAAACCACCGATAACCTCACCCTCTGAATCTGCGGAAGCACGAACATTACAATCCTCTGTAACTGTAAGCATTGTTCCTGCATCTGCGGAAGCACTGGCATCTTCACCAAGGCCCTGAAGGAATTCTGCCAGAGAGGGATCACTCTCCTGCGCAGCTTCATAGTCCGTCTTTACCTTTGTGATAAGCTCCTGCACATCCTTCTCAGATTCCAGTTTTTTCACATAGGCACTGATATCTGCATCGTCATCAGCACCACCTTTGATCTTCAGATTGCCGTCACTGCCCGTCTCCACATAAAACTGGCTCAGTGCCGGAACCGGAGTCTCAATTCCAGTACAGATATAATTAAAGACTACATAAACGACATACGAATCGTCCGTCAGTCCCTTCTTAGCGTAAACATTCTGTACTTCATACCCATCAATATAATCCCTTGAATTAATCTGCGACTCGTCAGCCGGCGTAAATCCGTCCTCAATCGTCTTAAGTGTTGCAATGTCTTTTTCCCCAAAAGCTTTATAATAGCTCTGAATCAGCTCGGTTACTTCCGTGCTGGCTTTTTCCATGGTTGTCTCCGCATCCGTATCTGCCGCGGAACTGGCGTCTTTCTTCTCGTCTGTCTCCCCATCATTTGCCGGAGAAGAAGGATCATTTTCCTGGTTACTTTGGGCTGTTGTCTGATCTTTATTGGAATTCCCCTTCTTACCTCCAACACAGGCGCGGACGCCAAAGATCAGAACAAGCACGATCACCAGAATGGCTCCGCCTAACATAAAATAGCGAAGGTTATCTGATAACCATTCTCTGAAATCATCCAAGTTCTTGTCCTCCTTATCATAACAACACGCCGGAACAATTCCCACTGTTCCGGGTAACACACCTGAAGGGAATCGAACCCCCGCACATGGTACCGGAAACCACTGCTCTATCCACTGAGCTACAGGTGCATAATGAAAAACATAACTTCTAAATTCAGGTATGAAATTATCAAAGTAGGTTTACATTGTTTATGATTTTAACACAAATCCATGAAATTGTAAAGATTTTTTAAACAGTACATATTCATCACACATTTTATGGTTGCTGTTCACTCCGTTCTCCGTATCGTTTTACGCACTTTAGTCATTTTTCCAGGCCAGAAGGGCGAACACATTCACCCTTCAAACCTGTATACCACATATTTTTCTGTCTGTGCAATAGGGGTACATCCTGCCTGACGGATATAGTCATGATTTGTAAGATCTACCGGAAGAACGAGATAATCGGTTTCCGTTCTTTTCAATACCTGCCGGAACTTATCGATCCCTACATCCATCTGATAACTGATCACATCCATGATCACTTTCTGGATCTGGTAGGCCTTGCTGTTTTCGTAGTTTCCTACCACAGTACTTCCTGCACGATACAGGATAAAATTACGATCCAGAACAAGGATCAGTGACGGATCATACTGTCTAGCCACCAGATTCAGCTCATTGTCAAAAACAACCTTGGGTTGTTCTTTATCGCAGTCCTGATGGATCACATCGCATACTGAGCGCAGCTCATTCGGGACTTTATAGATGTTTTCCGCCATCACATAATCTTTTGCAATGCCGGGAACAGGTGTCCCCGTAGTGACGATCACTGCCGCAAGGATCAACGCTGTTACAGCCTTCAGCCATCGAAACCTTACCGCTTCTACGATCCGTACAGCATAATAGGCAGCACCCGGGATCACCGGAAGGATCCAGATAAAACGATAATATTCACTTTCAAAATGTACCTTTGGTATCACATATTTTACAAGAACCGGATTATATACCGTAAGTGCCAGAAAGACTAGATAATACAGGAACACTCTGGATTCTTTTCTCCTGCGGTAAAAAATATCCCAGAGTATACCTGCCAGAAAAAATACAGGCAGCAGACAGCCACTCCAGTAATTTTCCATACAGATCTGCACAAAACGCAGTCCCAGTTCTTCGATCGTTACTCCCGCCATTTTCTTCTCCTATCCATAGTATCTTCCCAGTTTCCTATGATGCCGGAAATGCGATCCATCCAAGCTTCGCCGAAAAATAAACCAGGGCATACAAAAATCCCGGCAGCATACAAAGCGCATAGGGAATCGCGTAGGAAATCTTTTTCTTCAGCACCATCACCGGAAGGATCGCCGTACTGACTACCGCAGGATAAATAAGGGAGGATCCTGAAAACGTCAACGCACTGACTGCAGCAATGAAAAGCAGCACCCAGCTCTCTTTATTTCTGCCATCTTTGTTGAGCCAGAGCCGTATACTTACCAGAAGCGCTGCCGGAATGGAAATATTTGCCAGCAGGGCCTTCCCTTCATAAACCCGCATAAACGCAAAGGTTCCTGTTGTATAGATAGAAAAAGAAAACAATTGCATCAGACACACAAAAAGAACCATCAGGTCTGCTTTTTTTTCATCTCCACGAAAAAAGCTTTTTCCGATCTGGTAGATCAGAAGATTGATCATCAGCATGTTGATCACAGACATCACGACCTTGGACTGAACGATCGGGTGGATGCCCAGAAGGACACACCACACCGCATTGTTCATCGGATATGCAGAAAGATCATAGCGGAGATTAAAATTTCTCTGGATAACACCGGTAAGCGGACTGTATCGGGCAAGAGTGTCTGTATACACAGAAGTGCTTACTGCACCAATATAATGTGTTGCATCTGCAGTAACGTCCTGATATGTAGCCACCAGAAAACACTGCAGGATCACTGCCGCAGCGGTCAAAAGCAGCAGCAGTGAATGCTTCCGAAATGTTTCTCCTATCCGGTCCAGCTGTCCCTTCCAAAGTTTATGCGCAAACAGACATGCTGCCAGTACACAAGCTGCCATGATCACCATCCACAGATACGAAAAGGTACTCAGTTTTACCCATTTCAGTGTCATAGGAACTGCAAGTATCTCAAAAACCGCAAAATACAGAAGATATCCCAAGACCAGTTCCATGGTTACTTCCGCCTTCATTTTCAGTATCCGTGTCAGCAGACTTCCTGCACAGAAAAATACCAGCAGTTCCAGGATCAGTCCGGCAATTGCCAGTATTAGCTCCTGCATTTCACACCTTCTCTCCGGCTTCTCTGGCAAGGATTCCCATTGCAACCTTCTCCGGAGTGATCGGGAGCTCTCTGACACGTACACCTGTTGCATTATAAACCGCATTGGCAATAGCCGGACAAGGTGTATCGATCACAAGCTCACCAATGGATTTTGCACCGAAAGGACCTGTCTTCTCGTAGCTGCTCTCAAACTCGATCCGCACCTTCGGAATATCCATACGGTTGGGGATCTTATACTGCATAAAAGAATTGTTACGGATCTTTCCCTTATCTGTATACTGCACATCCTCATACAGAACCATTCCGATTCCCTGACCGATACCGCCTTCTGCCTGCACTCTGGCAAGATTTGGATTGATCGGAGTTCCACAGTCGATCACGCCCACATAATCAATGACATCGATCTGTCCGGTCTCTTTATCGACCTCCACTTCAGCGGCACCTACCATAAACGGTGGCGGAGAGATTGGAGAAGAATATTCTTTTACAACCTGAAGCTCACTGCAGACTCCACAGGTCGCTTTTCCTGCGATCTGCTGCAGCGTTACCTCTTTTCCGTCTTCTGTGCGGACTTTTTCTCCGTCAAAATCAGAATCCTCTGCAGATACTCCAAGCATCTGTGCGCCAAAAGCGTGGATTCTCTTTCTGAGTTCTCCGCAGGCCTGGATTACGGCATTTCCGGTTGCATAGGTTGTGGAAGATGCATAAGAACCGGAATCATAGGGAGAAATATCTGTATCCACACTGAATACCACGATATTTTTCATATCTGTATCCAGACAGTCTGCTGCCATCTGAGCAAGAATGGTATCACAGCCGGTTCCCATATCAGAACATCCAAGTGCCAGGGTATAGGAACCATCCTCATTTAATTTAATGTCTGCTCCGCCAACATCGATCCCTGCAATAGATGAGCCCTGCATAGCCATAGCGATACCGACACCCCGTACTTTGCCGTTACCCATATCACGGAACGGATATTTCTCATCCCATCCGATCATTTCCTTTGCACGGGCGAGGCATTTATCCATGGTACAGCTGCCGTTGATCGGTACATCCGGATATCCTGGAAGTGCCTCTCCCTCCATAGGCATGTTCAGCTCACGGAATTTTACTGGATCCATCCCCATCTTATGAGCCAGCTCATCTGCTGCGGACTCCACAGCAAAAATACCCTGTGTGGCACCATAGCCACGATAAGCGCCAGCTGCCTGCATATTGGTGTAAACAACATCATAGGCAAAACGGTAGGCTTCCGTATGACGATACAGCGCAATGGATTTATGGCCTGAAAGTCCTACGGTTGTAGGCCCATGCTCTCCATAGGCACCGGTGTTGGAAAGAGTATAAAGATCGATTGCCTTTACAATACCGTTTTCGTCTGCACCCATACGGATATGGACTTCCATCTCATGCCGCGGAGAAGACGCGATCATGGATTCCTTTCTGGAAAAAACGATCTTGGACGGACGCCCGGTAACCCATGTTACCAGTGCCGGGAAAACCTCACTGACAGAAGACTGTTTTGCACCAAAGCCCCCGCCGATACGAGGCTTGATCACACGAACTTTGGAAGACGGAATGTTCAGCGCATTTCCTACGATCCTTCGGATATGAAACGGGATCTGGGTGGAAGAAACCACCGTCAGTCTCTGAAAATGGTCCATATAACAGTAGGTACGGAAGGTCTCCATCATGGTCTGCTGATTTGCCTTTGTGTGGTAAACCTGATCTACTGTATACGCACATTTTTCCAGCATGGCATCCACATCACCCACTTCTTCTACATTGGAGGAACAGAGATTACGCTTATTATCTCCGCCGGCCGGGATCGGCATATACCAGTCATCCTCCGGATGCACCAGGATGGGATTATCCTTGGCTGTGTGGATATCCAGAACTGCTTCCTCCACACGATATTTTACCTTAATGCGTTTCAGGGCTTTATCTACTGCCTCTTCTGTCTCACCGGCTACGATGGCAACCGGATCCCCTACAAAACGCACATGCTTATCTATGATATAACGATCCCATGGACTGATCTCCGGCGCTGTCTGCCCGGCCAGAGTAAATCTTTTGTGTGAAACATCCTCATAGGTCAGAACACAGGCAATTCCCTCGATCTTCTTTGCAGCATCTGTCTTGATCTCTTCCACCCAGGCATTGGCATGAGGACTTCTTAAGATCTTGACGATCAGGCAGTCAGAAGGTGCAAGATCATCGGTATAGACCGGTTTTCCGGTTACCAGCGACATTGCATCTGTTTTTGGCACCGGCTTGTTTACGTATTTCATTTTCCTTCCTCCTGTCCTTTTTTATAGTCGAGAAATTTCAGGATACTTCTGGTCTGTCCCACAAATCCCGAGCAACGGCACAGATTTCCGGAAAGATACTCCAGGATATCCTCTTCTGTGGGATCTTCCAGTTCCTTTAACATGGCAAATACATTCATGATAAATCCCGGATTGCAGAAGCCACACTGCTCTGCTCCCTCATTTGCCATAAAAGCGCCGAATTCCTTTGCTTCCTCCTGCATTCCCTCCAGAGTCACGATCCGTTTCCCGTCTGCGCGGGCAGCCAGCATGGAGCAGGACAGTACCGGACGTTCATCCATCAGCACAGTACAGAGACCACAGTTTGCAGTCTCACAGCCACGTTTTACGCTGTAACAGCTGTTTTTTCGCAGGAAATCCAGAAGCAGTTCATCCGGACGTACCTCTGCCTGCCGTTTTACACCATTCAGCCAGAAAGTGATATTCATTCTGCTCTCCCTCCGATCTCTTCCCAGGCTCTTCTTGTAAGGACTTTCACAAGAAGACTTCTGTATTCTTTTGAAGCACGCATGTTCTTGTCTGTAGAAACATGTTCCGCCGCATATGCGGCAAAAGATGCTGCTGCATCCTTTTTCTGCTGTGCATTCATCTGTACAAAATCTTTTAAGATTTCCTCTTCATCTTCCACGATCATTGCTTTTCCGGGTCTGGCCCCAATGACAGTTCTTGCTTTTCCGCCAATAAGAGCGGCCGCACAGGTGAGCACAGGAAAATCTGTGGAATTGTTCCGCTGACTTAAGTACACACTGTTCAGCGGCTGTTTTTTTACAATGATATTTACCAGGATATCGTTATCCTTTTCCATGGATGCAAACTGTGCCAGCGGAATGGTTCCGCCATTGTACAGCTCCACCCAGGTATCCAGTGCCAGAAACATGGTCAGTACATCGGAAAATCCGAATCTTCCGAAAATACTTCCGCCCACTGTGGCACAGTTTCGAAACTGCACACCCACAATGTGCCGTACACTTTCACGGATAGCACTGTTTGTATAGGCATTCAGCTCTTTGTGGGTTTCCAGCGCATGAAGTGGTGTCATGCAGCCGATCACAAATGCTTCTTCTGTTTCTGTAATAGTATCCAGCCCAAGACCTGACAGGTCAATGGCTGTCATGATGTTCCGGTTTCCCATTTTCAGCCAGACCATACCGCCCAGCACACAGGCTGTTCTTTTCTGGTTCAGTTCATATGCCTGTTCAAGGCTTTCTGCCTTTACGTAATTCTTTATCTTCAGCATACTTTATTCCCTTCTGAATTCTCATTCTCTTTCTTTACGGCTGTTTTTTCAGCCGAGCATTTATTTTAACAGACTGTCAGCTAAATAGCTATTGTTTTTTCTCTGCTGTTCTGATGCCGCATCAGTCAGCAGTCTCCAGAACGATAAACTGATACGGTTTCAAAATGATCTCTTTTTCTGTGATCTCCACAGCTTTCTGATTATTCAGAAGCACCTCTTTTACTTCTCCCGGCAAAGATACCTTCTGTGACTGTGCCTGCATATTTCCCAGGATCAGAAGATTTTTCTCACCGTTTCTTGTATAGGCGATCAGATTCTTCTGTTCTTCCTGATATGGAGCGAATGTTCCGTATACAAGCGTTTCTTTATATTCCGGAGCTTTTCTCAGTGCAATCAGCTTTTTGTAGAAAGAAAGGAGGGAATCACTATCCATTAACTGGGACTCTATATTGATCTCCTTATAATTGGGATTGACCCCAAGCCACGGCTCTCCTTCTGAAAATCCCGCATTTTTCTCTGCGCTCCACTGTACCGGAGTTCTGGCATTGTCTCTGGAAAATGCGGAAGCAGCATCAAGCGCTTCTTTTTCACTGCATCCGGCACGGAGCGCTACCTGGTATTCATCGATGGTACTGATGTCATCGATCTGATCCATAGAAGTAAACTCCATATTTTCCATACCGATCTCCTGCCCCTGATAAATAAACGGAATTCCCTTCAGCAGGAAATAAACACCTGCCAGGAGTTTCCTTGAATCCGGACAGCGGTCTTCCGGAGAAATATAGTGACAGACACCTCTTGGCTCATCATGATTCTCAATAATGTTGGAGATCATGCCGGTATCCCCAATCTTTTTCTGCGTATGGAAAATACACTTCTTGTACTCTTCCGGAGTCAGGTACGGTTTGGATGCATACCAGCCATCCTCGCTCTTTCCGTAACAGGTTTCTTCAAAATCAAACATGGATGAAAAATATCCGTTTTCTCCGATAAAATCTTTGATCTCATCTTCCTTTTCATTGAAGACCTCTCCTACAGTAAAAGCATCATAGGGATGAAAGCACTTCTCAGCCATCTCTCCCAGAAATTCTCCAATCCCTTCTGCCTCCTCCAGCATCCTCCCGACGCTGCAGAGCCCATCTGCACGATCGGCAGGATAATCGGAAAACGGAAGCTTCTTCTTGATATTGATAATGGCATCAATACGGAATCCGCCAAGCCCTTTTTCCATCCACCAGCGGATGTTTTTGTAGACTTCCTCTCTTAGTTCAGGATTCTCCCAGTTGAGATCCGGCTGCTTCTTGTGGAATACATGGAGATACTGTTTATCCGGATGTCCCGGAAGCTCTTCCCATACCGGACCACCGAAATAGCTTCTCCAGTTGCAGGGAGCTTTATCATCCTTTTTGTCCCGGATATAAAAGAAATTTCCATACTTTCCGTCCGGATCCTTAATGGCCTGCTGAAACCACTCATGCTCATCGGAGCAGTGATTTACCACCAGATCCATAAGGATGTACATTTCTCTTTTTTTTGCTTCTGCGATCAGACGATCCATATCCTCCATGGTCCCAAACCTCGGATCAATCGCATAATAATCTGCAATGTCATATCCCTGGTCTGCAAGGGGAGATTTATAGATTGGGGAAAGCCAGAGGATATCTGCTCCCAGTTCCTTAAGATAATCAAGCTTGCTGATGATTCCCGGGATGTCTCCGATCCCGTCTCCGTTGGAATCATAAAAGCTCTTGGGGTATATCTGATATACCACTTTGTCATGCCACCATTTTCGTTTCATCGTAATTCCTCCTATGCCTGTTTGATCATGCAGTACTGCTTCAGATCAAATCCTTTTTTCTGTACAATGCCGTATAATTTAAATCCGAATTTCTCATACATGGAAACATTTGCCGGATTATGGGTTTCCAGAGAGATCATCAGCTTATGCCTGTCCGCATAATCGATCACCTCATCCATCAGCTTTTCAGCAAGACCGTGATGCTGCATCTTCGGCGCCACTGCCAGATAGATCACATGAAGCCTTTCTGCTGTATGAAGCTGGGAAGTCCAGCTGGAATTCAGATAGTCTTTTCCCTGGATGAATTTCCGCAGGGTCGCAAGACTTGGATCCTCTTTGATCAGATAGCCATCTGTTTTCAGAAGGGCAAAAAAATCCACCATCAGATTATGTAAGGCTGCTTCATGCTCCGTTCCGTCGGATACTACCAGGATACTGTTCAGCTCACTGCTGTCTGCATAGATCTCGCAGGTCTCAAAAAACTCCGTAAGATCACAGGTAAAAAGCTCCGGCATCAGCCGTTCTCTGGTATCCCTGTCCGGGATCAGTGCATGATACAGAGGATCCTCCGAAAAACATACGGTCAATATCCGGATCAGCTTATCCAGATCTTCTTCTTTCACTCGGTATAAATTATGGCTTTCCATTCTTTCCTCCAGATATGGTTTTATTCTGTTCCTTTTTCAAACATATCACTGACCTCGCAGATCAGATTCCTGAGCTTTTCCACTGCACGGATCAGATATTCAATATCATCCGCATAATAACGCTTCTGTCTTTCCCAGGCTTCCTTGAGGCTCTGCTTTTCTGCCTCCAGACTGTCACCCGGCTTCTTTTCCTTCAGGCTTTCCACAAGATCATAAAGGTTCTCATGGTGGATGATCCTGCCCTTTCCCCACATCAGGCGATCCGGGGACTGCTTCAAGATATATTCCGTAAAATGATAAAAGACTTCCCGCTCAAACTGAAAGGCATAACAGTTGTTGTCAATACTGTAAAAAGCCTCCAGCGCAGGTGCGATCTCTCCTTTTTCCAGATATCCCATCGCTTTCTTCAGTGCATAAAGATTGTTCTGCACTGCCTGCTGCGGAAAGATCACATTGTCATCCCAGTCCAGACGTACCAGATAATCCTGGGATTTCCGGAATACACCGAGAAGCTTTTCGGTAATGGCATCGGCTTTTTTCCAGTCACGTTTTTCTTCCGGAAGGCTGTTGAAGTGCCGTACCTGCTCTGCAAGGATGGCAGCTGCTTTTTTTGCCTCTTCTGTTTTTTTCAGAAGGAGTGTACTGTCGGCGCCGGTCTGCATACACAGATCCGTTTCCAGGGTCTTAATACTTTGGTCCAGTACCCGCCCGAAATCCATTGGCGGCAGAGCAAGGCCGTCAATAGCCAGAAGAAGTTTCAGATAAAATTCATGATGGAATCTGTATACCTCTTCCTCATAAACATCCTGGTTATCGTATTGGGAATGATAATAATTTTCCATAAACGGGCCACCGCTGAAATCATTGACCATGGACGGGATCCCGGAAATAGCCATGGTAAAATCATCAGACCAGGTTTCAATGGGATACAACGTGGTCATGCCCTCCGGGTAAATCCCCTCCGGCATCTGCACAGCATCCACGAAGCTGCGCACAAAATCCGCATACTCATAGGTACATCGTACTGCATCTCTGGTACTGTGTGCATGAGCCGGAAGCTCAAAATTCAGATCTGCGATCACGTGCCCCTGCCACTCCGGTCTCGCTTCAAATACCTGGCGGTAAGCACCTGTGGACCAGTCATATTTTGTGTCGGAAATCCCCCATTCTTCTGCTGCAAGAGCACATACCACAATAGTATGGCGAGGTTTATAGCCACCACGGAGCAGCGCCCTGGCAATTCCAATGATCATGGCCACTGCCGCATTATCGTCCTGAAATCCCTCAAAATAAGAATCATAGTGAGCACTTAACAGGATCATGGAATCCGAATCGGTTCCCGGGATTTTGCCAACGATATTGTAGGTATACTGGTCTTTGATCACCTCTGTATCCGCATCAAATTCCACGGAAAGCTCCGGAACACGATTCCCATTCTCATTTTTCTCCTCCATCAGCTGACGGATCATAAGAAAATCTGCCCGTGACATGGAAAATGCAGGCGCACAGGAAGGTCCTGCGATATCCTGTGCATTCAAAGCCGTATCATCGATCTGTGCGTATCCTCTGCTCTGTACGGCGATCAGAGCTGCTGCACCCTTCAGGTGTGCCTGATACACCGGGTAGTTGATCCACCATTCTTCTCTCTGATTGATCTCGATAAGAACCAGCTTTCCTTTCACATCGATATCCTTATATTCGTCAGCTGTACCCTTTCCAAGATATACAAGATCAAACCTCTGAAAGCCATTGGTCTTAAAATCTGTCTGATATGCGCCAAGCTGGATCTCCCGGCAGGTTCCCTCTCTGTCATGGCAGCGCATCACCGCTTTTTTAAATTCCCATGCATCCACACGGATCTTATCTTTTTCTACCTGTGTGAGACCGGCTTTTTTCATTTCTTCCAAAAGCATATCTCCGGTTTTTCGCTCTGCCAGGGAGCCTGCTGTACGGTATCCCAGAACCGGATTTGTTTTTCCTGTTCCATGCGCCTGGCCAGATCATAAGATTCTTTTATATTCAGGCATGAAACACATTTCTCCACGATGTTCAAATTTACTGTCATCCCTTTCTCGGCAGTTCCCTGCCGGCAGTTCCGTCCTCCCGGCAGAGATATTCCTCTAACTGTTATAGATTATACCTTATCAATGTGCGGATTTCCAGATAAAAAAACGCGATTTGTTCTGATCATCAGAGACATGGTGTTGGTGACACCAGACATGGCTTCCATGATCTCTGACTGATTCACAATGGAAAAAGCGTCTTCGTCCTGCTCAAAGCGTTCCATCAGGAGCTCTGTAAACGCATTTTCTGCCGGCTCCAGGCTATCCTCATCTGCTCCGGATGCGTAAAACATGGTCACATCCAGTACATTATCCGCAAGCCTGGTCATAGTAGAAAACGGGATGATCACCATAAGCCTTTTACGCCGTCGTTTCATTTTCCTTAACCTCCAAATATGCTGTGTATGTTCTCTCTGTTTTAAAAAATATTTTTAAAAAAAATAGTGTAAAAGTCTTTGTGTGATCTGTGAAAACCCGGTGAAAAAGGCATCCTATTTTTCATATACAAATACAAATAATTAATTATATTTTCTGTCTGCTACCATTATTTTTTGTATATATTAAATATTATTTTAAAAATTATATATTATTTTCTGGTATTTTTTACCGAAATATGTTATAAAAGAAGTAAGAAAAACTACCGGAAATCAGATATTCCTGCTTCCGGTCCGAGATAAAGGAGGTATCTTTATGGCAAAACGTATTATAACCATCAATCGTATGTTTGGAAGCAACGGACGCCTTATCGGCAAGACTCTGGCTGAAAACCTGGACATCGGTTTTTATGATAAAGAACTGATCGACATGGCTGCCAAGAAAAACAATATCCCCTTCGACACCCTGGCAAAGGTAGACGAGAAAAAAGCCAGTCAGTGGGTATTCCCCGTTGACAGTGAGCTGCAGTTTACAGATAATTTCTCTTTTGTACCAATGAACGATGTGCTCTATGATCTCCAGAGAAAGATCATCCTGTCCCTTCCGCAGAGAGAGGACTGCGTAATTGTCGGCCGCTGTGCAACCAGTATCCTGAAGGATAAATCACTTAAACTTTTTATCCATGCACCTTTTGAGGAAAGAGTTCAGAATGTGATACGCCGTACCGGCAGAGAAGAAGCCAGCGCACGGAAGCTGGTCAAAAAAATGGATAAAGAGAGAAAGGCTTACTATGAATACTTTACAGACAGCAAATGGCTGGATATGACACAGTATGATCTCTGTATTGACAGCAGCCGGTTTTCTATGGAGCAGATTATTGAGATTGTAAAGAGATGTCTTTAGGATTCTTTTTTCTGAAATTTTTTTCTGAAAAATGTTTTTACGCTTTGGAAGCGTAAGTGAAACCGCAGGGGAGGGGAAGCACTCGTAGTTGCGAAAGGCCGTTTCCCCTCCCCTGCACCCCTTCCTTCAGGCCCCGCTAGAAATCGTACGTTTTTGGTCATGTTATGTTACTGACAGGGCGATGGATTCTGCGTTTGTTTAAAACGCCAGGCTGTGCCGATCTCATCGGCATAACACCTTTCAACAAGAAGACGTATCCTTCCCACCATTCCAACACATTGAGCAACACCAAAATATTTATTGACCAGACGCTATTCTTCCCACACCTCCAACTGCGGACGCTCAACTCATCAAAACGTAAGGACAGGACACCACGCGTCCGCTTCCACCTCTCCGTCTGAAACGTCAGCAGGGGAAGTGACAGTCCTCCGGGCTGCTACGGAGGAGGGGTGATGATGGTTAGGTTGCGGGAGACGACGTTATTGCGGAAGGGCCCAGCTGTTTGAGCCGAAGGCGAGTTCTGGGCCCTTCCGCAATGGTTTTAGCCGGCTCACGGAACCTTAGCAGCATCCCCCGACGGAGTCCGGCCCGGAGGACTGTCACTTCCCCTGCGTCCGTTCACCAATATACTCTTTCAAAAACTCATATATATCCCCCTCCAACGGCGGACACCCCTCCACATAATTCTGAAACTTACAGGTACAGTGTCCCACACCAAGCACTCCCGTCTTACCACGATACCCCTGTCCGATGCAGATCTTTTCATCCAGCTTCTCAAAAAGCCCCTCTTCCTTCAGCATCTCCAATGCCGGGATCAGATACCCGTAGCAGGCACTGCAGGATTCCACTTCCTCCACGGCATCCGCAAGCTCCACAACCTTTCTGGATACCGGCATCCTCTGATCCGCACCATCCTCCAGAAATCTGACATCTGCTTTTGAAATATCTGAACAGCCCACTCCAAGCTCACCTGCCAGCTTCACATAAGGAACCTCAGCTACCTCATAATGCATCATCTGACACACATATGCATCCACAAGAACCGGATCACAGGCAGCAATCACCCGGTTCATCACAACAGGATTTCCGCCATCTTCAAAATCCAGATCCCCGCAGATATTATCCACAACAATAAAGTCCTGCTGTATCCCCATATTCAGATGAGCAATGGGTTTATGAAGCCCCAGAGAATGAAACCGTCTCTTTTCCTTATTTGGGATCAACCCCTTCATATTCTTAAGGGCACAGGTGATCTTTGTCTGACAATGGCCTTTCAGAACTGGCACATTGATCAGAAAATCAAGCTCCTTTACCCGCTCGCAGACATTCAGCTCCATTCCGCCGCAGTCCACAGAAATACCCTTATCCTTCTGCATATCCCAGAACGGCACCTGATACTCTTCCTCAAGCCTGTCAAAGCCACAGGTCTCAAAGGCCTCCCTTGTCTTATCTCCTACCCAGGATCCCTCCAGCATCACCATATCCCGGAAGCCATGCTCCTTCAGATACTCGATAATTCCTGCAACCACTTCCGGATGAGTCGTTGCACCCCAGGAAGCCTCTGAAGGAGAAACCAGATTCGGCTTGATCCCGATCTTTTTCTTTCTGTCCCCGATATGAGATTGAAGATCCGCTTTTTCCAGAAGCTCCTTTGTCATTCTTTTATATTCCGTACCACTGGTAATAAAAATCTGATTTTTATCCATAATTATCAAAATTCCTTTCTTTCTGCAATGTGAATGTTGATCCAGATCCACACCAAAGCCCTGCAAAGCTTTTATCATCAGATGAGCCAGACAAAACAGCCGACAAATACAGCAGTCATCACATGCATCACAATCATAAAAAATACCCTCTCTACCGGTTTCCCGGTAAAAGGATATTTTATCCGACACAGCAGTCTCGTATTATCTTTCGATCTTTGCCCCGTTCCACCATGGGAATTCTCGGTTCAGCCATTTTCCTGCAAGCTCACTCCATGGTTCACAGGCTCTTGCGATTCCTCTGCCGTTTTCGTTGGCAGTCAGCTCATTTGCCAGGCCGATCCCATGGGGTCCCTGCGGAAAAACATGATACTCCACTGGAATGCCCTTTTTATAGAGTGCCTGAACAAAGAGAAGTGTATTATCCAGCAGCACCGTCTGATCCTCAAAGGTATGCCAGATAAAGGTTCTGGGTGTATCTTCCGTAACCTGAAATTCCAGAGACATCCGATCTTTCAGCTCCTCATAACGATCTCCCAGAAGATTTCGAAAGCTTTCTTCATGACCAACTTCCCCTGAAGTGATCACCGGATAATTCAGGATCATGCCATTGGGACGGATCCTCTCGTTTTCCATTCCCGTGATCCCTGCAAGCTCCTCCGTATTCCAGAATACTCCCAGAGAAGCTGCCAGATGGCCTCCTGCCGAAAAACCGGACACAATGATCTTATTCTTTTCAATATGCCACTTATCGCTGTTCTCTCTGAGAAGAGCTACTGTTTTTGCCAGCTGACGGAGAGCCACCGGATATCTGGCAGGTGCCACACTATAACGAAGTACCACTGTGTGATAGCCCATTCCCATAAACCGGACAGCAATGGCTTCTGCCTCTCTGTCAGAAGTCATGCCATAAGCTCCGCCCGGACAGATCACTATGACCGGACGCTTCTGTCCCGGATAGAGTTCTTCCGACTCCTGCCAGAAATAGGTCTCTATCCATGCCTCATTATAGTCCTTTGTTTTTTCTTCGATCACAATTCTTTCGTTGATCATTCCGACTTTCCCTTCTTCATTTCATTGCTTCTCTGATCGCTGCAAGAAGTTCATCGTACTCTTCGTAAGCCGGAATTTCCGGATGATCTGCACGGATCTGCTCTGTGCTGCGGAAAAGGAATCCTGCTTTGCTTGCCTGGATCATTCCGAGATCATTGTAGGAATCTCCGCTTGCGATAGTCTCAAATCCCATGGACTGCAGTGCCTTCACAGTTGTCAGCTTAGATTTCTCACAGCGCATCTTAAAGCCTGTGATCTCTCCGTTCTCTGCTACTTCCAAGGAATTACAGAAAAGTGTCGGCCGTCCAAGCTTCTCCATCAGCGGAGTTGCAAACTGTGTAAAGGTATCACTGATCAGTATCACCTGGGAAAAAGATCTCAGCTCATCCAGAAATTCCTTTGCTCCCGGAAGGGGATCGATCTTTGCAATAGTCTCCTGGATCTCTTTCAGTCCCAGACCATGTTCTTTCAGAATTCCAAGTCTCCAGTTCATCAGCTTATCATAATCCGGCTCATCACGGGTTGTTCTCTTGAGCTCCGGGATTCCGCTTGCCTCTGCAAATGCGATCCAGATCTCCGGTACCAGTACACCTTCTACGTCCAGACATGTAATATACATCTTTCATATCCTCCTCTTGATCCAACTTACCGTTGATATTTCACAGAGTCTGACTCCTTCCGGCTGTCAGAACTCTTTAATCTTTTAGCGCTTTACCCTGATATTACCATATGCTCTCAAGGTCTGTAAACAGTTTTATTTTTTCTTCTTTTCCGATTCATAAATCTTCAGCTCTTTCAGTGCTTTTTCCCCAAGAGGATACAGCATGAAAATATTAAAGATCGTCATCAGGCCGATTCCTACATCTCCCAGATCCCATACAAATGTGTAAGCCGCGATCCCACCGATAAACAGCATCACCAGTGCCAGCACCTTATATCCTGTCTGTGAACCCCAGTTATCACCGAAAAGATAAGCCACATTGCCTCTTGCATAAAACAGGATTCCCAGAAATGTGGAAAAGCTGAACATAAACAGTGTTGCAGCAATAAAGATCACTCCAAACTGCCCCATATGATAATGCATGGCAGTCTGAAGAAGTTCCATTCCGGAAAGCCCCTGTACCAGATCTTCCGGGGCCAGAAGCATGATCATAGCTGTACAGCTGCAGATCACGATCGTATCCACAAATACACCCAGAGCCTGGACAAATCCGGCTTTTACCGGACTGTCACATTCTGCTGCCGCTGCTGCACAGGGAGCGGAGCCGCTTCCCGCCTCATTGGAAAAAAGGCCTCTTTTTACTCCGTTCATCAGCACGACGCCAAATCCGCCGGCAACAGCCTGACGAAATCCGAAAGCTTCTTCAAAAATCCGCTTAAATACTCCCGGCATACTTCCAAGATTTGTAAATATAATAAACAGCGTGATCACAAAATAAAGCACTGCCATCACCGGCACCAGAAGATCCAGAACTTTAACCGTTGCATTCTTCCGAAGCACGATCACAGCTGCGATCACTACCAGCACGATGGTAGTATACAGCGGCGGAATATCAAAAGCATTTTTGAAAGACGCCGTGACGGAATTGCTGATAACCTGACTGATCCCACACCAGCAGATCAGGCCGGAAATGGCAAACAGAACGGAAAGCAGAACCTTTTTTCGTTTTCTGCCCTGTTTTTCTTCCCAGTAGCGATGGATATAGTAGGCAGGACCGCCCCTGTAGCCACCGTAAAGAGGATCCTTTTCTTTATAGAGCTGTGCCAGGGTCGCTTCGATAAAAGCAGTAGAGGAACCGATCAGCGCCGTAATCCACATCCAGAATACCGCTCCTGCACCTCCTGCCGAGATCGCAGCTACCACCCCGACCAGGTTTCCCATTCCCACACGGGTAGCTGTAGATACGATCAGCGTCTGAAATGCTGAAAGATTATTTTTGTCACTTTTCTTTTCTGACAGGGCTCGTACCATATCCGGAAAAAGACGGATCGGCAGAAGCTTTGTCCTGATGGTAAAATAGATACCGGTCGGAATCAGAAGCAGGATCAGAAGTGAGATTCCCAGCGTACTTCCTCCCGGAAGCGGGATCCTTATCAGATCTCCCCACAGAAATGTATAGACCTTTTCGATCATTGTTACTATCATGTTACTGTTTCCTTTCCCCAATCACCCCATGTGATCGTTTTGTTCTCTTTTTCTGCCCGTTGTTTGTATTTATTTCTGCAACGTTTTAAACGGGCAAAGCGTATCTTTCATTATAATAGCTTTCTGTTTGTATGTAAAGAAAAATCCCGAATCTTTCGATCCGGAATTTTTTCGTATTGGTAACTTTTCTGTTATTCGACAGATTTCTGATATCTGTCTATTTTTATGAGCATAGCTGCATTTTACTCTCAGCCAGCCAGGTGGAACATCTCGATCAGGAATATCCAGCTCATTCCATAGTATGTTATCACGGCTACAAGGTCATTCATCGTAGTGATCAGAGGACCTGAGGCTACTGCCGGGTCCACACCAACCTTTTTGAAAAACAGCGGTATGCAGGTTCCCACTGCACTGGATACCAGCATGGCCACCAGCAGGGATAATCCGATACAGCCGGATACCGCATAGGCAAATACGAGTGTTTTTCCTTTGAATAAGAAAATATACAATCCGATCAGTACAAAAGACAGAATACCGAGCAAACCACCGTTGCAAAGACCAATCCGCATTTCCTTCAGCACAAGCTCTGCTTTCTGTCTGCCCGTCAGCGTCTCATCCATCAGTACACGGATGGTTACAGCCAGGGACTGGGTTCCAACATTTCCTGCCATATCCAGGATCAGAGACTGAAAGCACATGATGATCGGCAGACAGGTAACTACTTTTTCAAACATTCCCACAACAGAAGATACCACCATACCAAGGCCCAGAAGAACGATCAGCCAAGGCATTCTTTTTTTCATGCTTTCAAAAAGAGGTTCCTTCAGATCTTCCTCTGCAGTCAGACCGGCCAGCTTTGCATAATCCTCTCCCATCTCATCGTCTACCAGATCGATGATCCCTGCGGATGTGATCACTCCAAGGAAACGATTGTCATCGTCCAGTACAGGAATGGAATCTTCAGAATAATCCTTCAGCCGTTCCATACAGTCATCGATCTGCTCAGTGCCATACACATATGGATAGGAAGTTACGATCAGCTCTTCCATAGGGTGGTCCTGTCTTGCTGTGATCAGATCCTTCAGATCCAGGGCTCCATAAAACTCCCCTCTGTCCGTCACTGCAAAGATCGTAGAAATATTATCATTATCTGCCGCCTGGGAAACCAGCTCACTCATAGCCTGCTTTACGGTCAGGTTTTCACGGATCACAATGCAGTTCGTTGTCATTCTGCTTCCGATCTCATCCTCATCAAAGGAGCGGATCATTTCAATATCTTTCCGCACCTGTTCATCCAGAAGCTGGATCAGAAGCTTGCGTTTTTCTTTATCAATCTGCTTTAAAACATCTGCCAGGGCATCGGTTTCCATTTTGGAAAGAATGGCTGCCGCTTTTTTTACATCCATCTCTTCCAGATATTGTACAGTTTCTTCTTCCTCCAGATATTCAAAAACATCTGCCAGCATACTGCTTTCCAGGATACGGTATAGTCTGCTGCGCTCCGCAGTGCTTAATTCTCTTAATACTTCCGCCAGATCGTTTTCGTGAAAATCTTGCAGCCTTTCACTTAAAACTGCCGGAGAAACACTGCTTCGGATCAGACTCAGAATATCTTTTGAAAAATCCTGATTTCTTTTTGTCATTTTCTCATCCTCCTCACATAGTTTCGCACAAAACACGCACACCAAAAACAGACATGTTAAAGCATGTCTATGTGCTGTTTGATTTTCGATTGTGTTTCCTTGGGATTTGAGTATAAAGCGAAATGAATTTATACATGATCGCCTTACTGTAAGATTCTCAGAATGAGAAGAATGAAAAAGATATCTATTATAATCCTGCTACAATTATAATGTAATAATACCGTACAGATTCTGATGGCACCGATACATCCTGTCAAATATATCCTTCTGATATACAGACATAATATTCTCACAGATATTCTGTACACTTAAAACAGAATGGAACAGCCTCATCCCTCTCTGTTTTTTCCATCTTTCACTCCGAGAGCTACAACTTCGCCCATGAGAATCACAACTGTCCATTCTGTTCACCTGCCTTTTTTCTTAAAATATCTTATCAACCCGGCCATTATAACGTTCCCGGCCGGGTTTTGTCAACCGGATTTATGGTTAAATTTATTGTAAATCCGGGTAAAATTTTATGCTTCACAGAGGTAGATGTTTATGCAGCAGCATTTGCGTTGATCGTATCAATGACTTTTTTTATTCCAAGCCAAACACCCATATCTGTAAAGATTTCCGAAATGCTTCCACGATCCGTAAACGGAGATTCCAGCAAAACAGAAAGATCCTTCATCATTCCATTATGAACAATATACTCAATGATCTGATTTACAAAATAAATCTGCCTGCTGTCCAGATTTACATCCTCAAGATACTTTGAAAAAGCTTCCTTTGCTGCATTCATATCAAGACCTACCATTTCTCTGACAAATTCTCCCAATGGCTTTCTGCCAAATTCTGCTTCATAATCCTCTTTTGTACCAAGCTCTCTCCAGAGAATTTTTTCCAGTTCAGCTACATCTTTTTCTGTAAGTGACTGATTCTTTTTCAGCTTAGCTATTACATGGTTATCCTGATGCTGTCGGACATAATATTCTACTCGTACTTTATAATTTTCCAGATCATCGTTTTCCAATTCTGCTTCTTTCCATTCCGTTGAAAGAATTTCGTCTGTAAAATTGGTCATATATTTATTCCTGCTCTTATCCGGAATATACTTCATAAGATCTCTCAGATTTTTCCTGATATTTTCAAATTCATCAATTCCTGCATTTTCCACATAATCTGTATGCAAAATCTGATCGATCAGCTCTGTCTGTGCCTGAATCTCCGGTATATTTGCCACTCCGGCAATTCCGGAAACCTTTTTTAAAAGATCTTTTCGCGCACTTGTATATTTCTTTCCAACCAGAGATGCAAGTTCTATTCCATACATAAGTGCATCAAAACGTACTGCTGTTACTTCATCACTTTCAGGCAAAATCAAGGGTGCAACCTCTTCCCGTACAAGTAAAGTATCTTCATAAGTAAGCATCTGATAGTTCGACTCTTCTGAATATAATTCTACATATTTCAAATGTTGGCGAACTGTAAAACTATCTCTTGGGAGCTCTTTTACTTTTTCAGTCATGTGCTTTACAAGTGCAGTCCTGTACGCAGTTAATTTATCTTTCTGATATTTAATATCCTGAAGCTTGTACGAAATCTCAAACTGAAGATTAAAAACTGCACTTTGCAACGCCATCAGATTTGCGCTTGCTTTTCCTTTATTCATTCGGAAAAACTCAAAATTTCCACAAAAATCAAAAATGTAAAACTTTTTCTTATCTTCCCCATCCAACAATCCCGGGCATAGTCTTGTTCCTCGTCCGATCATCTGCCAGAATTTTGCTTTACTCATAACTTTCTTAAAGAATACAAGATTAAGAACTTCAGGTACATCAATTCCCGTATCTAACATATCTACAGAAATTGCGATCTGCGGTAGTTTTTTCGGATCTGAAAACTCATCAATTGCACTCTGTGCATATTTCATTCTGTTATCGATCACCATAGCATAATTCTTTAAATGCGGATATTCCTTATTAAAAATCTCAAGGATCTTTTCCGCATGATCATGATTTTTCGCAAAAATAATTGTTTTTCCAATCTTCTGTCCGTATTCAATTTTAATTCCATCTCTCATCAGGACATGAAGAATTTTTTTAATGGTATCTTCGTTAAAAATCCAGGTATTCAATGCAGCCGAATTTATCGCTTCCGGAATCTTTCCATTTTCGTCTTCAAAAGTATTTTCATAGATTTCTTTATCTGCTTCTGAAAGTTCATCATATACAATTCCCTGATCAATAAATTTCACCCTGGATTCCACCGAAAGATAATCAACCAGATATCCATCCTTAACCGCCTGCGCCAGATCATATCCATAAGTGGGATCTCCGTTTGCCAGTTCAAATACTTCATATGTATTTTTGTCAATCTCATCTTTTGGTGTTGCGGTAAGTCCTACAAGCAGTGCATCAAAATATGTAAAAATATCTTTATATTTATTATAAATGGATCTGTGCGCTTCATCACAAATGATCAGATCAAAATGACCACTGGTAAAAACTTTTCCTTCTTTGTCATTTATCGTATCAATACAGTTTATCATGGTCTGATATGTGGAGAAAACACATCGCGACATATAATTATTCTTTTCTTCAACCAGATTTGTACAGGAAAAATCCTGCATCCAGTTTACAAAACTTCTTTTCGCCTGTGTTACCAGTGAATTTCTGTCCGCCAGAAAAAGTATATTCTTTACCCAGCCCGCATCAACCAGTACCTTGCACAAAGCCATTACTGTTCTGGTTTTTCCGGAACCTGTGGCCATAACAAGCAGGGCTTTTCTCCGATTCTTTTCATCAAAGCTCTGGCATACTGCTTTTATCGCGGCTTCCTGATAATAGCGGTCTGCTATCTTTTTATCTACAGAAATATTTTGCAGGCTTGTCCGCATACTCAAAAGGTTAAACCATTTCTCCAGATCCCGTTTGGAATAAATAACTGAACATTTTCTTTCCGGATATTGTCCGTCTATGATCCGGGTTTCAAAACCATTGGTAAGGAAAATTACCGGACGCCGTTCATATTTCTTTTCCAGCAGATCTGCGTAAAGTTTCGCCTGCTGCCTGCCCTCAGCAATATCCTTGCAGGTACGTTTTGCTTCTATAATTGCCAGAGGTTTATTCATATCATCATAGAGAACATAATCAATACGTCCAATCCCTGATTTATTCGGCATTCCTGTCACAGTCATCTCATTTAACCAGTCTTTTCCCTGTGTCCATCCTGCATCAATGAGCATGGAATCTATGTAAAGTTTTCTGGTTTCATATTCAGACAGATCCAGAGGTTTCGGAACATATGTCTGCTGCTGTTTCTCGTGGCGTGCGGACAGTTCTTCCCTGAGGAAAGTATTTTCTGCCATCAGTTTTTGTAGATCCAGTTCCTGCTGAGCAGTTTTTTCTTGTTCTTTCAGAAGTGTTTCCTTTGCTTTTCTGGCTGTTTCCCTGGATGCCTTTGCCTTCTCAATTCTGCCATCAATAATCGACTTGTCAAATGGATGCTCCTGATACTGTTCTCCATAACAATATGCAACGTAATCTAAAAAATCGACAGATTTTCAAGACACAGCATCGCTGCATCTCTGCCAGGTTTTTTATTGCTATGTGCCACACTGTTTCCACATCTGCGGATATAATCCATCCGTTTCCAAAGATCCGGTCCCACTAACTGTCTGAATTCCTCTGCATTCATCAGAGTATGAAGATTATCCTGGTACGGAATCTGCAAACTGTTTTCCACAGAATACAACCATTTTACAGCAAATTCCATAGCCCGGCGACTGTTAAGAATACTCGCATCCGGATCTGCTAATATGATCTTCTCCGCAGAGATGGCAACATTCGCAAATGCAGAGAATTTTGATTCATTTTTTAAATAATCAAAGTTTGTTACCATTGTGAAATCTCCCTCTTTTACTTTCACTTTACATTGACAATAAATTCATTACCAAATTAACCATAATATCTTTTTCTTTTGGATCTGACTCTGCAATCATCAATGTAATTGCTACTAATGCACCATCACTTATCCTTTTCTGTCCATCTTTGTAGAGTACATCATTGCGAGCTAAAAATTCCAAAAATAACGATGCAGCAATTCTCTTACATCCATCAGCATAGGGATGATCTTTTATCATAAAATACAAAAGATTAGCGGCTTTCTCTTCTAAAGAAGGATAAACCTCTCCTCCGAAAACATTTTGGTAAATTGCTGCAAGAATACCTTCAACTTTCCCCGTTTCTTTTTCAACACCAAAGACATCCGAATGAAATGAATCTTCCATTGCATTCACCATATTTCTACAATCCTCGTATGTAATTCTGTATATAGCTTTATTTCCTGCAGGCTTTTTAATCGACTGGTGATCATACTGGTCTAATAACATCAAGGCATTTGTATATAAATCAACAGCTTTTAGCACCTCTGCTTCATCTATTTCCAAAGTACATGCAAGCATTTTGGTTTGAATATTTACTGTTCTCTGTAAGGCTTCTAATCTTTTTTTATTGATTGCATAGCCTTGTAGGATATACTGTTTCAGAACATTATTTGCCCATTTTCTAAATTCTACACCTCTGTTAGATTTGACTCTATAGCCTATAGAAATAATCATATCTAAATTATAATGTTCTACTTGATACACTTTTCCATCTGAAGCAGTTGTCGCAAAAATTTTGCGACAACTGAATTATCCAGTTCTTCTTTTAATGCATTATTAATATGTTTACCAATTGTCTTTACATCTCTTCCAAATAATTTAGCTAGCTGATTCCTATTAAGCCATACGGTATTATTTTTGACAGACACAGTTAATTTTATTTCCTTATCAGCAGTTTCAAATAAGATTATTTCATTTTGCATATTTAACCCTCTTCTGAAAATATACCATTGTAAATTTCATTCCCATCGCAGTAAGCAATTTCTCTCATGTGTCTTCATAAAACATTTCTTTTGCTTTATTTCACTTTCTCGATTGTATCGTGACATATATAATTCCATTTTCTATAAAAGCTGATTGATAAATTTTGATTTGTTGACTTGTTTGACGAAGTCGGAAAACTGTTCCTGCAAATCCATCGGTGGAATAATAAACTCTTTTTCCTCAAGCTTCGATTTAGACAATATACCTTTTAATGCCATATTTATATCTTCCACAAGATAATCCTTGGACATCTGAAGCAGCACATACAAAAACAGAATATTGTATTGTTCAGGTACTACTGCATTAATCTGCTGGTTAAATGCCACTATTCTATCTGTAATGCAAACTCTACCAATACTTGCTATACTTCCAGCAATACAAGCCATAAGAATAGAATCCTTTTCAACTGTACGTCCAACATTCATACCCTTTTCAGACAAACTCTCTGTCGCTTGAGTTGGATTAAGAATTCCAGAAACAATATTATCTGTCTTTATCCATTCTATATAATCACCATAATATTCTGCTATTGCTCGTGAAGGTGTATTGCCAGTAATAACTTTGCACGTATCTTTTAACATCTTCTTCTCGAATCCAAACGGATTACTTCTAGGGTCT
>NC_021014.1:448556-450666 GCF_000209835.1 Ruminococcus sp. SR1/5 | reverse complement strand
TTTGAATAAAATTCAGCTCATAAATTTCTGATGAGATGTTTTGACATTGTTTTGATTCACCATCGCATACTGCATCGTTGTATCAATTTGTGAATGTCCTAATATTTTTTGCACCTGTTCTATTGGCATTCCTTTATCTATTGCTCTGGTTGCCATGGTTCTTCGAAATTTATGGGGATGAATACGTTCCAGATCAATTCTTTTTCCTAATTCCCTTAAACGAATTTCCACTCCGCTTATTTTTAATCTATCATGTGGTGCATCCAGAGTTACAAATAATGCAGAATTATTATCTTTTCGATGAGCAATGTATTCTTTTAAATGCACCTTCGCTTTTGCATCAAAATATACACGCCTCTCTTTGTCTCCCTTTCCGTATACAATGCACTCACGCCCTTCCAAATCAATATCATCAACATTCAGATTTACCAGTTCACCTACTCGTATTCCTGTAGAATATAGCAAATCTATAATTGCCAGATCCCTAATTTCTTTGCAGTTATCCCTGAGTCGTTCAATCCCTTCATCTGTAATAACGCTTTTTACTACCGTTTTAGTTTTAATCTTATGAATCCGTTTCATAGGACTTTTTAAAATATAATCTTCTTCCTCTAACCAGGAGAAAAAGCTGGAAATATTTCTTCGAATGTTATCCACCGTAACATTTGAACATTTATTATTTTTCTGATATTCTGCCAAATATGTCCGTATTTCTTCTGTTGTAATCTTCCTTACAGATGTTTCAATATGGGATAACAAATGTTCTACCGTAACTTTATAATATTGAATGGTTCTTTCTGAACAACCTTCTATCTTCTTTGCATCCAAAAACATTTCAAGAAAATCTGTATTGGATATTTCCATTTTATCAGCTTCATTCTCTGCACATACTTTTAAGATTACTTCCTGAAGTTTTTTCATTTGTGTAATTGACAGATATTCTGACATTTCATTCAGTATTTTCACTATTTTTTCTTCCATGCTGGCATACTCCTTTCAAAATATACCAGCATCCTTCAACCATTTTGTTTATAGCATTTTGTTTTCTCGGTACGATTCAAATATATATGCCGGATTTTCGTAATATACACTGCTGTTGTAGTTATCAATCTTTGCACTGATAAAGGAATTGTATACTTTTATTAAAGCATCTACGATTCCAATATTTTCATCTGCAGCAACCATTTTTATCAGCCGCTTATATACCTTTCCAATGTCCCAATGTGATGGGATGCTGTATTTACACTCACCTACATTGTCAAAATTTCCTTCTTGTATTCCTGCTTCTTCAATAAAATCATCACTGACTCTGTCAATGTTGTCACAATGGTAAATATCTGCCAGGTCATAGATTTTATCAATTCTCTGCTTTCCAAGTTTATTTACAACGTCTGCCCGTGTATTCTTTGTTTTCCTGGCAATGTAATCAATCAGGCTGCATGTGTAAAATAAATCGTTATCTTTTTTGCTTTCCCGTCCTTCTCCTATCACTACAACTTCCCCTTTCTATCCAAAGTACTGTTGCATGAGACTGTCGAATAACTTCTGTGTTTCATCCAGTGCTTTTTGCACTTTAACTTTTGATTTGTTGACTTGTTTGACAAAAATCTCAAATTCTCTTTGTACATCTAAATCTGGATTCATCACTTCAACTGTCCTCACTTTTTGTATACCAAATGCAGCTTGCGAAGTGGAATTCTTTGCTTCAGCAAATTGTCTTTCGACAAAATCTGATTCAAATGAGTACTTCAAGAAATACGGATTTACTAATTCACTATTAGGTTGGACCAACACTACATTAGCAGATAATGTATAGTCATTACGTGCTGGAACAAACACTGGATTACCAATAGTTCCAATCTTTCCAACAACAAAATCTCCGTCATGTAAAGTATATCTATTCATATGTTCTTCTAACACTTTAGGACTGACCTTTCGAGCACCTTCGAAATCTATTTTACCTGTTTTATAATCGCAATCCTTGATACTTACATAAGGGATTCCACCTTCTTCAACCGGTGGTGTTCTATGACTTGGTTGTGGGTCTACTGAATTAGCAACTTCTCCGACTTGATGAATCGGATATTTAGCTGTACCATCAAGCGGATTA
>NC_021014.1:405462-447952 GCF_000209835.1 Ruminococcus sp. SR1/5 | reverse complement strand
TTTTCGAATCTGCCATCCTTTCTTCTATAATCCCAACAACCGTTCCAGCTCATCCATTTCTTTTCCGATTTCCAGCTCCAGTTCCCGGATATTGGCCATGATTTCTGATGTTGGAGGATATTCCACTGGGGTGTATTCAATTTCTTTGTATTTATTGATGCTGAGATCATAATCATTCTCTACAATATCTTTTTTCGGTACCATAAATGACTGGTCTGTTCGTTTCCGTTCTGCTTCTTTATCAAGGTTTTTGAAACGCTCTATAATATCCGGAATGTCATTCTCTGTGACCGGAGTACGTTTATCGTCCAGACTGAATCCGTCTGCATTCATATCGTAGAACCATACCTGATCTGTTCCACCGTGTTCTGTTTTTGTAAAAATGAGGATCGCTGTGGATACTCCTGCATAGGGTTTAAATACACCGGAAGGCATGGATATTACAGCTTCCAGTCTCTGATTCTCAACGATTTCTTTTCGGATGGATTTATGTGCCCGTGATGATCCGAAAAGTACACCATCTGGTACAATACAGGCGCATCTTCCTCCAATTTTCATAATCCTCAGGAACAAAGCCAGAAATAAAAGTTCTGTTTTCTTTGTCTTGCAAACTTTAAGAAGATCTCCTGAAACAGATTCTGCATCCAGGCTTCCTTTAAAAGGAGGGTTTGCCAGCACAAGAGAATACTGATCTTTATCTGCATTCTGATCAGATAAGCTATCCCGATACTCAATATAAGGATTTTCTATTCCGTGAGTCATCATATTCATAGCTCCAATACGAAGCATGGTGCGGTCCATATCGTATCCATGGAACATATGATTCATGTAATGATTTTTTTCTGCTTATCATAAAAAATTTCTTCTTTTCTTTTTTCTTTCAGATATTCTCCTGCTGCAACCAGAAATCCGGAGGTTCCACATGACGGATCACAGATAATCTCATCACTGGACGGATCCATCATCTCAACCATCATCCGGATAATATGTCTTGGTGTACGGAACTGTCCATTCCGTCCGGACTGAGCTATTTTTGAAAGAAGATATTCATATACATCTCCTCTGACATCTGCTGTCTGGATTTCATTCATAAGTTTGTAAATTTCATCCAGAGAATCCACCACTTTGGATAAAAGGAGTGGTGTCGGAAGCTTAAATATCGCATCGTCCATATATTTGGAATATGCACTGTTTTTATCATTATGAAGATTTTTTATAAACGGAAATACCCATTCCTGCATGATCATATACATTCTGTCTGCCGGAAAATCATGGAATACGGACCATTTCAGCTGACTTCCGTCAATTGTTCTCTCACCTATTTTTACTTCTCCGGAAAAAATACTCTGAAATGGCAAGCCAAGCATTGCACTTTCTCTTGCACGCATATTATCGGAATCATCCAGATCATGAATAAACATCAGGTATGTAATCTGTTCGATTACTTCCAGTGGATTGACAAGTCCTCCTGCCGCAAATATATCCCATAAACCATCTATTTTGTTTTTAATTCACCAGTGATCATTTTTTATCTCCCATCTATCGTTCATTATTCCAGGTATATTTCGTATACCTGCCACCGCCGATTTTTAAAATTTTTTCTGCTGTCAGTAATTCTGCCAGTGTTCTCTGTATCGTTACCACACTGATATCCGGACATTTTTCTGCGATTTCTTTTTTGTAATTATACCCGGATTATTTTTTATAATCTCTTCTATTCGCTCCGGTTTTGATATATTCTGCGTTATCAGCAATTTTATCCTTGAAGAAAATTCTCTGTATGCTCCTACGATAACGCCAAGCATATATTTTACAAATGGTATATAATCATTCTTATTCTCATACCAGTTCTCAGAACTTTCCCTTAAACATTCATAGTATAATTCCTTTGAATTTTCTATCATTCTCTCGATACTGATATATTTTCCCACAATATAGCCGGATCTGTACAAAAGTAATAGTGTAAGTAAACGGCTCATTCTTCCATTGCCGTCATTAAACGGATGTATGCATAGGAAATCCAGAATAAACATTGGAATCAAAAGAAGTGGATCTATTTCTCCTGTTGCCATTGCCTCTTCAAATGCTCTGCATAGTTCTTCCATTGCTTCCGGTGTTTCCCAGGCCGGTACTGGTTTAAACCGTATTTTTTTATTCCCCGGGAATCTTCTTCCTCAATTATATTATCCGCAGTTTTATATTTCCCTCCAATATTGTAGCTTTCAAATTTATACAAATCTCTGTGGAGCTGTAAAATAATCGCAGACTTTGGTGGGATATGGTCATGACTTTCATGAATTGTATTCAATACATCTCTGTATCCGGCAATTTCCTGTTCATTTCTTGTCCTTGGCCTTGTTTTGTCTTTTACCAATTCCCGCAATCTGATATCTGATGTATAAATACCTTCTATTTTATTGGAACTTTCCGTACTTTGAATCTTGGCGATTTCAACTAATTGTGTAAGAGTATCTGCTTTGGCCTCAATAAAAAGAGTTTGTTCTCCTTTAAATTCATGTATCTGTGTCAGGTAAGATACAATTTCAGGAGTCAACAGATTTTTCCACTTTTCCCGATAATCAAACTGTCTCATATATTTTTCATCACCTTCTTTATCACTCTTTTTTCGATTTTATTTACTTCAAGTATATAAATCAATCTTATCATTGTCAACTTTAATTTGATCATTTTCTCAAGAATGATTAAATTGAAAGTGAAATGATAAAATTAAAAAGCCCAACAATAAATGCTTCTGCACGGATTTTCAGCATTTACTGTCGGACTTTTATCCTTTTTTATTCCTTTTTGAAATATATCACAATATCATATTGTAGAGCAAAAGATTATTCTGCATGGTCTTTCAGGTACTCTGCACGCCCCTCTTCGTAGAGGTTATTTCCCTCGCTGTCAATGATGACTACAAGCGGCATGTCTTCCACATAAAGCTTGCGGAGTGCTTCTGCTCCGAGGTCTTCGTAAGCGATAAGCTCTGCTTTTTTGATGCATTTTGCAAGAAGTGCACCTGCACCGCCGATGGCTCCGAAATATACGCCGTCATATTTTTCATTGCATCTACGACTTCCGGAAGGCGGGCACCTTTTCCGATCATTCCTCTGGCGCCTACGGACATCATAGTCGGTGCATAGGCATCCATACGGCCGCTGGTTGTAGGGCCTGCGGAGCCGATGACTTCGCCTGGTTTTGCCGGAGTCGGACCTACATAGTAAATAGTAGCATCTGTAGGGTCAAAAGGAATCTTTTCTCCTTTTGCAAGGGCCTCGCACATTCTCTTGTGACCTGCATCACGGGATGTATAGATGGTTCCTGTCAGTAAAACCTGGTCGCCTGCATGGAGAGTTCTTGCCAGCTCTCTTGTCAGAGGCAGTGTGATCTTTCTTCTTTCCATATTAAAGCACCTCCGTTTTATGACGTGTTACATGGCAGTTGATGTTAACTGCACATGGCATACCTGCGATATGAGTAGGCATAGTCTCAATGTTCAGACCGATAGCTGTGGTCTTTCCGCCAAAGCCCTGAGGTCCGATACCAAGCTTGTTGATCTTCTCCAGCATCTCTTTCTCAAGATCTGCATAGTAAGGATCCGGGTTCTCTGTATTCAGAGGACGCATCAGCGCTTTCTTTGCAAGAAGTGCACATTTGTCAAAAGTTCCTCCGATACCAACACCAACTACCATAGGCGGACATGGGTTCGGACCTGCAGTTTCTACAACCTCAAGAATGAAATCCTTGATTCCCTGAAGGCCTGCAGATGGCTTGAACATACGGATCTGGCTCATATTCTCGCTTCCGAAGCCTTTTGGTCCTACAGTTACTTTCACCTGATCTCCAGGAACGATCTCTGTATAGATCATAGCCGGTGTATTGTCACCTGTGTTTCCACGGCGTACCGGATCCTTGACAACGGATTTTCTCAGGTAACCTTTATCGTATCCGCGGCGTACACCTTCATTGATGGCATCATTTAAATCTCCGCCTGTAAAGTGGACATCCTGGCCAATTTCAAGGAATACGCATGCCATTCCGGTATCCTGACAGATCGGAACATTCTCACTGTCCGCAATATCAAAATTCTCGATAATGTTATCAAGGACACCTTTTGCGATCTCGCCGTCCTCGCAGGCACGGCAGGTTTTGATAGCATCCTTCACATCTTCCGGGAGATGTTCATTGGCTTCGATACAGAGTTTTTCGATAATCTCTGTAAGTCTGTTTACTTCGATTTCTCTCATAATAGACTCCTTTCGCTTATCTCATATGTTTTTATTATCATAACATATTGTTAACGTTCGTGGCGGGCATATTTCGGCAGAAGCATAGGAGATACGTCTCCTGTATCAACTCCTGCATTTTTCAGTTCCTCTTCATATTTTCTGATATGATCCAGATTCATAGTGCCAAGCTCTACCTCTTTGCATTTGGCAGCTGCTTTTTTACCTGCATTTCGTCCGAATACAATTACATCAAGAAGAGAGTTGCCCATCAGTCGGTTTCTTCCGTGGATTCCGCCTGCTGCCTCTCCTGCAACCAGAAGGTTCGGGATTTCTTTTGTAAAGCCGTCTCCGTTGATCTCAAGACCACCGTTCTGATAATGAAGGGTCGGGTAGATCACGATCGGGACTTTTCTCATATCAATGCCGTAATTCATGTACATACGGAACATGGCAGGGATCCTCTTTTCGATAGTTCCCTCACCGCCCAGGATCTCGATCATCGGAGTATCCAGCCATACACCTTTTCGTCCACCTGGAACTTCAACGCCACGGCCTTCCTCACACTCGCGGATAACACCGGAAGCATTTACGTCACGGGTTTCCAGCGGATGAATATAAGCCTCTCCGTTTGCATTTACAAGCTGTGCACCAACGGAACGAACCTTCTCTGTTACCAGGGCACCAAGGATCTGTGACGGATAGATCGCACCTGTTGGATGATACTGGATAGAATCCTGGTAAAGAAGGGAAGCGCCTGCTCTGTATCCAAGCACGAGTCCGTCAGCAGTTGCTCCGTAGTGATTGGAGGTCGGGAATCCCTGATAATGCATTCTTCCTGCACCACCGGTTGCAATTACAACTGTTTTTGCTCTTGCAACGGAATAGTCTCCGGTTTCCATGTTGAGAAGAACTGCACCGGCAGTCTGACCTTTTTCATCCTTCAGAAGTTCTACAGCGGATGTAAATTCCACTACCGGGATCTTAAGATTTAAGACCTCATCACGGATAGTACGCATGATCTCTGATCCGGAATAATCCTTTGCAGCATGCATTCTCTTTCTGGAGGTACCGCCGCCATGTGTAGTGACCATGGTTCCGTCTTCTGCTTTATCAAACTCAACACCAAGGTCGTTGAGCCATTTGATCGCATCCGGTGCTTCCATTACCAGTCTTTTTACAAGCTCCGGTTTTGCGGCAAAATGTCCGCCTCCAAAGCAGTCCAGATAATGCTGTACCGGGGAATCATTTTCTTTATCTGCTGCCTGGATCCCGCCTTCTGCCATCATGGTGTTGGCATCACCGATACGGAGTTTTGTAACGATCATAACGTTGGCACCTGCGTTGTGGGCCTCGATGGCACAGGAAGAGCCTGCTCCACCACCGCCGATGATCAGTACATCTACATCATAATCGATTTTTGTAAGATCGATTTTTCGTTGAGCAGACGGCTTTCTGAATGGAGCATTTTTGTCAGTTCCAGTGGTGCTTTCTGTCCCTTGTTCGGTCCTACCTTAATCTCTGCAAATGCATCCGGGTTATAGTCCGGATGGAATTTTTTGAGAAGAGCATCTTTCTCATCTGCACTCAGACGTCTTGGCTCTGTTGCCATACGCTCCGCTCTTGTAGCCTCTACCTTTTTGATGGATTCCATCATATTTTCTGGATATGGTGCATACATGTTTTACGCCCTCCTACTTCTCGATTTCTCTGCTGTTGTAAAGTTCCTGCATCTCTGTGATCGGCTTCTGCATGATCTTCTCGATCATATCGTCAAATTTGCCCTCGTGGATCTCTTCCACACGTTTCTCCAGATGCTCGCTTTTCGGCGCAATATATTTTCCGGTGAGACGTCTTGCCAGAAGGCCTACCATCGGATGGGAAATTCCTGCCGGACATCTTACGGAACAGCAGCCGCAGCTTACGCAGTCAAAGGATTCCTCTGCACATTTTTCAAGCTCGCCTCTCTGCGCATATGCAATATACTGCATGACATTTAAGTCCTGTGTACAGGCCTTTGTGCAGGCATTGCATCCGATGCAGCTGTAGATCTCCGGATAAAGCTCCATCATTACCTGCTGGTTCGGCTTAAGATCTTCTATATTATAAAGTCTCTTGTCTGTAGGGAAGAACGGGATACTTGCCACATACATTCCCTCCTGCACCTGTGTCTGACAGGCGAGACAGGTTTTCAGCTCATTCTGTCCCTTGATCCTGTAGATGGTCGCACAGGCACCGCAGAATCCGTGTCTGCAGCCGCATCCTCTTTTTAATGTGTAACCGGCATATTCCATAGCTGTCATAATGGTCAGATCACCGGGAACGCTGTATTTTTACCGAAAAAATATACGTTTACCATATTATTTTCCATGTTGGTGTCCTTTCTTTTATCCAAATCGTACGCCATGTGGAACAGCCATCTCACACGTGCCCGTCGCAACGCTCTGCTGAACTAAGTACTAACTGCGACTAAGGAGTTCAGGAGAGCCTTCACTCCTAAGTCTTCGTAAGTACTGGATTTCAGCGCCGCTAAAATCGCTCCTAAAATGGGCATCTTAGCGAGATGGCTGTTCCACATGGCTGTGTACTGGCTATAACCAGCGCATATATTTGAAAGTTTCTTAAGGTGCAATCTATAACTTAGTACTCATTAGGTAATTCATCCACCTCATCACATCGGAATACTGGGCCGTCTTTGCAGACGTATTTGTCTCCGATGTTGCAGCGGCCGCATTTTCCGACACCGCATTTCATACGAAGCTCCAGTGTGGTATATACCTGATCTCTGGAGAAGCCCAGCTCTTCCAGTCCTGCCAGAACGAATTTGATCATGATCGGCGGGCCGCAGACCAGAGCGGTCTTATTGGTATCAAAACCAATCTCCTTCAGATAATTCGGAACAAATCCTACATGACCGTCCCAGCCTTCCTGCTCACGGTCAATGGTAAGATATACATTTACACCTTCTGTTTTCATCCATACTTCCTGGATTTCCTTAAGCTGCACCAGATCATCTGCGGAACGGGAACCATAGAGAATATCTACTGTTCCGTAATCCTCACGGTTATCCAGCACATAATTGATCACGGAACGAAGAGGTGCCAGACCGATTCCACCTGCGATGAACAGGAGATTTTTTCCCTTTAACTTATCTTCCACCGGAAAATGATTTCCGTATGGTCCGCGGACTGCGATCTCATCTCCAACCTGAAGGCTGTGGAGATAATCGGTAAGGGATCCGCATTTTTTGATGCTGAATTCCTGATAATCCTTTACAGTCGGAGAAGAAGTAATGGAAAACATACCTTCACTGACGCCTGGTGCACAGACCATGGCACACTGTCCTGGCATATGCTCGAAAAGCTTTCCACCCTCCGGAGCTTCCACACGGAAGGTTTTTACATCCGGTGTCTCCTGACGGATATCTGTGATCACGCCAACCTTGGGGATCAGCGTATCCAGTGTATAATTTTTATGACAGGTACATTCACTCATTCTTTTCACCTCCCTGTGTTTCAAAGGCCTTGATGACTTTTACGATATTTAAAGATTCCGGACATTTCTCCACGCAGCGGCCGCAGCCAACACAGGAGAACATGCCGTCATTATTTAACGGATAATAAACAAGCTTATGCATAAATCTCTGACGGAATCTCTGCATCTGGCTGGTACGGTTGTTTCCGTGAGCCATCATGGTAAAATCAGAGTACATGCAGGAATCCCAGCAGCGGTAACGGTGAACACCGTGCCCTGTGTCGTAATCCTTAATGTCATAGCACTGACAGGTCGGACATACGAAGGTACAGGTTCCGCAGGCAAGACAAGGCTTGTACAGTTTCTCCCATACAGGAGAATTGAAACGGTCCATGTATTCTTCCTGCGCCCATCCTTCCAGTGAAAGATGTGTATATGGAAGAAGCTCGATAATACCACGGATCGCCTTCTTCTCCTCTTCTACCTTTGTCTCATCAGCATCTGCCAAAAGCTCCTTCACAGCTTCTGTCAGAGCATTTCCTTTTTCTGTGAGAGGCTTCCAGAAAAGTTCTCCCTCGATGATCCAGGCTGCAACATCTGCTTCCGGATCTGCGGCATCAATGCCAAATACTTTACAGAAGCAGCTTTCCTCCGGTTCATGACAGGCAAGAGCTACGATAGTTCCATGTTCTCTTCTTGCCTGGTAAAAAGTATCCACCGGATCCCCAAGGAACACCTTGTCGAGAACCTTCACGCCCTGTACATCACAGGCTCTCATTCCGAATACGACAAAATTCTGGTCTTTCAGTGCCTGAGGCTCAATGCTGATATTTTTCCCATCTTTTTTACAGGTATAGAGATTTTCACTCTGCGGAAAGAAAGCATCCTTCGGTGATTTCACGGTTTTCAGTGTTTCAAGGGAAACTTCTGCATCCTCGCTCCATGCCTTGAAGTTCACCTGCTCACTTACCTTTACCGGTAAATATAATTCCTGGTCTGCGGCAATTTTCCGGAATAATGCCGGCAGATTTTCTACTGCGATCTTATACATACATTATCCCCTTTCTGCCACGATCCCTGGCTCTACATCCTCAAAGGTAAAGCTGGTAAGCGGACCCTTTGACTCCGCATCCTCGCCTGCCTGATACTCACCGTAAAACGCATCAATATCCTTGATAAACTTACGGTTAAACAGATGAAGGGGAATTCCCTGCGGGCAGACTCTGCTGCACTCGCCACAGTCCGTACATCTTCCGGCTACATGGAAGGCACGGATCACATGGAACATCTTTTCTTCAAAGGAATCCACATTTGCCTTCTGGGCGCTGTCGAACTTATTGCTGTCAAAAACGCATTTGCGGCAGCTGCAGGCCGGACATACATTACGGCAGGCATTACAGCGGATACATTTACTCAGCTCGCTCTGCCAGAATGCAAATTTTTCTTCCGGACTCATTGCCTCGATCCGCTCAACTTCTGCGAAACGGTCAGCGTCCTTTGTCTCCTTTGACTCACCGATCAGTTCATCGTAAATTTTATGCTCTTTTCCTTTACATACATGGCAGCGTTCCAGCATGGCATCTTTGTATGCACAGGTTTTTTCTCCGTAAACAGTATCCACAGTCAATGTCTCTGCATCTCCGGTAATCTCTGCTCCGGAAATTCCCCGGATACCCTTGATCCCCATTTTGCGGATCTTTTCAATATCCAGCTTTCCTTTACAGCCAACACCTACGATATAGGCTTTTTCTCTGTCTACACGATGCTCTTTCAAAAGCTGGTTAAAGCTATATGTATCGCAGGGCTTCAGACAGACCATGGTTTTTCCTTCCAGCTTGGAAGCTTCGATCATATATTTGCTTAAATTGGCACCGCAGAATCCATCATAAACAAAATCCTCCAGAGATTCCGGTGTTTCAAAATAGGCTGGTTCCGGATTAAAGGCAAGATCTCCGGCTTTCCACCCAAGAACCCGGACTACCGTGCCATCTGCAAGCAGTTCTTTTGCACGTTTTATCAGCTCCTGCATCTTATATCCTCCAATCTCACGTTTTTACCAAGTGAATGGATCTTCTCAACAAACTCATTCATAGTCTGTGAAAATTTCACGCCCTCTGCGGCAGATACCCATTCCACACGTGTTCTTCCGTTTTCCACACCAATATAATCCAGCATTGAAAACAGAAGTGTCATACGTCTTCTTGCATAATAGTTTCCGGTACTGTAATGACAGTCTCCCGGATGGCATCCGCACATGATCACACCATCGGCTCCTTTTTCAAAGGCACGGAGGATGAACATGGGATTGACACGGCAGGAACATGGAACACGGATGATCTTTACATCCGCCGGATAGCTCAAACGACTGCTTCCGGCAAGGTCTGCTCCGGCGTAACTGCACCAGTTACAGCAGAATGCCACGATCTTTGGTCTGAATTCTTCCTTTGTTTCTATCGACATATTGCATCCACCTCCGCGATAATCTGTCTGTTGGAGAAGCCCTGAAGGTCCATGGCTCCTGACGGGCAGGCTACTGTGCAGGCACCGCAGCCCTGGCAAAGTGCTGTATTGACAACCGCAACTCTTCTTGTCTCACGGATACCGTGATCGTTGACCTGTTTCTCCTCATAGGAAATCGCTCCGTAAGGACATACATTTGCACAGGTAGAGCATCCGTTACAGAGAAGCTCGTCGGATTTTGCCGTACATGGATTGGTTGTCAGCTTGTCCTTTGCAAGAAGCCCTATGGCCTTTACAGCCGCAGCTCCTGCCTGGGCAACTGTCTCCGGGATATCCTTTGGCCCCTGGCATACACCGGAAAGGAAAATTCCTGCTGTCGGTGATTCTACAGGACGAAGCTTTGCATGGGCTTCTGTAAGGAAATTGTTGGTGTCAATACTTGCAGTAAGCATGGTAGCGATCTTACGTACATCCGGATTTGGCTCAATGGCTGTTGCAAGAACTACCATATCTGCTTTCTTGAAGATCTGCTTATTATCAAGAAGATCCGAGCCCTGAACAAGAAGTGTTCCATCCGGCTGCGGAATTACTTTTCCTACCTGACCTTTGATGTAGTTTACGTTATACTGCTCAACTGCTCTTCTGTAAAACTCATCGAAGTTTTTACCAGGTGTACGGACATCAATATAAAATACCGTCACATTGGTATCCGGATATTTATCACGGATCAGCATGGCATGCTTAGCTGTGTACATACAGCAGATCTTGGAACAGTATGGCTTTCCACGGTCATCGGAGCAACGGCTTCCAACACACTGGATAAATACGATCTCCTTCGGTGCTTTTCCATCGGAAAGGCGCTCAAGATGTCCTTTTGTAGGTCCTGCAGCATTCATGATACGCTCCAGCTCCAGAGATGTGATCACATCCTTGCTCTGGCTGTATGCGTATTCATCGTATTTGTCAAGCTTGATGGTATCAAATCCGGTTGCCACCACGATCGCTCCGTATTTCTGTGTTACGATCTCATCCTGCTGATCGTAATCAATGGCTCCTGCCTGACATACTTTGGAGCAGACACCACATTTGCCTGTCTTAAATTTCAGGCAATGCTCTCTGTCGATCACAGGAACATTTGGAATCGCCTGTGCAAACGGAGTATAAATAGCTGACCGGTTGTTCAGCCCTCTGTTGAACTCATTTGGAATCTTTTTGGAAGGACATTTTTCCTGGCAGACTCCACAGCCTGTACATTTGTCCATGTTGACACTTCGCGCTTTTTTGCGGATATCAACAGTAAAATCTCCTACAAAACCTGCAACTTTTTCTACTTCACTGTATGTATAGATATTGATCTTTTCGTGAGCTGCAGCCTCCACCATTTTTGGAGTAAGGATACATGCGGAGCAATCCAGAGTAGGGAAGGTTTTGTCAAGCTGTGACATTCTTCCGCCGATACTTGGTGTTTTTTCCACAATATCAACTTCATAGCCTGCATCGGCAATATCAAGAGCCGTCTGGATTCCGGCGATACCGCCTCCGATGATCAGGGCTCTCTTTGTAACCTGGCTTTCTCCCGGCTGAAGAGGAGCATTTAAATTGACTTTTGCTACTGCTGCTCTTGCAAGGATCACGGCCTTCTCCGTAGCCTCCTGCATATCCTTGTGGATCCAGGAACAGTGCTCACGGATATTTGCGATCTCCACCATATATGGATTCAGGCCGGCCTTTTCCGCTGCTTTACGGAAAGTTGCCTCATGCATACGCGGAGAACAGGAACAGACAACCACTCCTGTGAGATTTTTTTCACGGATGGCTTCCTGGATCCTGGACTGTCCTGCTTCAGAACACATATACTGATAATCTTCTGCATGGACAACTCCTGGCTCTTTTGCAATGATCTCCACAACTTTTTTCACGTCTACCGTAGCGGCAATATTACTTCCGCAATGACAGACAAATACACCGATTCTCTGCACTTTCTCACCTCCTGTATCTTCTGAACGCACTTACAAGCAGCTGCTGAGGAAGCTCCGGATCAAGAAGCTCCGGAATTTCATTTGGTGAAAGATAGTCTCCGCCTTTTTCCCGAACAACCAGCTGTCTTGCCCCGTCAATGATCTTTCCGGGTTTTACGTCTCGCGGACAGCGCTCCACACAGGCAAAACAGGAAAGACATTTCCACAGAGATGCTGAATTTACAAGTGCTTCGATATTTTCATTGATCACGTAGGACACAAACTGATGAGGCTTGATATCCATCTCGTCAAAGGATGGGCAGGTAGCAGAGCATTTGCCACACTTCATACATTTCAGAGGATTGGTCCCGCTGATCTCCTTTATTTTTTCCGCAGCAGAATGGTTATCTCTCATTTTGCCACCTCCTCTTTGACGCCAAGGGCTTCTGCCAGAAGCTCTGTAAAATAGTAAACCGGCATTTTATTTCCGGAATTTTTATTCAGATTGTATTTGCAGAGCGGACAGGCAGTGATCAGCATATCTGCGCCAAAGCCTGCTGCGCTTTCTTCAATCTTTTCACACATATTCTGTGACATTTCTTTTTCTTTCAGGGATATATATCCTCCACAGCATTCATTTCTGTAAGGATAGATCACAGGCTCAGCGCCAAGGGCACGGATAAAATCCTCCATGATCCTTGGATTTTCCGGATCATCAAATGCCATGATCTTTCCAGGTCTCAGAAGCAGACATCCGTAATAGGCTCCGATCTTCTTTCCGGTAAAAGGATTTACTACTTTTTCTTTCAGTTTATCAAAACCGACTCTGTCCCGGAGAACCTCCAGATAATGGAGAACGGTTGTCTCTCCTTCATAGGGAGCTTCCAACTGCATATAATTGTTGGCTCTGATCCGGATATCTTCCACATTTTTCATATCATCATTGACACGCTTGATCACATGATGACAGGCTGAACAGATTGTCACCAGATCCTGGCCTTTTTCTTTTGCCTGGTTTAACGCACGGACGGAAGAAAGCTTTGTGGCGATCTCGTCTGTGCCAAGCGGATAAACACCACCACAACACTGCCAGTCCTCGATCTCCTCAAGCTCAAACCCAAGGGCTGTGGCACTGGCTCTGGCATACTCATCCAGATCTTTGGCCTTTGTTCTCAGGGTGCAACCCGGATAATAACTGTACTTCATACCTTTCATTATCCTTTCTTAGTCTAAAATCTGACGTTTCTAGTAGATATTCTTGTTCATATATTGTCTTTTTTTTAACGATACATGAATAAAAAAATGAAATCTCAACTAACACTTATTTGAGTTTTTTATCAATTTGCACCCAAATAAAAGAGAAAAACACTCTTCCTCCGCAATTAAGAAGTGTATTAGCTCGATTTCCGAAATCATCATATCACGTTATTTCTGTTTCGACAAGGCTTTTTCGATATTTTTTTGTGTTTTTTTAACGTACTTTTGAAAAACCTTATCATTTACGATCCTGCTTCCATGATAATTTTCATTTTCGGGCATAAAAAAAGCTCCGGATCTCTCCGAAGCTTTTTTGCTCCTATCAGTAAATAATGATCGGATAACCTGCATCAATGGTGTTATAGATCAGTGCTGCCTGATCCTTAGGCAGATTGATGCAGCCGTGGCTTCCGTTGGTTTTATAACGGTTCCCGCCAAAGGATGATTGCCAAGACGCATCATGAAGTCCCTGTCCGTAGACAAAAGGCATCCAGTAATTAACCTTTACATCGTAACCATATTCATTGCTGGTAAGGTTAAAGGGACTCGCCTTGTAGGCGATCGGCCATGCACCACGATATGTTTCACGCCCCTTCACCGGCTTACCGCTGACAATATCTGTTTCCGTCACAAGGCTTCCGTCCTTATACAGCCACAAATGCTGTGCATCCAGACTGACCTCTATGTAACTGCCTGCCAGATCGTCTGTTCCGTTTCTCTGGTATCCTTTTTTGCTGTAAACAGGCTCTCTTGTTACAGCAGTACCGCTTTTCAGGTCTTCCAGAAGCTGAGCATATTCTCCGTCCTGATCGATCCGGTATCCGTACTCATTTCCCTCAATGGTCACATCCGTTCCCGTAGATGTATGAAAGGTGCGGGGAACATAAATGGTATTGTATTTGTTGGCAAGCTCACTGATGTAGGCTTTAATGGCTTCTTCATCTAAAGTCAGCGTCTCCCCTTCAGCCTTCAGCCAGGATGTGATCGTATCGGAATCCAGAACAGCCGTTTCACTTCCGAATGTATAAGTTACTGTACTGCTGCGGTATTTCTTCAGCTGGCTGTTCAGGTCTGTAACCTTATTTTTCATATCCTCTGTTGCAGTGACAGTCGGACTTACATACACATGCTTGTTGATCGGTACTGTAATGATATCCCCAAGCAGAGCCGTATCAAATGCTGCGTTCAGATTTGTGTCCACGGTAGTCTCCAGCTTATCCGGATCGATCTCCGTCCCCTGTACCTGCTTCACAAGGGTGAATTCTTTTTTCTCCTTATCGTACTGAATGGCTGCATCAACAGAAGCTTTTCTTTCTTCCGTACCGAAATTTGAAAGATCGAGAGCCTGCTTTTCCTGCTCCTCATCTTCCTCGATCTGACATTCCGGTTCTATATTTTCTTCCTTTGGAAAAAGCTTCCGGCTCTCTTCCCGCTGTTTCTGAATTTCTGTAAGCTTACTCAGAAGGGCTTCTTCATTGAGACTGTAGCCCAGCTCTTTCAAAGTAGTACTGTAAACTTCCTGATCATTTTCCTGAAAGGATACCGGACGATCTGCAAATTCCGCAGTGATCTTTTCTTCTGCCTGCTTTGCATCCAGTCCGGAAACATCCACTCCCCATATGGAAATCTTCCGTCCCAGCGTATTGTGATCTGCCAAGTATGTATAGACAAATAACCCTGCCACTGCCAGGATTGTTACGCCAATGCAGATCCCAAGTATGATCTTCAGTGTCTTTTTACTGATGGTTGATCTTTTCTCCATACCCTTATCCCTCGAGTCTTATGTAATATATGTTATGTTGTCACACTGGCTGTTATTATAATACAATAAATCCCATTTTCTGTAAAAATGACTTATCCCGGATCCTTCTGATCCGGTAAAAAAGACAGACTGACGCCTCTGCGAAAATCTGTCTTTCTCATACGTTTCTTTATCTGTTTCTGGCAACAGTATTTCTCTCAGAATCTTCTGCTTCTTATTCCGGCATTACGATCTTGCCTGCAACGGCACAGGCTGCTGCTGTTTTCGGAGATGCCAGATAGATCTGAACCTTGGAAGTTCCCATACGTCCCAGGAAATTACGATTGTTGGTTGCCACGACCTTTTCACCGTCTGTCAGGATTCCGCCGGTCCTTCCGCAGCAAAGTCCGCAGCCCGGATGTGTAATGATAGCCCCTGCTTCCGCAAGAGTATCCAGAATGCCAAGCTCAATAGCCTGACAGTAAATTTTGCGGCTGGCAGGAGTCACGATCAGCTTTACAAAGTCTGCAACCTTTTTGCCCTTCAGCACCTCTGCTGCCGCCATAAGATCCTCCAGACGTCCGTTGGTACAGGAACCGATGAATACCTGGTCGATGGTCTCACCCTGAAGCTCACTGACATCACGGATCTTGTCCACCTGAGACGGACATGCCATTACCGGCACAAAATCCTCTGCTTTATAAGTTATGGTCTTCATGTAGACAGCATCCTCATCTCCCACAAGACTCTTCTGATAATCATCAAGCTCTACGTTGCAGTAAGCAGCTGTCTTCTCATCCGGTGTGAAAAGTGCACATTTCGCACCGGCCTCAATTGCCATATTCGCCATAGTCATACGGCTTGCCACAGACATATTTTCAATGGTGCTTCCGGAAAATTCCAAAGCACGGTAAGTAGCTCCATCTGCACGAAGGTCACCGATCAGGCGGAGGATGATATCCTTGGACATGACATTCTCCGGAAGTTCTCCGTCGATCACAACCTTTATGGTTTCCGGAACCTTGATCCACATGGTTCCTGTTCCCAGGATGCTGGCCATCTCTGTGTAACCGATGCCGGAAGAAAACGCACCGACACATCCATAAGTCGTGGTATGGCTGTCTGTGCCAAATACAATATTACCGGGTTTAACATAACCTGCCTCAGTCATAAGCTGATGACAGATACCGTCACTTCTGTGTACGTTTTTCATGCCATATTTAGCTGCAAAAGCATCTCCCACATGGAAATGTCTGGTATCATCCTGCTGACTTGCCGGTACAAGATGGTCATAGATCAGAACAACCTTGTCCGGATCCCACAGCTTCTGAAAGCCCATCTCCTCAAATTTTTCCGCTACAAACGGAATAAAGATATCATGGATCATCACTCTGTCCACATTGACCGTCACGATATCACCAGGCTTTACTGCCTTGCCTGTATTATGTCTGATAATTTTTTCAATGATCGTCTCGCCCATTATTTCTCTCCTCTCCGTTTTTTTAGTCCAGGCCGTTCAGCTTACGCATGGCTTTTACCAGTCCGCCAGCCTGGATGATATCCATCAGATTCTCTGGAAGAGAAGCGATCGGGTACTGTTTTCCATTGTGCTCTACATGCTCATTCATTACTACCGTAACCTGATCTCCCTCTTTTACATTGTCATGAAGATCCGGCTGCTCAATAAGAAGAAGGCCGTTGTTAATGGAGTTGCGGAAAAAGATCCGGGCAAAAGATTTCGCAATGACACACTGCACACCCAGTGCCTTGATGATCTCCGGTGCCTGCTCTCTGGAGGATCCGCATCCGAAGTTCTTTCCTGCTACAATAATGTCGCCCTTTTGGATCTGTCCGGCCAGCTCCGGACGAAGGGGACTGAATCCGTACTGTTTCATATCGTCAATGGTTTTCAGTGCAAGGTACTCTGTCGGGATAATGATATCCGTATCGATATCATCACCAAGTACCCATACTTTTCCTGTAAATGCTTCCATATGTATATCTCCTGTTTATTCCGTTCCGTATCATCAGGCAAATGTTTTCTGTCTGCCCTGTTATAAGAACCCACGCCGAAACGGATCATCCTCTGATAATTTCTGAATATATTATTTAAATCTTTTCTGAAACTCTTATACTCTGTCAGCAATTGCGATCTCACCTGCAACGGCAGATGCAGTAACTGTTGCCGCAGATCCCAGGTAAACCTTGGAGCTCGGATGACCTGCACGTCCCTTGAAATTACGGGTTCCTGTGCTGATCAGGACCTCATTCTCGCCGATAACACCCTGGCAGCTTCCCCAGCATACACTGCAGTTCGGGTTCATAACAATAGCCCCTGCTTCCATGAAGATATCGATAAGCCCCTCCTTTAATGCCTGACGATAGATGGTCTGGCTTGCAGGAACAACCAGGAAACGAACTCCCTCTGCAACTTTTTTGCCTTTGATCACCTCTGCGCCTACACGGAGGTCTTCAATACGGCCGTTATTGCAGGAGCCAAGGAACGCTTCGTTGATCTTGATGCCGCAGGTTTCCTCAGCCGGAACCACATTGTCAACAAAGTCTGGCTTCGCTACAACCGGACGAACTTTTGAAAGATCAAAGGTATACTCTCTTGCGTAAACAGCATCCGGATCGCTGTGATATACCGCTTTTGGCTCACGTCCATGCTCTTTCAGATATTCCAGAGCTTTATCATCAGCCTCAAAGATCCCTGTCTTCGCACCGGCCTCAACAGCCATGTTGCAAAGTGCCATACGGTCGCTGATGCTTAATGTTCTGGCGCCCTCACCGGCAAACTCCATTGCCTGATAGTTGCAGCCGTTTGCCCCGATCTCGCCGATAATGGTAAGGATCAGATCTCTTGCGTAAACGCCCTCAGGAAGCTTCCCTGTCAGGTTAAATTTTACGGTTTCCGGAACCATGACCCAGGATGTTCCGGTTACCATTCCGTAAAGGAAATCTGTGCATCCTACACCGGTACCGAAAGCACCAAGTGCTCCGTAGGAACAGGTATGGCTGTCAGCACCGAAGATCAACTGTCCCGGACGGACATAATTCTCGATCATGATCTGGTGGCAGACACCCTTTCCTTCCCAGAAATCAATATTATTTTCTCTTGCAAAATCTCTCATCTTTTTCTGGGATGCCGCTGTTTTCGGGCTGTCAGACGGTACGTTATGGTCTACGATAAATACCAGCTTCTTTGTATCTGCAATATGAGGATTTTTTAATTTATTGTTGTACATATCAACAGTCAGATGTGTGGTTCCGTCATTACTCATCAGATGATCCAGTGAAACTGTATAGATATCTCCGGGTTTTACACTGTCCACTCCAGCCGCTGCCGCGATGATTTTTTCTGCGATCGTCATTCCCATCTCTTATTCCTCCTCACGGTTCAGAGAAGCGATAAGGCCGCCCTGATTCAGTATATTCTGCATGTATTCCGGCAGTTTTGTGCAGGAATAAGTCTTACCATTGGCAACAGCAGTTCCCTCGGACATATGAAGCTCCAGGGTATCTCCTGTCTTCACAGCATCCGGAAGATCCTTACAGACAATTGCCGGAAGTCCGATATTAATGGCATTGCGGAAAAAATACGGGCAAAAGATTTCGCAATAACTGCCTTTACTCCAAGTGCCTTAAGAACACCCGGTGCCTGCTCTCTGGAGGATCCGCATCCGAAGTTCTCTCCTCCAACTACAAAATCTCCCGGTTTAACCTTTTTGGAAAAATCCGGATCCAGTGATTCAAATGTGTGGCCCTTCATTTCATCCAGATTCGGCAGAAGCAGATACTGGGATGCAATGATCTGATCGGTATCAAGGTCATTATGAAATTTAAAAATTGTTCCCTTATCCATAAAACAAGTTCCTTTCTGATCGTTATCCATTTCCGGGTTAACATTCCTCTGTTACCCTTTTCGTCCTATATTCTAACACAAAACGTCATATAATTAAAATGTATATTTTTAATACTTAATATAACTTTAAGTTATAAAGTCATTTCCCTGTGATCAGCGCAAAATATCCCCACTCCCACAGAAGCTCTTCAAAACTGTTCTCAAGATATTCCCGGATATCGTCTTCCTCATATCCGGTCATTCTGGAGATCACTACCATATAATCCCGGAGTGTTTCGTAGGGAAGAGATCCCCGTCCATCTTTCTGCCACCGAAGAAAAACAGCCTGGCGGATGGTGGCATATTCCATACCGATCCACTGCATATGGACCAGGGCATCTTCCAAATCTCCCTCCGGTGTCAGAAGATCTGAATATACTTCGTTGGCAAGAAAGCTCCGGAGAAGGTCTTCATATACACGAAATTTCCGATAAAAATCCTCCCGGGCTTCCACCAGTTCCTCTTCCTCATATTCTTCGGACAATTCCTCCGCAAGCTCCATCACCGGCTCCAGATATTTCCGGTAAAGTCCCTCTTTCCGGTAATTTACAGCCAGGTCCTGCAAAAGTTCATTGCATTCGTCCATGGTATCCAGAACAGGCAGCTCTATTTCATTAATAGCATGTTCCAGTTGGCGAATCGTTTTCTCTGAAAAATAATCTTCCACAAGCTCTGTGGTAAGCGGCATGTTCCAGTGAAGTTCCTTCAGAACATAAAAACTTTCAAGAAGGATTTCCTCCGGTGTTTTTTCAGGATCCATTATAAGATCCATAACCTTCCGGCGCACAAGAAAAAGCGGCTGTTCCTTTTCTTTTGGAGTTTCCGGAAAAGCGATTCTTTTCTTCTCCTTCCAGATGTCCAGGACAGCCGGGCAACAGGGCATCATGGTCGCTTCCTTATGATCCTGAAATTCATGGATCTCCCTTGGAAAAATCTGGCAGGTCTCTGAAAGCATCGAATCCCCATAAGCACTTACCAGATAGCACAGTCTGTTCTTTGCAAGAAAAGGACAATCGTGCTCTTCCGTCATCTTCATGATCCGGCTGCCGTCCTTTTTCATGGTATAGGCCTGCAGGCAGCTTCTGTGTCCGGGCACCTCTGACGGCGGCTGGATGGTTTTCCAGTTTCTGTAGGTTTCATCATCTATGTTGATCTTCCATTCCCTGCAGCAGCTGATGGTGCATTTGTCTGCAATACAGGTAAATTCGTCGTAATAATCAGGTTTTAATAATTCCATGTTTCCTCCATATTCTTTATTTTCCAGCTCCAATGTCTCCTGTTTGCAAAATGGACATGAGTTGACCTGTTTTATTTTCCCCGTAAACACAGAAAAGCGGAATTCTATCCGCTTTTTCTGATATTCTGTGTATTCGTTTTTATTCTGCAGTCTCTCCCAGAAGCTGCCTGTGAACTTTCCGCCTTACAAACCAGAAACAGGTCACCTGCATGATGATCGTAAGGATCCAGGATGCCGGGTAGGAAATAAACAGTACCTTCAATGATCTGTGTGCCGGGAAAATTCCGAATATCCACACGATCCGGAGTCCGACGGTTCCGATGATCGACAGGATCATGGGGACACCGGAGCGTCCCATTCCGCGCAGTGCTCCCGGAAACAGATCCATCTGTCCGCAAAGGAAATAGGTAACTGTGGTATAGACAAGAATCTCCATTCCGCATTGGATAACCTTAGGGTCTTCCGTATAGATCTTCAGAAGCTGCGGACCGAAAAAGTATGCACCACAGCCCATGGCAAAGGATACGACAAAGGACAGGATCATACAGTCAACAAGCACCCGGTCCATACGTTTCGGTTTTCGCACACCATAATTCTGACTGGTAAAGCTCATGCAGGCCTGGGTAACTGAATTTACAGACACATACAGAAATCCGAAGATATTGTTTGCTGCCGTATATCCTGCCATTGCAATGGAGCCAAAAGAATTTACAGAGGACTGGAGCAGCACATTGGAAAAATTGATCACTGTACTCTGGATTCCTGCTGGAAGCCCTACCTGAAAGATCTGTTTCAGATATTCCATATTTATGGACAGACTCGAAAAACGCAGCTGATAGCTTCCCTCTGTCTGATACAGGCATCGGAGAACAAGGATACAGGAGATCAGCTGAGAAATCACGGTTCCGATTCCGACACCTGCCACACTTAAATGACAAATAATCACAAAAAACAGGTTCAGAAGCGCATTGGCACAACCGGAAATGATCAAAAAGACCAACGGCCGCTTGGTATCTCCCACTGCACGCAGAATTGCTGCGCCATAGTTATACAGCATAAAAAACGGCATTCCCAGAAAATAGATACGCATATAAAGAGTAGAAAGATCGATCACATCCTCCGGCGTATCCATCAGCTCCAGGCAGATTCTGGCAAAGATTACTCCCAGAACTGCCATGATGATCCCGCTGATCAGAGCCAGCAGGATCGATGTATGTACTGTTTCTGACATTTCTTCATCCTTACCGGCAGCATAAAATCTGGCTGCCAGCACATTGGCACCAAGAGAAATCCCGATAAAAAGGTTGGTAAACACATTGATCAGTGCGGTAGTGGAGCCTACTGCCGCCAGCGCCTCACTTCCGCTGAAACGTCCCACTACCACGATATCCACTGCATTGAACATCAGCTGCAGGATACCGGACAGCATCAGCGGCAGTGAAAACGAAATCAGCTTGTCCATGATCGACCCATTGCACATATCGATCTCATACTTGTTTTTTTTCACGATTTCATCCCCCATAATCATACTTAGACAAAAATATTATAGCACCTTTCGTCAGAAAGCTACAATGAAATATTTTTATGGAGAATATACAGCGGCTGCATAAAATACGCAGCCGCACAGTAACGTGTGTTTATCATTTCACTATCTTTCCAGGAGTCCTGCATCACGAAGGTTTGCAAGAAGTGCATTAAAATCCTCTACAATATCATCTACCGTTGTTGCATTTCCAACAGCAGCTGCCGGGGTTACTGTTCCGGCAGGGCCAGTGGCTCCTGTTGCTCCTGTTGGACCTGCTGGACCGGTGGCTCCGATCGCACCAGCCGGACCTGTTACCCCCGTCGTTCCCGCTGGACCCGTGGCTCCTGTTGCTCCTGTTGCTCCTGTCGCTCCCATTGCTCCCGCTGGACCCGTGGCTCCCGTTGCTCCCGTCGGACCTGTTACTCCTGCCGGACCGGTGGCTCCTGTTGCTCCCGTCGGACCCGTGGCTCCCGTATATCCCTGTATTCCCGGTTCCCCCTGCGGTCCCTGAGGACCCATAGGACCCGGAACTCCCGGACAGCCTCTTGTTCCACATCTGTCACATCCACAGGAACTATGATTTCCATAACAGGACATACAGGACAAATCCTCATGACTGTCCTGCTGCATTTCCATTTCCTTACGTTTTCGATGCCTGAACAGCATTCTTCGATCACCTCATAGGAAAATAACTTTCCCTACAGTATATGACAACAGCTTTTACCTGTGCATAGGATCCCCGCAAGCTTGTACCCTGCCAGAAAAATATAATAAAGATATCTTTTCTTTTATGCCAGACCATATTTTTCCCAGAAATATTTCTGATCATACAATACTCCCGGATCTTCCGGCTTCAGTTCCATCGCTTTCTTATGAAAAAAAATGCCTGCTCCGGGCATCCCATTTTATCATAACAAACGCAAAGCTGCATATATGGCACAAACCCATGATACTCAGCCATAAAAAATCCACCCTTTTTCTTATCTGAAGGCACAGTGAGCGCCTGCCCGTACCAGTAGGCAGCCTGTCTGGGCAGCTCTCTTTCCAGAAAGATCTTACCGACCTCACAGCAGATTTCCGCCCTCGGCACATCCATAGTCAGACTGTACAGAAAAGCTTCCAGTGCGTACTTTTTTTCTCCCATTTTCCGGTAGCACTGTCCAAGTACAAAACAGGCATCGATCTTATTTTCCAGCCATCCGGACGGATTTTTCAGGAACTCCACCAACACAGCCTCTGTCTCCGGATAACGCTGATGATAATACAGTTCTCTCCCATAATAAAGCTGATGTCTGGGTTCCAGCGTTTCTCCTCCTGCCAGCATTTTTTCATAAATGCGAAGATTACGGTCCGGATCACCTTTTCCACATTTCCGGTGCCGGATCACCACATCCGAATAAATGATATTTCCCTCCGGAATCACAGTTTCATGAACTGCCCCATTCCATCTGAAATTTCTGGATGTTTTCATTATCCGCTCCCGAAAATAAGAAAATGTTGTTCTCCCGCTCTGGTCAAACCCTGCCGCATATTCCATCATTACAACATCTGTTCCGGGATCCAGAGTTTCTTTAAGACTCTTCAGTTTTTCCAGATTTTCTTCATCTAGGACATCATCCGCATCCAGCCACATCCAGTAATCGGTGCGGACTTTTTCCAGAAGAAAATTACGCGGAGCAGAAAAATCATCACACCAGGGAAAATCAAACACCTGCGACGTATACTGCTCCGCGATCTCTTTTGTTCTGTCTGAAGAACCGGTATCTGCGATCAGGATCGCATCCATCACCTGAGAAACCGGCTTCAAGATCCTCTCAAGAACTGCTTCTTCATTTTTTACGATCATACATAGACTGAGGGAAATCATATTTTAGGATCCTTCGGATTTTTATAATATTTATGCCGTTCCCGTCAGTCCTATGCCTTCTGTCAGTGTACAGCTTCTACTTTCGGATAAAGCTGAACTCATCCTCATATCACCAACTGTGGTATATCCTCTATATGTTCCGCAAGACGATCTGCTCCGTTCAGCTCCCCGCTCTCACCATATCCATACAGGCATCCTATAAATGGGCTTTTGCAGGCTCTGGCACATTCCAGATCCTGCCTCCTATCTCCGACCACCAGATAAGGGCCTGTATATTCCCGGATGATTTCCTGCACAATTTCTGTCTTTGGACGGAATCCATACGATTCGCAGTCATAAAAATGATCGAACCATCGTTCCATCCCAAATTCCTTCCAATGCGCCTCACGATAGGAAGCTTTACAGTTACTTAAGATCACAAGATGATATCCCCGGTTCTTCAAGGCTGTAAGCATCTCCTCTGCTCCCGGATACCACACTGCCTTATGCTTCCTGATCTGTCTGACCATCAGTTCTCCTACCATCCTGCTCGCCTGCTCTTTATAGCTCTGATCCAGCTCCGGCAAAAATGTATTCCACATCTCCTTACTGTTAAATCCCAGCCAGCCGGCAATTTCCGCCGAGCCTATCTCCCGTTCTTCTGCAGCCTTCTGTTCTGTCAGCCACTGATAGGTTTCGCGAAATGCCGGTTCATAGATTCCAAGGGTATGATGGATCGTTCCATCATAATCGAATATGATCGTTTTTGTCATCATTTATTTTCCTGTCTTTTAGAGTTGCTTCATCAGATTAACCATCTCGATCGCAGATAACGCACAGTCATAGCCTTTATTACCTGCTTTGCTTCCTGCACGCGCAATAGCCTGCTCGATATTCTCAGTCGTGATCACTCCGAATAAGACCGGGATCCCTGTTGCAAGTTCAACCTGTGCGATCCCCTTGGCAGATTCATTGCACACCAGATCATAATGTGAAGTATCTCCACGAATGACAGCTCCCACGCAGATAACTGCATCATATTTTCCGGACTGTGCCATTTTCTGTGCTGTAAGCGGAATCTCAAATGCTCCCGGCACCCATGCTGCAGTAATATTCTCTTCTTCTACTCCATGTCTTACCAGTCCGTCGACTGCCCCTCCCAATAATTTATTCACAATGATCTCATTGAATCTCGCTGCAACGATACCAACTTTCATTCCCTCCGGTGCTACTACTTTTCCTTCTACTAAATTGATCTGTCTCATTTTTTCTTCCTCCTGCTATTTGCTGTTTTTTATAAATTTATTTCCTTAAAAATATGACCCATCTTTTCCTGCTTCGTTTTCATATACTTCCGGTCATATTTTTGTACCGGAATCTCCAAAGGTACTCTCTCATTGATCTTCAGCCCGAATTCACCAAGCCCATAGACTTTATCCGGGTTATTGGTCAGTAATCTTAATGATTTCACACCAAGGTCTGACAGTATCTGTGCCCCAACCCAGTACTCTCTAAGATCCGGTGCAAACCCTAACTTCACATTAGCCTCCACGGTATCGTATCCCTGTTCCTGAAGCGCATAGGCTTTGATCTTATTGATCAGTCCGATCCCTCTGCCTTCCTGTCTCATATACAGAATGATCCCTCTGCCTTCCGCCTCTACCTGGCGCATCGCTGTCTGCAGCTGCAGGCCGCAGTCACATCTGAGCGATCCGAATGCATCTCCTGTCAGGCACTCCGAATGTACACGGCAAAGCACATCCTCTCCATCTCCTAGATCACCTTTTACCAGTGCCAGATGATGCTCTCCTGTAATGTCATTGATATAGCCATACATTTTAAAATCACCGTACTGCGTTGGGAGGTTTGCAGCTGCTTCCTCCTTTACATGCTTTTCATGTATTCTTATATAATCCTGCAGATCACGGATCGTAATAAATGTAAGGTTATGCTCTTTTGCCATTTCCCATAGCTGTGATGTACGCATCATAGTGCCATCTTCTTTCATAACTTCACAGCACACGCCGCATTCTTTCAGTCCGGCAAGTCTCATAAGATCTGTTGTTGCCTCCGTATGGCCATTTCGTACCAGAACCCCGCCTTTTCTGGAAATAAGCGGAAATACATGTCCCGGTCTTCTGAAATCCTCCGGTTTTGACTGATCATCCACACACTTCATAATGGTATAGGAGCGTTCTGCCGCAGAGATACCGGTGGTTGTATCTGCGTGATCCACTGCCACGGTAAATGCTGTACTGTGATTGTCCGTGTTCTCAGCAACCATCGGCGGAAAATTCAATCTCGCCGCAATTTCTGCACTCATCGGTGTACAGATAAGACCCTTTGCATAAGTCGCCATGAAATTAATATTTTCCCGGGTCGCAAACTCTGCCGCACATATCAGATCTCCCTCATTTTCTCTGTCCGGATCATCTGTGACCAGAATTATTTTTCCTTCCTTAAGATCCCTAAGTGCCTCTTCAATTGTGTTGTACTGATAATTTTGTGACATACTGTATATCCTCCTGTTCTAAAAGCCGAATTCTTCAAGAAACTCCATCGTAATTCCGGATTCTTTTTTCTCTTCTTCATTTTTTCTGATGCCAAGCAGTTTTTCTACATATTTTCCGATCACATCATTTTCCAGATTAACCAGATCCCCCGGCACCTTTTCCAAAAGGGTGGTTTCTTCTCCTGTATGTGGAATGACCGACACCTGAAAACCAGCTTCATCAACCCTTGCAACTGTCAGGCTGATTCCATCAATACAAACGGATCCTTTTTCCACGATCAGATGCAAGATCTGTGGCGATGTCTCAATTGATACCCAGATGGCATTTTCTTCCCGGAGCATGGAACGTATCACTCCAGTTCCATCAATATGACCGCTTACTATGTGTCCCCCGAACCTGCCATCTGCAGCCATTGCACGTTCCAGGTTTACCTGGCTTCCAGCTTTACAACTGCCAAGACTGCTTCTTCTGATCGTCTCTGCCATCACATCGGCAGTAAATCCGTCCGGCTGGATCGACGTAACTGTCAGACACACACCATTCACAGCAATACTGTCACCGATCCTTGTCCCTTCCAGGACTTTCCGGGCTTTCACTGCCAGGATCCCTGATTCTCCTGTCAGCTGTATATAACGGACTTTTCCTTTCTCTTCTACGATTCCTGTAAACATGATTCCTCCTGTTTTTTCTCACACACCTGACATCTTATCCGGATGTCCTCACCGATCTGGCAGATATCTGTATATTTCAGTTCTACTGCTTCAGACGGGAATTCAACTCCGATACCTTCTACCGGTGTCTTCCCGGCCACACCACCAAACAGCTTTGGTGCCACAAAAGCCTGTACTTCCTTTACAATTCCGGCTCGCAGGGCACTGTCATTTAACGTACCGCCTCCCTCCAGGAGGATGCTGTCAATACCCCTGTTTCCAAGATCTGTCATCAGCTTCTTAAGGTCTATCTGATCCTTTTCATCCGGACAGTAAATGGTCTCAACTCCCATGGTATGTAATATTTTTATTTTTCTTCTGTATTTTTCTGATCTGCATAAGCCACGATCGTCCGGTACTTTTCCGCACTTTTTACGATCTGACTGTCCGGCGGGATCCTGAGCTTACTGTCGCACACAATCCTGACAGGACTTTTCCAGCCTTCTACCCGGACGTTTAACATCGGATCATCTGCAAGCACAGTTCCAATACCTGCCATGATCCCCATGTACTGATGCCGCATATGCTGTACTTCTTTTCTTGCCGCTTCTCCGGTGATCCATTTTGATGCTCCTGTCTTCGTTGCGATCTTCCCATCCAGTGTCATGGCATACTTCATCACCACGTATGGGGTTTTCGTAGTAATATAATGGAAAAACACCGGATTCAGCTGATCACATTCTTCTCTCATAAAATCTTCAACTACTGTTACACCGGCTTCCCTTAACATCTGTACACCTTTTCCTGCCACTTTCGGATTCGGATCTCGGGAACCGATCACCACTTTTCTGATCTTCTGTTCAATGATCGTTTCCGTACATGGAGGTGTTTTTCCATGATGACAGCAAGGCTCCAGTGTAACATAAATCACCGCACCTTCTGCTGGTTCTGTAAGAGAAGCAATAGCATTACGTTCTGCGTGAAGTTCTCCATACTTTTTATGATAGCCTTCCCCGATGATCCTTCCGTCTTTTACGATCACTGCCCCTACCATCGGATTGGGATTCGTCCAGCCTTCTCCTTTTTTGGCCAGCTGAATCGCCCGAAGCATATATTCCTGATCCGTCATTTCTATTCCTTCTTTCTTATTCCTGTTCTTTGTCTGGTACGCTAAGGCTTTTAGACCTGTGCAATCGGATTCACAGACAAGTGAGTGGTATATTTATTTCAAAAACGATGTGCCAAATACAAAAAAGCCTGCAGAAATATCTGCAGGGTGGAATTGATCTGTTACATATGATCAATAAATGAATGTCTGATTATTTCCTACATAAAAAGCTCTGAAATGGATCACCATCTCAGAGCTCTGATACTACATTCATTCATACAAAAATCAACTGTACTATCATCTTCTTCCATCCAGACTATACTGTCGGCCCCGGAATCTCACCGGATCATACCTTTCGGCTCGCGGGCTCTACCGCCGGTAGGGAATCACACCCTGCCCTGAAGATATCTTTTTGTTTATTTTAATACTTTATCTGTTATTTGTAAAGCGGAATTTTTATTTTACTCATTCCATGCGGAATATTATCAGTGAACGGTAACGAAACTAATCACTAATCCGCATACTATACTCATCTTTTTTGTATATAACCAATTCAGGATTTTCACCGTCTTTCTCATATGTACATATCATAATAAAATCCATATTTGCCAGAATACCGAAGTATCTGTCCCCTCCGAATTCAGATTCCATTTGATTTCCCAGATAAGTTTTCTGGTCATCCAGAAATTTCACTTTTTGTCCATTTGGCAGTGCATATTCCAGATTTACATATTTACCTACAAGTGCATTCAGTCTGTCTACCCTTGGAAGTCCATCTATATGTAAATCATTTATTTCATTTATCAATTGCTTTTTTAAACTCTTCAAACTGCCCATTGTCACTAAGTTCCTCATACCTTTTCCAGTAATCTAACTTTGGAAGCATTTCTTTCAGATAAGTGCGTGCCTGTTCTTCGGTAAAGCTTTCATTTACCATATTCTTTACACAAACATCAATCAATTCATCCATATCATTATATGTGTATGTTCCATCTGCATAGCACCACTTACAATACTCCTCATTTAATGTGCCATCCTTATCACGTCCCAATATGGAATCATCATCAATTGGCATCCCGCAGCACTGGCAGATCAGCTTTCTCGGTTCTCCCAAAAGCGTATTGATCGAGACATCAAATTCTTTCGATAAGAGCTTAAGTGTATCAGTATTCGGAACGGTATCTCCATTTTCCCAGCGTGATACAGCCTGTCTCGTTACCATGATTTTATCTGCCAGCTCGTCCTGTGACATTCCTCTTTCCGTTCTAAGTTTTAAGATTACATTTTTTGTTTCCATAGCCGTCACCTCCATTATCCTATTATAAAGATAGATCCATGTTCTGAAAAGCAACTTCCTGTTACTATAGTCTATCCATATTTTATAATGTAGTATATGAAGTGGATAATATAAGAAAAACCCTTGAAAATACTGGATTTTCAAGGGTTTTATGGATCTTATTAAAGATCTGCAGATATCAGATTATTTACCCATCTGCTTTGCAACTTCCTCAGCGAAGTTCTCTTCTTTCTTCTCAAGACCATCGCCTGTCTCGTAGCGAACGAAGCCTTTGATCTGGATCTTAGCGCCGTTCTCTTTTGCTACCTGCTCTACGTATTTAGCAACGGACTGTTTTCCGTCCTCTGCTTTTACGTATGTCTGGTCAAGAAGGCAGATCTCTTTGAGCTCTTTCTTGATACGTCCTGTGATCATTCCCTCGATAACCTTAGCCGGTTTCTGGGACTCCTTCGGATCGTTCTGGATCTGAGCCATAAGGATCTCTTTCTCATGCTCGATATAGTCAGCGCTTACTTCCTTGTCGCTTGTGTACTGCGGTTTCAGAGCTGCGATCTGCATAGCTACGTTCTTAGCCATCTCTTTAACAGCATCGTTAACAACATCTGTCTCAACGTCTACAAGAACGCCGATCTTTCCACCCATATGAGTGTAGGAAGCGATGAATCCGTTCTGCTCCTCAACCTGAGCAAATCTACGGATGTTCATGTTCTCGCCGATTACTGCGATCTGAGCTGCAAGAGCCTCTTTTACAGTCTTAGTTGTATCAAGTGCCCATGCCTCAGCAAGGAAAGCATCGATATCAGCTGCTGTTGTGTTAAGTGCCTGTGCTGCAACATCTGCAACATAGCTCTGGAATTTCTCGTTCTTTGCAACGAAGTCTGTCTCAGCATTAACCTCAACAACGACTGCTTTCTTTCCATCCTCTGTTACCAGAGTTTTGCAAAGACCCTCTGCTGCGATACGGCTTGCTTTCTTCTGTGCTGTAGCAAGACCCTTCTCACGCAGGAACTCAACTGCTTTATCCATATCGCCTTCTGTAGCTGTAAGAGCTTTCTTACAATCCATCATTCCGGCGCCGGTCATCTCTCTTAACTCTTTTACCTGTGCTGCTGTAATAGCCATTGTTCGTTTCCTCCTGAAATATTCTGTTTATACGAATTATTCCTCTGTAGCTGCAAACTCCTCAGACTCAGCCTCGATCTCGCCATCTGCCTCAGCAGTTCCCTGCTTAGCCTCGATAACAGCGTCAGCCATCTTGGAAACGATGAGTTTTACTGCACGGATAGCATCGTCATTTCCCGGGATCACATAGTCAAGCTCTTCCGGATCACAGTTAGTATCGCAGATACCGATAAGCGGGATTCCAAGTGTATGAGCCTCCTGTACGCAGATTCTCTCTTTCTTAGGATCTACGATAAAGATAGCATCCGGGATTCTCTTCATCTCTTTGATTCCGCCAAGGTTCTTCTGAAGCTTAACAAGCTCTTTGCGAAGCTCGATAACTTCTTTCTTAGGAAGTACGTCGAATGTTCCGTCAGCTTCCATTGTCTCGATCTCTTTCAGTCTTGCGATACGGCTCTGGATTGTCTTGAAGTTTGTAAGCATACCACCAAGCCATCTCTCATTTACGAAGAACTCTCCACAACGCTCTGCCTCTGTACGGATAGCATCCTGAGCCTGTTTCTTAGTTCCTACGAAAAGGATGTGTCCACCGTTGGCAACGATATCTGCTACTGCATTGTAAGCATCGTCAACCATTCCTACAGACTGCTGAAGATCGATGATATAGATACCATTTCTCTCTGTGTAGATGTACGGAGCCATTTTAGGGTTCCATCTTCTTGTCTGATGTCCGAAATGAACACCTGCCTCTAAAAGCTGCTTCATTGAAATAACGCTCATGTCTTTTCTCCTTTTTGGTTAAATTCTTCCGCACAGGTCGCCTTCTCTCTGGACCCATCCTCACACCGTAGGGCACCATCCTTATAGAATCGCCGTGCGTGCTTATTTTTGCAACTTCTGAATTATAGCATAGAAAATCCCCTTATGTAAAGGGGATTTTTCCAATTTTTTCTGTTTTTCAGCGGTTTCCGGCAGACTTCAGAAGCTCCAGCTCTTTTCGGTGAGCGAACGATATTTTCCTGTCGGAAGATCTGAAGGAAGCGCCAGCGGCCCCATGGATAGTCTTTTCAAATAAGTTACTTTTTTCCCAGTGCCTCCATCATCCGTTTTACCTGATGGAATTTTCCCTCGTGGATGGTAAGTCGGATCTCAGATTCCCAGTTCTTACCGGCTTCTGCAGATTCTGTGCCGGACTCCCAGGTAGAAAGGATCTCCAGCCTTGCCGGTCGTGTGAGATCTTTTTCCCCGATATCCACGCCTTCTGCCAGCTTCACGACATCTTCTTCTGTCACTTTCCCGGATACTTTTGCATAGTAGGTCTTATCCACATGCTTTTTCGGAGAAAGAAGCTCGTGTGCCAGAGGACCGTCATCTGTGATCAGAAGAAAGCCTTCTGTATCTTTATCCAAGCGTCCCACCGGAAAAAGACCCTTTCTTCTGTCTTTCTCTTCAATGTAGTCGAGAACCGTTTTATCTCTGAAGTCCTCCGTTGCGCTGACACAGCCTGCCGGCTTGTTAAAAAGATAGTATACATATTCCGGTGCAGCATGGAGCTCCTGCCCGTTCATAACCACCTGATCTTCTTCTGTTACCTTCAGCTCCGGTTTCTTCACAGATTTCCCGTTAACCTGCACCTGACCCTTCTGTATGTATTTTTTACCTCGCTTCTTGTACCTGCGCCGGCATCTGCCAGAAATTTATCCAGCCGGACTGGTTTTTCCATTAATCATTTACCTCCCATTCTGTTACATGGGCTGCCTTTGCATCTGCTCTGATAAAATCCGGGATCTCACCGACAAATGTCATATAAAGTCCGGAATCCCCGCCGGTGCTCTCTTGTCCTTCCAGAACCACTTCCATTGTGGCATCTGCATTCCAGATAGTCCATCCGTTTACCAGCTGTGATGGACGGATACATTTTTTCAGGGCTTCCAGCTGTTCCTTTTTATCGTAACGGACTTTATAACCGTTATCTGTTTCTTCAAGATCCGAAATGGGCTCAGTGTCGGAAAAAACTTCATCATCTTCGCCGGCAGCTTCGGAGCTGAAGTAATAAACATCAATATACTCAACAGACAGCTTATCCATAGAAAGAGGATATCCTGTTTCTTCCAAAATTGCAAGTGTTCTCTTATATGCCGGATACACCAGAACGGAGGTAGACACCCTCTCTCCTTCCTGAACAGCCGGTACATTCATTCCCCATTCATCCATGTATCCTTCTGACGGAATTCCCGCATAATCGAACATCAGCATTGCACATGGCTGGTCTTTTACTGTCTGACCGCCGTTTTCCAGAATGTCCTTTCTCAACGCCTCTGCCAGCGCCTGACGCTTCTCTGCATTTTTCTCAAATAAGGTTTGAATATCTCCGTCACAGAAAATACCGGTGACCTCTTTCAGATACTGTTTGTCCAGCTGAAAAAATGAATATCTGTCTTCTTTCCATGTCTGCTCATCATACAGGGCTTCCATAAGATTCTGTGCCTGTGCAGAGGATACAATATAGCCTCTGCATACACTGAATCCCTGTTTATTTATGTAGCGCACATACATGCGCCTTCCTGATTTTTTTCCTTTTTCATTCTGAAGCCTGATATCCTTCAGACTGTTATATAATGCTTTACTTTTCATTACCGGCTGATCCAGCAGACCAGAACTATTGTCTGAGGTAGCAGTATACCGGATCTTATAGATTCCGTCTTCTTTTTTTCCACATTGCAAAGCTGCTCTGCATATGAGAGATTGCTTACATTTATCACAACTCCCTGAAGATTGTCATAAGCCGGAAAATAACTGTCATATCCCAGAAGATCCATTTTCATGGTCAGCGCACAGATTGCCACAACACCTCCAAAGATCATAAGCTGCACTTTTCCGCGGAAAAATCTGCGAAAATCCATTTCATAGATCACTTCCAGAATTCCATGGACCAGGATCGTTCCCAGTATCATTCCGAAGATCCACCATGCTGTTTTGGATGAATCTTCCGGAATCATATAAAAGATCAGACCGATCCCCAGTCCGGATGGTATTGTGATCAGGGCACTTAAGACCGGCTCCATCCAGGTATATACCAGAGCTTTTCCGGTATTCTCTGACCTTCGTCTACAAAATGCCATCCAGGAAAGTGCTGCCATGATAAACAGCGTAAGGATCAGTATCAGCAACTGCTTTCCAAAGCTTCCGCTGCTGTATCTATCTATAAAGCTTACGATCACCATAAGAGGAGATCCCAGATTCCGCACTGCTGCCAGAATTCCGTAACTGCCCTCGTACCAGGTATCAAAAAATAAATGTCCGCTTAACTGCAGCATCACTGCCAGAACGATACTGTAGGTAAACAGCCCTGCCCATGCAAGTGCTCCCATCAACATGGTACCGGTGCAGGCGATCACCAGCACTGTGGAAAAATACACCAGAAGATACATCAGGAGATGGAGCACCAGCAGGATCAGTGCCTTTTTCATAATGGAAAGGCTGTAATATCCTCTGGCTGCCCCGATGCATACCGCAGCAAATTCCATGATCACATATGGCACTAGATAATAAAGAACAGCCAACAATACTCTGTGCAGAAACAGTGCACTTCGCTTTACCGGAAGGCTGTGATAGAAATCCACTTTTCTCGGGGAATACAGATACCAGAAGCCGCTTACTGCTGCAAAAAATGCGGTTACCGCAGCCACAGCTGCTCCCATTGTGAGAAAGTCACTGTTCCACAGGCTGGAATACAGATAGGAAAGCTGACTCTGAGTATAACTGCGCTCATTCCATTTTCCCATCAGAATAAGTTCCGCTACCGGAAATGCAAGGAGAAATGCGATCATGGCAAATGCCGGGATCCATCTTTGTCCTTTAGAAGAGGATTTCATATACTCACTGGAATAAATTTTTGACTTCATAGCCTGCCACCTCCGTTTCGCTGATAAATATTTCTTCCAGAGTCAGTGGGAGCACTTCGCAGAAAAGAGGATTTTTTGCCTGTATCTTCTCCATGATCTCTCTTCTTGTTCCCCTTGCAGTAATAAGCAACAGGGAGCCCTGATGCTCTGTTTTCAAAACATCCAGCTCTTTCTTTAATTCTTCTTCTTTCTTTTTGTCAGTAAGTACACACTGGATCTTATGGATGTGGAATTTCATATCCTCCAGATCTCTGGAAAGGAGAATTCCTCCCTGATGAAGAAGCCCGATGTGATCGCAGATATCTTCCAGCTCACGAAGATTGTGGGAAGCGATCACCGGCGTAAATTCACGACTCATGATCTCTGATGCAAAAATACTTTTTACTGCCTGGCGCATTACCGGGTCCAGGCCATCAAAGGTTTCATCACAAAACAGATATTTCGTTCCTATACTGATTCCCAGGATCACCAGAAGCTGTTTCTTCATTCCCTTGGAAAAAGTGCTGATTTTTCGTTTTCCATCCAGATGAAACTGCTTCATCATTGTCTCAAAACGCGCCTGCTGAAATCCCGGATAAATACAACGGTAAAATTCTGCCATGTCCAGAGCATTGTAATTTGCCGGAATATATGCATCGTCCGGGATGTAGAAAAAATGCTCTTTGATCCTTTCATTTTCAAAAACCGGTTCTTCATCCATCAGCACCTCTCCTCTGTCCTGACGGATGATCCCGGCCATGATACGGAGCAGAGTACTTTTTCCCGCACCGTTGGAGCCGATCAGTCCAAAAACCTCCCGTTCCCCGATATCCATGGTGACCTTATTTACTGCCTGTATCTTACCAAAAGCTTTGCTGCAGTTTTTTATCTCAATCATTGTTTCCCTCCTTATAGCATAAGCGGATCACACCGATCATTTCTTCCTCCCCTACTCCCAGAGCCATTCCCTTTTCTGTGATCTTTTTCAGCTCACTTAAGGTTTCTTCCATACCAATCTGCCTGATCCTGCTGCTGTCTGTGACAAAACTGCCTTTTCCCTTCACCGGACAGATCAGCCCCTGCTGCTCCAGTTCCATATATGCCCGCTGGATGGTATTGGGATTGATGGATAATTCCACGGCCAGCTGCCGCACAGACGGCATCTTGGAAGATGGCTCCACAGCTCCTGACAGGATCAGCATCCGGAATTTCTCTACGATCTGCTCGTAAATGGGACGTCTGTCCTGATAGTCCAAGAATAACATACGACGCTCCTTTCTCTGTAATCTGTGTATTAAGTGTATTAATTCTTTTAATACACTTATGATAGCACATGATACAAAGGTACGCAAGAAATGGTCTCTTAAATAAATATAAAATCTATATAAATTTACCGGCAGCAAAAGATTCCGGCATATTTTTATAAAAAAATCTGTAATGGCATCCTTATACTATGATTCCACTACAGATTCTCTGTAAAGCAAATATTCATCTATCACTCTGCCTGATCCAGTAGCAGGCAGACATTCGTGTTCCACATTGGATCAGACAGCCCGGTAGCCACGTTTTTCTCCCCGGCGTGCAAAATACTGATATCCTCCAATCATCGTTGCCGCAAAAACACCATAGATCATCAGAAGGCTTCCTGCTCCGGCTTTTTCCACCAGAGTCTGGGCGTATTCACTGAAAATAAGTATCCAGGTATTGGCTCCGATGTGCATCAGCACACTGGTCCACTTATTACCGCCCATCTCCAGAAACCACGCAAAAATCCCTCCCAGAACAAACGCATACACAGCCTGCAGGACATTTCCGTGATAAATTCCGAAAAACGCCGCAGAGATCACAGCGGAAAACAGTACAGAAAAGTGATCCCGAAGTCGCAGATAGATCAGCCAGCGAAAGATCATTTCTTCTGCAACAGGCGCTATGATCCCCATCCAGAAGATCATCATAAACAAACTCTTTCCTGAGGTAATCTTCGTCATCGTCTCTCCATAGCTGGATGAGATCCAGTTCTGCAGGATCGCCACCAGCACATTGGCATACTGGGCAAATCCGGCTCCAGCAGCAAGAAGAAGCAGCATTTCAGGAATAGATAGCCTTTGTTCCTCAACGGAAGTCAAACCGCCGATCAGCCTTCCTATACGATCCTTCCGGTAAAAATATACTGCCGGAAACATAACCAGCACTCCGGTAAGTCCGGTGATCACCAGCGTATAACTATAGTACCTTTCCTGTGCGTTGCCGACATGCCCTGCCAGCCAGAGAAGCACGGCGCTTCCGAGGATCTGTCCGATAAGATAATGGATTCCTGCCGGATAAAGCTCCCTCCACACTATTTGAAAAATATTCTGTCTGTGCAGAGGGGTCAGACGAAAAAATTCAGAAGTTCATCTGCGGAAGCTACGATCTGAAGAGGCTGTGCCTTTTCCAGTTCTTCTCTGCTTCCATATCCGTAAGATACAGCCACACACTGGATCCCGCATCGTCTGGCTCCGAAAATGTCATGTTCTCTGTCACCCACCATGATCACCTGGTCACGGTGGTCAGAAAGGCTCATTCTTTCCAGAGCTTCCTCGATCACCTGAGATTTGGTTACTTTCGGTCCATTGAGGTCCGTCCCGGCGATCACCTCAAAATACCGGCTCAAATTAAAATGGTCCATGATCTGTGTTACGTAAAAGGTCGGTTTCGCAGACGCCACAGCCAGTCTGTAACCACGACGTTTCAGTTCTGCCAGAGTGTTTTCCACACCGGGATAAACGGTGTTCTCATACATTCCTTTTTCTGAATACCGCTCTCTGTAATATTCAATTCCCTTCTGTGCTGTCTCTTTATCAAATCCCGCATACTTCATAAACTGTTCCAGAAGCGGCGGACCCACAAAAACCTTCAATGGCTCCAGCTCCGGTGCCGAAACTCCAAGCTTCTCCAGTGCATACTGTACAGATTTCGTAATCCCCTCTCCGGATTCTGTCAGTGTTCCGTCCAGATCAAAAAAGATTGCCTTATACATAAATTCCTCCTGTTGTATAAAATAATCAGTAAGTATGCCTATTGTATCACTGTTTTTCTGGTAAGTCCATGGTTTCATAGTACAGCTTCCCGGATTTCACAAAACCCATGAGTTCTGCTTTCCAGGGATTTCTGCTTTTTTTCGGTAATTCCGCCAGAAGCTTTTTTCCTTGCCAGTAAAAATCACATTCTTTTCCATTGATCCGAAATGAAAGGATCTGGAACGGAATATCCGGACTGATCTCTATCCGGATCCTGTTACCGTCTGTTTTCATTCGGATCACCGGTTTTTGCTCTTTTTCTTTTTTCCTATCCGACGTTCCTGTTGGTTCTGTCCGATAGTAAGATAATGCCGGATTTTGCTTCTTCTCCCTCTTTGATGCATCTGTCACTGACTTTCGAACTGGTTTTTGAGTCAACGTTACAGATGGACTTGCTGTCACTGTCTGTATAGGGATCGGTTGTTCAGTCAGTATTGGCAGTTTTGTTGGTATCGGCGTTTCCGTCAGTTTTTCCGCAGGTGTATCAGCTATTTCTACTTCTGCCGCAGTATTTCCATTTTCCATAAAGCTTTCTTCCTGAGAACGTACCTCATCTGTCTGAAAATCTAAATTCCATTGTGCAGACTCCTCCTGATCATTCTCTGATTCTGCCCAGGCAGCGGAATACTCCTCAGTATTTCCTTCTTCTCTGTTCCAATTACTATCATCACTTCCTTCTCCTGCATAGCTTTCTTCCCAGTCTTCCGGCAGCTGTCCGGTTCCTTCTCCCACATTCATATCAAATCCGCCGGTATCAAAACTATCCATTCCTGACACATCAAATCCATAGACAGCAATGGAAGGGATCATCCAGCTGCATAAGACCAGCAGAAACAAAATAATAAAGCAGGCTTTCCTACTAGGAATTTTCATTTCTTTTGGTTTTTTCTGATCACTTTCTCTTCTTTTTCTCATTGATCTCCTCCCAAAGCTGCAGATTTCTGCTTTCACTGTCATCCAGTAATTCCGCTTTTTCTTTCTCTTTATAATCTTCCCACAGCTTTCTGCTGGCCTCTTTCTGACCGGTCCGAATAAGAAACATCCCATATTCCCCGTAGGCCACAGGATATTCTGCATCATACAGAAGAAGATTTTCATAATATAAAGCCGCTTTTTCCGGTTCACACAAAAGCTCCGCATTCCATGCCAACAATAGCTCAATACGACGCTGCTGTTCTTTTCCCCCATAATTTCTACTTAACCTCTGGAGTCTCTTTTCCGCTGCCATACAGCACTTTTCCCGATCTTTTGAGTCTTCCGGATACTGTCTGGCTTCGTAATACAAATCTGTTACTTCTGAGATCGCCACAGAAAATTCTTCCGTTTTCAGCAATCCTGCTATCAAGATCAGTGTTCCTATCAGAATCCCTACAGCTGCCGCTTCCAGAAATCGTTTTCTCCAAGTGATCATCCGATATCTGTTTTCCAGCTTTTGGATTTTCTTCTGAACCACTGACATATCCGAATATCTGTATTTTTCCTGTTTTCTGGTACATCGGAACAGAAGCAAGAAAAAATCCGGATATAAAATCCACTGCCATTTCTTTTTTCCGCAAAGCTTTTCCAGGGTCTTCCCCAGAGCATAAATATCACTTCCCGGTCTTAAGTAGCCCTGATACTGCTCCGGCGCCGCATAGCCTTTCGTTCCTTCACAGATCTGTTTTCTTTTTCCATGATCGAACATGGCACTTCCAAGATCTATCAGATACAGATGCCCGGTTTCAGAAAACATAAGATTATCCGGTTTCAGGTCCCCGTAACAGACCGGTGGTTTCCGACTGTGAAGATATTCCAATACTCTGGCAATCTCCTTTCCCAGAGCAAGGATTTCCCGTAAAGAAAACCGTTTTCCTGAACGGAGAAGTTCTCCCAGCGACTGACCCTTGATATATTCCATGATCAGATAACAGTACTCCCCTGTTTCCACATAATCGATAATCTTCGGTATTGCAGGATATTCCAGATGCTGCATGAGTCTGGCTTCTTTTTTCTTTGCGATCGGTATCTCTTTCACTGCACGGCAGATACCAAGCTCCATATCTTTTGCCAGATAAAGGCTTCCACCTCCGCCATGTCCAATTTGTTCTACAATGCAATAACGTTCTTTCAGAACATTTCCGATCAGACAGATCACCTTCCTCTCATTTCTGTCAGACAATATTTATAATTACGTTTCTTATTGATTTGGGATAATCCGGTGAATTCCGGTTTGAAAAAAATCAGATAACTTATAGTCAGGCAGAAATTCGTGATCTGCCCTCGTTTAGGATAAGTCCTATTATAGCACGTCCTGTTCTTTTTGCAAAGAACTTTCTATATAAAAAAGTCCGCCGAATATAGCAGACAAAAATGTCTCTTTATCCGGCGGTCTGTCATTATTCATAGTGTTTGTATCTGCAAAGCTATACCTTACATACGATCCGGTGCAGAGAATCCAAGAAGATCGATGCTTGTCTCAAGCACTCTTCTTGTAAGCTGGAGCAGCTGAAGGAAGGATTCCTTCTGTGCCTGATCCTCTTCGCTTAAGATCTTGGTCTCATGGTAAAAGCTGTTAAATGCATTGGATACCTCATAGATATATGCACAGATCTTATGTGGTGCTTTTTCTTCAAAAGCGTTCTCAACCATTGCTGCAAAGCCGGAAAGCTGAAGCATCAGGTTCTTCTCACTGGCATTGACTGCCGGAAGGATCTTACCTGTACTTAAATCTCCTCCCTCCTGTACATAACGGTTCAGGATCGACTTAATACGAACGATAGTATAAAGGATATACGGACCTGTATTTCCCTCAAAGGATGTAAAGCGGTCAACATCAAAGATGTAATCCTTGGTCGCCTGGTTGGAAAGATCTCCGTATTTGATCGCGGAAAGTCCTACGATCTTGGCAGTATCCTTTGCATCTTTATCTTTTACACTGCGATTCTCCACGATCTTACGATACATTTCCTCATCAATATCTGCGATCAGGTTCTCCAGACGCATAACACCGCCTTCTCTTGTCTTAAACGGTTTACCGTCTTTTCCATTCATGGTACCGAAACCAAGGAAGGAAAGCTTGGTCTCCGGATTTACAAGACCGGTTTTTCTTGCACAGCGGAATACCTGGATAAAATGCAGCTCCTGACGCTTGTCAACAACATAAAGAATCTCATCCGGCTGAAAGAGTTTCATACGCTCTACGATAGTAGCAAGGTCTGTGGTCGTATAGAGAGAAGCTCCGTCTGATTTCAAAAGCATACATGGAGGGATCTCCTTGGTATCACTCTCTTCTTTTACATCTACAACAAGAGCACCCTGGTCCTCATAGGCAAATCCTCGCTTCTTCATATCCTCTACCATATCCGGAATGTATGGCTGTGCATCGGATTCTTTTTTCCAGAGGTCAAAGTCTACGTTCAGATTCGCGTAGTTTCTCTTAAGGTCTGTTACAGATACATTCATGATGTGGTTCCAGAGAGCCATGTATCCGGGTTTACCCTGCTGAAGAAGATGGGTTGCCTCCAGTGCCTCATTACGGTAAGCCTCATCCTCTTTGGACTTCCCACTGGCACATGGATAGATCTCTTCCAGCTCGCTGATAGTAAACGGTGCTTCTGCCGGATATTCACCGGTAAAGCTGTCATCAAAATATACCAGCTCCGGTTTCCGGTGTTTCAGCTCGGTGATGATCAGTCCCATCTGAAGGCCCCAGTCTCCAAGATGTACATCACCGATCACCTTATGTCCTACAAAACGTCCGATACGCTTGATGCTCTCACCGATGATCGCAGAACGGAGATGTCCTACGTGAAGCGGCTTGGCAACGTTTGGTCCGCCATAGTCGATAATGATCGTCTTCGGATTCTTGGCAGTCTCAACAGAAAGCTTCTCGTCCTCTGCCATCTTATTCATGTATTCTGCAACAAATTCCGGGTTCACATCCAGGTTGATAAATCCAGGCTTTACAACTTCTGCTCTGGAAAAAATCCGACTGTCTGACAGCTGTGCTACCACATCATCAGCGATCATAAACGGTGCCTTGTGATATGCTTTGGCTCCTGCCATAGCACCATTACACTGATACTCACATAAGTCCGGTCTGTTGGAAACAGTAACTTTTCCGTAAGACGGATCATAACCTGCTTTTTCAAATGCTGCGGAAAGTTCTTCCGCCATCTGTTCCATAATCTTCTTCATGTTTCAAACTCCTCATATCTTTGTTTCTGTATTTTATGCTTATAACGTCACTTTTCTTGAACATGCGACTGCAAGGGCACCATAACCGATATGGCAGGCAACACTTAAAGAAAGGGGATCCATATGTATCTCCATTCCCGGAAATACCTCCTGGATCTCTTTTTTAAATTCTTCTGCTTCTTCCAGATTTCCTGTATAAGCAGCCTGAAGACACATCTCACCGTCAGATGCGTATTCCTTAAAACGTGTTTCCCAATCATTCTTCATTGCCTTCAGCATGGCACGTTTGGCCTGCTTCTTGCCACGGACCTTGGCGTAGGCATCCAGCTTCTCTCCCTGGATCTGAAGTACAGGCTTCAGGTTCAGAACCGTTCCGATGGCTGCGGCTGCCGGTGTGATCCTGCCACCTTTTTTCAGATATTTCAGGGTGTCAAGTGTGATATAAATACTGGAATCGAGTTTCTGATCTGTAAGGATCTTCTTGATCTCTGCAGCACTTTTTCCTGCCTCGGCAAGCATCTTAGCATCCATTACAGACTGTCTCTGTGTTACGGAAATCCGCTGATTGTCCACTACCTGAACACGACCATTATAATCAATAGCAAGTCCCATTGCAGTAGAACAGGATGCACTCAGTCCGCTTGACATCGGAATATGAACGATTTCCTCATAATCTCTCAGAAGCTTGTCCCATAGATCACAGAGATCAGCCGGACTTGGCTGAGATGTGGAGATCGGTTCATCCTTCTTAAGCTTCTCATAAAACTCTTCCTGTGTGAGAGTTACACCTTCAAGATACATTTTTTCATTAATATAAAACGGCATCGGTATCACATAAACGCCAAGCTCTTCGGCCTGGGCCTGTGTGATACCACTGTTGCTGTCTGTTACAATGGCAATTTTGCCCATTCTTTTCTCTCCTCCTGGTCTGTTATCTCACAGTTCAAAGAATTAATGCATCAGCCCCTGATGGACTAATTCTTTGAACTGCTGTAGAAAGCCATGATGTTAGTGTATCATATTTTTTCTATATCACAATTGGAAATTTTC
>NC_021014.1:361909-405158 GCF_000209835.1 Ruminococcus sp. SR1/5 | reverse complement strand
TGGAATATTACCAGTGAACAGTAACTAAAAAACAGCTGCCATACAAATATTTATGCACAGCAGCTGTCACACTATTTATCAAAAATATCCTTATCTATTTATGATCTGTGTTTTATTTCATTTCTCTTACGATCTTTCGAACCGGAAGAACAAATGTCGGAGATACGGACAACTCATCCAGTCCCATCTCTACAAATCTCTCAGTAAGTGTAGTGTCCGCACCAAGCTCACCACAGATTCCGGCCCAGATACCTTCTTTGTGTGCATTATCCACAACCATCTGGATCATACGGAGAACTGCCTCATGATGGGAATCATAAATGTTGTCAAGCTTTGCATTCTGACGGTCAATAGCCAGTGTATACTGGGTCAGATCATTGGTTCCGATACTGAAGAAATCAACCTCTTTTGCAAGAAGATCACTGATCATAACAGCTGCCGGAGTCTCGATCATGATACCCTGCTCCACGTCATCACGGAACGGGATCCCCTGTTCCTTAAGCTCTGCTTTTACTTCTGCTACAATAGCCTTGATCTGCTTCACCTCTGTTACAGAGATGATCATCGGATACATGATGGAAATATTTCCGAACATGCTTGCACGGAAAAGCGCTCTCAGCTGTGTCTTAAATACTTCCGGACGGTCCAGACAGATACGGATCGCACGATATCCCATTGCAGGGTTCTCCTCATGCGCCATATTAAAATAATCGATCTGCTTGTCCGCTCCGATATCCAGAGTACGAATGATAACTTTTTTGCCGGCCATATTCTGAGCTACGGTCTTGTAAACCTGGAACTGCTCTTCCTCTGTAGGATAGTCTTCTTTTTCCAGGTATACGAACTCACTTCGGAAAAGTCCGATGCCTTCCGCATCATTGGCAAGTACATTCGCAACATCACCTGTACTTCCGATGTTGGCATAAAGGTGGAGCTTACGACCGCTCTTGGTAACAGTTTCTTTACCTTTCAGCTCTTTGAGCATTGCACGCTGTGCAAGTTCATCGGCACGCATATCCTCATATTTTTTAAGGGTCTCTGCATCCGGCTCAACGATCAGATTTCCGCTCTTTCCGTCTACGACTGCCATCTTACCGTCCATGGACTCATCGTATTCAATATTGATCAGCGCCGGAATATTCATGGTTCTCGCAAGAATCGCAGTATGTGAGTTAGAAGAACCTTTTCTTGTGACAAAAGCAAGAACCTTACTCTTATCCATCTGTACAGTCTCACTTGGTGCAAGATCCTCTGCAACTACGATCACCGGCTCGGATGCTTCAAGCTCTCCATCTCCATGGCCGGAAAGCACACGTACCAGACGGTCTGAGATATCCTTTACATCAGCTGCTCTTGCTTTCATATAATCATCGTCCATCTGTGCGAACATTGATGAGAAGTTATCACCAGTTGTTGCAACCGCATATTCTGCATTTACAGACTCTGTACGGATAATGTTGTGGATGGAATCCAGATAGTCATCATCATCCAGCATCATCTGATGAACCTCAAAGATTGCCGCTCCGGACTCTCCAACTTCCTGAAGAGCCTTGTCATAAAGCTTCTGAAGCTGTGCCACAGCCTGCTCTCTGGCTGCCTCCACACGCTTTACCTCTTCTTCCGGATCCTCCACGTGAACACGTTTAACACTGGCGTCAACTTTCTGGAGGATTGAGATCTTACCGATCGCAATACCGGAAAATACAGATTTACCTTCCAAAACCTTCATGAAATTATCTCCTTCTGTTTTTATATTTGCCCACTTATGATGTATTATATCACACTATCCAAAGATTCTGCCACGATTTTTTTATGATCTCTAAAAAACCTGTAAAAACTCTATTTATACTTTCTTTTTTTGTCATATATACAGCAAAAGTGACAAAATAAAGACCGCAGAGCTTCATAAAACCTGAACAATACTTTCAGATATAAAAATAAGCATCTGCCGCCGGAATCCTTCCGGCAATTGCAGATGCTATATGTATGTATATCTTTTTATTCACTGCGAAGGGCATCAATCGGATTAAGATTAGCTGCCTTTACAGATGGGAGAAGTCCGAAGATCAGACCGATCAGCATGGAAAATACCACCGAACCGATAATTGCCGGAACGCTGATGGCTGTTGGTGCTCCTGACACCTGAGACACCATTTTTGACAGGATGATCCCAAGGACCACACCAATGATTCCTCCGATACTGGTCAGCACCGAAGCTTCCGTCAGAAACTGTCCCAGGATCACTTTTTTTCTTGCTCCGATAGCTTTTTCAGTCCGATCTCGCTGGTACGTTCTGTGACAGATACAAGCATGATATTCATAACACCGATACCACCAACAAGCAGGGAGATACTTGCGATCCAAATCAGCTGCTGATTGGTACTTTCGCTGAGCTTCTGGAGATTCTTGACCTTCTCCATAATGTCTTCCGCTTTATATTTAAAGTTCGATTTGTTTTTTCATTCTGGATTCCTGTATTCAGAATATCCTCTGCTGCTTTTCCTACAGAACTCATATTATCTGTGCTGTCTGCACGGACTGTCACATTTTGCGGCTGATCAAATTTAAATGCAACAGGCCAGGTAGTATCTGGGATCATCACGCTTCCCATGATCGTCTGCGAATATTCCTCGTACTCAGAAATCGTATTGATCTTCGGCATGCTGTCCTCACTCTGAGTGATCACACCTACAATAATATACGGTTCTGATCCCACCTCAATGGTTTTCCCTACAGGGCTCTCACTTCCGAAAATATTCTGTGCAGCATTGGAATCCACAAGAGCAACCTTTCGGTAGCTGTCATAATCTTTTTGTACAAATCCCCGCCCGGACTGGACCAGGTATCCCATCGTTTTCAGATAATTGCTGTCGATCCCGTACACGGTTCCGCCCTGAAAGCTTGTGTTTTTATAATAAACACTGGCAGACTGGCTGCTGTAATAAAATGTAGAACTGATCACATGATCCAAGTCTCCGATCGCCGTTTTCTGGGAATCAGAAATAACCGGCGGTGTGGCCGAGCTTCCGTAAGAACCATAATCCATATCGTATGTACTGTCTCCGTCATAGAGCATAACCTGTACGGTATTGTTTCCGGACCCGATCAGATCTTCCTTGATCTGCTCACTGGTACCTTTGATCGTAGATACAATTGCAATAATAGATGCAATACCAATAATAATACCCAGCATGGTCAGAAAGGATCTCATCTTATGTGACCATATTCCCTGAAAAGCCAGGCGTATATTTTCAAACATGAAATTTCTCCTTCCTGTTATTTATTCATTGTACATATCATCCAAAGTCACTTCTTTTGTCTTGGCTCCCTCCTTCACGGCATCACCATATGGGAAAGCAAGAAGATCATCGGATTTCAGACCTGAAGTTACAACTGCATAATATCCGCTGTTCACAATGCTGCCCACTGTGATCTGCTGCTTTTTCAGTGTTCCCTTCACGTCTTTGTATACATAGCTGGTTCCATTTTCCGTACGGATAAATGCCTTCATCACAACCATACTGCCTTCGGCAAGTTTATTTGACTTCAGAGATACCGTCACATAATCCTGGTCGGTAAACTGCAATGAACGATCTGTGATCTCTGCATTAAAGGTGTAATACGATACATTGGGATTAGAATCTCCACCATAATAAGCATTTGAAGAATCCACCGGGTAATCGGATACATTCAGTACCTTCGCCTCAAAGCTGCCGGAATTATAACTGGTACACTGAAGAAGTGTTCCCTCCTTCATCTGATCCAGCATCAGTTCGCTGACCGTTCCGGTAACATAAAAACCATCTTTGCTTTTTACTTTCAGAAAAGCATCTCCATTATAAGAACCTGTGACTTCATCTCCGATGTAAGCAACCGTTCCATCCAGTTTGCTTGTTATCAGCTTGTTTTTTATTTTGTTCTCCAGCTTAGTGATTTTCAGATTATTTTCCTCAATATCCAGTTTCAAACTTGCGATCTTGTTTTTCTGGATCTTGATCGCATCCTCTCTTGACATGGTTGTGCCATCAGTACCGTCATCTCCATCACCGCTGTCATCCGGTATCTCATCATCATTTTTGTCATATTTGGAAGCCTCGTCCAGTGTAAATTCTGTTTCCGCATACATATATACCGGATTTTCAAGAAGACTTCCATCGATCAGATAATATCCTGTACAGGAAAGTGTTCTGTCCTGAAAATCAGCAATGGTATCATTCTCATGAAACTCCAGCTGGAACCAGCTGCCGCCTTTCTGGACCACTTTGGTTCCATCCTCACTGTATCCCGCCATTCTGTTAAAGAAGGATCCCATCACCGTAACTTTGCCTTTGGCACTGCTTACAAGAAAAACATAGGGATCTTCTTCCGTACCGGTTCCTGTAAACGGCTGAGAAGTATAATCCAGCTTCTGATAAAATTCCGGTTCACCATCTGTGATCCCCGGAATTTCCGGTTCTGTTATATTGGGATCAGGAAGCTCATTGGGTCCCAGTGTGGGAGTTGGTGTCGGAGATACCGTTGGGGTGTCATCTTCTCCGGAACCCCAGTCCGTAGTCTCTCCGTCTGTAATATCATTGGCAGTAGGATCCTGGTAGGTCGGATCCATGATCAGATCCTCATCGGATGCAGTTGTATCCTCTTCCATATCCGCTGTGTCATCTCCGGTCATCTGCTCTGTTTCACTGTCCGTCGTTTCTCCGGACGGCATTTCTTCGGTAACTTTCTCTGCAGAATCTTCAAGATCTCCTTCTGTATCTGTAAAGGCACTGAGAAGTAATGGCCTGGAGGAAGCCGCTGCAAGATAGCTGCCATCTGCAGTAGCCGCGGAACCGGTAGTTGACTGCATATCCTCGTCTCCGTCACTTCCGGAAGGTGTATCCGTATTTGTCATTTCTCCGTCATTTCCTGTATCACCACCTGTAAGATTCAGGTCCGTACCATCAGTACTGTCTGTACTGTCTTCGATGGGACCTCCATTCTGAAGACTTGTCAGACGGTTCTGTGCTTTGGTCAGATCCTGCTCCTGCTTCTGCTGTTTCAGCTTTGCAATATTCAGCTCCATCTCTACAAGTGTCATATCAAAGGAGATCAGATTATCGCCTTTTTTTACATCATCACCCTGGGATACATATATTTTCTCGATGATCATATCTTTATCCATATTTACATTCTGAGAAACATTCGTGGTGATGGTTCCATCCAGTGTTGTCTCCGAATACCAGTCCGTCTGAAGATTGCTGACGCTGGTTACCGGCACCTCTGTTACCTTGGATTCTTTCACATGCATAAGCCCTGTGTAGATTCCTCCGGCTGCCAATGCCGCAACCAGTACACCAACGATCACTCTCTTCACCACTTTCATTCTATCACCTCTTTTCCTGCAGCTCACCGTCACGGATCATAACAACCCGTTTGGCATGTGCCGCGATCTCCGGGTCATGTGTGATCATCAGCACAGAAACTCCCTCATCGTTCAGCTTCTGAAACAGTTCCATAACCTGTGCTCCCGATTTCGTATCCAGTGCCCCGGTAGGCTCATCTGCCAGCAAAAGCTTGGGATTGTTTACGATCGCTCTTGCAATAGCCACTCTCTGCATCTGTCCTCCGGAAAGCTGGTTGGGCTTAAAATCCACCCTGTCGGCAAGGCCTACACGCTCCAGAGCTTTTCGTGCACGTTCCCGGCGCTCCTTTTTGGGAACCCTTGCATAATTCAGCGGCAGTTCCACATTTGTCAGCGCGCTCTGCCTTGGAAGGAGATGAAAGCTCTGAAATACAAATCCGATCGTTTTCAGACGGATATCTGACATCTCATTTTCTGTACATTTGGCAATATCTTCTCCATTCAGGAGAAAAGTTCCCTTGGTAGGTTTATCCAGACATCCGATAATATTCATCAGTGTAGTCTTTCCGGAACCGGAAGGTCCCATGATCGCCACATATTCTCCCTCCTCCATGGAAAAATCTACATCTTTCAATACAGGTACCGTCATTTTCCCCTGTTGATAATCCTTATATATTCCTTTTAAATCCAAAATCATTCTGTCGGCGCTCCTTCCATCGGAACAAGGTCATCTCCCGAAGAAATATCGTCTGTCGCATCCATCATATCACTGTCTACAGCTCCATCTTCGATCATTTCAGGCTCTGAGCCATCACTTTCCGTGTACGCAGAATCATCAATACTTTCATCATCCTCGGAATCATCCCACATCGCCGCTGTAGTCTGATCTGCAGTACCTTCTGTGACAGACATACCTTCTTTCAGCTCATCTGTCGGAAATGCGATCTTATCTTTTTCAGAAAGTCCGTCTGCGATCTCATATTCCCCAAGATCTTCATCATACTGTCCTAATATGACATCTCTCTTCTCCAGCTTGTTCTGACCGTTTGCGATCCAGACATATGGGCTGTCTGTATCCGCATCCACGATAAAATAATCGTTCAGCCAGATACCGGACTTCTTCTCATCCTGTCCTTCGTCCGGTTCAATATACACATGCTGCCCCAGCATCAGACCCTCAGATGAATCCAGATTCACATAAAACGGATAGGTACTGGATGATGTCTGATCATCACTGGCACTGGACATTCCGAACATTGCCATATCCGAACTGCTGTTGCTGGTAGAATTATCCATGTCAACAGAGCCCATGGTGCCCTTCCAGGTTTTTGAAGAATCCACCCTGGAACGAATGATCACAGGAGTTCCCTCTATGATCGAATCACGGTTTATTTCATTTACCGTTCCCTTTACACGATAAGCACCTGTACTCAGGATCGTGATAAATGCATTGCCGGAGCTGTTTCCGGAACTGGAATCTGTGGAATCCGTCGTGCCTTCTGTCAGCGTATCCTCCACGCCCTCAGAATCATCACCGCCCATCTTGGAGGTATCGATCTTCTGGATCACTCCATCGATCTCACTGCGCACCTCGGTATTCTGCGTTGCCTGGGAAAGCTTATCGATCTCTGCCTGTTTGCTTTTCTGATCATATTCATTCTTCTTGAGATTCATTTTCTGTGTTTCGATCTCTATTGTATAGGAAAGCTGATTATCTGCTGTAGCTTTCTTTTTCTCAGCTTCCAGTGTAGTGATCTGATCAGATATACTTAACTGTTCGTTTTTCAGGCGGTCCAAGGCCAGCTGTGCTTCCTGAAGACTTTGCTGGATACTTCCAAGATCATACTGAAAAAGAAGCTGCCCTTTCTTGACTTCCTGACCGGTCTTTACCTGAACTTCTTTTACCTTTCGGCCGCTTTCGATCTTTACCTGAACCGTTTCCTGCGGTTCCACAACACCTGCATATCGGTTTTCCACTCCGGAATCCATTTCCGAAAGCTTGCTTATCTTTGTTACATATACAATATCGCTGCCTCCTGCGGACCCTGCATGATGTGTATAATAATACCATCCACCGGCTCCGATACCGGCTGCAAGTACAAGGACCCCAAGTGCGATCAAAATACGTTTTTTCATATCTGTCCCCTTTTCTCAGCATCGTACTGAAACTATCTGTTGCTTCAAACATCATAGCAGATTCACTCTAAAAAGAAAAGTCCCTGAAGAAAACGATGCAGATTTCACAGATTTTTCATAAAAAAAATCCCCTTCGTGGCCAGGAGATTTTTTATGTAATAATGATTATTTAACTGTTACTTTAACTGTCCTTGTTACAGTCTTGTGATTAGCCAGCTTAACAGTAACTTTTACAGTATATTTGCCTTTTTTAGCATTTTTTGCTACTATGATCTTACCTGTTTTACTTACTTTTACAGCTTTGGAGTTGCTGGAAGTCCATGTTGCTTTTGCAGCTTTTGCCTTTGTAAGCTTGATGGTTGTAGCTTTTCCTCTTTTAACTGCAACACTGCTCCTGGAAACTTTTACATTTTTCTGAACAGCAGGGTTGATCGTATATGCTACAGTTTTATAGAAACCTGCATAACGGCCGATACCGTTGATATAAACTATTTTTTTACCGGCGGTTTTCATACTCTGTCCATACTTGTATGTTATAACATAATCTTTACCATTTTTCAGAGTTTTTTTACCAGCTTTTACAGTTAATACCGGATGCTGGGTTTTTCCATTGTAAGTTGTAGTTTTCTTTTTCAGTGACACAGTGTTGAAAGTCTGCTTTGTTGGTGATTTTGCAGCTGCCATTGTCGGAACGGTCATTGTTCCGAACAGAACCATAGCTGAAAGCATAATAACTGCAAGTTTTTTGATAGACTTCATTTTGATTCACCTCTCCCTTAAATTATCACAGGTATACGCCTGTTATTTTTGATTTATTTATAAACGATCCCGCCACGTCTGATCCTTTATAACGATATAAAAAGATAACAATCATTTCTCTGAGTGCTTCTTATGTTTCGTATCCGGCTCATAACCGTATCCATATCCATAGTTTCCGTATTTTCCATATTTACCATAGCCTCTGGTAGAAACTTCCGCGCGGTTCAGCACTGTGCCAAGAAGCTTACATCCGGACTGTTCGATCTCATATAAAGACTGTTTTATCATTGCCTTCGGTGTTTGACCGGCTCTGACCACCAATATCGCGCCATCACACAGGGAAGCGATCAGTGCTCCGTCTGACACACTTCCAAGGGGAGGTGTATCTACGATCACAAAACGATATTCTCCGGCAAGTCTGTCAAGCAGTTCTCTGAATCTGGCATCCTCAAGAAGAGGGGACGGATTCTCAAGAAGCTGTGTACACGGAACTATGTATGCATTTTCAATATTTGTTTTATAGACTACATCTTCATATTCTGCCATGCCGGAGAGATAATGGTTCAAGCCCTTTGTTTCTGACGCATTTTCCACCTGCATTCTCTGCATCTGAACAGATTTACGCAGATCCACATCCACCATAACAGTAGAAAAACCTGCTTCTGCAAGCATCTTCCAGAGATATGAGGAAACAGTACTTTTACCTTCATTTGGCATGCAGCTTGTAAGAAGGATCTTTTTTGTGTTTTTGCCACAGAATTTAACATTGATCCTGAGACGGTTCATTGCCTCTTCTACTGCATAGGGAAGATCCGGAAACACTACTTTCAGTTTATTCATTTCTCTTTCTCCTTTTTCTGCTGCTATACTCTTCCTCTCCGTCATAGCTTTTCACCTTACTGCTTTCAGGAATCGTAGTCAGCGGCACAAGGCCAAAATATTTTTCCATTTCTTCTGCCGTATGGATCGTATCATCCATCAAATATCTGACGATCAGGATACCTGCGCAGATGAGAAGCCCCAGAAGTCCTCCTATCACCGTAAACTTGAAATAGCTTGGTGCGGCCTTGTGTTCAGGTAGTTTTGCATGCTGTGCAATATTCGGAGCCTTGGTACTCATTGTATCCGGCAGATAGGAAACAGCTTCCTCTGCCATTGTCTCTGCAAGGTCCATAGACAGCTGAGGATCTGTTGTTGTTGCTGTGATCTGGAGCACACGCGTATCGGACGGATTGTTCAGTGTATACAGCTTCGCAAGATCTTCGTAATCCATATCGAGTTTCAGTTTTTCAATTACGCGGTTCAGCACCGGGTAACTGAACATCAGCTCTTCGTAATCGGATGTCAGCGAAGTTCCCAGATTCAGATCATTCAGATTGACAACTGAATCATCAGATGTTGAAACCACATAAAGTTTTGCCGTTGATTCATAGGTTGGCTCAATGAAAAAGAATGCAAATGCATTCAAAGCCAGTGCCCCGGCAAGAAGACAGAGAAGCAAATGGTGCCAGTGATCCATAAGCATATACGCAAGATCCAAAAGATCTATTTCCATCTCGTCATTCATATCTTTCTGATTCATAGCTTTTCTCCTTGTTTTATATTTCCCGCAGGTGGCCTGCACCTGGATTTTCTTTTAATCCTTTTTTATAAAACAGCTCCAGGACAACCTGCTGCAGACTGTCCTCATCAGGCGTAAACGTCTGCCAGCCTTCCTCGTCCGAACCGTAAGTTCCACTTATGGAAACTCTGTCATCTTTTTGTTATCTGACAGAAGAAGTGCCAGACGGCAGAACTTCTTTGCGCCGATATTGGTAGTCATATAGTCCTCAAGTGCATGATATACCTGCAATGGAAATTTACTGTCTGAATCACATTTGGATCTGAAAGCAGGTTTAAATGCCTCTTCATAATCATTCTGACGCTGCATGCGGTTCTGGTTAGTACCATCCGCAACATCCATTCTGCCTCTGACATAATTTTCAGCATGCGCTCCCATCAGCTTAACTGTTTCACCTTTTTTAGAGAAGGATCTCTCTCCGAAAAATCATCCTCGATGGTAACAGTCACACCTCCGACCATATCATTCACTACCTGGATCGCACTCATGTTGATCATTGCATAGCCATCGATCTTCTGTCCCTTCAGAAGAGTGGACACTGCATCCACCGTGTTTTCAGCCCTTATATTCTGATCAAGCCCCATGGAATGCGCAAGGGACAGCTGGATATCTGTTGTTGCCAAATAGGTTCCGTCATCAGCAAGGCTTCTGACAGGTGTGACAGTATTCCGGTCAACAGAAAGAAGCTTGCACGTGTCTGTACTTCTGTCTCTCACAATAACAACCAGAACATCACACTGGCCGGTACCGTCATATTCGGTTACTTCCTGTACTTTGCCAGGATCATCAACTCCGGCTATCAGATATGTTTCCAGATTTCCCTTCGGAACATATATCTGATCTTTATATGTAACTGTTTCCTCTGCTTCAATACTGCTGTTCTGATCTACAGTATGATGATCTGCCATTCCCAGTATAATATTGACAAAAACAGTTCCTGCTGCGAGAACCACCGCTGCGATCGCTATACCTTTGTACAATCTTTTTTGTCCTGTTTTTTCTGTATTGGGACATAAATCTCACTCCAGTTTTTTAATACTTTATGTTCAGCAGGATGTATCTTCTTATCAGAAAATCTTCCTTAAAAGTGCTGGTCCGCCTGCAGGATTCATTACTTCACAGATCATCAACACTATCAGAAGCACAAATATCACACAACTAAGCACTACTGCTGTTTTCTTTGACATCCTGTCCCCTCCTATATTTCATTCGTTATAAGCTCTGCTTTGAATCAAGCGGATAAAAAAGTTCCGCAAAAACGGGTTTTATTATAGCACCATAATAATCCGATTTCAACCTGTGTAACATATTTGTAATTATATTGCATTTTTCTTAATTTCTCCTTTTTTGCGATATTTTGACTTTCAGTGCTTTATCTGCTAGAATGTTATAATATAACTTTTTTGAAAGGAAAGAACAATATGAAGACAGTGAAACATCTGCTGGCTTTCTTGATGATCATTCTTCTCTCAGTTTTTTTATGTAGCTGCTCCCAGTCGGCCAAAGCTCATGCGGAGAAGGCGATCAAAAAAGATCTGGATCTTCTTAAAAATCTGGACTCTGAAACAACCATGCAGTACATATCCTATCAGGAACTGTTTCCGGATTCTGATGACAGCACAAAGCTTTCTGCTGACATAAAAGAAGTATTTTCTCTCTTCTTTCAGAATTTCGATTACAAAATCCTAGGTATATCCGTTGATAGCGACGAAAAAAATGCTTCTGCACAGCTTAAGCTCACTACTCTGGATGCTGAGGCTCTTGCCAGTGATTTTGTTTCTGCAAGCCTTCAGGAAGAAATACTGGAAACCGCCTCCGGTAAAGAAAATGATAACGGAAATTCCCTGGAGCAGCGTTATCTGCTCCTGTACAAGCTCCTCAAGAATAACACGTACAGTTCTGCAGAACGCACTACTTCCATCCAACTAAACAATGTTGGATCTTCTTCAGAACCTGACTGGGAGATTACGCACAGTTCCTCTCTCGAAAATGATCTGGTCGGTGGCCTTATCACCTATCTGTCCGATCCTGATCTTGTGCCGCCTGCCGAAACGCTTACCGTCTATCTGAAAACGCTTCAGGAAATGGATGTAAAGCAGATGGCTAATTATTTGGGGCTGGATTCCATTCTGAACACTTCAGATTCGGCAAAAAACGCCATTGCCTCTGCCCTTATGGAACAGTTTCACTCCTGTTTTAACTACAAAATATCAAGCACCTCTGTTTCCGGATATCTTGCTGAAGTGGACGCAGAGCTTACCATATTTGACAGTAATTCCATTCTTACACAGTACGAAAAAGAATTGAATACTTATCTGGCTTCTGCTGATGCAGTGATCGACGGTTCCCAGAAGCGTTACAACAAATCACATGAACTGCTTCTGGACAGTATCAGGAATAATCAGGCAACCATAACTGCCACTGCTACCTTCCATCTCACAAACGATGGTGCATCCTGGAAGCTTGAGAATGCAGGTACCGAACTGGGCAATGCCATCTTCGGAACTCTTACCGCTTCACCGGTTCCTGAAGATTCTACCGAAGATAACGAATAAAGAATAAAAGCTAGAAAACCCGTGAATATCTGCTTTCTCTGACAGGAAAGCGTGATCTTCACGGGTTTTTTATATTCTTCTTTTTTATATTCCGGATATGATCTTTATAAAAAGCAATGCAAGGACTATAAGAATAATAGGCCGTATGATCCGGCTTCCGTTTTTCATAACCATACCTGCACCGGTATAATGTCCTGCGATCGAGAACACTGACGCTGCAATTCCAAGCATGATCACAATCTTTCCGCTGAGCAGAAATACAACAAGAGCCGCTACATTAGAAGAGAGGTTGGTAACCTTCATGGTACCGGATGCTTTTGCCACACTCATTTTTCCCAATCCTGTAAACAAAAGCAGGAGAAAAGTTCCTGTTCCTGGTCCATAAAATCCATCGTAGCATCCTACAGCAAGAGAGCATACGGCACAGAGCAGGATCTGTTTTTTCTGGCGATCTCGCCACCCTTCTCATCCATATTTTTCTTGCGCAGCACATAAAAAGCAACCACCGGAAGAACCGGGATCAGCATATAACGCAGGAGCTTATCACTGGCTATAAGAGCAAGGTGAGCTCCTATGGAAGATCCCAGAAGCGCCATTGGAATACATGGAAGCACCAGGATCCAGTCCACAAATTTATTTTTACACAGACGGACAGTTGAGATCAATGTTCCTGTTGCTGATGACAGCTTGTTGGTGGCAACAGCATTATGTACAGGAACTCCGGCCAAAAGATAAGCAGGCAGGGAGATCAGTCCTCCCCCGCCTGCTACAGCATCTACAAATCCGGCAAGAAATACAAGTGGACAAACGATCAGAAATGTATAGATTGTCGGCTGCATGATCTTTTATTCTTCCTCTTCTTTCTGCGGCTCAAGGTCAAGTCCCAGCTCATGAAGCTGTGCCTCACTTACCTGGCTAGGAGACTGAGTCATCAGACAGGAGGCATCCTTAACCTTCGGGAATGCAATAACATCACGGATCGTATCTGCCTTTGCCATAAGCATAACAAGTCTATCAAGGCCATATGCAAGTCCTGCGTGTGGCGGAACTCCATATTTGAAGGCATCCAGAAGGAATCCGAACTGCTCATGTGCAGCTTCTTTTGTGAAGCCAAGTGCCTCAAACATTCTTTCCTGAATATCATCCTGATGGATACGCACGCTGCCGCCGCCGATCTCATTTCCGTTAAGAACGATGTCGTATGCTTTTGCACGAACCTTTCCCGGATCTGTATCAAGAAGCGGAAGATCCTCCTCCATAAGCATGGTGAACGGATGGTGCATTGCTGTAAAACGGTTCTCCTCCTCGCTCCACTCAAGAAGCGGGAACTCTGTTACCCATACGAAACGATACTCATTTTTATCTAAAAGATCCATCTGTTTTGCAAGCTCAAGACGGAGTGCTCCCAGTACATCGTATACCAATTTTGTCTTATCTGCTGCAAAAAGAAGAAGATCTCCCGGCTTGCCGTCCATAGCTTTTACAAGAGCATCCATCTCTTCATCTGTCATAAACTTGGCGAAAGAAGACTTTCTGGTTCCGTCCTCTGCAATGGCAATGTATGCAAGACCTTTTGCACCATAACCTTTTACGAACTCAACAAGCTTATCGATTTTCTTTCTCGGCATTGCGCCCTGACCTTCTGCATTGATACCACGAACACTTCCGCCGTTCTCAAGCGCACCTGTGAACACACCAAATCCGCAGTCTTTTACGATATCACTGACATCATGAAGTTCCATACCGAAACGCATATCCGGCTTGTCGGAACCAAAACGATCCATAGCTTCCTGCCAGGTAATTCTCTGGATTGGGAGTTTTACATCGATATCCAGAACTTCTTTGAACAGGAATGCAAGATATCTCTCGTTAACATCGATAACATCGTCTACATCAACAAAGGAAAGCTCCATATCGATCTGTGTGAACTCCGGCTGACGGTCAGCACGAAGATCCTCATCACGGAAGCATCTTGCTATCTGGATATAACGATCAAATCCGGAGCACATCAGAAGCTGCTTGTACAGCTGCGGAGACTGTGGAAGGCCATAGAAGCTTCCCGGATGAACACGTGATGGTACCAGATAGTCTCTGGCTCCCTCAGGAGTACTCTTTCCAAGCATCGGTGTCTCAATCTCAAGAAATCCCTCTTCTGTAAAGAACTGTCTTGTAAGCTGGGCAACCTTGCTCTTCATCATGATATTTCTCTGAAGATCCGGTCTTCTTAAATCAAGATAACGATATTTAAGTCGGATCTCATCTTTTGTCTTGCTATTCTCCTCGATCGGGAATGGAGGAACATCTGCCTCAGCAAGAACACGGAGGGATTTTACACGAAGCTCGATCTCGCCAGTTGCAAGATTCTCGTTTACTGCTCCTCCACGTTTCTCTACGGTACCGGTTACGGCAATAACAAACTCACTACGCAGTTTACCTGCTTTTGTAAAGCCTTCCTCGTCAATGCTACCATTCTCAAAAATCAGCTGCATGATCCCGGAACGGTCACGAAGATCCACAAATACAAGACCTCCTTTATTTCTGGCTTTTGCCACCCATCCCATTAATGTTACTTCTTTTCCGACCATCTCTGTGGTCACTTCTGCACATCGGCAAGTTCTGTGCAGTCCCTGCATGCTTTCAGCCATCTCTTTATCCTCCTCTGACTATTTTTTCATAGTCATTTTAATTTACTCTGCTATCTCCGTTTTCAGACGGGCAGTTTCAGTCTCTGTTGAAAAATTCTACATACTCTGTATAACCATCTGCTGCCAGCTGGTCTTTCTGGAATTTTTTGTTCTTTTTCATGATAGAGATATTGATCTGTGTACCTGCACTTCTTTCCTCAGTTGCCTGTTTCAGGATGTTCAGAAGCTTGTCTGCCGGCATGTTCTTCTCGATCAGATATGCTTTCTTGCCATTCTTGGTTGGAATCTCATAGCCTCTCTCAAGAAGCAGCATAACGATTCTCTCAAATCCAATGGAGAAACCACAAGCACAGGTATTATTTCCTGTAAATTTACCGATCATCTCATCGTAACGTCCGCCTCCACCGACGCTTCCGCCGAACTCATCCATAGAAATCTCAAAGATCGGACCTGTGTAATAGGACATTCCACGTACCAGTGTAGGGTCAAAGGACATTTTGAAGTCTGCTGTTTTTACAGATTCTACAGTGTTGATGATCGTTTCAAGATCCTCTGCAATACCTGCTTCCAGAACATCAGAAAGTTTTTCTTTAATATAACGGACACCCTCAACATCGTTGGTGATCTCACGGAAAAGTCCAAGATAAGTGTCAATGCTCTCTTTCTCAAAGCCCTCTTTCTCAAGTTCCTCTGCAACTCCCTCGATGCCGATCTTATCCATCTTATCAAGAATAATAAAGACAGTATCAAAGCTCTCTGCCGGGAATCCACTGTACTGAGCCATTGCCTTCAGGATCCTTCTGTCATTGATACGGATCGTAAAGTTATGGAAATCCAGTTTTCCAAGAAGTGTTGTAGTTGCAAGTACAAGCTCGATCTCAGCAAGATAGGTCGGCTCACCCAGGATATCGATATCACACTGCATAAACTGACGGAAACGACCTCTCTGCGGACGGTCAGCTCTCCATACATTTCCCATCTGAAGTGCCTTAAACGGAGCCGGAAGCTCGTTTGCATTATTGGAATAATATCTGGAAAGCGGTACGGTCAGGTCATAGCGAAGTCCGGAATCTGTCAGATCATTCTCTGTTTTTGCAGTATCCAGTTTCAGTTTCTCGCCTCTCTTCATGATCTTGAAGATCAGCTTTTCATTTTCACCGCCCTGCTTGCTACAGAGATTCTCAATATGTTCTACACAGGGAGTCTCAATTGCGGAAAAACCAAAGGTTCCGTACGTCTCTCTGATCATATTCATCACATAGTTACGGATTTCCATTTCCTTCGGTAAAATGTCCTTCATTCCTGTAACCGGTTTCTTTTTTAATGCCATAGTTTCCTCCTTTATGAATCACCCTCTGAAATGCAAGAAACACCTGCATGTCAAAGTTTTTAATCTCATCGATCATCAGTCTTAAAACTTCATCATTTTCCAGAGCTTTCCGATATGGTCTGTCCATACTCAAAGCCGCATATACATCACATACTCTCAGGATCCTTGCACCCATAGGGATATCCTTTCCGCTTCTGTTGCTGGGATAACCGCTGCCGTCAAAATTCTCATGATGATAAAGAATACTTTCCAGAACATAATCGGAATATCCCTGGTCTTTCAGGATCTCATAACCTAATGTGGAGTGCATGCGAACATATTTCAGTTCTTCAATGACCATCGGATTCTGCTCTTGGCCATTAATGTATCCTTCCAGTTTCAGCTTGCCTATATCATGGAGCATTCCGGCAATAGCCAGCTGATAACATTCTTTCTCACCAAGACCAAGCTCCTTTGCCACATCATAGGCAAGGTTACTGACAACAACCCCATGTTTCAGCTCTGCGGAAAGATCCATTTCCAGGATCCGGTCCTGCGTAGTTTCACTTATCTTCTGTACGCTTTTCAAGGATCCGTCTCTCCTTTCCGTCTACAGCCATTTTGCAATGCCCTCGCGTTTTCTCTCGATCATTTCATCGATACGTGTGATATAATTGACAACATCCTTCACATTCTCCACACGCTCAATGCGCTGTCCGTGATCAAACACAAGCTTGGAGGAACCACCTGCACCCAGTGCGATGATCGGCTGCTTTTCCTCCATAATCAGTATATTGTAAATCCCTGCTTTGTCAACCTCAGAATACCCAACGTTCTCAAAATTCCCCTTCATATTCTTCTGTCTGTACAGATAATAAGGACCCATTCCCATCTCGTAGGCAGTTTTCATAGTCAGATCCATGATCTCCTGATTGTTTTCAAAGGTCATCTCCTGGTATTTATCACGGAAAATATTCAGTCTTGCCGCACGCTTCACAGCAAGAGAATGTACGGTCAGGCTGTCCGGCCCGAGAGCTTTTACCTCGTCCAGTGTATGCTGCACTTTTGTGATATCTTCGCCGGGAAGACCCACGATCAGATCCATATTGATATTGTCGAATCCGGCTTTTCTTGCCAGATGAAACGCATTCTTTGTCTGTTCTACTGTATGACGTCTGCCAATGATATCCAGGGTTTCCTGATTCATGGTCTGTGGATTTACAGAAATCCTGGTAACCGGAAACTCCCGGATCGCCTGAAGCTTTTCCAAGGTTATACTGTCCGGTCTTCCTGCCTCAACCGTAAATTCTTCCAGCTCCTCACAGGGAAAATATTCCGTGATCGCGCCAAGAAGTCTCCGAAGCTGATCCGGCTCCAGTGTGGTAGGTGTTCCCCCACCGATATAGACCGTATCCAGCTTCCGGTTTTTCATCATCCCGGAAACAGCCCGGATTTCCTTTACCAGCGCATCCAGATACGCCTCCACATATTTACGCCATCTCTCCAGCGGATAGGAACTGAATGAACAGTACAGACAGATACTCGGACAGAAAGGAATGCCAACATAAAGGCTGTAGCCGTTTTCATAATCAATGTTTTTCAGGATATCCCGCTCACGATTTGCGATGGTAACTGCAAGAGCTGTTTTCTCCGGACTTACCAGATACTGATCTCTCATATATCTGGCGATCTCCGTATTTTTCATTCCGGACTCCAGCATTCCCATAGCCATTTTCACAGGACGGATGCCTGTAAGATTTCCCCAGGGAAGTGTCTTTCCTGTAGCTTTGGAAAGCATCTGATACAGGGCGTATTTGATCGCGTCTTTATTTTTTCTGCGGATATCATGGGCATCATTGCAAGAAATAAGGGCATCCGAAGCTTCTCCACTGGATTGCCCTTCTATCACAGCCGCATGAGCTGTTTTTTTCTCTATTCCGTTGTTGTAACTGATGGTATAACCTTCTTCATCACGTAAGATCCGGAAGCGGATATCATAATCCGCATCATCCTCTTCATAAAGAGAAACGATCTCATTTCCGGGATAAAACGCTTTGATCAGTTCATACACATCATGCTCAAAATCTCTGTTCTGAAACAAAATGCCAATCTTATACAAATGGATTATACCTCTTTTCATAACCAATGGTTGTGGATGCGTCATGCCCCGGAAATACTTCTGTATCCTCCGGCAAAGTATCCACAAGCTTATGAAGGCTTCTTACGATCTCAGCAGAACTTCCGCCAGGAAAATCGGTTCTTCCCACAGAGCCGCAAAACAATGTATCTCCGCTGAAAAGCACACCTTCGTCTTTGATATAATAGCAGCAGCTTCCTTTGGTATGTCCCGGTGTGTGGAACATCTGGATGGAAAATCCTGCCGCTTCGAAAATCTGCCCGTCATCCAGAAGAACATCCGGCTTAATTGAACAGGCACTTCCATAAACAGCAGTCATATTTATCGTGGGCTCTGCCAGCATTGCTTCTTCCTGCCTGCATGCATAAACCGGGATCTGATATTTTTCCTTCACTTCCTTTACAGCCATGATGTGATCAAAATGACCATGTGTCAGAAGAATCCCCACCGGTTTTCCCTGCATAAGAGATACTTTCTGAAAAACTTTTTCTGCATAGTCTCCCGGGTCTACGATCAGCAGTTCTCCGGTCTCTTTATTTTTCAGAAAATAGCAGTTGGTAAACACCTGGCCCAGCACACACTGCTGCATTTCAAGTTTACTCATAAAAATTCCTCCGTTTATCGGGTCAGCCCGTTGTTCGCTCTACATCAAGAACACTTTCAACCTGACGGATCTTTTCGATCAGAGAATTCAGTTCCTGTTTGCTGCATACATTAAAGGACATGGAAATCGTGGCGCGTTCCTGCTTGTTGGTACGGCTGTTAATGGAACGAAGATCGATCTTCCTCTCTGTAAAGATCTTGGAAATATCCACCAGAAGTCCGGTACGGTTATTTGCATAAACCTGGATCTCCGCTTCGTATTTCTCGGAATCCGCTCTGTCCGGCATCTGCCACTCTGCTTCAATGAGACGTTTCCGGTCAATCTCAGGCATGTTGAGCACATTCACACAGTCTGTACGATGAATGGTGATCCCTCTTCCTCTTGTTACAAAGCCTACGATCTCATCTCCCGGGATCGGACTACAGCATTTGGAAAAACGAACTGCCACATCATGAATGCCTTTTACTACAATGCCACTCTTACTCTTGGCAATGTGAAGCTTCTCCTGTGATTCAGAAGCTGCCTCCAGGACCTGTTCATCTGTAAGATTCTTCTTATGCTCCCTCTCATAGGCTTCTACCAGCTTGTTAAACACCTGACCTTCTTTCAGGCCGCCATGTCCGATCGCTGCCAATACAGAATCCCAGTCTCGGAAACCATATTTATGCATTACCGATTCCATATACTGTGGCTTGGTATATATGCCTGGTTTAAAGCCCTTGGTCTTGGCATACTGATTCAGCATGTCCTTACCCTTCAGGATATTATCTTCCTTCAGTTCTTTCTTAAACCACTGGTTGATCTTATTCTTAGCCTGTGTGCTCTTTACGATCTTCAGCCAGTCACGGCTGGGGCCCTGAGAATTCTGGGATGTTATGATCTCAATACGATCACCGTTTTTGATCTTATATTCAATAGGAACAAGTTTGCCATTGACCCTGGCACCTACCATCTTGTTTCCTACTGCACTGTGCACGCTGTATGCAAAATCAATAGGCGTAGAACCATTTGGGAGTGTTTTTACATCTCCCTGGGGAGTGAAACAGTAAACACTGTCTGCAAAAAGATCCAGATCATTTTTCAGAAGGCTCATGAACTCCCGGTTATCGGACATGTCACGCTGCCACTCCAGGATCTGGCGCAGCCAGTTCAGCTTCTCTTCCTCACTCTTTCCAGGTTTCTTACCGTCGGAAGTTTCCTTATATTTCCAATGAGCCGCAATACCGTATTCTGCGGTTTTATGCATTTCAAATGTACGGATCTGGATTTCGAAAGGCTGTCCGTTAGGACCGATCAGTGTTGTATGCAGAGACTGATACATATTGGCTTTCGGCATTGCGATATAATCTTTGAATCTGCCGGGGATCGGCTTGTACATCTCATGGATAACACCAAGAGCTGCATAACAGTCCTTCACAGTATCTACAATGATACGTACAGCAAACAGGTCATAAATCTGATCAATGGTTTTATCCTGATTGACCATCTTCTTATAGATGCTGAAGAAATGCTTCACACGGCCATCCACCTGTGCCCTGATATTGGCATCCTCCATATGCTGCTTTACCTGTTTCACGATAGAATTAACAAATTCCTCACGGGCACTTTTGCGAAGAGCAACCTTTTCTACCAGATCATAGTAAACATCCGGCTTCAGATACTTAAGAGAAAGATCATCCAGTTCCACCTTGATCTTGGAAATACCAAGCCGCATCGCGATGGGAGCATAGATATCCATGGTTTCTCTTGCTTTCTCCTGCTGTTTCTCTGGTCTCATATATTGCAGGGTACGCATATTATGAAGACGGTCCGCAAGCTTGATCAGGATGACGCGGATATCCTTAGCCATTGCAAGGAACATCTTTCTTAAATTCTCAGCCTGAACCTCTACCTTGTCCTTGGAATAGGACAGCTGTCCCAGCTTGGTAACACCATCTACCAGAAGCGCTACTTCAGAACCAAATTCCTTTTCTACTTCTTCATACGTCATCCAAGTATCTTCTACCGCATCATGAAGAAGACCTGCCACTATGGTCTCCTTATCCAGCTCAAGATCCGCAAGGATGATTGCAACACAGAGAGGATGAATGATATAAGGTTCACCGGATTTACGTTTCTGATCCTTATGTGCCTCACTGGCCACTTTATAGGCCTTTTCAATCATGGAAATATCTGTAGACGGATGATATTTCTTCACACTTTTTATCAGCTCCTGATAAAGAACCTCAGGGCTTGTAAAATCATGCATGGATTTCACCGCCGCATCTGCCTTCCGGACAGACTCTCTTTTTTCTTCTTCCTTCTGTATCTCAATGTTTTGTTTTTCCGTATTTTTTGTCTCTGCCATTAAATCCCACCTGCCTGTGCACAATTTCATACTGCCGTATGACTACAACAGTTCACATCCCCTTCCACCGACAAAAAATCATTTTCCGTCGTAACAGATCACAGATGCCACATTATAACCTTTGAGACGCTCACGTCCCTTCAGACCTGCAAGCTCCATAAGGAAAACCACCTTGACAACCTCGCCGCCAAGCTCCTCCACAAGCTTGATGGCTGCTTCCACGCTTCCGCCCGTAGCGATCAGGTCATCCACAATAACAACCTTCTGTCCCGGCTTGATGGAATCCTTATGCATCTCGATAGTTGCACTTCCATACTCCAGATCATAGGTTCTGGAAACGGTCTCACATGGAAGTTTTCCTGCTTTGCGGACCAGAACAAAGGGTTTGTGAAGATTATATGCGATCGGCATACCAAAGATAAAGCCTCTGGATTCAAGACCTGTGATCACATCGAACTCCTCACCCTCCAGACAATCCTGCATAGAATCAATGGCAAGCTGTAATCCATCCGCATCCTGAAGGACGCTGGTAACGTCACGGAAAATAATCCCTGGCTCTGGAAAGTCCGGGATACTTCTTACATATTCTTCTATTTTTTCATAATAACCTCCAATGGTTTAATTTGTCAATCAGATGTTAGATAGTATAGCACTTTTTCTGTAGGGAATCAATGTGCAACCCGACAGAACTCGTGGAATTACGACAGGTCCTGGACTGCATATTGCCCAGTACAGAGCTTCCTTTCCTGTTTTACAGTCAATTACTCGCTGTCAGGATCTGCATTTTAGTGATACCTTCTCCTGTTATTCTGTAATATAATTTCGGATTACGATCTGTAAGGTCTCTCTTCCCTGATAACGGTTGATCTCAGGATAATATGTGACCGCAATACTTCCACATTTTTTTATTCTATCAACAAATTCATCTGCTTCTCCAAAATATACTGCTTCCACTACACAGCCGGTACTGTCTGATAGCTGAAGCTTTGCCACATTCCTATTTTTGCCAAGAATACGGCTGCTTAAAACCCGAAGTCCCTTCTGTGCAAAAATCGGTTTGGTATTTCCCTTTCCAAAAGGCTCCAGCAGGGATATCTCTTCCACAAGTTCCTTATTTATATAGGAAACCGGCATTGGCACATCGATCAGGATCTTTGGAGCCAGATCCTTTTCTGTCAGAGTACAGTTTTCGTTTAACCGTCTGCGGAACTCTTCCACATTTTCTTCTTTAATGGATAATCCTGCCGCCATAGGATGACCGCCATACTGTTCCATTAGATCTCCGCATTTTACCAGTTCCTCAAACATGGAATAGCTTTCTATGGAACGTCCGCTGCCTTTCACCTTTGTTTCACCTTTTGTCAGAACAAAGACCGGTTTATTGTACTTTTCCCGGATACGTCCCGCAATAATTCCGGCCAGGCTTTCGTGACAGTCCGGTAAATAGATCACAAGAACCCTGTCCTGTCCAATTTCTGTCTCTTCCACAATACGGATCGCTGCTTCCTTTCCCTCTTCTGTGAGAGCTTTTCTGCTTTGATTCAGTGCAGTCAGATCACCGGCAAGTTTTGCTGCTTCATCTTCCGTCTCCGCACAGAGCAGTTTCAGGGAACGTGCAGCGGTATCCAGTCTTCCACTGGCATTGATACATGGTCCCAGCACAAACCCTACATGATAGGCAGTGATCGGCCCATCCTCCAGGCCATTGGCACGGATCAGTTCACGGAGACCCTTGTTAGAAGTGTGGGAAAGTCGTTTCAGGCCTTCCTTTACAAGGATGCGGTTTTCACCCTGAAGATCCATCACGTCTCCCACCGTGGCAATGGCTCCTAATTCCAGAAAATCTTCCAGCTCTTTTTCCGGAATCCCGCATGCCTCATAGAGAGCTGTCACCAGCTTCAACGTAACAACTGCTCCGCACAATCTTTTCTCCGGATAATTACAGTCCGGCTGTTTTGGATTTACAATGGCATCAGCCGGCGGAAGGATCAGTTCTCTTCCATCTTCCGTTTCTTTATAGGGAATTTCATGATGATCGGTTATTATCACCGTCATTCCCTTCTCTTTAGCCATAGTGATTTCATTGTACGCCGCAATTCCATTATCACAGGTAACAATTACGTCAATCCCATCATTCACTGCTCTTTCGATCAGGTGCTCATGGATTCCATATCCGTCCGCCACACGGTCCGGAATATATGTATCTGCCAAAGCTCCTGCACGCTTCAGTCCTTTGATCAGAATGAAGGTCGATACTACCCCATCAATGTCATAATCGCCTATAATACGGATGCGTTTTTTTCCTTTATTTTATTCCGCAGGATCTCCACTGCCTTATCCACATCTTTCATCAAATGCGGAGAAGCCAGTTCGTCCACCTTTCCATAAAGATATCTGCGAATTTCATCCCTGTCCTGTACATCCCGGTTTCGGATCAGTCTGGCGATCACCGGATCAATTCCGAACTCTTTTCCAATTGCCGCAAAATCCGCCCGTTTTGCAGCAACAACCCATCGTTCCATGTTGTTTCCTCCTTGATGCTTTGCCGCTTTCTTTCTTCAAAGCAACACAATAACCGTATTGTAACTCATACTCCTGCATAGCTGCAAGTTTTTTATGCCACACAAAAAAACGTTCCGCCAGGAAATATTCTTTCCCGGTACGGAACGTTTCTGTTATTCAGCAATTTTATTCAGATTTCTCCTCATCATTCTGCTGCTTTGTTGCCTCCTGCGCTGCAAGGCGCTCGGCAACTCTTTTACGGTTTTTCTTCTTCGGCTGCTGCTGAGCTGTCTGCTGTCCGGATGGCTGTTTTACCTTTTTCTCAGATTTCTCGGAAGAAATCTTTGCGGAAGCTGCTGCAGCTGCTGGTGCTGCAACACGATTTTTTCTGAATGTTTTCATGGTGTACCACAGAGCACCAGTGATGCATACAGAAGAATATGCTCCACCAATGATACCTACCATCAGCGGTGCTGCAAATTCTTTAATTGAGGAAACACCCATTACATAAAGAATTGCAACCATTACAAATGTTGTCAGGGATGTGTAAATGCTTCGTGTCAGAGTTTCTGTAACACTGGTATTTACGATCTCTTTCAGTTTCTCATCCTCAACTTTCTTTCTGCCTCTCATATTCTCACGGATACGGTCGAAGATGACAATAGTAGCATTGATGGAATAACCTACGATCGTCAGCATACACGCAATAAATGTATTTCCCACAGATGTTCTGGAAATAACATAAAACGCAAGTACAACCAGGACATCATGAAGAAGTGCAAGTACTGCACTGCTTGCAAAACGGATATCCTTAAAACGGAACCAGATGTAAAGAAGCATGAAGATCGCAGCTACGATAACCGCTACGATAGCGTCTCTTCTCATCTCATTGCTGACAGTAGCGGAAATATTCTCCGATGTGATCAGACTTGTATCTACATCAAAATTTTCCTCCAATGCCTTATTCAGTGCTTCTCGTTCCTTAAGATCCAGAGAACGTGTTTTGATCACTACCTGATTGGTTCCCTGCACCTTGGTCGGCTGTACATTCTTATCACCTGTCACTGCCTCAACAACCGGTGTTACCTCGGAATCGATCTCCTTGATATCCATCTCTTTATTGAAGGTTACATTGGTAGAAGTACCGCCGGAAAACTCCAGACTGTAATTCATGGCTTTGTCACCGATCACATTACTGTGGACCAGCATTCCTACAGGTCCGCAAAGGATCAGGATAATGGAAACAGCAAAGAAGATTTTTCTCTTTCCAACGAAATCTACAACCTTACGTTCCTTGGCAATGCCATAGAATTTCGGGTCACGAACACCAATTGCGTATACCGCATTAATAACAAGCCTGGATATAACCAGTGCTGTAAACATGGAGATCACGATACCCATTGCCAGCGTGTAGGCAAACCCCTTAACAGAACCGGAGCCAAGCCACATCAGCACACAAGCCGCGATCAGTGTTGTGATGTTTCCATCAAAAATAGCGGAAAACGCTTTGCCGAATCCACTTTTGATCGCTGCATGGACAGAAAGGCCTGCCGCGATCTCCTCACGGATTCTGGCGTAGATGATAACATTGGCATCCACTGCCATACCAATGCCCAAGATGATACCTGCAATACCCGGAAGCGTAAGGGTGATATCAAAGGCATTCAGTGTGATCAGCATTAAGGTTGTATAAAGAACCAGTGCAACAGATGCAACCAGACCTGGGATACGGTATGCGATGATCATGATCAGCATAACGATCACAAGACCGATTGCTCCGGCTTTTACACTTGTTGCAATGGCTTCTTCACCAAGCTGTGCAGCAACTACGCTGGAACGAAGCTCGGTAAGCTCAAGACTTAAGGAACCGATTCTTATGTAAGAAGCAAGATTCTGTGCCTCTTCTGTACTTGCCATTCCGGTGATCTGAGCTTTTCCGCCGGAAATCTCCTCATTTACATTCGGAGCGCTTAAAACCTGATCGTCATATACGATTGCGATCTGCTTTCCAACATTTGCCTTGGTAGCTTCCGCAAATTTGGTTTTTCCATTCTTTGTAAGAGTCAGACTGACTGCATATTTCTGGGAGCTTGTGGATGAATCCTGATAAGCACCTCCCTCAGCGTCTGCAACGTCTGTACCTTCCAGTACAACAGATCCGGCTTTCTGGATATCCTCAATACTTCTTGCAAGAACATATCCGCTCTCACTGTTTCCTGTTGTAAAATTCTGGTTTCCGTCTGCATCTGTCTGATCGATAAAATACAAAGAACCTGGCTTTCCAAGTTCTTCCAGGATCGCATTTGCATCTGATACTCCTGGAATCTCAATGGTGATACGGTTGGAACCTTCCTGATATGCCTGTGCCTCAGTACTGTACTGAGAAACACGCTGCTGCATCTTGTAAACAGTATCGGACATGTCTTCCTTGCTCGGATTGCTGTCCTTAGCCTGGTATGTGATGCTGACACCGCCGGCAAGATCAAGTCCGGTGTTGATATTCTTAGCCGAACCTGTTCCTGTAGGACCAATGCCTACCGCAGCCACATAGCAGAAGAATACTGTGACAATTGCTGTCAGAAGCAGCACTGCAATTCCTCTACTTTTCTTCATTTTCTTTTTCCTCTCTTATTCCGCCAAAGCGGCTTTTATCATGATAGCGCACTCCACACGCTTCCTCTGGAGTTCGCATCCGATCTTATAATTCCCCCGGATATCTCCGCCGAAATGGTAACCATTTGCCGCACAGCCGCCGCTGCAGTAGAACCTGGCAAAACAGTCTTTACAGTCCGGTTTCGTATAGACGTTACATCTTCCAAAGTCTTTTACGATTTCAGGCTTTGTGATTCCCTCGTCTACATTACCCATAAGGTACTGTTCCTCACCCACAAACTGGTGACATGGATAAAAATCTCCCCACGGAGTAACAGCCAGGTACTCGGTTCCTGAGCCGCATCCGGAAAGTCGTTTGTATACACACGGACCACCGGTAAGGTCTATCATAAAGTGGAAGAAGTTGAATCCTTTTCCCTCTTTTTCTCTTTTGATCATTTCTTTTGCAAGAATATCATACTGTTCCAGGATCTGTGGGATATCCTCCTCACGGATCGCATACTCTTCTGTATCTGCTGCCACGACCGGCTCAACAGAAATCTGCTTGAAGCCAAGATCTGCCAGATGCAGAACATCCTGAGAGAAATCAAGATTATGATGAGTAAAGGTTCCTCTTACATAATACTTGTCCTGATTTCTGGATTCCGCAAATTTCTCAAATTTCGGCATGATCAGATCATAGCTTCCTGCACCCTTACGGAACGGGCGCATGTAGTCATGAACTTCTTTTCTACCGTCCACGCTTAAGACAACATTTCCCATTTCCTTATTGCAGAATTCCATCACCTCATCATTTAAAAGAACGCCGTTGGTTGTCAGTGTGAAGCGGAATTTTTGTTATGAAGTTTCTCCTGTTCTCTTCCATATTTCACAAGATCCTTTACAACCTGCCAGTTCATAAGAGGCTCGCCGCCAAAGAAATCCACTTCCAGATTCTTTCTGGAGCCGGAATTAGCGATCAGGAAATCCAACGCTTTTTTCCTACCTCAAAAGACATCAGCGCACGTCTTCCGTGATACTCTCCTTCTTCTGCAAAACAATATCTGCATGCCAGATTACAGTCATGAGCAATATGAAGGCAAAGAGCCTTTACAACGGTCTGGCGGTTTTTGGTAAATTCATCAATGATATTCTCATAAATATCTTTTGTAAAAAGCATTCCCTGTTCCTGAAGCTTCTTACATTCAGTTACAGAGGTTTCCACATCCTCTTTCTTAAAACGGTCGCTAAGCTTCTCAGCAATGGCAGCCGCTTCCATGCCTTCTTCAAGATACGGCAGCACCTCATAGGTTACTTCATCTACTAGGTGGATACAGCCGCTGTTGATATCCAGCACAATATTATATCCATTACTTTGATAACGGTGAATCAGACTCATCTTCCCGCAATCCTTTCTAAAATTCTTTTATAACCCGACAAAACGCGCCCTCCGGCGCGTTTTGCTGGATACCTGTTACTTTCAGATAAAACAAGTGAAGCAGCGGATCTCCCGCTGCTTTCCACTCATTCAACGGCTGCTTCTTATTTATGCTCGCAGCTCTGGTTTCCTACTGTACAGGAAGTCTTGCAAGCAGACTGACAGGATGTCTGACATTCGCCACATCCACCCTTCTTAACCGTGTTCTGAAGGTTCTTTGTATTTAATGTCTTGATATGTTCCATGATATATCCTCCTTTATGTATTCTATTCTTCGCCTAGTATAGCATAAAATCATCGATTTTCAAAGCATTTTTTTGTAAGCTTTTACGACAGCATCCCACCAATGGCTCCGCCACCAAGACACATGAAAAAAGTAGTCAACGCATGGGCAAAGGTCATATCCCATTTCCCCTGTGCCAGAAAAGATACCAGAAGCAGCAGAACATAATAGGAAAGCCCGGTAACGATTCCCCATATATATCGGTCTTTCCGTATGATCTTTCCCGCCATAAAACCTCCGACCAGGCAGGATACTACATAAATAATAATGATCCCCACCGCCGCCGTCCCTCCTCCAAATTCAAACTGAAAGAGCAGAAACGCCAGTGTCAGAAGAAAAAGTCCTGTCACTCCATAGGCTAGCAGCAATGATCGTAATATTGCTTTTCCCTTCATAAAAAAGCCCTCCCACAGTCATTATATGGGAGAGCTTTTTCTCTTATTCATTACTTCTTTCTTTTCTTAAAAAACACTGCTACACCAGCTACAACTGCCGCTGCCACAAACAAGATCACAAACGGAAGGATCTGAGTGTTATCTCCGGTATTTACCTGTTTTTTGGATGTTGTTGCAGAAGACTGTTCTTCAGCCTCATTCTCCGCCGTATCAGTGTTCTGAGAAGAAGACTGTTCCTGATCTGTGCTATCTGAAGTCAGATTCTGAGATGTCTCTGCCGTATTGGTGTCTGTACTGTCTGTTTCTGCAGAATCTGCAGTACCTGAAGATGCAGTATCCGAAGATGAAGCATCAGCTGCAGGTGTAACCGTTGCACCGGTATTGCTTTCAGCATCTGGCCCTACCAGAGATTTACTTCCAGCGATGCCAAATGGGCTGAATGAATGTGTACTGAAAGTCATTGTGGCACCATCCATGCTTGGAATGATGGTCTCCATTGCGCCATTATCAAGAAGGTGTTCAATCGAATATGTATAGCCTGCCTTTACAGGTACAGTCACACTGATATACTCCCCATCCGGAATTTTATACTCTGTATTATTCTGTGTATCCCAGAGTTCAAACTCATAGGATTTAAAGATTGTTGCATCTTCTTCATTGGTAAACTGATAGTCCTCACCACCAGAAACACGAAACTGTACATACCACGGAAGATCGATTCCTGATACAGTTATTCCATCACAGGTATGATTTTGAGACGCAATTTCCTCTTTTTCTGTTTCTGTCAGATCGGTAGCTGCATTCTGAGGGCGTTTATCCTCTGTATCATCTTTCCTGTCAAAAATATTATCCTTGTTTTCTTCAGTATCAGGAGTCTCCGTAATTTCCGGGATCGCGGTAATTTCAGCATCGTTATCTTTTTCATGATTCTCATCGTCTCTATTCTCAGATGCTGCATCAGGATCCATACCATCTTCTGCCGCCGGAGTTATCGTTACAGCAGGAGTTTCCACAGCTTCTGCTTCTTCCCCATCCTGAGTTTTATTATCCTCAGATGGTGCAACTGTTACCTCCGGAGCTTCTGTTATCTCCGGATCCCTTTTTTCCTCTCCACTGGCATCTGCTGCATCTGTTGTATCTGAAGAATCTGAAGAAGACTGCTCCGTTTTTCCTGTTGTCTCCAGATCTTCTTTATTTTCCTGGGCACTGTCATCCTGCAGACCTTCGTTCTTCTCCTCATTCTCTGCAGTGCTGTCCTCTGTTTCTTTTACAGAAGTATCTGCATCACTCTCATTGACGTCGGTTCCATTTTCCTCTTTATCATCGGTTCCATAGGATTCTCCTGAATCTGAATCAGAAGAATCGGAACTTTCCTCACTTCCGGAATTTTCCTCTGTACTGTCAATGCTGCTGACCACAACTGTCACGGAACCTGTAAGTGTTCCTGAATTACTGTCCCACCCCGGAAGGCCTGAAAGGTCAGCACCTGCAGCAGGTTTGAACACTACCCCACAGGATTGCACACGTTTGTCCGGAACATAAGAACTATCTGCCCAGGAAAGAGTTCCATACGCATTAGATGGGAGCGCAATGTTAGCAAGAGCTGTAGGGCTGTCAATAGTTATATTATCCGGGATCACAGCACCGGATTCTATACCTGAAGAGTTCTCCGCATATGCCGGAAAGGTCTGTCCTCCGATCAGTGTCATGGACAATGCCGCTGCTGCCAGTATTGAAAAGCTTCTGCTAAATGTAATCTTTGTGTTCTTTTTCATAATAATCTGCACCTCTATATTCAAAATCTAAGATTCATATTTGCCTTTTGTCAAAAAATTCAGTTATATAAAATATCGAACGCATGTAACATGCGCTCGAACCAATATTTCTCCAAAAATTAATATCTTGTTAATCTTTCGTAACAGATATTTCTTTTTTCGTCAAATGCATTATAACACAATTCTTTTTTTACGACACCCCTAAATTAATTTTTTGAGCATCAATGAAAATTGTTTAATTATTCTAGTTATTTCCCCCATTACCTCATCAATTCCATCATTTGTCATAATCCACGTATTTTTATCTATAGAATCCACACAACACGAACTCACAAAGAATTCCGTATCCGGATAAAGCAACTTGTAATACATCAACGCACGTCTTGCATGACAGGTTTTACAGCAGAGAATCGCCTTTTTGATATCCAGGTATTCTCTGTCTGTTACCTGCCGGGAATAAATTGCGTTCTCATAAGTGTAGGTTGCCTGATCTTCTTTCAGAATTGCTTCTTCCGGTACACCATTCTGCATCAGAACATCTTTCAAAAAATCCCATTCCGTTTTGTATGTCCCACAATAACATTCTTTCTTGTCAAGAACTCCTGTAAATCTCCCTGCTGTGATACTGTATCTTCCACTGGGCAGGATCTTTGGTGCAAACCCATTCCTGTAAAGCTCCGCTGCTTTTTCCGCCATTTGAGGATATCCGTTTCCCGGAACAAAGATCACATCCGCTTTTTCCGGCTTATCTTCTATAAACATGAAATCTTCTATCTGTTTCAGAAACTCTTCGTACATTATTTTCTATGTCCTTTCTTTACCATCTGCAGCTAAATCCCGGATCAAAAGATATTTATCTGACAGGTATCCCTTATCCAGCTTTCTGTATTGCCTAATCATATCACTCTTTCGTGGCAGATGCACTAACAGATCATCTGTTTTCTATTTTGTAACGATCACTGTGCTATATCCACTGTCCCTCAGCCTTTGTTCCATATTGACCGCATTTCCAAGCTGCATATATGCTCCTACCTGAACTTTGTAAAGATCATTCTCTCTCAGGATAAACGCCGGAAATCCCTGATCTGTCAGCTGATACAACATCCTGTCTGCATTTTCCCGATTTCGAAATGCTCCTGTCTGTACCCGATAATACAATGGCTCTTCCACCGTTTCCTCATTCAATGTTCCCAGAATGGCATCTGCGATGCTTCTGGCAATCTCTTCGAATTTTTTTTCAAAAAGCTGATTATCCTTTTCCGAGTTTATAAATCCGGTCTCGATCAAAAGTGCCGGCATTTTTGTGCGCCGGAGCACTACCAGCCCCGGACGTTCTTTTACGCCCAGTTCCCGAAACCCCAGTTCTCCCAATGCTCCCAGGATATTCTGTGCCATCTGATATTTAATGCCTTTCTTATCATAGATCAGTACTTCAACTCCATTGTATTGTTCCGGCTTGGAACTGCTGTTGCGATGAAAAGAAATAAAAAATCTGCTCCAGCTTCATTTGCAGCTTTCGCTTTTTCAAAAGGAGTCTGATAAATATCTGTAGTCCTGGTATAAACCACATCCACGCCATTCTCTTCCAGGATCTTTCCTACTGCAAGGGTCAGTTTCAGATTGTCATCCTTTTCCTTGCGATCTTTATAAACAGCACCCGGATCTTCTCCACCATGTCCGGCATCCAGAACGATTTTATATGCCATGTTTTTTCTCCTTGAGAATTTCATTCACAATATGATATGACTGTATGTTTTTTCCTGTGCCTGCATTTCATTTCATGCTTTATTTTGTTTTCCGGATCTGTTTACTCAACATATTTTCACGTTAATTCTTCTTGACTTTTAAGCGTTAAAGTGTTATATTAACACAATCAGCGTTGTATTTTTAAATAATCCAAAAATGCAGCAACATCGTGAGGAGGAAAACAATATGAAAAAGCGTATTTTAACAGCTGTACTCGCAGCAGCTCTTGTAACAGGAACCTGTGCTGCCACAGTAAGCGCCAAAGAAGAAAAGACTTACACAATAGGTATCTGCCAGCTTGTCCAGCATGACGCACTGGATGCCGCAACCAAGGGTTTTGAGGATGCCATCACCGAAAAGATGGGTGATTCCGTAAAATTTGACGAGCAAAATGCACAGGGTGATTCTAATACCTGTTCTACCATTATCAACAGCTTTGTTTCAGAAGGGGCAGACCTGATCCTTGCAAACGCAACCGCATCTCTTCAGGCTGCAGCTGCCGGAACTTCCGATATCCCGATCCTTGGAACAGCCGTTACCGAATATGGTGTCGCTCTTGGAATCGATGACTTTGACGGAACAGTAGGCGGGAACATTTCCGGTACTTCCGATCTTGCTCCTCTTGATGAGCAGGCCGATATGCTCCATGAGCTTTTCCCGGATGCAAAAAATGTCGGACTTCTCTACTGCTCAGCAGAGCCAAACTCCCAGTATCAGGTAGATACAGTAAAAGATGCTCTTGAGAAGCTTGGTTATACCTGTGAAGATTATGCATTCTCTGATTCCAACGATCTTTCATCCGTTGTTACCACAGCTGCCAATGACAGTGATGTGATCTATGCACCTACAGATAATACTGTAGCATCCAATACTGAGATCATCAACAACATCTGTCTTCCGGCAAAGGTCCCGGTAATCGCTGGTGAAGAAGGTATCTGCCAGGCATGTGGTGTTGCAACACTTTCCATCAGCTACTATGATCTTGGATACAAAACCGGCGAAATGGCAGTCAGCATCCTTCAGGATGGTAAAGATATCTCCAAAATGTCGATTGAATATGCACCAAAATTCACAAAAGAATACAACAAAGACATCTGTGACGAGCTTGGTATTAAAATTCCGGATGGATATGAAGCAATCGAAACAGATAAAACAGCTGAATAATCGGTAAAAAACCTATTATACACTGATACAGCGAGAAGGGAGTTCCCCTTCTCGCTGTTCGTGCATAAAAAAGAGGAGGATAATTTAACATGCAGATTATGAGTTTAATAACCGCACTTCCAGGAGCTGCCGCACAGGGGCTTATCTGGGGAATCATGGCGATCGGTGTGTACATTACATTCCGCATTCTTGATATTGCGGATCTTACCGTTGACGGAACTTTATGTACAGGCGGCGCTGTTTGTATCATGATGATGCTCAGCGGACACAATGTATGGGTGTCCATGCTGGTTGCAACAGGAGCCGGACTTCTGGCCGGTCTTGCCACCGGTATTTTTCATACCTTTATGGGCATCCCGGCTATCCTTGCCGGAATCCTGACACAGCTTTCCCTTTACTCTGTCAACCTGAAGATCATGGGAAAAGCAAACCAGGCGATCAATGTTGATAAATTTAATCTTCTGGTATCCCTTCGACGTGTCAAGGGTGTTGCTCTAACACAGAATACGCTTTTTATCGTAGCAATTATGATCATCATTCTGATTGCAGTCCTTTACTGGTTCTTCGGAACTGAACTCGGATGTTCCCTGCGTGCGACCGGATGTAATCCAAGCATGTCCCGTGCACAGGGTATCAACACAGACCGCAATAAGGTTCTGGGACTGATGCTTTCCAACGGACTTGTTGCTCTTTCCGGCGCTCTTCTCACACAGTACCAGGGATTTGCAGATATCAACATGGGACGTGGTTCCATCGTTATCGGTCTTGCTGCAGTAATTATCGGTGAAGCGATCTTCAGCCGTATTTTCCGCAACTTTGCACTGAAGCTGTTAAGCGTTGTATTTGGTTCTATTCTTTATTATCTGGTACTTCAGATTGTTATCTGGATGGGAATTGATACAGACCTTCTGAAAATGCTTTCCGCACTCGTCGTCGCATTGTTCCTTGCTTTCCCATACTGGAAGGGCAAATACTTTACAAAAGCCAAACAGGGAGGTAAATGATCATGCTGAAACTGATCGATATACATAAAACATTTAATCCGGGCACTATCAATGAAAAGGTTGCTTTAAACGGCGTGGATCTTCATCTGAACGAAGGTGATTTTGTTACAGTCATCGGAGGAAACGGCGCCGGAAAATCCACTATGCTGAATGCAGTTGCAGGTGCCTGGCCTGTAGATTCCGGAAAGATTATTATCGGTGGAACCGATGTCACAAAACTTTCCGAATATAAAAGAGCCGCGTATCTTGGCCGTGTATTCCAGGATCCTATGACCGGAACTGCTGCAACTATGGGAATTGAAGAAAATCTCGCTCTTGCCAAACGCCGCGGAAAATCCCGCCTTCTCCGTCCGGGCATTACCCGCCAGGAACGGGAAGAATACCACGAACTCCTGAAGATTCTCGGTCTTGGTCTTGAGGACCGGCTCACTTCCAAAGTCGGACTCCTCTCCGGTGGCCAGCGTCAGGCATTGACACTTCTGATGGCAACTTTAAAGAAGCCTCAGCTTCTTCTTCTGGATGAGCACACTGCTGCTCTTGATCCGAAGACTGCAGCCAAGGTTCTCGAGATCACAGACATGATCGTAAACCGCGATCATCTGACAACCATGATGATCACCCATAACATGCGTGATGCAATCACTCACGGCAATCGTCTGATCATGATGTGGGAGGGAAAGATCATTCTGGATATCCAGGGCGAAGAAAAGAAAAAGCTTACAGTCAAAGATCTCCTGGACAAATTCGAAGAAGCCAGCGGTGAAGAATTTTCCAACGATTCCGCACTTCTCAGCTAAACCACAAAAAAGAACTCTTATAATAGTTAGACAAACAGCATAACACATGGAAAGAACCTGGCCGGAATTTCATTCTTTATGATGGATTCCGGCCTTAATTTCTGTTCTAATGCCAAATAACGATAAACTCAAAGCACTTCCATATGTCACCTCTCTTTAGCTCATTTCAATTCCACAGAGAATTCACCACTCCTTCTGCTGTATCGATAAATGGAAGATGTCAGATAATCCTCTTCCGGAGTTGCTTTCTCGAGCGTATCACTTAGAACTTCTTTCAAATCTTCCGGATAAACCACATCCGCATTATGGACCATTACTTCATGAACACTGGTAAAAACCAGATACAGGTCTGACCCCAGAAGTTCAGAAAGACGTCTGGCTACCCCGGGCAAAAAGATTGCTGCCGCTCCATTAGTACGCTTTTCTGTACTCAGGCAATTCCCGGCAATCCCTTTATTTGGATGGTATGTTCCAAGGATATCCATGAAATTATCTCCTTCATATGTCTTATCAAACAGCATTTTTTCCCAATGATAGATTCTTGGTGGACTGATAAAATATGTATTTATTAAAGCAGCTTCGAAAACAGTATCCGCATCTTTTCCCCATTTCTCCACAAAGCTTTTCTTGATCTTTGCACTCAGAACATATCCTTCTTTTTCTCCTGCAAGATAATAAACCACTAAAGCAATATCTCCGATTTTGTGATGAACCAACTCCTTCAGTATAGTCCTGTTTTTATCTGCATTCAGAAGTCGAATAAAAAGTCTGCTTTTTACCTTCTCATAATCTTTCAGATCGTCCAAATCACATAGCACACAATTTTCACTGACTTTTTTTATCTCCCTAATACAATCATGAACGATATTTTCAAAAGAATGTTCCTGACAGTACCTTTTATAAAGCTCTTCTGTATGCAACCCGCAGACTGTTTTTGCCTTTTCCATATGACCACTCTCTACAAATAGCCTATCTCCCAAACAGCCATATTTTTCTCCATCGTTTGAAAAATAAATTTCTTCTTCCTTCAGATCCATAGCCGCAAGAAGGAGCTTTCTCAGGTCCGTGACAAAAGTTTCATAACTTTTTTCCATATTTAATTTCCTTTCTGTGAAACAAAGCGGACGAATGTCCTGACAAAATCCTGTGCGCTCTCACAACGACGCACAAAATGATTCTGATCTGATAACATGATTAGATATTTCTGTGGAAAGAACTTCCACTGTAGAATTGCAGAGAGCAGATTTCTCTGCTGAATCTGAGTTGCTTGCTGTATGGACAAGTATAATAGAAGTTTTCAGATTTGTAAAGAAGTTTTCATCGACAGAAAAAGCAACTTCCGCTGCCTTTTGCTGTCATACCTTTTGTATTGTTTCAGATTTGTGTCTCATTCCGAAATATCAGTAATGGATTTCTCCATGTTTCTCCAGATAATCCAGAAATCCCTCACAACCTTCCTGTATATCTTCATAAGTTTCATCAAAATTTCCTGTATACCAAGGATCCGCAATATCCCGTCCTGATCCGGCAAAAGTCAGAAACTTATAAAGCTTCTCTTCCGGGTCATTCTTCAGCATCCTGTTAAGATTACGCATATTAGCAGAATCCATACCAATAATATAATCGGATTTTTCATAATCCGCCCACGTAATCTGCTTCGCTCTGTGCGGAACCAGTGGTATTCCCACTTCTCTCAGCTTGTTCACTGTTCCTCTGTGAGGCGGATTCCCAATCTCCTCTGTACTTGTTGCAAAACTGTCGATCAAAAACTGATCTGAAAGGCCGAGCGTTTTTACTTTGTGCGTAAAAACACTCTCGGCCATGGTTGATCTGCAGATATTGCCGTGGCAGACAAATAACACACTTATCATTGCTTAAAACTCCTTGAAATGCTGTATTTACGCTGTTTACAGGCATTTTCCGATAATCTTCAATCCTGTCATTTTCCTGTATATCACAGCATAAATTCGTATATTTTCTTATCCAAATTTAGTAACTTCTTAGTAATAACCAGCCTGGAAAACAGGCTTTCTAAGAACCTTATAATCAGATTATTTTTAATTCTTTTTTCTATTATTTTATCATACTATGCCAGTTTTGCAATCCTATTCATCTCTTCTTTTGCATCAATTAATCCCAGATGCGTATATACGTTTAACGTAACCCCTATATCAGAATGTCCCATTAAATATTGGAGTGCCTTCGGATTCATTCCAGCTTTCGCCATATTGGAACAATATGTATGCCTACATACATGAGGTGTGATCTTTGGCATTTGTTCCTCATGAGTACGATTATACTTTCCTAACGCCCACTGAAAATGTTTTTCCCAATGGAGTGCTACCTCAGGCATATCTTTTTATCCAGGAATAAAAATCGACTATATCCATCTACAATCGGCTCAACCCTTACTTTTTTACGATTTTTCACAATCTGTTCAAAACATTCATAAACTTCATCTGTCATCGGCAACATTCGTGTTCCACTTGAAGTTTTGGTATCTTCAATGACGTACTGCATTCCTCTGGTTCTCTGAAGCTGATGATTCACATTGATTTTTCTCTCCTGAAGATCAATATCTTTCACTGTCAATCCACAAAACTCAGAAATACGAAGTCCAGTCTTAAACAAAATAAACATTCCATTATAGTATTTTGAGTAATGGTCATCATTTCGGATAAACTCCAGAAATAACTCTTCCTGTTCTTTTGTAATTGCCTGTCTTGTAACACTGTCATTTACGACAACTGTACATAATTGAAATTCAAAAGGATTCTTGCGCAGTAAATCATCTTCAACTGCCATCTGAAATGCAGGTCTTACAATTCCACGCACACTGTGAATGGAACTGTATCCTCTTCCATCTGCTTGCAGCTTAATAAACCATGCTTTTGCATCCGACAATTTTATTTTATCTATTCTTCTGGTTCCGAATTCTTCTTTTTTATTATATTGATCACAAAATCATAGTTCGCCTGAGTATTATGACGAACCCCCTTTTTTGTTCCAATATATTTTTGAACCAAATCCAAAACTGTTAAATTTCCTCCGTAAGGTACTATACCATCATGTAAATCTCTTTGGATATTTTTTCTTTTTCCCTTAGAGCTAAGCATGGTCTGCATCCAGTTGGCAGAGAATCTGTTGGCTCTAATTTCCAACTATACAAAAACTTCTGCTTTCCATAACAATCTGTATATACAAACGCATATCTTCCATCTTTTCTTTGACTTTCTCCGTTTCGTAAAATTCGACCTTTTTTATCTCGTCGTTTTTGGTCACGTTTTGTTTTACCCAAACGTCTTCGCCCCTTTCTACGAAGAAGCCCTAGCACGATATAGGTATTATATCATACCAGGGCTAACATTTCCACTTTAAAGCGCTAAATTGTTCGTATATTTTTTACAAAGACGTAGTCTGATCCAGAAAGGCCTCAAATTTCTTACGGTTAATCAATGACTTACACCCCACCTGGACTGTAAAGCAACATTCTGAATTTAGATGTTCCGAAATAAGCATCCTTATTTTCTTTTCACCTATTCCGAAATATTGCACTGCTTCATCCACCGTAAGCATATATTTTTCCCAAATTGGAATCTTACCTTTTTCAATTTTAATCGCCACTCTTCTCTCCTCCTTTTCTCTTTGGACAAAACATTTTTATCTGCCCATGACAATTTACAATTTTATACACTGTCATCGGCAGATAAAATTACAATACAGGTGGCAGTTCAGTACTCTGCCCACATCGGTTTTGCACCGTCATTAAATATGACCAGATTTTTTCTGGAAGTATCATTATCACAGATATGCTTCGTCGCCCTGTGCAGCTGCTACACATTTTGTCAAATTCTTCTCGCTCCATACCTTTACTTCAATGTTATATTTCAGCATTTCCTCGTATTTACTCCATTAACAGAGCAGATATATCATGGCGGATTTACCTAGTGGCTCTACATATCTTCACGTCCTGTATGTAAAACAATATACAATTTTCAAGGTACAAAAATTCCTGAAGGGGAAAAGGAATCTATATTAAATACTCCCTTTACTGATTACTTTTCCTTACATATGATTTCGTATCAAATCCCAAGGTCTTAGTAATCAGTTTTGCTTCCAGGCGTTGACGCAGAGTTTCATCTACACAGTAATGCACCTGTCCAAATTCGTCAAACATTTTTCTGGTAGCCAAAACTGTTATGTACCCTTCATAATGCTTCAACACTGCCTGGATTGCCTCAGTATCACCAGTTGATGCTGCCTCAATAACATGGAATGGCAGCAAATCAAATGCGCATTTCTGTTTTTACTTTTTTCATTTGCAGATTCCTCCATATTTTTTCTCATCAGTTCCAGTGATCGTCTACGATGCTCATTAATTGTGCTGCGTACAAGATTCATTTCTCTGGCAATGTCTGCATCACTCATATCCATAAAATATGATAATAACACAACATTCCTTTTCTTTTCAGTAAGTGTCTGCAGTGCTTCAGCAATCAATGCATCTTTGACTTCTATGTCGTAACCCAGGACCTGAAAACGATGTGTTTCCATTTCATGCTCATCCATTATAAAAAGTCTGCTCAACTCCTTTTCTGATAATTCTGACAACATCACTTCATACTTCTGGCGATATGCCATATGCTTTTCATAATTAATAACTTCACTTTTCAATGCCAGCTTGCACAGAGAATCAAACTGATGTCTGACTGTCTGCTCATCTTGAAAAGAGGATTGCTCCATAAGAGTTCACCTCCTTCCCCGCCGGTAGGCAATAAGCAAAGTTCTTGCTTCCCCTTCACACATATCCCAAACGAATGAGTGCATTTGTCGGGGTGTGGGAAGAAATTTTTAAAAAATTTCTTAATAAATACGAGAAAATTGTTTTTCCTGTATTTTGAGGTATATAAAAAACGTCCTAATGGGTAGTTTTTAGCCCATCGGACGCTATTTATATCAAAAGATAATATTTTGCCATCATTTTTTGTGGCATATAATTCACTTTTTGAGGTAAAGAAATTTATTTGCTTTTTTGAACTATTTATCTATTTCATCCGTCACGTAATGACGGATATGATACCAGACAATAAAATTCTTAATCTTTCCTATACCTCCGGATCTGTTTTACGGAAATTCAGAATTTTATATGTCTTTTAAAAAGTGAAATATCACCCTCTTTTTTAGTGAAATATTAGTTCATTTTCTTTCAAGAAAGGGAACTATACACTAAACATGGAGGTGTATCATATGCCAAAACAAACAGATAAAGAACTGGGATTGTTTTTTAAGAACGCCCGACACGAGCAAAAATTGACTTATGAAGAATTAGCTGAAAAAGCAGAAATGTCCAGCCGATATTTAAAGGAAATTGAAAATGGGGGCCGAGTTCCCAGTTTTCATAAAATCAGAAAACTGGTACGCGCTTTAAATGTTCCTCCTGAACCATTGTTTTATCCAAACAATCATACAGATAATCTTGATTATCAACGCCTGCTCATGTACCTGTCAAAATGCAACGATGAGCAAATTACCGCTATCCTTGCCATCGTAGAAGCATACCTGCGCACATACAAAATTCCTACAGACCACGATAAACAAGATCCCTGAAATTCATTTGAATTCTATCTGAATTATTCTGAAGAAGCGGTATGGTTTCCCATACCGCCACTCTTAACGTGCATATTTTTCTATCATTCTCTTAACATTCGTGGATTTCTTTATTGCCCCTATATTAATAAGAAACTCAACTACATCCATCATTCCCTGGTAATAAGCCCGCTGCTCCTCTTCATAATGGAAATGTTCTAACTGATCCAGATATTTATTCCAGAAATTCTGCTCACGCTCTGGGATTTTTTCCAGATGTAGTGGCAGCTTCTTTTGTATTTGTTTCAAATTCTTCTCTGCTTCTTTCCATTCTTCCGGCTGTACTGTATATTCTCTTTCTCCGGAGTCACAGCGCAATTCCTCAAATAAATTCGATACTGCTTCATAAAATTCATTCATCTTCTTTCCACCTCTCACTAGAATTATTTCTCATTACAGGCAGCATTATCATTTTCTTATTTCAAAAATCAAATAAACTTTCCAAAACTTCATCTTTAGAAGTATAGTAACAATATTTTTCCTTAAAATCAATAATAATACTTCATCTTTAGAAACTTTTGAGGATCAGAATGATTATTTATTGGGATAAAAAACGAACAGTAAAACAGAATAGGACAACGGGTAAAAGAATTACGAAAGGCTCATAATCTTACTCAGAAAACACTCGCTGCCAAATTACAACTTGCAGGATATGATTTTAATGATCTGGCAATCCTGCGAATTGAACAAGGCACACGTTTCGTTCCCGACTACGAAGTTGTCGCACTGGCCGAAGTATTTAATGTTTCCTGCGAATATCTTCTTGGTCTGACGGACGCTCCTGCAAAATAATTCAATTGTATTGCTGCCCATTCTATGCTAAACTATGGATAGATACTTCTGAACAACATACACTATTTATAAACCGTATGATTGGAGTGATTTCATGGAATTAACAAAAAAGTCCCTACAACCGATAAAAACCAGGAAAACAATCATCTTCTCCGCATGTTAGACCGGGGAATTGATGATATGGAAGCTGGTCGTGAATTGCCACTGGAAGATGCTTTTCGCAAAATCACAGAATTAAGGGATGCACGAAGAAATGCAAGAATATAAAATTATTTTAACCTGGGAAGCAATTTACGATGTCACAGACATTGCAGATTATATTGAAGAAGAATTCGGCCAGCAACGTGCTGACCGTTTTCAATCTGATCTGAAAGAACAAATGCAGAATTTAGGCCAGTTCAGTACTGCCTTTCCCCGAACTCAAATTCTGTACAGAGGATATTCCATACATAAAAGAGCTTTTCCGCCATCTATTATTTTTTATATTATAATGGAAGAAACAAAAGAGATTCATATTCTCCGAGTGTTGCGCCATGAACGAGATTGGGAAAATATCCTGTTGCAAAGATCAACTTATACATATCCAGAATGAATACCTGGGAGCCGATCAGAGATTTTTCTGAAAGGCTTCCTTTTAAATTTTAATTACTTCCCACTGTCAATTAAATCATAACTCATATCCAGAAAATCTAGCGTCTTAGCTTCACTGACAGATTCATCCAGAAGAATCGTAATCCAGTGCCGCTTGTTCATATGATACCCCGATAAAAATCCATACGTTTGAATTAACATCCCAACCAGATCAGGGTCACATTTTACATTCAGGATATCAATGTTTCCATCTTCTTCTAATCCCAGTGTTTTCTTTTCCACTGCCATAATTATAGCATACCATTTTCCATTTTTATGTCGAAGCACCGCAGAATCAGGATCTTTTTTCCATAAATATTCCGGTTCAGTTCCATATTGCTCTTTCACATATTGAAAAATTTCCTCACGTTTCAAATTTATCCCTCACTTACGATTTCTTGCTCTGATTATACGCTATCAGGATTATATTCTCAAGCACTTCTCACAGTTCCATTTATGTTTTATAGCTTTTGCATAGCCTGCTTTGCAGGCTACACCCCAAAAGAAGCAAGCACTGCCAGTGTCATGACACCTGGCTCATTTTACAAAATTCCCCTTCGGTTTATTTTGTAAAAATGTATCAGGGAGTATCCCTGTCCCTCTCATATTTTATAATTTCTTAATTTGACGCTTCCGCCTACTCCTGTTAAAATAAACTGTAGACACATCTATCCAAAACATCATACAGTCAAGTAATATAACTGTCATAACCGAACTGGTTAGACAGTTTTTTGTACTCTTTTTATAGAAAAAAACGAATTGGAGGATTTCAATGAGCAAACGTACCAGAATTCATCCCGTACAATTTTATTTGAATGATGACGAACAATACATTTTAGAAGAAAAATATCGTCTTTCCAGAATGAAAAGCAAATCTGCCTTTTTACGGAAAATGATTTTGTATGGATTTGTATATGAAGTAGACTACTCTCATATTCGAAAAATGAATACCCTGCTGGGCAATATCAGCAGCAATTTAAATCAGATCACCCATCGTATAAACAGTACCAATACATTTTACCAAAAGGATC
>NC_021014.1:351946-360881 GCF_000209835.1 Ruminococcus sp. SR1/5 | reverse complement strand
TATAAACCTGAAACATCTTAATTCCAATAAGTTGCAAGAGCAAATTGCAGATCTTATTTCCAGAAAAGAATCTCTAAATACTCAATACGTTTCTTTTAAGCAAGAAATAAAAGAGTTGGAATTGATACATCAAAACCTGTCCAAATATCTCAAACAGGATGCTCCTGAAATACAAAGATCTTCTCATAACCAACTCCCTTCTTTGTAAAACCATAATAATAGGCAGCGATTTCACTCGCTGCCTAAATTCCCATTAAACCGATATCCTACACCTCGTACTGTTTGTATATATAATGGTTGTCCAGGATCATCTTCTATTTTTTCTCTGATATTGCAGATATGTCGCATAACCACATTATAATCACCGGAATAAGGTTCATTCCATACCAGATCATAAACCATTTCTTTTCCAAATATTCTACCTGGACTTTTCGCTAAAAAAGTAAAATATCATATTCATATTTTGAAAGATGAACATCACTATCATTCTTTTTAACAATTCGTTCCTGTAGATATATTTTTAATTCTCCAAACCTTATAATTTCCGGTATGAATTGGTTTTTATGTTCCCAGCTAGTCAATATGTTTTCACTTATGCTTCCATTAGCATCTGTGATTCTCTCAATAATTTCTATCTTTTTCACCTTTATTGCCTCTACATTATTAATTTTATATTCTATATATCATCTGCCATTTGACTTTTTTCTTCTACAAGTAATATAATATATTTATTACATATGTAGGATTTAGCAGGAGGATTTTATTATGTCACTACCCCAGATTTCAGAAGCCGAATTTGAAGTTATGAAAATTGTATGGAAATATGCTCCCATCAATACAAATGAAATTACAGAAAAACTTACTCTAACTACCAGCTGGAGTCCAAAAACAATTCAAACTCTTATCAAGAGACTTGTTTCCAAAAAAGCTCTTTCCTGCGAAAAACAAAGCCGGGTATTTGTCTATACTCCATTAGTCCAAGAAGATGAATATATACGCCAGGAAAGCAATTCTTTTTTAAAGCGATATTATAATGGAAATCTTTCTTCTATGCTGGCTTCTTACCTTGAAGACGATAAGCTCTCTTCAACAGAAATTGATAACTTACGCCATTTATTATCAAAACATCAGAAATAGGAGGTTTTGAATGAGCAACTGGATCATCCACTTTTTAATCAGTAATATCTTCATATGTATTTTTACACTTGTAATAATCGGAACAAAAAAACTTCTGAAAAAATATTTATCTGCGACTACACAGTACCATCTCTGTTTTCTTTTATTTTTATTACTTGCCGTGCCATTTTTTCCTGTACAGATTCATGGCTCACAACTTTTTTCATGGTTACATTTTTTCAAACTGACTCAGGACTTAACTCTGGTACCGACACGCTATCCGAACTTACCAGTAATACACAAAATATTTTGTTAAACCAGGTGAATGATTTTTCAGTTTCCATCAGTAGTCAATTTTCTGGAGGCTTGAATACCATACTCTTTCTAATATGGATAACGGGTGTTATGATTATGTCAGTCCTCACCCTTCATTCATTAAACTATGTACGTTCCATAAAAAGATCTGCTCTCCCGCTTCAAAATCAGCAGGTAAAAACTATTTATTACAATTGTTTAAAGGAACTTAAAATCTCTCACCCAGTATCAGTCTACAGTACTGCATTTTTAAAATCACCAGTTTTAATCGGAATAATACATCCCAGAATTTACATTCCCATCCATTTAATTTCCGAACTGAATCCTGATGATATGCGTTTTATGCTGCTACACGAATTACAGCATTACCGTCACAAAGATACATTTATTGGCTTCCTCATGGTCATAAGTAATATACTCTACTGGTTTAACCCTTTTGTTTGGTACACTTTAAAAGAAATTCTCTGTGACCGTGAAATAGCCTGTGATTCTGCTGTATTGCAGATGATTTCTGCTGATGAATACCAAGCTTATGGAACTACACTGATTAATTTTGCAGAAAAAATATCCTCTTTTTCCTCTCCACTGGCAGTTGGAATGTCCGGAAATTTCAGGCAGATGAAACGACGTATTCTCAACATCGCCGTTTTTAGGAAAGAAACTCTTTATCAAAAAATGAGAGCATTGATAATTTATCTGGTCATTAGTGCTGTTTTTATTGGATGTACACCCATTTTATCCATTGATGCCTCTACTCAAAACGTATATCATTTTAGTGATACAGACAAAAATATCTCCCTGTTAGATATATCCGAAACATTTGGAACATATGATGGATCATTTGTTTTGTATGACAATAATTTGGATTCCTGGAAAATATACGATCTTGAAGAAGCCACCAAACGTATTCCGCCAGAGTCTACCTACAAAATATACGATGCATTATTAGGGTTGGAATCCGGAATCATCACACCAGAACACTCTTCCATGACATGGAATGGTGATGCCTTTCCTTTTCCATCCTGGGAAGCTGATCAGGATTTAAACTCTGCTATGCAAAATTCCGTTAACTGGTATTTCCAGGCAATTGATTCGCAGCTCGGAATTAACAGAGTCCAGGAATTTTTGAATAAAATAGAATATGGAAACCAAACAACCAGTTCAAATCTGGATTTATACTGGTCCGATTTTTCATTAAAAATCTCGCCTTTAGAGCAAGTAACATTATTAAAAAAATTTAACACAAATGAATTCCATCTAAATTTCCAAAATGTATTTTCTGTTAAAAATGCTATAAAAATTGCCAGTACACCTAATGGTAATTTCTACGGAAAAACTGGAACCGGTCGTGTCAACGGACAGGATATCAACGGCTGGTTTATCGGATATGTAGAAACTTCCGATAACAGCTATTATTTTGCAACCAATATCCAAAGTGATTCTAATGCAACTGGCAAAAAAGCATTTGAAATCACTTCTGATATCTTAAAAAATTACATATATGGAATTAACAAATATGAAAGGGCTGATAGTTGTTATCAGTTCTTTCTTTTTATTCTATATTGATATTTGGGAACTTCTTTCGTACCATTATTCAGAATTTTATTCCCCATATATTTAAAACTCTTATCATCGTTGAACTTAACAGTCAGCTCACTTGTAATAACGGCATCATTACATATAAATGTATCACATACAGCATCAACAACCAACACACTGTTTCCCTCTCCGCTATCTCTTATTTCAACGACCTCCGGTAAAGATGTTCCAAAATGAGTAGGGCTATAATTTAAACAGCCTAATCGTTCCCAGTCATAAGTTTGATGTTCCGAATCAAATACTGCCCATTTTTTAATTTGATCTGCTGTTATCGGCAAAAACTCCATTATCAGATTTTCAAACTCTTCTGCCGGAATTCCACTTGAGTTACCTGAAAACTCATATCTCTCCCCGTATTTCATTCGATATAAATATTCATATAAACCATTATAATCTAACCCTTCCATATCAGATCTATCCCAATCAGAACATAAAAGATTATTCCCCTGATATCCAAGCAAATACACACACCTCTTTGAAACTTCCCTGCATTCATCACTTAAAGGTTTAATTCTTATCATAGAACTGCCATCAACCGCTTCTGATACTTCCGGATACTTTGGAACGCATAGCGTATAACCAAACCAGCCTTTTTCTGTATATTTCCATTCTTCTATCCTTGTATACGAAACATATACAATAGATGGATTGTCGTTCATACCCCAAACAGCTTTCACAGCCAGCAAATACATATCTGTCCCATCATAATTGAATTTGAGTCTTTCTATCCCACCATCCCTGTTAATCCTATATAAGACGATATCTCCTGTCAGATCCTGTTCTGCCCTGAAAAGAAATTCTTCCATTTTAGAATAATTAGCCATATTTGAATACGGTGCTGATGTAATAACGGGGACATTTTTTCCTTTAATACTTCCTGCATTTCTTCCATTACTGTCTCAGAAACTACTATATTCGATGAAGTCCCTTTATCCGCCTTTTGATAAATGACTTTCATCTGATTCATAACATTCTTACAATCTTCAATAGCTTCTTCTTTCACGACTTCATCTACTGGCAAATCATATCCTCTTTCTTGTACAGCATAATTCGCAGTTTCCTGTGAAATATATTCTAAATCAGCCCCTTTACATTTTGTATTTCCTATGAAAAAGCATCCCGAAATAAATAAAACGCTCATCATCTTTTTCAGTTTTCTTTTTGTAATCATATCAATTATCTCCATAACATTCCTCCCACTTTTCGTCTGATAATCTTTCCGTATACCAGGTAACCTCTATTTCTGACCTTGATACATAATTGGATACATATTGAAATCTATCTTTATCTAACAGCCGAATGGTTACGCTATGACAAAACGCCTGATCTAATTCTTTTTGTGGCCATACCGCATTTACTTCCAGTGTTATTGTTCCATCTTGATTTTCTATGTAGGAAACAACTTCCGGATATGGAATATATGGTGTGGGAGCAAAATCATATACGATTCCTCTGGTTCGATACCGATATGTCTGTATTTCTGTGTGAAATACCGTTCCTGTCTGCAGTATCTCTGCGCTTATATTAAAATATTTTTGAAATATCGTTTCAAATGATTCTTTTGGGATTTCATAAGTCTTTCCTTCCTTAAATTCATCAGTTTTTTCTTCCATTGAAAGTAAACGATCAAAAACATCATAAAAATTTATTCCATCATAATTTTTTCACTCCAATTAGAAGTAAACAATTTATTAAGTGTATATCCAAAAGGAAGTATATATTTTCGATTCAACTCCCGACATTTTTTATTTAACGGTGCTACCCGAAAGTCCCGATATCCAGACGGTCCATCATATCCTGCCGGATGATATTCTTCTATAAAGAAATGCCCGTTTTCTGTATATTTCCATGAATTAGCTCTAAACTCATGATAATATGTTTCCTGCCAAGTGTCCTCTTTCCATTTAAAAGAGCTTACTTCAACGTCTATTTTCCCCTGTTTGGTTTTCAGATCATACCGGATAAAATAATCCCCTGCTATAACTTGAAATATAGTAGTTTTTCCATTCTTCTCTTTTTCTGCTTTTTTCAAAAAATCATCTACTTTAATACTTTGAACCATATCCAGCTGATTGTAGGAATCAATTACTGCATATCCATATTTTCCAAAATAATCCATACTTTTTTGTATTGTACTCAGCTCATATAGTGCATTTTCTTTCACAGCATTCTCATATATGTTCCGATAGCCTTCTGCTAGCATTTCACACTCTCTGTAAATTTTTTCTTTCGTATCTTCAATTGTCTTTTTCTGCTCTTTCTTTATGCCACATCCACTACAGACAGCAAGAAAAATAACTCCCACAAATATTTTCCAAATTTTTTTCATATCATTTTCCTCTTACATTTGTAATATTTAAAGGTAAAAATTATTCATTACCAAGATATTCATCCAGTATCGCCTTATCCTTTTCCACCACATAACCGCTTCCTCCAATATCTTTCACATTCTCTACCATACTGATGAGCAAAATAGGATTCTTTGTATCTCTATCTGTAGTAAAAACTGTAAACCAGCCAATTTCTGTTCCAGATGTATCTTCTTTTGTAGCTTTCAGTTCCGCTGTTCCGGTTTTTCCTGCTAATCTAATGTCTTCCCGGCATGCTCCATAACCAGTTCCTTCCGGGTTATTCACTACACCCTCTAACCCCTCCATAACCTCCGAAACAATTTGTGGTGAAAAAGCATCTTTTATCCAGATTTCACTGGAAGTGCTTCCACCATCCGCGTGAAGATATGGCTTTATCATATTTCCATCATTTAGAAAAGCCGTATAAATGCTTGCAAGATGCAAAGGATTTACCAGAATCTGTCCCTGTCCATACCCACTGTCAGCAAGCTGGATTTCTGTTTCTATCTTGTCCATATTAGAATATTGGGACTCTGACATTTTAATATCAAATGGAAGTTCCTGATTAAATCCTATTTGATTTAGAGACTGCATCAGTTGATCCGCACCAATTTTTAATGCTGCTTTTGCAAAATAAATATTATCTGAATAAATAAGCGCATTTTTCAAGATCACAGGTTCATAATCATGAAGTGTAGTCACTGTATAATCTCCCCACGAGGAATCTTTCTGCCACGCCAGACCCTCATTTCCAAAATCGGAATTTGCAGTAAATGCCCCCACTTTTAATCCAATTGCAGCAATTACAGGTTTAAAAGTTGAGCCAGGACACCATGTCTGGCGAAAGCGGTTGTATAAAGGCCTGTCTTCATTTTCATTTAATGCACTCCACTGGCTGTTGTCCATTCCACGTACAAAATCATTATTATCATAAGATGGCGTACTTACCAACGCCAATACTTCCCCTGTATAAGGATTCAAAGCTACAGAACATCCTCTGTCTTCTTTAAATTGTTCATAAAGAGTACTTTGAAGATCACCATCAATCGTAGTATGGATATCTTCTCCATCTTTTCTAGGCTCATATGCAATAACACTTTTTTATTTCCATTTGCATCTACAATACAGATTTCACACCCATCTGTTCCTTTTAGTTCTTTTTCATAAAGCGTTTCCAGTCCAGTCTTTCCAATCACACTGTTTGTACGATACCCTTCCCCTTTATGTTCCTGCAAATCTTCGGCTGTAACCGCCTGTACATACCCTACCAGATGAGAGGTAGCTTCTTTTAGATAATAAGTTCGTACTTTTACATCAGATAACATAATACCTGGAATCTTCAATAATGTGTCCTGCTTTTCTTTTTCTTCCAGAACAGTTTTATCCGGATTCACTGTCAGAAGATCGACCTCTTGTATTTTAGGAATTGTTGCTACTGGTACAAAAGAATCTGCTTTTACCCAACCGGCTTCTAACTTATCCTCAATTTCGTCTGCTCCAATTCCAAGATACTCTGCCAGTTTTTTTATTGTATCTTCTCTGTTCTCCATCCTGCCCGGAACAATTCCTACCGAAGATGCAGTTCCCTCTCCAGCCAACTGACGACCATTTCTGTCTAAAATATCTCCTCTCTTTGCCTCTTCTGACGTTACCTGAACTTTATCCGTTGCAGATAACTCTGGAAAAATCAACTGATCCTGCCAGATTAAATGATATCCTGTCCAATCATGTGAAAATACCGCATCGTTGGTAAATTCTACATTTCCTGCAGCAGTCTGCATATTTGTTGTATAGGAAACTGCCGCATTTCCGTTTTCTTGTCTTTTTACTGTAATATCGGTTATGGACAGATCAGACATCTCAATGCCTTCATATATTTTAGAATTTCGTTCTATAAATTCTTCCTTACTGTTCATGCTGCTTTTTTCTGATCCAGCATGGCATACATTTGCTCATATTCCCCTTTTCAATATATTTCATATATTCCATTAGTCTTTTTTCAGGAACATTACAATTCATTATTGTTACAATACCGATTCCACCACCAATCAATATACCGCTAAATAAAACTATTTTTGTAATAATCTTCGTGTGTTTTTTCTTTTCTTTTTTCTCATATAGTTTTATTTCTCCTTTTTTCATATTTTCTTAAATATTACACTTGTAATATTTAAACGTCAAGCTTTTTCTTAGGTTTATATATGTAGACAAGAGAAAAGATTTGCATAAAAAAGAAAGGGCATCTCAAAGCCTTCTTTGATAAAGAACTTTACGACACTCTGAGGTAATGGTTTCTCCGGATGTTTCCCAAACGCTATAATCACTCTCCAGAAGAACCAAAAACGATTTTTAATTTTCTCTCAGAAAAAAAGAACTACTCTAAATCTGCTGATCTTTGAAATAACCCTGCTCGTTTCTTATAATCACAAACATATTCAGACAACACATTCTTTGCTGGCAGATTATTATAGCAGAAAACGCAACAAATCCCTTTATTAACTTTTGTTCCATATATTTCCTGTACCAATCCTATTGTTTCATCATCTGAACAAAAGCTCTTCGGAATCTCCCTACAATCCCTGATAATAACGCAAATCTGTTTACTATGTCCTCTCTGTTAGTATACAAGCCAGCTAATCTCTTTATTATAGTATCTAAATACTTCTTCCCAATTCCACTACTCAAAATTTCTTCAGTCACTATTTCTGCAGATGTGTTTTTATATCAGCCAGAGTTCCCCTGGCTGAATTCTTCCAATATATACCTGTTAACACTTCTCAATGCTGACACTTTTTCCTTCGCTTCTCATCTTTCACCTGCTATACTGCACTCTGGCTTGAATTCATTCCCTCTCTTCCAGTTCCGATTTATAATCTTCCAAGTCCATAAGAAAAGTCTCATAGCCTTCATCACTCATGCATAACAGCTTTCTTAGGGTATTGCAGACAAGCCTAATCATATCCGCATCCCCTTTTAGAAATGGAATGATATGGTCGATTGCTTCCATTGTGTCATTTCTGTTTCCTTTATCAAACATTGCGGTTACTAAACATTCGTCTGTATCAAAGTTCATTGTCAGATCCATCATAATTCTACATTCCCCTTCTTATGTGCTTTGGTTTTTCTGCTTCTTTATTTTTCTGTTCCTGTGCTTTTGCCCTTGCCTGAAACTTTTTCAACGACTGCAGCACAGATTTTTTCAGTTCCCCTTTTTCGCCCTTTGCCGGCTCTTTCTTTTGTGCCCGGTTCGGTTCCACTGATCCGGATTCTTTCTTGACTGGTGCTTCTGGAACTTCCTGTTTCACTTCCACAGTCTGTTTTGTTTCCTGCACCTTTTCATGTTTCTCGTTCAGATATTTTTCCATATCGTTGATTGCTTTCTGTACCAATGGACTTTCTTTATAATGTGGAATCATATCAATCAGATGGATTTGTATATGAAGTAGACTACTCTCATATCCGAAAAATGAATACCCTGCTGGGAAATATCAGCAGTAATTTGAATCAGATCACCCATCGTATAAACAGTACCAATACAGTTTACCCAAAGGACC
>NC_021014.1:266953-350990 GCF_000209835.1 Ruminococcus sp. SR1/5 | reverse complement strand
CATGGATCTGAAGCATCTTAATTCCAATAAGTTACAAGAGCAAATTGCAGATCTTATTTCCAGAAAGGAATCACTAAATACTCAATACGTTTCTTTTAAGCAAGAAATAAAAGAGTTGGAATTGATACATCAAAACCTGTCCAAATATCTCAAACAGGATGCTCCTGAAATACAAAGATCTTCTCATAACAAACTTCCTTCTTTGTAAAACCATAATAATAGGCAGCGATTTCACTCGCTGCCTAAATTTCCGTTAAACCGATATCCTACACCGCGCACCGTTTGTATATATACCGGATGTCCAGGATCATCTTCTATCTTTTCTCTAATGTTGCAGATATGTCGCATAACAACATTGTAATCACCCGAATAGGGTTCATTCCAGATTATATCATATATTTGTTCTTTACTAAACACTCTTCCAGGACTTCGCATTAATAAATGCAAAATTTCAAACTCTATAAAAGATAAATCTATTTTTTCCTGCTTTCGAAATAATTCTCTTTTATCCAACAAAATAACAATATCTCCATAACTCAAATTTGTTTTTGCATTTTCAATTACTTGAAATGCTCTTGCTCCCGTATTGACACAGGATATTATATGATTCAGGATTTCTTCCTCACTATCTTCAAATGTCAGTATTAACATTTTCCCATGTAATCACCTACTTTATTTTTTATGCATAAACTTTTAACTAAAACAAATCTGCCGTACTGTGACATTTTTCTTTTACCATCACACAGCTAAAGATTATTCAATATTCAATTCAATGTTTCCAGTAAATTCCTCACACTCAATGCCGACATAATTTCCGCCATCAGGAAGTGTAATTGTGTCACTATAAGTTCCGGTTGTTTCAAGCAAAGTGACTACTTCATCAGCTCCAGAAATCCAAAATACTTTTGCAGTTCCCTCCGCAACCTCCAAAGTGCAATCAATAGACAAATCCTTACCAGCTTCTCGCTTTATAGAAGTTCCTCCAAACAAATACTCTGAATCTGAAAAATTCTCATAATCAGCCGTATAAGTTCCCGTATAATCATCAATCCCTTTTTCTTTTGTTCCTTCCAAAGATAGCACTCATGTTCAGAACGCTGTAAAAGACACACAGCAAAATGGAAAAAACATAGGTCTTACTGAAAAAGACAACAAGGACAATCAACGGGAGTGTTCCTGCTGTAATGAAGATCCCCGTTTCAACCGCCAAAAACAGCTTATAACCAATTCCATAAACTTCTAATGTTCCAATTCCGCAAAGAATTGTTGCAATAGTAGAAGCCACGCAAAAAACAATTCCAAAGATAAAAAGGACAATGATCTTTGCAAGTACCATTTGCGTGCTGGTTACTGGAATTGTACGCAAATTTTTGAATGTATCGTTGTCGCGTTCCATAAAAAACAGGATGGCGGCAATCACTCCGATAATGCAGGGCAGTAAAAACTGGATACCATATCCCAACACCATGTTAAATAGTCCATCGAAAGCATCTGCCCGATCCGTATATCGCTCCATCATAGAGGGCGTTGTCATCAGATAAGTCAGCGGGATTGGAAACAGGAACGCAGCCAGAATAATCAGCGGAATAAATTTCTTCCGTTTCAATTTCAAAAATTCGCATTTGATTAGTTTAAGCAATTCCTTCGCCCCCTGTCACACGCTTGAAGTAATCTTCAAGACTTTCTTCACAGGTATGTGCTTCTGATACCTCCAATCCGTTTTCTACAAAAGCAGTTACAATTTTTCCCACAGGCAGCTCCATATTGTGTAGACGCAGATTGTGGTCGTCTTGTATGGAAAAATGGGTTTCATGGAAATTGCGTTCCAAAATTCTTGCCGCCTGTGCAGTATCAGAGATCGTAAACCGGATATGTTTACTGCTTTTTTGCTCCAACTCAGCAAGGCTTTCTTCTTCCAGCAGTGCACCGTGGTCAATAATTCCAATATCGTCAGCCAGCAAGGAAATCTCCGAAAGAATGTGACTGGAGATTAAAATGGTTTTTCCTCTTGCGTCACAAAGCTCACGGATAAAAGAGCGTACTTCTGCAATACCGATAGGGTCAAGCCCGTTGATAGGCTCGTCCAAAATTAAAAGTTCCGGATCGTGCATGACTGCAAGGGCAATCGCCAACCGCTGCTTCATACCAAGAGAGTATTGCGAAAACAGCTTTTTATCCTTGTAAGGAAGTCCGACTAAATCCAGAGCGTCTTTGATGGCATGGTTGTTTGGTACTCCACGCAGGGTAGCAAAGATACGCAGATTCTCCGTACCGGTCAGATTGGGATAAAAACCAGGGGACTCAATCAAACTTCCAATGCGGGGCAGCAATTTCTTTTCATTTCCCTGCAAAGACTTTCCCCAGATTTTGACCTCACCGGAAGTCGGCTTCGTTAAACCCAACAGCATTTTCATGGTTGTGGTTTTTCCGGCTCCGTTTCTACCCAACAGACCATAAATTCTCCCACGCTTGACATGGATATTTAAGTCCGCCACACTCTTTTGTGAGCCGTATTGCTTTGTCAGATTTTTTGTTTCAATAATATAATTTGAATCCATATTCAAAACCTCCTGTTCTGTAAGGTATTCTATCATGCCAACCTTGCATTAACCTTGCCGCAACCTTGCATTAACCTTGCAATTTGAAATCCAGTAAAATGACAAAGGCTCCCGCCATAAAGACGGGAGCCCGCTTAACTCTCCAAAGGAAAAAGCAACATAAATTCAGTTCCTTTTCCCGGCAAACTTTCAACTGTTATATTCCCATCCATCTTTTCTACAAGCTGATGGACAATAGAAAGACCAAGACCGCTTCCTTTTTCAGACCGTCCTTTGTCACACTTATAGAGCCGTTCAAAAATGTGTTTCAAATCTTCCTTCTCAATTCCCACTCCATTATCCGCCAGCAGCAGCTCCATGTTATTTTCCTTCTTTGACAGGGCAATTTTGATTTTGTCTGCATGGCTGTGAGCGATTACATTTTGAATGAGATTATTGACAATCCTCATATAGCTGTCCATATCCAATCTTACCCGGACAGGCTGTTCGGGAATATCAATGTCATACTCAACCTGTTTATCCTCAAAAATCGGTATCCAGTCAATGAGGATATTTCTTGTCAGCTCTGCGGCCTCAACACTCTGGATCTCCAAAGCAAACTCGTTAGAATTTAACTTGAACCAGTCAAAGAGTACATCAATATATTCTTTCAGATCATGGGCTTTCCGGCGGGCGGTTTCAATATAATCATCCCGGTCTTTTCCTGTGACCAGCCTTTTGTGTGCAGCGTCAAGATACCCAATCAGAGTAGTAAGGGGCGTTCGCACATCATGGGAAAGGCTCGTCATAAGCTGGCGGTTGGTTTCTTCTGTCTGCCGTACAGTTGAAAGTCTGCTTTCATAGGCCACAACGATCTCATTGATTTCATAGGCAAGAGGTGCTGTCAGTTCATTTGTTGCAGATAGAATACGCCGGTTGCCATTTCCGTTTTTCACATCAACCAGCACATCGGTCATTTCTGCTATTTGTTTTTTACACGCCGAACGAGAACGATGGAAGTCAATACAGCCACAACAGCAATCACAATGGACAAGAATACGATAATTTCCATGCTGACTACACCTCCTTATTAAACCGGTAGCCAATCCCTTTGACCGTTTGTATATACTTTGGGCTTGAAGGATTGACTTCTAATTTTTTACGAAGTCGGCTGATAATCGCCATAATGTTACTATCATCATAGAAATATTCTTCGCCCCATACTTCCTCATAAATCTGCTGTTTGGTCAAAATTTTCCCTTGATGTTTTGCACAGTACAGGAGCAAATCAAATTCCTTTGGGGGCAGTTCAAAAGTGCCGTTTGATGTAGTAACAGAACGATTTTCAAGGTCAATCTGCAATCCATCAAAATCCAGTTTTTGCACAGCTCCGGCTTGATGATTAAAACGGGTGTAGCGGCGAATGAGGGACGCAATGCGGGCAATCAGTTCATCCATATCAAACGGTTTTGTAAGATAATCGTCCGCGCCGGCCCGTAAGCCCCGTACTTTAGAAATGCTGTCATTTTTAGATGTGAACATCAAAATCGGCAGACTGTTCTCTTTGCGGATTTCTTCCAGCGTTTCAAAGCCATCCATACCAGGCATCATCACATCCAGCACCACAAGCTGATACTCCTGCTCTCTTAATTTTTGTAAGCCCTCTTTTCCGGTATTACAAAAATCAGCTTCTATGTTTTCTGCTTGTACGCTACGTTTAATCAAAGCGCACAGTTCTCTGTCATCATCTATAATCAGGATTTTATTCATGGTGCAACCCCTTCCCTTGTTTTGTCCTTCCGTCAATCGGCTTTTCTGCGTTCTTTGGGATCAGCCAAACACCAGCCATCTTTACAGCGCCGGGGATACGCCCAGCAGCGCAATAGTAATTTACTCTACGAGGTGTCACGCCCCATTTTTCGGCGGCCTCTTTTAGTGTCATATAATCCATTATGCACCTCCACAGAGTACATTATAGTTCTTTGTCTCGAACAATACAAGTTTATCACCAATCGCAGCTTTATATAATCGGCATAATCGTACAGCTTGTCAGGCATAATAAGGTCATTCCATCATATAAACCGGAACGATACAATATTATTGAGGTGAACGATTATGCCGATTGATGATTTAACTGCTTTAGGGCAAAAAATGCGAGAAGCCCGAAAGAATAAAGAACTGACACAACAGGAACTTTCTGATCTGAGCCATGTTTCTGTAAAGCAAATCGCCAATATCGAAAAAGGGAAAATGAATCCTTCCTATTTGATTTTGAGAGCATTGGCAAAGGTCCTGCACATCTCTTTAGATACGCTTATAAATCCAGATGTTTCTCTGGAGGATGAGGGCGTCAATCAGATGAAAATGCTTTATTCCAGCTGTCCGCCAGAAATGCGTGACACCCTGCTGCATCACACCCAGGAAACGGTGAGGGAACTGACAGAGTTGTCCGAAAAATTTGAAACGAATTGAGCCAGTGAGTGAAATTTAACGATTCTCTCACTGGTTCTTTTCATTTTCGGAGAAAAGAGGCAAGCACAGCAAGCGAGTACCCGCTTGCAAATTTTGAGATTCTCAGGTCCCTTACCCGAAAATTCAAAATTGCTTGTTTGGATAGTCCCAAACCCTTATGAAGAACGGAGGCGGCGCATAAGGAACGGCGGCCTTGATGTTACTCAAAAACGCCGCAGTACCCGGAAAATCCATTTTGGGCGCACAAAGCTGCCTGCCCTGCAACGGTTTTTTTCTTTCCCCGTCTTGCGGGGCAGGATCGCTTGGCTTATTCGGTTTTAGTTTTGCTCTTGTTCGACTGCCTCTTTCAGCCGGTCAAAACTCTCATCGCTGACGATGTGTTCAATACGGCAGGCATCGGCCTCCGCAGTTTTGGGGTCAACGCCTGCGGTGACAAGCTGCTCGGTAAAGAAGCAGTGACGCTCGTAGATTTTTTCGGCTACCTCGCGGCCCACATCGGTCAGATGGAGAAAGTGATCTTCGTCCATCATAATAAAGCCGCCGTCCCGCAGGGTAGCCACTGCATGGCACACGCTGGGCTTTGACACCTCCATGTGCCGGGCCACATCTACAGAGCGCACCATACCGCGTTTCTTTTGGAGAACAAGGATGGTTTCCAGGTAGTCCTCCCCGGACGCATGAAGTTTCATCTGAACCTCCTTTACTGAGCCAGCTTCCAGCCGATGGCCTCCTGTCTGGCCGATACAAAATCGGCATACAGGCCCTTTTGCTGGATCAGCTCCGCATGAGTGCCGCGCTGGACGATATGAGCGTTGTCCAGTACAAGGATCTGATCGGCGTTGCGGACGGTTTTCAGACGGTGGGCAATCATGATGATGGTCTTGTCATGGGTCAATGCCTCGATAGCCCGCTGCAATTCATCCTCATTCTCCGGGTCAACGCTGCTTGTTGCCTCGTCCAAAATGATGATAGGTGCGTCCTTCAGCATGGCGCGGGCGATGGAAATCCGCTGTTTCTCGCCGCCGGACAAAGTACCGCCTCCCTCGCCAATCACGGTGTCATAGCCATCCGGCAGGGCAGAAATAAAGTTATGGCAGCAAGCCTTTTTCGCCGCTTCAACCACTTGTTCATGGGTAGCATCCGGGCAGCCAAACTTGATATTGTTCTCAATCGTATCTGCAAATAGGTACACGCTCTGGAACACCATCGAGATATTCTTCATCAGGCTGTCCAGCTTGAAATCTCGTACATCCGTACCGCCTATGGTAATCTTCCCGGCATTCACATCCCAAAAACGGGCAATCAGGTTGCACATCGTTGTCTTTCCTGCCCCGGAAGGGCCGACAATGGCCGTAGTCGTTTTTTCGGTAATGGTAAAGCTGACCTGATCTAATATCTTACGGTCTGCGTAAGAAAAATCCACCTTGTTAAACACGATCTCGCTGGACTTCGGCGTAATATCAGCGCCTTTCTCGTCCATTACCGGCGTGTCATCAATGGAGTTTGCCGTATCCATCGAGGCCGCCAGCATTTGCAGCAAAGAGGCCATATTCCCGGCGTTCTCCAAATCGTTGAACACCATGAAAGAAGCAATCACCAAAATCAGACCGTAGGCCAGCGGCAGGGAGCCGTCCAGCCAGAACCAGACCGAGGCCAAAAGCAACAGGACGCTGAACACTCGGACAACAGCCTGTTTGATAGCGTCATATGGAACGCTGGCCTTTGTCAATTTCAGGTTATCCCGGCAGCTCGCCTTAATTGCACTGCCAATAGACTGCGTGCTGTCCCGTTCAAGACCAAATGCTTTAACAATCCCCATGCCCTGAATGTACTCCAACACGGACTCTACAAGGGACTCCTGTGTGTGCTGACGCACCCCGCTGAGCGCGGCAGATTTGCGAAGCGCCAGTTCCGCCGCCGCAAGGTAAATCAGGACACCGGCAGCGGCCACAAGACCGATCCGCCAGTCAAATACCAACAGGACGATGACGAGGGCAACCGAGTTGAAAAAACCGCCCAGCACTGACACCAGAACACGGGCTGCTGAGTTCTCTACATCACCCAAAGTTGTTGTGACAATGGCGGTAATATTCCCGATACTATTCTTGTTGAAGTAGCCCATCGGGATGTAGCGCAGCCGATCTCCGATGTGGATACGCTTTTCCGCCACCATGCAATAGCCGGTTTCCGTCTGCTCCATCGTGGAAAAATAGGTCATGATGATACGCCCAATGAGGGAAACGGCCATAATTCCCAGCGAAATGCAGATAAACTTTCCGTCCCGGTTGTCAGATACTAACGCGCCGATCACTACAAAGAGGGCGGCAAACTGCATGGCTGAAAACAGCCCGGACAGGAATGAGAATAACAGGGATTTTTTTAGAAGCCCCTTCTTGCTGCCTGCAAAAGCAAAGATTTTTTTCAATGTTCCATACATCTGACAACACCCCCTTACATCTGGTCTTTCGCGCCGATGTGCGCCTGCCACATATCCCGGTAGAGGGGGCAGGTTTCCAGCAGCTTCTCATGCGTACCCTGTGCGTGGATGGTTCCATCCTTCACCACAACGATGTTATCTGCGCCAACAATGGTAGACAGCCGGTGTGCGATCACAATCAGGGTCTTGCCGACAGTTAAAGTGGAAATGGCTTTCTGCACCAGCGCCTCATTCTCTGGGTCGATATAGGCAGTTGCCTCGTCCAAAATGACAACCGGCGCATTTTTCAGCATGGCGCGGGCGATGGCAATCCGCTGGCGTTCACCGCCGGAAAGATGGGAACCGGCGCTGCCGACAACCGTATCATAGCCATTATCCAGCTTGCGGATAAAGGCGTCGCAGCCGCTTTGTTTGGCTGCCTGCTCCACCTCTGCGTCCGTGGCACTGGGTCTTCCCATGCGGATATTCTCCCGGATACTGCGGTTAAACAGGTAGTTGTCCTGAGATACATAGGAAATCTGGTCTGCAATTTCAGACAGCGGCATATCCTTCAGCTCATGGCCGCCGAGGGTAATGCTGCCGGATGTAACATCCCAATACCCGGCAATCAGCTTTGCCACCGTAGACTTGCCGGAGCCGGACGGCCCTACAAGGGCGGTCATGGTTCCGGGGTGGATGGCGAGATTCACATCATGCAAAACCTCTGTTGTCCCGTCATAGGAAAACGACACAGACCTAAGAGAAATACCGGTATCTTCCAGCTTGATCGGCGTTTCTTTATGGTTCAGTTCTTCGGCGTTCAGAAGCTGGCTGATTTCTTCCACATTTGTCCCCAGTACAGCCAAATCGTCCGTAAAGGTAAAGGCCGCAATAATCGGCCCAATCAGCCCCAGCGAGAAAATCACAATGGATAGGAAGGTGGAAAGTTCCAGGCTTCCGGAGAGCCAGAATGAAAAGCCGCAGGGCAGTACGCAGATCAGCACCGAGGGCAGGATGGCGTTATAAGCGCTCATGGTTTTCTGATTTTCCCGCATCCAGTCCACATAGTAGTTGGCGTTGTAATTCACCGCGTCAGAATATTTTTTGTAGGAACCGGCGGATTGGCTGAACGCTTTCACCACCTCAATGCCTCCGATATATTCCACGATGGCGTCTGTCATCTGCTTGCCTGCCTTGACAGCACCCTCCCACTTGACGGGATAGTTTTTCATACCGGCGGACATAACCACAAGGCCCACCACGAGAGTGACAAGGGACAAAAGCGCCATACGCCAGTCCAGAATAAGCAGGTACACGACAATCACAATGGGAACCAGCACATTTGCGGTCATTTCCGGGATCAGGTGTGCAAAGGTCGGCTCCATTCCCTCCACCCGGTCAACAATCGTCGTTTTATACTGGCCGGACGGAGTATCTAAAATCGTCCCCATCGGGACGCGAGCCAACTTTGCGGTGATATTCTCCCGCAGATCACGCAGCGTGTAATAGGTCGCTGTGTGGGAAATGACTGTTGAAAGATTGGCGAAAACAACCTTTCCCAAATAACCGCACAATGCAACGATACAGGCCGTCATATAACTGGAAAAATCCTGCTCTCCCGACAGCATCAGTGTGACAATATGCGCCACGCAGAAATAGGGCACCATCTGGCAGGCCACGCCTAATACCGCAAGGATAATACTGCCGATGAATTTCCCGTGATAGGGCTTGCCCCATCCCCATAAGACGCCTATGGGCGACTCTTTCTTTTCTTCCTTCATTTTGTAGGCACCCCCTTTATAAAATAGTTTCGGATTTTTTCAAGACCGGCCTCATCCATTTGAAATTTGTCGATGATGGAACCGTCCTCAAAATGGACAATATCCGTACAACAATCTAAAAGCAGCTCAAGATCATGGGTAATGACATACAAGGTAATGCCTGCATCCCTGACTTGTTTCAAAACATTGGCAACCTCTTTCATGTGTTTGTAATCAAGACCGCTGGTCGGTTCGTCAAAAAATAAGATAGAACGCTTGGATGCGATTGCCGAGGCAATTGCTACCCGCTGCTTTTGGCCGCCGGAAAGGGACATAGGGTGTCTGTCTTTGAAGCCGATTAAATCTAACTCGGCAAGGATTTCCTCAGCCCACTCCTGATTTTCCTCCTCCATACTGATCAGGACTTCATCCAGCACAGTTTCCGTGAAAAGCTGGTGATTGACTTCCTGCATCACCATGTAGCAGGTATTTAGTCTGTCTTTAGGCCGATAAGTTCTGCCGTTCCAGATCACCTCACCGCAGCGCTTTTCAAGGCCGCAGAAACACCGGGAGAAGGTGGACTTTCCAGCTCCATTATTCCCGATGATCCCGACAATACGATTTGCGGGGATTTTACTTTCCCGGATGTGTAGCGTTTCCGGTTCGTTTTTGTATGCAAAGCAGAAATTGTGAAGTTCCATTTGCTGACCGGCCTGGGGCAATGCTTTCGGCGGCAACAAATCTTCAAGAATAAAGGTACGCAGCCCCAACTTGGCTCTCTGTTGCTCCGTCAGGCTCTCAAACTCCGCTGCGGAGTAATCTTTTTCCACCTTTCCACCGGTAATATAGATAAAACGATCCGCAAGACCGCGCAGATAGTAGAGCCGATGCTCTGACACTATAATTGTTTTCCCCTGCGACTTCCAAAACGCAAGTATTGCTCTCAGATCCAGGATAGAGGAAGCATCCAGGTTGGATGACGGCTCATCCATAACCAGCACATCCGGCTCCATGATGGATACCCCGGCACAGGCAATTTTTTGCTTTTCCCCGCCGGAGAGATGAAAGATATTGCGTCCCATCAATTTCTCCAGGCGGAAATCCCGGATGGTCTTATCTAATCGTTCCCGAATACTTTGCTCCGGCTGGCCGAGATTTTCACACCCGAATGTGATTTCGCTGGTTGTGTCCACATTGAAAAATTGTGAGCGGGGGTTTTGAAACACGCTGCCAACCGTTTTCGCGGTATCATAAAGGGGCTGTTCCGAAACCTTTGCCCCATTTACCCACACTTCTCCATTCATTTTTCCTTCATAGTAATTGGGAATCAGACCGTTGATCAGCCTGGTAATTGTCGTTTTTCCACAGCCGCTTTCGCCGCAAAGTACGACGCATTGACCGTCCTCTACGGTCAGATTTATATCATGGACTCCACCAGCGTTCTCGTTTTCTTCTCCATAAGAGAAAGTCACATGGTTAATCCGTATCATAGGTTCACCCCCTCCCGTCAAAAAGAAATCTGCTGCTGAAACAAAAACAAGGCAAAACAGATAACGCAAAACAGAATCGCAATCAAATCTTGAACATGGAAACCGATCTGGCACACGTTTGTACGTTTAACGGGGGCTCCAAGCCCCCGTGTCAACGCAGCAGCAGAAAGTTCATCACCAATCTTCACAACGGACACCATCAAAGGAACAAGGCGATATTCCAACATCAGGAAAGGATTTTTCCCGCCGAATCGTATGCCCCGCATTTTCATTGCATCCCGGATGGCCTGATATTCTTCGCTGATGGTTGGGAAAAAGCGAAAAATGACAGACATTGGAATCACGATTTTTTCCGTGATGTGCATACGCTCCATTGCGCCGATAAACTCACTGATCGAAGTAGATGAGATCAGATAGGCACCTGTCATAATGCCGGGCGCAAACCGCGTCATGATAGATGTCACTGCCAGCACGATGAACGAGAGTAATCCGCTCAAACTCGTAAGGGCAATCCGTTCCAGTATAAAGCAAACCGCATATAGCACCAGATATTTTCCTGCTGTTTTGAAACGGCGTTCCGACAAAATCAGAGCAAAGGGGACAAGGCTTAGACACGGCTTAACGATGTTCATAATTCCTTCGTTACTGGTACTGAACATCAGTGTTGTAATCGTCAGCAGCAGAATGAGCTTTGTCCGGGGATCAAGCAGGATTCCTTTTCTTTTTTCGGTTGTTGCTGAAAATGATAGCCCGTTCATCACACAATGCCCGCTTTAGCAAAATGCTTTTTCAGAAGCGCCTTACCTAAAAGTCCGCCCAGGATCGCAAAAATGAAGATTCCGGCGATTACCAGAATAATGCTCCACATAGGCATAACAGCCATTACCCTGTCAGCGTATTCCTCACCAAAGCTGGCCGCAAAACTGGCCCAGGAATCCTCAACCATGAAATACATGGGGATATATGTACCAACCATCCAAAGGCTGAACACCGCATACCCGATCAGGCTCTTCTTGGCGCTTTTATAACCGCCGGATTTCAAGATCAGATCTCCCAGCAGCCCAAAAATCACGCCCATCGGTACACCCCAAAATCCCATACCAGTCAGCCCCATCAGCAGGCCGCTTAAAATTCCCATAATTGTAACCATGCCGAATTTTTTAACTCTGGTCAGGAACAGCATGAACGGGATGCCGGTAATCAAAGACCACAATGCTCCGAGGATCGGCAAAAAGATAGGTACAAAGCCGACGGGAATGGCGACACAGCAGCCAATCACAAAGTAGAGAACGGTGAACAGGCCGAGGTTAATCAGGTCTTTTGCTTGTAACTTGTTACTCATAACGAATACCTCCATTCATTTGCTGGTTAGCGTTTTCTAACCTCTCTATAAGATACCATAGTTAGCAGTAGCTCTCTACAACCAATCATCTTTTTGGCTCCAAACAGCAACAAGTTTTTTATTGACTGACTTCGCTTACAATTCTATAATATGATTAAAATCAAGGGCAATGAGCCAGACAAATCGACAGGAGTTAAAAATGAAGATTGATGATATTATTAGAAAATGTATTGAAATTCCCGGCGTTTCAATAAAACGTAGCGAGTTCAACGCAGAACTACTTATGAAAACTAAGGAAGGAAAAGGGTCTATGACGTTTTTTCAACTTTTCCCCGGACTTACTATTGCGTATATTTTTATAAATTCTCCGACGTGGGCAGCTCCAAATTTGGGTGAAGATAGTTTCATTAAAAAAGGGCCTTTGCTCCTAAACTATTGCGTGACTGGTCGTTGCGAGATTATCTTGAATAACGGAAACTTTGTATATGTGAAAGATGGAGATATTTCTCTCACGGAGTGTTTTGCCCAAAAGCAATATGTCTATCCTCGCCGTATCTATGAGGGAATGGAGCTTTTTGTTGATACTAATACACTGGCAACAGAGAGTACATGGATGCAAAAAGAGTTTGGCATAGACATCCCTAAAATCATTGAACTTTTTTGCCCAAACGATAACACTTATATCTCAGCAGTTACTCCTGAAGTTGAAGAATTATTGATTAAGCTCTGGGAACTTTTTGATATTGCGCCTCCGTTTTCGATTTCTCAAATGAAGATCTATGTTCTGGCTCTATTTTCATTACTACAAAATCTTAACAATATCCCCCCATCGCAAGCCTGCACATTTTTTACTGAAACACAGGTAGATATAGCAAAACGTGTTGAAAAAATTATCACTTCCGATTTGCGGCAACATCATCCTGCATGGGAATTGGCAGCTCAGTTTTCTGTCAGCGAAACCAGCTTAAAAAACTATTTTCGTGGCGTTTTTGGTCAAAATATTTCCATCTATCTACGGGAAGTCCGAATGAAAAAAGCTGCAGAGTTACTGACTTCTACAAGATTGTCCGTTGCAGAAATAGCAGAGTTGGTCGGCTATATGAATCAAAGCAAATTTGCATCAGTTTTCAAAAAACAATTCGGCCTATCGCCATTGGAATACCGGCGGTCAAAAAAACTGGAAAATATATAAGATAAAGCCGGGATTGCTTGCTGGCTTGCAAAATCCCGGCTTCATCTATGCCCAAAATCAGATATAAACTAATTCCTGCAACAACACTTCCTCCACCTGCGCTTTCAGCGTGTTCATCAACCCCACCCAGCGCATGGGGTCACGGGCTTTCAGTTCCTCGGTAACGCCCGCCGCCTCCATCATGTGGGATAGTTAGAACGGTGGTTATTCCGAAATTATTCTGATTCAGGGATAATACCGGCAAGCAATGCCTGTGTTAATACACACAGGCCCGCAGGGAAGAAAATCCCTCCGTGATTTTCCTCTCCGCTTGCTTGTTGAGGGCAGCGCCCCCAAGCCCCTTTGAACACAGAATTTCATTCTGTGGCTGCGCGTTCTGCGAACGCTTTTGACCAGGACCAGCTTACCGCTGGCCGTGGTCTTTTTCTTTTTCAACATCCTGTTCTACCTCCATTTTCAGCACTCGATCTACATTTGCCTTTGCCGTTAAAAGCTCCCGCATTTCCTCACGGGAACGCCGATACTCGACATAGGTCTTTTTCTTTTCTTCCAGCAATTTTGCGTACTCTGTCTGCAACTCTTTGACCTTGGGCAGCTTCTTGACGCCCATCTCATCAAAGGCATTCTTAGCAGCCTGGTGGAGCAGAATTTCTTCCTCATGTTCCTCCCGGAATTTCTTAGAGTAGCCCGCCTTGCGGTATGCCACATAGACCTCACGGGTCTTGGCATAATTTACGATGTGAGTACGCAGAACAGCGATCTCTGCCATGCGCTTTTCAGCCGCTTTGATCTGCGCCGAAAGTTCATTGTAATGTGCCGTGGCAGCCACAGCCTTTTTTTCCAAAACCGCATACTCCAGCAGATTGTTCTCTGACAGGTAATTCATGGTCTGCGCCATTTGTTTCAGATTAAAAACTTTAGCCCATCGAGCATAGCCAGCACCTTTTCCAGCCTGCAATTTTGCCTGAATGTCCACCAGCAGATTGACCTTCGGCGGCTCTGCCTGTGTGACTGTTTTCTTTCGCGGGGTATGTGCTCTCTTCCCTAAGAGAACTGCCCGCAAATCTTCCAATCCATATCCTTCGCCCAGACTGTCCATGCGGGCGGCTTTCTCCCAACCAGAGAGCTTCGGTCGATACGATTTTCCGCGCTTTGAGACTTCGCAACCATACTCCTGCAACAGCTTCAGCAGTTCTTCAAAGTCAGCAGGACTTTGTGATAATGCGTTGTCAATCGCCACACGAAGCAGCTCTCGGTGAGAGGACTTTGCCTGATCGCCCAGCCATTTGTTATAGCTCTTTCCGTGAGGTTTCGGATTCTCTACAATGGACACTTCATTCTCAATACAGATGGTGTCACTTAGCCGGCGAACCGCCTTGGTGCTGCCCCAAAAGTTTCGGAATTTCCGGTCATATTCTAAGCTGACCGATGACCAGATAATGTGATTATGAATGTGCGACTTGTCTATGTGAGTGCAGACCACAAAGGCATGATTGCCTTTAGTAAAACGCTTTGCAAATTCTACGCCCAGCCGGTTTGCTTCTTCCGGGGTAATCTCACCGGGGCGGAAGGACTGGCGTACATGATAGGCAATCACATCATCCGCGCCACGCACTCGTCCGGTAGTGGCAATGTACTGCCGCTTTGCCAGAAGAAACTCTGCATCCGCAGTCCGGCTGTCACACGCATAACTGGTAATGAGTTTGCCGTTATCTGTTTTCTGTGGATTTGCTACATAGTCGATGATGTCACTGATCGCCCGACTTTCTGTGCGGCCCTTGCCGACATGAAGCGGCATGATTCTTATGGTTGCCATAAAAAGCCCTCGTATCAATGGAAAGTCTGGTATTGGAGGAACTTTTGATTGCGAGAAATTCTGGAATGATGATAAAACCATCTTTGTTGACATAGTAAGCTGTGGTTTTTCCATCGTCGGTGATGACAATCATATCACTGCAACCGATGGAATGACCTTTGAAATTCTTCGGTCATTGCTTCTGCAAGCGTGTTTTAATGTCAGCCGGAGTTTCCCCCGGCTGGATTCTTCCAATATACACCTGCTGATAGTTTTCTATCTGAACTGTTCTTCCTTCGCTTTTCAGTTTCTCGTAAGAACGAAAACGGACATCCCTATACTCTGAGGTATCTTTTACCTGATATACTGCACACTGACTTGTACTCATTCTTCTTCCTCCTCTTCCAGTTCCATTTTATAATCTTCCAGATCCATAAGAAAAATCTCATACCCTTCATCACTCATGCAGAACAGTTTTCTTATGGTATTGCAGACAAGACCAATCATATCCGCATCGCCTTTTAAAAAAGGAATGATATGGTCGATTGACTCCATCGTGTCATTTCTGTTTCCTTTATCAAACATTGCGGTTACTAAACATTCATCCGCATCAAAATTCATCGCCAGATCCATCATAATTCCACCTCTCCTTTCTTATGTGTCTTGGATTTTTCTGTTGTCTTATTCTGCTCCTGCGCTTTTGCCTTTGCCTGAAAATCTTTTAAAGACTGCAGCACAGACTTCTTCACTTCACCTTTTGCTCTGCTTGCAGGTTCCGCCTTTTGTGTCTGGCTCTGACTTACAGATACCGGTTCCTGCTTTGCCCTTCTGTCTGCCGTAACCGCAGAAGGTTTCTGCCCACTTCCTATTACTGTTTCTGCCGTATGTTCCGTTTCCTTTACCCTTCCATGCTTTTCATCCAGATACTTTTCCATGTCTGCGATTGCTTTCTGCACCAGAGAGCTTTCTTTATAGTGAGGAATCATATCTATCAGATCACGCTGTATCCGGTCTGCACTCATCAACTCATATTCCCCGGAATAATCTTCATCACCATCTTGCAGATCAAATCCGATTCCTTTAATCCCATGCAGTCTCTCTGCTGGGATACTCTCATATATTTTAATGGCTTCTTCTAAAGTGAGGTTATTATGGTACTCTCCCATGACTGGAAACTCCATGCACTCTGCGACATAAAAACTGATCGTGGCTCCTGGCTGTTCCTGCTCCGGCTGTTTGTCAAAAATAGAAAGTTGCTCTGTATCTTCCAGACGGGAAAGTAAAGAACGGGCAGTTATAATATCGCTGTCTATATCAGATTCCTCGGATACCTCAAGCAGCCAGTCCTTGACAGCTTCTGTTTTCTTATTCAAAATATCCTCCGTGAGTTTTTCCACCTGTTCTTCTCTATTTTCAATCGTATCGTTATACTCATAGGTATCAACGTCATAACTAAAATTATCCAGGTCCGAAGCGAGTTTTTTAATCTCCTGCTGATCAAGGTAAGCATCTGCTTCCTTCATATATTCTGCCAGAGTGATTCTTTCTTCTGCGATAGGATTGATGTCCACCTTAATACCTGCCATTGCTATACCATGAGCATTTAATTCATTGAAGAAACTGTCTTCACGGATATTGCCACGATAAGAAAGCACTACATCAAGGTCAGAATCTTCCCGGTAAAGGTCTTGTCTGCTTCTGGAACCATACACTCTTGCAGCAAGCAGCTCTACCTCCTGTTCCATTCCCATATCTTCTAATACTGCCTGTGCATGATACAGGACACCTCTTTCAACTTCTGCCCTGCTCAGGCTATTTAATGCCAGTTCATTTCTTCCAATCTCAGAAGTCGCACGAAGTTCCCCCTCCTGCAATAAATCCTTAGAGTGCTGGATCGTCATTTCTTCAAATTCTTTATAATCCACTTTGACACATTCCAGGTCATCCATTCTTTCACTTTTAAGGGTTTCATAAGCAACTTCCTGAATGGATGCGTCTGGATTATCGTAATCACCACTCTGGATTTCATGCAGATCAGAGTCATAAAAAATAAACGAATATCCTTCTTCTGTTGCCTGTATGGTCAGATACCCTTTACTCTCGGTAAACTGCATTGCGATTCCTTCATAGGTTTGCATTGCTTCTTTCCTGCGAAATCCTTCAAAAATACTTGCCGGGCAGTTTTTTTCTAATTGTATCCGCTGCATCTGTTCTTCCTGAACTTCTTCCACATCTGCCATCAATTCTTCATAATCCACTACTTTTGCGTCTTCCAATGAGTACCCTTTATCTTCCAAAATATCACTGGCAGCTTCATCTACATAAATTGTCGGATTGTCATAGATTCCTCCATCATCCTCCTGATAATCTTCATTGTAAAATGTATAATCATAGCCATCTTCTGCAGTCTGGATTGTAAAGTATTGTTTTCCAATCTGATATGCAATCTGTACCTCATTCCAGTCCAGCATATTTTCCATTTTATTTACCGCTTCATATATTTCCGGATTCAGCCACCCTCCGATCTGTTCATATGCATGGGTCAGCTGATCTATTCCGTTTTCACATCGGATAAAATCCATGCTTTCCTGCATTGTTTCCGTATTCTGGATACCAAGCACTTTTTCCTGATGATTTGGCAGGCGTAAATATTCCTGCATCGCTTCATCCAGTGATTCATACCGGTTTACTTTTACTACACCCTCTGCATTTATATCTTCCATCACATAAAAATTATCAACGTAATGAATCTCTGGCATTTTCAACTTTATGCCTTCTGGCAGCTGCACCTCACTGACTGCATGGAAATTAAACCGGACATCCGTTCCAGATTCATTTTTTCCTGCCATCGTTTCTTCCCAGGTATCTTTCTGTACTGCTTGTATTTCTTCGATTGTAAGTGTCTGTCCACTCCGCAGAGTTACAACAGAATCTTTCGGGAATTCCGTCAAGTCATAAAGTGTTGTTCCATTTTCCTGCAAATATTCTGATACAGCTTCTAACGCTCCTGCATCAAACCCATTCCATAAATCCTCCGCTACAAGCTGTCCATTTTCTGCTACGATAATTCCTGCCACATCGGAGCCAAATTCATCATGTTCCATTAAGAAGAACTTCTCCCCCGCATATTCCTTTTCATCAACCGTATCTTCCAAAAGGCGGTAGGCATTGGCTCTCTGTGTTCCATAAGTGGAAGTGACAAGGGCATTTCCGTAGCTGTCCACATTCTTTCCCATAACATTCCATTGTCCGGTCACTTCGGCATACTGGACTTTGACCTTGCTCCCTACATAATATCTTGGTGTATGAAATGTCTCTGCCATGAACCTTGTAATATAATCCTCGGAGATCCAGGTTGCCCCAAGTCTTGCCTCAATCTCTGACGCATCCAGATCTTTTGGCTGTACCTGCTCCAAATACTGCATGTTCACCTGATATTCCGGATGATCTTCTGCAAACTGTTTTGCGATCTGCAGTTTCTCCCTCACATTTCCAGAAAGATATTCGTCCGACGGCTCCCATTTTTCACTGATCGGATTTTTAAAGATCACCCCTGCCAGTTCTTCGGTAAGTTCTGCTTCTGTTTTCCCGGAAAGCTGTGCCATATAGGAAAGGTCAACGCCTGCCCTCTCACCAATGGAAACCGCAAGTGCTTCACTGGCAGTATCCACGGAAGTTACCGTTTCTGCCCTGCGGATTGTCCTTTTGGTAAAAATATCCGCTTTCCGTTTCAGTTCTCCCTTATCATCCAGAAATTCCAGAGAAGTCAAAAGACAATAGCTGCTGTCCTGGCTAAATGCCCTCTTATTGGCATTGCTGCTGAGAAGACCATATTTTGCTGTAAAGGTATCGTATTCTTCATTGAGTTTTTCCTGCAGCTTTGTGATCTGTTCATCGCTTCCCTCTTCCATCTGGCACTGGATCAGTTCATTCGTAACATCACGGATGTTCACCAGCCCTTTAACACGTTCCGCTGTCATAGCCGGAAGATCCATGCGGTTCATCACAGAATTTTCCCGGTAATAGACTTCATCATTCACTACGGTAAAACTGAAATTCTTTACATTCGGGTCTGCCGGGATAGAGGCAACATCCTCCTCCAACTCTGTATCCGAAAGTTCCAGTTCCGTGATCGTACCATGGATATTCTGGACAGCTTCTTTTAACTCTTCTTCTAAGGTAATTCCTTCTTTTGGTTTTACGGTCACTTCCTGCTTTCCGTACTGGGTACTTTCTGTAGTAAAATCACCAAGCACCATTTCCGGATGCTCTGCAAAATAAGCATTGACCGAATAGCCTTCCGGTGTTTCCTTTAAATTTAACCATTCCGGTTCCTCAATGGATGCCCTGTCCCTTTTCTGGAAAAACAGAATATCAGAAACAACGCTGGTATTGGCATTTCTCTGGAACGCATTATTCGGTAATCGGATGGCTCCAAGCAGTTCTGCCCGGTTTGCGATATACTGTCTCACTACCGGATTCTGCTTATCCATCGTTCCACTGGAAGTTACCACTGCAACTACGCCACCAGGACGCACCAGATCAAGGGATTTTGCAATAAAATAATCATGGATCATAAAATGATGCCGGTCATATCTGCGGTCACTGACCTGATACGCCCCAAATGGAACATTGCCTATCACACAGTCGAAAAAGCTGTCCGGATAACTGGTTTCCTCAAATCCCTGTACTGCAATCTTATTTTTCTGGTAAAGCTGTTTTGCGATCCTGCCCGAAACCGGGTCAAGTTCCACACCATACATATTGGCTTTGCCCATACTCTCCGGGATCAGTCCCATAAAGTTACCGACACCACAGGACGGTTCCAAAATATTTCCCTGTTTCAGTCCCATATTTTCCAGTACTTCATACATACTTCGGATCACGGTCGGGGACGTATAAAAAGCGTTTAAGGTCGATGCCCTTGCTGCACTGTATTCTTCTGATGATAAGGTATTCTTTAATTCCAGATACTCATTCGCCCAGCTGCTGTTACTCTCCTCAAATGCCTGTGGGATGCCACCCCATCCAACATAACGGGATAAGATTTCCTGTTCTTCGGGTGTTGCCAGACGTTCTTCTTTCTCCAAAGTCTGTAACAAATGGATGGCTTCCATATTTGTTTTATACTTTGCCTTCGGACCGCCTGCACCAAGGTCATTATCCTGGATACGGAAGTTGTGTGGTTCTAACACAGCTTTTTCCTGTTCCTGACTTTCCGGAATATCTTCTTTGGCAGTAACCTCTTCCTCTTCTATTTCCTCTACATCTGACATATCTACTACGGTCGGTTCTGTTACCGACTTAGTATCTAAGAAATCAAACATGGTCATCTGATGACCAGACGGTCCCGCAAAGGATGGTTCTGCTTCCGGTGTTGGGAATATTGTGTAAGTCCCCTCTACATACTGATGAAGTTCCGAAAGAAGTTCTGTTTTCTGCTGATAGTTTGTCCCATATGCTTCAAAATCCAATGGCAGAGCTGCCAATGCCGCATCCATCTTCTGTAACAGTTCCTCTGTCTGCTCTGTTCCTTCCAACACTGCCATCAATTCTGCTCTCGACACATCCCCAAAAAAGTCATTGGTAAATGGTCTGTCTATTCCTTCCGGAAGACGAGCATAAAAACTAAGTATCTTATTCGCCATCTGTTCCCGTTCATACTCCGACATATGGACATAATCTTCTGCCTGCAGGAACTGGTCGTTCTTTATCAGATAGGATATTCTATTGGCAACTTTCTTCCAAGATAATGAAATTGAAGTATATGGACTATTATCATCACCTCTTGCAAGAAGCAGTCCTTTCCTATCATAATTTACATAAAACTCATCTACATCAGGCAGTGCATGAATCCTTTTATTGGTTCCATACTTTTCTTTAATAAAATCCGTTCTGGATTTTTCATTTTCATTTAACAAATAAAAAGAATAAGTTTTGAGCCTATCTTTTGAATAAGGGCCACCCCTTGCGAGAAAAGCATCTATCTCATCCTGGGTAATGAACATCTGATGTTCTTTCCATGCAAACCCATCTCTTGCCTGATAAGGGATGTCCTCCGCAGCAAACTTCTGAAACTGCTTTGAGATATTTATCGGATTATAGTGATGGAAACGCATAAGAGAGTTGTCCATTTCATAGGCTTCTGCCAGTGCATCCAGTCTCTCATTCAGTTCCGAAAGCCACTGGGGATCTTCTATTTTTCTTCTAAATAATCCGTGATCTCTGGATAAATACTGCGAAGATGTGGTAAGTCCTCTTCGTCAAAGACAATCTCCGCTACTCCTTCTGCCATATCCCCTTTCATATAAGCAAGAGCCTGAGCGTGTTCTTTTACTGCATTACTTCTTGCCGCATCCAATACAGACTGCGGTGCATATTCCCCCTGATCTAAAAGCTGATGGATACGTCCGCTGACATCTTCCCATGATAAAAATGCCTTATCTAAGATTTGGTCTGTGACCGTATGCCCTACTGCAATCTGCATCCCGGTTTCGTCAAACCAGACTGAATATTCATTTCCATCAATCTGAAACCCTTTTCCACCTTTGCGGTATTCACGCTTCACAAACTCCGTATATTCCTCCGGGGTCTGTTCACTCATAAAATTGTAGATGATACGAAGCTGACTGCCCGCCCGGTTTCCTCCTGTCCGTAAAATCTCATCAACAACACTCTCTGGAATCAGAATCTCCCCGGCATAAAGGGCAGCTGCTCTTTCTTCTATCTGCCGCCTTTGTTCATTTGCGGTGGGATATTCGGGCAAAGATAAAGCAGAGGCGATTTCTTCCTCTGCTTTACTCAATCCATCTTCTCTTGTATCTTCGACTAACTGTATACCAATTCCGTCAAGATGCTCTCTTCCGCTGTTGCCATCAGTGCGTTCATGTGTGCCGTCCATGCCATCGGATCTGCTTCCTTGTCCGGTGCTGGATTCTTCTCCAGCAATTTCTCCATCTGGCTGTCCAGTCTCTCCTGTGCTGCTTTCTCGATCTGTTCCAGATGACTGTTCAGCTTCCCGGTCAGGAACAGGCTCTGATAAAGGCTGTTCTTGTGTTCTTTCAAAAATGTCCTCCGCAGCATCCCGTATTTCCCGATCTTCACTTCTTCCTCTTCGACGGTCAGATTCGGAAACAGGTAATCTCCCTTGCAATGATATGTCAGTTCCATAATCGGTTCCTCCTTCATTTTCTATATTTTCTTCTTTTTTGATTTCTGCATCCTGATTTTTATTTTCACGAATTAACGTGATAAAGTTATTATAATTCCTTTCCTTTGAAATTTCAACCTCTTTTCTCGCTTCTTCCAGAGAAATTTTATGTACAGTTCTTCCAATATCGATCAGAATACTCTCACTGAGCTGACTCACTGCATTTCCAAGGAATGTAAGGGCAGACAGATGGTTGTAATCTGTGATGTGCATGAAATCCTCTTCTTCCAGAAGTTCCATTGGCTCAAGCCCACATCGTCTGGAAAGCATATAGTAAACACTGTCTGTTACCAGCTGACGGAAATCACTGCGGATCGTCACCTCATCCAAATCTTCCAGATAAGTATTTTCTACTGCATATTCCAATCCATCCAGGTATTCCTCCAGATTGTCATTGACCATTTCCCTTGCGACCGCCATCAATGCGTCCTGCAAAGTTGCCGCATCCTTTTCTTCCAGAGCATAGACTTCTGCCAGATGGGTGAGGATCTCTTCTCTCTGGTGTTCCTGCATCTTCCAAAGATACGGGCTTCTGCCTCCGGCTACCATGTGGGTATCCGAAATATCAAACACATAACGAAGTTTGGTATTCTGCCAGGTTTCATCAAACAGGGCAATTCCTCTTGCACCACGATTTACCCAGCGTAACATCTTTTCATTCCATAGTTCCAGTGATGCACAGGCTGTTGCGTCTGGACGCTGTGCATGGATCAGAAGCTGGTCTGAAAAAGAATAACGATATAACCTTGATGCTGTGTCCATATAATCCATCCAATCCCCTGGCGAACTGCTCACTGATACGGCATGTTCCTGTACCAAGTTTCGGATGTCCTGTAGTTTAGACATTTAACTTCCCTCCTGTCAATAAAAAAGCAGCCCACTCTTTTTAGAATTGGCTGCATAAAATGTACTTTACTTTTCGGAGAGAAAATGCTATATTCTAATTGAAAAGAGTAACCGCCCACAAGGTGGATGCTCCTGGATTAGGTTTTAATTTATTTTGCTCTCAAAGAGAGCTGCCTATCCTGTTGGCAGACAGGGTAGGCTATTTTTTTCGCTTGTTGTCCCTATTATCCAAATAGGCAAGCAAAGCAATCAGAAACGTACCGCCTAAGAACAATAAGCTCAAGACTTCGTATGTATCCATTCGCTCCACCTCCCTTCTTCTGTATCCCTTAACGGAATCTGAAAATCCAGGAGGTTTTTACCAACCCTGTACACGGTTGCTCCAGTAATATTCTAACAGGTAACTCTCCGCAAAGCAATTCCTTTTTATTTCATACGGTTTTATATTCTGTTTTTCTCTTATCCTCTGGCCAATGCAGTTTCCATTCCAGATATTCCTCTTCTGTAATTCTTCCATCGCCCAGTTTCTGCTTTTTCCCCATCCATTCCTGCAGATAAGACATTGTTTTTTTATCCCTCATTGTGATTCCAACTATTTCACTTTCTGAATCATTTAGCAGGAACAGATGAAAAAGCCCTCTATTTTCTTCATCCATCCAGAATAAAGTTTCCATTAATTCGTCCATTGTCGCAATTCCAGGACTTAAAAAATTTCGGACATCAACTTCCAATATTTCTGCTATCCGGATAAGCGTTTCCTGCTTCGGTGTACGCTGTCCACTTTCATATTGGGCGATTCTCACATCCGCACTACTTTCCCCATATCCTAACCTGCGTCCCAATTCCTTTTGAGTTATGTTGCGAAACATACGGATTTTTCTTATTCTTGCTCCTAATTTCAATTTCTTCTCCTTTTCAAAATGGGGCTGTGCAGTAACCACAGCCCCAGAACACTATTTATATTATCATTTGCGTTTTCTCTTAACTGTCACTACAGTTCCCAGACATCCTGCTGATACTGCAAGTGCCAGCACAAAAATAGCAATATTTGTATTATCTCCTGTTTTTGGTGAATTGGATACAGAAGTCGCATCAGAACCATGGGAACCAGGAGTGCTGACTCCCTGGTTTTCTGATGTTTCCGGAGTGTCTTTTTCCGGAGCTTTCTTATTTGTCAGATCCAGAGTATATTCAATCACAGGAGTACGGTCATTGACATATTCAAACTGAATCTTATGCTCGGTTTCATCAAGCTGATAGCCATCCAGTGTTTTTGTTTCTTTCAGGATATATGTGATTGCTTTTTTATACTGCCCATTCTTAAAAGTCGCAATCGGATAATTCTTTGATTCTGCATGGCCAGCACTGTCTGTTACCAGAGTTTCCAGAACTTTACCTTTGCTGTCACAAAGGGCAAATTCTACACCTTTCATTGGCTTCTTGGTATCTTTATCCGTTTTATTTAAGATTACCTTGCCCATTGCCTGTTCATCTTCCATTTTGGCTCCCTGAACATCTCCGGTGTCCTTAACCTCAAATGTCACTTTATTTGCCACAATATAGCCTTTCGGTGCTGTTTCCTCCAACAACGTATAAGTGCCGACTGAAAGTTTCTCTACATAATGGGGCTGATCACCAGATGTCCAGCTTTCCATAACTTCCTGGTTTTCATTAAGAATATACAGTTTAGCACCTTTGACCTCGCTGCTTCCATCTGTCATATCAACTTTACTGATCAGAATTTTTGTTGTATCATCCTGCATTTCTACTTTCTGTATATCTGCAGTATTTTCTACTACAAACGTAATGGATTCTGCAGTTGCATAACCATCAGCAGGAATTGTCTCTGTTAATGTATATTTCTTTCCAACTTCCAGTTCCTTAATGATGTGTGGTGTGCTTCCGGAAGTCCACTCATCCACAACGTTTCCCTCTGAATCGGATACTTTCAGTTTTGCACCTGGTAATTCTTCCCCGGTTGTAATATCTAATTTTGTGATTTCAAAAGTAGTTGGCTCATCTTCATAAGTGAACTCAAAGGATACTTCTGCAACCTCTTCTCCCGCATAAGCAAAATCAAATTCCTTGATTTCTTCTGTTGTCACAAATCCAGCAGGAGCCTGCACTTCTTTTACATAGTAGTTGCCATTGATTGGAAGATCTGCCGTAAATACAATCCTTCCATCCTGATCCGTAGCTTTCTGCTCGATCATGGTATCTGCTTTCAGGATTACTTCGCCTTCTGCATTTAAAATATCATTCTTTGTATAAAGTGCAAATACTCCGCCTTCCAGAACACGGTCTGTATTTTTTTCTTTCTTAACTACAGTTACTTTTGCTTTCTGGCGGTTATTCTGCCAGTCCTCATCATAAGTCACAACCGAAGTATTCTGATCACGATAAGTCAGATCAACCTCTCTGATTTCTCCATCCAGAACATATCCATCCGCCGTCTCTTTTTCCTTTACATAATATTTGCCTAAAGGAAGATCTTCTGATCTTGCATATCCAAGAGCATCTGTCGTAATTGTTGCTACCAATTCGTCCTTTTTATAATAATCACTGCTTTCCCCATCTGCAGCCTTGATATCCTCCGCTGCATAAATTTCAAAAGTAACATCTTTCAAAGAACCTGTAACATAGCCAAATGCTGCGTCCATGCCGCCTGCCAGCATATCTTTCCAGGTAACTTCTTTGACAAATTCACCTTTTTTATTGATGATGATTCGTCCAACCGGAACAGCATCCTTCATTTCTACTTTTTGAACATCTGCAGTATCAGAAACTGTAAATTTCACTTCCTCCGCCTGCAGATAACCATATGGTGCAAACTCTTCCCGAAGTGTGTAGGTTTTTCCCACATGGAGTCTTTTTATTACATGAGCTTTTCCTTTTACAGAAGTCCATTTTTCTACTTCTTTTCCGTCTGAATCCAAAACCGTCAGTGTTGCTCCGTCAAGTTCCACACCTGTTGTAATATCTGATTTCGTAAATTCAGTTGTTGTCGGCTCATTCTTAAAAACGGTTTCCAGTTTTACTGTTTTTACTTCCTGTCCCTGATATTTCGCAGTCACCTCAATCTGCTCATCTGAAGATACAAAACCATCTGGTGCTGCCAGTTCTTTTATATAATAAATTCCAAATGGCAGATCCTGCTCAAAAACAGTTTTTCCATCTTCACCTGTTACCGCTTTTGTAAGCAGTTCGTCTGCTTTTACCAGTACCTTATCCCCTGCTTTTATATCCTCTTTTGCGTAAAGACCAAACTCTGCTCCAGAAAGCCCTTTCTCATTTTCAGCATCTTTTTTCACAACTGACACTTCTACTTTCTGGCGGTCATTTATAAACTCTGCACTCTGTGAGATCACTGGTGTATCCTGGTCTGCATAGACGAAAGAAACCTTCTGTTCTTCTTCATTTAATACAAATCCCTCCGGTGCAATTTTTTCTACAACTTTGTATTCTCCTAGAGGCAGATTATCAAGATCTGCTTTTCCGGATTCATCCGTTGTCAGTTCTGCAACTTTTGCACCCTTTGCATATTCCAGGATTCTTTTTCCTGTGTCATCTTTCTGGAAATCAGCTGTATAAATATCCTCTGCAGCATACACTTCATATACTGCACCGGAAAGATTCTGAACTTCATACTTAAAATCATTCTTATAGGTCGAAAGAACCTCTCCTTTTTTCTGTACAGTGAGTTTTCCTTTCACCGGATGATTCTCATATACAACTTCAATGATTGCATCACCTGATACCGGATCAGTCTGATACAGGGTATTGGTGTCCACCTGTATTTCGACATAATTTTTGTTAATGGTATAACCGTCCGGTGCTGTTACCTCTTCGATTCTATAATGACCGATTTTTAAATTCTGCGGCAGGATCAGATATCCATCTGTATCTGTGAAATAAGAGATATGTGTAACGGTTGTCGGATATGTAGTTACCTGCTCTACATATTTTTCATGATCCAGATCATAAATTTTAAACTCTGTTCCCGGAATTAGAACAGATTTTTTAGTCTCATCATCCTGTTTGATAATTTTCAGTTTTGCAGAAAATTCTTTATCCAAAAGAACTCTCCATGTCTGCGGCTCTGTTGGTTTATTCTCTGTAACCCGGACAATAAAATCATCTACAGGTTTGTAATTATGGGGTGTTGTAGTTTCTCTCACCAGATATGTTCCATATGGAATTGCAATGGATTTTACATAGCCTTTCTCATTTGTAAAAATTTCCGTTGCTCCATTTTCACCGATCACAACCGGCTCTGCAGAGGAAAAATCATAATTTCCATCCTCTTTTACCACCAAAGAAGATACCAGATATGCACTAAATCCAGCTCCGGATAGTAATGCAGCATCTGTGTCTCCATTATTGGCAGCTTTAATAAGTTCAAACGGCTGTTTCTTCACCGTTTCCAGTGAGGTACACTCTTTTTCTACAACCGCTGTCAGATCACCTTCATCACTGCATACAAGATCATATTCATGCTCGTCTGCCAGATATCCTACGGATGGGGTAATTTCCTTGATGTAATACTCTCCAAGATAAAGATTCTCTATCCTTGCTTTTCCTTCTTTATCGGTAGTTAGCGTACAAATCTGGCTTCCGGCTTTATAAATAACGCCTGTCTTTCCATCTGGATGGGTAATGTCGTTTCTTGCATAAAGTCCATACACCGCATTTTCCAGGGAAGCATCTCCCTGTGCCTTATTTTCTTTTGTCTCGGCATCTTTTTTATTCAAAGAGATTGCAGCACTGACCCTGTCATTCACAAAAGTATGACTGAAAGAAATTTTTGCCTGTTCATCATTGGTATAACTGAACTGGAAAGAATAAGTATCTTTCTCATTTCTGACATAACCAGCCGGAGCCTGGACTTCTTTTACATAATAAGAAAATCCCACTGGAAGATCTGCTTTAAATGCTGCTTTTCCATCAGTACCAGTAATTGCAGTCTCAATCAGAGCATCTTTTTTTACTGCTACTTTTCCATCCACAGTTTTCATATCCTGCGCTGCAAACAGAGCAAAATGCCCTCCGGATAGTGTATTTTCAGTATCTTTGTCTTTCTTTATCACCTGCACCACTGCTTTCTGACGGTCATTTGTAAAGGTAGTCTCTGAGAAAGCCGCTTCTGCAGTTTGCCCTGCATAAGAAATGGTTACTTTTTTGTTTCTTTTGCATTATAAAAATTTTCCGGGGCCTGTGCTTCTGTTACATTATAGCTTCCAAGCGGAAGATTCTTTACCGTTACAGAACCGTTCTCACCTGTGATCAGATTTTTTGCTACTTCTGCGCCTTTTTTGTAAACTGTTTTTCCACCTGCTGTTACAATATCCTCGGCAGCATATACGTTATAAACGGCTCCTTTCTGACGGCGTTTCTCATACTGGAATAAAGTTCCATTTTCATCAGATACAGCTCCTACGAAAACCTCACCCTCTTTATAAACGGTCAGATTTCCTTTCTGCTCTTTGTCCGTTACAGTCTGTTTGGTCGTACTGCCAACTACTAATTTCACTCCATAAGAGGAAGCCTGGACAACATAACCTTCTGGTGCTGTAATTTCCTTTAAGTAAACTGTATCCTGTGTCTTAGTAAGAGTTACACGTGAAGAACCATTGCTGTCTGTTGGCGGCATTTTAGCAATCAGCTTTGTGCAGGCGTTATCACTATATACCCCATACACGGCTCCAGCTAGATTTTTTCCAGTGTCTCCATCTTTCTTTGTAATTTCAATAACTGCTTCTTCCGGCCAGTCAACTGTAATCTGCAGGTCAGAGGAATCTGTATAGTAGCCAAAACCAATGTCCTGTGAACTCTCCAATTTTAAGAGCATTGCATGGAAATCCAAAGGGAAATTAGATGTAATCGCATACTTTCCTTTCAGGCTACCCATATTGGCTGTTGTAGCTACAAGATGGAATTTCTCTCCACCCTTTACAGTGACATTTCCAGATGCCGTTTTTCCTGTGGTTTCATTAACAAGGCTTACTCCGTTCTCCAGATGAATGGTAATGGTAAATGCTTCATTTGCCTTCCAGGTAAAACTTTCTGTTTCCTTTCCCGTTGCATTAACGGAAAGTCCTGGAAGAAGTTTCATTGCTGTCGGATCAGGCATTTTAGCAAGAGCTGCTTTAATCTCTTTCAGCATATTTTTAGCGGTTGTAGAAAGCGCACCTCCAAATCCGGATTCGCCATCATATAAATAGTCAACCAGGTAATGCTGCATGGCTCTTGTCTCAGAACTGCATCCATATTTTTCCATAATGGATTTTACATTATATCCATTGAATGTATGTCCCCATCCTGGACCGCCATATCCATAGAATAAGGCTTTTCTCAAATATTTATCATCTCCGCCTTCATCCAGTTCAACCATATTTTTATATGTTGTCCCACTTGGAGGTGACTGCATGGAGTGCTGCATACAATACGCATTTACTGTATAAGTCTTTCCGCCTGCTTTGTAACGAACATATTTGTAGCTGTCATTTCCACCCTGTCCCATAACTGTATCAAACGGATGAAGCTGGCCATCTGAATAATAGTAATATTTATTTGCTTCAATATTTGTTGCATCATCCCATGGAGTATCGGTTGCAAGTAACATGATACCGTTTTCTGCCTGATCCATGGAAACACTTAGGTCAATGTCATCTGCTGGCATTTCAAAACTGAATTTATCCGATTCTTCGTGATAAGTCACCTCTGAATACAATAAATCTTCTGTATTCTCTGTCTGGTTTGCCTGTACTTTTGTTGTTCCTACTGCAATTAAGCTGCCTTGCGGCATATCTCCGGAAAATACAACGGTTTCTCCTGGCTGATACTGTCCATCTTCATGGTTCAGCTCAATATGAAATTCCTCTCCACGAACAATATTTACCTGATAATTTCCATCTGCATCTTCTGTTTTCTCTGTTCCATCTGTAAAAGAGTCGTCTGTCGCCTCTGGCATTTCTTCCGGATCTGTATCTGTAATTTCTTCAAATGTGCTGTCTGTATCCGGATTATCATCTATGGCAGGTTCTTCTGTTGAAACTTCCTCAGACGGGTTTTCCGGGATTGGTGTATCTATTGGCTCTTCCTCAACCGGAATTTCTGTCGGAGTTACTTCTTCATAGATTTCATCCTCTGACGGAATTTCTACATTTACCTCATCCTGCACAGGTTCTTCACTCTCTGCAGTGCCTATGGCTGGTTCCTCGCCTTCTGCTTCATTCTCATCTTCCTGGTTGCTTACAGATTCCTGATTCTCAGATTCAGCAACCTGCACCACCGCTTCCTTTACAATCAGCTTACGATTGATCTGATAAATTGGGTGGCCACTTACTGGCTCTACATAATAAACAGCTTTGTATGTATCTTCGTAATCTGTTGTAAAATCCTGCTTTTCCTCATTTTTTGCCTCATGGAAAGTGATCTTCACCTTTTTTTCATCTGGTATTTCCAGTCCGGTAAAATCTTTCTCCACTTCAAAAATACTGCCTGTTTCCAGTTCCAGATCTTTTGCTTTTACCACCTCATCTGCATCAAGTTCATTTTTTACCTCTTCGTATAACGGTGGCTCTTCTGGCACTACATCTGCCGCATAGGACAGTATTGGAGATAGAATTGTAGATAACACTGTAAGCATTGCCAAGAATCCCGACAAAAATCTTCTCATATTTTTTTATTCTTCATTCTTTTTTCCTTTCTTCCGTTCCGGGAAAATCAACTGAAACTTTGGATTTCCGGTTTCTGAAACCTCCATCTTTATAGTTGCTTCATACTTCCTTTTTGTTTTCTCTGATACCAGATCTTTGAAATGCACCTGCTTCTCACTCAGCAGCTTCCTGACAGTTGCTTCATCAAGTGTTTTTCCCTGACTCTCAAAAAATCGGTTATTTTTCCATAAAGTAAAACTGCAATCACTTCCTGAACAATAATAATTTCTCTTTCCCACATAAACCTTATTGCCACATCTTGGGCATTTTCCAATTTCCTTCCGACCATCTGAAAATAGTTTCTGGTATTCTTCCACTGGCTGTCCATTATCACTTACCAATTTGGTAACCATTTTTTCAATTTCGAAGAGAAATTCTTCTACATTTTTCTGGCCTCTGGAAATCAGTGTCAGATCATTTTCCCATTCTGCTGTAAGTTTTGGTGATTTGATCATTTCCGGAAGAATCCTGATCAGATTTCTTCCATCTGCTGTAGGTAATATCTGCTTCTTTTTACGCTCAACAAAGCCTTTCTCAATCAGTTTTTCAATAATCGCTGCCCTGGTAGCCGGAGTTCCAAGCCCTTTTCTCTCTGCGTCTTCTATCATATCCGAGCTTCCAGCGTGTTCCATGGCACTAAGGAGCGTATCCTCCGTATAATGTTTCGGCGGTGCTGTAAAATGTTCACTAAATTTTACAACAACACATTCAAATACCTGCCCTATTTTTATATCTGGAAAATCACTTTCCTCCTCTTCTGGCTTTTCTGCATTTTTCCCATATGATTTAAAGAACCGTTCTTCCACTTCTTTCCATCCATATTGGAGAACATTCTTTCCAGATGCAGTAAACAGTTCTCCATGACAGGAAATTTCAGTCTTAATACTCTCATATATGTATTCCTGTTCCGATGCACATAATAACTTTGATGCAATCAGCATGAGAATTTTCTTTTCTCCACCCGGAAGTGCTTTTAAATCCATGTTTGTAATTTCTACCGTTGGTATAATTGCATGATGATCTGATACCTTTTTACTGTTCAAAATTCTCTTTATATCTGGTTCTGAACCCTTTATTGACATTTCAGGAAACATACTATTTACTGCCCCGACAACTAGAAGAGCATTTTCTTCCATATCATCTGTAAGATATTGGCTATCCGTCCTTGGATACGTCACCAGTTTCTTCTCATAAAGGCTTTGGGTATAGTCCAAGGTTTGCTGTGCCGTAAATCCAAGAAGACGATTTGCTTCCCTCTGTAATGTGGTCAGATCATATAATTTCGGCGGCTGTACCTTTTTCTTCTCTTTCTTTACTGAAAGAATCTGTGCAGTTTCATCCTTCATATCCTCCATCATCTGAACGGCAGCACTTTTCTCTTTTATCCGGCTGCTTACAGCATCCAATCCATCCATCAGAAGATGAACCAGATAATACTTCTCTTTCTGGAAGTTCTCGATGCTCTTTTCCCGTTCCACCAGCATTGCAAGTGTAGGTGTCTGCACCCGACCTACAATCAACCGATGGTGATACAGTACCGTAAACAGTCTGGTGGCATTAATTCCTACCAGCCAGTCTGCTTCACTTCGCGCCACTGCAGAATAATAAAGATCATCATATTCATGTCCATCTTTCAGCTGCTGAAATCCTTCCAGAATTGCTTTTTCCTCCATGGAAGAAATCCACAGTCTTTTAAAGGGAAGTTTACATTCTGCCTGGTTATATACCAGACGGAAAATCAACTCCCCTTCTCTTCCTGCATCTGTTGCACATATAACTTCTGTGATATCTGCTCTGTGAAGCAGTTCCTTTAAAACCCGAAACTGCCCTTTGGTACTTTCTTTAATCTGATATTTCCAATTCTCCGGAATCATGGGAAGTGTTTCATATTTCCATGCTTTCCAGTCATCCCGGTACTGATCCGCACTAGCCAGTTCAATCAAATGCCCAATACACCAGGAAACCAGATATTCTTTTCCTTCCAGGTAGCCATCTTTTACGTTTGTGGCATGAAGCACCTTCGCAATGTTTCTGGCTACGCTGGGTTTTTCCGCAATTACAAGCTGCAATTTTCAATCTCCTTTCTGCACCTGTCGCTGTAATTAAGTGAAACAAAGTTATTCCTCTGATTCTTCGTCTTCTACTTCACCTTCCATTTCATATTCTTCTAATTCTTCATCATCCTCACGAATTGTATCTTCCTCCTCATCGTCGTCCTCGTCCTCTTCATAATCAAAAGAAGTATTTCTTCCTTTCATAAATTTCCAATAATAGTAAGCACCACAAACTCCTGCCAGAACCAGCAGCATTAATAAAATCGTGCCAGAATTATTGCTTTTCTTCTCAGGTTCTTCCTTTTCTTCCGGTATGATCGTAACTTCTGGTTCCGGTATCTCTGTGATCTTCTCTGTTTCAAGTGGCAGTGCGGATTCTGCAATAGCCTGGTTCTGTGGAAGTGTGACCATGTTGGTATCCGTAAAGTTCAAAAGATCATTTTCGCCTACCTCTGTAAGAAGATAAACATTTTCATCCGTTTTATCCTTATCTACGATCAGATAAAAAACCTTATCACTTTTTGTCTTGATCGTATAAAATTCCTTTCCCCCTTTGTCCTGAACTGTTCCTGTTGTCATGCCGGAAGCAGAACTTTCTCCCTGCACCCGTCCGGTATCTGCTTCTGTATCCGTTTCATTTCCTGTGTTTTCTGGTTCTGTTGGTGCAGTAGCAGTCTCGTTCGTTGTCTGATGTTCCGTTACGGTTGCCGTAGCACTGGTGGGCTTACTTGCAGTTCCATCGGCTGGCAAAGAAGCTGCATTCTGCTCCGTTCCGGAAACCTCTGTATTCTCTTTTACTGCATCTGGATTTTCATAATAAGGGTTTCCTACTTTATAGATCTCTGACATATTTCCTGCTTTGTCTTTTGCCTGCAGGGTAAAGTATTCATAGGAAGTATCCGCTTTTTGCAAACGGACATTTAATGTATTATTCGTCAGTTCTGTGAATTCATTTCCATTGACATACAAAGCAGCAATTCCCGATTCCGCATCAACTCCCTGCACGATCAGTATCCCATTCTTCGCAGCCGCAATAATAGTTGGTTTGGTTTTATCAAAACACTCTATGTAACGATTCTGCTCATAAGTATTTCCATTCTGATCGGTAACTCTCACATAAACACTACAATTAGAAGAGATGGATACTTCCATATTTCCGGTTATGTCTGACCATCCTCCATTTTCTGAAAGTCTTGCTTCTACTTTTGCAATAGAAAAAGCACCTGTATTCTTTGTATCTTCCACTTGAATTTTTACGGTTGCCGTATCTGTCTGCCAGCCTTCGGGTTCTGTAAAGGTAATCCCTACTTCCGGTGTTTCCGTCACATCATTTCCTGCATCTTCCTGTGCCTGTTCCACTGGATCTGCAAGAATTTCAGCTTCTGATTCATCTGAAAAATCAACATCTTCCGGGCTGCTTTCTTCTGATGATTCCACTTCTACATTATCTGCCCATACAGTCAGACTTCCGGGCGAACTATAAAAGAAAGCTCCTGCCGGAAGTCCTGCTAACGTAGCTGCGGTTAAAAATACAGCTGCTCTTTTATGAAATTTCTTCATTTTCTGTCTGCTCCTTTTCTCTGGTTTCCAATATCTTTTTTGTTCCTCCTTACTGATATCAATCATCAACTGAAGTTCCTCTGCGGAAACTCCATTGCTTCGGATAATTTTCAGATACTCCATATCCTCTGCCTGTTTCTTCTGTTCTTCCAGATCCCTTGCTTTTTTCTGTAGCTTTTCAATCTTAGCGTAGGTTCTTGCAAGTTCTTCTTTTATTCGTTCAATGTTCAAATACGCCCCTCCTTATGGCCTGCCAAAAGCATAAAAATGAGACTGCCAGTATGCAGAATTAATGGACGTATACTGAATTGGATTTCCACAATGGATCATCTGTCCATCTCCGGCATAAATTCCTACGTGGGTAACCGGCTCTCCCGCATCATACGTCCCAGTGAAAAAGATAATATCTCCTGGCCTTGCTTCTTCTGGTGATACAGGCATACAAATGTCATAAATTCCCTGTGCAGTAAGTCTTCCCATATTGCAGACACCCGAATTGGTAAACACATAGCTTACAAAACCAGAACAGTCAAAAGAAGTCTCCGGGCTGGAACCGCCCCATACATACGGCATACCAAGATATTTGTCTGCTTCCGCAAATAATCTCCGCACAGTCTCATCATCATAACTGCCGCCTCCACCATACAGCCCGCTATCTCCGGTACTGATATAAAAAACAGGATTATAATATTCCCCATCTTTGACCAGTTCCAAATATAACTGGCTTCCGGTTGCACTTCCTGTACTTCCCGTTGTACCAATTACAGTATCTGTTGTTACTTCCTGACCATTTGCTACCGAAATGCTCTGCAGATAAGCGTATTTAATCTGCACACCTTTTTTATCCTGCGTAACTACATAATTTCCAAAAGTTCCGCTATATCCTACATCTACAACAAAACCATTCATCGCTGACTTCACTTCTGTTCCCTGTCGTACATTAACCGTCACACCTCTGTGAAGTTGTGTCTGCCCGGTTCCATTGTTTACAGAATACCCATAATAGGTACTGATATAGGCATACCAGTTTAACTCAACCGGAGTTTTATATGTCTGTAAATTTCCTCTGTTGGAATAGACCTCTTCATAAATTTCCTGCTCATCCTCTTCCATTCTGGACAGAATAACACTTCTAAGCGGTTTTGCCTGAACAGAAACATTCAGTACATCTGCAGTTACTGTACGGGTAACTTCCACAGAGTTCTGATTGCCCTCTGCCAGAAAACATTCCCAGGTCTGATGACCATGTGCCTCAGCTACTGCGTGATTATCATAATAAACATCAAACTGGACACCATACTGGGCAAAGTTTCCAGTATCTTCTACGGTGTACTCAATCCCATTCATCACTACTTTCGTCCCCATTGGAAGAAATGGGTTTGCAGCATCAACCGCAAGCGTATGATTAGCCTGTGGCATTGCCCCTGAAGCAGTTGGTCCTCCACTCCACACGCCACAGCAGATAGGACAGTTACAGTATCCACTGGTCACAACATTTCCCAATGACTGCCCTACCTGTATTGTAGATGTTTCCTGCCGGGTTTCACTTTTTTCCTCTACGGTGATTCCGTACTGTAAAGAAAAAATTGTTTCCAGTTCTCCTTTTATCTCATCAAACTTAAAATCCCCATACCTGGCAGTCAGATAACTGATCAATGTATGGGGATCATGGCCGATTTCACCAATGTTATATCTGTATTCATCTTTTCCTGGATACCGGGCTTCCATCTGGTTTATTTTCTGTTGAAGACTGGCTTCCAACTGCGTATAATACAACTCTGCTTTTTCAATTTCGTCCGGATCCGCAATGTAACTGGAAGCGATTACCGTAGAAATTCCATTAGAAAACATAGCCGAACAGGAAGCAAATCCTGTCATTACGGAAAGAAGCAAAATCAATAACAACCCCATTGAGATCAGAGTAGTTACATTTCTTACAAATACTTCCTGTGCCTTTCTTGCAATTTTAGTAGCAAGATTTACTGACCGGATTGAGGTGTCTTTTGTTTCTTTTGCAATCTTCCCAGCCCGGTATGCCATCTGATACTCTCGCTTAATCCTCTGCTTCTGTATTAATTTTCTGATCAGCTTTTTCTGCATCTCTGGATGTTCTTCCAGATATTTCTGATATTGATACCTGGATGCACTCTTCCAGGCTCTTTGCTCTAAACGGTTTTCTTTATGTATCTGACTGCGGTTCTTCCGGATATTTCTACTGCTATGTTCCTGTAATATCCACTCACCTGAACGCACCAGCTTATGTGCTGCATCTACAGCACTGTTTTCCTCTTCGTCTTCGCCTGCTTTCTGATATACTGCATTTTTTAATGCTTTCTTTGGAACAGAAGACAAGGTTTTCTTTTTACCATCCGTTTTCCCTGTTTTTTTGTCGAAATATAAATGGTACTTTACCTTTGCTTTCTGTTCCTCATTTGTTTTCTTGGTATAAACAGAATCTTTCGGAATTTTGTTCTGCCTCTCAGCTTCCTGTTTTCTTGCAGCCTTATCCACTTCCTGATAAGTTTTTATTGTTTTTCGGCTATATTTCTGCTTTCCTTTTTTCGGTTTGTAGAAACATCATTCTTCTCTGCCTGAAAATGTCCTCCATCTGTTTCAGCCGAAGTTTTCTTTTCTTTCTTCAGACTTCCATCTGTCTCCAGTTTTCCAAACTGCAGTCTCTGCTGTTTCTTTTTCTGTCGCTGATACTGGCTCCTGTGTTTTTCTTTGCGCTCACGTATTTCTACCGCTGAATCCACAGATACACCTGCAGGCTTGTCCCGATATCTGTACCGTCCCTGTGTTTTTCGTTTTCCCGGAGGACTGTTTGCAGCCTCTTCTTTTTTGGCAGGATTTCCCTCCTGAACTTTTTCGGAAAATTGTTTCTTTTCAGCTTTTTTATGAGAGTTTTTCTTCTTTTCAGAAGTAATAAATGCCTGTTCTACATCCTTCTGTTTATAAGGCAACTCCTGATCGCTGTTTGTAACTTTTCTGGTCTCCTTTGTTGCAAGATTTTCCTCAACCAGACCATTTCTGGTCATACGGCTGACTTTCTTCTCTTTCGCCGTATATTTTTGTTTTCCCAATGTACCTCACCTCTGCTTTTTTGTCCGTTAAGTCTGAATCTCATCCGGTTTAGTACTCATCAAAGCATAGGTTCTGGTATCCTGCGGATATCTGTCTGCAAAAGGTATGATTACATTTCCGTAAAAAAGCAACCCTTCTCCTGCATTACTGTTATTTACAAAAGAAATCTGATGCTTGGAAATATTCAATTTCTCCGCAAGGATCTTCTGATCCCCGCTGTGCTGATTTAACATCAGGATAAAATCACTGTTTCCCACAATACTTTCTACTGCCAGAGAGCCAAGAAAATCTGTTACATTCTGACTGATTCCTGTAATGATTCCACCCCACTTACGAAATCTCTTCCACATTTCAATAGAATAATTAGCAGTCTGTGGCTGGTTCAGCAAAAGGTGAAATTCATCCACATAATAACGGGTTGATTTCCTGCGACTGCGGTTCTGTGATACTCTTGTCCAAACCATATGCTGGACAATCAACATCCCTGCTTTTCGTAGTGTGGTTCCAAGTTCCCGGATATCAAAGCATACCACTCTGTTCTGCGTATCGACATTACTTCGATGGTTAAATACATTCTGCGATCCTGTTACATACAACTGCAGACTGTTGGCAATGTTCTGTGCTGCTGGTTTATCTGGTGCATAAAAGTTCAGACGTTCATAGAAATCCTGCAGAGTCGGCATATTTTCCGGTTTTGGATCATTGTAAAGATATTTTTATAAATGTCTTTTACACACAGGTCAATCATGGAAACCTCATCACCATTTAATTCTGCATTTTGAGGTTTCTTCATAATGACCTCGCAGAAAGATGTGATAAACTCTGCTTTATCAGCAATAATGGTATCAATATCCTCCACATCGCCATTAATCCTGTATTTCTCCGGATGATAAATAACATCCAGGTTCACTTCCATAGGATTGATGTAATCATTACTTTTTGCACTGATTTTAATAACTTCACCATTTAAGGCATTTACCAGCGGAAAATATTCTCCCTCCGGGTCACAGATAATAATGTCATCGTCTGTAATCAGGAAAACATTGAGAATTTCTCTTTTCGTTGCAAAACTCTTACCGGAACCAGGAGTACCCAAAATCAAGCCGTTAGGTGTTTTCAATCGTTTCCGATCCACCATAATGAGATTGTTTGACAGTGCATTTAAGCCATAGTAAAGAGCTTCACCGCCTTGGAAAAGTTCCTGTGTGGTAAACGGAACAAAGATTGCTGTAGAAGTCGTAGTCATAATTCTCTGTATTCCAGTCTGGTTCATTCCCAGTGGTAGTGATGCCACAAGTCCCTGTTCCTGCTGATATTGAAGTCTCCGTATATTGCAATTATATTTCTGGGCGATTCCTGCAGTCTGATACACAATATTGTCCAGTTTTCTCTTATTGTCCGCTGTATTCATCAGCAAAAAAGTAAGTTCAAAAAGTTTCTCATTCCTGGACTGGATTTCATTGAGCAATCCCTCCACATCCTCTCCGTATGTAGAAATGTCCGTTGGAATAATATCCATATCATATCCGCTTCTGACCGCTTTCTTCTGTTCTTCAATTTTCATTTTCTGAATATTTGACAGCGTACTTTTCAGGCTTTTAATAGCTGCCTTGGGATCAATTGGACGCAGGTGCATATTGATGATAAGATTCTCTTCCAGATCCAGCAGATCTGCCAGCAGTTTATCCGTAAGTTCTGGTGATGTAATCTGTAAATATGACACGCATCCAAAAGTCTGTCCCATCCGAAAATAGCTGTCATTGCGAAAATCAAATCCGGTAGGTGCAATAAAGTCTTTTGTCTGCAGACCTGTTTTTGCAACCATCCCATAATGGAAATGGAAAGATTCTTTTGTGTCCATATTCATCACATCATGCAAGATTTTCAGACGTTCTACCCCATTTAAAGGCTCTGCCATGGCTCCCATCACCTTAAAATTATTCAATACACTGGCTTCAATTCTCTCCAGCCTGGATTTTGCATTTCGCAGATTATCCGCCTTAATGGAAAATGTAATATATTTTGTTTTTACAAGCCCATTATTTCCTTTGGAAAGCTGCATTTTCAACATATCCGAATATTCTTTCCGAATATCATTGAAACAGTCATCCTGCTCTGGAATATCAATATTTTTTGCATACTCATCAAAATTCACCTGTTGATTAAGAAATGTAATTTGTACCTCAACAGAGCTGTCAAATGAATTCAGGAACTCACAATAGTTCTCAAAAATAGCCGCTTTATCATCATTCTGCGCTAACTGGTAATTTATATCGTAAAACTGCACCATTTTTGAATAATAGTTATCATCCGTCCTGCAGATACCATCCTTATATATTTCCTTATATGGAATCGTATCCTGCGCTGTAAAAGGCTTCCTCTTCTTCTGATTCTCCGCTTTTATCATCCGAAGTTCTTTCAGACGCTTTTTTTCTTCTTTCGTAAGTCCGGTTTTCTGTTTCTTATTTTTTCGGTCTGCTTTTTTAAGGAAATGGAACGGATTTCTCGCTTCCCTGGCTTCTTTTGCCTTTTTCTCAAGCCATGCACCCTCTTTCTCTAATTTATCGTACTCTATAATCCGGTCATATAAGTTTTGGGAACGATAGAACCTGATTCCAGGTCTTAAAAATTTCTGCCGGATAATGTGAAGCAATATTTTCTCTGCTGGAAATCCATCCTTTTCATACATTGCAAAAAAGAAAAATGGCAGCATCACTATGATCATAAGCGTTGCTGCCACATCTGTTCCCAGTCCTGCTTTTGTCAGCAAATAGACCGGAACACCACAAATTCCTGCCAGAGAAAAACATATAATTTGTCTTTTAGTTAAATTCAGTGCTAATTTTGTCTTTATTTTTGAAAAATCTTTCGGCACTGGAACATATGCCATATTCTTGTTTCCTCCTAATGTGCATTGAAGATTGATTTTGCCAGGGAACTGGTCTTAAACAGGCTGAAACATAAAATAACTGTATATGCTGCAACTGACCAGATAGCTGTATGAAGATTATCCGCAACTGTAATAGCATTTACCAGAACTGCATAAATCGCAACACATACCATCATAAAAAATCCCTGGAATCCCAACGCTAATAATGCCTTCACATAATTATTTCCAATACTTCCCCATTCCCTGTTCGTAAATGTTGAAATCGGAATAGGTGCCACAGAGACATAAAGATATATTTCTATCATTCGTCCATATAAAATGACGGTAATCAGGACTGATATGATTTTTAGACATAAACTGACCAGCATCGTTTCCAGACCAAGCCCCAGTAATTCTCCGATTCCCATATCTTCAATCTGCGTTTCAAGAAGCGTTTTCAATGCTTCTGTAACATCAATAGATGCGGAACCGGTTATCATACCGCCAGCATTGGATACCACATGATTCGCTACATCAAAAATTGCCATCGCAATATCAAAAGTATGAGTAACCAGATATACCGCTACCCACATCTTAAAAATGTATTTGAAAAACATAAACGTATCCGTATCGTGCATATTGTTTTTTTCCATAATCATGGAAATCAGCTCATAACACAGTACAAATGTAATAATCATCCCCGCAATGGGGACAATGACATTATCCGACAGATTTTTTATCATGGAAAAAATGCCACTGTTCCAATTTTGGGGTGTTTTCCCAACCTCTGTAGCAATCGTTTCTACTTTGGTATTTACATCGGTGAACATGGTATCCAGGTTTGATGTGATCCAGCCTGTTAGCAGATCCTTTATGAACTCTGTTATTTTTTCGGTTATTCCACCCATTTATTTATCCAAACAAAGTTGCAAGCTGTGGAATCAGGTTTATTCCAATCAGTACGATGCCACCGCCCGCCATCAACTGTTTTATTCCTTGTGACTTTGCACCCGGATTGTCCGTTCCATATCCTTCCAGCAGATTGATCACTCCCCAGGCTGCAAGTCCGGCTCCGATCGCACAAACCAATGTTTTTAAGGTCGTAATTGCCGTTGTAAAAAATGCCATAAGTGTACCTTTGGAAAACTTACATTTTCCAGTCCTTTCTTAGATTTTTTCCAGAAAGGGAAGAAAACACTATATAAACCCTGCCTTTTGTGCTACACTAAGCATAGGATTTTCTACTTGGAAAATTCTTCACACGTACAGTCGGTATATTCATTTTCGTCGATGGATACCGACTGTTCCTTTTTTCCAAATTATTCATGATTTCCTCCCATGATCCACTTCCCGACAATTTGTCGAGAAGTTACATCTGATACAGTTCCACTTCATCCTCTGGTTTCAGTATCAGATTAGTACTCAGATATTTTTCAATATCAAAGATATTCTTTTTGTCATAATCGGACAGATATTTGTAGTTTTTATGTTTGCAAATATCGTATTTATTTGAGAAAAATGGTCTGACACCTCTCACCTGCAGAATACATTTTCCTCCGTCCATGACTGCTATTTCATCCTGGCTCATCAACTCCTTTCCTATTTTCTGGTAGTTCATTCCATAAGACCGCTGACTGCCTCTCGTATCCGATGTGTTATAAAGATCTATGGTTTCTTTTCCCAGGATCTCCGCTATTTCCTTTAATGTCGTTTTTCCTTTCCCCCCAGGAATAAGGTCGTATCACAGTTCCCTTCGATGGTATCGGCATTATCCTTATAAATTGCCTTAAGCTGAGACTTTGACTGCAAAATAATAGAAGCTGAGATTTCCCGGCTTCTAATCGTAGCAATCAATTTTTCAAATTTAGGAATTTGTCCGATGTTCGCAAACTCGTCCAGGAGACACCTCACATGAATTGGAAGTCTGCCTCCATATACATCATCAGCTCTGTCACAGAGCAGATTAAAAAGCTGTGTGTACATAATAGAAACAATAAAATTAAAGGTATCATCGGTATCTGAAATAATAACAAACAATGCAGTTTTCCTGTCACCAACCAGATCCAATTCCAGCTCGTCATAACTCATAAGCTCCCGCAGTTCCGCAATATCAAAGGGTGCGAGTCTTGCACCACAACTGATCAGAATAGATTTTGCTGTCTTACCAGAGACGAAAAGTCAAGGACTTTTTCATCAAATTCAAAAAGAAGTCACATTTTGCGGACTTCCTCACGGAGCAGACGCTTGATTTTGTCCTCCATTGTCTCCTTGGCGGTCTCGCTGAAATGCACACGGACGATATAGGTTGTCTTGCCGATCTGCTTTCTCACAGTCGGGCAAGTGGCGGTGTTGGTTGCGGTATTGTTCATTCAAAATCCTCCTGTAAATGAAAAATGCCCGGTGACTGTTCATCATCGGGCGGTGTCGGTATGAGGGAACAAGGCAAGGCGGCAACATTAAGGTATCTATAAAACCCTTGCCGTCTTTGCCACGCTTGCCGTGTTCCTGTTGTCAATCTCGGAGATAGCAGACCCATGCTGTGCCGTCTTTCTCGGTCACAAGTCTGTCCCCGATACGGCTCTTTGCCGTTCTCATGGTGCGTGAGGAAATCCCACGCTCATTGACTGCCTTTTCCAGCTCTGCACTCGGCATACGCTTTCCGTCCGCAAGCAGTTCCAGAATGAGCATTTGCGCCTGTGCGGTCTTGCTTTCGGTCTTGGCGGTGTCTGTCCCGGCAAGAAGCTCGTCAGCGGTAATGTCATAAGCCCCTATCCACTCAAAGCCTTTCTCGTCTCCCAGAGAAAAGGCAAGGGACTGTCCGGGCGGCGCAAGGGAGCTTTTCTCATGGATAAGCACCCTCGTTGTGGGACTGTCCTTCAGCTTGCCGATAAAGAGCAGACTGCGGACTGCCGCCGTAATGTCGATAGACCCTAATCCCCGGTAGGTGCTTTGCGTTCCTGCGGCTTTGTTCAGGTGTCCAATCAGCACGATAGCGCACCCGGTAGCCTGTGCAATGTCTCCCAGACTGCGGAATATCGGGCGCACCTCGTTTGCTCTGTTCATGTCCACATCTGCGCCCAGAAACGCCTGTACCGGGTCAATGATAACAAGCCTTGCGTTGTTCTCCCGGATTGCCCTTGCTATGCGCTCATCGGCAAGGGTCAGCGGTGTGTCCCTATCGTCAATGACAAGCACTCGTTCAAGGTCTGCGTCAGCTTCCATCAGCCGGGGCTTAACGGTATCGCCCAAACCGTCCTCGGCGGTCTGATAGATGATATTAAAAGGCTCAATTGTTTCCATACCGGGCAAGGGCTTTCGGTTGGTGCAAGCCGCCGCAAGACGCATGGCAAAGTAGGTCTTTCCCTCGCCGGGGTTGCCCTGTATGATCGTCAGCTTTCCAAAGGGGATATACGGAAACCATAGCCAATCCACGCTCGTCAGCTCCACATCTGCCATACGGAGCATGGGGACAGGCTGGGCGGTGGGCAGCTCTCGTAGCGTGATTGTTTCCGCTATAAATTTGCGGCTGGGAATGTCCCCTTGCTGACGGAGAACATCGTTCCAGTCTTTCCTTGCCGGGACAAGGCGAATGACGGCGATCTCGCCGGGAATGTCCTGTGCCAGCCGGGTGCAGGCTTCACTTCCTGCGGTGTCGCTGTCAAGGCAGAGGAACACTTTTCGGGTGTCCTTGCGTTCAGAAAGGAAACGGTCAAGGGCTTTGCCTGAAACGCCGCCCAGGGCAAGGTAGCTCCTTGTCTGCCAGTCCTGCGGATAAAGGCAGATAAAGGACAAAAGGTCAATCGGTGCTTCAAAGACAAAGAGCTGGTTGCCGTTTCCCTCATAGTGGAACGGATAGGATTTGTCAGACCCGGCAATGTCCTGTCTGAATGGGTCTGCCGTTCCTCGCACATGGGCGTATCTCGGCGTACCGCTTCGGTCTCTGCCGACAAACACAGCATTGTGCCGCTTTGCGTCCTCGTAAATATCCCCGGAAAGAAGAAAAGCCTCAACAAGCGTTTTGTTGAGACCTCGGCTTTCGCAAAGATATTGAATTGCTCTGTCGGCTGTTCTGTTGTGCAAGGGCAAGTGAAACGCTGTGGGCGGTGCTGTGGCGGCTTCGGTCTGCCCCTCGCCGCTTTCGCCGGTCAGAAGCTGGACGGCTTCGGGAAAGGACTTGCCGTAAAACTCCATGACAAAATCAATGGGATAGCCGCCCTTGCTCTGGCTGTGTCGAAACCACTTGTTTCCACGGACGGTCAAGCTGTCATGTTCTTTCCAGCGGTATTCTCGTCCGCTTTTGATTAGCGTCTCTCCCTGTGTGCGGAGAAAATCTTCCAGACTGACGGCGTTTGCCCGGTCAATCTGCGCTTGGGTATAATTCATCGGGATAGTTCCTCCTTTTTGTGTCGTGTTTGGGGTCGATTTTGGTGCATTTGTTCCTCTGTACGCTCGTTAAATCGGGCGGCAGTATCTACACATGACTTGACCTTCCAAAGACGGTGTAAATCGTCTCTGACAGTCTTAAACTCGCCATAGGTGGTGTTGTGCGCCTGTTCCAGCTCGTCATACTCTTCGGTCAGCTTTTTCATATCCACCTTGCCGTCCGGGAACTCTCCGGTCAGCTTGCGTCTGGCGGCGTAGAACTGTTTCAGTTCCGCTTCATGCTCTGCCTTGTACTTGGCTCTGGGCTTCTCAAACTTGATTTTCTGCAAGCCGTCATAGACAGGCTTCAAGCTCTGGAAAGCAGCGGAGCTGTCATAGAGCTGCTTAATTGCTTTCATTCGGGCGGTCTGTTCGTCCAGCGTTTTCTTCAAACTCTCTGTGGCAGCACTGTGTTCGCTGACACGGCGTTCCAAATCCTCAAGGGAGTAAATGCCGTTTGCCCGGAGATAATTGAAAGTATCGTTCATCTCCTTTAGGTTGCTGATTTTGCCTTTCTGGGAATACGCCCCGGCTTTGCGCTGGGTGTAATAGGCGTTCAGCAGAGAAACAAGGTCGGGTGCCTGTGGCTTGGCAAGCTCGGCTTTCATATCCGCTATCCAGCCCATAAGCGAAGTGATTTTCTTCTTGATGTCCCGGATCACGGCGTTGGTGGCTTTGATCCAGCGGTTGAACTCGCCTTTCTCGGTGCGGATACCTTTCTTCTCCATTGCCCGGACGGTTGCGCCTTCATGGATAGTGGGAAGTAAATCCACGCCTTGCCGTTCATAGCTGCGGTGGTCGATACGAACATCAAGCCCTTTTTCCGCAAACTTGGCATTGCATAGCTCCGCCCATGTCTGCCGCCAATGTTCCAGCGTTTCGGGACTGCCCCAGTCGGTAGTGGGAACGGCATTGAAAACATACTCGCCGTTCTGGTCTCTGATACGATTTCCGTCCTCGTCCAGCTCGTACACTCGTCGTTGCTTTAGCCCCCATTTACCGTCCTGCTCGATGGGGCGGATGGGACAAAGCACATGGAAGTGTGGGTTTGGTATGCCGCCGTCCTCCCGGTCTGGCTGGTGTACGGCGAAGTCAACCACCATGCCACGGCTCACAAAGTTCTCCAATAAAAATCGCCTTGCAAGAGCGATGTTTTCCTCAAGGGAAAATTCATTCTGCAAGGCAATGTCAAAGCTGTATGCAAGCTGGGCGTTCTTTCCACGCTCGGCTTTTTCCACGGCGTTCCATAGGGTCTGGCGGTCTGCGTATTCTGGCGGTGCATGGGACGGCAAGAGAATGTCAGAGCAGATCACGCCGCCCTTGCGGGTGTAGTCGCTGTATTCGCCGTAATACTCGCTATACAATCGCTCCCCGGCACGGTAGGCGGCAGAAGCAATAGCGGACTGTCCTGCGCTTCGCTTAGTCTGCGTGACGCTCAGATGAAATAGTGCCATCGGCTTTCAACTCCTTTTCTCTGTTCGCTTGGTTGGTGTGAGTAATCGCCATGTGACGGACGGCTCGCTGGACTTCGGACAGAGAAAAGATGTACTCCATCAGCTCTGTCATTTCGGTGCGTGTGAGATCTTTGACCTCCGGGGCAAGGCTCTCAATCGTGCCGCCCAGATTGCAAAGACGATGGGTGCGTTTCTGCCTTTCGCCTTTCTCCAGATATTTCTTTCTGTTCTCAAGACGGTTGAGCTTGTGCTTCTCCTGTGCAAGCTGCGTCTCGGCTCGTTCCTTTTCGGCTCGGAGCTGTTCAAGGGTTTTCGGTTTTGTCATTGTGATTGACCTCCTTTTTTGATTTTTGGGATAAAAAAAGACCGTCAACTTTTCGCATAGTGCGACCAGTCAACGGTCAGTTTTTCGGTATTCAGTTTTTCAAACTTGCTGGCGGCGAACAGCATTTTATGCTGTTTGCGGACGGCAAGTCCACAAGGGATAGCCGCTTTAGCGGCGCAAGGGGGTGTAGCCACCTTGACGGAACGAAGTGACGCAACATTCTCGGTCAAGCAGTTTTCTTCTGCTGACGGAGAATGAAGCTCCGCAGGACGCACGATACTCCCGATAGGAGAGTATAGAAGTGCGCCCTTTAGTTCCTAAAGGGATTTTCTTCTGACCCAAATTACATAAAATGTAGATCAAGACATTTCTAAGAGGTACTCTCAGATTTTCACAACATAAGGTTCATCTTCAATAATACCCTGATCGTGGGTAACAATGATAACCGTTTTACCTTCTTCATTGAGTTCGTGCAATAACCTCATAACAATATCTCTATTTTTCTTGTCAAGTGAGCCAGTAGGTTCATCTGCCAAAACAACAGAACATTTTTTCATCATAAGACGAGCTAAAGCAACTCTCTGTTGTTCACCACCGGAAAGCTGATAAACTTTTTTGTTAACTTCCTTTGATAACCCCACACGATTAAGAGCTTCTTTAAGTGATACTTTAGTTCGGCTTGATTTTTTAATCAAACTTAAATTTTCTTTAACTGTCTTATTTTCAAGCAGTGCAAAATTCTGAAAAAGAAACCCCACTGTATCCGCAAAAAACTGTTTTATTTTAAGCCGGGTAATATTCAGCCCTTCGATTATGATACTGCCGCTATCCGGCTTTTCGATACCACCAATCATATTGAGCAAAGTGCTTTTTCCACTGCCGCTATCCCCGCTGATTACTACAAAACTTCCATCCGGAATTTCCAAATTAAAGTTGGAGAAAATTATTTTCTCTCCAAATGCTTTATTTAAGCCACGAATTATAATCATAAACATCCACCTTTCAAGGACTTTGAGATATTTGTTTTTTCAACCCACATAACATTTGTGAAAATGATTGCCATTTCAATAATGGTGAGCAATGCTCCAACCAGTAAAGCAATCCCGACACTTGCGTTAGATATAAAAAGCGAAACAATGCAAATCAATATCACAACGGCTATATTTTCTAAGAGATTAACGGAAATAAATCTTTTGTGCCTTTCATAAAAGCGATAGCCCAAAACCTTTTTGAGGGAGATTTCCATCGCATTAAGTCTAAATTCCATTTTCACTTCAGATATGACGATAGCGATATCTAACAGCAATACTAATACGCAAAGAGAGCTTATAAAGCCAATCAGTTTCACGAGGAAACTATGACTATAAGTATAATCCTCCCCGACATTCGTCAGCATAAAATAGTGTGGACCAAGCTGTTCTGCATATTTTTTCGCAGCATTACGAATTGTGCTTTCATCGCATCCGTAGATCACCTCACCATTATATGTTCCTGTTTCGATATAACTTCCATTCAAAGCAACAGCCTCATTTGCCTGATAAATAACAATCGGATTTGTTGCTCTTGACAATCCGTCAATAGCCTCTTCTCTGTTCGAATTGAGATAATAAAATTGCTCTCTGCCAGAATATTCTTTATAAACAACACGCAGTTCTTCTGCATTTTGGGTAAGAGAGTCAATTTCCTCTTTTGCGATATCTTTGTATGATTCCGCATTTTTTCCCTTTGGCACGAAGACCACGATATCCTCTTTTTCATCATCTTCAGTAAGCATATCAGAAAACCCTTGCAGCATATCTCTGGCATTATGATTTACAAAAATATAATTATCCGTATCGCTTATCCGGCTGCCTATGCAGACCACCGGATTTATAGTGTTGTATTCATTTTCGTAAAGGTCATTCCAAAATTCGCTCTCTTTGGATTCCTCCTCATTTTCTTCAAAAGGAGGTTCAATCTGCATAACTCCAAAATAGTAATCATTATAATGATTTTCTAAAAGAGTAGTGTTTGTAAGTAAATTACCTTGAATGCTACTGAGATTTGTAGTTATTGTAAAAATCGTCATAGCAGTAGCAAATACTTTAAGACCGTTCAGAAGATAAAACATACCTTTTTTATCTGAAGCATTGGCAAAGGCTTTTTTTACATCAAAGCGGACAAAAGCAGCATAAGGAATTACGGAAAGAACTGCTCCGGCACAATACACTGCCAAAATGAGATGATCTTCATACGCTCCCGATATAAATTGAGAAACAAGCAACTTTGCTAAGACGAATAATGCAGCATATGAAATCATATCAGCCACTACAGCTTTTAGAGCAATCACAGCAGCATTTTCGCCCAGAGAAGCTCGTACAACTACTTCCTTTTGTCTGCGTATCACCTCAATCATATTAAGTACAATCATCAATATGGCAACCAGGCCCCAAACAATGAACATCATATCAGTTTCGGTTGATTGCCAAAACTCTGGCTGCGATATAGAATATTCTTTTGCCAAATCTTGATATGTGGCAATAATGTCATCATCGTCACCGATATAGCTGACCATTATTTCCTGTCCATTGCCTGTGTTTTTTGCTTCTCTAAAATCTTCAAATTCTATTACGGTGATTCCGCCTATCAAAGCCGTATATGTTTTTTCCTCAATATCCATTGTGCTTTTAAGACTATCCCGAACAACGGTATCATCACCATAAATATAAAGTCTTGTCTGATAATTAGAAACTCTCTGATTAAAAGTCGAAAAAATATGAACACCATGCTTCTCAGCTGTATCTTCTGCATTGGCTAAAAATGAATCCATATCGTCATTAGTAGTTGTGTATCTGGACGATAAATAATAAGCACCATTAAAGTTCCAGAGCATATTTTGATATACTTCAGCTTGCATAACAAAAGCAAAAATAATCGTAATCAACAGCAATATATTTCTTATATGTTTCATTTAAAATTCTTAAACCTCCTTTGAATAGGTAACAGACACACGATTGCCCAAAATACTAATATGGATTTTTTCATACAACCACATTCTCTTGTTAGATTCTAATTTTCCGTTTTCTTTATTCGCATAAATTGTACCATAAAACTCGTGAACAATTCTACCGCAACTTTGGACTACATGAGAAAAGTCCGAACAGTTTTCTGCCCGGACTTCCTCGCTCAATCATAAATCAATTCCACTTTCACAATCTCCTCTGCCTGTGCCTTGCAAGCGTTCATCTGCCGCACCCATTCCATTTGGTTTTCGGCTTTCAGTTGCTCGGTCACGCCGTTTTGCTCTGCCAGTGACCGCACGATCAGCTCCATGCGGTTTCGTGCTGTTTCGTCAATCTCGGCGCAATGCTCAAAGAGCTTGTCGGATAGCACCAGCTCATTGAACAGTATCGGACGGTGCATTTCCAGATACGCCTTGCGAAGTCTGCCGTAGTGTCCGAGGGGCTTGGTCTTGCGGATAATGATGTTTGGGATAAGATAATCGCCGTTCTGTGTGTAAGTGATATTCATGCTGTTTGTACTCCTTTCATCGGCTCTCTCTGCGGTAAACTGCTGACAGGGACGAACACGCCCTTTGCAATGTCCTCCGCACGAATGGCGGCTTTCTTGGCTTCGATTTCTGCCTTTTTCCGCTTTTTGATTTTGTCCTCGTATCGCTTCTGTGCTCCGCTGGCTTTCCGCTTCAAGTAGTTCTGGTGGAGCCTGTCCTTGCGTTCCTCACGCTTGCGGATTTCCTCTAATTCCTCCGGGGTAAGCTCCACTTCGCCAAACGCAGGGGGAACGAAACGACCCACGAAATTGAAGTAAATCTCGACCTCCTGTGTGGTCTGAATACTGCCCTTGCGGTCACGCTCATGCACAAGGATTTTCTCAATAAACTCATTGAGCATGGCAATCGTCAGCTTGTCGAAGTTCTCATACTTGTCAATCAGAGCGATAAAACGGTCAGCGTCCTTTTCGTGCTTCTCGTAGCTCTTGATAGCCTTTTCCAGAACAGAGATTTCAGCGGTAAGCTCGGTCTGCTCCTTTTCATATTGAGCGTCCAGAGTGGCATATCTGCTGTCAGACAGCTTTCCTAAAATGTTGTCCTCATAGATTTTGCAGAGCAGGACTTCCAGCTCGGAAACTCTCTGCTTTGCGGTGGCAAGGCGTATCCGCTGTTTCTTGACCTCTGCCGTCTGCTGGCTGGACTGCGCTTCCTGCACCACTCGGACAAACTCGGCTCTGTCATGCTTCGCATACTCGGCAATAGCTTTGAGCATTTCGGAAACAAGGGACAGTACCACATCTTCATTGATACGGTGCTGTGTCGTGCAGAGCTTTCCAACTGGGACTTTGCTGTATTGGGAACAGGTATATTGAGAAATACGCTTGCCGTTGTTGGTACGGTGGACATACATCTTGCCGCCGCAATCGGCACAATAAAGCAAGCCTGTGAGGGGAGCTGCTTCGCCCCAGCCGTCCGGGTAGCGTCTGACATTCCCACGGATTTTCTGCACAAGGTCAAAGGTCTGCTGGTCAATGATAGCTTCATGGGTATTCTCGAAAATTGTCCATTCGTCCTCCGGGACATAATGGCTTTTCTTGTACACTACATATTCCGGATAACGGATCTGTATTGCCTGCCAAAAATATGGTGCATATGCACAGCAGAAGATATCCTCTACTGTATACTGTCTGCACTCGTTTACCTGTTCCTCTGCATCTTCATAATCCCAAACACTTGGCGTGCTGTTACAGTACAGATTAAATGCCATCCTTACCACTTTTAAGCTACCGCTTGTCTGCCATCCTTCATGTAAACATTTCGTTTTAACAGACCCCGTTTTAAAATTATAAATTCTGTCAGCATTTTTTCTGGTATCTCCATTAATACCCAGACAATAACACAATGCCTTATGGTACACATCCTGATACCGTACTTCTTGTAATTTTTCATAGTAGAATTTTTCATGTGCATCACTGATAAAAATAATGTTTTCTGCTCCTAACGCTGTACTTTTCATTTTGAACCTCCTTGAAATAAAAAAGGACCTTACCAATTGTTCTACCAATTAATAAGGTCATACTATATGTTACTTTTCTAAATTCGTGCTAGGGATTCCTCTTTAGTAAAAACTTAGTAAAACATCCCTACTGGTTCAAAAATATACTGTAAAATCAAGGTTTTTCAGAATTTTGCTAAGGTAGTGCCGTGGCAGACAAATAACACTCTAATCATCTATTTTTAACTCCTTTTTTATCTCAGATTATCTCGGTTTTTCCTTATTTTTCAAGCATTTGCGCACTTTTTCAGTCTATCAAGATTTTTCCCATTTCTCGGCTTATTTTGGCTTATCTCGGTATGTTTCTTCCTTCAAATGGTCTAAAATATGGTCTAAAATGGCCTCGGATTTCAAATTTAGACCAGCCGACATTTGCCGTTCTCCTATGTCTGAAATCTTTGATTTTCCAAAAAAATTTGGTCTAAAAATTTTACCCTTTTTCAATCTGTTTTAGACCACGACCATCTTCAAAGCCTTGAATTTACTGACTTTCTAGCCATTTTACGAAATGGTCTAAATTAGACCATTTACCCCCATCTTCTTGAATTTGACCTTGTCCTCCTTCATACCTAACTGCCGAAACTCATTTTCAGCTTCTGCCTGCTTCCTGGCAAGCTTCTCCACTTCTTCTCTCGCGTCATCCAGCTTAAGATGTGTATAGGTATTGAGAGTGACACTGATATCCGAATGACCCATCAGATACTGAAGTACCTTTGGATTCATTCCGGACTTCGCCATATTAGAGCAGTATGTGTGTCTGCATACATGTGGATGTGTCAAGTATAGGACAAAAAAATTTTATTTTTTCTGCCGAAGACTATCTGACGCTTCCATCAGGTAGTCCCAGCACCTTTATTATCTTTTGATAAGTCATTCTTGTCCTGCTCAAGTTATCTCTGTTCTGAAAAAATATCGTCAAAATTCCATTCGATTTCAATTTCATCCTGACTATGAACACGGATCACCTTGATAACCTCACGCAGCTTCTCTGTATCGAACTTCTGAATTCCCAAGAAATCTTTTAGTTTTATTTTATCAGAAAGTTCATTTTGTTCAAGAAGCTTTTTACTATTCTTCGCATCTTCTATCTTTCGTTTTATTTCATCCAGCTGTACACTTATCTTTTCAGCTCTCTGCTTATACGAATCACGATCTATACGACCATCTTTGTAATCATCATAGAGTTTCATCTTTTCCGAGGTCAACTGTCGGCTCTGTTTTTGCAATTCTGTAGTATTGATCTCTTTGTATTCACATTGTCTTTTGGAAGATACTTTCTTTCCTTTTTTCAACATTGACGCTGCATACTGACGGACAAGCCCAAGGATATTCTCCTCCATCGGTTCCCTACGAATCACCAGACTTCGGCACACAGGATCACCATTGGTTCTGGCATCTGAACATTTCAGCAGATGCTCTGTTTCTTTTAACAGAGAATGCCCACAGTTGGCACATATCAGCAAGGCCGGCTGTTTTTTACGTCTTTCCAGAGTAAAATTGGTGCGTGATTCTGCAACACTTCTCTTCTTTTTCGGATGCATTTCATTTGCTTTTTCAAACAATTCCCTGTCTATAATTGCCGTATGATGATTTTCCAGGCGAACCCATTCTGTTTCATCATTCAGAACTGCTTTATGGCCCGTATGCATACTGCAACGTGTTTTGCCCCAGATTCTGGTTCCAATATAAATCTCATCCCGGACGATTGCCGATACTGTCGTAGGGCTCCAGTGTTTCTTTTTGATCGTGTCAAACCTCTGGAACTGCACCTGATCCCCTCTTGATAATTTCTGCTCATCACAAGTAGCAATCGCCTGTCTGTTCAATTCCCTTGTAATATCTGCAAAACTTGTTCCCTCCGCTGCCATCTGAAAAATCATTTTCACGACTTTTGCAGCCTCCGGATCAACTTCCAGCCTTCCATCTTTTCCTTTTTTATAGCCATATCTGGCATTTACCGGAAGACGTGTACCATTTTTTGTTCTCGTCTGCATTGCTGATGAAATTTTCTTGGACAAATCCAGGCTATACATATTGTATACCAGATTCTGCAATGCCACATTCATTCCACCAGTCATTCCGCTGCTTGCTGCACTGTCATAGCTGTCATTAATCGAAATAAATCGAATCTGCAGAAGTGGAAAAATATATTCAATATAAAATCCAACTTCCAGATAGTCTCTTCCGAATCTGGAAAAGTCTTTTACAACTACACAGCCGATTTCTCCACTTTTCATGTCATCCTGCAGCTGTTGAAATCCCTGCCGTTTAAAATGAGTACCGCTGACACCATCATCCACATATTCCAGGATATCTGCCTCATCTACACCCAGCTGATCAATCACAAATGATTTTAACAGAATTCTCTGAGAAGTTACACTGTCGCTCTCTTTTTTAGCTCTGCCATCTACATTGTCATCTTCTGCGGATAAACGGATGTAAACAGCTGTTTTTCTATGATCTGTCATCTTGACTGCGCCTCCTTCTCTTTCTTTAATTTCTGTAAATCTGCAAACTGATCGTCATATACCAGCTTGATCTCATAATCATACTTACCATGGATAATAATTGAATCCACAAAGGCATCTGCCATTTCTTTTGTCAGCTTACGCTTTGACATATAAGTATGTATCACTTTTCCCCATCCTTCCTCGATATGATAATCCTTGGAATACCGTACCTGTGCCGCCAATACTACATCCAGGCGGTTCTTGATGTTTTCTATTTCATTGGAATAGATACGGGAAAACTGCATGTATTCTTCTTCTGTAATCAGACGTTCCGAATAATCCTCATATAAATCAGATTTACGCTTGCTGATCCTGCTCAACTCCCGCCGAAGTTTCCCCACTTCCTTATCCAGAAGCAAATACTGTGTCTGGTTTCTGGAAGCAGAATTCATTTCACGGATCAGTTTCTCTGTATCCAATACGGCTTTCATATGTGACTGGATCAGGCGAAGGACGTCTTCATCCACGTATTCTTTTTTGACTCTGTGCCCCTTACACTGATTTCCTCCGGATTTATGGTTCGCATCTGCACCACAGATATAATAAAATGTCCCTGTTTTTTCTCTGGACAACACCATGCGGTTCCCACAACCCCCACACCTGATCTTGCCGGTATAGAAATTATGATTCCGAATGGCTCCATTATTCAGCTGATGCTTCTTTTTGTATGCTTCCGTAAATTCCCGGATTTTTTCCTGTACCTGCCGGAACAGTTCTTTATCAATAATTCCTTCGTGGGTATTCTCAGCATAGAGCCACTCACTCTCCGGTAGATTTCTCTGCTTGTTTCCTTGAAAAACACTCTGCTGATATTTTCCATATACAGAATCTCCGGTACAATGGACATCCTGAAGTACACGTTTCACTTCATAATTATTCCAAGGTTTGGATTCCGGTGAAGGCTTTTCGCCTGTTTTATAATATTCCCTCTGCAAAGTCGGGGAAAGGATACCATCTGTATTCAGTCTTTTTGCAATATCGCTGTAGCTGCATCCATCCATATACATAGTAAAAATTTCTCGTAAATGTACGGCAGCCTCCTCGTCAACTACCAGCTGGTGTCTGTCCTGTTCTGATTTCCTGTATCCATAAGGTTCCCATGCACCAGTAAATTTTCCTTCTTTCCACAGGGCTTTTTTGGCACTGCTGCTCTTTTTTGCAAGGTCTTTGGAATAAAACTCATTGATGATATTTTTTAAGGGAACTGTCAGATCCACTCCCTCACGGAAAGAATCAAAGTCATCCGTCACAGCAAGAAACCGCACATGAAAAAACGGAAATACACGCTCAATATAATTACTTGTCTCTACATAATTCCTTCCAAGTCTGGATAGATCCTTTACAATCACACAGTTAATTTTTCCATGCTTGATATCTTCCATCATCTGCGTAAAACCAGGACGGTCGAAATTTGTACCAGAATAATCAGAATCCTTATATATTTCTGCAACTGCGATGTCTTCCGTATCTGCCACAAAGTTTTTCATCAGTTCCACCTGGGTTTCTATCGTTCCTCTTTCTAAGGTTTCTTCTGTTTCCATTGAAATTCTGGCATACAATCCTGCCCGGAACGGTCTGCTCACCTCTGTCTGGACGGTTGCACTGCTGACTACTTCCGGAATGTTTTTCCTGCTCTTTCGTGCCATTTTATACAACCTCCTTTACATTGACCTGCAGATTGTTATCATCATCTATTACCATATCAACTCCCATAGCAGGTAATTGATTCAGCAATGTCTGATAACAATCATCAAAATCAAAAGTGATCTCTATATTCTTTTTATCATATACTCTGATTTGCCTGATCAGTTCTACCACCACAGTGCGGGACAGTTCTTCAATATCCTGATATTTCACAAAATAATCCAGCCAGGTATTGGCTTTGTCTGCTTTTTCCAGCTCGTTATCCATTTCTTTCTGGATCGCACGGATACTCTCTTCCGCATTTCTAAGCCGCTTTCCATATGCTGCATGAAGCTCTACATAGTCTTCTTTTGATACAATGCCCTCTTTCATATCCGAATAGAGCATCATCCGTAACTCCTTACAGCGTTCTTTCTCCTGCTTTTTCTTCTCCAGCCTGTCCTGCAGCTTTTTCATATTGATCTCCTGAAATGGCACAGTACCGATAAATTCCAGGACTCTTTTCAGGTGCAGGATATTCTGGATATGCTGTTTCAACATCACTAATACGGCATCTTCCAGATCCTTTTCCGGTATTCTATGACTGGAACAGCGTTTTGTTTCTTTATTTGTGGAACATAGATAATAAGCATATTTTTTCCTGCCACAGTAGAAACCTTTCTTGTCATAGGTGCTCCACAATCCGCACATACAGCAATTCCGGATAACAGATATACCTGCTTTTGGTCAGGTGAAGTACGTGTATCCATGCCAAGAAGCCTCTGAACAATTTCAAAATCACGGTCACTCACCAGAGGTTCATGATTTTTCTCAATCCGGATCCAGTCATCTTCCGGTTTCACATAAGTCTGCTTCACTTTATGGTTTGGAGTTGTCCTTTTTCCCTGTACAAGGTTTCCGATATAAACCTCGTTTTCCAGTATCCTGCGGACCGTAACGGAACTCCAAAGTGCCTGTTCTTTCTGCCGGAAACCTGTTTCATAACGACTGCCGCTGCTTATTTTATACTCAAATGGGGAAAGAATACCCAGTTCATTTAAACGATTAGCGATCGCATCCTGACTCATTCCCTGCAGCTTCATCTTAAAAATATCCTGTACTACACCGCCCGCCGATGGATCAATCTCTAATTTATGCTTATCTGTCTTTGTCTTCCTGTATCCAAATGCTACAAACGGAGTCACGCACTCGCCTTTTTTCCTCTTAATCTCAAGATTACTCCTGATCTTAATAGAAATATCACGACAATAAGCATCGTTGATTAAATTTTTAAATGGGATAATGATTTCGTCTGCCTGATTCTTTCCCTTAAGACTGTCATAATTATCATTGATGGCAATAAAACGCACACCAAGAGCCGGGAATAATCTCTCGATATACTTCCCGGAATCAATATATTCCCTTCCAAATCGTGATAAATCTTTTACCACTACGCAGTCTACAATCCCATGCCGGATATCTTCCAGCATTGCCTGGAATGCAGGGCGCTCAAAATTAGAGCCTGAGTAGCCATCATCAACTCGGACTGAAACAACTTCAATATCTTTTTTGTCTTTCAGGAAATCCAGAATCAAAGCTTTCTGGTTAGAAATGCTGTTACTTTCCAGTTTTGCTGAACTGGAAATATCGCCATCTTCTTTAGATAATCTGACATAGATGGCGGCATGATAGATTTTGTTGATATTCTGATACATATCTTACCTCCTTTTATTACGTCAGAAAATCCATGTAATAAAAGGGGGCTGCATAATTTGTCCTTACCGACATTCTAACACAGTCCCCTCAATTTTACCAGTACTTTTTCAGACACTCAGAAGCATATTCTCAAATGCCTGCTCCATAGATATACCGTTATTTGCAAATCTGACTTTTACTTTCATATTACCGATCCGGACCAGATAAGGATTTCCTACTTTATTCAGAAAAATATCTCTCCGTTCCTGAAGCGATTTATTTCTGTCTGTTTTATCATCCGTAGATCAGTCATTTCATTGATATCCACATCACTGAAATCCTGATCCAGATAATTTCTATATTCCTCTGCTGTCATGCCCTTCTCCTTCCATTCCCATCTGAATCCGTACTGCTTTCAGTACCCGATCCAGGCTCCACTTATTTACTCTTCCGCATTTCTCAATAATACATTTTGTAGAAATACTCATAACCTGTTCAGCCAATGCCAGGCTTCCTTTTCGGATCCCTGTCATATCGTACTTACTGATAAATACATGTGTTGGCAAATACCGCTTCTTATATATTCTTGACGTCAGCGGAACTACTGTAATGACTGAACTGTATGTATTAGCTTTGTTGTTACTTACTACGATCACCGGTCTTACTCCACCCTGAACCGAAGTTGTCGGAAACATACCGAGATCCGCCCATAAGATATCTCCTCTTCGAATCGTCACTTGTCATCTCTCCAATCTTTTTTTATTTGTAAAGCATCCCTAGCGCTATATTGGCTCCACAGGAATACGGCAGAGTTCCTTTCCAAGATGGAAAGCTCTGCCGCATAACCTCTATAACCAATTTGATTATTAAACAGTGCTCGCTCGATTCTATTTATCCTCGATACCCCGAATCGTTACTCCTGCATCTGCAGGAAGGGAATAATAACCTGTCCGAATGCTATACTCCGGACCACAACCCAAAAACTCTCGTTTCCAGGCTCTGGCAGTTCATAGGTTTACCAATTACAGACTTCTCAGGGTCTGCAAGTGTATCGCATCTCACACATGTCATCGCATCACCAGCCTGCCGACTGGCTTTGGTCAGTGCTTTTTCGCAGCATTATTAGCTCTAAAAATGTTTTTACGTCTTATAATCCTATAGCGGCATCTTCCTCGTGCTCACTGTATGAAATGTCACGTCAGTTATTATTGGATATTCAGTTATCACGGTGCGTTTTAGGGAGTCCTTAAAGCTCCTCTAATTACTAAAGTCAAATGACTTCGGAAGATGCAAAAGATTTTGAAAAATTTTTTAAAAAATTTATTCATATACATTTCACGCATCTTATTAAGAATGGATTTCAGCTTGTATGACAGCATCTGTCTGGAAATTCCCATAATCTCTGCCATCTGTGTCTGTGTCTTGTTTTCAAAGAAAATACCGTAAATAATCATGCGTTCCTCGGAGTTCAGCTGATTGATCACTTTGTGGATATCCTGCTGTTCCATTTTTGTCAGCACACTATGCTCCACATCACAATTCAGATCCGGAAAATCCTCTATCATAAAGCCTTCTCCATCAATGGACTGACCACTGTAAGGTACTTCCCTCAACATCTTGTCCACGACCTCTCCCAATTCGTTTTTGATTTCTACCTTTTTTGCCTTGCTGCTTCTATAAAAATTGTTCATCGCATACGCAACCTCTTTTGTAATCTCAATCATCTCTCCATCAATATTTGCGTAATACTTTCCTTCATAAAAATATGGGTGTTCAATATACATGTCCGTTCCTCCTGAATTTGAAATCTCGTTGCTTGTTTCAAATCCAGAAGGCGGACCTCTGTTTAGAATCATGCCTGCTCCGCCTTTATCCTGCCGGGACATACCCGCAGTTATTGGCTGAGAAATTCAGGCACGAAAAAAAGCCCCAGTAGTTTTTTCTTAACTACTGAGGCCTTCGTCTCTTTCTTATATTCAGTTATCTATGCCTTCTTTCATCAGCATAATCATTGTATCAGGATAAAGTTCACAAAGTATCCGCAATACATTCCTATAAGTTCACATCATTATTGAAATCGTACATATTTCAGTATAAAAAGTTCACCGTGTTATTCTTCTACTTCTTTTCCATCTATATATAGTTGAAATTTATCAGGATTATTGACAACATCATAGTCCTTTCCATATTCTACAGGTCTGTATTCGGCTGTCATTACCGATTCCCCATCTTCAATATCCTCTTTCCATAAATAGATGTTCATATCAAGACTCGTCGCATATCCCCTGTCTGTGGAGAATTTTGTCGAATGAAAAGAATTCTCCTTGTACATCTGCAAAAGTTCTCTTGCAAACGCTTCTCTATCCTCAATATTTTCCCGGTTAGCTACTACGGTTAGATTTTCATCCTGATTTATGGAAAATGTTCCTACTACATCAGGTTCACCTTCCTTATGACCAGATTCAGGTTTCCCATAAATACTTCCTGTAGCAATTATCAAGATGACTGCTCCTGAGATTACTGCAATTATCTTTCTTTTCATATTTTCATTAATTTCCTTTTAATTGTTTTACTGCGTAATTGATTACTTCTTCCGGTGTGGGTCTGTCTCCTTTAAGTGTCATTTTCTTCCATTCTTCCTGCACATCCGGATCAGGATTATCAAATCCTGCATCTATGGCTATCTGCATTTCTCTGCGTACCTCTTCTGGTGTTGTGTTGTACTTTTTTGCAATTTTCTCATAAATAGTTTTCTCTCTCATTCATTTTCCTCCAATATATAAGTAGAATTACACATTGTTCTATAGAACTAATTTAGCATATTTCTATTATCATGAAAAGACACTTTACAATTTAAAGCGGAATAAAAAAGTCAAAAAAAAGAAGAGCTACTTGCTCTTCCCATTTTGTCATATTACTCTTCCAATAATGTATGAATTACTTTGATAATTTTTTCTGCTCTTTGATCGGAAGTTTTTCTATTTTCTCTGTCAGCTCATTGGTAACACCTGTAACTGAATGTGCCACAACATCAATCAAAAGAGTATCTGCAGAAACATCTAATGCATTTGCAATTGCAACAAAGGTATCCAATTTTGTAACTTTCAAGCCTCTCTCTATTACACTCACATGCGTCGGACTTAAATTTACTAATGCAGCCAGTTCCTCTTGCGTGAGATTTTTTGCTTCTCGTGCTGATTTGATTCGCTGTCCTACTGCCTTCAAATCCATCGTAACACCTCCTCCAGAACGAATAATCGTTCTGGATTTAGTATACTTGTGGATATCTTAAATATACAGAATCGCAAAGCCAAGTTCTAATTCTACAGAACTATATTTCAAGATTTTCTTTGCATATTCGTAAAATAGAGTTATGATTGAAGCAGCTAAATCAAAGGAGGTATCAAATCATGAAATCACATAAATACTGGTCCCTAGGCGCACTTTTCTGTATGTTGGGATGCATTTATTCTGGAATCAGAAAATCTATGACTGCACATAAATACTTTGCCTATTCTTCATTGCTTTGTATGGGCATGTCCATTTATTCCGGTCACAAACTGGTTTCTCCAAAGAAGAAAAAAATCACTGAATCAAACAATAGTGAAAATAATTGAACAAAAAATTGACCTCTATTCATCAAAGACAAAGTTGCTGGAGAGTTTTTTCCCTCCAACAACTTTCTTCATCTTTAAGCCATTGAAACACAATACTGTCCAATCAACTTCATCCAACTATTATATTTATTCTTTTCACACACCTTTCGGCAAATTTCATTTTCCATCAGTACACAGAACATCTTATCATAATCAAATGCCCAAACAGCACCATTCACATGGTTTTCCACTGCTTTCTGATCTATGCTTTTCAAGCGTGTGACCATTTTCTCAATTTCTCCATTTCCCAAGTTACCGATATTTTTGCAGATAAACCGAAAGAAATTCAACGTTGCATATTCGTCATGCCAATGGAACTCTTCTGGATTGTTTTTTATTTTACTGGCTCGCTGCTGTTCTTTGATTATCTGAGCAGCTACACCTTTCATCGAATCTTCGTATCTCATATTACTCACCTACTCTTCCTCTACGCCCAGTGACGGTTTAAATCTTTTATCCTTTGCCTGCGGTACCACGATCTCATGACGTAGGACATCTTGCTCCTGAGCAGACTGACTTTGGTGTGCGGATCTCTGGTGATAGTATGGAGCCACTTTATCATACAGACGATGTTGCATGGATTCAGAAAAAAGATTCTCTTGCTAATGGTGAAATTGGAATCTTCTATCTCAACGGCAATACTTACATCAAGGAATTACACGATGAGCCAGATGGTGTTTATCTGATCTCTTTAAATCAAAAATATCGTCCTATCCAAGTTTTGGAATCTGACTCTTTTAAGATTTTTGGAAAAGTAATCGGGAAATGCAAAGGTGCAGAAATTCCAGGATTTCATTAGATTTCAACAGCAGGTTCATGATCCTACTGATAACAATAAGCAAAGGAAGTGATTGAATGGCAATCAATAATACATTAAAAGATATTCGTGAAGAACGGAATCTCATTCAAGCAGATTTGGCTGAAGCCATAGGTTCCTGCAGCCAGACGATAGGCCGCATCGAACGTGGAGAACGAAATCCCTCTCTTGAGATTGCAATCCGGCTGGCACATTACCTGAAAGTGCCTGTAGAAGATATTTTTCAAGTTGAAGACTGAAGCACAACAGCCAGAAAACCGAGGAGTAAAATCCCCGGTTTTCCTTTTGCTCAAAAATCACTGTAATCCACTTACATTTTCTTCTTTTCTGCCTGCTCCGTCAATCAGGTCATAGCTCATATCCAAAAAGTCCAGTGTCTTAGCCTCACTGACAGAACCATCCAGTAAAATCGTGATCCAGTGCTGCTTATTCATATGGTATCCAGGTAAAAATCCATAAGTCTGAATAATCATATTCGTCATGTCCGGATCACACTTTACGTCCATGATATCAACCGGATCTTTTCCTTCTAATCCCAGTTTCGATTTTTCAACCGTCATGACCACAGCATACCATTTTCCATTCTTATGTCGTAGCACAGCATTATCTGGTGATTGTGCCCATAAATACTCCGGCACCGTACCATACTGTTTCTTCACATATTCAAAAATTTCTTCTTTCTTCACAGTTTATTCAACTCCTGATTCTTCTGATATCCTGCCCATAATCATACCATATTTTCAGTTCCCGTACTACCTGCCAAATTCTTTTGCATTTTCCCGGTTCTCCTGACTTTAACTAATAGAGGGGTAAAACAGCAAGGACAGGAAGTGAGGATACACTTCCGGGAAATCCCAATTTAGGGAACCCTACCCTAAATTGAAAAAACGCTGAAAGCAACGATACTACTGTCCTCTCAGAAAGGAGAACCCGCCAATGGCTGAAAGAAAGAGAAACAAAGAAATCCATTTCTATGTCACCGAAGAAGAACGAAAGTTAATCCGCAGGAAGATGATAGAATCAAAGACAAAAAACATGGGAGCTTATCTGCGCAAAATGGCAATCGACGGTTACATCGTCAACACAGATACCACTCCACTTAAGCATTATACGTAACTCCATACCCATTCACAACCAAAACAACCTTATTATTAACTTTATTTTGATTAATTCCATAGAAATATCCTGTTAATTTATTTTTTCCCGAATAAAATTCTATTTTTTTCTTCTGGGAATATCTGATTTTTTATCCGCTTCACAAATATCTATTCTCTTTCCAAACTGCATACGATACATTATGAACGTAAGCAAAAAACTCAAAGCAAGAATAATAAATGCCAACAAGATAATAATAATTATTATTTTCATGATAACCTCTTACTAATATTTAGGTATGCCGTTTCATTAGGAAAACAAATTTTTCATTATTATAATTATAATTTTTTGCTTTCCTAAAATACCAACGACATATTAAATTAATCCAAACTTAACACCGCACTCTGCAAGCAGTCATAATCCATAAACAAACAATGTGCAGAATACTCCTTGCATCTCAAGAACACAAATTGCACAACAATGTTTATAAATGACTTTTTTAATCTCAATACATTATGCCAGAGAACACACAAAACCTCAAATCACTCCTATCAAATATTAACCAATGGTATTTTCTGAATATTGCGTTTTCCTGCAACTTCTTTTCGTAATCTACTGAATTCTCCAACCTTCAGCCTGCTCACGAATACTAATAAAATCTCGATAGGTTCCTTTTTGTTTCAGTAATTCTTTATGAGTTCCTTTCTGCACTACCGTTCCTCCATCAATAACGAGAATCTGATCCGCATTTTCAATCGTCGCCAGTCTATGGGCAATCGTTATGATTGTTTTACCATGTGTCAGTGCGGAAATAGCCTCTTGAATCAAATGCTCATTCTCTGGGTCAATGCTGGCCGTGGCCTCATCCAAAATAACAATCGGCGCATCTTTCAGCATGGCTCTGGCAATCGAAATCCGCTGCTTTTCACCGCCGGAAAGAGAAGAACCGCCCTCACCAATGACGGTATCATATCCATCTGGCAAGGCCATAATAAAGTCATGGCAGCGCGCTTTTTTTGCAGCGGCAATCATCTGTTCCTCTGAAGCGTTCGGGCTGCCGAATTTGATATTGTTACGGATCGTATCCCGGAACAGATATACATTCTGGAACACCATACTGATATTTTTTAGTAAGCTGTCACAGGTAAATTCTCGAATATCTGTTTCTCCTAAAATGATTTTTCCGGCGTCAACATCATAAAAGCGTGCAATCAGGCTGCACAGGGTAGACTTGCCGCTCCCGGAGGGACCTACAATCGCTGTTGTGGTATTCTGCGGAATCGTGAAATTCACATCATGCAATACAGTCCGTTTATCGTAACCAAAGGATACATCCTGAAAAGTAATGTCATACGAGGTCGGTGTAATATCTTTTCCGTCCTGGTCGATATATTCTGCATTTTCCAGAGCTTCCAGCTTATTCATAGCGGAATCTATAAGACCCAGCATGTGAGCCGCGTCGTTAATGTTTTCCACACTTCCAAAGATTACGAAAGAAAACAGAACAAACATCAGGAAATAAGCAAGACTCATTTGCCCGTTAAGTGTCTGCCATGCACAGATAAACACAATCCCCATAGATGCCAGTTTTAAGGAGAACAGATGCAAGCAGTTAAATGGCGTATAGCCTTTTTCTACTTTGATATGAATATTTTTCAAATCCGTATTTGCCTTGCGGAAACTTTCGATAGAAGCCCCTTCCTGTCCGAACGATTTAACGATGGACAGCCCGCGGATATATTCAATCGCAGAGCCAGACATATCCTCCATGGCCTGGTGCGTGATAGCAGCGGTCTTTTCACTATGCCTGCTGATACCATGTAAGGCCAATGAGGAAAAGGCAACGCCGACAACAGAAATCACTGCTGCGGCTGGACTCAGGAAAAGGAAACACAGGAGAATTGCAATAAACTTTGCATATCCGTTGATGATGATGTCAACCATCTTCATTCCCTGCAATTCAAGTGTGGATAGCTCCGTGGTAACACCTGTCAGAATATCGCCCACGCTGTTTTTGGAAAAATATCCCAGAGGAACCCTTTTCAGCACATCGCCTAAATGGATTCGCTGCCCTGCGGCTACTTCATAACCAATGCTTTCCTGCAACACCGCCCGCAAATAAGAGAGTAGAAAGTTAAGCGCAATCGAGCCAACAGTAATCCAAAGCGTCTGCCAGATCAGGGAGGATTCTATTGTGTTGCCTGCCCAATAAGCTGCGATTGCTTTATCAAGGGCATAAGCGGCAGCCATTGTAGGGATCGCCGTAGACAGGCTGCTGAAAAAGGAAAAAACAGAGCCAAGATAGAGGCGTCCCTTATATTTCCCCGCCCATTTAATGATCCGTTTCATAGACTTAAACATGAGCGACCACCTCCTTCTTTTCACTCACAGACCAATTCTTCGCCCCGATGTGGGCTTTCCACATATCCGCATACAGCGGACACCGCTTCAACAATTCTCCCTGCTTTCCGCAATCCACAATCCGGCCTTTTTTCAACACGACAATCTGATCTGCGTTCTGAATGGTGGAAAGGCGGTGGGCGATCACAAGAAGAGTTTTACCCTTTGATAACGCCATGATAGATTTCTGAATTTTATCTTCGTTCTGCGGGTCAGTAAATGCTGTCGCTTCATCCAAAATAACAATCGGGGCATTTTTGAGGATCGCCCTCGCAATCGCAATTCGCTGTTTTTCGCCGCCGGACAGCCTCTTTCCGGCATCACCGGCAGGGGTATCATATCCTTTGTCCAAACGCACAATAAATTCATCACAGCAGGCCTCTTTCGCCGCCGCATATACTTCTTCATCTGTGGCGTTTGGATTTCCAAGACGGATGTTTTCTTTCAGGGAGCAATTAAACAGGAAGTTATCCTGCGTCACAAAACTGACCAGTTCGGAAAGCTGGCGTATAGACAACTCTTTGATATTCTTCCCCCCAATGGTAATGTTGCCACCTGTCACGTCCCAAAACCTTGCAATCAGACGGGCAATCGTTGATTTACCGCCGCCAGACGGTCCTACAAGTGCCGTAAAACTTCCCTCTGGCAATTCCAAGTTCACATCATGCAGTACTTCATTTTGCTCGGAGCCGTCATAGGAAAAGGTTACATGCTCCAACACAATATCATTGCGGGATATGGATACGATTTTCCCTGAATCCGGCAGCATAGGCAGGTTCAAAAGTTCATTTGCCGCCTCTACTGCATATTCCATAGACTTTGCTTCGTTAATGAAAGTGGTTGCTTTCATCAACGGCCCAACAATGCTGAGAGAAAGAATAATCCCCATTGCAAGCTCTGCGGGGGAAATACTTCCATTCTGTACCAGCAGAAGGCCGACAGGAAGAACCCCCAGTAACGTTGTTGGCATAATCGCCATCATCAGGTTCATCGTTTTCCATGTGCTCTTAAACCATGCCAGGGTAAACTCTTTGAACGACTGGACAGCATTAACAAATTTTTCATAGGAACTTGTGCTTTGATTAAAAGCCTTTACAACCTCGATGCCTTCCACATACTCAATAATAATACTGTTGACATGGTTATTTGCCTCCATATAAGCGGCGTACTGACTGTTATAATTCCTCATAAGGAAAAACATAGGAATCATGGCCAGCACCGGAGCAATCAGAACCGCCAATCCCATGCGCCAGTCAATGACCATCATCCAGGTAAAAATTGCAACAGGGAGTAGGAGGTTAGAAGTCAATTCCGGGATCATGTGTGCCAAAGGCGGCTCTAAATCCTCCACCTTATCCATGATGATATTTTTCAGATAGCCGATTCGCCGCCCCATCACTTCGCCGAGAGGCGCTTTCATCAGCCGGTCCGCAATTTTAAGCCGGATTCCTTCCAAAATGGTATAGGCTGAAATATGCGCCAGGATCGTAGAGATTCCATGGCAGGCAACCCGCAGCAGGTAGCCCGCTGCTCCAACCAGACACCAAATCAGAATGCCATTCAGGGTCACATTCTGATTGATAAATGCCAGCAGGATTTCATATACAGCCCAAAAAGGAATAAACCCTCCTGCAACGCTCAGAATGGCGCAGAATACCGAAAGAGCCATTTTCCCCTTGCATGGTGCGGCGAAGGAAAACAGAATTTTCACCCAATTATCTTTTTGCTGCTTCATTACAATCACCTTCCTTCTTTTTAGTCAGCAAAGAAAAAAGGATGGGTAGTCTTTGCTAACCATCCTCATTGTAGCAGTATTCAATTCTTCTTTCCTCTCCAAAACGGCATTTATGCACCATTTAGAAAAAAGATTTTCGGTACTCCATAGGCGTTTGTCCCATCACCTGACGAAAGGCCGTTGCAAATTTACTGGGACTTTCATATCCGACAGCCCCGGCAATTTCTGCAATCCCCTTTTTGGAATCCTGCCTGAGCATTGTAGCAGCGATATTCATTCGATAACGGCGAAGATAAGAATACATGGAATCTCCGTAAACCTCTTTGAAACAGTTTTTCATGCCCGTCAATGAAATCTGGAACCGTTCAGCCAATTCATCCATTGTATAATGCTCTTGCAAATCCGTTGTAATCAGGTCGTGGATTGCTTTTATTTTCTCTACCTGCCCTTTATAAAAATAAGGACGTTCCTCTTTGGACTCGGAAATTTGCAAAGCGTCCAGATACAAAAGTAGTTCCAGTGCCTTTACTTTATAGTAGTCTCCTTTGATTTGCTGCGGGACAAAGTAAAGTTCTGAAAAAATATGTTCAATTCCCGGCTCATTATGAATAACAAACGGTTTCTTGTCGTTACAATACTTCTTTTGAAGTTCATATAAATCAACCGAAAACCCGCCAAAAAAATCTCTGAGGGCTGGCACAGCAATTTCCAAATCAAACCCGAGCGTCATCCCGTGGTAATGGCAAAGCGGAAAGCAAACTCGTCCCGAATGGAAACGCCTGTTATCAACTCGCATTTCATGCTCCTGTAAATAGCCATAAGCATGATTGCCAATTTCGTTTTCGATTCGTCCCTCCCGGCAATGGTCGATATAGAGAAGCGAACTGCCTGTACTACTCTGAAAATGAGAAACGCATTCTTTTAGGTGCATATCACTATACATCACAAAAGCGCCATCAAAAATTTTGTGAGCTGTCATTGTCCCTTCGCCGCTTTCGTCAAAAATTTGCAGGACAACACAATCCTCAGTTTCAATGACATTTTTTACATTTGATCCGCAATTTATTTTACCATCAAACAGTTTGATTTCCGCCGCCCCCTTCCAGTATAAAGAAGTTTAATAGCCGTTCTCGTCCTTCCATATCCCAGAGGGAATAGCTTTCTTCCAGCATTCCGTTTTCCAGATGAATCACATGATTGCAGCATCTGAGTATAAATTCAGGATCATGGGTCACAATCACAATGGTTTTTCCTGAATCGGCAAGTCCTTTGACCGAATCGGCCACCTGCCTCATATGAAAGAGATCAAGGCCGCTGGTAGGTTCGTCAAATAGTATAACCGGACGTTCAGAGGCAATCGCAGAAGCAATCGCCACACGTTGTTTTTGCCCTCCCGAAAGCCCCATCGGATGGCAGGCTTTGTACGGGAGCAAATCCATTTCTGTCAAGATAGCCTCTGCCTTTGCCACATTTTCAGGCGATTCATCGGAATCTTTCCCCGGCATACTTAATAGGACTTCCTCTAAAACGCTCTCCGTAAAAAAGCTGATGATTTACATCCTGCATGACCATATAGCATAGCTTCAGCCGCTGTTTGCTTGAATAGGAAGTACCTTCTTTTTCGAGGATACCTTTACATCTTTTTTCCAATCCGCATAAGCAACGGGATAGTGTCGTTTTTCCGGCTCCATTGTGCCCGATGACCGCCGTTACATTTCCGGCAGGAAGCTCTATATTTTCCAGAGAAAGCGTTTCCGGCTGTTTCTTGTATGCGAAATGGAAGTGGTTCAGTTTCCATATCCCCTGCCCTGAATGTAGACTGGCAGGCTCAATGTCTGCAAACTCACCCAGGCCAAGAGGCCGTAATCCCATTTTAGCTTTTTCCGCCGCCGGAATCAACTGAAATTCCGGCAAAGTATAATCCCCTTGTATTTCCCCGTCGCTTAAATATATGATCCTATCTGCCAGATCATAAAGATAGTAGAGCCGGTGCTCCGCAATAATAATTGTTTTGCCCTGTGACTTCAATATTTTTAACAGTTTCCGAAAATCAGCGATGGAATAGGCGTCAAGGTTGGAAGATGGCTCGTCCAAAACAAATACATCCGGTTCCACAGCGGCGGCAGATCCACAGGCGATTTTTTGCTTTTCCCCACCGGAAAGGGAGAAAACACTTCTGTCCAGTAGATTTGTAAGGTTCAACTGCTCTGAGACCAGTTTTACCCGCTTTCGGATTTCTGCTTCTTCCAATCCATGGTTTTCACATCCAAAGGCAATTTCGCTGGTCGTATCCACATTAAAAAATTGAGAACGTGGATTCTGAAAAACAGAACCCACTTTTTTTGATATATCAAATAACGACAGGCTACTCATATCTTTGCCATCGAGTATGACTCTACCTTCCAGCTTGCCATCGTAATAGTGCGGAATCAGGCCATTAAACAAACGAGTTAATGTAGTTTTTCCGCATCCTGATGTTCCGCAGAGCAACACGAAATCTCCATCATTAATAGACAGGTCTATATTTTTCAGCGTTCCATGTACTTCACGTTCTCCGTCGATACTTTCATTTGAAGGGTAGGAAAAAGAAACTTTTTTACATTCAATCATAATCCTACCTCCCTGCAATCATTGTTGCAATCGGAATAGCAAAAGCCACTACACACAATAACAAGAAAAGAATATCCTGCACATGAAAACCGATTTCGCAGATATTTGTTCTCTTAACCGATCCGCCCAATCCTCTCGTCAGGGCTGCAGCACTTAATTCTTCCCCAATCTTAACAGAACACATAATTACAGGAACAAGCCTATATTCCAACATTGCGCCTGCTTTGCCTCCGCCGAAGCGAATCCCTCGCATTTTCATAGCATCGCCTATCGCATTATATTCCTCAACAACTGTTGGGAAAAAGCGGAATATAACAGACATTGGAATAATAATTTGCTCCGGCAAATGCAGCTTCTTCATGGCAGCAACAAATTCACTGACGGTGGTTGTTTTGACTGTAATGTATCCCATCATAATTCCCGGAACAAACCTCATTAAAAAGCCACAAACTGCAACAACAAAAAACTTGGCAGTCCTGACAAGTACGGGAGTGACAGTATTTGCAGTAGATAGCTGCCACCGTACAAGGCAAAATAGATACATGACCCCTTCCATGCCCCTTCGGTCAGCATCAATATCAGAGGAACTGCCGACAAAACAGGAGCGAACTGTCTGGAAGTTACACCAATGCCTCCACTTAAAACAAATACGGAAATTGTGATAAGCAAAGCGAGTTTCGTCCGGGGGTCTAACAGTATTCCTCTGCCGCTTTTCTGACTTGCTAATAACTCCTGACGCATTATGCAATACCTGCCCTTTTGAAGTGTTTCTTAAAAATCTTCTGTCCGATGATACCGCCAATCACGCCGCAGACAAAACCGGCAATCAAAAGAAGCGGAAGTGTATATGCACTGATATACCCCATAATCGCATCGGCATATTCCTGACTATAGCCGGTAATCAAATCTTGGTAATAGCTGTCCCTTGTTACAACAATAGGAATATAATTACCAATAATCCACATCGAGAAAACCCCATGAGAAATGATCCCTTTCTTTGCGCTCTTATAATCGCCGGACTTCAAGATTAGATCAGCCAGAACACCAAAAACAAAACCGGTAATAATACTCCAATATCCCATACCTGTGAGCAGCATCAAAATACCACAGATCAAACCGGTCAGAGACACCATTCCAAACTTTTGGATTTTAGAATAGTACAGCATCATAACAATGCCGGCAATAAGCGGCGCAATCGCAATCAGCAGTGGCAAAAAAATAGGGATAAAACCCAACATAGCAACGGCCATAAATACCATGAAATAAATTGCAGTAAAGATTCCAACGTTAATAAGGTCTTTTCCTTGTAGTTTCTTCATTATAACATCCTCCTTCTTTTGGTTAGCCAGTTCTAACCTTCTTCAACGTAATATAACAGATATGATAATTTTTTTCTACTCCAAAAAGGCATTTTAAATCCAAATAGATTTTTTTCTGATTCATTTGAATATTATTTTTGAAATAGAATTCTTTTGTTTAAAGTTTAACTATATTCTGTTTTATTTCTCCCGGAAGACTCTCTATAAATTTTTTGAATACCTTCTATTTCATCTAAATTATATGCCTTTCCTTTTGAAATTTCATCGTTTAGGCACCATTCTGCCACCAACGCACAAACATACCCCGATAGGGAATTCCAGTTACACGCATATTCAAAAGACATAAGTTTTTTTTCTACATCATTTCCATTTACAAGTTCTATACCAAACCAAAATATAGTCTTTTCATTTTCTGTACTTTTGTTCCTATACATTTTTTCCAATTGCTCTGTATATCCAAAAGTATCCATACTATTCGAATGATATATTTTGCTTCCAATTTCAAAAAAACTAGCCATGGAAGACAGATCAGAAAATGTGTTAAAAAAACAACCTTCCTTGACTCCTGTTTCCTTGCACACTCTTCGAAAATCTTTACTAATAATAGGATACAGATACATTGTTCCTACTTTCTCATCTATACATATACTTTCCCCTACTCTTCCAACTTTCAGATTCTGGTTATACAGAACGGAAAAAAGACGGCTCGCATTGATTCCCACCAGCCAGTCTGCCTTTGCCCTGCAAAGTGCTGACTGATAGAGACTGTCATAATACGAACCGTCTTTTAATGACGCAAATCCATCTTTAATTGCCTGTTCTTCCATGGAAGAGATCCAAAGCCGCTTCATCGGCTTTCTGCATCCTGCCTGCTCATACACCAAACGAAAGATTAACTCACCTTCACGTCCTGCATCAGTTGCACAGATTACTTCATTCACTTCGGAATCTCTCATCAGTTTCTTTAAGATTCCAAACTGCTTCTTTGTACCCTCCAAAATCTTGTGTTTCCAACATTCCGGCACAATCGGCAGATCTTCATATCTCCATTTTTTATATTTTTCATCGTATTCCGATGCATCGCATAATCCCACCAGATGTCCTACGCACCAGGAAACGATATAACCGTTTCCCTCCACGTAGCCATCTTTTCTTGTTCTGGCTCCAAGCACGGAAGCCAGTGCCATCGCAACCGATGGCTTTTCTGCAATCACTAATGCTTTCATTCTATTTCTTCCTCACTTTTCATTTCTATATCTGACTGTATTTCATTTCCCCAGACATCCCACCCAGGTGTTGTCTGTCGTGCAAATAATTCTATTCTCGATACATCACCAATAAGCTCAACAATTCTATCTCTTGCCACATCTGGTTTTTTACTGTGTCTTTCAATGTGTGATAAAATAATCTGTCGAACATATGCTGATTTCCTATGAACAGACCCTTTCGTTGCAAGCAAACAAATTTCAGCATTGCTCCTTGTCCAGTGTCCCAGACCAAGAAACAAAGTATCTGCCTTTTTATTCTTCTTTACCCACACGAACGCTACTGTCTTGTATTGAAATCCCCATGCTTGAATCACACTTAATCCTTCTCTCAGCTGTGGAAAAGTGACCCAGAGAAATAAAACACAATCTTTATCCGCTAATTTTCCAACTGGAAGATCACAGATTTCCTGCAAACTCATGGTCGGGTAATGGTCTGCGGCAATTCCCTGCCCCGCCTTCCTGTTATACTGCCAAGGCGGATCAGCGTATATAATCTGATATTTCTTATTCCGCACTCAATCATCGCCCTTCCTCCTCTTCTTCATCTTCCAGCACATTATCGTCAAAATCTTCATCTCTCAGGATTTCCGGTTCTGTACTTTCTTCCTGCTCATCTGCATCGTCTACTTCCCGCTTTTCAGACTCTGAATCTTCGGATTCATCTTCATCCTCTTCCATCTCATCCTCGTCATCATATTCATGCTTTGGTTTATAGACTTTGAAGTAATATCCTCCTGCCGCAGCTCCGACTGCAACCAGTGCAATCAAAAGATACGTTCCAAATGGACTTTTATCTTCAGGCATCTGAATATCATCCTCTACCTTATCTTTCTCGGCTGACTCTGTCGTTTCCGGCTTTTCTTCCTCTGCTTTTTTCTCTGGTTCTGCATAAACCGTATCTACTTCCGGAAGTATCACCGAATCAGAAAGTGTAAAGTTCATCAGATCTTTTTCACTAACTTCGGTAAGAAAATACACATTATCCTGAGATTTTGAATTGTCGATGATCAGATAGAAAATCTTACCACTCTTAGTTGAAATGGTATAAAACTCTTTTGTGCCTTCCGTAGCTGTTTTGGTAACAGAATCTGCTGTCTCGCCTTCTTTATTAAGCTGTTCCTCAATACCTGTCACTGTCCGATCATCCACGGTTCCTTTTGCATCTGTCGGCTCAGAAGCCTGTGCATCCTGCGGAAGCGGTGAAGTCGTTGTTTTCTCAGTCCCAGTTGCATCTGCACTGGTCGTGGTTGCCATTGCACCATTACTGTCACTGGAAGTTTTCTGTTTCTCTGCCTGCTTCTTTGCCCATTCATAATAAGGATTCTGTAACACATACTTTTCAGACGTATTTCCGGCACCGTCTGTTACCGTAATCTCAATCTGTTTTGTAGTAAAATCTTTCTGTGTCAATTGCACTCTCAGCATTCCATCCTTCAAGTCTGTATAAGTGGTGCCATTGACTGTTACTGCAGTAATCCCTGATACTGTATCATTCCCCTGAATCGTCAGCACACCATCTGTCAGGGAAGCAGAGAGTGTAGGCTTTTCCGTGTCATAACACTTAATAGAGCGATTCTGCTCATAGACCTTCCCCTCACCATCTGTAACACGCACATACACTGTCTGATTTCCAGTGATCGTGATACTTCCACTTCCGGTTACATCCTGCCAGCTTCCATCTTTTCCTGCTTTTGCTTCAATCTTTGCTATTGAGAAACCTTCCGGCATATGACTGGCATCTACCGTAACAGCAATGGTTGTTTCTCCCTGTTTCCAGCCATCCGGTTTCTCAATCGTGATTGCAGGCGTGGTATTCTCAGCTGCATAAGCAGTCTGTGTCTGGAGCAAAGGTGTTGTCAGGCAAAGAAATGTCGTTGCTGCAAGCAAGCTCTTTTTTACCCTGCTTTTAGTAATTGTTCTCTTCTTCTGTTTCATTTTTTCCAGATTCATCATCGGCTTTTGTTTCCTCCTTCTGTATTTCTACCCTGCCGGGCAGTTCATTTTTCATTCTCTTTTTGAAAGCTTCCAATTCCGGAATACTCATATCCATTGCACGGATAATTCTTACAATTTCCAGATTTTCCGCTTCTGTTTTTGCAATCTCCGCAGCCTTGAACCGCTTTAAATCTGCTTCATATCTGGCTTTGGAAGCTTCCATTTTCTCTTTGGCTTTCTCATAATCTGCCGTAGCTTTTTCAAGACTTTTCATCGGTTCTCCTTTCCGGACGGCTGATGCAGCCGCCCTTTTTTCTTACCATCGTCCAAATCCATAGAAATGGCTCTGCCAGTATGGGGAATTGATGGACGTATACTGCACCGGATGTCCACAATGGATCATCTGACCATTGCCTACATAGATTCCGATATGCGTTACCGGCTCCCCTGCATCGTAAGTTCCAGTAAAGAAAATCAAATCTCCCGGCTGCGCCTCCGACTGGGATACTGGTGTACAAATGTTGTACAGTCCCTGTGCTGTTAATCTTCCTGTATTCCTTACACCAGAGTTTGTCAGACAGTAGCTTACAAATCCGGAACAATCGAATCCACTTGGGGAATATCCACCCCACACATACGGTGTTCCGAGATATTTTGCCGCTTCTTCTAGTAATCGCTGTGCCGCTTCACTGGTGTATTCATTGCCACCAAAACTGGAACCTTCTCCTGTTTCCAGATAAAAGATCGGGTTCAACCGTTCTCCATTTTTTAACAGTTCAATATGAAGATGGCTTCCTGTCGAATTTCCAGTGTTTCCTACCAGACCAATTTCATCACCTTTGCTAACAGATGCTCCTGCAGATACGCTCCGGCTGCTAAGGTGTGCATAGCGAAGCTCATAACCTTTGCTGTCTTTGATAATGACGTAATTTCCATAGCTGTCATTATAAGCAGAAGTTGTAACCGTTCCGGTCAGCCCTGCCATTACTTTTGTCCCTTCCGGTGCTCCGATATCCATACCATTATGAAGCTGATTTGCTCCTGATATTGGATGAATCCTGTATCCATAATAGCTGGTCACACTGGAATACCAGTTAAAATCAACCGGTGTTGCAAACATCTGCAAGTTGCCTTTTGTATCGTTGTAGGCACTGAACAGTTCTTTCTGGAAAAATCCCAGCCTTTCCTGACAGATTGACATCAGGTTTCCACTATTTAAGGTGACATTCAGTACATCTACATCTCTGGTCCTGGTCACTTCCACTTCCTGACTTCCATTATCATCCGCCAGATAACATTCCCATGTCTGATGTCCATGTGCAGATGCTGCCGCATGACTGTCATAATAGACATCAAACTGTACACCGTATCTTGCGAAAGCTCCGGTATCTTCTACAATATATTCGACACCATTCATAACTACCTTTGTTCCCATTGGTACAAACGGATTGGAAGCATCTACCGCTAAGGTATGATTGGCAGTTGGATATGCTCCACTGGCAGTCGGTCCTCCGCTCCATACACCACAACAGATCGGACAGTTACAATATCCACTGGTCACTACTTGTCCCAAAGATTCTCCAACTCTTACAGTTGCTGTCTCTGTCACAGTCTCATTGACTGCTTCTGTTTCTAACCGATACTGCAATGCAAAAAGAGCATCCAGTTCTGGCTTGACCTGTTCAAAAGTAAATTCTTCATACTTTGCAGACAGATAACTGATCAGGATAAACGGATCATGCTCAATAGGTCCGATATCATATCGGTATTCCTCATGTCCCGGTTCTTCAGATTCCATGTTGTTGATCCGCTCTTGCAGATTAGCTTCCAGCTGTGTGTAATACAGTTCCGCTTCCCGGATTGCCTGATCCGATGACAGATAACTGGTTCCGGTATAAGTGATCACATTTTGTAAAAACACTGCAGAGCAAGACGTGACATTCGTTATGATCAGAAACATCAAGCCGATCAGAACTACTACACTGATATACACCTTCCGGTTTTCTTTAAAAAAGTTGGTGACTTTGCCGCCAATCTTCTTGATATAATCAATCGTACCTTTTGTAGCTGTTCCTACTGTCTGTTCACTTCGCTTCGCTTTGGCATAATCCCGTTTGATCTGTTGCTTCTGAATCTGTTTTTTCAGTTTCTTCTGCTCCTGACGGGCTGCCGCCTGTGTCTGTTTCTCTGCCTGTCTTTCAAGTCTGCTTCTTTTTCTGAATGCCCTCTGTTTCCTGCGTCTGGCACTTCTCTGTTCCAGCCGGTAAACACCTTCGCCGCTTTCTTCTAACTTATGAGCACCTTCTACCGCCGCATTATCGTCTTCATTTTTGCTGATCTCACGGTGCAATGCTGCGGAAGTTGCACTTCCTGCTTTTTTAACAACAGAAGTTTTTTCTGTTTTCACAGATTCCCCTTCGCCAAACTTCAAGCGGGATTTCTTCTTTCCAGGAGCTTCCCCTTCATTTGCCTGATAGACCTGTGCTTTCTTGGAATGCTGCTTTGCTTCCTTTTTCTTTTTGGCTTCTTCATAAGAAAACTTTTTGGCTTTTTCCTTCTGTTTCTGATGTCGGAAATTGACTCCATCCGTATCCATCTGGTTCAATTTCTCCATATCTTTGTCATTTTTCACAGAAGCACCAGTTTCCTCATAAGCAAACTTCAAACGCTGTTTCTGTTTTGGCTTTTTGCTGCCACCATTCCTCTTACTTCGGCTGTCTCCTCTGTTTTCTGATAGATCAGCACGTTTTTCTTTCAGTCTCCCTGACTGTCCGGCTTCGGATTTTTCTGCTAGTCTGGATTCTTTTCCGACTTCAGCACGGATTCTTTTTCTATTTTGCTGTTTACTACTCTGTCCAAAATCCTCACTTTGCTTCTCTGTCCGTATCAGTTCCGGTGCATCTCTGGATTTTTGCACAGAAGGACGAATATTTTTCCCACTCCGTTCAGACTGGCGAGGAGACTTATCCACAAGGTTTTCTTCTTTTTCCCTCTGTTTTCTTCCCATCTGCACATCACTTGCACGGTTACTGACACGAACAGAAGATTTATCCGTCAGGTTTTCTTCCACCAGACCATCCTTGGTCATCTTCTGGACTTTCTTGTCCCTGACTTTCATTCTCTGTTCTGTCACTGATTACTCCTCCTTCTTCGGATACCCTTTCCCTGCCTGTAATAAACAGAGAAAAACGATGCCAAATACAGCACCGCCACTAAAAGTTAATACATATGAAATTGCTCGTAACATTGTTTTCTCCTTTGATTTAACCTGCTTCAGAAGTTTCCTCCAAGCGGGTTGTCATGATTTTATAGAGGGAATTCTTCGGGAATCTGTCTACGAATGGGATAATGACATTTCCATAGAACAGAAGACCTTCACCCTCATTACTGTTGGTTACATAGGACAGCTGGGTTGGTGAGATATTCAGCTGTTTTGCAAGAATCTGCCTGTCTCCGGAAGCCTGGTTGAGCATATAAATGAAATCAGAGTTTTCAAAAATATTCTCGATTTCCCTGGAAGACAATAAATCCTTAATGTTCTGGGTAATTCCTGTCGGGATACCACCCCATTTACGGAATCTCTTCCAGATCTCCACACTATAAGCTGCGGTCTGCTCCTCTTTTAAGAGAAGATGGAACTCATCCACATAGTATCTGGTGGATTTATGGGCAGAACGGTTCATCGTTACCCTGTTCCAGACCTGATCCTGAATGACGAGCATCCCAATCTTTTTCAGCTGTTTTCCCAATTCTTTGATGTCAAAGCAGACAATGCGGTTATTGATATCCACGTTTGTCTGATGATTAAATACATTCAGAGAACCTGTAACATAGATCTCCAATGAAGTGGCCAGTCGCTGTGCTTCCGGCTCTTCCTGTTTTCTCAGAAGATTATATAAATCCTCCAGGATTGGCATCTTCTCCGGTACTGGATCGGCAAGGTATTCCTGATATACTAACCGCACACAACGGTCAATGATGGTCTTTTCTACCGGCTCCAATCCATTCTTTCCACCAACGATCAGCTCACACAAAGACAGAATGAAATCTGCTTTCAGTGACAACGGGTTGTCTTCCTCGGAATAATTCAGGTTTAGATCCATTGGATTGATATACTGGTCAGATACCGGAGAAACCCGTACCACCTGCCCATGCAGTGCCTGCACCAATGGGGAATACTCGGCTTCTGGATCACAGATAATGATATCGTCTTCCGTGATCAGGAAGCAGTTTGTAATTTCCCTCTTTGCTGAGAAGGACTTACCGGAACCAGGTGTACCAAGAATAAGTCCATTCGGGTTCTTCAGACGCTTCCGATCAACCATGATCATGTTGTTGGATAATGCATTCAGTCCATAATAAAGAGCCTCCCCTTCCTGAAACAGTTCCTGTGTCGTAAATGGCACGAAGATTGCTGTTGAAGATGTGGTAAGCCCTCTCTGAATTTCAATCCGATTGACTCCCAATGGAATACAAGACATAAGTGCTGCTTCCTGCTGATAATCCAGCTGTTTTAAGGAACAGTTATATTTCTGTGCGATTCCCTGCACCTGGAAAATATTATTATCCAGCTTCTGACGCTTCTTTGCGGTATTCATTACCAGAACTGTTACAAGGAACATTCGCTCATTTCTGGACTGCAGATCTTCCAGCAGGTTCTTCGCCTCTTCTCCATAAGTCACAAGGTCCGATGGAAGCACATCCATATCATAACCGGAACGTACAGCCCGTTTTTGCTCCTCAATCTTCATCTTATCCAAATCTGAAATTTTACTCTTGATCATTTTGATCGCTGAACTCTGATCAATAGACTGGATATGAATGTTGACATTGATGCTGTCATCCACATCCAGGAAATCTGCAAGCATCCGGTCTGTAAGCTCCGGTGCAAGAATCTGCAGGTAACTCACACTTCCCATCGTTCTTCCCATCAAAAATGTCTGATTCTTGGAAAAGTTAAAGGAAGTCGGTGCAATAAAATCTTTGGTCTTTAACCCTGTTTCCGGCAGCATCTTATACTGGAACTTAAATGGTTCAATCCGATCCTGGTTGAACACATGATATAGAATCTCCAGCCGCTCCAGACCATTCAGGGAATGTGCCTGTGCACCCAGAACCTTAAAGTTGTTTAAGATATCTGTTTCAATTCTTTCAAGCCTCGGTCTTGCCACCTTCAGGCTCTCTGCTTCGATTCCAAAAGTGATATACTTTGTCTTTACCAGACCATTATTTCCTTTGGAAAGCTGATTTTTCAACATAATTCGGTACTCTTCACGAATGGCATTGAAGTCATCGTTCTGATCTGGAATATCAATGCTTTTCTCAAATTCTGCCACATCCACCTGCTGATTGATAAAGGACAGCTGCACACTGATGGAAGAATCAAAGTAATTTAAGAAATCACAGTAATTTTCAAATATCGTGGTCTTATCCTCATTTAAAGCAAGCTGATAGTTGATGTCATAAAACTGAATCGTCTTGGAGAAAAAGGTCTTTGTCACCTGGCAGATACCATCCTGCAGCATTCGAATATACGGAATACTCTGCTGTGCAGTTGTAGGAATGTTTTTCTGTTTCCTACGATCCCGTTCCTGCTTCTTTCTACGCTTTTCCTGTTCTCTTTCTTTTCTGCTTTTTTTGTTTCTTCTTTCCTGACGGTTTCTTTTTTCCGCCAGGGACAGACGCTCCTGCTGAGCCTCCTGCTTTGTCTTTTTTGCCATCCGGCACACCCTCCTTTTTCACAAGGGTGGAAATCTCCTGATAAAAATTTTCTGTCTTATATGGTCTTACTGCCGGACAGATAAACTTCTGTCGAATGATATTTGCCACCACTTTTTCAAAGGGAAGACCGTCTTTTTCATACATTGCCATGAAGAAAAACGGAAGCATGATCGTTACCATCAGGATGGCTGCGATACTGGAACCGATTGGTTTTCTCATGACCAGATAAAACGGAATTCCCACAACTGCGGCAAGTGAAAAAAATCAACTGCCGCTTTGTCAGATTTAACGCTACTTTTGTTTTGACCTTGGTAAGGTCTTTTGGTACTGGTACATACGCCATGGTATGCGCTCCTTTCCTGCCCGCTAATGGGCATTGAATATTGATTTGCTAAGGCTTCCGGTCTTGAATAATGAAAATGCAAGAATCACGGTATAAGCCGCTACTGAAAACATTGCTGCATGAAGGTCACTGGATATGGTCATTGCATTTACTAAAACTGCATAAATTCCCACACAGACCATCATGAAGAATCCCTGAAATGCCAGTGCGAACAAGCCTTTTAAATAGTTGTTTCCGATATTTCCCCATTCCTTATTGGTCATGGTGGCAAACGGAATTGGTGCTATGGAAGTATAAAGGTAAATTTCTATCATTCTTCCGTACAAGATTACCGTAATGATAATTGACAGAATGTGCATGGTAACACTGATCAACATCGTTTCCATGGATAGCAGGAACAAATCCCCTAACTCCATATCCTCCAGAGCATCCACAATCCGTGAAATTGCTTCTGTTGCATCCACCGCAGTGTTTCCTGATATCACCCCGGCGGCATTGTTGACCACATGCTGGCCAACATCAAAGACCGCCATCGTGATATTGAACGTATTTGTCACCAGATAAATGGCTACATACGCTTTGAAGATCCAGAGGAAAATGTTATAAGTCTCAAATTCATGGAAATTGTTTTTCTGTGTTACCATCGTGATCAATTCATAGCACAGGACAAAGGTGATGATCAGTCCCGCAATGGGGACAATCACCGTTTGGGATATATTCTGAATCAGATTAAAAATCCCTGCATTCCATCCCTGCGGTGTCTGTCCCACCTGCCCGGCTATGGTTCCCACCTGCTCATTGACAGACGTGAACATGTTATCCAAACTTGACTTGATAAGCCCGATCAGGATATCCTTTATCGCTTCCGTAATTCTCTCAATGATGGTGTTCATCTACCACTCCTCTTAAGAGAACAATGTTGCCAGCTGTGGAATCAGGGTAGTTCCCAGCAGCATGATTCCGGCACCAGCCATCAGCTGTTTGATGCCCTGGCTCTTAGCGCCGGGATTGTCATTTCCATATCCTTCCAGAAGGTTTACGACACCCCACACGCCAAGACCTGCGCCGATTGCGACTACAAGAGTTTTTAAAGTTGTAATTGCACTGCTAAAAAATGCCATATACATTCACCAAAACTGACTTCTTTCAGGTGTTTACGGGAATGAAAAAACACCGACTAAAAAGCCGGCGCACCTAATGTCAGTTATTCCTTTCCTCATTATTTTTCGTTCATTCCCAAGGTTACTCCGACAGCTCCACCTGAATTACCTCCACCTCTTCTTCGGGTTTCGGTGTGTACTGCGGATTTAACTCTTTTTCTACTTTGTATCGGTTTTTCTCATTTTCATCTGCAAGAAACCGATAATTTTTGTGTTTCGTGATATCATATTTGTCTGAGAAAAATGGTCTGGCACCACGAATCTGCAGGATACATTTTCCTCCATCCATGACTGCAATCTCATCTTCTGTCATCAGCTGTTTGCCTGTTTTCTGGTAATTCAATCCAAAGGACTTCTGATTGCTCCTCGTTTCCGAAGTGTTATACAGATCAATGGTTTCCTTACCCAGAAGTTCACTCATTTCCTTTAAGGTAGTTTTCTCTTTTCCACCAAGAAATAGTGTAGTATCACAGTTACCCAGAATGGTATCTGCACTATCCTTGTACATTGCCTTTAGCTGACTCTGTGACTGCAAAATAATAGAAGCAGAGATTTCCCTGCTTCGGATAGTTGCAATCAGCTTGTCAAACTGAGGAATTTGCCCGATGTTGGCAAACTCATCAGCGATGACACGCACATGCACCGGAAGTCTTCCACCATATACATCGTCTGCCTTATCACAAAGCAGATTGAAAAGCTGTGACTGCAGCATCGCAATCACAAAGTTGAAGGTTGTATCTGTATCGGACATAATCAGAAACAAGGCTGTTTTCCTATCCCCGATCTTATCCAATTCCATTTCATCATAAGACATGATCTCTCGAAGCTCTGCGATGTCAAATGGGGCAAGTCTGGCCCCACACGATATCAAAATACTTTTCGCTGTCTTTCCAGCCGCCATTTTGTATTTTTTATACTGTCTGACCGCAAAGTGCTGCGGATCTCTTTCTTCCAGTTCCTGGAACATCATATCCACTGGATTCTGGTAAGTTTCATCCTCTTCACGGGTTTCGCTTTCATTCAAAAGATCCAGAAGAGTATTCAAATTCTTTTCCTCTTCATCCCCTTCATACCAGATAAAAGCAATCAGTGCGGTGTACAGCAATCTCTCTGCTTTCACCCAAAAATCTTCGGAAGCTTTTTCCCCTTCGCCTTTGGTATTAACAATGATTGTTGTAACCAGCTTCAGGATATCTTTTTCAGACCGTATATAAGCAAATGGATTGTAATGAAGGGACTTGGAAAAATTGACGGTATTCAGAACCTTAATCACATATGGCTCATGTACCACTTTTCCAGATTTATCTTTCATGATATTTCCATTCTTATCTTTCTTAGGTGGTCCCTTTGCTAACATCTTCCCGCACTCTTCAATCAAAGTGCCTTTCGGATCTGTAATGACCATGGAACAGTTCATTTGCATGACCGATGGTTTTACAAAAAAACGTGTCTTACCGGAACCACTGCCGCCGATAACCACTATATTTTTATTTCTTGCATACTTCGGCTGCTTCGGTCTGCTCTCCATGGTCAGTGCTTCTGTTGCTGTCAATGGAATGTTCATCCATGGATCTTCCGACATATAAGGCTTGATATCCTCTGCGGTTCCCCATCTGGCTGAACCATACTCGATGCCTTTCCGTAATTTCTTTGCGTCTGCCTGTTTCTGCCAGACCAACACTTTCAGAACGACTGCAACAACAATACCTGCTAGCAGATCTTTCCAGTTATTGCTTAACACAAAACCAGCTAAAATCCGGTCTGCGTGTTCCATTGCATATAAAAGTTTGTTCCCCATATCTTCTCCCGGACTGTTCCGGTAAAGAAAAAATGCCCGATCTGCATAGAAAGCAGCCAGAGCATAAGGGATATTTGTAAGAACCAGTTTCTTTTTATCCAGGGCGGACAGCTTACCCCCGATTTTATTCTTCCACTTCTGCATCAGAGTTTTGCCGCTTTTCTTTTTCATCGACTCTGCTCCTGATGCCGGTTCTTTACTTTGTTCTTCGTCTTCTTTGGCATCATTGCCCGGTAAGCTGCAAGACGCTTATGAATGGAAGGCTTATTCGCTTTTTGAATCTGTTTCTGGGAAAACTCACGGAAAGCAGCATTGAGGGCATCCTGATCACGTCCCTTGAAAAATACCAGATAAACCGGAGGCTCTTTGCTCTTGTCTTTTTTCAAAGCATAATTGATCCCGTATTTTCTGGCATACCGTTCAAAGGACTTGATATTTTTGTCCGTGATCTCGATATTGACCATCCCGGCATTCTGTTTTGCCAGCTCTTTTACCGTGACCTTTCCCTGTTTCGGCTGATTTTTCTGTGCTTTCTTCTCTACTGATTTCTGCTTCTGATGACGCAGATACGCAACAAGAACCTTTTTCAACAGGTCTGCTGTAATCTTAGTTGCCCGAATACAGAACGTGACCGTTTTCTGAGTTACCTCTTCCTGCATGACTTTTCCCTCCTTTCAGCGATTCAACTGCTGTCCAGATCTGTAATCATGGCAATCACCCCCTTTAATGAAAAAAGACAGATTAACCGGTAATCAGGTTTT
>NC_021014.1:242103-266668 GCF_000209835.1 Ruminococcus sp. SR1/5 | reverse complement strand
AATCTGGTTCTTATCTGCCTGATAGCTGGTCATTTCGTTTAAGATTCTGGAAAAATTCGTCATCATGACACGTTCTCCCTGTTCCAAAAGTGCATTTGCAATACAGCCTGCAAAGAAACTTTTCCCGGTTCCAACTGGTCCCATCAGAAGCAGTCCTACATTTTTTCTCTTCATATCTGTCCAGTTTTCTACATACTGCCTGGCGATTAGTATCTTCTGGTTGCTTCCATTGTCTTTTTCAAATTTCCATTCCCAGAATCTTCTTTCCTGAAGTCCGACGGATTTTCTCTGATAAAGCTGCCGCTGTGCTTCTTCCCGCTGCATCTTCTCGTCAAGTTCCTGCCTGGCTTTTACCTCGCATTCACACAAACAGGACACTACATGCTCAAATCCCATCAGACTAACTTTCATCTGTTTTCTTTTTCCACAGATACCACAATGAAGACATCCCTCTTCATCCAGATAATCTGCTGTTACTTTGTTTTCCATCACAGGCTTTCTCCTTCCTGAAATTCATATTTATCCATTCCTGCCCTGGCTCCATCTCGTTCTGCCCAAAGACAGATTGTTGCAAAATGGTTCTGATACTCTTTTCCACTGGATTTCATATAAACAGAAAGATGATCAATCCGTTTCTGGTAATCCCATGGAAATAGCGTCATCAGCTCCTGCAGTTCAGCTTCCGACAGAACAACATTTTTAAATCTACCATACTGACTGAATTTTTCTTCCAAAGTGGGAGTATTGCCCTTACTCTTATCAGTATGATTCTTTTCAGTCTTATTTATCTTAGTATTACTTCCATCCAGATTCTTGCCGTCCGGACTTCTATTTTTTTGCGTTCCGGACTTCCAATTTCTTGCAATCCGGATTTCCAATTCCTTGCAGTCTGGATTTCCAGTTTCTGGCGTTCCAGAAGCAAAGTATCTTACTGGCTTTCCTCTGATCCGTTTCACAAAATTTTTCACATATATGACAGAAGGACGATTATTCCCCTGCCGATACCGTTCGATCAATCCAATTCCATGCACACTGTCAAGCTCATAAAGAAGCTTTGTTACTGTTGTATGCGACATTCGCAACAGCTCCTGCAATTCTGCAATCGTGTAAATGATATAGACATAACCATCACTGTCAATCCAGCCATTTTTCTTGGATAGACTGATTCGATCAAGCAGAATTCCGTAAAGAAGCTTTGCGTCTGTGGACAGGCTTGCAAACTCTTTTTCTGTGAACAGAGCTTTTGGTATCCGAAAGAAAGAAAACTGGTCAGATTCTTCTGCTCTGAAATATTCAAAATCTGCCATAGCTTATTTCCTATTCTTCCTTATTATTAAAATCACACCCTGCTGCACTACCTGTTCCATGACACATCTCATTAAACACAAAGTTGAAGCACATCATTAACTCGCTCAGATAATAATTTCTTGCTTCTTTATTGCAGGCATACATATCCTCGATATAAACCTCCTCGTTTCCATTCATTCGTGCGATCGTTTCCAGAACTTTCATAAACTTCTTATTAGAGCAGCACTCATACTGTTCATTTACATATTTCTGAATTTCCAGTACACGTTCAGGCTTTCCATCAAAAACAGATAACACGCCAAATGCCAGATCCATACCAAACTCATAGCCATCGGCTTCTATGGCATCAATATCAAGATTACCTTCTTCATCGTAATAGCCCCGCTCTTCCATAGGAGTCAGTGGTGTCTCATATTCATCCAGATATCCCATATCCGCAATTGTTTCCAGAATATCTCTGGATGCTACCACCATCTTGTCCATGATAATTTCTCTTTCTTCCATCGGCATATTTGCCATAATTCTGTCTAATGTCATCATTGATTCTTCCTCCATCTCATTTTCATAAATATCATTGATATAAAAGTGGTTCGCCTTTCCATTGTTTTGAACAATACGCACCAGCTTTCCAATCTTAACAAGTTCCTGTACTGCCTGATCTACGCCATATCGAGTCGTATTCAGGTCTTTCTTCATTTCGCTTTTTGGATAGATAACAAACAGATCTCCGTTATGATCTACCCAGCCATTCTGCACCGCAAATTTCAAACGATCCAGAAATAAGCTGTATAAAATTTTTGCTGTATTTGACAGATTTTTGAATTTTTCCACCTGGAACAGCATCTTTGGCACCTGCAGACAATCTACCGGCATATACTCCACCTTACTCATTGATTATTTCCTCCTTCTGTTTGTACAGCACTTCGGCTGAATTAATATTGATTTCCAGCATCCCTACAAATACCTGATAGTACAGCAGGCATATCTGTTCATCCTCTCTTGCCAGATACAATCCTTCCAGTTCATCGGACGGATGTTTCATTCCATATACCGCCTGACAGATATCATGGATTTTCTCACATTCCACACTTCTAAGATGCATCTCCAAGGTGTGGTTAAATCTCTGCCAGTCCTCCAGTTTCTGATTTACTGACATCATGCACTGGAACAGTTCCGCTGCTTCACATGCTGCTGACAGCACTACATTTTTGTTATTGATACTTCCATCGGCATTTTTCATATGCCCTACCATATACGCCTGATCTACTGAAACCATCTTTTATCCTCCTCTATCTAAACGGCATTTCCTCTTCCATGCCCTCTGGGATCTCTAAGAACCCTTCCGCATCTTCTGGAAACGGTGGTCTGTCAACTATTTTTGCACCTGCAAATTCGATCCGATTTGCATACACTTCAGTTGTATAGATCTTTTTCCCGGTATCCTTATCTTCATAATTACCTGTGACAATCTCGCCTTCCACCATGACCTTCGTTCCCTGCATCAGATAATCTCTGGCAAATTCTGCTTTCTTTGCAAAAGCCTTTACCGGAATGAAACTGACTTCATCAGAATAATTTCTTCTGACTGCCAGAACAAACTTAGCAATCTTATGAAGTCCTTTTTCATTCTCCACTTCATTGTATCCGGGATTTCTTACCAATCGCCCGGAAATAACTGTTGTATTCATTGGCTTAACCCTCCTATGCTTTCATTGATTTGTAACAGATACCGATACATGGTCCACATTTTCCATAGGCACATCCGTAACATTCATCTTTTTCCAACTCTTCCTGCTTCATTTCATCGGCAAACATTCCTAACAGCATTGTGTAAATCTTTTTCATTGCCAGGAACTTCTCTTCTGCTTTTTCCATCTTCTCTTTGTAAAATGGAATCAGTCCACGAAGAACTGGATGGAAACGTTCATTTTCATCATCCCAGGCACAGGTTTTCATCATACAGCGTGGCTGTTTCTCATAATTGCCCAGATAATACGGGCAGAACGTACAGCTTCTTTCTTTAACAATTTCCACCGGAATCACTGGCATCTGACTTTTGATTTCTTTTGTTACATGCTTACTTTCAATTCGCTCTCTCATCTTAAAAATCCTCCAAGTATATATATTTGCAAAAGGGCTTTCCCCTGAATTGCCTGATTTTTGGTACAAAAAAGAGGCAAGCTTACGATTTTATTTTCGCAAGCCTGCCTCTTATCAAATATTCAATTGTTTTCCGATGATATATCGTAAAATAACGTATACCGCACGGATTACATACACTGGAATCATGGTACATCCAATCAAAGCTCCAATGATGACACTTAATGCAGCCATTCCAAGTGTTGCTGTGGTATCCATTCCTCTAGGGATTAGAATCAGCCGCATTTTATGTATTCCAAATGGTAATCCAGCAACAAATATCCACCAGAACCAATCCGTCTGTCCGCTGACTTTCATAATTGTTTTTGTCATCCAAAACCAGAATACCATAAATGCCAGTGGTAGAATTGATTTTTTAATTACGTCTTCAATCGTCACCTTTTTTCTCCCTCTGTCTGATTCCTTCCGCCACCTCCCGATTAAGGTTTGCCAATATTTCTCTAACCACAGGAGAATCCAATCGAAAGGTTTCCAGATCTTTCTCCTTAAGCTCCCTTCCGTTCGCATCATATCTTCGTACAATTTTTAAAGCCATACTTTCACTTCCTTCCTGCTGATAATCCTAATGTTTTCAACAAATGTTTAAACTTCTCTCTTTTTATCCGTTTAACACGTATCTTTTCTATCTTTTTCAGATAAACTTGTATTCTACTTGCCATATCTTCATTGCTCATTCTTTACCCTCTCTTTCTGCCCACGATGCCAGAAGCATAAATATAATTTCTTCCATCTGAGTCTTTGTATATGTCTCTGGAAAATATTGTTTCAATTTCTTCGCCGGAATCTGCACCTGAACTTTTTCAGTACTTTCATTCATGCAAATCTGATCAATCTCTGAATACGTCAACATCCGCTCTTTTGAAATCTGTTTCAATTCCTTTGCCTGCTTCATGGACGGGACCATACTGTGATTACTCATATACTGAAATAATATCTGCTGCTCTTCAGTTCTCAAATAAGAAAGTTCAACAGCTGTGTTAAAGGGAAGCTTCTTCTCGTCTGCCAAATCTAATAGCTCTGCTATTAACTCTGTCAAATGAATATATCGAAGAATCTGTCTGGAACTATCTCCTGTATTCTGACTGACTTCTTCTGCCGCCAACTTCTTGCCAACTTGGCAAGAAGTTAAATCAGAGCGTTTCCCCTGACGCTTTAACGCCTCATATTTCATTTTATAAGCAAATGCTTTTTCGCTGATCAGCAGCTCTTCTCGTTGAATGTTGGAATCTACCATAATTACCGTCGCTTCATCATCCGTAAGATCTTTGATGATAACCGGCATTTTCTCTAGTCCAGAAAGTTCACATGCTCGTTTTCGCCGATGACCAGCTACCAGCTCATAACCACCGGATTCTCTCAAACGCACAATACCAGGAACCAACACGCCATATTGTGTAATACTTTCTGCTAATTCTTCCATTTTCTTATCATCTCTTACTTGATACGGGTGATTCGTAAATGGATGAAGACTTCCTATTGCTATCTCACTAATTCCATTGGTTGTCTCTTCGTTTGTTCCAAACAATGCATCAAGCGGCTGTAAGGAAATGGGAGTTTCTCTTTTTTTAGATGGCATCTTTCAGCACCTCCTCCGTCACTCTCCGATAAGCTTCTGTAGCTTTGCCTTTCGGATCATAAGAGAAAATACTCTGTCCTTCTCTGACTGCTTCCTTCATTCTTACAGAAAATGGAATATAATTATCAAAGATATGAATTTGACTTCCATATACATTTCTGAGAAGTTCCATATTATTTCTGGCATCATTTGTATGCGCATCGACCATCGTGAACAGAATCCCACCGACTTGCAACTTCGGATTAATCTGCTTACGAACCTTACCGATCGTTTTTAACAACTGCTGCAAGCCTTTGATTGGCAGGTAGGACGCTTCAACTGGAATGAGTACTTCATCTGATGCAGCCAGCGCATTGATCGTGATCATTCCCAATGATGGCATACAATCAATGATAATTGCATCATATTGATCCTTGATACCATATAAAATCTGTTTCAATACATATTCCCTGCTCATTGCATTTACCAACTGTACTTCCGTACCTGCCAGTCCAATGTTAGAACAGATAATGTCTATTCCTTCTGCCTGATGCCTGATATAACAGTCTGAAGGAATATCTTCATCTTTCATTACTGTATCCATAAGAGCTGTAAGTGTTTCATTACTTTCATCACAATCACGATATCCAAATCCTGCAGATACATCAGACTGTGGATCGGCATCAACGATTAACACTTTCATATTCTTTTGTGCTAATCCTACTGCTAAATTAGCTGTACATGCGGACTTTCCAGTTCCCCCTTTTTGGTTTACAATAGAAATAATTCTAGCCATTTTTCATCACCTTTCATCGTCGTCAATCAAAAAGAGGACTGAATTAGACAACCGGAATCTATATTCCGTGCGAGCTAATTCAGTCCTATAATTACAATAATTCTGTTGTTTTTACTCTTGTCTTACACAAATCCATTTCCAGTCTGGATCTGTAATAATTCATATTCTGGAATGACAGCGCTGTCTTATTTTTCCCTTTTTCAGGGAGTTAAAAATAAGGACTAAATTAGTGCAACCCCTTGTATTTACTGGAGTTTTCTAACTTGTCCTTATTATAACTCGACCATGAGGTGTAATTTTAGGAAGCTGTACACGATAAATGCTGTTGTATTTGTCAACCGCATGCTGGAAGTATTTCTCCCAATGCATTGCCACCATAGGTTTACCGTCCTTATCAAAGCATAGGAAACCAGAATAACCATCAATCATAGGTTCTACCTTCGGTGGTCTGCGATTTTTCAATATACGCTGAAAACATTCGTATACATCATCCTGCATCGGAATCACTCTTGTACCGGCATAGGTCTTTGTTGTATCAATATAGACCAATGTTCCGGTCTTCTGCAGCTGGTGATCAATATTGATGGTTCTGCTCTCCATATCCAAATCCTTAACCGTCAGCCCTGTAAATTCCGAAATACGCATCCCTGTCTTAAACAGAATGTACATACCGTCATAATACTTGCTATAGTGCGTATCATTTTTGATGAAATCAAGGAAAGTTCTTTCCTGTTTTCTTGTAATGGCCTCACGAGTGACCGCATCATTTACCACCACAGTTGCCAGTTGAAATTCAAATGGGTTCTTTCTTAATATATCATCATCCACTGCCATCTGAAATGCCGGTCTAACCACCCCTCTGATGGAGTGAATCGCTGAATAGCTTTTCTTATCCACCTGCTGCAATCTAATCAACCACTCCTTTGCATCCGACAATCTAATTTTATCAATTCGTCTTGCGCCAAAGGGATCCTTATCCAGCAAATTGATTACAGTACCATAACCAGCTCTGGTTGTATGCTTAACGCCTGTCTTGGTTGCAATGTATTTCTTCACCAAGTCAAGAACTGTCAAGCCTGCGCCATCAGGAGTAATCATATCATTCAAGTCTCTGTTGATTGCTTTCTCCTGTTCTCGTAAAGGTGCATTATCTCTTTTTCCGGCTGGGATACTATCCGTAGCTACCAATCTCCAGCTGTAAACCGTCTTACGCTTTCCATTGCCATCTATATATCGGAACTTGTATCGTCCATCCGCTTCCTGGCTCTCTCCTGTGCGAAGAATGCGATTTTTACTATCGCGTCGTTTTTCGCTCATTGAACATCGTCTCCTTTCAAAATCGGGAGAGCCTTGCTGCTTAATTCATATAGCGCATAGTATGTATCCGACTATGTATTGATAGTGTACCACAGACAAAGCTCTTTTTCCACAAGAAATTTAAAAACTTTTTTGAACTAAATCACATTCATCTGACTGTCCATATACTTCTCAAACTGCTCACGCTTAATCAGCGCTCTGTTGCCATTCCAGAGAACAAAGTCAGCATCTGAATGTTCCTGAACAAAGAGTTTCAATTTCTTGTATCCGATACCGAAGTACTCCGATGCTTCATTCAGTGTTAATGTGTATTTCTGCCACCAAGGCAGTTCTCTCTTCTCGGTCATATCGACACCTCCATAAGATAGTAAGGTTCTTCCCTTCTATCTTCCTAAGCGCCTTTTGCCGAGATAATTCCGGTGAATGACGAAAAAGACAAAAAATAAGACCTGCAGGTATCTCTACCCACAGGTCATGCATCACTTATTTTTCTCTTAGAAATATTAGTTCTAACAATTCCAGAATCATTCTCATAGCACTACCTCCTTCCTGGGTAGAACCCTAAGATAATATGTGGTGTACTATGTTGCCCTCCTTCCACTTTAGTGGAATATTACAAAATACCAAATTACTTTCAGTCTGTCAGTCATTTTCTCAAAATAATTATAGAATTATTTTCGGTCCAATTCAATATAAAAAGCCTGCTAGCATCAGAATCTCTCCCAACACCCACAGACTCACCACCATAACCCTATTCACTTACACTCTCTGGCAATAGTCCAAACTAATCCATCCCGCTCCGCTTTTCAATCTTCCCCATCCTTTATCAGAGCCTTTTCCTTCTCTGACTTCCATGATGGTAAATACACCCTTCCCGGTATACTTTCCAGTCTTCGCAGTATTCGTTCCAGCACTCTTCCTGATATTCAGATCATCAATGTCAACCTTTACCATGAATGGGCAATCCACATTAGAAAACTCTATATCAGAATCACTTTCAACATCAACCCCATACACTGCCTTGCCATTCCAGTCATACACAGTATATCCTTCATGTTTATCAGCCATTGCCTTAGCATTATCAAGTACAGTATAAGCACCAAGCTGAGAGCCAGCATCCTTCCAAGACTTCCTTACCCTATAATACTTCACCATAACGTCCGAAGCACCAGAATTCTTCACATCCCACTTAGTCAGATTCCATCTTTCGATGATACTGCAGAGCTTTTCCACATAAGTAAGACTGGTAGCATAACCACCGTCCTTAATGATCTGCACTGCTTTCTTATAATCTGAGCATCCTTTCAGCCCGTCATATCGGAGCTTCTCTCCATTCTTAGCGCCGAGCAGATAAGCACTGTGATCCGCAATGGAATCCTCTACATTCGCATATTTTCTGAATTCCGCTGTAACTGTCACATAGCTTCCATCTGCCTTCTGCTCCTGTGTCTTCTTTTTATAAATGCTCACACCATCCCAGACCGAACCACTCCAGGTATTACCGGAAAGTGACTTCTTCATTCCAAAACAGTTATTGGCTCCCAACGCAAGCTCACTCTTTCCATAACCGCTCTCCAGAATAAACTGAGCCATAGACACCGAAGCAAGAATCCCTGATTTTTTCTGATCTGCGGTAAACAGGGGGCCAACCTTTGCAAGCACCTGTTCTTCTGTCAGCCCCTGAAATTCCCCGGCCTGCATCCCTGATGAAATCACTTCCACATTTCCGCTGCCAAGTCTTGAAGTAACCTTCGCAGCCAGATCTCCCAGTCTCGCATAAAGCCAGTCTCCAGGACAGCTCTTATTCGCAAACCACCGGTGCACGGTAATGAGCATTTCATCCGCCTTCGGCTGATAATTCAGAGACTTATTTTTATCACCAAACCAAAGCAGTTTTTTCTTTCCATTTCTTCTGCAGATATCCTCACACAGATCAACCAGACGGTCATAAACCACCTGATGCATAGCATACGGTTCCTCCTTGTCAGAAGCACATTCAATCGTCACTGCCCTCTGATCATTCGCATTACTGGACGTACACCAGGAGCGATTCTTCTCTTCCACATACAATCCGATCCGGCCATTCTTATCAATTCCATAATTCGAAGAAGCCTTGGTAGAAGATTTATGAAACCAGTCCCCCAGACCTTCTGCTGTACACTGACCTACTACACAGTGCGGCGATATTCTGTCAATCTGCTCCGTTCTCAGTCCGGAATGGTTCGGACTGAGCAACGTATACGCCACCAAAGAACTATTACTGTATCCCATAATCATTCACCTTCTTCCTCATCCTCTGATGCATCATCGGAGACTCCCTCACTTTTGTCATGCAGCTGTTCCAGCACATCCTTCATCTTCTGCGGGATCGGCAGCCCCAGATGCCCTGCATTCTCCAAAAGGCTCACACCCTCATTGGAAATATAGAAAAAGATCACCGCTGTCCTCAGCACAGATCCGTTCCCGATCACAGCCACATCCAGAATATTCGCCATTCCCACCAGCAGAAAAATCAGCACCTTCCTGCAGATCCCCCGGAATCCCACCTCACTGGAAAGCGTATGGTCTGCAAAAGCACACATCACCCCGGTCAGATAATCGATCACCACAAAAGCGATCAATGCATACAGAAGCCCGTCACAGCCTCCCATAAACCAGCCCAGCCATCCTCCTACAGCCATAAAAACCATCTGAATAAAGTTCCAAAATTCCTTCATGCCAGAATCCTCCTCCCATGAAAAAAGCAGTCCTCATTTCTGAGAACTGCCGTAAATAAGTTTTCTATCTTCATGCCCTGCGGCAGAAAGACCTACATTGTTTCCTCCGTCAGCGTATAGGTGATCTTCATGGTCTTGTCCGTATTCTTCACCACCGCTGATGAAAGATTATTAATACTTGCCAGATAAGGCGTCAGAAGGTACGCACACCTGTGCTCCTTTCCGTAACTGCCGCCCCACATAAACACAAAATTCTTATACTGGAACAAAGGCGTTGCCATAGCTTCAAACCTTGCGCTCCCCTGTGTCCTGATCACCCTGTCATCTGCCGTGATCTGGAAATCTCCTGCCACGATCATGTCCCCGAGAAGCGTCATGTACACCTCACAAGAACCAGCCTCGCCTAAAGATTTCAGCTTGGAAGTAAAGCCCAGCGGGATCAGCGTCACATCCGCTGAATTTGCAGTATTGATCTTATAGACCCCCTTTTTATCATAGGAAGGCACATACAGATACCCCTTCCTCACACAGCATTTTACATTCCGCTCCGGATAGGAACCGTCCTTTGCCCTTGTACCCACTTCCGAAAGCTTCGCCTTGGACAGTGTCCAGCTTCCTTCCGTAAAGGAATAATCCTTTTTGGAGATCCGGATCCACACCATCTTCGCATCCCCGGAAGCATTCGGCTCATTGGAAAATCCATACCAGTATCCGTCATGTCCGTCCATAAATTCCCCGTACTTCGTATAATCCCCCAGGAACGTAAAACTTTCCGTTGTCAATGTCTGTTCCTCCAGTACGGTATACGTGGTATCATCCAGCTTCTCATTCAGCCCGATGTTAAACACCGGGATCCGGATCTTCGTAATGGTCACACTGGAACTCCCAAAGGTGATGGAATACAGCAGGTTCTTTTCAAAATCCAGCTCCACTGCCTCAAACAGTGTCATCTGCCTCGCCTTCGGGACATCCCCGATATCCACCTTTTTCAGAAGCAGGAACGTGCTGGCATCCCCTGCCGCACTGCCAAAAGCATTCTGCCCGCCCAGGGCACTGGTCAGTGCCACCGCTGCAATATTTCCATTCCCCTGGCTGGGAGTAAATTCCCACACAAACTTATATCCATTGTCCAGCTTCTTGCTCTCCGTCTGGTTCAGGCTTCCTCTCGCTACATCAGAACCGGAATTTACATTATTGGAAGCATAAGCCACCGGCAGGTTCTTCCCCTGCTCGTAAATATGATCCGCCTTTTCTTCCAGCACTGCCGGAAACAGCAGGATCCCTCCGATCATGTTCGGGCAGATGGGAAGCAGCGTCCCGTTCCACAGAACAGAATTGTCATACTCGCCGCTGGCTTTCAGATAAATCCCCATGGGATTCAGCCCCAGAATATTATTCACTGCCTCCGTGATCATGTTCGTCTCCTGCACGGTTTCCACCGCACCCGTATTCGTATCGGTCAGTTCAATGACCATTTCACCTTTTAACTTCATCACACACCCTCCATTTCTACAGGCCTGCAGAAACCGCTGATTCCCGCTCTCTCAGCAAAATACACCTCAAAGCCTCTGTTCACCGTCTCCTTCATCTGCATGGACAGCGAATCCCGGAAGCCATTCACATTCAGGCCTCCGCCAATGGCAAATCTCGTGGTATAATCTTCCACCTCAAGCTTTCCGTCCCAGGCTTCCCCTGCAGCCATAGCCTGTCCGCTGACAGAAGCAATGCAGTCTCCCACATCAACCGTCCCGCTGCCATTCTCCATCCAGAGATACACATTGAACGTATTCGTATAATTGGCTACGATCTTCTCAATGGGATAATACAGTGACAAAATATGTTTCCCGGAATGCCAGGTCTCCACCGGACAATGCTCCACAATCTCCTCATTATTAAATTCAAAGACCACATGACAGAACGCCTGTCCGTCTTCCTGCCACTTCACCGGCAGGCTCACATCCACAGAAACCTCCGAACCACCCCCTGATCCGGATCCGGAATCTGATCCACCAGAGACATCATCCGTACTCCCTGTATTCTCATTCCCGGAAGTATTTCCAGCTTCATTCCCTGCCACATCATTTTCAGAATTTCCTGCATCCGATGTCTCCCCGGTTCCATCAGAACCACCCGTACCACTTCCAGTTCCGCCGCTTCCGCCCGGAAACGGAATCACCACAGTCCCGGCAGCCTCCGCAGATCTCTCCGCCGGATCCGCAGCCACATCCACAACAACCTGTGCAAAAAACTGCATATGGTTTTCCTCAGAAGAAGCAAACTGAATACTGATCAGCTTTACCTTAGTCTGCCCTATCTCATGCGCGGAAGCATTGGTAAACGTGTGGATCCCGATCTTCCCCGTCTTCGCATTGTCTTCAATCTGGTTCAGCAGCCCCGAAATATTCTTGTCATTCCTTGACTTCGCCTGAGCCAGCCTTGGGTTCTTCCCCACACATTTCAGGCTCTGCTTTCCCCCGATCTTCTGCCGGATGGAAGTGATACAGGTGATCTGTCCCTCATCCGCCTGTCCTCCCGCAAACGTCAGTACATCCCCCGGATCCAGTGCAGGGTTCCCGATGGTATCCGAATCAAACGGCACATACCGGATCACAGACAGATCTGCCAGGATATTCCTGCACAGCATCTCCCTGGTCTCCTTTAACCCAAACTGCAGAAGCGGATTCACTCCCAGATTCATTGTCAGCCCGTTATCCGGATCCAGAGCATAATACTCTGCAATCTGCGTCTGCTTATTGGTAGAACTCACTGCCGTGTACCTAGTGATAAAATCCGAAAAACTGGAAGAAAACCGGTGTCTCTGCTCCACCTTCATCACAGGATCCTTCCCGTACTTTCTCAGTTCCAGTTTTCCCTCCCTGTTGATAATAAAGAAACCTCCCAGAACCTGTGCCACATAAAACAGCACGTCCCGGCAGGTCTCAATATCATTTTCAGTATAAACAGAAAGCGTCACCCCGCCATTCGGCATGGCATCAATCTCCGCCCTCTTATTCGCAAACTCCACTTTGCATCTCTTACAGCACAGGGCAATAAAATCATAAGCAGTCCCCACAGTCTCAAACCCGTTGAAACTCTTATCAAACCGCAGCATAAAATCATAGGCTTTCAGTTCCAGGCACTTCGCCAGACGGTTCGCCTCGCTGACCTCAAAAACTCCCATCGGCACATCTTCCACAGAACCATCCGCCAGCACCAGATGAAACACCAATGTCACCTGGGCATCCTCCAGCGTATACCTGTCAATGTCACTCAGAAGCGTGATCCCCATCTCCGCAGCATACACCGTTCCCAGCTCAATCTCCGTACTTCCGCAGCACTGCCTGGAAATATACCCGGAACCCTTCACAATCTCCTTCGCCCCGAACTCATACGTCATTCCGCCCCTGGTAACGATCGTACCCGTCCAGAAATATTTCCTTGTATTACTCCTGACTGCCCTCAGAAAAGCATCCGACACAGGATACATCCCGCCACCTCCATTTCCCACGAAAAAAGCACCAGCCAACCAGGTGACCGATGCCTTCGTAAATATAATCATCCTATCTGTTATAAGTCCAGTGTTTCAAATACCACTCATGCAGTTCTTCTGTTGTCTTACAGCAGTCTGCGATTTCTTCCCCATGTGATATCCACTGGCAGGTTTCCCGCCGGAATGTATCAATATCCAATGCATAAAACTTATATGTTCCGCCCCGCATATGCATCACTTCATCATCACACTGGAACTCAAAATAATCATCCCCGTCCAGAACAGCCTTTCCCGTCAGGTTCCACACCCCTGACCACGGAGGACCATCATCCCCCGGAACACAGAAGGACAGCCTTCCGTCTTCCAGAATAACAGGAGCCACTGCAATATTTTTCATCCGCGGCATATATGGCTGTTCAAACCAGTAAGCTTTCTTCTCATCCATTCTTCTTCATCTCCATGATAGCCACCTGCCCTGCAAACTTGAATTGAGATTTCATATATTCAAAGGGATTTAATAACTGTTATATTTTATTATCAAATATCTCTCAAGCCCTTGAAAACACTAAGTTTGTCGCAGGTGAGCTTTCCCTTATTGTTTCCCTTGTATTATATTGTCCCATGAGTGTTTACGAACTCTGATAAGGGAAAAAACAAGGGAAAGAAAATCTTATAAAACAGTATAACACAAAATAAAAGTGACATGGTGAACTGATTGAAATGCTTCTGATTTTTGCAACAAATGATTGATTGAACGATAAGGAGATTTGATACGATGAGAACGATATTTGCAGAATACAATCCACAACGCAACAGCATTGATGTTTATACTTCTGCTGGCTATATGCTCCGCATTGACTGCTGGGAAGCGGAGAAGAATTTAACAACTACTCCCGGATCTGACTGTGCATTAAACGCACTTGCCATTGATGAACCACTTGAGTATGCAAGATTGTATCTTGATGGAACGATGCAAATGTGGATAGATGCGGAAGATTCCTTTTAGGTATACGCAAGAAACGGCGGCTCTGATTTCTCAAAACCGCCGTTAGGATAATAACTTAAAATAGGCGCGCAAAATCACCTGCCCCAGCCAGCGTTTTTTCTTTCCCCATAGTCGGGGCAGGTTCATGCGCTATGCAATTATTCTTCTTTAGCTTCTATCAAGCCGATATTTTTTTCTCTGCGTTCCACATAGCAGCATATTTTCCGCCTTTCGCAAGCAATTCCTCGTGGGTTCCAGATTCAGCAATCCTGCCATCACCCATTACAAGAATTTGATCAGCGTTTTTGACAATGGAAAGGGTATGAGCAATCATTACCACTGTCTTTTTCTCTTTTAATAGATTAGCGATGGCCTGCTTTACGGCAAGCTCATTTTCAATGTCAAGAGATGCTGTTGCTTCATCCAAGAGCAGGATGGGGCTATTTTTCAGTATAGCGCGGGCTATTGAAATTCGCTGACGCTCACCGCCAGAGAGAAGATTTCCGTTCTCACCAGTCGGCGTATCATATCCCTTTTCCATCTTACGGATGAAGCTGTCACAGTTAGCCTCCCGGCAAGCATCCTCGATTTCCGTGTCCGTAGCATTAGGGCGGGCGTGTCGGATATTATCCCGGATGGTATCGTCAAAAAGAAATACGTCCTGGTCTACCATAGAAACTTGTTCCAGTACACGCTCTGCGGCAACATGGTTAATGGGTTTACCTCCAATAGAAATCGTCCCGCCCGTTGCTTCATAATATTTTGCAATCAGATTCAAAATAGTAGATTTGCCAGAGCCAGAGTCTCCGACAATGGCCGTGAGCTTTTGATCTGGCACCGTAAAGGTGGCGTGTTTTAGTACAGGTTCACCGGGAACATACTCAAAATCTACATTGTCAAATGTGATTTCATGGGTAGCTGTGTGAAGCGGCTCCATGCTGCCAGTTTCCTCCGGCTCATTCATTACACTCAAGATTTTGTTTTTCGAGATCATCAGGTTCTTATAACTGGTGAGGTCTACAAAAATCGAGTTAGCCAGCTTTGCACAGAACAGGGGCAGCATACAAATCAAAAGGTAGTCCACCGTGTTCAGTGTCCCTGCGACCCAGGGTGCATAGGCCAGCAAGATAACCAGCGGGCAGGACAGCCAACTCAAAATACCAAAGACCGCACCAATAGGAAGCACTTTTGATTCGTACACAAAGCTGATCCGACAGAACTCCCGCATAGCGTTGATAACGGTTTTATTCTTCAAACCACCTACGCCATAGGCCCGGAAAGTTTGAATACCAGACACATACTCCACAATGCTGCTGACATTCTCTGCACAAATATCATTCTTTTCTTTACCATACTTCCGAACCATACGGAAGGAAAGCCACAGTCCAGGGATCAAAAGCAAGTCGGCAATCAGCAGGATAATTCCGGCAGGCACATAAATGGTCATCACAAAAATAATCAGCATGAGCGAAAGTGCAAAACTCTTTGCCATATCACCGATCTTATGGGTCAGGATTTTTTCATAGTTGTTTACATCGCTTGTGATGGTATTGATATAATCGCCGGTCTGTCCCTGGGTAAACCGGGAAAGCGGGATACGCTTCAAATGGTCGCCCATAAAGAGGCGGGTATTCTTGCTGACCTCTGCACCGCCGATCTGCGCTTTGGTATAGCCATAGCTGTAAATCAGGATACGAAGAAGAAAAACCACCGCGATCACACAGGTCAGAACCAGGACACGGTTCATGTCAAATTGTCCCGACCACAAAAACTGCATGACAGAGTAAAGCAGCATAAACAGGCTGCCGGAGAGAAGCCCTTCCAGAACAGTCCCGCCAACGCCAATATAAAAATTACGGTTCTTTTTCAATACATCATGCTCACTCATGCTGCTCGCCTCCCTCCAACTGATAAGTAATATTCCGGGCTGTTTCGTAGTCCTCCCACGCCTTCCGATAGTAAGCATTGTTCTTTCGGACTTCCTCATGGGTTCCGACACAGGTAATTGTGTGATTTTCAACCACTGCTACACGCTCGCACATCTTCAACGCGCTCAAACGATGGGCTACCACAATGACAGTCTTTCCCTTACAGAGATTTTGAATGGCTTTGTCAATCTCCATCTGATTTTCCGGGTCAGAGGCGCTTGTGGCCTCGTCTAAGATCAAAATGGGGGCATTCTTCAGGATAGCGCGGGCAATGGCAATCCGCTGTTTTTCACCGCCGGAGAAGCGAGAGCCAAAGCTGCCCACCTTCGTGTCATATCCATCCGGCAAAGACATGATGAAATCATCAATCTGCGCCTCTTTTGCGGCGGTCCGTACTTTTTCCAGAGTGGCGTTACTGCCCATGCGGATATTTTCTAAAACGCTGTCACGGGTCAGGAAGGTCTTTTGGAACACAATGGCGACATTTTTTAGGATAGTATCATAATTGAGTTCCTTTACATTTTTCCCGCCAATCAGCACTTCGCCCTCCTGCACATCATAGAACCGGGAGATCAGCTCAATCACGGTACTTTTACCGGCACCAGACTGTCCCACAAGGGCCATGCGTTCACCATCTTTAATTTTGAGATTAACGCCTTGCAGTACATCGGTCTTGCCATCATAGGAAAACCGAACATTCCGAAGTTCAATATCGTGATTTTGGGGAAAGTCCGCTCCACCCTCATAAATTGGAATATCCAGTATCTCTTTGGTCTTAGTAACAGCGTTCAGCACATTGGCAAAATTAGTCCCCAGTTCCTGTAGGGGGCGTATTTCCGTCAGATACATGGAACCTACATAGACGAACAGCAAAAATGCGCTGGCAGCCAGTGAGCCTTTCAGGAAAAACATTCCGCCGATTGGAACCATTATCAACATCCCACATTCGATGATAACAACAAAGGCCGCATAAGGTGGCCCCATGCGCCGGGAAGTTTCATTCCACATGGCATTTTCTTCCTGGATAGCGTCTGAAAACTTTTGAAACGATTTGCTCCCCATGTTATAGGCTTTAATCAATTTCATGCCGCTGATGTACTCAATCATAACCGAGTTCAGTGTGGTAATGGAGTGATTGGCCCGTTCCATCAGGTCATCCGTATTGCGGAACATCATCCCCATTACAACAACAGCAAGGATCAGCGGAACCAGGGAAATCAATGCCAGAGGAATATTGACGGTCATCAGATAAATAAAGATGACTACCGGCCCCACCAGATAGCACACAAGGTCAGGAAGGTTATGGGCCAGAAACAGCTCCAACTTTTCAATATCTTCATTCAGAACCGTTTTTATGTCCCCGGTGCGCCGTTCATTCAAGGCCCCTAAAGGCGCTCTGGCCATGTGTTCTGCAACCATGCAGCGCACTTTGAAAAGAGCGCCATAGGCCCCTTTGTGGGCTGCTACGCCGGAACAGCCAAACAGGGCAAACCGCAAAGTTACCGCCACTGCAATCATTACCACGGTATGTACAACAAGTTCCTGCGTGCAGGTATGATTGAAGGTGGCGTCCATCAGCCGGTAAATTCCAATGTAAGGGACGATAATGCAAAGACCGCTGACCGCCGATAGAAAAATTGCCAGGAACAGCCAGATTTTTTGCTCACCGGCCCAGTGGAGCAGCAAAGCTACTCTGTTTTCTTTTTTCTGTTTCATAGATCACCTCTCCTTTCCATCTGAAACAGAGAACAGCTCTCTCAATTTCGGGAGGGCATCCATTGTAACTGGTACATCATCGGGCATTTCGCCCTCGTCAAAATGCAGGACACGGGAGCAGGTACGGCAGACAAATTCAAAATCGTGGGTGACAATGAAAATAACCTTTCCCATATTGGACAACCGGCGGATCAGTCCCGCCACCTGCGTCATACTGTCAAAATCAAGGCCGCTGGTCGGTTCATCGAATACCAGCAGATCTTTCCCACAAATCATGCTAACAGCTACAGCTACTCGTTGCTTTTGACCGCCAGAAAGCGTGTTTGGATGGCGCTCCCGATATTGGGTAAGGCCTAATTCCTCCAAAGTTGCATTTACCAGTGTTTGATCTGGATTGCGTATACCAAAGGAGCACTCTGCCTCCACGCTGTCAGCGAAAAGTTCATAATTCACATCCTGCATAACCATGTAAGAGCGTTTCAGCCTTTCCTTACGCTCAATCGGCTCGCTTTCCCACAAAAATTGTCCATCGCAGTCTTTGTGAAGCCCACAGAGAGCGCGGGAAAATGTAGTCTTTCCAGCTCCGTTGTGGCCGACAACACCAATCACTTCGCCCTTTCCGGCGGATAGCTCAATGTCATGCAAAATTGTTTGCTTCTTGTAACGGAGCGTCACATTCCGCAGCTCCAATACAGGGGTAGGCGCAGGCAAGTGGGCTTTTTGCGGGAATACCGCCTGTAGATCAACAGCTCGCAGCCCCATGTGTTCACGATCAGGTTCAGATAGCTGCCAAAATTCTTCCGGGGTGTATATTCCTTTGATTTCTCCTTTTTCCAGATAAACAATTCGGTCAGCCAACTCCATCAGGTAGTACAGACGATGTTCCGCTATCAAAACTGTTTTTCCCTGTTTTTTATCAGCCGCAAATGTTCCTTTAGTTCCTGGATCGAAGTCATATCCAGATTAGAGGATGGTTCATCCAATAGATAAATCTGTGGGTTCATGGCATAAACAGAAGCAAAGGCGATTTTCTGCTTTTCTCCGCCGGACAACTCAAAAATATTTCTGTTTCGCAGCTTTTGAATATGCAAATCTTCAGTTGTCTGCTCTACTCGCTCAGCCAATTTCTCAGGAGGGCGAGCTTCATTTTCAATTCCAAAGGCAATCTCACTGTCTGTATCAACATTGAAAAACTGCGTCCGTGGATTTTGGAAAACGGAGCCAACCTTAGCGGCAATCTGATACATGGGGATATTGCTGATTTCCTGACCATCTACCAGCACACGGCCATGAAGCTCCCCCTGATAAAACTGAGGGATCAGTCCATTCACCAGCCTTGTAATCGTTGTTTTTCCGCACCCGCTGCGGCCACAGAACAGGACGAATTCTCCGTCCGAAATTTTCAAATTGATGTCGCGCAGCCCACCATGTTCCTGCCCCGTATAGGAAAACGATACATTTTCAAACTCAATCAACCGATCACACCTCCTCGCACACATAATTCAAAAATCAGATAAGCTACGGCAACGGCCATGACGCCCCAATCGGAAATTCCGCATTTTATCTGGACAAGACAGGTGCGTGGATTGGGATTTTCAATTCCACGAGTGACAGAAGCAACAGAAAGATCATCCGCCGCTTTTGAAGCTGCCATCAATAAAGGCACATAAATACACTCAACCGTCATGCCCGGATGTGTTAAAAAGCCCGCCAGAGATGGTGAAACATCTCTCATTCGCATAGCGTCTGTGATATAGCGCCAGTCCTCTTGAATAGTTGGAATGTACCGCAGCATAACTGCCATAGGAATTACTAACTTTTTGGGTGCGCGGACACGGTTCATAGCAGACAGGAACTCATTGACTTTTGTAGTAGTCAGAACAATCCCAGCCAAGGTTCCGCACGCATAGACCTTATGAAACAAGCCTAAAAAGGCAATAAACATTGTCCGCAGCGTGCCTGTCATTTCTGCCATGATCCAAACTGTCAGGGCACAGATGACCGCATAAAAGCATACAGCCTTAATGACATATTTCCACTTTCCAAAGAAAGCCCCCAATATCGCAATCAGCATAACAAGGATAAATTGATATGCAAGTGAGGGCGCAAACATGGACGATAAAACACACATAAGAATAAGAAAGAGCTTGGCCCGTGGGTCGAGCCAAAGCTCTTTCTTATGGCGTTTACCGCTCATGCTGTAATACCTGCTTTTTCAAACTGCTTTTTCAGCATTTTGCAGCCTACAAAAGCGCTGATTGCAGATGTAATGATAACAGCAGCAAACATGGCAATCAGGATGCCGGTATTTGCAGTTGCCTGCATGGTGTCGATGTAACTCTGTTCAGTTCCGTTCCCCAGCATGGTCTGCGCCCAGCCGTTTGGGTCAACAAAGAACACGATATATGAACCAGTGCCACCGAGAGAGAACAGGATATAAGACAGGCTGTTGAGTTTTTTGCTTTTGTACTGCCCTGCACCAGCAACAAAGTCCGCGACAATCGCCATGATCATGTAGCCCAATGCAAAAGCCCAGTGCATACCAGTCACGAACCAAATAATACCCATGATAACGCCCATTATAGAAAGGCTCCAACGCTTATGTACTTTTGCAATCAGCAAAAGATAAATGGGGCCAGCAAGCAGCCCACCTCCTGCTGGCATGAAAAAAGTAAGTACAGGATTCGTTGCAAAAAAGACACCGCCCACCAATACAAAAACAAATAACAGTGCAGTAAAAATACCTGTTGTTACAAGGTCTTTCACTGTCAGACCTTTGTTCATAGAATTTACTTGATTACTCATTTTGACCTCCTACCTTTCATTGTCTTGACTCGACAAGTGGTTTGTGATATTCTTCGGTTAGATACCTCTAATCTTCGTCTAATACAATACGCATTTATCGAACAACATTCAATAGGTTCCGGCAATGTTCGTCTGTTCCTTTCAAAAGTTCGTCTAATCGTTGCAAAAAGGAGGCGGTCTGTTTTCATGTCTGAAATTATTGACCAGTTTTATACACCGCTACTAATTGAACACGGTTTTATCCGTGACCCAGACAACCAGCAATATGGGGCATTAGGTGACTGCTGGAAACTTTCTCCCGAAGTTGGAGAAGGCACCTACTGGGCTTATGGACAGAAAGACTTATATGATATTAAAATCCATAACTTTTCCTTCCACGAAGATTTCATGTTGGAATGCTCCATGCCGGAATGTTTGAGTATCACTCGGTATGACTCTATTTCCGGGGAGGAATTATCTCCATACCGTAGACTGTCTGCCGGTTGTATCAAAACATTTATTGGAGGCTACACTCCATACAAGGCTTTGATACATAAAAATATTCCAATCCGTTCGGTTGGGATTGAGATTGCACCGGCATATTATGAGGACTACCTGAAAAAACTGTACCCGGAGGCACAGATCAATCCTGTGGATGCATTTCGGAAGATCGACCAAACATCCGACTTTCCAGAAATGTCACGGTTACTCACAGAAATCAAAGACTATCGCGGGGAAGGGATTGCAGCAAGACTTTTTTATGAGGGTAAAGTTGCAGAAGCTGTTTCAATGGTGGTGGAATATCAGAAGAAACATCCTGATAAACCAGCCCATAAGCTCTCTCAACAGGATATTGAAAATCTCCAAATAGTTGCCGCTTATCTTAGCGATCACTATGCTTTTGATATTCCTCTGGAACGGCTAACACAGATTGCCTGCATGGGAACAACAAAGCTCAAAAGCTGTTTTAAGAAATACTACGACTGCACCATCACGGAATATGTTCAACAGCGGCGCATGAGCCAAGCAGAATATCTGCTGGCATATACAGAGCTGACAGTCGGGCAAGTTGCCCAAACAGTAGGCTATTCCACTTCAAGCCGATTTGCAGAATTATTCCGAAAAAGCACGGGATTGTTGCCATTAGAGTACAGAAAAAACGCACAGCGAAAGTAAAATGAGCGCCAGAGGGAACTCTGGCGCTTGTAAAATTTTTCACCCACATTCTAGTCGGGCTTAGCCATGTGTTGTGGAATATATACGGAATGCATCGTCAATATTCCACTGCTGCTTGCGGTTGTTACCAAGATAGTGAGAGCTCATCTGAACACAAAGTTTCCATTGCCCTTTTTCGTACCTAAACGAAGTAAGATTTCATGTGCATGCTCATCACTGAATTTTTAGAATAATCTGTCCTAGCACGAAAGTAAATATGAATAGTTTCTAATAGTTTTTTAATAATATCCTCTGGCTTCTTGCCATCCTTTTACATACCACCTAATTCCAACATATACCAGTTGCACCAATAATAAGAGAAATAGCATATTGATCGGCAAGACTGTCTTTATCCAATCTCCAAAGTAGATTGCTATTTCCAGGCTTATAAGTGTTACCAGTATGGTAATCATATCCCAACAGTATTTCTTATATAGCCCTGCAATCTTTATTTCGATGAATGCCAAAAGTATTCCCACACCCACCAGACATCCACCGGAAATCAGTATTCTTATCATCCAGTATATAATTCCGACAACGACAGGATTGGATATTCCATTGCTAACCTGTGCCACATTCTTCCCTGCCAGTATAGTCAATCCTGCAATGTTCTGTATAAAAGTGGCGATTGTATCAAAGAATACCACGCAATCAGAAATAAATATTTTTGACCGTATCATCTGAAAAAGAGTAGTTGATACGGAATACCATATCAGCAGAAACATCAATGCTTCATATATAGCTGTTTTTGCTTTATATCTGCCTGCCAGTTTTTCTCTCTGTGTATCATACCTTTCCTTAGCTTTCAGATAAGCTGTCTGTTTACAATTCCCGCACTTTTGATAGAGCACCGGCTTTTCAACCGGTATCTCTACTTTTTCTGATGGGAGAGTGCATAATCCCGTTCCTGTTCTGCCTGTCTCTGCTTATCTCGACATTCCTCTATCATGGCTTGGGCGGTGTGCGTTTTCTTTTTCTCGCTCTGCAATAATTCTTTTGTTTTCCTCAAGTCGTTCTTTAAGGCTTGAATGTTCCCTGCTCTGTTCTCGCTGTTTAACCTCTCGTTCAAGGTCAGCGATTCGTCGAGCTGCACTTTCAGTTTCCTGATAGTCCGGTCTTTCTGGTCGAGTTCTTCCTGCATCTGCTCCGTCAGCATTAGCAGTTCTTCCAGTTGATCGTCGTTCTTTGAGTTTCTTAATTCGTTCATCAATCAACCTTCCTTTCTCTAATTGCTGTTCAAGTTCAGTAATTCGCTGTTCTGTTTCTGCAATAGCCGGTTCTCGCTGTTCAATTTCTGTGCCAATTCCTGCCATTGCTGATTTTCGTCTGTGAGTTTCTGTATCTGGTCTGTCTTTTCTTCCAGAAGCATCAACAGTTCTTCTGTATCCGGTAAGATTTGTAGCAGCTCTGACAATTCTTTCTCTAATTGCTGCAATCGTTCTTCCTGCTCCTGAAAGCACATCAGCTTCTCGTCCTTTTCCTGTATCTCCTGAAGCATCTCTGCCATGATATTCTGCTGTTCCTCTATCTGTGTAATCATTGCTTCCATCATGGGAATTACTTCTTTGCTTTCTTCTAATGTCATTCAACCACTCCTTCCATATTGACAATGCACCGGATACCTTACCAAAGGTTGTGATTACCTTTTGCAGTAGTGCATTTTGTTTTTTAATCATCTGGTTTTCCTCTACCTTCCATGAACCATTCCATATCTGTCCGGTGAGATATTTTTCCTCAATCTTTCTTGCATCCGCACCCTCATGAATCGTAGGGATTTTTAATTTGCCCTGTCTTTCATAAGAGCGGTGGTCAATCTGATTGTCTATGGATAAATGCCGGTTACACATCCCAGCCCATTCGCTTCGCCATAACTCACAATTCTTTGGATTATTCCAGCCGGTAGCATCGGTCAGAACCCGTTTCCATTGTTTTCGGTTTCTTGCCCCGACTTTCTGTACTCCGTTTTCATCAAGTACCGGAATGCGGATTCCATGCCGATCAGGATTTTTCTTATCCTGCCACCAGTCCGGGTGGGATTCATCAACCACGATATTTCCGTCAGTATCTCTGACAAAATCCCAGTCCTTGACTTCCTTGTTGCCCCATGAGTGGCCTGGATTGAATGGTCGCATGGTTACAAGTAAATGCACATGTGGATTTCCATCGTTCTTATCGTGTATGCTCCAGTCGACACACATTCCCTTATCCACGAAAGTCTTTTGAATATATTCGGTTGTATAATCAATCTGTTCCTGTCTGCTCCATTCTTTCGGCAGGGAAAATTCAAATGAGCGTCCAAGCTGTGCATCTGCATTTTTTTCTATCTTTAAGACCTCATTCCATAGACGCTGTTTCTGAAATGTGATTTTAAACTTTTCCAGTGCGGCATCTTTATCATCCGCTCTTTTATAACGGATAGACTGTTGAAACCTTTTTATATTTTCTTCCGGTACATGCAGCCATTCAGGAGGTGCATTTTCGCACATCATCAGACTGGTGTAGACGACTTCCTTTTTGGAAGTATAGTAACTGATTCTGCCTGTTTCCTCATTCTTCATCACATCTCCATTAAGATATGCCGATGCGGATATGAC
>NC_021014.1:218025-240571 GCF_000209835.1 Ruminococcus sp. SR1/5 | reverse complement strand
TCCGAAAGATGTACAGGAACTGTTAGGACACTCAGATGTCAGTACCACAATGAATGTCTACGCCCATTCCACAAGAAAAGCCAAGCGGGAATCCGCAAAGTTACTTGATAAAGTGGCAGGCAACGACTAAATAAAACTTTCCCTTATTTCCCTTACGATTATCTCATAAGGGCAAAAATAAGGGAAAATACATATCATTTCACTAATGAATGGGCTGAAAAGCCTGTAAAATAGGGAAAGTTAGAAAGATATTTCGGCAAACTTGAAGTTGTCTATATGCTCCAAGTCATATAGAACTCTTTTTCGTCTGTATTATCATCAATGTTCTCTGATTGAATTTGGAATTGTTCCCTCTGATAAAAATGCACTGCCCTTATATTCTCTTGATAAACACTCAAACAAAGTGTAGATTTTATCCTTTTCACATAGTCCAATAATTGCTTTCCAATTCCTTTTGACTGGGCAATGTCTTTTACGAAAAGTCCTTCAATATAACTATCTGTTAATCCAATAAACCCGTCAATTAGTTTTGTATCATCATCTTCATACACATATAACTCTGCATTAGGCAAAACTTTTTTTACCATCTCATAATTACTTATCCAATATTCTTTAGAAATAAAACTATGTGCTTTGATATTTGTGCCAAGCCATATTTCCATAACAACAGGCAAGTCACTTTCTCTATATGTTCTAATCATCGAATTTCCTCTATGAAACTGGGATTTGACTTGCCTATTTTCTTAAAATCTCATGTGGAGCTTCTATTTCATTTGCCAAGGTATGCTCTGTTAATTCTGACATCAATTTCAATTTTTCATTAATCAATGGTCGCATACAATTAGGAACATGTTCCTGATGCGCTCTGTGGATTGCTACACATTCCTTACAGTTTCCGTGATAACGACAGGCTTTCAGGCAAGGACAGTGATCTTTGTCTTTATACTCCTTACGAAATTCCGCTGCAAATTCTTCTTGCAGTCTCAGCCCCTCGACACGGTTTCCCTTATGAAATTCTACCATTGCATCCAGTTCTTTCTGGTTCCCTTCAATCTTCATGTTATTATAGCGCCTCCATTTCAACTATTCCTCATTTTCTGACAAATACCGATTTGATTCTCCCATTATACCATCTCGCTACATCTCCTTCAACGTAAAGCTCACCGTCCAAAGCCCCTTATAACTGGTATCCTTTTTCAGCTTCGCCTTATACCCAGTCACATACATCTCCGCCAGTTTCAGTTCCGCTGTCTCCACATCAAAATACTGCACACTGATCTTATCCTTCTTCGCATACCCTGCCAGCTTCTTAAGCCACTTCGCAGTCACAGAAAACGACACGGGGATCCGTGCAACCCCATGCCGCACCACATCCCTCTGTGTCGTTCCCGCCTCTGTCTCACCGCCGGAATCCGCTTCCACATCCTCCAGCTCCACCTCATAAGAATCCGGAAGCGGCAGGTTCTCCCCGTCAAACACAAGATACTGAAAAAAGCCATCCTATCTACCTCCGCTCCTCAGACTCATTCTCTGCTGTGCCGTCACGATCACCTCATCCAGCAGCTGGTTTCCCAGATAAACAGGAATCACCAGATCCCCCTGCTGTCCCTTCTGATCTTCCAGCACATCCTTCAGCGCCGCCACAATACCAGCCGTCAGATCCGCACTGCCGGACGATCCCGTACCGGTCATCACACTGCTGTCTGCCACAGCCATCTGCGGCGAAACCACCATATCCGCAGCCACACTGTTCACAGCCGCCTTCACCATTCCCCTGCTCTTCTCAATGCCCTCAGCCAGACCACTCATAAAGTCAGGCATCCAGCTCTCAAAATCCGTCAGAGGACCTTCATCCGGCACAGAGAAATGCAGATGGGAACGAATAGTATTTGCCACATCCGTCACCGCATTGGCAACTGCACCAATACAGCTCCGGATACCATTTACAATGCCATTGATGATATCCGCACCCCACCGCCATCCGGCAGATGCAAGACCTGTAATATAATTCACCGCATTTCCCAGTCCATCCCGGATCGTATTATAAATACCGGAAATCGTACCCCGGATTCCGGACCACATGGCATTAAAAGCACTGGAAACCGTATTCTTAATCCCGTTCACCACAGAAGAAATGGTATTCCTGATTCCATTCCACACGGAATTGACAGTACCCCTGATTCCATTCAGCACGGTAGAAATAATTGTCCGGATCCCATTCCAGACCGTAGAGATCACCGTCCGAATTGCATTCATCACCGTAGTAATGACTGTCCGAATCCCGTTCCATGCACTCTGCAAAAATGTCCGGATCCCGTTCACCACATTCGTAATGACAGACCTGATCCCATTCCAGACAGAACCCAGAAATGCTGAAATCGCATTCCACACTGTCATAACCGTTGCACGGATTCCATTCCACGCTCCCACAAGGAAAGTAGAAATTGCAGTGACAACCGTAGTAAACAGTGTCTTAATCCCAGCCCACAGACCGGAAAAGAAATCCCTGATGCCATTCCATACAGCCACCGCCGTATTCCGGATCCCGTTCCATGCGGAAACCAGAAACTGGGAAACCGCCGTCCATACCTGGACAGCGACTTCCTTAATCTCATTCCACAGCCTGATCCAGAACTGCCGGAACTCTTCATTCGTATTCCAGAGATAAATAAAAGCCGCCACTAAGGCTGCAATGGCAGCGATCACAATGGCGATCGGATTTGCCATCATCGTGGCACTCAGCGCAGCAAAAGCACCCTTCACCGTACTGATCGCACCGGCAAGCTTCGGTGCCCATGTCATAATCGTTCCAATGGCCGAAAGGGTCTTGCCTATGATGATCAGCACAGGACCCAGAGCCGCAGCCAGAAGTGCAACGATCATGATCACACGTTTCACCCCGTCCGGCATGGCATTCAGCACGTCCACCATCCCCTGCAGACCGGAAACAATACTCCGCACCGCAGGCATCAGCAGATCCCCGAAAGAGATCGCCAGCTCCTGAAGCTGTGACTTCAGAATAGTCAGCTGTCCTTCCAGATTATCCTGCATGGTATCCGCCATGTTCTTTGCGGCATCCTTGCAGTTATTTACCGCCCCCGACACCTTTTCAATATCCTCCGGTGCCGCATTCATCAGTGCCAGGAAACCTGACATGGCATTCTTTCCGACCAGTGCCTCCGCATTGTTCGCCTTCTCTGCCTCAGTCATTCCGCCAAAAGCCACCCTGCAGTCAGCCAGGATCGCAGACAGGCTCCTCATGGATCCGTCTGCATTCGTGGTAGCAATGGTCACATCCCCGATCGCCGCACCCGACAGCTTCACATCCCCGGTCAGGTTGGTCATAATGGAACGCATGGAAGTACCAGCCTGGGAAGCCTTGATACCCGCATTCCCCATCAGCCCGATAGCTTCTGCCGTATCCTCAACCGAAAATCCCAAAGCCCCTGCAACCGGCGCACAGTACTTAAACGTCTCACCCATCATGGACACATTGGTATTGGCATTACTGGAAGCAGCCGCCAGCACATCTGCAAAATGTCCCGAATCCGCTGCAGTCAGCCCAAAAGCTGTCAGCGCATCCGTCACAATATCAGAAGTCGTTGCCAGGTCTTCCCCGGATGCCGCAGCCAGGTACATGACACCCTCAATACCGGGCAGCATATCCTCCGTCTTCCATCCGGCCATTGCCATATAATTCATGGCATCTGCCGCCTCAGTCGCAGAGAACTTTGTCTTGGCACCCATCTCCCTGGCCTTGTCCCGGAGGCTGTCAAAATCAGATCCCGTTGCCCCGGACACAGCCGCCACCTTACTCATTGCAGAGTCAAAATCAGCGGCAGTTTTCACCGCCGCCGTTCCAAGCCCTGTCACCACTCCCGTCACTGGAAGCAGCTTCTGCCCCACAGAAGAAATCTTGTTTCCAACTGTCTGCAACTTCTCACCGGTCGCACCGATTTTCTGCAAAGCAGTCGCAGACTGGTTCGCCTGCTCTTCCAGGCTCCTCAGTCTCTGCTCCGTCTCAATGATCTCCCTCTGCAGTGCATCATACTGGTCCTGGGAAATCGTCCCGTTCCGCAGTGCCTCATCCGCCTGCTGCTGTGCAGTCTTCAAAGTTTCCAGCTTTTCCCTTGTCTCAGAAACCGCCTGTGCCAGCAGCCTGTGCTTCTGCGCGATCAGCTCCGTATTCCCCGGATCCAGCTTCAGAAGCTTCTCCACATCTTTCAGCTGGCTCTGCGTATTCCTGATCTCCGTATTAACCCCTTTCAGGGCAGTCTGCAATTTTGTGGTATCGCCGCCAATCTCAATTGTAATACCTTTAATCCGATTTATTATTACTTCACCTCCTTTTGACATTTTGGTAAACTAAAAAGCACCGATTAAAAATCGGTGCTAGTTTAATTATCTTGATCATCAAATGATGCAATTCTATTATCAATTTTTTCTCTTATAGTTTCTCCAACAGATTTTAAAAATTGTTTGTACACTTCCTCGTTCCAAACATCATTTCCAATATCAGTATAATATTCTTGAAACAGAATTGGCAAAATCTCTAAATAAATAAGAAGATATGCTTTTGCAATCTTTTCTTCTGGCGTATCATCTTCAAATATCCCTGAATATTCATTCATTAATACATTTACAGTTCCTTTTTGCAAAGCCAAACTCACATTTGAATGATCAGTGTAATTTAAATCAAGTTTAATTTGATTAAAATTTCGACTTTCAAGCAAGAATGCCAATGTACTAATAATATTCATTACTGCCTCACCAGATGCCGTAACCTGTGTCTGTAAATCCAAGGTATCTCCCTTTATTCCTTTTATTGTATCTACCGTAAGTTTTTTTCTTTCTCAAGAAAAACTTCTATATTACAATTCTTATTATATACCCTATATATCAGCCAACTAAAGAAATCATTAGAAAAATCAAAATTACCTCTTTCCAGTTCATTGCGCCCATTATAAGATAATAACTTCCGCAAAAGTTTCATCGCATAAGAATTTTGGTCTATGATGTAATTCACATCATAACCAGTGGAATACACAATAATAAATCCGTCTTTTCTTGCAGTTTTATTCTCATTCGTTGTGTCTACTTGATCATATGCATATGTTATGTAATTAAATTTGATATCTTTTCCATTCAACTTAATTGTTTTATTATCAGTAAAACATTTCTGTATTGACCAGTTTTCCCATATAATGTTAGTTACCTTCTCTTCTTCAGTCACGTCATCTATTAATTTTTGTATAGCTTGATCAATATTTTCTACTACCGTATCCCGCCATCTTGTCGTTGATGCCATTATTCTCTCCCTGTTCTTAATTTTGCACTATTACGTTTAAAAATAATATTACATTTTTTTATGCTTAACTCTGGGTAAATTGTAGCTTCAGTATTTCCATCTACTGCATCTTGGATTAAAGCAATTCGAAATTCTTGTTTGCTTTCAATCCGATCACCATTTCCAAAAAGTGCTTCCAAATTAACATGGTAATCATCATCTACATAGACTTCTCTTCTACTTGATACTGCTTGCATTTCCGCAAATGCCGGCTTTTTTATAACTAATTCAACACCCTTAAAATGTTTTTTCTTCCACGAATATTTACTTTTATAATGGCTTCCGCCAAGCTCTGAGAATTGAAAGTCATTATCGCATTAGATGTTAAATTCGTATTTGCACCTGGTACCCCCATAATAACCTCTAGTTCAGAAGTAAAAAAATTCTTAACTGATTTTGTTATCAATTCCGCTATTAGCTCAATGATTATATCAGCAATCGCAAAATAAACTGTAATGCATATATCAAACAAATGTTCATCAGGAACAAATGGTAATAGAGCAAATACATTGAATGTATTTGTTGCATAAATACCAATTATAGCACTTATTATAGGCGTAACCAGTTTCCATATTCCTTTTACCATCCTGCCAAACACCTCTCAACAACGGTGCTTATCTCTTGTGTCAATTCGTCAAATGATTCACTATTTACCCCCAAAATCCCATTTGCTTGAACATATAAATTAGGTGTAAAACCGTTCGAAAAATGTCCCTTCATATATACTCTTGCCAAATCTATTGAGGACTGTTCTGACAAAAATTGGATTTTTTCAATCAAGTCTCCAAAATAAGCCGCATTATTCTGCACCTGCGTGATTAGCTTATCTAATTCATATTCTATTTCTGAATCTTCCTCAGCTAATACTATTTTATAGATGTGAAACTTTCTTTCCAAACATACTTTTCGAATAATATTAATCATTATATCAGATGTAATGATTATTTGTTTGTTACCTACTTCTCTTTGTTGTTTGAGGAATGTATAGTATTCTATATTATCATTATAAGGAACTACACATACAGTTCCATGACTCGATTGATTGTTTTTAAACAATTTTGCCTTGCTAAATACCATTTAACCACCCCCTAGATTTATATAATTTATATATTATACCTCAACTCAAATCTTTAATCTACAATTTTCTTAACAAAATCTATAAAAATAATAATTTTCTTTTCTCAATAAAATCTTATATCAGAACCTGTCGAAATCCTCCTGTGTGGCAACCTGTCTCCATCCCTTATACTCATCGTTCCTGCTCTCCACAAACATATCATTCACCATCCCGATAGTCAGCAGATCCAGATCCCGGATGGAAATCCCCAGCTGCACACACCGGAGAAGAAACAGGGGAGTTGTCATTTCGCGGTCTGTTGCATGAAGTTTTTTTTAGCCTCCACATCCGTCCTAATGTTCATTCCCCACAGCTCGATCAGCTTTGGCAGAACCTGATAAATGCTGAACGTGTTAAACTCATCCAGCCATTCCTCCGGATTATCCGGGATAGACGGATCCGCATGTTTCGCCATCACATACGCAATGTTCTCAAACATCTCAAGGGAAAACAGATCCAGACTGCTCACATCCTCGCTGTTCCCGCTATCCTTCCCTATTGCCTTCTCCAAAGCAGACAGATCCTTATAAATATCCCTCTGGAACTTAATCCTGTAAATACGCGGAATAGCGGCAGAAGCCTTAAAAGCAACCGCCTTCCCGTCAATCTCAATCTTCTTCATCATACTCATATCTGAATCCCCCTCAGCTCAGTGCTTTTCCATTTCCAGTAGCACTCACAACAGATTTTCCACCATCAGCTTCCTGCAAGGAAGCCGGATCTGCAGCCGGCAGATACACCGACTTGTACCAGTCTGCATAAACAGTTGCATCCGTAGTATTCCCTGTCTTCGCCTTCACCTTTCCATCCGCCAATGGTGTAGCCTTGATAGTCAGTGTTTCTGTCTGCACTTCCTTTTTCTCCTCGTTGGTCTTGCCCTCGATCTTCGGACGGGAAGCTGAACAGTTATACATCACGTGGCGGATATGACGCACGTCCCCGTCGAACTCAAAAAGCAGGGCAAACAGTGCCAGTTCTGCATCCGAGTTTTCAATCAGAACGCCCTTGGCATCCAGCTTCTCTCTCAGTACATCTGTCCTGAAACTCTCCGGAATCAGTGCAAGCTCCAGATCCCCGTCATAGCCATATTGTTGTTGATTACATAATACGCAATGCCATCTGCATAAAAATTCTCCGGCTCCCCGTTGGCATCCAGGGACAGTGATACGGACCCCGGAAGCGGCACTGGTGCTGCATAGGACACCGTCCCCTCCTCCCCGATCGTCAGTAAAGCGTAATGCGCATTTTTCAGGTTATACTTTACCTTGTTATTCTTATCAGACATATTATCCCTCCATCATTAAACAAATCATTACAGTTCCATACTGTACAGCACCTCATACAGCTTTTCGCTCTGGATCCAGACCTCCGACTTATTATAAAAAATCCCGGCATCATCCAGAACTGTTTCCACCAGAGTTTCTGCCCCGGGATCCTTCCGGTCCGTGTATAGCTCTATCCTTACTTCACTGATCCGGAAGTATACCCGTCCGTCTGCCGCAAAATTATCACTGCCGGGAAGCAGATAGCAGATAAACGGCGGATCCGGGCTTTCCCCTTCCGCAAAATGGTCATAAGCAAAAGGAAAACCAGCCTTTTCCAGCATCCCTGCCAGTTCTTCCAGTGTCATATGCTTTCACCTCCCGCCATCACCTCAGTGCCTTCTCTACTTCCCGTTCCAGAGTCTGCGCAGCCCTTTCCTCAGCAGGCGCAATATGGGGAAATGCCCTTGTCCTGCCGCCTTTTCTCAGCGCATGGCCGAACTCCAGCAGATGGGCCAGCTGGTACCTGTTCCTGGAATACACCACGATTTCCATCGCATTGGCAGTTTCCTTCGTGGTCTTCGCCGCCCAGCTCTTTGCATAGGCACCGGTCTTCACAGGGGCATTTTCCTGGATGTCTTTTCTCGCCTGTGCGCCTGCCTTCTTTACTGCTTTTTTCATATCATCCGCCGCAAGCTGTGCGTACTCTTCCAGCCCTTCCATGATCACATCTGCCATCTGGCTGACTGTACATCTGTCTCCTGCCATGTCTCACCTCCGGACCTTCCTGCATGTGAATTTCAGACACTTCTTCTTATAATTCAGATGATCCACACTCACAATGTCATACACCTGATCCCGAAACAGGATCCTGTGGGTAACAGACCGGATGCCTGCAGTCTTTTTACAGTACCGCACCGTCACAGTCATTCCCACATCCTCCACCACAGTCCCTGCAGTTTCCGCTTCCCTGGAACTGGCAAGCCCCTCACCGCCTATCGTAGCAAAACAGCAGTAATCCTCTGTCCACTCATTCCTGTGATTTCCGATCCCGTCCTTTACAACAGAACATTTCTGAAAAACAACTTTCTCATTCATCAATCCAATATTCAAACCAACCACCTCAGAATCCCGGTTTCCGCACTCCAAACAGCATGCTCCGCAGATCCATCACCAGCTGATGGTGATCCGCTTCCTCCCTGTGTTCATACAGATAGGCAGCCGCATACTGCACGGCAATCTTCGTCCCCTGCAGGTCTTCAAACTCATCCTCATCCGTGATCCTTGCCACATCCATGCAGATCTGCTGCCCCTGCCTGATCAGATCCCCGATCAGCGCATCATCATCCTCAAAATCCACACGCAGGTAATTCTTCATCTCTTCCACTGTCACTGCCAACTGCATCACCTCAAAACAGAACCGGCAGACCTGTACTTCTCCTGCCGGTCCCTTTATTCATAAAATCAGTCTGCCTTCAGTTTCATAATCTGCACTGCTTCCGGAAGAACCAGTTTTCCGTCCACGCGTTCCTTTGCAACAAAGCCGATCATCCCGTTGCCTGCAAACAGTTCATTCAGCTGCTTAAAGGATCTGTTTCCTCGGTCACCAATGTTGTAATAGCTGTAATCCCCAAAAGCGATGCCGTCCTTCGGTGCATAGGCAGAAGTCTCCACCTTGTAACCCAGGATCCTGTCCGGTTCTCCTGCCTGATAAGCCGGCTGCCAGATATAAGCACCGTTATTGTCCTTCAGCTTTCTAAGAGAAGGCAGTGTTGCATCATTCATGATAAAGGATGCATTTTTACGGTACGGACGTTTCAGGCCATACACCAGATCCAGCATGTCATCTGATTTCAGTGCCGCAGCCAGTGTATTCAGCAGATGTCCGCCGCCTGTTCCGTCAAAAATACCGGTCGGCTTCCCTGTTCCGTTTCCGTTCAGGAAGGCATCCTCTTCCGCATTGGCAAGTGCCTTTCCAAACTGAACAAGGATGTAATTTTCCAGATTAAAGGCATTGTCATAAAGCAGTTCCTCAGTTACCTTGATCGCCACATGAAGCTTATGTGCATCCAGGATCTTCTGGTCAAAAGTCGCATCCCCGAAAGTCAGCGCCCCGCCTTCCTCAATCCAGCTTGCCGCCGGCTTGGTAGCCGCAATATTGATCTTATGCTCCCCGGAAGTCACGATTCTTGTGGCAAGACGGCGCATGATATTTTCTTCATTCAGAACATCAACCAGCCTTCTGTCATACTCTTCCGGAACCAGATAACCACCATCGGCATCCACGCCCTCCTGAAGGGTATTAGAAACCTGGCGGAAGTTGCTTCTCAGTGCATTCAGCATTGCCCTGCGGTATTCATCAGAAGCACGTCCTGTCTTTGACTCACCCTGGCCGCCTGCATAAGGCTTCCCGGTCAGCGGCTGGTTTACCGGCTGGTTCAGGTTCTTTTCCATTTCCTCAGCCTTGCGGTGGCGGTCAATCGCCTTTGTCAGATCCTCAATCTCCGCTTCCATTCTCTCATAGGTTGCACTGTCCTCCGCAGACAGCACCCCGTTTTCATTCTCATGGGTATCCACAAAATTCTTTGCAGCTTCCCAAACCTTAGCTCTCTTCTCCATTAATTCCTGAATCGTCATAATCCGTATCCTCCTCAGATATATTTTTTGATAAAATTTAAGCGTTCACGCAGATCATCTGCAGAACGCCCTGTAACATTCGTATTCACTTTCTTCTTTTCACACTTCTGGCAGGCATTCTCCGCCGCCCCGAAACATCCATTACAGGGATCGTCCCCCTCAGCACCGGCACTTCCACTTATTCCAGTCCCCTGCATACCAGTACCATTTCCATTCAAGCCAATTTCCGCCTGGTCTTTCACGGATTTTCCGGTCTTTCCATAATACCTCTCCAGCTTATTCATCAGCGCATTATTCACTGCCCGTCTGGAAAACATTACAGAATCAGACGTCCCGTTTTCTGTACGGCCAGCACCTGGATCTCCATTTTCGCCTTCACTGCCCTGTTCCTCTTTCTGGAACAGGATGTCATCCGCAAAGCCAAGCTCCACAGCCTTATTCGCATCCATCCACGTTTCCGCATCCATCAGATGTGACAGCTTCGCCCTGCTCTGTCCCGTTTTCCGTACATAAGCATTGATGATAGATTCTTTCACCGCATCCAGAAGTTCCATAGCCTTCTTCATCTCCGAATGGTCACCCCACGCAACCGTCGCCGGATTATGGATCATCATCATGCTTACCGGACTCATCCATACCTCAGTTCCGGCCATTGCAATGACAGACGCAGCAGATGCCGCAAGCCCGTCAATCTTTACGGTAACCTTCCCCGGATATTCCGACAGCATGTTAAAAATCTGCGCTGCGGCAACACAGTCCCCGCCCGGACTGTTGATCCACAGGGTAATGTCCCCTGTCCCTGCATTCAGTTCATCCTTAAAAAGAGCCGGCGTGACATCATCGTCAAACCAGCTGTCCTCAGCGATAACTCCGTTCATGAACAGGATTCTTTCCTCAGCTTCCTGTCCGCTTTCCAAATTTACCGCTTTCTTTTTCCAGTTCCAAAACTTCTTCACCAGTATCCTTCCCCTTTCCAGATCCGGCAAAGATACCGGCATCCTGTAATTTCGTCATATTTCCATTGATCAGATACAGATCGCCGCCAAGTTCTTCCGGGATCCGGTCCATATTTTCCAGTTCCCGGATATCATTGGCACTCATCCATCCATTCTGTCTTGCCGTGGCATAACCGGTCATCCTTGACTGGTAATCACCCCTGAGCAGCCCATCCACATTGAACTTAAAGAAATACTTCTTCTTTTCCTCCGCAGACAGCAGAGCCCTGACCATTGCCTGTTCCCACCGGCTCACCCAGGGATCCAGTGTATACTTCACAAACTCCAAAGACTGCTGCTCAATGTTGCTGAAACTGGACTTATCCAGATCCCCGACCATATGCGGCGGCACCCTGAAAATCCTGGCAATCTCATCAATCTGAAACTTCCTTGTTTCCAGAAACTGTGCTTCATTCGGTGCAATGGAAATCGGCGTATACTTCATTCCCTCTTCCAGGACAGCAACCTTATTGGCATTGCTGCTTCCCCCGAAAGTGGACTGCCAGCTCTCCCGCACCCTGCCCGGATCCTTCAAAGTCCCCGGATGCTCCAGCACTCCTGACGGAGCGGCACCGTTGGCATAAAACTTGCTTCCATACTCCTCCGCAGCAATGGCAAGCCCGATCGCATTCTTCGCCATGGCAATAGGTGAATATCCGACCAGTCCGTCAAACCCAAGCCCCGGAATATGCAACACATCCGCCGGATGCAGACGCACAATCTTTCCACTCGCTTTCGGATCCGTCCCGGTTCTGCCATCCACATCATCCCCGTCATAAACCAGGTACTCATAATAAAGCCTGCCATGCTCATCCCTGTCCACCGTCATCCGGTCGGGCATCAGCGGATAAAGAGCCACAATTTCACCCTTTCCATTCCGGATGATCTGACTGTACGCATTCCCCCACAAAAGCAAGTGCGTCATTAGAGTCTCCCGGAACACAAAAGAAGTCATCTCCGGATTCGGCTCATCATGCAGCAGAAAATAGAGCGGATGATCCACCGCCTTTTCCTTACCGCCATTATCGTTATACCTGTAAAACTGCAATGGCAGACCCGCCACTGCCTCAGAAAGAATCCTCACACAGGAATACACAGCAGTCATCTGCATGGCGCTCCGTGCATTCACCCTCTTCCCGGAAGCCGTACTCCCCATAAAGAATCCATACCCGCTTCCAGCTGTGCTGTTAGAAGGAGCATCCCTTCCCCGAAATAAATTACTGAAAAATCCCATACACCCTCCTTAAAATACCAACAATCCTCTCTCATCGTAAACGCTGCCACTCTGCCCTTCCTGACGTATACATCTATCAAGCGCCATAATTGCGGCAACAATGCCATCTATCTTCTCCTTAGATTTAGCTTTGGTTACTTTAATATTGCCAGCAGGATCTGTGTCAATAACAACATTACCCGCCATCCATCTAAGCACTGGATTCCCACCGTGAATAATTCTTCCCTCCATCAGTAAGCGATAGAATTCTTTCGTCGGAGCTGACATTGAAGAAAATCCCTGACCAAAAGGAACAATGGTAAAACCTTCGCCCTCCAAATTTTGAATCATCTGAGTCGCATTCCATCTATCCACCGCTATTTCCAAAATGTGATATTTCTCTGATAGGTACATGATGAACTTTTCAATAAAATCGTAATGAATCACGTTTCCCTCTGTAGACATGATATAGCCTTGTTTTTCCCAAATATCATAGGGAACTGAATTAGCTTTCACTCTTCTAGGTATGGTTTCCTCAGGAATCCAGAAGTACGGCAAGAGCACATACTTTTCATTTTCATCTCTCGGCGGAAATATCAATACTAAAGCTGTAATATCCCCTGTACTTGAAAGGTCAAGTCCTGCATAACAGTCTCTTCCTTCAAGTGAAGCCGCCTCAATTGATTCATTTCCTCTCATATATATCGCATCTGGAATCCATGCAACGGTTGAACTCACCCACATATTGCATCGAAGCCATTTGAAAGTAACCTCATCCGCCGGGTTCTGCTTTGCTTCCCTGTATGCATCTCTGAGTCTTTCAATATCAACGGTATATCCAAGAGAAGGATTTACCTTATACCAGTTTTCTTCATCTTCCCAGTCCTCATCATCCTTAAGTCCATAGACCACAGGATAAAAAGTTGGATCCACACGTCTGCCTTCTAAGATATCCACCGCCTTCGTATGAAGCTCATAAGCAATGGAATGTCTATCATTACCTGCAGTCGTTATAATAAAGTGAAGCGGATTCTGTCTTGCATCCGATGAGCCCTTGGTAAGAACATCATACAGCTGCCTGTTTGGCTGGGTATGAATTTCATCGAATACCAAACCGCTTACCGAAAATCCATGTTTACCACCAACCTCCGCTGACAGCACTTGATAGTAACCGGCATTGCTATAATTCACAATACGCTTGGTGGCTCCCATAAGCTTACTTCTTTTCATCAGAGCCGGTGACATCTCTACCATCTGTTTTGCCACATCAAATACGATGGATGCCTGCTGTCTGTCAGCCGCTGCACCATACACTTCTGCGGAAGGCTCATTGTCCGCATACAATAAATAAAGAGCGACAGCTGCTGCTAATTCGCTCTTACCTACTTTCTTACATATCTCCACAAATGCAGTGCGGAACTGCCTGTTCCCATCAGGTTTTACAATCCCGAATATATCTCTTATCAATTGCTCCTGCCACGGTAATAGCCAGAATGGTGTTCCTGCCCATTTACCTTTGGTGTGACAAAGATTCTCAATAAAGGTCACTGCCCTGTCTGCTTTCTTCTTATCATAATGTGAAGTCGGAAGCATGAACTGGGAAGGTTTATAATTCTTAAGCTTCGGATATCCCTTTGGTCTTGGTTCCTTTGCCACTAAGAATCACCCCCAAGCAATGCCTCCATCTCATCTTCCGGCTCCTTACCCTTTGCACTACCAGCCACAATACGTGACCTGGATGAAGGCGTAAGTCCAAACTCGGATGCCGCCTGCAGCATCAGCTTCTGATTGGTATTTGCAATACCAACCCAAGGTGTCTGCTGCTGATATCCTTTATCCGTTTCAAAGGTCGACCCCTCAGAATCTATATGCTCCTGCGCTTCCTTCCATCTGGCATAAGATTGACAGTAGGCCGCAAATGCCGCCATATCCACTTCCGTAAGAACCCCAATCTGATTCATCAAATCAGCTAAACGTTCCCACTCTTTCTTAGTCTCAGGTAATAACCATTCCGGACAGTTAGGCATTCCCTTTGCCGGAATTGGCTCCTTCGTATTCAATTTTCTTTTTCCCGGATTACCTTCCAGCTTTTTCAAAGCTGTAGGCTTTGGCTTTCTTCCTGCCACTGGAATCCCCTCCTTCCTAATTTTTTGCATAAGAAAAGGACCATGTATTTCTACACGATCCTCATTAATAATCATTGATGTTATAGTAATTTACTCAATGCAGACAATTTAGCTTTTATGCTAAACTCATACGTTTCAGACAATTTACGAATCCATTCGGTATCTTCATTTCGATAAGGATCTTTAATAAATCGTTTAATGAATTTCGTAACCTGACTTCTAAATGTCCAGTTAAGATTTGATGAATTATTAACAAGATCAAAATCTTTTACAGTCTGATTTTCATCAACGACTCCCATCAAATACCTTAATATTAAGACATCCGCAAATGTAAATGGCATAATATCATCTTCAAATTGTAACAATGACATATAAGGGCCACCCTGCTTCGTGTCATCTGTAACAAGAGAGTATGCACCAAGGGTTTGCGCTAATGATATTGCATATACTTCGCCCAAATCACCTGAACCATACAAATTTCTGTTTTCATTGACATTATGTTCAAAAATTTTATATACCTGCAAATCTTTTAGCTTCTGATTTGTATAAATTTCTATCCTACCTGCGGCAATATCAGAATCGACCTTGGAGATTACATCCTGCCCATGATTTTCCAACTCGACATTACGAATCTGTTCATAAATAAACACTCCTTCATCAAAAAAATCAAACAAGATATTCTGAAGATTCGCCTTATAGAAATGGATAATAACATTTGTATCTAAAGAGGCTCTCAATCTTCCAAACCTCCTATCAAATCATCCAAGTCATCATCACCGTCATCGTCATCAAACGAAACAAGCTTGTCACTAATATCTTCAATACTAAGCTGATAACATGCAAGCACCTTTTCCAGCGTTTCTTTTGGCACTGCATTATGGTTATAATTATAAATAACATAATCAATATACTCATGTGGTATATCAATCACATTACTTGGTTCATTCAACTTTGCATTGCCACCAACGCTTCGGAGCAAATTGCCAACCTTTTTCATAATTCTCTCATTATCAAGACACAGCTTCTGTTTTAGGTCTATTATGCCTAAACTCTCCAATCTGTTTAATGCCATATCAAAGCTAACATTAAACTCTGACATTATACGAGCAATGTCCATTGCTGACAAACCTTTTTCCCCGAAATCTTGAATCCCGAGATCAATAAATCTGCCTACATCATCAGCCGGCATCAATAAACAGGCTGCAAAATAATTTGCTTCCTGCTCTTTTTTATCAGTACTTCTACCATTAATTGTTATACTATCGTCAATAAATGAACTTTCATCGTTTAAATGCAATATCACATGACCAATTTCATGTGCAAGTGTGAAGATTTCTCTGGATAATCTGCTACAGCTATTTGTAAAAATAATAATATCATTATCCTTCTTTACTGCGAAGCCTAAATCAGCATTGTCTCCGAGAGGATATCTTAATAGCTTATATCCAAGTCTCTCACACTCTTTGAACAGATCAATTATTCCATATCTGCTTATTTTACACTTCACCCTAAATGAATCCGCTTTTATTCGGATTTCTCGTTTCCTACTATCCTGCATGCAAACCCTCCTAAATCATATCCTTGTGCTGTAGCTTTGCACACATATGCTTATTCGCATAAAACAAATCAAGCATATCAAATATCTTTTTAGAAGATGCGCCTTCCTCTCCTGCTCTATATTCAACCACCGGAGACTCGTCAAGTACTCTTGTTATATCTCCCACAGTTACGCCTAGAACTTCAGCAACCTTAGAAAGGATATCCAAAGTAACACTATTGACTCCACTCTCAATTCTTGCATACTTCTGTCTGCTGACACCAATCTGATCAGCGACCTGCTCTTGAGTGAAATTTTTTGCACTTCTCAACGCCTTGATACGGCTACCTAACATTTCATTCATGATAATCCCTCCATTTCTGCTTACTAATATTTTATCACAAAAATGAGAAAAGTCAATCTGAAATGTTATGATTTTGTAACATCATATAATATCATGTTATGTTTTCACATCAATAACAACCTTTTACTCATACCCCCATCTTCTATTTCGCGATTTTGCACAGAAGAGGGGGCGCCGGTCTTGGAGCTTAAGGCCTGTAGAGATTCAAATACCCCCTACCCTCGCTCCATCAGAACCGATATTCCTTGAATCTATCCTCGGTCATTGTCTTTACATTATGATGATGCTCACACAAAGGCTGCCAGTTCGACCTATCCCAGAACAGTTTCTGGTCTCCACGGTGTGGAATAATATGATCCACGACTGTAGCCATAGTAATATGACCTTCTTCATAACACTTCACACAGAATGGATTGCTCTCTAAGAACTTCTTTCTCTCTCGCTGCCATTTGGCACCATAACCACGCTCTGATGCATGGGCTCTGTCCTTTGTATGTAATGGCTTATGTTTCTCACAATACATCTGACCGTGCGGAATCAGTGCTGCACAGCCAGGATGTTTACAAGGAATATTAATCATACTTTGAAGATCCCCATTGCCATAATCATTAGCAATGTCAGTTGCTTCAGGTAAACCCGAAAATAAATTAATAATACTATTATCATCTGTAAAGCCATCTAAATCCGTTAAGACACATACTTCTTTACCAATAAGTCTAAACAATTTTGTAATAATAGGGAACTGTCCTTTTCCTTCAACCGGAATAATTTGTGAACCTGCCACATCTAAATTTAAGTTAAGTCTATTGCAAAGATATCGACATAAAATCATATCGCTGGAACCTTCAATAAGCATTACTTTTTTAGCAAAAAAGCCCTCATTATATATAAGACTCATTCGCAAAAGAAATTCTTTCAATTTTGCGCTATTCAATTCCGGTGTATCTGGCGAAATTTGTTTAGGTAATGCATCTTTACTAAAAAACACAAAGTTACACAACTCAGATGCAGTATTTAATTCAAGCATCTCTGCAGAATGGGTTGAAATAATAATAGTTTTATTGTATCTTTTTGCAGCACTTTTCATCTCACGAAGAAGATATGATTGTAATTGCGGATGCAAAGATACTTCTGGCTCATCAATTAATAATACTTCAACCACTTCATCAAATAGGGCAGCCAAAATTGAAATAACATTAACTAATCCACTTGCTTCTGCTGCAACTGAGTATTCTTGCTCACTATCGGTCTTTCCAAAAAACACCTTCATATGTCCAGCATCCCAACGAATAAAAATATTTCTATTAAATAACACCGATAACCTCTCAGATACCTTAATAAAAACATCCTTTCGTTCGTCCATTGCAAAGAAATCTCCACTTGCAGTTTCAATTTGTAAACGAGCACGTTTTGTCGCTTGATCTCCAAGTGTATAATCATCAATGGTATAACTGTATTGATTTGTTTTTGATCTATATTGTTCCATATTTCCAATTCTATTTGATGATAAATATCGAACCTTATCGCCACCTAACTTTCTTTTCATAATATCCCTTATTTTTTTCAATGTTTGAGTCTTTCCGGAAGCATTTGTACCAACCAATATTGTTAATCCCGAATACAGTGTTATTTGAACCTCTTGGTTGCCAAAAATCTTTTCTACGTTAAACTGTAATGTATGAGGATATTCCATAGTAATCACCTTGTCTTTCTCACATAAATTATATAATACTATTTCTTCTTTGATATATTTCTACTCGCGTTGTTCAACGGATTTATTGTACCATATTTATACAAGATTCTCTATACAAAAAACGCCCTGCAACCGCAAAGCGTCTTTCGTTTTCTTCTATAATCATATCGCCTTAAACATCTTCTGCAACACCGTCTTTTCTCCCTGCGTCCGTTCCAATTCCTTTCTGGCATTCTGCAGGTCTTCCAGCCGCTTCAATTCATCCTCTGCATCCTCAAGTCCCAGATGCGTATCCGAAGTTTTCACATCACCTATGGTCTCGTTTTTATTTCTTTCAGTGGAAGATTGGTCGTGATGATCAAAGGTCGTCCCGAACGGACCCTGCGGTCTATGACACTAAAAACAGTTCCTAATGCATATTCTGAATTTCGTTCCACTCCAAGATCATCAATAACCAAAAGCTGGTAAGAAGCCAATGCATTGATATATTCCGTTTTGTCTGCCAGCGGAAATATATCATCGATAATAGTATTGAAATTTGTCATCTTTACTGTTACTTCCTGCTTAAGAAGTTCATTGGCAATGCACCCGGCAATAAAACTTTTTCCAGTGCCAACCGGCCCCCAGAACAAACAGCCTATATGATTTCTTTTCATTTCATCCCAGTTCTCAACATAGTTTTTTGCTCTATGCATGACTGCATCTGATATATCTGCATCAGATGGAATTCTCACATACAAATGATTGGGTTTTGAAAATCCGCCGGACTTGCGAAACACTAATCCCACATCATCTAATTCCTTCAATGCTGTTTTTACAGAAGATTTACATTTGCCGATTTGAACAGACAATTCCTCTATTGGAAAGATCAGATAAACATTTCCATACTTGTCTATCCAGTTATTCTTTCTCGATATCCGCGCCCGGTCATACAAAATCATATAAAGGAATTTTGCAGTTTGAGAAATTCGCAGTTTTAGCAAAAACTTCGGAAACTGGAAGTACTGAAGCATCTGCTCTGACTCCTTCATGTATTCATATTTCATTCTTTTCTCGCCTCGTTTCTGTTTCTAACTGTTGTAAAAATCATTTTTATGCCGGCTCAAAAATGTCCTTACACATATTCAAAAGATGAAGGGCATAAATACAGGCTCTTGATGAAAATTTTTATTTTCCTGCAAAAATACCCTTTCATTAATACGAAACGCTGAGAGGCATTTTTACAGCCCCCTGAGGAAAATTTTTTATTTTTTCGGTTAATTGAATACTTAAAAACAAAAAACACTCACCTATTCCAGGTGAATGCCTTATCAAAATTTCCTTATTTTGTTGTCTGTGACGCTTACTCAGATATGCTCGCGTATCTGCTAAAATATAATTGCCAGCAATTATATTTTCACGTGGGTATGGGGACGTAATCCCCATCAAGTCTGCTACTCGTAAGTAATACAAAATTATCAAAATGACAATACTGTAATACACGAGTGGATCTTGCTCTGGTATTTTCTCCTCATCAAATCGGTTTGTGATATTTGGATGCTACTCTAAAAATATTATGATGTTCACTAATCATTATGAACTCTTGTCTTTTAAGCATATCTTTATTAGATTTATATGTCATTTTATGATAGAATTAATTTTGAAGAGGAGGTATTATTATAGACTATTTATCGGCAGCAAAAATGAGATATTATTCAAAAGATAACTCTGAAAACATCATAAAAAATTTAAACAAGAAACTTTCTGCTAATATTTCAGCATAGTAATGTCATAGAAAAAGTATCATTTCAGTAGTAAAATACTGGCTAAAAGCAGACAGTATTTGGAGAGTACCGTTTAGACATCAGGAGGTAACATAATGGGTAAGAACACGACGAATGATATGACGCAGGGAAACTGCATGCGTTTACTGGTACAGTTTTTTCTGCCGATCCTGGCAGGAAATCTGTTTCAGCAGTTATACAGCTTTGCAGACTCTATGGTGGTGGGAAAAGGAATTGGCGATACGGCACTTGCAGCAGTCGGAAATACCGGTTCCGTACATTTTCTGATCATTGGTTTCGCAATTGGGCTGACAGGAGGATTGGGAATCTGTATTTCTCAGTCTTTTGGAAGTGGCAATTATGAAAAACTTCGTAAGGAGCTGGCAATGTCTGTCTGGATCTGTCTGGCTATTGGGATTGTGATCACAGTGGTAAGTCTGGCCTTCATGCGGCAATTATTTACATTTCTCCATACACCGGAAGATCTGATGACGGAAACACTGCAATATTTCGGAACAATTCTTGCGGGAACCACCATTACAATTTTTAATAATTTTGCCATGACACTTCTGCGTTCCGTCGGAAACAGCCGGGTGCCTCTGGTTGCAATGATAATTTCCGCCATTGCTAATGTTCTGATGGATCTGTTATTCGTTTTTCCGCTGCATATGGGTGTTTTTTGGCGCAGCGTTAGCCACTGTTCTGGCACAGGTTCTGTCTGCGCTTTACTGCTGTTACTACATAGGAAGGGAAAAAAATCTGATCCCGAAAAAAACGGACTGGAAACCACAGAGTGTGATCATCAAAAGACTGACATTGAAAGGTCTGCCTGTTGCCGTTATGAATTCTGTCACTGCAGTGGGTGGAATGGTGTTGCAGACATTTGTCAACAATATGGGAACAAGCTATGTGGCTGCCTATGCGGCATGCACCAAGATCCTCAGTCTTTTTGAACAGCCGGCAAATACAGTAGGCCTGGCACTTCTTACTTTTGTGGGACAGAATTATGGTGCCGGAAAAAAGGAGCGGATACGTACCGGTATCCGGGAAGGAGTTATCCTGACGATCCTGATAAATATTCCACTGGCTTTGATGTTGCTGTGTATTCCTGAGTTTCTGACTTCTTTCATGTTGAATGATGCGTCGATTATTTCTTACACAAGAGATTTTCTGGCGGTTACTGGCATCTGTCTGTTTCCTCTGGGATGGCTGTTTGTGTTCCGCAACGGGTGTCAGGGCATGGGACATACGTTTGTTCCGATGCTTTCAGGAGTCCTGGAAGTGTCTCTTCGAGTGGTCATGGTAAAGCTGCTGACTCCATATCTGGCTTTTCGTGGTGTTGCTCTGGCAGAAGTATCTGCCTGGATCGGCGCCTGGATCATGTTGATGATCACTTACTGGATCTATCAGGAAAGAACGGATTCTTTTCGGTAAGTCTGAGGAGAACATCCTACCTTGGTGCGAAACTGTCGATTGAAATTTGAAAGGTTATGAAATCCGGTATCGAAAGCAATGTCGGAGATACTGCGATCCGTATTGCGCAGAAGATCGCATGCTGATCGGATACGTACCTGATTCAGATATTCAATGGCTCCGAGACCGAAATTCTGTTTGAAACAGCTCATAAAGTAACTGCTGCTCATATGAGCGATCTTTGCCAGCTGCTCTATGGTGACAGATTCAGAATGATGTTTCTGTATATAAGTGAGAACAGGCCGAAGTGTTTCGGTCATCCGAGATTCTGTCGAAACCGTGTGTTCGGTGCAGAGTCCCGGTGTCGATGCCAGCAGATAAAATAAGCGAAGCAGTTCGCTTTTCAGTAACAGATCAGACGTTGCAAGATTTTTGTGCGCACACTGCATAATAGTCCGGACCGAATCATGGAGTTCATGATACCCCGGGGGGTCCTGAGATACAGGGACCAGAACTCTTTGTCTGGAAGAAAAGATCGGCAGCAGAATATCTGTATAACAACGGTCATCGTAACTTCCCACCAGCATATTCTGATGAAAAACAATGGTATCATAAAAAAAAGAGCTGTGCTCATCCGACATGATAGCATGAAGGACGTTGGGCTGGATCAGAACGATGTCTCCTGGTTTGGCAGAGATGGTCTGATCCTCGTATTTGAAAAAACCATTTCCAGATTTTATGTAATTTAATTCCATTTCACTGTGCCAGTGCAGCGGTACACTCGTAAAATAATCCGGTATACCGCAGTCATAGTAACTGTATGGAACCTGAATGGATCCGTGCTGGCACTTTTCTTTTATCGCATAAAGATTCTGATAACGCAGATACGCAACAAGAACCTTTTTCAACAGGTCTGCTGTAATCTTAGTAGCCCGAATACAGAACGTGACCGTTTTCTGAGTTACCTCTTCCTGCATAACTTTTCCCTCCTTTCAGCGATTCAACTGCTGTCCAGATCAATAATCATGGCAATCACCCCCTTTAATGAAAAAAGACAGATTAACCGGTAATCAGGTTCT
>NC_021014.1:119170-217740 GCF_000209835.1 Ruminococcus sp. SR1/5 | reverse complement strand
GATCTGGTTCTTACCAAACATATCTTATTCTCCATTGTAAAAATTATACATCTCTTACAATCATATATTATTTTAAAATGCTTTTTTCCGCAAGAGCTTTTAACAATTAAACAACCTTTATCTTCTTACCTAACTATCCATTTATACCGTTCTATTTTATAACTACTATATGGTAGGTGTATACCGTCAGATAAATTCCTATAAACCTCAAATATTCTTTCAAATTACAAATTAATACATTATATCATCTAATAAGTTTTACTTTCATTTTCCCACATGATCATGAGGCTTTTTCATTCAAATTGTGCGATTATATGTAAAAAGCGTAGGATTTCTCCCACGCATTTATATTATTATTTCAGCTTTTCCAATCCGATCTTCCAAAGGTGTAAATAAGGTGTAAATTCTACATTTCCATCCAAGGAACCCAATAAACTCAAGGCTTTTGCTCCGTCCCTTAAACACTGCCGTGGCATACGAAAAGTACTCGAATCATTGTTTTTTCTCCTCTCAAATTGCCTTGAAATGCCGTATTTTGCAAGGTTTTATCAGCATTTCAAGGTATCGTAGTTTTCTTCTCATTTACTACATTTTTTGCAAAAAAGTGCAAAATGAAGCAAATCATTTCCATCTGTAGTAGTTAAATCGTAGTCAGTTTAGGGGGTGCAGACTACTGCTCAAACAAATTTCCCAACTTAATTAATCTTCTAATATCTTTAAAATGCAGTGCTAAAATCTTTCTTCACTTTAATCATTTAACTGCATTACATGAACATCCATATCCAATATTATAGGAACATGCATAATAAAATACATTCAGTGATTTCTCCGTTATTTCGGATAAAAAATGCTGATACAGAAACCGGATGGAATGTGCAGATTCTAAGGTTAGTATGGATAATATCAGCAGAAATAAGGTATCTGCTGTTGGAACAGAAAAAGTTTCAAAATAAATCAAAAAATATTGATGAAGTCTACCAATCAGTGTTTTTTCGTTGTATATTGTTTTTGTCGTACAGGGTCACTTTCCTTTGTAATGTTTTGGGTCAAATTCATTATACATCAGAAAGTCCTGTACGATATTTTTTATGAAAAAGTTGTAAAGTGGTGATCATTATGAAAAAAATAGAGAAAATTGGAAAAATCCCTTCAAGTCCGTAAAGTTGTTGTATCCTCCAGTGCAATCGTTCAATCCTTTTGCAGAACGGACGAGAAATCCCTTAGAGTTCATCATGTCGAAATCTATGGGGTGGTTCCTGCATTCATGGAATGAAAAATATGCATACTTTTTTTGTTTCGTTGTCCTTAAAATATCCGCACATATCGTAATGCCCCGTCTCAAAGGTAATAAGCCTTAATCCATATTTTGCGGCATTAATTTTCATGCTATTTTTCATGTCATTTGCAAAATCTATAAATTCCTTGGAATTTTTTCCCATAGTCATCTTTTATTGTTTTTCCCTGATATTTTCTGTATAGTTCTTCCAAAACGTTTTCCTTTCATATTCTGAACTTTTGAAATGATGTCGCCATTGATAACATTTTTATTATACAGGAATGTGGCGGTAATCGCAAACACAATCCACAATACAAAATGATATTCTTTTTTCTGGATGTTTCTGTGATATACTTATGCGCGGTCGTATCAGACCGGAAAGGAAATATTATGTTACAAAAATTATATGTTTTTTCAGGAAAGAAACCGTTTTGTCAATTGCAGTGATCCTGGCGCTTCTTTCTATGTTCTGGGTCAGACCGGATAAGGCTTATTTTACTTATATCGATTTCAGGACTCTCGGGCTCCTCTTCTGTTTGATGGCAATTGTAGCTGGTTTGAAGGCTGTTGGTGTTTTTGATATACTTGCCAAAAAATTGCTTATGGGAACATCGGGAACTGTGGGTGTGATCAGGCTGTTGGTACTCTTATGTTTCTTCCTGTCAATGGTGATCACCAATGATGTGGCATTGATTACTTTTGTTCCTCTTGCACTGATCATTGTGCATAAACTGCCAAAGGAACTGGGCAATTACTGGCTTCTTAAAATTGTAGCCATGCAGACAATCGCTGCTAATCTCGGAAGCATGCTCACACCAATCGGAAATCCGCAGAACCTTTATCTATATGCCAGAGCAGGGATGTCCGCGGCAGAATTAATAACCCTGATGCTTCCCTATTCCGCCACAGCACTTATCCTTCTTCTGATATGGATACAGGTAGCCGCTGCCAAAGCACCTCACGTATGCGGTTCCGAAAAAGATAAAACTCTTTTGGGATTCTCTGACAGAAAAGAACTTAACATGGAATACCTGGCCGCTTACCTGATCTTATTTACAATCTGCCTGCTCACTGTTGCACGTATCATTCCATACCAGATTCCTCTTGTATTGGTTCTTATATATATGCTGCTAAGAAACAGGGAAAATATAAGCAGGGTGGATTACTCCCTGCTTGCCACCTTTATCGCATTATTTATTTTTATCGGCAACCTTGGAAGGATTCCGCAATTCAGCAGTTTTCTGGAAAGAATCATGGCAGGAAGGGAAACACTTACTGCTGTTCTTGCCAGTCAGATTATGAGCAATGTTCCCGCTGCGCTTCTTTTATCCGGCTTTACAGATAATTGCCGGGCTTTAATTGTCGGAACCAATATTGGAGGTCTCGGCACTCTGATTGCATCCATGGCAAGCCTGATAAGTTTCAAATATATTGCAAAAGAAAACAGGAATCTGAGAGGGAAGTATTTGGGAATATTCACAGCCTCCAATATTATATTCATGATATTCATGTTAATATTGTATTTTTTCTTAGATAAAGGTTTTCCCGGAATTACAAAAGCTATAGCAATTCTTTCTTCGCAAAAAAATTCTCCGCGGCACTCTCACATCCTGGAAGAAAAGCCGCGGAGAAATAAATATATTTTCGGTGCCAATACAAAGATCATTAATCTTTACACCACTTTACAACTTTTTCATAAAAAAATATCGTACAGGGCTTTCTGATGTATAATGAGTTTGCTCCAACAGCAGATATTTTGTTTTTTAACTTGTACTAAATCTTGACATAGGACCAGTTCCCAAAACCAGAAGTCGAACACCATTATTTTCTTTTCCGTAAATTTCAGGAATATCATCCACTTTTGGATTGACTTTATAAAAAGTATTACTTTTATCTGCACCTGTTCTCTCCTCGATCAACCCTCTCATTTTACTGATAGGCGTAATACTCTCCAGTTCTTCCTCTGAAAAACCCAGTGCAAGTCCAAGATTTGCATCTGGATCCACATCTACAGCAAATACTTTTTCCCTTCTTCTGCATACAGCCGTGCTAATACTGCAGATATCGTGGTTTTCCCTACTCCGCCTTTTCCAGTTACAGCAATTTTCATCTGTTGTCTCCTTAAATGCTTCTTACTCCACTTCCTCCAGTTCTGTTCCTTCTGGAAGAATATATCCGCAGTTATCACATACTCCATCCTCTGCAAGTATCCCGTCTTTCACAAAGGCTTCAATGCCTCCCGGTTCATGACAGCGTGGGCAATCTAATTCCTGTATCTTTTTCTGATTTCTTACATCCTGGCAATTGGAAAATTCAATTTTACCCATAGTGATTCCTCCATTTTCATTCCATATCAATTTGTCTTCGCAAAAAAGTTCCTACTATACGGGAAAAATTGCTGATATTACGAATATAGGCAAAATCTTTTCCATAGATTCTCTTTTCCACGGAGAGTTCTTCTTCATTCCCTACAAAAATACCAATTACGAAAATTCCCTGATTTCTGGCCCGACGCACCTCATATGCAGTATCTTTCACAGCTCCTTCTCCGTCATAGATCTTGGGCTGGCGGGTTCCTAGTCGTTGTATGCTCATATCACAGGGTTTTCCATCACTTAATACGATTAAAATCTTATTTTTTCCGGTCGCTCCATGAGAGAGGAACAGACTGTTTTCAGTGCAAGCCCATCTCTGTTATTGGCATACGCCCGAAATTGAAAGATTCTTTCATTTGTTTCCCTTGGATCTTCATAATCCCGAAATCTCTGAAGTACTGTATATCCCCAGAAAGCACAGTATCCTGTCACCCGATGAGGAATTCCTGCCTGGCTTAATGCTTCACTGATAATATATCCCTGTGCCGCTACCTGAGCCTGTCTGCCAGCTTGGGAACCACTGGAATCAATCAGGACATCTATTACAAACTCAGAATCTTCTGATCTCTTTTTTCTATTAAATAACTTGTCATCGTCTGTTCTTCCAATTTTCCATAACCTTTCAGGAACAAGCTGCCCTGCATCAGATCTGCTGACAAAATCATCCTTTCGGATTATAAATGCCCGTTTCAGTGACTCTGCCAACTCAGAAATATTTCTTTTGATGATCCAGTGATTATTTCCATAATAGGCTTTATTTTTTCAAACTGCAGCTGAGAAAAACGGTATTGATTATTTTTTATCACAGGGTTCTGTAAAATTCCATCTGTAAGATACAGGATACAGTTTTTGTGGATTCCTGTACAAAATTTCCGGTTGACTCTGGCCTGCTCCGATTCACTTAGATACGATTTTCCGTAATTCAGTTCCACATATTCCCGTATCCGTCGCACTGCCTGTGGATTTATATTCTCCGGGCTTTCCGGAACTTCTTCTTTTTCCGGAGAAAAATAAGATCTTTTTTCTTTTTGTTTCTGATATCCAGACTCATCATCTTTTTTTGAGATTAGAAAGATATTTTTGAATGATGTCCTCCATCTGTTCATCCGTCATGCATTCCTGCCACGCATCATTGGCCAATGCCATATCCGGTAAATTCAAAATCTTCTCCAGATTTCCATTCCTTTTTTCAAAAGAGGGATCCAGAACATGATTATAAATCTCATCTATCACGTTTATGACCTCTTCCGTATTTTCCGCATCCTTCAGAGAAAGAATCTTGTACAATGCAATCTCTGCCTGTGGATCCATTCCCTCATCGTCTGTGTTCTCCAGAACATGCCTTATATACAGAAGCCTAATCCTGTGAATCAGGTCTGTTCCAGCTTTGTCTGATACCTGCTCTTCCTCGGCCTTTTCCAATTTTCTGAACGCCTGTTCTCTGATTTCCTTTGTTCCCAAACGTTCTCGAATGATAAACCGATTCACTGCAGCATCCATGCATAATCCGGCAAGAGGCAAAAGCATATCTTCTCCAGCAGAAAAATGTAATTTTTTCATCAAATACATGCCAAGTTTCTTCTGATCAAAATATCGTGCAAAGGCACCCTGCTTCACTGCCTCATACAGAACCGTTTGTTTTGAATAAACATATTTTTCTGTATCCGGTTCAAATTCCATATCATAATCACCACTGACTGTCCAAAAAAGATTTCTGATACGATTACTGATCTCCAGACGATGTTCTTCCAGTTGTTCCGCCGGCCATCTGACATCCTCCATACAAGCTTACCCCCATATATCTTTTCCGGTCCAGGAAGATGGGATTCTGGTAGAAACCACATCTTCTACGATCTCTTTTTCAAATACATCAAAACTTTTATTTATGATCCCCATCTGGATTGCATCAATTGGAGAAAGTCCGCTTCTTGTTGCTTTTACAGCAGAAACCAATCCTCTCAGGTCAAGAGATTTTGTTGAGATTTCTCCATGATAAGCTTTGATCTGCAAATCCAGAAACAGTCCTGCAAATGCTTTCAGTGCACTTTTTTTCCCATCTGGAAAATGTTGTCTTAATACAAAAAGGACACTATCCTCATCCATTTCAGGCATATCAATTACCATAAACCTTGAAACCAATGCTTCATTTAGCTCTCTGGTACCTGCGTAACCATAATTCATCGTGCCGATAAATCGTGTTGCCGGATGAAGTAAAATTCTGTTATATCCTGGAATATCGATTCTGCGCCTATGATCCAGTGTGGCATGCAATACAGAAACCGCATCATTTTTTGCCATATTGATTTCGTCCAGGATTCCAAATCCTCCAAATTCCGCGCATTGGTAGATGGGGCCTTTCCGAAGACGAACCTCATTATTTATAAAGGTATCCGTTCCGATCAGATCGGCACTGTCTGTATTTACATGAAAAGAAATGTCGTATTCCGGTCTTCCGAATATCCATGCCAGTGTCTCGCATAGTACATTTTTTCCTGTAGCTTTCGCACCGGAAAGTAACAGGTTATCTCCCTGAAGAAGCGCTGCTATTGACATTTCCAGAATCTTTTTCCCATAAAATAGGATATCCGGTTTTTCTACTCGTTCCTTTACCTGATCCTTTACCTCATAACGCATGTGAAAATCTCTCAGTTCTCCAATCAGTTCCTGCGCTATCTTCTGGTCTTCTAAATATTTTTCTATTTCTGTCCAATGATTTCTCATGAGGATTTTCCTTTCTTTGCAATTGGTTATACCAAATCAGATAATATTTCTGTTTACTCAATCTTCAAACTTTCAATCCTCCAGCTCACAATCCTAACTTCTTTACAATTTCTCCCAGTGCACTTCTTACAGGAGAATCTTTCGGAAGCCGTATGATCGGCTTTCCATCACAGTCATACTGATATACCTGGTCATCATGTGGTACAACCCCTAACAGTTCCAGTCCCTGATTTCGGATTTCTTCCAGAGTTCCGGCATCCAATTTTCCATCTGGAACACGATTCACGATCAATCCGGTTTTCTGTGGTTTAAAGTTTAACTCCTTCATCAGCTTTGCAATACGTCCGGCCGCCTGAACACCTCTTCTTGAACAGTCACTTACAAGAATCGCAACTTCCATCATTGGCAGGATTCCTCTGCTGATATGTTCCATACCTGCTTCGTTATCAACCACAATATATGGATAATGGCTTTGCAGTTTCTGAACCTGGGTCTGCACAAGACCATTTACAAAACAATAGCAGCCCTGTCCCTGGGTTCGCCCCATTACCATCAAATCATAATCATCTTCTTCTGCAATTGCATCGGAGAGACGCATTTCCAGATAAGCCTGTTTTGTTATTCCTGTCGGAATCTGATACCGTGGATCAACTCCTGCACGTTCAATCTCTTCTCTCAGTTCTCCGAGTGTAATCTCCGGTTCAACGCCGAGCACTTCATTCAAATTCGCATTTGCATCTGCATCTACAGCTAAAACCGGATGTTTTCCATTTTCACATAAATATTGAATCAACAATCCACAAAGGGTTGTTTTCCCTACACCGCCTTTTCCTGATACAGCAATTACATGTCCCATGTTTTTCCTCCTAAAATTCTGAACAATCTGTTGACTTTTTCTTTAAATCTCATTATAGTTGTTACTATATAAATTACAATAATCAATCTGTGAGATTTGTATGGCTACTCAACACATCAGAAAAATTGTTGAGGAATCATATGATACCAAATAATACAGGAGTATATAATGTCAGAAAAACGAGAAAACAAGATCGCCGTACCCGCTATACCAGGCAAACCATAAAAGATACGTTCTTAGAATTGTTAAAGCAGAAGAGTTTTACGAAAATTACAGTTACAGAGATCTGCAAAAATGCTGAAATCAACCGTGGCACTTTTTATCTTCATTACTACGATATCCATGATGTATTATCAGATATTTTTAATGATATGACTCAGGATATGTTAACAACTGTAGATCATTTATTCTGTCTAAATCAAAAAAGCTGTTCCTATCCGTTCTGTCAGAAAATACAGATGGAATCACAATACAGGGCACTGTTTCTGGATGATGCAATTGCCCCCATTCTTCTGGAAAAATTAGCAGAAAATACAAAAGAAGGCTATGTGACCTGGCTTATGTCACACAGCCTCCTGACCTTTGAGCAGGCAGAATCGGTTTTTATTTTCAAATGAATGGCTGCCTTTCCATCAACAGACTGATGCTACGCAATCACTGTAATGACTGGAAACAGATTCAGACAACAATTGACAAATTTATCAAAGCCGGACTGGAAAGTTTTCTGATCCATGATCAGAGGGAAGAAAATGCTTCCGATAATTTTTGCAGCAAAATTTCTCCAACTGTTACCGCATCTTCTACACTCAGATAATGATCGGCATGATCCTGAAGAAATATTTTGCCAGATGCAGGAAATTCTTCATCTGCAAACCATATCTTTAAAGTTACCGGATATCTTGGCAGAACTGGAAAAACAGCACACAGATCCGCCTTTGTCTCTGTGAATTCTGCACCCAGGTTTTTACATGCTTTCTGAATTTTCTCAGGATCTTTATCCTGCAAAAGCTTTTCCAGTTTCTGCTCTGCAGTCCGGTCAAACTTGGTTCCTCGAATCATTCCATCTTTCAGGTTACCAAAAGTAATGAGCTTCTGTGAACCTTCTGTTCCATCCGCCATATCCAGATAATGCAGCAATGTCAGATAATGCCATTCGTCCATGTTTGAGTTAATACGAAACTCAGGGAGTTGAATTTCAATCGTTTCATAAAAACTCAGTACTTCAAGCACATTTCGACTGCTATGAAAAACAGCCCCACTTTTTGCAGCAAGATCCTCTCCGGAACGATTTTGCAGCCGTTTTACTGCTGCCTGCAACATTTCCTGAAATGCACGATTTTCTGTTTGATTTTTGTATTCCATAAGCTCTCCTTTGTGAACATTTATAGTATCATGTAATAATCAATGTTTATACAAGGATTTTGGTGTTCTCATAAATCTAACTTTGTCCGGATTCTCTTTTATCCATTCCTGGACAAAACTCATTACCTCAGTCATAGTTTCATAGATTTGTCTACGATCAGCATATTATACACTCCTCCGTAAGTTTCATTACTGTGTTGACTTTTCCTTTAAATTTCATTATAGTTGTAATTATATTATTTACAATCATCAAAATAATAAATATGCACAGTTTCTCAACACATTGAAAAGAACTGTTGAGAACTTGAAATGTTTTAGACAAACCAGAAATATTTTTGTCTCAAAAATGTGAAAAAAAATCATTATATCATACTATAAGGAGTTTCTTATCATGAAATATTCAACAAAATTAAGCGATACTGTTCATGTGATGGTTCTGATTGCTATCAACCAGGAAAAAATCTCTCTCCAGTGCCTCAATTGCAGAAAGTGTCCATACAAATCCCGGCTTTGTACGCCAGCTTATGTTAAAACTAAAAAAAGCCGGACTTATGACCAGTGTAGCCGGACATGCCCGTCCTTCTCTTTCAAAACCAGCAGATCAGATTACATTGCTGGATATTTATAAAGCAGTTGAAGGTGAGAAGCCGCTGCTTCATTTAGATACTCATACCAACCCTGATTGCGGCGTTGGCATTAATATTCAGTTGTCTTTACAGGAATTCTATAATGAAATCCAAAAAACTGCTGAAGAAAAAATGAATATGATTACTTTACAGGATATCATAAATACCTATTATCAGCGAACATCTATCCTCAATATCTCCCCGGTTAGCCATCACGGTTAAATTTTCATCCCGATTTACGGAAAGTGTTCCTACTACATCCGGTTCACCTTCCTTATGACCGGATTCAGGTTTCCCATAAATACTTCCTGCACAGCCGGATCAGGATTATCAAATCTTGCATCTATGGCTATCTGCATTTCTCTGCGTACCTCTTCTGGTGTTGTGTTGTACTTTTCTGCAATCTTTTCATTTATTATGAGTGTAGACATGCACAGTTTACGCTTTCATCTCGGTAATTGATTGCCGAGGATTCCTGCTTTTTATCCTAAAAAATTATACGGGACAGACTTTTTCTTCTCTTATCCAGAATATACGTCTGTCCAGAGCGGCGAAAATGTTAAAGCAGCCTGATCGTTCTGTTACTGCTGTCATGGAAGAGATCGGTTATTCCAACATTACGCATTTTTATAAAATTTTTGAGAAAAAGTTCCATATGACACCAGCGGAATACCGAAATACTTTATAAGTCCTGTATGTGTCTTATCTGTATACAATAGAAAAGAAAAAGCCTTATAATATTACTGCAAATAATATGTCCCTCAAATATGATTTTTAGATTGACTGTTCCTTAAGGGGCTATATCATTTACGACAAATATTATAAGGCTTTATATATTTTTACAGTTTCATAGCACTGCGGATGCAGTTCTCAATATATTCTTCTCCCAAATCTGTATTCAGGCTGAGATCAAAGTTTCCGGCTGCACCCCACATACGGCGGGTGTAATAACGGTAGTTATCTGCACGGAGTTTTTCATTTTTCTGAACCGTAGCTTTGGCTTCTCCCTCGGAGATATTCTGTCTCTGTGCCACTCTTCTAATTCTGCTCACAAGAGGCGCTGAAAAAATACTTTCAGACAGTTTCCGGAATTTCTGAGAACGTAATCTGCACAACGGCCTACTATCACGCAGTTGCCTTTTTTCGCAAGATTACGTACAACCTGACATTCTGCCTCGAAAATCTTATCCTTCGGTGCTTCATCCTGCATATCCGCATTCAGATACATCTGATTAACCAGATCATAGATGAGACTGTTTGTCATGATCTCTTCGTTTTTCTTGATAAATTCCGGTGTGTATCCGGTGGTTCCTGCTGTCATCTGGATAATCTCCGCATCATAAAAATCATATCCCAACTTTTCTGCAAGAATCTTGCCAATATCGTGGCCGCCACTTCCAAACTGTCTTCCAATGGCGATAACATTTTTTCCATAGGTTCCTGCTGTCTGTTCTTTTGCTTCGTTCTCGTTTTCTGCAGATACGCTTTCCAGGAAAATCATATCTTTCAGGAATACAAGTTTCTTACCGATGAGTCTGGCGATAAAGCCTACCAGAAGGGCAGCAATAACGGTACCTTCTCTTACACCAGCCAGTCTTCCTGCAAATACGAAAGAAAGTACAGCAGCGATCACTGACATGGATACATCAAAACAGATCTTGGTTGTTCCGAAATTTGTTTTCCATGTAAGAACAATAGCACGGACAAAAGATTCTCCCGGAAGCATGACAACGTCTGCCAAGACCTCCATATATACACCTACGCCAAGAATCAGACATCCGATGAGAAGATATACAATCTTCATGATGTACGCTTCCGGATTGACCCAGGAAAAAAGAATCATGGTAAGATCAATAAAATATCCAAATATGATGGATACCGGAATCTGAAGGATGTGCTCCAATTTAAAGTTCTTTCTCAGGATGATCAACTGCAGTACGATCAGAAAGATACTGAAAAAGATGGTAAAATTTCCAAGTGTAAATGGAAAATTAAGACTTAATACGTAAGGAATTGATGAAATCGGGGATGTTCCTAGGTTTGCCTTTGTGATCAGACTGACTCCCAGGGAGTTTACAAACAATCCCACCAGAAATATTAAATATCGTTTTCGTTTCTCCATTTTTTATTTCCCCCTCATTTCATATCTGCAAGATTTCGATAGATCCGGCAAAAAATATCCATAAACAACTTCTGCTCTTCTTCGGAAATACCATTTAATGCAGTTTTTTCTATCTTCTTAAAAGCCTCCTCCACAAGCTTCTGATTTTTCTTTCCGGATTCTGTCATAAAAATATGAAAAGTACGACGGTTTCCATTGAGCATTTTTCTTTCGATCAGACCTTTTTCTTCCATACGGTTCAAAATGGACGTTAAAGATCCTGCCTCGATGAGGCATCCTGCCGCAATCTCTTTCTGGCTGGCACCATCGTGATCTTTCAGGTAATCCAATACTTTGGGCTGTCCCAAGGTAAGGCCTGTGTCTGCCAGCTGTTCCATTAGTTTTTTCTGGACAGTCATATGGTTTATCATAGACAGGTAGTGAAATGAATCATCCATTTATTATTTAGCTCCTTCTTTTATCATATAAATAGTTATAATTCAAACATTTAGAATTATAACTATATTCGTGGTGTATGTCAATAACTTTTTCACCACTATTTTCCTCTTCTATTTGTTTGCAAAAAGAGCCATAAGATTTTCTTTTCAAAATCTTACAGCTCTTCTATCATGTTGCATCCCAAACATCATCTATATTTACATGTAATATCTGCACAAAATCCCATGGGTTATTTTCGGGTTATTTTCTAACCGCCTATGCCTTCCAGACCTTGATTTTACTGGCTTTTTGAAGAATCTTTCAAAGAGTGCCGTGGCAGATGAAAAATATTTTTATCATTGTTTTATTTCTCCTTGATTTGCCCGGAAATGCCCTGTTTTGCAATGGATTTCGGGGATTTGTGAAATGTGTGTTTTAGCTGCCATCTTGGCAAAATGGGGCAAGATTAAGCAAGTTATTGCGTGATCTTATCATTTCCAAGCAGAATACCAAACAGAGCATATCCCAGCATTCCAGCTTCATATCCTGTCAGTGTAAAGGGAAAATAGACATCCTTTTCTTTTACAAGTTTACAAAGCAGCCTTCCTGCAAAAATCCCACCTGCGGTCACTACGAAGAAGATAACCGGAAATATCACAGTATCTGCTTTAATACTTGCCCGATAAAAAATATAAAACAATGAGATTGGAAGTGTAAAATTCATAACCAATGCCTGAAGTCCTTCAATTCCCTCTGGGCGGATCAGTTTTTTCTCTCTGCAGATCATCCCAATAATAAGCATTATGATCACGGGTAAAATTACTTGTAATAAACTTACTATTGTTCAGCCTCCCGTACCTGTTTCTCAGCATTCCACTGCTACTTTAATCACACCATCTCTCTTATTTTCGAACAATTCATATGCCTCTTCAATCCTGTTTAACGGATAGGTATGCGTAATCAGCGGTTCCGTGTTGATCTTACCTTCTGATATCAGCTTCAGAATTTCTTCGCAATCGCAGCCATCCACTCCACCTGTTTTAAAAGTGAGATTTTTACCATACATATCTGGGAGTGGTAACATCTGCGCTTTATCGTAAAGCGCAACCACTGTCACGATTGCATTTGGTCGGGCACATTCCCACGCCAGTTTAAATGTCGATTCTGCTCCGGCAACTTCAAGGACTGCATCAGCTCCACCATGCTCACTATTAGTCTTAACAAACTCTTTACAGTCTTCCGGTGAAACAGTAAGAATCTCCGGATAATGCTCATTAATAAAGCGAATACGTGTCTCGTCCTTTTCACATATAATGATCTTCGCTGGGTTTTTCAGCATAACACTAAGTAAAGTACATATTCCTGTTGGACCGGCTCCAATGATCAGTACGGTATCTTCCTCTGTGATTTCAGAAATACGTGCTGCCCAATAACCAGTAGCAAGAACATCTCCTACCAGTAAAGCCTGTCTGTCCGTAACACCTTCCGGGATTTTATTCAATCCCTGATCTGCAAAAGGAACCCGGACATATTCTGCCTGTCCCCCATCGATACGACAGCCAAGTGCCCAGCCACCATTCTTGTCGGTACAATTGTTTACATATCCTTTCTTACAGAAAAAACACTCTCCGCAAAAGGTTTCTACATTTACAGTCACCCGGTCTCCCGGTTTTACATGCGTCACCTTAGAACCGACTGCCTCAACAATACCTACCATCTCATGGCCAACTGTAATTCCCGGGACTGCACGCGGAACACTTCCGTGTTTAATATGCAGGTCACTGGAACAGATGCTGGCCAGTGTCACCTTTACAATGGCATCTCGTTCATGCATGAGCACTGGTTTCGGTTTTTCCATTAGTTCAAATTTTCCCTTTGAAACATATGTATAAGTCAGCATTATTTTGCCCCCATCTATTAGAATGTATGCTAGTAAAATATCCGGTACGGAACACATCTGTTCTTATACCGGATATTTCTAATTCTATTTTGTATACACTGTTTTACCTCTTGCTATTACCTCAACAAGCTGCAGGTCCTGATCCAGGATACAAAGATCCGCATCATAGCCCTCTTCAATCTTTCCTTTTCCATTAAGGCGAAGGATTTCTGCCGGATTGGATGTTATTGTTGAAAGTGCAATTTCCAACGGGATATCCGCTTTAAACACACACTCTTTAACTTCCTTCAGAAGGCAGCTGGACTGTCCAACGCCCATTCCAAGAAATTCGCCATCACTACTGTACATCGGAAGGCTTCCCTGTCCATCAGAAGAAATTGTCATGCGGTTAGGATTTACTCCTGCATCTAACATCCGTTTGATACCATTACATACTCGTACCTCATCACAGATAGTTTCCCAATAGTCAATATCTTCATTTCCGGTAAAATCTACTGCTCCGCCTTTCAGCGCATATTCCATTGACTTGCAGAAAAGCAGCTCATTTCGATTGATATGTGTTGGCAGTATTTGAGAAGTCGGTATCTCTGTCTCATCTACCACCCGTTCAATAAGATCTAAGCATCTCGGACTGTCACCAAGATGAACATTTACAATACCAGCTTTCCCGGAAAGAACACCACCAAGTCTTGTATCCGCAACGACACGTACAAATTCCTCAAAAGTCGGCTGTGAAGACCGATGATCAGAGATCGCGATTTCTCCAGTTCCAATGATTTCCTGAATCATCATAATATCTTTCACAATACTGTCAGTCAACGTACGAACCGGAATCTGATAACTGCCTGTATAACAGTATGCAGACATTCCCTGCTCATTCAATCCTTTTGTCTTTGCAACCAGTGCACATATATCACGACCGATTCCATCTGTTCCAAGACAGCCAACAACTGTTGTTACTCCAAACTTCGTAAGTCCTTCCATAGTTGCTTCTGGAGTACGATTGGCGAATCCACCTTCGCCACCGCCTCCGAGTACATGAACATGACTATCAATGAATCCCGGAGTTAAAAGTAACCCCTCTCCATTGATCATTTCTGCCTCAGAAAGAAATCCGTCTGCGGATATAGAACCTGGATCTTTAATCTTAATAATCTTATCATTGATCACAAGTACATCTTTTTTCCCCAGATGCTGTGGAGCATAAACATCAATATTCTGAATTAATTTCATCATAAATCACTCCCAATTATCCAATGCATGTTTTAGAATCCAATTCCAACTGCAATAAGAACTGTAATGATTGCACCAATCATTAAGACGCCAAGGAATTTCCACATGAATTTAATCCAGTTAGACCACTCAATCTTTGCAATTGCAAGAGATCCGATCAGACATCCGGATGTAGGAACAATCAGGTTTGTAAATGCATCACCAAGCTGGAATGCAACTACAGCTGTCTGTCGTGAAACACCTAACAGGTCTGACAGTGGAGCCATGATCGGCATTGTGATCGCAGCCTGTCCTGTTCCGGATACAACAAAGAAGTTAAATACGGACTGGAACAGATACATAAGTACTGCTGCAACCGCTCCGGAAACTCCAGACAATGCATTTGAAATATTATACATAATTGTATTGATAACTGTAGGTGTGGTCGGATCAGATCCACCAAGAACCTGCATGATACCCTGTGCCATAGCAACAACAAGTGCAGCACCAATCAGATCTTTTGCTCCATCTTTGAATGATATTGCGATATCATTCAGTTTCATGTCGTTCAGTTTTAAAGATAACTCCGATCACACCGGAAACAATTCCCATAATAAAGAACTGTGTAGCAATCTCCGGCATGTAGTATCCCTGAGTCATAACTCCCCAAACTACCCATACTACTGTAGCAGCCAGTGTCAGAAGAACTAAAATGTGTCCAAGACCAAATGAATGTCCTTCGTCAATTCCTGTTTTTCATTCTGCTCACGGAAATATGAATCAGTCTTATATGCGATTGAGATTGTCGGAGTCTTTTTGATCTTTGATGCATAGAACATAGTCATTCCACAGCCGAGTGCTGTAAATACTACCCACATTACCATACGGAATCCTGCTCCGGAGAATACGTCAATACCTGCAATACCCTGTGCAATACCTACAGAGAATGGATTCATCCAAGATGAACCAAAACCAATCTGTGTTGCAACATAAGTAACAAGAACTGCGATAACTGAATCATATCCAACTGCTACAAACAACGGACAAAGAATCATAGTAAACGGAAGCGCTTCTTCTCCCATCCCGAAAACTGCTCCACCAAGAGAAAACAGTACGAAAAGTATCGGAATCAGTAGTTTTTCTGCTCCCTCTGCCTTACGGATCAATCCGATCAATCCGGATTCAATCGCACCTGTACGGATCATGATACCGAATGCACCACCTACTACCATAAGAAATGCGATAATCTCGATTGCAGAACTATTTACGATTCCGTTATACATATAGTTGAAAAATCCTGTTCCACCATCTCCACTAAAGAGTGCTACTCCTTCTGTTACTACATTTCCTGTATCATCTGTCAGATACTGGAAACTTCCGTCTTTGATTACTGTGCGGGTTTTCTCAACACCATTGATCATATATGAAATATCCTGTGTTTCGTAAAATCCCTTTGGTACAAGAAATGTCATAAGTGCTGCGAAAACAACTACAAAAAAGATGATAATGTAGGTATCAGGCACTTGGAATCCCTTGTTAAAAGACTTTAACCCTTTTCCTTCGTTTTTGCTCATTTTTGAATCTCCCTCCCATTTTTCATTAAACCTGTCAATATTATTTTTCAAAAAAACTGCTCTTATTTCCTGCAGCGTCCAAGTCTGCCTTTAAAATCTTCATACCCAAAATCAGTAAGACGTTCCATGGTTTTATCGCCATGTCTCAGCCATATATCAGGCAAAGGCATTCCATTAAAGGTATTGTTCTTGCAGGTTGTATAAATGGCCATATCACCAAACATGAGGATATCTCCGTACTTCAACGGCTCTGAAAAGCTGTAATCTCCTATGATATCTCCTGACAGGCAGGTTGGTCCTCCGAGCCGGATTGTGACTGCATTTTCTCCCGGTTCATCTGCTCCAAGAAGAGGAGGACGATAAGGCATTTCCAGAACATCCGGCATATGACACGCAGCACTTCCATCCAAAATTGCAAGCCGGATATCACCATTTTGCAGCACATCCAGAACAGTTGTCAAAAAAAATCCTGCATTTAAGGCCCATGCCTCTCCGGGCTCCAGATAAACATCTACCTTCCATTCTTCCTTTGCTGCTCTAATGCACTTCTCAAGCCGTGCAATATCATAGCCTGGTCTTGTAATATGATGTCCACCTCCCAGGTTCAGCCATTTCATCTGAGAAATCAGATCTCCGAATTTCGTCTTTACTGCTGTAAGAGTAGTTTCCAGATCAGAAGAGTCCTGCTCACAAAGGGTGTGAAAATGAATACCATCCAATAATCCGATCAGCTCCGGATGCTTTCTCACAGCAGTCTCCCATTGTGCTCTTGTGGTACCCATGCGGCTGCCTGGGGCACAGGGATCATAAATAGCATGTCCCTCCTGGGTAGAGCATTCCGGATTGATCCGAAGCCCTGCATTTTTCCCGGCCTCCTTCACTCTTTTTCCAAAGCGAAGAAGCTGAGAAGGAGAGTTAAACACTATATGATCTGCAAAGCTAAGCAGCTCCTCAAATTCATCCTCACGATATCCGGCGCAAAATACATGTACCTCTTTTCCAGGCATCTCCTGGGCACCAAGCCTGGCTTCGTACAGTCCGCTTGCTTCTGTTCCCGTCAGATAAGGTTCCAAAAGATGATAGCAGTCATAATTACTGAAAGCCTTCTGTGCCAGGAGCATTTTGCAGCCTGTTCTTTTGGCAATATTCCCCATTAATTCTGCATTTTTTATAAGCGCCGCTTCGTCGAGAACATAACAAGGTGTTTTGATCTTCCGCAGCTCCGGCGGAATAATTCCGCCGGACGCTGCAAAGGGTGGTCTTGTATCTGTTCTTTCCATTAATCCACCAGCTCCGGATCATGATTTTCGCTGCGTGGAAGTCCATATTTGTCAAGTGCTTCCAGGAACGGATCCGGGTCAAATTCTTCTACTGTGTACACTCCCGGGCGGATCCATTTTCCGGTAAGCATCATTAATGCTCCGCACATAGCCGGAACGCCTGTCGTATAGCTGATTGCCTGACTTCCAACCTCTTTATAACATTCCTGGTGGTCACAAACATTGTAAATATAATAGGTTTTCTCTTTTCCATCCTTTACCCCGGTGAAAATGCAGCCAATATTAGTTTTTCCCTTAGTCCGTGGACCCAGGCTGGCCGGATCCGGGAGAAGAGCCTTCAAAAACTGGATAGGAACGATTTCCTGTCCATTATAGTTGATCGGAGTAGTAGAAAGCATTCCCACATCCTCCAGACAGCGCATGTGATCCAGATAGCTCTGTCCGAAGGTCATAAAGAAACGAATTCTCTTTACACCCGGAATTGTCTGGGCAAGGGACTCGATCTCCTCGTGATGCAGAAGATACATATCTTTATCGCCGACCTGATCAAAATCATATTCCCGCTTGATCGCCATCGGAGGGATTTCCACCCAGTGTCCATTCTCCCAGTAGCTTCCGGGCGCACTTACCTCACGAAGATTGATTTCCGGATTAAAGTTGGTTGCAAATGCATATCCGTGGTCTCCTCCATTGCAGTCCAGAATATCAATGGTATCGATCTGGTCAAACTCATGCTTTAATGCATATGCACAATATGCCTGGGTAACACCCGGGTCAAAGCCGCAGCCAAGAAGTGCTGTAAGTCCTGCCTCTTCAAATTTCTTCCGGTATGCCCACTGCCAGGAATAATCAAAATATGCGGAAAATCCCGCTTCCTTGCAGCGTTTTTCGTAAATAGCACGCCATTTGGGATCATCCGTATCCTCCGGCTCATAGTTTGCCGTATCCATATAGTTTACACCACATGCCAGACATGCATCCATGATGGTCAGATCCTGGTACGGAAGCGCAATGTTCATTACCAGATCCGGTTTGTAACTATTGATCAGCTGGATCAGCTGGTTTACATCATCCGCATCCACCTTTGCGGTGGTAATAACTGTTTTTGTTTTCCTTCCAGTTTCCGGGCAAGTGCATCACATTTTTCTTTTGTCCTGCTTGCTATACACAGTTCTGTAAATACAGTATCTGCCTGACAACACTTCTGAATTGCTACACTGGCTACTCCGCCGCAGCCGATTACAAGTACTCTGCTCATGTTTTTTGTCTCCTTTTTTATACTCAATTTTCGTAACTGTTTTTATTTTGCCACCGCCAGCAGCAGTTCCCTGACCACCTTACATGCTGTAGCTGTGGAAACACCGCTTGGATCCAGCATAGGTGCCAGCTCATTAACATCTGCTCCCACAATATTTAATTCTGATACCTTCCGGATAGCAGCGAGCAATTCAAGGAAGCTTACGCCTCCTGCCTCCGGTGTACCGGTTCCCGGAAATACAGATGGATCCAGACAGTCCAGATCAATGGTAAAATATACCGGAACCTGCTTCCTGGCCAACTCCTGTACGGTTTCTTCCAGGCCTTCAAAGGTAAAGGGATGAAAATCTGTATGCTCTTTTGCAAACCGGAATTCTTCTCTTTCCCCGCTTCGGATACAAAACTGATGTATCCGCCCATCTCCCAGAATATCATAGCATCTGCGGATAACACACGCATGACTTAAATGGGCACCAAGATAATCGTCTCTTAAATCTGCGTGCGCATCAAAATGAATAATATGAAGTCCCGGATATCTCCCGGCGACAGCTCTCACAGCAGCCAGTGTCACCAGATGCTCTCCCCCCAGAAGCAACGGCATTTTTCCCTCTTTCAGGATTTCCTCTGCACGATCCTGTATATCAGCAAGCGCCTTTTCACTGCTACCGAAGCAAAGTTCCAGATCTCCACTGTCAAATACCCGGATATCCATAAGGTCACGATCCTGATAAGGGCTGTAGGTTTCCAGTCCAAAGCTTTCATGACGAATGGCAGAAGGACCGAACCTGGCTCCCGGACGAAAGCTTGTGGTCGAATCAAAGGGAGCTCCGTAAAGAACAATTTCTGCTTCCTCAAAGCTGCTGTCACAACCGATAAAATTTTCAATATTTGGTAAGATCATAAATCAGTCCTCCACCTCCTGAAGCATTTCCTCCAGAAAAGCCGGAAGATAAAATGCACCTTTGTGAAGCCTTGTAGTATAGTAACGGGTGCGAAGATTCAGTGAATTCCATGCCTTCGAATCCAGGTCATCCACAGGATGATATTTTTTACTTGCAAAGCCAAACAGCCAGTAGCCGGCAGCAAAGGTAGGAATATGAGCCTGGTAAACACGGCTGATCTGGAAAGTACTGGCAATTCTTTTGTGACTGCGCTGCATGGCATGCGCATCCTCGGAATAAAAAGGACTTCCCTGCTGATTAACCATGATTCCATCCGCCTTCAGCGCATTATAGCAGTTTCCGTAAAATTCACGGGTAAATAATCCCTCCGATGGGCCAAAGGGATCCGAGGAATCTACAATAATAAGATCATATTTATTTTCGCAGCGGCGTATATATTTCAACGCATTTTCATAATGAAGGTGCACTCTCCTGTCATCCAGCCTGCAGGCATTTCCCGGAAGATATGCGCGACAGGCTTCTACTACCATAGGATCCATCTCTACCAGATCAATATGGCTGACACGGTCATACCTGGTCAGTTCACGTACAACTCCGCCGTCTCCTGCTCCGATCACAAGAATATCTTTGGCTTCTTTGTGAATAGCCATAGGTACATGAGTGATCATTTCGTCATAAATAAATTCGTCACGCTCTGTGAGCATTACATTACCGTCCAGTGTGAGCACCCTGCCAAATTCCGGTGTCTCAAAAATATCAATTCTCTGATAGTCACTCTGCTTTGAATAAAGCTGACGGTTTACCCGGATACTATGCTTCACATCCGGTGTATGAAATTCCGAAAACCACATTTCCATTTTCTTTACCTCCCTGCCAGTACGTTTAAACGCAATATATCCGGATCTTCAGGGCCTGTCATATTGCATCCTTTTGCCTTGGCATATTCAATATAATCCAGGATTTCCGGAGTGATTCGTTCCCCCGGAGCCAAAATCGGGATTCCCGGAGGATAACACATTACAAACTCGCTGCATACTTTGCCTTCGGTTTCTCTGAGAGGAAGGCTGCATTTTTCTGCATAAAAAGCTTCCTGAGGACTTGTCACTACCTGAGGATCGATATATTCCTGATCCAGCAATCCTGATTTATCCTTCTGGAATCGCCTGCGGATCTCCGCAAGAGCACTTACCAGCCGCTCTATTTCCTGGGCACGATCTCCGATCGACAGATAAGCCAAAATATTTCCAATATCACCAAATTCGATTTGAATATCATATTCATCTCTCAGTATATCGTAAACCTCGATTCCTGCAAGTCCGATATCCAGGGTATGTACACTTAATTTCGTAATGTCAAAATCAAAAACCGAATCTCCATTCACCAGCTCTTTTCCAAATGCATAATAGCCGCCAATAGCATTGATCTCTTCCCTTGCATACTCTGCCATATCTGCTACCTGATGAAAAATCTGGCGTCCTCGCTGTGCAAGATTCCGGCGCGAAATGTCAAGACTTGACATCAGAAGATAGCTGCCTGAAGTAGTCTGAGTCAGATTGATGATCTGACGGACATAACCGGCATGAACACCTGGTCCTGTAAGAAGAAGGCTGGACTGGGTCAGGCTTCCGCCACTTTTATGCATGGATACAGACGCCATATCTGCACCGGCTGCCATTGCCGAAACCGGCAGACCTCCGCCAAAATAAAAATGGGTTCCATGTGCCTCATCTGCCAGACACAGCATTCCTGCTTCATGAGCCATGCGTACAATTGCGCGAAGATCACTGCAGATTCCATAATAGGTGGGATTGTTCACCAGCACAGCCACCGCATTTGGGTGCTCCTTAATTGCCTTTGCCACCTGTTCACGTCGCATTCCAAGAGAAATCCCAAGTCTCTGATCCACCTCCGGATTCACATAGACCGGGATTGCTCCGCACAGAACCAGCGCATTCAGCACACTTCTGTGGACATTTCGGGGAAGAATGATCTCATCTCCCCTCTTACAGGCAGTTAGCACCATAGTCTGCACTGAGCTTGTAGTTCCTCCAACCATAAGAAATGCATGCGCTGCTCCAAAGGCATCTGCTGCCAGCTCTTCCGCCTCCCGGATCACAGATACGGGATGACAGAGATTATCAAGCGGCTTCATGCTGTTTACATCCACACCTACACATTTTTGTCCCAGAAATTCAGTAAGCTCCGGATTTCCTCTTCCTCTTTTATGTCCCGGCACATCGAAAGGTACTACTCTCATACGCAGGAATTTTTCCAGAGCTTCATGAATTGGAGCATGATTCTGGTCCAGTTTAAAACGACTTCTGTTCATTGCTTCTCCATTTCCAGTTCCTTTATCCGCACAAAAAAAGCAGGCCGATACAAAACCGTAAACCTGCTTAGATCATTCTTCCTGATTTTATTTTCATCGCATATAAATATGAGAATCCCCATATTTACATGAGATCAGAATCCGGATGATATATGTCAGAGTCTATATAGCAATCATACTTTTACTACTCTTATTGACCGTTTCACAAGTCTGCGCAACATGCGCATGACGGTTATCAAAGGAACCAACTTATAAAATTTGAGCTTCTAACTCAATCAATAAGGCAACCAAAGTTACCATCAGCGGCAGTGGACCCGGCTGTCCGTATGGCCTTGACCCCAAAATGGAGTGGTCCAAAATAATTGCTTTGAAAAGACTCTTTCTTGTCCTTCAAAATCTACATAAGCATAGCATATCTGAAAATTCATGTCAACTATCAAAATCGTTTAAATACTTATAGTATGGACCATTTATAATAATGTCAGAAGGATATTCTTTTCTTGAATCCCTTATATTTTCATGCTAATATATATAATTAGGTCAAAAACTACAAAATACAAAATGGAGGAAATATGAATCAAAAAAGTACATCTGCTCCCATAGCAGAAAACAAAATGGGGACCATGCCCGTAGGAAGGCTTGTACTAAACATGTCTCTGCCAATGATGATCTCCATGCTGGTGCAGGCATTGTACAATATTGTAGACAGTGTTTTCGTTGCCATGCTTTCCGAAAATGCTCTGACGGCAGTTTCCATGGCTTTTCCACTGCAGACACTTCTGATCGCAGTAGGTGCAGGTACCGGTGTGGGTATGAACGCACTGCTTTCCAAATCCCTTGGAGAAAAGAATTTTGAAAAAGCTGATCGGACAGCCAGCAATGCTGCTTTCCTGTATGGCTTAAGCTATCTGGTTTTCCTGATCCTTGGATTTACAGTAGTAAAACCATTTTATGCCAGCCAGGTACATAACGCAGACCCTGAGATCCTTAAATTTGGGATTGAATATCTGAGCACAGTTATGATATTCTCCTTTGGTCTGCTTGGACAGTTTTTCTTTGAACGTCTGCTCACATCCACAGGAAAAACCATATTCAGCATGACTTCTCAGCTGTGCGGTGCCATCACCAACATCATCCTTGACCCGATCCTGATCTTTGGTCTGTTCGGTGCTCCGAAAATGGGTGTTACCGGAGCTGCTGTAGCTACTGTGATCGGACAGTGTGTAGCCTGCATCGTTGCCGGAATCTGCAACCATAAATTTAATCATGAAGTCCGGCTCAGCTTCAGGGGCTTCCGTCCTGACCTTAAGATCATCGGCCATATTTATGCAGTAGGTATTCCATCGATCATCATGCAGTCCATCAGTTCTATCATGACCTACTGCATGAATCTGATCCTGGTACAGTTCACAGTCACTGCAACTGCAGTATTTGGTGTTTACTTCAAATTACAGAGTTTTTTCTTCATGCCTGTATTTGGACTTAACAACGGCATTACACCGATCATTGCCTATAATTATGGTGCACGCCACAGAAAGCGTATGCTTAAAACTGTCAAAGTCAGCATGTTCATCGCATTCTGTTTTACATTCATTGGTTTTCTTGCCTTTGAATTTATTCCGAAAACACTGCTGGGGCTGTTCAGTGCTTCCGAAGATATGCTTACCATCGGAATCCCTGCACTTCGTATCATAGGAATCCACTATCTGATCGCATGGTTCTGTATCATTGCGGGAACTGTATTCCAGGCACTCGGAAAAGCTGTATTCAGTATGATCGTATCTATCATGCGTCAGCTGTTTGTCCTGGTACCTGCTGCTTATATCCTTGCTTCCATCGGCGGACTTCACGCAGTATGGTGGTCTTTCCCCATTGCGGAGATCATTTCTCTGATCGTGTCCGTAGCTTTCCTGGTTGTCATAAACAGAACGATCATTCAAAAAATTCCGGAAGCCTAAGGACATCAAAGCTTCCCATTCCAATTTATACAAAAAGAAGACAGAAGATTTCCTTTTTTCTCTTCAGGATATCTTCTGTCTTTTTTATTGTTATTTATAGATCCGGTAGCCATCCCTTCCGGAGCGTTTTACCTGATAAAGGGCAAAATCTGCTTTTTGATACAGTTCCATAAAGGTATCTCCATCCTGTGGTGCAAAAGCAATTCCTGCACTAAAAGTAAATGTATGCTCTCCCATGCCTTCCATACGGATCTCCCTGAGCTTTTCATGAAGTTTTTTTATTCTGCTCTCCATATTTTCCCGTGAACCGATATTACAGAGCAGGATCACAAACTCATCCCCGCCGATACGCCCGATCACATCCTGTTCCCGGAACTGCTCTTTAAGAAAACCTCCCAGCATTTTTAATACATTATCTCCCATGACATGTCCGTAAACATCATTCACTTCTTTAAAATGATCCATATCCAGGATCAGGAAGCCATGAAAGCCTTCCGGAGCTTTTTCTCTCAGAATAGCATCGATCACCTTCTGCGTATTCTCTCTGTTATAAACGCCTGTAAGCGCATCCTTCTGGGCAGAACGTACCAATTCCGCTTTCTCCTGATTATTTCTTACAACAATATACAGGAGCAGGAGCAGCACCAGAATACAGAAGCTTCCCATAAATAGGATTTCATAACCAGAAATGAATTCATAAGCCTGCTGTGCACTTTTTACAGGAATTGCATAACAGATCATCCAGTCATTGTATCCAAGAGGCATATATGCCAGATACCGGTCCTCTTCTTTTCTCTCTTTGAGACTAAACTTCACCAGACCACTTTCGCCAACTTTAAAATCTTCCTGAATATCCTGAAGAGCATGCTTTCCTTTGAGATTTTTTTCTCCGTAATATTTAAAAAGATTGATTCCATATGTGATCTCCGTACCAGACGCCGAACCACTGTCAAAGGCAATGATCTCTCCATCACTTGTGGCCAGAAGACTGTTTCCCGCTCCATCAAAAAGATCATTAAAAAGCATATGGCTCAGCGCTGTAACATTACAGGATCCGCCCAACACACCGATCACTTTATGGTCTTTGTATACCGGCACACCTAAAACCACCCGCACCTTATGGTCCACACTGCTTTCCAGGGGATCGCTGATGGTCTGCTCTCCACTGATAGCCTCCTGAAAATATCTGCGATGAGAAACATTCTTGGTTACTCCATTGTCGTAGTATGCATCTCCATTCTTATCAATAAGAGCAGCCCTCTCCAGGTCTGTCTTTTCATAAATAGATATCAGTTGTTCTTTATTTTCTTCTGAAAAAAGTTCTTCTGATTTTCCCATTGCAGAGGCAATCTCATTCAGATATTGATAATTAATATCCAGTATCGTCCGCAAATGTTCACTTTGTCTCTGCACATTTATCTTCAATGTATTCTGAGAATTCACCTGTACAGCCCTCTGCACACACTCGAAAAAAATAAGAATCCCTGCTATAACCGCCAAGATAAAAACGCCGGTTGCCATAACATAATTTTTTAATTCAAAGTGATTCTTTTTCATACGTTTTCTCCTGATCTAACCTTTTTTGTCCTGCATTTTTATTTTACCATGATTTTTGTTTTTTCTCTATAACAAAAAATCTGCAGATTCCAATCATAAGATTGAAAAATGCAGATTTTTTACAACGATATCTGATTATTATGCCGCCTTCCGCTACTCACGTCCGGCTTATATTGCTGCAATAAGAACAACGTTATTTATTTTTCTTTGTGTTTACGATCAGCGGAACAATTTCTCCTTTTTTTACATCCACCAGTCCCTTATCAGTCAGCTTCAGTGCCGGGCTTACCGGTAATCCAAGTGTTGCCACTGACATGATCGGATTATTATGCACATATCCCAGATCTGTAAGGCTTTTTCTTACCGCCTTCAATGCAAGGCCATTCTCCCTGATTGATTTTTCGGATAAAAGCCCACATACCGGAAGTGCAAGTTCAGAAAGGATCCTTCCATCTTTTACTGTCAGAAATCCCCCCTGCAGTTCCCGGATCCTGTTTACAGCAAATAACATATCATCCGGAGAGCTTCCTGCCACAAAGAGATTATGATGATCATGAAAATATGTTGTTGCCACAGTTCCCTTTTTCAAGCAGGAACCTGTACATTCTCTGCATTGCCAAATATCAGAATCTTACAAAAGCCGCACAGGAGCTTTATATTTCCCAGCCAACCCTGACCAAGCATCTCCAGAAACTGGAACGAGAAATGGGGACCAAGCTGTTCAGCCGCAGCGGAAACAGCTATACACCTACCTTTGCGGGCCGCAAATATATGGAGTATACCCGAAAGATCCTGCAGATACAACAGGACTGGGAAAAAGAGCTGAAAGATCTTACAGAAAATAATGAAGGAGAACTGAACGTTGCTTTCCCACTGATGAGGAGTACCTGTATGGTTCCTCAGATCATGACCTCTTTTTTCAAAAATATCCTAAAGTAAAGGTCAATATCCTGGAAGAGGCATATTCTATCCAGGAAAAACTTCTGCTCAATGATCAGCTTGATTTTGGCATTTTCAATGAAGTACATAAACACCCCAAGCTGGAATACGAACTGCTGAAAAAAGAAGAAATCCTTCTGATCATGCCTCCGGAGCACCCATTGGCTGCTGCCGGCAGTGTATCCACTCACGGCATATACCCGAAGCTTGATCTCTCACTTCTGGCAGAAGAGCCTTTTATCCTGCATTTTCCGGAACAGACTACCGGACAGCTTTCGCTGGAAGCATTGAAAGCTGCCCATATCAAGCCTTATGTGCCAATACAGAGCCGCAACACAGAAACCTGTGTCAAACTCTGCATGCAAGGACTTGGTATGTGTTTCACCCCGGAAACCTATGTCCAAAATATGGACCTCCCTGTAAAACCAGCCTGTTTTTCCATTGGTGAAGATGGCGTCTTCAGCACACTGACAATTGCATACCGAAGAGGCACCTATCTCCCACAGTACGCCCGGGATTTTATATGTACTGCGAGGAAGGTCCTGTAGAATTTTGATCAACATATATTGAAGCAAAAAATCTTCTGTTCAGAGGGAATATTTTTGTTGCATTATTCTGAATATTCCTGTATAATTAGCACAATAATCAAAACTTAAGAGCGTAACGTACAAGGGCGTACAGCACATATTTCCTGTGTCTGTACGCCTTTGTGTTATTTCTGCAGTCCTGCGGATATTTCGCTTTGAGAAAGGGAGGAGATTTCTATGATGAATGCAATCGGAAGTGTGATAAACCAGATCGACAGTCTGGTGTGGGGCTGGTGGATGATCATTTTACTTCTGGGCACCCATATTTTCATGACCATCCGTACCGGTGTGATCCAGCGTAAGATCGGTACCGCCATTCGCCTGTCTGTCACCAAAGATACCAATGCGGAAGGTGAAGTCAGCCAGTTTGGCGCCCTGACAACAGCCCTTGCTTCCACTATTGGAACCGGAAATATCATCGGTGTCGGTACTGCCATTGCTCTTGGCGGTCCCGGTGCAGTCCTCTGGTGCTGGCTTACCGGTGTCTTCGGAATCGCCACCAAATACAGTGAGTCTCTCATCGCTGTAAAATACCGCGTCAAAACCAAAGATGGCCGTATGCAGGGTGGTGCTATGTATGCCCTGGAGCGCGGATTAAATATGCGCTGGCTTGGTCTGATCTTTGCCTTTTTCGGTGGCTTTGCTTCCTTTGGAATCGGATGTGCTACCCAGGTCAATGCCATTGCAACGGTATGTAATGAGAACCTTCATATTTCGCCGGCAACGATCGGCATTGCTGTGGCAGTTCTTACTGCCCTTGTTATTTTCGGCGGGATCAAATCCATCGCCAATGTATGTGAACGTCTTGTTCCGTTTATGGCATTTTTCTATGTGATTGGATGTATCATCATCCTGGGGATCAATTTCGATTTTATCATTCCCGCAGTAAAAACCATCTGCAAATTTGCTTTTACCCCTGGTGCTGCTGCAGGAGGTCTTGTAGGACGTGGTATCATGATGGCCATGCAGTATGGAATCGCAAGAGGACTTTTTTCCAATGAATCCGGTATGGGTTCTGCCCCCATCGCCGCTGCTGCCGCACAGACAAGAAATCCGGTTCGTCAGGCTCTCGTTTCCAGCACCGGTACATTCTGGGATACCGTTGTGGTATGTCTGATGACCGGTCTTGTTCTGGTAACCAGTATTATGAAAAATCCTTCGATCGACATGGGAAATATCACTGATGGCGGTGTTCTTACTACACTGGCTTTTCAGCAGATCCCGGTTCTTGGTCCTGTGATCCTTGTAGTGGGTATCATTTCCTTCGCATATTCTACAGTCCTTGGATGGGCATATTATGGCGAGCGATGCGTGGAGTATTTCTCCGGCAAAAAGGGACTCATTCCCTATCGTGTGCTGTACATTGCGGTAGCTGCCATCTCCCCTGTTATTTCTCTGAACCTGGTATGGACCGTAGCGGATATCCTGAATGCACTGATGGCTATTCCAAACCTGATCGCAGTATTACTGCTTTCCAATGTGATCGTAAAAGAGACCAAAAAATATATCAACGATCTGGATGCACGGGATGACACACCGGTGGAAGTGATCGATAAATAAAAAACGATAAACATAAGCATTTTATATAACAAAGTTACAGCTCCGACTGCTTCTCATATTACAAAGCAGTCGGAGCTGTCCGTTTACAAATGTCTTCTTCACTTTTTTATAATACATCCTGCGCTTTCATCTCTTCGGACACAGTAAGATATTCTTTGCTGTTTTCCACGATACCAAGCTTCTCTTCCCAGGTAAGGTTTCGTTTGATCCTGGCCGGACTTCCCATTACCAGGGAGCCATCCGGGATCACCGTATTTTTAGTCACAAGGCTTCCGGCTCCTATGATACATTCGTTTCCGATCTTTGCACCATCCAAAATCACGGCTCCCATTCCGATCAATGTCCGGTCTCCGATGGTACATCCATGGAGCACCGCATTATGTCCCACAGTAACGTTGTTTCCGATATGGACCGGCATGTTGTGGCTCACATGAATGGTACAGTTTTCCTGGATATTGGTTTCTTCTCCGATCACTACCGGCGCATCATCTCCGCGGATCACCGCATAATATAATACACAGCTGTCACGGCCGATCGTTACATTTCCAAGGATCACAGACTGCTTTGCGATCCTGGCACCTTCTGCGATCTTTACATTTTTATAATTCATTTTTCCTCCTGAATCTGCTTTTTTCTGTACAGAACCCTGGTATATAATCTGACTATAGACTCCGTGCACAACAGCAATTTTAATGTTTATACTGACTTTTTAACCCATATTATATTTCGTCCGGATCACAATATCTGTATACTGGTATTCCTTTTCCGGTGCCTTGCTGTCAAAGAGAAGCTGGAACAAAATAATCACCGGAGAATGTCCCTGTACAGCCGCATCCTGACCGATAAGGAAATTGATCGTCCCCTCTTTCAGCCATTTCAGATTTTCTTCCAGGAAATCATTGGCGATCACATGCATGGTTTTATCCTTTCCAAGCTTCTGCAAGGTCTGGCAGACACCCTTTACACCATGACCCGTAATATAGATCCCGGTCAGCTCCGGATAAAGCTCCAGAAATTCTTCCACGATCTTGGATGCCACCCATTCGTCATCATAAGAATACCTTATATCCACGATCTCGATTCCCGGAAAGCTTTCTTTAATCTCTGTCGTAAATCCTTTCTGCCTGCTGATCAGACCAGGATTGGCAACCTGTCCGGAAATTATGGCAACCTGCCCGTTTCCGCCTGTCATCTCCCACATCAGGCCTGCTGCCGTACGACCGGCCTGAAAGGTATCCTGTCCCACAAAGCATAACCTTTTTGTATCTTCCAGATCCGCATTAAAGGTAACTATCGGAATTCCATACTCTTCCTGATACTGATCGATCCTCGCTCTCAAAAGCTGATCCTCTGATGGAGTCAGCGCGATTCCATTAAACCCCTTTTCCCGGAGTTCTTCCATTGCAGCCATTACTTTTTCCGGTTCCACACCTTCGATCTCATAGATCTTTACTGTTCCGCCAAAGCTCTCCACTTCTTCTTTTGCTTCCAGGACCCCATTTAAAACCTGCTGCATAAAAGGAGTCTCCATATACTGAAGGATCACACCGATACGGATCTTTCTCTTTGCCATGGCAAGGGCACGACCGGCACGGCTGGGCTGGTATCCCATCTCCCGGGCGATCCTTTTGATCCTTTCCTCTACTTCCGGGCGGATACGGCCTCTGTTGTTCAGTGCCCTGTCCACAGTGCCTCTTGAAACTCCTGCTGCTTCCGCAATCTGTTGTAATGTTACTGCCATATTTTACCCTCCAAAACCTCTCCTGTGCGCTTTGTGTTCACGCGCACGCTCTTTTGTCCCATTATACACATTTACACTTTCTCAGGCAATCCCTGATTTCATTATTTTTATAATTTTCCTTTACGATCAGACAGGCCCGGCATAAACAGGTGCATTCCCTCAGCCAAAAATGCTTCCGAAAAAATCTCCGGAAGCATTTTTATCATTGCAAAACAGATCCCTTTGTCAGTCCAAAAGCTCCTGTACCATCTCGGGAGTAAAGGTTACAGCCTTCACATGATCCACCTCGATCTGATACAGGGCATTGGCCGCAATATGCTCCGCAGCCTGCTCCAGATCACGGATTCCTGTGGTATCTTCAAATTTCTTAATTACTGCGTCCAGCGCCTCATCTGTTACGATACATTCTTCCTGTTTCAGGCTCATACGTTTCAGAACCTTGGGAAGCGCAAATCTGGAAAAGATGATCTTCTTTTCCTCCGGTGTGTAATCAGGAATATCGATCACTGCAAAACGTGACATCAGAGGTGCGCTGATCTGTGCCTTATCATTGGCTGTGGCAATAGGATAGACACCAACTGTCGGAACCATACATTCCATATAGTTATCTGTAAAACCAAGATTATCCAGCAGTGTCAGAAGCACGTCTGCCGGATTTCCGTTTCCTTTACCTGATGCAGCCTTGTCAAGCTCATTGATGATAAATACCAGATTGGATTCTCCTGCCATGGAAAAAGCCTCCATGATGATTCCAGGCTTGGCATTTGCATAAACACGAGAGCTTCCTGTAAGCTGTTCCGGATCATTGATCGAACTCATATCCAGGGTTGTCCACGGCATTTTCAGGATTCTTGCAACTGCATAAGCGATCTGAGATTTACCGGTACCTGCAGGTCCTACAAGAAGCAGTCCGTAGGCAGGAAGTGTATGAGTACGATTAATCTGAATGATCGTCTCAATGATCCTCTGTTTTACACGCTCCATTCCATAAAGCTCCTCATCCAGGATACGGCGTGCTTCCTTCGGATCAATAGACTCAAAATAATTATGCTTCCACTGAATATTCATCATGATGGAAAGTGCTCTCTGGGCATGGCGTCTTTCCTCCTGAGAAACCTCATGAGAACGGGCAACTGCCAGATTTCTTCTTGCCCAGAGACGGATATTATCCGGCATAGTCTTTCCGGCACAGTTCATAAAGTCGGTGATACTCTGAATACTGGTAAGCTTCATATCGTCACCGTCTTCTTCCTCCTCATCGTTCTCATTTTCTTCTGCCGGCGCACTGCTTGCAAACAGACGCTCGATCATAAACTGAAGAAATCCGTCCTCAGCAGAAAGCTTGGTGCCTCCGCCAAAAGCGATCTCGCGGATTTTGTAAACGGCATATCCTTCTTCTGTATTCTGTCCTGAAAGACGGATGTTGATATGATTTTCTCCGAGCCATTTGATCAGGCTTGTAAAACGGGAATCGATCTTCAGGATGTCTGCCGGAAAAACACCGTCCTCTTCCTTAAACTCAAATGCAGTCTGCTTCGCAGGATTGGAAAAATATCCGCAGGAATGATGTTTCCACTCTCTTTTGCTGTTATCCAGGATCAGCACCGGTTTCTCCGGTGTGGCTTTTGTTTCATTAGAACGAAATGTTGTATATGTGCACTGGCTTTTTGTCTCTTTTTTATCTGCCGGCGCTGCGCTGAAATCAAAAACTGGCATATTTTTTACTCCTCTTTCTCTGAAAAATATCTTCATTCAGTTTATCATGGATTGGAAATCTCAACAACTGCTGATATGGTTTTTTATGCATTTTTTATTCATTTTTTATATTCGTCATTTTCCCGTAAGTTGTTTAAACAGTTCCACAGTTTGCCGATTGACACTGCCTGTAAACTATGTTATCGTGCAATCATGTCTGCTTTCATTTTTTACAAAAGCTGACACAGTTACCATGTATGTGATCTACTGTTTTTCACGTCATTGTAATTGTATTTTTTGGGAGGAGGAAATGAGAAATCAACTTTCACAGCGGGATGATTTTTATCCACAGATCGTTAAGCTTGTCATCCCCATCATCATTCAGAACCTGCTAAGTGCAGCAGTAAATTCTGCCGATGTTATCATGCTGAACTTTGTAGGTCAGTCATCCATCTCCGCAGTATCTCTAGCAGCGAATTATTCCAATGTCCTGTTTATGGTATATTACGGTCTTGGTACGGGAGCCACCCTGCTTTGTGCCCAGTATTATGGAAAGGGAGATTACAAAGCCATTCAGATCATCGAGGGAATCGCTCTTCGTTTTTCCATGATCATCTCTGTTCTCGTGGCGCTCGTTGCATTTACCATGCCGCAGATGATGATGAAACTGTTCACCAATGATCCGAAGCTTCTGGCCATTGGTTCTTCCTATATCCGCATTATGGGTATCACCTATATCTGCTGGGGTATGACGGAGGTTTATCTGGCTGTTCTTCGAAGCATTGGACGGGTGACTACCAGCATGGCGATGAATATGCTGGCCTTTGGACTGAATATCCTTTTGAATGCGACTTTTATCTTCGGATTGTTCGGAGCACCCAAGCTTGGTGCTACCGGTGTAGCTATTGCTACTGCACTTTCCAGAATGATCGAGCTGATCGCCTGTTTTATTGTTTCTGCTTTCAGCAAAAATGTCCGACTGGATCTCCGATGTATGTTCACAAAAAACAAACTGCTGTTCAGTGATTTCGTGCGGCTTTCCCTGCCGGCTCTTGGCAATGATATTTCCTGGAGTATTGGTTTTTCCATGTACTCTGTGATCCTGGGGCATCTTGGTACGGATGCGGTTGCTGCCAATTCTCTGGTTGTAGTAGTCCGTAATATCGGCTCTGTTTTCTGTTTTGGTATTGCCAGTGCAGGAGGTATCCTTCTAGGCAATGTTATGGGGCAGGGCGATCTGGAACGTTCCAGGCGTTATGCTTCCAAAACACTGAAGCTTACTGTTATTGCAGGTTTTTTGGGCGGACTTATCGTTCTTGCCATCACACCGTTCGTAATGAGATTTGCGTCCCTGACACCCACTGCCATGCATTATCTGAAATATATGCTTCTGATCAACAGCTACTATATTATGGGGTCTGCCGTAAATACAACCCTGATCGCTGGTGTGTTCCGGGCAGGTGGTGATACAAAGTTTGGTCTGATCTGTGATACCATTGATATGTGGGTATATGCAGTACCCCTTGGATTCTTCACTGCTTTTGTACTGAAGCTGCCGGTTATGTGGGTGTATTTTCTGCTCTGTACGGATGAATTTGTGAAGTGGCCATGGGTGATCAAAAGGTATCTCAGTGGGAAGTGGGCTAAGAATATTACCCGCGAGAATATATTTGAAAATAAATAGAATACAGAAACATTTTAGACGGCTGGAATCTGCGTTATTTTTCAAAAATTCGCTGTTTGAGCGAAGAAAGTTTCGGACTTTTGGAAAATAACTTTAGCAGGTTCCAGCCGTTCGTTACTCAACTACCGCTGCAGTCCTTCTATCACCATCTCTGTCAGACGCACAACACTTCCCTGCACCTCCCGGATCTCTTTCTCCGAAATACCATCCTTATGAAATCCCCCGGTGCAAACCACTCTCTTTCCCAGCTCTTTCGAAACCTTCTCCGCCATCCACCGGCAGATCACCTCGTCCTTATGTCCCGGAAAATTCAAAACTGAAGAAGTCGCACTCACAGAACCATCCCCTGTCAGAGACACTCTCGGTTCCGTCTGCACCACACATCCCAGATGAGGTCTCTCTCCGCCTTTCAGACAGATAAGCACATCCTCTCCGATAAATGCAGCACTGACCTCCAGCTCACAGCCTGCAGTCTCCACACACTCTTTTATAATCCATTCCATCTGCGATACTCCTTTGCTTCGATCCCAAACGGTTCCAAAAGCTTTGCTGCAATATGATACACCATATCATCAATGCTCTCCGGTTTATGATAAAACGTCAGCATCGGCGGAATGATCCGCACTCCCGGAAGCATGGAAAGCTCATAAAGATTTCGGAGATGAATCCCGCTTAACGGTGTTTCTCTGGCTGCCAGCACCAGTATTCTCTGTTCCTTGACCGTCACATCTGCCGCACGCAGAATAAGATTATCTGCATAGCCACTGTGGATCCCCGCGATCGTCTTCATGCTGCAGGGCACGATCAGCATCCCCTCTGTTTTGAAAGAACCACTGGCCGGTTTTGCCCCAATTTCTCCCGGTGCACATACATGATCTGCCAATCGTTTCACATCCTCCGGTTCCAGCTCCGTCTCCTGGCGAAGAGTCAGCTCTGCACTGGAACTCATGATCAGATAAGACTCAAAATCCGGATTCTCCCGGATGATCTCCAGACATTTTACAAGGAGCGGCAGGCCGCTTGCACCTGTCGCACCAACTATAATTCTCTTTTTCATTTTTTCAGCCATTTCTCCGGATCCAGTTCCATAAAACGGGCTCTGTGAAAATCTTCCTTCAGATCATAAGGCACCGTACAGTCAAAAATAGTCTTGCATGCAATTCCATGATCACGAATACTTGGAGAAAATGCAGGATCATTGGACGGATCAAGAGGATGACAACGGACACCCGGAATGGTGATCACATCCACATCCCCCTGGAATCTCGTATTCATCGCCCAAAGTACGTCATTCATATCAAAGCAGTCCACATCTTCATCTACCAGAAATACATTTTTCAGCTCACTGAAGGCGGAAAATGCAAGAAGTGCAGCCTGACGCTGTCTTCCCTCATCACTTTGAGAAAGCTTTTTAAACTGAAGGACAGCCATATACTTTCCACCTCCGGCACTGCTGCAGTATACGTTCTGAAGTCTTCCAGGCATTGCTTTTTCCACCATGCCATAGATGCTGGCCTCTGTAGGGATTCCCGCCATGGATACGTGCTCCTCACTTGGCCCGATACAGGTCTGCATGATCGGATTTTCACGATGTGTCACTGCTGTAACCTTGATCAGCCAGCACTGATCACTTGCAGGCCCTGTATATCCCGGAAACTCCGGCATGGCGTATCCGGTATTGCTGTTCTGATCTTCCTTTACACGCACACCCGGGATCACTTCTCCCTCGATCACGTATTCCGCATTGGCGATGGCACGCTCGTTAACGGTTAAACATTTACAGAGTTTCACCGGCTCTTTGCGCAGTGCACCGGCTACAGACAGCTCATCATACCCCAGTGGTGTTGTAGGTGGCTCAAAACAGGAACCGATCTCAATAGCAGGATCAACTCCGATACTGATAGAAATAGGCAGCCTTTGTCCCAGCTCCTCAGCACGCTCTGCCATTGCTCCGATATGTCTGGCACCAGGTGTAAAGAAAATGGAAAGCTCATCTTTTCCCTGAATGCAAAGACGATGAATGGTCACATCGTGAACTCCAGTATCCGGGTGTGTGGCGTAGCACATGCCAAGTGTGATATACGGGCCCGCATCATCCGGTGTGTTCGTTGGCGCAGGAACCAGCTTATAGAGGTCAAAATCTGGATCTGCTGCCTTATGCACCACCTGCTGACACGGTGCATCGCCTTCAAGATCGACTGGTGGAATTGGATTCTCCACGCTTTTGCAGAGCATCTTTCCAAGATTTTCCGGCTGAGTGTCAAGTAAAGCAGCAACTCTTTTTCTGCTTGCCAGAAGACCGATAGCTACCTTTGCATCCGGGTGTCCTTTTATACGATTAAAGATCATGGCAGGTCCTTCCTTTGTGGGACGCTTCACCGTTCCACCGGCTCCTACATAACGATATACCCCTGCAAGCTCTGCCATCGGATCAACTTCCACCTCTGTTTCGATCAGCTGATCTGGCATCTGCTCCAGAAGTGCCAGAGCACTTCTCAGATCTCTTACTTTTTCTGCCATAAAAAACCTCCTGCGTTATCTTTATATTACTGTTCACTCCGTTCTCAGTAACATCTTTATTTTCTTATGTTATTTTATCTCTTTTTTACATGGTGAATCAATTCTTTCTATGATATAATTGTTTCCAATATGGAATGATTCGTCACTATTTTCTAAAAGGCAGGTGTTACCATGACTCTTGAACAGATCGACTATTTTATCTGTGCAGCTCAGTCCCGGACTTTTTTTGATGCTGCAGAAGCTATGCATATCTCCCAGTCCTCCCTTTCCAAGCAGATCATGAAACTGGAAAAAGAACTGGAGCTTACCTTATGGGACCGCAGCAAGCGTACTGCTGTGCTTACTCCTGAAGGAGAGTTTTTTTACAAAGAAGCACTTAAGATTTCCAGACAGTATCATCGTTCTCTGGAAGCAGTGTACCATTTTAAGGACAGTAAGCTCCAGGCACTTCATATTGGAACACTTCCTTTTCTTTCTCAGTACCGTCTTACTTCTGTGATACACAGTTTTTGTGATACACACCCGGAGCTTTCTTTTTCTCTGAAAGAGGTAGAAGACGAAGAACTTCTTTCCGGTCTTGAAAAAGACTTTTTTAATCTGATCTTTGTACGAAAACACATGATAGACCCGGAACTCTATACTTTTCATGCTCTCACAGCAGACCGTCTGGTTGCTGTTTTTCCTGAAGCTCATCCCTCTGCGTCCAAAAAATCGGTCTCTCTTTCCGAACTGAAAAAAGAATCTTTTATCCTGATGCCTCCGCACACTTCCATTTACCGTTTCTGTATGCAAAGTTTTCATAATGCAGGGATCCACCCTCAGCTTCTGCGTACTGCCCGTGCAGAATCTATTGTCAGCGCAGTGGAAATTGGCGAAGGGATCAGTCTTCTTACAGAAAGCAGCTTTCAGTTCTTTCGTCAGCCTTCGCTTGTTGCTATCCCGGTTAATGGACTGGAAAAGCTATCTGTTGGAATTGCCCATAAAAAATATGGCTCTCACAACCTCTGCAGAATGTTTTCTGCAGTTTGTGAAAAGCCATATGTAAGGTATTTTTTCTATAATCCAAGCATCATTCCCACACCATGTACCGCAAACGCAACGATCCATGCAGTGGCACACTGTACTGCTACAATACCAGCGGCAGCTCTTACAGTTCCCATCTCCCGACGCACAGTTGCAATAGCTGCAACACAGGGTGTATAGAGCAAGGTAAAGATCAAAAATACGTAAGCAGTAAACGGTGTAAACAACGTCTGAAGCAACGCCGTATTTCCGCCCAGAAGGACTGTCAGCGTAGACACAACACTCTCTTTTGCCATAAAGCCCGTGATCAATGCGGTGGATACTCTCCAGTCACCAAAGCCCAGCGGAGCAAAAAGTGGTGCCACGATGCTTCCGATCTGTGCCAGAAGGCTCTGATCTGTGCTGGTAACAAGGTTAAGACCTGCATCAAAGTTCTGCAGGAACCACACGATCAGCGTTGCCGCAAAAATAATTGTAAACGCTTTCTGGATAAAGTCCTTCGCCTTTTCCCAGATCAGCTGTCCTACACTTTTTGCAGAAGGAAGCCGGTAATTGGGAAGCTCCATGACAAACGGAACCGGCTCTCCCTTATATTTCGTCTTTTTCAGGATCAGCGCATACAGGATCCCGCAGAGAATTCCTGCAAAATAAAGGCTGATCATCACAACTCCTCTCCACTGCTTCGGGAAAAATGCACTGGTGAGAAGTCCGTAGATTGGAAGCTTGGCACTGCAGCTCATAAACGGAGTAATCAGGATCGTCATTTTCCGGTCACGTTCACTGGATAATGTTCTGGTTGCCATAATGGCCGGCACCGAACAGCCGAATCCGATCAGCATCGGCACAAAGCTTCTTCCGGAAAGTCCGATCTTTCGAAGGAGCTTGTCCATAACAAAGGCTACACGAGCCATATATCCGGTATCTTCCAGGATTGACAGGAAGAAAAACAAAGTAACGATCGTAGGAAGAAATCCGATCACGCTTCCGATACCGCTTAAAATTCCATCCACAACCAGTGACTGCAGTACTGAGCTGACACCTGCCACCTCCAGTCCCCTGCCAATAAGTGCAATTACCCAGTTCACGACCATAGTCATTCCGTCTGAAAGCCAGGCTCCCAGATAATTAAACGTCATCACAAATACAATTGCCATAATTCCTACAAAACAGGGAATTGCTGTATATTTTCCGGTAAGGATACGATCTATGGCGACACTTCGTTTATGCTCACGGCTTTCTGCCGGTTTTACCACAGTTTTCTCACAAAGCTTTTCAATAAAATTGAAGCGCATGTTCGCAAGAGCTGCCTCACGGTCCAGACCGCCATCCTTCTCCATAACATGTACCAGCCCATCAAGAACCTTTTTTCACCTTCAGGCAAAGCCAGACGTTTTTCGATCAGAGAATCTTTCTCTACGATCTTCGTAGCTGCAAAACGTACAGGAAGTCCTGCTTTTTTGCATAGGGTTCGATCAGATGTACGGCTGCATGGATACATCTGTGAAGTGCGCCTACCGGATCCTTCGGTGACTGATTGTCAGTACAGAAATCAATTCTTCCTGGTGCTTCTCTGTATCTTGCAACATGGACTGCATGATCGATCAGCTCATCAATTCCTTCATTCTTCGCTGCTGAAATAGGTACAACCGGAATTCCTAAAATCTCCTCCAGTTCATTGATCCGAACAGAGCCTCCATTTGCCCTTACCTCATCCATCATATTTAAGGCCAGCACCATTGGGATTCCAAGCTCCATCAGCTGCATGGTAAGATAAAGATTTCTCTCAATATTGGAAGCATCTACAATATTAATGATTCCTGTCGGCTTCTCATTCAGCAGAAAATCTCTTGTTACGATCTCCTCGCTGGAATACGGGGAAAGTGAATAGATTCCAGGAAGATCCGTTACCGTTGCCTCCGGATGCCTCCGGATGCTTCCTTCTTTCTTGTCAACAGTTACACCCGGAAAGTTACCAACATGCTGATTGGAGCCTGTCAGCTGATTAAAAAGAGTTGTCTTTCCACAGTTCTGATTACCTGCCAGTGCAAACGTGATCGGTTCCCCTTTGGGAATCGTATCACCGATCCGGTTCTTGCGATAATCTCGAGCCTTTCCAAGTTCTCCCACACCAGGATGAGCAATCGGCTGATGCCGTTCATTTTCTTTCTTCGTTTCCGTCATGGATTCGATCGATACGATCTCAATCTTTGCAGCTTCCGCCAGCCGCAATGTCAGCTCATATCCGCGCAGCACAAGCTGTACCGGATCTCCCATAGGAGCTGTTTTACGAAGAGACACTTCTGTCCCCGGTGTAAGCCCCATATCCAGAAGATGATGTCTCAGCTCCCCCTCGCCACGAACACTGATGATTCTGCCACATTCTCCAGTCTTTAATTTGTCCAGTGTCATATTGTCACCTCATCATAAGTACAATTTACATGGTCAATACATATATCTGTATTATCCACTGGTACATCGTTTCGTAAATAACTATATCAATCGGATTCACAGACAAGTGAATGGTATAGTTATTTCAAAAACGATGTACTAATATAAATGTAACACAATTTAAGTTATTTGACAATAACTGATTAATCTGATAAGTTTCGTACAAATAATACCAATTCAAAAGTTATTTATCATTAACATTTATATTTTTTCTCACTTTAACACAATTCCTGTTTGATAAACAAACACCTTCATATTTTTTTGCAGACATACAATAACATCCATGTATATTCCCGCAATAAAAAAGCGCAAACGACATATTATCTGTCGTCTGCGCCTTTTTATTGCGAGAACCGCTTCGGTGAATCCTTACTCACCAATTAACCAATTGTACATTTCCTCATACTGACGCGCGGAATTGTTCCAGGAAAAATCTGCAGCCATCGCGCGATCTACCATTTTATTCCATTCACGTTTCTTGTCATAATATACACTCTCTGCATAACGGATCGTAGCAAGCATTTCATGTGCATTGTAATTTACGAAGGAGAATCCTGTTCCGGTTCCCTCGAATTCATTGTACGGGACAACTGTATCCTTCAGACCACCGGTCTCTCTGACGATCGGAAGAGTTCCATAACGAAGGCTCATCAGCTGGCTTAAGCCACATGGCTCAAACAGTGACGGCATCAGAAATGCGTCAGATGCTGCATAAATTCTGTGAGACATTGCCTCATCATAGTAGATCTGTGCAGATACCTTGCCATGATACTTCCAGTCAAAATGACGGAACATATTCTCATAACGTTCCTCACCGGTACCAAGAGCAACGATCTGAACCGCATCCTGACACAGTTCGTCCATAATATAAGCGATCAGATCAAATCCCTTCTGATCTGTCAGGCGGGATACAATACCGATCATCATAGCTTTCGGATCCTGCTCAAGTCCAAGATCTTTCTGAAGCTGGATCTTGTTCTTGATCTTCTCCTTGCGGAAGTTCTTTGCATTGTAGTTCTTGGTGATATTCGGATCTGTCTCCGGATTGAATTCATTGTAATCAATACCATTTACAATACCACGCAGGCTGTTGGCTCTCGCATTGAGAAGTCCGTCCAGCTTCTCACCATAAAACGGTGTCTTGATCTCTTCTGCATAGGTATTACTTACTGTGGTAATGGCATCTGCAAATACCATACCGCCCTTCAGGAAGTTTGCGTCCTTGTATGCTTCCAGTTTATCCGGCGCAAAGTAGTAATCGGAAAGGCCTGTGATATCCTTAACAGTCTTAACATCCCATACACCCTGAAATTTCAGGTTATGTATTGTCATAACAGTCTTGATTCCACGGAAGAATTCATTCTCCTGGAAAGAATCGTGAAGGTAAACCGGAACAAGTCCTGTCTGCCAGTCATGACAGTGGATGATATCCGGTCTGAATCCGATCACCGGAAGAACCGATAACACAGCTTTGGAAAAGAAAGCAAATTTCTCAAGATCCCATGGTGCGCTGTCATATGGTTTCGGACCGCTGAAATAATATTCATTGTCAATGAAGTAAAACTGGATCCCGTCATACTGCATCTGCATAATGCCTACATAGCAGTTCTTAAATCCCAGATCCATATAAAAATGGGTCACATACTCCATTTTGTCTTTCCATTCCTGTTTCATACAGGCATATTTCGGTAAAATCACGCGGATATCAAAATATTTTTTGTCAAAGCACTTAGGCAGTGAGCCGGCAACATCAGCGAGTCCTCCTGTTTTGATAAAAGGTACTGCTTCTGATGTAGCAAACAGAATTTTTTTCATCTGTATTCCCCTCCCTGGGTACACCCGTTTTTATTTATGATTATACTCCAAAATTCATCTAATTTAAAGACCGATTTTTATATTCTAGTCTGATTTTATCTGCGATCAGTGCTATAAATTCAGAATTCGTGGGTTTCCCTTTTCCGGTGCTTACAGTATATCCAAACAATTCATCAATGGTATCCATCTTTCCCCGGCTCCATGCCACCTCGATCGCATGTCGGATCGCCCGCTCCACTCTGCTCGGTGTTGTCTGATGGCGTTTCGCAATGGTTGGATATAATACCTTGGTAATGGAATTGAGCATTTCCATGTCATTGACAGACAAAATGATCGCATCCCTTAAATACTGATACCCCTTGATGTGTGCCGGAACTCCGATCTCATGAATGATATTCGTCACATCGGTTTCCAGATTCCTCTCCGGCTGAGGCTTTTTGGTTTCTGTGATACCTGGCCTTGCAATCTCCCGCACTCTTCTGTCCCCAATCTTCCGAATATGTTTGATCCGGTTTAAAAGTGTGGTGTTGTCAAAAGGCTTCAAAACATAATAGTCTGCTCCAAGACTGAATGCATCCTCTGTAATCCTCTCCTGTCCAATTGCAGATAATACGATAAACACTGGAACTTTTTTGACATTTGCGTTATGGGAAAATTTCTCCATAACGGAAAGACCGTCCATCTTCGGCATAATGATGTCGAGAATCACCACATCCGGCTCCTTATCTTTGATTATGTTACAGATTTCTTCTCCGTTGTGTGCTTTTCCGACCAGTTCAAGGTCTTTATCTTCTTCGATCATCTGACCGAGCATGTCTGTCATTTTCGCGTTATCATCAGCAATTGCAACATTTAATTTGTCCATGAGGACCCTCCTAACTTCTATCTCCTTGGGTTTCCAGACATACCCCCTGTCACCACGGCAGTAACCGACACTGTTAGCTGCCTGCGCTTTCCCCTTGCTGGCGACAAAATTATTATAGTGGAAATCCTGTAGTAAAATCAAGATAAAAGTAGTTATTTTATCACACTTTCGTACGATATTTTTCGACATTTTTTCTCTTATATATCACAAAATTCACCAAAATGCAGGTATTTCCATCTGTATCCGGCATTTTTCCCCATATAAAAAAGAGGCACTTTTCCCGGACTTTTTCCATGTTTTTGTGCCTCTTTCCTCAACTGCAGATTATGCATTGCCTGTCATATTTTCAATAAAAATCCCATATCCGCCGGTAGAATCCTGCACAAATACATGAGTCACAGCACCAAAGAGTTTTCCGTTCTGAAGCACAGGACTTCCAGACATTCCCTGAACAATCCCACCTGTTTTTTCCAGGAGTTCTTTATCTGTGATCTGGATCACGAAGCTCTTATTAGAATCCTCATGGTTCATATCAATCCTGGTGATCTCTGCGGCATATTCTTTTACTTCGCCGTCTGTGCAGCAGAGAACAGATGCGGGTCCAATTTTCAGATCCTGTTTGTAACCTACAGGAATCTTCTTCAGATCCAGATTTTTCACCTGATCAGCATCCACAGTTCCAAAAATGCCGTTTTTACTGTTTTCGGAAATCTCACCCAGGATATTGTCAGCTTCGTATCGGATCAGACCAGATAGTTCTCCGGGATTTCCTTTTTCACCTTTCCGGATCCCCAGGATCTGGGCGTTGTAAAGATTTCCATCTGCGATACTTAAAAGTTCGCCGGTATCCACATCGCTGATCCCGTGACCAAGAGCACCGAACCCTCCATTTTCGTCCACATAAGTCAGGGTTCCGATTCCCTGTGTATCGTCCCTCACCCAGATTCCAAGCTTGTATTTTCCTTTTTCATCTTTCACCGGCGTCAGGGACAGGGGAATCATCTCTTTTCCCCGGCGGACCTTCAGTGTTACAGATTCTCCGCAAAGATCTGCAAGATCCTCCAAAAGATCCTGCTTGCACTGAATCCGGTTCTGATCAAAAGCCACAATATAATCTCCCGGCTTTACAATGTCCCGGGCCGGTTCTTCCATCTCACCACTTTCCGAAAGGATCTCGCCTGTATCAATGATCAGAACTCCTTTCGTCTGCATATAAATACCTACTGCATCTCCGCTTGCATATACTTCTTTTGCAGTTATATTTTTTACCTTCACATCCTTAAAAGGGATCACTCCCAAGAGTCTGCAGTGCAACTTATAGCTGTCTTTTCCTGAAACGGTGATCGCATCATCAAAGCTGATAAAAGGGCGTTTAAGAAGATTGGCTACTTCCCGGCTGTCCTCATGATCCACCAGGATCTGATCCGGGATCTTTCTGTCCAGAAGCCGGTAGCCCAGCCATCCCATCAGAATCAGATCCAGCGCAAGAAATACAAGGAGCCAACATCGATATTTTCTTTTTCTGTTCATCTTACGTCACATCCTTTGTAATTTTCTGATACAAGCAAATCCCCACCCACTGCTTATTGCTTTTCGCAACTGAAGCAGGGGACTGACTTGATTCGGTTAAAAAAGAGGACCGACCTTTCGGCCGTCCTCTCTTAGTATGTAACGTATAAATTATTTCAGTCTTGTATTTTTTTGTTGCTGTGCCAATTCCTTCATCTCTCTTGCATTTCCAAGAACAGCCGGCGTGATCTGGGCACCGCCCAGAAGTCTGGCAAGCTCACGAACAGATTCCTCTCCTTCCAGAGGATGGATCTGGGTGATGGTTTCTGTTCCTTCTACATGTTTCTCAATCTCAAAATGGGTATCTGCCATTGCTGCGATCTGTGGAAGATGTGTGATACAAAGCACCTGCCTGTGCTGTCCGATCACTGCCATTTTTTCAGAGACCTTCTGTGCAGTACGCCCACTGATCCCTGTATCGATCTCATCAAAGATCAGTGTATCGATCTGATCTTTATCTGCAAGGATCGCTTTGATGGCAAGCATGATCCTGGAAAGCTCACCACCGGATACGATCTGTCCCAGCGGTTTTCTGCTCTCACCTGGATTTGTGGAAATCTCATATTCCACCGCATCATAACCATTATCTGTATAATTTTTCTGCGGTCAAAACGGATAGAAAATCCACATCCTCAAAATTCAGTTCCTTCAATCCTTCGATAATCTTTTCATCCAGCTGCTTACTGTATTCTTTCCGTATCTCTGAAAGTTCATGCGAAGCTTCCTCAAGAATCTTTTCTGCCTGCATAAGTTTTTCTTTCAGTAACCGGAAATTTTCTTCGAATCTTTGAAGTTTTTCTAATTTTTCCTGCTGTTCCTTCTGATAAGACAAAATTTCATGGATCGTCTGTCCATACTTTGCCTTCAGACTATTGATCAGATCCAGTCTTTTTTCTGTTTCAAAAAAAGTTTCTTCGTCAAAAGTCAAACTATCCATATAAGAGGACAGATCACGGCAGAAGTCACTGAGAAGTGAATCGATTTCCATAAGAGCTTCCTGTAAAGGTGCAAGATCCTTATCGTAATCTGCAATTCTTGAAAACTCTTTCAGGGCATTTCCGGTCATATCTGCGGCGCCCTGTTCATATCCGGTCATCCCACGAACCATTTGTGCTGTTTCCATGATCCTTCTGGCGTTGCTCAGCTTCCGGTAGCGGTCCTCCAGTGTTTCGTCCTCTCCTGGAATAAGAGCTGCCTCCTCGATCTCATTGATCTCAAATTCCAGAAAGGCTTTTTCACGGTTGCGCTGTTCCTCATCCATATCCAGTGCTTTCAGCTGATCCACACAGTCCCGATACTCCTGATAAGCTTTCCGGACCTTCTCCCTGGCAGGAAGGATCTGTTCCTTTCCATATACATCCAAAATAGCCAGCTGGCGGTCTCCATAAAGAAGTGACTGATGCTCATGCTGTCCGTGAATGTCCAGAAGACAGGCTGCTGCTGCTTTCATCTGGCTGACAGTACTTGTCTCTCCGTTGATCTTGTTGATACTTCTGCCGTCCATGATCTTGCGGGACATCAGCACCTGTCCGTCTTCCGGATAGATGTCAAGCGCCGCAAGGGACTCTCTGGCTTTCGTGTTTTCAACCTGAAACAGCAACTCTACCAGGGCATAGGAAGCATTTTCACGAATCATGCTTCTGGAAGTTTTTCCACCAAGGATAAGCTGTATGGATCCTAACAGAATGGATTTTCCGGCTCCGGTCTCACCAGTTAAGATATTTAAGCCTGGTCCGAATTCCACCTCTGATTCCTCTATCAGTGCAAGATTTTTTACATGCAGATGTACTAACATTGATTTCCTTTCTGGTATAAAGCATTTACATATTCTGTCATTTTATTTTCCTCTGGATAAGATCCCGCCAAGCTTCTGAACTACACCCGGTGCCTGTTCAGAGGTTTTCACCACACACATAATGGTATCATCTCCGGCAATACATCCCAGGATTTCCGGCCATTTCATAGCATCAAGAGCTGCTGCTGCCGCCATGGCCATTCCCGGAATTGTTTTTACCACTACGATATTCTGTCCGATGTTCATAGCGATCACTGCATCTTTCAGAACTCTGGAATATTTATCACTTAACACATCCGGTGTATGTTCTTCCAGGATCGCATATCTGGACTTTCCGTTGCTGCCTGCAACCTTTGTCATTTTCAGAGCACGGATATCTCTGGATACGGTAGCCTGCGTAACCTTAAAACCGGCCTCATTTAGTCTTGCTGCAAGTTCTTCCTGTGTATCGATCTCGTACTGACGGATCAGTTCGATAATTTTTTCATGTCTTGCTACTTTCAAAATTGAACCTCCTGCATCAGCTGTTACTCATTTTCTGTCTCAGAACCTCCACAAAGCTCAGATGGTTCAGCTTGAGGATTTTTGTCCTGACTGTGGCTTTCCGGATCACGATCCGGTCACCGGTGACCATGGATATCTGGGTATCCCCGTCGAAAGAGGCCACCGCTTTCTCAATGGTATTATGTCTTCCCTCACCGATCTCTACTGTAACTGCCTCTTCCCCGGAAAGAATGATACTTCGGGTGTTCATGGTATGGGGAGCGATGGGGGTCATGATCATCATACTGGCACTGGGAGAAACCACGGGACCTCCCGCTGACAGACTATATCCGGTAGAACCGGTCGGAGTGGAAATGATGATACCATCTGCATTGTATGAATTCATATATGCATCATTAACATAATTCTTGAAACGGATCACACGGAGATGTCCTTCTCTTCCGATCACAATATCATTTAATGCGATATCTTTTCCAATAAGTTCTTCTCCCCGATAGATCTTTCCTTCCAGCATCATACGATCTTCCAGCTCATAGTCATCTGACAAAAGCCGATCCAGAGCCGGATACACGGAATTTTTATCCACCTCGGCAAGAAATCCCAGAGTTCCCAGATTGATTCCAAGAAGAGGGATATCCAGATGCACCACATCCCTTGCAGCCTGCAGAAGTGTTCCATCTCCACCCAGTACAATAATGCACTGTGTATCCTGCGGAATCCCATCCGGGTCCGTATAATGATACGGTCCTTCCATTTTTTCGGTGATCTTCTGCACATGACACCTGGCACCATGCTTCTCCAGATAGGCAATGATCCTATTAGAAAATGTCAGTTCCGGATCCTTGGCACTGTTTGGAATTATATAAAATCTGTCCATATTGCTTCAGTCCTTTCCAAACATCAGTCCAGCTGTCCGTGGGCTTCCTTTACCACATCCTCTACGGATACGTCAAGACTCACAGGTACTTCTGTTCCTTCCGGATGTTTTTTCAGATGAAGGAGATATTCAATATTTCCTTCAGGTCCCTTGATGGGAGAAAAGGAAAGATGACAGGGCTCCATAAAAATGCTCATGGCATAATCTCTGACTTTCTCAATGACTTCTTCATGGACCTTCGGATCACGGACAACGCCTTTTTTTCCGACTTTTTCTCTGCCGGCCTCAAACTGAGGTTTGATGAGACATACGATCTCTCCGTCCTCTGTGAGAAGGTTTCTTACAGGAAGAAGCACTTTTGTAAGGGAGATAAAAGAAACATCGATCGAAGAAAATGCTGCCGGACCTTCCAGATCTTCCGGTACCACATAGCGGATATTTGTTTTTTCCATGCATACAACTCTTGGATCATTCCTGAGTTTCCAGTCCAGCTGTCCATATCCCACATCAATGGAATAGACTTTGACCGCTCCGTTCTGAAGCATACAATCTGTGAAACCGCCGGTGGATGCGCCTACATCCATGCACACCTTATCCTTCAGCGTCACGCCAAAATTTTTCATGGCTTTTTCCAGCTTCAGTCCGCCTCTGCTGACATAAGGAAGAGTCTTTCCTCTTACCTCCAGCTTGGCAGTCTCAGCAAACATGGAGCCAGCCTTGTCTTCCTTCTGACCGTTGACATATACTTCCCCGGCCATGATATACGCTTTTGCTTTTTCGCGTGACGGTGCAAGTCCCTGTTCCACCATCATGATATCCAGTCTTTTTTTCATATTATCCTCCAACAGCCCGGCTCTTTATGTGCCGGGCTGTAAAATGCCTCACAGCTTCGTATTCTTCTGCAAAGGCTATGTCCTTTATTTTCTGTTATTCACAAGATTTTCCCAGCTCTGTTCTACCGCATCCAGGATTCCCTGTACATTTAAACCTATTTTCATTCGCTGACGGTCCACCGTTCCATGCTCAATAAAATGATCCGGTATTGCCAGTGGAAGAACTCTTACTTCCGGATGACAGGCTTCCATATAAGCAGATACATGTTCTCCGAACCCACCGCTTTTTACATTCTCCTCCACAGTGACCAAAAGACTGTGGTTCTGCGAAAGCCGATCAAGAAGCTCTGTATCCAGAGGCTTTACAAAACGGACATTGACAAACGTAGCTCCTGCTATTTTGTGATCTCTTATCTCTTCACAGACCTTCTGACAGACAGAAACCATGCTGCCAACCCCGAGAACTGCAATCTCACTGCCTGGAGTGATCACTTCACTTCTTCCCTTCTTAAGTGGCTCATGACATTCTTCCATATCGGTACATGCCGATCCTTTCGGATATCGGATCGCACAGGGACCATCCAGCTCTTCTACTGCAAATTTCAACATCTCCTCAAGCTCTTTTCCATTCTTGGGAGCCATAACTGTCATATTGGGAATCATGGACAGATAGGAAAAATCAAAGCATCCATGATGTGTTTCACCATCTGCTCCGACAAATCCTGCCCTGTCAATGGCAAAGATCACATGAAGATCCTGCATACATACATCGTGAAGGATCTGATCGATCCCTCTCTGCAGGAACGAAGAATATACCGCAAAAACCGGGATCATTCCCCCAAGTGCCATGCCTGCCGCAAAGGTTACTGCATGTTCTTCCGCAATACCCACATCAAAAAACGCTCCGGGAATTTCTTCCGGAATCGGTTCAGTCCGGTTCCATCTGGCATAGCAGCTGTAATAGCAACTACTTTTTGTTCTTCTCTGCCAAAGAACATATTGCACCGGAAAAATGATCCGTATATGTCGGCGCTGTTTTTGCTGCAAGAGGTCTGCCACTCTGGATGTCAAAAGGACCTGTTCCGTGAAAACGCTCCGGATGGGAAGATGCCGGTCCATAGCCTCTGCCTTTTTCTGTAAGGACATGGACAACAACCGGTCCCTCCACTCTCTTTGCCTCATTAAAAAGCTTCATCATCTGGCGCATATTATGGCCATCTACCGGTCCCAGATAAGTCAGCCCCATATTTTCAAAAAGCATTCCGGGAATGATCAACTGCTTGATGCTGCTCTTGGTCTTTCGGACCGTATCTACCACGGCGGTTCCAACATGGGGAATCTTTTTGAGTGTTTTTGTCACGCCGATCTTCATTCCTGTATAAGTCTCAGCTGTACGCAGAGCGCTTAAATAGGTGGACATTCCTCCTACGTTCTTGGAAATAGACATGTTATTATCATTGATGATAATAATAAAATTAGTCTTCAGCTCAGCCGCATTGTTCAATGCTTCATAAGCCATCCCACCGGTAAGCGCACCATCTCCGATCACGGAAACCACATGGTATTTCTCTCCCATCAGGTCTCTGGCACGGACATAGCCAAGTCCTGCGGAAATGGAATTGGAACTGTGTCCGGTATCAAACGAATCACAGTCACTTTCATTCCTTTTTGGAAAACCGCTTAAACCTCCTTCTTTACGAAGATCCTTAAAGCCGTCTTTTCTTCCTGTAAGGATTTTATGTGTATAAGCCTGATGTCCCACATCCCAGATCAGCTTATCCTGTGGAAGATCAAGCACATTATGCAGAGCAAGAGTCAGCTCCACCACACCCAGATTGGATGCCAGATGGCCACCTGTCTCACTTACACTCTGGATCAAAAAGCTCCTGATTTCCTCGGCAAGACGCGGAAAATCCTCCAATGAAACTTTATGAATATCATTTGGCTTTTTAATTTTTTCCAGAATCATTTGTACCCTTCCTTTGTTCTTTCTATTTCCTGCGGCTGACAAGACTTTCCACAAGAAGATCCAGAAATCCGTTCTTCCTGTCAAGGTCGTCTAAAAGTTCTACCGCATGGTCAGAAAGTTCTTTAACCCTGCTGGCTGCTGCCGGGGCTCCAACAAGGCTTACATAGGTAACCTTGTTGTTTTTTTCATCACTGTGGATCGGTTTTCCCAGTTCCTCCTGGGTACTGGTCACATCAAGGATATCATCCTGGATCTGAAAAGCCAGCCCGATGTTTTCTGCAGCCTGCTCCACAACCTTAAGTTCTTTCTCAGATGCCCCTGCCAGCACAGCACCGGTCATCATGGAAGCCTCGATCAATGCGGAGGTCTTGTTTTTGTAAATATAATCCAGCATCTTGTGTTCCAGAGGTTTCCCATCATTCTCCACATCAACACTCTGTCCACCAAGCATACCGTTGATGCCGGTCTTATCTGCAATGATCCGCATGGCGGCTATCACACGGTCTTTATCCCCGGTCAGATCAAAGGCGGAAAGCATCACTTCGTAAGCCCTGTTAAGGAGTGCCACGCCGCTTAAAACACCCATGGCTTCTCCGTATACTTTATGTGTGGTCAGCCTTCCCCTTCGGTAATCATCGTTATCCAGTGCAGGGAGATCATCATGGATCAACGAATGTGTATGGATCATCTCCATAGCCGCCATAAAAGGCTCACAAAGCTTATCCTTTCCTCCAAACAGCTCGTAGGTTTCCCTGATCAGGATCGGGCGAAGTCTCTTTCCACCTGCCGTCATACTGTAATTCATGGCCTCTGCCATGGTTTTTGCAAAACCGGATTCTTCCGGAAGATATTCCCGGATCACATGTTCTGCTTCTTCTGTTCTTCTTTTCAGTTCTTCTTTAAAATTCACGAAATGTCCCATCCTCATTCATCTGAAGCATCTTTTTTCTACAGTATCCAGTCTTCTGTTCAGATCCTTTAGGAGCTCCATTCCCTGTCTGTAGAGGCGGAAAGACTCCTCAAGAGGTGTTTCTTTATCCTCCAGCTTCCGGGCAAGCAGATCAAGCTCCCCAAAAGTATCTTCTATGGATTTCTCTTCTTTCTTTGCTTCTGCCATTATCGCTCTTCCTTCCTGATGCGATCCGCAACTGCTTCTATGACTCCATCGGTTACTGCAATGGAGATCCTGTCACCTTTTTTATCTGACTGATCTCTGTCACCGCATGTCCGCCTAAGTCGGACACAAATGCATATCCTCCATTTAGCTTTCTTAATGGAGAAAGTCCCTCAAACCGCTGGATCCATATTGCCAGTTCATGTCTTTTCTCTGTAAGCTTTTGTTCCATGGAAGAACGCAGGCATTCCTCCAGCTCCGATGCATACTGACGTTTTTCACGTAACATGGACTCCGGGCTCAGATACTGGAATCTGTTCTCATAGGCCTTAAGTTTTGCGGCAAAAAGTTCTGTCTTACTGTTCATGGCACGCTGCAGACGGTCTCCGTACATATGAAAGCTCTCCAGAACACTGCGAAAATCATCCACTGCCAGCTCTGCTGCAGCAGATGGTGTAGGTGCCCGCAGATCTGCTACAAAATCCGCAATGGTAAAATCCGTCTCATGTCCCACTGCCGAGATCACCGGTGTCCTGCACTCAAAAATAGCACGGGCAACGCTCTCCTCGTTAAAGGCCCAGAGATCTTCAATAGAGCCACCTCCACGGCCGACGATGATCACGTCCACCCCTGCTTCATCCAGCATCCGGATTCCCTTTACGATACTCTGCGCCGCTCCCTCTCCCTGCACAAGTGCCGGATAAAGGATCACCTGCAGATATGGATTCCTTCTGCCTGCAATATTGCGGATATCCTGTACTGCTGCACCAGTAGGTGCTGTCACCACGCCAAGGGTATGAATAAAATGAGGAATGGGCTGCTTATATTCCTGGGCAAACATCCCCATATCCTCAAGTTCCTGTTTCAGTGCCAGATACCGCTCATAGAGGGCACCAGCACCCTCCAGTGTGATCTCTTTTGCATAAAGCTGATAACGCCCGTCTCTCTCATATACGTCTACAATTCCGCCTGCAACTACCTTATCCCCGTCCTTCATGCGAAAAGCAAGACCCCTACGGTGTCCCGCAAACATCACACAGCTTAATGTGCCTGTTTCATCCTTCAGGGAAAAATAAATATGTCCGCTGGTATGGTATTTACAGTTGGATACCTCTCCCTTTACATAGACTTTCCGGAGAAAGTAATCCTGGGTAAACATATTTTTGACATAATGGTTTACCTGACCGACAGAATAGACATTTCTCATGCGTTCTCTTCCGGGGCTTCTGCTGCCTTCTCTTCTGTATCAGCAGTCTCCTCCTCGTTTTTCTTCTCATCCTTCTCAGATGCGATCTTACCCAGTACTCCATTTACAAAGGAGCCGGAAGCATCTCCGCCAAATCTTTTGGCAAGTTCTACCGCTTCGTTGATAGCTACTCCTGTCGGTACGTCTGCATCATATTCCATCTCATATACTGCCAGACGAAGTGCCGCAAGATCCACACGGCTCATACGCTTTGTCTTCCATCCACGGCTTGCACTGTTCAGCTGTGCATCGATCTCTTCCAGATGTTCTTTCACATGTGCGTACTTCTTCTTCATATATTCCTGGTCCTGTTCTGAAAGTTCTCCAAGACCTTCAAAATAAAGAGAGAGCTGTTCTGTCATCTCTTCTTCTGAATTAAACTCTGTCATAAACATAAGTTTAAATACATGTTCTCTCTGTTCTCTTCTTCTCATAATTTCCTCCTAAGACGGAAAAAGGAAAGGTTTACTTTCCTTTTTCGTTCTCCATATCCACGCTGGCAATATGAATATTTACATCTGCAACCTCAAGTCCTGTCATATTCTCAATAGCGGATTTAACCTTCTCCTGAACCTTCTTGCTTGTCTCAAGAATGTTTCTGCCATACTCGATATTCAGTGACAGATCCACGGTAACGACTCCTTCCAGAATGGTTACTCTCACGCCCTTGGACAGATTCTTCTTTCCAAGTTTACTTACCAGCTCATTGGTGATATTTCCTGCCATGGAAGCAACTCCATCCACATCTGTTGCTGCAAGTCCTGCAACGATCGCAACAACTTCATCTGCAATGTGAACTTCACCGATTCCGCCCAAATCCTGTATCTTATATGTTGTTCTTTTTTCTGCCATGGGAAACCCTCCTACGGATATAATATTTTTGTTCGTAATTTTATACTATTATATCAAAAAAAGTTATGAAATAAAAGGGCTTATTTACTGAATTCTGTCAGTACCAGATCAGGGTTTCTGTCCTCAACCATGCCAACACTCCATGCATTGACAAAGAGCAGCAACGGATTTCCCTTAAGGTCTGTGACTTTCTTCATATCAGAAGTTCCCACGATCTTGTCTACTTTTACAGTCTCCTTGTTGGCAATCCAGCGGATATGCTCATATGGAAGTGTTTCCAGGCGGATATCTACATTATACTCATTCTCCAGACGGTATTTCAGGACATCAAATTGCAGGATACCTACAACACCCACAATGATCTCTTCCATACCGGTGTTAAACTCCTGGAATATCTGGATTGCACCTTCCTGAGCGATCTGGTTGATACCTTTTACAAACTGTTTTCTCTTCATGGTATCGATCTGACGCACACGTGCGAAATGCTCCGGCGCGAAGGTCGGGATCCCCTCAAAGGCAAATTTCTTTCCAGGTGCGCAGATGGTATCTCCAATAGAAAAAATACCCGGGTCAAAGACACCGATGATATCACCTGCATACGCCTCCTCCACAACATGACGGGATTCTGCCATCATCTGCTGCGGCTGAAGAAGTCGCATCTTCTTGTCTCCCTGCACATGATAAACCTCTTTGGTCGCATCAAACTTGCCTGAACAGATCCTCATAAATGCGATACGGTCTCTGTGAGCCTTGTTCATATTCGCCTGAATCTTAAATACAAAGGCTGAAAAATCATCACTCATAGGATCTACCGGTCCGCAGTCTGCAGTTCTCGGAAGCGGAGAAGTGGTCATCTTCAGGAAATGCTCCAGAAATGTTTCCACACCAAAGTTGGTAAGAGCAGAACCGAAAAATACCGGTGTCAGCTGTCCTTTGCTGACCTCTTCCTGAGAAAACTCCGCGCTTGCACCATCCAGAAGCTCGATTTCTTCCATCAGCTGCTCTTTCTGCTCAGGATCCATGACATCATCTGCACGGGGATCATTAATATCAATCTCTTCTATCACACCTTCCTTGGTGCCCTTCTGTGTATCGGAAAAGGTAAGGATCTTCTTTGTATTACGATCAAACACACCCCGGAATTTCTTACCGGAACCGATTGGCCAGTTGATCGGACAGGTTGCAATACCAAGCTCTTTTTCGATCTCATCCAAAAGATCAAAAGTATCGTTGGCATCTCTGTCCATCTTATTGATAAAAGTAAAGATCGGAATGTGTCTCATAACACAGACCTTGAAAAGCTTACGGGTCTGTGCCTCAACACCCTTGGATCCATCGATGACCATAACTGCTGAATCCGCAGCCATCAATGTACGGTAGGTATCCTCGGAGAAATCCTGATGTCCAGGTGTATCCAGAATGTTTATACAATATCCGTCATAATGGAACTGAAGAACGGATGAAGTAACGGAAATACCTCTTTCCTTCTCGATCTCCATCCAGTCTGATACTGCATGGCGGGCCGTAGCCTTACCCTTTACACTTCCGGCCAGATTGATGGCCCCTCCATACAGCAGAAATTTTTCTGTTAATGTTGTTTTACCAGCATCCGGATGAGAGATGATGGCAAATGTTCTTCTTTTTTCTATTTCTTTCGTATACTTCGACACGTGAGCCTCCTGTATATTCTCTGATATCTCTATTTTACTATAACCTTTCCTATTCTAGTATAGACAAGGCTTTGCTGTCAAGGCAATTCAGTCGTAAATTCCCTCTGTATCAATAGTCTGATCGTTCTGGATATCTGCAGCCGTCTCTGCGTCCTCAGATGTTTGATCCGCCGAATCGCTTTCCACAGATGCAGCGGTATCCTGCACCTCCTCACCTGTACTTTCCGCATTATCCTCTGCACCTCCCGTATTTTTTCAGCTTCATCTGCAGTATTTATGACATCCGATGCATTTTTACTTTGACTCAGAGGCGTGATCACAATGCTCTCTGCTGCCACACCGGTTTTCCTCTTTACAATATCCTCGATCTGTGCACGTTTTGCATCCTCCAGATCTGCATCCGGCACCACAACATCCGCAGTTTCACCCGTTAGATTTACGATCACATTTTCAAAGCCCTTCGCCTCCAGAAGAAGCTCTGCAGCCGCCTCTTTTTCTGTAAGATCTGTCATGGAAACCATTGTGTTAATAGCATTCTGTTTTTCCTCTTCGCTGATGTCTTTATTACTGATGATCGCCTGCAGGTCCGCTTTGTTCTGGGAACGCACCTGCTCCCTGCTGACTTTTGCCTGTGCTGCAAAATCCGAAGCACCGGTAAGTACGGCCTCGCCCGGGGATGCGGTATCCATCACCTCCGACTGGGTTGTGCCATCTGCCCCGTTCTCATCCAGAAGGGCTGTTTCATCGGTCAGGTCATAATCCACGTCATCCAGGATACTGCTGCTGTCTGTACTCGTCTCCTTATCCTTAAATCCCAGATCCACATCTGCGAAATTCAGATATCCGGCCACAGCAATGAGAATGGCCAGCGAGGTGATGATTACCTGATTTTTCTTCATGATCTTTTTCACTTCTACTCTCCTCATTTCATTTTCATTATTCTAATTTTAATGAAAATCTTCAAGAATCCTTTGTTTATGCGGGTTTCAGGACTTCGTTTGTGACTAATTTGTGACTAACCGTGTAAATCTATATCTGTTCACAACATCGTAATTTGACGTAAAAAAGAGAGTCGGGTTTTTAGGCCCAACTCTTTTCTGACTGTCCGCTCGTGCCGCTGCTAACAGCCCCCGAATTGGGACATACAGCTCTTCCGTTCATGCACGGTGGAATCAGTCTGCACTCTTCACTTGTGCGTAGCCACACAGGATATTATACATCATAAGTTCAACCCCTGTGCGGCTGTTGATAGTATACCTTGTTCTGAAGGAAAAATCAATCAGAACGTTATTTCGTATTCGCCTTCATGTGCTCAATCACTTTCTTCCAGGTATCAATGCCGCAAGTTCCATTTGCCTTTACGCCAACATTTTTCTGGAAAACTTTAAGGGAATTATATGTGTCATTCCCGAACTGTTTGTCAACTTCCACTCCCAGCATCGCCTGAAGCATTGCCACAGCTGTACCGGAACTGCCCTTTCTCAGAATCGGAAGTCTTGTCTGGAAGGTACCGGTAAGCGTAGTTGAAGGTGTACTTACTTTTGCACCGGTGGTAACAGCAATAGCCACGTGGTGATTATCGTTCAGGAGGATATCTCCTGCCTTTAAATAGTCACCAGATGTCAGATACTTACTATCCGTCAGTACTTTCGCACCAGCAGCCTTCATTGCGGCTCTCATGTTCCGTGTCGTCAGATAGATACTGACTGCCTTGAGTTTTGCGTTATTTAAGCGATACCCAGCCCCCTTGACGATAGCTGCTGTGCTCGCACTGCAATCGGATTCACAAGCTACCGTGATCTGCGCCGGATCATAGTTACTTGCCTTTAAGTGCTGCCAGAACGAATACCGGTCATTGCTGTTTCCGGCAGTACCCTGATCGTACCCGATGAGATTGTTCTGGGCCGCTTTTGTCGCCATATCTGCAATCATGGCTGCGATTTTTGCGTCATTGAATCTCAGGACACAGAGCCACGGTCTGCTGTACCAGTTCATAATCCGATATTCTGTACCAGTCTGATCTCCTGCTTTCCCACCTGCATACCTTCCGTTTTCATCATGTCCGCAGTTACTGATTTTTACCATTGCTGTTTCTCCTTTCTGTGTCGTTCCTCTATAGTCCTTGTAGAACACATCCATATCAACATTTCCACTGATACCGGATACTTTTCCCTTACTGGAATATTGCCAACCTACACCGATCGATGGCTTCAGCCGTGTCTGGACAGTGCCATTATCATTCGCCGGATATCGTGCAATCCAACACTCATACTTCCTGAGTGCATCAGTCAGAACGTTATTATACCAGTCCAGATTGCAGTAGATACCGACCTTATAACCAGCTTTCTTCATCCTAGTCAGAAATGCGACTGCAATGTTTTCGACTGCCTGTTTACCGAGTTTTCGCTGATTAGACCACTCGAGATCATAGAACACCGGGAAGTCCAGTCCACGCCCGTTTAGTGCGGCAATCACATCTTCCGCCTCGTCAATCGCCTGTGCCGGTGTTAAAGCGTAGCTGTACTTATATCCACCGATAAGGATTCCGTTGCTCTTGCATCCCTTGTAGTTGTACTCGAATGAGCTGTCAACGCCGGACCTTTGGTGTATTCTCAAGATTGCGAATTTGATACCGGATTTAGCCACTTTCGCCCAGTCCGGTTTCCCTTGGTTGGATGATACGTCAATACCTTTAAATTCCAATTCTATCAACTCCTTTCATGATTTCATGAAACATATTTGTGGTGGCTGTAGCGTACAGATTCCTGCGCTACTTTTGCGTAAATCATAGTCGTGTCAAGTTTTTCATGTCCGAGCATCTTCTGTAAGTCGGTGACGTTCATTCCCCGTTCGAGCGCCATGCTCGCTGTTGTGTGTCTTATCAGATGCGGGTATAAGTGTCTGCCGATGCCGGAACGTTCGCCAATCTGCCGGACTATCTGCTCAATTTGCGTCTTTGTAATGCCCCGATATGGCTGACGGACGGTGGATATCACGCTGTCGGAATCACCTTTCCGGCTGAGCCAGTATTTCTTCAGAGCAACTTCGGCTCTGGCGTTGATATACGATATCCGGTGTTTACTGCCTTTTCCAAACAGATGAACTTCCTTGGTCCGAAAGTCAATGTCAGTTTTCTTCAGAATCACCATTTCCGAAACACGGCATCCGGTGCTGTAGAACAATTCCACAAGGGCTTTTACTATTTAATTCATTAAGTGCTCCAACCACCGTCTTGTTGTTCGTCTGCAAGTTGCTGATGACCGCATTGGTCAGTTTCTCAACGATCCAGTTCCAGATTCCGCTGAACGGCGAAAGCTTGTTTGCCTTCGATGTTGCGTCGTAAATCATCAGTGTGTCGTTGTCCGCCGGTGTTGCTTTCTGTGAATACTCGTTAAATTTTCCCATTATTGTAATCTCCTTTCTAACTCTTTGATATGTTTTTCTTGCTCGTCAACCTTTGCGCTAAGTTCCTGTATGGCTTTAATGGCGTAGTTGAGAAGATACGGGCTGTTAATCTGTTTAATATCCATCTCGCCGTTTTCGTCATATCCGCCGCCCAGAGCCAAGTTCGGGTCGATTTCTTCCAGTTCATCCGCCACGAAACCGATGTTTTGGTGCCATCCGCCCATCCGCTCTTTCCAGTCAAATTGACGAACTTTCATGCGATTAACCGTTTCGAGGGCGTCTGTTTCGCTGTTTTCGATGTTTTCTTTTAAGCGGATGTCGGAAACTTGTGAGGTTGTATATAAATAGTCTGTGCTAAAGCCAGATCCACCCCATTTAGCACGGATTCCTAAACGTCTGTATGTTGCCGCATCTCCGTGCTTACGGCCTGTTCCCGAAAAAAGATAGGCCACTTGCGAATCATCTGCGCTTACGGACGCTACCGGTTGTCTTTTGACTTTGCCGGATGTTTTTGCTTGATTTTCCAAGTCGTAAAACATAAGGGGTCCATCGACAGTTGCGTTTCCGCCTACGCTCAAGCTTTTGCCAATAGTTGCACTTCCATCTGTCGAAAAATTTGCTCCAAGTTCGCATCCGTCCGTAAAAAGTGAGTTTGTATTTATTCGGACTTTGTTGTTCAGATAGCGAACAATATAGCCTTCCCATTTTTTGCTCGTATCACCTTCCATCCAAAGTTCAGGCACGTTATTTTGGACTTTCTGTGCGTACAGCCCGTATTTTCCAAGCATCAGTGCATTGTAGTTGTCTGCATCTGTGTAGTCCGTATATAATCGCAATCCGGCAGTGTTAAGAGATACCATCGGGTTTCCGGTGTTCTTGTTAAGTACGACATATCCGGTATATCCTAATCTCGATATCTGATTTCCGTCAGCATCGTAAATCTTCAACTGACCGTTTCCATTATTCGTGCCGCCAAGACTGATGACGCCACCTTTCATGGCATTGAATGAGATAAACAGTGTCTGGTTTCCACTTTCATCTTTTTCGTAGTACAGACCCTTGAACTTCCCATCATCTGACAGGATATCGACTATCTGTTCCTGTGTCAGAGACGCCACATCAACCGCAACGGAAAAAGTCTGGTAGTCCGCAAGTTTGGTTTTTGACTGGTCAAAGTACAACGACACCTTCAGCATGTCGTGTCGGCTTATTGTGCATGTAGTATATAATACTGCCATCCTGCTGTGGCTCTTGCGTCATATACAGACCGCTCGAAGAACGGAGTGTTTCAGCTAGTCTCTGTATAGCCTCTTCTCTTGCGGATTTTCTTTTTGCACCATCTGACGTGCCGCAACTATAGTTTTCGTGCTATTCCCGTAAAAGTCACTGCTGCCTCTGATTGGATCATCGGCCTGTGTCTTAACTGTAGTCAGGCCGCCCACGTTACCTGATACATCTGTCAGAGGAGTAAGGTACTTATTCCCTAATCGGTCGTAAGTGTACACCATGTCTCCAAACTCGACGAGCGGGTTGTACACCAGATCACCCTCAAGATTCCGGAATCGTGCTCCTGCAATCTGTTCGCCGATAATATTCGCCACTGTCTGAAGCTGATCGGTATCAATCAGCTCGTTCTCAAGTTCGAGGATGTACCCTTGCTGTACTGGTTGAGCTGGCATCTGGACAGGCTGTTGCTGGAACTGATTCATCTGCCCCGGAACGCCAAAACTATATTGATAAGGATTGTTATATAATGCCATCTTATGCACCACCTTTCTGATTATATTTTTGCATAGATATATCGATCTAAAAAGTTCAAAAAAGTACCAAAAAAGTATTGACTTATCACTCATTGAGTGGTATTATAATATCAGAAAGAGGAAATAAGAAAACTAAGGAGGAAAAGGACATGAAAAAATATAATTTAGCGGTAATAATGAAAAGAGCATGGGAGTTAGTTAAGAAAATGAGAATGTCTATTTCCTCTGGTCTCAAGAAAGCATGGAGGGAAGCAAAGAATATGTGTAAAGAATTACCGGAACTGATTGGTAGTCCAAAGCAGATCGCCTGGGCTGAGGATATCCGTAAGAAAATGATCGAGTATGGAAACAGTTGCATTAATTTTCATGAATCCAAAGGTAGAAAGAAAATGCCGGAGCGCATGAAAAAAGCCATGGAAACTATTTACGAGATCAAAGAAGCAAAATGGTTTATCGAAAACCGTTATTGCGCTTACAGTCCAAGAGAATTAGACGTTGAATTAAATAGCGATATTGATTGCGAAAACAATATTTGCGAAAGAAAATTTAAAGAAGCTTTGAGCGATTATGAAGAAAAGATGGAGCGGAAATAAGATGTTAAAAAAATACGATTATGAAGAGTTTTTGAACATGGTAAAACACGATCTTGAGAATCAGGAGAAGTCAAATCTTTTACCATTTGATTTTCCAGATAATGCAGAATTAATTTCTCCAATCAATGATAAGGAAATAATTGATACAGTGTATCATCTTCTGTCAGTTTGTAGTAATGGTTATAGTGATGTATCAATAGAACTAGATGCTAAATATAATATGCGTTTTTGGAACAGGACATATAAACAGATTGGAATTTTATTTCCAAATCTTAAAATAGAACAAGTATATAGTATAGTTAGATATGTCAGAACTAGATTTATCTATGATGAAATGAAAAGAATAAAAACTGACACAGGAAATTTATGTTCTTATGCTGTTTATTCTGATTCAGATGAAAAGTTTGCATTAGATGAACAGCGCTCAAAAATATTTTTGCAGCAAACCTGGACAGAAGAAGGCAATGAGGTGTTCTATTTCAGGATCCTTCCGTCCTCGATGGGATTCTTTTCTTATCAGGTGAGAGAGGAGGATGTTTTTCCCGAAAAAGTTTCTTCAAATCCTCTTGATTTTCACGAAATCAGAACGTTATCTGGACTTACACAGCAAGCTTTTTCTGAAAAATACGGTATTCCTAAAAGGAGCATCGAAAACTGGGATGGTGGCAAACGCAATCCTCCAGAGTATGTTATTAGTTTGCTTGAGAGAGTTGTAAGAGAAGATATTAAAAAAATAGAAGAATAATAAAAATAGCCCAATTTATAATATCGCAGATTACTATGTTTATCAATAAAAGTAAAGCTCCAGGATTTTTTCTTGCATGGAAATCAATTTTAAAACAGCTCAAAAAAGTATTGACATATCACCCGTTGAGTGATATTATAATATCAGAAAGAGGAACAAGAAATTATTTAGGAGGTAAGCGTTATGAAGTATAACAAATCAGAAATCATGAAGAATGCATGGAGTATCGTAAGACAGTGTAAATGCACTATTTCTGTAGCACTTAAAAGAGCATGGGAAAAAGCCAAAGAAGATCTCAAGCTTGCAAAACTTGGCAAATATTTCAACGCTTGCCTTGACGGACGCGAAGTTCTTTTTAATCTTGGCGATGGAGTCGTTTCTGGAAATACTTTTTATTGTAGAAAGACTTTAAAAGAATTTGGGCTTAAATGGAATCCAGACGAAAAATACTGGTATGGAAGTCCTGAGAAAGTTGAAGATATCGTGAGATATCGCATTTTATAAAAAGGAGGAAAATATCATGAGAATTAATGGAATCGGAATTATCAATAAGAAAGAGGCAATGTCTATTTTAACAAAAGAAGGACGGGAATCCGTTAACGCTGGAGAAATCAGTATGGAAGAACTTGGAGCGATGTACAAGCTCGAACAAGTCAAGAAGGCTTGCAGTATCGGTAGATGTTCTGATACATTCCGAGCAAACTACAGCCGTATTCCGGACAGCTTAAAAGAAAAGCTTATGCCGCAGGAACTGGCGGAGCTTACAGTGGCGTTTTACAAATGTTACGGGGACGGGAAAAATGCGAAAGAATAAAGAGCCGAAAACCAGCTCTTTACACTTAAAATTATTGTTTCAACCCTCGGCGACCGGAATTGTTGGTCACTCCACTTACAGAACATCCTCTGCAAGCGACAACGATATTATACCATAATGATGAAAAAATTAATAGTCTTATTGCAAAAAAGCCCTTGGATAATCTCCGGGGCTTTTATCGTATCAGCATACTTTGATTATTTTATTATTCACCCGGCGGCTTAATCGTTTCGCCGTGGATATACTCACATTCATCTGTTCAGCGCAGTATTCGAGCGTATATTCCTTGCATCTCAGTCGGAATAGCTTTTCTTCGTCCGGCGTGAAATTACACTCTGTCAAAAATCTATCTATATCTTTCTTAGTGAACACATATAATTTCATGAGCATACCCCTTATTAATGCAATTAACGCTGATTCTGTGCAAGATACTCCGTGAGTTTCTGTTTTGTTTTTTAACTCCTCGACATTGTTCCCACTGATTTGGCTATCCAGCATAGTCGATAACACTTCCAGGATTAATGAGTCACGTTCTGCAATTCTCTGAAGACTTTCATAATCTCGCTTGTCATGTTCTTCCAGTGTCTCTACTCGCTTATTAAGTCTGAACGCCGGTGTAATCCACTTAAAGATTACGGCTGCCGCCCCTCCGACAATGGACACCCCTCCACAGATAGAGAGGAAAATCTGTACAAATTCTGATATGCTCATTTAGCTACTCCTTTTCCCAGTAATATACTGGAATCTCATTACCGGAATCCCATGTGTCAAAATATTTGCCATCTTGCACTGTCACCACATGACCATCTATGCAGAGAATGTATGTGCCTGTCGGATGGTCTGTACAGAAGTCGTTGACTGTATAGATATATCGCTCTGATTGTTCAATCAGCTTGCGTCTGTATCCATGCTTATACAGATACGCTCCCCAGACATAATTTGCACTTGGCATATCTGACAGAGCACACGCCTGTATCATTAATCCAGCGAATACCGTTTCCCAGTCGAACCCGGTTGCTTTACATATTGCCCGGACAGCACAATCTCCGGTTCTCTTACCCTTAATAGGATTAGGATTGAAATATTCCCATCTGTCCATCAGTCAATCCCCTTTGCTGTTTTATATCGTTTTGCCGCTCCTCTGGCTTTTGCGGCGTTCTGGCGGTTCCATTTCGCTATCATAAGGCGGTCTTGCAGTTCTCTTAGGTCGTTCTGCTCGCAGTAATCTTTGTATGCAGCATTTTGTTTCTGTAAAAGATAAGACTTCCGGTCAAGGTCTTGCTGGAGTGCGAATTTCGCCTGTTCGTCCTTGCAGTTATCAACCGCTGCTTGCATTCCGAGGACTTCGCGCTTCGTTTTTCGGATTCTCCGCTCATAAGTACGTTGTCGCTGTTCTTTTTCATACTGTTTACCTTTATCAGCTTTATCCTGTGCTGATAGTTCTGCATAGGGGTTGAATTCTCCATCACTTGCCCCAAAGCTATGCCGGCAGTTGACCCCTGACAGTCCGCTTGCTGTTCCGTATCCGGTCAATGAGAACGGCGGAAACTTCTTGCTCTTACCAGAACGAGAGTATATCTTGCCTTGCCACCATGAGTGATTGCCCGGATTCTGGCCGCCGTCACCCGTTCTGGCTCCTATGTGAGCACTGACTAGAACTAAATCCCAGTCCATTTCTTCCATGCGTTTTAGGGATATATCTCCCGTAGCCTGTGCCACACCAGTTCTGACAGAACGCGCAACTGCGGTTTCAATCGTGTCTTTTCTGCCAGATGGATATGTGACGGTGACACCATCTGATACAACATTATTAACTGCCTCTTTGATGGCTTGCGTATACCCAACCGCTCCAGTCATTACATGATTATATGCAAGGTCGCATTGTTCGATATAGAGCCTCTGAGCGGCACTTGCGGTGGTTCGTGTGAAATTCTTCCACTCACCCATAGTCGCAAGCATATTCCGTTCCATGAGCCTTATCATAGCTGGAGACTGCTCAAGCGGTACAGGACTTAACCCTGCTATCCAATGATTATTCGTGCATTTTTCAACCATCTCAATAATCTCTTTCTTATAATCCATAAATAACCCTCCCTATTGCAATTACCACCTACATTACAGTATATGTCCGGTTTTTGGGAAACAGAACCGAACATTCGTTCATTTTTTGCTATTATGCCACTAATGTTCGCCCTTGGAAACTGCCAGATATACACCGATATGTTTATGATTGCATAGAAATTATTCGTAACATCAAAAATATAGTCTTTTCTGTTTAGTGGCAGGGCGAATAAAAACGGCAGCATGGTCTGCTTTATTTCATGGGCGCTATTTTTATGTAGGGTAAAAGATCTGTACGCATTTTGGACAGAATACACTTCTGACTCTTCACGGATATAATCGTCTACACACATTGGTAAATAAACAATGTAATTAAGCAAAAGCACAGCTCCTATTATAATTAGTATATTTTTGATTATTTTCATTTCATAAATCACCTAAAAACGTTTATTTACAACTAAATTTAACGATGCTATAATAAAAATAACATATTTAAACACTCTTTTTTGCAAATGGCGAAAACAATGTTTATAAGGGAATGATTTACATGAAAATTGCGATTTGTGACGATGATAATTTACGGATTGAGATTTTCAAAAATAGCATTGACCGATATCTAAAAGAGCATGGTGATGGTGGATATACATTAACCACCTACACCAGCGGAAAGCCTTTGATCGACGATGTTACAGATGGTGAATGGTATGACATAATAATTCTTGATGTCTCCATTAACGGAGAAAATGGCATAGAGATTGCCAAAAGATTAAGAAAAATCGGATACTATGGAAATATCACTTTTTGGACAGAACGCAAAGAATATGTATTTGATGCACTTGATGTGCTGCCGGTTCATTACATCATTAAAGGCTCTGAGCATGGAAGAATGTATTCAGTTGTTGAGCAGACGCTTGAAAATATCCGTGAAAAAACGCTTACTATCAAGAACAAGGACTACTTTCACAGAGCTGAATTCCGGCATATTGAATACATCGAAAGCCAGAACAAATACATAATGATCCATTGCACGTGCGGAATATCACACAAGGAACGAGGAAAGCTCAATGATATCGAAAAGAGTCTTGACGGAAGATTTTTGCGCTGCCACCAGAGCTATATAGTTAATATGGACGAGGTAAGCGAAGTAAGCCATTTTTTACGATGGTATCTGGCGCGATCGTCCCGATCAGGCAAAGAGAACTTGCAAAAATAAGAGAAAAATATGAAAACTACGTCATTGGAGGGAAATAAAGCATGAGCGAAGAGAAAACAAAGAAATGCAAATATTGTAAAACAGAGATTCCGGCAGACGCTAAAGTTTGCCCGCAGTGCCGAAAGAAATTAAAAGGCGGAAAGCTTAAATGGGTTGTGCTGATAATCCTTGTTGGAGCGATCATCGGAGCTGTAGCTGGTGAAAGCGATTCGGAATCAGATAAAAGCACAGCAACCGCTACTTCTTCAGAAAAGAAAGAAACTACTACTAAACAAAAAGAAGAAGCTGCGCCAATCGAGTACACTACTGTTTCTGTTAATGATATGATGTCCGATCTTGATAGTAACGCCATGGGTGCATCTGATAAATACAAAGGTAAATATCTTGAGATCACCGGAAATCTCAGTAACATTGATGCCTCTGGAAAATACATCAGCCTCACAGCCGATGGCGACTTTGAGATTATTGGCGTACAGTGTAATATTAAAAACGACGAGCAAAAATCAAAGGTAGCATCTCTTACCAAAGGCGATAAAGTAACATTAAAAGGAAAATGCACAGATGTTGGAGAAGTCCTTGGATATTCTTTTGACATTGACGAGATTGAGTAAACCAGACTAGCTCCTGCTTAACGGCAGGGGCTGTTTTTATACAAGGAGGAAAATCATGGCAAAAAGAAAGAAATACCCGAAATTGCCAAATAGTTTCGGCTCTATCCGCTACCTCGGCAAGGGTCGAAGAAACTGCTACGCAGTTCACCCACCGGCAACGATTGACACAACAGGAAAAGCAATCCGTCCACCTGCGATCTGCTACGTTGACGACTATCTGAAAGGGTTCGCCGTTCTGACAGCTTACAAAGCCGGGACGTACAAGCCGGGTATGGAAAAAGAACTTGAGATTGCCCCTACAACGGACGCAGATGCCCTTATAAGCCGTATTTTGTCGGACTACAATACATTTAAGGGCACAGAGGAAAAACACCCGGAAATGCACAAATTGACGTTCTCAGAGGTATATGAACAATTCTACGCATGGAAATTTCCAGCCGGAACAAAAGCGTCCTATAGCTCGATGGAATCATACAAAACAGCTTACTCAAACTGTAAAACATTACACAATCGCACATTTGAAGATTTAAAAGCCCCCGATTTACAAAACGTAATAGACAAATGCACTCTTAAGAAGCAAAGCAAAGCAATTATATTAACCCTCTTTAAGCAGATGTATAAGTATGCCATTTACTCAGAAATTGTGTCGGAAAACAAGGCTTTATATGTAAAAGTTAACGCAAATGATGATACGGAACATGGCACACCTTTTTCGGATGAGGAATTGCAAATCCTTTGGAATAACACCGATGATCCAGAAGTACAGCTCATTCTGATCATGTGCTACTCTGGATGGAGAATTGGCGAGGTCCTGAAGCTTACGACCAATCTTGAAGAGAGATATTTCCAGGGCGGCATCAAGACCGCAGCCGGAAAAGACAGGATCGTTCCAATCCATCCGGCTATATATGAGTTTGCAAAGGACAAGGTCCTGACGCAAAACGGCAGGCTCTGCATCTATTCCCAGACGCAACACCGAAACGCCCTGTTCTACCCTACACTGGAACGATTGGGGATAGTCGGCGATCCGAAGCACACGCCGCATGATTGTCGACACGCCTTTTCCGCCCTGTGCGAAAAATATGGCGTCCGGGAGAACGACCGGAAGAGGATGTTGGGACATTCGTTTGGAAACGATGTCACGAACGCTGTGTACGGTCACAGAACCCTGGAAGAACTCCGGGCAGAGATTGAAAAGATAAAAGTCCCATTTGTGACTAACTGTGACTAACCGTTCCTATTTTTATCTTTTTTAAACTGTCTTAATTACTCTAACAAAAGTCTGCAAAGCCTTGATTTTACTGGCTTTTCCGCATTTTACAAGGGATTTCGCAAAGACATTTTCTTTAATCTAATTTTATTAGCGTCGATCTGAAATAATGCCATAATTGCCTGCTGAATATTCTGGACTGTCACTGCGCTGCCTGCTCCCTGGGCCGCCACCAGCACACCGGTAACTTCATTTTTGCTGCTTATGGAAAAGTTTTCCGTATTTCCCTCATCCCCGGTCATAATGATCACTTCCACTTCTCCGACTCCTTCCACATTGGAAAGCAGTTCCTCAAGGCGGCTCTCCAGGCGGGTTTTCTCCGCATTCTGATCCTCTGCTGTTTTACTATTCTTTCGGGTTACCGGAAGTCCTGCCACCAGAAGAAGGATTCCCAGAAGAAGGAAAACTCCCCACTCCTTCCATCCCATCCTCAGAAGCCAGGATCTGATACTGTCCTTTCCTGAGTCCGCAGATTCTTTCGAGCTCATTTTTCACCGCCTCCCTCTGTTTTTCTGTGACTGTTCCATAAAGTGTTATGGTCAGCTGAAGCTCTTTCTCCATATCTACTTCTGTTTTTGCCGAAAAAACCCCTTCTTTCCTGAGGATACCCTGAACCTGATCCTTCAACTCCTGTTCATATGCTCCTTTAAGAAATGTTTCCCTTATTCCTTCTGCTTCTGTCTTCATACGTACCTGTTCTTCTCTCCCATAATTATTGCTGAATCCGGACAGAAGTTCTTCACTTTTTCCCACTACGGCAAATATAGGCGTACAGATCAAAAGCACCAACAGAAGCCCCATAAACAGCCGTATATACTGCTCATAACGCTTATCAGGCAGAATATGCAGAAGTGCTGTAGTAAGTACATGAAAAAAAGCCAGGCTTTTCATCCACTGATAAAGTTCTGTTCTCATCCCAAGCCTCCTCCTGCCATCAGGATCAGAAATGTAAGCATACATAAAATTTCCGCAGTAAACAGGATTCTCATCAGAAGTGCACATCCCTCTGCCATGGTGCCAAAGGCTTCTACCAGCCGTTTGTCTGATACAGGCTGCGCCGCAGCCGCCAGAAAGCGATAGGTCAGTGACAAAAGTCCATATCGGACCAATTGCCCCGCCCCCACCGCCAGGATCACCAGTAAAAGCGCAATGCCCAGACTGTTTCTTACAAGAACAGCTGTGGTAAGGACCAGTTCCGTAACTGCATTTACCGCGCTCCCAATCCCAGGAAGAGCACCTGCAGTTTTTCCCACAGCACTCCGCTTCAGAGAATCCATTACCGGAGCTACAAGCCCACGCACCACCTGCAGTCCTGCTGCCACTCCAAGTAATGTCCGAAGCCCCCAGGAAATCACAGTCTCGATCAGCTCAGCCATTTTTCCCAGCATTTCTTCCCTGGAAAGATGATTCACAAATCTCAGAAGAATATATAAACTCACTCCGGGAAGCAGTACTCGTTCCAGGATCCATTGAAAAAGCCACACCAGAAGCAGTACTCCCTGATAAAAAGCAGCTGCACTGGATGCACCTGACGCTGCTGCCACTGCCATAAAATACACCGGTGAGAGTTCCTTCATAAACTCCGTGATCCACGCAAGCATTGAAAGCAGTGATGCACTCAAACCGGAAAAATTGTTCATCAGAAGAGTAAAAACAAGAAGATACACCACATAAAAACTGATTTCTCCCACCTGCCCGTTATCAAAGGCACCGGCAAACCCGGAAAAAACGGCAGCGAATAACAGCAGAAGCAACAACTTCACGATCAGCTCTTTTTCTCTTTCAATACCATAAAAAAGGAGACTGTGCAAAAATTCCCGCACACTCTCCTCCGAAAGCACCTCTTCCCCTGACAACAGTCTGTGAAACGCTTCTGTAACAGAAAATGTTTTTTCTCCAAGCATCTCATCTACCATGGACTGCAGGTCGGTAAGCTCCATCTGATCTGTGATCTGTTGTTCCGCCGAAGAAGCATAAACGATCACACCGCCAAAACAGTTTATAACTACAGCCAGAAACAGGGCTGCACAAATCTCTGACCAATATCTTTTCATGCAAGAAATCCCTGTATGGTATCCAACAGTGCCAGAAGAACCGGCATACTTAAGACCATTACAGATAACCGGCAGAACAGTTCGATCTGTGCACCAGTGGAGGAATATCCTGCATCTCTGCATATACCGGATGAAAATTGTCCGATATAGGTGATCCCGATCATCTTCAGCAAAGTAGTAATATAGCTTCCATCAATCGGAAGACTCTGTTTCAGTCTCTCCAGAGACTGGAACAGATAGCTGATCTTCCCTACCACTAATCCCAGTATCACAAGACCTATTCCCATCGTAACAAGGCTTACATACTCCGGTGCGCGGTCTTTCAGAAGAATCCCCAGAAGAACCCCTGCCGCTCCCAGAACAGAAATCTTCAGAATATCCACGGTTCTTTCCCTCCCCTACAGTACAAAAAGCTGCTGGATATTTTTAAAAAGCTCATAAATATACGGCACGATCCAGAACAGTACTAAAAGAAGTCCTGAAAAACTCACCAGAAAAGCCTGTTCCTCCCTTCCGCTATGTTTCAGGATCTGAGAAAGAACAGAGACCAGGATCCCTACTGCACCGATCTTAAATATGATACTGACCTCCAAATGATCCCTCCTTTTCTTCTGAAAGCCTGTCCCTCTTACTACTGTCTGATAAACAATACTATACCAGGAGAACCGCAAGCAGCAGGCCTCCAAGAATCCCAATTCCCTGGTACAGTTTTTTCTTTCCGGAAACCTCCGCTTTCCGCTTCAAAATCTCTGCTTCCAGATTATTTTCATACAGGGAAAGCTGTCGCATCTGCATTTCCAGATCCATATAGCCCAGATATTCTCCGAAAGAAAAAAAGCGTCCTTTTCCCCATGGGTAAGGCAGCTTTTTTTCAGGGCGCTTTCCGCACATTCCCTGCATATCTGTGAAAGTTTTTTCTCCTGTTCCCGCTTTCATCCTGTCCGCGGCACTGATGAGAAACTCTCTGTATTTTCCATTCATTCTTCCTGCTGCTCCATAAAAAGCATCCGGCAGTGATGCATTCCCGCAGCGGATCTCGCCTTTCAGGCAGATCACCATCTGAAGCAGTTTTTCCAGTATACGAATCTGCTCCGAAAGTCTCATACTTCCGGAAAATCCCATTCCGGCTCCTGCCGCCACTACCAGAATACATCCTACAATCCGGTACATAGGCATTTCCCATTTTCATCATAGATTCCTTCCACGATTCCTGCACGTTCATGCTTTCCCAGAAAAATATATCTCTGGAAAACCCGCGCTTCCCACAATTTCCGGAAAAACGGCTGGGATAATGTTTCTTCCATGGAAGCTCCATGTGCAGTTGCGATCAGACGACATCCACAATGGATAACTGATTCCACAGCCTTGAAATCTTCTTCTTTTCCAAGTTCATCCACAGCAACCACAACCGGCGACATTGACCGAATCAGCATCTGCATCCCTTCTGCTTTCGGACAGCCGTCCAGGATATCCGTACGCATTCCAAGGTCATTCTGAGGGATCCCCTGATAGCATCCGGCCAGCTCACTGCGCTCATCGACTACTCCTACCGTAACACCAGAAATATTTCCCCATCCATTACTCATCTGCCGGATGATATCCCGAAGAAGCGTGGTCTTCCCACATCTGGGCGGAGAAACGATCAAGGTATGCATGATCTGCTCTCTTGTCTGGATATATGGCAGCACTTCTTCTGCACATCCCTGGATCTCATGTGCCAGACGGACATTGATGCAGGAAATATATTTCATCCCACGGATACGGTTTCCGTCCAGGATCACCTTTCCGGTAACTCCTACACGATGCCCACCCTGTACACTCAAAAACCCCTGGCGAATCTCATCTTCATAAGCATACAGGGAATAGCCGCTGACATACTCCAGTGTTTCCTTAAGATCCTCCCGCGTAACCAGATAAGGTTCTGTATCTTTTTGCCGGAGGAAACATTCTCCCCCATCATAAGTGAGGAACAGAGGTCTTCCCACGCGGAGACGTATCTCATATAATTTATCATAATCAAGGTCTGCATCCACCAGAAGCTGGCGGACATTACTGGCAAACAGGTTCTGGATCTGGTTTGCGTCCATGTTTTCACCTCTTACACTTAAATATATTGCGGACATGCCGGATTTAGTACCTGTTGTCTTTTTTGATGCTCTCTCGTTTTTTCTTTATTCCGACAGAAAAAAAGACTTTCTTCTTCGTCATAGGTCTCCATCTTCGAAAGATTCAGCTTCAGGACCCGATCCACAATATTTACGGAGGACGCACGGTATGCATAGGCACAGGATTCAAACATCACATAAAGACTGTCACCCTCCACCACGATCTGTTCCAGTCGTTCCGGAAAACGATAAGTTCTGGCAGAATTCTCGTTTACATACAAACGCTTATCGGATTGTTCATAAAACACCAGCCTGGATGGCAGGATTCCAAAAGAATGAGAGATCAAAAGCTTATCATTATAAAAAGCAATTCCCTGAACCTGCTCCGATATGGTGGAATAATCCAACGGAACTGCCATTTCAAAATCCATGCCCAGTTTCTCGTCCATGGTATTGATCAGTTTTCCCTCTTCGTCAACTCCGTATCGTGCAATTACACTTTCGTTATATTTTTCAAAGCAGCCTACATACAGACATCCCTTATAAAAGGTCATAAAAGAATCTCTCACGATCCCATAAAGACTGACTATCTGGAAAGTATCCACCGGCAGATGGCTGTCATCATAATCGTAGGCTTCTATTGTATCCATCTTTATACTCACTGCCTGTGCGATCCCGTTGATATTGGAGGAATACCATAATAACTTATGCTCCGGGTCATAGGCAAGTCCTCCCACATGAGGCTGTCCAGGCAGTATCACTTCTTTAATAAAATTATGTTTTTCCTTATCGATCACATAAATGACCGAATTATGTTTCTGTGTGCTGCAGTAAGCGCTGACCAGCACATAATCCTCTGTAACCGCCAGTCCCTGAGGCGTCATGGACGTACACATGGCAGGAGTGGCACCCTTTTTTGTGAGCAGCGTTCTGGTATTCTTCAGCCCGGGAATGACATATGTTCCATATTCCTTCTCTTTTTCTCTCCCATCAAAGGCAAAATAAGAGAAATCCTCTTTCTGGGAAAGCATCTGTTTCTGTCCCCGCAGTGTATACACTGCAGCACCTCGGTTTGTCACCACAGCTTTTGTGGGCAGCTCAGTTTTTGCACGGTAAACAAATGCATATAAAAAATAACATATGCACAGCACAAAAACAACTGCCAGGATCTTCAGAATGAAAATCCTGAAGCTGCGTTTCATCTCTTTGTTCATTTCATCGTCTCTATTTGCTATCTCAAAATGATGTCTTCGTATTCAAATCGTAATTCCAGGCTGTCTCTGGACCAGATTGCACCACTGTATCCCGGTTCCAGCTCCAGCATTATGTAATTTCCCTTATCCATGGAAATCGTACGCAGATCCCTGGACAGTCCCTCTCCGGTCCATTTGATATATGCCTCTCTCAAAACCCACTGGGCAAAAAAGGCTTTCTCCATATCATCTGCATCCAGGATTTCCCGTATCATATCTGCCGGCACCATTCTTTCAAGGAGCCGTTCGTAATTTACCTTCTTGTGGATCTGCACATCAATGCCCACCTCTTCTCCGGCAAACAGACACATCACATATTTTCCGGAATGTGTGATATTATAATGAATTCTTGGAAGCAGGGTAAAAAACGGTTTCCCATGTTCCCCCTTTGACCGAGGCTCAAAAGCAAGCTTCCGTCCAAATTCCCGCTCAAGTCCGATTTCCAGAAGCTTTTCCCCGATCATATGCTCCATGTTCTTGCCGTTATATTCATCTCTGATCTTCGTATAATAAATAATCCCATTCATAATCCGGCCTCCTCAAGAAAACGGGACGGTTCCCGTTCCTTCTCATACTGCTGTCTTACATAATACAGGCAGAGTTTCTTCTTTGCCCGTGTCATACCAACGTAGAAAAGCCTCCGTTCTTCCTCCAGATGTGCCTCCAGGACTGCCTTCCGATAAGGCATGCTACCTTCATTTACATTCATGATATATACATTGTCATATTCCAGACCTTTGACCGCATGAAGAGTGGATATCACCACTCCTTCCCGTTTCACATCCTGTTTCTTCGCCTGTTCTTCCAGCTTTCTGGTATACTCGTCCATATAGGCCATCCATTCTTCCAATGTTTTCATTCCTCTGGCACTTTCATGGATCCGGTTCAGGGTTTCCATAAGCTCTTCCGGTTTTATTTTACGATACCTTGCATATTCCTGCAAGTATTCTTCGTATCCCATGCCATTCCGGATAAAATTAATAGCTGCATAAGGGGCCATAGTCTTTAAGATCCGAAGATGTGTCTCCATCGTTGTGATCCTGTCACACATCCAGTCTTTGTCTTTGTAAAACTCTCCCAATGCTTTAAAATCAACGTTTTTTTCTGTCAGAGCGTCTCTGGCTATGTATCGGTTTGGCCGGTTCATGATCTCCAGAAATGTACTGCGGCTCCGGTCTCCTTCTGCCATTTTCAAATAAGCGATCATATTCCGGCAGATCCAGTGTCGGAACAGGTTGGGCAGTTTTTCCTTCATAGTGAAAGGAACCCCATACTCCATCAACGCAGCGACCAGTCCTTCGGTTTCCTGATTAGTCCTGAAAAGCAGCGCTGTATCTTCAATATTATCCCCTTCTTCCATCCGATTCCGCAGCAGGCCTGCAACTGCCATATATTCGTCTCTGGGATTTCGAAATTCTTTTATCTGCACCGGCTCTCCCGGTTCATTTGGTGTGGAAAGTTTTTTCACATAACGGTTTTCGTTATGATTGATCACCTTCATGGCTGTATCCAAGATATTTCCACTGCACCGGTAATTGATATTCAGGATCACCGTCTCCGCATTTTTAAAATCTTCCGGGAAATTCAGCATGATCTCCGGGCGAGCGCCACGAAAATGATAGATAGACTGATCATCATCTCCCACCACAAACAGATTGTTCTCCGGTGCTGCCAGCATCTTCACGATATCATACTGAAGATGATTGATATCCTGAAACTCATCCACCAGAATATAGTGAAACTTTTTCTGCCATGCAGACAGGATATCTTTTCGTTTTTTCAGAAGTTCATAACAGCTCAACAGCATATCATCAAAGTCAAGTTTTCTTCTTTCATTCAGGACTTTTCGATATCCCTGAAAGATCTGTCGGAACACTTCATCCGGGCAGCAGGAAGAATAATAATGCTCCAGAGCGATCCTTCCACCCTTTACAACACTGATCTCCTTGGCAATATCTTCCACAAAATCCCCTTCCTGGGACTGTTCTGCAGCACAGTTTACCACCAGTTCTCTTAAGATCGCATATTTTTCTTCTTCTGACAGGATATTTCCTCCATTCAGACCATAAGCCTGTTTGAGGATCCCGTAAAACACTCCGTGAAAAGTCCCGAAAGTAACGCCGGTTCGCTGAACACTGGTAAATTTCAGAAACCGTTCTTTCATTTCCACTGCTGCTGCCCTGGAAAAAGTCACAACAAGAACAGAGGAAGCCGGTATCTTCCCTTCCTGGATCATATGTGCTGTTCTTTCTACTATGACGGAAGTTTTCCCCGAACCGGGGCCTGCCAGAACCATCATAGGTCCTGACAGGTGGGCGATTGCCCTTTTCTGAGATGGATTTCGTTTCATAACTGGATTATCGATCACACTCTTATTTATTTTCAAGCTTTTCGATTGCTGCATGTACACGTTTCAGTGTCTCTTCCTTGCCAATGATCTCCATGATCTCTGTTGCACCGGCCGGTGTCATCTGCTTGCCGGATACTGCTGTACGAAGCGGCCACATAACATAACCATTCTTATATCCGTGCTCCTTTACAAAAGCGCTTAAAGATGCATACAGCGGATCATTGGTATAATCCTCCTGTGCTTCCAGTACCGGAAGCACTTCCTTGAGAACTGCAAGAGAAGTCTCCTCTGTTGTTTTCATCTTTTTGTGGCGGTACATCGCACTGTCATACTCCGGAACTGCCTCAAAGAAATCTACAAGCTCCGGAATATCCGGGAATACTTCAATTCTGGTCTGAACCATTCCTGCGATCTTCTTAAGATCAAAGTCTTTTTTCAGAACTTCTTTCAGATACGGAAGTGCTCTCTCATAGAATGCCTCCGGATCCATCTTCTTGATATACTCACCATTCATCCATTTCAGCTTGGCAATGTCAAAAACTGCCGGTGATTTGTTGATATGATGATAATCAAATGCCTCCACAAGCTCCGGAAGAGAAAAGATCTCACGGTTGTCTGCCGGGCTCCATCCAAGGAGTGCAACATAGTTGATCACTGCCTCTGTCACAAATCCCTGATCGATCAGATCTTCATAGGAAGAATGTCCACATCTCTTGGAAAGCTTCTGATGTGTCTCGTCTGTGATCAGCGGACAGTGAACATAGGTCGGGATTTCCCATCCGAATGCCTCATAAATACGATTATACTTCGGTGAAGAGGAAAGGTATTCGTTACCTCTTACAACATGTGTGATTCCCATAAGGTGATCATCAATTACATTTGCGAAGTTGTAGGTCGGATAACCGTCAGATTTGATCAGGATCAAATCCTCCATCTCCTCATTGTTAACGGTGATATCTCCGTAAATAACATCATGGAATGTAGTGGTTCCCTCTGTTGGCATATTAAAGCGGATAACATGCGGCTCACCTGCATCCAGACGGCGCTGAACCTCTTCCTTGGAAAGATGGAGACATCTCTTGTCATAAATAGAGATCTCCTTACCTGCAACAGTACGTTTCATGCTTTCCAGTTCTTCCTTGCCGCAGAAGCAGTAATATGCATCTCCCTGCTCAATAAGCTGTTTGGCATATTTCAGATACATGCCTGTTGCCTGACGCTCGCTCTGTACATACGGGCCAAATCCGCCATCCTTGTCCGGTCCCTCATCATGGAGAAGTCCTGTTTTCTCAAGAGTACGGTAGATGATATCTACAGCTCCCTCCACATAACGTTCCTGGTCTGTATCTTCAATACGGAGGATAAAATCTCCGCCTTCATGTTTTGTGATCAAATAAGCATAAAGAGCTGTTCTTAAATTACCCACATGCATTCTTCCTGTAGGGCTCGGTGCAAATCTTGTTCTGATCTTTGTCATTTCTTTTCTCCTCGTTTTTGTTGTTTCTCTTTATAGGTGCTATTATATACCCAAATCCTTCAAAATGTCCATAGGTTTTCCGGCGGAATACCCTGCCATCCCTCTCATGTATCTTCGCATATACAAAAAAATCCTCTGAGACACCGTCGTCCCAGAGGATCCTTGATTCCTGTTTATGCTTCTACGCCTTTGTTCTTAAGATAATCGATCACATCTCCAACTGTGTTCAGATCTGTAAGCTCCTCTGCCGGGATCTCAACATTGTACTCATCCTCAAGAGCCATAACCAGCTCAAACAGGTCAAGAGAATCTGCTCCAAGATCATCCTTGAAAGATGTCTCCGGTGTAATTGTTGATGCCTCACAATTTAACTGCTCTGCAAGCATTTCTTTCATTTTTTCTAACATGTCTTTTTTCTCCTTTAATCATTACAGATCGAATCTGTTTCCTCTTTTTGAGCAAAGTATATAGTCTGCAAAAACAGTTGTCAAGAGGATTTTCCCAAAAAATGGCTCCAGAGCAAAAATATTTTGATTTTAAAACTATTTTACTCTTGAAATTTTATCTGACGGGCCACGCTGAGAGCTATTGCCATCTCCAGCATCAGGAACACAATGGACGTTCCTCCGTAACTGATAAAGGGCAAGGTAACACCTGTATTGGGCATCAGATTCAATACAACAGCAATGTTAAGGATCACCTGCAGCGCAATATGTATAAAAATCCCGGTAACGATCAGTGAGCCAAACAGATCCGGTGCATTCTGCGCAATAAAAAACAACCTGTACAAAAGATATCCGAACAGGATCAGTACAAAAATCCCTCCGAAAATTCCAAGCTCCTCACAGATAATGGAAAAGATCATATCATTTTGTGCTTCCGGAACACTTCCAAGCTTCTGGATACTATTTCCAAGCCCGCGGCCAAAAAGCCCTCCGGAGCCAATGGCATACAATGCCTGCAGCGTCTGATAACCGCCTTCATCGGAATATTTCTCAGGCTGAAGCCATACAAGTACTCGCATAACACGGAAGCTGTCACTATTCTTGGTCGTCGCAACCAGAAAAAGTACTCCGATCACAATAAGGATCACTCCTGCCGCTGCCACAGCAATAAACGGACGCATATCCGGATGTGCCACAAACACCATTCCAACTGTTATTCCCAAAATGATCATGGCTGTACTCAGGTTATCTGTAAGTATATAAGCCGCAAGCGCAAGTCCTGCCCCCGGAAGTCCCAGGATCATACAGCTCTTTAAAGTTTTCACCTTTCGTCCCATTTTTCCGATCATGTAAGCCATCATGATAATAACCGCGATCTTTGCCAGCTCGGCAGGCTGAAAGTTGATCGGTCCGATATACAGCCATCTGGTAGCACCATGAGAGGAATGTCCCAGCGGAGTCCGCACAAGTCCCATAAAGATCAGCGAAGCCACATACAACGCAGTTGTAAAAGGAAGAAGGATATGATAATCCAGTATTTTTGAAATAAATAACGCTCCGATCAGACATGCTGCACTGATCAGTGCCTGTTTCTTAAAATAAAACATATCGTTGCCATAATTCACTTCTGCCATATATGAACTGGTGCTGTAAAGCATGACCAGTCCAAAGCACACCAGCAGTACAATAACAGCTACCAGATTATAATCATAATAATCAGATTTCTTATTCTGCTTTTTTCTGTTAAGCAGAGTTTTTTTCATTCTATCACCATCGCTTTCTGTATCTGCGAAGAATTTCCTGATATCCACGAGTAATAAAGAAAGTAAAAAAATTCCCGGAAAGCCGCATAAATGCTGTCTTTCCGGGACGTTCCATAAATGGACCTGAGGGGAATCGAACCCCTGTCCGAAAGCCTATCCCTTAAGGCATCTCCCATCACAGTCGCTGATTTAACATTCCCTCAGCAGTACGCCCACCGACAGGCTTACTGCTTCAGTAGCTTCATGATACATCTACCGGGGCAAAGCTTACCCGGCAAGGTTTCTCACATGGTCGACGCCAGATTCCCGATGTGTGAGTGCAACGGGGCTGACGAGCAGCTTAGGCTGCTAACGCTAACTTTTCGTCTGCGTTTATATTTAGTTCCCGGTTGGTACGCAGTCCAGGAGTCTGCGGATGGCTTCCCTAACTTCAAAGCCCCCGTCGAAACCAGTACAAGCCCTTAAAAGACTTCTGTGACAGGATCATTTCCGGTCATCTCTGGTGGACAGACGAACTTCTTAGTCAGTTTTTTGACTGGGTTTAATTATACCAGAATGATTTTTCGTGTCAAGGATATTTCAAAAAAAGTCCAGACTGTACAGTTTTTCTTACCTGTACAGTCTGGAATATGCATTCAAACTTTGGTATTTTAAATACTATCAAAATGATCTTTTAATTTTATGGCACAAAAAAACCCGCTTACGCGGGTTTTTTGCTGCATTATACACGTGAGAGATACTCACCTGTTCTTGTATCGATCTTCAGTTTGTCGCCCTGGTTTACGAACAGAGGAACCTGAACCTGTGCACCTGTCTCAACAGTTGCCGGTTTGGTAGCACCCTGTGCTGTATTTCCTGCGAATCCTGGCTCTGTCTCAATAACCTCAAGCTCTACAAAAAGAGGTGGCTCGATTGCGAATACCTCTCCGTTATGAGAGCAAACCTTAACCATCTCATTATCCTTAACAAATTTCAGAGAATCGCCAACCTGCTCCTCTGTAAGACCAACCTGATCATATGTCTCTGTATTCATGAAGTAGTATAAACCACCATCCTGATACAGATACTGCATATCTACACGCTCAATACGTGCTGCCGGGAATTTCTCTGTAGGACGGAAGGATTTCTCTACTACAGAGCCTGTGATAATGTTCTTGTATTTTGTTCTTACAAAGGCTGCGCCTTTTCCTGGTTTTACATGCTGGAATTCAACGATCTGACATACGTTTCCATCAATTTCAAGTGTGATACCATTTTTGAAATCACCTGCTGAAATCATAAATATTTCCTCCTTAATATATGCGGTTCTTTTTCGCTATGGATTATTCTATAATACCTTTTGCCATTTTTCAACTGTTTTTTGTTTAAGCCTTCAATTTTTCTTCAATTTCTGCGATCAGCTCATCAAAAGGCTTCACTCCTGTGACAACTTTAATGTCCGCAAACTTCTCATAAACCGGATCTCTCTGTTTCAGAAGTTTCTTGATCTTCTCTTCTTTATTCTCAGTTCCTTCCAATGTGGGATTGTTACTTCCTTCCAGACGTTTGATCAACGTTGCAGCAGATCCCTTCAGATAGATGATCGTTCCCATACTCTGGAGATATTTCTGGTTCTGCTCCTGAAGAGGCAATCCCGCACTTACAGAGATTACCTTCCGTTCGCTGTCTGTGGACAGTTCCTTGACTGCCATAGTCTCCAGCGCACGGTAAAATGCTTCTCCAAAGCGTTCAAATACCTCCTTTACTGACATGTTCATTTTTTTCACGATCAGTCTGTCCACGTCAATAAACGGAAGCCCCAGGTCCTTCGCCAGTCTCTTTCCAACTCGTGTCTTTCCTGAACCCATAAAGCCGATGATTACAATATGGTTCATGAATTCTTTCCCTCCTCTTTTTGGTAAAAATGTAATACTATTTTTTCCAGATATCGCTTCAGTACGATCTGGATCTCCTCTTTTGGATGAATCGGTTTCACAAGGATCGTCCGGATCCCTGCTCTCTTTGCTCCATAAATATCCGTAAACAACTGATCTCCTATAAAGATCGTCCTGTCAAGATCGATTCCGATCACCTGGCAGGCTTTTTTATAATTTTTCACAGCCGGTTTATGGGCATTTTCTATAAAATCCCCCTCTACTGCTTTGGCAAAGGGCTCCACACGAGGTTTCTGGTTATTGGATACAAAACAGTATCGAAACCCGAGAGTCCTCAGCTTTTCAAACAGTTTCTTTGCCCGGTCATCTGCCGGTGCCCCGTGGGGAACAATGGTATTATCGATATCAAAGAGCAGCCCTCTGTATCCTTCTCTGTAAAGCTTCTCATAATCGATCCCATACGCAGAATCCAGATATTCATCCGGAAAAAAGCATCTGAACATCTATTCCACCTCAGTCCTTTCCTATCGCTCGCAAAGAGGAATATACTCTGCTTCCGGAAGGACATTCTTATATGCGGGACGGATGATCTTATCCACATTGATAAGCTCTTCCATACGATGTGCGCTCCAGCCTACGATACGTGCAATAGCAAACATCGGTGTGTAAAGCTCCAGCGGCAGATCCAGCATGCTGTAAACAAATCCGCTGTAAAAATCCACATTGGCACTGACACCCTTATAGATCTTACGCTCCTCTGCGATAACCTTTGGTGCAAGACGCTCTACTGCAGCATACAGCTGATAATCCTTCATTCTGCCCTTTTCTCTTGCAAGCTGTTCCACATAGCCTTTAAAGACTTCTGCACGTGGATCTGAAACAGAATAGATCGCATGTCCCATACCATAGATCAGTCCACGTTTATCAAAGGCCTCTTTATGAAGAAGCTTCTTAAGGTATGCACTGATCTCCTCTTCATCACTGTAGTCATGTACGTGTTTACGCATATCGTTAAACATTTTTACGACTTTGATGTTGGCACCGCCGTGTTTCGGGCCTTTCAGAGAACCTAGTGCTGCCGCGATCGCAGAATACGTATCTGTCCCGGAAGAGGAAACCACATGTGTAGTAAAAGTAGAGTTATTACCACCGCCATGCTCCATATGAAGGATCAGAGCAATATCAAGGATCTCTGCCTCCAGTGCCGTATACTTCTTATCCGGTCTTAACAGACGCAGGATATTCTCAGCTGTGGAAAGCTCCTTTTTAGGCTGATGGATATAAAGACTCTCGCCTCTCTCATAGTGGTTATAGGCCTGATATGCATAAACAGATAACAGCGGGAAAACACTGATCAGGTTGATACACTGACGGAGCACATTCTCCAGTTCAATATTATCCGGGTCTTTGTCGTAGGAATAAAGTGTCAGCACGCTTCTTGACAGAGCGTTCATAATATCTCTGGATGGTGCCTTCATAATGACATCCCTTACAAAATTCCGCGGAAGCATACGCTGGTTCGCAAGAATCCCGGAAAATCCATTCAGTTCTTCCTGATCCGGAAGCTTTCCGAAAAGAAGCAGATAGGTTACTTCCTCAAAGCCGAAGCGCCGGTCATTGATAAAACCATTTGTCAGATCCTTAATGTCATACCCGCGATAAGAAAGCTTACCTGCGCAGGGAACCTCTTTTCCGTCCACGATCTTCGTTGCCTGGACATTGGAGATCTGGGTCAGTCCTGCAAGGACACCCTTTCCATTCAGGTCACGCAAGCCTCGCTTGACATCGTATTTACCATATAAAGACAGATCCAGTTTGTCATTCTCACGACAGATCTGGGTAAGTTTCTCAATCTCAGGTGTCACTTTCATGTTGAATTTGCTCATCAGTTATTTCCCCTTTCGATTTCTGTTTTATTGCTGTTCGATAACGGTCCCTCCTCATTCCCCTCTCAAGCAATTCTGGTCTTATTTGTATATCCCGGCGTAGCTGGCCGGGATATTTCAGATATATTATAACATTTTTTTCGGTTCCGGTCTATGCCGAAAATATAACCGAATACCTGCTTTACAGTTTATCGGTTATGAGCAGGCAGCGAATGCGGATCGCAAATCTCTTCTTGTCTATCTGCGATCAGCCCTGCTTATATGTAGCAAAGAACTCTTTCATCTTCTTCATTGCCTTGTCAAGCTGGCGGATATCCGGCAGATAAACAATACGGAAGTGATCCGGCTGGTTCCAGTTGAATCCCTTGCCCGGAACAACAAGCACCTGTTTCTCATGAAGAAAATCCAAAGCAAACTGTTCATCATTGAAAATATTGAATTTCTCAGTATCGATCTTCGGGAATATATAAAATGCCGCATGTGGTTTTACAACGGAAATTCCCGGAATATCATTCAGTGCCTTGTAAATAAAGTCTCTCTGCTCATAAACACGTCCGCCCGGCTGCGTATATTCATTGACACTCTGATATCCGCCAAGTGCAGTCTGTACAATGGACTGTGCCGGAACATTTGAACAGAGACGCATGGAAGAGAGCATATTGATTCCCTCTATATAACCCTTCGCCTTACTTTTTGCACCACTTAAAATCATCCATCCGATGCGGAAACCTGCGATCATATGAGACTTGGACAATCCTGAAAATGTTACACAGAACACATCGGGTGCAAGGGATGCAATCGATGTATGTTTATATCCATCCATAACAAGACGGTCATAGATCTCATCAGAAAAGATGATCAGCTCATTTTCTCTTGCAATGTCTGCAATCTGTTCCAGGATCTCCTTCGGATATACTGCACCTGTAGGGTTATTGGGATTGATGATAACGATCGCCTTGGTCCTTGGTGTGATCTTGCTCTTGATATCCTCAATATCCGGATACCAGTCAGACTGTTCGTCACAGATATAATGAACTACATTTCCGCCTGCCAGTGTTGCAGTAGCTGTCCACAGCGGATAATCCGGAGCCGGGATCAGGATCTCATCCCCGTTATCAAGCAGCGCCTGCATACAGAGGTTGATCAGTTCACTGACACCATTTCCCGTATAAATATCATTAATGGTAACTCCCGGGATCCCGCGAAGCTGTGCATACTGCATGATCGCTTTTCTTGCAGAAAAAATGCCCTTGGAATCGGAATATCCCTGGGAAGTACGAACATTACTCAGCATATCCAGGATCACTTCCTGAGGTGCTGAAAACCCAAATGGATACGGATTACCAATATTCAGCTTCAGAATCTCCATTCCATCTTCTTCCATTCTGGCAGCCTCATCCACAACCGGTCCGCGCACATCGTACAGCACGTTGTCAAGCTTTGATGATTTCCCGAATGTTCTCATAAAAACCACTCCTCTTCTAATTTTCACTATTATTTAACCATTTTAATTTCATAGTCAAAAAATATTTATTCTATATCATCTCACATTTAGGCTTTCAACGCAAGAAATAAAAATTTAAAAAAATCAAATTTAGCACTTCCCTTTTTTAGCATGTTAATGTATAATAGCACTCGAATTTAGTTTTCAACGCAATTTAATATGTGATGAGGAGGAAACAACAATGTCTTACACAGAAGAAGTTTATGAAAGAGTTGTAGCACAGAATCCTGGCGAGCCAGAATTCCATCAGGCAGTTAAGGAAGTTCTCGATTCCCTTAAAGTCGTAATTGACAAAAATGAGGAAGAGTATCGTAAACTTTCCATCCTTGAGCGTCTTGTAGAGCCAGAGAGGATCATCTCCTTCAAAGTACCGTGGATCGATGATAACGGAACTGTACAGGTTAACAAGGGATATCGTGTTCAGTTCAACAGCGCCATCGGACCATACAAAGGCGGCTTAAGATTCCATCCTTCTGTAAATCAGGGTATCCTGAAATTCCTTGGTTTTGAGCAGACCTTTAAAAACTCTCTTACAGGCCTTCCGATCGGCGGTGGAAAAGGTGGCTCCAACTTCGATCCTAAGGGTAAATCTGACAGAGAGGTTATGGCATTCTGCCAGAGCTTTATGACAGAGCTTTGCAAATATATCGGCGCAGATACAGATGTTCCGGCTGGTGACATCGGTGTCGGCGGACGTGAGATCGGTTATCTCTTCGGACAGTATAAGAGAATCCGTGGCCTTTATGAGGGTGTCCTTACAGGAAAGGGTCTTTCCTTCGGAGGTTCCCTGATCCGTACAGAGGCTACCGGTTACGGTGTTGTATACATGCTCAACGAGATCGCCAAAGCTCACAATGATTCTGTAGAAGGAAAAACAATCGTTGTAACAGGTTCCGGTAATGTAGCTATTTACGCTGTTGAGAAAGCTACTCAGCTTGGTGCCAAGGTTGTTGCAATGAACGACTCCAACGGATATGTCTACGATCCGAACGGAATCAACCTTGACGTCGTAAAGGATATCAAAGAAGTAAAACGTGGACGTATCAAAGAATATGCAGACCGTGTTGAGGGTGCTACCTACACTGAGGGACTTGGCATCTGGAATATCAAATGTGATATCTACCTTCCATGCGCTACTCAGAACGAGCTTGGTCTTGACGGAGCTAAAACACTGGTTGCAAATGGCTGCAAATACGTCGTTGAAGGTGCAAACATGCCTACTACTCTTGATGCAACAACATACCTTCAGGAGAACGGTGTTCTCTTCATGCCTGGTAAAGCCGCAAACGCTGGCGGTGTTGCCACATCTGCACTTGAGATGAGCCAGAACTCCATGAGACTTTCCTGGACAAGAGAAGAGGTTGATGAGAAACTCCACAACATCATGATCGATATCTTCCACAAAGCTGATGACGCTGCTAAACGTTACGGTATGGAAGACAACTATGTTGTAGGTGCAAACATCGCCGGCTTCGAAAAAGTTGTTGACGCTATGAAAGCTCAGGGTATTGTTTAATTAAGTTTCCTGAATCATTAATGTATATTTATAGCAGGGACCGCAGAGGATTTTTTCCCAGGCGGTTCCTGTTTTTTTGTATCCACTTTTACGATCTCTGAAAAATCGAACATTCATGTTTCAAAAAAGGCCGGTTGTCTTTTGACAATCGGCCTGAAATCTCCTGCATTTGCGGTCTATTCATTTAATCTCTTAATTGATCAGCTTCTTCAGCTCATCCATAAAGGTACTGACATCTTTAAACTCTCTGTATACAGACGCAAAGCGTACATACGCCACCGCATCCAGATCCTTCAGATGCTCCATAACGATCTCTCCGATCTTGGTACTGCTGATCTCACGGTCTTCTGACCGGAAAATATCTCCTTCTATGGAATCGATCATCTCTTCCACTCTCTCAATGGGAATGGGGCGCTTATAGCAGGCACGAAGAACACCATCCTGGATCTTGGAACGTTTATAGCTTTCCCGGTTCTGATCCTTCTTGATCACAGTCAGCGGAATCGTTTCCACCTTCTCATAAGTTGTAAAACGCTTTCCGCAGGCATCACAGAGACGGCGGCGGCGGATGGAATTGGTATCCTCTACAGGTCTGGAATCTACAACTCTTGTATTATCCTGGTTACAGAACGGACATCTCACGGAACTCTCCCCCTTTCCGGATCAGTAAATCATTACTAAATTCGTTTTTATTATAAAATAAATGCACATAATGTGTCAATAATCGGACTTGCATAAATTTTACAGATTTTCCATAAAATCATACCAGGTGATGAATTTATGCGCATCTGTGAGCTGAAACAAAAAGAAGTGATCAATATCCATACCTGCCGCAGTCTTGGCTGCCCTCTTGATGTGGAATTCTGCTGTGAAACCGCACGTCTGAAAGCCCTGATCATGCCGGAACCGGGAAAATTTTGCTGGTGTTTTTCCAAAGAAAATGAATATTCCATTCCATGGGACTGCATCCGCCAGATCGGCGAAGATATCATCCTTGTTGATTTCCGTAATGAAAAACTGCTGTCCGGAGAATAAATACCTCCTTATTGTCAAGGCCCTTTATTTTTATATTTTCCCTGAAAAAGTATATTTCAACCGCCCTCTGAGAATCATCTTAATGTACTGACAAGACAAGGAGGATTCTAAGATGGCACTGAATAAAGTTGAAATCTGCGGAGTAAATACCTCAACCCTTCCCGTTCTCGATCAGGAAGAAAAGGCGGAGCTCTTTAAAAGAATCAAAGCTGGCGATGAAGAAGCCAGGGAATTGTACATCAAAGGCAATCTGCGGCTTGTTTTAAGCGTGATCCGGCGTTTTCAGAACAGCAGTGAAAATCCGGATGACCTTTTTCAGATCGGCTGCATCGGCCTGATCAAAGCGATCGATAATTTCGACACCACTCTTCAGGTAAAATTTTCCACCTATGCAGTTCCCATGATCATCGGAGAGATCCGAAGATATCTCCGTGATAACAACAGCATACGGGTCAGCCGTTCTCTGCGGGATATCGCTTACAAAACCATCTATACCCGGGAAAACTATATGCGGCAGCATCTCAAAGAGCCTACCATTGCAGAAATCGCTGATGAGATCGGTATCGACAAGGAAATGATCGTCTATGCCATGGATGCGATCCAGAGCCCGGTAAGCCTTTTTGAGCCCGTGTATTCCGAAGGCGGAGATACCCTATATGTTATGGATCAGATCAGTGATAAAAAGAACCTGGAAGAAAACTGGGTGGAGGATATTTCTCTTCGAGATGCCATGAACCGGCTTGGAGAGCGTGAACGTCACATTATCGATCTCCGCTTCTACGAGGGAAAAACCCAAATGGAGGTAGCTGATGAGATTGGTATCTCCCAGGCTCAGGTCAGCCGACTGGAAAAACATGCTCTTCGCAGTATGCGAAACTATCTCCGGAATTGATTCATCTCTCTTCAGACAAAAAGCTGCAGCAGAATATCTGTTATCCTGCCGCAGCTTTTATCTCTTATTTCAGCGCTTTCTCAATTTCTTCGATCACGATCCGAAGCGCCTTCAGCCTTGCATATTTCTTATCTACGGATTCCAGAATGTGCCATGGTGCATAAGCAGTACTGGTTTTCTGAAGCATCTCATCTACTGCTGTTTCATACTGATCCCATTTTTCACGGTTTCTCCAGTCCTCATCCGTGATCTTCCACTGTTTTTCCGGATTGCTCTGGCGGTCGTTGAACCTGGCAAGCTGGGTGTCCTTATCAATGTGGACCCAGAATTTCACGATCACAGCGCCCCAGTCAGAAAGCTCCTTCTCAAATTCATTGATCTCATTGTAGGCACGTCTCCAGTCATTCTCGCTGCAGAAGCCCTCCAGACGTTCTACCATCACTCTTCCGTACCACGTCCGGTCAAAGATGGCAATGTGACCATCCTTGGGAAGCCTTGTCCAGAAACGCCACAGATAATGACGGGCTTTTTCATGAGGCTCCGGACTTGCGATAGGATGTACCTCAAATCCACGGGGATCAAGAGCCTCCGTGATCCTCTTGATATTTCCTCCCTTTCCGGCAGCATCCCAGCCTTCATAGGTGATGATCACAGGCACTCTTTTTCGGTAAAGACGGTTATGCAGACTTCCAAGCTTTGCCTGCAGTTCCTTAAGCTCTGCCTTGTACTCTTCATCCCCCACTTCTTTTCCATCCAGAGGAATCTCGCTTAATCTGGGCATCTCCACCAGAGGAAAAACATTCTGCAGGATCGGCACTGCATGTTTGCTGTTTTCCATGGCAACCTCTATATTGCTGATCATGGTTTCCAGTACCTGCAGTTCTGCCCACTTCCGGTCACCGGCATCGACAATATACCATGGAGCCGCAGATGTATTGGTATCCTGCATATACTGGTCGAAAATCTTTCTGCACTTCTTATAATGATCATTCTGCCAGAGATCATATTCATTGACTCTCCATCTGGTATCCTTGCTTTCCAGAAGGATGCCCATACGTTTTTCCTGTTCTTTCCGGTCGATCTGCATAAAAAATTTCAGGAGTACATATCCATTATCCGTCAGCTGACGTTCAAATCTCCGGATACTGTCAATCCGTTTTGAATAATTGTCACCCTTCAGCTTTTTATCCATACGTTCACGACAGGTCTGATCCATCCATCCTGAATCCAGGAATGTAAACTTGCCCGCTTCCGGGATTTCCCTGAAATATCGGTAAAGAAATGGTTTCCGAAGGTCTTCCTCTGTAGGTGCTGACATAGTCGCAACTTTGAAGAAACGAGGATCGATATTCTTGATCACCTTACTTATGGTACTTCCTTTTCCGGAAGCTCCCCAGCCTTCAAACAGCACGATCACCGGAATCTTATGCTCTTTCAGAGCCATCTGCAATTCATATAATCTGGTTCTTGCAGCGCTTAAACGCACTTTGATATCCTCTTTTTCCGGAATCTGTTCCGGGTTCCAGTTTTTCAACATCTGCATCGTCCTTCCTTGAATTTTTTGAATATTCATATTATACCACAGAAGATCTTATTTTACGATAATTTTTACATAATTTTAACCTTTAGCCTCACAAAAGCAAACAAATTGCACAACAAAAATCATTCATAAGCATCGAAAATCTTTTTAACCTCTTGACATTTTTGTCGCCGCTTCATACAATAGACGCTGATTGTTATTTTTTTAACTTCATAAAAAAGCAGTGCCTGAAAACTGTTGAAATAATAAAGATCAAGGAGCCGATCATGAAACTCACAGAAAAACTTCTGCAGAAAATGGAACAGAAAAAAGAACTCTATGGCGATGGCATCATCATGCCGGACGGGGATTACCGTCTGATCCAGGATGGACACTTAAAAACTCTCATGTCCCTTCTTCCATATACAGAAAACGAAATCTGGAAAATGATCCCCGATGATGATTCCGCACTTTTCTGGCTGGTAGAAAAAACAAGCTGCGTACTGACCGATGTCAATTCCACGATCGGAATGAAGATGACCCCCGCACAGCAGAAAACCTACGAAGCACTTTCCAGTCGCGGGATCATCTCTGATGAATATTATGATCTTACCAAACAGCGGGAAAAAGTAAAAGCTGCCCGGGCTAACGCCTGAGCAGCTTTTATTTATATCTGTCAGTCCTCATACCCTTCCAGAAAAGAATGTTTCACTCCATCTTTTTGTATGCGATAACTGTATGAAGATTAACATTTTCCACACTTCGGAAAATATTACTTTCTACATGTGGATTTACCTTCTTAAGTTCTGCAATCAGATTCTTGATCTCCATTCTCTTGGAAACACTGGTACCATCTGTACGGCAGGTAGTACAGGTATCGGTAAATTTACATGCACACTGGATAAAATGAAGGTCATTATAATCTCTCCAGTGTTTGATATCTGCCTCCCGGATCAGATACATAGGACGGATCAGCTGCATTCCCTCAAAATTTGTACTATGGAGCTTCGGCATCATAGTCTGTACCTGCGCTCCGTAAAGCATTCCCATCAGGATCGTCTCGATCACATCATCATAGTGATGTCCAAGAGCGATCTTGTTGCAGCCAAGCTCCTTTGCCTTGCTGTAAAGATAGCCCCTTCTCATACGGGCACAGAGATAGCATGGGGATTTTTCTATATTATAAACCGCATCGAAGATCTCAGTCTCAAACACTGTGATCGGAATCCCGAGAAGCCTGGCATTGTGCTCGATCACCGCACGGTTTGCCTCATTATATCCCGGATCCATCACAAGAAACACCAGTTCAAAGGGAAACTTGTTATGACGCTTCAGTTCCTGGAACAGTTTGGCCATCAGCATGGAATCCTTACCACCGGAAATACAGACTGCTATCTTATCTCCCGGCTTCACCAGCTCATAATCGTTGATTCCCCTGGCAAATCTGGAAAACAGCTGCTTATGGAACTTTTTGCGGATACTCAGCTCGATATCCTTCCGCCGCTGTTCCATTGCATCATTTTCCTCTTCTTCACTGTTCTCTTTACCGGATTCTTTCTGCATCTGCTGAAAAAGCCATCCTGTATATCCACCTTTCAGGCTCAGTGCGGGAATTCCTTTTTCCCGGAGCATCTCTGCACCCTCCTGGCTGAAAAGCCCTCTTGTACAGTAAAGGACCGGTATCTTATCCCCCCTCAGTTCTTCTGCCCGCTCTTCCAGTTCCTGTTCCGGAACAGAGATTGCTCCCGGGATCATTCCATATTCTACAGTTACTTTATCACGGGTATCTATCAGAAGATATTTCCCCCGTTCTTTCTCTATCTGGTCAAAAGAAATCTCCAGTGTTTCTTCATTCATACTGCTATTATTCCTTTCCTTACATTTTCAAAGTTTCTGGTTCATATTGTAAGCCTTCCCGTCAAAAACCTCAAGAAGATTTTCCCGAAGGTTCCCGCGTTATTGGAATGCTGCTGTTCACTTTGTTCTCAACAACCCAGCCTGTACTTTTTCTGAAAATCAGTTATAATATTTTTGTTTGTAAAAAAATTTTCACCAAGGAGGATACCGGAAATGAAAACACAGAATCAGACTATGCTCTCTGAGAATACACTGACATCCCGGCCCACAGATATTATTGCGGGATTTCCTGTACGTCCCGGGTTTTTTGAATTAAATGGCGCTACTCCTCTTTCCAACGGAGTCAACTTTACCGCACATACCCGCCACGGTACATCCTGCGAGCTTCTTCTTTTCCACTCCGGAGAAGAGGAACCCTTCGCAGTCCTTCCTTTTCCCAATGCCTGTCGTATCGGTGATGTCTACTCCATGATCGTCATGGGACTGGACATCGAAGATCTGGAGTACGGCTACCGCATTGACGGTCCTTACGAACCGGAAAAGGGTCACATCTTCGATAAGACAAAGGTTCTTCTTGATCCTTATGCCAAAGCCGTTGCCGGTCAGCGTGAATGGGGCCAGCAAAAGATCGGAAGCTATCATGCCCGTGTGGTACGTGATTCCTTTGACTGGGAAGACATACCGCAGTCCACCCGTAAGATCAGTGACCTGATCATCTATGAGCTTCACGTCCGCGGCTTTACACAGGATTCTTCTTCCGGTGTTATGCACCCGGGAACCTTTGCCGGTCTTCGTGAAAAGATCCCTTATCTCAAGGAACTGGGGATCAACGCCGTAGAGCTGATGCCGATCTTCGAGTTCGACGAGAATATGAATGCCCGTACTGTAAATGGCAAACGGCTTCTGGAATACTGGGGATACAATTCTGTCAACTTCTTTTCTCCAAACACCAGCTATGCTTCCAAGCCGGAGCATAACTGTGAGGGAACTGAGCTGAAAGAGCTGATCCGTGAGCTCCACGAAAATGGCATCGAAGTAATTCTTGATGTTGTATTCAATCATACCGCCGAAGGAAACGAGCTGGGAAAAACCTTCTGCTTTAAGGGCTTTGACAATAAGGTTTATTATATGCTGACTCCAGAGGGAAATTACTACAATTTCAGCGGATGTGGAAATACTCTGAACTGTAACCATCCCATTGTACGTCAGATGATCCTTGAATGCTTACGTTACTGGACCATCAACTACCGTGTGGACGGCTTCCGCTTCGATCTTGCCAGCATTCTCGGACGCCATGAGGACGGTTCTCCACTTAACAATCCGCCCCTTCTGGAACTCCTTGCTTACGATCCGGTCCTTAGAAATGTCAAACTGATCGCAGAAGCCTGGGATGCCGGCGGGCTGTATCAGGTTGGTTCTTTCCCTGCCAGCCGCAGATGGGCTGAATGGAATGGCCGTTACCGTGACTGCCTCCGTTCCTTCCTGAAGGGAGATTTCTGGAATGCCTGGGACGCTGCATGGAGTATTTCCGGTTCCGGTGATCTGTACGGAGGCTTTTATTCTGATCATAATGACAATTATGCAGGATACAATTCCTGTGTCAATTTCCTTACCTGCCACGATGGCTTCACCATGTATGATCTTTATTCCTACAATGAAAAACACAACGAAGCAAACGGCTGGAATAACACCGACGGTTCCAACGATAACCGCAGCTGGAACTGTGGAGAAGAGGGCGATTCCACCAACCCCGAAGTGCTCTCCCTCCGCTTCCGCATGATACGAAATGCCTGTGCTGTACTGATGTCCAGCCGCGGAACCCCGATGTTCCTTGCAGGTGATGAATTCGGAAACACAAAACACGGAAATAACAATACCTACTGTCAGGATAACGAAACCTCATGGATCAACTGGAAGCTTCTGGAGAAAAATCACGATCTTTTTGAATTTTTCAAATTTATGATCCGGTTCCGTAAAGACCACCCTGTTATCTCCCGGAAGCTTCCCAACGCAGTATGCGGTATGGAAAATATCCACACTCATAACATTGACGCAAGGGATGTGACCATTCCAAGAGATGCCCACACCTTCGCTGTAAGCTTTGCAGGCTATGATAAGAGCAAAGGCACTGATGACCTGATCTACATTGTGATCAACGCATACTGGGAGGACGTAACGGTCACACTTCCGGAGCTTGCCCGTCCCGGTGCATGGTATCTCTGTGTCAACACGTTCGGTGACGGAAATGGCCGTTATTTCTACGAAAAAGGCCAGGAGCCACGCATTGAACACGATTTCTGCATGCGGCCCAGATCCGTTGCCATCTTTACCGGCCGCAATTATTAGAATTTATATCAGGGGCAAAATTCTTTTTGTCCCTGTCTGAAAGAAATGGAGTATTTTGAATGGAATTAAAAAACAGAACTTTGTCCAATTTTGCAGAACTTGTAGAAACAGGTGAATGTAAAAAATTCCGCGGTCGTCTGAAGACAGGTATCGACCTTGGTACTGCCAATACCGTTCTTGCCGTTGTCGACCGGAATAACCGTCCCATAGCCGGAATTTCCGCACCATCCCATGCGATCCAGGATGGAGTGATCGTCAATTACTATGAATCTGTCCAGCTTGTGACAAAACTTAAAAATGAGCTGGAGGAAAGGCTTGGCACAGAACTTACTTACGGTGCTGCTGCCATCCCTCCGGGAGTTTCTGAAGGCAGTGTCAAAAGCATCGGCTATGTTCTGGAGGGTGCCGGTTTCGAGGTTACAAATATCGTGGACGAGCCTACTGCCGCAGCTGCTGTCCTTAAGATCACAGACGGTGCTGTTGTGGATGTGGGTGGCGGCACAACCGGTATCAGCATCCTGAAAGACGGAAAAGTTATCTACACCGATGATGAGGCTACTGGCGGCAGCCATATGACCATGACAGTCGCCGGTCACTATAAAATCCCTTATGAGGAAGCCGAAGTATTGAAAACTACTCCGGAAAAAGAAGACGAAATTTTCCCTGTGATCAAGGCCACTGTAGAAAAAATGGCTGTGATCACCGAGAAATTTCTAAAGGGCTATCAGGTTCCGGCTGTTTATGTAGTTGGCGGTTCTTCCATGTTTAAGGAATTTACTACCGTTTTTGAAAAGAGGCTGAAGCTTCCGGTATACCGTCCGGTCCATCCGCTTCTTGTTACGCCCCTTGGCATCGCATATCACTGTGAGCTGCCAAAAATCTAAGCTCTTCCCGGTCTGGTCCTACGATTCTCCAGAAGGCAAACAACCTCCACTGAATCGGTGAGCGGGAACATATCAACCGGCTGCATCTTCTTTACCAGGTAATCTCTCTTAGTAAGGCAGGCAAGATCTCTTGCTAGGGTTTCCGGGTTGCAGGATACATAAACAATTTTTTCCGGTGAAAGAGTCAAAAGGGAGTGAAGGAATTTACGGTCACTTCCGGAACGTGGCGGATCCATGAGAACAACCTCCACCTTCTCTCCCTCTGCTGCCATTCCTTCCATAAACCATCCTGCATCTCCCGGAACAAAACGAACATTACGGATCTTGTTTTCCCTAGCATTCATTCTGGCATCACGGATAGCATCACGGTTCAGTTCTACACCAATGACATCCCTGGCATTCCCGGAAGCGATGATCCCGATAGTACCTGTGCCGCAGTAAGCATCGATCACCCTCTCTTTTCCTGTCATTGCCGCAAACTCCATAGCCTTTCCGTAAAGTACTTCTGTCTGCACAGGATTTACCTGATAAAAAGAAGATGGAGAAATACGGAAGGTCAGTCCCATAAGTCGATCTTTGATGAATCCCGGTCCGTAAAGTACGATATTGCGGTCTCCAAGTACCATGCTTGTCTGTCTGTCATTGACATTGAGAACCACCGTAGTGATCTCCGGGTACTCTTTACGGAGAGCTTTTACAAAGTTATTCTTAGATGGAAATATTGGAGAAACCGTAACTAATACCACCATGATCTCTCCTGTGGAAAAGCCTCTCCGCACAAGCACATGGCGGAGAAGTCCATATCCTGTATCCTCATCATAGGTCTTGATCTTAAAGGATTTCAGCATACCACGTATGGTACGGATGATCTCCTGACTTTTTTTATCTTCGATCATACAGTCATCTACGGAAACGATCCTATGACTCTTCTCCTCATAAATCCCGGAAATTACGTTTCCCTTCCGGTCACGGCCAAAAGCTGCATGAACTTTGTTTCTGTAATAATAGGGGTCTTCCATTCCAATGATCGGCTCTACTTTTCCGAATTTTTTCAGAAGGCCTTCTGTAATTCTCTGTTTCCTGCGAAGCTGCTCCTGGTAGGATACACCCTGATAACGGCAACCGCCGCATTTCTTCGCAACTGAACAGACAGTCTCTTTCTGTTCCATTTTTATCTCTCCTCTTTTATGGGCACAAAAAAGATGTTCCCAGTTATTTTCACTGAGAACATCTTATCAGACCTTTTCTTTTTTACAAGAAAATCCTTGACCTACTCCTGATATGGCTCATTAAATACAAGAATATGTCTCTTCACATTCTCGTAAGTACCCTGGACCATAGCCTCATTGAGGTCAAAGAAATTATGCTTGTCTGTTGATTCCATATATTTCTCCACATGAGCTGTCAGGCTGTTAAAGCTTGCTGTGGCAATATTCACCTTACGGATGCCAAGAGAGATCGCCCTCTGGAAATCTTTATCAGTGATACCACTGCCGCCATGAAGAACCAGTGGAATATCCACTTTCTCATGGATCTTCTCCAATACATCAAAAGCAAGCGTCGGCGCTACCGGATAATTACCATGGGCATTCCCGATGGCAACTGCAAGCGCATCAATACCTGTCTCTCTTGCGTAAACGACCGCATCATCCGGATCTGTGCAGCGGATACCGTGGTCACAACTTCCATCCTCACTTCCGCCCACAAGTCCCAGCTCAGCCTCAACTGTAGCGCCGTATTTACGTGCTTTCTCCACAACGGCCTTTACTCTGGCGATGTTTTCTTCAAAAGGAAGCGTAGAAGCATCCAGCATAACCGATGTAAAGCCAAGCTCCAGAGCCTTGTCAACCGTCTCAAAAGTAAGACCATGATCCAGATGGACAGCCACATCCACCTTAGCCTCCTTTGCAGCCTGTACCATCATCGGTCCCATCAGGTGAAGCGGAGAATTTTTCAAACGCACCTCCGCGATCTGAAGGATGATCGGAGTATCCAGTTCTTCTGCTGCACGGATCGCACCTCTTACCATTTCCATATTACCAACACTGAAAGCACCGCAGCCAATATTTTTCTCTTCGGCACGTCTCAGCAGATCTTTCATTTTCACAAGTGCCATGATTCGGCCCTCCTGTCCTGTTTATCGTACACTGTTTGCATCTTCTTACAGAAAAAAGCGGTGTCAAAGCACTACTGGCTGATACCGCTTTTTCTATGCAAAGCGGACATCTTTATTCCGCTTAACTGTACATCAGCATGCACCTATTTCCCTGTCGTAATTATAAGCCTGTCTTCTCAGCAATGAATTTTCTTGCACGGATCGCATACTCAAGCGGATTAGCCTTAGCCGGATCCTGCTCAGCCTCAACAACCATATATCCTTCGTAGCCTGCATCCTCGAGAACCTTGAAGATCGGATCATAATTGATGCATCCATCTCCCGGAATCGTGAAGGCACCGGCTCTTACGCCTGCAAGGAAGCTCATGTTTTCTTTCTTAACCTGCTCAACAACTTCCGGACGGATATCCTTCAGATGAACATGTTTGATCCTGTGAACATATTTCTTTACAACCTCAAGAGGATCCTCTCCACAGTATGTAAAGTGACCGGTATCAAAAAGAAGACTTACATATTCAGGATCTGTATTCTCCATCATACGGTCAACCTCAGCAAGGCTCTGTACAACAGTACCCATATGATGATGGAAAGTAAGAGCAATACCATACTCCTCTTTTGCGATCTTACCAAGCTTGTTCATACCTGTGCAGAAGGTATCCCACTCTTCGTCATTCATCTCATATTTATGTCCGAAAATCGGAGTATCCATCTGGCCCTGAACACTGTGGCTCTGCTCAGATGCGCCGATCACTTTCGCACCCATAGCTTTCAGGAAAGCAAGCTGTGCACGGAACTCCTTCTCAACCTCCTCAAACGGTTTGGTGATCAGGAAGCTTGAGAACCACTGGTTACAGATCTCAACACCACGAAGCTCAAGAGCCTTCTTAAGAACCTCAGGATCCTTCGGATACTTGTTACCCACCTCGGAGCCTGTGAAACCGGCAAGAGCCATCTCACTGACGCACTGCTCAAAAGTATTCTCTTTGCCAAGATCCGGCATATCATCATTTGTCCATGCAATTGGTGCAATACCAAGCTTTACTTTATTCTTATCAAACATTGGTCAATTCTCCTTTTATTTGAATTATTCCATAATCTCAGAAATCTTAACCGGTCTGTGCTCCTCGCTGGATTTCTTAGCTGCAAGACCCATTAACACCGGTTTCAGACCATCATAAACATTAAGAGGTGTCTCTTTGTCATTAACGATCGCATCAATAAATGCTGCAACCTCTTTACCATAAGCGTCCATGTATCTCTCAAGGAAGAAGAACATCGGCTTCTCACCTGTAACACCCTCAGCATTGCTGATCACTGTGGAAGACTGGCTGTCATTGGAAATAGCAGCCATACCATCAGAACCGAAAACCTCAGCTCTCTGATCATAGCCATAAGAAGCTCTTCTGCAGTTATCGATAACAGCAATAGCACCATTCTCCATCTGAAGAGTGATAACAGCTGTATCAACATCCCCAGCCTCACCAATAGCCGGATCAACCAGATTTGCGCTCTGAACATAAACCTCTGTAGCATCGCAGCCTGCAAGATAACGAACCATATCGAAATCATGAATTGTCATATCCAGGAACATGCCACCGGAAACCTTAACATAATCAATGCTAGGCGGCTCAGGATCGCGGGAAGTGATCTTGATGATCTCCGGTTTACCAACCTTACCAGCTGCAACAGCCTGCTGAAGAGACTCAAAGTTATGGTCAAATCTTCTGTTAAAACCAACCTGATATTTCAGATTTGTGCCCTCAAGAGCATCGATAACCTCTTTGATCTTGGCAATGTCATGATCGATCGGTTTCTCACAGAAAACATGCTTGCCAGCCTTGATAGCCTCTACAGAAATCGGAGAATGAGTATCTGTAGAAGAACAGATCAGAACTGCGGAAATCTCAGGGTCGTTGATGATCTCCTTATAATCCTTAGTCGTGTGCTCAACACCCATGCTCTTAGCCCATGCAGCAGTCTCATCATTTAAGAAAGGATCTGCAACCGTCTTGATCACCGCATCCGGCACCCTTGTTGTAATACTAGTAATATGAACTCTACCAATTCTACCTGCTCCGATAATACCAACTTTAATCATAGTTTTGATCTCCTTTTGATTTATTTTCCCAATGTAATCTCTTTGCGTGTCCGAACACGCTCTTTATGCTTAATATAATATCATCGCAACACACAAATCGCAACCCCTAATATTGTACAATATTACCATCTTTTTTCTATTAAAAATGACGAGAACTATTTTTAGCCACAATATGTAATATTTTTAGGTCAACTTCACCGAAAATATCTCCAACACATTCCCATACAATCACCCTAATCATCCCACACACCACCCCCTCCAAACATCCAGCACAGCATCACAACTCACATCCCTTCAAGCATCCAGCACAGCATCACAGCTCACATCCCCTCAAACATCCAGCACAGCATCACAGCTTACATCCCTTCAAGCATCCAGCGCAGCATCACAGCTCACATCCCCTCAAACATTCAGCACAGCGCCGATGCCACATCCCTTCAAGCATCCAGCGCAGCGCCGATGCCCAAACTCTCCCTGCAAACAGGCGCAAACTCAGCCCTTGCAGTCGTCCAGCGCAGCGCTGACGACCCACAACCTATCGTCAAACGACATTTTTTCTCGCTGGAAGCACCAGCCGCGGAAGGGGATGCTGTC
>NC_021014.1:86043-118999 GCF_000209835.1 Ruminococcus sp. SR1/5 | reverse complement strand
ACAGCATCCCCTTCCGCGGCGTCCCTCCGCACAAAAAAAGAAGACACCCCACTTCAGTGTCTCCCCTCCGGAATCGTATACTCATTCCTTATATATATTTCCGTAAAAATCTTCGCCCTCTCCGGCGCTTCCCCATTAAACAGCAGCCGGAACAAAATCATCACCGGCTCATACCCCTGTATCCTGGCATCCTGCCCGATCAGGAAATGAATAAACCCTTCCCTCATCAGCTCATAATTCCGCCCCATAAAATCATTGGCAACCATCTTCACCTGACCAGCTTTCCCCGCTCCGGCGATTGCCTCACACACCCCCTCCTCACCATGAGAAGTAAGATATATCCCGTCAAGATCCGGAACATCCTTAAATATCCCTTCCGTAATCTCCCTGGCCCTGCCATTCTCCTCAAAGCAATACTCCGGCCCAATGATCTCAATCCCAGGATACTTCCGCGCAATTTCCTCACGGAATCCAACCACCCTGCTGCTCAGAGAAGTATTGGTACTATAGCCGGAAATCACAGCAACCTTTCCTTTTCCACCGGTCAGCTCCCCCATAAGCCCCGCAGCCGCACGGCCACACTGCACACCGTTCTGCCCTACAAAGCAAAGCCGTTTCGTATCCTCCACATCCGAAGTAAACGTCACCACCGGGATCCGAAATTCCTCCACAAACCGGTCAATTTCCCTTTTCACACGTTCCTCATCCAAAGGAACCATGGCAATACCACTAACCTCTTCCATCCGCATCTTCTCCATGGCGAGAATAACATCCTCCGCATTCTGATGCTCGATCTTATGGACCAGGACTGTACCACCAAGATTATCCACCTCAGCGCACGCCTCCTGTATCCCCTTCAGAACTTCTTTCATAAAAGGTGTTTCCGCACCCTGCAGGATCACGCCGATCTTAATATTATTTCTGCTCATGGATAGAGCACGGCCCAGTTGATTCGGCTTATACCCCATCTCATCAGCGATGGCACGGATCCTCTCAGCAACCTCCGGACGGATCCTGCCCCTGTTATTTAACGCTCTGTCAACAGTACCTCTGGAAACACCGGCAGCTTCCGCGATCTGCCTTATAGTAACTCCCATACTAAGCACCTCTTTCTATGATAATCCGGATTCTTTTCTGTATTCCGCAGGACTTAAGCCCGTAAACTTCTTAAATGTCTTGGAAAAATAATGATAATCTCCAAAACCGGAACGCAATGCCACATCCTTCACTTTACAGTTTGTTTCTGAAAGAAGCTTCTTTGCACAGTCGATCCGAAGCTCCTGCACATAATTGGAAAAACCGATCTTCATCTCCTGTTTGAAAAGATAACTGAGATAAGCAGGATTTACCTCCGCCGCATCTGCTGCATCCTGAAGGCTGATCGGCGCTTCATAATGTTCCCGGATAAACTCCAGTGCTTTTTTCACAGCAGCAGAGATTCCCTCCGGAACAGCATCCTCTTCCCCCACAAAAAGCTGTGAAATACAGGCACTGCCCTTTTCCCTGAATTTCTCAAAGCTTTCGATATCTCCATACCAGATGGGCTCTTTCTCAATTCCGGCTGTCTGATTCAATTTCTTAAGCCACTGTACCAGAAGTCTTCCGTCGGTATAACGATCCTGACAGTCAGCGAGAACCTGTGTCCAAAGCTCCTCCGCTTTTTTCGGTCTTTCCCTGCCTTCAGCCTGGAAATCTGCCCTTCCAGCTTCTCAGCACTTTCCGGCAGAACACTGTCCGCTTTCTTCCGCCCTTCAAAATAAAGGATCTCTTTTTTCTCATAAAAATGCAGTTTCATCATTTCTCTGGCCTGCTGATAAGCCTGGCGGATCCCATCCTCTCCCATGCAGACACTGCTGACACTGATACCAAAATCACAAAGATCCTCCTGACAGTGCCGGTAGCAGATCGCTGCTGCCTCAGTCAGTCTCTGCTGCATAGCCGATGTCCTGCAGTCTCCGGAAAGATCAAGAAAACAGCAAAAAATCCCTGCGCCAAGATAGACCACTTCCGCAAATTCACTTTCTGTCCCAAGAAGCTCCTCCGTACGTTCCAGCAGTCTGTGACGGAAATGATGGGAATACTGTTCCACTTCCAGCGGCGTCCATTGTCTTTCCCTCTCTGCCCAGTTCTCCATAAACATACAGATCACAGCACTGTTAAAATATTTCCCGGCGATTCCTGCTTCCACACGCTTTTCCTCACGTGCCTGATTTTTCAGCATCCCCGAGATCAGTCCGTTAAAAAAATAATACTTCAGAGCGTGACTTCCCAGATGGATCAGCTTTCTCGTCCGTGCCTGTTCCTGACTTTTTTCTCTGCGCTTCTCGATCAGCCGGGCTGATTTTTCCAGAGTATCATAAAGACTATCCTCGTCCAAACTGTTCTTTAATACATATTCATCCGCCCCAAGGCGCATGGCCTCTTTTACATATTCAAAATCATCATGACAGCTGAGCACGATAATATAGATATCCCTGTTTTCCTCACGGATCTTTCTGATCAGCTCAATTCCATCCATCACAGGCATGGTAAGATCCGTCACAAGAACATCGATTTTTTCTTTCTGAAGGAATCCATAAGCTTCCTCCCCGTCTTCTGCATCATCCACGATCTCATATCCTGCTCTTTCCCAGGAATCCAGGGTTTTGAGATAGCTCCTTACAAGAAAATCATCATCTGCCACCAGTGTTCTGTACATTAATTTTTTCTCCCTTCTTCAGGCATATCATAGATCGCAGGCAGAAATACCGTGACCTCCGTACCGTTTCCACTGCTTACATATTCCATTCCTCCCTGTGTCCCGTAATAAAGCTCCAGGCGTTCTTTTACATTTGGAATCCCCACTGCGGAAAGTCCGTTTGTTTTTTTTGCATGACTGTTAAAAAGATCTCGGATCTGCTCTTTTGTCATTCCTCTGCCGTTATCCTTTACTATGAGGATCAGCTTTCCTTCACTTACGTTTCCGCTGATCCAGATTTTTCCTGTTTGCCGTTTGATGTCGATCCCGTGAAGAAGAGCATTCTCCACAAGCGGCTGAAGGATCAGTCTTGGAATATAGCACCGGTATGCTTCCTCAGAGATCTCATATTTCACCTGAAAGCTTCCCTGATAGCGAAAATCCTGCAGATGGATATAATTTTTCAGTATATGGATCTCATCGGCAACAGAAAGGAAGCTTCCCTTTTTGTTGATACTGGCCTGCAGAAGCTCCACGAAATCTCCAATAAGCCCTGCCAGCTCTTTTTCCCCTTTCAGAAATGCCGCAAATTTGATGGAGTTCAATGTATTATACATAAAATGCGGTGTGATCTGATACTGCAGTGCTTCCAGCTCTGCATCTTTTTTCTGCTTTTCCTCTTCGATCACCTGGGCGATCAGAGCTTCGATATAATCCAGCATGTGGTTGAATTCTTTTCCGAGGGTTCCGATCTCATCAGCAGTAGTCACTTCTGTACGGAGGCTCAGATCTCCCTCACCAACCTTCTCAACCGTGCCAGTCATGGATCTGAGCGGTCCGCAGACTACTCTGGAGAGCCACAGTGCCAGCAGCACAGCTGCCACAAAAACTGCACCAAATATTCCGATCAGAAAGAGCCGCATCCGGGAAAGTCCGCTTAAAACTTCTTTTTTCGGTACCTCCAGATATAAGCCGCAGTCTGAAAAGCTACATCTGCTGAAAAAAGAGATCACACCGTTTTTTTCTGCATAGCCTTCCATTTTGGGAACATTCTGGTCTGTAATCTCTGGAAATGTTTTTCCAATGTCACTGTAGTCTCCGGATGTCACGATTTCATCATTTCTGTCTACCAGAACTATTCTGGTGATCTTTTCGTCATTGACAGCTTCCAGATATTCGTAATAAATTGCCCGTTCCCTGATGTCTGCGACAACATACCCCAGAATCTCTCCGTTATCATCCTCTACCTTCTGGATCACAGAAAGAAAGCTGCCGCCTTCATGGATCGGAGATTCCACAAGAACCGGAAAGGAATCCAGTTCCTGTATTTTTTCCAATTCCTCGATATGTTCTCCTGAAATCCCCTGCTTGTTTACCGGAAATTCCTCAGAAGTCACAGCCATTTTTTTGTCTGGAAAGACAAAGTAAAGGGAGTTGATATCTTTATATTCCCGACTGTGTTCCCGGAGAAGCCCAGCCATATTTTCCAGGCTGTTTTCATTTCCTGTACAGCTGTAGTCCTTCGCATTATTCCGTATATCTGTATCCCAGGCAGTTCTCGTATTCACATAATAAATCTCTTTCAGGGATTCGTCCAGATCTTTTATAGTCTGCTGCATCCGTCCATACAGGATACCTGAATAATTTTCTTCGATCATCCCTGCTGCCCGAAAATAAAATACCACCGTAAGAGAACAGGCAGTAAACATGGTTACTGTCAGGATCGCCAGTAATATCTTTGCCCGGATACTTTTTAACATAGAACTCCTCCCTTCCGTAAAGCGGATATACGCCTCTCTATGCTATATGCCCATAAACGCAGGAAACAGCAGGAGTATCCTACCCCTGCCTGATTTCCTGTTTGCGGTTGAATATATGTTTTACAATAAAATGTTTATAACTGTCCGTGTGCCTCGCGCTCGGTAAGCTCCTGCATGATCGCCGGATACATTTTGTCAAGCTTATATCCGAAAAGCGTTACAATGATCACTGCTGCAATGAGGATCGGTCCAAATTTATAAAGAGAAACGATCATCTCCAGTGCTGTTTCCGGCTGTGCAGTTATTCCTGCAGATGAGCTTACATATCCGGAACTGCTTAAAAGACCTGTGATCACTGCGGAGGCAAGACCTGCGCCAACTTTTGTTCCGATGGAACCGCCTGCAAAGATCAGACTTTCCTGACGGATATGGTTTTTCCACTGTCCGAACTCTACTACATCACCAACCATACTGAATACAACTGCGTTCAGTGGAGCAAGTCCGATGGCACGTGTGACACAGCTCATAACCATGAAGCCGAAGCTGTATGGATTCAGGAAAAACAGAATCTGGCCGCCAAGTGCAACAAATCCACCGACAAATGCGATATTTCTTTTTCCGAATTTCTTGATCAACGGTGAGCAGATGAAGATTCCCACTACCAGAACCAGGGTTTCTGTAAGGAACAGTGCGCTGTACATCCATGTATCATTGTTGAAAATATATTTACAGTAGTACGGAAGAATGGTTCCTGTGATCGTAAAGGATACACTCTGCACTGTCCACAGAAGCATTACTGCCCAGAAATACTGATTTGCAAAAAGTGCCTTCAGCATTGTCGGAATCGGAAGCTTCTCATCTTTCTTTCTTGCTTCGATCTGAACCTTTTCCTCACATCTGAAGAAGCAGAGAAGCAGAAGTGCAAGTGCAAGCACTGCCCATACACTCATAACCTTGATCCATGCAGCCTGATCATTTCCAAGAAGCTTTACAAGCGGCAGTGTACAGGTTGCTGCAACGATCTTTCCGATAGGTGACAGTCCCATTCTCAATACACTGAGTTTATCTCTCTCTGATGATTCGCGTATCATCATTGAAGAAAGGCTTCCATATGGAAGATTGATCGCTGTATAGCATATGGTCGTACAGAAGTTATAGGTTACAAAGAGATACAGAAACTGAAGCATCCCTGTTGTACGCGGCACTGTGAAAAGCAGTACTGCTGACAGCGCAAACGGAATGCTCATCCACAGAAGCCAGGGTCTTGATTTTCCCCATTTGGAATTGGTCCTCTCTACAATGACACCCATGACCAGATCGGAAAATCCATCAAAGCATCTGGAAAGTAACATTACCAGTCCTACTGTTGCTGCGCTTATCCCTACATAATCTGTGTAAAACAGCGTCAGCAGTGTTCCGATCATTCCGAACACGATATTACATCCTACATCTCCTCCAGCATAACACAGCCCTGTTGATACCGAAAGTTTTTTCTTCTCCATCTTATTATCCCGCCCTTTCATTTCTTTTCGTTTTTTATTTTCGCTTTCCTTTTGATGATTCTATTTTATCGAAAATACAGGATTATCATAGTATGAGAAATTTTAGTTTTTCGGTATTATTTTTACCTGACTGTTAAATCTGTACCAAAGTTTTTCTGATTCTGATATCTCTACATCCTTCTTTTGTCCTATTTTTATGTTTCGTGTTTTATTTTTGGATACCAGCCTGACTTTTTACCGAATCAGTCAATGCCTCTGCCGGATTGTAAAAAATAATAAGCAGCGGACGGAAACCTGCTTGTATCAGGGATGAGAATGTCCGTCATCCTTCATATATGTATCAATATTTTCTTCGGTAAGCACCTGGGAATCCAGAATCTCATCTTCTCCTGTTCCCTCTCCCTCCAGATCCTTCACAATATACCGGATGGTTTCATAACCGATCTGATAACCGGACTGCGCGCCAAGCGCCACAATACGCCCATCCTGAACCGCTTTCAAGGCATCTTCCTGAGCATCTACGGAAACAATAGAAATCTCCCGTCCTTCAGTTGCCTCTGAAAGCCCCAGGGCCGTCACTGCACTTGTGGCCATGATTCCGTTAAGATCCGGATACTTCACCAGGATCTCATCCACATCCTTCTGGGAAACCCGCATATTGCTGTATCCGTTCCGAACCATTTCAATGGTGATCCCTGGCTCTTTTTCCATATATTTTTCAAATCCGGCAACACGCATCCGGTGTCCAGCCTGCTTAAAATCACCGGCGATCACGCCAATCTTTCCTTTATGATCCAGAGCCTTTGCAAGCTGCTCGCCCAGCTCATAGCCTAGTTTTTCATTGTCAATTCCAATATAAGGGATTTCTGAATCCTCTATGGGAGTATCACAGGCATATACAGAAATCCCCTTTTCTCTTGCGAAATTTAAATAATCTTCGCATTCATAGGAATCTATAGGAGAAACTGCCATCGCCTGGATATCGGTTTTCAGAAGATCCCGGATCATATTTTTCTGAACCTCTTCTTCTGTTTCGGAATCCGGAGACAGAATCACCACATCTGCATGATATTTTTCTGCCGCATCTTTCATTCCGTCGCAGACAGACAACCAATATTCACTGCTTTTAGATTTTGTAACAACACCGATCGTTACCTGCTCTTCTTCTGTTTTCTTTGCAGAAGACCCGCATCCGGAAAGGCTGCAAACTCCTATGACTGCCACCAGAATACAGATATACTTTTTTCTCATGAAGGATATGCCTCCTTTTCTTTTGCAGCTATATTTGCCACGGGAAAAAAGACTCCGGAGCCTTTTTCTCCGGTCCGGAGTCTTTTCCTATCTGGCAATGCAGGGTTTACATTTACATTTTACCAGAGTTTTCTGTAGATTTCTTTTACTTCCTCTTCTGTTACATCACGCATGGTATTCTGAGGACTTCCACTGTCCATGGCATCATGTGCCATTTTGTCGATGACGTTGAAGAACTCTTCTTTATTGATACCGAACTGCTCCAGAGTCGGAGTATCCAGTTCATTTACAAGTGACTCTACTGCTTTCAGGAATTTCTCAGCTGCTTCCTGATCAGAATCAGTTGCATCCGCCACACCAATATCACGTCCCAACGCTCCGAATCTGTCGTATGCTCCGGGAAGCGCAAAGGTAAGGCACTCCTTCAGAAGCATGGCATTGGAAAGTCCGTGTGCTACATGGAACAGTGCTCCGATCGGACGGCTCATTCCATGGATAATGGTAACAGATGCATTGTTAAATGCGATTCCTGCCTCAAGAGCAGCGACAGACATCTGTACACGAGCTTCTTCATTCTTTCCGTCTTTATATGCAACCGGAAGATATTTAAAGATCCTCTTTACTGCAGATACTGCAAAAGTATCGGAAAGTGTCTGTGCTTTTCTGGATGTATAAGCTTCCACACAGTGGCAAAGTGCATCAAGACCTGTTGCTGCTGTGATCTTTGGAGGTGCAGTCATAGTAAACTGTGGGTCGATAATGGCAAGATCCGGCATGAGAACTTTGCCTTTAAGAAGCATCTTGATGTCTTTTTTGGTATCCGTGATAATCGTGAACTGTGTTGCCTCAGATCCCGTTCCTGCTGTGGTAGGGATCGCCGCCATTGGCGGCATCTTTACATCGATCACTTTTCCCATGTAGTCGGAAATGCTTCCACCGTTTACTACCAGTGAGCCGATGGCTTTCATGGAGTCAATGGGGCTTCCGCCTCCCAGAGCTACCAGGAAGTCACAGTTCTCATCTTTATAAATCTGTAAGCCTTTTTCGATCATGGTATCTGTTGGCTCACCACAGATGTCAGAATAAATGCTGTATTCAATGCCCTGATTTGTCAGCGCCTTCTCAACTTTTGCACAGTTTCCCAGGTCGATCATTACTTTATCGGTTACGATCAGAGCTTTTTTACCAAGGAGTTTCAGTGCTCCTTCTGCCATGTCCAGTGCTCCGGAACCGGAAATAATTTCTCCAGGTACAATAAATTCTCTTGCCATTGTCAAAATCTCCCTTCAGTCAGTACAATTTTTTCATAATAGCAGCAGGTCTACTGCTGTCCGCTCCTCACAAACAACAGCATTTTCCTCTTCCTGCTGCCTGTTATTTACGATCCAGTATCAGTATCTCCGAATCCTTAAAACTCGGCGTCATGAAGCCAGGTATATCTCTCATCCTCGCAGCGGTCTGTCTGCAGCCACGGATTTCCGTCAATGTGGCGGATCATCCAGCATGTATACATCTGATATCCAGGTGCAACTGCCTGCGGATGAAGCTCTCCTCCTGGAATTGCGGAAAAGCTCTCGTCTGTACTCTTAAATACCTGATCACCGACAAAGCTTGCTCCAAACCCTTCCGGATGATCAAATTTGAAAAAGTATGTCTCAGGCTGCGGATGTCTGTGCGGCAGGTATCCGGACCAGTTTCCTCTGTCATTGAGAACCTCACCAAGAACCATATTGGACTCCGGTGAAATGTCATGATCGAAGATGGTGTTTACTCTTCTCTTCGCAACATTTCCGAACTTGCCTACGCAGGAATATCCCCACGGAGCATCTTCCGGTTTGTAGAGTTTTGCACCGAAATCTTTCTCGTTCTTTGTGCACTGAACAAGGATCTGTGACTCTGCATTTGCTACGACTGTAATCTCAGTTCCTGTGCATCCGTGAACACACCATGGTCCCTCTGTGAACACGTCTTTTCTGGTTGCTGCAGCTTCGTTTCCGTTCCATTTATAGGTAATGTTTCCGGAGAGGAGGAGAACTGCTGTCTCCTCACCCTCTCTTAAAAATGTTCTTGTCTCTCCTGCTTTCATACGGTAAACACGGATGTCCATCATCATGGCCTTGTACTCATTATCGTATGTTGTAAGAATCTTTTCGCCTTTTTCGTCATATTCCGGATAACCAAATACTTTACTCATTTTCTTACCTCCCAGATTAGTACAGTCTTGCCTCTTCACGGCCTTTCATAACTCCCTCGCAGGCCTTTCTTACGCTTTCTTTCTCAGATGTTGTTGCAATTCCTACATCCCACCAGGACTCATATCCGTCTGTCATGGTCTTCGGGATAACTTTGAGATCAAAGAGGCATGCGATCTCCTGCTTTTTGGCATCTTCCAGAGCGTCTACCAATTCCTGGATGGTGCGGCAGGTATAGGTCTTCAGACCATAGCCTTCGCCGATCTTTGCATAATCTACAGGGATCAGATCTCCGGTCGGTTTCTTGCCGTCTGTATAACGGAACTCTGTTGCAAGGCTTCCGATTCCGTGGTTCATCTCAAGGTTGTTGATGCAGCCAAATCCGCAGTTATCGAATACCATGATATTGACTTTCTGTCTCTCCTGCATGATAGTCATGATCTCACTGTGAAGCATCTGGAAGCTGGAATCTCCAACTACGCAGTATACTTCATTATCCGGCTCAGCAAATTTCACGCCGAGGGTAGCGGCAACCTCATATCCCATACAGGAATATCCGTACTCTGCATGATATCCGCCACGTTTGTCTGTTCTCCACATACGCTGCATACAGCTTGGAAGGGAACCGCCTGCTGTGATGATGGTTGCATCTTTGTCGATAGTTCTGTTGATCGCTGCAAGTGCTGCTGTCTGTGTGATCTTTCCGTTTGTAAGCTTTACATATTCCGGAATCGTACGAGGATCTCTTGCCTTGATCAGCGGCTCAAAATCATCTCCTGTGTACTCAATGCTTCCAAGGCGCTCCATCTCTTTATCCCATGCAGCTTTTGCTTTCTCGATCTCATCTGTGTATGCAGATTTATATCCTCTTGCACGAAGCTTTTCTGCTAGTGCTTCTACGGTAGCTTTTGCATCACCCACTGCTTTTACTGCATCCATCTTGTATGCGTGGAATCTGCAGTTGTTGATACTTACAAACTGAACATCCTCATTCTGGAACAGATGCTTGGAACTTGTTGTAAAGTCAGACATTCTGGAACCGATAGAAATTACCACGTCTGCGTCTTTACCGATGATGTTGGAAGCGTAGGTTCCTGTTACACCGATACCGCCAAGACAGTACGGATTGCCGGACTGGCAGGCACTCTTTCCGGCCTGTGTCTCGCCGAATGGGATCTTGAATTCCTCGCAGAATTTCTCAACAGCTTCTCCGGCTTCTGAGTAACGGACACCACCACCAACAACGATAAGCGGTTTCTTCGCTCCTGCGATGACCTCTGCCACATCCTCAAGCTCTTCCTCTACTGCAACCGGTCTTGTGATCCTGTGCACTCTCTTCTTGAAGAAGTACTCCGGGAAGTCAAAGGACTCACCCTCAACATCCTGGCAAAGTGCGATGCAGCATGCACCTGTTTCAGCCGGATCTGTAAGAACTCTCATTGCATTGATCAGAGCGGTCATGACCATCTCCGGTCTTGTGATCCTATCCCAGTATTTGCAGACTGGTTTGAATGCATCGTTCGTACTGATGGCAAGGCTGCTGCTCTGCTCCAGCTGCTGGAGAACCGGGTCAGGCTGGCGAGATGCAAAAGTATCTGCCGGGAATACAAGAAGCGGAATATTATTTACAGTTGCTGTTGCACATGCTGTTACCATGTTTGCAGCTCCAGGTCCGATGGAGGAAGCGCATGCAATGATTTTTTTGCGGTTGCTCTGTTTTGCAAAAGCGGTAGCAACGTGACACATACCCTGCTCATTTCTTCCCTGAAGAACCTTCAGCTGTCCCGGATTTGTATCCAGTGCCTCACCAAGTCCTACAGCAATACCGTGTCCGAAGATCGTGAAAAATCCTTCTACGAATTTTGTCTCCACTCCGTCCATGGAAACATACTGATTATCCAGAAATTTTACAATTGCCTGTGCAGTTGTCATTCTTACTGTCTTTGCCATTTTTTCCACTCCTTTTCTTTATACTCTTGCGATCATTTCGCCGAATTTTTCTTTTTCATCTTTAATGAATGCGTGAACTTCATCCGGTCCCGGAAGGGAATCGGAGCAGTTGTTGCTCTTAACCATCATGGATGCCTCAGCAGAACCAAACTCCAGGCAGTCAATGATCTCCCAGCCCTGATACAGTCCATACAAGAATCCGGAGCCGTATCCGTCGCCGCCGCCGAAGCCTTTTCTTGCCTCAACCGGGAATGGCTTGATGCTGAACTTCTGTCCGTCAACTGTGTAGGCTGTGGAACCCTTCATACCGTGTTTGATGACAACAATCTTTGCATTTTTTGCCTGCCAGTAAGCTGCACTCTCCTCATCAGTCATGCCTTCTTTGATCAGTTTCTCTGTAAGGTCAAACTCTTCTCTGGAGCCCATGATGATGTCAGCTTCCTTAGCTACGATGGAATAGTAGATGGAAATCTCATCTGCATTCTTCCAGTTGTACTCTCTGTAATCAATATCAAAAATGATCTTTGTGTTTACTTTCTTAGCAAGCATAACCGCTTTGATCGCTGCTTCTCTGGAAGGGCTCTCTGCAAGAGCAGTTCCGGAAATGAGGATCGCTTTTGCATTTTTGATATAATCCTCGTGGATGTCGTCTACATGAAGCTGCAGATCTGCGATACGGTTACGATACATGAGGATACTGCTTTCCTTTGGAGAAAGCATCTCGGTAAAGGTAAGTCCCAGCTTCTCTCCGTTTGTACATTTTGTGATCTGTGAGGTATCGATTCCTCTCTCATCAAAATAATCTACAACATACTCACCGAACTGATCATCCGAAACCTTTCCGATAAATCCTGCTTTCAGGCCATGCTTGGTAACACCTACAGCGATGTTTGCAGGAGATCCTCCTACAAATTTCTCAAACATATGTACCTTCTTCAGGGGTTTGAACTCCTCCTTTACCTGATCGTTGTAAGCAGGATTAAAATCAATGGCAACTCTTCCAAGGAGCACCAGGTCCATTGGTCTGGATTCATCAAATTCGATATACTTCATGATCTTACCTCCGTTTGTTTGATGGTTTATTTTTACTTTTTTGTGTGCTTTTTTGCTTTGCGTGCTTTTTCTTTTATTTAGCGTGCTTTCTTGCGTGTTTCTTATGATGTTAATATAGCACCGTTTTACAATTTGGGCAAGTACTTCTTTTCATTTTTCTTTTTTCAGTTATTCTATACAATTTTTGTAGTTTTGTTTTGTTCAAAGTAGATATTATCTACATGTGCATTTGCGTGTTAGTATTTTTAGCACGCTATTAGCACGCAATCAAATGCATCCAGACAGTTGTTTTCTTGGAATCTATATTCCATATCGTAGTATCTTACAGATTTCCTGTAATATAAAAAAGCCTGCAGTTTTCATCCTGCAGACTATTTTATATGATACTTTGCCCAATACATGTTCAAAGGTTATATTTTGTTTTGATCTTGATATCTGTAAAGAGATATTCTCTCTCCGGCTCCTGTCCTTTTGTCAGGATATCCGCCAGGATCCTTGGCGGTTCATACCCCTGGACATATCCATTCTGGTCGATCAGAAAATCCACATGATCATTCTTCAGTGCCCGTTCATTCTTCGGAGTCTGATCGTAGATCACAACGTAGGGCCTGCGGTCAAGTCTCAGCTTTTCAAATGCCTTCCCCACTCCTGCCTGGCCTCCGGATACAACCAGGATCCCGCTGATCCCTGAAGTACTCATCATGGCATTTTCTATAATGTGCTCCACCTCAGCTGCTTCATCAAAGCTTCCGTGAACACCGGCGATCTCCAGATGTGGAAAAGCCCGCTTGGCTTCCTCTACAAAGCCATCCACTCGCTGATTATCAACATGATTGCTGAAATATCCGGTGATGATCAGGATCTTTCCGCTTCCTCTTGTCAGCATTCCAAGGAGTCCGGCCGCAGTACGTCCGCTCTTGCGGTTATCCATTCCCACAAAACAGGTTCTTCTCGTTCCTACAATATCAGAGTTAAAGGTTACTACTGGGATATTCTTCTCTTCGATCAAAGCGTTCAGTTTCTCCCGGACAGTCTCACTGTCTACCGGCATGATCGCAAGTCCCCGGATTCCTTCCTGTTCCAGTTCCTCAATGGCCTGCAGCTGTTCCTCTTCATCAACGGAAAGACCCTCTTTCAGGATCAGCTGGATCCCTTTTTCTTTCAGTTCCACGGCTGCCTTCTCAATACCACGGTTTACTTCCTGCATAAAAGAAGATCTGGCAAGCTGTGTCACCACTCCGATCTTCAGTCTTTCATCTTTAGCTGTTCTGGAATGCTTCCGTTCTTTCTGTACATATCCCATCTCGTCCGCCAGACGGCAGATTCTCTCTGCCACCTCCGGATTGATCCGTCCTCTGTGGTTCAACGCTCTGTCCACGGTTCCCCTGGAAACCCCTGCCTGTTCTGCAATCTGCTGTATTGTTACCGCCATAAATCCTTCTCCTGCCTCTGCCTTACTGTATCATTGCCAGCTGTTCTGTTCGGCAATAATCTTTCTATATACATTTATATAGTTTTTTCGAAAAGGTGTCAATATGTAAGTGCATTATACAAGGCAACCACCTCGATCTTATCCCCGAACAGCCATATGATATGCTTCTTTATAGGAAATTCCTGTTTTTTCACAGAGTTTTTTTACGCTTTCGTATTCCGGATAAAAAATATTCCTGTCCGTCAAAAATGCAGACCTTCACTTCTACCTTCCCAAACGGGGTTGTAACCGCTCTTTTCTCTCTTTTCAAAATGGTTCTCCCCATCTCCTGGCGACGGATCCCAATGGTTGTTGTTTCTCTGAAAATGATCTGCTCCATCGCTGAAACCTGTTCTTTTTTACATAGAACGGTAAGCAGCCATGCCGGACGGTTTTTCTTCATAAATACAGGCATGTAATTGGCCTCTCTGGCTCCTGCCTCATACAGAAGCTCCATAACATAGCCAAGCGTTTCTCCTGTACAGTCATCAATGTTGGATTCCAGCTTTATAATGGTGTCTATTTCCGTACAAGCATCATTGCCTGAAGCCTCCTCCCCGGATCCCCGGATCAGCATGGCACGGAGAATTCCCGGGCACTCATACTGGCGCTTGCCTGCTCCGATACCGATCTTCTCCACCGTAAAATCTTCAGGCAGTTTTTCTGATGTAAGGAATGCCGCCACAATGGCTGCTCCTGTAGGCGTTATCAGTTCACCCTGCACCGATGTGATATGCAGCTTCAGCTGATAAGCACTTACAATATTACTTACCGCCGGTACCGGCACCGGAAGGATCCCGTGCTGACAGCGAATCGTTCCGCTACCCTCACAAAGTCTTGGAACGATCACTTCCTCCACATCCAGATCATCCATACAGATTGCAACAGAAAGAATATCCACAATGGAATCCACTGCACCCACTTCATGGAAATGGACCTGATTCACCGGTACATTATGGGCTTTTGCTTCTGCCTCGGCAAGAATCTTAAAAATCCTTTTTCCATAGGATTTTGCACGATCTGTCATATCTGCATGGTCGATAATCTCCATGATCTCGTTAAGGCCACGGTGTTCATGGTGATGGTGTCCGTGGTGGGAATGCATCGTTTCTGTATATGTATGACTGTTTCCATGGGTTTCCTGTACATGATGTTCATGAGAATGGGAATGCTCATGGGATTCCAGGGCTTCATGACTATGTTGATAATGATGTTCCTCATGATCCTGGCTGTGAGAATCTCCATCATGCCCATACAGATATTTCATATCATGATCATGATTCTCATGATCATGATCCAGTAGTACAGCAAAATCACAGGCATCGATCCCTGATTTCATCACACGGCTGATCTTTATGTCGAAACCTTTTACCGGCAGACTTTTAAGAGTTCTCACCAGTTTTTTCTGATCTGCACCCAGATCCAGAAGAGCCGCAACTGTCATATCCCCGCTGATCCCGGAGGTACACTCCAGATATAATTTGTTTCTCATTTATTTTCCCTCCGCAAGCCGATTGATCTGGGTTGCCAGATATCCTGCCCCAAATCCGTTGTCAATATTTACTACTGCAATTCCGTTGGCACAGGAATTGATCATTGTCAGAAGCGCTGACAATCCATGAAAGCTGGCGCCATATCCCACAGAAGTAGGTACCGCGATCACCGGACGTTTCACAAGACCACCCATAACACTTGCCAGCGCACCCTCCATTCCTGCTACCGCAACCACACAGTTAGCCTCCTGGATCGTATCCAGCCTGGAAAAGAGTCTGTGCATACCACTGACTCCCACATCATAGATCCTCTCCACATGTGTGCCGAAATACTCTGCTGTCTGGGCAGCTTCCTCCGCAACAGAAATATCTGCTGTTCCGGCTGTACACACTGCCACCTTTCCGATATGCTCCTTCTCTTTTTCAATCTTCAAAATTCCGGAAACCGGATCATAAACCACATCAGGAAGAACCTTTTTTACCAGTTCATACTGATGTTCTGACGCCCTTGTTCCAAAGACTTCTCCATCTTCCTCATAAAGCTTCTGATAGATATTCAAAAGATGTTCGTCTGCTTTTCTCGCACAGTAAACTACCTCCGCAAAACCGGTCCTCGCTTTTCGGGTAGTATCCAGCTTCGCATAATCCATTTCTTCATATCCCTCTTTTTTCAGAAGGTCCTCTGCATGCTCCACAGAGAGCTGGCCTTTTTTACCTTTTCAAGGATCTGCTGTAAAGTCATCTTTTTGCCTCCCTGTTTTCTTCGTAATATAATAACATAATAGCCAGACATTTGCATCATTTCCGCAAATCGTCTGGCTATCTGCTATTCAAACCGTTCACTGTCCGGTTCTTTTTATTTATGCGACTGCCTGGGCCGCCTTCTGTTCTTTATCTGATCATCTCCGCATATTTGGCCGAGATCTCATCAATATCTCCATATGCGATCAGTTTTCCTTTTTCAAGTATCATTGCTTTATTGCACAAGCGCTGTACCTGTTCCAGAGAATGGGATACAAACAGTACCGTAACGCCCTTATCAAACATACTTAAGACTTTCTTTTCACTCTTTTTCCGGAATTTGGCATCTCCTACAGAAAGGACTTCATCCAGGATCAGGATATCCGGTGATACCAGTGTGGCAATGGAGAATCCAAGTCTTGCCTTCATACCGGAAGAATAATTCTTAATAGGGACATCGATAAATTCCTTCAGTTCAGAAAACTCAACGATCTCATCAAATTTCGATTCCAGAAACTTCTTGGAATATCCGAGCATCGCACCATACAGAAAAATATTCTCACGTCCTGTATACTGCGAATCAAAACCGGCTCCCAGTTCCAGAAGGGGGACCAGACGGCCGTTTCGGACCACCTTGCCTTCGGTAGGCTTGAATACACCGGCAATTACTTTGAGCAGAGTACTTTTTCCCGCTCCGTTAAGTCCCAGGATTCCTACACGGTCACCTTTTTTCACCTCAAAATCAACATTCTGAAGAGCCCAGAATTCATTATATTTAATTTCTTTTTTAAGAATTTAATCACGTAATCCTTCAGGCTGTCTACCTTTTCTTTACTGAGATTAAACTTCATACTTACGTTATCTACAACTACTGCAGGTTTTTCCATATTTTTCTCCTGTTAAATATAAAGGATAAATTCATCCTGTTTCTTCTTGAAACAGAACATTCCGATGGCAATCGTCACAAGGCTGAATACCAGTGCGTATGCCGCATAATGAAGATTCATCGGCTCTCCGAACATTCCCGAACGAAAAACATCGATGGTACAGTACAGCGGATTATATTTCAGGATCCATGAAAAACCACTTTTCAGCAGTCTGGACGGATAATAAAAGATCGCACAGGTATACATGATCAGCATCAGCGCTACTGACCACAGATATTCCATATCTCTGAAAAAAACGCCAATCGTAGCAAGGATCATTCCACAACCATAAGACAACAGAAATACCAGGATCAGCGCGATCGGGATCTGGAGCATATAAAGTGTCGGCTCCACACCAAGTACTGCTCCTACCGGAACCAGCACGATCAGCGAGATCAGGAAGATCACATAGTTAAAAAGTACACTTGACAGCGGATAGAGATATTTTGGCACATAAACTTTCTTGATCATTGCCGAATTCGCTCTTACTGATTTCAATGCCGCTTTTGTGGCACTGGAATAGAATGTGTACAGAAGACGTCCTGTCAGGATATATACAGGAAATGTCCGATCCTTGTTTCCGAACAGGGTACCGAATACGATCGTTAGTACGATCATGGTAAGCAGAGGCTCAAGAAGAGACCAGATGATACCAAGATAGGAACGTCTGTACTTCAGTTTGATTCCTTTTTTACAAGCTCTCCCAGAAGAAACCTGTAACGCATAAAAGTATTTACGTATTCTTTCATAGCATCTCCAATATTCAATTTTATTTTTTCACACGGCTGTAAATCATAATATACTATTTTGAGAAATCTGGCAACCTTATTTTCGCCAAAAAAAGGCACGCCAAAGCGTACCTTTTTGAGAAATGTGTTAGTTATGATCTTATCTCTTGATATTGAATGCCCGGAATCCCGGATATACTGCTGCATCACCAAGCTCTTCCTCAATACGGAGAAGCTGATTATATTTTGCCACACGTTCGCTTCTGGAAGGAGCTCCTGTCTTGATCTGGCAGGTATTCAGTGCCACTGCAAGATCTGCAATGGTTGTATCCTCTGTCTCTCCGGAACGATGGGAAGAAATCGCTGTATAGCCAGCTTTATGTGCCATTTTGATGGCTTCCAGAGTCTCGGATACAGAACCGATCTGATTCAGTTTGATCAGAATAGAATTTCCGCAGCCAAGGCTGATACCTTTCTCAAGACGCTCTGTATTTGTAACAAACAGGTCATCACCTACAAGCTGTACTTTTCCTCCAAGTTCTTTTGTCATGATCTGCCAGCCTTCCCAGTCTTCCTCATCAAGGCCATCCTCAATAGAGTAGATCGGATATTTTTCGATCAGATTTTTCCAGTGATCAACAAGCTCCGCAGATGTAAATTTCTTTCCGCATTTCGGAAGAACATACTCCCCCTTTTTGTTTCCTTTCCACTCACTGGATGCAGCATCCATGGCAAGTACAAAATCCTTTCCAGGCTCATATCCCGCTTTTTTCACTGCTTCAAGGATGTACTCAATGGCTTCCTCATCGCTTCCAAGGTCTGGTGCAAAACCACCTTCATCTCCAACGCTTGTTGCAAGGCCTTTTTCTTTCAGAAGTGCAGCAAGAGCGTGGAATACCTCTGTACACCAGCGAAGTCCCTCTTTAAAGCTTGGTGCTCCTGCCGGCATGATCATAAATTCCTGAACATCAACGGTATTCGCAGCATGTGCACCACCGTTTAGGATATTCATCATCGGAACCGGAAGTCTGTTTCCGTTCACCCCACCAAGAAATCTGTAAAGGGGGATGTCAAGAGAAATCGCAGCCGCACGTGCGCACGCAATAGAAACCGCAAGAATGGCATTTGCGCCCAGTTTTGATTTGTCCTTTGTTCCATCTGCTTTGAGCATGGCAGCATCCACTGCATAAATATCAGATGCATCCATTCCTGCCAGCGCATCATTAATTACTGTATTGATATTTTCAATGGCCTTTGAAACACCTTTTCCTCCAAAACGGCTTTTATCCTGATCTCTCAGCTCAAGTGCTTCGAATTCTCCTGTGGACGCTCCGCTTGGTGCTGCTCCTCTTCCGACCGTTCCATCTGCCAGATAAACCTCTGCCTCTACGGTCGGATTTCCTCTTGAATCAATAATCTCTCTTCCAATGACCTTCTCAATCTCTAAATAATCCATTTGATATTTATCCTCCTGTCTGGTCTTTTCGCCCTGTCCGTAACTCCTGTTCAGACCGCATTTTGTCAGGGGATACGGCCCGCCACAAATTTTACGCATTAGTTAGAATCCGCTAACTGTTTACAAGTTTACTATATCTAACTTTAACGGTCAAGAGGAGTTATTGCCATTTTTTTCTCAATTACTCTTCTGATATTTCCATGTTTTTTCAGAACATTCCGCAGGATGTTACGAATTTTACTTATTGACAAGGCTTTACTACTTATGATATCATAACCGCCGGTATCAAGCGGATATTCGTAAACCGCTCTGCTGCCTGCTTACAGCCAAATAACTGCTTCGCAGTTTGATTTGGTCAAAAAACCGAATATGGTTTATGACAAAATCCTGTCATATATTGGAAACGCACATTCTCCTGAATGATTAACGAACAACACATGCTCTGAGGTTTTACATTATCACTTAATCATTTTAAAGGAGGATTTTTATGCCAAAAACAAATTTCAGGAAGTTATCTTTACCCTTATCATGGTATTTTTTATGGTTTACGCCATGATCTGCTACAACATTTCCCTGAACACAGGGAGTATGACAAACCGCGTGTTCCTTGACGCTTTTCATGAGCTGGTGATCATGGGACCGATCGCATTTATCCTTGACTTCTTCCTTGTATCCAAGCTTGCCTTTGGTTGTGCAATGCGCATGGTAGATTTCAAAAACTGCCATCCGTTCAGCAGGATCCTTGCGATCTCCGTTCCTTCCGTTGCTTTCATGTGCCCGTTAATGAGTCTTGCCGCAACCATTCTCTTTAAGGATGCAGGAAATCAGTTCATAGCTGTATGGCTTCAGACAACCGCATTCAACTTCCCGATGGCATTCTTCTGGCAGCTGATCTATGCCGGTCCGATCGTACGTTTTATTTTCAGACATATCTTTCCTGAAAAGGAAAACGTAAAAGAAGCGACAGCAACTATGTAAAATTAAAGAAAGCACATTGCTATGGTTGAACCACCCCAAAAGTCATACTTTCCGGTGGCGGCTCATTCCATACAATGTGCTTTTTATTTTTCACGCGAATCTTTCTCATCGGATCTTCGAATCTCTCAGACTGTTCTCTTTAATTCCGGCATCTTAAGGATCTTCACGATCAGTGGGATCACCATAATAATCCAAACTATCGGTTCTGCTACGATCACGCCGGTATATCCGAGAAGTGGCACCAGAGTCACCGCGATCACTACTTTTCCGATCATCTCCAGCGCACTGGAAGCCAGAGGGATCACCGTTTCTCCAAGGCCCTGCATAGCATTTCTGAGGACACTGATCACAGCTGTTACGAAATAAAAGATCGTATCAAATTTAAGATAATTGGCGGCATTGCGGATCACCGTCTCATTGTGGCTTCCTGTAACCAGATAGATCAGCTGTTTTCCAATAGTAAAACTGAAGATCACAGTCATCACGGACCAGATACAGGTATACAGAACTGCAAGACCGATTCCCTGGCGCACCCGGTCCATACGCCCTGCACCTGCGTTCTGTCCGCAGAAGATTGCCATAGTCTGCCCGAACACGCCAAACATGATCATAAACATTTCCGTGATCTTACGGGCTGCTGTATGTGCCACAATGATATCTCTTCCCAGCCGATTGATGGATGTCTGCAGTGCCAGTGTACCAAGATTTACAAGAGAACTTACAAGTCCCATGGAAAGTCCGGCACTCAGCATATTTTTCATCATATTTCTTTCAAGACCGGAAAAATCCTCTTTTGTTAGCCGCAGGATCTCATACCTGCGGATCATGTAAAACCAGCATACCAGAAAAGCCAGCGTCTGTGAAAGTACCGTGGCAACGGCCGCTCCCTGCACTCCTGCTTTTACTACCAGAATAAAAAACAGATCTCCTGCGATATTTAAAGTCACAGACACTGCCAGGATCACAAGGGGCGTCACCGTATCCCCAAGTGCGCGCAGAGATGCCGCACAGGTATCATAAAGAAACGTTGCCAGCATGCCTGCGATAATGATAAAGATATACTGCCTGGCGGTTCCCGTCAAATGATCCGGAACATTCAGAAATCCCAGGATCGGATGCAGAAGCAAAAGTCCCAGAACAGTCAGTGCCAGCGAGATCACGCTACCCATTACAAGAGACAGCGCAAAGGATTTTCGTACTTCTTCCCGGTTTCCGGCACCGAATTTCTGTGCGGTGACAATGGCAAATCCATTTGCAAGGCCCATCAGAAAACCGATGATCAGCCCGCTTAAAGGACTGGTGGCCCCTACTGACGCCAGCGCATCTTCTTTAAGAAAGCTTCCCACGATCCGGGTATCTGCCAGGCTGTACGTCAGCTGCAAGAGATTTCCCAGAAATACAGGAAGCGCAAAGGACAGGATCAATGTGGAAGGCTTCCCTTTTGTCAAGTCTTTCATGTCATCCTCCCTCAGTCAACGATATCATTCTGAAAACGGGAAAGATGCTCATAAGGAAGGATCATCCTTCCGCGGAACAGTCCGCAGCCATCATTGATCAGGCTGTTATTTACCGCACCAAACATATTGACATCCAGCGCAGCAAGATCCAGTCCAAGAAGCCGCATACCCCGCTCATAGGCCTCGTCAAAATAGATACATTCCCCCTGGGGAACCGCGTCCCTTCTCCTGCGTTCACTTTCCTGTTTTTTCTCATAGCTTAAATGGTTGGCGGAACCAATCTCCGCAACATCATCCATTTCTTTGGTCCGCAGCTGTACTTCCATATAGCTTCGGGAACTGTTATCATAAAACGTGATATGCAGGGACTGATAATCATCCTCACTGTTATTACAGATGTAATCCCTATAGTAAGGCTTTGCTTCCCTGCTGAGCAGTGGCGATGTACTTTCCTGCACTCCTCTGGCCGGCTCTGCGGTAAATCCTCTTTCTTCCAGAAATCCCGGAAGTATATTGGCGATCTCATAAAGATAACGAAGCTCTTCTTCTCTGACATTCTCACCATTTTTCAAATGACATCTGGGCATGGCGATAACGATCCTGTAGGCAATAAAATCGCGGAAACAGCTTAACCGTTCCTTGATCTGGGATACGGAAGGATATTCCCCATATTCTTTATAGTAGTCATAAATAAATTCTACTACATATCCGTTAAATTTTTCCTCCGCACGGATCAGGGATTTGATTCTTCCCTTGAAGGTAAACGCCAGAAACGGATATTCCCCTGCCATATATTTATAAAATTCCCGGATCTTCTGAGACTGGGCAGTGAGGAAATCATTATGCTCCAGAAGCTCCTGGATCTGGATCAAAAAATTACAGTGTACCAGATCGATCTCATTGTGTTTTTCCTTCGCCTCTATCCTAAGATCCCGAATGTATTTCTTCAGTATCCGGAGAAGAGTATCTCCGGAATACAGATAATCGTTTAATGTTATCATTTGTGTTTCTCTTTTCTATTTTAGTCTTTTCAAGATCACATATTTACAACAACTGCTGGATGATCTGTGCTCCTGTCTTTTATTTATTTCAGTTTTTCATGGAAAAACTCTGCGATCCGGTTCCATACCTCATCCTGGAAAAACTGGATATCTGCATGGTCTGCACCATCCAGTGTCAGCAAAGTAACATCACAGTCTTTTTTCTCCAGAAGTCCGTATAAAGTTTCCGACTGAACATAAGGAACGACCTGATCGCAGTTGCCATGGATGATCAGAAATGGCGGTGCATCCTTCGTAACCTTGGAAACCGGACTGCTCTGGTATGCCTTTTCTTTATTTAACATGGAATTAAATCCAAGCAGAAGGGATTCTGCGGAAGAAGCACATTTTTCTGCAGATTCACACGGAAATGCGGAAAGATCCGTAGGCGGATACCATGGGCAGGCAGCCTGTACCTTACTGGATTCTTCCAGATACTCTCCCACATCCAGAGCCGGATCATTGTCCAGCGCAGCCATACAGGTAAGATATCCTCCGGCAGACTCTCCCATAACTCCTATCTGCTCTTTGTTGATGCGGAACCGGTCTGCATGGGCTTTCAGATAACGGATGGCTGCCTTTACATCCTGCAGCGGCATGGGATACGGGCCCTGATTAGAAGTACGATACTCCACACTTGCCACTACAAAGCCACTGGATGCCAATCTGCTCAGATAAAGATTATGTGCGGATTTATCCATCATCAGCCATGCGCCTCCGCAGATCCAGAGGATGCAGGGATAGATTTTTCCATCTTTTGTTTCCGGGTAGATTATATCCAGTTTCAGATCCCGCCTGCAATGTCCGAACCAGGAGTCCACCTGTGCGTAAGTAATATCATTTACTGTAATATACTGAGGCTTCTCTACCGAAAGCTTCAGTGTCTTTTTTTCTGCTTTTATCATAATCTATCTACCTCTTTTCTTCTGATCATTTTAGTTTGTCTTTGAAATATTTTTCTTCTATTTTATCACAATACTGCTTTTTCTGCTTTTATTTTTCGGAGAAAAAGCACTATTTTTCTGCAAAACAGGGTTTTTGATCTTTTTGTTCATAAATCCCTCCTCTTTGTAAGTAAAATTATTTGTCAGCAATAACAAAAAGCTGTTATAATAGATTTTCTCTATTACAACAGCTTTGTTTTCCTACTTTTGGAATGGATTTATTATATTATAAGTTTTTTTCTCTGTCAACGCCCTCAGACAATTTCACAGCTTTTCTTTATCAGTAAACCTGTATCCTGCTTTCTCAGATCTGATACCAGCGGATCTCATTAGCTTCCAGATGAAGGTCAAAGCTCTTTCCATCCCCTGTGTAAACCGTAGTGTCCTGTGGCTCATAGGTGTTGTTTACCACACAATACTTTTTATTTTTCACATAAGCATGTACTTCCACATTATAATTGGAAGAAAACCAACGATGAAGCTCACCTTCCGCTGCCACTGACCAGAGTACGGCTCTGTAAAGAATACGGCTGTTGCAAAAGCTGTACGGAAGTCCGCTGATATAAACGCCCCGGCCTTTTCCGAAGGTTTTTACTGCCATCTGGACTTCCTGATCTTTCTGGATAAGGATCTTCGTATCCGGAAGTGCGAAGATATTCTTTTTCCCCTCACCGAAATCTACGGTTCCGTCTGTATCCTTCAGGATAAAATGATCTTTATGCTCTTCCCAGTTGTATTTATCGGTATTAAGATTAAATCCTCTTTCTTCCTCTACACCAAGGATGTCATCCAGCTGGAAGAATTTTCCCTGCCACTGATGAGCTGCCGGTTCACCGACGCCAATAAATCCGCCGCCATTATAGACAAATTTCCGCACTGCTGTAAGGATTTCCGGATCTGCCCAGTTCTCACCACCGGACTGTGCAGTGTCCGCATCACCTACATTGATGATCACATCAAAATCATTCAGCAGCTCTTTATCCTCACGGATATCGTCAAAGCTGATAAAGGACACATCAAAAGGCGCACCGCTTAATGCCTCGATAATTCCGAAATAGGAATAATTCTGCTTGTAATAGATGGCATGATGTACCATATGGTTGCCCCAGGAGCGCATTTTTCCCCAGCAATTTAAAACTGCCACACGTTTTACGCAGTACGGTGTGGTTCCCTGGATATTGTCGTAGAGCACACGGAATTCCTGGCAGACTTCCTTGATATACTGTACAAAATCCGGAAATTCCAGAGCCAGCTTCAGATAACCGCCGTATCCAATTCTCTGGATCGGGCTTCGAAGGATAGCTCTTCTTGCAGTCACCCAGTTTACTTTTGCCTCTTTTACAGGATTCCCGCCCTCATGGAAGGTGTCCGGGAAAAAGTACGGCAGAAATCTTCCCTCTGTATATTTTACATGTTTAATATCACTGAACAAACGTAGGGTCGCTCCGTTTCCGACGCTTCCCACTACCGCATCAAGCCCGATGGAAGCAAACTCATCCATAAAGGGCTCCATACCGATCCAGTGATCACCCATGAACATCATGGCCTCTTTTCCGTATTCATGGACAATGTCTACCATTTCCTTTGCAACCTTCGCCACTTCCCGTCTCTGGAAAGCCTGGAAATCTTTAAATTCTTTTGATGGGATACGGTAGGTGTTGTTCATATATCCCTGATCAATGATAAACTCCGGACGGAACTTATATCCCACTTCCTGCTCAAACTGTTTCAGGATATAGGGGCTCACCGAAGCGGAATATCCAAACCAGTCTACATATTTTTCCCGTGCCATCTCATCAAAGATCAGTGTGAACTGGTGAAAAAAGGTAGTAAATCGTACTACATTCACATAATCATGGGAATCCAGAAATCTGCGGAGGCGATCCATGGAATGTGCACGTGTTGCGGGCTGACGCACATCAAAAGTGATCTGAGGCTCTACATCCTTCCAGTCATTGACAACTGCATTGTACATATGTACCGGATCCCACATGATATATGCAAGAAAACTTACCGTATACTCATGAAACTCTTTCGCCGGCCTGATCACAACATTTCCGTTTTTTTCATCGTATGACCATTCCTCTGTACTGACAGCTTCCCCTGTAGTCCGGTCAATGACTTCCCACCATCTTCTGATATCATCTCTTGTATTCACCGCCAGCATATCCGGATACAGATGATCCATCAGATGGATTTCCAGAGTATCCGACACTGCCGTGTGAAAGGATGTCATGATATACATCTGCTGAATTTCTTCCGGATGGGCCTTTGCCCAGGCATTATCCTTTCTGGTGGTATAATAAGTTGCATAAATCTTTGCGCCGGTTTTCTTCAACTCTGCCGGAAATTCCGTTCCGTCACAGTCACGGATGGCATCTGCACCCCACTCATCCAGCATTTTCAGTGTCTCCGGGATCACATCCAGATCTGTCGGAATGGTCACTCTTCCTTTTGTTTCGCTCATCACTTTACCTCCATTGTAAAAATCCCTGTTTTTTATTTCTGATATTTTTTCACGATCGTCTGCATAGTATCCCATTTCTGTTCCATATCAGCCACCAGCTTAAACTGTGTGCGGCAGCGGTCCAGATTGTGTTCTTCCCGGTCGATCTTAAAATAATGATCTCCTTCCAGATAATCGGTAAGAAAGCGAATGCCACATTCATAAGTCATCACCTTAGCTCCCATGGGAAGCATCTCGATCTCTTTTGCACTAAGCTTATCTCCACAGCTTTCCAGAAAGCCTTTTACATAGATTTCATAGAGCTCCATATCACAGGAAACTTTGCTTAAATCTTTCTCATCCTCCAATGCAGTGCTGGCCCCGAAACGAATGGAATCTCCAAAATCATTCATGGCAAGTCCCGGCATAACCGTGTCCAGGTCCACTACACAGATTCCCCTTCCTGTTTCCAAGTCGATCATAACGTTATTCAGCTTCGTATCGTTGTGCGTTACCCGAAGGGGCACCTCACCTTTTGCCAGCAGCTCACCGAATACATTTGCCAGATACTCATGCTGAAACGCAAATGCGATCTCTTCTTTTACGGATGCAGCACGATGGCGGCTGTCCTTCTCTATGGCATTTTTCAAAGTCTGAAAACGTTTCTTTGTATCATGGAAATCCTTTATCGTTTCATGCAGAGTCTCTGCCGGGTAATCTGCTAGCATTTCCTGGAATTTTCCAAATGCAACTGCACTTTCATAAAAATCCTCCGGTTTTTCTGCCAGATCATAACTTACTGCATCGGTAATAAAAATATAAGCTCTCCAGCATTCTCCGTTTTCATCTGTCAGGAATGCCTTCCCGTCCTTTGTCGGAATCAGGTTCAGAACCTCCCGTTCCGGATCTCCTCCCTTCTGAAGAACTTTCTTTTTCAGATGCCCGGTGACTCCGGCAATGTTCTCCATCAGTTCTTCCGGTTTCTGAAAGATCTCCCGATTGATCTTCTGAAGGATCACCTTAATGGACCCCATCTCTCCGATCCGATATCTAAGCATATAGGTTTCGTTGATATGCCCGCTTCCGCAGGGGCCGCAGGAAACCAGTTCTCCGGTAAATGCAAACTGATCCGCTATTCTTTTTATCTCTTCTTTTGGTGTACCTGCCATTTTACCTTCTCTTTCCCAGACAGCAGTAAAAAGCATACCGTCCGAAAACAAATATGCTTTATACTTTTTGCTGTGTTTTTTACTGTGATTATTTTTTCCGCTTTAAAATCCTGGTGGCAAGCGGAGCAATATTTTCATCTGTTGATCCGTAGAGAACTTCGTAATCCCCCGAGACAGAAACTGTTTCTGTCTTTTCTCCGAAGTTCTGGATAAACAGATATTCCGTATCCTCATTTTCTCTGGTTGTCACAGAAATACCTTCCGGTATAAATGTAAGCGGCATCTTCACGCCTGCTTCCTCTGCTGCCCTTCCCAGAAAATCCTCATAAAAGGCTGCTTCCATATCTGCCGCTACATAGTAAACATGGCCTTTTCCATATTTCTTGTGAGTCAGCACCGGATACCCCTGATAGAAATCTTTTCCATAACGCAGCAGCACTTCCGCACCGGAAACCTCTGCAAGCTCACAGAGATTTTTGCAGGTATAGCTTTCTGTAATTCTGAGATGATTTCCTGTTTCCGGGATACCTACGTTTTCTTCCCAGTCATAAAGTGCATCGATCTCTTCCGCACGGATACCGGCTGCTTCCATCAGCCCGTGAGGGGTTCCCTCCAGATAGCATTTATCTGTTTCATCTACAAGTCCGGACCAGTAGGAAATTACCAGAGTACCACCGTTTTTTGCAAAAACGCGAAGCTTTTCGGCATATCCATGATAAAACATGTAGGCCATCGGTGCCGTTACCAAACGGTACCGGGACAGATCATGTTCCATATTGATGATATCTGTATTATAGCCTTTTCTTCGGAGAGCACGATACTGTTTCAGTACATTTTCCTGATAATGCATATCCTCGTTTCGAGGTCCCTGCGCATCCTTCAGCGCCCAGTCATTTTCCCGGTCATAGAGAACAGCCACCGGAGACTTCGTCACGCTTCCAGCAGTTTCCCGGATCTGCTCCAACGCTTCTCCTACCTCTGTCACTTCGCGGAAAATACGAGTATCATCCCCACCGTAGTGATCGATCACCGCACCATGGAATTTCTCAGAGGCTCCCTGGCTCTGACGAAGCTGGAAATACAGAACACTGTCTGAACCATGAGCAACTGCCTGCAGAGAGGCAGCCAGATGTATTCCTGGTTTTTTCAGCTTGTTGATAGGCTTCCAGTTGGTCGCAGAGGGACAGGATTCCATCAGAAGAAACGGTGCTTTCTTGATGCTTCGCATAAGATCATGCTGCATGGCTCCGTCCAACGCTGTGGTATAATTGTCTTTTTTATGCCAGCTTGGATAATTATCCCAGGATGCAATATCCATAACATCCTTAAATTTTTTATAGTCCAGTCCGTTGTAGTCATACATCAGATTGGCAGTTGCCGGAAGCTCGGAACCACCTGCACGGATCGCAGAAATCTCATGCTTCATAAAATCCACAGTCCTGTCTGTAACAAAACGTTTCCAGTCCAAGGTAAGTGCATGAAGAGCATTTTCCCCCTTTGGCGAAGGACTTTCGATCTGATCAAAGCTGTTATAGGTATGGCTCCAAAACGTTGTGCACCAGCTGGAATTTAAATTTTCGATGGTCCCGTATTTTTCTTTCAGCCATTCCCGGAATTTTTCCCGGCACAGAGGACAGTGGCATTCTCCGCCATATTCATTGGAAATATGCCACAAAAGCACTGCGGGATGTTTTCCGAAACGTTCAGAAAGCTTCTTATTAATATTGTAGACTTTTTCCCTGTATACTGGAGAAGTATAACAGTGATTATGTCTTCCACCGAAAAATCTTCTTGTGCGATCCGGATCCATGCGAAGAACTTCTTCATATTTATCTGCCATCCATTTCGGTCTTGCTCCGGATGGTGTGGAAAGTATCGTATAAATTCCTTCTTTATACATATTATCGATCACTTCTTCCAGCCAGTCAAAGTTATATCTTCCCTCTTCTGGCTCCAGCACTGCCCAGGAAAACATTCCCATGGAAACGGTATTGATATGGGCTTTTTTGAAATATTCGATATCTTTTTTCAGAATATCCGGTCTGTCCAGCCACTGCTCAGGGTTGTAATCGCCGCCGTGCAGATAATGGCCGTATCTGATCTGCTCTGCCATTTTTTTATCTCCTTATGATTTATTCGCATCAAGCGGACAAAGTCATCCGCTCCGCTACGAAGCTTTATACCAGACAACTGATCCACAGTTGATCTGGTATAAAAAGAATGCTGCATAATCCAGTTAAAGCATATTATACAATATACCTAAAGATTTCAGCAGCATCCTTTTTGTTTTAAAATTATTTTACAGCTCCAGTAATACCCTCTGCGAACTGTTTCTGTAATACGAAGAATACGATCATGGTCGGAATGGAACAGAATAATACGCCGCACATCAGCATGCCGTAATCCGTTACATATCCTGTGATCAGATTGGCGATCAACATCGGCATGGTCATCGCCTTATTATCTGTCATGATTACCTTCGGCCACAGATAGGAATTCCATGCATTCATAAATGTGATAACTGCTGCCGCCGCATAAGTAGATTTCATAGTCGGGATAAACATCTGGAAAAAGATCCTTACCTCGCTTAATCCGTCAATCCGTGCTGCCTCAATGATATCGATAGGAAATGCTCTGGCATTCTGACGGAACATCATGATCATAAATGGTGTGGAAATGATCGGAAGGATAAAACCTACCGCTGTATTTAAGAGTCCGGCTTTTGAAAACATCTTAAATAAAGGAACCATCGTTGCAACCTGCGGAACCATCATTGCAAGAAGCAGGGTGGAAAACAGTCTGTCTTTCCATCTGTCATGATATACCTCAAAGCCATAACCTGCGATAGAACAGATCAGAAGGCAGATCACTGTAGTAAGAACTGCATAAAACAGAGAGTTTCCAAGAGCTCTCCACAGCGGCTGCTGTGCAGTCAGGTTTTTAAAGTTCTGCATAAAATATGTACCCGGAAGGATACGGCCTCTGGATACATCTGTGGATGTATTGGTTGCCGCAGAGATCATCCAGTACAGTGGAAATACAGAGATAAATGATACGATGATCAGAAAAATATATGTAGGGATCAATCTTCTCTGAATTGCGGATTTATTCTTTTTCTCAGTCACGTGTATCACCTACTTTCAAATTGATAAAGGCCAGGATCGCTACCATGATAAATATGATAAATGACATTGCTGCCGCATATCCGAAGTTTGGCACGTTGATGAAGCATGTATTATAAACATAATGGGACATTGTGATGGTTGAGTTCGCCGGGCCACCTTTTGTCAGGTTGACAGACTCATCAAACAACTGCAGTGTACCATTGATCGACATAATAAATGTCATGATAATTGTCGGTTTCAGAAGTGGTACGGTAATTTTCCAGAAGGTCTTCCAGCCATTGGCACCATCGATCTTTGCTGCCTCGTATACAGAATATTCAATATTCTGAAGACCTGCCAGATAGAACACCATGTTATATCCTGTCCATCTCCAGATCAGTGCGATGATGATCACGATCTTTGCACTTGTGGAGTTACCCAGGAAGTTATAGCCAGTTGTTAAAATTCCAAGTTTGATCAGGATGCTGTTGATCAGACCGTCTGTTGCAAACATAGAACGGAAGATCAGAGAATAAGATACAAGAGATGTTGCACATGGAAGAAATACACATGTACGGAAAAAGCCTTTAAATTTCAGATCCTTGTTATTCAGAAGCTGTGCGAGCAGGATCGCAAGGATCAGCATGATCGGCACCTGGATAATAAGATACAGAAATGTATTGACAATGGACTGCTGGAATACCTTATCCATCATAATACGTTTATAGTTACTGAAGATCGGATCCGCAAACCTCATGTTTGCTCCGGCACCTGTCTGTAAAGAAATGATAAATGCGCGGATCATCGGATAAAAACTCATGACAGCGATCATAATGGTTGCCGGTGCCAGAAAGATCCAGCCGGCCGCTCTTTGTTTCGCTACCAGAGACATGCCACTTTTTTTGGAATTCACAGGAACTCCTCCTTTCAAACATCTAAACCTTTACATAAGACAAGGGACTGCATGCAGTCCCCTGCCCTGTATTTCATTAATATTTCAGCTTTACTCTGTCATCTTGAATGCCAGTGTATCCTGTGCTTCCTGAAGTGCAGATTCTTTATCTGCGCCGTTTACAATATTAACAACAGCTGTGTTGATGCACTCTCTTGCCTCATAGTGGTACGGAGTTTTTGTAAATTCCGGAATGTGTGAAGAGTACTCTACAATTGTTGAGAAGATCGGCTGGTTATTGAAGAACTCGCTTGGCTCATTGTAAACCTCAGACTCACCAGCCGGCAGGTAGCAGGAAATTGCACCTGTTTCCGGAAGGATTGCATCATAGAAGTCTGTGCTGGAACCAAATGTGCTTGCAAGGAAGTCCTCAGCAAGCTCTACATTCTTGCAGTTGGATGTAATGTACCAGGAAGATCCGCCATTGTTTGCATAGTTTGTAGCTGTATCAACGCCGTCAACTTTCGGCATTGTTGTGATCTGCCACAGACCCTTCTGATCCTCTGTTCCCATCAGTGTAGCTGTGATCCAGTTACCGTTAACGATACCGGCAGCCTCTCCGCCTGTGATCGTGGAGATGTACTCATCCCAGTTATTTACTAATTTAACAACATTGTTCTTTACAAGATCCACATAAAGATCTACGCATTTCTCTGCTACATCGTTGCCAACGATATAAGCCTCTCCGTCATCATTTACGAAGTTTGCTCCACAGGACTGGATCATCATCATCAGAGTATCGCCACCTGTTGCTTCACTTGTAAGGAGATATTTACCTGTTTTTTCGTGAACGTCTTTTCCGATCTCCATGAATTTGCTCCATGTGATATCTGTAAGATCATCAATGGTATATCCTGCTTCTTCCAGGATATCTGTACGATAGCAGGCAATTGTTGCACCGTTATCAAACGGAACTCCGTAATGTGTGTCATCTACCATGGAGTAGGACTGTTTCAGTTTTCCGAAATCATCCCAGTTGATATCCATATCCTTCAGATCTGTAAAAGCATCCGGATAACTCTTCAGATATTTCTGATAGCTGTTGTCCTGCATCAGAACGATGTCCGGAAGTGTGCTGTAATCTCCGGCGTTTGCTGCTGTTGTAAGTTTGGTCTGGCAGTCATCAGAAGATGTCTCAACTACATCAACCTTGAATCCTTCGTGATCCTTTGCATACTGCTCACCTGCAATATTCATAGCCTTGATGTTGAAGTTCTGATCCCATGCCCATACAGTCAGGGTGTTATCGTCATCACCTTTTGCATATACTGCTGTAGTAGTTGCAGCAAAAGACATTGCCATGATACCTGTCATTAATACTGCGAGTAATTTTTTCTTCATTTACTTTTCCTCCTTTATTAAGCATTTCCCGTTTGCTTATGAATAGATTATAACATCCGCATTTCCTCTATAGTTTGCAGAATTGTTCATATAATGTGCAATTTCAACCATTTTATTAATTGTGCACTATTATCCAGCTATATTTTTACAAAAAATATGCACTTTGAGGATTTTCTCTTTTTACGTTCATCAAAATTTCAAAAAAAGCCTTCTTTTTTGACATTATGCGAACATTTTTTGTCAAAAAAGAAGGCTTTTGTTTCTATTTCATAAAATTTCATATTGTTTTTTATATATATTTCACAAACATTTCTGTATATTATGC
>NC_021014.1:57276-85796 GCF_000209835.1 Ruminococcus sp. SR1/5 | reverse complement strand
CCCTTTCAGGAAACTGCGTTTTCATCGTATGCAGCATTTCCTCTGTCAGATCCAGAAGAAGTTTTATTTTACGTCCATCTTCCTGAATGATCATGGTATAGTAAGGCACATCATCTTCATAAGAGGTATAATCGTATTTTTCAGTTTCTCCGTTCCGGCATTCTTTTTATATTTTGCCACCTTTTCATGATAGTGAGGTGCAGTCACTTCCATCTCCTCAAGATTCAGCACGTGAGCTGTTTTACGATATTTTTTGCCATAGATTACATCTATGGTCAGTTGTCCGTTTTCCATGATATATTCATAGTCTCTCTGGCTAAATATGTCATAAACAAAGTAAAGCAGCGCCAGAAGAAATCCCGGAAGCATGAATGCCTGAGAGATCGTGATACCCATCAGTACAAAAATTGCCGCAAAGATCACCATTACTTTTCTGAGAGCTCCTGACATATGTTTCTTTTTTCTGGAGACCTGCTCCACAATCCTGTAATCGTACATTTCTTACCTCTTTCTATCTGCCTGATCCGCATACAGTCTGATATTTCTATTCTGTCGTGACAGATCCACAGATCTGGTTTTGTTGTTTTACCAGCCTTCCTCTGAATGGATGTCAAACTTAAGAAGCTGCTGTTCATAGTTCTCCGGACGTTTTCTCCACTCCAGAGGTGTCATTCCCGTAACCTGGCGAAAATTCCGGTTAAATGTGGAATTGGTGGTAAAACCACACTTATGTGCTATATCTGCAATTGGCTGATCTGTTTTTTTCAGATAATCACAGGCCGCCTGGATACGGATCGTATTGATGTATTCCAGCGGGCTCATCTTCATATAAGTCGTAAATATCCGGCGCAAATGAGTTTCACTGATATGACAGTATTCTGCCAGTTCGTCAATACGAAGATCCTCCATGTAATGATCAGAAATATAATCCTGGAACCTGGAGATCATATCCATGACTTTTCCTCTGCCTTCGCTGTAACGTTCTTCGCTTGAATCCCGGTTTATCCTTGCGATTTCCACAAGAAGCGATGCCAAAACTCCCTTAGCTTCTTCCAGATAAAATTCCTCTCCATCCCGCATGATATCCAGGATCTTAAGGATCTTACCTGCCATGGATCGGTTTTCTTTTTCATTCAGAAAAAGCGATCTGGAGTTGATCCGCTGAACGATTTTTTCTTTTTTACCGAATTATTAATAAATTTATCCAGGAATCCTTCTACATCAATAAAAAGATACTCCCAGCGGCTGATAGTTCCAATATCACTGTTTGTGGTATGTGGATAATTGGATGGGATCACCGTAAATTCCCGGTCATGAAACTGTACCTTATCCTCTCCAAGTATCATAAATCCCTGTCCTTCATAGCAGAATCCGATTTCCAGATAATTATGAAAATGGAGATAATCGATATCGTTCCCATAATTCTGAACCCACTTCTGTCCAAGCAATGCAAGGATGGGGCTCCCCTCCGGCATCTTATAATATCGAAGCTCCATTTTGGGTTTTCGTTTTTTTGCCACAAATATTCCTCCGTATGTTTTCTGTTCCAATATTTACTGATCTTTCTGTTATATTACAGCCATACATAAAAAAAAGCAACCTGCAGGATAACAATACTTGATAACTCTTGTTTCTGCAGATTGCAATTTTTATATCAGCTATTTACTTTTTATCTGTTTATTCCTCATCCAGGTAATATCTTCCATATGCATCTGCCGCTTTGATTGCTGCAAATACAGTTTCCGGTGTAACTTCAAATGGCATGTTGTGAAGTGTATCATTCTCCGCACATGCAGTTGTGGCAACTTCCATAAGCTGCTCATCAGTTACCTTCCCAGCTCCAAGCTCTGCCAGAGTAACAGGAAGTCCTACTTCAATGCACCATAAGATGATCTCTTCCAGATCTTCCTGGGGAATATTCTCCAGTACCAGCTGTGTGATGGTTCCGAATGCAACTTTTTCTCCATGATACATATGATGGCATTCTTCCAGTACAGTAAATCCGTTATGGATCGCATGTGCACCTGCAAGTCCTGCACTTTCAAAACCAATTCCAGAAAGAAGTGTATTAGCCTCAATCACTTTCTCAACTGCCGGTGTGCATACGCCTGCTTCCAGAGCTATCTTAGCTTTTACGCCCTCATCCATCAAGGTATTAAAGCAAAGTTCAGCCAGTGCCATGGCAGCCTCTGTTGTCTTACCTCCTGCACAGGAAGTTGCTCCGCTTCTCTTGCATGCCCTTGCCTCAAAATATGTTGCCAGTGCATCTCCCATACCAGCCACAGTAAGACGAACCGGCGATTTGGTGATGATATCTGTATCCATCAGAACAAGATTCGGATTCGCCGGAAAAAACAGATATTTTTCAAAAACTCCTTCTTCTGTATAAATAACAGACAAAGCACTGCAAGGGGCATCTGTAGATGCGATCGTCGGACAGATAAATACCGGTGTTCCCGCATAGTATGCAACTGCCTTCGCTGTATCAAAGATCTTTCCTCCACCAATACCAATGGTAAGATCACACTGCTCATCTTTTACGATCTTTACCAGACGATCAATCTCACTGTTACAGCATTCTCCGTTAAAATAATCAAAAACCACCTCACAGGTACTCTCAGCAAAGCTCTCTTCGATCGTTTTACCGATTCTTTTATATCCGCCTTTACTGATCAGAACCAACGCTTTTTTCCGCTCTTTGCAGCATAAGTTCCAAGATTCTTCATTTCTCCCGCACCCTGTAAATATTTGGACGGACTGATTAAAATTTTCGCCATTTTATACTTCCTTTCTTTGTTTTCAGAAGTCAGCCTCCGCATCCGGCTTTTGTATTTATATTATAATTGCTGTATTTTTTATTGCAAGGAGTATTTGAGGATTTATGCAGCATAACCTGAGTTACTGTTACTGTTCACTCTGTTCCTAGTAATATACTTTGTGATCACATGAAAATCAGTTACAGCCAGCTTTCCAGAACATCATTCAGCTTATTCATATCCAGCGGTTTCGCGATATGTCCATTCATGCCTGTATTTTTGGCCAGCTGTACATCTTCTGCAAAAGCATTGGCAGTCATGGCAACAATAGGCAGTTTTCCCTTTTCACCCGGAAGGCTCCTGATTGCTGCAGTTGCCTCATAACCATTCATGACAGGCATTTGGATATCCATAAAAACAAGATCATACGAACCTTTCGGAGAAGCTTCCACTTTCTCAACTGCAATTTTCCCATTTTCTGCCGTTTCCACTTTTGCACCTGTCATCTGCAAAATTTCACCAGCAATTTCTCTGTTCAACTCATTATCCTCAACCAGAAGAATCCTTTTTCCCGTGTAGTCTGATTCTGACAGCTTCTCCAGATAATTTCTTGCCGTTTTTTCTTTTCTTCCTGAAGTAAACTGCCGCAGTGTTGCCGTCAGCCGGGAACGGAACAGCGGTTTTGCAATAAAAGCATCTACACCTGCAGTCTTTGCTTCTTCTTCAATTTCGCTGAATTCATAGGATGTCAGTACAATGATGGGGATCTCTTTTCCTATCCGTTTCCGGATCTGTCTGGCAGTTTCTATACCATCCATCTCCGGCATCTTCCAGTCTAAAATAACAGCAAAGTAATCATCTTTCAACTCATGCCGTGCATAACAGCGCTCAACCGCTTCCCTGCCAGAGAGAACCCATTCACCCATAATACCGATTTCCTTTAATGTTGCAACTGTACTTTCACAGCATGTCCTATCATCATCCACAACCAGGACCGGCAGATTCATCAGATCTCTGTCCTGTTCTTTTCTTTTTCCTGAAGCTCCAGATAAATTGTTACTGTGATTTTAGTTCCCTTGTGCAAGGTACTGTCCACTTTAATAGTGCCATTCATCAGGTTCACAATATTTCTGCTGATTGCCATTCCCAGACCAGTTCCCTGGACTCTGGTTGTCCGGTGGTCATCCGCGCGGCTGAACGGCTCAAACATGATTTTCTGGAATTCCGGTGACATACCGATCCCATTATCCTCAATCGTAAATTCATAGCATCCAAGTTCTGAAAATCCATTTGGCTTTTCCTCTATGGAAAAAATAGTATTCCCGCCATCCGGTGTATACTTGATCGCATTACTCATCAGATTCACAAATACCTGCTGAATCCTCAAGCTGTCACCACAGACAGCCTCATGTTCAATATGATTGATATGTATATCAAAATTATGTTTATGTTCATCAAGCACCGGTTTCGTAAGTGTAATAAGATTATCTACCAGCTCTGACAGATTGAAATCTTCCTGTGCCAGTGTCATTTTTCCCCTTTCAATACGTGCCATATCCAATACTTCATTGATCAGCCCCAGCAGATGGCGGCTTGATTCTGTGATCTTGCCGAGGCATTCAATGACTCTGTCCTGGCTCTCAACATTTGCTCCTGCGATTGCTGTCAGACCCACAATCGCATTCATTGGTGTCCGGATATCATGGGACATATTGGAAAGGAATTCTGTTTTCGCACGATTTGCATTTTCTGCGGACCGGTAAGCCTCTTTCAGTGCCTGACGGGATTCAATCTCTGCTTTCTTCTCCTGTGTCACATCCATGGATGCCAGCAATACCTTTTCCAGCTTTACATTCTTCCATTCCAAGGGAATATAAGAAGCGATTTTATAAGTCTTTTCATCCAGGCTGCAATACTCAAACTTATAAATATCATTTTCACTTTTCAGTTTTTTCCGAATATTATCCGGGGCTATCAGGATATCTATAGCTTCCAATGGTTCCAGTGTCTTATATTTTTCAAGAACCTGCATCTGAAAATCATGATAAAATCCCAGAGGTTTATATATCATCTGTCCATTCAGATTGTAGAATTCATATCTGTCATTTTCCAGATCACAGACAACAAAGCGGTCAACCAGACGCACTATGCTCTGGATCAGCTGCTCCATGGAAGCATTATCTGCTGCCATCTGCAGATGCCGTGCGCTCTCTACCTTTGTCTCTGTGATATCACGCAGAAAGATCATGGCATATTCTGAATCCTCTATTTCGCCACGTATGACCACATTGCGGACCCATCGTTCTTCTCCATTCAGAGTGATACGGCACTCTAAAGCCAATTCGGTTTCCAGCCCCTTCAGCCTTTCTGCAATATAACCACGGTCGTAAAAAGAGGATACCGCCTTCTTATCTGTCTCCACAACATAGGAATCCACAAAATGCCGGATCAATTCATCCCACGTATGACTCTGTTCAAAGACGGTCATCAGGGACGGTTCAACCTTAAAGGTATCAAAAGTATTCGCTTCCAGATTCACATAATACTCGCACAAATCTGCTTTCGTAAAAGCCCGGTGGAAAGCAGCAGATTTTTGTGCCTGCATGATTTCTTTTTTCTCCCCATCAATGTTAATAAAAATCCCGGCAATCCTGCTGGCAGAACCATCCAGACGGCGTATTACTTCTGCCGATGCCCGAAACCACTGGTATTGATTATCCTTCATTCTCATACGATACTCTACCTGGTATTTTATCTGGTTCGTCTTATCCTTAATTGCCGCCTGAAGCTGCACCATTACTCTTTCTTTATCCTGTGGATGCAGAAGATCTGACCAGGATTCCAGTTTATTCGGAAAGTCCAGGGTGTCATGATAGCCAAGCATTTTTCGAAATTCATGACTCCAGTTTGCATTCACAATCTCACTGTTTTCGTCACAGTCAAAATACCAGAAGCCGGAACAAATAGCCTCATTGAGCAGTGCCAGATTTACATGATCCCAGTTGACCTGTACGGACATAACCCAGATCTGTCTGCCCGCCTCATCTGTCGCATCCTCTTTACAAAGCCGTACATTATTCACTGTACCGTCTGCTGCAAGGATCTGTGCTTCCCCTGTTCCGTGAAGCTGCAAAAAACGGTCTCGCTCCAGTATATCTTCCTCGTCATAAAAGAAATTTCTCAATGAGCCTTTTGTCTGTTCCATGAAAGTATCGAATGTATATCCTGTACTATGCAACAGCAGATTATCCACAGACAAAATAGACAGGTTTTGGTCATAAGATCCTGTCATTATACCTACCCCGCCATTATTTTCCAGTGTTTTCTGTACGGCCTGTGACATGGCCTGTGTCTGCCCCGTTACAGTCTCACCTAAGGAATATATTTTGTCTTCATAATTTTTCATTTTATAAAAGTCCTCTCTCCGTCTTATGCCTTCTTCATCCTGCTTTTATCTGTATACAGAAAACCTGTCCCTGCTAGTTTTGTTACCCATTTTTGCATACAAAAAGGACATCTGCCAAAATCTGCCAGTGTCCCTACTATATTCTTTAAAATCACACATCTATATAGTATAAAAGGTATCGGAATCTCTTCTGTTCAAACATCTTCTCCATATATTATGATGATATGGAAACAGTGGCAACCGGCTGACATGGTCAAACTTTCTGACTTTAGTCCCTTCTGGCTTTGCGACCCTGCCTTTCAACAGGTTTGCCTTTAAAATAATTTTCATTTTTTCCAAAAATAAAATACCATGTGGTTTTTCTTACGTCAATAATATTTTGGTGGAAAATTTACATATATTTTAACCGAATCAAGTAACTCCCCTGTGGAGGTTGCGAAAATCAATAAGCAGTGGGTGAGAACCTCTCTATTCTTTTTAGTGCATGTTCAACAAAAATCCTTGATTTTACTGACTTTGCTGAACAGTTAATAAGTTACATATATCTACAAAATAGAGTTTTCTGGATATGAAGTGACTTCATGGAGTCCATTTCTGATGATTTTAGGTACAAGAAATAAAACGTCTTTGTTTCTTCTTATGAAGGCCTTCCTGTTTCCCAAATCCACCTACAGTAACTAACCTCTCATGTCTACCAGGATCACCATCCTCTGACGAGTCCTAAATTGTCGGGTAGAAACACCTATTACTAGGTATATCCCCCACAGATCCGTACGTGCCCAATTCAGGCATACGGCTCTTCACGACACTTATGCCTCAGATTATCCATATAGGCTCACGGCTGTATACCAGGTCTCTTATTTCGGCATAAATGCCTTCTGGCATGTATGGGATTGAATATCTCCCATCCACAACTAGTTTTGCGATTGTTTTCGGATCTTTTGAATCTGTTTTCTTTGGACTGTTATCATCAAGTTCCTTGATCTTCTTAACCGAGAATGGATTGACCATTACTAATCTTTTCTGATGATCATTTACATACTTCACAAACGCAAACCAGTAATGACCTGTTGGCTCGCAGCCGATCAGAACTGCAGTCTTTTTATTCTCAGTCTTAAGTGTCTCTGCCCAAAGGTTGAAAGAATTGAACCCTTCCAGATCGTTATGAAAAGAAAAAATACGTTTTGTAAGTTCGCGTCCTCTGTTATCAAAAGCTCTTGCATAATGTATCTGGCTTCCTACTGCTACCATATTTGGTAATATATCAGTACGCCGATTTGTTTTGGGCATTTTTGCGAATGGCATTAACACCCTTTCAATGTTCACTTTTATTGAAACCGATATTTTCCTTTTCCATGTCCTGTTACAGGTACGATTACCTCACTATCAACCAACAGTTTTATTAACTTGGAAGCTCTTGATGGCTTTAATCCAGTAATTTCTTCAACTATCGTTCTTCCGAAACAATTTTCTTTTCCACATTTTGAAAATATTTCTACTGTATGATTTATTGTTTTTTCTGAAATCGTATCTGAGAAAGAAAGTAATTTATTTCGAATGTCCACTTTTGTGCTTTCAATGTCCACTTCTCCACTCTTAATGTCCACTTTTACTCTTTCAATGTCCACTTCTTCTGTATATACTTTTGCCATGGATGCCGTTCTCCTTTATCTGATGTTCCTATTGTAACGCAAAGATAAAGAAAAAGCGAATCAGGCAGACAGGGTATTCGTCATTTTTACTAATAGATGAATACTCTGAAAACCTCAAAAAACTATTAGTTTTTCGGGCTTTTCAGAGTACTTATCCACAAGCCCTGTAAAGGGGCCTGAAAGTACTCCTGAATAAATGAAGGCAGCGGAATTATGAAAAGTGGATAACTCTTTTTCGGGACTTATGATGATTGGAAGATGTTTTTTATTTTCTCTGTTTTGCACAGGATCTTATAAGATCTTATCCGGTCTGACTTCCTGGATCGGATGGCGTGCAACAATTTCCAGTCCCTGCATGAGATATTGGTACTGCTCTGGGGTGATCTCCAATGCTTCTTCTTTTGTGCGGGGCCAGTTGAATGCACCCAACTCCAGTCTTTTGTATAGAAGCAGGAAGCCGTCGCCTTCCCAGACCAGCCCTTTGATGCGGTCAGTACGTCTTCCGCAGAACAGGAACAGAATATCTTTTTGATACGGATCCAGCTGAAAATTGAACTTGATAATGGATGCAAGCCCTTCCATACCACGTCTCAGATCTGTGTAGCCGGTAGCGAGATAGATCCTGCGGAACCCGGAAGCATCATTCAGCATGAAAGATATCTCCGATACGTGACAGGAGTTCTGCTGAAACGGAATTGGATATCTCTACAGAGACCGGTCCTTTTCGGAGGATGATATCCGGATGGAGTCCATTTCTGACAGACTCCTGTTTTATTGGAATGCTGATCTCTGCGAACGAAATCTTTTGTGGGCTGGTTTCATCTGCCGGGTCTGTGATAACCGAAAGGTCCTTTGATGTCGAAGCAGCAAAAGCTTCTTTTCTGAGAATCCTTTGCCAGTAAAAGAATTGTTTGTCTGAGATCCCATTAGCCCGGCACCATTCAGTTTTATTCATACCGCTGTTCAAACATTCATTCATGATCTGGGTCCAATGTTCAATGCGGACCTGACGTGTGATCTTATCCATAAGATCCTCCTTTAAAAAACTTTTAGTTTTACAAAGGGATTATCTCATGGTTTTAGGTGAAAAGCACGGTACTAACTATTTACCGTATACAAAAATCCAGCGATTATACCAAGCGTAAAAACGAAGAAGGCCGCTAGTACTGCGCTAGTGACCTTCATTGTTTATACGCTCTTTTCTTCTTTCACAATATATTCCCTTAGGCCTCATAAGGCATAGCTCACGCAATGCTTTCCAATAATCTATACTATCCTCAGTCCAATTGCGCTTCAGCTCATTTATAATCTGCATTGCCTTCAGTGCTAATGTTCCGGCACGATTTTCCATTACGGCAATATCCGAATTTTCATTTGCCTGACCATTATAATATGTTTTACCCACTTTAACTAATTCTGCAAATTCAGGATTCAACATTCGTTGCTCCACAACAGACAAATCGTAATCTGTTAAAATGGTATTATCCACATAAATATATATATCCGGATTCTTAAGACCAGTTCTACATATTCTTCCTACTGCCTGTATTAATGTTCGAATCGCAAAATTATTTACAGAATCTGTTTTATATGGTTCTCCCTTTTTTCCCGAAAAAGTATATCCACCACTGAAGCATATAAATGCATCTTTAATTACTGCAATCCCATCTTTACGAGAAACTTCGCCTCTTTCCATCAAGAATTCCATCTGATATACAAAACGAATTAAATCTTCAGCTTCAATTCCCTTTTTGCTATCCACATTCACCAGAAGATTCGTCGGCTTCTCAAGATATATGCAATCGAAATCCTTTTCCATATCTCCTCTATCGTAATCATTAACTGCTACAATAGTAGCATTCCCCGGTGCTTTATATTGCAAATTTTGTCCCGCACCAACTGTATTATAGGAAGATATAACAAAGAGTTTTTCTCCCTTTGACAATCTCTGTATAAACTCCGCACGCTTAGCATCATAATCTTCACTATTTATACTGTATAACAAGTCTTTACCTTTTAATCCCTTGATACCATAAAGCTTAATAATAGCGTCTGCGAATTCCTCTAATAATTTAATATCAAAAAGCCCCTTATTCTCCTGCGGCAATTTATTATTAAGACACAAGAAGGATTTAACCGAATCATTTAAGATAAATGCCTTCATTACCTTTACAACACGAATAAAGTTATTCTTTGCATATTCAACGCGCTCAAATGATATTGATAATTTTTCCGCATACTTCTTTATAAGTGCTTCGTTTCCGTTAAATATCTCTGATAATTCAACTCTATCATCCGCATTATAAGAAACTGGCTCCACATGAATATTTACTTTATCATAGTTTGCAACAAAAGTTTGAAATGACTCCTGTAATCTACACCTATCTGCTTCTGGCATCACATAATATTTATCCTGCAACATCCTTTGAAGATATTCTAAGTCATAATTGCCAACAACCGTTTCAAGTGTTGCGGTAGCTGAAATACCTATAATTTGAGCCTTTTCAGACAAGTGAAGTAAAATACGTTCTGGCGAATCCTGAAAATCAAATAATTGAATCTCCGAACGCATACTGTGATTAGGATCATCTATAAAATCATAATAGCGAAATCCCCTATTATAGACAGAGCGGTCAAAATACTTTAACGACATTTTTCCATTGCTGTCTTTTTATCTTTCTTCGACTTTACCTGGCCTCCCATTACGATAGGCTTCAAATACCTTATCTGTTCTCTTGATAAATGAAACTCTGTCAGCACTGACTCAATTGCATTTTCAAACGTATAATCATCGTCACCCGACCTTTTATCCTCATCCTTATGATGCTTATAATTAAACGAAAGATTTCTAGCTCCGTTCTGAAAATAAGTCAAGCAGCCTTTAACACTGGCAAGCAAACTTAATACGCCACCATCTTTCTCTGTTGGTCTTCTTTTTGTAAAACGCAACCAGTTCTGTTTTGCCTTCATATCGGTATCTATATCAATAAAAGCATTTTCTCCCTCAAATACCGAATGAAACTGTAAGTCATTGAAAATAAAATTACGACTTCTATCGCCCTTTCTGACAACTCATCAAAGTCGCAAGTAAGTACCCTTTTATGTGCCAACCTATTTTTAATTGTACCCGGCATATTTATTTTGCCGCGCATAACTGAAAGTTCTTCCTGACGACTTATGTATTCTCTATATAGCCCTTGCTTTAACTGCAATCCAATTCCCTTAGACAGAATCGCTGCCAGCAGATTATACATCTCGTCAAAAGACTCTACTGCAACATCTTCATAGGTTTCTTGGTTCAGTGCCTGAAAAGCATAAGAAAGCATATGATAAATATTATTGATTAAAATGCTCTTATCCTTTGTCATTGAAATACACCGTGCAAAATATTCTCCCAACGTTGCAGTTTGTCTGTATCATCAAACCAGTATTCTGCTAACATAGGCAACACATCAAAATCAACCACATCTTGCATCCATTCTTCTGTACACTCATCTGTGTTACAGAAATAGCTATGCCCAATACAGAAACCTTTACCAAGTGATTTATCTTTAGCAATTTCTTGGTTCAATTCCTTAATACGGTCAATCAGAGTATTGAATGTGTCGTTTGCGAATCCTTCCTGATATTTAATAAAACCTTCTGAATCAAATCCCGGTTCCATATCAAAGAAGCTAAAACGACGACGAAGTGCGTAATCAATCATCGCCAGACTTCTATCAGCAGTATTCATCATACCAATGATATGTAGACGCTTTGGGACAGAGAAACTTAGGCCATTGTAGGCTAATGTTGCTTTCGTATCTCTATAATCTGCCTCAATTAACATGAGTAACTCACCAAAGATCTTACTCATATTTCCACGGTTGATCTCATCAATGATAAAGAAATAATCTTTATCAGGATGGTTTGCAGCCTTTTGACAAAATCTATAGAAAATACCATACTTCAATTCAAATCCATCTTCAACCGGCTTATACCCCATCATGAAATCTTCATAGGAATAATTTTGATGGAATTGCACAAACTCTATGCGATCATCATCCTTCTCACCCATAATCGAATATGCAAGTCTCTTTGCCGCAAATGTCTTTCCAACACCTGGAGCACCTTGAAGAATAATATTTTTCTTCTTTTTCAAAACTGCAACTAAGCGCTCATACTTTGCTTCAGTCATATATACATCATTTAAGAACTTTTCTTTGTCATATTTTTCAATACTATCTGCTGCAGGTGGTGCTGGATTTTCATCACGAATCATGTCATAAATGAAATCATATTCACCCTTTGTCAGTTTGAACAGACTACCCTGCGGATTACCAAAGTACTCCATCTTTTCAAGTTCTGGACAAGCTTTCAGAGTTGCATAATCAATTGGAGAAGACAGCCCTTCTACTTTTTCAAAATAAATTGATTTTCCATCTTGTTCCGCACTAATTTTGAGAATTGCAACTACCTGCTTTACCGGTGTGGACTCATAGCCGATTATCATATCTCCAGCCTTTGCATCTAAGAAATTCTGAAAAATACGCCGTTTATTGCCATTATCATTATATAATGTATAATCCTGTACTTCTCCAACTGGCATGCTAGCCATACTCCATATTTTGGGATTTGCATTCAAAAACCAGTATCTATGATCTTCTTCTCCTTCTTCATCTTGCGCATACAAAAGGACTTCTGATAAATCGACTTGATCTAGAGCTTCTGCTAATTCATCACGAAGTTTCCAAACATAAGATCCTTCTTCATCTTTTGCAGCATTCTTACCAACATATAATACAGGCCAAAATCGAGAGTTTTCTTCATCTCTTGCAATTACTGGACATCCAGTTTTTTGAACAATACGTCTTGCCAATGCAACAGATCCACTATTATAAAAGTTCTTGGTTTCTCCATATTTCACAGCAAGCTGAGTGCAAGTAGCCTTTCCACCATAATCCTTCATTCGTTTCATGATTTCGAGACTGCTCTCATTAAATACGTCTTTATCTGTCAGAAGCTCTAACCAATCCTCTACCGTTAATGCCGGAGTATAATCAGTCGGCCACCACTCATCCGCTTTAGGACCTGGTTCCTCCTTGTTCCAATAGCGAGAAATAAAGAAGCCCACATCTATTGTAAGAGTTCGTAATTCAGGATCAGCGTAACATGTAGATGTCAGCTGAGAATTAAGCAGATTTTTAAGTTCATCATCCTGCTGAAGTTCAGCACAAATCTCATCATAAAATGCCACAAAATTCCTGATGTTATCAGCATAAGCACCCTTTTTGAATCGATAATCACTTTCCAGCTCCGACGAGACAGCTTTTACTTCACTCAATTTGTAGATGTAATATTTATCCGGATATCGAAGCCATCCGCAAGAATGGCGAAGAATCTCAGAATCATCGCCGCACACAGACAATCCGAGGAAGGAGGAACAGAAAATGTCAAAAATGAGCGATATGGCTATGACCATCGAAGAGCTGAGAAATGCCGCCGCTGCTATTAACGATGTAGCAAACTGGCTCGCACAGCAGTTTGGAGGAGCATCCGAAGCTACTGAAAAAGCAGAAGCCCCTGCTGCTCCTGCGAAAACTGCATTGACCCTTGAGGAAGTTCGAGCTGTTCTGGCTGATAAATCTCGTGCCGGGCATACAGCTGAAATTCGAGAGCTTCTTAAAAAGTACGGTGCAAGCAAGTTGTCACTCGTAGACCCGAAACATTATGAAGCCCTGCTTAGGGAAGTGGAGGTGGAGCTATGCCAACGTCTGGGAACCTAAATCCATCAACGGTGGCACTCCGAAATATAGTGTCAGCCTGATTATCCCAAAATCCGACACAAAGACTGTTGCAAAGATTGAAGCTGCTATCGAGGCTGCATACCGTGAAGGTGAAGCAAAGCTCAAGGGCAATGGTAAATCCGTACCTGCTCTTTCTGTACTTAAGACGCCTCTTCGTGACGGAGATCTTGAAAGACCGGACGATCCTGCATACGCTGGCAGCTTCTTTGTGAATGCAAATGCAACCTCTGCACCTGGTATCGTAGATGCAGACCGCAATCCTATCCTCACTCGTTCTGAGGTTTACTCTGGAATCTACGGTCGTGCCAGCATCAGTTTTTACGCTTTCAACAGCTCTGGCAATAAAGGCATCGCCTGTGGCCTTAACAATTTGCAGAAGATTCATGATGGCGAGCCTCTTGGCGGTAAGGCATCTGCTGAATCTGACTTTGCAACTGATAACGACGATGATTTTCTTGACTAATGGAGGTAGCAAACTATGGAGACAATCGTGATTAGCACAATTCTTGTAAACATCTGTATCGGCTGCTTCGCTTGCGTCGGTCTCACTACTGCAATCTCTATGATTCAGAGTATCATCAACGACCATAAACGTGAAAAGCGTGAGCAGGAAAAAGACAAGCGCGACCTCGAATACCACGAAAAGCGCATGAAAGACTTTAAGTAATCTATCAACCTGCTGGCGGTGGAACTCACTGCCGCCAGCACATTTTCTGACAAAAGGAGACAACCTATGAATGAATTTGCAGAAATCTTAAATCTATTTATTGCTAATGTCATCTCCTATACCTTTTTTGCGGCGGTATATGGCTTCATCATCTACAACGTAGGAAAAATCATTTTTACCTTGTTAGTTATGCGGTATACCACATTCGTCGTGACATCAATAAATATAAATCCAATAAAGATAAACAGTAACAAGGCAGGCGGCAGGGATTTCTCTGCTGCCTGTTTTGTAGAAAGGACAATCTCATGAAAACACTTAGTATCGATATTGAAACCTACAGCGATGTGCCACTTCAGAAAACCGGAGTATATCGCTATGTAGAGTCACCTGATTTTGAAATCTTACTCTTTGCCTACAGTGTAGATAACCAGCCCGTTCAGGTCATTGATCTTGCCTGCGGAGAACAGATTCCAAAAGAAATCCTTCTTGCTCTAGAGGATGAATGTGTCATCAAGTGGGCCTTCAACGCTACCTTTGAACGCATCTGTCTTTCTCGTTTCTTAGGTTATCCGACCGGAGAATATCTGAAACCGGAAAGCTGGCGTTGCTCTATGATATGGTCCGCCACGATGGGGCTTCCACTCTCCTTGGAAGGTGTCACGAATCAAAAAGCGCTTTGATGTGAGAGAAATAAAGTCCAGCAAGGACATCACCGACTGGAATGCTGGAAAGATACCAGTCGCAGTCATTCATCCTGCATCTGCTGGTCATGGACTCAATCTACAGGCTGGCGGTTCCACCCTTATCTGGTTTGGTCTGACATGGTCACTGGAATTATATCAGCAGACCAACGCCCGACTTTGGAGACAGGGCCAAGCCGCCGGAACCGTGGTGATAGAGCATATCATCACAAAAGGAAAATACAAATCAACCACAATCGTTTTCTTGGATACACGAAAGACGCGGACGGCAACCTCATCATCGATCCAGAACAGGCAGAAATCGTAAAGCGCATTTATCGAGAATATTTAGAAGGTCTCAGTATGGACAAGATTGCTGCAGGCCTGGAGCGTGACGGTATCCTTACCGGTGCCGGAGGGGAAAAGTGGCACACAAGCACCATCAACAAAATTCTCCGAAACGAGAAATACATCGGTGATGCCCTGCTTCAAAAGACCTACACTACAGACTTTCTAAACAAGACCAGAGTTAAAAATAACGGTCTTGTTCCACAATACTATGTAGAAGGCGATCACGAAGCCATTATTCCGAAGAACATTTACCAGCAGATACAGGAAGAACTTGTCCGCAGACGAGTGGTAAAAACCAGTGACAATGGCAAAAAACGAAGCTACAGTTGCAATCACTGCTTCTCCCAAATCGTCATTTTCGGCGAATGCGGTGAAATGTTCCGAAGACTCCACTGGAACAATCGAGGCGTCAAATCAATTGTCTGGCGCTGCATCAGCAGGCTGGAATCCACCGGACTTGAATGCCACGCTCGAACCATCAATGAGCTGGTTCTTCAGGATGCCGTTGTCAATGCCATCAATCAATTACTCGGCGACAAAAATAACTATCAGGCACAGCTCCAGCTTAACATTGCCGCAGTCATCCGAGCTTCACAGGTAACAGCCATAGACAGCATTGACAAGAAGCTAATGGCCCTGCAACAGGAGCTGATTCAAAAAGCCAACAGTAAAGAGGACTACGACGAAATAGCGGATGAGATCTTCAGATTCCGAGAACTTCGTCAGAAAACCACTGTCGATACCGCCGCAAGGGATGAACAGATAAAGAGAATTAACGACTTGCAGGATTACATCTCACAGCAGACCGCCCTCCTTACTGAATTCGATGAATCACTGGTGCGACGCTGGATTAAGCAGATCACCATCTGGGATGACCGCATAATAGTTGAATTGAAATCTGGCGTCAGCATTGATGTGGATGCATAACTCTATAGATATACAATGGCTCCCCACCACTGGATAATTCCCGGTGATGGGGAGCCTTTTCATTTTATTTCAAATTTTCAATATTTAATTCCATGAACGTTAAAAAGTTAGTAGCATCTTTTAACAAACAGGAAAAGGTTTCTGCATAGTTTTCTTTTTTCACATCAAGCTTTTTCGTAATTTTTTGATATCCCTTTCCTTTACGATGTCCCGTTCCACTTGAACGTAACTCCTGTAGATTTCTCAAGAACTTAATATGCTCATTATAGTTTTCGATATTACTTTCACATAGCCAAGCTTCTATTTTTGAAATGCTACCTACAAGTTTTTCGTAATTACCAGTTAACCGTTTTGAAATGCTCTTTTCATTTAAAGAATCAATCAGTATTTTGACTAAAGAAAGAACCAGCATATCCATCTCAGTAATTGAATTATTTACTGGAACTCGTAATATTTCAAAATTATAAGCATCCTGCTCTGTTAATGATAAAAATAAAGGCCATCCATACTTTTCAGTGAAAACTCTATTTAATCGTGTATAAGCTTTCTTAAAAACAAAATCTGGAGACTCTGAGTCTGATGCAATACACATAAAATCTCTCTTTATTTTTGTTTTGCTCAATTTTCCTCCAATCGACTTGTTAAATCCCCTCCAATAATGCTGCTCGGCTTCACTTGGTAAATCTCTTCCTAAATCACCTAAATAAGCTGATACATAATCTGAATTACTATTATCAATATACAATGACCACAATACACCACATCGAATAATTCCATCTTCGACTTTATAAATTTCAGGTTTCGAATAATACTTATTCAGTACTGCACTGTCAAAATATACAGGTGTTAAATAGTGCGGCGCTGTTGGATTTGCCCCGAAGTAGTTGTTTAATTCTTTCGGATTACAAGTATGGCGTATTTCTTTTCCGTTCTCATCTATACCAATAATAAAATCAACATAAGTCTTTTCTTCATTATACGGCCAAATATTACTATCACATAAACTGCAACCTGAGACAACATTTTTTGCATAAATGATGGAATAATTTTTCCTTTTTAGTCCAGTTGATGTATTTCCGATATTAAGTGCATAAAAAATTGTGTTTTCGCTATTTCTATAAACCAATCCATCTTCCTTGATTTTTTCCGAATTATCGATAGAAACGCACCTGCTATCAATATGTATCATCAATACTTTTTCTTTTACTGCTAGATACGTTTTTAAGTATCTTTTATGTATAGTTACATACCCATTATCATTCATTTTCACTACGGTAATTCCTTCACCGTTAGAAACATCAATATATTCATTTTTTGTGAATTGAAATACAGATTGAATAATAATCGAAACTCTTCAACAATTTCTATTGAATCTGTAGCTACGCCATTATATTCTCTTTTTATAACAAGTGGTTCATAACCATTGTCATTTCCCCAACGATGATAAACCTTTTCATCATCCTCCCAAGAACCGTAAACTGTAATTCCAGGCATCAATGTATGTGCATTATATGTATCATTTTCCATATCATTTTCAACTTCATTCAAAGGAAGAAGAAAACTCTGAAGGTATATATCATACTTTTTATCAATTTTATTTCCTGATACAGGAACCATTATGTCAGCATCTAATCCTCTCTCTATCCATTCTCGAATATCAATCTGATACAAATAATCTTTATCCATCATCTTTCAAATCCTCCTGTTATCTATTCCACTGCCAAGTCTGCCCCTTAGTATCGAGTGGCTTAAACTGCGGTCGGCTCTGACAACAATCCTAGTGACACAACCTCTGACATCTAATCCACAGCCTAAACCCTACCGCTATTCTCCGGTACTCAATTTCTCTCCAATCAGACCGAAAAGTAGATATGTTTCCATATAATAAAACCGAGCTTTCCGCAAGGCTTCTCTGATGATACCAACCTTACAAAAAGCCCGGAAATACGCCGCTTTTCAGCACTTGATTTTATTTTCTTGACAGCAAACACACAGTCTCAACATGGACTCCCTGCGGAAACATATCAGTAGTAGAAACCCGCACCAGTTCATAATCCTCCGCACACAGCACCTTCAGATCCCTCGCCAGTGTCGCACTGTCACAGCTCACATACACAACCCTCTCCGGCTTCATTTTAAGGATCGTATTCAGAAGTACCTCATCACAGCCCTTCCGTGGCGGGTCTACCACGATAACGTCTGCATAAACGCCATTCTTCTCATACCCTCTCGGCAGCACTTCCTCTGCTTTTCCGACAAAAAACTCTACATTCTCAATGCCATTGAGCTTCGCATTCTCTCTTGCATTGTCAATGGCCTGTGGTACGATCTCCACGCCGCGGACGAATTTTGCTTTCTGGGCCAGGAACAGGGAGATAGTTCCGATTCCGCAGTACAGATCCCAGACAGTTTCATTTCCCGTAAGGCCGGCGTACTCCAGAGCCTTTCCATACAGTTTTTCGGTCTGGATGGGATTGACCTGGAAAAAGGACAGGGGAGAGATCTGATAGGAAATATCTCCGATGCTGTCCATTATATAGGACTGTCCCCAAAGGAGGCGAAGCTGATCACCCAGGATCACATTGTTCCGTTTTTTATTAACATTGATGGTAATGCTGGTCATTTCCGGAATTTCACAGAGTGATTCCACAAGAGCCTTTTCTGCAGGGATCTTATCTCCGTTTAAGATCAGACAGACCATCATCTCATCTGTATGGAAGCCGTAACGAATCATAATATGACGTACAAGACCTTTTCCCGTGGCCTCATCGTAGGGCTGTACATGATATTTTTCCATGTGTCCGATCACACGGTCCAAAACCTCTTTATTCTGTTTCACTCCCAGAATACATTCTCGGTTATCAATGATGGAGTGGGTTCTTCCTGCATAAAAGCCTGTGATGATCTTTCCGTCTTTATTTTTTCCTACCGGAAACTGTGCCTTGTTTCGATAATGATAGGGGTCTTCCATCCCCATGATCGGTTCCATATCAAGATTCTGAAAACCTCCGATTCTTTCCAGATGTCCACGAACCTTTTTCTCTTTAAATTTCAGCTGCTGCTCGTAGGATAATGCCTGAAGCTGGCATCCTCCGCACTGGCGGGCAATAGAGCAGACAGGTTTCACACGGTATGGAGACGGTGTGATCACCTCCATCAGGCGGCCATAGCCATAGTTCTTTTTTGCCTTGATGATCTTGGCTTTGATCCGGTCTCCGATCACGGCGTCTTTCACAAAAACGGTGAAGCCATCGGCTTTCCCGATACCTTCACCGTCAACTCCGCAATCCTCTATATCTAAAGTGAGTATATCGTTTTTACGGAATTCCATGTATTAAATATCTCCTGTTCTTCTTAAATTGGACTCAAAAAGCCGGTTGAAACCAAGCCATTCTTTTTTGCCTTTGTCTGCGTGAAAAATTTCTGTCAGTGTCTCCATCCTTGCATCTGTATTGTCTGCCAGATTCAGGGCAACTGCCTCTGCAAGTGCCGGTTTCTTGGGAGAACCGTACTCAAGCTCACCATGATGTGCAAGAATACAGTGGATCACCTGATTTTCAAGCTTCTCCGGAAAATCCGGGATCTCTTTTGCAAGATCATGCACCATCTGTGCCCCGATCACAATATGTCCAAGAAGCTGTCCCTCATCTGTATAATCATTCATCGGAAAAGCAGAAAGCTCCTTCGTTTTGCCCACATCATGAAGAAGTGCGGTTGTGATCAGAAGATCTCGGTTCAATAGTGGATATGCATTCGCCATATAATCGCAGAGACGGGTCACTCCAAGAGTGTGCTCCATCAGCCCGCCGATAAAGCCATGATGTACGGTCTTCGCTGCAGAATGTCCCTCAAATATCTTCATAAATTCCTGATCTTCCACAAAGAGCTTCTTCAGAAGCTGGGAAAGATAGGGATTCTTCACACTGTTGATAAGCTCTCGTAGCTGGCTCTGCATATCATCCACACTGTTCTCACTGGTAGGAAGATAATCTGCCGGATCATACTCCCCTTCTCCTGCCTTGCGTGCTCTCTTGATATTCAGCTGCATGGCGCCTGCAAAGCTTGTCACATCTCCCATGATCTCAATGTAATCAAGAGTATCAAACTCATCAATTCCCAGAGAATTGGGATCCCAGATCTTACCATCGATCACACCTGTTTTATCCTGAAGGATCAGATTCTCATAGGGCTTGCCATTCTTCGTTGTAGCTGCCTGTTTCTGTTTGCAGAGATAGATCCCGTTTACTCTGTCTCCCTCATGTAATTCATTTAAAAAACGCATAAAATTCTTGCCTTTCTGTTCTTTTTACTTTCAAAGCAGACATACTCACGAACACATCCGCTTCACACTTTGCATTCATAGCCAGACTTTCTTTATGATCTTTGGCCGCATCCCGGTCCGGGCTTTCTGGCATTTTTGCACAGTTTCCACTTACTTCCGGGCTTTATTCAGTATCATAACACATTTTACTTTCCTTTGCTATGGAAATCATGTAAAATAGGAAACGAAGTGTTTTTTGCATATCCTGTGTTACGCAGAAAAGCACAGAAGTAACAGAAGTAACAAAAAGGAGTAACTATAGCAACAATGAACAAAAAAGCATACAAAGCACTTGAATACTATAAAATCATAGATCTGCTCACAGACAAGGCATCCTCCCCCATGGGAAAGGATCTCTGTCGGAAGCTTACCCCTTCCACAGACATTGAAGAGATCCGGGCCATGCAGCTGCAGACACACGATGCCCTTGCACGCCTGTTCAAAAAAGGCGGCATTTCCTTCGGCAGCGTCAAGGACATCCGCGGCACATTAAAACGTCTTACTGTTGGCAGCGCCCTGAATGCACCGGAGCTGCTTTCTGTCTGCAGTCTTCTTGAGAATACCGGTCGTGTAAAGGCCTATTCCAGAAGTGACCGTGATGACGGAATGACCGATTCCCTTGACGGAATGTTTGCGGCACTGGAACCTCTGACACCACTCAGCACAGAGATCCGCCGCTGTATCCTTTCCGAGGATGAGATCAGTGACGATGCCAGCAGCACGCTCCGCCAGATCCGCCGCAGCATCAAGGCCACCAATGACCGGATACACACCCAGCTTTCTTCTCTGGTTGCAGGAAGTGCCAGGAATTATCTTCAGGATTCCGTTATCACCATGCGCGACGGCCGCTACTGTATCCCGGTAAAAGCTGAATATAAAGGCCAGGTTCCCGGTATGATCCACGACCAGTCTGCCACAGGTTCCACTCTTTTCATTGAGCCTATGGCTGTTGTCAAGCTGAACAACGACATCCGCGAGCTGGAGCTGAAAGAGCAGAAAGAGATCGAAGTGATCCTTGCATCCTTAAGCCAGCAGGTAGCTGCTGAGCTGGAGGCTATTCACGCAGATCTTTCCATCATGGTACAGCTGGACTTTATTTTTGCCCGTGCCGCACTTGCCATGGACATGAACGCCAGTGAACCTGTTTTCAACACAGAAGGCCGGATCCGGCTTCGCCAGGCCCGTCATCCACTGATCGATAAGAAAAAAGCCGTTCCTATTGACATCCGTCTCGGGGATGATTTTGACCTCCTGGTTGTCACCGGACCAAACACCGGTGGTAAAACTGTTTCTCTGAAAACCGTAGGTCTTCTTACCATGATGGGACAGTCGGGTCTCCATATCCCGGCGCTGGATCGTTCCGAACTTGCACTTTTCCGCGAGGTTTATGCTGATATCGGAGATGAGCAGAGCATTGAACAGTCCTTAAGTACCTTCTCCTCTCATATGACAAACGTGGTTTCCTTCCTGAAATCCGCAGATCAGGATTCCCTGGTCCTCTTCGATGAGCTTGGTGCAGGTACGGACCCTACAGAGGGTGCCGCTCTTGCCATTGCGATCCTGTCACATCTTCACGAGCAGGGTATCCGTACCATGGCAACCACCCATTACAGCGAACTGAAGATCTATGCCCTCTCCACTCCAGGTGTGGAAAATGCCTGCTGTGAATTCGATGTAGAAACCTTACGTCCGACCTACCGCCTTCTGATCGGTGTTCCGGGAAAAAGTAACGCATTTGCCATTTCTTCCAAGCTGGGGCTTCCGGATTTCATCATCGACAAAGCAAAGGAACAGATCAGCGAGCAGGATGAATCTTTCGAAGATGTTCTGACATCCCTGGAGCAGAGCCGTGTCACCATCGAAAACGAGCGTGCTGAAATTGCCCGTTACAAAGAGCAGGTAGAAGAGCTGAAAAAATCCCTTCAGGAAAAAGAAGAAAAACTGGATGAACGTAAAGAGCGGATTCTCAGAGAAGCCAATGAACAGGCACATGCGATTCTCCGCGATACCAAGGAATACGCAGATCAGACCATGAAGCTTTTCCATAAATTCCAGAAGGATCACGTAGATACCGCTTCCGTGGAAAAAGAACGCCAGAACCTGAAAAAACGTATGTCAAAAGCCGAAAATGGAATGTCTTCCAGGCAGCAGAAGCAAAAGCCAAAGAAACAGCTGAAGCCATCCGATCTTTCTCTTGGCGATACCGTAAAGGTGCTCAGCCTGAATCTGAAAGGAACAGTTTCCAGTCATCCGGATTCCAGAGGATATCTCTTTGTGCAGATGGGTATCATCCGTTCCAAGGTTCATATCTCCGATCTGGAGCTTGTGGACGAGCCGGTGATCACCACTCCGTCCATGCAGCGTACCGGCGCCGGAAAGATCCGTATGTCCAAGGCAGCCAGCATTTCCACAGAGATCAATCTTCTGGGAAAAACCGTAGATGAGGCAGTTGCAGAGCTGGATAAATATCTGGATGACGCCTATATCGCACACATGAAATCCGTCCGTATCGTTCACGGAAAAGGTACCGGTGCCCTCCGCAAAGGTGTCCACAATTACCTGAAGCGCCAAAAGCACGTAGCTTCTTTCCGTCTCGGCGAATTCGGAGAAGGCGATGCCGGCGTGACCATTGTAGAATTCAAGAAATAAAAAGGAGCTGAAGCCATGGCTACAAAACAGAAAATCCTCATTGTTGACGATGACAACAACATTGCAGAGCTGGTTGCTCTCTATCTCACAAAAGAATGCTTTGAGACTAAGATCGTAAATGACGGCGAGGAAGCCCTGAAGCAGTTCCATATTTTTCACCCGGATCTGATCCTTCTGGATCTCATGCTTCCGGGCATTGACGGATACCAGGTATGCCGTGAGATCCGTCACACCTCCGATGTACCGATCATTATGCTTTCCGCCAAGGGAGAAACCTTTGACAAAGTCCTGGGACTGGAACTTGGAGCGGATGATTACATCATCAAGCCTTTTGACTCCAAAGAGCTGGTGGCACGTGTCCGTGCGGTACTGCGCAGATTTCATGTAAAATCTCCGTCTGCCGCACCAAAGGAAAAATGTGTTTCCTATCCGGATCTGGTGATCAACCTGACCAACTATTCTGTAACTTATATGGGACACCAGATCGATATGCCGCCAAAGGAGCTGGAGCTTCTCTATTTCCTGGCAGCTTCTCCCAATCAGGTTTTCACAAGAGAACAGCTTCTGGATCACATCTGGGGCTATGAATACATTGGCGATACCAGAACCGTAGACGTTCACATCAAACGTCTACGTGAGAAGATCAAGGATAACCCAAACTGGGCTCTTTCCACAGTCTGGGGAATCGGTTACAAATTTGAGGTAAAGGATTCATGAAACAGCATCTTTATACTAAACTGCTGATCCTGTACTTTATGCTGGGCGGAATCTGCTTTCTGCTGCTTTCCTCCGGTGGCTCCTACCTGGTAGAAAAAAGGCTGGAGCGCTCTACCGGAGAGTCCCTTTACCGCACTGCCAGCCAGCTGGTTTCCAAAAATGAACTTCGTCAGGCTGTAAAAAGCCCCAAAAACGAATCCCTCACCCTGGCTCTTTCCTCTGCAGCAGCCTTTCAAAATGCAGATTTCTGGGTTATGGATACAGATGGGAACATTCTGATAAACACAAACCAGCAGTCCTCTGATTCCGGTGATATCACCGTCAGGAACTTCCGACCGGAAGATTACGAAGATACCTGCTATTCCTCCGGTACGTTTTACGGGACATTAAAAACCACACAGCTAAGCACAGTCGTTCCCATAAAAGATACGGATCTGGTGACTGGTTATCTGGTGATCCACTACCCTATGAAAAACCTCTACGAAAGCCGCAGCAATATCGTAGAGGTTATGATCCTGATCTTTATTGTGATCTATGCACTGTTTTTCAGTTTTCTTCTGATCTATTTTTACAGGGTCCACAAACCTCTGAAAGAAATCTTAAAGGGTGCCCTGGAATTTGCCAACGGAAATCTTACCTACACGATCCCCGTAGATTCTGACGATGAGATGGGATATCTTTCCCACTCCCTGAATTACATGGCAGACAAGCTGAACAAAAACGGAGAGTATCAACGACAATTCATTTCCAATGTGTCCCATGATTTCCGCTCGCCTCTGACCTCCATCAAAGGCTATGTGGAAGCCATGCTGGACGGTACCATCCCACCGGAAATGCAGGAACGTTATCTGAAAGTCATTGCTTTTGAATCCACCCGTCTGGAGAAGCTTACCCGAAGTCTCCTTACCTTAAACGAACTGGATGTCAAAAAGCGTATGATGCATATGCGGCGTTTTGATATCAATGAAACGATCCGTACCACAGCCGCCACCTTTGAGGGAACCTGTTCGGAACGAAACATCCGTCTGGAGCTCCTCCTTGCTGGAAAAGAGCTTTTTGTCCGTGCAGATATGGAACAGATCCAGCAGGTACTGTACAATTTATTGGACAATGCAGTAAAATTCAGCAGCGACAATTCTTCTATCACACTGGAAACCACAGTCAATCATGGCAAGGTTTTTGTCTCAGTCAAAGACCATGGAAGCGGAATTCCAAAGGAAAGTCTTTCCAGAATCTGGGACCGTTTCTATAAGATTGATGCCTCCCGTGGAAAAGACCGCAAGGGTACCGGGCTTGGCCTTGCCATTGTAAAAGAGATCATCAACGCTCATAAGCAGAATATCAATGTGATCAGCACCGTAGGTGTTGGAACAGAATTTATCTTTACACTGGAAAAAGCAAAATAAAACATCAAAAAACCTCTGATCCGGAAGGCTGTAAAAGAAATATCTCTCAATATCTCCTACAGTATTTCCGGATCAGAGGTTTTTATTTACTCTTTGCAGGCTTATTTCCAATCGTAATTTCTCAGATGGCCTTCCAGATTCATATGCGTAAAATTATGCTGTCGCAGCGCCTCATAAAGCACAATGGCAACTGAATTGCTTAAATTCAGGGAACGGATATCTCCGATCATCGGGATCCGCACGCAAGTTTCCTGATTGTTTACCAGGATATCCTCCGGGATTCCCGCACTCTCCTTGCCAAACATAATGAAACAGTCATCCTCATACTGCACATCTGTATAAGTCTGAGGTGCCTTGGTGGTTGCGTAATAAATCTTTGCTCCCGGATTCTTTTTGAGAAAATCCTCATAGTCCAGATATCTGGTCACATCCAGATGTTCCCAATAATCCATACCTGCACGCTTAATGGCCTTTTCATTCAGGCGAAAACCAAGCGGTTCGATCAGATGCAGCCTGGTTCCTGTTGCCACACAGGTTCTGCCGATATTTCCTGTATTTGCCGGAATTTCCGGCTCATGGAGCACAATATTCAAAACTCCCATTTATTTTTTCCTCTTTTCTACATAGCATTAAATATACAAAATATGCATTCGCAATCCGCTTCGCTGCTTGCTCATGAGATCAAAAAGCCAAGCTTTTTGGTCTCATCTTCTGCCGGGCGTTCCAGATATCTGGCATTTCCGCCGCTGTAAAGAAGCCTGTTATTTCCGGAATCGGTCTGCCCGATCACTGCTGCCATGATCCCCTCTCGCCGCAACTGCTGCACAAACGCATCACCGCCATGGATTCCCATAAGAATACTTCCGCCGGAAAGCAGCTTGTACGGATTCACATCAAGGATCTCACAGATCTCTATGGTTTCCTGTCGGATGGGCACACTTCGAAGATCTGCACTAAGACCTACTCCGGATGCCTCCGCCATTTTCCAGAGGGCAGCAAGAAAGCCGCCTTCTCCCATCCGATATCGGGCACTGGCTCCGGATTCTTCCGCCATTTTCCAAATTTTATCATTCTCTGTTCCTGTTCCGTAAACCTCAGGAAGCTTTACAGCATCCTCGAGAAACCGTTCTGCAAAAAACTCCCGCAGCCTGTCATGATAATTCTTTGTGATCCATGCAGTTCCTTCTGCTGCCACAGGGCCTGCCACGATCAGCTCGTCTCCCGGCATAAGCCGTCCGTCTATCTCTGCCTGAAGCGCCTCCAGTGCTTTTTTCCAAGTTTCATAACTGCCGCCTTAATAAAGGATAAGCGAAAGCACAGTCGGAACTACCATTGCCAGTACCAGAATAACTGCGATGATCGCTGTGATCACTTTTCTTTTTTCGGATCAAACATTCCCATAATTATTATTCACCTCATCTGTAATATCCGTTAATTGCGCATTGTTGGTCAAAGGATCCCTGTCTGTATAATCAAAAAGAAGCTTCTTTCCGTCCCGGAACACCTCGATATGGGCGGTTTTCGGGATTTTTTTCGCTTTCCGGTAATCCCAGATCAGCCGCTCATACGGCTTCTGGTCTGAAGCAAAGGATGGCCTGCTCTTTAAATTCTCTCGAAGATAAAGATCCAGGAGCATTACATCGGAAAGTGCTTCCGACGGGATCTCTTTCTGTTCTCCGGCAAACTCCATAAGGATCTCATAGCGCCTCATCCTGGAATGAGAAATCTCCGAGTATCCTTTTTTCTCATAAAATCTGCCAAGTGCCTCATACATCCGGAAAGGATCGTCAAAATACTTCTCCAGAAATACAAGGGTATTTTTGAACTGCCCACTATTATAATACACTTCCACCATACTTTCCACCATTTTCAGCCTTAAAATCTCCCCGTAGGTCAGCCAGGCTGTGGAAAGTACCTCATAGGGTTCCCGATCCTTGTAAAGAATCTGATATTCCCCTGTCATTTCCATCATGTATGATCCCTTCAGCACTTTCAGAAAACCAAGCTGAAACTGTTCCGGACGCAGTGCGTAAACATCGCAGAAGGACTTGTGGAAGCTGTCGTATCCCTCATAGGGAAGTCCTGCGATCAGATCCAGATGCTGGTGGATATTTCCAAAGCTGTGGATCTGCTCTACAATCCCTTTCAGCTTTTCAAAATCCATGGTTCTCCGAATGGCTTTGATGGTCTGAGGATTGGTGGACTGTACACCAATCTCCAGCTGGATCAGTCCCGGACGCATGGTTTTCATCAGCGCCAGCTCCTCCGCACGGAGAAGATCTGCTGAAATCTCAAAATGAAAATTGGTGATCCCATTATCATTCTCCGTAATATACCTCCAGATCTCCATGGCATGGTCATGCTTGCAGTTGAAGGTACGATCCACAAATTTGACCTGAGGAACTTTATTATCAATAAAAAACTGCAATTCCTTTTTTACAAGCTCAATATCACGGAACCGAAGCTTCTTATCTATGGAAGAAAGGCAGTAACTGCAGGAAAAGGGGCATCCCCTGCTGCTCTCATAATAAATAATGCGGTTTTTAAACTCTGTAAGATTGCTGTATGCAAACGGAACTTTACTTAAATCCATCAATTCCCGCCAGCCCGTGTGTACAACATCCCTGCCTTTGTTTTCATCACGAAAAGCCACTCCGCGGATCCCGCTCAAAGTTTCCGGTTTTCTTTCTATATAATAACCTGCCAGTTCATGGAAGGTTTCCTCTCCTTCTCCCACCATCACTCCAAAAAACGCAGGATTCTTTTTCAGAAATTCCACCGCATCGTAGGATACCTCCGGGCCTCCTGCCCAAAGCTCCACCTGTGGAAGGATTTTCTTAAGATCCGGCACCAGCTCCCTGACAAAGGAAATATTCCAGATATAGCAGGAAAAGCAGACCACATCCGGCTGCTCCAGATAAATATCTTTTAAAATGTCATCCCTGATCTGATTGATCGTATACTCTTTGACCACAACCCTGGAGCTGTATTCTCCGGAACAGGATTTCAGGTTATATACCGCAAGATTGGAATGGATATATTTTGCATTGCATGCTGCAAGTAAGATTTTCAAATTTTATATTCTCCTAACTTCTGTCGGATAATTTCTTTCCCCGGCAGTTTTCATTATTTCTCTGTTGAGCCTTTTCGCTTTATGATTATAACGTTCCCGCCACCGGATGTAAATAGAAAAACAGGGGTT
>NC_021014.1:0-57135 GCF_000209835.1 Ruminococcus sp. SR1/5 | reverse complement strand
CAAACAGGGATTTCCCTCCTGCCGCAAAAATGCCGTTTTTGTTGTATTTCCATCCAAACAGCGTTAAAATGAGTACTATATATTTTTATAAAGGAGTAATCTTTTTATGAATCGAAACAGCTGTCTGAATTATTTTCAGGCGTTTCCCTTCTGGGAACATATGACGGAAGAAGATCGGAATTTTCTTCTTGATAACATTCGCGAGCTTCATTACCCGGCAGGTGCTGCCGTACAGTCTGAAGAGCGCCAGTGCCTGGGAACTCTTTTTCTTCTGAAGGGAGTTCTCCGTGTTTATCTACTGTCCGCTCAGGGAAAAGAGGCAACCCTGTACCGTTTAAGGGACAGTGACATCTGCACTCTTTCCGCCTCCTGCATGCTTTCTGCCATTACATTTGATGTACAGATCGATGCAGAAACAGACTGTGATCTGCTTCTGCTTCCGGCAGTTCCTTTTTCCCGGCTGATGAAAAACAATATCTATCTGGAAAATTTCATCTACAAACGGACAACTGAACATTTCTCAGATGTGATCGCAGGAATCGAACGGACATTTTTTATGACTCTGACTCAGAGAATCGCAGCCTTTCTTCTGGATGAAGCTGCAGATACCGGTTCCGATGAGCTCGCTCTCACACAGGAAGCCATCGCCCGCTCCATCGGAAGTGCCAGAGAAGCTGTCAGCCGCAGCCTTAAAAAATGAATAAAGACGGCTCTATCCAGATCTCACGGGGATCGATCCGCATTCTGGATAAAAGACGTCTTTATGAAATGATGAATACTTTTTAATTTGAAGATGTTTTAGGTGCCGGCTGCAAGATCCACCAGAACAGCATCGGCATAATAGTCATTACCGGCCACATATAACGGATCATCCCATTTACAGGAGACACAAGACATATCAGTATATTCAGCACCGGTATGGCAAAGATCAGGAGTTTTTTCCATTGCTTCTTCACCAGAAGATATCCCATCAGCAACAGAGTAAGCCAGGTATACGTTCCTGCACTTAAGATAAGTCCCAGCCCAGGTGCACGCATCCATAATTCATCATAAAGCCTGAATAGATACTGGATCTTTTTTGGGCCTACATAGCTGACATCGATCCCGGATTTTTTCTGATACAGTTTATCTATGTAAAACCGGTACACGCCCTGCTGTCCTCTTCCCATATGGAACGGATCATTATAGCTGTAGGTGTTATTCAATGTCGCCTGGACATATACTCCCGGATGACGACGGAACATGGCAAACCAGGCTTTAAAATAATCTTTCATGTATCCATCCAATTTAGGATCATTATCATCATCTCTGAACCTGAATGTAATTTTCACAGGATCCGACAGTTCCGGATTATACTTCTCGGCAAGAACATCATAATCCAGGATCCTGTTTATCGCTTTCTTCTCACTTGCGGTTACATCATCCGGATATTCTCTCAGATATCGGGCAGTCTGCTGAAACGGTACCGAAAGCATTTCACATCGGGATCCAGGTGCCACGCCAAGGGCAGGTGCTGCCCCCTTTTCTACGCCCAGATAGCAGGCAAAAACACAGACAGCCACAATAAATGCATATTTCCTCGCGCCCTTTACCAGGAAGAAAAACAAAAGGATCAAAGAAGGCAGGACCAGATGAATGCCATTATTTCGGGTAAGACAAACACTGATTCCCAGAAGAAATAAATATACTGCCTTTCTCTTGGAAAAGGAATGACAAATATCTATATACACTGCAAAATACAAAGTAATGACCGCCGTATATAATCCATCTTTGATCACTGCCTGGGCATAGCTTCCAAATATGGGAACAAATGCAAACAGCAGAACAGTACCAAAAAGTATCCATTTTGGAGCCTTCCATCTGTACAGATAGCGGACTACCGCACTGTAACACCAGATTTCCACAGAAGTAAACACAATGACGATCAAAAATACTCCAAAATTATAACACCAGATAGTTTTTCCAAGTGTCAGCAGTCCACCCATGATCATCGTCAGGACCCATGGATGATGATTGTCCAGCGGCATAGCTCCCAAAAATACATCCAGTTGCCGAAATCCATCTGCCGGGATCGAACCTGGGAGAAATGCCAGGATAAACGGTGTCCATCCAATGATCATAGATATCTTTGCCAGGCGGAACCACATTACTTCTTCCTCTCTGGCCGGGATACGCCCGCAGGCCTTTCGGAAAAACTCCATCTCAGGAATCCTCCAGAAATAAGTGATTCCCATATCACAGATAATATAAAATCCTATAAAACATCCGGCTGAGATCAGGATCTGTTTCTTTGCGCCAAACAGAAAATCCCAGTTTCCATTTGTAAAATAAGAAGTTCCAAGAAGCATTCCCGCCGAAAAGATCACTGCCAAAACATGTGCCTGCCAGTTTCTGTATTTCCGGTAGCCCTCCCATCCTTTCACGTATAAAATAAGAAGCAGGATCCATGCAAGCAAGCTCGTGCATCCCAATCCATTATAAACATCGCTCATTTTTTCTACAGAAGTATTTCCATCCATTGGAAGGCCCGTAAAAGAAAAGGCCAGCGCTGTGATCATTGCCGCGATCACAGGCACTGCATTCTTTTTATTATTTTCTCATCCATATTTTTATTAACCCTTGTCTAAAATTTTCAGTAAACCAACAATGCTCCGGAAACCGTTTCGGTTCCCAGAGCTGTATCTGTTTTTCTGTTTTCTGTTTTGGTTACTGAAGCGCTGCCTCAAGCTCTGTCTTTGATGTCAGTCCCACAAAACGTGCGGTCTCTTTTCCTTCTTTGAATACCAGCAGTGTGGGGATACTCATGATCTTGTACTGCTGTGCCAGTGATGGCTCTTTGTCTACGTCAACCTTGCCAACCTCATATCCGGCTTCTGCAAGCTCTTCCACGACCGGAGCCTGACGTCTGCATGGTCCGCACCAGGTTGCCCAAAAATCTACCAGTACCGGCTTTTCTGCCTTTAATACCTCAGTTTCAAAATTGTCTGTTGTAAAAATTTTTGCCATGATAAAATTCCTCCTTGATCCTGTATTTATTTTTAGTATCAGCTTATACTTACGCCTTCAGAAGCTTCCGCACATACTGACAGGCGGAAAGTCCTGCCTGGGCACCGTCATGAACAGCTTTTGCCACCTGGAGAAGTCCACCGGTGCAATCACCTGCTGCATACAGTCCCGGAACTGTAGTCTCCATCTCTTCATTGACCCGGATATTTCCTTTTTCATTCAGTTCCGCTCCGATCTGGCGGGCCATCTCCGAGCTTCCGGCTGTACCAAGTGCTACAAAGACTCCCTCTGCCGGCACAAAAGAATCTGCTCCGGTACCTGCTTCCTGCATGGACACATCACTTTTCAGGCGGATGCCGGAAACACGCTCATCTCCTTCGATCGCCTGGATCTTCATGGTGTTAACCGGAAGCGGATTTTCTCTTGAAAATTCCGGTTTCTTTCCATCTGTAAAGATCGTCACACGGGAAGCGGTATGAGAAAGTTCTTCTGCTTCATGAAGAGCAAAATCACTGTTTCCAAGCACTGCCACTTCTTTTCCTCTGTAAAAAAATGCGTCACATACTGCGCAGTAGCTGACACCTTTTCCCTCAAATTCCTTTACTCCCGGAATCCTGGCAGAAGCTCTCCTGCTTCCGGTTGCCAGGATCACGCTGCGTGCCTCAAAATCTCCTGCGGTAGTTTTCACCTCAAAAGTATCAAAACCACCCATTCCCACAACCTGGGCATCCAGGATCCGTACTCCAAGTGCTCTTGCCTGGACAAGACCTCTTTCGAAAAGTTCTCTGCCGGACAGCGGCTGCTCCAGTCCGTAATAGTTCTCGATCTTCTCCGCTTTTTCCAGTGAACCGATTCCTGTATTTATGATCAGCGGATCCATATTTCCTCTTGCCGCATAAAGTGCTGCCGAGATCCCGGCCGGACCTGCTCCTATGATAATGATATTCTCCATTTCAGACACCTGCTTTCTTCTTCGTTTGGATCTGTTCTATAATATACGCTTCGCATTGGTCTGTTTCTGTGATCAGGTCACTTTTCCTTCACAGAAGTCATTATATCACATTCCCCCAAAATTACACCTTTTTTTCAATAGCTTTTATTTGCGTCTGTTTCTCTTCTATGCTATTATTATAACGACTTTAAACCAATTAAATGAATCAAGATGATACCCCTGCGGGATCATAAATATCTGCTTGACCTGTAAGGAAACAGATTCCTTATATTTATCAATAGATCATGAATCATAAAAAGGAGCCTAATCTCTATGAGAAATTTTGAATATTTTACCCCTACCCGGGTTATTTTCGGAAAAGATACACACCTTAAGATCGGCACTGTTCTAAAAGAGCAGAACTGCAGCAAAGTACTGATCCATTATGGCAGCCACAGTGCAGTAAGCTCCGGTCTGATCGATGAGATCCGATCTTCTCTGGATGAAGCTGGAATTTCCTATGTCACTCTTGGCGGTGTGGTTCCCAATCCCCGTCTCTCCAAGGTACGTGAAGGTATTGAGCTTTGCCGCAAAGAACAGGTTGATTTTCTTTTGGCTGTTGGCGGTGGCAGCGTTATTGATTCCTGCAAGGCCATCGGCTATGGACTTGCCAATCCGGATACAGATGTGTGGAACTTTTTTCTCCGCACCGAAACCCCAAAAGCCTGTCTTCCTGTAGGCGTTATCCTGACGATCGCAGCTTCCGGAAGTGAAATGAGCGGATCCTGTGTGATCACCAATGAAGAGGGCTGGCTGAAACGAAGTAGTGCCCGCAACGATCTGTGCCGCCCACGTTTTGCTATTTTAAATCCCCGCCTCACCTATACCCTGCCGCAATATCAGACCGAAAGCGGCTGTGTGGATATCCTGATGCATACTATGGAACGGTACTTTGTAAATATCGAAACCATGGAGATCACCGACAGTATCAGCGAATCTCTGATGCAGACCGTGATCTATAACTCCCGGATCCTGATGAAGGAGACGGATAATTATACTGCACGGGCAGAGATCATGTGGGCCGGCAGTCTTTCCCACAATGGACTTACCGGCTGCGGAACCGGCGGTGGTGACTGGGCCTGTCACCAGCTGGAGCATGAACTGGGCGGCACCTACGATGTGGCTCACGGAGCCGGTCTTGCCGCTTTGTGGGGAAGCTGGGCACGTTACGTTTATGATGCAAATCCGGAACGCTTTGCCCAGTTTGCAGTCAATATCTTTGACATTCCCTGCAGTACCGACTTCAACAAAACTGCTCTTGCCGGCATAGAAGCCATGGAAGATTATTTCCGTTCCATCCAGATGCCTACCAGCCTTCATGAGCTTGGTCTTGATCTTACAGAAAAGGAGATCCATGATCTAGCGTTTAAATGCAGCTTTGAAGACACCCGTACCATCGGTGTGTTCAAACAGCTGAACATGAAAGATATGGAAAAAATCTATCTTGCTGCCAGATAAATCTGTAGCCATAATATTGCAGATGTTTTTTTGAAAATCAGATTTTTCAGAAAAACATCTGCTTTTTTTATTTTTTCCTTGCATTCTCTACATAAATGTGTTAAAGTAACAAAGTACTCGAAAGAGACATGCCCAGATAGCTCAGTTGGTAGAGCAGAGGACTGAAAATCCTCGTGTCGCTGGTTCGATTCCGGCTCTGGGCATTATTTTTTACTCTGATCGCAGAATAGCCTCTGCTGGTCAGAGTTTTTTATACAAAAAACTGCTGCAAATCCCTTGTGGAATCTACAGCAGTCTTTTTCTGATCACTGAAGCAAATAAACTTCTGTATAAAACACGCCCTTCTGCTCTGCTTCGGAGTGTGTTGCCACATATACATCAATGCAATTGGTCCGGATCGCTCCTCCGCAGTCCTCTGCAACATAAACCTGTCCATTGATCACTACTTTGGAACCGTATGGGATCTGACTCGGATCCACTGCGATCGTACGGTTGGTAGTGGCCGTTACTCCTGTGGAAGTAATTCCATTCGCCCATGGTCCGCAGCAGATGCTACACGGACAATAATGCGTGATCCGGAATGTTCCCAGTGGTTTCAATGTCGCGTCCGAAGATACTGATACCGGCGTTCCGATCTGTACGCCAGCTGCGGTACTTCCGGAACCACCTGTGGAAGTTACACCATCCACCGCATCCGCAAAAACGCCCTCCCCGGAACTCTTGGTAAGGGATCCTGCTTTTGTATTCTTTTCCTGCTCTGCCTTGGCCACTTCCGTAGCCTGATAACCTTCCAGACAGCTGGTCGGAATATAGCCGACGTGATCTGAACCACTGTCATCTGTGTAAACGATCCTGCTCCAGATAGCATCTACCGTACCTGTTCTTTTCAGCTCATCATCCTGAAGGACCTCTCCTACAACCTCTCCGTCCTTCTTGCCGGGATAATCCAGGATATCACTGTCCTGTGCCGCTGTAACTGTATCTGTAAATTTATTTACGATCTCCGTATCACTGAGCACGCTGTCCGAAACATAACCGATGATCTTGTCCTCACCTTTCTTTTGGAAGGTCACCTTGCTCCAGCCATTGTCACAGACTGCAACTCTTTCAAGCTTCGTTCCCAGGATCACAGAACGCAGCTCTGTACCACTGTCTCCCGGATTGGACCGGATTTCCGTATTTTTCGCTGTAACATAAAGCGTATCACTCTTCGCCAGAGCATTTACTGTATTTCCCGCCCCATCATCGATCTGAAACTGCTGAGGTGTTTTTTTCTCCTTTGTATATGTATCCAATGTTGCTTCATATCCCAGTACCTCTGCTGATACGGATGCAGGGAAAAGCATAGAAGCACATAAAATAACTGCCAGAAGCTTTTTTCGCATGAAATCTTGCCTCCTTTATTCCGGCATTCTACGGTTTGTCCCGACTATCATAGCATATCAGATCATATTTTGCAATTTCACAGGACAGTCTTCAGAAATTTTTAACAAAAAGATCATATTTTTTAACTGGTCAAATCTATCCGTAACGGATACAATACTTATATGAATATAAAACACAAGAAACCAACCCTTACTAAAAAACAGCGCCACAAACTCCGTGTACAGCAGGTGCGAAGGCAGAAGATCTTTCTGACATGTCTTTTTCTGCTGATCGTGGGCTGTATCCTTCTGCGTTTTTCCAAATTTTCCGGCAGGCAGGAGGAAGCCCATCAGATCAATGCAGCCTGTGAAGCTTATCGCGATGAGGTCTCCAGCGAAGCAGCACAATATGATATGTCCGACTATGTAGACCTGCTCCTGGCCGTGATGATGCAGGAAAGCTCCGGGCAGGGTACTGATCCCATGCAGTCTTCAGAAGGAGCCTACAACACCAGATATCCGCAGCAGCCCAATGGTATCACAGATCCTTCTTACTCTATTTCCTGTGGCATCCAGGAGCTGAAATATGCTCTGGATAAAGCCGGCTGTACCGGTCCGACTGATCTTTCCAAGATCCGTCTGGCTCTGCAGGCATACAATTTCGGAGCCGATTCCTATTTTGCTTATCTGGAAGAAAACGGTCAGACTGTGTGGACGGCCCAAAGTGCTCAGGCCTTTGCTCAGATGGCAAGCGGCGGCACACAACGTGATGAAGATGATCCCCTTCATGATCCTGCCGGTCCATGGGACTATGGTGACCAATACTATCCGGATCATGTTTTGCGCTATTACCACTTAGACAATAACTCATAAACCACCGAAATATTGTCATATACAAGTTCTATTTCAGATGTCTGGAATAAACTTTATATGTTGTATATAATTTCAAAAAATTCCAAAAAACATTTGACAGAATATAAAATCTATGCTAATATATGTCTTGTCGCTGAGGGAAATACGTGAAGCGATAAGGCATATGCGATAGTGGCGTAGTTGGTAACGCGCGACCTTGCCAAGGTCGAGACCGCGGGTTCGAGCCCCGTCTATCGCTCTTCAGAACTCTGAATCTTTCAGAGTTCTTTTTATTTTTAAAACTATCCTTTTTCGATCAAAAAGTCCCGAGTCTGATCTCTTTTTTCCAGAAATTCAGATTCGGGACTTTATATTTTTTATCTTTTATTTCAGCTGCATATCATGGCCAAGGCATGCATCTTTTAGTGGTGGAAAAGGCGGATTCCTGTAAATGCCATCACCATTCCATACTTATTACATGTATCGATAACTGCGTCATCACGTACAGATCCACCCGGCTCTGCAATATATTTTACACCGCTCTTATATGCGCGCTCGATATTATCACTGAATGGGAAGAATGCATCGGATCCCAGTGTCACGCCGGTAAGACCATCCAGCCATGCTCTCTTCTCTTCTTTTGTGAACACTTCCGGCTTCTCCGTGAATGTCTTTTCCCATGCACCATCTGCAAGGACATCCATATATTCCTCACCAATGTAAACATCAATGGCATTATCTCTCTCCGCACGTGTGATCGTGTCTTTAAACGGAAGCTCCAGTACTTTCGGACACTGACGGAGATACCAGTTATCTGCTTTCTGGCCTGCAAGGCGTGTACAATGTACACGGGACTGCTGTCCTGCACCAACGCCGATAGCCTGTCCGTCCTTAACAAAGCATACAGAATTGGACTGTGTATATTTCAGGATGATCAGAGAAACCTTCATATCTCTCTTGGCTTCTTCCGTAAGCTCTTTATTCTCTGTTACAATATTGGAGATCAGCGCATCATCAATTGCCAGCTCCTGGCGGCCCTGCTCAAAGGTGACTCCAAATACCTGTTTGTGCTCCAAAGGTTCCGGAACATAATTTTCATCGATCTGGATCACATTGTAATTGCCTTTTTTCTTCTGCTTCAGAATTTCAAGAGCCTCCTCTGTATATCCAGGTGCGATCACACCATCAGAAACCTCTCTCTTGATCAGCATTGCGGTATCTTTGTCGCAGACATCAGAAAGAGAAATGAAATCACCAAATGATGACATACGATCTGCACCTCTTGCTCTTGCATACGCACATGCAAGCGGGGAAAAATTCTTCCAGTCCATATCATCTACCCAGTAGATCTTTGCCAGTGTCTCATTCAGCGGAAGTCCGATGGAAGCACCTGCCGGAGATACATGCTTAAATGAAGTTGCTGCCGGAAGTCCGGTTGCTTTCTTAAGGTCACGTACCAGCTGCCAGCCATTAAAGGCATCCAGGAAATTGATGTATCCTGGTCTTCCGGAGAGTACCTGGATCGGAAGCTCACTTCCATCTGCCATATAAATCTTTGATGGTTTCTGATTTGGGTTACATCCGTATTTTAACTGTAATTCTTTCATGAAAAAGCTCCTCCGTTCTCTGTGATATCCCTATTTTCTTATTTATTCTTGTTTACGATCCTGGATTCATATTTTCCTGTCTCAATGTCAATAAAACGAACAAAGAGAGAAACTTTATTATCCTGGTTCAGGCTCTTCCAGAGGAGATCCGTAAACTCATCAATATCGCTTGGGATCTCTACCAGCTTCGGCTCTCCCTCGAAACTTGGAAGTGGATTTCCATCGCATTTATAAGTATGGATAAAACGTCCCTGTCCTGCCGCCGCATTCTCATAGGCGAATGTATAACGAAGACAGGAATCCGGATTTCCGTTATTGCTCTTTAAAATAGACATCGCATAATTGAATTTACCGTCTTCAACATGAAGAACACCTGAAATACGAGGTGTATAGTTCGGCGCATCCGGCTCAAACTCTCTGCTGCGGAGAGACTGTTCAAAGGTGAGCTGTCTGTCCATTCCCTCATAGATCGTATCTGTCTGATCACCATTTGTTACGATGGTCTTATTTCCAAGGACACGTACCGGTGCATAAATGATCAGGCTCGGGTCTGTAAGCTTGGATGGATCAAAAGCCTGTGTACGGATTCCTTCCCCATCCTCAACAAAAATACGGTTTCTGCTGTTCTCGCTTCTTCCCATAATAAAATATGCAGTAACTGCATGTTTCCCGTCAGCGGAACGTCCGATCACAATTCCTCTTCCCGGATAGGAATTTTCTTTCAGTTCTTTTTCAAGTGAAAATGTCGTCATTTTTCACAGTCCTCCTTGTCTAATGTAAGGCCCGGGGCTCATCCCAGGATATGAACGGTAACAAAAAACCGCCTGGACACCCCTTATCAGGCTGCCCAGGCGGTCGGCTTCTCACTTCACTGCACTCCCTGTAGGTAATCCTACTTTCCGCCAGTCATGCAGCTTCTGCTGTTATACTACAATACTTCTTCTTAATTTTCAAGCCCCTATTTTCAGAAATTATTTTTCCAGACTTCTTGTTGCTCACAAAATAAACAATAACACTTTATTTCCCCTGTAATGCATAATCTGTCTGGATCTGTGCTGCAATGTCTGATTTCATCTGGATCCATGCATCGGGATTTTCCACGTAATACTTCGGACAGTCTTTACCTGTGACATCATAATGACGGATCACCTGATCCGAAGTCAGTCCAAAGCGTGTACAAAGCCACGCTGTCAGCTTTACCACCGAATCATAGGTTGCTGTATTAAACTGCCCTGTTTCATCCGGATGGCAGCATTCAATGGATATGGTATCTACATTTCTGGAATTTGTGGCATAGGATATTTCCGAAGTGGGAATACATTGTACCACTTCTCCCTCCAACCCTACCACAAAATGACTGCTGACTTTGTTGTCCTGCGTTGTCGCAAGATTTTCAAAATAATTCCGGTTGGATACGGCAGTAGATCCCGGATTGGCCGTATAATGAATGGCTATATAATTTACCTGTTCCATAGAAATCTGTGGTCTGGAATAGGAATTCGGTGTCAGAAGCTCCACATCAATAAAAGGTGCTCCTTCTGCCTGCCATTGTTCCGGTCCGCCATTTCCGCTGGCATTCCCGGATATCTCTTCCTGTCCGGACTGAGTTTCACTCTGTTCCATGCGCATCTCAAAAAATGCGTATCCTAACGCACACGCAGCAAAAGCAACGATCACAATGATACATATCAGCACAATCCTCTGCAGGATCTTGATCGGGTTCTTTTTCTCAAAGACTTCTTTTTCTTCTGGAAGACCCGGAGGAAGTTTTCTTTACGGAAACAGGCCGCCCGCTATGGGACGGCCTGGGTGACTTTTTACCGGTCTTACCTTTTTTCCTTTATTATTCATCTACACTGTAGTTTGGAGCCTCTTTTGTGATGTGGATGTCATGTGGATGTGACTCTTTAAGAGATGCAGCTGAAATCTTGATGAATCTGCCTGTTGTCTTAAGCTTCTCAATATTTTCTGCTCCACAGTAACCCATACCGGATCTTAAACCACCGATCAGCTGGAATACGGTATCCTCAACGTGTCCTTTATACGCAACACGACCCTCAACACCCTCCGGCACAAGCTTCTTTGCATTCTCCTGGAAATAACGATCCTTGCTGCCATTCTCCATAGCTGCGATAGATCCCATTCCACGATATACTTTATATTTTCTTCCCTGATAAAGTTCGAATGTTCCCGGGCTCTCATCGCATCCTGCGAACATGCTTCCCATCATGCAGACATTGGCACCTGCTGCGATGGCCTTGGTGATATCTCCGGAATATTTGATACCGCCGTCTGCAATGATCGGGATTCCGTAGCTGTTAGCCACTTCATAACAATCCATAACTGCAGTAACCTGCGGAACACCAATACCTGCAACAACACGTGTTGTACAGATAGATCCCGGTCCGATACCAACTTTAACTGCATCTACTCCAGCCTCGATCAGAGCCTTGGTAGCTTCGCCTGTTGCAACATTACCTGCGATTACCTGAAGCTCCGGATATGTTGCCTTGATCTCGCGGACTGCTTTTAAAATGTTTTCTGAATGACCATGTGCAGAATCAATTACGATCACATCTACATTAGCCTTCACAAGCGCATCAACACGCGCAAGCACATTTGCTGTGATGCCAACCGCAGCACCACAGAGAAGTCTTCCCTGTGCATCCTTGGCTGCAAGCGGATACTTGATCTGTTTCTCGATATCCTTGATGGTAATGAGTCCTTTTAAATTAAAGTCATCATCTACAATGGGTAATTTCTCCTTACGGGATTTCGCAAGGATCTTCTTGGCATCCTCAAGTGTGATTCCTTCCTTAGCTGTGATCAGTCCTTCTGAAGTCATGCACTCCTTGATCTTTCTGCTGAAATCTGTCTCAAATTTAAGATCACGGTTTGTGATAATACCTACCAGTTTTCTGCCTTCTGTGATCGGAACACCGGAAATACGGTATTTCGCCATCAGATCATTGGCATCCTTCAGTGTATGCTCTGCTGAAAGATAAAATGGATCGGTGATAACACCGTTCTCAGAACGTTTAACTTTGTCAACCTCTTCTGCCTGTGCCTCAATGGACATATTCTTGTGAATGATACCGATACCACCCTGTCTGGCCATAGCAATTGCCATTCTGTGCTCTGTAACTGTGTCCATTCCCGCACTCATCATGGGGATATTCAGCTTTACTTTCTTGGTTAAATACGTTGAAACATCAACCTGATTCGGAATTACTTTAGAATAAGCCGGAACCAGCAGGACATCATCAAACGTAATGCCTTCACCAATAATAGTACCCATTGCATTTCCTCCCTTTGTGTAAGATATTTTAAATTTGTGAACTAGTGTAACAAAAAACAAGATTCATGTCAATCCAAAAAAACTTTACTCGGTGCAGAATTTTTCATGGTATTGGCAAGTTCATCATCCAGCTCCAGGATCACCTTGCAGGTTTCTCCGCTGTCTCTTACGATCATGGCATAGCGCTTATGATCCTCAATACCTGAGGAAAAGTCTATGGTTTTCATCTTCTGATTTCCGTTGTAATAATCCATTCTGTGGGATTTCAGAGGTGCCACAAGATCAGCCTCCGCAAGCTGAAGTGATTTTACTCTTTTCCTCTTTGACTTGGACATGATCATATCAATATCCAGTTCCCCGTTAACAAACAGATATTCATATTCCAGGTCTGTTTTCGGAATTACAAAATAGCATGCAACACCAAGAGCGATAGCCGGAACCAGAAGAAGTGCATTCAGCACCAGACCTCCCAGAACCATGATCACGGTCAGTGCAATAAGACCGTATTTTATAGCAAGATCCTTCCCTGTCTGTTTCTTCTTTACCAGAAGTTCTGAATATAAGTCACTCATTTGCTTCTTCCTTTCGTAATTTACTGATTTCTTTTGATTATAACACAAAAAGAGAGCCGCGTCCATGACGCAGGCCCTCTCATTTTGTAAATTATTTACCTGCCTGCTTGAAATTACATCATTCCCATTCCCGGGTTTGTTGCCGGAGCAGGAGTATCCTCTTTGATCGTAGAAACTACAGCCTCTGTTGTAAGAAGTGTAGATGCAACACTTGTTGCGTTCTGAAGTGCACTTCTTGTAACCTTTGCAGGATCAAGGATTCCATTCTCAACCATGTTTACATATTTCTCATTCAGAGCATCAAAGCCTGTACCTACCTCAGACTCTCTTACCTTGTTGATGATAACAGCGCCTTCCAGTCCTGCGTTTGCAGCAATGTGGAACAACGGAGCCTCAAGGGCTTTCAGGATCACATAAGCACCTGTCTTCTCATCTCCCTCAAGTGTTGCTGCAAGCTTTGCAACCTCTTTGGAAGCATGGATATAAGCAGAGCCGCCGCCTGCGATGATACCTTCCTCAACAGCTGCTCTTGTTGCTGCAAGAGCATCCTCAAGACGAAGCTTTGCTTCTTTCATCTCTGTCTCAGTAGCAGCACCTACACGGATAACAGCTACGCCGCCTGCCAGTTTTGCAAGTCTTTCCTGAAGTTTTTCTTTATCAAACTCGGATTTTGTCTCCTCGATCTGCGCACGGATCTGAGCAACACGTTTTGCGATGGCATCTTTATCGCCAAGGCCGTCAACGATAACTGTATTCTCTTTTGCAACCTTAACGGATTTTGCACGTCCGAGCTGCTCCATTTTAGCTTCCTTCAGATCAAGACCGAGCTCGTCAGAGATCACCTGTCCGCCTGTCAGGATCGCAATATCCTGAAGCATCTCTTTTCTTCTGTCACCATAGCCAGGTGCTTTAACAGCTACTACCTGGAAGGTTCCTCTCAGTTTGTTAACGATCAGGGTTGTGAGAGCCTCACCCTCAACATCTTCTGCAATAATGAGAAGCTTTGCACCAGCCTGAACAACCTGCTCAAGAAGCGGAAGGATCTCCTGGATGTTGCTGATTTTCTTATCTGTGATCAGAATATACGGATCATCAAGAGTTGCCTCCATCTTCTCCATATCTGTAGACATGTATGCGGAAATATATCCACGGTCAAACTGCATACCTTCAACAAGGTCAAGCTCTGTATGCATGGTCTTGGACTCCTCAACAGTGATAACACCATCCTTGGAAACCTTCTCCATAGCGTCTGCAACCAGCTGTCCAACCTGCTCATCACTTGCAGAGATTGCGGCTACATTAGCGATCTGAGCTTTTCCGTTAATTGCCTGGCTCATGTTCTTGATCGCTTCTACTGCAACATCTGTTGCTTTTTTCATTCCTTTTCTGAGGATGATCGGGTTCGCTCCTGCTGCCAGGTTCTTCATTCCCTCATGTACCATTGCCTGTGCAAGTACGGTTGCTGTTGTAGTACCATCACCAGCTACATCGTTTGTCTTGGATGCAACCTCTTTGATGATCTGAGCACCCATATTCTCGAATCCGTCCTCAAGCTCGATCTCTTTTGCAATGGAAACACCATCGTTTGTGATAAGCGGAGCACCGAAAGATTTGTCAAGTACTACATTTCTTCCTTTCGGTCCAAGTGTTACTCTTACTGTATCTGCAAGTTTATTTACACCAGCTTCAAGTGCTGCTCTTGCTTCTGCGCCGTATTTGATCTCTTTTGCCATGATAAAATGACCTCCTATTTATATTGATATACGATAAGATGTTTATATTATTTAATGATTGCCAGGATATCTTCCTGCTTTACAATAATATAATCAGTTCCATCCATCTTTACTTCTGTTCCTGCATATTTGGAATAGATAACAGTATTTCCGACTTCTACTTCCATTTTTACTTCTTTCCCGTTTACAACTCCGCCAGGTCCAACTGCAATAACCTCTGCCTGCTGTGGTTTCTCCTGTGCCTGTCCCGGAAGCACAATTCCGGATGCTGTTGTCTCTTCTGCTTCAACCTGTTTTAATACTACTCTGTCGCCTAAAGGTACTAACTTCATGATCTATGTTCCTCCTTTATAAGTTCCATCTTCGCCTGCTAGCACTCACTTTATACGAGTGCTAATCACTATGGCTATATTAGTGAATTTCACATATTTTCGCAACCCTTTTAAGATATGGTTTTTCTATATTATTCTGGTTTTATCTCTTTTATACTCTTGTTTTCTCTTGTTTTCTTAATTTCATTATTTATTTTGATTTTATGAAACAGACAAAAAAGAGACTCCCACACTAGCGGGAAGTCTCTTTTGTCACGTTCTTTATCTTATATCAAGCATCTGACAGTGCTGATCACATTATGCCTTCTTGCTTCTCTGTGCTTTTATCTCCTCAAGCTCATCAAAGATCACTTCATTAAGAACTTTAATGTAAGTTCCCTTCATACCGGATGAACGGGATTCGATCACACCTGCACTCTCGAATTTACGCAGTGCATTTACGATCACGGATCTGGTGATACCTACACGGTCAGCGATCTTGCTGGCAACCAGGATACCCTCATCCCCATCCAGCTCATCAAAAATATGGATGATCGCCTCAAGTTCTGAGAAGGACAGTGTACTGAATGCCGATTTAACGATCTGCTGTTTTCTGTCTTCTTCTGCGTTCTCGTCATGAACCGCACGCATCATTTCCAGGCCAACAACTGTTGTACCATACTCGCTGACGATAATATCCTCAATATCATAGGGATGATCATTGCGGTACATGAATAACGTTCCCAGTCTCTCACCTGCAATATCGATCGGATTCACGATTCCCTGATAATTTCCGGGTACATGCTCAAAGCCAAGTGTCTGGAGATTGACATTCTCCTTTGTGGAAAGAACACCAAGAAATCTCTCATTCAATAACGGGTCGATATGTCCGCCGATCTTGTCATCGATCAGCTCTGTGATCTCATCCACACCCGGGCAGATACTGACTCCCAGAACCTTACCTTTCTTACTGAGTACCAGGATATTGGAACTTAAGGTTTCCATGAGCACCTGGCAAATGTCGTTAAACACTACCTTGCTTGAGCTGCTGTTATGCAGAAGCTTATTGATTTTTCTAGTTTTATCTAGCAACTGAACGCTCATTTTTCCTCCTTTCACTTTCGTACCTTGAAAGAAATCGTTTTTCTAGTCTAATATTACACGTTATTCTGGAAATTTACAAGACTTTTTTATATTTTTTATTTTTAACGGGATTTTCTGAAAATTGGTGGAAAAGCATTTATTCAATCAATCTTCATCTTTTGGTTTTTGTTCCACATATCCGCAGGTTTCCTGGCTGCAAACCAGCTTATTTCCCTTTTCGAGCATATAATTACCACATTTCGGACATTTCTTTGCAGAAGGTTTCTGCCAGGACATAAAATCACATTCCGGATTATTCTCACATCCGTAATATTTTCTGCCTTTTTTCGTTTTTTTCATGACAATTTCGCCGCCGCACTTCGGACATGCAACACCGATCTTCTCATAATATGGTTTTGTATTACGGCAGTCCGGAAATCCGGGGCATGCAAGAAATCTTCCATGAGGACCGTACTTGATCACCATGTTGCGGCCACAGTTGTCGCAGATCACATCCGTAACCTCATCCTGTATATCAACTTTCTCAAGCTCTTTCTCAGCCTCATCCACATCATGCTTCAGATCCGGATAGAAGTTACGTACAACCGTTTTCCACTGTACAGTACCTGCTTCCACGCAGTCCAAAAGTCCCTCCATAGTTGCTGTAAAGTTTACATCCACAATACTTGGAAAAGCCTGTTTCATAATATTATTAACAACCTCTCCAAGCTCTGTGACGTAAAGATTTTTCTGTTCCTTGGATACATAGCGTCTGCTGATGATCGTTGTGATAGTCGGCGCATACGTACTTGGACGTCCGATTCCAAGCTCTTCCATAGTCTTTACAAGTGAAGCCTCTGTGTAATGTGCCGGCGGCTGTGTAAAATGCTGCTCCGGCTTCAGTTCTTTCAGCTTCAGCTCCATACCCTTTTCCAGACTTTGACTTAAAACATTGCCCTTTTTGTCATCGCCCTCTTCTGTGTACACAGACATAAAGCCATCAAAGGCAACCTTGGATGCTGCAACCGTAAACACATACTCACCTGCTCCGATCTTGACAGACGTGGTCTCATAACGTGCCGGTGCCATTCTGCTCGCCGCAAAACGTCTCCAGATCAGCTGATATAAACGGAACTGATCCCTGGTCAGGGATTCCTTCACCAGAACTGGTGTCCTCGCAATATCTGTAGGACGGATCGCCTCATGAGCATCCTGTATCTTCTGTCCGTTTTTGATTGCCTTCTCTGTCTGAGAAACATAATCCAAACCATACTGCTCAGAAATATAAGTTCTTGCTGCTGCATCTGCTTCCTCTGAAATTCGAGTAGAATCTGTACGCAGATAGGAGATCAGACCTACCGTACCACTGCCTTTTACATCCACACCTTCATATAACTGCTGTGCCAGGCGCATAGTCTTCTGCGTAGAAAAATTCAGTGTCTTGGCAGCTTCCTGCTGCAGAGTACTTGTGGTAAACGGAAGGGGAGCGTTTTTGATTCTCTCGCCTTTTTTACTTCTGTGATCTCATATTTACAGTCTTCCAGACTTTTCAGGATCTCATCCATTTCCTGACGGTTTCTGATCGGAAGTTTTTTATCTGTTCCATAGAACTTGGCTGTCAACGGTTTCTTCTCACCCTTTACCTGAAATTCACCCTCCAGGCTCCAGTATTCTTCAGGAATGAATGCATTGATCTCATCTTCTCTGTCACAGATGATACGCAGTGCCACAGACTGTACACGGCCTGCACTTAAGCCTCTTTTTACCTTGGCCCAGAGCAGCGGACTGATGGTATAACCTACCATACGATCCAGCATACGCCTTGCCTGCTGTGCATCTACCAGATTCATGTCCAGTTCCCTGGCCTGCTTGATGGACGCCTTAACTGCTGTTTTTGTTACTTCATTAAATGTGATCCTGTGCATCTTTGCAGTATCTGTCTTCAAAGCCTGCATCAGATGCCAGGAAATTGCTTCTCCCTCACGGTCAGGGTCAGTTGCAAGATAGATCTTATCTGCTTTTTTTGCTTCTTTACGAAGTTTTGCAAGAAGCTCACCCTTTCCCCGTATTGTAATATACTTCGGTTCAAAATCATTGTCCACGTCAATACCAAACTGGCTCTTGGGAAAATCCCTCACATGACCGTTGGACGCTTCTACTGTATAATTTGCCCCCAGAAATTTCTTTACTGTCTTCATTTTAGCAGGTGACTCTACTATCACCAGATTTTTGGCCATTTTACCTCTCCTAATCTCATTCTGCCTTCCTGTCCGGCTTAAAAACTCCTGCTAAATCTCCGGGCAAAAAAGCATTTATTCAAGTCTGATATAATACTGTCTCCCGGTTTCCTTCACAAGCCCCATCAAAATAAGCTGTCCCAGGATCCCGGCTGTTTTTCCCGGTGAAAAACCGGTTTTTCTGATAATATGATCCAGATTTTTTGGTCGTAAATCGAGACAACTATACACCAAATCCAAATCCGTTGCAAGTCCTAACTTGCTTTTTTCAGACAAATTTGTCTTTTTTTCACAGATAATCCCCACTCATCCAGAAGTATTTCCGGAGAGTATGCAATTCCTGCTCCGTCGTAGATCAGCTTGTGACAGCCTCGGCTCAGCGCATCATTTACTGCTCCCGGAATGGCGTATACCATCTTCCCCTGTTCCAGTGCACAGGTAGCTGTGATCAGTGATCCGCTCTTTTCTTTTGCTTCCACCACAAGCACCAGATCTGCCAGTCCGCTGATGATCCGGTTCCTTGCCGGAAAATAATATGCCCTGCCTTTGGTACCTGGTTCATATTCGCTGATGATCCCTCCGTTTTTTTCGGGGATTCTCCGGTAAATACCTCTGCTGGATGAAGGATAACAGATGTCCACGCCATTTCCCAGCACGGCAAAGGTCGGGGTACCACCTTCCAGAGCACCCTTGTGGCCCTCAGCATCAATGCCGGCCGCCATACCGCTGATCACCTGTACCCCATGTTCGCTTAAGAATTTTCCGTAATTAAATGCCTGTATCCGTCCGTAAGGACTGCACAGCCTTGCTCCTACAATTGCAGCTGTAGGTTTGTCATCATCCGGAAATCTTCCAATATAATATAATTGTTTTGGCATACCAGGAAGTTCCTGAAGTCTTGCCGGATAAACACTACTGTCCTTCCGGGCACACCGGATCCTTGTTTGCTGTATTTCTTCCATATAAAATACCTTCCTTTTTTCTGTTTTATGACCAGTATTTCTTATCATATGCCCGGTACGTCAGAGCTTCGCAGATATGTTCTTCCTTTATCTTTTCGGAGGATTCCATATCCGCGATGGTCCTGGCCGTTTTCAGGATCTTATGATATGCTCTGGTACTGAATTGAAACTGCTCATATGCCTGCTCCAGAAGTTTGTCTGCCCCTCCCGTCATTACACAGTATTTTTCCAGTTTTCTTCCGTCAAGCTCCCCATTGAAGCAAAATTTTTCCTTTTTGTAACGTTCTCTCTGGATCTCCTGTACTGCTTCCACCCTCTTTCTTATTTGAGCAGAGGATTCCCCTGCAATTTTCTTTTTCATTTTTGAAAAACTCACTGCCGGAACTTCTGTGCAGATATCAATACGCTCCAGGAGAGGCTGGCTGATCTTTCCAAGATAATGCGTGATCTCCCCTGACGTACAACGACATCTGTTCATATCCGGGTAAAATCCGCAGGGACAGGGATTCATCGCTGCCGCCAGCATAAAACTGGCCGGAAAAACATAGGTTCCGGCAGCTCTGGACAGATGGATCTCCTTATCTTCCAGCGGCTGACGCAGGATCTCCAGGCTTTTTCTGGAAAATTCCGGCATCTCATCCAGAAAAAGAACACCTCTGTGTGCAAGAGTGATCTCCCCCGGCCCCGGTATCCTGCCGCCACCTGCCAAAGCCTGAGGGGAACTGGTATGATGCGGACTTCGAAAAGGCCTCTGCCGGATCAGCGGATCTTTTTCCGTGAGAAGTCCTGCCACACTGTATACCTTAGTGATCTCCAGGCTTTCCTCAAATGTCATCTCCGGCATAATGGTCGGCAGACGTCTTGCCAGCATGGTCTTTCCGGATCCTGGCGGTCCGATAAAAAGAATATTATGAAAACCGCTCACTGCGATCTCTGCCGCCCGCCGGGCTCCTTCCTGCCCGCAGATGTCCGCAAAATCAACCTTTGGTATTTCCGGTTTGTTTTCTGTTTTTCTTTTTCCTGATACGCAGCTGTATAAGTGTTTGGGTCTCTCAGACACCGGATCATGTCATTCAGACTTTTTACTCCAAACACCGGCATATCCTTCACCAGATTCCCCTCCCGGATGTTTTCCTCCGGAATAACGCAAAAGCGTAAGCCCAGCTCTCTTGCGCGGATCACCCGAGGCAAAACTCCGGCAACCCCATGGATCTCTCCATTCAGACTGATCTCTCCTACGATCATAACTCCTTCCAGAAGATCCGGTTCCAGAATTCCGGCAGCCGCAAGTACTGCAGCCGCCACAGGCAGATCAAAACCGGCTCCTTCCTTTTTCATATCGGCAGGTGCAAAATTTACAGTTACTTTTTTGGTGGCAGACAAAGCCGGTTGTTCTTAAATGCAGTCCGGACTCTTTCCTGGGCCTCTCTCACCTGGGCAGAGGGAAATCCTACCATAGCAAAAGAAGGCAGACCATCACTGACATCTGCCTCAACCTGGATCTCACGTACTTCCATTCCGTAGATCGCTGCTGATAAAACACTCGCAAACAAATACATTCCTTTCTGCGAAAAAAACGGATCCCGATCTTCCATCTTTTCGTCTTTTCAGGTCAGGCGGATATTCGAAATCCGCATTGGTTAAAAACAAGGGAATTTTCAGATAGACATTTTCTGAATTTTAGAAGATAATAAATTTAGTATAGTCCATTTTGCTCTCTTTTGCAAGGGTGCATTTCGTTCTGTTTTATACTTTCAATAGAAAGAAGAGGTGAGCACAATGAAATTTCAGCGTATTCAGGATTTACGTACAGACGCGGATCTGTCCCAGAGAGAATTAAGTGAGATTCTTCATATCAGTCAGCGTTCTTATTCCCATTATGAAACGGGATCCCGTAATATTCCTATCGAAATGCTTATCCGGCTGGCAAATTATTACGACACCAGCATCGATTATCTCGTCGGCCGCACAGACCGCAAAAAAATGATCAAATAAAGAGATCCCCGGAAATGTGGAACAGTTTCGGGAATTCCTGTATCGGGATTCCCTGATTGCCAAAATCCGGGGATTCTTTATTTTACCGTGTTTTATTTTTTTGATCATTCCGTATAATAGGTTTCTTCTTCTCCGTAGGGAATCTCATATTCTTCTGTATTCTCATCAGAAGAATCTTCACTGTTTTCGCTGTAGGATTCCTGTTCATAGGAATTTTCGTTGCTTTCATTATAGGAAGCATCTTCTTCGGAATTTTCGGATACTTCCAGGGATGGCTCCTGCCGGGTCATAATAGACTCTGTTTTCGGATAGGTCAGAGATCCCTCTCCCCGTTCATATGTTTTTACCTTCACATAAAGCTCACCACTTTTATCGAAAACAAACTCTCCTTTTGCCTTATTCCCTTCGGAATCCTTAAAACGGAACTGTGTGGCATTTCCTGCTACCTCTGCAGTCACATCTGCTTCTGCGGTCATGGAAGGATCTTTTCCATTCACTCTCTTATAGGTAAAGGAAACAGATTTCAGACTGATATCATAAATATCGATCGTTGTCAGCCCGTCTTCGCTGTACCAGATTCCCTGATAATTTTCCGGTTCAAATGCCGGAAGGATTGTCGGGACCGGTGTCAATGACGGTGTCGGCGTCGCTGTCGGAACCGGTGTTGCTGTTGCTGCCGGAGTTGCTGTCACCTCCGGAATACTGTCCAATGCAGCCAATGCGGCCTCTCTTCGTTGTTCTTTTTCCACTTTATCCCTGTGGGAAACATACAGCATCCCTCCCAGTCCTGCCAGAATAAACAGAATGATCAACAGGATCAGAACTGCTCTCAGCCGTTTTTTTCTTCTTTTGTTTTTTCTCATCTGCATTACCTCTGTTTACTATAGCATACAGGAAACCCTTCTTGTATTTCTCAATTCTGCTTATTTTTTCTCTTTGATGATACCTTTTCTGTAAACTTCCAGAAGCTGGATCAGCTCACTGATCCTTTCCTTCAGAGCAGTTCCGGTATCGGTATCACCGACCAGAGTACGTTTGTTATTGTAGTGAACTGCCACCCTGTTGGAAACAATATCCTGCTCCTTGGCTACCGCTTCTTCCGCAGAAGTAAAAGGCTCATGAGCAGACAGGATCAGCCCGTAGGAATTATAAACCAGTGTATAACCGGCAATCCCCGTAACCTTCTGATATGGTCTGGAAAAACCGCCGTCGATCACAAGAACTTTGCCATTGCATTTTACAGGACTCTCTCCCTCACTCTGGTGAACCGGCACATGCCCGTTGATGATGTGACCTTTTTCCGGATCCAGTTCAAATTCACGGAGCAGATCATCTACAACATTCTCATTTTCCAGAAGATGATAGTAGGCATTTTTAGTTTCTTTATGTGTTTCCTTATCTTTAATAAAATAACGTTCAAAGGTGGTCATTTTGTCTTTTCCGAACAGCGGTGAATTCGGAGCTGCCCAGATATACCACATAATATCCCTGCCTTTACGCTTTTCATCCTCATTTACAGAGAAAAACGCCCGGCGCACATAAGTCTCAAGAACATCGTACAATTCTTTTCCTTTGTAGGTTTTTCCATAAATCTGGACTTCTTTCAGACTTCCATCCTCATTAAGCGGAATACTTCCATGGAACAGAAGATTTCCATTATAAGTTTTATAAAGGCCTCCCTTGTCCAGAAGAAGCCGGACATGATTCTGCAGTTTCTCGCAGTTTCGGAACGCGGAATCCAAGCGTTCCATTACATCCTTTTCCTCTGTAGTAAGTTCATATGGCTTTTTCCAGTCAATAGTAGGAAAATATGTATCGGTCAGCGGATATTCTTTTCCGTCCGGAAGTGTGATCATTCCCTTTTTCGGATCGATCCTATGAAGCAAACAACGCTTTTCCATATGGAATTCTTTGTGCCGGCGGATCAGCTGCCCCTCCAGCTTAAACTGGATAATGGCAATAGCCTTGTGCATTTTCCGTCCAAGCTCTTCTTCCAGAATACTATAGTTATTGGCATCTCCCTTCATCTCAAAAGCAGTACATGGATCATCCTTATAAGCCTCCATTGCAAAGGTTGCCAGAGGCATGAGATTGATCCCATATCCATCCTCAAGAATATCCATATTTCGGTAACGGATGCTGTTCCGGATCACCGTTGCAATGCAGGCTTTCTGTCCTGTAGCAGCTCCCATCCAGACCACATCATGATTTCCCCACTGGATATCCAGCGAATGATATTTCATCAAACGATCCATGATGAAATGCGGGCCCGGACCTCTGTCATAAATATCTCCCAGCACATGAAGATGATCCACAACAAGACGCTGGATCAGTTCTGCCAGGGCAATGATAAAATTCTCTGCCCGGCCGATCTCAATGATCGTATTGACGATGGCATCGTAATATGCTTCTTTGTCCAGAACCTCCGCTTTCTCTGTAATCAGCTCCTCGATCACATATGCATAGTCTGCAGGAAGTGCCTTACGTACCTTGGAACGGGTATATTTGGATGCCGTTGTCTTGCATACTTCGATCAGACGATAAAGTGTGATCTTGTACCAGTTCTCCATGTCTTCTTCCTGTTTTTTTACAACCTCCATCTTTTCCTTCGGATAATAGATCAGTGTGGCAAGAGAACGTTTGTCGCTGTTGCTTAAGGTATGTCCGAATACATCATCGATCTTTTTTCGTACAGCCCCTGATCCATTCCGAAGAACATGGGAAAACGCATCGTATTCTCCATGAATGTCCGACATGAAATGCTCGGTACCTTTCGGAAGGTTTAATATAGACTGCAGATTGATGATCTCTGTTGAAGCCTTTGCTATAGTAGGATACAGCTCCGCAAGTCGCTGCAGGTATCTTAATTCTTCTTTTTCATAGTATCTGGTATCCTCCTGGGAGTTCTCACTGCCAGATCAGCCTTCAGGATAAACGGCAGTATTTTTTATTTATTGTAAGCCCTTCCGGTATCATATATCAACCCGTAAAATCAAACAGTGACATCTGATTGGACTGCGGGATATCTCCGAAAAGATCCATATCATCCATCAGATCGATAACGGTCTTGCTGACCTTGGTACGATCACGGAAATCATCCTTGGAAAGGAATCTGCCTTTTGCGGCAGCATCCACAACTGCCTCTGCTGCCTTATCTCCAAGACCCTCTATGGTATCCAGAGCAGGCATCAGTTTATCTCCGATGATCTGGAACCGGTGTGCCTTTGCCTTATAAAGATCGATCGGTACAAAATCAAAACCTCTGGCGTACATTTCCTGTACGATCCTCATATCCTTCAGTGTATCCTGTTCCTTCTTGGATGCCGCATCACCTTTTTTCCGGATCTCCGCCATATAATATTCCAGACGTTCTTTTCCCATGCACATCAGTTCATAGGAAAAGGAAGTGGCACGGATACTGAAAAATGCTGCATAATAAGCCAGTGGATGAAACACTTTATACCAGGCGATACGATACGCCATCATAACATAGGCTGCCGCATGGGCTTTCGGGAACATGTACTTGATCAGCTTACAGGACCAGATATACCAGTCCGGAACATCATGCTCTTTCATAGTCTGGATCCATTCCTCACGAAGACCCTTTCCCTTACGGACACTCTCCATGATGGTAAACGCCAGACCACTTTCCACTCCTTTTCCGATAAGATAGATCATAATATCATCTCGCGTACAGATTGCTGTGGAAATGGTAGCTGTACCATTCTGGATCAATACCTGGGCATTTCCAAGCCATACATCCGTGCCGTGGGAAAGTCCAGCAATACGTACCAGGTCGGAAAAATATTTCGGCTTGGTATCGATCAACATCTGCATGGCAAAGTCTGTACCAAACTCCGGGATCCCGAGGCATCCCAGCCTGCAGCCGCCGATATCCTCAGGGCTGATCCCCAGAGCCTGCGTTCCCGCAAACAGGGACATGACATCTCTCTGGTCCAGCGGAACTGTTCTTGCACTGATGCCGGTCAGATCCTCCAGCATACGGATCATGGTCGGATCATCGTGTCCAAGTATATCAAGTTTCAGAAGATTTCCGTCAATGGAATGGTAATCAAAATGTGTGGTGATGATATCACTGTTCACATCATTGGCCGGGTGCTGCACAGGTGTAAATTTCTCAATCTCCTCACCCATAGGCAGTACGATGATACCTCCCGGATGCTGGCCAGTGGTACGGCGGACACCGGTACAGCCCTTCACGATACGGTTGATCTCACAGTAACGCTTGTGCTGCCCCCGTTCCTCATAATAGTTCTTCACATAACCAAATGCGGTTTTTTCCGCAAGGGTACCAATGGTTCCCGCCTTAAAGGTCTGCCCTTTTCCGAAGATAACCTCTGTATACCGGTGGGCATTGGCCTGATATTCACCGGAAAAGTTCAGGTCGATATCCGGCTCCTTATCACCTTTAAAACCAAGGAATGTCTCAAAAGGAATATCAAAGCCTTCCTTGTTCATCCTGGCACCGCATTTCGGACAAATCTTATCCGGCATATCACATCCTGCCATACCCGCGTATTTTTTCACCTCAGGGGAATCAAAATCACTGTATTTACAGTCCGGATTCGGACAGAGATAATGAGGCGGCAGAGGGTTTACCTCCGTGATACCGGACATGGTCGCTGCCAGAGAAGAACCTACAGAACCACGGGATCCAACCAGATAGCCGTCCTCATTGGACTTCCACACAAGCTTCTGTGCAATGATATACATTACCGCATAACCATTGGAGATAATAGAATTCAGCTCCCTGTCCAGACGGTCCTCCACGATCTTCGGCAACGGATCTCCGTACATTTCGTGGGCCTTCGTAAAACAGATATTCTTAAGATCCTGCTCGGAGTTCTCAATGACCGGTGGAAATTTATCCGGATGGATCGGTGATATCTTCTCGATCATATCCGCGATCTTATTGGTATTGGTGATCACCACCTCTTCCGCCTTTTCACTTCCCAGATAGGAAAATTCCTCCAGCATTTCCTCCGTTGTACGAAGATAAAGCGGGGCCTGGTTATCTGCATCAGAAAATCCGTTTCCTGCCATGATGATCCGTCGGTAAACCTCGTCCTGAGGATCCATAAAATGCACATCACAGGTGGCAACCACCGGTTTTTTGAACTGTTCTCCAAGTTTTACGATCTTCCGGTTTATCTCTTTTAAGTCTTCCTCAGAATTGATCATATCATGTTTTTCATCCGCAAGCATAAACGCATTGTTCCCAAGAGGCTGGATTTCCAGATAGTCATAAAAATTTACCAGTCTGGCGATCTCCTGATCCGGTGCATTGCGAAGAAGTGCCTGATAAAGCTCTCCTGCCTCGCAGGCACTTCCCACCAGAAGGCCTTCCCTGTATTTTTCCAGCACGCTTTTGGGAACCCTTGGTCTTCTGTGATAGTACTTTAAATGGGACTGGCTTACCAGCTTGTACAGATTGATCCTTCCGGTCTCATTTCTTGCAAAAACAATAGCATGGTATGTGGGCAGCTTTCGGATGGTATCCGGTGAAACCGCACCCTGCCTGTTCATCTCATCCACATCAAAAATATCTCTTTCTTCCAGCATCTTTACAAACCGCACAAAAATCTCTGCGGTACATGCCGCATCATCCACAGCTCTGTGGTGATGATCAAGAGAAACACCTACTGCCTTGGCTACCGTATCCAGTTTAAAACGGTTCAGGGCAGGAAGAAGGAATCTAGCCATACCAACGGTATCCACATAAGTAAAATCATCCGAAATCCCCTGCCGTTTACAGTTTTCAATAATAAAGCTCATATCAAAGTCCGCATTATGGGCCACCATCACGCAGCCCTCACAGAATTCCAGGAATTTCGGCAGTACTTCCTCTATCACAGGTGCATCCAGGACCATGGAATCATTGATGCTTGTCAGCTGCTCAATACGGAACGGAATGGGCACTTCCGGGTTTACAAAGGTGGAAAAACGATCTGTGATCTGTCCTTTTTCCACTTTTACCGCACCAATCTCAATGATCCTGCAGGTTAGTGCTGAGAATCCCGTAGTCTCAATATCAAAAACAACAAAATCTCCATCCAGCCGCTGCCCTTTGGAATTGGTGACCATACCCTTCAGATCGTCTACCAGATACGCTTCCATTCCATAGAGCACCTTAAAATCAGACTCCTTTGGAACACAACCGCCCCAGGCATCAAAGCAGTGATTTGCCTCCGGGAAGGACTGCACCACGCCATGATCCGTGATAGCGATAGCCTTATGTCCCCACTCATAGGCACGTTTTACCAATGCCTTTGCATCGCTGACACCATCCATATCGCTCATCTTGGTGTGACAGTGAAGCTCCACACGCTTCTGAGGACTGGTATCCATTCTTGTGCTAGTAAAATTGGCGATTTTCTTGATACCTGTAATATTTCCAATAGTAAGCTCACTGTCAAAACGGTCAATGGTGGTAACTCCCTTCAGCTTCAGGAATGCGCCTTTTTTACACTTTCCGTCACTTCCGGAACCTGCTCGTTACGCAGAAACATCTTCACAACAATACTGTCCGTAAAATCGGTCACAGGGAAGATCAGGATCGTTTTCTCATTTCGGATCTCACGAGCTTCCACATCCATAACCTGACATCGGATGATAACCTCCCCCCATCTCACCGGTAATGCTCTCCAGCGGAATCGTTTCTCCATCAAAATCTCTGCCGTAAACCACATCCGGATTGCTGTCCCTGCGGAATCCGAAGCTACCGCGGAAATCTCCCTTCTGAACCTTCTGCTGTTTTTTGTCAACGGATTTCTTCTCGTTTGTCTTTTCGCCCTTCTTATCTCCTGAGGTTTTCTTTGTCTCTTCCTTGGCTGTATCCTCCTGCTTCGGTTCACTTTCCTGATCCCCGCTGAGTTTGGCATGCTTCAGGACATTTTCCACTTCCTGTTTGATCTGAAGTGCAGCATTTTTCCGGTATTTACTCTCTTTCACTTCCACAAAATCCAGTTCCACTTTCAGATCCATACCGCAGCGTTCACAAAAAACCTTATGAAAATATTCAACAAGTATTTCGCTTTTCTGTCTGGAAATAACCGTATCCGGAAGCTCCATACGCAAGGTATCTTTTCCTGTAAAAATGATTTTTGATCTACGGAACAGATTGTACTCCAGCATGTTATAGTTGCGCAGCTCCATCTCCATACTGGAACGGTAGCTTTCCAGAAAGTTCTCCGGTGTATACTGCTCGGAAAGATGAAATTTTTCCACAACTGTTACAGTCATGGGAATCCCCGGAAAGCACTGCCGTTCGATCTCATCCTCCAGCGCAAAAATATTCTTCTTGTGTATCCAGCGGCTGCTTTCGATATAAACCCTCAGATGAGTTCTTCCGGGGTTCATGGAAACCTTTGTCACAAATACCATGTCCAGAAGTTCTTCCAGCTCTTTCTTCACTTTAAGATGCGGAAATACATCAAAAAAATCTTTCTCCATTATGACTCCTGCTCATTCCAGGTAAGAAGTTCCTGACGAAGTGTATCCAGAAGATCCGTTTCCGGTACTTTTTTTACAACATCTCCATGCCGGATCAGAAGACCAACACCATCGCCTCCTGCAATTCCAAGATCTGCTTCTTTCGCCTCTCCCGGTCCATTTACCACACAGCCCATAACCGCAACCTTAATATCAAGAGGAATATCCTGTACCATGGTCTCTACCTGGTTTGCAAGGCCGATCAGATCGATTTTTGTTCTTCCGCAGGTCGGACAGGAAACAACCTCCACGCCTCCTTTGCGAAGTCCCAGCGTTTTCAGGATCCTTTTGGCTGATTTCACTTCTTCCAGCGGCGCGCCTGTCAGAGAAACACGGATGGTATCTCCGATTCCCTGATACAGGATGATCCCAAGTCCGATAGCTGATTTGATATTTCCCGAATACAGAGTTCCTGCTTCTGTAATTCCCACATGAAGAGGATACTGTGTTTTTTCTGCGATCAGTTCATGGGCTCTGGCGCACATGAGAACATCAGAAGATTTGATGCTGATCACAAGATTGTCATATCCCATCTCTTCAATGATGTGCACCTTATCAAGAGCACTCTCCACAAGTCCTTCGGCTGTAACACCGTGATATTTTTCTACCAGTTCTTTTTCAAGGGAACCGCTGTTTACTCCTACACGAATAGGGATATTCCGTTCCTTTGCTGTATCCACAACTGCCTGGATCCTCTCTTTGGAACCGATATTTCCCGGATTGATACGGATCTTGTCCGCACCGTTCTCCATGGCTGCAATGGCAAGGCGATAATCAAAATGGATGTCCGCAACCAGCGGAATATGGATCTGTTTTTTGATCTGGGATAAAGCCTTCGCAGCTTCCATGGTAGGAACTGCGCAGCGGATAATATCACAGCCTGCTTTTTCCAGTGAAAGGATCTGCGCAACCGTTGCTTCTACATCTTCAGTTTTCGTATTGGTCATGGACTGGATAAGGATCGGATTTCCTCCTCCGATAACACGATTTCCAATTTTTATTACTTTTGTATGATCTCTGTACATAAAAATCTCCTTTATGAATCCTGAAAGGCAGGTGTCTTCAAACGCCCTGCCTTTCCTTTCCGAACTATCTTTTTACTCTTACTCCTAACGTCGGATCTCCAGCAGCTTTGTTTTCAGTTCGTTTTCCATACGTCTCATATCTGCCTCTGCTGCCTGACGTTTTTCACGGCCTTCCTGCTGGATCTTCATCACATCATCCAGTGTCTGGATCAGTTCCTGATTGGTTTTTTTCAGAGTTTCAATATCTACAATACCACGCTGGGATTCCTTTGCAGTTTCCACAGATGCCAGGTGAAGCGTTTCCGCATTTTTCTTCAGAAGTTCATTGGTAAAATCCGTAACCTGCCGTTGTGCCTGTGCGGCTTCTGTGGAGTGCGCGATCCCTAGAGCCAGCACCATCTGGCTTTTCCAGAGAGGAATGGTATTTACAATGGTTGTCTGGATCTTCTCGATCATCGTCGTATCATTGTTCTGGATCATGCGGATCTGCGGTGCAGTCTGCATAGAAATGGTTCTGGTAAGCTCCAGATCATGAAGCTTTTTCTCAAAGCGGTCACATTTGCTTTCCAGATCATTGGCAGCCTGTGCATCTTCCGGAAGTCCGCTTGCCGCTGCCTTCTGATGCAATTCGTTGAGCTTGCCTTCTCTGACTTCCCTAAGCTTCTTTTTACCCGCAAGAATGTACATGGAAAGTTCTTTAAAGTATGCAAGGTTCTGCTCATACATTTTATCCAGCACGGCAGAATCTTTCATCAGACGCATCTGGTGCTGCTCCAGAGCTTCCGTGATCTTCGTCACATTTCCCTCGGCCTTTGTGTAACGGTTTTTCAGAGTTTCCACCTTCGCTGTCTGTTTTTTGAAAAAAGCCGAAAAATCCCTTTTCCTCTGTGGCATCAAAATCCTTCAATTCTCCTACCACATTTGCAAGAAGCTCTCCTGCCTCCCCAAGATCCTGTGTCTTCACATTTACCAGCGCTGCATCAGAAAAATCTGCCATCTTCTTCTGAGTGCCTGCTCCGTACTGCAGGATCTGGTTTGTATTTTCAATATCGATCTTTGCTGCAAAATCTTCTACGATTTTCTGTTCCTGGGGAGATAACACCGGTTCCTCTACTGCAGGCTCCTGGGGTTTCTCCGGTTCTTTTTTGCAATTTCTTCTTTTTCTTCCGTGAGATCCGGTTCCAGAGTCAGCACCGGTGCTTCTACCTCAAAGTCTTTAAATTCTTCTCCCATAAACATTCTCCTTGATCAGCTGTACCTTCCGGCAGATGTCTGTATTCCAGCTTCTGATCTGCTCGTTGTACTTATTTCATTTCCGCATTCTGTTTCATTTTTTCGAAATCATCCTCTGTCAGTCCCTCCTGTGCCAGAACTGTATGCAGCACAGAAATATCGGTGGATACATCCAATGCGGTATCCCGGAATATGGAATCCAGAAGTTTCTCAAAAGCAATATTCAGTGTATCAATGGTTTCTTCAATTTCTTTCTTGGAAGCCGTGATATTCTCGCCCTGTACAGGCTGTCCATCCATATCCTCATAAGCATCCAGAAGCTTCACAGTCATGGGCAGATAGTAATCCATCATTTTCTTAAGATCCGGAATCACCTCCGGATGCTCTCCTGCACGCTCAAAAATTTTCTGAACGATCATTTCCATCCTGGAAATCTTTGCGGAAATTTCTTCCCCGGGAATGGCGTCATTGCTCTCACGGATCTTTACCAGAAATTCATTTCCTTTTCTCAGGACTTCCTGGGCTTCCGGACTCATATTCTCCTCCAGCTGAACCTTAGGATCTGCTTCCTGTTTACGAAGCTCCAGCTGCTTCTGTGTTTCCAGATACTGCTGATAGGTCTCATTACTGGTGATCAGACAGGTTCCCTGCTCATCCACATGGCCTTCCAGAAACCAGCCCTTCTGGATCATTCTGCTGATATCTTTTTTACAAATTTCTCGTTCTTTCCTGCTGCCTGGGCAAGCTTCTGAAAATTACAGTAGGTGTGGTCTCCCAGCGCACGGATATATTTCTGGAAACGTCCCAGTCTTCCGAGACGGCTTGTTCCTGCTCCAAGAAGAGCACCGCCACCTGCTGCGCCTGCACACATCACTCCAAGCACACCTGCTGCAAGTGCACCGCTGTGTCCAATGCCCATCCAGATCAGAAGCACCATGGCTCCAAGCCCCATGCCACTTAAAAGTATCCCACCGGAAACTGCCATCATCATGCCTTTGAGATTCTCACCGGTAGTCTTTCCGTAGAGCAGTTCCGACTGTTTCCTTGCAGCCTGCTGCTTTGCTTTTCTGCTTCTTCCGTAATAAGGGCTCTGGTATGTATAGCTTTTCTTACGGAATTCCGGATCAGCACCCGGATCAAACACGGAATTCAGCGCATTTTTTAGCGCTTCGCTTCCGGAATCAATGGCCTTATTTACTGTCTGGTTGATCGTATGGCTTAATTCGTGATAGCTGTTTGAATTCACTGCATTATCTACAATATCCTGAATCTTTTTCCAAGGTCTTCAAATTCGTGATTGTCCATTTTTCCCTCCAGTCCATAGATAATTTTTATTATATCGAAATCATATTAAAATTACAAGCAAATGAAAAAAAGGAACAAAAAACTATTGAAGTCATCACGTAAAAGTTTTACAATGGTAAAAAGTAAAAATTGTAAACGGAGGAATCGTTATGGAAAAAAGAACATCGACTGGTCCAGCATCGGATTCGCTTACATGCCAACCGACTACAGATATGTGTCTAATTTTAAAGATGGAAAATGGGATGAGGGTACTTTAAGCACAGACCCTAATATCGTACTCAACGAGTGTGCTGGTGTGCTTCAGTATTCTCAGAGTGTATTCGAGGGTCTGAAGGCATACACAACAGAAGACGGACATATCGTTACTTTCCGTCCTGACCTGAACGCAGAGCGTATGGCTGCATCTGCAGCAAGACTTGAAATGCCGGTATTCCCGAAGGAAAGATTTATCGACGCTGTTGAGCAGGTTGTTAAGGCAAATGCTGCATGGGTTCCGCCATATGGTTCCGGCGCAACACTTTATCTTCGCCCGTACATGTTTGGTTCCAACGCCGTGATCGGTGTTAAACCGGCTGACGAATATCAGTTCCGTATCCTTACAACACCGGTTGGTCCGTACTTTAAAGGCGGCGCCAAACCGATCACGATCCGTGTCAGCGACTATGACCGTGCCGCACCTTGCGGAACCGGTAACATCAAGGCTGGCCTGAACTACGCAATGAGCCTTCATGCTATCGTAGATGCTCACAAACAGGGCTTTGATGAGAACATGTACCTTGATCCCAAGACTCGTACAAAAGTTGAGGAGACAGGCGGAGCAAACTTCATCTTCGTTACTAAAGACGGCAAGGTTGTAACACCGAAGTCTGACAGCATCCTTCCTTCCATCACACGTCGTTCTCTGATCTACGTTGCAAAGGAGTACCTTGGACTGGAAGCTGAAGAGCGTGAGGTCTACTTCGATGAGGTTAAAGATTTTGCAGAGTGTGGTCTTTGCGGTACTGCTGCAGTTATCTCTCCTGTCGGAAAGATCAATGATCACGGCAAAGAAATCTGCTTCCCAAGCGGAATGGAGAAGATGGGTCCGGTCATCCAGAAGCTGTACGACACACTGACCGGTATCCAGATGGGACGCATCGAAGCACCGAAGGGATGGATCCACGTAATCGAGTAATTACCGGATTTTCGTCATTATACATAACATTAAGCACCAAAAAACAGACCGCCGTATTTTTTCGGTGGTCTGTTTTTTATTATTTCTTCATTGTTTTTCTGTACAAAGCGGGCAGTCTCATTCTGCTTTATGATCTGTGCTCACATTATCTATCTTTTCTCTCATATTTCACAAACGCATATTCCAGATCAAAGTATGTCTGTTCTTCACTCTCCGCTGTGATCTCCCAGTCCGGGTCCTCATCCAGGTTTGGAAAATACGCATCCGCTTCATATGCAAAATCGATTTTTGTCACATGAGCTGTATCACAGTACGGGAGCATCTGTTTGTAAATACTGTCTCCGCCGATACAGTACACATCCTCTGCCGGATATTTCTCCACTTCCTTCAGTGCTTCCTCGATGCTGTGAACGATCACCGCACCTTTTACCTGATAATCCCGGTTGCCGGTGATCACAATGTTGGTTCTGTTTTTCAGAGGAAGTCCGTTTGGAAAAGACTCCAGTGTTTTTCTTCCCATAACAACCACTTTTCCTGTAGTTTCCTCACGGAACATCTTCATATCTGCCGGAATACTTACCAGAAGTTCATTATTTCTTCCGATTCCCCAGTTTTTATCTGCTGCAACAATAATATTCATTCTTTCTTCCTTTCTTTATGCAATTATACTGCAATGGGAATATTTTTGATCTGTGGCCATGTCTCATAATTCTCCACGATCAGATCATCGGTGGTGAATTTATAAAAATCCTTTATCTCCGGATTCAGTTTTACTGTCGGTGCAGGATACGGTTTTCTGGAGATCAGTTCTTTAATTACCGGAATATGACGATCATAAATATGGCAGTCTGCGATCACATGAACAAGCTCTCCGGCTTCCATATCGCAGGCCTGTGCGATCATCATGAGAAGAAGAGAATACTGACACACATTCCAGTTGTTTGCAGCCAGGATATCCTGCGATCTCTGGTTCAGCACCGCATTAAGGACCAGCTTGTCCTTTCCGGGTTCCTTGGTTACATTGAAAGTCATGGAATAGGCACATGGGTAAAGATTCATCTCGTGGAGATCCTGATGTACATAAATATTGGTCATGATCCTTCTGCTGTACGGATTGTTCTTAAGATCAAAAAGAACTCTGTCTACCTGATCCATCATTCCCTCTTTATACTGATGCTTCACACCTAACTGATAGCCGTAGGCTTTTCCGATGGAACCGTTCTCATCTGCCCAGCTGTCCCAGATGTGGCTGTGAAGATCATGGATATTATTGGATTTCTGCTGCCAGATCCATAGAATCTCATCCATTGCACTCTTTAACGCTGTTTTTCTTAAAGTCAGTGCCGGAAACTCCTTCCGGAGATCATAACGGTTCACAACACCAAATCTCTTGATGGTATAAGCCGGAGTTCCATCCTCCCACACAGGACGTACCTTCTCACCTTCTGTGCTGGTTCCGTTTTCTATGACATCTTTGCACATGTCAATGAATATATTATCTGCAAGACTCATTTGTTGATTTCCTCCTGTAATTTTCTTCTATTCGATCCCGGGCTGCTTTTTCTTAAAAATGCCCCTGAAATTTATTTTATATTCTAACACATTTCAGTCCTTACTGTCCACTTCCCCTTTAACCTCCTATCCCATTTAACCTTCTCTCCCTGTTTTTCCTTTTCCCTGTTCTTTTTCTGTATTTTTCTGGACTTTTCCATGCGGGAGTGCTATATTAAGAGCCATGAAAATACTGATTGCATTATTAAAACCTTTTTCTTTTGCACCTGCGATCCTGATGATGTGCGTGATCTACTCTTTTTCCGCACAGACCGGAGATGTTTCCGGTGCCCTGAGCTACAAGATCAGCTACCAGATCGTAGAAACCAAAAACGAAATATTAGCTTCCGGCAAAAGCCTGGAACAGCTTTCCCAGGAAGCTGCCGGTATCGAATTTTATGTCCGTAAGGCTGCTCACATGACAGAATACTGCCTGTTGGCCATATCTATTTCCTTCCCCCTCTATGTATACGGAGTTCGGGGAATCTGGCTGATGCTTCTTGCCGGATTTGTATGTGTGGGATTTGCCGGACTGGATGAATACCACCAGTCTTTTGTAGAGGCCCGCGGACCTTCCGTAAGGGATGTAGGGATCGACAGCTGCGGAGCAATGATCGGAATTTTGCTGGTACAGGCATTCTGTTGGTCTACCTTACATACCCCCGGCAGAAAAAAATCTCGAAAAAAGCGCAGAAACGCGCAAAGACGCAGATAACTGTTTTGCGATCTGCCTGATCTAAAAAACGGAACATACATAAGGATTTTTTTGCCTTATGATGTTCCGTTTTTGCTATTACTAATCGTCATATCTCAGCAGGCATTTTACTCTCACCTGCATCCAGTTTTATTTTTCGTCTTTCTCCTCCGGTGCGTCATCCAGATTTTCCGCAAGATGCGCCCGCTCCGCAATTGACATTTTTTCTTTGCCACGGTTTCCGGATTTTGAGAAGCTTCCTCTGCCGCTTTTTTCGCAGCAGCTTCTTCCAGCTCATGTTTCTGTGCGCCAGCCTTTGCAAGATTACGGATCGCCATGATCAGAAGCACTGCTCCGATCACAACAAAAATACCTCCCGCTGCCAGAAATACCACACCGGAGTCTTCTGCTCCGCTTATGACACTGGCACAGAGACGATATCCTGTATACACAAGATAACCGCCTGCAAAGATCCACAGAAGACTGCTTCTTGTGGAAGAATTTCCATGTCCGGAATTCTTTTCCTCAGCAGTTTCCTGCTGCAGCTCTTCCTTATTTTCTCTTTTCTGTTCTTCCATGATGTATTTCTGTCCTTTCTGATATCCTTATATTTCTCTATTTGTCAGATATCTTTTCCCTGTCAGCTTCTGTTTTTTCCTTCTCTTCCGTTTCTTCTTTTACAAGTCTTCCATAAAGCTTTGTCATTTTATAAATCTTCTGAATAATTGTTTCATTGAGCTGGCCTTTTTTCATACGCCACTTCCAGTTGTCACCAAGAGTTGACGGTTCATTGATCCTTGCCTCATTTCCAAGGCAGAGATAATCCTGTACCGGGATCACACAGCGATCTGCAACACTGGACATCGCCGCACGTATCATGCTCCACACTGCCGCAGTCTCATGCTTGCCCTCACAGCCAATATAGGCCCTGGCAAAATTTCGATCATGCTGGCTCAGATTGCGGAACCATCCTCTTGTTGTCTCATTGTCATGAGTACCTGTGTAAACAATGCAATTCCTTTCATATCTGTGCGTCAGATACGGACTGTCCTCATTCTCGTCAAAAGCAAACTGCAATACCTTCATTCCCGGGAATCCGGATTCTTCCACCATCTCGATCACACTGTCTGTAAGGAGACCAAGATCCTCTGCGATCACATCCAGCTTTCCAAGATTCTTTTCAAGCGCACGGAACAGATCCATTCCCGGTCCCTTTTCCCAGTGACCGAACTCCGCAGTTTTATCTCCGTACGGAATGGAATAATACTCATCAAAGCCTCTGAAATGGTCGATCCTTACCACATCATAAAGCTTCATACAATTTGCCATTCGGCGTGTCCACCATGCATAGCCCGTTTTCTTGTGATATTCCCAGTCATAAAGCGGATTTCCCCAGAGCTGCCCTGTGGCGGAAAAAGCATCCGGCGGGCATCCGGCAACGCCGATCGGAATATTTTCCTTATCAAACTGGAACAATTCCGGCTGTGCCCAGGCATCCGCACTGTCAAACGCAACGTAGATCGGGATGTCTCCGATCATCTCCACTCCCTTAGCATTTGCATAAGCTTTCAATGCTGTCCACTGTTTAAAAAAGCAGAACTGCTGGAAACAGTAAAATCCCACTTCTTTTGCAAGCTTCTCCCTTTTTTCAGCCAATGCAGCTTTTTCTCTGTTTTTGAGTTCCGTAGGCCATTCGATCCAGCTGATCCCATTCAGGCTGTCCTTGATTGCCATATACAGGCTGTAATCTTCCAGCCAGGCAGCATTTTCTTTTACAAACTTACGGTACTCCTGATCTGTCTCACAGTCATAATTTTCAAAGGCTTTTCTCAAAAGCCGAAATCTGGAATTATAAATCTTCTCATAATCCACATAGCTCTCGTTTGTACCCCAGTCACAGTCCTCGCAATCACTTTTATCCAGATATCCCTCTTTTACAAAAGCCTCCAGATCAATAAAATACGGATTTCCCGCAAAGGTAGAAAAAGACTGGTATGGTGAATCTCCATATCCGGTAGGTCCGAGAGGAAGGATCTGCCAGTATTTCTGTCCTGCTCTTGCCAGCTGGTCTACAAACTCATATGCTTCCTCAGAAAAGCATCCGATCCCATATTTCGATGGCAGACTGGATACCGGAAGTAAAATCCCACTTGCTCTCATAATTTACGAATCCTCCTGTTTTCTCAGTAGTTGCGCCCTCTCACAGATGTCTGCAGGAGCACTCAGATTTTTATTATATCACTCTGTCACAGAGCGTTCAAAGTCCTTTTTTTGCAGATATATGTAAATATATCATGATAAACCTTTTCCCTGTTTTTCTCATTCAGGATCTCGTGGCGCATTCCCGGATATAATTTTCCCCGGACATCCCGGTATCCTGCACAACGCATGGCACGGACAGCCTTCGCAAACTGCCGCACATTTCCCATGCAGGGATCCTCCGCCCCACTGATAAACAGCACCGGCATTTCCGGCTTTGTACACTTCCAGTGCTTCACATCATAGGCTCTTTTCATCAGGTCAAAAAGTGCCAGATATGCATCATCCGTAAAGGTAAATCCACAGTATTCTGAATCCGAATAATCCTGCACAACCTGCGGATCAGAGCAGATCCAAGAAAAACGGTTTTTTCTTTTTTGAAGTGCATTGCATAGCTTCCAAAAGACATCATCTCGATCAGACCCGCACTGTGTTTAGGCCCGAAAACAGTCTTTCCCGCTTTTGCCAGAGCTACTCCGACCGGACGAAATACATTATAGCTGGGTGAGCCGCAGACGATCAGCATATCCATACAGCTGTCATGATGAGCTGCATAGGCACGAACTGCCAGAGAGCCCATGCTGTGTCCGAAAAGGATCAGCGGAATACCTGGGAAATGATCCTTGATCAAGCAGTTCACCGTATGGATATCCTGCAGCATGGCATCCGCCCCACCACCGTACATATACCCAAGATCCTCTTTACTGCGTACGCTTTTCCCATGGCCACGGTGATCATGGATCACACTTATATATTTTCGCTCTGCCATATATTCCATAAAAGGAATGTAGCGTTCCTTGTACTCACTCATTCCGTGAACGATCTGTATGATCCCACGGTATTTCTCATTACGTTCCAACTCCGGCACTACTGCCAGGCAGGAAATTTCCAATCCGTCTGCTTTTGAAGGAAATGAATACTGAATTGTCCGTAACATATATTTCACCTCACCTTTTCTGCTGCATAAAGCGGGCATTCACATTCCGCTTTGTCACCTGTACTCAACCACTTTTTCTGTGTCTTCCAGTATATCATAACACAGGGGGTTTCTCAAACAGTAAACCTATGATATAATCGTTACGGTAACATAGGGTGATGCTGTTTGCCCGCAAATGCAAACAGATATCCTCTGACTTACCCACCCGAAAACCAGAATGACTTATTGTAAGGAGGAATAATGAATACAGAAGACAATAATGATTTTTATGACGATGAGCTCTCCAGATCATTGATCTCCAATGATTTTGAAGACGACACTCCCCACAGAAAGAAAAAAGCAAAAAGCCTCTCGTGATCTGTCTGATCATCCTTCTGATCACTGCCGCAGCCGGCGGAACCGCCTGGTATATGATGCAGCGCCATAAACCGGTAGAAGCCACAGAAGAATTTCTCACAGGAATGCAGAACATGGATTTTACCACAATGGAGAACCTTCTCCAGAGTCATGATCTCAGCGCTCTGGATGATGCAGATATCCGTGATTCTGCTTACACAGATTTCTTCACTACCGTCAACAAAAAATGACCTACAAGATCACCAAAAACAAATTTGACATCCAGAACGGAACTGCCAGGATAACGGTTCACATGAAATATATTGACGGAACCAATATCTATGCAGCAACCATTCAGGAATACACCCGTAAGATTGCTGTCGCAGCCTATGCCGGAAAGGAAATGACCCAGGATGATATCCAGGAAATGCTCGCTGCACTTCTTGCCGAAAATGCTTCCACAGCGGATGAAAAATACAGTGAGATCGATATCACCTATCCTCTGATCAAAATCGGCAATGACTGGAAGATCGTTTCTCTGGATGACACCACAGTCAAGGTTATGTGCGCAAACTTCAAAAGCGTAAAAGACGAGATATCATCCCAGCTTACAGATGACAGCACAGATAGCAGTTCTTCCGCTGCAGAGGATTCTTCCACCCCTGACAACACAGCCTCTGCTGAAGGCACAAGTGCATCCATTGATATTACAACTGACAAATTCTCCGTCCGTTTCAAACAGTTTGCGATCTCCAAGGACTACGGCGGAAATCCCTGTCTGATGATCTACTATGACTATACAAACTCTGGTGATTCCCAGTCCAGTGCATTTGTAGACTTCACCCTGCAGGCTTCCCAGAACGGAGAAGCTCTGGAAGGAACTTATCCGGAAGCCAGCGATGATGCTGTAGATAACTACATGAGCACCATTGATCCCGGAAAGACCGTCACTGTATGCCAGGTATTTCTTCTGAAGGATACCACCAGTGATGTAACGCTTCAGGGCAAAGAAACTCTGAATGTAAGCGGCGGACAGACAACCTCTCAGGTTCTGAAGCTGAAGTAAGATATCGGAATTGCTGGGCGGATATTTACGATCCAAATTCGATAAACCGGAAATTTACATTTTATCTTGCATATGAAAGGAAAACGGAAATTTCTCCTTCATGATTTTTTCATGACTGGCAGAAATTTCCGTTTTTCGTTTTCTCATTCCTGTGTATATTTTTTCGATTCCATGAAAAACTATTTCCTATATAACGAAAGGATGGTGACTTATGTCAAATAAATGTCTGCAGTACTTCACCCTGACCATTGCTGTGGTCGGTGCCATAAACTGGGGTCTGATCGGCTTCTTTAATTTTAATCTGGTAGCATTCCTGTTCGGAAGCATGAGCTGGCTCTCCCGGATCATCTACGGACTTGTAGGCTTATGCGGGCTTTATCTTCTGACCTTCTATACTCTGATCGATCAGGGTGAAACAACTGAATAAGCTACACAGTAACACATAACGTGAAAAATCCTCTGCTGCATAAAAATAAAGCAGAGGATTTTTTCGCAACAAAAAAGAACTCTGATCATCCTCAGAGTTCCGAAGAGCGATAGACGGGGCTCGAACCCGCGGTCTCGACCTTGGCAAGGTCGCGCGTTACCAACTACGCCACTATCGCACAAGCGGGTGATGGGAATCGAACCCACGTATCCAGCTTGGAAGGCTGGTGTTCTACCATTGAACTACACCCGCAGTTATGAAATTATAAATCTTCATCCTTCGATGAGAGCGATAGACGGGGCTCGAACCCGCGGTCTCGACCTTGGCAAGGTCGCGCGTTACCAACTACGCCACTATCGCATAAGCGGGTGATGGGAATCGAACCCACGTATCCAGCTTGGAAGGCTGGTGTTCTACCATTGAACTACACCCGCGCATCGTCGCTTCGGTGATTACCGATCGCTTGACCGCTGCAACGATGATTAGTATATAGCATGCTGTTTTATTTGTCAACAGTTTTTTTTAAATTTTTATTTTTTTATTTATTGGATTTTTCATCAATACTCCCATACATTTGTGGCAGAAACCTGGGCCTTCGGTTTCTTGATCACAAGCTCCGGACTTTTTGCACTGACCTTGGTATTTGCAGGAATGGATTCTGTGATAAAGGTATTACCACCTATAATCGTATTCTCTCCTACAACCGTCTCACCACCGAGCACTGTGGAATTAGAATAGATCGTTACATTATCACGAATCGTCGGATGACGTTTTACATTGGCAAGCTGCTGTCCCTTTCTTGTGGAAAGCGCTCCCAGTGTCACTCCCTGATACAGTTTTACATTATTTCCGATCTCTGTAGTCTCACCTACAACCACACCGGTACCATGATCGATAAAGAAATACTCTCCGATGGTCGCTCCCGGGTTGATATCGATCCCTGTACGGCCATGAGCATATTCCGACATCACGCGCGGGATAAATGGGATTTCTTCTTTATAAAGAACATGTGCCAGACGATACACGTAGATAGCAAATAATCCCGGATATGAAAAAATGATCTCTTCCTTGCTCTTGGCTGCGGGGTCACCATCAAAACCAGCCTGTACATCAGTCAGAAGCAGTCTCTGGATCTCAGGAAGCTGCTCAAAAAATCCACATGCAGTTCTGTCTGCATGAGCTGCTGCTTCTTCCGGTTCCTCTCCGTGATAAAGAAGTGCGATCTCGATCTGATTCTTCAATCTGTCATAAAGATCATTCAGTCTGTGTCCCACATAATACTCCGGAAATACGGTAGCACTGGTATCCGTACTGAAATATCCCGGAAATACAATAGATTTCAGATCTCTTACTATATCAATGATCACCGAACGGTTCGGCAGACGTCTGCCGCTCTTCGGCATAAAAAGTTCTTCTGAAGCATAATTCTCAGTAAGACCCTTCGCCACTCTGAGAATCGCTGATTTCTTATCGCTCATAATTCCCTCCATTTCTGCACATCCACTTCTGTCTGTACACTTTATCTCATTATCATATTATAGTCTGGAAGATTCGTCAATAATACAAAAAAGAAAAGTTTTAAAAAAGATTGACCTTTCTCCGGATACCTTATATAATAATAAAGGTTTGCATCCGGAGATGTACCCAAGTGGCTGAAGGGTCCGCACTCGAAATGCGGTAGGTCGGGCAACCGGCGCGAGGGTTCAAATCCCTCCATCTCCGTTTTTCTGCCGATTTATGACAGGAAGAATTTTATTTATATTTTATTATACAAAAAGCACTCTCATCTCTTGACAATTGTATATTTTATATGTATAATTGCAACAGTGATGAAAACACTATTTAATATAGGGGATTGGTCAAATGGTATGATAGGGGTCTCCAAAACCTTTGGTGGGAGTTCGATTCTCTCATCCCCTGCTATTAGAATCGCTGAAAAACCTTAATTAAGGATTTTCAGCGTTTTTTATTATATGGCAGAAAAGTGATCGCCCGGCCTGTCATATCAACATCCGGGCGATCACTTTTCAATATTTTACTTCTCACTGCATTCATATCGTGAAAATCTCTACACGTGTCCACATGCGCTTATCACTTCAGTTTCTTCAGATTATCCGGTCCAAATCCAAATGGCAACAGTTCCTTTAACGTAAAGATATCATATTTTTCTCTGCTGACTGCCAGTATGATCTGAAAGGTTTCCGGATCACAGAACTCCATCATAACCTGTCTGCATACTCCACAGGGTGCTGCATACTCTGTAGGAACACCATCCTTGCCGCCAACGATACAGATTGCCTGAAAGTCTCTCATGCCTTCACTGACCGCTTTGAAAAAAGCAGTTCTTTCCGCACAGTTTGTTGGAGTATAGGCAGCATTTTCTATGTTACACCCGGTATAATAGGTACCGTTTTTTGCAAGAAGTACCGCCCCTACATGAAAATGTGAGTATGGCGCATAGGAATAGTCCATCTGTCTGATCGCCAGATCGATCATTTCTTTGATCTGTTTTTCTTCCATAATTTTCCCACCTTTCCTGAATCAGGCATGCATACGTTATTCTTCTTTTTTCTGTGCCTGATCTGCACGGATCAGTTCACGGATCGCCTGTACTGCAACCTGGATCGCCTTATCGGTATCATGTACCACAGGATTATCCAAACCCAGCTTTTCTCTTTCCTGATTTGCAAGCACCAGGAAGCAGGAGCCCACACGTACTTTTAAATGGCTTGCCACTATAAAAAGAGCAGCGGATTCCATCTCCGACGCAAGACAGCCGAGACGTTTCCACGCTTCCCATTTATTCATCAGTTCATAGCTGACCGGCTTGGTTTCCGGCTCATGCTGGCCATAAAAGGAATCCTTACATTGTACCACACCTGTGTGGAATTCACATTCTTCTTTCTTTGCTCCTTCCACAAGTGCATTGATCACTTCCAGATTTGCCACTGCCGGGAATTCAATAGGTGCATACTCTTTACTGGTGCCCTCCATACGGATCGCGCCCGTTGCAACAACAATATCACCACTTTTTACCTCCGGCTGCATTCCACCGCAGGTTCCGATGCGTACAAATGTATCAGCCCCGCACCGATACAGCTCTTCCATTGCGATAGAAGCGGACGGTCCGCCGATTCCGGTAGATGTCACACTTACCTTCACTCCGTCCAGTGTTCCGGTGTATGTTACGTATTCCCGGTTATCTGCTACCAAAACCGGATCATCAAAATACTGTGCGATCTTTTTGCAGCGTTTCGGATCTCCCGGTAAAATAACGTAACGTCCCACTTCTCCTTTTGCTACCTGAATGTGATACTGTCTGTCCGCATCCTCTGAATAATTTTTCATGTTTGTTTCCCCCTTTCTCAGCTAACAGTTTCCCTATTCCTTATGAATAAAAAAAGACTGCATTTTCATACAATCCAGTCCTTTATTCTTTTATTTTAACCTTGCTTCCCGTCGATCCCTGCAAAACTGTATTGTCTTACATTACAGTCAGATTTTCGTATTTGCTCAGTCAATGTCAAACCTCTTTTGTCTTTATCCCATTATAACATAGATTCATTTTCTTCAAAAGCTTAATATAAACATGTTCCACAAACCACGGTTCTGTTGATCTCATCAATGCTTCTTCCGGTGAAAACCAGGCTACACCGCTGTTTTCATCTGCTTTTATGGAAACAGCCTCTTCTGAATCTGCCTCAAGGAGATATGTTAGGTTAAAGTGCAGATGGCTGGATACATATTTTCCTTTTTTCACATGGCCGTCTACAGTCAGGGATTCCAGGGAAAAAATCTCTTCTGACACCGGACGAACATTGGAAATCCCTGCCTCTTCTTTTACTTCTCTGACAGCAACGGATAGTAAATCCGTCTCTCCATCTGCATGTCCTCCAAGCCAGGACCAGGAATTGTATATGTTGTGATATACCATAAGGACTTTCGTCCGTTCTCTGTTTACTACCCAGGCAGAAGCTGTCATATGGGCTACTGCATTTTCCCTGGAAAAAGCATTCTCATTATTTCTGATCCAGTCCAGGATCAGGATTTTATCTTTTTCTTCCTGCTCATTATATGGCTTGTATTTTTCTATCTGATCAATCAGTTTCTGACGTGTTATCATTATGCACTCTGTCTCTTTCTTAAATATCCATAAATGTATTTTTAGTCAAGCGGATAAAAGCATCCGCTTCGCTACTTGCTCATAACCGAATAACTGCTTCACAGTTTATCAGAAGGAGCTTGTAACTATCTTTTTATTTAATACCCATCCTTTAACCGGACAATATTTTTAATTTTTTCCATTCAGATATCGTTCCATATTTTCCATACAGATGTTCCAGATCATATCCTGGACTTCAGCGTTTCCACCGAAACTCGGTCCTGCAATGTGTGGAGTGATAAGGACGTTTTCCATATTCCAAAGAGGTGATGTCTCCGGCAATGGTTCTGTTTCAAATACATCCAGGACCACTCCTTTTAAGTGGCCTTCCTCCAGTACTCTGATCAGGTCTTCTGTTGGAATGAGGCTTCCTCTTCCTACATTAACCAGAATTGCATCTTTTTCATGGAATACAGCCGTTCGTAATTCAGAAGGCCTTTTGTTTCCGGTGTTCCCGGGAGACAGCCGATCACAATATCCGCTTTCTGAAGCTGCTGATCCAGCGCTGTCAGATCATATACCTCATCAAACTCTTTCATCTGCTGCAAATGCTCCGGGACTGCAGTTCTTTTTATTCCAGTCACATGCGTTTCAAACGCTTTCATTCTATGGGCAATATTTCTTCCTATATCCCCGGTTCCCAGGATGAGAATGTTTTTTCCATATATGGTTTCTGATGATCTATTCTGTACCCAGAGGTGTTTCTGTTTGTTCTTCCAGTAGTTCGGAAGTTCACGGTACAGCGCAATGATATTCCCGATCACATATTCTGATATGATCTTTCCAAAAGCGCCGGAAGCATTGGTTAATGTAACTCCTGTCGGGAATGCTTTCATTTTTGTATATTTGTCCGCACCGGCCCAGGTCAGCTGGATCCAGCGAAGATTTTCTGCTTTCAGGATTTCTTCTTCCTCTGGCTCTCCGATCACTACTTCTGCTGCTGCGATCGCATCCTCAGTTTCTTTGCCCTGAAATGTAAATTCGCACTGATCTCCGAATTTTGTTGCAAACTGATTTTGAATTTCTGCATTGCATTGTGGTTTTAGTAAAACTTGTATTTTTTTCATGTTTTTCTCCGCAAATCATCTTTATCAGCTATATCCTACCATAATTAACAGCCATCTGCTATTATTTTCTGTTATTTCTGCCGCTGATACCTGGTCACTGCCAGGATCATGCAGACAAAAACTACCGCAAACATAGCTTCCAGTCCAATGCCTTTCCACACCGATACAGCTGCCTCACCTGTTAGGTGGCTATAACTTCCAAGAGTCTCATTTACGTTTTCATACCAGTACACAGGAAGAAACTGAGACACCTTCAGAACGTTTCTGTCCATAATATTCATGGGAACAAACACACCACACAGAAAGCACATTCCAAGAGACAGGATATTTGCGATCCCGCTTAACATGTTGCTGTTTTTTACAAAAAGACCGATCAGATAGGAAAGTGAAAGTGCCACTGCCATCATTACCAGAGTGTTCAGTACATAGTATCCGAAATTTTCTGAACTGAGAAATGTTTTTCCATACATAAGGATAGCTCCAGCCATACCGATTCCCCATAAGCCCCCACCCATCACAAACATGGCCAGAAGCCCTTCCAGACTCTGTCGTCTTGCAGAGATCGCAGATGCCTGCATTCTCTTTGGTATATCGTCTTTTTTGAAAGCCATCAGAACATATCCCATCACATAGCAAAGTAATGCAAGAAACAGATATGGAATATATCGGAAATAATAGAGCCATCCGGACGTACCACTGTTTTCATCTGTATCCAGCATGGTGACTTCTCCTCTTTTTTTATCCAGGATCGCTGTTGCCGCTTCCTTCTGGGAAAAACCGGCTTTCAGATATGTCCGCATTGTATTCAGACAGCTCTCCAGCTGCTGATCCACATAATATGCCGAATAAGATCCGGGCACCTTGGTCACAGAAATACTTTCGCCGTTTACCATACAGTTCTCATAAAAATCCTCAGGAATCACCACGATGTATTCTACATTTCTGTAAAAAAGCTCTTCCTGAAGCTTCTCCCTGTTATCCTCCAGCATGGTCACGTGATGCGTACCTTCAAGCCATTTTACCAGTCCTTCTGCAAGTGGTCCGTTGTCTTTATCCACCACTCCGATCTTTATTTTTTCGCTTTCATAGCTGGTATAAGTTTCCTTACCGGCCGCTGCCTGAAGTGCCATTGTCACTCCGAAAAAAATGCCCAGATACAGGAGGATCAGACCTGTATTTTTTTTCATGATCCTCATATAGCCTTTAAATACTGTCATAACGTTCCCTCCTGACCATGAAAAAGGATGCCATCACCAGCACCACGCACATTACCGCCAGTGTGATCAGATTTCTATAGTATCTGGTCATATCATCATATACATTGATACAGTAAAACGCATCTGAGATCAGTGATGCAGGATTGATCCGGTTCACAAACGGAACACTTTTTTCCACGATATCCTTCATATTTCCGTTCATCAGTCCGGCAAGAAAGCTGCTTACCATAGAGATTCCAAGCATGAGCCCGATTCTGACGCCTTCCTGCATTTTTCCGAAGCTGCCTATAAACATTCCCATAGATACACCGATGAGACTTCCGAAAAAAGATACCACCAGCATTTTTCCCATCTGTCCCTGAAAATCCAGATTGAGAATATACCGGAGATACAGGATCAGAATGATCACGTCCACATAGCCCAGAGCAAAAGATGTCAGCTGGTCTGTAAGGATCAGCTTCAGCTTGTGGGTCGGCGTTACACACCTTCTGGCTGCCAGAGGTGTGATATTGGCCTGAATCCCGATCGCAGAGCCAAATCCGATAAAGCATCCATACAGGCAGGCCATGGCGATCAGTGCGTAAAAGAACTGCACATTTCCGTCAATGGTCCGGCCGCCAAGAGAGACTTCCCTTACCAGGCTGTCGGAACTTAACAAGGATTTCATGGTTTCCATATCCATCTGCGGATTTTTTTCATGATATTGGTGATGGTTGTTCTGGTGTTTTCACAGCTGTCGAGAACTGTCTGAAGGATACTTTCTTCTATTCCGGTTCCTGCTACTGTAAGGGAAGGCTCTTTTCCCACATAATAAATCCCTTCTACTTTTTTATCCTGCAGTGCTTCCAGCGCTTCCTTTTCCGACATTTCTTCTGCTTTTAAAAGATCCGGACTGCTTTTTTCCACTTCATCCAGATAGGTCATAAAAAACGTATCCGCAGAAGCTTCCTTCACCACTGCCACCGGAACCGTCTGAAAATCTGCCTCATTGATATTTCCGAATGCAAAATAGAAAAAAGTTCCAAGCACAAGCGGAAAGACCAGCGGCCAGAATACAATGTTAAAATTCCGGATCTTGGAAAGAAAACTGTATTTCAGTAAATGCAACATCTCCCATCCCTCCTAATCTCTTAGCTGTTTTCCGGTGATCTCCAGAAAGACATCATTTAATGTAGGCAGTTCGGAAAAGACTCTTCCAAAAGAAATATCCTGGCTTTGCAGATAATTAAGAAGACGGATCAGGTTATGCTTCGCATCGGTACAGCGCACGACCAGCACCTGTTTTTCATACTGCACATCAAACACATGCTCCAGTGTGCGGATATCCCGGAGATTTTTTCTTCCAGGGCAATGGCTTCTACGGTGATGGTCTCTCCTGTTTTGATCATCTGCTTCAATTCTTCCTTTGTTCCCTGAGCGATGACTCTTCCGTGATCCATGATGGCGATCCTGGTACAGATCTGCTCCACTTCTTCCATGTAATGGGATGTGTAGATAATGGTGGAGCCCTGGTGGTTCAGCGTCTGGATCCCTTCCAGGATCTTGTTTCTGCTCTGTGGATCTACAGCTACCGTCGGCTCATCCATAATGATCAGTCTTGGCTTATGGGCGATCCCGCAGGCAATGTTCAATCTTCGTAAAAGGCCCCCGGAAAGCTTCTTCGGGTACATTTTGCGGAAATCTTCAAGACCTGTAAATTCAATGGCATCCTCCACCAGCTCTTTTCTCCGTTTCCTGTCCCGTATGTAAAGGCCGCAGAAATAATCGATATTTTCCTGCACTGTCAGCTCATCAAAAACGGCTACATTCTGAAGCACGATCCCAATCTGTTCCTTGAGCTTATAGCTGTCCGGCTTCATCTCTTCTCCGAATATCTTTATTTCACCTCTGTCATATTTCAGAAGTGACAAGAGGCAGCTGATGGCCGTTGTCTTTCCCGAGCCGTTGGGACCAAGTAATCCGAAGATCTCACCCTCCCGGATATCCAGTTCCAGATGATTCAGTGCGGTAAGATCACCGTATCGTTTTACCAGATTTTCTATGTGGACCATACTCTGTGGCATATGTTTTCCTCCTTTTTTACAGTCCGTTAAGCAGGACTTTTATGTCTCTTTCGCAGAAATTCATATTTCTTCTATGATGCCATTATATCCTTTTCTTCTGTCTGCTCCAAGTGTTGAATGTCACCACCTGCGAATGACAAATGTCATGTCTTTTTCAAAAGGATAGATTTTTCTTTGCAGGGAAGGAACCGGTATATTATAATAAAGGCACATTGATTTCAGAAATTTGTGCAACAAAAGGGGTTCTCCCGGAACAGGATACGATAATTTTAGACGATTATCTGCCTGACTTTCGGAAAATGCTGTAGTAGAAAGGAGGGTATATTTTTTATGCGTTATTTTACAGATTCCATACTATTGCTTTTATACAGTACTTTAACATTTTTTTATGTGCCTGCAGATCAGGCTCTTGTGTTTGCCCTCCTTTTTACGGTGATCCTTTGCTGCATTACTTATCTGTGCAGGGTATGTAAAACAGAATCCTGTTCACACAATTCTTTGCCAGTATTGAAACCCGCCGGAAATATCATTCCGGTTCTTGCAGGAAGCTATGTGATCTTTGGATTATGTTCCCTGTGGTTTTCGGATTTTCTTCTGTTTTTCCCGCTGCTGCTGTATCAGACCTTATCTGCCGGGCTTTTTCCTCTGGCAGTGGCTGAGCTTCCACTTTGGGGATTTCTGGTTTTTCAGATCAATAGATTTCCGGCAGTTCTTTGTCTGCTTGGGATTTTTGGTTTCGTTCTCTCATTTTTTCTCTGGCTCTATGCCGGAAAATATCAGGCTCTTTACCAGGATTTTCATCAGATCCGGGATGACAGTGAGGAACATACGCTTCTTCTTTCTGAAAAAAACAAGGCACTTCTGGAAAAACAGGATTACGAGATTTATGCTGCTACATTGCGCGAGCGAAACAGAATTGCCAGAGAGATCCATGATAATGTGGGACATGTACTATCCCGTTCTATCCTTATGACTGCTGCCTGCAAAACCATCAACAAAAATGATTCTCTTGATCCTCTGCTTGGAAATCTGGAAGAATCCCTGAACGGTGCTATGAACAGCATCCGTTCCAGTGTACATGATCTTCATGACGATGCGATAGATCTGGAAGATGCCATAAAAGGACTTGTAAAAGATTTCACCTTCTGCCCGGTGAATCTTACTTATGATATGTCTAGGCAGATTCCAAGAGAGGTGAAATACAGTCTGATCAGTATTACAAAGGAAGGGCTTTCCAATGTAATGCGGCATAGTAATGCGGATTCTGTGGATATTCTTCTGCGGGAGCATCCTGCACTTTATCAATTGTGCATTGAGGATAATGGGACACCGGAAAATGGAATTCCGGATATTCAAACTGGATCAGACAGCAATAAGGCAAAAAATACTTCCGGTGGTATGGGACTGTCCAATATCCGTGACCGTGCAAAGGCGCTGGGCGGTACGGTCCAGATTACGCAGGAGAATGGTTTTCGGATCTTTGTGACGATCCCGAAATCTGTTTCTAATTGAATCAGACAGATATTTCTCACTTTTCCGGAAACCTTCCTGATTTGATCAAAGTACTTTCCCGGCATATTGGATCCGTCTGTTTTTTCTGATCTGTAAATTTACTTTTTATAACTCATAAACAGGAGATTTTGACATGAAAATTATAATCGTAGACGACGACTGCCTGGTTGCAGGAGCACTAAAAACCATTCTTGAAGCAAACCCGGATATCGAAGTGACTACCACCGGCTCTGATGGTGAAGAAGCCTGCTCTCTGTACAGAGAGTATCTTCCGGATATTCTTCTGATGGATATCCGTATGAAAGGAATGGACGGACTGGAAGCTTCCAGAAAGATCCTGGGCGAATTTCCGGAGGCAAAAATTCTTCTTCTGACTACTTTTTCCGATGATGAATATATTGTAAAAGCCCTCCGCCTCGGCACAAAGGGTTATCTTCTGAAGCAGGATCATACCAGCATTCTTCCGGCTCTTCAGGCGGTTTACTCCGGCCAGACCGTATTCGGCACAGAGATCATATCCAAAATCCCTGAACTCCTGCAGTCTTCCGACGGATTTGATTATGCTTCCAGAAACATCAGCGAACGGGAGCTGGATATCATCCGGCTGATCGCCAACGGATACAGCAATAAGGAGATTGCCGCAGAACTGTTTCTCAGTGAGGGAACGGTACGAAATTATCTCAGTTCCATTCTGGATAAACTGCAGCTGAGGGATCGGACTCAAGTTGCTGTTTTTTATTATCAGCATAAGTAAAAATCTCCTGCATCCAAATTCCTGTAAATATTTATTAATTTAATAGAATCGGAGGATTCCTCACAATGAACCGCTATCTTACTATCTATATCCCGAAAACAGCTGTTCCGGCACCTGTCTCCCGCTTTCTTCGCACGCAGGCAGGTCTTACAAAAAAGCAGATCAGCCAGGCGAAGTTCCGTCCCGGTGGTATCCGAAAAAACGGACAACAGTGCCGGGTAACGGAAACCGCTTATCCCGGGGATCAGATCATAGTATGCCTGGAAGCGGACGATGTGGATTCTGCCCAGCTGGAATCTTCATCCTTTACCGTCTATTCGTCCAATCACAATTTCCAGTTCTCCGCAGACGCAATTTCATATTCTGATTCCGCAGCTTCAGAATTTGCAGGTTCTGATGTCAATTCTCACAATTATCATTCACCGGCTACAACGTCACAGTTTCTTCCTGAGTTGGCGATTATATACGAAGACCAGGATATCCTCGCCATAAATAAACCTGCCGGGATTGTCACTCACCCTTCCGGTTCTCACTACAGTGACAGTCTCGCCAACCAGGTGGCTTCCTATTTCCGTTCCAAAGGAGAGCCTACCAAAGTCCGGTCTATCGGACGATTGGATAAAGAAACCTCCGGTATCCTGCTCTTTGCCAGGAACCAGACTGCTGCCGCCAGATTACAGAACCAGCGTGAAGAAGGGATTTCAGAGAAAACCTATCTGGCTGCAGTTTCCGGTTTCATGCCTGTGGATGAAGATGGAGCTTTTCACAGGATCTCCGTTCCCCTTGCACCTGACCCGGATAACCGTCTGAAAATGGTCGTATCCACAGATGGCACGCTTCCCGGAAGCAAACATGCAGAAACCCTTTATTCTGTTCTGAAATCTACCGGCCCTGACGCAGCAGCTCCGGCTTCTCTTGTAATGCTCCGTCTGAAAACCGGCCGTACCCATCAGATCCGTGTACACATGGCATCTCTCGGGCATCCTCTTCTGGGTGATTCTCTGTACTGTTTATCGGACATATCGAATCCGTTTTCCCGGGCTGCACTCCACGCATGGAAGCTTAAATTTCAACTTCCATTTTCAATTGATGAATCTGCTTCCGACACCCAGGCTTCCATGCATCATGACAAAAATGCCAAAAAAGAAATCTCCCTGGAAGCACCCCTCCCGGAAGATTTCAAAAAATTCTATGAAACGATATTCTGAAGCCATACGCCTTTTTTTACAAGGATAAATCCAATGACACATTTCATCATATCCGCTGCCTGGACCATTGCGTAGATCACAAGTACAGGCAGACCTGTAAAACGGCTTAAGGTAAATGCGATCGTTACACTTACCACCCAGATAAACACACTGTCAAACAGAAATGTAACGATGGTCTTTCCACCGGAACGCAAAGTAAAATATGTTGCATGCAAGAATGCATTCTGCGGCATGAAAAATGCTGTGAGCATAATAAAATATTTCGCCAGAGTACGTGCCTCAGCATTGGTATTGTAAAGCCTTGGAAACAGTGGTGCCATTACAAACATCACAGCTGCCACGCAGGTACAGCAGAACACAGAAAATGCGATCATCTTGTTGTCCGTATCTCTGGCTTCCTTCATCTTACCTGCCCCCAGAAGCTGTCCTACAACAATGGCTACCGAATCTCCAAGTGCGATAAATATGATATTAAATACATTGTTGATGGTATTGGAAATATTTAATCCCGCAACCACGTTCAGTCCACGGACTGAATAACATTGTGTCAGCATGGCCACTCCGGCTGCCCATAAAGTCTCATTCAGAAGCAGCGGGGTTCCCTTAATAAGTATCTTCTTTGTCAGGTTCGCCGGAACCTTTAATGTTGAATACAGACCCTGTGCAAAAATATTCTTTTCTGTATGCTTATGTGTCCAGCTCAGGACAATGCAGGCTTCCACATATCTGGAGAGCACTGTGGCAACAGCCGCGCCTCTTACTCCCATTTCCGGGAATCCGAATTTTCCATAGATCAGAAGATAATTAAATATCAGATTGATCAGCACTGCCACGATCCCGGCCTTCATTGGAAGTACGGTCTCACCGCATTCACGTAAAGTACTTGCATAGACCTGCACCATCATAAATGGCGGAAGTCCCAGAAGCATGATCCATAAATACTGTTTCCCATAAATAAGAGTATCCCTGATCTCCTGTGCAGTCCCGTCACCTTTTAAATACATGCTGATCAGTGAACCCCCTGCTGTCAGAAACAGTATAATGGTGATTGCTGTCAGAATCACTGCCATCCACAATTTATAACGAAGTGTCTGGCGGACACCCTCATGATCCTTCTGTCCGAAATACTGTGCTGTAAAAATTCCCGCTCCGGACACCCCGCCGAAAATACATAGATTATATACAAAGATCAGCTGATTGACGATCGCCGCTCCAGACATCTGTTCGGTACCGATACGACCGATCATAATATTGTCCAGAAGACTGACAAAATTTGTGATCCCGTTCTGTACCATGATCGGTACTGCAATAGACAGGACCATCAGATAAAACCTCTTATCTCCTACGAACTTTCGGAAAAAAGAAGATTTCTCTTTTACCTTCTCCATAAATTCTTCCCCCTTGTTTTTCATTTTCCTTCATCCAAAATTCTCCACAAAAAGGAGACTGCCCACCCGAAACAGTCTTCCCTTTCGTAAGCGTTGTAGCTACTACCTTACTACAAACTTCTTTTATTTTCAATAGTCTTTATAACGATAAATCTCCGCTTTTTTGTATCTTTTTACTCCACCATACGACTCTCGTCTGCAATATCCTGATCTTTGAACTTTTGTTCCAGCCGTGTCACAATTTCAGTGTCAAAGTTTTTCAAAGAGATCTAAGCCGGCTGAAAAAAGATCTGGACCGGCTGAATCTGGTGCTGAATTATATTTCTGAGAATTACAAACGGCCTATTTCTCTGGATGAGATTGCAGGTGTTGCTTATCTCCAGACTGGATATTTCTTCCATTTTTTCAAGAAAAAGATGGGGGTTACATTTTTGGAATATCAGAATGAATACAGACTTTCTTTTATCTACAAAGATCTGATCAATACGAAAGACCCTGTGCATGTGACCCTGGAACGCCATGGATTCACCAATTATAAGCTGTTTCGACGGATGTTCCAGGAGCACTTCGGGTGCACACCTACGAAGGTGCGGGAGAATATGCGGAAATAACAGTACCTTCTCTTACACCATCCAGTCTTCCCGCAAATACGAAGGAAAGTACCGCAGCAATCACTGCCATGGATACGTCAAAACAGATCTTGGTTGTTCCGAAATTTGTTTTCTATGTGAGGATAACCATATAAAAAATGATCCTATACACGCATAAAAAAACAGCGAAATGAATTTTAACTTCCATTTCGCTGTCTTGTGTTATTTCTTGTTTTTTATTATTTTTTTAGTATGTCGTTTTACGCAACCTGATTTTTGTTGTTGGTAACTGTGATCAGATGACTTTTGATCAGTACCGGACGTACTGCATTATAGATGATCGCTACCAGAATTACAGATACAACTGCATTGATAAAGGTTGCCGCCGCACTCATTTTTGCAAGTGCCTGTGCCAGTTCCTGTGGCTGTCCCAAAATGTACTGTTTGTAGAAATATCCTACGATAGGATCTGCAATTACGTTAAATGCAAGTCCTGCGACAGATGCGATCACACTCCATTTGAAAACATATTTTTATCTGTACTCTCATTGATCTTTGCAACCTTGTGTGCCACAAGACCTACGATCAGACCGATACAGAATTTCAGTATAAAGGTTTTCGGTGCGCCTGTGATATAAACAGGGTCCATGATATCTGCAATTCCCATTCCGATAGCTCCGGCAAGTCCGCCATATACGCCACCCAGAAGCAGTGCTGCAAGTACGCAGAAAGCATTTCCGATATGAATGGATGTTGCGTCTCCGCCCGGCACCGGGATCTTGATCTGCAGAAATGTGAAGGATACATAACATAAAGCTGCTAATAACGCAGTTTCTGCAAGTTTAACTACTGTGTTGTTCTGTGTGTTCATAATAATTCCCCTCTCGTTTCGTTATTACCTTTGTTATTACTTTAATGTATGATTGTATTAATGTAGGAATGTAATAACTTGGATGTTATAGTACCGCTTGTTTGGGTATATTACAAGGGGCAATTTTTATGTTTTTTTAGGGGACAGTTTTTATGGGTAATAAAAAAGTGGCTGTTTAAGCCACTCTTTCATGATTGTATATTCAAAACTACATACATGTTCTATTGATGATCGTTAATCTTTTTTGAATCAATTTTAACCTGCGTACCGATTCACCTTTTTCACGGGCTCGCAGCTAAAGCTACATCGCCTGTTCTTTTGGCTACTCCAGCGGTGGTCATCTCACGACTCCGTCGTTCGATGTCATTTGCTTCGCAAATGTCAAAACAGGCCGAAAAGCCTTATAAAATGGGCTTTCCAAGGGTTTGTATTTCCTTTCTCAAACCCTACCCGGAAAAATTTTTTCTGTTTTTTTCAAACATTGACATTATTTTTTCTCTGTATATAATTGAAAGTATGATGACTTAAAAAATCATATGAAAGGATGACAATAATGAAAGTTTTATTACTCAACGGCAGTCCTCGCAAAGAAGGCTGCACTTATACAGCTCTTACAGAGATCGCAGAAACCTTAAAGAAGAACGGTGTGGGGGCAGAAATCTTCCAGGCCGGGGATCCTTCTCAGGAAAACGTTGCTGCCGCAGCTGCCATTATGAAAGAGGCTGACGCCCTTATTGTTGGTTCTCCGGTTTACTGGGCTTCTCCTTCCGGACAGATCATCGAATTCATGGATAAATTCGCTTCCAAGGCCGGAAAGGATATGATCCACAAGCCTGCCGCAGCTGTTGCTTCCGCAAGACGTGCCGGTACTACTGCTACTCTGGATGTTCTGATCAAATACTTTACCTATCATCAGATGCCTGTCGTGTCCGGAAACTACTGGACAATGGTTCACGGCAATACCCCGGATGACGTCAGAAAAGACGCTGAAGGCCTCCAGATCATGCGTACGTTAGGCAATAACATGGCATGGCTGTTAAAATGTATTGAAGCCGGTAAAAAGGCCGGTATCGACGCTCCGGAAACAGAGCAGAAGATCATGACTAATTTCATTCGATAAGCCAGAATTTCTCTGTCATAGCTTTATAAATTTATTGATTATCTCTAACAGTCAATATTTCTATTTGTAGTTACAAAAATAAACGTGCAGATATAAATATATCTTATTTATATTTATATCTGCACGTTTTTACATCCTTATCCTGTCACAGATCAAGCATAAAAAAATCCCATAAACTTTACATTTACAGGAAAC